>NZ_FNRO01000003.1 GCF_900107745.1 Variovorax sp. YR216 | reverse complement strand
CGTTTAAAAGTCCGAAGACTTGAGTTCCGAAGAACTTGGCTGTTCGCCTCAAACGCCCACGCTTATCGGCTGTATGTTTTTAAGGATCCTGACACTCGACATCTTCTGTCTTGCGTCTTGCTTGCTGCGATCAGCGAAGCCCTCTACTATAACACGATTTTTTGAAGTTCAGAAAAAATTTTTGAAGATTTTTTCTTTTCTTCCCTCCGCCTAACTCGCTACACCCCGAAGGATCTAACTCGTTGCCGTGTTTGGCGAAGCCCTCGATTATGACAGGTTTTTTGAAGAATCGAAAAACTTTTTGAAGTTTTTCTTTTTTCTTCTCCGCCTGACTTCATCGGCCCTTTCGGACTTCTGGGCCTCTAAGCGCTGTCGCGTTTAGTGGAGCCTGCAATTATGACACTGTTTTCGAGCCGCTGGCAAGTCGGCCCGACCTTTTTTGTTCAACCCTACTGCCGTGCAGTGCGTACGTTCTCGGGCAAGGCCTGCGGCCAGCTGGTACGGAACGGATTGATATCCAACCCACCCCTGCGGGTGTACCTCGCGTAGACCGCCAGCTTGTTGGGCTGGCAGCGGCGCCAGACGTCCGTGAAGATCCGCTCCGCGCACGGCTCGTGAAACTCGTTGTGATTGCGGAAGCTGACGATGTACGCCAGCAGGCCCGCCTGATCGATCGGCGGCCCGCTGTAGCGGATCTCCACGCTCCCCCAGTCGGGCTGGCCCGTGACAAGGCAATTGCTCTTGAGAAGACGGCTGCTCAGCGTTTCCGTCACCGGCACCTGGGTCGTGTCGCTTGTCAGCAGCTCAGGCGCGGGCTGATAGTGGGTGCACTCGATATCCAGTCGGTCCAGATCGAGTCCCCCCAGTTCGCGCACCGTCTCGTTCTCGAACGCCGCCGGCGGCACCAGCTTGACGCCGACGCTGCCGGAACGGTCGCTCCCTCGCCAGACCGCCTCGCTCAGGTCCGCGCGCAAGCGCTGCCGAACGGCATCCTGATCCACGAAAACGCTGCTGTTGAAGCTGTTGAGATAGAGCTTGAATGACTTGCTCTCGATGATGTTGGGCGTCTCGCAAGGTACGGTGAAGTGCGCAATGGCGAGTTGTGGCTTGCCGCGGGGGTTGAGCCAGCTCAATTCGAAAGCCGTCCAGAGATCCGCGCCGAAAAACGGCAGCGCGCCTTCCCTGATACCCATCGCTTCCCGTTGCGTGGCACGCGCAATCGGGAAAAGCAGGCTCGGGTCGTATTGGTCAGCGTAAGCAGAGGCACGGCCCAGCTGCGATTGTTCCGGGGTGTTATCGAGGCTCATGATCGGTTCTCGGCCGTCTGTAGAAAAGGAACGATGTGCTGCAGGAGGATTTCGATCACGGGCGGCGGCAGATCGTGCCCCATGCCTGGAATGCCGACGAAACGCGCCCCGGGGATGCGCCGCGCCGTGTCCTTGCCGCACGCGATCGGCACCAGCGGGTCGGCCTCGCCATGCAAGACCAGCGATGGGCTTTCGATGCGCGAGAGCAGATCTGCCCGCCCGTTGTCGGCAGTTATCGCGAGGATTTGCCGCACGACGCCCGCGGGCCGATACGCGCGTCGAAGCGCCCGGGCGATGCGGTCCGCCTGGGTGCGTTCGTCGCGCGCAAAGGCAGGACTCGATATCAAGCGGCTGAACTTGAGGCCATGCTCGACCAAAGCCGCCTCGGTCCGGCTGGCGGGCCGCCGCAGCAACGCGGCGGTCACATCCGCCCGCGGACCCGGCAGGTTGCGCGCCCCGCTTGAACTCATGATGCTGACCAGGCTCGCCATCCTCCCGGGTGCACTGGCCGCGAGCCGCTGCGCGATCATCCCGCCCATCGAAGCTCCGATGACATGCGCGCGCCCGATGCCCAGCGCATCGAGCACGCCGAGCGCATCGTCGGCCATATCCTGAAGCGAGTAGGCCGAACGCACCGGCAGGCCCAGGCGCTGACGGATGCCCTGCCAGATCACGCTGCCGGTGCCGGCTTCGTCGAAGCCCTGGCTCAGCCCGATGTCACGGTTGTCATGCCGGATCACCCTGAATCCACCGTCGACCAGCGCTTGGACGAATTCCGCCGGCCACCCGATCAACTGCATGCCGAGCCCCATGATGAGCAGAATCACCGGGCGCCCCTCGCCCCCGCTGTCTTCGACCTCGATCTGGATCCCGTTCGCCGTGACCTTCATGAGAGCGCGCTCAGCTGGTCAATTGAACTCGCGCTCGCGCAACCATTTGGTCGCGACCCACTTCTCGCCTGCCAGAACCGGCGCGCCTCCGTGCAAGGTGCGCGTCGCCGGGTCCGGGCGCTCGTAGCTGAAGAAGACGCCGGTGCCACGTTTGGGAGCAACTTCCAGCCCGACGTCCGGAAATGTCGTCGCGCCGCCCTGCTCAGGTTCGTGCAGATACATCACGAGCGTGGCAACACGCTGCCCGCCCCGCTTCAGGATGATCGGCGTGCCGGGCTCGCTCGGGTCGAAATAGTCGTAGTGCGGCCGGTACTGCGCGCCGGGCGCGTAGCGAAGGATCTGCAGCCCCTCGCCGAATTCGAGCGGCCACCGCAGTAGCGTGGCGATGCGCTTCTCGATCCGCGCGACCACCGGGTTTTCGCCGCGCTCGAAGAACATGCCGTCACTGGTCCGGTCGACGTTGAGCGCCTCGCCGCCCGTCTGCGTCTCGACGGTCAGGGAGCGCGCCAACCGCTGCCGTGCCGCGGCGATCAGCGCTTCGCACTCCTCGTCGGACAACAGGTCCCCGAAGACGATGACGTGCGGACTCCGCAGGGTCTGCAACACGTAGACACGGCGATCGCCCGCGTCGATGTAGAGCGGCGAGTTGGAGAGATCGGGCCCGGGCATCGCTCTCGTGGCTTCAGCCGCGCCAATCGCTTCCCGCTCCACTTCGGCCAGCGCCGCATCCGCGGCAGCGTCATGCCAGCCGGCAGCCCGCATGGACGCACGCAGGCTCGGGACCGAATGGCCGGCAGCCAGTTGAGTCGCGATCCACTCGCGAAGCTCTGCGCTGATGACTTGTCCTTGACTCATGACGCCCTCCGTCGAAACACCAGCCGATCGGGCTTCGAGGCCGAAGCGTCGAAACCATAGCCTTCGAGGTCGAACTTCTCCAGTGCCCTGGGGGTCGCGGCCTTGTGAAGGACCGCCCAGCGCGCCATGAGGCCGCGCGCCCGCTTGGCGAAGAAGCTCACGATCTTGTAACGGCCGGGATCAGCCGCACCCGCGCCGCCCTTCCATTCTTCGAACACGCACTCGACGACACGCGCCTTGAGCGCGCTCTGATCGACCGACTTGAAATATTCCTGCGAAGCGAGGTTGATGACAACCGGCGTCCGATCCGCGGCAAGCCGCTCATTCAGATACTCGGAAATGCGGCTGCCCCAGAAAGCGTAGAGATCCTTGCCGTGCCGATTGGCCAGTTGGGTTCCCATTTCGAGGCGGTAGGGTTGCAGCAAATCGAGCGGCCGCAGCACGCCGTAGAGCCCGCTCAGGATGCAGACATGGTCCTGCGCCCACGAAAGCTGGCTGGCCGTCAGCGTCTTCGCGTCGAGCCCGCCGTAGACGTCGCCGTCGAATGCGAGCGCCGCCTGCTTTGCGTTCCCGCTGGTGCTCTTGGACGACCACGCCGCGTAGCGCGCCACATTGAGCGCCGAGAGCTTGTCCGACAGGTGCATCAGTTCGGCGATCTGCTGGGGTGACTTCTCCCTCAGGATCTTGATGAGTTCGGCTGCCGCCCCTCTGGGGCCTTCGAAACGAGGCTGAGTGGCCGGAAGGGTGTCGGAGACGGGGGTTTCGAAATCGAGCGACTTGGCAGGCGAAAGCAGGAAAAGCATCGCCGGATTATCAGCGGCACCACGATGGCCGCACCCTGCGGTGCCCCAGTCCCGCCGTCGAATAAAATCTTCCCACTTCCACCCACAAGCGGCATCCTGCGGGATGCCGTTCGTTTTTGTACCGCCATGAGTGAGACCCTGCCCCAACCCGGCCTCGAAAGCCTGTCCAAATCCTTCGAACCTGCCGCCATCGAAGCGCACTGGGGGCCAGAGTGGGAGCGGCGCGGCTATGCGGCCGCCGGCTTCCGCGGCACGCAGAAGCCGAAGGACGGCGCGCCCTCCTTCGCGATCCAGCTGCCGCCGCCGAACGTGACCGGCACGCTGCACATGGGGCATGCGTTCAACCAGACGATCATGGACAGCCTCACCCGCTATCACCGCATGGCGGGCGCCAACACGCTGTGGGTCCCGGGCACCGACCACGCCGGCATCGCGACGCAGATCGTCGTCGAACGGCAGCTGCAGGAGCAGAAGATCAGCCGCCACGACCTCGGTCGCAAGAACTTCGTCGCACGCGTGTGGGAGTGGAAGGAAAAGTCCGGCAACACCATCACGAGCCAGATGCGCCGCATGGGCGATACGGTGGACTGGAGCCGCGAGTACTTCACGATGGACGAGAAGCTATCGAAGGTCGTCACCCAGACCTTCGTGCAGCTCTACAACGAGGGGCTCATCTATCGCGGCAAGCGCCTGGTCAACTGGGACCCGGTGCTCAAGACAGCGGTGAGCGACCTGGAAGTCGAGAGCGAGGAAGAAGACGGGTTCCTCTGGCACATCGCCTATCCCCTGGAAGACGGTTCGGGCTCGCTCACCGTGGCGACCACCCGTCCCGAAACCATGCTGGGCGACGTCGCGGTGATGGTTCATCCGGAGGACGAGCGCTACAGGCACCTCATCGGCCAGCGCGTGAAACTGCCGCTGGTCGACCGGCTGATTCCGGTCATCGCCGACGACTACGTGGACAAGGAATTCGGCACCGGCGTGGTCAAGGTCACGCCGGCGCACGATCACAACGACTATGCGGTCGGCCTTCGGCACGGCCTGCAGACCATCGGCGTGCTGACGCTCGATGCAACCATCAACGACAACGCGCCTGAAAAATACCGCGGCCTGGATCGCTTCGTGGCGCGCAAGGCGGTGGTGGCCGATCTCGAGGCGCTGGGCCTTCTCGTCGAAACCAAGAAGCACAAGCTCATGGTCCCGCGCTGCGCGCGCACCGGGGCCGTGGTCGAGCCGATGCTGACCGACCAGTGGTTCGTCGCGATGACCAAGCCCGACGCCAACGGCCAGTCGATCGCGCAAAAGGCGATCGAGGCGGTTCGCTCCGGCGAGGTGCGCTTCGTCCCGGAGAACTGGGTCAACACCTACAACCACTGGATGGAGAACATCCAGGACTGGACGATCTCGCGCCAGCTCTGGTGGGGCCACCAGATTCCGGCGTGGTACGACGAGCAGGGCAAGGTCTACGTCGCGCACGACGAGGCGGAAGCGCAGGCCCAGGCGCCTGGCAAGAAGCTCACGCGCGACGAAGACGTGCTCGACACCTGGTATTCCTCGGCGCTGGTGCCCTTCTCCTCGCTCGGCTGGCCCGAGAAGACGGAAGACCTCGACCTCTACCTGCCCTCATCCGTGCTCGTGACCGGCTACGACATCATCTTCTTCTGGGTCGCCCGGATGATCATGATGACCAAGCACTTCACCGGCAAGGTGCCCTTCAAGCATGTGTACATCCACGGCCTGGTGCGCGATTCGCACGGCAAGAAGATGAGCAAGTCCGAGGGCAACGTGCTCGACCCGGTCGACCTGATCGACGGCATCGCGCTGCCCGAGCTGCTCGACAAGCGCACGCAGGGGCTGCGCCGGCCCGAGACCGCACCCACGGTGCGCAAGAACACGCAGAAGGAATTCCCGGACGGCATCCCGGCCTTCGGCGCGGACGCGCTGCGTTTCACCTTCGCCTCGCTCGCGTCGCTGGGCCGCAGCATCAACTTCGACTCGAAGCGCTGCGAGGGCTATCGCAACTTCTGCAACAAGCTCTGGAACGCCACACGCTTCGTGCTCATGAACTGCGAAGGCCACGACTGCGGCCTGCGCGAGCACACCAAGGAAGAGTGCGCGCCCGGCGGACCGGCCCATGGCTATCTGAGATTCAGCCAGGCCGACCGCTGGATCACGTCCCAGCTGCAGCGCGTCGAAGCCGAAGTGGCAAAGGGTTTCGAGGAGTACCGCCTCGACAACGTGGCCAACGCCATCTACCAGTTCGCATGGGACGAGTTCTGCGATTGGTACCTGGAGATCGCGAAGGTCCAGATCCAGCAGGGCGACGACGCCCAGAAGCGCGCCACGCGCCGCACACTGATCCGTTCGCTCGAGACGCTGCTGCGCCTGGCGCATCCGGTCATTCCTTTCATCACCGAGGAGCTCTGGCAGAAGGTCGCGCCGGTCGCCGGTCGAGCCGGTGATTCGGTCATGACCGCGGCCTACCCGAAGAGCCAGCCCGAAAAGATCGACGAGGCGGCCGAAGCCCATGTCGCCCGACTCAAGTCGCTCGTGGATGCCTGCCGCACGCTGCGCGGCGAAATGAACGTCTCGCCGGCCACGCGCTTGCCGCTGTACGCAGTTGCCGACGATGCAGCAAGCGCCGCGTTCCTGCGCGAGGCGGCACCCGTGCTTCAGGCGCTCGCCAAGCTCAAGGAAGTGAAGGTCTTCGACGACGAAGCGACCTGGGCCGCGGCAGCCGAAGCCGCGCCGGTCGCGGTGGTCGGCAGTGCCCGCCTCTGCCTGCACATGGAAATCGACAAGGCTGCGGAAAAGGCACGCATCGGCAAGGAACTGGCCCGGATCGAAGGCGAGATTGCGAAGGTCAACGGTAAGCTCGGCAACGAGGCCTTCGTCGCGAAGGCGCCGGCGGCGGTGATCGAGCAGGAGCGCAAGCGGCTCACCGACTTCACCGCCACGCTCGAGCGCCTGCGGGATCAGCTTGTCCGCCTAGGCTGACAGACGGGTGGCATGGCGGTAAATAGTATGTGAGCATGTGGGTTGAGCGTCTGCGACGCCAGCCCTCTTCGATCCACGTCTTCGATTCACACGAAATTCACATGTCCAACTCTCCGATTCGCAAAGCCGTGTTCCCGGTAGCCGGTTTTGGCACCCGTTTTCTGCCGGCCACCAAGGCGCAGCCCAAGGAAATGCTTCCGGTCGTGGACAAGCCACTAATCCAGTACGCGGTCGAGGAAGCGTATGCCGCGGGCATCCGCGACATGATCTTCGTGACGGGGCGCAACAAGCGGGCGATCGAAGACCACTACGACGCCGCCTACGAGCTCGAATCGCAGCTCGAGGCCAGCGGCAAGCACGAACTGCTGGCGATCGCCCGTTCGGTCATGCCCGACGACATGACCTGCTCCTACGTCCGCCAGCCGCGCATGCTGGGCCTCGGCCACGCCGTGCTGTGCGCCGAGCACCTCGTCGGCAACGAGCCTTTCGCGGTCCTGCTCGCTGATGACTTGATGGTCGGTCCGCAGGGCGGCGAGCCGGTGCTGGCACAGATGACCCGCGCCTTCGCGAAGCTCGGCGGCTCGCTGCTCGCGGTGCAGGAAGTGCCGCTGGAGCACGTCAAGCGCTACGGCATCGTGGCCGGCGATGTGATCGAGGAAGGCCTGGTCAAGGTCAATCGCATGGTCGAGAAACCCAAGCCGGAGGACGCACCTTCACGCCTCGGCGTCGCGGGCCGCTACATCCTGACGCCCGCGGTGTTCGGCCACATCCGCAACCAGCCCAAGGGCGCCGGCGGCGAAATCCAATTGACCGACGGCATTGCCGCGCTGATGACCAAGGAACCGGTCTATGCCTACTCGTACGCCGGCACGCGCTACGACTGCGGCAGCAAGGAAGGCTTCCTGCAAGCCTCGGTCGAACTGGCTCTGGCGCATCCTGAAGTGGGCGCCTCGTTCCGCCAGTATCTGAAGAGTCTCGAGCTCTGAGTTCCCCCGCTGCGCCGTTCGCTCAGCGACGGCGCAGCACGTGAATGAACTCGTCGCCGACCGTCTGCTGGTCGACGAGATCGTTGCCGGTCTGCCGGGCGAAGGCCTGGAAGTCGCGCACCGAACCCGCGTCGGTCGCCACGACCCTCAGAAGTTCGCCGCTGTGCATCTCGTTGAGCGCCTTCTTGGCCTTGAGAATGGGCAGCGGGCAATTCAGCCCGCGCGTGTCGATTTCCTTGTTCACTTGCATGTGATTTCCTCCTGCGCGCAACTCAAGTGGTGAGTCCGCGTCGGCGCTCCTCATTCTCGGCATCGGTAAAAAAGCGCGGCTCGTGACCGCGCGAGCGGAGCCACTCGGCCAGCGCATACCCAGTGCCGGCAGGCCAACACTTCAGATCAGGCAGATCGTAGAGCCGGTAGTCCACCAGCTCCGGTGACAGCGACACTTCGCCGTCGGCCACCACGTGATAGGCAATGATGACCTGGTTCATGCGCTGGAAGTCGTAGACGCCCACGAGGTTCACCTCGCTCACGTCGAGGTTCGTCTCTTCCTTCACCTCACGCGAGATACCTCCCTGCGGCGTCTCGCCGGCCTCCATGAAGCCGGTGATCAGCGCATACATCTTGTGCGGCCAGGCCGCGTTGCGGGCAAGCAGCACCTGCCCGCGGTATTCCACGATCGCGGCCAGCACCGGTGTCGGGTTGTTCCAGTGCGTCCAGTCGCAGGAAGAGCAACGGAGCCGCGACTTCGGGCCTCCATCCTCCAGTGCTTCGATTTGGGCCAGCGGCGTGGCGCAGGAGGGGCAGAAGCGGGGTTCGTTCATGACTTGGATGGGCTCGGAAATCAGGCGGGGAACACGCCGGTCGACAGATAGCGGTCGCCCCGGTCGCACACCACGAAAACGATGGTCGCGTTCTCGACCGTCTTGGCAATCTCGAGCGCCACACAGAGCGCACCTGCGGCCGAGATGCCACCGAAGATGCCCTCTTCCCGGGCGAGCCGTCGGCACATTTCCTCGGCGCTGTCCTGGCTCACGTTGACCACTTGATCCACCCGGCTCGGGTCGTAGATCTTCGGCAGGTATTCCTGCGGCCACTTACGGATGCCCGGGATGCGCGACCCTTCGTCGGGCTGGGCGCCGACGATCTGAATGGCCGGGTTCTTTTCCTTGAGGAAACGCGAGACCCCGGTGATGGTCCCTGTGGTCCCCATCGCGCTCACGAAGTGCGTGATGCGGCCTTGCGTGTCGGCCCAGATCTCGGGTCCGGTCGTCTCGTAGTGGATGCGCGGGTTGTCGGGATTGGCGAACTGGTCGAGCACACGCCCCTTCCCCTGCTGCACCATCTGCTCCGCGAGATCACGGGCGTACTCCATGCCGCCGCTCTTCGGCGTCAGCACCAGTTCGGCGCCGAAGGCCTTCATGGTCTGCGCCCGTTCGACGGAGAGGTCCTCCGGCATGATGAGGACCATGCGGTAACCCTTGATGGCGGCCGCCATCGCAAGGGCAATGCCGGTGTTGCCTGACGTCGCTTCGATCAGCGTGTCGCCCGGCTTGATTTCGCCGCGCTCCTCGGCGCGCTTGATCATCGACAGCGCGGGCCGGTCCTTGACCGAGCCGGCCGGGTTGTTGCCTTCGAGCTTGCCCAGGACCACGTTGCCGCGCTTTGCATTCGCTTCCGCGTCGATGCGCTGCAGAGCCACCAGGGGCGTCTTGCCGATCGCGTCTTCAATCGTTGGATATTGCATGGGAGTCACTGTGCCATAATTTCGGGCTTCCTTCCTTCCAGCCCGGGTGGTGAAATTGGTAGACGCAGGGGACTCAAAATCCCCCGCCGCAAGGCGTGCCGGTTCGATTCCGGCCCCGGGCACCAGCGCTTTTCGGTCCGTTCAACGATCGGACACAAGTCCCGACTCGACCGTCGGATAGCGCAGCCGGATGCGCAGTTCGCGCTTGAGGCGCGTGTTGTCGAGCCGGCGCGATTCCCCCATGAAGCTCAACAACGACAGCGGAAGCTGCGCCTGCGCCTCCTCGCGCGCGATGCGCGGTGGCGGCGGCATCCCGTACAGCCTCGCGGCGAGTTCGACGTAGTCGCCCATCTTGATCTCGCTGTCGTCGCTCACGTTGAACACGCGCTGTGGTCCGCCGCGCCACAAGGTCGCAAGGCAGACGCGGGCGAGATCGTCGGCGTGGATGTGGTTGGTGTAGACGTCGTCTTCCGCACGCAGCACCGGCGTGCCGCGCTGGAGTCGCTCGCGCGGTGTGCCGCCCTCGCGATCGGGCGCGTAGATGCCCGGAATGCGCAATATGCGCACAGAGACGCCGGCGCGACCGAGCCACCGCACACTGCGCTCCGCATCGACGCGGCGGTGCGCGCGCGGGGTGTCGGCCCGCACGGCGCGGGTCTCCGCGACCCGCGCGCCACCGCAATCGCCGTAGACCCCGCTGGTCGAGCCATAGACGAACGACAAAGGCATCGACCGCAGGCGCATCGCCTGCACGAGTGCCTGCGTTCGCGCATCGCGCCACCATTCACCGCCTTCGACGCGCGGCGGCGGCGCGAGATGCAGTACCCGGGTCGCAATGCCCGAAAGACGTCGGAGCGAGGTCGGATCATCGAGATCCGCGACAATCGGCCTCGCGCCGACCTGTCGCAGCGCAGGCACGCGCGGCGGTGACGAGGTCGATGCGAGCACGTTGACCCGCCCGCGCAGCAACCCGACCACCCGCAGCCCGACATCGCCGCATCCCACCACGAGCACGCGCTCCCGGCGAAAGCGCGAGGGCTTCGCACCGAGAGGGCTGTTGATTGAGGGCAAAATTTATCTCCCTTTGAGTAGCGGTAAAGAATAACCATGACCAGTGCGGCCCCGAACGAGTCGGGCTTTCATATCACGGTGGAGCCGAGCGGACGCCACTTCCAGGCGTATTCGGACGAGACCATTCTCGCGGCCGGCATCCGCCAGGGCATCGGCCTGCCCTACGGCTGCAAGGACGGCGCCTGCGGTTCCTGCAAGTGCAAGAAGCTCTCTGGCACGGTCACGATGAAATTGCACCAGAGCAAAGCCCTGAGTGCGGAGGAGGAACTGGCCGGCTACGTCCTCACCTGCTGCGCGACCCCCGAAAGCGATGTGGTGCTCGAGTCGCGCCAGGTCACCGAAGCGGGTGCCTTCCCGATCCGCAAGATGCCGGTTCGCGTCGCCGCCATCACGAAGATGTCGCACGACGTCGTGATGCTTCGCCTGCAACTGCCGGCCGGCGAGCCGCTGCAGTTCCACGCGGGCCAGTACATCGAATTCATCCTGCGCGACGGCACCCGCCGCAGCTATTCGATGGCCAACGCACCGCACACACTTCAGGAACCGGGAACAGGCATCGAACTGCACCTGCGCCATCTGCCGGGCGGCAAGTTCACCGACCACGTCTTCGGCACGATGAAGGAAAAAGAGATCCTTCGCATCGAAGGCCCCTACGGCAGCTTCTTCCTGCGCGAGGAATCCGGCAAGCCGCTGATCTTCCTCGCCTCGGGCACCGGCTTCGCGCCGATCAAGGCGGTCATCGAGCACATGAAGCACAAGGGCATCACGCGTCCGGCCAGCCTGTACTGGGGCGGCCGCCGGCCCGAAGACCTCTACATGGACGACTGGGTGCGCGCACAGCTCGCCGAGTTGCCAAACCTGCGCTATGTGCCGGTGATCTCGAACGCGGTGCCGGAAGACAACTGGAACGGACGTACCGGCTTCGTCCATCTTGCGGTGATGGAGGACTTCGACGATCTGTCGGGCCATCAGGTGTATGCCTGCGGCGCACCCGTGGTCGTCGACTCCGCCAAGCACGACTACGTGTCCAAGCGCGCCCTTCCCGAGGAGGAATTCTTCGCCGACGCCTTCACCACGGAAGCGGACAAGGCCATCCCCTGAACATCAAGAAGACATCAACGAACAACAGAGAGACATGAACGCCAGAAGACATTTCCTCGCCGCGCTTGCGGCCACCACGGCCGTCATCGCCGCGCCTCACGCCATTGCGCAGAACCGCCCGATCCGGCTCATCGTGCCGTATGCGGCGGGCGGGCCGATCGACGTCACCGCGCGCGTGCTCGCCGAGGGCGTCAAGGATTCGCTCGGAACGGTGATCATCGACAACAAGCCCGGCGCGGGCGGCAACATCGGCGCGGACATGATCGCCAAGGCGCCGCCGGACGGGCTCACCATCGGCATCGCGGCGACCGCGACGAATGCGGTCAATCCGTGGCTCTACGCCAAGATGCCTTTCAACGCGGCAAAAGACTTCGCACCCATCACCCAGATGGTCCGCGTGCCCAATGTGCTGGTGATGAACGCGGACACCGCGAAGCGCCTCAACATCAACAGCCTGCGCGATCTCATCGCCTACGCCAAGGCGAACCCCGGCAAGCTCAACTACGGCAGCGGCGGCAACGGCAGCGCCGGGCATCTGGCCGGCGAGATGTTCAAGAAGGAAGCGGGCATCTTCGCGGTGCACATTCCGTTCAACGGCGGCAATCCGGCACAGCTGGCGCTGCTGTCGGGGCAGGTCGACTTCAATTTCGACAACCTCGCGACCGCCGCACCCAACATCCGCTCGGGCAAGTTGAAGGCCATCGCCGTGACCACCGCCGATCGCAGCAGCGCGCTGCCCGACGTCCCGCCAGTCGCCGCGACGCTGAAGGGCTTCTCGATCGATACCTGGTGGGGCCTGGTCGCGCCGGCAGGCACGCCGCCGGAGATGGTGGCCAAGCTCAATCAGGCGTTCGTCGCGGCCCTGAAGACGCCCGAGACGAAGACGCGCTTCGCCTCCCTGCTCGCCGAACCCGTCGCGAGCACGCCCGAACAGTTCGGCGCATTCATGAAGAGCGAACTCGCCAAGTACGAAAAGGTCGTCAAGGCCACCGGCGCCCAGGTCGACTGACCGAGGCCCGAACCCAGGGCCGCCGCGGAACCGGCGCCGCCGGGCCGCCGGCGGCGCCCCCTGGAAGGGGGTGGGCGGCTACGCGAAGCGAGCAAGCTTGGGGGTCATTCCCCAAGATACGCGGCGCGCACCTTCGGGTCGTTCAGCATCACCTTCGCGTCGCCGCTCATGGTGATCAACCCCGACTCCATCACGTAGCCGCGATCGGCCAGCTGCAGGGCTCGGCTGGCGTTCTGCTCCACGAGCAGCACGGTGACGCCCTGGTCGTAGACCTGCTTCACCACCTCGAAGATCTTGTCGACCATGATCGGCGACAGGCCCATCGAAGGCTCGTCGAGCAGCAGCACCTTGGGGCGCGCCATCAGCGCGCGGCCCATTGCGAGCATCTGCTGTTCGCCGCCGGACATCGTTCCGGCGAGCTGGCTGGCGCGCTCCTTGAGGCGCGGGAAGGTCGTGAAGACACGGTCGATGTCGCGCGCGATCTCCGCCTTGTCGTTGCGGATGTACGCACCGATCTGCAGGTTCTCGGTGATGGTCATGCGGGTGAACACGCCGCGGCCTTCCGGCACCATGACCAGCCCCTCGCCCACCAGATCCCAGGCGCCGCGTCCCTTGATGCTCTTGCCCAGGAACTCGATGTCGCCACCGAGGAACGGCAGCGTGCCGGTGATGGCCTTCATCGTCGTCGTCTTGCCGGCGCCGTTCGAGCCGATCAGGGACACCAGCTCGCCCTCGCGCACCTCGAAGTCCACGCCCTTCACGGCCTGGATGCCGCCATAGGCAACCTTCAGGCCGCTGACTTTCAATAGGGTTTGCGCCATCTCAATGTCCTCCGGTGCCGAGGTAGGCCTCGATCACCTTTTCGTTCTTCTGCACGTCCGCGGGCGTTCCCTCGGCAATCTGTTTTCCGTAGTCGAGCACCGTGACCCGGTCGCACAGGCCCATCACGAGCTTCACGTCGTGCTCGATCAAGAGGATGGTGCGGTCGTCCTTGCGGATGCGGTCGATGAGCTGGCGCAGTTGCACCTTCTCGGTGGCATTCATGCCGGCCGCAGGCTCGTCGAGTGCAATGAGCTGCGGATCGGTCGCCAGCGCGCGGGCAATCTCCAGACGGCGCTGATCGCCGTAGCTCAACGTGCGCGCCTTGTAGTCGGCGAACTTGCCGATGCCCACGTAGTCGAGCAGTTCGTGCGCCCGCTTGGCAATCGCCGCTTCCTCGGCCTTGAAGCCGCCGGTGCGGAAGATCGCACCGAGCACGCCCGAGTGGGTGCGGATGTGACGCCCGACCATGACGTTCTCGAGCGCGGTCATTTCCGCGAACAGGCGGATGTTCTGGAAGGTGCGTGCGATGCCGGCCTTGGCCACCTCGTGCACTGCGGTTGGCTGATACGGCTTGCCGGCCAGCTCGAAGGTGCCGCTGTCTGGCGTGTAGAGACCGGTGATGACGTTGAAGAACGTGGTCTTGCCCGCGCCGTTGGGGCCGATCAGGCCGTAGACCTGGCCGCGCGTGATCTTCATGCCTACATCGGACAGAGCCTGCAGGCCGCCGAATCGCTTCGAAATGCCTTGTACGTTGAGGATGGTGTCGCTCATGTTCGTTCTCCCATCGCTCAAGGATTGATCGACATCGGACGCGATGCCACGCCAGGCACTTCGTCGGCCGGTTGCTCTACGCCCGGCGCGGCGGCCGGCATGCCCGAAGCAGGCGCCGTCCCCTTGCGGGCCAGCGACTTGCCGTGCTCCGGCGACGGCCAGAGACCGCGCGGTCGCACCAGCATGATGATGATCATCGCGAGCGCGATGAACAGCTGGCGCAGGATCGAGGCGTCGAGACGCCCATCGGTCATGGCCTGCAGCGGAGCCGCGACATAGCGCAGCACTTCCGGCAGCGCCGCGAGCAGCACCGCACCCAGGATGACGCCAGGCAGGTGGCCGATGCCGCCGAGCACGACCATCGCGACGATCATCACCGACTCCATCAGGCTGAACGACTCGGGCGAGACGAAGCCCTGGAAGGCCGCGAACATCGATCCCGAAACACCGCCGAAGCTCGCGCCCATGCCGAACGCCAGCAGCTTCATGTTGCGGGTGTTGATGCCCATGGCCTTGGCGGCGATCTCGTCTTCACGGATGGCCATCCAGGCGCGGCCGACGCGCGACACCTGCAGGCGGTGCGACACCAGGATGGTGACGAGCACCAACGCCAGGAAGAGGTAGTAGTACAGCGTGACCGACGAGATCGTGAAGCCGTCGAACTTCAGCGCCTTGCCCAGATTGAGCCCCCAGAAGTGCACCGGCTCGATGGCGGTAATGCCCTTGGGACCGTTCGTGATGTTGAACGGCTGGTCGAGGTTGTTGAGGAACACGCGGATGATTTCGCCGAAACCGAGCGTCACGATCGCGAGGTAGTCGCCGCGCAGCTTCAGAGTCGGTGCACCGAGCAGCACGCCGAACAATGCTGCGACGCCGAACGCCAATGGAATCACGATCAGCAGCGAACTGTGCAAGCCGCCCGGGAACATGGCCTTGAAGGCCGGGAAGGTCTCAGACAGATGCGGTGATTCGAGCAGTGCAAAGAGATAGGCGCCGATCGCAAAAAAGGCCACGTAGCCGAGGTCGAGCAGGCCGGCGTAGCCCACCACGATGTTCAGGCCCAAGGCCAGCATCACATAGAGCAGCGCGACGTCGGCAATGCGGACCCAGGCATTGCCCTGCGTCTGCAGCAGCAAAGGCAGTGCCAGCAGCGCGATGGCTCCGATCACGACGAAAAGGAGGTTCTTGCCTTGTTTCATGGCCATCTCCTCAGGCACGGTCCGCCACACGCTCGCCGAGCAGGCCGGACGGCCGCAGCGTGAGCATGATGATCAGCACGACGAACGCGATGATGTCGCTGTACTGGCTGCCGAGCACATCGCCGGTCAGCGCGCCGAGGTACCCCGAGCCGATCGCCTCGATCACCCCGAGCAGGATCCCGCCGACCACCGCGCCCGCGAGGTTGCCGATGCCGCCGAACACTGCCGCGGTAAAGGCCTTGAGCCCCGGAATGAAGCCCATCGCATGCTGCGCGATGCCATAGTTGGACGCGTACATCACGCCCGCCACCGCCGCCAGGACGGCGCCGATGATGAAGGTGGCCGAAATCACCATGTCGGGCCGGATGCCCATCAAGGCCGCGACGCGCGGGTTCTCGGCGGTGGCGCGCATGGCGCGGCCGAGCTTGGTGTAGTTGACCAGCCAGGTCAGGATCGCAAGACAGATCGCGGTCACGCTGAGGATCATGACCTGCGTCGGCGAGATCACCGCGCCGCCCACATGAATCGGTGTGGTCGGGAGCAGGTTGGGGTAGGCCTTGTTCGTCGGCTTCCAAATGATCATCGCCAGCGTCTGCAGCAGGATCGAGACGCCGATAGCGGTGATCAGCGGTGCCAGCTTGGGACTGTTGCGCAGCGGCCGGTAGGCCACCTTCTCGATCACGAAATTGAGCGCGGCGGCCACCACGCACGCGATGATCAGCGCGAGAAGCAGAACCACCCAACCCGGCGTGCCCGGCATGGACTGCTGCATGAGGCCGATGACGCTCCAACTGGTCAGCGCCCCGACCATCAGCACTTCTCCGTGCGCGAAATTGATCAAATTGATAATGCCGTACACCATCGTATAGCCCAAGGCTATCAAGGCGTACATGCTGCCGAGAACCAGACCGTTGATGATCTGCTGCAGCAAGATGTCCATAGCGAGGATTCCCTTTTTTTGTGGTGACACCCTTGAGAGGTGCCTCGGTCGACCCGGCGTTCCGGATTGACGCCTGGTTTCACTTAGCAAAAAACCCGCCAGCATGTGTCGACGGCGGGTTTCTTGTGGGCGGAATTCTAGACACGGCTCCCTGACATTTCGGGCGTTTTGGGACCGGGGTTTTCCCGCTGGCGCAAAGAGTCAGGCGCGTCGGGGTCGGAAGTCGCTCACCCTGCGCGCAAATGCGTATCAGCGCGCATCTTCGTTGCGCTTGCGCAGCGCCCTGACCTTCTCGGCGATCTTGATTTCGAGGCCACGCTCGACCGGCCGGTAGAAAGGCGGGGGCTCGACGCCATCGGGCATGTAGCGCTCGCCGGCCGCGAAGCCGCCCTCTTCGTCGTGGGCATAGCGGTAGCCTTTGCCGTAGTCGAGTTGCTTCATCAGGCGCGTCGGCGCATTGCGCAGATGCATCGGAACCGGCCGCGTTCCATCCGACTTGATGAAGGCCTTGACCTCGTTGTAGGCCTTGTAGACCGCGTTCGACTTCGGTGCGATTGCAAGATAGACGACGCACTCGGCCAACGCGAGTTCGCCCTCGGGCGAACCGAGGCGCTCGTAGACCTCGGCGGCATCGAGGGCGAGACGCAGCGCCCGCGGGTCGGCCAGCCCGATGTCCTCGCTCGCCATCCGCACGAGCCGCCTTGCCATGTAGCGCGGATCTGCGCCGCCATCGAGCATGCGCACGAACCAGTAGAGCGCCGCATCCGGATCGCTGCCGCGCACCGATTTGTGCAGCGCCGAGATGGTGTCGTAGAACTGGTCGCCACCCTTGTCGTAACGGCGCATCCGTTCGCCGAGGACGCGCAGAAGCCATTCGTCGGCGATGTGGTCGAGCGACTCCGCGCCGGCGGCGATGGCGAGCGTTTCGAGCGTGTTGAGCAGTCGCCGCGCATCGCCGTCGGCATAGGCGATGAGGCGATCGATCGCCTTCGCCTCGATCGCAGGGACTGCCTGGATGTCCTGCGCGCGGCTCACGATCTGCTTGAGGTCGTCTTCGCCGAGGGGCTGGAGTACGTAGACGGCCGCACGCGAGAGCAGCGCGGAGTTCACCTCGAACGAAGGGTTCTCCGTCGTCGCGCCGATGAAGGTGAAAAGGCCCGACTCCACATGCGGCAGGAATGCGTCCTGCTGGCTCTTGTTGAATCGATGCACCTCGTCGACGAACACGATGGTGCGGCGCTGCTCGAGTCCGTCGCGCGCCACGACGGCACGATCGACCGCGTCTCGGATGTCCTTCACGCCCCCAAGCACGGCGCTGATGCTGAGGAACTGCGCGTCGAATGCGTCCGCCATCAGCCGGGCGATGGTCGTCTTTCCGACGCCGGGCGGCCCCCAGAGGATGCACGAGTGCGGCTGGCCCGACTCGAAGGCAATGCGCAGCGGCATGCCGGGACCGAGCAGGTGCTGCTGCCCGATGACCTCGCCGAGGCTCCTGGGTCGAAGGCGCTCGGCGAGTGGTTGATGCGTGGAGGTGGCCATCACAGGGATGCCGGCCGCCTATTGGCGGACCACATCGGCGCCTGCTGGCGGCTTGAACTGGAACGTGCTGGCCGGAAGGGAGGCATTCACCTCGACCTTGGCGAACTTCAGCACCGACTTCTGGCCGAAGCTGTCGAGGATCTCCAATGCGGCGAGCGAATCGCCCTGGAAACCGATCTGCACGCTCTGGAGTTGGCCATCCCTGCTCTTCGGCGTCGCCTTGACCCACTGCAAGCCGTCGCGCTCGGGCGCGGACTCGAGTGCGAAATCTGCCTGCAGGGCCTTCAGATCGGGCGCGGACGCAATGAGCGCGGCCGGCGTCGAACCGAGCGCCTGCGCCTGCTTGCGCTGGGTGACCTGGTTCAGATCGGCATCGAAGAGCCAGAGCGTTTCACCGTCGGCGACGATGTTCTGCACGAAGGGCTTCTTGTAGTCGAAGCGGAATTTGCCAGGCCGCTGGAATTCGAAGGTGCCGGTCGACACCTTCTCGCGCACCGTCTGCCCTTCCTTCGGCGGCGAGGTCACGGTCTGCGTGAACTCGGCCCGGCCCGACTTGGCGTTCATCACGAAGGCCTCGAGGCTTTCCAGGCCACCGGCCGATGCACTGGCCACGAGCGCCGCAAGCCCGATGCCCGCGATCAGTTTCTTCAGCAACATCTCTTTTCTCCCCGGAAGCGCGCCGGAATCACTCGGTTCGGGCCGGCACCAGGATCTCCCGCTGCCCGCTGCCGCTCATCGCGCTCACGAGGCCGGCCTGTTCCATTTCTTCGACCAGCCGCGCCGCACGGTTGTAGCCAATCTTCAGGTGGCGCTGCACCAGCGAGATGCTGGCCTTGCGGTTCTTGAGCACGACTTCGACCGCCTGGTCGTACATCGGATCCTTCTCGCCGCCTTCGCCGCCCTCGCCGAGCATCTCGCCGTCGCCATCGACTGTGCCACCTTCGAGCACACCCTCGATGTAGTCCGGCTCCCCTTGCGACTTGAGGTAGGCGACGACGCGATGCACCTCGTCGTCGCTGACGAACGCACCGTGGACGCGCACCGGAAACCCGGTGCCGCTTGCCATGTAGAGCATGTCGCCCATGCCGAGCAACGCCTCGGCGCCCATCTGGTCGAGGATGGTGCGCGAATCGATCTTGCTCGACACCTGGAACGCGATGCGGGTCGGGATGTTGGCCTTGATGAGCCCGGTGATCACGTCCACGCTCGGGCGCTGGGTCGCGAGGATCAGGTGGATGCCTGCCGCGCGCGCCTTCTGCGCCAGGCGCGCGATCAGTTCCTCGATCTTCTTGCCGACGACCATCATCAGGTCTGCCAGCTCGTCGATGACGACCACGATGTGCGGCTCGCGGGCGAGCGGCTCCGGGCTGTCCGGCGTGAGGCTGAATGGGTTGTAGATGAACTCCTCGCGCGACTTCGCCTCGTCGATCTTGGCGTTGTAGCCGGCAAGATTGCGCACGCCCAGCTTGCTCATGAGCTTGTAGCGGCGCTCCATCTCGGCCACGCACCAGTTCAGGCCGTGCGCCGCCTGCCGCATGTCGGTGACCACGGGCGCAAGCAGATGCGGAATGCCTTCGTAGACCGACATTTCGAGCATCTTCGGGTCGATCATCAGCAAGCGAACGTCGCGCGCCTCGGCCTTGTAGAGCAGGCTCAGGATCATCGCGTTGATCCCCACCGACTTGCCCGAGCCGGTGGTGCCGGCGACGAGCACGTGCGGCATCTTTGCCAGGTCGGCAACGACCGGATTGCCGACGATGTCCTTGCCGAGCCCCATGGTCAGCAGCGACTTGCCTTCGTTGTAGACCTGCGAGCCGAGAATCTCGCTCAGGCGGATCGATTGGCGCTTGGCGTTCGGGAGCTCGAGCGCCATGTAGTTCTTGCCGGGGATCGTCTCGACCACGCGGATCGACACCAGCGACAGCGAACGCGCAAGGTCCTTCGCCAGGTTCACGATCTGCGCGCCCTTCACGCCGGTGGCCGGTTCGATCTCGTAGCGCGTGATCACCGGTCCCGGCGACGCGAGCACCACGCGCACCTCGACGCCGAAGTCCTTCAGCTTCTTCTCGATCAGCCGCGAAGTCATCTCGAGCGTGTCTGCCGAAACGGTCTCCTGGCGCGTCTGTGCCGCGTCGAGCAGGTCGACCTGAGGGAGCTTGCTGTCAGGCAATTCCCGGAAGAGCGGCTTCTGGCGTTCCTTGGCGACGCGGTCACTCTTGGGCACCTCGACCATCGCAGGCTCGATCTGGACCGGCGGCGAAGGTGCGCGCCGCTTGGGACGCGGCACCGCCCGCAATTCTTCGTCGGGGGCATCCGGCTCCACGCCGGTATCGAAGGCCGTCACCTCCTCGCGCTCGCGGACGGCTTGCTTGCCCATCGCGATGTCATGGGCGATCTCACGCCGCTCGCGCCGCATTTCGAAGAGCGAATACAGGCGCGCGCCGATGCGCTCGGCGATCTGCCCCCACGAGAACCGGAACACGAGCGCGGAGCCGATGACGCCGCAGGCAATGGCGATGAGCGCGGAGCCGGTGAAGCCCATCCACTTGACGCTGGCCGGCCCGACGAAATAGCCCAACACACCGCCGCCATGGCCTGGCAGACGGAATTCCAGGCGATAGAGCCGCGACCACTCGAGGACGGCGCTGGCGCACAGCAGCAGGATCAGGCCGAACCAGAACGCAAGGCGGCTGCGATTGAATCGGCCGCGGGGCGGCTCGTCCGGCTGCGGCGACCCGCCGCCACGCATCCAGTGGGCCAGCGAAGAGAGCCAGACGCGCAGGCCGGCCGCAAGGCACCACCAGACCGAATAACCGGCCAGGAAGTAGCTCGCGTCCGCGACCCAGGCCCCGATGCGTCCGCCCCAGTTCTTCACGTCGCCACCGGTGCCGGAGGTCGACCAGGCCGCGTCCGAGGGCGTGAAGCTCAGCATCGCGAGAAGCCAGAACAGCAGAACGACAAAGCCCGCGATCAACGTGATCTCGTGCGCAAAACGCATCGCGCGCGCCCGGACCGGTTGTCCCTCGGCCGACGACGATTGAAGGGTATTGAGCGAATAAGTCATGAAAGGCAAAGCGACCCGCCCAGGGCAACGGACCGGTGGCTTGAGGAAACTACAACGAAACCCATCGCGGCCGAGATGTCACGGCCGGCGAAGCAGAGAAGCCGGCGCGCCATGGCGCGGCCGGCAGAACCATCAGGCCAGCGATGAGAGCCGTTCCTTGATGATCATGGACCCGTCGGACTGCGTCTGCACGAAGCCGCGCTCCTCGAGATCCTTCATGACGCGGCTGACCATTTCGCGCGATGCGCCGACCATCTTGGCGAGATCCTGACGAGAGATCTTGTCACGCACCTTCATGTTGCCGGCGCCATCATCCACCGCGAATTCGAGCAGCGAACGCGCGACACGACCGTAGACGTCCATGAGCGCCAGCGACTCGATCTTCCGGTCGGCATGACGCAGTCGGGCCACCAGACCGCGCATGATGTTGTAAGACATCGAGGAACTCTCCGGCAGGCAGCGCGCGAAGGCCTCGCGGCCAAGCATCAGCACGTCGGTCTGGATCTCGGTGCGAACCGTGGCCGAGTGCGGTTCATCGTCGATCATGCTCATCTCGCCGATGTAGTCGCCCGGATGAAGGGTCGCCAGGATGACCTCGCGGCCGCGGCTGTCGGTGCTCATGACTCGAGCGCGGCCGGTCAGAATGATGTAGAGGGCATCGGACTTCTTGCCTTGCTCGACCACGACCTCGGCGCGCTTGAAGCGCTTCTTGACGATCGCGTCGGCGATGCTCGCGGACTGCGTGGGCGTCAGCGCTGAGAAGAGCGGCACGCGACGGAGCAATTCAAGATTGGACAGCATCGACATTCATCAATCCCCGGATTCCGCGCGATTCGAACCCCATGGATTAATACAATCGCGCGCATTGAAAACAGCCCCCGCACGGTCTTGAACCGAACGGTGATACTCCATATCTATCACCCCTGAAAATGTACACGCTGACGCAGCGTCAATCCTAGGTTTTCTACTCATGTCCACGTCACGCCACGCCAAGGTTCTCATTCTCGGCTCCGGCCCCGCCGGTTATACCGCCGCAGTCTATGCGGCCCGAGCCAATCTCCAGCCCCTGCTTATTACCGGAATTGCACAAGGTGGTCAGCTCATGACGACCACCGAAGTCGACAACTGGCCCGCCGATGTTCATGGCGTGCAAGGCCCCGATCTCATGCAACGCTTTCTGGAGCACGCCGAGCGTTTCAAGACCGAGATCGTCTTCGACCACATCAACAAGGTCGACCTGAGCAAGCGCCCGTTCACGCTGACCGGTGACAGCGGCACCTACACCTGCGACGCCCTGATCATCGCGACGGGCGCTTCGGCCAAGTACCTTGGCATTGAATCCGAACAGCATTTCATGGGCCGCGGCGTGTCCGCATGCGCGACGTGCGACGGCTTCTTCTACCGCGAGCAGGACGTCTGCGTGATCGGCGGCGGCAACACCGCCGTCGAGGAGGCGCTCTATCTGGCAAACATTGCCAGGAAGGTGACCCTGGTGCATCGCCGCGACAAGTTCCGTGCGGAGCCGATCCTCGTCGACAAGCTCAACGAAAAGGTCGCCGAAGGCAAGATCGAACTCAAGCTTCACAGCGCGCTTGACGAAGTGCTCGGCGACGACTCCGGCGTCACCGGCATCCGGATCAAGAACCTCCAGACGAACGAAACGGAGCAACTCGACCTGAAGGGCTGCTTCGTCGCGATCGGCCACCATCCGAATACCGACATCTTCCAGGGACAACTGGAAATGAAGGACGGCTACATCGTCACGCGATCCGGTCTGCAGGGTTTCGCCACGATGACCAGCATCCCGGGCGTGTTTGCGGCGGGCGACGTGCAGGATCATGTCTATCGCCAGGCCATCACCAGCGCAGGCACGGGCTGCATGGCGGCTCTGGATTCGCAGCGCTTCCTCGAGCAGGAGTAGGCTCGCCCCCAGGCTGCGCGCACTTCGTGTCGCTTCGCCAACCCCCTACCGGGGGCAACACCAGCGGCCCGGCTGAGCCGGTTCTGCGGTGCTTCCCTCAGGGGTGCTGGGGCTGATGGACAGCTGGGTTATAATTTCCGGCTTTGCTGAATTTGCCCGGCTTCTGGCCGGCATGAGCTGCAACTTCCGGGCTACCGCCACCCGATTCTGGCGAGGTCAAGCTGCAAACCATCTCTCGCAACACCCCGTTGCGCCAGGTGCCAGCTGTTCAAGAAAGAGTGTCCTCATGGCACGCGTATGTGAAGTTACGGGCAAGGGCCCGATGGTCGGAAACAACGTTTCCCACGCCAACAACAAAACCAAGCGCCGGTTCCTGCCGAACCTGCAATACCGTCGTTTCTGGGTCGAATCCGAAAACCGTTGGGTTCGCCTGCGCGTTTCGAGCGCTGCCCTGCGCCTGATCGACAAGAACGGCATCGACGCCGTGCTCGCAGACCTGCGCGCACGCGGCCAAGCTTAAGGAGCTGAATCATGGCAACGAGCAAAGGCGGACGCGAAAAGATCAAGCTGGAATCCACCGCGGGTACCGGCCATTTCTACACGACCAGCAAGAACAAGAAGACGATGCCTGAAAAGATGTCGATCATGAAGTTCGACCCCAAGGCACGCAAGCACGTCGAATACAAGGAAATCAAGCTGAAGTAATTCAGGCTTTCCCCTTGTCAAGAACCCGCTGCAATCCAGCGGGTTTTCTTTTTGCCTATTCGCATTGCCGACAAGCAAGGAGACACAAAAAAGCCGGCTCGACGAGCCGGCTTTTTCTTTTGGAAATACCGAGAGGCTGTCAGGCGCGCGCGGCACGCAGGCGCGTGGAGAACTCTCGCAGACCGGCAATGCCGCTCGCCTCGGCGCGGTGGCACCAGGCCGCAAGATCGGCCGCAAGCTGCTCGCGCGATTGCGAGGTGTTGAGCCACAGCTGGCGCAACTCTTCGCGCATCGTCATCATCTTGTCGAGCGCCGGATGGGCAGCGCGCGCCTGAACCAGATGGCTCCGCGCCGCGGCGGGCACCTTGTCTTCGTCTCGGTGCAACCAGCGCTTGGCCGCCTTGAGAACGGAAAGGTCCGCACCCTTGGCCTTGAGCGATGCGAGCTCACCCTTGGTCGCACGGCGCATTTCGCGCGCAAAGTTCGCCATGACCTCGTAACGATTGGCGATGACAGCTTCGAGCGTCTTCGCGTCAGCCACCGGCTGCACGTCGCCCATCTGCATCTTCGGCGGGACCTTCTTGACCTTGGCCCAGCCAATCTTCTGCATCAGGCTGATGTAGACCCAACCGATATCGAACTCGTATTTCTTGACCGAGAACTTGGCCGACGTCGGGTAGGTGTGATGGTTGTTGTGCAACTCTTCGCCGCCAATGATGATGCCCCAGGGGATCAGATTGGTGCTGGAGTCCATGGCTTCGAAATTGCGATAGCCCCAATAGTGACCGATGCCGTTGACCACGCCAGCCGCCCAGAACGGAATCCACAGCATCTGGACCGCCCAGACCGTCAGGCCGATGGCGCCGAACAGCGCCAGGTTGAGGATCAGCATCAGGCCCACGCCCTGCCAGCTGTAGCGCGAATACAGGTTGCGCTCGAGCCAGTCATCGGGCGTGCCGTGGCCGTAACGCTCCATCGTTTCCTTGTTCTTCGATTCCTTGCGGTACAGCTCGGCGCCGCGCCACATGACTTCGTCGATGCCCTTGACTTGCGGGCTGTGCGGATCGTCTTCGGTCTCGCACTTGGCGTGGTGCTTGCGGTGAATGGCCACCCACTCCTTGGTCACCATGCCGGTGCCGATCCACAGCCAGAAGCGGAAGAAATGCGAGGGGATGGGCCCGAGGTCCATGGCCCGGTGCGTCTGGGTCCGGTGCAGGAAGATCGTGACCCCTGCGATCGTGATGTGCGTGGTGACGAGCGTGTACAGCACGATCTGCCACCATGCGAGATCCCACAAGCCGTTTCCGAGCCAATCGATGGCCGCGCTCAGGACGGCAGAGTCAGGAAGCAACATTGAATTCGGTACTCCATGGCCACACGAAGGTGCAGCCTTCAGATAACCACCAATTTTAAAGGATCACCCCCTAAAAAGGGGCTTAAATCCTTGATACATCGCAAGTTTTGGCCGTCTTTGGAGCCTCGTACCTACTTCCGGCTCCAGACGGCGGCAAAGAAGCCGTCCGTCGCGTGGCGATGAGGCCAGAGCCGAAGGTAGCGCTTGCCAACTTCACCGCCCGAGCACAGGGTGTCGGCGCCGTCAACCTTGAGGCCATTCAGCAGCTCGGCCGCATCCACGGCCTCGAAATCCGGGTTCGCGGCACCGAAAGCTTCGGCAATCGCCTCGTTCTCCTCAGGCAACACGCTGCAGGTTGCGTAGACGAGGCGCCCCCCAGACTTCACGAGCCGGGAGGCGCTCTGCAGGATCGCCGTCTGCTTTGCCGTCAGTTCCTGAACCGACTGCGCCGACTGGCGCCATTTCAGGTCGGGATTGCGCCGCAGCGTGCCAAGCCCCGAACATGGCGCATCGACCAGCACGCGATCGATCTTGCCCGCGAGCCGCTTGATCCGGTCGTCGCGCTCATGGGCGATCGCGGCTGGATGCACATTCGAAAGCTTGCTCCGCGCCAGCCGCGGCTTGAGCGCATCCAGACGATGTGCCGAGGTGTCGAAGGCGTAGAGCCTGCCCGTGTTGCGCATGGTCGCGCCGATCGCCAACGTCTTGCCGCCAGCGCCGGCGCAGAAATCGACCACCATCTCACCGCGCTTCGCTTCGAGCAGGAGCGCCAGCAGTTGCGATCCCTCGTCCTGGACCTCCACTGCACCGCGGGCAAAGGCATCGAGCTTCGTCAGTGCCGGCTTGCCTTCGATCCGGAGACCCCAGGGGGAATACGGCGTCGGGCTCGCCTTGATGCCGGCAAGGCCCAGTTCCTTCTGCACGTCCGCCCGCTTGTCCGTGAGCGCGTTGACCCGCAGGTCCAGCGGCGCCGGCTGCTGCAGGTTGTCCGCCAGCGCCCGGAACTCGTCTCGCAACTGCGCCTTGAGAGGCTCGACCAGCCATTCCGGGAGGTTGTGCTTGTGGCGCTCGAGCAGTTCGTCGGGCTTGACCGAATCGCAGTTGTCAAGCCAGCGCCGTTCGGAGTCGTTCAGCGCGCTCTTGAGGAATTCCCTCTGGCCGTGGAAGCCGAGGATGGCCATCCGGCGCTCCTTGGGACCGGTGCCCGAGCGTGCCAGGTGTTCAAACAGGAGTTTCTTGCGCAGGACGGTGTACACCGTCTCGGCCAGCGTGGCGCGCTCGCGCGGACCCAGCTCGCGGTGTTCGCGGAAGAAGCGGGAGACGACCTGATCGGCCGGATGATCGAATTTCAGGACGAGGCCGACCAGGTCGGCCGTGGCCTCAAGCAGGGCTTTGGGATGCATGCCCCGATTGTCTCAGCCACCATCGATGTCATGTGGCGCGTGTCCAGACCGGGCCAAAAGCGTGCCGCTCGATCTCGGTGAGCGTGGGCGAATGCCCTGCCCACAGGACCAGCGCGGCGCCTGGTAGCGAGAGGGTCTGTTCGAGTTCACGGCACAGGCTCCAACGCTCGTCGTCCGTGAGCCCCGGCAGCTCGAGGAACACGATGTAGGCGCGCCGCCACGGAAATTCCCGAAGGTTCTTGCGCACCACCCACGCGCGAGCGACTGCGCTGGACCGCACGAGATCGGCCCGCAACTCCCCGAGCTCGAATTCGCTCAGGTCATGGCGCGCGATCTGCGTGAAGGACGGGGTCGCCGTCATTTCTTCCCAGGCGCGCTGCTCGGCGGCTTCCGCCGTCTTCGCCCGTTCGCGCCAGAGCTTGAGGGAGCGCTCGTCGTGCGCCCCGGCATCGGGATCCTCGAGGATCGACACGGCCGTCTTCGCGGCCCACCACTGGCTGGCGTTGCTGGATTCGTGCAGGCGCTCGAGCACCGCGAGGCGGGGGGCGCGGTCGCGCACGGGCAGCACCTGCGCCAATCCGCGCAAGGCACCGGCGTGGTTGGGCGTGATTTCCAGCGCCCGTTCATACAACGCGCGGACATCGGCTTCGGCATGGAGACGACGGGCGCAATCGGCCCATTCGACCATCTCTTCGGCGTTGTTGCGACCGGCGCTCGCCGCGAGCGCTGCCACCCGCTCGCGCACGCGCACCAGGTAGGCGTGGTGCTGCGTCCAGTCGCTCGCATGACCGCTGCGCCACTCGGCGTCGAAATGCGCGATCCACTTCGGCGCATCCGCCAGGAGCGCCAGCGCCGATTTGGACGACCAGGACGGGACGACGGATTTCTCATCCAGCGCTTCCAGGCGATCGCGCAGCACAGGATGGGTGTCGTCGACGTCGCTGATGCTGCGCAGCGCACCGCGCAACGCAGCGCGGGCGAACTCTTCCTCGACCGGCGCGCAAAACTTCGGCGCGAGAGAGGAGAACGGCCCGACGGGCACCGGCTCGTCGATCGCGCGCGCCCAATGACCGGGCCAGAACCGCTCCGCGTACCAGGCGCTCTTGATCGAGATTTCCTTCAACGCCGAGGCCACCACGCGGGTGCCGAGCAGCCGGGCGGCGACACGGTCGGCTTCGTATTCGTCCTGTCGCGCCAACGCGAACGTCTTCGCGGCAAAGCGCGGGAAGTACCAGCGGAAGAACGCCTGCGAGGCGAAAGCCATCAGGCCCTCGTTGCGCTGGAAGTTGGCATCCAGCTTGAGCCATGAAAGTCGCGTCCGGTAGATCCAAGCGCTCAGCTTTCCGTGGTTGCCGCGCAAATGGCCGTACTCGTGCGCCAGCACGGACACCAGGCGGCGACGGTCCAGCGCCATCAGCAGCGGCAGCCCCACGTTGAGATAGTTGGTCGCGCCGCCGAAAAGACCGTAGCGAGGCAGTTGGCGAATGCTGGCGTTGAAATCGCTGTCGAGATACACGCGATGGACCGGGGGACCGTCGATACGCTGGCGAATGCGGTCGAGCGTTTCGAAGAGACCGGGGGCGTCCTCGCGCCGCAGCTCCACGCCTTCCGGCTCCTCCAGCCGGACCCACAGCGCCCTCAATGTGGCCCACAGCAGGCCAAGCGCAAAAAGCATCAGCCATCCGCGGGTGAAGGTGAAGCGTCCGCCCTGGCCCAGGCCGCCGATGACCCAGACGATGATGCCGACCGCCAGTGCCAGACAGGCGAAGACCCACAGGTATCCAAGGGCGGCGAAAAAAGCGACGCCCCGCCGGTAGCCGAGGCTGTCGTCGGCACTGGCATGCTCGCTCAGTCGCACCAGATGTACAAAATCCGCCCGATTCATCCTGACCTTTCAGCCTTCGAAGGAGTGCCCCCGCTTGTCAGACGCCAGCCTTCCCCCATTGATCGAAACCCCACCCGGCCGCTACCGCCACTACAAGGGTGGCGAATACGAAGTGCTCGGCACCGCACGCCACAGCGAGACGCTGGAGCCGATGACGCTGTACCGCGCCCTCTACGGCGAGCGTGGACTCTGGGTTCGCCCGGCTGCCATGTTCGACGAGACCGTGGACGTGAACGGGGTGAGCCAGCGGCGCTTCATCAAAATCGACTAGACGGGAAGCGAACGCGGCGATCTCCTCCGCCCCCGCGGCACGCCAGGAAGGATTGTGTCAGTTTGTGTCTGCGCGCCGGAGCCAGTCGGCCACCGCCCTAGGGTAAACCCTGTGTTCTTGAGCCAACACCCGGGCCGCCAAAGCATCGGGCGTGTCGTCGGGCAATACCGGTACGGCAGCTTGCGCCAGGATGGGCCCATGATCGAGCTCGACGGTCACTTCGTGCACCGTCACGCCGGCCACCCGACAACCCGCCTCGATCGCACGCCGGTGCGTGTTCAATCCCGGAAAGGCGGGCAGCAGAGAGGGATGGATGTTGACGAGCCTGCCGGCGTAGCGCGTCACGAACCAGGGCGTCAGGATCCGCATGAATCCCGCCAGGACCACGAGCGCCGGCGCATGAACATCGACCTCCCGTGCCAGCGCCGTGTCGAATTCCTCCCGGCTGGCGAAATCCTTGTGTGAAACCACGGCCGTCGGAATGCCGTGCTCGCGGGCGATCGCAAGCCCGCCCGCGTCCGACTTGTTGCTGATGACCGCGGCAACCCGCGCATCGAGGCGAGCCGCCCAGCGCTCGCTTTCGGCAGCCTTGACGATCGCCGCCATGTTGGAGCCACCGCCGGAAATCAGGATCACAATGTTCTTCATGGGACGCGGGATTATCTGTGCTCGCTCGGGCGGCCCTGGCTTGTCGCGACGCGGACACCCCGAACTAGCACGACCGTGCTAAAACCGCCGCTCCCGGAGACGCGCCGCCTTTCGCGGCGTTCGATCAACACAGAGAGGCACGCATGGATTTGAGCTTCACCCCCGAAGAACAGAAGTTCCGCGAAGAGATTCGCGCCTGGGTCAAGGAAAACCTCCCCGCCGAGATTTCGCACAAGGTGCACAACGCCCTTGAGCTCACGCGCGACGATCTGCAGCGCTGGGCCAAGATCCTCGGCAAGAAGGGCTGGCTGGGCTACGGCTGGCCCAAGGAGTTCGGCGGCCCCGGCTGGACCGCGGTCGAGAAGCACCTGTTCGAGGAAGAGGCCGCACTCGCAGGTGCGCCACGCATCATTCCCTTCGGCCCGGTGATGGTCGCTCCGGTCATCATGGCCTACGGCAACGCCGAGCAGCACAAGCGCTTCCTCCCCGGCATCGCAAGTGGCGAAGTCTGGTGGAGCCAGGGCTACAGCGAGCCGGGTTCGGGCTCCGATCTGGCGTCGGTGAAGACCAAGGCAGAGCGCAAGGGCGACAAGTACATCGTCAACGGCCAGAAGACCTGGACCACCCTCGGCCAGTACGGTGAGTGGATCTTCTGCCTCGTGCGCACCAGCAATGAAGGCAAGCCGCAGACCGGCATCAGCTTCCTGCTGATCGACATGAAGTCGCCCGGCGTCACGGTGCGACCGATCAAGCTGCTGGACGGCGGCCACGAGGTCAATGAAGTGTTCTTCGACAACGTCGAAGTGCCCGCGGAGAACCTCATCGGCGAAGAGAACAAGGGCTGGACGTACGCCAAGCACCTGCTCTCGCACGAGCGCACCAACATCGCCGACGTCAACCGCGCCAAGCGTGAGCTGGAGCGCCTCAAACGCATTGCGAAGAGCGAAGGCGTCTGGGAAGACCAGCGCTTCCGCGACGAGATCGCCAAGCTCGAAGTCGACGTGGTCGCCCTCGAAATGCTCGTGCTGCGCGTTCTCTCGGCCGCCACCTCGGGCAAGAACTCGCTCGACATCGCCGGCCTGCTCAAGATCAAGGGCAGCGAAATCCAGCAGCGCTACTCCGAGCTGATGATGCTGGCCGGCGGCCCCTATTCGCTGCCGCTGATCCGCGAGGCCATGGAGGCCGGCTGGCAGGGCGACTTCCCCGGTGGCCATCCGCAGCTCGCACCGCTGTCCTCGACGTACTTCAACATGCGCAAGACCACCATCTACGGCGGCAGCAACGAAGTGCAGCGCAACATCGTCGCTCAAACGGTCTTGGGCTGAACGCGGACTCACAAGGATCAAGCAATGGACTTCAATTTCAGCGACGACCAGCAACAGCTTCGCGACGCGGTCGCCAAGTGGGTCGAAAAAGGTTACGGCTTCGAGCGCCGCCGCGCCACCGAAGCCGCGGGCGGCTTCTCGCGGGAGGCGTGGGACGAACTGGCAGAACTCGGACTCGGCGGGCTTTACATCCCCGAAGACGAAGGCGGCCTGGGCATGGGTCCGGTCGAAGGCATGGTCGTGATGGAAGAGCTCGGCCGCGGCATCGTGCTGGAGCCGCTCTCGCAATCCTTCATCGCCGGCGCCGTGCTGGCCGCCCACGCCGACGAGGACACCAAGGACAACTGGCTGCCGCGCATCGCCGGCGGACAGGCGCTGGTGGTGCTCGCCTGCCAGGAGCGCAAGGCGCGCTACCGGCTGGACGTCTGCGAGACCAAGGCAACGAAGGCGGGCAGCGGCTGGACCGTGAGCGGAACCAAGAGCCTGGTGCCCGCCGGCGACGAGGCCGACGCCTTCATCGTGCCGGCGCAGATCGACGGCAAGATTGCGCTTTTCCTGGTCGAGCGCTCCGCTGACGGCGTCGCCGCGCGCGGCTACGGCACGCAGGACGGCAGTCGCGCCGCCGAAGTCGTCTTCGACAAGGCTGCAGGCATCCTCATCACGCAGGATGGCCTGCCCGAGCTCGAGCGGGCGGTAGACATCGGCATCGCCGCCACCTGCGCCGAAGCCGTCGGCGTGATGGACAAGACGCTGGCGATCACTGTCGAATACATGAACACGCGCAAGCAGTTCGGCGTGGCGATCGCCACATTCCAGGCCCTTCGCCATCGCGTGGCCGACATGAAGATGCAGCTCGAACTGGCCCGCTCGATGAGCTACTACGCCACGCTGAAGCTCAACGCGCCGGCCGCGGAGCGCCGTCAGGCGCTGGCGCGCGCCAAGTACCAGTTGGGCGTCTCGATGCGCTTCGTCAGCCAGCAGGCCGTGCAGTTGCACGGCGGCATCGGCGTGACCGACGAGTACATCGTGAGCCACTACTTCAAGAAGCTCACGCAGCTCGAGATGACCTTCGGCGACACCCTGCACCACCTGGCCGAAGTGTCGGCACGCATGCAGGACAACGCAGGCGTCTTCGCCTGACGACCCCGAACCGCTGACGATCGCGACAGCATGCGACGCCCGCCGGCCCCAAGCTGGCGGGCGTTTGCTTTGGAAGGCCATTCAACATGCACACTCGCCGCCAACTGCTCCTTCTTGGTTTCTCGACAACCATGCTCGCCGCCTGCACCACCCCGCCGTCCAGCAACGAGCGTCCGCCGATCTTGTTCGTGCACGGCAACGGCGATTCCGCCGCGCTGTGGCAGACCACGATCTGGCGCTTCGAATCCAACGGGTGGCCGCCGGGCCGCCTGTTCGCGCTTGACCAGCCCTTTCCGCTGGCGCGCGACGACGACACCGTGGCGCAGCCCGGCCGCAGTTCCACGGCGGAATCGTTGGCCTTCCTGAAGTCGGAGGTCGAGCGCGTGCTGAAGACGACCGGCGCCACGCAGGTGGTGCTGATCGGCAACTCGCGCGGCGGCAATGCGATCCGGAACTACGTCCAGAACGGCGGCGGCGATCGCGTCGTGAGCCATGTGGTGCTCGGCGGCAACCCGGCGCACGGCATCTGGTCGATCAAGGGGCGGCAGGAGCGCAGCGAGTTCTCGGGGCTGAGTCCCTTCCTGCAGCAGCTCAACGCGCCGAAGAACGGCAATGGCGACGAGGTCCCGGCCGGCGTGAAGTGGCTGACGCTGCGCTCCGACAGGAACGACAAATACGCGCAGCCCGACGGCATCTGGATCGGCATCCGCGGCACGCCGACCAACGTCGGCTTCGATGGCCCGGCGCTCAAGGGCGCGACCAATGTGGTGCTGCCGCGCGTGGACCATCGGGAAACCTCGTTTTCGCCCGCTGCTTTCGACGCCACCTGGCGCTTCCTCACCGGCGAGGCGCCGCGCACGCTCAAGGTCGAGCCCGAAGCGCAGATCACCCTGTCCGGCCGGGTCACCGGCCTCGACATCGATCCGCTGAAGCCGGACAGTGGTGCCTTCAGCAACAACCTGCCTCTGGTCGGTGCCCGCCTCGATGTATTCGCCATCGATGCGTCCACCGGCGGGCGGAACGGGCCTGCGGTGTGGCAGCAGACCATTGCGCAGGACGGCCGCTGGGGACCGTTCCAGGGCAGGCCGGACACGCGCTACGAGTTCGTGCTGAGCGCCCCCGGATATGCGACCACGCACATCTACCGCAGCCCATTCCCGCGCTCGAGCAATGTGGTTCATCTGCGACCCGAGCGCATCGCAGAGACCGACCGCGATGCCAAGGCCCTGGTGACCTTCACCCGCCCGCGCGGCTACTTCGACGTCGAGCGCGACTCCTTGCGCTTCGACGGGCAAACCTTGCCGCCGGGCGTGCCGCCGACGGGTTCGGGGGTGTCGAGTTCAAAGATCAAGCTCACGAACGACGCCGCTCGCACGATCGAGGCCGAATTCAATGGGGAAACGCTGATCGGCCAGACCTGGCCAGCGTCGCGCGGCGACGTCAGCGTGCTCGAACTGACCTACTGAACGCTAGCCGTGCAGCCTGGAGCTCTGTGGCAGATGCGCCATCAGGAACTCCATCTGGTCCGCCAGGATGCGCCGATTGCGCAGGATGAAGTCTTCCCACAGGCTCGGCACGTACGGCGTGTACAGCAGCGGCATCCCGGCCTGTTCCGGCGTGCGGCTGCTCTTGCGGTGATTGCAGGGGCGGCACGCGGTGACGACGTTCATCCAGGTGTCGATGCCGTTCTGGGCGAACGGGATGATGTGCTCGCGGGTCAGCTCTTCCTCGTGGAAATGACCGCCGCAATAGGCACAGACGTTCCGGTCGCGGGCAAACAGCTTGGCATTGGTGAGCCCCGGCCGCTGCATGAAGGGATTGATGCGCGGCACGCCCTTCGTGCCGATGATGCTGTTGATCACGATCTGCGACTGCTGGCCCGTGATCGCGTTGTGGCCGCCCCTGAACACCGCGACCTGAGCGCCCACCTCCCAACGAACTTCGTCGGAGGCGTAGTGGATCACCGCCTGCTCGAGCGAAATCCACGATTGGGGCAGCCCTTGGGCCGACAGCTTCAAGACCTTCACCACACGCTCCTCATTCGAAGGAAACACGGAAAGACCAAGACATGGCGCCCGCCGGATCGGCTTGCGCATGACGCAGTGCGTCACAATATACCGGCTTTGTGACAAGACGCGCTGTAGTGCCCATCCTGCGGGCACAAAGTGCTATCAAAAAGATACCGACCGATGCAGATTTTCCGGGGTTTTCGGCATCCGGGGGTGGCTCCGGCCTGCGCCCTGACCATAGGCAACTTCGACGGTGTCCACCGCGGTCACCGGGCCATGCTCGGGCTGCTCAATGCCGAAGCCCGCGCTCGCGGGCTGCCGAGCTGTGTCCTGACGTTCGAGCCGCACCCGCGCGACTATTTCGCGGCGGTCACCAAGCGGCCCGAGTTGGCGCCGGCCCGCATCGGCACGTTGCGCGACAAGCTCAGCGAACTGGCCGCCAGCGGAGTCGCGCAAACCATCGTGCTGCCGTTCGATGCGCGGCTGGCTTCGCAATCGCCCGAAGACTTCATCCGGCATGTCCTCATCGAGGGCCTGGGCGCCAAGTACATCCTGGTCGGCGACGACTTCCGCTTCGGCGCCAAGCGCGCCGGCGACTACGACATGCTCGATCGCGCCGGGGAGCAGGCCGGCTTCGACGTGGCGCGGATGAACAGCTACGAGGTCCACGGACTGCGCGTATCGAGTTCGGCCGTGCGCGAGGCGCTGGCCGAAGGCCGGATGGCCGACGCCCAGGCCCTTCTGGGGCGGCCGTACGCCATCTCGGGCCATGTGGTCCACGGCCGAAAGCTGGGCCGGGCGCTGGGCGCGTCCTCACCCGGCCGCGACGACGGCTTTCGCACGCTCAACCTGCGCTTCAAGCACTGGAAGCCTGCTGCCAGCGGGATCTTCGCGGTGCTTGTGCATGGCCTGACCGAAAAGCCACTGCCAGGCGTCGCAAACCTCGGCGTGCGCCCTTCCCTCGACGCCAACGATGTCAACGGCGGCCGCGTGCTGCTCGAGACCCACTGCCTGGATTGGCCCGCGCATCTCGGCTCGGAGGGGGCCTACGGTAAAATCGTCCGCGTGGAACTGCTGCACAAATTGCACGACGAATTGCGCTACACCAGCCTCGAGGCCCTCACGGCGGGCATCGCGAAGGACGGTCGCGACGCGCGTGCATTCTTTGCTTCCACCCACGCCGAGACCCATCGCCAGACCACGCGCGATCGAATTTAAAGCGGGACCTTCGCTTTCCGCCGCGTCCGGCCGCGCCTTGTTTCGCGAAGGCCGCACGCTTCCCCCGATCCCTTCGCGCGTTGCACGGCAGCGCAGATTTCTGGAACTTCCATGGCTGACAACAAGACCGACGGCGGCACCGATTACCGCGCCACGCTGAACCTGCCCGACACCCCTTTCCCGATGCGCGGCGACCTGCCCAAGCGCGAGCCGGGCTGGGTCAAGGAATGGAACGAGCAAGGCGTCTACCACCGCCTGCGCGACGCGCGCCACGGCGCGCCCAAGTTCATCCTGCATGACGGCCCGCCTTACGCCAACGGTCAGATCCACATGGGGCACGCGGTCAACAAGATCCTGAAGGACATGATCACCAAGGCGCGCCAGCTCGAAGGCTACGACGCGCTCTACGTGCCCGGCTGGGACTGCCACGGCCTGCCGATCGAGAACGCGATCGAAAAGAAATACGGCCGCAACCTGAGCCGCGACGAAATGCAGGCCAAGAGCCGCGCCTACGCGACCGAGCAGATCGCGCAGCAGATGACCGACTTCCAGCGCCTGGGCGTGCTGGGCGAATGGGACCATCCGTACAAGACGATGGATTTCGCGAACGAGGCCGGCGAGATCCGGGCGTTCAAGCGCGTAATCGAGCGCGGATTCGTCTATCGCGGCCTGAAGCCGGTGTACTGGTGCTTCGACTGCGGCTCGTCGCTGGCCGAATTCGAGATCGAGTACGCCGACAAGAAGTCGCAGACGCTCGACGTGGCCTTCAAGGCGCACGACCCGGCCAGGCTCGCGGCCGCCTTCGGCCTGCCTGCGCTGCACAAGGATGCCTTCGCGGTCATCTGGACCACCACCGCGTGGACGATCCCTGCCAACCAGGCGATCAACCTCAACCCCGAGCTCGAGTACTCGCTGGTCGATACCGAGCGCGGCCTGCTCGTGCTCGCGAACTCGCTGGTCGAGATGTGCATGACGCGCTACGCGCTCGAAGGCAAGGTGCTCGCGACCGTGAAGGGCGAGCGGCTCGGCGGCCTCGAGTTCGAGCATCCGCTGTACGACGTGGACGCGGGCTTCCGCCGCCTGTCGCCGGTCTACCTGGCCGACTACGCGACCGCCGAGGACGGCACCGGTCTCGTGCATTCCTCGCCGGCCTACGGCGTGGAGGATTTCAACTCCTGCATCGCGCACGGCGTCAAGTACGACGACATCCTGAACCCGGTGCAAGGCAACGGTTCGTATGCAGCCGACTTCCCGCTCTTCGGCGGCCAGAACATCTGGAAGGCGGTCCCGGTCATCATCCACGCGCTGCGCGACGCCGGCCGCCTGATGACGACCGAGCACATCACCCACAGCTACCCGCACTGCTGGCGCCACAAGACGCCGGTGATCTACCGCGCTGCCGCGCAGTGGTTCATCCGCATGGACGAAGGCGACGGCGTCTTCACCAAGGACAAGGCGCCGAAGACGCTGCGCCAGACCGCGCTGGAAGCCATCGAGCAGACGAGCTTCTACCCGGAGAACGGCAGGGCGCGCCTGCACGACATGATCGCCAACCGGCCCGACTGGTGCATCAGCCGCCAGCGCAGCTGGGGCGTGCCGATCCCGTTCTTCCTGCACAAGGACTCGGGCGAGCTGCATCCGCGCACGATGCAGATCCTCGACCAGGCCGCCGACATCGTCGAGAAGGGCGGCATCGAGGCCTGGAGCCGCGTGACAGCCGAGGAGATCCTCGGCGCCGCGGACGCACCGAACTACACCAAGAGCACGGACATCCTCGAGGTGTGGTTCGACTCGGGCTCGACCTTCTCGCATGTGCTGCGCGGCACGCACCCGAACGTGCACCACGAGACGGGGCCGGAAGCCGACCTCTACCTCGAAGGCCACGACCAGCACCGCGGCTGGTTCCACTCGTCGCTGCTGCTCGCCTGCGCGCTCGAAGGCCGCGCGCCCTATCGAGGCCTGCTGACGCACGGCTTCACGGTCGACAGCCAGGGCCGCAAGATGAGCAAGTCGCTCGGCAACGGCATCGATCCGCAGGAAGTGAACAAGAAGCTCGGCGCCGAGATCACCCGCCTCTGGGTGGCCGCGAGCGACTACTCGGGCGACATCGCAGGCGACGACAAGATCCTCGCGCGCGTGGTCGATGCGTACCGCCGCATCCGCAACACGCTGCGCTTCCTGCTTGCCAACACCAGCGACTTCGACATCGCGAAGGACGCGGTGCCGCTTGGCGACCTGCTCGAGATCGACCGCTACGCGCTCAGCCGCGCCGCGCAGTTCCAGGCCGAGATCCTCGCGCACTACAAGGTCTACGAGTTCCACCCGGTGGTGGCCAAGCTGCAGGTGTACTGCTCCGAAGATCTCGGCGCGTTCTACCTCGACGTGCTGAAGGACCGGCTCTACACCACCGCACCTGGCTCGCGCGCGCGCCGCAGCGCACAGACCGCGCTCTGGCACATCACGCAGGCGATGCTGCGCTGGATGGCGCCGTTCCTGAGCTTCACCGCCGAAGAGGCGTGGAAGTTCTGCGGCGACGGCCAGTCGATCTTCGTGCAGACCTACAGCGACCTCGGCACGCCCGACGACGCCCTGCTCGCCAAGTGGAGCCGTATCCGCGAGATCCGCGATGCGGTCAACAAGGAGATCGAGACGGTGCGTGCGGACGGCCAGGTCGGCTCCTCGCTGCAGGCCAACGTGACGATCACGGCGCCGGCCGACGACCACGCGCTGCTTGCGTCGCTGGGCGACGACCTGAAGTTCGTCTTCATCACCTCGGCGATCGCGCTCGCGGCTGGCGACACGCTTGCGGCCACCGTGACCGCCAGCAAGGCCACCAAGTGCGAGCGCTGCTGGCACTGGCGCGACGATGTCGGCCACGACGCGGCGCACCCGGCCATCTGCGGACGTTGCACCAGCAATCTCTACGGCGCCGGCGAAGCAAGGACCATCGCCTGATGGCCCGCCGCCCCTCTGGCTCGAAGGGCCTCGGTATCTGGCCCTGGCTCGGCCTTGCGCTGGTCATCGTCATCATCGACCAGTTCACCAAGACGCTGATCCTCGGCTACTACAAGTACGGCGACGCGACCTACGTCACCAGCTTCTTCAACGTGGTCCGCGCGCACAACACCGGCGCGGCCTTCTCGTTCCTGGCCGGCGCTGATGGCTGGCAGCGCTGGTTCTTCATGGCGATCGGCATCGGGGCGGCGATCTTCATCATCTGGATGCTGAAGTCCCACGCGGGGCAGAAGCTCTTCTCGTTCTCGATGGCGGCCATCCTCGGCGGCGCCATCGGCAACGTGATCGACCGGATGATGCACGGCTACGTGGTCGACTTCCTCGACTTCCACCTGGCCGGCCGGCACTTCCCCGCCTTCAACGTGGCCGACAGCGCCATCACCATCGGCGCGATCTGCCTGATCCTCGACGAGTTGCGCCGCGTGCGCCGCGGCAAGTCGTAGTCCCCCAGCTTCGGTGCTCTATAGTGCTTCTCTTCCATGAAGCACTTGTTGAATCTGCTCGCAGCGATCGCTCTGCTGGTGTGGGGCACCCATCTCGTCCGAACGGGGGTGCTGCGGGTCTTCGGCACCAACCTGCGCAGGATCCTCGTGCACAGCATGCGCAACCGCTTCACCGCAGCGCTGTCGGGGATCGGAGTGACGGCGCTGGTGCAATCGAGCACCGCCACCTCGCTGATGACCTCGTCATTCGTGGGCCAGGGGCTGGTCACGCTCCCTGCGGCGCTGGCGGTGATGCGCGGTGCGGACATCGGCACGGCGCTGATGTCGGTGCTCTTCTCCGCCGATCTCTCGTGGCTGTCGCCGCTCTTCATCTTCGTCGGTGTGGTGCTGTTCATCACGCGGCCGTCGAGCCCCGCAGGCCGCGTCGGGCGCGTGCTCATCGGGTTGGGCCTGATGCTGCTGGCGCTGCAGCTTGTCGTCGAAGCGACCGGACCGCTCTTCGAGAGCCCGGCCATGCGAGCGGTGCTGGCCTCGATCAACAGCGATGTGCTGCTCGAGATCACCATCGGCGCGGGACTTGCGATCCTGGCCTATTCGAGCCTCGCCATCGTGTTGCTGGTCGCGGCCATGGCCAGCTCGAACGTGGTTCCGCTCGACGTCGCGTTGGGCCTGGTGCTTGGCGCCAATCTCGGCAGCGGCCTGCTCGCGGTACTCACCACGGCCAAGTCGTCGGTCGAGGTGCGACGGGTGACGGTCGGCAACCTGATCTTCAAGCTGCTCGGCGTCGCGATCGCAGCGCCCTTCGTCGGAGTCTGGCTGCGGGAGGTCCGGCCCTACATCGACGACGCCACGCAGTTTGTCGTGCTGTATCACCTCGCGTTCAACGTCGTCGTCAGCATCGGCTTCATCGGGCTCACGAACGTGGTGGCGAAATGGGTGACACGGCTGCTGCCAGCGCCTGAAGAACCGGCCGCAACGCGGCGCCCGCAGCATCTCGATCCTTCCGCGCTCTCGACGCCGACGCTGGCCATCTCGAATGCGGCCCGCGAAGCTTTGCACCAGGCGGACGTGGTCGAGACCATGCTGATCGGCGTGCTCAACGTGATCCGCAACAACGACCTCAAGCTCGCGCAGGAGCTGCGCAACCTCGACGACACGGTGGACCAGCTCTACTCGGCCATCAAGTACTACCTGACCAAGATCTCGCGCGAGGCGCTGGGCGAGGAAGAGAGCCGCCGCTGGACCGACATCATCAGCTTCACGATCAACATGGAGCAGATCGGCGACATCATCGAGCGGGTGATCATCGACATCGAGGACAAGAAGATCAAGCCGCAGCGCAACTTCTCGGATGCCGGCATGCGCGAGATCGTCGAGCTGCACGAGCGGCTGGTCGCCAACCTGCGCTTGAGCATGAGCGTGTTCCTCAACGGCAATGTGCGCGACGCGCAGCGGCTGCTGGAGGAAAAGGCGCGCTTTCGCGATCTCGAGCGCGCCTACGCGACGACGCACCTGGACCGGCTGACCGAGCAGACCGCGTCGAGCATCGAGACCAGCTCGCTGCACATCGACCTGATCAGCGAGCTCAAGCGCATCAATTCGCACATCTGCTCGATCGCCTATCCGATCCTCGAATCGGCTGGCGCGCTGGCGCCGACCCGCGTGCGCGAATCCCGCCTCAGCGAACTGCGCTAGACACATCCGATACCAGGAACACCGCGGAACCGGCTCCGCCGGGCCGCTGGTGTTGCCCCCAGTGAGGGGGTTGGCGAAGCGCCACGAAGTGCGCGTAGCCTGGGGGAGAGCTCAATTCAAGGTGAGGATCGTGCAGCCCGTGGTCTTGCGGGCCTCCAGGTCGCGGTGCGCCTGCTGCACGTCTTCGAGGCGGTAGCGCTGGTCGATCGGGATCTTCACCGCGCCGCTTTCGACCACCGCAAAAAGATCGTCCGCCATGGCCTGCGTGCTCTCGCGCGTCGCAATGTGCGTGAAGAGCGTCGGCCGCGTGACGTAGAGCGAGCCCTTCGCGCCGAGGAGCCCGAGGTTGAAAGGCGGCACCGGCCCCGATCCATTCCCGAAGATCGCGAGCAGCCCGAAAGGCCGCAGGCATTCGAGCGAGCCTTCGAAGGTGTCCTTGCCCACCGAGTCGTAGACCACCTTCACGCCCTTGCCGCCGGTGATCTCCTTCACGCGCTGCGCGAAGTTCTCCTTGCTGTAGTTGATCGCGTGCGCCGCGCCATGGTCCAGCGCGAGCTGGCACTTGGCATCGGTGCCCGCGGTGCCGATGAGCTTCAGGCCCAATGCCTTGGCCCACTGGCAGGCGATGAGGCCGACGCCACCGGCGGCGGCATGGAAGACGATGTAGTCGCCGCCTTGCAACCCCTCCACAGGCAGCGTCTTCTTGAGCAGGTACTGCGCGGTGAGGCCCTTGAGCATCATCGCCGCGCCGGTCTCGAACGAAATCGCATCGGGCAGCTTGCAGACATTGCGGCCCGGCATCACGCGCAGCTCGCTGTAGGCGCCGGGCGGCTGGCTCGCATAGGCGGCGCGGTCGCCGGCCTTCAGGTGCGTGACACCCTCGCCCACCGCCTCGACGATGCCCGAGGCCTCCATGCCGAGCTGCAGCGGCATCGGAAACGGATAGAGGCCGCTGCGCTGATAGGTGTCGATGAAATTGAGGCCCACCGCCTTGTGGCGGATGCGGATCTCGCCGGGGCCGGGGTCTCCAACCTCGACGTCGACGATCTTCAGTTCCTCGGGACCGCCATTGCGGTCGATGCGGACGGCTTTGCTCATGGTTGGAATTCCTTGACTGGTGAGCCGCGTATGCTGCCACGGACTTTGATTCGATGCCGTCGCCCGGAAGCACTGCGCGCAGACGGTACAGTTCAGCCCCATGCAGCAGCGTCTCACTCCGGGCACCGCCCTTCTGCTCGCGGTGCCGCCCCTGCTGTGGGCCGGCAACGCCGTCGTCGGCCGTGTGGTGCGGGACCTCGTCTCGCCGATGACGCTGAACTTCATCCGCTGGCTGCTGGCGTTCATCGTGCTGCTGCCCTTCGCCGCATCCATGATCCGCCCGAAGAGCCCGCTGTGGGCGCACTGGAAGCGATTCACCATGCTCGGCCTGCTCGGCATCGGTTGCTACAACGCCTTCCAGTACCTGGCACTCCAGACGTCGACGCCGGTCAACGTGACGCTGGTCGGATCGAGCATGCCGCTGTGGATGCTGGCGACCGGCACGCTCTTCTTCGGCGCGAGGATCACCGCGCGCCAACTGTTCGGCGCCACATTGTCGATGGCGGGGGTGCTGCTCGTACTGAGCCGGGGCCGCTGGGAGCAGCTCGCCGCACTGCGGCTGGTGCCCGGCGATCTCTACATGATGCTGGCCACCATCTCCTGGGCGTTCTACAGCTGGATGTTGTCCCGCACCACCGAACCGGCCGAAGCGCGTCGAGACTGGGCTTCATTCCTGATGGCGCAAATGGTGTTCGGGCTCGCGTGGTCCGCGGTCTTCGCGGCCGGTGAATGGGCAGTGACTGGCGCGCACATCGACTGGGGATGGCCGCTCGCCGCCGCGCTGGTGTTCATCACGCTCGGCCCGGCGCTGCTGGCCTATCGCTGCTGGGGACTCGGCGTTCAGCGCGCCGGTCCGCAGACGGCCGGGTTCTTCAGCAATCTGACCCCGCTGTTCGCGGCGCTGCTATCGGCGGCGTTCCTCGGCGAGGTGCCGCAGTGGTTCCACGGCGCCGCGTTCATCCTGATCGCCGGCGGGATCTGGGTATCGTCTCGCCGCTGACCCTCAGTACGTGCCCGGGTACGCACCGCCGTCGGCGAGCACGTTCTGCCCTGTCATGTAGCCGGCGTGTGCGCTGCACAGGAAGGCGCAGATCGCACCGAACTCGGCGGAGGTGCCGAAGCGCCCGGCCGGAATGGTCTTCTGACGTGCGGCGCGGATCGTCTCGATGTCCTGGCCCGTCTTCTTCACGGCGCCCTGCATCGTTCCGCGAAGGCGATCGGTATCGAAGGCGCCGGGCAGCAGGTTGTTGATCGTCACGCCCTTGGCCGCGATACCCGAGCGGGCGAGCCCGGCGACGAAGCCGGTGAGCCCGCTGCGCGCGCCGTTGCTCAGGCCCAGGATGTCGATCGGCGACTTCACCGCGCTGGAGGTGATGTTGACGATGCGCCCGAAGCCGCGCGCTGCCATGCCGTCCACGGTGGCCTTGATCAGCTCGATCGGCGTGAGCATGTTGGCGTCGACCGCCTTGATCCAAGCCTCGCGGTCCCAGTCGCGGAAGTCGCCGGGCGGCGGGCCGCCGGCGTTGGTGACGACGATGTCGAAATCCCTGTGCACCGCGAAGGCGGCGGCGCGGCCTTCCACGGTGGTGATGTCCGCCGCCACGTGCTTCACGAAGGGCTTGGCCGGATGCGTCGCGGCAACGGCTTCCAGCGATTTCGCCGCGGCTTCGAGCGCCTCGGCGCCGCGCGCCACGATCACCACGTTGACGCCGTCGCGCACCAGCGCTTCCGCGCAACCGAAGCCCAGGCCCTTGCTTGCGCCGCACACAAGCGCAGTCTTCCCTGCGATTCCCAAATCCATGTTGTGTCCTCCGGGCTCAACGGCCCATGCGTGTGAATACGAAGATGCCGGCGATCACCAGCACAGTGCCGGCTGCGATCCACGCTGTGAAGGGTTCGCCGAGGATGACGACCCCCATGAGGATGGTCGACAAGGGCCCGACCATACCCGTTTGCGCCGCCACGGCGGGCCCGATGCGCTCGATGGCCATCATGACGGCAAGGACCGGGAGCGCGGTGCACACGGTCGCATTGAGGATCGACAGCCAGATGACCTGGGGCGCCACTTCGAAGGCCGAGGCGACCGGCCGCAGGAGCACGAACTGCAGGATGCACAGCAGGCAGGCCACGCTGGTCGCGAGCCCGACGAGGCGCAGCGACCCCAGCCGCTTGACGAACTCGCCGCTCGCGACGAGGTAGATCGCATAGCTCACGGCGCTCAGGAACACCAGCAGCGCGCCCCACGCGGCCGAGGCGCTCTGGCCCAACTGCACTTCATGGCCGAAGACCAGCAGCACCCCCGAATAGCTGATCGCCATACCCACGAACTGGCCACGCGTGATGCGCCGCCGGTAGGCGATCCAGCCGAAGAGCAGCACCAGCGTCGGGTTGAGATAGAGGATCAGCCGCTCCAGGCTCGCGGTGATGTAGGCCAGCCCGGCGAAATCAAGGAAGCTCGACAGGTAGTAGCCCGAAAAGCCAAGCCCCACCACGCCAAGCCAGTCGCGCCGCGTGAGCGGCGGCTTGCCGCGCCCCGCCCACCACGCCATGACCGCGAAGAGCGGTAGGGCGAAGAGCATGCGCAGCATGATGAGCGTGACCGCATCGACGCCGTAGCGGTACGCGAGCTTGACGATGATCGCCTTGCCGCTGAAGGCGATGGCGCCGAGCGTCGCCAGTGCGAGGCCCGGACCGAGGCTTTTATGTGCGTGGGGCTCCGCAGGCACCTGTCAGAACCCGGCCGCAAGGCCGTCGCGGCGCGCGTCGCTCGCGGCGACATAGCCTTCCACAGCCGGATCGCCCGCGCGCCAGATGAACTGGCCGGCACCGAAGTCCTGGTAGGAATCGTTGATGACATCGACCTTGTGGCCCAGTTCCACGAGGCCCTTCACCGTCGCCGGGTTCATTGCCGCCTCGGCGTTGATCTCCAGGCCGGAATTGAAGCGCCAGCGCGGCGCGTCGCAGGCCGCCTGCGGGCTCTGGCGGTAGTCGAGCATGCGCACCAGCGTCTGCATATGGCCTTGCGGCTGCATGTTGCCGCCCATCACGCCGAAGCTCATCACCGGCGCGCCGTCCTTGGTCAGGAAGGCCGGGATGATGGTGTGGAAGGGCCGCTTGCCCGGCGCGACCACGTTCGGGCTGTCGGCCTTCAGGCTGAAGCCGTGGCCGCGGTTCTGCAGGCTGATGCCGAATTCCGGCTCCACGCAGCCCGAGCCGAACCCCATGTAGTTGCTCTGGATGAAGCTCACCATCATGCCGTTCTCGTCGGCCGCGGTGAGATAGATCGTGCCGCCCTTGACCGGGTTGCCCGCCTTGAAGTCCTGCGCCTTGTTCACGTCGATGAGTTTGGCGCGCGACGCCAGGTAGGCCTCGTCGAGCATTTGCAGGGGGGTCACCTCCATCGACGATGGGTCGGACACATAGCGGTAGGTGTCTGCGAAGGCGAGCTTCATCGCTTCGATCTGCAGGTGCTGCGAGGCGACCGAATCCACCGGGATCGAGGCGATGTCGAAGTGCTTGAGGATGCCGAGCGCGATGAGCGCCGCGATGCCCTGTCCGTTCGGCGGAATCTCGTGCAGCGTGTGGCCGCGGTATTCCTGCGCGATCGGCTCGACCCACTCGGGCTTCCAGTTGGCGAGGTCACTCACCTTCAGGCTGCCGCCGTTCGCGTTCGAGAACTTCTCGAGCGCCGCTGCGATTTCACCGCTGTAGAAGGCCTCACCCTTGGTCGCGGCGATCGCCTTCAGCGCGCGCGCCGCGGCCGGAAAGCGGAACAGCTCGCCGACTTCGGGCGCGCGGCCCCACGGCAGAAAGCCCTGTTCGAAGCCCGGCTGCGATCGCAGGATCGGCGTGGCCGCCGCCCACTTCTGCTGCACCACCGGCGGCATCAGGTAGCCGCGCTCGGCGATCTCGATGGCTGGCGCCATCAGGTCCGCGAATGGCAGCCTGCCAAAACGCTCCGACAGCGCGACCCAGCTCGCCACCGCACCGGGAACGGTGACCGAGTCCATGCCGCGCTGAGGCGGCGTGGCGACGTCGTTGCCGTACTTGCGGCGGAAGTAGTCCGGCGTCCATGCCTGCGGCGCGGCGCCGGAGCCATTCAGGCCGTGCAGCTTCTTGCCGTCCCACAGGATGCAGAAAGCATCGCTGCCGAGGCCATTGCTCACCGGCTCGACGATGGTCATCGCAGCCGCGGTGGCGATCGCCGCATCGACGGCGTTGCCGCCCTGGTAGAGGATGCGCAGCCCGGCCTGCGAAGCCAGTGGATGCGAGGTGGAGACGACGTTGCGCGCAAAGACCGGGATGCGCGTGGACGTGTAGGGATTGGCGTAGTCGAATTTCATGGGCGTCATCCAATGGCCGCGTACGGCTGCTTCAGTTCGGGGGACACCGCGGAACCGGCTTCGCCGGCCCGCCGGTGTCGCCCCCGGAAGGGGGTTGGCGGAGCGACACGAAGTGCGCGCAGCCTGGGGGCGAGCTTAGTCTCCGGTGATCTTGCGTTCGACGATGATCTTCTTCCACTTGGCGGCGTCCTCCGCCACCATGCTGGCGAACTGCGCCGGCGTGCTGGTCGTCGGCTCGATGCCCAGGCGCGAGAGCTTGTCGCGCATTTCAGGATCGGAGAGCGCCTGGTTCGCCGCGGTGTTGATGCGCGCCACCAGATCCGCCGGCAGTCCCTTGGGGCCGTAGAGGCCGAACCAGGTGTTCGATTCGAACCCCGGGAGCGTGTCCGCGATCGGCGGCAGGTCGGGTGCGAGCGGGCTGCGCTTGAGCGAGGTCACGCCGAGCGCGCGCAGGCGGCCGTCGCGCACATGCGGCATGCCGGTTGGCAGCGAGTCGAAGAGCACATCGACCTTGCCGGTGATCAGGTCGGGAATCGCCAGCGCCGTGCCCTTGTACGGGATGTGCGTCACGAAGATGCCGGCCTGCGCCTTGAACAGCTCCGCCGTGAGCTGGACGATGGTGCCGTTGCCGCTCGACGCGTAGTTGAGCTTGCCGGGGTTCTTCTTCGCGTGATCGATCCATTCGCGCACCGTCTTCGCGGGCGAGTTGTTCGGCACCAGCATGATGCTCGGCGCATCGCCGACATGGCCGATCGGCGTGAAGTCGCGCACCGTGTCGTACGGCACCTTGCTGATGAACGGGCCGATCGAGTGCGTGCTCGTCGTCGCCAGCAGCAGCGTGTAGCCGTCGGCCGGGGCCTTGGCCGCCATGTCGGAGCCGATTGCGCCGCCCGCGCCGGGCTTGTTGTCGATCACCAGCGTGCCGCCGAGCTTCTCGCCCATCTTCTGCGACAGGGTGCGCGCGAACAGGTCCGTCGCACCGCCAGCCGGGAACGGCACGATCAGCCGGATCGGCTTGGTCGGAAAGGTCTGCGCCATGCTGGCGGACGAGGCGGCAAGGCACAGCGCGGCGGCGCAGGCCTTGAGGAACTGGTGGCGTTTCATGGATCTGGATTGTGTCCCTGTGATGAAGCCCGAATCCTATGCAGCGCGGGCACATCAAACCAGATAATCCGCTTTATCGAACTATGAGCCTTGCTTATGGCAAGGGCGCAGCATGGGCATGGAAGAGATCTCCCTGCAACAGCTCCGGGCCCTGGCGGCGGTGGCCGAATCGGGCAGCTTCACACTCGCGGCAGAGGCCCTGCAACTCACGCAGCCGGCGATCAGCCATCTCGTCAAGCGCATGGAGAGCGAGCTCGGCCAGCCGCTGGTCGTACGCGGCCGCCGCATCCAGATGACCAGCGCGGGCCAGATGATGGTCGACACCGCCGTGCGCGCGCTGCGGCTGATCGATGAATCCGTCGGCGCCTGCCGCTCGCAGTCCCAGTTGCGCGAAGGGCGCGTGGTACTGGCCGTGGGCCATCTCACCGCCGGTGCGCTGCTGCCGCCTCTGCTGCGCCGCTTCTCGGAAACGCGCCCAGGCCTTGCGACCACCCTGCTCGACAGCACCGCGGAACAGATGATCTCGCGCGTGCTCACGCAGGAGGCCGACCTCGGCTTCGGGTCGGACATCGGGCAGACGCATTCCGAGCTCGCCACCGAGCCGCTGTTCACCGAGCGCATGGGCCTGTTCATGCGCGAGGACCATCCGCTGGCGCAACGGGTGGTGATCGATGCGAGGCAGCTCGACGGACTGCCCTTCATCCACGTCAATCCGGATGCCAATGTGTGGCGGTCCGTGAGCCGGATGCTCTCCAGCACGGCCAATGTCTACCCGCGCGTCGTGCACCACGTCTCGATGCTCTCGACCGCGTTCGGCCTCATCCAGGCTGGCGCCGGCGTTGCGCTCCTGCCGCGCTACGTGGAGGTCCTGATGCCGGCCAACCTGCGCGCAGCGACGGTGACCCGGCCTGCGCTCGAATACCCGGTGGTTGCGATCCGGCTCGCGAAGCACCCGCTCAGCCCGGCAGCAATGGCCTTCCTGGCAATGGCGCGGCAGCACATGAAACCCAGGAAATAGTTCACCCCCAGCCTCGCCCACTTCGTGTGGCTCGGACACCCCCTCTCCGGGGGGCAACCCCGACGGCCCGGCAAAGCCGGTTCCGTGGGGTTCCTGAGCCCGGATCAATAAAGAAACGGCACCCGAAGGTGCCGTTGAGCGAGGGGGAAGATCGGTGGGCGATCAGGCCTCTTCCTCCTGGAAGGCTTCCTCGCGCTTGGACTTCACCGCAGGCAAGAGCACGATCACCAGCAGCAGGAGTGCCGCGGCGAGCAGGCCCGCCGAGATCGGGCGCGTGACGAAGACGACCCAGTCACCGCGCGACAGCAGCAGCGCCCGGCGCAGGTTCTCTTCCATCATCGGGCCGAGAATGAATCCCAGCAGAAGCGGCGCGGGTTCGCAGCCCAGCTTGAAGAACATGTAGCCGATGAAGCCGAAGGCCGCGACCATCCAGATGTCGAAGGTGTTGTTGTTGGTCGAGTAGACCCCGATCGCGCAGAACAGCACGATGGCCGGGAACAGGAACTTGTAGGGCACCGACAGCAGCTTGATCCACATGCCGATCAGCGGCAGGTTCAAGATGATCAGCATCGCGTTGCCCAGCCACATCGAGGCGATCAAGCCCCAGAACAGCTCGGGGTTGCTGGTCATCACCTGCGGGCCGGGCTGGATGTTGTGGATGGTCATCGCGCCCACCATCAGCGCCATCACCGCGTTAGGCGGGATGCCCAGCGTGAGCAGCGGGATGAACGAGGTCTGCGCACCGGCGTTGTTGGCCGATTCGGGCGCCGCCACGCCCCGGATATTGCCCTTGCCGAACGGCACTTCGCCTGGGTGCAGCTTGGTCTTCTTCTCGATCGTGTAGGCCGCGAAGGCCGCCAGCAGCGCACCGCCGCCCGGCAGGATGCCCAGCGCGGCGCCCAGGCCCGTGCCGCGCAGCACGGCCGGGAACATGCGCTTGAAGTCTTCCTTGGTCGGGAACAGGCCCGACACCTTCGCGGTGAAGACCTCGCGCTCATGCTCGGGACGCGAGAGGTTGGCGATGATTTCGCCGTAGCCGAACACGCCCATGGCGATGGTCACGAAGCCGATGCCGTCGGTCAGTTCGGGGATGTCGAAGCTGAAGCGCGCGACGCCCGAGTTCACGTCGGTGCCGACGAGACCCATCAGCAGGCCCAGCACGATCATGCCGATCGCCTTGAGCAACGAGCCCGAGGCCAGCACCACCGCGCCGATCAGGCCCAGGATCATCAGCGAGAAGTACTCGGCCGGGCCGAACTTGAAGGCCAGTTCGGTCAGCGGCGGCGCGAACGCGGCCAGGATCAGCGTACCGACGCAGCCCGCGAAGAACGAGCCCAGGCCGGCCGCCGCGAGCGCCGGGCCCGCACGGCCCTTGCGCGCCATCTGGTAGCCGTCGATCACGGTCACCACCGAGGACGATTCGCCCGGCAGGTTGACCAGGATCGCGGTGGTGGAGCCGCCGTATTGCGCGCCGTAGTAGATGCCGGCCAGCATGATCAGCGCCGACACCGGTGGCAGCGCATAGGTCGCCGGCAGCAGCATCGCGATGGTCGCGACCGGGCCGATGCCCGGCAGCACGCCGATCAGCGTGCCCAGGATGCAGCCGATCAGGCAGTACAGAAGATTGGTGAAGGTAAAGGCAACGCCAAAACCCAACGAGAGATTGGTGATCAGATCCATGGCGCAGTCCTCAGCCCGTGATGAAGGTCGGCCACACCTGGATCTGCAGCTTCAGCGCCCAGATGAAGGCGACGTAGCTGCCGACCGCCAGAATGGTGGCAAGGACGAGCACATCCTTGAGATTGAAATGCTCTCCCGCGAGGCTCGAAATGATCACGAGCGCGTAGATCGCGATGATCATCCCCATCGCCGGCACGCCGATGCTCGGCAGACCGCCCAGCAGCACGCCGAAGGCGAGGTTGGCGCCGATGATGTAGACGACCTGCCTCCAGGCCCACGTGCCGATCTTTTCGCCATCCTCGGTCTCGACCGTGAGGCCGGTGAACATGACGCCGAGCCCGATGATGGCCATCAGGATGCCCAGCATCAGCGGGAAGTAGCCCGGGCCCATGCGGGCGCCGGTGCCGACGTTGTACGTCGTGGCACCCCAGGCGAAGGCCACTCCGACGACGGCGAACATCACCCCCGAGAAGAAGTCTTTCTGACTCTTGATTTTCACGAACAGTCTCCACGAAAAAAATTCGATCGCGAATTGTGGAGTCAGCCAAAAGTCAGGTCGATGTGGATTCCACCTACCGCAAATTGAGGGTTATCCCTGCCCTTGCGTCTCTAAAATGCAGCCCCTTTTCACTCATGCCCTGCGCTGCCGCTCCCTCATGGACATCGTCGTCAACGAAGAACTCAAGGCCTACATCGATCCGTTGACCGCCGAGGAGGAAGAGTCGCTCGAACGCAGCATCCTCGAGGAAGGCTGCCGCGATGCGCTCGTGCTGTGGGGCGATGTGCTGGTGGACGGCCACAACCGCTATCGCATCTGCCAGAAGCACGGCGTGCCGTTCCAGACGGTGCAGAACACGCGGTTCAAGTCCATGGCGGACGTGCACCTCTGGATGATCGAGCAGCATCTCGGCCGCCGGAGCCTCTCGGACTTCCAGCGCGGCGTGCTCGCACTGCGCAAGCGCGAGATCGTCGCCGACCGGCGTTCGCGCGCCGCGCCCCCGGCGGGCGATGCCGCGGCGGCCGCCGAAGACGCCGGGCCACGGGGCCGCGAAGCCTCCGCCGCCGCGGATGCACCGCCGCCCGCGCCGTTCGAAAGCCGCGAAGCCCTGGCCCGGGCCGCGCGCCTCAGCAGCAATCAGGTGGTGATGATCGAAAAGATCCAGAAACAGGCCGCGCCCGAAGTGGTGGCCGCCGTCAAGGCCGGCACCATCTCGATCAACGCTGCAGCGGCGGTGGCGACCTTGCCCGCCGACGAGCAGGTCGCCGCAGCAACAGGCGGCAAGGAAGAGCTGAAGCAGGCCGCGAAGCGGGTCCGCGAATCGAAGCGAAAGCCCAGGGAGGAATCCGCCGCTACATCGGATGAACCGGGTCAGGTCGATGAGCTGCAGATGCTGCGCCAGCGGGTCGCCGAGCTGACTGCGGAGAACGAATCGTTGAGGCGCCAGCTGGCCGAGCTGTCCGAATCGCAAGCCGCCGCCTAGGTGAGGCGGTCGCCTGGAAGTCAGTGCAGCATGCCGTGGAGGGTGTCTGCCGATTTCTTGAGCTGGCGGGCCATGCCGCGACTGAGGCGGGATTCCTCACGATGGTTCAGAAGGTCGATCAACCAGCCACCTGCAACGAGCAGTGCCAGTGCGCCAATCGTGAAAACCTCAGAGTCCATGTCGTTCCCCCAAGTCGTCGTAGGTGCGACTTTGCGCCTCGGAACAGGCGCTGGGAATCATCCAAAAAGCCGATGTTGCTATCGGCGCCGATCGTGAAATTCTTCCTTTTTCCAGCTCGCAGAGCTGCAGGGAAGCCGGCTATTCGAGCGGCGGCGTCGCGCTGAGCACTTCCTCGATGGTGGTGAGCCCTTCGGCGATCCTGAGCGCGCCGGCCAACCGCAGCGGCCGCATGCCATCTGCCACCGCCTGCCGCCGCAGCGGCGCCATGCTCGGCTCCTTGGTGACTTCGCTCTTGAACGCTTCGGACACGGTGAGCAACTCGTACAGGCCCATGCGGCCCATGTAGCCCGTCATGCGGCAGTCCACGCAACCCACCGGCCGGTAGGCGCGCACCGAACCACTGATCTGCCAGGGCGCAACGAACTCCGCGAGCTTCTCGCGCGTGATCGATTCGTCGGGCGCCTTGCAGTGCGGACACAGCGTGCGCACCAGCCGCTGGGCCAGCACACCGAGCATCACCGCGTTGATGAGGTACGAGGGCACGCCGAGTTCCATCAGCCGCGTGATCGCGCTCGGCGCATCGTTGGTGTGGAGCGTGCTGAAGACGAGGTGGCCGGTCAGCGCCGCCTGTACCGCCATCTCGGCGGTGGCGAGATCGCGGATCTCGCCCACCATGATGATGTCCGGATCCTGGCGCATCAACGCGCGCAGGCCCTCGGTGAAGCCGAAGTCGAGCTGCGGCTGCACCTGCGTCTGGTTGAACGAGGGCTCGATCATCTCGATCGGGTCCTCCACCGTGCTCACGTTGACTTCCTCGGTCGCCACGCGCTTGAGCGTGGAATAGAGCGTGGTCGTCTTGCCGGAGCCGGTCGGGCCGGTCACGAGGATGATGCCGTGCGGCCGCGTCACGAGCTGCTCCCAGCGCTTCGCATCGTGCTGCGCGAAGCCCAGCGCGTCGAGGTCCTTGACCGCGGTGTCCGGGTCGAAGATCCGCATCACCATCTTCTCGCCGAAGGCGGTGGGCAGCGTGGAAAGCCGCATCTCGATTTCTTCGCCGCGGATGTTGCGGGTCTTGATGCGGCCGTCGAGTGGGCGGCGCTTCTCGACCACGTCCATGCGGCCGAGCAGCTTGATCCGCGACACCATCGCGTTCATCACGCCCATCGGCATCTGATAGGCCGGATGCAGCACGCCGTCGATGCGGAAGCGGATCACGCCCTGGTCGCGGCGCGGTTCGAGGTGGATGTCGCTCGCGCGCTGGTCGAAGGCGTATTGCCAGAGCCAGTCCACAACCTGCACCACGCTCTGGTCGTTGGCGTCGAGCTGCTTGTTGGACTTGCCGAGCTCGACCAGCTGCTCGAAGCTCGCGCTGCCCGCGCTGGAGCCCGCCTTCTGCGCCGCGCGGACCGACTTCGCGAGCGCGAAGAACTCCGCCGTGTAGCGCTGGATGTCCGCCGGATTCGCGACCACGCGCCGCACCGACCGGCGCGACTGGCGTTCGACCTCGGGGATCCAGTCGGTCAGGAACGGCTCCGAGGTCGCGACCACCACTTCGCTCGGCGTCACCTGCACCGGCAGCACCTTGTGCCGCTCCGCGTACGCCGCGCTCATGGTGTCGGCCACCTTGCCCACGTCGACCTTCAGCGGATCGATGCGCAAGTAAGCGAGCCCTGCGCGGCTGGCCAGCCATTGGGTGAGCATTTCCAGATCGAGCGGCTTGCCGTCGCTCTCGCGCGTCATCGCGACGCTGGCGAGGCGCACCAGCGGCGCCTGGCGGCTCTGCGCCTGCGCGCAGCGCGTGAGCGTCCGCTTGGCTTCGGGCGGCGAGATCACGCCATCCCGCGCAAGCCATTCGATCAGGTGCCGCAGATCGAGCGGCCCTTCGAACCGGGGATCAGGAGAAGGCAAGGTCACAGCATTCATAGAGGGAGAGCCTGACGGCGCTCAAGCCACGGGCTTGAACACGCGCAGCCATTTGGGAGCGGGCAGACTCCAGCGAGTCTGGATGGTTTGCGCACGGTCGGCAAGCACGGGCCGTTTCGGCCGGCTGGCTTCGCGCTGCGCCAGCACGATCGTGTTGCCTTCTCGCGTCGGCTTGAAGGCCCAGACCGCCTCCTCGCCAAAGACCGCGACGATCTTCGCGAGGCTGCGCTCGTAGCTGGACGAGCGGCCGAAAAGGTTGACCGTCATGCACCCGTCCTCGGACAGGAGACCGCGGCAGTCGGCGTAGAAGTCTTCGCTGTCGAGCACCGGCGCGGCGGCTTCGTGGTCGTAGAGATCGACCTGCAGCGCATCGACGGTGCCGAGCCATTGCGGCTGGCGGATCTCGGTGGCCGCATCGGCCACCACGATCTGGAGCTTCGCATCGTCCGCCGGCAGCTTGAACCAGCCCCGGCATGCTGCGACCACCTGGGGATTGAGTTCGATCGCGGTGGTGCGCATGCGCAGCGTCTTGCGGCAGAACTTGGTGAGGCTCGCGGCCCCGAGCCCGAGCTGCATCGCATGGCGCTTCGCGACGCTGGCCGGGTCGACGAAGAGCAGCCACGCCATCATGCGCTGCACGTATTCGAGCTCGATGTCGAAAGGCGCGTCGAGCTTCATCGAGCCCTGTACCCACTCCGTGCCCAGATGCAGGTAGCGCACGTCTCCCCAATCGGAGAAGTTGACTTCGGGGAGAGAGACTTTCATGGAATGTCCAGATACCTTTCAAACACTTCGCGCCAGGCGTGGACCTTGCGCTCGAAGCTCCACGATGCGTTGGCGGGACTCGACGACGGCAGCCGATGGACCGGCACGCCGAGCGTGCGCGTGTGCCTTGCATGCTTGAAGCTCTCGCCCCCGTTGTGCGCGATGGCCACGAGCTTCGGCAGGCGCAGGCTCACGATGTCGTTCACGACCGCATCGCGGATCGCCGTGTCGAGGCTGCCTTCGCGCCGGCAACTCGCGTAGACGTCCCACACGCCCAGCCCTCGGTCGAGCAGCCACTCGCTACGCTTTTGATAGCTATCAACGCCCGCTGGGAGCGGGTTTGCGGGCCACAGGGCCTGCAAAATTTTCCAGAAATGATTCTGCGGGTGCGCATAATACCGCTGCTCCGTGATCGAACGTGCGCCAGGAAAGCTGCCGAGGATCAACAAGGCGGTGTTCTCGGACACGATCGGTGCGAGGCCCGTGAGCACGGCGTCCGCGTCGATTGGGCGCGAGGCTGGCTTATCCATAACGCTTGCCGGTGTGAATCGCTGGCACTGTGAGGAGAAGAACTTGAATACGGAAGCGATCTGGACGTTCATCACGACGCAGGGCGTCGATTTTGGCCTGAAAGTCATCGGCGCCCTGATCGCCTGGGTCATCGGCCGATGGCTCATCGGCCTGGCCCAGAAGCTCGTCGGCAAGGCGATCGAACGCGGCAAGCGCATGGACCCGACGCTGAGCCACTACCTGATCTCGATCCTCGGCGTGATCCTGAACATCGTCCTGATCCTCGCGATCCTCGACATGTTCGGCATCCGCACCACCTCCTTCGCGGTGCTGCTGGCCGGCGCGGGCCTCGCCATCGGCACCGCCTGGGGCGGCCTGCTCACGCACTTCGCGGCCGGCGTGTTCCTGCAGGTGCTGCGGCCGTACCGCGTGGGTGATTTCGTCACCGTCGGCGGCGGCGTGACTGGCACTGTCAAGGAACTGGGCCTCTTCGGCACCACGCTCATCTCTCCGGACAACACCGTCGTGACCGTCGGCAACAACAAGGTGTTGTCCGAGACGATCCAGAACTTCAGCACGCTGCAGTGGCGGCGTGTCGACATCACGGCCAAGATCGCGAACGGCGTGGATGTCGGCGACGCCATCCAGCGACTCAAGGCTGCGGTGGGCGAAATCCCCAACGTCTCGAAGGAGCAGCCGGCGGACGTGGAGATCCTCCAGTTCACGCCCGAAGGCCCGCTGCTCGCGGTGCGGCCCTACACGCACACCGACCACTACTGGCAGGTCTACTTCGACACGCACAAGGCGATTGTCAAGACCTTCGGCGCCGCCGGCTACCCGACGCCGGAGACACCGCTGGTGCAGCGCCACCTCACGCCACCGCCCGTCAAGCCGGCCTGAAGCCCCCCAAAAGCGAAACCCGCCTTCCGGCGGGTTTCTTCATTGCGGCGCGCGAAACGCGAGGAACTCAGGGCTTCTTCGCTTCTTGCTTGACCTTCGCGTCATGCTGCTCGGTGCCGGGGATCTGCTCCCCGATCTTGTCGCCGGCCTTGCGCGTGGCGCCGGCGGCCGCGCTGCCCGCATCGCTCACGGCCTTGCCGGTGGCGTGCGCCCCGTGCTTGGTGGCGTCCCAGGCCTTCTGGCTGCCGTGCTTGGTGGCGTCCCACGCCTTTTCGCTACCGCTCTTGGTCGCATCCCAGGCCTTTTCGCCGCCGTGCTCGGTGGCCTTCACCGCCTTCTTGGTGCCGCTCTTGGTGGAGTCCCATGCTTCCTTGCTGGTGTTTTCCACTTTCTCGGTCGTCGAGGGCGCGGCGGTGTTCTGCGCCAGGGCCGGCAGTGCGACCGACGCGACGGCGAGTGTCAATGCGGCAGGAAGGATGCGGACGAAAGTCTTGTTCATCTTGGAAGGCTCCTAGTAAGTTGAAGTGGCCTGGCGAGCCACTGGTGCTTGCACATGGCAATACAACGACTGCCCAGAGCCCAAGGATGACACCGAAAACCCACGCCCGGGCCGCTGTCGCGCAAGTCGAGCGATCGGCCTACGCGGTGCGCAGCATACTTGCCGACACGCCGATCAGCGAAGACAGACGCGGCAGCGCCTCGATCGCATTGCGGGTGGTCGCCTCGGCCAGCGCCTCCACGGACATGCCTCGCAAGTCGGCCACCACTTCGCCGATACGCGGCAGTTCGCCGGGCTCGTTGCGCCCCTGCGGCTCGCCGGCATCGCGCTGGGCCTGCGTGCGGTAGATCCACTGCGGCTGGATGTCGGGCGCGTCGGTTTCCATGACGATCGCCTCCAGCGGAACGGCCTGCGCCAGCCGTCGCAGCTGCAGGGCCCGTTCGAAGGTCACCGCCCCGCCGAAGCCCAGCTTGAGCCCGAGATCGATGCATGCCTGCGCCTGCTGCTCGCTGCCGTTGAACGCGTGCGCGATGCCGTGCCAGCGCTGCCCCGGCGCCGCCTGGCGAAGATGCTTCAGCACCTTGTCCACCGACCGGCGCACATGAATGATCACCGGCAGTTCATGCTTGCGCGCAAGCTGCAACTGAGTGTGAAAGAACTTCGCCTGCCGGTCGGCATCGAGGCCTGGGGCGAAGAAGTCGAGCCCGATCTCGCCGACAGCCACCAGCCGCGGGTCGTCGCGCCGGCGCGCCAGTTCGGCATCGAGTTCATCCAGATGCTCGTCCAGCGCCTGCCCGGTGCACATCGGATGGATGCCGAGCGCGTAGGCGTCGCCCTGCAGATGCGCCAGCTCGCGCACCACGGTGAAGTTGAAGGCTGCCACGGCCGGAATCACGCAAAGCCCGACGCCGAGGCTCGCTGCGCGCGCCCTGATCCGGGGCATCTCGGCGCCGAATTCGGGCGCGTCGAGATGGCAGTGGGTATCGACGAAGACGGCCATCTCGCGATCATGCCCGAAGGGCATGCAGACCTCCGGAAAGCGTGCTACCGTGCCTCCTCAAGCGTTCTCTTTTGCCGGAGGTGCCCGATGCGCAGGCCTGCTTTCTACAGCCGCTCGCCCAGAGAGCCGCGCAACGCGGCAGAACCCGGCGCGACCATCGCACAGAACGCGTCGGACGGTACCGACACGACGCAATCGCAACCCGCACAAGCCGCTGCAGTTCCCCAGGCGCCGCAGCGCTGGCAGCCTGGACGCCGCAGCTTCGCGCTGCTCGTCGCGCTCGTGGTCGGCATGGGCGCCACCGGTGCGGTGATGTGGCCCAAGGGCTACCGCCAGCTCACGCAGAAGGACATCGACCAGGCGGTGCTGCGCACTCTGCACACCACCACCTTGCCCTCGCCCGCGGCCAAGGCGGCCGAGATCATCCGGCCCTCGGTGGTGCGCGTGGTCGGCTACGGCACCGAGAAGACGACGCCCGAAGCCAAGGTCGAGAAGCGCGGCCGCAATCTCGCCAAAGGCAAGCCCGCGGAGACGCCCGCCGACGAAGCGGCTGGCCAGCAGGTGGAGCGCGGCGTCGGCACCGGCGTGGTGATCGTGGACAAGGGGATCATCCTGACCAACCTGCATGTGGTCGCAGGCTCCGAAACGATCAAGGTGACGTTCTTCGATGGGCTCGAGTCGCCCGCCACGATCACCGGCGTGCAGCCCGAAAACGACCTCGCGGTGCTGCAGGCGCAGAAGCTGCCGGACGACCTCATCCCCGCCACGATGCGCTCCACCGCCGATCTCCAGCCGGGGGACCAGGTCGTCGCCGTCGGCTTCCCCTTCGGCATCGGGCCGTCGGTGTCGGCCGGCGTGGTTTCCGGACTGAAACGCTCGTTCCGCTCGCCCGAAGGCAAGCAGGAACTGGGCAACCTGATCCAGTTCGACGCCGCAGCCAATCCGGGCAATTCGGGCGGTCCGCTCATCAACATGGACGGCGAGGTGCTCGGCATCGTCACGGCCATCCTCAACCCGACCCAGCAGCGCACCTTCATCGGTATCGGCTTCGCCGTGCCGATCGAGAACGCGGCATCGGCCGCCGGCTCGCCGCCCTTCTGACCCATCGAAAGAAAGAGCATTCGCATGAGCACAGACACCGAATCGACCTCCGCATCCACGGCCGAGCTGATGGAGCAGATCCTCTATCAGGTCAAGCGCGTCGTCGTCGGCCAGGACCGGTTTCTCGAACGGGTGATGGTCGCGATGCTCGCCAACGGCCACCTGCTGGTCGAAGGCGTGCCGGGCCTGGCGAAGACGCTGACGGTCAAGACGCTCGCCGACACCGTGCGCGGGCAGTTCAAGCGCATCCAGTTCACGCCCGACCTCGTGCCGGCGGACTTGGTCGGCACGCGCATCTACAACCAGAAAACGGGCGACTTCAGCACCTCGCTGGGCCCCGTCTTCGCCAACCTGCTGCTGGCCGACGAAATCAATCGCGCGCCGGCCAAGGTGCAGAGCGCGCTGCTCGAAGTGATGCAGGAGCGCCAGGTCACGATCGCCGGCGAGACGCACCTGGTGCCGCGCCCTTTCCTCGTGATGGCCACGCAGAACCCGATCGAGACCGAGGGCACCTACCCGCTGCCCGAGGCGCAGGTGGACCGCTTCATGATGAAGGTGCTGGTCGACTACCCGACGGACGAGGAAGAGTTCGTGATCGTCGAGCGCGTGATCGGTCCCCCGGTCGCGGCCATGCCCGTGGCGACCACCGAGCAGCTCGCCGCGCTGCAGGCCGAGGCGCGCCGGGTCTATGTCGATCCTTCGCTGATCCAGTACGCGGTCAGGCTCGTGTCAGCCACGCGCACGCCGGAGAAGCACGGCCTGAAGGACCTGCGCCGCTTCATCACCTTCGGCGCGAGCCCGCGCGCGAGCATCAGCCTGACCGAAGGCGCACGCGCGCTCGCGCTGCTGCGCGGCCGCAGCTACGCGCTGCCCGAGGACATGACCGCGCTGGTGCCCGATGTGATGCGGCATCGCGTCACGCTGTCCTACGAAGGCCTCTCCGAGGGCTTCACGCCCGACAGCCTCATCGACAAGATCATGCGGGCCGTGCCCGCCCCCGCCAAACCGCTCGAGCATGAAAAGCTGGTGGCCTAAGCGCGGGAAAGCCGCCAACGACGACGCGCTCGCGGCCGCCGAAGCGGCGGCGAGCGGCGTCGAACGCGCGCTGCGCCGGCTCGAATGGACCGTGATCCGCCGCCTCGACGGCCTGCTGCAGGGCGACTATCGCACGCTGATGCGCGGCGCGGGTCTCGACCTCGCCGACCTGCGCGAATACCAGCACCATGACGACGTGCGCCACATCGACTGGAACGTCACCGCGCGGCTGCAGACGCCCTACGTGCGCGTCTTCACCGAAGACCGCGAGATGGCCGCCTGGTTCGTGCTCGACCTGAGCCGTTCGGTCGATTTCGGCTCCGGTGTGCGCGCCAAGCGCGAGATTTCAGCGGGCTTCGTCGGCGTGATCGCGCGGCTGCTCACGCGGCACGGCAACCGTGTGGGCGCGATGGTCTACGGCAACGACATCGAAGCGGTGATCCCCCCGCGCACCGGCCGCCGCCACGTGCTGCATCTTCTCCACGCGATGGAGCGGCGCGCCACGAAGGTGGAGGTCGCCCAGCAGGGAATGACCCGGCTGGCGGATCTGCTCAAGTCCGCCGCCGTGCTGATGCCGCGCCGCTCGACCGTGTTCGTGGTCTCCGATTTCCTCAGCGAGCCCGGATGGGAGCGCCCGCTCGGCCATCTGGTGCAGCGCCACGACGTGGTGGCGGTGCGACTGTTCGATCCGCTCGAGCTCGAGTTGCCCGACCTCGGCCTCGTACCCCTGCGCGACGCCGAAACCGGCGAGCAGCTCTGGGTCGACACGCACGACGCCGGCTTCCGCAAGCGCTTCGCGCGGCTGGCTGCCGAGCGCGAAGTCGCCTTGCGCGAATCGCTTGCCAAGGTGGGCGTTGACACGATCGAACTCTCGACCGACGATGACCTCGTAGAGGCCATCGTGCGATTCGCCGACATGCGAAAGCGTCGCGTACGCACCGGGCTGGCTAACTCGACCGTGGTGGCAGCATGAATTTCCTCTGGCCCCAATTTCTCTGGCTGCTGCTGGCGCTGCCGCTGCTGGTGCTCCTTTACCTGTGGCTGCTGCGGCGCAAGAAGAAACTCGCGCTGCGCTACGCGAGCCTGTCGATCGTGCGCGAGGCGATGGGCGCGAGCCAGACGATCCGCCGGCACATCCCGCCCTTCCTCTTCATGCTGGCGCTGGCTGCAATGCTCATCGCCGCCTCGCGGCCGATGGCGGTGGTGGTGCTGCCGTCGAACCAGCAGACCATCATCCTCGCGATGGATGTCTCCGGCAGCATGCGCGCCGCAGACGTGCAGCCCAACCGGCTGGTTGCCGCGCAGGAAGCGGCCAAGAGCTTCATCAAGGAACTGCCGCGCACCGTCAAGGTCGGCATCGTCGCGTTCGCCGGCAGCGCACAGGTGGCGCAATTGCCCACCACCAACCGCGAAGACCTCGTGACCGCGATCGACTCCTTCCAGCTCCAGCGCGCGACCGCGACCGGCAATGCGATCGTGGTGTCGCTCGCCACGCTGTTCCCCGATGCGGGCATCGACATTTCCGACTTCGGCCCGCAGAGCCGCGAGCGCGGCACGCCGATCGACCGCGCGGGCAAGCAGCCGGCCAAGGAGTTCACGCCGGTCGCGCCGGGCTCGTACACCTCTGCCGCGATCATCATGCTGACGGACGGCCAGCGCACCACCGGCGTCGACCCACTCGATGCGGCCAAGGTCGCGGCCGATCGCGGCGTGCGCGTCTACACCGTGGGCATCGGCACGGTCGACGGCGAGACCATCGGCTTCGAGGGCTGGTCGATGCGCGTGCGGCTCGACGAAGAGACGCTCAAGGCCATCGCCAACAAGACCAACGCCGAGTACTTCTACGCGGGCACGGCCACCGATCTGAAGAAGGTCTACACCTCCCTGAGTTCGCGGCTGACCGTCGAGAAGAAGGAAACCGAGATCTCGGCGCTCTTCGCGATGGCAGCGGCCGGGCTCGCGCTGCTCTCGGCCGGACTCTCGCTGCTCTGGTTCAACCGCATCCTGTGAGCTGCGGCTCGCTTCCTCGATCCACTTCGCGCTTGCACCTTCGGGCAATGCAAACTGCCGGTGAACAAGGGCGCCGCGCCGAGCGCCGGTTCAAGGGCTGCGAAGAAGGGCGGCAAGAAGTAACCCTCATCCGCAAAAAGGAAAGACAAGGATGTTCGATCTGAAGGGCAAGGTCGCGCTCGTCACGGGCGGCAACGGCGGCATCGGCCTCGGCATGGGGTTGGGCCTGGCGAAGGCCGGCGCGCGCGTCGTGGTGGCAGCGCGCAATGCGCAGAAGTCGGCCGCCGCCGTCGACGCGCTGAAGGCGGCAGGAAGCGACAGCTTCGCGCTCGAAGCCGACGTGACGAACGAAGATTCGGTAAAGGCCCTGTTCGACCAGCTCGCGGCCCGCTGCGGCCGGCTCGACATCCTCGTCAACAACGCCGGCACCACGGTGCGCAAGCCCGTGGACCAGCTCGCGCTCGCCGAATGGAACCAGGTGATGGACACCAACCTCACCAGCGCCTTCCTCTGCTGCCGCGCCGCGCATCCGCATCTGAAGTCGGCCGGCGGCGGCAAGATCATCAACATCGGTTCGATGATGTCGATCTTCGGCGCCCCCTATGCGCCGGCCTACGGCGCGAGCAAGGGCGGCATCGTGCAGCTCACCAAGGCGATGGCGGCTTCGTGGGCCGCGGACGGCATCCAGGTGAACGCGGTGCTGCCGGGGTGGATCCAGACGGACCTGACCGACGGCGCACGCGCGCAGGTGCCGGGCCTGAACGAGCGCGTGATCGCACGCACCGCCGCGGGCCGCTGGGGCCAGCCGCAGGATCTCGCGGGCATCGCGGTGTTTCTTGCCAGCGCGGGCTCGGACTTCATCACCGGCACCGCGATCCCGGTGGACGGCGGCTACTCGATCGCGGCCTGATCCATCTGCATCAGGATGTCGCGCAGGCGGTCGAGCGACGGATCGATGTCTTCCGTCTCGATGACGCCGTAGCCCATCATCAGGCCCTGCCGCACGGGGCCGAAGTGATGAAAGCCGTCGAGCGCATAGAGCCCGACATCGACGCGGCGCGAGAGCCGCAGCAGCATCTCCATGTCGAGCGGCCTGCGGCACAGCGCCGCGAGGTGGATGCCCGCGGTCGCCGGCACCAGCTCGAACCAGGGCGCCAGGTCGCCCGCGAAGCGCCGGATGATCCGCTCCCGCCGCTGCGCATAGACCGCATGGCAGCGCCGGACGTGCCGCAGGAGATCGCCGTCGCCGATGAACTTCGCCAGCGCCGTCTGGGCCGGCGTGGCGGTGTGCCAGTCACTCAGGTGCTTGGCGACGCACACCGCTTCGAGGATGGCGGGCGGCGCGATCAGGTAGCCCAGCCGCAACTCGGGTGACAAGGTCTTCGAGAAAGTGCCGACGAAGGCCACGCAACCCTGCGTGTCCATGCTCTGCAGCGAATCGGTTGGGCGGCCTTCGTAGCGGAATTCGCAGTCGTAGTCGTCCTCGATGACGATCGCGCCGAGCGCATGGGCGCGCGCCAGCAGCGCCTTGCGCCGCCGCATGCTCAATGGCATGCCGAGCGGAAACTGGTGCGCGGGCGTGACGTAGATGAGCCGCGTGCCGTCGGGAATTCGATCGACCACGATGCCTTCCGCGTCGACCGGCACGCCGACCACGCTCGCACCCTGCGCGGCGAACAGCAGCCGCGCCGGCGGGTAGCCCGGCTCCTCGACCACCACCGTGCTGCCCGGCTCGACGAGCACGCGCGCGACGAGATCCAGCGCCTGCTGGGCGCCATTGGTGACGATGACGTCGTCCCCTCCGCAGCGCACGCCCCTTGAGAAAGCCGCGTGCCGGGCGATCGCCGCGCGCAGCACCGGCATGCCTTCCACCGGCCCGTACAGCCCGCGCGAACGCGCCCCTTCGCGCAGCGCATGAAGCACGCAGCGCCGCCAGTCGGCATGCGGAAAGAGACTGCGCGCCGGAGCGCCACCGATGTACTCGTAGCGCGAGTTGCCTTCCGGCGCGGGATGCCGCAGCGGCGTGTCCATGCTGCGCCAGCGCGCCGCGGTGGCCGCGCCCGCGAAGGATGGCGCGGCGGCGGTCACGCCCCGGGGCTTCACATCGCCCGCGACGAAAGTGCCGCTGCCCACGCGACCCACCAGGAGCTTGTCGTAGGTGAGCCGTGCGTAGGCCTCGGACACCGTCTTGCGCGAGAGACCGAGTTGCTCGGCCAGCAGCCGCGAAGGCGGCAGTTTCTCGCCTGCCGGCAGCCGGCCGGTGCGGATCGCGTCCTTCAGTTGCCGGTAGAGCTGCCCGGTCAGGTCCTTGTCACCCTCGATGACGACATGCAACTCCATCCGATTGGCCTCCTGCAAATGGCTGGGATTGGCCGCCTTCGCGGAGGCCATCGGTTCCTAGCATTGACCCCATCAACCACCGCGACGGAGCCACACCATGCAACAACGACTCGATTTTTACAAAGCCTCGCCCGATGCACTCAAGGCGCTGATCGCACTGGAAGTCGCGGCCGGCAAGCTGGGCCTCGAACCCGGGCTGCTTGACCTCGTCAAGCTGCGCGCCTCGCAGATCAACGGCTGCGCCTTCTGCGTCGACCTGCACGCGAGCGACCTGCGCAAGAAGGGCGAGAGCGAACGCCGCGTGTACGCCGTGTCGGTATGGCACGAGACACCCTTCTTCACGCCCCGGGAGCGCGCCGCGCTGGCCTGGACCGAGGCCATCACCCGGGTCGCCGACAGCCATGCACCCGATGCGGACTACGACGCACTGCGCGCCGAGTTCAGCGAAGCGGAGATGGTGAACCTGACGCTCGCGATCGGTCTCATCAACACCTGGAACCGCCTCTCGATCGGCTTCCGCAAGACGCTTACTGCCTGAGGACCCGCCATGGCCGCCGCCGCGAATCCGCCGCTTGCGCAGAAGCTGCCGCTGTATGCGCTGATCGCGGCCCTGCCCTTCAGCGACTTCCTGCAGACGGGCATCGTGGCCTTCAACGCCGCGCCGGTCATGGGCGACATCGGTGCCGGCCCGGAGGAATACAGCCTCGTCGCCACGCTCTATGCGATGGTCGCCATCGGCGTGCTGTCGATGCACCGGTGGGTGGTCGAGCGGCTCGGCTGGCGGCGCACGCTGCTCGCCGCCAGCGCACTTTTCGCCGTCGGCGCGCTGGCCTGTGCGTCGAGCGGCAACCTGCTCCAGTTCGCCGCAGGGCGCCTTGTCATGGCGCTGGGCTGCGCGTCCTTCATGACCGCGGGCCGCGTGCTCGTGAGCCGCATCCCGCCCTCCCCGCGTCGCTTCACCGGCGTGAAGTTCTTCGCCTCGGGCGTGGCGTGGGGCATCGTCGCCGGCCCGATCGCGGCATCCGCCGCGCTCGCGACGGCCGGCTGGCGGGCGGCGTTTGCCGGCCTGCTCCTGCCTGCCGCGCTGCTGGCGGCGCTCGCGGCATGGACGCTGGATGACGCCCTGCCCGTGCCCGAAGCAACGTCCCAGCCGCATCCGACCGGCCTGCTCGCGCTGATGGGCGGCAGCTTCCTTCTGCTGCACGCGTTGCAGCGTTCGGGCTTCGACTTCTTCACCGATGCAGGCACGCTCGGCCTGCTGGCGGCGCTCGCACTGCCCGCGCTCGCGCTCTTCGTGCGCACCGACCGCCGCCGTGCGCGTCCGCTCATCCGTTTCGGCGAACTGGCGCAGACGCGCTACCTCGTCGGGTTGGCGATGTTCGGCCTGTGCTATCTCGTGCTGGGCGCCAACAACCTGATGCTGCCGGTGCTGCTGCAGCGCGCACTCGGACTGCCGCTGGAGACGATCGGCCGCTACCTCGGCATCGGCGCGCTGGCCGGCGTGGCGAGCTGGATCGTGCTGTCGCGACTGCTGCCGCACAGCCCCGGCCCGACGCGCTACTACCTGGTCGGCTTCGGCGCCCTCCTCCTCTGCGCGTGGCAACTTTCCCGGCTCAGCGAGACGGCGAACCCGCTGCACAGCGTGGTGCCGGCGCTGCTCTTCAATGGCGCGTTCGTGATCGTGGTGCTGTCGACCACCGCGATGCAGACCTTCCAGACGCTCCAGCGCGACGACACGACCTTCTCGCACGCCAACCAGGTGAAGAACATGCTGGCCCAGTTCGGCATCGCCGCCGGCACGGCGCTCGCGACGCTGTGCATGCAATGGCGCAGCAGCGTTCGCTTCACGCGGCTGAGCGAAAGCCTGTCACCCTCGAATCCCGCGGTCGGGCAGACGCTGGACCAGCTCACGCGCCATTTCGCCGCCACGCACGGCCCTGCCGAAGCACCCCAGATCGCCATCGCGCAACTCGGCCTTCAGGCGGCGCAGGAGGCAACCTTCATGGCGGCGCTCGACTACTTCTTCGTCGTGATGCTGGTGGCGATCGCGTGTCTCGCGCTGGTGCTCGGCGAACGTGCGCTCCGGGGCGCGCCGGCCCTCAGGCGTCGCGCTACGTTCAGCCCGCGAGGCGGCCGGCCGTGAGCCGCAGCACACGATCGCAGCGCGCCGCCAGGCTCTCGTCGTGCGTGACCAACACGAAGGCCGTGCCGCGCTCATGCGCCAGGCGCAGCATCAGCGCAAAGACCGCATCCGCCGTCGCGCGGTCCAGATTGCCGGTGGGCTCGTCAGCCAGCACGCAATCGGGTTGCGTGACCAGCGCACGCGCGATCGCCACGCGCTGGCGCTCGCCGCCGGACAGCTCCGCCGGGCGATGCTGCACGCGCTCGCCGAGCCCCACCGCGCGCAGCATCTCGACGGCGGCGCGATGCGCTTCGGGAGGCTCCATGCGGCGAATGCGCAGCGGCATCGCGACGTTGTCGAGCGCGCTGAACTCCGGCAGCAGGTGATGGAACTGGTAGACGAAGCCCAGATGCATGTTGCGCAGGCGCCCCTGCTCGGCCGCATCGACCAGCGCCATGTTCTCGCCGTGCAGCTCGACGCTGCCGCTGGTGGGCGCATCGAGGCCGCCCATCAGGTGCAGCAGCGTGCTCTTGCCCGAGCCGGACGCACCGACGATCGCGAGCGTCTCGCCGGCATGCACGTCGAGGTCCACGCCGTGCAGCACGGTGAGATCGATGCTGCGGCCTTCGTTGAAGCGCTTGGTCAGCCCGCGTACCTTCAGCACCGCGCCGTTCTTCGATTCACTCATACCGCAGCGCCTCCGCGGGATTGACGCGGCTCGCACGCCAGCTCGGGTAGAGCGTGGCCACGAAGGCGAGGATCAGCGAGATCACGGTGATCGGGATGATGTCCCCGCGCTGCGGATCGCTGGGCATCTGGCTGATGAGGTAGATGTCCTTCGGCAGAAAACTGGCGTGGAAGAGCCGTTCCAGCGCCGGCACGATCACGTCGATGTTGTAGGCGATGCCCAGGCCCAGCAGCAGCCCGCCGAGGGTGCCCATGACGCCGACCATCGCGCCCTGCACGACGAAGATGCCCATGATGCTCTTCGGGCTCGATCCGAGCGTGCGCAGGATCGCGATGTCCGCGCGCTTGTCGGTCACCGTCATCACCAGCGTGGAAACGAGGTTGAAGGCCGCCACCGCGACGATCAGCGTGAGGATGATGAACATCATGCGTTTCTCGACTTGCACCGCCGCGAACCAGGTCTTGTTGGCACGCGTCCAGTCGCGGATGAGGAACTGGCCCGGCAGCGTCGCGGCGAGTTCCTCGGCCACTTCGCGGGCCTGGTGCAGGTCTTTGAGCTTGAGGCGCACGCCGCTCGGCCCTTCGAGGCGGAAGATCCGCGCGGCATCCTCCTCGTGGATCATCGCGAGCGAGGAGTCGTACTCGTAGTGGCCCGAATCGAAGGTGCCGACCACGGTGAACTGCTTGAGGCGCGGCACCACGCCCGCCGGCGTGACCTGCCCGCCCGGCGCCACCAGCGTGACCTGATCGCCTTCGCGCACGTAGAGCGACCGCGCGAGCTCGATACCGAGCACGATGCCGAACTGGCCCGGCACCAGCTTGTCCAGCGCGCCATGCTGCGTGGTGCTCGAAAGATCGGTCACCTGCCCTTCGAGCTTGGGCTCGATGCCGCGGATGATCGCGCCCTTCATGTCTTCGCCGCGGGCAATCAACGCCTGTGCGGCAATGAACGGCGCGACGCCGATCACCTGCGGGTTCTTGCGGGCCTCGGCCATGATCGCGTCGATGTCGCCGAGCGCCTGTCCGTCGCGCGAGAAGATCTCGATGTGCGAGATCACTCCGAGCATGCGGTCGGTCACTTCTTTCTGGAAGCCATTCATCACGCTGAGCACGATGATCAGCGCCGCGACGCCCAGTGCGATGCCGAACATCGACACGCCGGAGATGAATGAAATGAAGCCGTTGCGCCGCGTCGCCCGGCCCGCGCGCGTGTAACGCCAGCCGAGTTGCAGTTCGTAGGGGAGTCGCATAGGGCTCGAATTGTGGCATCCCGGACAATAGGCCCATGTCCGCCCCGCCCTCTCCCCGCCATTTGTTGATTCCCTTCGCCGGCCGCGGCTCTCCCGCCTGCCGCGAAGCCCTGGCTGGGCTGCGGCTGCCGAAGCTCGAAGCGCTGCTGTCGCGGCTCGCGCTGGTCAGCGGCGATACGCAGGAGGACACCACCCTGACACCCCCGCATGAGCGCGCGCTTGCCAAATCGCTGGGCATTTCGGCAGCCGACGGCTGCATTCCGTGGGCGGCGCTGGAAGCACGCAGGCTCGGCCTGCAGCCCACGGACGCCGGCGCGAGCTGGGGCGCCGCGACGCTGTGTCACTGGCAGGTCGGCATCGACGATGTGGTGCTCGGCGATCCCGCGGCGATCGAGATCGATGCCTCCGAATCCGCCGCGCTCCTCGCGGTGGCGCAACCCTTCTTCGCCGAGGACGGCATCGCGCTGCACGCCTCGTCGGTGCCCAGCCGCTGGCTGGCCTGCGGCAAGGTCTTCGACGGTCTCGCGACCGCGTCGATCGATCGCGCGGTCGGCTTTCCGATTTCGGAGTGGTCGCCGCTGTCCGATGCCGCGCGACCCCTGCGGCGCCTTCAGAATGAAATGCAGATGCTCCTCTACACCGAGCGCGTGAACGACGAGCGCGCGGCGCGCGGCGCGCCACCGATCAATTCCTTCTGGCTCAGCGGCACCGGCGCCCTGCCGGGCCTGTTCACCGACAGCCCTTCATCCGAACCGGAGGTGGTCGGCGACCTGCGCGCGCCCGCGCTGCGAGACGACGGCCTCGCGTGGGCGGCGGCATGGCAAGCGCTCGACAAGGGCCCGATCTTCGAACTGCTCACGGCTTGCGCGAACGGCGCGGATGTGGCGATCACCCTCTGCGGCGATCGCGGAGCACAGCGCTTCGGCGTGCAGTCGCGCGGCATCGGGCAACGGCTTCGCAGCATGTTCAGCCGGCCCTCGGCCATCGCGGTGCTCGGAGGGCTGTGACGATGAAGATCATTGCCAGGGACATCCCCCCCCGCAGCGCCTGGGCGCTCGAGCAGGCCGGCGTGCATCCGCTGCTCGCACAGCTCTACGCGGCGCGCGGCGTGCTGAGCCGGGCCGAGCTCGACGACGGCCTCGCGCTGCTGCTGGCGCCAGACACGCTGCGCGGCGCGCGCGAAGCGGCCGTGCTGCTGGCGGATGCGATCCGTGACGACAAGCGTCTGTGCGTGGTCGCGGACTACGACTGCGATGGCGCGACGGCCTGCGCGGTCGCCATTCGCGGCCTGCGCCTGCTCGGCGCGAAGCATGCGACCTACCTCGTGCCGGACCGGGTGACCGACGGCTACGGCCTCACGCCGCCGATCGCGCAGCGCGTGGCGGGCAGCGGCGCGGACGTGCTCATCACCGTGGACAACGGCATCGCGAGCGTCGACGGGGTGGCGGCCGCGAAGGCGCGCGGCCTGTCGGTGCTGGTGACCGATCACCACCTGCCGGGCATCGAGCTGCCCGCCGCGGATGTCATGGTGAATCCGAACCAGCCGGGCTGCGAGTTCGAAAGCAAGAGCATCGCCGGCGTCGGCGTGATGTTCTATGTGCTTCTGGCCCTGCGCTCGGAGCTGCGGCAGCGCGGCGTGTTCGACAAGACGCAGCAGCCCAAGCTCGACACGCTGCTGCCGCTGGTGGCGCTTGGCACAGTGGCCGACGTCGTGAGGCTCGACGCCAACAATCGCAGGCTGGTCGCGCAGGGCCTGCGCCGCATCCGTGCGGGTGCGATGCCGGCCGGCGTCGCGGCGCTGTTCAAGGCGGCGGGGCGAAATGCGGCGATCGCGACCACCTTCGACTTCGGCTTCGCGCTCGGCCCGCGCATCAACGCCGCCGGCCGCCTGGCCGACATGACGCTGGGCATCGAATGCCTGCTGACCGATGACGCCGGCCGCGCCGACGAACTCGCGCGCATGCTCGACGGCATCAACCGCGAGCGCCGCGACATCGAAGGCGGCATGCGCGACCAGGCACTGCGGCTGGCGGAATCGATGTTCGACGACACCCAGCAGCCGCCGGCGGCCATCAGCGTGTTCGGCGCGGACTTCCACGAAGGCGTGGTGGGCATCGTGGCCTCGCGCATCAAGGAACGCTTTCACCGGCCGACGTTCGTCTTCGCGGCCAGCGGCGCCGACGGCAAGGAGCACGAGCTCAAGGGATCGGGCCGTTCCATTCCGGGCTTTCATCTGCGCGATGCGCTCGACCTCGTCGCCAAGCGGCATCCCGGCGTGCTGCTGCGCTTCGGCGGCCATGCAATGGCGGCGGGCTGCACTGTGGCGCGCGAGCAGTTTCCGGTGTTCGAGAAGGCGCTCGCCCAGGTCGCACAGGAGTGGCTCGATGCGGCCACGCTCACGCGCAGGCTCGACACCGACGGGCCGCTCGCGCCGGAGTATCTGCGCGTCGACCTGGTCGACACGCTGCATCGCGAGGTGTGGGGCCAAGGCTTCGCGCCGCCGACCTTCAGCGAGGAGGTTGAGGTCGTCTCGCAGCGGCTGGTGGGCGAGAAGCACCTCGCACTCAAGCTCAGGCACAAGGGCAAGCCTGTCGACGGCATCTGGTTCGGCCACACCGAGCCATTGCCGCCGAAGGTGGTGATCGCCTACCGGCTCGATGCCGACGAGTGGCAGGGCGTGCGACGCGTCAGGTTCCTGGTCGAAGGCGCCGAGATCTGAGTCAACGCACTCGGCCAGGGCGTCATGTATTGCCGGCCTTCATTGTCTGAACGACCGATCCCTCCTGTCGCGTTCGACACAGAATGCATGGATGGGCTCGATTCGTCCGCGCAGCGCCAGCATGCCAAGGTCGTGGGTACGGATGTCAGGTGGCGGACCCAGGGAGGCGAGCGCTTCCGCCGATGCGATGAAGAAGCATCCGACTTCGCGGGTCGCTTGCTCCAGGCGACCGGTCGTGTTCATGACGTCGCCATGAAAGACGATCGCACGGCGCACCTGGCCGACCTCGCCGGCGATGACCTCGCCCAGATGCAGGGCCGCACGCAGTTCCGGTGACACGCCAAAGCGCTGGACGAACCGGGGTGCGTCCGCGGCGAGCGCCGCTCGCATCGCGAAGAAGCAGCGCAGGGCCCGCGCATCGGCAAGGCCGTCGGCCTCGACCCAGGTGATGACGATCTCGTCACCGACGTATTGGTAGATCTCGCCTCGACACAGCTCGATCGGTTCGGCCACTGCCGAGAACACTGCGGCGAGGAAGCGATGCGCCTCCAGCGGGCCGAGGCGCTCGGCGATCGCGGTCGAGCCCACCACGTCGGCAAAGAGGAAGAAGCGACGCTCGACGAAGGGCCTGCGATATCTTCCAAGCAGAAGCGCCGTGAACGTGCGGTACCCGACGAGGCCCGCAGCCTGAAACATCATCACGAGGACGGCAACGGGCACGAGCGAGAGGAAGACCGCAATCAGGCCGGTGCGCGCGTTATAGACGTTGACGACGCCCAACAAGCGCTCCCCCGGCTGTCCAGTGAGGACCACCCCTGCGATCGCGCCATAGACAAGCGTCTTCAGGACAAACACCGCAGCGAAGGGCAGCGCATCGAGCCATCGCATCCAGACGCGAGGCAGCATGAAGAGCTCGATGCCGGCGATCCATGCAGCCGTGACCAGGGCGTCGATGACCCCAATCGGTATGGAGATCAGCAGGGAACCGAGTAGCGCGCGAGCACCCGATCCGGCGATCGCGCCACCGTAGACCGCCCCGACGCCCGCACCGATGACCGCGGCCACGCGCAGGACGCGCATGAAACGTCGCAGCCGTTCTCGCGTGACGGCGGAAAGTGTTTCGACCATTTGCGCTCGAGTCTGAGGACCCCGCCTCACGCAGCCCGGTGGGGCCGAAGTTCCTCGCCCGGCTGCAGGATGACCGGCTCGGCGCCGGCCTCGAACCAGGGTGCCGCATGCAGCCCCGCCAGACGGACCCGCTCGTCTTCCACGTCGAGCCAATCGCCTTCCGGCAAGCCGATGACGCGCATCGCCGGCCGGGCCTTGAGCAGTTCGGCGAGCCGCTCGTTGCGCGTCTCGCCTTGATGGCCCGCCGGCAGCGCATTGGTGTAGTGCGCGTTGATCTGGAAAGGCACCAGCCCCAGCGCGTCGAAGCCGCCCGGGTCGACGATCGGCATGTCGTTGGTGGTGCAGATCGTGGGGCACGCGAGGTTCGCACCCGCGCTCCAGCCCATGTAGTCCGCCGCGCCACTTCGCACGCGCTCGGCGATCGCGCCGAGCAAGCCGCGCTCGCGGCAGCACTTTAGCAGATGGAAGGTGTTGCCGCCGCCGACGATGATGAGTTCGGCCTTGTGCACCGCATTCAGTGCATCGGGCTGCGTATGAATGCCTTCGATCGTGAGCGACAGCGGCGACAGGGCCTGCCGGACCTTGTCGGTGTACGCATCCCATTCGATCGTGACGCCGGCGAACGGCACGAAGAGCGCCCGGCGCCGGTCGCGAATGAGCGCGCGGGCCGGCTCCAGCGCGGCCGTCAGGTATTCGCCCGTGGGCGTGCGTGAGTTGCTCAGGAGCAAGAGGCGCATGACAGAAGCCTTTCAGGAAGGTTGGACCAGTTCCGGCAGCAGCCGCGCGATCACCGCATTGGACCCGACTCGTCATGCGGGATTACCCGGACGAGCGCATGCGACCCCTGGCGCGCGCTCAGCGCTCAGGAGCGACTTGTGAGTTCAGGCATCAAGGTGGGCCGTCGGACGGCATGTGGTGCGGCCACGCCGGGCCGCTGCAGGCGTCTGCGCCTCCCGCTGGAAGGGCGCGCAGTTCTGTTTCGCTCAGAACGTGCGCTGCTGCGCCCGTGATCGCCGGTTGCGGCTTTCGGCTTCGGCGGCCTCGTGGTCTTTGGCGATGGCCGCGATGACATTCGCGTCCCGCTGGCGTCGGGAGAGCTGCGGTTGCTCATCCACGCCCTCTGCCGCGGTCACCACGACGATCTCCTCCACGCAGACCGGCGGCACGTCTTCCACCGCGCCGCGCAGTGCTTCCATGACATGTGCAGTACCGTGCGGCGATTGCATATCGATGAGGATGCGGCGCGCCCCGAAGGCACGCGCGTTGACCTGGAGAAAGTCCGCAAGATGCGCGCGAAGCTCCGACCAATGGAGTTTGTCCCAGATCACCTTGCGCGGCACCGCGCTCAGTGGCAGAGGGAAGAAGGTGGCCGCCTCGTCGCGCTGGTTGATGCGGCTGACGATCTCCTCCACCTGGTCACGTGGAACACGGCGCTTCGTGTAGTGCGGCAAGGGGCCGAAGCCCGAGTCGGCATACGTCAGCACGTGGTAGTCGGAAATCGGGCCTTCGACCTTGTTCGACGGGGTCCGCACGATTCGCATAGCGAGCCTTTCGCGGGGTTTTTTCGACTGCGAATCAGTGTGCAAGGATGCTTCGTATCGCGACATAGCGTGGTCAGTCCTCACTTGCAATAAGCGTGAACTACATCACGGTTGAATGAAGCAGCCATGACGCGCGGCCAGCGCACGCCGCGCATTGCGGGAACCACCATTTCGTCTCCTGTGCCGTTGCGACGAGGCGGAGTCTGCATTCGACAATGGCCTTTGCACATCCGCCGTTCGGGGGATGCATGCGCTCACTCGGCCCGGACGCAGGGCGTATGCCATGCGCCGCGGCGATCGCCTAGAAGCCGCGGAACTCGTGGTTGAGACCGATCGCGTAGCCCCAGACGCCCTGCGTCCCGCTGCGCGAGGCGCTGAGGTCGATGCTGACGGACGGGTTCACGCTGTAGCGCAGGCCGCCGCGCGAGGTCCATGTGCCGAGCGCACGGAAGCGCTCGAAGATCAGCGAGACGGTATCGTTCACCGCCCACTCGGCCTGCAAGCCGCCGCGGCCGGTGCGCTCGCCGGTGCCCGTGGCCCAATCCGCACCGAGGTTGGCGTGGATCCACAGGCTGTCGAGCGCACGCCAGCTCACGGGAATCACCAGTTGTCCACCCGTGCGGCCGCCACGTGTGACATCGAATGTCAGGCTCGCCGACACCGCCGCGGCGAGCCGTGCCTCGGGGTCCTGGCCGAAGAAGGTCCACTTGACCTGCGGCCCGAGGAAATAGGCATGCTCCCCCGGGACCGAATAGCGGTCGATGTTCAGGCCCAGTTCGACCGGGCCGACCCGGCAGGCAGGGCCCAGGTGATAGTCGGTGACCTTGTCCTCGCCGAAGCGGCCGGCCCAGACCTCGTACTGGCAGCGGCCCGGGTCCAGCGTGCCGGCGTCATCGATATCGAAATGCCCGCCCGCCTGAGAACCCGAGGCGAGCGAAAAAAGGAAGGCGGCGAGGATCCATCGAGACATGGCGGCGGATTCTATGGAGCGCCGATGAATGCATCGCAACAATGCCGCTCCGGCGGCCGCGGCTCAGATCTCGAACTGCGGCTGCAACTCCCGGATGCGTTTCATCGCGACGCCGGCCGCGGCGGTCCGGGTCTCGACACCGAGCTTCACGTACACCCGCTCGAGGTGCTTCTTGGCGGTGGCCGGGCTGCTGCCGAGGATCTCGCCGATGTCCTTGTTGGTCTTGCCCTTGACCACCCAGTACAGCACCTCGGCCTCGCGCAGCGTGAGCTTCAGGCTCAGGCTCATGGCCTCGATCACCGCCGTGTCCGACATCTCGCGCATGATGATGAGCCACTCGCCGCCACTGTCGTCCTGGCCGGTCTGCTGGTGCAGGCGCAGGTTGAGGCTGGCTGCACCCTGTTCGATCGACAACACCGGCGGCTCGAGCTGCCGCTCCACGGCATCGGGCAGATGACGCTGCAGCCATTCGATCACCGCGGGCGGCGTCACCGGCGCGCTGGTGCCGCAATAGCGCAGGAGCAGCTCGCGCGCGAGCACGGTCTGCCAGATCAGCTTGCCCTCGGGCATGCGCACCGTGAAGCTCGCATAGCCGAAGGCATCGAGCGCATTGCGCGCCTGTCCGGCCTGCCGCGCGTCCTGCCGCGCCCGCCGCGCACCCTGCAGATGCACGTTCATGCGCGCGAGCACTTCCTTGGGCTTGATCGGCTTGGTGACGTAGTCGACGCCACCGGCCTCCAGCGCGGCGACCAGGTGCTCGGTCTCGGTGAGCCCGGTCATGAAGACGATCGGTATGTGCGCGGTCGCCGCATCGGCCTTGAGCCTGCGCGCGACTTCGAAGCCGTCGATGCCCGGCATCATCGCGTCGAGCAGGACGATGTCGGGCTTGGCCTGCGCGGTCCGCTGCAAGGCCTGCTCGCCGCTGGTGGCGACGAGCACGGTGTAGCCGGATTCGTCGAGCGCATCGTGCAGCACCGCGAGGTTGTCGGGCACGTCGTCGACGATGAGCACGAGGTCGGTGTTGCCGCCGCTTTCCCGGAGCGATTGCACGAGTGGGGTGGACGGTGTCGAACTCATGCCGCACCTGCCGCCGCGTTCAACGCGCGGGTCATGGCTTCGAACTGGAACTGGCGGGCCAATCCGCGCTGCGTGGAAGTCCACTCCGCGCACTCGGGCTGGGCCGCATCGATGTCATCGAGCTGGTTCATGATTCCGCGAAAGTAGCCCAGGCCCACGGCCTCCTCGAGCGCGCGAAGGCGTTCCGGCGTGGGGACGACGGTGCGCAGCGCCTGCGGGGCGGGAGCCGGGGCCGCTGCCGCGTTGTCGGTCCATTGCAGGGCCAGCCGGCGCTCGAGCCAGTCGAGCAGTTCGCTGTGGCGCACCGGCTTGACGAAGAAGTCCTCGGGCGTGATGCCGACGTCGTTCTCCAGCCGCTTGTCGAAGGCATTGGCGGACACGATCGCCACTGCGGCGTCGGCGAGGCCGAGGGCACGAGAGCGACGGATGGTCTCCCATCCGTCGATGCCCGGCATCGCCAGGTCGACGAACATCGCATCGGGGCGCCAGCCGGCCGCGATCAGGTCGAGCGCATCGTGACCACTCGCCGCGGTGCGCAGTTCGAAGCCGAGCGGCGCGAGCACATGCACCAGCAGGTCGCGATCGGCCTCCTCGTTGTCGACCACCAGCAGGCGCCGGCGCTTGCCCTCGTAGCCCCGGCGCGCGCGTGGCGCCCGCACGCGGCGCGCACTGGCCACGGGCGCTTCGTGCACATGCGGCAGGAACAGGCGCACTCGGAACACCGAGCCTACGCCCGGGGTGCTCTGCACCGTCATCTCGCCGCCCATGAGGTCGATCAGCATCTTCGCGATCGTGAGGCCGAGCCCCGCACCCGACGCCGCGCCGGCGGCGGTCGATCCGCGTGCAAAGGGCTCGAAGATATGGCCCAGCTCCTCGGGCGACATGCCGGGGCCGGTGTCCTCGATCTCGATCGCGGCGAACTCGCGCGCATAGCGCACGCGCAGGGCGACCTCACCGGCCGCAGTGAACTTGATCGCATTGCCGAGCAGGTTGATCAGGATCTGGCGCACGCGCTTCTCGTCGGCGCGCACCACCTCCGGCAACGCGCCGGTCGGCTCGAACCGGAACGCCAGGCCCTTCTCGAGCGCCTGCAGCTCGAACATGTCCGCAAGCTCTCGCATGACTTCGGCGAACTGCATCGGCTTCGCACTGAGCGTGAGCTTGCCCGCCTCGATGTGCGCGATGTCCAGCGTGCCCTCGATCAGCGACAGCAGATGCTCGCCGCCGCGCTTGATGACCGCGACCGCCTGCCGGCGATGCGGCGGCACGGCGCTGTCCTCGCCCATCAGTTGCGCATAGCCGAGGATGCTGTTGAGCGGCGTGCGAAGCTCGTGGCTGATCGCGCTGATGTAGCGGCTCTTGGCCTGGTTGGCCTGATCGGCGATGCGCTTGGCTTCCTGCAGCGCGCGATCCGTCTCGCGGTGCAGCTCGATCTCGCGCATCAGCAAATGGGTCTGGCGGTTGGATTCTTCCTGCGCCACCTTGCGGCTCTGGTGCGCGAGCACCAGCCACCACGCGATGATGCCGGCGATCAGCAGCAGCGCCATGTACGCCTTGAGGAAGCCGGAGCGCAGCGCGGCGGGCTGCATGTCGAGCATCGCGCTCTCCGTCAGCGCGCCTTCGGCCAGCGCGCGCAGTTCCTGCTGGTAGAGCACACCGAACACCGCCGCGAGCAGCGGCGCAAGGATCAGCATCAGCAGCAGGAAGTGCCCGAGCCCCGTATCGAGATAGGGCCACACGCGGCGCGGCAGCAACCAGCGCAGCGCACCGGACCACTGCGCCGAAAGGCTCGCGTGCGGCTTGCACAGGTCGCCGCAGCGCGCATCGAGCGTGCAGCACAGCGAGCAGATCGGCCCCTGGTAGGCCGGGCAATGCGCCATGTCGGGCCCTTCGTATTCGCGCTCGCAGATGGCGCAGCGCTGCACGGCCAGCCGCTGGTAGCTGCCGGCATCGTTCTCGGCGCGCATCCAATGCACAGCGCCGACGGCGGGCCGCGCGATGTAGTACTTGCCGCGCGTGGCCCAGGCAATGACGGGCGAAGCCACGAAGGCGGTGCCCAGCGCAATCAATGCAGAGAACGCCTGCGCGAGCGGCCCGAAGACGCCGAGGTGCGCGGTGATCGACACCACGGACGCCAGCGCCATCGCGCCGACGCCGACCGGATTGATGTCCCACAGGTGTGCGCGCTTGAACTCGATGCCCGGTGGCGACAGCCCGAGCGGCTTGTTGATCACCAGGTCGGCCACCACCGCCATCATCCAGGCGATGGCGACGTTCGCGTAGAGACCGAGCACGTCGCCCAGCGCCTCGAACACGTTCATCTCCATCAGCATGAAGGCAATGAGCGCGTTGAACACCACCCACACCACGCGCCCAGGGTGGCTGTGCGTGACGCGCGAGAAGAAATTGCTCCATGCGAGCGAGCCCGCGTAGGCGTTGGTGACGTTGATCTTGAGCTGCGAGATCACCACGAACACCGCGGTCGCGATCACCGCCCAGCCATAGTTCGGGAAGACGTACTCGTAGGCGGCGAGGTACATCTGGTTCGGATCGATCGCGCGCTCGGGCGGCACCATGTGGCTGATCGCGAGATAGGCGAGCAGCGCGCCACCGAGCATCTTGAGCACGCCGAGCACCACCCAGCCCGGCCCGCCGGCCAGCACGCCCGCCCACCAGCGCCCGCGATTGGCCGGCGTGCAGGCCGGCATGAAGCGCAGGTAGTCGGCCTGTTCGCCCATCTGCGTGATGAGCGCAATGCCGACAGTGAGTGCAGCACCGAAGAGGTGCAGATCGAACCCGATCGAGGACGACTTCACGCCAACATAGTGCGCGATGCCCGAGAACGCACCAGGATCGCGCGCGAGCACATAGCCGAAGGGCACCACCAGCATCAGCAGCCAGATGGGTTGCGTCCAGACCTGAAGGCGGCTGATGGCGGAGATGCCGTGCGTCACCAGCGGGATGACGACCAGCGCGCACACGAGGTAGCCCCACACGGGCGGAATGCCGAGCGCCAGTTCCAGCGCATACGCCATCACAGCCGCTTCGAGCGCGAAGAAGATGAAAGTGAAGCAGGCGTAGATCAGCGAGGTCAGCGTGGAGCCGATGTAGCCGAAACCCGCGCCGCGCGTGAGCAGGTCCATGTCTACGCCGTAGCGCGCCGCATAGACGCTGATCGGCAGCCCTGCAAGGAAGATGATGAGCCCGGTGACGAGGATGGCCCAGAAGGCGTTGACGAAGCCGTACTGCACCAGCAGCGTGGCGCCGACCGCCTCGAGGATCAGGAAGGACGCCGCGCCGCCGAACGCGGTGCTCGCCACGCGCCATTCGGGCATGCGGCGAAAGCGCTGCGGGGTGAAGCGAAGCGCGTAGTCCTCGAGCGTTTCCCGGGCGACCCAGCTGTTGTAGTCGCGCCGGACCTTGACGATGCGCTGCGGCGCGTCATCGCTCGGGGCGGGGGGAACGGCGGTCGGGTGCACGGGGAAACGGTGCAACAGTCGTGCCACGGCACGACTGTTGCAAAGCGTCATGCCTGCCCATAATGGCCGCGCCGAAAAAGCGCCAAGGTCCACCCATGGAACTGACACCGAGAGAAAAAGACAAGCTCCTCATCTTCACCGCCGCGCTGCTGGCCGAACGGCGCCGCGCGCGCGGCCTCAAGCTCAACTACCCCGAAGCGGTCGCGATGATCTCCGCCGCGGTCATGGAGGGCGCGCGCGACGGCAAGAGCGTGGCCGCGCTCATGAGCGAAGGCCGCGCGGTGCTGACCCGCGCCGACGTCATGGACGGCGTGCCGGAAATGATCCCGGACATCCAGGTCGAAGCCACTTTCCCCGACGGGACCAAGCTGGTCACCGTGCACCAGCCGATCCTATGAACACCCCCAGGCTCGCGCACTTCGTGTCGCTCTCCACCCCCTTGCAGGGGGCAACACCTGCGGCCCGGCGAAGCCGGTTCCGCGGTATTTCTGGCCTCACGATCCACGGTTGTCTCCGTCATTTGCAAGGACTTTCCATGCGCCCTATTCGCTCTGCATCTGTCATCGCCCTCTTGTCTGCCCTGCCGCTGGCCGCCAGCGCGCACACGGGAGTCGACGGGGGAGTTCATCACGGCTTCGCCACCGGCTTTCTTCATCCGCTGACCGGCGCGGATCACCTCGCGGCGATGGTGGCCGTCGGCATCTGGAGCGCACTCACCGCGCGCCGCGCGTGGCCCGACCTCTTGTGGGCACCGCTGGGCTTTGCCGTCATGCTGCTGGCCGGCGCCGTGGCCGGACTGGCGGGCATCCAGCTGCCGGCCGTGGAGCCGATGATCGCCGCCTCGCTGCTCGTGCTCGGCCTGCTGGTGGCCACGCAGCGCCGCCTGCCAGCCCTCGCGGCTGCATCGCTGGTGGGCGTGTTCGCGGTTTTCCACGGCGTGGCGCATGGGCAGGAACTGGCCGGCGAGTCGGGCGCGGCCCTCACCCTGGCCGGCATGCTGGCCGCAACCGTGCTGCTGCATGTCGCCGGCATCGCCATCGGCTGGTCGCTGCGCCATGGCCATCGCTGGGCGCCGCGCGTGGCGGGCGCGGTCGTGGCCCTCTTCGGTGCCGCGCTGCTCGGCGGCCTGGCCTGAGGCGCAGCCGATGATTCCCGGCGAACTCATCACCGACGAGGGCGACCACGTCCTGAACCCCGGCCGCCGCACGATCACGCTGGTCGTGCAGAACACCGCGGACCGACCGATCCAGGTCGGCTCGCACTACCACTTCGCGGAAACCAACGGCGCACTGGGCTTCGACCGCGAGGCCGCGCGCGGCATGCGGCTGAACATCGCATCCGGCACCGCGGTGCGTTTCGAGCCGGGCCAGCAGCGCACGGTCGAACTGGTCGATTTCGCCGGCGACCGCGTGGTCTACGGATTCCGCGGCCTGGTGCAAGGAAAGCTCTGATGGCAACCATAGGACGCCGCGCCTACGCGGAAATCTTCGGACCCACCGTCGGCGACCGCGTGCGCCTCGCCGACACCGACCTCGTGATCGAAGTCGAGGAGGACTACACCCTGCATGCCGGCGGCTACGGCGAAGAGGTGAAGTTCGGCGGCGGCAAGACCATTCGCGACGGCATGGCGCAGGGCCAGCGCACGCGCGCCGAGGGCACGGTCGACACGGTGATGACGAATGCACTGATCCTCGATCACTGGGGCATCGTGAAGGCCGACATCGGCTTGAAGGACGGCCGCATCGTCGCGATCGGCAAGGCCGGCAATCCGGACGTGCAGCCCGGCGTGGACATCGTGATCGGCGCGGGCACCGAAGTCATCAGTTGCGAAGGCAACATCGTCACCGCAGGCGGCATCGACAGCCACATCCACTTCATCTGCCCGCAGCAGATCGAGGAAGCGCTGGCCTCGGGCGTGACCACCATGCTCGGCGGCGGCACCGGCCCTGCGACCGGCACTTTCGCGACCACCGCGACGCCGGGGCCGTGGCATATCGAGCGCATGCTGCAGGCAGCCGATGCCTTCCCGATGAACCTGGGCTTTCTCGGCAAGGGCAACGCGAGCCTGCCGGCTTCGCTGCACGAGCAGATCGATGCGGGCGTGATCGGCCTCAAGCTGCACGAGGACTGGGGCACTACGCCGGCCGCGATCAGCAACTGCCTGGACGTGGCCGACGCCACCGACACGCAGGTCGCGATCCACAGCGACACGCTCAATGAATCAGGCTTCGTGGAAAACACCATCGCGGCGGTGAAGGGCCGCGCGATCTGCGCCTTCCACACCGAGGGCGCGGGCGGCGGACATGCGCCGGACATCCTGCGCGTGGTGGGCGAGGCGAACTTCCTGCCCTCATCCACCAACCCGACGATGCCCTACACCGTGAACACGCTCGACGAGCACGTCGACATGCTCATGGTGTGCCACCACCTCGACGCGGGCATCGCCGAGGACCTCGCCTTCGCCGAAAGCCGCATCCGCAAGGAAACCATCGCGGCCGAGGACATCCTTCACGACATGGGCGCGATCAGCATGTTCAGCTCCGACAGCCAGGCCATGGGCCGCGTCGGCGAAGTCATCATCCGCTGCTGGCAGACCGCCCACAAGATGAAGGCGCAGCGCGGCAAGCTGCCGGAGGACGCCGAGCGCCACGACAACTTCCGCGCGAAGCGCTACGTGGCCAAGTACACGATCAACCCGGCGATCTCGCACGGCATCTCGCACGAAGTGGGCAGCATCGAAGTCGGCAAGTGGGCCGACCTCGTGGTGTGGAAGCCGGCCTTCTTCGGTGTGAAGCCGTTTGCGATCCTCAAGGGCGGCACGATCGCCATGGCGGCCATGGGCGATCCGAACGCATCGATCCCGACGCCGCAGCCAGTGCACTACCGGCCGATGTTCGGCTCGTTCGGCGGATCGGTCGCGAAGAGCTCGTTCACTTTCGTCTCGCAAGCCGGTCTTGCAGGGGGGATCGGCCAGCGCTATGGACTTGCGAAGCACCTGAGCGCGGTCAAGAACATCCGCGGCGTGCGCAAGCAGCACATGATTCACAACGCGTACACGCCGAAGATGGAGATCGATCCGCAGACCTACGCGGTGCGCGCGGACGGGCAGCTGCTGACTTGCGATCCGGCGGTGGCGCTGCCGATGACGCAGCGGTACTTTCTGTTCTGAATGTCAGGCGCTGCGCGTCCCAAGGCGGGTCCGGACCCACGCCGCAAGGGCGTCCTCATCCATCTGCCCGGCAGCGAGGCCGAGCATCGCGAAGACGCAGTCTTCATCGGACGCGTCGAGTTCGTATCCGTTGAGGTCAAGAAAAAGCTCCAGCGCAACGAAGGCCGTGCGCTTGTTGCCATCGACGAACGGATGGTTGCGCGCAATGCCAAACGCATAGCTCGCCGCGAGCGCCGCAGCGTCGGGCGAGTCATACAGCGCCCGGTGCTGGGGACGCGCCAAGGCGGAAGCCAGGAGGCCTTCGTCGCGCAAGCCGCCAGGGCCTCCATGCTCGGCCAACTGCTCGTCGTGCGCCGCCTGGATCGTGCGCACGCTGAGCCAGGTCCAGGATTCGTTGGCTGCCGTCACTTCGCGAGCTCGCGCAGCACGTTGCGTCGCTTCTTCATGATGCGCCGCGCCGCCTCCATCTGCCGCTCGAACTCATCGTCATACGGCGAGAGGGTCACTCCGCCGTTGCTGGCTTCGGTCAGGTAGACCGTGTCTCCCTTGCCGAGGTTCATTCGCGCCAGGACTTCCTTGGGCAGGATCACTCCGACCGAGTTGCCGATCTGGGTGAGTTTGAGAGCGGACATTGATGGCTCCGTAGGCTCGAAGTTATAACAAGCGTTATATTATCCTTCCGTCATCCAACGCCGCAAGCATCGATGCTCACAGCCAACAAACTCATGCCCCAGGGCGGCGGCCTCGCGCCGGTCCTGCTCAAGCGCGCCGCCACCGTCGAACTCGACTGGGACGTGCGCCAGAAAAGCCGCTTCGACATCACCGATTCGCAAGGCCGCCAGATCGGCGTCTTCCTGCCGCGCGGCACTGCGGTGCGCGGCGGCGACGTGCTGGTCGCGGAAGACGGCTCGCTCATCCGCGTGATCGCGGCGCCGCAGCCTGTCCTGGTCATCACGCACTGCACAGAACACGGCACCCCGTTCGACCTGACGCGCGCCGCCTATCACCTCGGCAACCGGCATGTGCCGATCGAGCTGAAGCCCGATCACCTGAAGATCGAGCCGGATCACGTGCTGGCGGGAATGCTGCGTTCGATGCATCTCATCGTGCGCGAAGGCGAAGAGGCCTTCGAGCCCGAAGGCGGCGCGTACGGTGCGCACGGTGCGGGCCACGGCCATTCGCACGGAACCGCGCCCGTGGGGCCGGTGCTGCATCCGGATGCCTATTCAGGCACGCATGGGCATCACGACCACGACCACGACCACGACCACCATGGCCACGATCACGGCCATTCGCACTGATGGACGACGCTCCGGCCGCCCTCCCCGCCGCAAGCCTCCTGCAGCTGATCTGGCTGGCGTCGCCGGCGCTTCCCGTCGGCGGGTTCTCCTATTCCGAGGGGCTTGAGGCGGGCATCGAATGGGCCGGTATCGACAGCGAAAAAAAGGCGGCCGACTGGCTGGCCGACCAGCTCCACCTGAGCCTTGCGCGAGCGGATCTCGCGATCGTGGCGCAGGCGATTCCGGCGTGGCGCCGCGGCGATTTGTCGCGCATCGGCGCGCTCAACGACTGGGTCTTCCACACGCGCGAGTCGTCCGAGTTCCTGCTGCAGACCGAGCAGATGGGCCGCTCCTTCGTCGAATGGCTCAAGCTGCACCACGACGATGCCGCGCAGGTCTTCGAAAAGCTGCCCGCCAGCTACCCCGTCGCCTTCGCATTTGCCGCAAGCCGCACCGACGCCAGCGCGCACGACGCCTGCCTCGCCTTCGCCTTCGGCTGGGCCGAGAACATGACCGCCGCAGCGGTCAAGGCGGTGCCGCTCGGCCAGAGCGCCGGGCAGCGCATGCTCGCGCGGCTCGCATCGGAAATCCCCACGGCCGTCGGGCATGCGCTCACACTGTCGGATGACGACCGGCAGGCCTTTTCGCCCATGTTGGCGGTGCTCTCGTCCCGGCACGAATCCCAATACTCGCGACTCTTCAGAAGCTAGCATGGAGCTCACCCCCGGACTCGGGCGCCTCACGCCATACGTCAATTTGCTGAGAAACTGATATGTCCTCCGCCCTTCACCACATTCCCCATCGCACCAAGAAGCTGCCGCCGCTGCGTGTCGGCATCGGGGGCCCGGTCGGATCGGGCAAGACGACGCTGCTCGAGATGCTCTGCAAGGCGATGCGCGACAAGTACGACCTCGTCGCCATCACCAACGACATCTACACCAAGGAAGACCAACGCTTGCTGACCGTCGCCGGGGCCTTGCCGGCCGAACGCATCATGGGCGTGGAGACCGGCGGCTGCCCGCACACCGCGATCCGCGAGGACGCATCGATCAATCTCGAGGCCATCGACCGGATGCTGGCGCAGTTTCCCGACGCCGACGTGGTGTTCGTCGAATCCGGCGGCGACAACCTCGCCGCGACCTTCAGCCCCGAACTGTCGGACCTCACGATCTACGTCATCGACGTCGCCGCCGGCGAGAAGATCCCGCGCAAGGGCGGACCCGGCATCACCAAGAGCGATCTCTTCGTGATCAACAAGACCGACCTCGCGCCCCACGTCGGTGCGGACCTCGGCGTGATGGAAGCCGACACGAAGCGCATGCGCAAGCAGCGCCCCTTCGTCATGACCAACCTCAAGACGCTGTCGGGGCTTGCCGATGTCGTCGCCTTCATCGAGGACCGCGGGATGCTCACCGCGCACTGAAACATGTTTGCCGGACGGACCGTGAAATGGTCCGCAACTTGCTGAGGGGTCATAGGACAAAGGACCTATGTTCGGCGTTGCAGTTACGCCAGACACTCTTTGAAACGAGTCAGCAGTTGAGATCCATCATGGCTTCCGAAGCAATCTTCCTCCCCGCGGCCGCCAGCGTTCAGTTCGCCATCTACCCGGATGGCTACGACGGTGCCCGCATCATTGCGCGGATCGACGAGGAGGCGCTCCACAAACGCTTCCACGCACCGGAAGGCCCGGAAGACCTCGTGCAGGCCTACGCGCAGAACTCGGACTCGATCGATGCGCTCGCGATGGAACGCTACCGCGCCAATCCGAACGAGGCGATCTGCCTGCACAGCGCCGATTTCTGACGCCGCACCGCACCATTCAGGAGAGCGCGCACCATCGCTTGACCTTGTAGTCACTTCAGGGTTTCCAATGGGTGCATGGCAAGAAGCTCCCTAGAAACACCGGTCGGCGGCGTGCACGTCGCACGCGGCGCACACGGCGCACATGACCACTGCTGCGCCGCCGATCACGCCCACGAAGCCGCCGCACCGATCGGGCCCGTCGCGGACAACACCTTTCGCATTCCCACCATGGACTGCAGCGCGGAGGAATCCGACATCCGCAGGGCAGTCGAGCCGATCGCCGGCATCCGCGGGCTGCACTTCCAACTCGGCCAGCGCACGCTGAGGATCGATGGCACTCCGGGCGCCGTGGCGCTGGCGCTCGATGCGATCCGCAAGGCCGGCTACGCGCCCTCGCCGCTGGCCCTGTCGTCGACGCACGGCGACGGCGAGCACGTCGATGAGCATCAGCAGGACCAGCCCAGCGGCTACCTGCGCTTCGCCGCCGCACTCGCGCTGGCATTGACGTCCGAAGGCATCGCCTATTTCGCGCCCGACACCATCGCCTGGAAAGGCTTCGGCATGGCGATCGCCGCCATCGCGATCGGACTCGCCGGCCTCGAAACCTATGCCAAGGGCCTGAGCGCGCTGCGGCAGGGCCGGCTCAACATCAACGCGCTGATGTCGGTGGCGGTGACTGGCGCATTCGTCATCGGCCAATGGCCCGAAGCGGCGATGGTGATGGCGCTGTACGCGATCGCCGAGCTGATCGAAGCGCGCTCGGTGGACCGGGCGCGCAATGCGATCAAGGCGCTGGTCGATCTCGCGCCGAGCGATGCCGAGGTGCAACAGCCGGATGGCACATGGCTGCGCATGCCGGCCCAGGCCATCGCGATCGGCGCCGTCGCGCGCGTGAAGCCCGGCGAGCGGCTGGCGCTCGACGGCATCGTCGTGCGAGGCAACAGCAGCATCAACCAGTCGCCCGTCACTGGCGAGAGCATCCCGGTCGACAAGGAGCCCGGCGATCCCGTCTTCGCAGGCACCATCAACGAGCATGGCGAGATCGAGTTCCGCGTGACGGCCGCCGCCAGCAACACCACGCTCGCACGCATCATCCACGCCGTCGAGGAGGCGCAGGGCTCGCGCGCGCCGACGCAGCGCTTCGTGGACCGCTTCGCGGCCGTCTACACGCCGGTGGTCTTCGCGCTGGCCGTGGCGGTGGCGGTGCTGCCGCCGCTGTTCCTCGGCTGGGCCTGGCTGGCGTCGATCTACAAGGCGCTGGTGCTGCTGGTGATCGCCTGCCCCTGCGCACTGGTGATCTCGACGCCGGTGACGATCGTGAGCGGCCTCGCGGCAGCCGCGCGACGGGGCATCCTGATCAAGGGCGGCACGTACCTCGAAGATGCGCGGCTGCTCAAGGCAGTCGCGCTGGACAAGACCGGCACCATCACCGAAGGCGCGCCGAAGCTCGTGGCCTTCAGCGCGTGGGGCAGCATGCAGGCAGACGAAGCCGCCGTATCGCAGCTCGCCAAGTCGTTGGCAGCGAGGTCGGATCATCCGGTCTCGAAGGCCATCGCCGAGGGGCTGGAAGTCGGAGCTGTCGAAGTCGACGGTTTCACCGCGCTGCCCGGCCGCGGGGTCGCCGGCACGGTGGGCGCAGAGGCGCTGGTTCTCGGCAACCACCGGCTCATGAGGGAGCGCGGCCAATCGGATGCGAGGCTCGAAGCGGAACTCGCCACGCACGAAGCGCTGGGGCGCACCGTGACGATTCTGGCGAACGAACGCAGCGTGCTCGGCGTCTTCGCGGTCGCCGACACGCTCCGTTCGGATGCGGCGAGCGCCCTCGCGCAGCTCCGTGCGCTGGGCGTCGCCCCGGTCATGCTGTCCGGCGACAACGAAGCCACCGCGCAGGCCGTCGCGCGCGACGCGGGCATCACCGATGCGAGGGGCGGACTGCTGCCGCAGGACAAGCTCGGCGCGATCCGCGAGATGCGCGAGCGCTACGGGCCGGTCGCGATGGCCGGCGACGGCATCAACGACGCGCCCGCGCTGGCGCAGGCTGACATCGGATTCGCCATGGGCGCAGCCGGCACCGACACCGCCATGGAAGCGGCCGACGTGGTGATCATGAACGACCGGCTCGGCCGCATCGCCGAGACGATCCGCCTGTCGCGCCGCACGCACGCGGTGCTCTGGCAGAACATCAGCCTCGCGCTCGCGATCAAGGCGGTGTTCTTCGTGCTGGCGGTGTTCGGGAGCGCGACGATGTGGATGGCCGTGTTCGCGGACATGGGCGCGAGCCTGCTGGTCGTCGGCAACGGCCTGCGACTGCTGCGCGGCGTGCCGCGCTGAAAAAGAAAACGGCCCCGAAGGGCCGTTGTCGTCGCATGCAGCCAAGAGGCTGCGGCGAATTACTTCTTCGCCTTCTTGGCCGGAGCTGCAGCCTTCTTGGCCGGAGCAGCCTTCTTGGCGGCGGGCTTGGCCGCAGCCTTCTCGGCCTTGCGCTTGGCGGCCTTCGGGTCGATCGCGGCCTTGAACGCTGCGCCCGGCACGAACTTGGGCACCTTCTGCGCGGCGATCTTGATCTTGGCGCCGGCTTGCGGGTTGAAGCCGGTGCGAGCGGCGCGGGCCACCTGCTTGAAGGTGCCGAAGCCGATGAGCTGAACCGGGTCGCCCTTCTTCACTGCGGCAATGATGGAACCCGTCACCGTTTCCAGGATGCGGGCGGCTTCGGCCTTGCTGACGTTGTGGGCGGTTGCGATCTTTTCGACCAGTTCGATACGGTTCACGAGAAATTTCCTTTGATTGAATAACGCCATGTTGCCGATGGCGGCGCAGCATTCGAGACAAGCTGCAAGCGGCGCGGAGTATAGGGCAGCGCGGAAGCGGCCCTTCCGGATCACCTTTCCGAAGGCTTCCTGGAGGACCTCGAAGCATGGTCCGCCATGAAGGAATACTGCGCGGCGGCATCGCCGGTGCGGCCGGTGCGCATCTCGGTTGCGGTCAAGCGATCAGCACCGTTTCCGGGGGACGACGAACGCAGCGTGTCGCCGGTGAATGCCGCGCCGCAGGGCCGGTCGGACAGGACCGTTTGTCCCTTGTCGTCCTTGCAGCGGTGGATCTCGGCCGAGGCCGAAATGCTCGTGATGCCGATCGCCACCACGAGCGCAGCCTGGAAAACGTGCAGAACCTTGGATGGCATGTGTCGCGCCTTCAGAGTTGTTACGACATGTTAACGACATCGTTCAACTCATCCACGGATTTTTCGCGATGGTCACGCCCTTCGTGAAAAAGGCCGCACCCGGCGGCCTTCGATCGCCAACAGGCTAGCCTGCTCGCGGCATGGGCACCCTCGCCACGCGGAACTACTTCTTCGGCTCGACCGGCATCTCGTTGCGACGGATCTTGCCTCCGCCTTGCACGCTGCCGTGGACCTTCGTGTTGCCGGCGCCGGTCACACGCTTCTCGCAAGCCGTGCGCGCGTGGCCGGCGGGCTGATGCTGGCAACGCCTTAGCGCGTTCTCGTCGTAGCCGCCCGGGCTGTTCAGACGGCCTTGCCGCTTGGCCTCTTGCGCTGCCGCCGCTTCGCGGTAGCAGGCGGTCCGGTCGACACGCGGATCTTCGCAAGTGACGGTGGCCTGAGCGAAGGCACTTGCCGCCACCATCACCGCACCTCCAGCGACCAAAGCCCTTGATGCGATGTGAAAGATGGAATTCACGGGCTTCTCCTTGCGAGTTGAGACGGCGCGGAGTTTGGCTCCGTCCACAAGGTTTGCCAAGTCTTTCGTTTGGAGGAGGCGCGCACCGCTTGACGGTGACATGTTGACGGACTCTTGCAAACGGAAGGCGTGCCCCGCCTTCCGTTTTGCGTCATCGAACTTTCGTTTTCAAGGCGTACAGACCGCCGTGAAGTCCCAGGCAAGGTAGAGCGAACGCGCGACACGCCCGCTTTCTTTAGCGTCGCGAAAATCGATTCCATGAGACCAGGCGGCTTCAAGACCTCGGCTGCGATGTGCCTGCGCTGGTACATACGGGATAGCGCTTCTTAGTAGGGAATCCGAAGGGGAAGTCTTGGATTTCGAGACGCGAAGCGACCGGCGGAGAGTGTGAGATTCGAACTCACGGACGATTGCTCGTCGGCAGTTTTCAAGACTGCTGGTTTAAACCACTCACCCAACTCTCCTGGACTGCCCTTGCGTTGCACAACGGCAGGAGCGGGATTTTAGTCGCTGCGCTGCTCGCTTCTCGGCGCCCAGCCTTGCAGGACCAGGTCGGCAATGCCCTCGGCCCAGACGCGGCGCTCCTCGGGCCCGGCCAGCGGCTTCGAAATGAAGAAGCGAACGCCGCCGAAAGCCAGCGTCGACAGTTGCACCGCCGCGAGTTCGGGCTGGGGCACGTGCAGTGTTCCCGCGCGATGGGCCTCGGCGAGGTACTCGACCACCGGCGCGAGCACATAGCTGTTTTCCGCATAGAGCGACTTGGCGAGCTCGGGAAAGCGCACCGCCTCGGCGATCACGAGGCGCAGCAGCGCAAGCGTCTTTGGCTCCGTGGCGCTCAGGTACATGCGCTCGATGAGGTCCAGCAGCACCTGCCGCCGATCCTGGTCGTGTTGGACCAGCGTGGACTGCATGGTCTCGCGGGCCCCGGTCACGGCACGGTGCACCACCTCGCGGAACAGGGCTTCCTTGTTGTCGAATTGGCGGTAGATCGTGATCTTGGCGACGCCCGCCTCCCGTGCGATCGCCTCGATGCTGGTGGCCGCGTAGCCCTTTTCGAGGAAGGATTCGAGCGCCGCCGCGAGGAAGGATTCGCGCAGCGCGATCGCCTGCTCCGGGCTCGGCCTTCCGCGTGACCGGCGCTTGATCTCAGGAGATTCGATGTTGTTGTCCATGGCAGTGTCTCTTTTTCATGAGTCCGGCAGAAAGATCGCCTGAAGGTCGCTCAGGAAGTCGAATCCGCGTGTCGTCGGCCAGACCCGAGCGAGGTCCCGTTCGATCAAACCCTTTCGCTCGGCCTCCTCCAGGCCGCGCTGGATGGCGGTGATCGCCACTCCTGTCCGCTCCCCGAACTGCGCAAGCGTAAACCCTTCTTTCAGGCGCAGCGCGTTGAGCATGAACTCGAATGGCAATGCGGCAATGCCGACATCGTCGCTCTGTGCGACGGCCTGACCCGCGAGCGCCTTGTCCATGTAGAGCCGGGGCTCGCGGAAACGCACCTGCCGCACCACACGATGCGCGAAGCTGAGCTTGCTGTGCGCACCTGCACCGATACCAAGGTAATCGCCGAACTGCCAGTAGTTCAAATTGTGCGCGCACTGGTGGCCGCTGCGCGCGTAGGCGGAGATCTCGTAGCGCTCGAGCCCGGCCGCGGCGGTGCGCTCGGTGAGCCGGTCGAGCATCGCATAGGCAGCATCGTCTTCGGGCACCTCCGGCGGGTACTTGGCGAAGTAGGTGTTCGGCTCAATCGTCAGGTGATAGACCGACAGGTGCGGCGGCGCCAGCGCGAGCGCCTGCGAAAGGTCGGCGTCGAGCCGCTCCAGCGTCTGGCCCGGCAGCGCATACATCAGGTCGAGGTTGAAGGTGTCGAAGGTAGCCGCGGCCTCTTCCACCGCCGCGATGGCCTGGGCGCGATCGTGAACGCGCCCGAGCGCCTTCAGATGCGCATCGTTGAAGGATTGCACACCCACCGACAGCCGGGTCACGCCCGCCGCACGGTAGGCGCGGAAGCGGTCGCGTTCGAAGGTGCCCGGGTTGGCTTCGAGCGTGATCTCGCAATCGGGCGCGAGCCTGAGTCGCGCGCGCAGATCGCCGATGAGGCGGTCGATGGCGGCGGGCGAGAACAGGCTCGGCGTGCCGCCGCCAATGAAGATGGTGTGGACCGTACGGCCCCAGACCAGCGGCAGCGCCGCGTCGAGGTCGGCCACCAGCGCATCCAGATAGCGCTGCTCGGGCAACTCGCCCGTATCGTCGCGCCACTCGTGGGAGTTGAAGTCGCAGTACGGGCACTTGCGAAGGCACCACGGAAGATGGACGTACAGCGAAAGCGGCGGCAGCGCCGACAGCTGGAGCGGGCCCGGACGCATCTGGTGCAGCGCATCGTTCGCGCCGGCAGCGCCGTCGGGCGCGCTGTCGCCGCTGGCTGCGATCGGGATGATCTCGCTCACGACCAGCGCTCGCGCATCAGCGCCAGCATCGCGCGGGCTGCCTGTCCGCGATGGCTGTTCGCGTTCTTCACATCGGGGGGGAGCTGGGCGAAGGTCTTGCCGAATTGCGGCAGGAACATCACCGGATCGAAGCCGAAACCGTTGTCGCCCACCGGCTCCTTCGCAATCAGGCCCGCCACCCGTCCCACCGCGATCAGCGGCTCGGGATCGTCCGCGCTGCGCAGCGCGACCAGCGTGCTGACGAGCGCGGCGCGGCGGTCGGACTGGTTGGCCAGCTGTTCGAGCAGCGCGCGAACGTTGTTCTCGTCGCCCTTCTCGTAGCCGAATTTCGTCGCATAGAACGCGGTGTCCACGCCGGGCAGGCCCCCGAAGGCTTCCACGCAGAGGCCGGCGTCGTCCGCGATGGCGGGCAGGCCGGTGTGCGCGGACGCATGGCGCGCCTTGGCCAGCGCGTTCTCGACGAAGGTGCGGAAGGGCTCCTCGGCCTCGCCGACACCGAGCTCCGACTGACGAACGAGCGTCACGTCGAGCGGCACGAACAAGGCCTGCAGTTCAGCGAGCTTGCCGGCGTTGTTGGATGCGAGGACCAGTTTCATCGCGGTTTCCGTGTTGGCCGAACTTCAACCCGCAAGCGCCTGGCTCTGCAGCCCGATCAATTCGGTGATGCCCTTTTCGGCCAGCGCAAGCAGTTGGTTCATTTCCTCGCGGGAGAAGGCGGCTCCTTCGGCGGTGCCCTGCACTTCCACGAAATGTCCGGCGCCCGTCATCACCACGTTCATGTCGGTGTCGCAGGCCGAGTCCTCGATGTATTCGAGATCCAGCAGCGGCGTGCCCTGCACGAGCCCGACCGAGATGGCCGCCACATGGCCGCGGATGGGCGAGGTGGCGACCCTGCCCTCGGCGAGCAGCTTGTTGACCGCGTCCTGCGCAGCCACGAAGGCCCCGGTGATCGCCGCGGTACGAGTGCCGCCATCGGCCTGGAGCACGTCGCAGTCGAGGTGGATGGTGCGCTCGCCGAGCGCGGCCAGGTCGAAGACCGCGCGCATCGAGCGGCCGATGAGACGCTGGATCTCCTGCGTTCGCCCGCTCTGCTTGCCGCGTGCAGCTTCGCGGTCGCTGCGGGTGTGCGTGGCACGCGGGAGCATCCCATATTCGGCGGTCACCCAGCCTTCGCCACTGCCGCGCTTGTGCGGCGGTACTTTCTCTTCGACCGAGGCAGTGCACAGCACGCGCGTCTGGCCGAACTCGATCAGCACCGAACCTTCGGCATGGATGGTGAAGCCGCGGGTGATGCGAACCGGGCGCAACTGGTCTGCGGCACGGGCGCCGCTTCGTACGAAATCAGTCATGGTGATGAACGGAAAAAGGAAAAGAAGACCTAGCCCTTGCGCGCGGCGGATCGCTTGATCGCTTCGTTGATTTCGGCGATCGACCGCTCGATGGCGTCCTCGTCGAGATCGTCGAGCTCGCTGTCCGAAGGCATGCCGGCCTGGATGGTGGACGCGAACACGCCGTCGCTGATGCTGTCGGTGGAAACGCCGCGCTTCTGCCCCGGCGCGTCAGGCGTTTCCCATTCGAGTGCGATCAGGGTCACGTTGTCGCTGTGGGTGCCACCGTTGCGCAGCGCCATTTCGGCGAGGTCGGGAGCGGCATCCGACACCGGCTTGCCGGACGAGAGCACATGGACGATCACGCTGTCGTCGAGCACGCCCCAGACACCGTCGGAGCACAGCATGATGCGGTCGCCGCGCTGCAGTTGCAGCGGCGCCGAGACGTCGAAGAGCGGCGGTGTCGGCGAACCCAGGCAGGTGAGCAGGAGGTTGCGGTTGACCGGCTCCGGCCCGCCACCGACGCGGGGGCGCTCGGCATGCGAATGGTCGCGGGTGCGCATCAGCAAGGCGCCGTCGCGAACCACGTAGAGCCGGGAGTCGCCGCAATGGATCCAGGTCGCCGTGTTGTCTTGAATGACCGCCGCGACCACGGTGGTGCGGGGCGTGTCGAGCATGCCCTTGTTGCCCGCATACCGCATGATCTGCTGATGCGCGGCCATCACGGAAGACGTGAGGAACGCCTTGACGTCCTTGACGACCGGCCGGGCCTCGCGCTGGTAGAGCGCCGCGATGGTCTGCAGCGCGAGTTGGGCCGCGACTTCGCCCTCGGGGTGACCGCCCATGCCATCGGCCAGCACGAACAGGCCCGATTCGCGCGTGTAGCAATAGCCCATGCGGTCTTCGTTCTTGAGACGACCGCCCTTGCGACTGACCTGGAAGACGGAGAACTTCACAGTACCTGCCCGGCCGCCCGAAAGGCACTGAGCCCCCCCCGGGGGGGCAGCGAATACACGAAGTGATGAGCTTGGGGGGTCATGCCGGACGTGTGGTGGGAGCCGCCGCCTTCGGCAGCCCCTTCTTTTCAGGGGAACGCATGTTGTCGATGGAGAGGCGGACCTTCTCGCCCACCGTGAGTTTGGTATAGCGGCGCTCGCCTTCGCGGCTCAGCTCCTTCTGCAGCGCGAACACCGACTGCGGGCGCGAAAGCGGATCGAGCGACATGCACCATTCGACGACCTCGATCAGATTGTCCGAATAGATGCCGCGCAGCCGGGAGAGCGAAAGCCCGAGGCGGTCCTTTTCGATGCGCTGCGGCGCGTCGTTCGGGGGATAGCCCTGCATGCAGGCGTAGATGCAGGCGCCGATCGCGTAGATGTCGGTCCACGGCCCCATCGAAGAATCGCGCCGGTACATCTCGGGCGCCGCGAAGCCGGGGGTGTACATCGGACGGATGAAGTTGCCTTCCTTCGACAGCACCTCGCGCGCCGCGCCGAAATCGATCATCACCGCCCGGTCGTCGTCGGTCACGAAGATGTTGGCCGGCTTGATGTCCAGGTGCAGCATCTTGTGCTGGTGGACGATGCGAAGACCCCGAAGAATCTCATCGAAGAGCGAGCGAATCGTCGATTCGCGGAATACTTTCTGCTTCTTCAGGTCGCGCGCGGTGACGACGAAGTCCTGCAGGGTCGCGCCCTCCAGGTAGTTCATGACCATGTAGACGGTTTCGTTCTCGCGGAAGAAATTGAGAACGCTCACCACCGAGGCGTGCGAGATCTGCGCCAGCGACCGGCCTTCCTCGAAAAAGCTCTTGAGCCCGAGCCGATAGAGCGACAACTTCTCGGGTGGAACCTGCGGCGCCAATTCCCCCGTTCCCCGTGTTGCCAGGGAGGAAGGCAGATATTCCTTGATGGCGACCTGCTGCCCGCTCTGGTCGACGGCCAGGTAGACGACCCCGAAGCCACCGGCGGAAAGCCGGCGCACGATTCGGTAGCCGCCGATCATCGTGTCTGGCAGCAGAGGCGAAGGTTTGACCTTTGACATAATCCGGGAGTTTCGCCCGAAGGCGAAGGTGCGGCAAGCGAACGCTGTGCCGACGCCACGGTGCAACAACAGATCACAGCGAGGCGCGATGCCAGTTTACAGCATGACCGGCTACGCCAGCGGGCAGAACAGCCCCGCCGGCAGCCACTCCGAAGCCGATACACGGGCTCATCCAGCCCCTCGGCTCGGTGTCGAAATACGCTCGGTCAACAGCCGATTTCTCGACCTGACCTTCAAGCTGCCCGAAGAGCTGCGGCAGCACGAACCCGCCTTGCGCGAAATGCTCACGGCGAAGCTGAAACGCGGCAAGGTCGAGCTGCGCGCCGCGATCGAAAGCGGGGCAGCGTCCGGTATCGGCGACCCGTCCACGAAGCTGCTTCAGCGCCTCAACGCCGTTCAGGACCACATCCAGGCCTGGTTGCCGGATGCGCGCGACCTCAGCGTGGCCGATGTGCTGCGGCTCGCCGCCGGCGACAGCGTCGCCAAGGGCGACTGGGCAGCGGACCTGACCGAGGTCACCGAAAAGGCGCTCAAGGACCTGCTCTCTGCACGCGAACGCGAAGGTACACGCCTTGCCCGCATGCTGCAGGACCATCTCGCGCAACTGCGTGCGCTTGCAACCCAAGCGCTGCCGCTGGTGCCGCAGCTCGTGGAGCAGCAGCGCACGCGATTCCTCGAGCGCTGGCAGGAAGCGATGGGCCTGAGTGGCGGCACGGCACCCGAGGCCGCCCAGGACCGCGCCCTGACCGAAGCCACCGCATTCGCGATCCGGATCGATGTCGCGGAGGAGCTGACCCGGCTGAACTCTCATCTCGACGAGATCGAACGGCTCGTGAAGAAGGGCGGCGAGATCGGCAAGCGCCTCGACTTCCTGATCCAGGAGCTCCACCGCGAGGCCAACACGCTCGGCTCGAAATCCGCCACGCTCGAGCTGACCCGCATCGGCGTGGACATGAAGGTCCTCATCGAGCAGATGCGCGAGCAGGTCCAGAACATCGAATAGAAAACGGAATCCATGGATTACCCCGGCAACATCTTCGTGGTCGCAGCGCCCAGCGGCGCAGGCAAATCGAGCCTGGTCAAGGCGTTGATGGAACTCGACTCCGCCGTCCAGCCCTCGGTCTCCCATACCACCCGGGCGCCGCGCGGCCAGGAAAAGCATGGGCGCGAATATTTCTTCGTGTCCGAGCCCGAATTCGATGTCATGGTGGCTACCGACGGATTCGTGGAGTGGGCGCACGTCCACGGACGGCGCTACGGCACATCGAAAAAGGCGATCGAGGAGCGCATTGCCCAAGGCGCGGACGTCGTCCTCGAAATCGACTTCCAGGGCGCGCTGCAGATCCGCAAGGCCTTTGCCAACGCCGTCATGATCTTCATCCTGCCGCCGAGTTGGGAAGAGCTGCGTTCCCGGCTCGAGCGCCGCGGGGAAGACAGCCCGGAGGTCATCGAACTTCGCCTGCGGAATGCCGCCGAAGAGATGGCACAGGCCTCGGCCTTCGATTTCGTTATAATCAACGAGGTATTTGAGCGCGCACTTTTCGACCTGAAAGCGATCGTCCACGCTCAGCGGCTTCGCTACTCAGCACAGCGCCGCGCACGTGCTGGCACGTTTGCCGCACTGAACATCCCCTGATCCGCCCAACGTTCCGCACACAGTCGAAAGATCATCATGGCCCGCATCACCGTCGAAGATTGCCTGCAACAGATCCCGAACCGCTTCCAGCTCGTGCTCGCCGCCACCTATCGCGCGCGCATGCTGAGCCAGGGCCATGCTCCCAAGATCGAGAGCAAGAACAAGCCCGGCGTTACCGCACTTCGCGAAATTGCAGAGGGCAAGATCGGTCTGGAAATGCTCAAGAAGGTTCCCGGCTAATTGACGTAGCCGTGCAACAAGGAAGCACCGCATGCGGTGCTTTTTTTATGCCTGAATGCGTCTTAGGCGCAGCCACGCTAAAGTGGTGCTCATGAGCGCGGTTGTCAAGCCTCAGTCAGAAGCACGTAGAAGCCCGCAGCCCAGCCCTGCGGCATTGAACGCGGCCGCCGCCAGCTTTGCCGCATTGACCGATCGCCTCGACTACCTGGGCACGGAAGATATCGAACTGGTGCGGCGCGCCTACCGTTTCGCAGACGAAGCCCACCTGGGTCAGTTGCGCAACAGCGGCGAGCCATACATCACCCATCCGATTGCCGTGGCCGCTCAGTGCGCGGAATGGAAGCTCGACGCTCAGGCCTTGATGGCTGCATTGCTGCACGATGCGATCGAAGACTGCGGCGTCACGAAGTCCGAACTGATCGAGCGATTCGGCGCCCCGGTAGCAGAACTGGTCGATGGCCTCACCAAGCTCGACAAGCTTCGCTTCAACACCCGCGAGGAGAATCAGGCGGAGTCGTTCCGCAAGATGCTTCTGGCGATGGCGCGCGACGTGCGCGTGATCCTCGTCAAGCTCGCCGACCGGACGCACAACATGCGCACGCTCGACGATGCGCCGCGAGAAAAATGGGCACGCATCTCGCGCGAGACCCTCGAAATCTACGCCCCCATCGCGCACCGGCTGGGCCTGAACCAGACCTACCGCGAATTGCAGGATCTTTCCTTCCGGCACCTCAGGCCCTGGCGCTATGCAGTGCTCGCCAAGGCCGTGGCCAAGGCACGCGGACGGCGACGCGACCTCATCCAGAAGGTCCAGCAGGAAGTCGAGAACGCCTTCGCCGCCTCGGAGATGAGCGTACGCATCGCGGGCCGCGAAAAGACGCTCTACTCCATCTACCGCAAGATGGTCGAGAAGCACCTGAGCTTTGCGCAGGTCACCGACATCTACGGCTTCCGCCTGATCGTACCGACCGTGATCTCGTGCTACACCGGGCTAGGCATCCTGCACCAGATGTACAAGCCGCTGCCCGGCAAGTTCAAGGACCACATCGCGATCGCCAAGCTCAACGGCTACCAGTCGCTGCACACGACGCTGGTCGGCCCGGCGGGCGTCAACATCGAATTCCAGCTTCGCACCGAAGCCATGCACGTGGTGGCCGAATCGGGAGTGGCTGCGCACTGGTTGTACAAGGCAGCCGATCCGGCGACGGTGGCGACCAGCGACCGTCTCGGCGCGAAATGGCTCCAGTCGCTGCTCGACATCCAGGATGAGACACGCGATGCAGCCGAGTTCTGGGACCACGTCAAGGTCGACCTCTTTCCCGATGCCGTCTACGTGTTCACACCGAAAAGCCAGATCATGGCGCTCCCTCGCGGTGCGACCGTGGTCGATTTCGCGTATGCGATCCACAGCAACATCGGCGATCACACATCTGCTGCACGCATCAACGGCGATCAGGTTCCTCTGCGCACCGAGCTCAAGAATGGCGACGTGGTCGAGATCATCACGGCGCCGGTTTCCACGCCGAATCCAGCGTGGCTGGGATTCGTCCGCACAGGGCGGGCGCGATCGAAGATTCGCCACTACCTGAAGACGCTCGCCCATGCGGAGTCCGAAGGGCTTGGCGAGAAGCTCCTCGCGCAGGCCCTGCGTGCCGAAGGACTGGGCAAGCTGCCCGAAGACGACGCCGACCACCAGCAAGTCTGGGAAAAGCTGCTGCGCTTCACCGGCAACCGCACGCGATCCGAACTACTCACGGACATCGGCCTCGGCAAACGCATCGCCAGCATCGTGGCAAAGCGGCTGATGGCGCTGCTCGCCGAACGGGGCGCGAAGCCCGACGCGCTCATGTTGAGCCGCGAGCGGTTTGCGGCCAGCGATGGCGTGTCGCAAGGCGCGGTGACGCTGGACGGCAGCGAGAATTCGTCCGTGCGCTTCGCGCTCTGCTGCCGACCGATCCCCGGCGATCCCATCGTCGGCTATCTGGGCCACGGCGAAGGACTCGTGGTTCACACAGAGGAATGCGGCGTCGGACAACGGCTTCGCTACAAGGACAGCGAGCGGTTCTTCGCGGTCGAGTGGGCCGACGATCCGGTTCGAACGTTCGAGGCAGGTGTCGTGATCACCGTGCGAAACGACAAGGGCGTGCTCGCACGTGTCGCTGCCGCGCTCGCCGATGCCGAAGCCGACATCACCCACGTCGAAATGGCCGACGAGACGCCGCAGGATTCGACGGACCTTCGCTTCGTGATCGCAGTGCGCGATCGCACGCATCTCGAAGCCGTGCTGCGGGCCGTGCGCCGCACCTCCTCCGTGCTCGCCGCCGCACGGATGATTCCGGTCCCCTGAGAATCTCTGCCCGTCAGTTGGGCTCGGACGAAGGCACTGGATAGCTGACGGTCAGCACCTCGATGTCGTGCACGCCACCCGGTGTGGCGAGCTTGACGACATCGCCCTCTCGCGCCTTGAGCAGCGCCCGCGCGATCGGGGAGATCCAGCTCACCTGCGCGTGCGCGCTGTTGGCTTCATCGATCCCGAGAATCGTGACCTCGCGCTCATCGCCGCTCTCGTCGGCGTAGCGGACCGTCGAGCCGAAAAATACCTGATCGCTGCCGTGATGCACGGAAGGATCGGTGACCTCGGCGATCTCGAGGCGCTTGGTGAGGAAACGGATCCGCCGATCGATTTCGCGCAGTCGCTTCTTGCCGTAGAGATAGTCGCCATTCTCGGAGCGATCCCCGTTCTTGGCGGCCCAATGCACAGCCTCGACGACCTTGGGGCGCTCGACGTCCATCAGCTCCAGCAGCTCCGACCGCAGCCGCGCATACCCGATGGGCGTGATGTAGTTCTTGCCGCCGGCGGGCAGGGGCGGCAATCCACCGCCGTCGCCATCATCGTCGTCGGCTTCGTTTTCCTTCGTGAAAGCCTTGCTCATTTCTACAACTGCCGACCCGCAAGGTCGGGCGGTGGTTGTATCACACGGCAAAGAAACGATTCGAGGATCCGACCTTCGATCCAGGTCGATCTCGGCCGGCCGGTTCAGCCCGATTGCTGGTCAGGCGCTGTCAAATCCGGATCGGGAATCGACTGCTGACTTTGAGGGACACCGGCCTCGAGAACCGCGCGCCGGCCCTGCTCACCTCGCGCGATGCCCTTGACGAGATGACGCGGCAGGTGGTGACTGCGCTGAAGCTTGGCCAATGCCTCGCTGCGCGCGGGCTCCGAAGCGGGCAAGAACATGTGCAATGAACTCATCGTGGTCGTCCCCAAATATGAGCGCCAGATGATGGATGCGTCCGACCCTGGCCGGATGGGTTGGAAACGGTAACGTTCCGGGCGGCCCTGGCTTTGCCGCCGTGACGATTATTGCCTTGGAACAGGCGGGGGCGCATCCACAGCCCTGAAAGCGATAGTGTCAACTGCCGCGCGATGTTGCAGCATGTGACGTAGTTCCTTTCACTGTGCCGCGAAGTGGTTCACAATGGACTCTCTCCTCTGGACTCCAAGGTCCTTAGCCCGCTCCGGCGGGCTTTTTCGTTCTTGGGTCCTGTCGTCTGCAACGTAGCACCGTCGCATGCCGCGCGGGCAGCTGCATTAGCATCCGCGCATGCCCGAACTCACACTGGAAGCCACTTCCGCGATTGCGGTCGCCTTTGCCGCCGTGATGACCGTCGGATTTGCCGCGCGACAACAGCGCTGGGGACCGGGCCTCATGGTGGTCGGCATCCTGGGATTCCTCGGCATCATCAGTTTTGGCATCGTGACGCGACTCTGAATCCAGGACTGCACCGCGCGCGGATGGCGCGCAGGATGCGACTTGGACGCATCAAAAGAAAAAGGGTTGGTCCGTGATGGACCAACCCTTTGTGAAGTGGTGCGGCTGGCAGGATTCGAACCCACGACCCCTTGGTTCGTAGCCAAGTACTCTATCCAACTGAGCTACAGCCGCACAGCTTGCAAGTATAGCATCCAAATTGGAGCCATTTGCCGAAGCCTTGAATTTTGTTGAATCTCTCAAGCAAACAACGTCGCCTGCATTCCAGATTCAGTGGTAGGCCGTGCTGGGCTTGAACCAGCGACCAACGGATTATGAGTCCGCTGCTCTAACCAACTGAGCTAACGGCCCACGCGCTCCGGATTCTAGTGGCCAAGGGCCGCACGCAACTCACTTGCGATGACTCAGCGCGTTCGTGACGAGCTTCGAGGTGATGTCCACGATCTGGATCATGCGGTCGTAGGGCATGCGCGTCGGCCCGATGACGCCGAGCGTTCCAACCACTTGGCCATCGACTTCATAGTTCGCGCTCACGATGGAGAGATCATCGAAAGGAACGATCTGGCTTTCGCCGCCAATGAAGATGCGCACGCCTTCGGCCTGGCTGGAGACATCGAGAAGGCGCATCAGTTGCGCCTTCTGTTCGAAGAGATCGAAAGCCCTGCGCAAGTGACCCATGTCGCTGGAGAAGTCGCTCACCGAGAGAAGATTGCGCTCGCCCGCGATGACCACTTCTTCCTGCGCCTCGGTGAGGACTTCGGAACTTACCTTGACGGCCGCCTGCATCAGCGCCGCGATCTCGCCGCGCAGCTGCTCCATTTCGGACTGAAGCCGATCGCGCACCTGCTCGATGGACAGGCCCGCATAGTTCGCATTGATGTAGTTGGAGGCCTCGACCAGTTGCGACTGCGAGTAGTCGGACTCCGGAAAGATCACCCGGTTCTGAACGTCCCCATCGGGTGAGACGATGATGACGAGCAACCGGCGCTCCGAAAGTCGAAGGAACTCGATCTGCCGGAAGACCGAAGCGCGCCGGGGCGCCATGACCACGCCCACGAACTGCGACAGGTTGGACAGCAGGTTCGCCGCGTTGGCAATGACCTTCTGTGGCTGGTCGGGTGCAAGACTGGGCGCGGCAAATTGCTCGCGCTGCGCAGTCAACATGGTGTCAACGAAGAGGCGGTAGCCTCGGGCGGTGGGAACGCGACCCGCAGACGTATGGGGACTCGCGATCAGGCCCAGAACCTCCAGGTCGGACATCACGTTCCGGATCGTCGCCGGCGAAAGATCCAGCCCGGAAGCCCGGGACAGCGTGCGCGATCCGACGGGCTGGCCTTCGGCGATATAGCGCTCGACGAGTGTCTTTAGCAGCAACTTGGCGCGGTCGTCCAGCATCGGGCAATTTTAATGTTGTAATTTGTTCATGAGCTCTCGCTTTCGTCACGTCGCACTCATTGGCAAATACCAGGCTTCGGGTGGGCGGGCGCAGGGCGGTGCGCTCGATGTCGTCATGGAAGACATTGCCGCTTTCCTCGAAGCCCAGGGTTGCACCGTGTTCGTCGAGGAGTCGCAGGCCGACGGCGTCCCCGTCGGGCGATACAAGGCACTCACGGTCGAAGAGATCGGCGAGGAATGCGATCTGGGTCTGGTCGTCGGCGGCGACGGCACGATGCTCGGCATCGGGCGGCAACTGGCACCCTATGGTGTTCCGCTGATCGGCATCAACCGCGGCCGGCTCGGCTTCATCACGGACATCGCGCTGGACGACTACCAGGCCACGCTGGTTCCGATGCTCGCAGGCGAGTACGAGGAAGACCACCGCAATCTCATGCACGCGCAGGTGATGCGCAACGGCGTGTCGGTCTTCGATGCGCTGGCGATGAACGACGTGGTGGTCAATCGCGGCGGCACCTCCGGCATGGTGGAACTGCGCGTGACAGTGGGCCGCCATTTCGTCGCCAACCAGCGTGCCGACGGGATGATCATCGCTTCATCGACAGGCTCCACGGCCTACTCGCTTTCAGCAGGCGGGCCGCTGCTGCATCCGGCGCTTCCAGGGTGGGTGCTGGTGCCGATCGCGCCGCACACGCTTTCCAACCGTCCGATCGTGTTGCCGGACGCCGAGGAAGTCTCGATCGAACTCGTCGGCGGGCGCGACGCCAGCGCCAATTTCGACATGCAATCCCTCGCCTCGCTGGCCATCGGCGATCGCGTCGTGGTCCGCCGCTCGGACTACCGCGTCCGCTTCCTCCATCCGCGCGGCTGGAGCTATTTCGACACCCTGCGCAAGAAACTGCATTGGAACGAAGGAGGTTCCTGAGATGGCATTGCGCCGCATCGCCATGCGCGATTTCGTGATCGTGCGCGCATTGGAACTCGACCTGTCCACCGGCTTCACCGTCCTGACCGGCGAAACCGGCGCCGGCAAATCCATCCTCATCGATGCGCTGCAACTGGCGCTCGGCAACCGGGCCGATGCCGGATCCATCCGCGAGGGCGCCGAGCGGCTCGACGTGAGCGCCGAATTCGATGCCGATCCGGAGCTTGCCGGCTGGCTCGACGAAGGCGGCTTCGAGCCCGGCGACGGACTGCTGTTGCGGCGGACTGTCGATCTCCAGGGACGCAGCCGCGGCTGGATCAACGGCAGCCCGGCCACAGCCGCGCAGTTGCGGGAGCTCGGCGATCGCCTTCTGGACATCCACGGCCAGCATGCTTGGCAAAGTCTCACACGACCGGATGCCGTGCGCGGTCTGCTCGATGCCTACGCCGGCGTCAGCAACGACGTGCTCGACGGCGCCTGGCAGGAGTGGCGTCGCGCCATCTCGGCTCTCGAGGGTGCACGCTCCGCGCAAGACACCCTGCAGCGCGAGCGCGAGCGGCTCCAGTGGCAAGTCTCCGAAGTCATGAAACTCGCGCCAGGCGCCGACGAGTGGGAAGAGCTCTCGGCCGCCCACTCGAGAATCTCGAACGCCCAGGCCCTGATAGACGCGGCGGAAGGCGCGTCCAGCGCGCTCGAGGACGACGACAACGGCGCGCTGGCAGCGCTGAGCCGAGCGGTCACGCTACTGCAGAACTGCGAACACATCGAGCCGGAGTTCAAGGCGCTCGGCGAGGTCCTGGCGTCGAGCGTGGCGCAGGCGGCCGATGCGGCGCATTCGTTGCACGGCTATCTGAGGCAGGCCGACACCGATCCCGAAAAGCTCGCCGAACTCGACGAGCGGATGGGCCTGTGGATGTCGCTCGCGCGGCGCTACCGGCGCCAACCCGCCGAGCTCCCCGCCCTGCTCGCAGGCTGGCAAGCCGAATTGCAGGCGCTGGACGCCCAGAGCGACCTCAACGCACTGGAGCGTGCGGAGCAGGCCGCACAGCAGGCCTACATGAAGGAAGCGAAGGCGCTCGGCAAGGCCCGCAAGCAGGCCGCGCCCAAGCTTGCGCAGGCGGTGACGCAAGCCATGCAGGAACTCGGCATGAAGGGCGGACGCTTCGAAGTCGCGCTTCAGCCGCTCGCGCAGCCTGCTCGCTCCGGCCTCGAAGACATCGCATTCCTCGTCAGCGGACACGCCGGGAGCACGCCGCGATCGATCGGCAAGGTTGCATCCGGTGGCGAGTTGTCGCGGATCGCGCTCGCGATTGCAGTGACGACCAGCGAGCTCGGCGCCGCGCAGACGCTCATCTTCGACGAGGTCGATGCCGGCGTCGGCGGCGCTGTGGCCGAAACCGTGGGCCGGCTCATGAAGCAGCTCGGCCGCGACCGGCAGGTGCTCGCGGTCACGCACCTGCCCCAGGTGGCTGCGTGCGCGGATCACCACCTCGTGGTGGCCAAGCGGCAGACAAGCGCCAAGGGCCAAGAGGGGACTCGCACCGAAAGCAGCGTCGCGGTGCTGGACGCCGAAGGCCGCACGCAGGAAATCGCCCGCATGCTCGGTGGCGAGCGCGTCTCGCAGACCTCGCTCGCGCATGCGCGCGAGATGCTGGGCGCGAAGACCGCGGAGGCCTCCTCGTGAGCCTCGACCTCGTCCTGATCACCGGAATGTCCGGTTCCGGCAAGTCCGTGGCGCTTCATGCCCTCGAAGACGCGGGCTACTACTGCGTCGACAACCTGCCGCCCGAGCTGCTTGCACCCTTTGTCGCGTTGCAGCGGCAACAGCAGACCGCGCGAGTGGCCATCGCGATGGATGTACGAAGCGGGGTGTCGCTGCCGCTCGTCCCGCAGCAGCTGGACGGCCTGCGCCGCGAAGGGGTGTCGCTGCGATCGCTGTTCCTCGATTCGACCACGGACGCGCTGCTGCGCCGATTTTCCGAGACCCGGCGGCGACATCCGCTGTCGCGCCAAGAGGCCCGCACCGACGTGCCGGACCAGCAGCGCGCGCTGACACAGGCCATCGAACTCGAACGCGAGCTGCTCGCGGACCTGCGTGACGGTGCCGACGTGATCGACACCAGCATCATCCGGCCTGCCCAGTTGCAGAGCTACATCAAGGCGCTGGTCTCGGCACCGGAGAGCACGCTCACGCTGGTGTTCGAATCCTTCGCCTTCAAGCGCGGGGTGCCGCTGGACGCGGACTTTGTCTTCGATGTCCGCATGCTGCCGAATCCGCACTACGTGTCCACGCTTCGGGCGTTGACCGGCCGCGATCAGCCTGTGATCGACTGGCTCCGCGAACATGACGATGTCGCGCGCATGTACGCCGACATCGAGCAGTTCCTCGCGCGCTGGCTGGACGCGCTCGCAAAGGATCACCGAAGCTATGTCACCGTCGCGATCGGCTGCACCGGTGGCCAGCATCGCTCGGTCTTTCTCGTGGAGCAGTTGGCGCGCGCGTTCGGCGCGAAGTGGGGCGCACTCAAGCGACACCGCGAACTCGACGGGGCCTGATCCCGCTCAAGGGCGAAATCAGCCGCCGCTGGCCAGCAGCTTGCGCACAGGGGCCGGCATCCCGAGGGCCGGCCACTCGCGGTCGTCGAACCAGCCCCCCTCCAAGGTGCCGGCATGCGACTCGCGGCACACGACCGAAATCGGGTGCAGGTGAAGATCCTTGTGCGTCAGCACATGCACGAATCCCGCTTCGTCGCGCGCGGACTGGCGATCCGCGGGTGCCAGTTCGTCGAGTAACGCGGACCGGCTTTCGAAGACGGGCAGGCAATACAGCCCTGCCCAGATGCCGCGCGCCGGCCGCTTTTCGAGCCATACGCGCCCCTGGGAATCACGGGCGTTCAACATCCAGAGTGACTGCGCGGTCCGGCGCAGCTTGCGGGTCTTGACGGGGTACTTCTCGGGCCCACCCTCTTCCCGGGCCACGCACATATCGGCGACCGGACAGATGATGCAACTCGGCTTGCGCGGCAGACAGACCGTGGCGCCCAGGTCCATCAACCCCTGGGTGTAGCGACCGATCGACCGTGGTGCGGAGGCCGGCGGCAGGAGTTCGGTCGCCTCGTTCCACAGGGCACGCTCCTGCGCCGCGGACGCGAGATCGCCGCCAAAGCCGAGTACGCGCGAGAGCACCCGCTTCACATTGCCATCGAGAATCGCCACGCGCTCGCCGAAGCAGAAGGCTGCGACCGCCGCCGCAGTCGAGCGACCGATGCCGGGCAGCGTCTGCAGTTCGGCCGCCGTCCGCGGGAATTCACCGCCGAAGCGCGACACCACCTCTTGCGCGCATCGATGCATGTTGCGCGCGCGGCTGTAGTAGCCGAGGCCGCTCCAGAGCCCGAAAACCTCGTCTTCCGTCCCCGCGGCGAGCGACTGCACTGTCGGAAAGCGATCGAGGAATCGCGCGAAGTAACCCAGCACCGTCGACACCTGGGTCTGCTGGAGCATCACCTCGGACAGCCAGACGCGATAAGGATCCTGCGTGTTCTGCCACGGCAACTCGCTGCGCCCATGGCTGCGCTGCCATGCGACGACGCTGTCGGCAAACCTCGGCACGATGCGCTGCGTGGCCGACTGCACGTCTTCAGGCGGCACTGAGTTCGCTGCGATAGGAAGAGGAGTTCGGCGCCTCGTGGTTCAAGAGCACGGCGGTGAGCTCTTCCAGCCGATGGTGCAGGTCGGCGAGATCGCGCTCCTGCGCTGCGAGTTCGGCCAGTCGCTCATCGAGATTGCCCGCCGCACCCTGGATGCGCTCGACGGCCTCGATCCGCTTGGTGAACGTACGGCGCCGCTCCTTGAGCTGGGCATCGAGCTGCGCGCCTGCACCCTTGCTCCAGCGCTCGACCTCGGTCATGGCCGCCTCGTTGACCACGCGCAGGCGGCTCGCGAGCGCGCGAACCAGCTTGTCGCAGAAATCAGGCTGCGCGAGCTTCAGCATGTTGCTCACGCCGAGGTAGTGCACATGGCTCTGCTCGATCTGCGAGAGCTGCTGCTCGAAGTCGGTCAGGTCCGGCTCGGGCGGTGCCTGCAGCGTGAAACCGTGCTCGGCATTGAGCTGCCGGAACGTCGCGTGCAGCATCGACTGGATCTCGGCCGTGGTCGCCTGGACCTCGCGCAGATTGTTGCGCAGCGCATCGAAGGTCTCGCCGTAGACCTTGCGCACATTGAACTTGATGCCGCGCCGCTTCAGCGCGGTCGCCAGACGGCCCATGTCCGCCTTGAGCGCCGTGCTGCCGAGCACTGCATAGACCTCGCGCAGCAGCTTGCCCTGCACCGAACGCAAGGCGAGGATGCGGGTGTTGCTGCCTTCGAATTCCGACTGCTCCTGCTCGATGCGCGTGCGCATGTGCCGGATGACGGAGCTGTTCTTGCCCCGCAGCCCCTGCAACTCCAGCGCCTGCTCCGACAGGTCGCGCTGACGCACGTTCAGGATGCGGGAGGCCTCGGTCCGGAGGGCGGCGATGCTGGCATCGACGGCCAGCCGCAACATCGTTTCGCGCTTGCCGAGCAGCCCCTCGCCCAGAATGACTTCGAGCGCGGGGAGGCGGCTCGCCTGCAACAGCGGCACGTCACGGCGGATCTTGGCTTGCAGGCCCTTTTGAGCGGAGACGGGAAGCACCTGCGTCAGCGGCACACCGAGCACATCGGCGGCGCCCTTGCGCTGCCGCTGGATTTGCGCGTCGACCTGGGCGGGCGTACTCAGGATGTCCCACATCGTGTCGATCTTGTTCAAGACCACGATGCGCGTTTCGGTGGCGTCCCCCTCGGTGACCAGGTGCTCGCGCCAGATCGCGAGATCGGATCGCGTGACGCCCGTGTCGGCACCGAGGATGAAGACCACGGCATGCGCTTGCGGAATCAGGCTGACGGTGAGCTCCGGCTCCGCGCCGATCGCGTTGAGGCCCGGCGTGTCGAGAATCACCAGGCCCTGCTCCAGCAACGGATGCGGCATGTTCAGCACCGCATGCCGCCAGCGCGGAATCTCGACGCGGCCGTCGGAATCCGGTACGGGGTTGTCGTCGGGGCTGTCGTCGCTCCAGAAGCCCAGCGCCTTGGCCTCGTCCACCGGGACCCAGCGCACCTCCGCGACCTTGCTCATCGCCTGCGAGAGCAGTTCGGCGTTATCGACGTCGATGTCGACGTGAGTCCAGCGCGCCGGCTCATCACGCCAGTGAACCAGCGAGTACGGCTCGAGCCGCGTCTCGATCGGCAGCAGGCGCAGGCTCGGCGGCTGAGCCGGGTCGTATCCCAACTCGGTTGGACACATCGTCGTGCGCCCAGCGCTCGCCGGCATGATGCGGCGCCCGTAACCCGCAAAGAAGATCGCGTTGATGAGTTCCGATTTGCCGCGCGAAAACTCGGCGACGAACGCGACCATGACCTTGCTGGTGCGCAATTGCGATTCGACGTCGTGCAGCCGTTCAGCGACGCTCTGGTTCAGCAGCTCGTTCTCATTCAGCCAGCGCGCCAGCCACTTCAGGCGGTGCGCGAAATTTCGCCGCCAGGTGCCGTGTTGGTCGAACTGCTGAGTGAAGGAAGCGGTCAACGGCGTAAATGTAAAAACAATTTACAAAAGATGGTAGCACCGGGCCGGCCCCCCATAGGCCCTATAGAAGCCACTCCCGACGAATGGTCTCATGAATTTTGACACTTCGGGCAGAAATACGTGGAGCGTTGCCCCTGCCGCAACTGGCGGATCGGCGTTGCGCAAACCCTGCATGGCTCGCCTGCACGGCCGTAGACCGTCGCTTCGAGTTGGAAGTAGCCGCTCTGGCCGTCGACATTCGAAAAGTCGCGCAGCGTGCTGCCGCCACGGTCAACGGCACGCGCGAGGATTTCACGGATGGCCGCATGCAGACGGAGCGCCCGGGGCCTGCTGATGCGCGAAGCCGCAAGGGTGGGCCGGATGCCCGCCAGGAAAAGCGCTTCGGACGCATAGATGTTGCCGACGCCCACCACCACGTCGCCGGCAAGCAGCACCTGTTTCACGGGCGCACGCCGGCGGCGCAAGCCCGTGTGGAAGGCCTCGAAGTCGAAGGTGTCGCCAAGCGGCTCCATGCCCAGCCCCCCCAGGAGCTTGCCGGCGAGTGGCGACGCTTCGTCCTCCACATAGACCACGGCGCCGAAGCGCCGCGGATCATTGAGCCGAAGCGTGCCTTGGCTGGTCACCAGGTCGAAGTGGTCATGCGCGCCGGCGGCCGGCAGCGAGGCATCGAAGCGAAGGCTGCCGGACATGCCCAGATGCAGCAGCAAAAGGCCCACGTCGAGGTCCACCAGCAGATATTTGCCGCGCCGGCGCACGCCGCTGACCGTGCGTCCGACGAGCAACCCCGGCTCGACGGACAGGGCCCACCGCAACGGCTTGCCGACGCGGACGGCCTCGATACGGGCGCCGGCGATGCGGTCCGCGAAACCGCGGCGGGTGACTTCGACTTCGGGTAGTTCGGGCATGACGGGAAAGCCTGACGCAAATCACGCCGCATCCGGCGCTGTGGCTCTCGTTTAAGAAGCGTGGATTATTATGGTTCGATGAATCTTTCGCTCCGTCGATCCCGCCTCGCGGCGGCCGCATTCACGGCACTTGTCGCCCTTGCCGCGCAGGCCCAGACAGACCCACCGGCACCTGCCGCTCCCACCAGCCCCGCACCGATCATCGAGCCCGCCGAACCTGCGGTCACGCCGGCGGCAACTGCGCCTGCGCCCGACAAGCCGGATGTACAGCCTTCCGCGATGACTGCGGATCTCTTCTACGAAGTGCTGATGGGCGAACTCAACGCTCGCGGCGGCGACCCGGGTGGCGGCTACGGCCTGATCCTCGATGCGGCACGGCGTTCGCGCGATGACAAGCTGTTCCAGCGCGCGGTCGAGATCGCGCTGCAATCGCGCTCCGGGGACGCAGCGCTCGTGGCGGCCCGGGCCTGGAAGGAATCCATTCCGGAATCGCGCGACGCGCGGCGATTCGAGCTCCAGATCCTGATCGCACTGAATCGCATCGGCGAGACGGTCGAGCCGCTTCGGGCAGAGATCGCGGCCACTCCGCAGATCGAGCGCCCCTTCCTGATGGCGGTGATCGCACGCAACTACAGCCGCGCAACCGACAAGAAGCTTGCCGCCTCGGTGGTCGAACAGGCGCTCACCGACGAGCTCAAGAACCCCGCCACCGGTGGGGCAGCATGGGCAACCGTGGGCCGACTCAAGCTGGCAGCCGGCGACACCGCCGGCGCACTCGAGGCGGCGATCAAGGGCCAGGAGATGAACCCGTCTTCGGAAGGCCCGGCGTTGCTGGCGCTCGAACTCATGGACCCCTCGCAGCCGCAGGCCGAGCCGATCGTCAAGCGCTATCTCGAGGGCGCGAAAGCACAACCTGAGATGCGCATCGCCTATGCGCGCGTGCTGGTCGAAGGCCGACGCTACGCCGATGCGACCGCGGAGCTCACGAAACTCACCGCCGCCAAACCCGAGCTTCCGGAGCCTTGGCTGCTGCTCGGCAGCCTGCAGGCGCAGGCGCGGCAGGACGCAGCGGCCGAGGCCTCCCTGCGCAAATACATGTCGCTGGCCGAAACGCAACGCGACCAGGACGCGAAGGACAGAGGCTTGACCCAGGCCTATCTGCTGATGGCGCAGTTGTCCGAACGGCGCAAGGACTTCGCATCTGCCGACAACTGGCTGGCGCGCATCGACAATTCGGACGACCTGCTCGGCGCGCAAGTCCGTCGTGCATCGCTGCTCGCTCGGCAGGGCAAGCTGCCGCAGGCTCGGGAACTCGTCCGCAGCCTGCCGGAGCGCACTCCCGAAGAGAAGCGGGAGAAGTTCCTTGCCGAAGTGCAGTTGCTGCGCGACGCGAAGCAGTACCAGGCCGCCTACGACATGCTGGGCCAGGCGAGCGCCTCTTCGCCCACCGACACTGATCTCATCTATGACCAGGCGATGGTCGCCGAGAAGCTGAACCGCCTCGACGACATGGAGCGGCTGCTGCGCCGGCTGATCGAGCTCAAGCCCGACAACCAGAACGCCTACAACGCGCTCGGCTACTCGCTCGCGGATCGCAAGGTGCGCCTCGAAGAGGCGAGGACATTGATCCAGAAGGCTGTCCAGCTTGCGCCCGAGGATCCATTCATCGCCGACAGCCTCGGCTGGGTCGAATTCCGCCTCGGCAACACGAGCGAGGCCATGCGCATCCTCGAAGACGCCTACAAGCGCCGCCCCGATCCCGAGATCGGCGCGCATCTCGGCGAAGTCCTGTGGACCACGGGCCAGCGCGACCGGGCCCTCAGTATCTGGAAGGAAGCCAACCTCGCCGATGCCGACAACGAGACGTTGCAGGAAACGCTCAAGCGCCTGCGCGTGAAGCTTTGAACCGGCGCGCCATGCTGCTGGCCGCTTGCGCCGGGGCGCTCGCGGTCGCGGGCTGCGCGACCCCCGGCGCACCGAAGCAATCCGGACTGGTACAGAGCGAGGCATGGAGCGGACGCCTCTCGCTGCGGATCGACAGCCAGCCCGTCCAGACCTTCGCGGCACTGTTCGAACTGCGAGGCGCCCCGTGGGCCGGCAATCTCACGCTCACGAGCCCGATCGGCAACACGCTGGCGCAGCTTCACTGGGCCCCAGGCGAGGCTCTGCTGATGAACGGCAAGGAAACGCGGCGATACGACTCGGTCGACGCGCTGATCGAAGCAGCGACGGGCGCCGCAATTCCGGTCGCCGCGCTCTTCGGATGGCTCGCTGGCCGCGACGAGCAGGTACCCGGCTGGCGGCCGGATCTGTCCCAGGTCGGTGCCGGCAAGCTTCAGGCAACGCGCGAATCACCCGAGCCGCGCGCCGACCTGCGCATCGTCTTCGAACGCGCATGAAGGCCATCTACGACGTGCCGGCGCCGGCCAAGCTCAACCTCTTCCTGCACATCACCGGCCGGCGTGCGGACGGCTACCACCTGCTGCAGTCGGTGTTCATGCTCATCGACTGGAGCGATACGCTTCATTTCGAGCACCGGAACGATGGCCAGGTCACGCGCGAGGACCTGACCACACCGCTGCCCGCCGACGATCTCGTCGTCCGCGCTGCCCGAGCCCTGCAGGGGTTCACCCGGACGACGTGGGGCGTGCACATCGGCATTGCCAAGCGCGTCCCGGCGCAGGCCGGAATGGGAGGCGGGTCGTCCGATGCGGCGACCTGCCTGCTCGCGCTGAATCGCCTCTGGGACCTGCATCTGCCGCTTGCGAAGCTCGAGCAGATCGGCCTGGGCCTGGGCGCGGACGTGCCTTTTTTCCTCCGTGGACACAACGCGTGGGTCGAGGGGATCGGCGAGGAGATCACGCCGGTTTCGCTTCCGCCCGGTCGCTTCGCTGTCGTCAAGCCTGACCGAGGCATCGACACCCGAGATATTTTTTCTGCGCCGGACCTGCAACGCGCAACTCCTGCTGCTATACTCTCTGGCTTTGCTGCATACAGTGAAGCGGAAGCAAACAGTTTTCGCTTTGACTTCGGTCATAACGACTTGCAGCCGGTAGCGCAGAGGCTCTGCCCCGCGGTCACCGAAGCCATCGATTGGCTCGGTCATCAAGGGTTGGATGCACGCATGACTGGCTCGGGAAGTTCAGTGTTCGCGGCGATGCGGCATGATGCAGAATTGGCCGAGCCCCCTCCGGGCTGGCAGGTTCGCAAGTGCAGCAATCTGGCAGTTCATCCTCTGGTGGGGTGGGCGGTCTAGAAATCAGAGCGCTCTGCGGTCTGATGCGACATATATCGGTGAATGGCATTGGCCATTGACCTGTGTAGGGGAGTCGCCAAGCTGGTTAAGGCACTGGATTTTGATTCCAGCATGCAAAGGTTCGAATCCTTTCTCCCCTGCCAAATCTTCATTCACAAGATTGTTGGCGGCTCCTACAAGAGCCATTTCGCATTGCCGGATGCACTTCGCCGGGACGCTCATGCAGGCACATAACCCTGATTTCATGGTTTTCACCGGCAATGCCAATCCAGGGCTTGCCGCTGAAATTTCTCAGCACCTCGGTACTTCGCTGGGCGCCGCGCGTGTCGGCCGCTTCTCTGATGGCGAAGTCACCGTCGAGATCAACCAGAACGTCCGGGCGCGCGATGTCTTCGTGGTCCAGTCGACCTGCGCACCCACCAACGAAAACCTGATGGAACTGCTCATCATGGTCGACGCGCTCAAGCGCGCTTCGGCCGAGCGCATCAGTGCCGTGATCCCCTATTTCGGCTATGCCCGCCAGGACCGCCGTCCGCGCTCGAGCCGGGTGCCGATCTCGGCCAAGGTGGTCGCCAACCTGCTCGAGACCGTGGGCGTGGCGCGCGTGCTGACCATGGACCTGCACGCCGACCAGATCCAGGGCTTCTTCGACATTCCGGTCGACAACATCTACGCGTCGCCGGTGCTTCTGGGCGACCTTCGCCAGAAGAACTACGAAGACCTGATCGTCGTGTCGCCCGACGTCGGCGGCGTGGTTCGCGCCCGCGCGCTGGCCAAGCAACTCAATTGCGACCTCGCGATCATCGACAAGCGCCGTCCGCGTGCCAACGTGAGCGAAGTCATGCACGTGATCGGCGAGATCGACGGCCGCAACTGCGTGATCATGGACGACATGATCGATACCGCCGGCACCCTGGTCAAAGCCGCCGAAGTGCTGAAGGAACGCGGCGCCAAGAAGGTCTACGCCTATTGCACGCACCCGATCTTCTCGGGCCCGGCCATCGAGCGCATCGCGCAGGGCACCGCGCTCGACGAAGTCGTCGTGACCAACACGATCCCGCTCTCCGCCGGCGCAACCGGCTGCACCAAGATTCGCCAGCTCTCCGTGGCGCCGCTGATCGCCGAGACGATCCAGCGCATCGCCAAGGGCGAGTCGGTCATGAGTTTGTTCTCCGACCAGGAAAACCTCTTCTGAGATCCTGATCCGAGCAAAAAGCCGGGCTTCCTTCGGGAAGCCTTTTTTAAACCGGAGTCGCACTGGTCGCGGTCGACTTCCACAGGAGCTAGTTATGAAATTCGTCGCTTTTGAGCGCGCCAAGCAGGGTACGGGTGCGAGCCGCCGTCTGCGCATCTCGGGCAAGACGCCCGGCATCGTCTACGGTGGTGAAGGCCAGCCGCAACTGATCGAACTCGATCACAACGCGCTGTGGCACGCCCTCAAGAAGGAAGCCTTCCACTCGTCGATCCTCGAGATGGAACTCGGCGGCCAGGTCGCCAAGGTGCTGCTGCGTGACGTGCAGTACCACCCCTTCCGTCCGCTCGTGCAGCACGTCGACTTCCAGCGCGTCGATGCCCGCACCCGCATGACCGTCAAGGTGCCGCTGCACTTCAAGGGTGAAGAAGAGTCCACGGCCGTCAAGCTCGATCACAACCTCGTGAACCACGTGATGACCGAACTCGAAGTCAGCTGCCTGCCGGCCGACCTGCCGGAGTTCATCGAAGTCGACCTGTCGGGTCTGACCAAGAACGCGACGGTCACGGTCAAGGACATCAAGCTGCCGAAGGGCCTGAAGTTCGTGGCCCACGGCAAGGGCAACCCGGTCGTGGTGTCCGCCGTGTCGCCGCTGGTCGCGGAAGAAGCGCCTGCCGAAGGCGCGCCTGCAGAAGGCGCTCCGGCTGCAGCCAAGGCAGACGCCAAGGCCCCCGCCAAGAAGAAGTAATTCGCGCATCCTCCGCGCTTTCGATGGCCCGCCCCGTGCGGGCCATTTTGTTTTGGGAATCACCCAACCCAGATAATCCACGCATGATCAAGTTGTTCGTCGGCCTCGGGAACCCCGGCCCGGAATACGAAGCCACGCGCCACAACGCCGGCTTCTGGTGGATCGACGCACTCGCGCGCGATCTGAAGGTCACGCTCACGCCCGAGCGCTCGTACCACGGCCTCGTGGCCCGCACGCAGGTGAACGGCAAGCCGCTCTGGCTGCTCGAGCCGCAGACCTTCATGAACGTCTCGGGCAAATCGGTCGCTGCGCTGGCCCGTTTCTTCAAGATCGAGCCGAAGGAAATCCTGGTGGTCCACGACGAACTCGACGTGGTGCCGGGTCAGGCCAAGCTGAAGCTGGGCGGAAGCCACGCCGGCCACAACGGTCTGCGCGACATTCACGCCCAGCTCGGTACCGGTGATTACTGGCGCCTGCGCCTCGGGATCGGCCATCCGGGCGTGAAGTCCGAAGTGGTCAACTGGGTCTTGAAGAAGCCGCTCAAGGAACAGAGGGAGGCGATCGACGACGCGATCGTCCGCACGCTCCATGCATTTCCGGCCCTGGTGGCCGGCGAGATGGACAAGGCGACCTTGCTCATCCACACGAGCAAGCCGCCCCGCCCCAAACCGCCGAGGCGCGAGCCCGACGGCGGAGGCGAACCCGCCGCGGGCTAGCGGAAGAAGAGAGAAGGAAGGGAGTTACAAGAATGAAGCCGTCACACACAACAACGATCACTGCGCGATGCGCCGCGCTGCTCATGGCGACGTGCATCCCCTGGAGCGCCGTCGCCGCCGAGGGCGGTGGCACCTGGCGCTGCGGCAACGCCTATACCGACCAACCCTGCAAGAACGGCAGGCTGGTCGAGGTCGATGATGCTCGCGACGCCAGCCAGAAGCGCGCGGCCGACGACACCATTCGCGGCGCGCACGCAGCGGCCAACCGCATGGAAGGCGATCGCCGGCGACTCGAAGCGACAGGCGCTCGCAACCGGCCGATCCTCATCGACAACAGCCCGGTACAAGATGGCGGCGAGCGGAAGACCAGCGCCAGCAAGGACTCACCCGAAAAACTCCGCAAGGGCAAGAAGGAAGTGCTCTACACGAGCATGCAGACCGGGCAGGACGCCGAGTCCACGAAAAAATCGAAGAAGGCGAAGAAGAAGAAATCCGGCGACTAGCCGGATTCAGGACATCGAGGCAGCGCCGGCGGAACCCGGCCCGCCCGCTGCTTCCTTGGCGACCGTGAGCCGCTGGAACTTCTGCCACAGGGTTTCACGCGACTCGACGTGCGCAGGATTGACCGGAATGCACGCAACCGGGCAGATCTGCACGCACTGCGGCTCGTCGAAGTGGCCGACGCACTCGGTGCACTTGTGCGGGTCGATCTCGTAGATCTCCTCGCCCATGTAGATCGCGTCGTTGGGGCACTCCGGCTCGCAGACATCGCAGTTGATGCATTCGTCGGTGATCATGAGAGCCATCGCGTGATTATCGGCCCGACGGGCGTCTCCCGCCCGGCACCGCCGGATGCCCCCACAGCCGGCGAAAACGCGCCGCCCCAGGCAAGCACGGGCACGGTCGTTGCGTAACTGCGGTTATGCTGCGCCCCGCCTTATGAGTTTGTTCCTGTTCAAGCGCTTCGTGACGCTGATCGCGACATTGATCGGCGCCTCCATCATCGTTTTCCTCGTGCTCGAGATCCTTCCGGGCAACGCGGCCCAGATCCTGATGGGTCCGGATGCGGCACCCGATGCGGTGGCGGCACTCGCGACCAAGCTCGGGCTCGACCAGCCGGCCTGGACTCGCTACTGGCACTGGATCGGCGGCCTGCTGACGGGGAATCTCGGCGACAGCTACGCCTACAGCTCGCCGGTCATCGACCTCATCCTCGAACGCCTCGCGTTGACCATTCCGCTGGCGCTCCTGGCCATGACCTTCACCACCGCGCTGGCGCTCCTCGTCGGCGTGACGGCGGCGGCGCGCCACAACAAGCTGGGCGACGTGGGCCTGATGGGCCTCACGCAGGTCGGCATCGCGATCCCGAATTTCTGGTTCGCGATCCTGCTGATCCTGGTCTTCTCGGTGCAGCTCCAGTGGTTTTCCGCGGGCGGCTTCGAGGGCTGGGACGAAGGCATCCTTGCCGGCCTCAAATCCCTGCTGCTCCCCGCGCTGTCGCTCGCCGTGGTGCAGGCCGCGATCCTCGCCCGCATCACACGCTCAGCGGTACTCGAAGTGATGCGCGAGGACTTCGTGCGCACCGCACGAGCCAAGGGCGTCTCGCAACGGGCGGTGCTCTGGCGCCACGTGCTGCGCAATGCGCTGATCCCGGTCATTACGGTGATGGGCATGCAGTTCTCCGAACTGCTCGCCGGCACGATCGTGGTCGAAAACGTCTTCTACCTGCCGGGGCTCGGCCGCCTCATCTTCCAGGCCATCAGCAACCGCGACCTGATCGTGGTGCGCAACTGCGTGATGCTGCTGGCGGCGATGGTGGTCATCGTCAATTTCGTGGTCGACGTGCTCTATGCCGTGATCGACCCCCGCATCAAGGCCCACGACATATGAGTGCAGTTCCTGCGGCAGTTCCGAGCGCCGCCGCCCTCCAGATTCCCGGCTTCTGGCGCCGCGCGATGCACCACCGCAGCTTCGTCATTGGCGGCGTGCTCACGCTGCTGCTCGTACTGGCCGCCGCGGTGTCGCTGGTGTGGACGCCGTGGTCGCCCTACGAGATGGACCTCGCCAGCAAGTTGCAGAAGCCCAGCGCGGCGCACTGGCTGGGCACGGACACCTTCGGGCGCGATGTGGCTTCGCTGCTGCTCGTCGGCGCGCGCGCATCGATTCTTGTCGGCATCATCGCGGTCGGTATCGGCCTGACAGTCGGCACCGCGCTCGGCCTGCTGGCGGCGGCCCGCCGCGGCTGGGTCGAGGAAGCGATCATGCGCTTCGCCGACTTCTCCATGGCCTTCCCCGCGATCCTGTCGGCCATCATGATGACCGCGGTCTTCGGCGCGGGCATCGTCAACGCGATCATCGCAATCGGCATCTACAACATCCCGACCTTTGCGCGCATCACGCGGGCCTCGGCCAACTCGATCTGGTCGCGTGAATACATCGCGGCGGCGCGCGCCTGCGGCAAGGGGTCGTTCGCGATCACCATGCAGCATGTGCTGCCCAACATCTCGGCGGTGCTGATCGTGCAGATCACCATCCGCTTCGCGATCGCAATCCTCGCCGAAGCCGCCCTCTCCTATCTCGGCCTCGGCACGCAGCCCCCGCAGCCTTCGTGGGGCCGCATGCTGAGCGAAGCGCAGACCATGATGTTCCAGGCGCCGCTGCTCGCGGTCTTCCCGGGCGTGGCCATCGCGCTCGCCGTGCTGGGCCTGAACCTTCTCGGCGACGGTCTGCGCGACCTTCTGGACCCACGACTTGCCCGTGCCCGCTGAGCCCGACATGCCTCTCCTCGAAGTCAAAGATCTCCACGTCCAGTTGCAGACGCAGCGCGGCCCCGCCGAAGCGGTGCGCGGCATCGACTTCACGCTGGAGCGCGGCGAAACCCTCGGCCTCGTCGGCGAATCGGGCTGCGGCAAGTCGATCACGGTGCAGTCGCTGATGGGCCTTCTTCCCTCGACCGCGAAGGTCAGCGGGAGCATCCGTTTCGACGGCACCGAGCTGGTCGGCCTTTCGGAGCGCGCGATGTGCAAGATCCGCGGCGACCGCATCGGCATGATCTTCCAGGAGCCGATGACGGCGCTGAACCCGGTCCACACCATCGCGCGGCAGGTCGGCGAGCCGCTGCGGCTGCATCGCGGCCTCTCCGCCGCCGATGCACGCAAGGAAGTGCTCGCGCTGCTCGACCGTGTCGGCATTCCCGACCCTTCGTCGCGCCTCGATGCCTATCCGCACCAGTTCTCCGGCGGCCAGCGCCAGCGCATCGGTATCGCGATGGCGCTGGCCTGCGGACCGGACCTGCTCATCGCCGACGAGCCCACGACGGCGCTCGACGTCACCATCCAGAAGCAGATCCTCGACCTGATCCGCGGCCTCGTCGCGGAGCGCGGCATGGCCCTGATCCTGATCTCGCACGACCTCGGCGTGATCGCGCAGAACGTGTCGAAGATGCTGGTGATGTACGGCGGCAGCGTGGTCGAAAGCGGACCCACCTCGTCCGTCTTCGCCGAGCGCGCTCATCCCTACACACGCGGCCTGTTCGCGGCGCGGCCCGAACTCGGCACGCCGCGCGGCGCGAGGCTCGCCACGATCAAAGGCAGCGTGCCCGAGCTGGTCGACCTGCCGAAGGGCTGCCCCTTCGCGGGCCGTTGCCGATACACGGTCGATGCCTGCCACGCGACGCGCCCCCCCGAGGAGCGACTGCCGCACGAGCACCTGGTGCGGTGCATCCGGCTCGAAGAAATCGCCGCCGAGGAGCGCATCGCCGCATGACGAACACTCTGGCCGACACCCCCTTGCTCGAAGTCACGGACCTCGTCCGCCACTACACGCTGCCGCGCGAGCGCCTCTTCGGCACACCGCCGATGGTCAAGGCGCTCAATGGCGTGAGCTTCAGCGTCCGACCGGGCCGCAGCCTCGGCATCGTCGGCGAATCGGGCTCCGGCAAATCGACCATCGCGCGGCTGGTGATGGCACTCGACCAGCCGACGTCCGGCACCATCAAGCTGCTCGGCGAAGACCTGCATGCCTTGCCCAAGGACGCGCTGCGCAAGGCCCGTCGCAACTTCCAGATGGTGTTCCAGGACCCGTACGGTTCGCTCGACCCGCGCCAGACGGTCGCGCGCATCGTGGCCGAACCGCTGGAAGCGCTCGGAGAAACCACGCGCGCACAGCAGCGCGAGCTTGCCGGCGAATCGCTCGCAGCCGTCGGCCTGCGCCTCGCCGACCTGCACAAGTACCCGCACGAGTTCTCCGGCGGGCAGCGGCAGCGCATCGCGATCGCGCGGGCGTTGATCACCCGGCCGAAGCTCATCGTGGCCGACGAACCGGTGAGCGCGCTCGACGTCTCGGTGCAGGCGCAGGTGCTCAACCTGATGCAGGACCTGCAGCAGCAGTACGGCATCAGCTACCTCCTCATCAGCCACGATCTCGCGGTGGTCAACCACCTATGCGACGAAGTCTGCGTGCTGCACCGCGGTCTCGTCGTCGAACGCGGCGAGCCGCAGCACCTTTTCGCGCATGCGGAACATCCCTACACGCAGGCCCTGCTGGCCGCGGTGCCGCGTGCGGAACCCGTCGCTGCGTCATGAGCAAATACTTGCCGAGCCCGTGCGGGCCCGCCATGATGTAACGTTTGTTTCTTCACATCACAGCCTTTCCCTGGAGCCCCGAAACCATGTTGAAACGCCGCACCCTCCTGACCACCGCCGCACTCGCCACCGTGCCGCTCTCGCTGCCGCAGATGGCGTTGGCGCAAGGCCGCAAGGACTCGATGGTGCTGGCGATGACACTCGAACCGCCGGGACTCGACCCGACGGCCAACGCAGCCTCGGCGATCGCCGAGATCGTTCAGTACAACATTCTCGAAACGCTCACGAAGATCAATTCCGACGGCAGCGTCACCCCGTTGCTGGCCGAGAGCTGGGAGGTCTCGCCGGACCTGCGCACGTACACCTTCAAGCTACGCCGCGGCGTGAAGTTTCAGAACGGTGAACCCTTCAACGCGCAGACAGTGAAGTTCTCCTTCGACCGCGCCGGCGGCGAGAAGAGCACCAACAAGGACAAGCGCACCTTCGCGAACATGAGCACCCAGGTGGTCGACGACTACACGGTCGTGATCATCAACAAGGAGATCGACCCCGACTTTCCCTTCCTGCTGGGCCAGGCGACGGCGGTCATCGTCGAACCCAAGAGTGTGGACACCAACGCCACGAAGCCCGTCGGCACCGGTCCCTACAAGCTCGACAGCTGGAGCAAGGGCAGCTCGCTGGTCGTGAGCAAGTGGGACGGCTTCCGCAACCCGGGCTCGATCAAGCTCAACAAGGTGACATTCCGATTCATCTCCGACCCGGCCGCCCAAGCGGCCTCGCTGCTCGCCGGAGACGTCGACGCATTTCCTCGCATTGCCACCCGCGTCGTGGCGCAGTTCAAGGCCAACCCCCAGTTCCAGGTGATCCTGAGCGGATCGCGTGCGAAGACCATCCTGTCGATCAACAACAAGCGCAAGCCGCTCGATGACGTGCGCGTGCGCCGCGCCATCTCCGCGGCGATCGACCGCAAGGCGGTGATCGAAGGCGCCGTCGACGGCTTCGGCGTGCCGATCGGCAGCCACTACGTGCCGGGCGCGCCGGGCTATGTCGACACCACAGGTGTCAACCCGTTCAACATCGAGAAGGCCAATCAGTTGCTGGCCGAAGCCGGCGTGAAGACGCCTCTCGAACTCACGATGACGCTGCCGCCGCCGCCATACGCCCGCCAGGGCGGCGAGGTGATCGCCGCGCAGTTGGCCAAGATCGGCATCAACGTCAAGATCCAGAACGTCGAATGGGCGCAGTGGCTCAGCGGCACCTACGGCAACAAGGACTACGACCTCAGCATCGTCTCGCACGTGGAGCCCTTCGATCTCGGCAACTACGCGAAGGCGGACTACTACTGGCAATACCAGTCGAAGGACTTCAGCGCGGTGTATGACAAGATCAAGGCGACTGGCAACGCGGCCGAGCGCAACAAGCTGCTTGGCGACGCCCAGCGCATCCTGGCCAACGACGCGGCCAACGTCTTCCTGTTCCAGCCGCAGTGGCCCACCGTCGCCAAGAAGGGCGTGAAGGGCCTGTGGAAGGACATGCCGATCTTCGTCAACGACCTGTCGACGCTGTCGTGGTGAGTGGACCACTGAATGAGCTGAGCGCACGGGAACTCGTTGCCGCGTACCGCAAGGGAGACCTGTCGCCAGTCGAGGTGACGCAGGCGGTGCTCGATCATGTCGAGCGCTGGGAGCCGCACCTGCAGGCGACGTGGCTGCTGCGGCCCGGGCCCGCGCTCGAACAGGCGCGCGCATCCGAGGCGCGCTGGCGGCGCAACGAGCCCCGCGGCCCGCTGGACGGCGTGCCCACCACCATCAAGGAAAACATCGCAACGCGCGGCGATCCGATGCCCGCAGGCACCGCCGCAGTCACGCTCCTGCCGGCCAGCGCCGATGCGCCGCCCGCCGCGCGACTGAAGGAAGCCGGCGCGGTGATCTTCAGCAAGACGACGATGCCGGACTACGGCATGCTGTCTTCCGGCCTGTCGAGCTTTCACACGCTGGCGCGCAATCCGTGGGATCTGTCGAGAACGCCCGGTGGTTCCAGCGCGGGCGCCGGTGCGGCGGCCGCGGCGGGCTACGGTCCACTGCACATCGGCACCGACATCGGCGGCTCGCTGCGTCTGCCGGCCGGTTGGTGCGGCATCTTCACGCTCAAGCCCAGCCTGGGTCGAATTCCGATCGACCCGCCCTACATGGGCCGCGCCGCCGGGCCGATGACGCGCGCCGTGGCCGACGCCGCGCTGATGATGCAGACGCTCGCACAGCCCGACGCGCGCGACAGCATGAGCCTGCCTGCCCAGGAGATCGACTGGGACGCTTTCGACACCACCGTGGACGATCTGCGCGGCCTGCGTATCGGCCTGCTGCTGGATGCCGGCTGCGGCCTCGCAGTCGATCCCGAGATCCAGCAGGCGGTCGAGCACGCGGCGCGGCTCTTCGAGCGCGCCGGTGCCATCGTCGAGCCGATGCGCCCCTTCATGTCGCAAGCCATGCTCGACGGCATGGACCACTTCTGGCGGATGCGCTCGCTGGTGGACATGAAGGCGCTCCGGCCCGAGCAGCGCAGCAGGGTCCTGCCCTACATCCGCGCCTGGGCCGAGAGCGCCGAAGGCTTCGGCGGCGAATACGTCTTCCGCGCCTTCAGCCAGTTCCATGCGACCCGCCTCGCGGCAGTCGCCGCGTGCTCAAGGTACGACTACGTGATTTCGCCCACCGCACCGAACATGCCGGCCGCGGCAGAGGCGCCCTCGCCCACCAACGACCCATTGCGGCCGCTGGAGCACATCGGCTTCACCGTCCCGTTCAACATGTCGGAGCAACCGGCTGCGTCGATCAACTGCGGGTACGCAAGGAATGGCCTGCCGATCGGCTTGCAGATTGCCGGAAAGCGCTTCGACGACCTGGGCGTACTCAAGGTCTCGCGCGCATTCGAGCTCATTCGCGAACCGCAGCGGCCCTGGCCGCAACCGCCGGCGGCCTGACGACGCAACTCAGGCGAAGTGCGTCGCCAGAAGTTCACGGGCGCGGGTGACGAAGTCGCTTTCTCCACGTCGCGCAGGCAGAAAGTGAAAGGCCGCACGCGGCAACCCTGGCAAACCGTGCGGCGCCGCGAGCGGCGCAACGCCGTCCGTCAGCGCCGATTCGTTGAGGCAGGCCACGCCCAGGCCCGCCGCGAGCGCCGACTGAAGTCCCGCGACGCCCGACGCCACATGCGCCACTTCATAGGGGATGCGGCGCTCATCCAGCAGCTTGACGGTGTACTGGTGCAGCGAGCACGTGTCGGGCAGCACGAGCAGCCGCAGCGGCTCGCCGCGCACGAGCCGCATGCCGGCAGCGCCCATCCAGGTCAGCGCTTCGCGCCGCAGCACCTGCGAGCGCTCGGGCGCATTGCCTGAGGCGGCGCCGCCCATGATGCGCATCGACAGGCCTACGTCGAAATCACCCTGCGCATAGCCGGCTTCGATCGCGCCGCTCTTGAGGATGTGCACGCGCAGGCGGACCTGCGGATAGCTTTCGCCAAGACGGCTCAGCATCCCCGTGAGGTCGCGCGGCCGGAAGTAGTCGGTCACCGCGAGGCGAAGTTCGCCGTGCAGGATTTCGCCGCGCAGATCGCGAACGGCTTCGTCGCTGAGCGCGAGGATGCGCCGTGCGTGGCCGGCGAGCCGCAACCCGGCGCCGGTGGGCGCGACGCCGGCCTTGCTGCGCGTGAGCAGCGCCTGCCCGGCCCGTTCTTCGAGCTTGCGAATCTGTTCGCTCACGGCCGACTGCGACAGGAAGACCCTCGGGGCGGCGGCGGTCAGGCTGCCGGCCTCGACGACTTCGACGAAGGTCCGGAGCTGTTCGATGTCGAAGGCCTGCATGGATCTATCCATCCGAAATTCCGATGATATCCATCATATCTTCCCGCTTTTCAGATGGTATGGAAACTTTCAGAATTCACTGCACCCAACGCAGAAAGGACGCCACCATGCCCCACATCGTCATCCATCTGTCCGGCAATCCCGACACGACCCTCACGCGGCGCGTGGTCGACAAGGTTGCGGAACTGACGCAGACCGTGCTCGACAAGAAGCTGCCGGTGATCGCCGTCACCGTGCAGTACATCTCGTCCGATGCCTGGTTCATCGGCGGCCAATCACTCGCCGAGCAGGGAAGGTCCGCCTTCCATCTCGACATCAGCATCACTGACGAGACCAACACCAAGGCGGAGAAGGCGCGCTACGTGCGCGAGGTGTACGCAGCGATGGCCGCATTGAGGAGCAACCTGCACGAAGTCTCGTATGTGCACCTGATCGACGCGCGTGCTGCCGCCTACGGCTACGGCGGACGAACGCAGGAATATCGACACCAGCAAGCCGGCGTGTGAACGCCGGGCGTGGCAACATGGCTGCTTCCCCGATCGATCCACGCCAGGAGCCGCCTTGAGTTCAGCGCCCCGCCTCTCCGACAGCCTCGGCAATCCGCTCAGCCTCGATGACCCGACGAGCCTGCGCGCGGTCAATGCCTTCATCGAAGGCTTCATCTCGTGCGAGGCACGCGCGGTGGATGTTCTGGCCGCCGCGCGCGACCCGAGCCCCATCGTGCAGGCGTATTGCGCGACGCTGCATCTGTTCGCGGAGTCGGGCGATGCGGCCGCGAACGCGCGTCCCTTCATCGATCGCGCGCAAGCCGCTTCAGCCCGCGCGACTTCACGTGAACGGCGCTATATCGCAGCCATCGCCGCATGGGCCGAAGGCGACATCACGCGCGCCATCGCGCTGCACGAGGAGCAGGCGAAGGAGCATCCGCGCGACCTCGCTTCGCTGAAGCTCGGGCAGTATCACTGCTTCAACGTCGGCGATTGCCCGGGCATGCTGCGCCTGGCGTTGACGGCGTTGCCGCACGCCGGCGACATCCCTTATCTGCACGGGATGGCCGCATTCGGCCATGAGCAGTGCCACCGGATGCGCGAGGCTGAAGCCAGTGCACGCCGCGCGATCGCAATGGAGCGCAAGGAGCCCTGGGCGCATCACGCGCTCGCCCACGTGATGCTCACCGAAGGCCGGCTCGCGGAGGGACTCGATTTCATGCAGGGCGTGAGCGACACCTGGGTCGGACTCAACTCCTTCATGGTCACGCACAACTGGTGGCACGTCGCGCTCTTCCTGATCGACCTGGGACGTGACGCGGACGCGCTGGCGGTCTACGACAACCACGTATGGGGCGTCGTCAAGGAATACTCGCAGGACCAGATCGGCGCCGTGTCGCTGCTGGCGCGGTTCGAGTTGGCGGGCATCGACGTGGGCGATCGCTGGCAGGACGTGGGCGGCTATCTTGCGCATCGGCTCGATGACCATGTGCTGCCCTTTCTCGACCTGCAGTACCTCTACGGTCTCGCGCGTGCTCGGCGACCGGAGGCGGACACGCTGCTGCAGCGCATCGAAGACTTCGCGCCGAATGCGCCGCGCTCGACACGCAGCGCATGGCAACGCGTGTGCGTACCGGCCGCGCGCGGACTGCTCGCGCATGCGCGCGGGGAGCACGCGACCGCGATCGAGGCGTTGGGGCAGGCGCTGCCGCGCCTGGTCGAGATCGGCGGCAGCCATGCGCAGCGCGATCTCTTCGAGCAGGTCTATCTCGACGCGCTCATCCGCAAAGGTACGGGCAGCTCGCTCGCCGGTGCGCAGGGCATCCTGCAGCAGCAAGTCAATCGCCAACCCGAATCGCGGCGACTGCGGCGGCAGGCATCGGCGGTCTACGCCCGCCTCGGCCTGCCCGCCTGAATTCAGCCCTTCGCGACTTCGTGTGCGGCCATCTGCTCGAGCGCCTTGACCAGCGCCGAGTGGTCGAGCTGGTCCCATCCATGCGCGGCGCAGGACTGCATGAGCTGCGCGGCCGACGCGGTCTGCGGCAGCGCCACCGACATGGCCTTCGCGCCTGCAAGCGCAAGGTTCAGATCCTTCTGGTGCAGGCCGATACGAAAGCCCGGATTGAAGGTGCGCTTGATCATCCGCTCGCCGTGCACTTCGAGGATGCGGCTGGCCGCGAAGCCGCCCATGAGCGCCTGGCGCACCTTGGCCGGGTCCGCGCCGGCCTTGCTCGCGAACAGCAGCGCTTCGCCGACCGCCGCGATGTTGAGCGCCACGATGATCTGGTTCGCCACCTTGGTGGTCTGTCCGTCGCCGTTGCCACCGACCAGCGTGATGTTCTTGCCCATCTTCTCGAACAGCGGCCTGGCGCGCTCGAACACCGCTTCGTCGCCACCGACCATGATCGTGAGGCTCGCGGCTTTGGCGCCGACTTCGCCGCCCGAGACCGGCGCGTCGAGGTAGTCGCAGCCGAGTTCGTTGATCTTCTTGGCGAAGCGCTTGGTGTCGATCGGCGAGATCGAGCTCATGTCGATCACCGTCTTGCCCTTCGAGAGGCCCGAGGCCACGCCGTCTTCGCCGAAGAGAACCTGCTCGACGTCCGGCGTGTCGGGCAGCATCAGGATCACGATGTCCGCCGCGCGCGCCACGTCGGCGTTGCTCGCGCAGGCGGTCGCGGCCTTGAGTGCCTCGGGCACCTTGCTACGCGTGCGCACGAACATTTCGTGGCCGGCCTGCAGGAGGTTCTGCGCCATCGGCGCGCCCATGATGCCGAGTCCGATGAATCCGATCTTCATGATCAATGGTCCTTTCAGTAAGAAGTTGAGCCGGCGGCCGGTTGTGCGGCGCGCATCTTCGCGAGCACCTGCTGCGAGCCCGCGGCCATGAGGCGCGCATCCGAACTCACGGTGACGAACTGGAAGCCCTTGGCAATGCGTGCGAGCGCGCCATCGGGCGTGCCGTTGTGAATGCCGGCGACGAGCCCGTGCGCCTTCGCGCGCTCGAGGATGTGGTCGATCGCCTGCGCGACCGGCGGATCGACATCGTCGAACACCGGCCGGCAGCCCAATGCGAGCGAAAGATCCGAAGGGCCGATGTAGACCGCATCGAGCCCTTCGACCGACATGATGGCGTCGAGGTTCTCAAGCGCCTGCGCCGTTTCGATCATCGCGAAGGTCACGATGGTGTCGTTCGCATGCTGCGGGTAGTCGGAGCCGCCATAGAGCAAGGCCCGGATCGGACCGAAGCTGCGCGTGCCGCGCGGCGCGTAGTGCGTGTAGGCGACGAGGCGCGCGGCTTCGTCGGCCGTGTTGATCATCGGGCAGATGACGCCGTAGGCGCCGGCATCCAGCGTCTTCATCAGCGCCGCCGGGTCTAGCCACGGCACGCGCACCACGGGCACGGTCTCGGTGGTGGAGATCGCCTGCAGCATCGGGATCATCGACTGGTAGTCGACGACGCCGTGCTGCAGGTCGATGGTGAGTGAATCCCAGCCCTGGTGAGCCATGGTCTCGGCCGAAAAGCCGTTGGGAATCGCGAGCCAGCCATTGACCGCGGCGCCTCCCGATTTCCAGAGCGTCCGCAGGGGGTTTTCTCTCATGTCGTCTCCTTGTCGTGTCGTCGAGCGGTCGGCAGGCTCAGCGATCGAAGGCCGGTCGCTTGGGATCGAACTTCCAGCCGGGGATCAGGCACTGCATCGCAACCGCATCATCGCGCGAACCGAGGCCGTGCTGCTTGTAAAGCTGATGCGCCTTCTCGACTTCGGCCATGTCCAGCTCGATGCCGAGGCCGGGCTTCTTCGGCACCTGCACCATGCCGCCCTCGATGCGCAGCGGCTCCTTGGTCAGCCGCTGGCCGTCCTGCCAGATCCAGTGGGTGTCGATGGCGGTCACGCGGCCCGGCGCGGCGGCGCCGACGTGGGTGAACATCGCGAGCGACACGTCGAAATGGTTGTTGGAGTGCGAACCCCAGGTGAGCCCCCAGTCGCGGCAGGTCTGGGCGACGCGCACGGAGCCCGCCATGGTCCAGAAATGCGGGTCGGCCAGCGGGATGTCCACCGACTGCAGCGAGAGCGCATGCGCCATCTGCCGCCAGTCGGTGGCGATCATGTTGGTCGCGGTCGGCAGGCCGGTGGCGCGGCGGAATTCCGCCATCACTTCCCGTCCGGAAAAGCCCTCCTCCGCGCCGCAGGGATCCTCGGCATAGGCGACCACGCCGCGCATGCGATGGCCGAGGCGGATTGCGTCCTTCAGCAGCCAGCCTCCGTTCGGGTCGAGCGTGACGCGCGCCTCGGGGAAGCGCTCGTGCAACGCAACGATGGCATCGACTTCCTCGTCGCCGCGCAGCACCCCGCCCTTGAGCTTGAAATCGTTGAAGCCGTAGCGCTCGCGCGCCGCTTCAGCCAGGCGGACGATCGCCTCGGGCGTCATCGCCTTCTCGTGCCGCAGGCGGAACCAGTCGTTGTCGGCCTCCGGCTCGCGCGCGTACGGCAAATCGGACTTGTCGCGATCGCCGACGAAGAACAGATAGCCGAGCATCTCGACCGCATCGCGCTGCTGGCCTTCGCCAAGCAACGCAGCCACCGGCACTTCGAGGTGCTGACCGAGCAGGTCGAGCATCGCGGATTCGATCGCGGTGACTGCATGAATCGTGGTGCGCAGGTCGAAGGTCTGCAAGCCGCGTCCGCCGGAATCGCGGTCGGCGAACTTCTTCTGCACGCGCTGCAGCACGCCCTGGTAGGCACCGAGGGTCTGCCCGACGACGAGATCGCGCGCATCCTCGAGCGTCTGGCGGATCTTCTCGCCACCGGGCACTTCGCCCACGCCGGTGCGGCCGGCGCTGTCGGTGAGGATCAGCAGGTTGCGGGTGAAGAACGGGCCGTGCGCACCGCTGAGATTCAGCAGCATGCCGTCGCGCCCCGCGACGGGAATCACCCGCAGGTCGGTGATCTTGGGCGTTGAAGTGGACATGGTCGAGGCTCTCAAGAAAAGAAGGTCAATCAGCGGCCGCGCAGCAGGCCCCTTCGCAGGCACCCGCGGAACCGGCTCCGCCGGGCCGCCGGGTGCGCCCCCTCGAGGGGGTGCAGAGCGACACGAAGTGCGCGAGGCTGGGGGCGGTCTCAATCAATCGTGATCTTGCCGGTCTCGATCACTTTCTTCCAGCGGGCGTATTCCTGTTGCTGGAAGGCGGCGAACTGCGCCGGCGTGTTGGCGACGACTTCGAGACCGATGGCGGTGAACTGGCTCTTCACGGTCGGATCGTTGAGGGCCGCGACCATCGCGCTGTGCGCCTTGTCGCGGACCGCCGTGGGCAAGCCCTTGGGCGCGACGATGGCTTGCCACGAATAGACGTCGACGTTCTTCACGCCGGCTTCGGCAATGGTCGGCACATCGGGCAGAACCGGCGAGCGCTTGTCTCCGGTGACCGCGAGCGCCTTGAGCTTGCCGCCCTTGATGTACTGCACCACCGCGTTGACGTTCTGGAACGACGCATCGACCTGGCCGCCCAGCAGGTCGGTGATGGCCGGCGCACCGCCCTTGTACGGCACGTGCAGGCCATGCGTTCCTGTCTGCTGCCAGAAGAGTTCGGCCGTCAGGTGGTCGCTCGATCCGTTGCCGGACGACGCAAAGGTCATCTTGCCGGGATTGGCCTTCAGATTGGCGATGACGTCTGCGACCGATTTGTGCGGTGAGTTGGCCGGGACGACCAGCACGTTGGGCGCCTGCACCGCGACGGTGATGACATCGAAGTCCTTCAGCGCGTCGTATTGAAGGCCCTTGATGAGGTGCGGCGCGATCACCAGCGGACCGAGCGAGCTGACGAGGAAGGTGTAGCCGTCCGGCGGCGAGCGCTTGACCTGCGTCGTGCCGATCGTGCCGGTCGCGCCGGCCTTGTTGTCGACGATGAAGCTCTGGCCCAGCTTTTCGCCGAGCTTGGGACTGATGGCACGGGCGACCATGTCGGTCGAACCGCCGGCCGGGAAGGGAACGATGATGCTTACCGTCTTTTGCGGCCAGTCCTGCGCGTGGGCGCCGGTCGCGGCAGCGAGAGCGATGGAGCACGCGGCAATCAATTTCCCGAGGGTCATGGTGGATGTCTCTCTTTCGATGGTAGCGCTATCTTAGGAATCTGAATGATAGCGCTACCGTGCAATTCGACAACGGGTTCGAACCTAGGGTTTACGCGGATCAGGCGCTGTCGCGCTCGACGATCGAGAAGCCGATGTCGACCACGCGCTGGTCGACCGGGCGCCCTTCCGCGCGCTCGACGATGAACTGCGCGGCCTGGCGGCCGATGGCGGCACCGTCGATGCGGACCGTGGTCAGCGCGGGCTGCAGATCGGCCGCGAATTCGAGATCGCCAAAGCCGACGACCGCGAGCTGGCCGGGCACCGGGATGCCGCGTGACTGCGCTTCGATCATCACGCCCAGCGCCAGCAGGTCCGAGCTGCAGAACACAGCATCGATGCCTGGATGCTCGTCGAGCAGCTCGGCCAGCGCCGCACGGCCGCTCTTCAGCGTCGTCGGCGCAGGCACGCGCTTGATCGGCACCTCGGGCAAGCCGGCCGCGCGCGCGGCGTCGCAGAAAGCGCCGTGCCGCCTGCGCGCACGTTCGTCATCGCCCGCGACCACCGCGAGGTGCCGGCGTCCCTTGGCATGCAGGAATTCGGCGACCTTGCGCCCCACTTCGACGTGCGAAAAGCCTACCAGCATGTCCAGCGGAGTCGGCGTGAGATCCCAGGTCTCGACCACCGGAATGCCCGCCGCCAGCAGCCGCTTGCGCCCTTCGGGCGAATGCATGATGCCGGTGAGCACGATGCCGTCGGGCCGGCGGCCGATGATGGCTTCGAGCAGCGCATCCTCGCGCGAATTCACATAGCCGCTCTGGCCCAGCATGAGCTGGTAGCCACGCTCGCCGAGCGCCTCGGTCAGCGACTGCACCGTCTGGAGGAACACCGGCCCCGCGATCGTCGGCACGACCGCCGCGACGAGCCGGCTGCGCGTCGATGCCAGCCCGCCCGCGAGCACGTTGCGCACATAGCCGGTACGGCTGACGGCGTCGGTGACCTTCCTGAGCACCTCGGCGGACACCTGCGAAGGCGAGCTCAGCGCACGCGACGCGGTGATCGGCGCCACGCCGGCGAGCTTCGCGACGTCGTGCAGAGTGACCGCGCCGCTGCCACGGCGGTTACGGCGAACGGGGGCGGCGCCATCTTTGCTCATGCGCGCCATTCTAGGCGCGCTGATAGCGCTACCGGATGCTGCCGCTGCGCTTACTTCTTCTTCAGATGACGCCGCTGGTCGTAGGTCGGTTGGGCCGGCAGGTCGGCCAAGTGCCGCGTGTCGGCCCAGTCGACGATCTCGATGCGATCCGGCGCGGAAGCGTCGGCAAGGCGAATGCGGTTGAAACCCGCGTTGGGAATCTCGCTCTGGCGCGGACCGTTCAGGCCCAGCCCACGGGCGGTTCGCCAGACCATGTCGAGCACGCCGCCGTGCGTCACCACCAGCACGCTCCGACCCGAATGTGCCGTGGCGATGCTGCCGAGCGCATCCATGATCCGCCCGTGGAACTGCCTTGGCGACTCGCCTTCGGGCATTGCATGGTCCTCGCGGAACTGCAGCCAGTCTTCCCACGCGCGCGGATGCAGTGTCTGGATCTCCTCGGCTCGCATGCCCTCGACCACCCCGAAGTTCTGCTCGCGCAGCGTGACCGTGGTCGCGATCGCCAGTTCGAGCTGCTGCGCCGCCGGCGCGGCCGTCTGCTGCGCACGCATGAGATCGCTGCAAACGAGGTACTGCACGGACTCACCGGCCAGCCGCAGGCCGAGCCGTCGGGCCTGCTCGTGGCCCATGTCGTTGAGGGGCACGTCGATGTGGCCCTGAAAGCGGAGTTCGCGGTTCCAGTCGGTTTCGCCGTGGCGGATCAGGATGAGTTCGGTGGTGGGCATTGGCGCCTATTGTCCGCGCTCGGGGTGACGTCGCGATGTCCGCATGCGATCGCGGAGAATCTGCGCATGCCACGTCTTGTCCTGCTGCCTGGGCTCGCCTGCGACGAGCGCCTCTGGGAAGCGCAGTTGCCCGTCCTGCGCCCAACACTCGATGTCCGCGTCACCGACGTGCACATGCGCCACGACCGCATCGAGGCCATGGCGACGGCGCTGCTCGCAGAGCACCCCGGTCCGCTGGTTCTCTGCGGCGCATCGATGGGCGGCATGATCGCGATGGAGGCAACCAGGCAGGCGCCCGATCGCATCGTCGGACTCGCCCTGCTCGGCACCAATGCGCGGCCCGAGACACCCGACATGGCCGAGCTGCGGGAATCGGCGATCGAACTCTTCGAGCGCGGCGAGGCGCGCGACGTGATCGAGCTCAACGCGGCCTTCGCATTTCATCCTGCGCAGGCGCGCGACGCGGCGCTCGTCCGGCGCTATGTCGACCTGGTCCTCGACGCCGGCGCCGCGCAACTGATCCGCCAGAACCGCGCGCTGATGGCGCGGCCCGACGCAAGACCGCATCTCGCGAATCTGCGCTGCCCGACGCTCGTGCTTTGCGGCGACGGCGATCGCCTCACGCCGCCGGAGTGCTCCCGCGAGATCGCGTCGCTGATGCCGCACGCGGAACTCGTCTGGGTCGCCGAATGCGGCCACATGCTCACGATGGAGAAGCCGGCCTTCGTCAACGCGACGCTCGGCCCTTGGGTGCAACGCGTCATCGAAGCCGCGTGACGAGACGCACCTAGTGCAACCGGCCGCCCGTTTCGCGCACGTCCTCGCGCAGGTTCATTGAGGTCGCAACGGCGATCCGCAGCGCGGCGACCACCGCGTCGAGCGACATGCTCGGCATTCCCGGCAACCGTGCCGCCTGCTCCGGCAGATAGGGGATGTGAATGAACCCGCCGCGCATCCCCTGCACCGGCCGGGTCGCAATGCGGTGCATCAATCCGAAGAACAGGTGGTTGCAGACGAAGGTGCCCGCCGAGTTGGACACCGCCGCCGGAATCCCCGCCGCACGCAGGTCGCGCACGATCGCCTTGATCGGCAGGCTCGAGAAGTACCCCACCGGCGCACCCGCGACCACAGGCTCGTCGATGGGCTGGCAGCCGGCGTTGTCGCAGATGCGGCCGTCGTCGATGTTGATGGCGACGCGCTCTGGCGTGATCTCGCTGCGCCCGCCCGCCTGGCCGACGCCAATGACGAGTTGCGGTCGAAGCTCGTCGATGGCCGCATCGAGCTCGTGCAAGGCCGCGCCGAACACGCACGAGATGCGCCGCGCATGCACCGTGGCGTCTTCGACGCGCGCGCCATCCAGCGCGCGCACCGCTTCCCACGACGGATTGATTGCATCCTTGTCGAACGGCTCGAAACCAGTCAGGAGGATGTTCACGATGTGCGCCGGATCGCTCAGGCGGTGGCGGCGACGGTGATGCCTTCTGCCGCGAGCCGTTCGCGGATGCGTCGCGCAAAGGCCAGCGCATGCGCGCCGTCGCCGTGCAGGCACACCGTCTGCGCATTGACCGGCACCACGCTGCCGTCGATCGCGGTCACCTGGTGGTCGCGCACCAGCGACAGCGTCTGGGCGAGCGACTGCTCTTCCTCCTCGATCAGCGCACCGGGCTGGCTGCGGGGGACGAGGCTGCCGTCGGGCTGGTAGCCGCGGTCGGCGAAGACCTCCTCGACCGGCGTGAGCCCCGCGCGCTCGGCCGCCGTGATCATGCCGCTGCCGGCGAGGCCAAAGAAGCGCAGCTTCGGATCGAAACGCCGCACCGCCTCGCAGATCGCATCGGCCAGCACCGGGTCCTTCACCGCCTGGTTGTAGAGCGCGCCGTGCGGCTTCACATGCGCGAGCGTTCCGCCCTCGGCCTTCACGATCGCCGCCAGCGCGCCGATCTGGTAGAGCATGCCGGCCACGATTTCCTCGGGCGGGAGATTCATCGTGCTGCGGCCGAAGTTCTCGCGGTCCGGAAAGCTCGGATGTGCACCGATCGCCACGCCCTTGTCGATGGCCCAGCGCACGCACTGGCGCATGGTGCGCGCATCGCCCGCGTGCCAGCCGCAGGCGATGTTGGCCGAACTCACCAGTCCGAGCAGCGCTTCATCGTTGTCGCACCCTTCGCCCAGGTCGGCATTGAGATCAATCCGCATGCGTTTCTCCATGGATGGAATTCTGCGCCGGCGCAAGCCACCCCATCGACGCCAGGCCTTGCGCGAGGTGGGCGAGATAGCGCTTCTGTTCGTCCCAGGCCGCGAGCGCCTCGCCGGCATCGACCACGCGGAAGCGCAGGCGGCCATCGAGCGGCGCCTGCGCCAGCTTCCAGAGATCGGCTCGGATGACCACGCCGACGCGCGGATAGCCGCCAGTGGTTTGGGCATCGCCCATCAGCACGATCGGCTGGCCCGAAGGCGGCACCTGGATCGTGCCGGGAATCACGCCCGACGACAGCATGTCCCCGTTGCGCTTGCGCTTGAGCTCCGGGCCTTCGAGCCGGCTTCCCATGCGGTTGCTCTGCGGTGTGATCCGCCACGCATCGCGCCAGAGCTGCTCTCGCGACGCGACCGTGAAAAGCTCGAGTTCGGGCCCGGGGATGATGCGAAGCTCGATGGCGCCATCCGTCGGATCGATGCGCCACGGCGGCATGCGGGCGCCGAACGACCGGCTTTCCAACTGGGCCTTCGTGAGCGGACATGGGCCGCAGGCGAGGGTGTCGCCAGCCTTCAGGGCACGGCCCTGGTGGCCGCCGAAGCCGGCCTTCAGATCGGTACTGCGCGACCCGAGGATCACCGGCACGTCGATGCCCCCGGCCACCGCCAGCCACGTGCGGATGCCCGCCTTCTCGCGCGACCGATTGGCACGTCCGAACTTGAGGATCTGTCCAGCGCGTACCGGTACGCTCCAACCCGGCCAGACCGGTCGGCCGTCGAGCCGGGCGTCGAAGTCGTCGCCGGCCCACGCGACGCGCGTCGGCGACTCAAAGCGCAGTTCGCAGCCGCCCATGGTGAGCTCCAGCCCCGCCGCACCGTCGGGATTGCCGACCAGGCGATTTGCCAGCACCAGCGCCAGCGTGTCGAGCGCACCTCCGGGACAGATGCCGAGCTGCCGATGGCCATGCCGACCCAGGTCCTGAACCGAAGCCAGCATGCCCGGGCGCAGGACCGTGACCGCGCCGGTCAAAGCTCCACCCTTTCCGCGACGAAGCGGACATGATCCCCGGGACGCAGCAGCGTCGGCGCATCGGCGCCCGGATCGAACAGCGGCACGGAGGTCCGGCCGATCAGGTTCCATCCACCAGGCGAGACCATCGGGTAGATGCCCGTCTGCTCGCCACCGATTCCGACCGAACCGGTCGGCACGGCCACGCGTGGCGCCGCACGACGCGGCGTGGCGAGTTCCGGCGCGAGCCCGCCCATGAACGCGAAGCCCGGCAAGAACCCGAGCAGGTACACGACGTAGTCGCCTTCGCAGTGCCGCCGGACCACGTCCGCCGGCGTGAGGCCCGTGTGCGCGGCCACATCGGCCAGATCGGGCCCCCACTCACCGCCATAGACCACCGGGATCTCGATGCGCCGCCCCTCGACGGTTGCCGCCGCCAGTTGCGGCCACGCAGACAGCACCTGCATCTCGAGTTCGACGCCATCGATCTGCTCGGGATCGAAGAGCAGGCTGAGGTTGTTCATGCCGGGCAGCACTTCGCTCACGCCATGCCATTGCACGGCTTCGGCAGCCAGAGCCCAGATCTGCTGCTGCTGCGCGAGCGTCGCGGGCGGCGGCAACTCGCACACCAGCGCCGCCTCGCCGAGGGGATGCAGGCGAGGCAATGCAGCGGCGTTCATGTCATCCCTGGCTGCGCACCTTGGCGAGCAGGGCTTCCTGCACCTTTGGCGAGACGAACTTGTCGACTTCGCCGCCGAGCATCGCGATCTCGCGCACGAAGGTGCTGGAAATGAACTGGTACTTGTCGCTCGGCGTGAGGAACACCGTCTCCACTTCCGGCATCAGCGAACGGTTCATGCCCGCGAGCTGGAATTCGTAGTCGAAGTCGGTTACCGCGCGCAGTCCGCGCACCATCGCCTTGCCGCCGCGCGCGACGACAAAGTCGCGCAAAAGCCCCGAGAAGCTCTCGACGGTCACTTGATCGCTGTAGGCGCTCACCGCAGTGCGGGCCATGTCGATGCGCTCCTGCAGCGTGAAGAGCGCCTTCTTGTGATGGCCAGCGGCGACGGCGACGATGACCTTGGAGAAAAGCTGCGTTGCACGCCGCACCACGTCTTCGTGGCCGAGCGTCATCGGATCGAATGTGCCGGGATATACCGCGATCACGTTGCTGGTCATGGTTGCTCCTCTCATGCAGCCGCTCGCGGCCCTGTGTTTCGGCGGATTATGCAGCCGCGTCCGCGGCGCGCTGCAGAAGGTGCGCATGCACCGCACCGGCCTTGAGATGCCGGTACACGACGAGGCCGAGCGAGGAGAGCTCCTCGTCGTTCCAGCGCCGCGCGGCTTCGAGGTAGATCACGCCGGCTGGCCGCAGCGCGCGCACAGCCGCACTCAATGCGGGCGCGTAGAGGCCCGCGTTGTCGAACGGTGGATCGAGGAAGACGGCATGAAGACTGCCGGCGGGCGTGCGCTCCAGCGCAGTGACGCCGTTACCGCGCTCGACACGCACCGCTTCGGCAGAGAGCTTTGTCTTGAGCACCTGCAACTGCGCGACGAGCGCCGGATCCTGCTCGCACAGCAGCACCGACGCGGCTCCCCGCGAGGCGGCTTCCAGCCCGAGCGCGCCGGTGCCCGCGAAGGCATCGACGCAACGCCATCCGGGCAAATTGCCACCGCCGGCGCCTGCGACGCTGGCGAGCCAGTTGAAGAGGGTCTCCCTCACCCGGTCGGGCGTGGGACGCAGGCCGGCCTTGTCGGCAACGGCGAGGCGGGTTCGTTTCCATTCGCCGCCGATGATGCGGACGAAATGCGGCGCCTTGGCAAGCTTGGCTGCGACGGAAGGCGACTTGGCGGGGGCGGTTTTTCGGGGCGCGGGTTTCACGCCCAAAGCTTAACGGCATCGAAGGCGCGTATTGCGCCTTCGATGCCTTCGCGCCTTCAGGGCTGCTTGGCGCCGACGATGACCGTCACCATGCGTTCCGGCTGCAGCTTGCGCGCGAACGCGCCTTTGACGTCCGCCACCGTGACCGCGTTCATGCGAGCCGTCCAGGTTTCCAGGTAGTCGAGCGGCAGGTCGTACCAGGCGATGTTGGCGACGTTGCCAAGCAACTTGCGATTGCTGTCGAGCAACAGCGGAAACCCGCCGATCAGGTTGTCCTTCGCCGCCTTGAGCTCGGCTTCGGTCGGCCCTTCGGCAACGAATTTCGCCAGCACCTCGCGCGAGACCCTGACCGCTTCTTCGGCCTGGTCCGGCCGCGTCTGGAAACCGATGCGGAATGCGCCCGCCTGCAGGCCCGGCGAGAAGCCGCTGTAGATGCTGTAGGTCAACCCGCGCTTCTCGCGCACCTGCTCGGTGAGGCGCGAAACGAAGCCACCGCCGCCGAGCACGTAGTTGCCGAGGTTCAGCGCGAAGTGGTCCGGATCGGCGCGCCGGTAGCCCGGCTGGCCGATGAGCACGTGCGCCTGCGCGGAATCGAAGGGGATGCGCGTTTCCTTCGCGGCGGCAAGCGGCTCCACTTCGGGCACCGCGGGCAGTTCCGGGCACGATGCCGATGAGGGCAGGCGCGACAGCAACGTCTTGGCAATGTCCTCCGCCTGCGGGCGGGTCACGGCGCCGACGATGCTGATCTTGGCCCGGCAAGGCACGATGAGCTGCTCGTAGCGCTTGCGCATCGTCGCCACGTCGATCTGCGCGAGCGTCGCTTCGGTCGTCTCCACGCCGTAGGGATGCGTGCCGTAGACCGCCTGCGCGAAGGCCTTCTCCGTGACGGTGGCGGGCTTGGTATTGGCTTCCTTGATGGCCGCATTGAGCCGCTCGCGTTCGCGGCCCCATACGTCTGCCGGAAATGCCGGCTCGCCGATCTGGCGCGCGGCGAGTCGCACCGCCTTGTCGAGCAGCGCGGGCTGTGCCAGCGTACGCAGCGTGAAGCTGGTGCGCTCGCCGCCGGCGCTCACATCGAAGTTCGCACCGAGGTCGGCCCAGGCTTCGCCCAGGGCGTTCTGGTCCATCGCCGGGTCGCCGCCGCTCGCGCGAATGCCCTTCTCGACCATCGTGGCGGTCACGTTGGCAAGGCCGGCCTGGGCCGCCGGATCGCGGCGGGAGCCGGCGTCGAAATCCGCTTGCACATCGACGATGGGCAATGCGTTGGTGGCGGCGAGATAGACCTTGGCGCCGTTCGCCAAGGTCCACTGCTGGATCGGAATGGCGGCCTGGACGCTCGCGCCCATCAGCACTGTGGCGCCGAAGAAAATGGCGCGAAGGCCGCTTGTCGGGAACTTGAACATGGATCTCGGGCCTTCCATCAACGCATTTCACCCATCGGCGCGGCGAATCCCCGCGGACGACGGTTCGCCTCGGGCGGCAGCGGACGCAGCGTGGCAACCGTAAGCTGGTCATCACCGAAGTACTTGGCGGCTGCGGCCTTCACCTGCTCCGCGGTGACGCTCTGGAGCCGCTCGATGATGCGCACGCTCGCGTCGAGCGGAAGCCCCTGCACCCAGTTGCTGCCGAGTTCGCGCGCCTGCGCCATGACCGAGTCGAGCTTGTAGGTTTCGCTCGCGACCCACTGGGTCTTGACGCGCGCGAGCTCGGCTTCGCCGACGCCGTCGCGGGCGATCTTGGCGACCTCGGCGCGCAACGCCGCCTCGACCGCTTCAGCGGTCTTCCCAGCGGCCGGCACACCATCGAGCACGAACAGTTGCGGCCCGCGGCCGACGAAGCCCGAGTAGGCACCTGCCGAATCCGCAACCCGATTGGGACCCTGCGTCAAGGCGCGATCGAGCCGCGACCCCGGATAGCCGTCGAGAACCGCCGCCAGCACCACGAGCGCGTAGGGATCGACGTCGCCCTTGAAGGTGTCGGCCGTATCGATCTGGGGCACGCGGTAGGCGAGCGAGACATAGGCCTGCTCTGCCGGCGCCTTGTATTCGATGCGACGAATCCCGCGCTGTGCGGGTTCCGTACGCGGCTTGCGGGTCGGCACCACGCGTGCCGGGATCGAACCGTAGTACTTCTCGGCCATCGCGCGGACCTGTGCCACGTCGACGTCGCCCACCACGACGATCGCGGCATTGGCAGGCGTGTACCAGCGCGCGAAGAAGTCGCGGACATCGTCCGGGGTCATCGCATCGAGATCGCTCATCCAGCCGACCACCGGGCGGTGATACGGCGAGGCGGTGAACACCGCCGCGTTCTGCTGCTCGCCGAGCAAGGCGCGCGGCTGGTCATCGGTGCGCATGCGGCGCTCTTCCTTGATCACCTCGATCTCGCGCTTGAACTCGTCGTTCGGCCACTGGTTGCTGGCGAAGCGGTCGGATTCGAGCTTCATGACCTGCTCCAGCTTTTCGACCGGGATCTGCTGGTAATAGCCGGTGTAATCGCGGGTCGTGAAGGCGTTCTCGCGGCCGCCGAGTGCCGCGACCCGGCGGGAGAACTCGCCCGGCTTGAGCGCCTTGCTGCCCTTGAACATCATGTGTTCGACCGCGTGCGCGACGCCTGAGGTGCCGTCCACCTCGTCCATCGAGCCGACGCGGACCCAGAGCATCTGGACCGCGGTCGGCGCGCGCCGGTCGGGCTGCACGATCAATGTCATGCCATTGCTGAGGGTGAATTTCTCGGCGGCCGGCGTCCCGTTGGAAGGCGACGCCGTTGCGGATTTCGAGGGGGAGGATTGCGCAAAGGCGGGCAGCGCCCAGGGTGCAGAGAGCACCAAGGCCAGCACCGCACCCAGCGCAGCGCGGCGTGGCGAGGGGTGTTTCATAGAATGGCTCGGATTGTAAAAACGCGCCAATGTTCAGTTTCTTCAAGAAAAAACCACAGCCCGATGCCGCCCCGGCACCGGCGCCTTCTCCCGAGGTTTCATCGGGTGAAACACCGGCGGCTCCAGCCACGCCGGCAAGGTCGGTCTTTTCGCCATCCAGCTGGTTCGGCAAGGGTGCTCCGCCGGCACCGCCACCCGCACCCTCGCCTGCTCCCGAAGTCGAAGCACTCGCCACTCCGGCGATTCCCCCTGAAGCGCCGACCCTTCTCGGCCAGCCCGAGAGTCCGCAGCCGACACCCGCCGAGCCTGCCCCTCCGCCCGTCACGGCACCAGCGCCCGCGCCAGTCGTCATCGCGCCGGTCCCCGCACCAGCACAACCCGAGCGCAGCGGCTGGCTGGGCAAGCTCAAGAACGGCCTGCGCAAGACCGGCAACAGCATCACCGCGGCCTTCGTCAACGCCCAGATCGACGACGAGCTCTACGAAGAGCTGGAAGAGGCACTCTTGATGGCCGACACCGGCGTCAAGGCGACCGAGCATCTGCTGGAGGACCTGCGGCGCCGGGTCAAGAGCAACATGGCCACCGATGCCAGCCAGGTCAAGTCGCTGCTCGCGGATGCGATCGCCGACCTGCTGCGCCCGCTCGAAAAATCGCTCGTGATCGGCGAGTACACCCCGACCGTGATCATGGTGGCCGGCGTGAACGGCGCGGGCAAGACGACGTCCATCGGCAAGCTGACGAAGCATCTGGCCAACGAGGGCGCCTCGGTGCTGCTGGCCGCCGCCGACACCTTCCGCGCCGCCGCACGCGAGCAGTTGCTCGTCTGGGCGGACCGGAACACCGTCGAGATCGTCAGCCAGGAAGGCGGCGATCCGGCCGCCGTGAGCTTCGATGCTGTCAATGCCGGCAAGGCGCGCGGCAAGGACGTGGTCCTGGTCGACACGGCAGGCCGGCTCCCGACGCAGATCCATCTCATGGACGAGCTCAAGAAGATCAAGCGCGTGGTCAACCGGGCAGACCCAACGGCGCCGCATGAAGTGCTGCTGGTCATCGACGGCAACACGGGGCAGAACGCGCTGGCGCAGGTCAAGGCATTCGACGAGGCGCTCGGCCTGACGGGGCTGGTGGTCACCAAGCTCGACGGCACCGCCAAGGGCGGCGTGCTGTGCGCGATCGCGCGCGAGCGGCCGATCCCGGTCTATTTCATCGGCGTCGGCGAAAAGCTGGAAGACCTGGAAACCTTCGACGCGCGGGAGTTCGCGCAGGCGCTTCTCGGCTAAATAAACGGTCGGGTTCATCCTCCTGTCGCGCTGGAGCCGCTCTGGCATCATGTCCGCGGCACCAGAACAAGGAGACTGCATGGACACCACCGCCACCCCGCTCGCCGGCAGCGACCGGAAGGTCGATCGCCTGCTCGCCCACTACGAGGAGAGCCATCGGAACCCGGTCAACGAGGCGATCCACATGGTGGCGATCCCGGCGATCATGCTGAGCATCGTCGGACTTCTCTTTGCCTTGCATCCCTGGGTTGCCTACGCATTCGTGGGTGCGAGCCTCGTGTACTACGCGAGGCTCCAGGTCCCCGCTTTCCTGATCACCATGCTCGTTGGCACCGTGCTCCTTCTGGCTGCGGTGCACGCCATGGGAAGCCTTGTTTTGGCGGTGTCCGGCGCCATCTTCGTGGTGGCATGGATCTTCCAGTTCGTGGGCCACAAGATCGAGGGCAAGAAGCCTTCCTTCTTTGAAGATATCCAGTACCTCTGGGTTGGGCCACTTTTTGTACTTTCGAAGATTTTTCAGCGTCTTGGTATCCGTTGGTGATACCTCGAACGCGCCGGACAGCGCCGAAGGCGGTGCTGTCAAGCTATCGCCGCCATTGACGCGGCCAGGGAACCCTTGTCTTAGCACTCCCTCTAATCGAGTGCTAACATGGTCAAGAACGAAGGAGTTTCCCGAATGACAACACTGTCTGGAGCCTCTGCCAACCAGCTCGCCGTCGCCAATCCGTGGTCGATGGTGCCTCCGCTGGGTAACCTGGACGCCTACATCTCGGCAACCAACCGGCTGCCCTTGCTGACGCTCGAGGAAGAGCAGGGCTACGCGCGCAAGCTGCGCGACCACAACGATCTCGAAGCCGCCGGTGCGCTGATCCTGTCGCACCTGCGTCTGGTCGTCTCCATTTCCCGCCAATACCTGGGTTACGGGCTGCCGCACGGCGACCTGATCCAGGAAGGCAACGTGGGCCTGATGAAGGCCGTGAAGCGCTTCGATCCCGATCAGGGCGTGCGGCTGGTGAGCTACGCCATGCACTGGATCAAGGCCGAGATCCACGAGTACATCCTGAAGAACTGGCGCATGGTCAAGGTCGCGACGACCAAGGCCCAGCGCAAGCTGTTCTTCAACCTGCGCTCGATGAAGCAGGGTTTCAAGGCCGAAGCCGCCATTGACGGCGACACGCACCGCGACACCCTGAGCGCCGATCAGGTCTCGCAGATGGCCACCCGCCTGAACGTGAAGCCGGAAGAAGTCCTCGAGATGGAAACCCGGCTCTCCGGTGGCGATGTGGTGCTCGACCCGAGTCCGTCCGACGACGGCGAAGAAGGCTTCGGCCCGATCGCCTACCTGGCGGATGCAAGCCAGGAGCCGACCGCCCTGCTGGAGTCGCGTCAGCGCGACCGCCTGTCGACCGACGGCATCACGACGGCACTGGAGGCCCTCGACGACCGCAGCCGCCGCATCGTCGAAGAGCGCTGGCTGAAGGTGAACGACGACGGTTCGGGCGGCATGACGCTGCACGACCTCGCCGAGGTCTACGGCGTGAGCGCCGAGCGCATCCGCCAGATCGAGGTGGCGGCCATGAAGAAGATGAAGAAGGCGCTCGCGGAATACGCTTGAGGCGCCTGCGCTCCGACAAGCCCGGCCCCGCCGGGCTTTTTCTTTTTCAGACCGGTACGGGCGCCTGCCTGGACAAGGTGCGCAGAGCGCGGCGCGTGATGTAGCGGGTTGCCGACAGGTCGCTTTCGCGCTGCCACCGCGCGCAGGTCTCTTCCACCCAGTCGGGTTGGGTCCGGCTCGCATCATTGAGCCAGTTCGCCACGGAGTTCTGGACGTAGCGGCTCGGGTCGGCCCGCAAGGGTTCGAGGAGTTCGATCGCCAACCAGGGCGCGGCCTTCAGTTGCTCGATCTGGGCGCACCACACGCCACGCGGCCGCGTCAGCTCGCTTGCGAAGCGGCGGATGTTCGCGTCGGGACTGAGCACCCACGGCTGCAGGAGCCGCAACGCTTCATCGAGCGAGCGGATCGTCGCGTCCCGCACGGCCATCCACGCCATCTCACGGACGCCGAAATGGGGATCCGCGGCGAAGCGCCAAGTCGCCTCCAGCTGCGCCTGCAACGGAAGCCCTGACATCGGAATCCAGTGCGTCGCCCAGCAGCGCGCCACATCGCTCCGATGCGTCGCGAGCCGGTGGGCGACGGCATCGCGATCGGCGTGTTCGGCCGTCAAGTCGTACAGCGCGCGTGCGATATGGCCGTGCCGCTGCATGGGCTTGAAGGACGGCAGCATCGCAAAGGTATCGATCAGGCGCTCGCTTTCCGCATCGAGCCCGATGTGCGCCGCGACGTTGCGTGCCAGGCGCGGCAACTCCAGCGCCAGGAACTCGTTGAGATTGACGGTTTCGAGCTTCCCGTCATTGAGCGCCTCGAGCACCTCCGCCGGGATCAGGGCGATGCGGAACGCGCCCTTGCGCGACCTGAGGTGATCGACGCTGTCGTCCACGGCGGTGCGATCAGGACTTCAGCAGCGCCCGTATGTCGGCCACCATCGGCGGAATGCCGGCGCCATACCGCGCATACAGCCTCAGCCGGCCCTGCGGGTCGTAGATGAAGCTCGCCGCGGAGTGGTCCATCGAATAGCTGGTCGGCGTCTTGCCTTCGACCTTCTTGTAATAGACCTTGAAGTCCTTGGCGAGCGCCGGCAGTTGTTCGGCGGTCGGGATCAGCGCGACGAACGACGGATCGAACGCGCCCATGTACGCCTTCATGACCTCCGGCGTGTCGCGCTCGGGATCGACAGTGACGAACACCACCTGCAGCTTGTCGCCGTCGCTTCCGAGCTGCTGCTTGACCTGCGCCATCTCGGTCATGGTGGTCGGACAGACGTCCGGGCACTGGGCATAGCCGAAGAACAGCACGACCGCCTTGCCCTTGAAGTCCGCCATCGTCCGCACACGCCCGTTCGCGTCGGTGAGCGAGAAGTCCTTCGCGTAGTCGGCGCCGGTGATGTCGACGGCATTGAAGGTCGGCTTGGATTCGGTGCAGCCCGCGAGGTTGAAGCCCGCGCAGGCGGCCGCGACCGAACCTGCCGCCATGGCGATCCGGCGCAGGGCCTGACGCTTGTTGATGGTTGAAGTCATCGGAGATAGTGGTCGACGAGCAGTGCGGCGAACAGCACGCTCAGGTGGATCAGCGAAAAGCGGAAAGTCTTGCGCGCCAGCGCATCGGAGTAACTGCGCCACAGCGCGAACGCATAGCCTGTGAACCCGATGCTCACGCCGAAGGCCACCACCAGGTAGAGCCAGCCGCTCATCCCGTAGATGAACGGCATCAGGCATGCCGCGAAGAGGATCAGGGTGTAGAGCAGCACATGCAGCCGCGTGAACTCGTTGCCGTGCGTGACCGGCAGCATCGGCAGACCGGCCTTGCGGTAGTCCTCGACGCGGTAGAGCGCTAGCGCCCAGAAATGCGGCGGTGTCCAGAGAAAGATGATCAGGAAAAGGATCAGCGCCTCGGGGCTGACCTCGCCGGTCATCGCTGCCCATCCAAGCACTGGTGGCATCGCGCCGGATGCGCCACCAATGACGATGTTCTGCGGCGTCAGCGGCTTCAGGATCACCGTGTAGATCACCGCGTACCCGACGAAGGTCGCGAAAGTCAGCCACATCGTGAGCGGATTCACGGCGAACCAGAGGATCGTGGAGCCCAGGGTGCACAGCGCGATCGAGAAGATCAGCGCCTGGCGATCGCTCAGCTCGCCGCGCGCGGTCGGACGCCATGCGGTCCGCTTCATCTTGGCATCGATGCCCTTTTCCACGAGGCAGTTGAACGCCGCCGCCGCGCCGGCGACCAGCCAGATGCCGATGCAGGCCAACACGGCTTGCTGCAGCTCGGCCCAGCCAGGAACACCCGGCACGGCGAGCACCATGCCGATCAGGGCGCAGAACACGATCAACTGCACCACGCGCGGCTTGGTCAGCGCGTAGAACTGCCGCATCACGCTGGCGGTGTGCGAGCTGTGAACGGAAGCCGGTGCGCTCATGCCGCCTCCATTCTTTCGCGCCGGCCGCCGGCGGTCGCCGCCACGGTGGCGCCCTCGCGCCGGCTTTCGCACAAGGTCCAGGTCAATACCACCGCGAGCGCGGCGGCGCCGCCGGTGTGCAGCACGGCGGCCGCAAGGGGCCAGCCAAGCAGCACATTGCCGAGACCGGTCGCGAGTTGAAGCAGCGCGAGCCCGCCCAACCAGCGGGCCTGCGGACGCAGCGGCCGTACGCGACGAAGAGAACGCACCAGCAGCGCGATGGCAATGAAGACGAGATAGGCCATCAGGCGGTGAACATAGTGAATCGCGGTCAAGGCAGCAAAGTCGATGGGGGTGCCGTCCGCCGTTTCCCCGAGATGGCGCCAGAGCTGGAATCCCTGCGCAAAGTTCATCGGCGGCCACCAGCTGTCCTGGCAGGTCGGGAACTGGGTGCAGGCGAGCACCGCGTAGTTGGTGCTGACCCAGCCGCCGAGTGCAATCTGCAGCACCAGCAGCACGGTGGTCGCGATCAGCAGGTTGCGCAGCGCCGAAGGCACCGGCGCCGGCGGACGTCGCATCGCATCCTGCTGGTAGCGCACGGCCTGGATGCAAAGCAGCGCGAGCAGAACCATGGCGCCGAGAAGATGGAGCGTGACGATGGCGGGGAAGAGCTTCCACGTCACGGTCAGCGCGCCGAAAGCCCCTTGGAGGCAGACCCATGCCAATGTTGCAGCAGGCCACCAGGCGCTCAGCGGTCTCGCGCCGCTGTGTTCCGCGCGTTGTCGCCGCCGCGCAACCCAGGTGGCGACGGCCAGTGCGAGGATGAGCGCACCGACACCGGTCGCCAGATAGCGATGGACCATTTCCACCCAGGCCTTGCTGTGCGTGACGGGCCCGGTCGGCTGGGCGGCCTGCGCCATCGCGATCTCGTGCCGTGCACCGACCGGGCTCGCGTTGCCGTAGCAACCCGGCCAGTCCGGACAGCCAAGACCGGAATCCGTGAGGCGGGTGAATGCGCCGAAGAGCGTGAGGTCGAAGGTCAGAAACAGTGTGAGCACGGTCAGTGCGTGCAACCTGCGCGCCGGGCCGGCACCGGCATTGCGCCGCCAGACCCAGATGAGCGGCCCGAGCGCGAGCAGCACGCCGACCGCCAGGAGCCAGGCGATCGGGGTGAGGTCGTAGAGCGAGGTGGTGTCCATGACCCGATCAGCGCCCCGGCTCGTCCCACGACACGGAGGCGCGCATCAGCCTGTCGAGGTCGCGCTTCGCGCGGCTCGCACCGGCGGTGTCCATGCGCGCCGGGAATCGCATCATCCAGTGGCCCATCGGATCGACCAGGTAAAGGTGATCCGCCAGTGCGTGGCCCGCAGCCGGCGCCAGCCATTGCGCCAGTTGCGACTCTGGTACGCGGACGACCGTCGCGCCGTGCAGAGCGTTCTCCAGGCGGTTCGGCAGCGGCGCCGCATCACTGACGATCCATACGCGATCGAGCCTGTCTTTCTCGCGCCCGAGGCTTTCGCGCAGTTGGCGCTGCAGATAGAGCTGCTGTTCGCAGACCGAATCGCAGGCGGCTCCGGCCACCGTGATCAGCAGCCATTGCCCTTGCAGCGATTGAAGCTGGATCGTCGTTCCGTCGGCCGAAGTGGCCTGGATGTTGGGCATCGGGCGCTGCGGATCGATCAATTCGCCGTAGACGCTGCGGCCCTCCGGCCGAATCACGTAGTACGTGAAATACGAGGCGATCACCGGCGCCGCGCAGCACAGCAGGACCAGGATCATCTTCCACCGACCGGTCACCGTGCGGCGCGTCGCCGCCTCGTCGAGCGCCTGGCGCGGCGACGGCATCGAGTGCACCGTCAGGCCGAGCGGCTCGTCAGCTGCGGCGGGCAAGGCGTGCGCGACGGTAGGGGGCGATGAATTGGAACCAGACATAGAGAATTAGGACGAGGGCCGACAACCCGAACCACTGGAACGCATAGCCGTAGTGCTTTTCGACACCCAGCGCGGGAGCCGGCCAATCTCGCTGCAGGCCCTCGGATGCCTCGCCGGTCTGCTGGAGGGAGATATCGGTCCGCAGTGGCAAACCGGTCTCGGCTCGATACGCTTCAAGGTCGAGATTCTGCCGGATGGGGGAAGACCCCGCGCCGTCCGGCATTGGCGCGCCCGGCTCGGCCTTGCCGAGGTCGAGCAGATGCCCCGGCGGCGGCGAAATCGTCCCGACCACTTCGACCAGGCCCGGCGGCGTCACGACCGGCTGGAGCTGGGTCCTGTCGTTGAAATTGCGCTGGATCCAGCCCCTTTGCACCATCACGGTCTGGTTGGAGCCTTCGATGGCGAACGGCGTGAGGACATAGAAGCCGGGGACTCCATGCATCTGCCGGTTGTCGAGATAGACGGTCTGCGGCTGGAGCCAGAGCCCGCGCAGTCGAACCGGCCGGTGGAGGGCCGTTGAAGAAGCATTGTCCAGCGCCAGGAAGGCCGCCTGATCGAGCGGAGCCAGGTTCTTCTGCGCATCGATCTCGGCCTGGATGGCCTCCTTCTGCGCGGCGCGGGAGAGCTGCCAGCGCCCGAGCGAGGCGGTGCCAGCGATGGCGATGACAGCCATCAAGGTGACCACCCAGAAACGGCCTCGGCGCGTGGATGATGCGTTGACAGGGATATCTGTGTTCAAACCGTGAGGCCGTCTCTGCGGCCGATAATGGGATTCATGAAGTACTTTGTCGCCCTCGCCTTCGCGGGCATCCTGGCGAGCCTTGGGTTCGCGCTGTTCTTCATGCTGAGGGATGGGCGCAACGGCCGCGCCAAAGGGGGCGGCATGGCGCGCGCGCTGACGGTTCGGATCGGGCTGTCGGTTGTTTTGTTCCTGTGCATCCTGGTGGCCTGGAAACTCGGATACATCCAGCCAGGGGGCTTGCCGGTGGGCAAGTAGCTCGCTCCCGTTGCGGGAGAACCATGAAAAAAGCGCCTTGCGGCGCTTTTTTGTTGTGCCGTCGATGCTGCTCAAAGCCAGTAGACCGTGATGTAGAGGCCGAGCCACACGACGTCGACGAAGTGCCAGTACCAGGCAGCGCCCTCGAAGCCGAAATGACGCTCCGGCGTGAAGTGGCCGGCACGAATGCGCAGCGTGATGAAGAAGAGCATCAGCATGCCGATGAACACATGCAGCCCGTGGAAACCGGTGAGCATGAAGAAGGTGGACCCGTAAGTGCCGGAACTGAGCTTGAGGTTCAGTTCGGTGTACAGGTGGTGGTATTCGTAACCCTGCACGAAGAGGAAGGTCAGGCCCAGCAGCACCGTCAGCCACATGAACCGCACCGTCTGCGCACGATGACCGGCGCGAAGCGCGTGGTGCGCGATCGTGAGCGTCACGCCGGAGCTCAGCAGCAGCGCGGTGTTGATGGTCGGCAGCCAGAACGGACCGACCGTCTGGAAGGGCTCGACGATGTCGGCGGGCGAGCCGGTCGCGCCGGCGGCGACGGTCGGCCACACGGCCTTGAAGTCGGGCCAGAGGATGGCGTTGTCCAGGCTGCCGAGTGCGGGCAGCGCGTGCGTGCGCGCCCACCACAAGGCGGTGAAGAAGGCGCCGAAGAACATCACCTCCGAGAAGATGAACCAGCTCATGCTCCAGCGGAACGACAGGTCGACCTTGTAGCCGTACTTGCCGCTTTCGCTCTCGCCGATGGCCGTCCGGAACCACACGAACAAGGTGCCGAGCCAGACGATCATGCCGAGCAGCAGCGACCATGCGCCCCACTGGTGGCCGTTGATCCACTGGGCCGCCCCGAGAATCACGAAGAGCAGGCCGGTCGCGGCCATCACCGGGTAGGCAGAGGGCCCGGGCACGAAGTAGTAGGGCGTGGTGCCGTGCGTCGTTGAACTCATATCAGGTCCTGGCTTTCTTCTCTCTCGGTTCAGTTTCTTGTGGGGTTGATCTTCACGCGGTGGCGACCCAGCGGACGACCAGGATCAATGCGCCGACAAAAATCACCACGGCCACGAGGCCGACCGCGATGATGTGCAACGGATTGAGCTTGGCGACGTCGTCCTGGAAGGCACTGTTCTTGCGCACGCCGAAAAACGACCAGCCGACCGCACGCAGCGTTCGCCAGAGCGATCCCTTGCGCGGTGTTTCGGGCGACGTCGTCATGAGCGCGGCTCCGTCGAAGGTGGCGACGCGCCATTGTTGGCCACGGGGGCCGGAGGCGTCTTGCCGCCCACCTCGAAGAAGGTGTACGACAGCGTGATCGTCTTGACGTCCTTCGAAATCTTGGGGTCGATCACGAAGGCCACCGGCCACTGCTTCTTCTCGCCCGCATCGAGCGTGTACTGGTTGAAGCAGAAGCACTCCAGCTTGTTGAAGTAAGGCGCCGCCTGCTGCGGCGCGTAGCTCGGGATCGCCTGCGCGGCCATGCGGCGGTTCTGCACGTTCTGGAATTCGTACATGACCGTGTGCAGCTCGCCCGGATGCACCTGCATCGACCTTTGCGCGGGTTGGAAGTCCCACAGCCCGTGTGCATTGGCGTCGAATTCGACCGTGATCGTCCGGCTCATGTCGACCTGCGTGTTATCGGGCAAACGCACGTCCTTGCCGCCGGAAGCGCCGCCCGGCACTTCGAGTTCGGACCGCGCGAGGATGTTGATGCCGGTCATCTCGCAGATCGCCCGGTACATCGGAACCAGCGCATAGCCGAAGCCAAACATGCCGACAGCGACAACGGCCAGCTTGCCGACCATGCGGACATTTTCTCGACGGATGCGCTGGCCGATCTTCATCGCGGTGTTCCTAGCGGCCGACCCAGACCATGCGGACGATGAAGCCGATGAAGAACATCAGCGCGATGGAGGCCAGCGTCAGCCCCAGGCGGCGGTTGTTCCTCTTTTGCTCGGGTGTCATCACGCGCCCTGCCTCAACCGATCACCTTGGTGGCGGTGGCGTCGAGCTTGGGTGGGGTCTCGAAGGTGTGGAACGGCGCGGGCGAAGGCACTTCCCATTCCAGGCCCTCGGCGGCTTCCCATGGCTTCTGCGGCGCCTTTTCACCCTTGCCGAGCATCGTCGGCAACACGATGAAGAAGAAGAAATAGACCTGCGCCAGTCCGAACGCGAACGCGCCGACCGAAGCAACCGCGTTGAAGTCAGCGAACTGCATCGGGTAGTCGGCATAGCGACGAGGCATGCCGGCCAGGCCGAGGAAGTGCATCGGGAAGAAGGTAATGTTGAACGAGATCAGGGACCACCAGAAGTGGACCTTGCCGCGCGCTTCGTTGTACATCACGCCGGTCCACTTCGGCGCCCAGTAATAGAAGCCGGCGAACATCGCGTAGAGCGAGCCGGCCACCAGCACATAGTGGAAGTGGGCGACGACGTAGTAGGTGTCCTGCAGCTGCGTGTCGATCGGGGCGACCGCGAGGATCAGGCCGGTGAAGCCGCCCATCGTGAACACGAAGATGAAGCCGACCGCGAACAGCATCGGGGTCTCGAAGGTCATCGAGCCCTGCCACATGGTGGCGATCCAGTTGAAGATCTTCACCGCCGTCGGGACCGCGATCAGCATGGTCGCGTACATGAAGAAAAGCTGGCCGGTGAGCGGCATGCCGGTCGTGAACATGTGGTGCGCCCACACGATGAACGACAGGATCGCGATCGACGAGGTGGCGTACACCATCGAGGCGTAGCCGAAGAGCTTCTTGCGGGCGAAGGCCGGGACGATCTGGCTGATGATGCCGAACGCCGGCAAGATCATGATGTAGACCTCGGGGTGGCCGAAGAACCAGAAGATGTGCTGGTACATCACCGGGTCGCCGCCGCCGGCGGGATTGAAGAAGCTGGTGCCGAAGTGGCGGTCCGTCAACGTCATCGTGATCGCGCCGGCGAGCACGGGCATCACGGCAATGAGCAAGTAGGCGGTGATGAGCCAGGTCCAGCAGAACATCGGCATCTTCATCAGCGTCATGCCGGGCGCACGCATGTTGAGGATGGTCACGATGATGTTGATCGAGCCCATGATCGACGAGGCGCCCATGATGTGCATCGCGAAGATGCCGGCGTCCATCGACGGGCCCATCTGCAGCGTGAGCGGCGCGTAGAGCGTCCAGCCCGCGGCGGGCGCGCCGCCAGGCATGAAGAACGAACCCACCAGCATGAGCGCCGCAGGGATCAGCAGCCAGAAGCTGAAGTTGTTCATGCGCGCGAACGCCATGTCCGATGCACCGACCTGCAGCGGGATCATCCAGTTCGCGAACCCGACGAAGGCCGGCATGATCGCGCCGAACACCATGATCAGGCCGTGCATCGTGGTGAACTGGTTGAACAGCTCGGGGTTGACCAGTTGCAGGCCGGGCTGGAACAGCTCGGCGCGGATCAGCAGGGCCAGGACGCCGCCCACCATCAGCATGGTGAACGAGAACAGCAGGTACAGCGTTCCGATGTCCTTGTGGTTGGTCGCGAACACCCAGCGACGCCAGCCGGTCGGCGCGTGGTGGTGATCGTCGTGGGCATGGTCGCCGTGGCCGTGTGCTTGACCGTGGGGATCGAGGACTGCGCTCATCTTGGTATTCCTTGCAAACTCTTCGTCACGGGGCGGGCGGCTTACTTGCCGCGCTCCGCCAGCACTTCGGCCGGTTGCACCAATTGGCCGGTCTTGTTCGACCAGGCGTTCTTCGTGAAGGTCACCACGGCAGCGATGTCGGTGTCGCTGAGCTGCTTCCATGAGGGCATGGCGCCGTTGTTCTGGCCGTTGAGCACCGTGTGCAGTTGCAGCTTGTGGTCTGCATTGAGCACGGTCGCCGAGCCGTCGAGCGGCTTGATCGGGCCAGCGCCCTTGCCATTGGCCTGGTGGCAGGCGGCGCAGTTGGCGGCGTAGACCTTCTCGCCGCGCGCGAGCATTTCGGGCAGCGTCCAGACCTTGCTGGGGTCGTCCTGCTTGGCCGCGGCTTCCTTGCGCTTGCCGTCGACCCAGGCGGTGTAGTCGGCAGCGGCGAGCACCTTCACATGGATGGGCATGAAGGCGTGTTCCTTGCCGCAGAGCTCCTGGCACTGGCCGTAGTAGTCGCCGACCTTCTCGGCACGGAACCAGGTGTCGCGCACGAAGCCCGGAATCGCGTCCTGCTTGACGCCGAACTGGGGCACCGCAAAGGCGTGGATCACGTCGTTGGCGGTGGTGATGATGCGAACCTTGGTATCAACCGGCACGACCAGCGGGTTGTCGACCTTCAGCAGGAAGTTGTCAGGCACGTCGCCGCGGGCACCCGCATCGGAAAGCGCGCGGTGCGAAGCGTCGAGCGTCGAGATGAACGACAGGCCTTCGCCTTCGCCCTTGAGGTAGTCGTAGCCCCACTTCCACTGGTAGCCGGTGACCTTGATCGTGAGATCGGAGTTGGTGGTGTCCTTCTGCGCGACCAGCACCCGGGTGGCCGGCAGCGCCATCAGGATGACGATGATGAAGGGGACGATGGTCCAGATGACCTCGACCACCACCGATTCATGGAAGTTGGCCGCCTTGTGGCCCACCGACTTGCGGTGCTTCCAGATCGAATAGAACATGACGGAGAACACGGCCACGAAGATGACGGTGCAAAGCACCATCATCACGGTGTGGAGGAAGTGTTGCTCCTGGGCGATCTTCGTGACGCCCACCGGAAGATTCAACTGACGCACCGACGGGCCGCCGGGCAGGTCATTGACTGCGTGTGCTGCGCCGCTGAACGCCGCACTGGCCGCCAGCAGCAGATTCGCTGGCCAAATCTTGTTCCGCCAATTGCTCTTCATCGTGTTCACTTCTTCATTTTCCTGTTAACCCACCGGTCCCCACGGTGACGCACTGCACAGGCCCCCTCAGGCGCTGCGTAATGCCATGCGAATTTCGCGCGCCAGCGCCGCACGCAACTCCGGGCGCACATAGCGCCCCACCCTGACCGAACGACCCTGACCCGAGACCTCGATCAACGAACGATCGCTGTCCCGGGGCTCGACCCGCACCTGGTGCGGCAAGAATTCCGTACGCTCGTAGTGGCCGCCGTTTTCGAGCTCGACCACCAGCCGCCCACCTTGCAGGGCAATCTTCTCGCCATCAGTGGCGTGGCGTGCGTAGAGGATGAATGCGATCCCGACTGCGGTGAGCTCGAGCCAGGCGAACGGCAGGACGAGCCGTGCCCCGTTCAGCCAGAAGACAGCGCCGATGCCTAGGGAAACTACGCAGAGCGATGCGTAGAGCCAGCCGAGCTGGCTCGGCGTGACCGAGCAATTGCGTTTCAGAAACCAATGAACGCTCTGTCCTGAAACGGTGGCAAAACGAAACACGGAATTCGACACGGGCGAGTTCAGCAAATCGGTGCGTCGATCGCTGTCAAACCCATGTTCGACAGGCCTCGGTCACGGGACAATACCCGGAGTTCACGCAGCGCCGGATTGTAGCGGGTGAACAAGCGCCGCCTCACGCACCTGGGCGACCGCGCTGAAGCATGGTGCGCATCTCGCGCAACGAGACCGCACTCTCGGACGAAAGCGCCACTCTCGGCGCAGGTTTGAAGGCGTGTCCGTAGATGATTTCGAAGGTCAGCGCGATCTTCCCTCCGCCCTCCTCGGCCGGCGCCAGCTCGGGCAGCGCCTCGCACAGCGCCTGCCGCCAGTGCTTGCCGCGCAGCGCCGGAAAGCGGGCTGGATGGAGGTTTCGGCCAAGCGAACGCAGTTCGGTCAGCGCCGCGTCCGCGCTCGTCCAGGTCAGGACGATGCGCTCCATGTCCATCACCGGTTCGGCGAAGCCGGCCCCGACCAGCATGTCGCCCCAGTCGTGCATGTCGGTGAACTGGTGGCTGGCCGGCGGCCAGCCGAGCCGCTCGTGAACCGCGCGCAATTCCTGCAGGGTGTCCGGCCCGAAGCACGAGAACATCAGGAAGCCGTCGGTCGCGACCCGCCCGTGCCATTGGCTGATCAGCGCCCCCGGATCGGCCGCCATGTGCAGCGCCATGTTGGCCCAGAGCAGATCCACGCCGTCTTCCGGCGGCGCCTCGAACGTCGGCTGACCACCCTGCCACCGCCGGGCGGTCCACCAGGGCGCGGTCAGCGCCTTCGTGGTTGGCGCCACCAGCGAGGGTTCTGTTTCGATGACGTAGGCCGCGGCATCCCGGTACCGGCGCGCCACTAGCTCGTGGGCTTCCAGTCCGCCCCGAAGCGGCGACCAATCGGCCCAATGGCGGGGGCGGGCCTTGATCCATTGGAGCCGGTCCTCCATGCGGCGCCCGATCTCCTCGTGCAGCCAGGGCGACCCCGAGGGCGGTGCCAGCCGGTTCCACCGCGCGGCCGCCGGGGCGTCGATCGTCGGCGGGCGTTGGGGAGAGACAGGAGGCATGGGCTGCTCAGTATATTGAGGGATGTTCAGACGCTGGGCCCAAAGGGCTTTCTCATCGGTTGCCGCCGGGCTGCCGAGCCAGTGTTCGGTTTGCCGGGCCTGGCCTGCACGGCCGATCTGCGATGCGTGCGTGGCGCGCTTCGCGCCGCCGAAACCGCGATGCATGACCTGCGCGCTGCCCCTGCCGCCGGGCGTTTCGCGCTGCAGCGCCTGCGTGTCGAGCCCGCCGCCGCTGGACGCGTGCCACGCAGCCTGCGCCTATGAGTGGCCCTGGCCGGAGCGCATCGCCGAGTTCAAGTTTCGCGGCAGCGCCGGACTGGCCTCGCCGCTTGCCACGCTCCTTCGAAGCGCGCCATGGATCGAGGCGGCCATCGAAAAAGCCGACCTCGTTCTGCCGATGCCGCTCACCACGGCGCGGCTGCGCGAACGGGGCTTCAATCAGGCGCACGAACTGGCCAAACGCCTCGCGCCGGCCACCACCGACCCCGGGGTTCTTCTGCGGACCCGCGAAGCGCCCGCTCAACGCGGACTGACGCGCGCCGAACGACTGAGCAACCTCCGCGGCATGTTCGCCCTGGAGCCGCTCCGGGCCACCGCCGTTCGTGGCCGGCGTGTCGTGCTGGTGGACGATGTGATGACCACCGGTGCATCCGTCTTCACCGCCGCAGAGGTGTTGCGCAGGGGCGGCGCATCGCACATCACCGCGATCGTGCTGGCGCGAACGGACCCGCCGGCCTGATCGCCACGGCGGCGCGGACAATCGCAGCCATGTTCCATATCGTTCTCGTCGAGCCCGAAATCCCACCCAACACCGGCAACGTGATCCGGCTGGCGGCCAATACGGGCTGCACGCTGCATCTGGTCGAACCGCTCGGTTTTTCCATGGACGACAAGCTGCTGCGCCGGGCCGGCCTGGACTATCACGAGTACGCGAAAGTGCTCCGGCATCCGAGCTGGCAGGCATTGCTGGACGCCGAACGGCCTCCCACCGATCGCATGTTCGCGCTCACCACGCGCGGCTCGCAACCGGTGTACGACGTCGCCTTCCGTCCCGGCGACTGGCTCGTCTTCGGCGCCGAAACCCGCGGACTGGCGCCTGAGCTGCGCGAGACCTTCCCGCCGGCGCAGCGCCTGCGCCTCCCGATGCGCGAAGGACAGCGCAGCCTCAACCTGTCGAACGCGGTCGCGGTGACCGTGTTCGAGGCGTGGCGGCAGAACGGATTCGCGTAGGCAATCAGGGATAGCGCCGCGCCACCGATTCCGCGACGCAGGCCGGCTTGGGCGATCCTTCGAGCTCGATGGTGACCTCCCACGTCATCTGCAGCCCGTTGTTCGCGATCGGCTCCGACGCCAGCAGCTTCAGGCGACCGCGCACCCGCGCACCGACCGGCACCGGCGACATGAAGCGCACGCGATTGAGCCCGTAGTTCACCCCCATGCTCGACTCGACCACGCTGATGGCGGTCTCGAAGATGCGCGGCACCAGCGAGAGCGTCAGAAAGCCATGCGCGATCGGCCCACCGAAAGGCCCGGCCTTGGCCTTCTCGACGTCGACGTGAATCCATTGATGGTCGCCGGTCGCCTCGGCGAAGAGGTTCACCTGTTCCTGCGTGATGGTGATCCACTCGCTCACCGCGACTTCCTGGCCGACGCACGCGGCCAGATCCTGAAGGGTCTGGAAGGTCTTTGTCATGCGAATCACTTTAGCGGCCGGGTTCGACCCCGCATGTCCGCGCGGCGACAAAAGCACATAGGGAAAACCAGCCCCGAGCCGAGCCGGGAAACCCCGCGGAACCGGCTTTGCCGGGCCGCTGGGGTCGCCCCCGGAGGGGGTGTCAGAGCCACACGAAGTGGGCGAGGCTGGGGGCGAGCTACTGGTCCAGCCAGCGGCAGATCGGCGCCCATTGCTCGAGGTCGCGTTGAACCCGGCCCGGCGCGATGTCGAACAGCGTCAGCCCGCGAGCCGCAAGCTGCACGTAGTTCTGCGTGTCGCGCAGCTCGCCGAGCACGGTCACGTCGAGCCCGGCCACGAATTCCCGCAGGCGTTCGGCCGCGAGGGTGCGCGCATCCACCCGCATGCCGACCACGGCCACATGCGTCTTGTCGATGCGGCGGTGCGACAGCAGCCTGTCGAGGAATTCGCGGGTCGCATAGATGTCGAAGATGCTGGGCTGGAGCGGCACCAGAACCTTGTCGGCGAGTGCGACGGCCTCCTTGAAGCGCGAGCCGTGGAAGCCCGCCGGCGTGTCGAGGACGGCATGCGTCGTGCCACGCGGCGGGCGGACCACGTCGCCGTCCTCCGAGGCGTCCCAGGTCCTGATCTCGCGCGCCTCGGGCGGCCTCAGGCTGAGCCAGAGTCTGGAAGACTGCTGGCGGTCGATGTCGCCGAGCATCACCGCATGGCCGCGGCTGGCGAGGTAACCCGCGATGTTCGTCGCAAGCGTGGATTTGCCGACCCCGCCCTTGGGATTGGCGACCAGGATCACCGGCATCTGTGACTCCTCGAGGCTGAAGACAGGCGCCATGGTAGCGGCCCGCCGAGTGCGCTATGTTCTCGGGATGCCGACAACAACAAATACGGAAAGCGACGCCCGCATCTACGTGATCGCCGCGCACCCCCGATGGCGAGATTCCCGCGTCAACCTCCAGTTGCTGAAGGCGGCACGCGATGTCCCGGGCATCGACGTGAACGACCTCTACAACAGCTACCCCGACTACGCGATCGACGTGAAGACCGAGCAGGCCCGGCTCGCCCGCGCCGAGATGCTGGTGCTGCTGCATCCGATCCAGTGGTACTCGATGCCGTCGCTGCAGAAGCTCTGGCTGGACGATGTCTTTAGCTACGGCTGGGCCTACGGCCGAGGCGGCAACACGCTTGAAGGCAAGGATGTCTGGCTCGTCGCGACCACCGGCGGACCGGAAGAGAGCTATCACCCGCAGCGCTACAACCGGTACTTCTTCGACGCGTTCCTTCCGCCCTACGAGCAGACCGCGGCCCTGTGCGGCATGCGCTTCCTGCCGCCGCTGATCTTCCACGGCGCCCGCAGCGCATCGGATGCCGCCGTGGCCGAGCACGTGGCGGTCTTCAAGGACCGGCTGCAGACCTACCCGAACTGGCCCGAACTGGACGACCTGGGCGGATGCGCGAGTTGCGTGGTGCCCGAAACCGATCGGCCCCTCGGCCAGGAAGAAGCTTGACGATGGAACACCACCTGCCGGGCTGGCTGCTCAACTCGCTCATCTATCTCGGCGCCGCGGTGCTGGTCGTACCGCTGTCTAAGGCCATCGGGCTGGGCTCGATCATTGGCTACCTCGCAGCCGGCATCGCCATCGGTCCCTGGGGCCTGGGGCTGGTCACGAACGTCGAGGACATCCTTCATTTCGCCGAATTCGGCGTGGTGCTGATGCTGTTCCTCGTCGGACTCGAGCTGGAGCCCAAGCGCCTCTGGAGCCTGCGCGGACCGATCTTCGGCTGGGGCTCGGCGCAGGTGCTGGGCTGCGCGGCGGTTCTGTTCCTCGCCGGTTTCGTGGCGGGCGCCGGCTGGCGCGTCGCACTGGTGGCGGCGCTCGGGCTCGCGCTCTCGTCGACCGCGATCGCGCTTCAGGTGTTCGGGGAACGCAACCTGCTGCTGACGCCGAGCGGCCAGTCAGGCTTCTCGATCCTGCTGTTCCAGGACGTGGCAGCCATTCCGATCCTCGCGCTGCTGCCGCTGCTGGCGGTCAGTCACGACGTCGACACGGGCGCGAGCGGGCTCGACCGTCTCACCGAGGGCTTGAAGATCGTCGCCGTGATCGCCGCCATCGTGATCGGCGGCCGGCTGGCCTTGCGGCCGCTGCTGCGATGGATCGCGCGCAGCAAGACGCCCGAGATCTTCACCGCCGCCTCTCTGTTGCTGGTGGTCGCCATCGCCGCGCTGATGCAGTTCATTGGTCTCTCGATGGCGCTCGGCGCCTTTCTCGCCGGCGTGCTGCTGGCCGAAAGCGAATACCGCCGCGAGCTCGAAACCGACATCGAGCCCTTCAAGGGCCTGCTGCTCGGCCTCTTCTTCATCGCGGTGGGCATGAGCATCGATTTCGGCGTGCTGATCGCGCATCCATTGCTGATGGCGGCGGTGGTCATCGGCTTCATGGTGCTGAAGGCCGCCGTGATCTACGGCCTCTCCAGGCTGATGCACGTGCCTTACCAGCAGCGGCCGGTGCTCACGCTGCTGCTCGCCCAGGGCGGCGAGTTCGCCTTCGTGGTGTTCCAGGCGGCCGGACCGGACGTGCTGCCGCCCGGCGTCGCCTCGTTCCTGATCGGTGCGGTCGCGCTGTCGATGCTGCTTTCGCCGCTGCTGCTCGTGGCGATCGACAAGTGGGTGCTGGCGCGCCACAGCCTCCAGAAGCCGACCTCGATGGAGGAAATCTCCGAGCAGCAGGACGCGAAGGTGGTCATCTGCGGATTCGGCCGCTACGGGCAGATCATCGGCCGCATGTTGGTTGCGCAAGGCCTGAAGATCACCGTGCTCGACCACGACCCCGACACCATCGAAAGCCTGCGCGAGTTCGGCTTCCGCGTGTTCTATGGCGACGCGACCCGGCTCGACCTGCTGCGCACCGCGGGCGCCGGCACCGCCAAGGTCGTGGTGGTCGCGGTGGACGACATGGAACAGTCGCTCAAGATCGTCGACCTGCTGCGCGAGCATTTCCCCAACGCGAAGATCATCGCGCGGGCGCGCAACGTGGCGCATGTCTACCAGCTGCTCGACCGCAAGATCGAGACGGTGGAGCGCGAAATGTTCGAGTCCTCGCTGCGCAGCGCCCGCTCGGTGCTCGAGGGGCTCGGGTGGCCGGCCCACGAGGCCCGCGAATCGGCGATGCGCTTCCGCCTGCGCAACATTCAGCTCATGCACGAGACCTATCCGCACTACAAGGACCGCGCCAAGCTGATCGCGGTGGCCAAGGAAGGCCGCCAGCAGTTCCAGGAGCAGATGGCGCGCGAGCGCGAGGAGCGGCGGCAACGCACCCACGTCGACTGGGATCAGGTATAGAGCTCACCCCCAGGCTCGCGCACTTCGTGTCGCTCTCCACCCCCTCGCCGGGGGCAATCCCGGCGGGCCGGCAAAGCCGGTTCCGCGAGATTTCTGGTCTCGGCTGTACCGGTTGCGATGGACCTACTTGGTGGCGAGCTTGAGGAGGCGGATCGCGTTGTTCTTGAGGATGCCGGGCATCACTTCGGGCTTGAAGCCGGCTTCCTCGAAGTCCTTCATCCAGCGGTCGGGCGTGATCAGCGGGTAGTCGCTGCCGAAGAGCACGCGGTCCTTGAGCAGCGTGTTCGCATACTGCACGAGCTGCTTCGGAAAGTACTTGGGGCTCCAGCCAGAGAGGTCGATCCAGACGTTTGGCTTGTGCGTTGCCACGCTCAGCGCCTCGTCCTGCCACGGGAAGCTCGGGTGCGCCATGACGATCTGCATGTCGGGGAAGTCGATGGCGACATCATCGAGATGCATCGGGTTGCTGTACTCGAGCCGCAACCCGCCTCCGCAGCGCATGCCGGAGCCGATGCCGCTGTGGCCGGTGTGGAAGACCGCCGGCAGGCCGTATTCGTTGATGACTTCGTAGATCGGCCAGGCCATCCGGTCGTAGGGGTGGAAGCCCTGCACCGTCGGATGGAACTTGAACCCCTTGACGCCGTGCTCCTCGATGAGCCGCCGCGCCTCGCGCGCGCCCATCTTTCCCTTGTGCGGATCGATGCTGGCGAAAGCGATCATGATGTCCGGGTTCTTCTGCGCGGCCTCCGCGATCTCCTCGTTCGGGATGCGGCGGCGGCCGAGATTCGACTCCGCGTCGACCATGAACATCACGAGGCCGATCTTGCGTTCGCGGTAGTAGTCGATGCTCTCCTGGATGGTCGGCCGGCGGCTCGAACGGAAGTATTTGTCGGCTGCGCGGTCGTATTCCTCGCCGTAGTTGTCGAAGGGATTCCAGCAACTCACCTCGGCGTGCGTGTGCGTGTCGATGGCAATCAGGTTCTCGTAGTCCATGGCGTTGTCTCCAACGGGTTTTAGGCTTAGGGTAAGTCCTCATGCCGCAGGTCAGTATGCGGCTTGAATTGGTTATTTTTCATAACCATAATCGATCGCAACCCGGAATGCAATCATGACCCACACCGATCTCCAGCTCGAACTCCAGGACAACATCGCCATCGTGCGCCTCACCCGCGCCAGCAAGCGCAACGCGCTGTCCGATGCGCTCATCCTCGCGCTGCGCAACACATTTGAAAACCTACCTTCCTCGGTGCGCGCCGCGGTCATCGACGGCGAGGGTCCGCACTTCTGCGCCGGCCTCGATCTGTCCGAGCTGCAGGAGCGCGATGCGGGCCAGGGACTCATCCATTCGCGCATGTGGCATGCGGCGCTCGACCTCGTGCAGCACGGCCCCGTGCCGGTGATCGCTGCGCTGCACGGCGCGGTGGTCGGCGGCGGCCTGGAGCTCGCGAGCGCCTGCCACATCCGCGTGGCCGACAGCACCACCTTCTACGCGCTGCCCGAAGGCTCGCGCGGCATCTTCGTCGGCGGCGGCGGCTCGGTGCGCATTCCCAAGCTGATCGGCGCGGCGCGCATGACCGACATGATGCTCACCGGCCGCGTCTACAACGCCGAGGAAGGCGAACGCGCCGGCTTCGCGCAATACCTCGTGCCCGAAGGCACCGCTTTCGACAAGGCGGTGGAGCTTGCCAAGCGCGTGGCGACGAACGCGCCGCTGACCAACTACGCGCTGATGCACGCGCTGCCGCGCATCGCCGAACAGCCGGCCGACCACGGCTTCTTCACCGAAGCCCTCATGGCCGGCATCGCCCAGGCCGCCCCCGATGCCAAGGAGCGCGTGCGCGCCTTCCTCGAAGGCAAGGCCGCCAAGGTCCAGAAGAACTGAGACACCCCGGGATTTCCATGCAAGCCACTCGCCAACCCACCATCACGCCACGCTACCGGCCCGTGACCTTCGGCGTGCGTCACGTCAAGGTGCGCGAAGGCGCCCCCGGCGTTCGCTACATCGAAGCGTCCGAGCCGCTCGGCAGCTACGCCGAGCGCATCACCGACCGCCTGATGCACTGGGCCGAGACCGCACCCGACCGCAGCTTCATGGCGCGTCGCGAGCAACTGCCTGACGGCAGCACCGGCGAGTGGCAGCATCTGAGCTATGCGAAGGCGCTGCAGGACGCCCGCCGCATCGGCCAGGCGCTGCTGAACCGCGGCCTGAATGCCGAGCGGCCAGTGATGATCCTGAGCGAGAACAGCCTCGAGCACGCGCAGCTCGCACTGGCCTGCATCTATGCCGGCATCCCCTACTGCCCCGCATCGCCCGCGTATTCCACCGTCAGCCAGGACTACGAGAAGCTGCGCCACATCTTCAACACGCTGACGCCTGGACTGGTGTTCGCGAGCGACGCGACGCGCTTCGGCCGTGCGATCGCTTCAGTCGTGCCCGCCGACGTCGAAGTGGTGCTGCACCGCGAAACCCCCTCGGCCGATCTCGCGGGCCGCGCCATCACCCCATTCCAGAGGCTGCTCGACACGCCCGCCACGCCGGCCGTCGATGCCGCGATGGCCGCCACCGGGCCAGACACGATCACCAAGTTCCTGTTCACCTCGGGCTCGACCAAGATGCCCAAGGCGGTCATCAACACCCAGCGCATGTGGTGCGCCAACCAGGTGCAGATCGCGCAGTCGATGCCGTCGCTCGCCGAGGAGCCGCCGGTGCTCGTCGACTGGCTCCCGTGGAACCACACCTTCGGAAGCAACCACAACGTCGGCATCACGATCTACCACGGCGGCACGCTCTACATCGACGACGGTAAGCCGACGCCCGCCGGCATGGCCGAGACCCTGCGCAACCTGCGCGAGGTCGCGCCGACGGTCTACTTCAACGTGCCGACTGGCTTCGAGGCGATCGCGCACGCCATGCAGACGGATGCGCAACTGCGCAAGACGCTGCTGTCGCGCGTGCGCATGTTCTTCTATTCGGGCGCGGCGCTCGCGCAGCCGGTGTGGGACCTGCTGCACTCGATCCAGGAAGCCGAGATCGGCGAGCGCATCGTGATGGCGACCGGCCTCGGCATGACCGAATCCGGCCCCTCGGCGATGTTCATCAACAGCCCCGACGTGCGCGCCGGCGATGTCGGCGTGCCGACGCCGGGCATGACGCTCAAGCTCATCGAGGTCGACGACAAGGTCGAGGTGCGCTATCGCGGCCCCAACGTCACGCCCGGCTACTGGCGTTCGCCGGAAGCCACGCGCGAGGCCTTCGACGAGGAAGGCTACCTGTGCACCGGCGACGCCGTGCAGTGGATCGACGAGACCAACATCCACCGCGGCCTGCGCTTCGACGGTCGCATCGCCGAGGACTTCAAGCTCGCCACCGGCACCTTCGTGAGCGTCGGGCCGCTGCGCGCGAAGATCATCACGGCCGGCGCACCCTATGTGCAGGACGTGGTGCTGACCGGCATCAACCTCAAGGAGGTCGGCGCCCTGCTCTTCCCGACGCAGGCCGTGCGCCAGCTCGCGGGCCTTGCGGCCGATGCGCCGATGCGCGAGGTGGTCGAAAGCGCGGCGGTGCAGGCGCAGTTCCAGCAACTGCTCGACACGCTCGCCGCATCGAGCACCGGCAGCGCCAACCGCATCGCGCGGGCGCACATCGTTTCGGAGCCGCCCTCGATCGACAAGGGCGAAGTCACCGACAAGGGCTCCATCAACCAGCGAGCCGTCCTCAAGCACCGCGCGGAACTGGTCGAAGCCCTGCATGCCGACACCCTGCCTTTCACGCTGAAGGCCCGTTGATCAACCCAAGGAGACAAAGAGCCATGAACATCCAAGGACAAGCCGCGCTGGTCACCGGCGGCGCATCGGGCCTGGGCGAAGCCACCGCGCGAGAGCTCGCGCGGCTCGGCGCCAAGGTGGCGGTGCTCGACCTCAACGCCGCACTGGCCGAGAAGGTCGCCGCGGAAATCGGCGGTATTGCCTGCGCCTGCGACATCACGCAGGCCGACAGCGTCAATGCGGCGCTCGACAAGGCCGAGGCCGCGCACGGCCCGGCGCGCATCCTGATGAACGTCGCCGGCATCGGCAGCGCCAAGCGCATCGTCGGCAAGGACGGCAACGCCGCGCCGCTGGAAGACTTCGTGCGCGTGGTCAACGTCAACCTGATCGGCGCCTACAACATCAGCCGCCTGTTCGCGGCGCGCTGCGCCAAGCTCGAGCCCATGGAAGGCGGCGAGCGCGGCACGATGCTCTTCACCGCATCGGTCGCGGCATTCGACGGCCAGGTGGGCCAGCAGGCCTACAGCGCCTCGAAGGGCGGCCTGGTCGGCATGACGCTGCCGATGGCACGCGATCTCGCGCAGCACGGCATCCGCGTGTGCACGATCGCGCCCGGCCTGTTCGCGACGCCGCTGCTCAAGGAGCTGCCGGAGCCCGTCCAGCAGTCGCTTGCCGCATCGATCCCCTTCCCGCCACGCCTGGGCAAGCCGTCGGAATTCGCCGAGCTGGCCTGCCATTTCGTGACCAACGGCCACCTGAACGGCGAAGTGATCCGCCTCGACGGCGCGCTGCGCATGGCACCCCGCTGAACCGAACTTTTGTAGCGACCCAAGGAGACAGTCACATGAACTTCAAGAAAGCAACCCTTGCCGCCGCGCTGACGCTCGGCCTCTTCAGCCTCGCGCATGCCGACCTCACGGTGGGCGTGGTGCTGCCGCTCACCGGTCCGGCGTCCGGCCTCGGCATTCCGATGAAGAACCAGATCGCACTGTGGCCCAAGTCCATCGCGGGCGAGAACCTCAAGGTGGTGGTGCTCGACGATGCCACCGACCCGACCACCGGCGTGAAGGACGCGCAGCGCCTCGTGACGGAAGACAAGGTCGACGTCATCATCGGCTCGGCCGCGACGCCGGTGGCGATCCCCATGGCCGACGTGGCGGCCGAATCGGGCACGGCGCAGCTCGCCGCCTCGCCGGCCGGCCTGCCGCCGGGCAAGGACAAGTGGACCTTCCGCCTGCCGCAATCCAACGACGTGATGGCCTATGCCGTCGTGCAGCACATGAAGAGCCAGAAGGTGAAGACCATCGGCTTCCTCGGCTACACCGACGCCTACGGCGAACTGTGGCTCAAGGCACTGACCGCCGAGGCCGAGAAGAACGGCATGAAGATCGTGGCCGCCGAGCGCTTCGGTCGTGCCGACACCAGCGTCACCGCGCAGGTGCTGAAGCTCACCTCGGCCAATCCGGACGCGATCCTGATCGTGGCCTCGGGCAGCGGCGCGGGCATGCCCCAGAAGGCAGTGATGGAGCGCGGCTTCAAGGGCAAGGTCTACCAGACGCATGCCGCGGCGACGCAGGACCTGATGCGCACCGCCGGCAAGGATGCCGAGGGCACCTTCGTCGTGTCCGGCCCCGCCACCGTCGCCGAGCAGCTGCCCGAGAGCCATCCGTCGAAGAAGCAGGCCGTCGCCTTCGTCACCGAGTACGAGAAGGCCTACGGTCCCAACTCGCGCAACCAGTTCGCCGCCCACAGCGCCGACGCGCTCACGATCCTCGAAAAGGCGGTGCCGATCGCGCTCAAGAAGGCCAAGCCCGGCACGCCCGAGTTCCGCGCCGCCCTGCGCGATGCGTTCGAGACCATGGGCCGCACCACGATCGCGCACGGCGTGCTCGAGTGGACGCCGCAGAACCACTGGGGCTACACCAACGAAACCGGCGTGATGCTGAAGGTCGTGGGCGGCCAGTTCAAGGTCGAGCAACCGCAGTAAACGCAGCCAGCGAATCGCGCAGAGCCCCGCCATGGACTTCTCAATTGCCAGCATCCTGACGCTGGACGGACTCACGAACGGGGCGATCTACGCGCTGCTCGGCATGGGCATCGTGCTCGTGTTCACGGTGACCCGCGTCATCTTCATCCCGCAGGGCGAGTTCGTCGCCTATGGCGCGCTCACGCTCGCCATCTTCCAGACCGGCAAGGTGCCCGGCACGGTCTGGCTGCTGCTGATCCTCGCGGGGGTCGCGGCCGTCATGGAGCTCGTCGACACCTGGCGGCATCGCGGACGTCTCGCACCGGCGCTCAAGGCGGCCGGGCGCACGTTCGTGCTGCCGGCCATCGTTTGCGCGGTGTCGGCGTGGGCCGCGCCGCGCAACCTGCCCCTGGCGGTGCAGGCGTTTCTCACGCTCTGCATCGTCACCGCCTTCGGGCCGCTGGTCTACCGCGTGGCGTACCAGTCGCTGGCGGGCGCGAGCTCGCTGGTGCTGCTGATCGTCTCGGTCGGCGTGCATTTCGCGATGACCGGACTCGGCCTGCTGTTCTTCGGCGCCGAAGGCTTCCGCAATCCGCCGTTCTGGGACGAGCGGTTCTCCGTCGGCCCGCTCAACGTGAACGGGCAGGCGATCATCATCTTCCTCGCCTCGGCTGCATTGATCGTGATGCTGTGGCTCTACTTCGAGCGCACGCTCTACGGCAAGGCGCTGCGCGCGACGGCGGTCAACCGGCTCGGTGCGCGCCTGATGGGCATCTCGACGCAAGCCGCGGGGCAACTGACTTTCGCGATGGCGGCATTGATCGGCGCGCTCTCGGGCCTGCTGATCGGGCCGACCACCACCATCTTCTACGACTCGGGCTTCCTCATCGGCCTCAAGGGCTTCGTCGCCGGCGTCATCGCGGGGCTCGCGAGCTATCCGGGTGCGCTGATCGGTGCGCTCGGCGTGGGGGTGATCGAATCCTTCGGGTCGTTCTGGGCCAGCTCGTTCAAGGAAGTGATCGTGTTCACCATCATCCTTCCCGTCCTGCTTTGGCGCTCGCTGCGCAGCGGCCACTCGGATGAGGAGCATTGACATGCAAGCTACGCTGAATCTCCCCATCGCGGATACGCGCAAGAGCCGGCTGCGCACCTGGGGCCCGCTCGCGCTGGTGATCGTGCTCGCCGTGTTGCCGCTGCTGCCGCTGCCCAACTTCTGGATCATCCAGCTCAACTACATCGGCATCTACACGCTGCCGGTGCTGGGCCTGGTGCTGCTCACCGGCGTGGGCGGCCTCACCTCGTTCGGGCAGGCGGCCTTCGTCGGCATCGGCGCCTACACCACGGCGTACCTGAGCGTGAACTACGGCCTCTCGCCCTGGCTCACGCTGTTCATCGGCCTGGCGCTGACCGGCATCAGCGCCGCGATCATCGGCGGCATCACGCTGCGGATGTCGGGCCACTACCTGCCGCTGGCGACCATCGCCTGGGCGCTGTCGCTCTACTACCTGATGGGCAACCTCGAGGCGCTGGGCAAGTACGACGGCATCCTCGGCGTGAAGGGGCTGCAGCTCTTCGGCCTCGACGTCGGCCAGCAGCGCGGCTTCTATGCAGTCACCTGGGCCTTCGCGCTCGTCGCCGCGTTCGCGGTGATCCGCCTGCTCGATTCGCGCAGCGGCCGCGCCATCCGCGCGCTGGCGGGCGGCTCGCAGATGGCCGAGGCGATGGGCGTGAACACCCTGCGCCACAAGGTCGGCATCTTCGTGCTGGCCGCCATGCTGGCGTCGGTCTCGGGCTGGCTCTTCGCGCATTTCCAGCGCACGGTCAACCCGTCGCCCTTCGGCATCAAGATGGGCATCGAGTACCTCTTCATGACGGTGCTCGGCGGCGCGGCGCATGTGTGGGGCGCGCTCGCCGGCGCCGGCGTCGTCAAGCTGCTCGAAGACCAGTTGCAGGTGCTGCTGCCGAAGCTCATCGGCACCAGCGGCAGCTACGAGCTGATCGTCTTCGGGATCATGATCGTGCTGGTGCTCAAGTACCTGCCGGACGGGCTCTGGGACTTCGTCGACCGACGCCTGCCGCGCAGGCAGCGTGTGGTGGATTGGCAGGACGCGGCGGACCTTCCGGTACGCACCAAGCCCGCGCAAGGCGAGGTCGTGCTCGACGTGCAATCGATCCGCAAGACCTTCGGCGGCCTCGTCGCGGTGAACGACATCAGCTTCCAGACACGCGCCGGCCAGGTGGTCGGTCTCATCGGCCCGAACGGTGCAGGCAAGTCGACCACCTTCAATCTCGTGACCGGCGTGCTGTCGCTGTCGGGCGGCGACGTGCGATTCCGCGGCGAAGCCATCGGCGGTCTTTCGTCGCGCGCCATCGCGGAGCGTGGCGTGTCGCGCACATTCCAGCACGTGAAGATGGTGCCGGACATGACGGTGCTGGAAAACGTCGCACTGGGCGCGCATCTGCGCGGCGGCAAGGGCGCGATCGCCGCGATGCTGCACACCGACCGCGCCGAGGAGCGCCAACTCTTGCGCGAAGCCGAACGGCAACTGCAGCGCGTCGGCATGGGTGACTACCTGCACGAGCTCGCGGGCAACCTCGCGATGGGCCAGCAGCGCCTGCTGGAGATCGCCCGCGCCCTGTGCGCCGACCCGGCCCTGCTGCTGCTCGACGAACCGGCCGCCGGCCTGCGGCACAAGGAGAAGCAGGCGCTGGCCGACGTGCTGCGCACCTTGCGCAACGAAGGCATGAGCATCCTGCTGGTCGAGCACGACATGGACCTCGTGATGGACATCTGCGACCACATCGTGGTGATGGAATTCGGCACGCACCTGATGGAAGGCACGCCGGCCGAAGTGCAGGAGAGCCCGAAGGTACGCGCCGCCTACCTCGGAACGGAACACTGACATGACCACGCCCCTCCTCCGAATCCGCAACCTGCGCGCCGGCTACGGCCGCGCCGAAGTGCTGCACGGCATCGACCTCGAAGCCGGCCAGGGCAGCGTCGTCACCGTGATCGGCCCCAACGGCGCGGGCAAGTCCACGCTGCTCAATGCGCTGATGGGCGTGCTGCCGTCCAAGGGCGTGATCGAGTTCCGCGGCCAGCCGATCGACAGCCTGTCGCTCGAAGAGCGCGTGATGCTCGGCGTCGCGCTGGTGCCCGAGAAGCGCGAGCTTTTCGGCACCATGCCGGTGGAAGACAACCTCGTGCTCGGCGGCTTCCGCCAGGTGCGCCTTCGCAACCGCCAATGGCGCGAACGCATCGACGAGGTCTACACCATCTTCCCGCGCCTGAAGGAACGCCGCACGCAGCTCGCGGGCACGCTCTCGGGCGGTGAACGGCAGATGCTCGCGGTCGGCCGCGCGCTGATGTCGCGGCCCGCGCTGCTGATGCTCGACGAACCGAGCCTCGGACTCGCGCCGCTGGTGGTGCAGGAGATCTTCCGCACCGTGAGCGCTTTGCGGCAGACCGGCGTGACGATCCTGCTGGTGGAGCAGAACGCGCGTGCGGCACTCGAAGTGGCCGATCACGGCTACGTGCTCGAAATGGGCAGCGTGAGCGTCGAAGGCGAAGCGCGACAGCTCGCGAGCGATTCGCGCGTCATCGACACCTACCTCGGAACCAAGCGGCGCTGACAGTCGCGCCGGCACTCAACGGAGACAAAACGATGGACGTACGCAAGAGCCTTTCGGCCGGCACCTGTGCGACGCTGCTCGCTGCCTGTGCCGGCATGGGCGGACCCGGCGGCTCGACGCCGCAGCTCGTGGCAGCGAAGCCGGGCATGCTCCAGGTGTGCAGCGACCTGGTGGAGAAGGCGGCCTTCCCGGGCGCCCTCTACACGCAGGTCACGGCAGTTCCTGCCGGCAAGGTGCCCGTTGGCAACGCCAGTGTCGACGCACCGGCCCATTGCCTGGTGCAGGGCCGCATGCACGAGCGTGTCAGTGCGGTCGATGGCAACCGCTATGCGATCGGGTTCGAGATGCGTTTGCCGGTCGACTGGAACGGCCGGTTCTTCTATCAGGCCAACGGCGGGCTCGACGGCGTGGTGATTCCGGCCATGGGCGGTATTGGCGGCGGTGGACCGGCCCGCACGGCCTTGCAGATGGGCTTTGCCGTGATCAGTTCCGATGCCGGTCACGCAGGGTCGCTGGGGCCGCGCTTCGGCATCGACCCGCAGGCGCGGCTCGACTACGGCTACAACGCCGTCGCGCAACTCACGCCAATGGCCAAGAACCTGATCGCGAAGGCCTACGGCCGCGGACCGGACCGGTCGTACATCGGCGGCTGCTCCAATGGCGGCCGGCATGCGATGGTGGCGGCGGCGCGGTCGGCCCGCGACTACGACGGCGTACTGGCGGGCGATCCCGGCTACAACCTGCCGCGCGCCGCCGTGGCGCAGCTGTACGGGGCGCAGCAGTACGCGAAGGTGGCCAACGTGACGGCAGGTCAACCCGACCTGCAGAGCGCGTTCACACCCGCAGAGATGAATTTTGTCGCACAGCGCGTGCTCGCCCGGTGCGATGCCCTCGACGGCCTGGCGGACGGCATCGTCTCCGACGTGAAGGCCTGCAAGACCCAGTTCGACGTCGAACGCGACGTGCCGGCCTGCACCGGCGCACGCGACGGCCAGTGCCTCACCTCCGCGCAGAAGACCGTGCTGGCCAACGTGTTCGCAGGTGCGCGCAACAGCGCCGGCAAGCCCATCTACAACAGCTTTCCCTTCGATGCGGGCATCAGCGGCAGCAACTGGCGCGAGTGGAAGTTCGTGAGCCCGCCGACCCGGGATGCCGGCGCGGTCGGCTTCATCTTCGCCACGCCGCCGATGGCCGACCGACCGGGTGGTCTCGCCTTCGCGCTCGGTTTCGACATGGACAAGGACGCGCCCGCGATCGAGGCGACCGACCCCGTCTACCGCGAATCGGCGATGTCCTTCATGCCGCCGCCCGATGCGTCGAACCTCTCCACGCTGCGCAACCGCGGCGCGAAGATGATCGTCTACCACGGCACGAGCGACCCGGTGTTCTCGTCCGACGACACCGCCGCCTGGTACGAGCGACTGCAGGGCGCGAATGGCGGCGATGCATCGTCCTTCGCGCGCTACTTCCCGGTGCCGGGCATGAACCACTGCGCCGGCGGTCCGGCCACAGACCAGTTCGACATGCTCACCGCGCTGGTGAGCTGGGTCGAACAGGGGCAGGCACCCGAGCGCGTGACCGCCAGCGCACGCGGCCCGGGCACGCCGGCGGTCAACACCGAAGTCCCGGCCGACTGGTCACCGAGCCGCACGCGCCCGCTGTGCCCCTATCCGCAAGTCGCGGTCTATACCGGCGGCGATGCGGAGTCCGCCGCGAGCTTCGCCTGCCGCGCCCGCACGCCTTGAAGCCATTGCCATGAACTACCAACCTCGCCCCGAAGACGTGGGCTTCATCCTGAATGCGGTGCTCGCCGCCGTGCCCCGCCTGCACGCCCTGCCCGCCTTTGCCGACTACGACGAAGCGCTGCAAGGCCAGGTGCTCGAGGAAGCAGGCAAGTTCGTTGCCGAAGTCATCGCGCCGATCAACCGCGACGGCGACGAGATCGGCTGCCGGCTGGTCGATGGCGCGGTCGTCACGCCGCCGGGCTTTCGCGATGCGTACCGCGCCTTCGTCGATGGCGGATGGCCGGCGCTCTCGGCCGCGACGGCCGACGGTGGCCAGGGACTGCCTTCGGTGCTCGAAGCGGTGCTCTACGAATGGCTCAGCGCGGCCAATCACGGCCTGACGATGGCGCCCGGCCTGCTGCATGGCGCCTACGAGTGCATCCGGCACCACGGCAGCGACGAACTCAAGCAGCGCTATCTCTCCAAGATCGCGACCGGCGAATGGCTCGCGACGATGTGCCTGACCGAAGCGCACGCGGGCAGCGACCTCGGCCAGGTGCGCACGCGCGCCGTGCCGCAGGCCGACGGCAGCTTCCGCGTCTCGGGCGGCAAGATCTTCATCTCCGGCGGCGAGCACGACCTGAGCGACAACATCGTCCACCTCGTGCTGTGCCGCCTGCCGGACGCGCCTGCGGGTCCCAAGGGTCTTTCGCTGGTGCTGGTTCCCAAGGTGCTGCCTGACGGATCGCGCAACGCGGTGCATTGCGAACGCATCGAGGAAAAGATGGGCCTGCACGGCAGCTCGACCTGCGTGATGCGCTTCGACGACGCGACCGGCTGGCTCATCGGCGAGCCGAACCGCGGGCTCGCCGCGATGTTCGTGATGATGAACGCCGCGCGCCTGCATGTCGCGCTGCAGGGCATCGGCCTGCTCGATGCGGCCTGGCAGAAGGCCGATGCCTATGCGCACGAGCGCCGCCAGATGCGCGCGCCCGGCCCGGCGCCCGAGAGCCGCGGCGGCGAAGCGGCCGACCTCGTGGCGGAGCATCCGGCGATCCGCCGCATCCTCGACACCCAGCGTGCGTGGATCGACGGTGCCCGCGCCATCGCCTACCGGACCGCGGTGCAGCTCGACGTGGCACGGCACGACGAAGATCCCAAGGCGCGCGAACAGGCGCAGCGCTGGTGCGCGCTCGTCACGCCGGTCATCAAGGCCGCGTGCACGCAGCAGGCCTTCACCGGCGCGAGCGAATGCCTGCAGGTCTTCGGCGGCCATGGCTACGTGCGCGAATGGGGCATCGAGCAGGTCGTGCGCGACTCGCGCGTGACCATGATCTACGAGGGCACAAACGAGATCCAGGCGATCGACCTGCTGGTGCGCAAGGTGCTCGCCAACGGCGGCGCCGGCATGTCGGGCCTGCTGATCGAGCTGCGCGATGAGCTCGATGCCTCGCGCGACATCGATGCCGACGTGCAGCGGCGGCTCGCGCAGTTGCGCTATCTCACGACCACGATCGCCATGGCGGCGGACAAGGACGCCAGGCTGCCCTACGAGGTGGCCGACGACTATTTGCGCGTGGTGATGCTGGCCTTCCTGGCATGGGCCTGGGCCCGGCTGGAACACGCCGCGCCGGGAGATGCCCGCTGGGCCGCGCCGGCCGCTGCCTTCCGGCGCTGGGTGCTGCCGGAATTCGAGATGCGGCTCGGCATCGTCAAGCGTGCCTGCGAGGCGGTGACCATGCCGGCCGCGGCCTGAACTGCCGGGGAAAACGCGGTCCGCAAGCATCCCGAAGGCAGTTACGCTCGCGTTCATGCCAGCACTCCGCAAGAAAACCACGCCCGTCTCCCATGCGCAGGCTCCCCGGTCCGATCGTCTGGATACCCGCGTGCTAGAGACCTTCGTCGGCTACAACGCACGCCGGGCCTGGCTGGTGGTGAGCCAGGTGTTCGCCGAACGCATGGCCCCCTACGGGCTCAAGCAAGTGGATTTCTCGGTGCTGTCGCTGCTCGCTCACAACCCCGGCGCGACCTCGCGGCAGCTGTGCTCCACGCTCGACATCCTGCCGCCCAACCTCGTGAGCCTGATCGCTGCAATGGACAGCCGGGGACTGATCGAGCGGCGTCCGCATCCGCATGACGGGCGCGCGATCGGCCTGCATCTCACGCCGGCCGGCGAAGAACTGATCCGGGAGGCGGAGCGGACCGTGACGGAGCTCGAAGCCGACGCCAGCGCGCGGCTCACGGCGCGCGAGCGCGAGACGCTCATCCGCCTGCTGCAGAAGGTCTACCAGCCATCCTGAAGCTCGCGCGCTAGAAGCGCTCGGTCATCCGCAGCAGCTCGTGCGCGGCACGGGCGACGAGCGCGGGGTTGGGGTAGTAAAGCTCGCCATTGAAGTCATGGCGCGCGTAGGCGGAACGCGCCTCGGCGTAGCGCCTGCGCGCCGTCTGCATGGCGGCCCGGCGCCAGCTCGGCTGCATCGCTTCGAGCCGTGCCCAATGCGCGGGCGACAGGGTGGGACCGTCCGGCACCGGCGCCGCGCTCTCGCGCATCAGGAGCTCGCGGGCTTCGCGGGTGATCGGATCGATCTCGCGCGACCTGTCGCGAAGATAGGCGAGGAGATTGGAGAGGAAGGTCGCACCGAACAAACTCAACAGCGCCAGGCCGATGCCGAAATCAATCTTGCTCACCAGAACTTCCACCAGGGCCTCTTGCGCGAATACATCGAGGATGCGGCCGGCGGCAGCGTCTGCAGGCCGGTGTCGCGGATTCGGCGGCGTTGTTCCGCCTCGAGCGCCTGCGCCATACGGTGCGCAAGCTGGTCGCCCTGCATCGCGCGAATGCGCCACTCCGACGCGAGGCTCTGGAGCTCATCGTCATCGAGACTGGCAGGCATTGTCGACGGGGCGGACATACCGAAATTCTGCCGATTGGCAGACATCGCGACAATCGTAGAGATTTGCATTACATCGATGGCATTGCATCGATGGTGCGTCACGCGACGAAGCCGTCCCACGTGAGCTTGATGCCGGTCAGCAGCATGCCGAGATAGACGAAGCGGTAGAACCAGGCGGCATCGATACGGCGAGCGATGCGAATGCCCACCCACACGCCCAGCGGTGCGATCGGAAGCAGCACCAGCGAGGTCGCGAGATTGCGCCAGTCCAGCAGGCCGAGCCACGCATAAGGCACCCACTTGCTGAGATTCACGACGAAGAAGAAATAGGCCATCGTGGCGGTGTAGGCCAACGGCGACAGGCGCAGCGGAATGACGTACGCGGTCACCGGCGGTCCCCCGGCATGGGCGATGAAACTGGTGAAGCCGCTGATCGTGGTCAGCAACGCGCCGGTGGCTTTCGAAGGCAGGGGCGAGTTCGCCTTCGGCGGGAACACCAGCCGCTGCGCAAGGAAGATCAGCGTGAACACCCCGACGATGCCTGCGACCGTGTGCGCGGGCAGCGCCTTGAAAAGCAGCGTGCCGATCAACGTGCCGACCAGCCCGCACGGAATGAGGAACCACAGGAGCCGCCTGTCGAAATCGCGCCGGAAAGCGGCCAGCCCCAGCAGGTCCATGAGCAGCAGCACCGGCATGAGGATTGCAGCCGCCTGCGGAACGGTGACCGCCAGTGCCATGAGCGGCACGGCGAGGGATCCGAACCCGGCGCCGAATCCGCTCTTGCTGACGCCGAGCAGCAGCACGGCAGGAATGGCAACCGCGTAGAAGTGCGGATCGGTGATGACGGGAAGGCTCACGATGGCGACGGCCGGCAGTGCGGCGCAGGGGAAGCGCGAAGGCTACATTCTCCATGCATGAAGACTTTCGACGCAGCGCGGACCCGCGCCCACCTGGCCTTCGACCGGCTCGTGCCCGCATTGCGCGAGGCATTCACGGGCCATGCATCGGTGCCGCAGCGGCATGTGCACACGATCGAGAGCGGCGGTGCGCGCGGCACGGTGCTGATCATGCCGGCGTGGAGCGAAGCCGGCTTCCTGGGCATCAAGACGATCAACATCTTCCCGGGCAACAGCGCACGCGGACTGCCCGGCCTGCACGCAACCTACGTGCTGTACGACGCGCACACCGGCGTGCCGCTGGCGCAGATGGATGGCAACGAGATCACCGCGCATCGGACGGCCGCCGCGTCGGCGCTGGGTGCGTCCTTCCTCGCGCGCGAGGATGCCTCCACGCTGCTGGTGCTCGGCACCGGCCGCGTCGCGCGCCTTCTGCCGGCGGCGCATGCGAGCACGCGCCCCATCCGCAAGCTGCGTGTCTGGAATCACCGGCCCGAAGGCGCCCGCACGCTCGCTGCCGAATGGCGGCAGGCGGGCTGGGATGCCGAAGCGGTCGATGACCTGCCGGCCGCCGTGCGCCACGCTGACATCGTGAGTTGCGCGACGCTCGCGACCGCACCGCTGGTTCGCGGCGAATGGCTTGCGCCGGGTTCGCATCTCGACCTGATCGGCAGCTTCACGCCCGCGATGAAGGAAGCCGAGCCGTCGTGCTTTGCCGGGGCGCGCGTCTTCGTCGACACGGAGGAAGCACCGACCAAGGCCGGCGACCTGCTCGACGCATTCAGCGCGGGGACGCTCACGCCGGAGGACATCCAGGCCACGCTCACCCAGCTCTGCCGAGGCGAAAGGCCCGGGAGGCTTTCGCCGTCGGAGCGTACGGTCTTCAAGGCCGTCGGCAGCGCACTCGAAGACCTTGCCGCCGCGACGCAGGTGTGGACAGGCGCCGCGGAATGACGCCGGGCATCGGCGCGTGCGACATCACACGCGCTCGAGGATGACCGCGATGCCCTGCCCCACGCCGATGCACATCGTGCACAGCGCATAGCGGCCGCCGCCCTTGTGCAGCTGGTTGATCGCGGTGGTCGCAAGACGCGCACCGCTGGCGCCCAGCGGATGGCCGAGCGCGATCGCCCCGCCGTTGATGTTGACGCGGGCGTCGTCGTCCTTGAGGCCCAGCAGGCGCAGGACGGCCAGACCTTGCGCAGCGAAGGCTTCGTTGAGTTCGATCACGTCGATCTGGTCGAGCTTGAGGCCCGTCAGTGCGAGCACCTTCTGCGTGGCCGGCGCCGGGCCGATGCCCATGATGCGCGGCGCGACGCCGGCGGTCGCCATGCCCACCACGCGGGCGCGCGGCGTGAGGCCGTTCTTCGCGGCGGTCGCTTCATCGGCGAGCAGCAGCGCGCAGGCGCCATCATTCACGCCGCTGGCGTTGCCCGCGGTCACGGTGCCGTCGGGGCGCACCACGCCCTTGAGCTTGGCGAGCGCTTCGAGGCTGGTGTCGCGCGGATGCTCGTCCTTGGAGACGATGATCGGATCGCCCTTCTTCTGAGCGACGCTCACGGGCACGATCTCGGCATCGAAGAAGCCGGACTTCTGCGCGGCAACCGCGCGCTGCTGCGAAGCCAGCGCCATGCGGTCCTGCGCCTCGCGCTCGATCTTGTAATCGGTCGCGACGTTCTCGGCCGTCTCGGGCATGGAGTCGACACCGTACTGCGCCTTCATCAGCTTGTTGACGAAGCGCCAGCCGATGGTGGTGTCGTACGCCGCGTTGTTGCGGCTGAAGGCGCTTTCGGCCTTGGGCATCACGAAGGGCGCGCGGCTCATGCTTTCGACGCCGCCGGCGATCATCAGGCCGGCTTCGCCCGCCTTGATCGCACGCGCTGCGCTGCCGACCGCATCGAGGCCCGAGCCGCAGAGGCGGTTGATGGTGCCGCCGCCCACTTCGATCGGCAGTCCAGCCAGCAAGCCGGCCATGCGCGCGACGTTGCGGTTGTCTTCGCCGGCTTGGTTGGCGCAGCCGTAGAGCACGTCGGCAACGGCTTGCCAGTCCACGTTCTTGTTGCGCTCCATGAGCGCCCGGATCGGCACAGCGGCGAGGTCGTCGGCGCGCACGCTCGACAGCGAGCCGCCGTAGCGGCCGAAGGGCGTGCGGATGGCGTCGCAGATGAAGGCTTCCTTGGTCATGATGTGTCTCTCAGTCGGTTTCGGATATTCAGACGGCGATCGGCAGGCCGACCAGCTTTTCAAGTTCGGCATGTTCGAGGCCGTCGACCTTGTCGATCAGCTTCAGGCCAGAAGGCGTGCATTCGAGGGTCGCGAGATCGGAATACACCCGCTTCACGCAGCCGATGCCGGTCAGAGGATAGGTGCATTTCTCGACGATCTTGCTTTCACCCTTCTTGGTGAGCAGGTCCATCATGACCCAGGTCTGCTTGGCGCCGATGGCGAGGTCCATGGCGCCGCCCACGGCGGGAATCGCACCCTCTTCGCCAGTGCTCCAGTTGGCGAGGTCGCCGGTTGCGGACACCTGGAACGCGCCGAGCACGCAGATGTCGAGATGGCCGCCGCGCATCATCGCGAAGCTGTCGGCGTGATGGAAGAACGCGCCGCCCGGCAGCAGCGTGACGGGCTGCTTGCCGGCGTTGATCAGGTCGTAGTCCTCCGCGCCTTCGGCAGGCGCGGGGCCCATGCCGAGGATGCCGTTCTCGCTGTGCAGGATGACTTCGCGGCCGGCGGGCAGATGATTGGCGACGAGCGTGGGCTGGCCGATGCCGAGGTTGACGACGGCGCCGTCGAAGATGTCCTGCGCGACGCGCGCGGCGAGCTGGTCCTTGGTGCGGCGTTGATAGTTGCTCATGGTCACGCTGCCTTCTTGAAGCCGCCGGCCTGGGTGGCGACGCGGTCGATCTTGACGATCCGGTGGACGAAGATGCCGGGCGTGACGATGGTCTCGGGATCCATCTCGCCAAGTTCGGCGATCTCGTGCACGGTGGCGATGGTGCGGCTCGACGCCATCGCCATCACCGGCCCGAAGTTGCGCGCCGCCTTGCGGTACGTGAGGTTGCCCCAGCGGTCGCCGCGCTCGGCCTTGATGAGCGCGACATCGCCACGGATGGGGTATTCGAGCACGTACTGCTTGCCGTTGATCTCGCGCGTTTCGCGGTCGCCCGCGAGCTGAGTGCCGAAGCCCGTCGGGCAGAAGAAGGCGCCAATGCCCGCGCCGGCCGCGCGGATGCGCTCGGCCAGGTTGCCCTGCGGCACGAGTTCGAGTTCGAGTTTGCCGGTGCGGTAGAGCTCGTCGAAGACGTAGCTGTCGGCCTGGCGCGGGAAGCTGCAGATGATCTTGCGCACACGGCCTGCCTTGAGGAGCGCGGCCAGCCCGGTGTCGCCATTGCCTGCGTTGTTGTTGACCACCGTAAGGTCCCTGGCGCCCTGCTCGATCAGGCCGTCGATGAGCTCGCCGGGGATGCCGGCGGTGCCGAAGCCGCCGATCAGCACCGTGGCGCCGTCCTGGATGCCCGCCATCGCATCGGCGATCGAGCGCGCGATCTTGTTGATCATGAAATCTGTCTTTCGGGAAGGGAAGAAAGCCGATCGAGAACTCGAACGGGCTGGTTCGGGATGTCGTCGATTTGTTCGCTATACGAACACTTGTTCTTATAATGAATTCTAGGCAGGATCACCCCCCATGGCAACCCACAAGAAACACCCCGTTGCACCCGCACCCGGCGACAGCTACGTGCAGTCCTTCGCGCGCGGGCTGCGGGTGATCCGCTCCTTCAGCGCCACCGCGCCGCGCCAGACGCTCACCGAGGTCGCGGCTGCGAGCGGCCTCACGCGGGCGGGCGCACGCCGCATCCTGCTCACGCTGCAGACGCTGGGTTATGTGGCATCGGACGGAAAGCTCTTCAGCCTCACGCCGCGCATCCTCGACCTGGGGTTTGCGTACCTGTCGTCGATGCCGATCTGGGACCGCGCCGAGCCCGTCATGGAAGCGCTGGTGCAGCAGGTGCGTGAATCGTGCTCGGCCGCCGTGCTCGACGCGACCGACATCGTCTATGTGCTGCGCGTGCCGACGCACAAGATCATGCGCATCAGCCTCGGCGTGGGTTCGCGCCTGCCGGCCTATTGCACCTCGATGGGCCGGTTGCTGCTGGCCGACCTCGAAGATGACGAGATCCGCGAACGGCTGTCGACGTCGACGCGCGAGGCCTTCACCAAGCACACGGTGACCGACCTCGACGCGCTCTTCGCCAAGGTGATGCAGGCGCGCCGGAACGGCTGGTGCCTGGTCAACCAGGAGCTCGAGGAAGGATTGATCTCGATCGCGGCACCGATCGTCGATCGCGCCGGCCGCGCGGTCGCGGCGCTCAACATCAGCGGGCAGGCCAACCGCACCAGCGCGAAGGTGATGCAGGAGACGATGCTGCCCGCACTGCTGGATTCGGCGCGGACGATTTCGCGCCTGCTGTAGCGGCGGCGCTCAGGCGTCCGAGCGAATGCCTCGCATCAGGATCACGCCGCCGAGCTGGGTGGTGTCGGTGCGCATGCGGTAGGCCAGCGACTGTGGGGTGCCCGCATTCGCCTGCCAGCCGCCGGCCAGCAGGCGCTGCTGGACGTCGGCGGAATGGACGACCTCCACCAGCGCGGCATTGAGCCTGGCGACCGCCGTCTGCGGCAGGCTCGCGGGCGCGGCGATCGCGGTCCATATCTCGAGATCGGCGCCGCGCACATTGGCCTCGCGCAGCGTCGGCAGTTCGCCGAAGAGCGGACTGCGTTCCGGCGAGGTCACGCCCACGGCCTTGAGCTTGCCCGACTTCACATGCGGCTTGGCCAATCCGGGCGGCAGCAGCGCAAGCTGGATCTTGCCGGCGAGCATCGCCTCGATGACCTGCGGGTTGCCGGTGAAGGGCACGTGCCGCGCGCGGATGCTGGTGCGGGTCTTCAGCAGCTCCATGCCGAGGTGGCCGACGGTTCCGACGCCGGGCGTGCCGTACTCGCCCGAGTCGCCGAGATTGCGCGCCCAGAGCAGCAGCTCTTCAGGATGGGCGCCCACGGCGTCGCCCGACACCGCGAGCACCAGCGGCGCGGTGCCGATCAGGCCGACCGGCGAAAAGTCCTTCTCGGGGTCGAACGGCGTGTTCGGATTGAGCAGCCTCGCGATAGTGAGATTGCCGTTGATCAATGCGCCGATGGTGTGGTCGTCCTGCGCCTTCGCGACTTGGTCGGCCGCGAGGTTGCCGCTCGAACCGGGACGGTTCTCGACGGTCACAGGTTGCCCCAGCAGCTTGGAAAGAGGCTCCGCAATGGCACGGGCTGCGAGGTCCGGCGAGGCGCCCGCCGGAAACCCGACCAGGAGCCGCACCGGCTTGGTCGGCCAGACGCCGGGCCCGGCCGCGGGGCGCGCTGCGGCGCGCGAGCGCGACGGATCCTGGGCCCACGCACCTGAAGTGCAGAGGGCCGCAGCCATGGTTTGCAGGAGGCGGCGTTTCGTGAGCATGGGGCGGAAAAATCGCAAATCTGAAGTTACAGAACGTTACGCGACCTGAACTCCCTGACGCAAGTCAGCCCAAATGATTCGTTCTTGATAGGGGTTAACCACTAGAGGGAAATCCCCCTGCGCTTCTGGTCAGACCACTGATAAAACCACGGCATGACAACACGGACGCAGCAACCGCTGATCACCCGCGTGGCCGAGGCCGAGGGATCGGGCTTTTCGAAGGTGTTCGCCTTCTTGCGCGACCGCCTGCTCGAAGGAAGCATCCAGTCCGGCGACCGCCTGATCCCCGAACGCGAGCTCGCCGCGCAGCTCGGCGTGAGCCGCCCCATCGTTCGCGAGGCGCTCCGCGCGCTGTCGATGATGGGGGTGGTGGAGATCCGCGAGCGGGTCGGCACGGTGGTGCGCAAGCCGGATGTCTCGGTGCTCGGCGACTTCTTCGCGTTCTCGATGGCGCAACAGGCCGACATCGTCGATGACGTCATGCAGGCCCGCATCGCGATCGAGGTCCAGGCGGCCCGGCTGGCGTGTCGCCACGCCACCACCAGCGACCTGGAACGCATCGCCGCGGCGGTGGACCATATCGAGGCGACGGTGAACGATTCCGAGGAAGGCAGCCGCGCCGACTACGAATTCCATTCCGCGCTGGTGCGCGCGAGCCGCTCCGAGACGCTGTTGCAGCTCTACGCGGCGATGTCGACATTGCTGCTGCGCTCGCATCACGAACGCCGCGACGTCGTGGGCGGCGATCCGGCCATCAAGCAATACCTGGTCGAGGACCACGCCCGCATCTTCCAGGCACTCATCGCGCGCGACGAGGACCGTGCAGACCAGGTGCTGCGCAAGCATTTCAGCATCGGCGACGAATACCGCCGCAAGGCCGCCGCCGACCCGGCCGCGCGCGGCCGCCCACCGGAGCGCAAGGAACTCGCGTGATGGAACTGGACTTCGGGTCGGTGCTCGAGCGCTGGCCGCTGTTCGTCGACGGCGCCTGGCTCACGATCCGGCTGGCACTCGTCGCCACGATCTCCGGCTTCGCGATCGGCACCCTTTGCGCCGTCGGGCGACGCAGCCGCCATGCCGTGCTGTCCCGCCTCTGCGGCGGCTATGTGGAGCTCATCCGCAACACGCCGCTTCTGGTGCAGATCTTCCTCGTGTACTTCGGCCTGTCGAGCCTGGGCCTGAAACTGCCGGCCTTCACGGTCGCGGTGATCGCGCTCGCCGTCAACGCCGGCGCCTACGCGACCGAGATCATGCGCGCCGGCTTCGATTCGGTGAACCGCAGCCAGCTCGAGGCCGCCGAATGCCTCGGCCTGTCGCGGCTGCAGGTGTACTGGCATGTGGTGCTGTTCCCGGCCATGGAGCGCGTCTACCCCGCGCTCACCAGCCAGTTCGTGCTGCTGATGCTGGCCTCGTCGATCTGCTCGCAGATCTCGGTCGAAGAACTCACCGCTGTCGCCAACCACGTGCAGTCCGACACCTATCGTCCGTTCGAGACCTTCCTCATCATCGGCGCCGGCTACATCGTGCTGTCGCTGCTCATGCGACTCGGCTTCTGGGGCCTGGGCGCCCTCCTGTTCCCGCGCCGGCGCCGGCTCGGCACCGCCCTGTGATGCTCTCGACCGCCTTCAACGCCAACCACTTCACCTTCCTCCTGCAGGGGGCGATGTGGACGCTGGCGCTCTCGCTGATCGCCTTCATCGGGGGCGGGCTGGCGGCCTTCGTCGTGGCGCTGGCGCGCGTCTCGCCAAGCCGCGCGGTGCGCATCGGTTCCGGCCTGTGGGTGCAACTCGTGCAAGGCTCGCCCTTGCTGGTGATCATGTTCCTCGCCTACTTCGGCCTGCCGACGCTGGGCATCAAGGTCTCGGCGCTGCTGGCCGCGGGCGCCTCGCTCACGATCTATGTGTCGGCCTACCTGGGCGAGATCTGGCGCGCCGCGATCCAGGCGGTGCCGCGACCGCAGTGGGAGGCGGCAGAGTGCCTCGCGCTCAGCAAGACGCAGCGCATGTTCAAGGTCGTGCTGCCGCAGGCGGTCCGGCTCGCGACGCCACCCACGGTCGGGTTCATGGTGCAGATCATCAAGAACACCTCGCTCGCCTCGGTGGTCGGTTTCGTCGAACTTGCGCGCTCGGGCCAGATCATCAACAACTCGATCTTCGAGCCCTTCATCGTCTACCTCGTGATCGCGGCGATCTACTTCGCGATCTGCTATCCGCTGTCCGTCTGGAGCCGCCGCCTCGAAAGCCGGCGTGCCGCCCCTTCGCGCGCCGCGGCGACTTCCCTTTCGTCCCATGAACCCCTCCTCTCCCAATCCTGACGGCGCATCGTCGCCGGTGGTTCGCCTGCGCGACGTGCACAAGAGTTTCGGCAGCCTGAAGGTCCTGCAGGGCGTCGGCTTCGAGGTCGATCGCGGCCAGGTCACGGCGATCATCGGCCGCAGCGGCTCAGGCAAGAGCACGGCGCTGCGCTGCATCGATCGCCTCGAACGCATCGACAGCGGAGAGATCGTCGTCTGCGGTCACCGCGTGGATGCACCGGACATCGACCTGAAGGCCCTGCGGCTCGACGTCGGCATCGTCTTCCAGAGCTACAACCTCTTTCCGCACCTCACCATCGAGCAGAACATCACGCTCGCGCCGCGCTCTGCCAAGGGGCTGTCCAAGGCCGAGGCGAAATCCATCGCACTCGACGTGCTCGCCAAGGTCGGCCTGTCGGACAAAGCCTCGTACTACCCCGAGCAGCTCTCGGGCGGCCAGCAGCAGCGCGTGGCCATCGCACGATCGCTCGCGATGCAGCCCAAGGTGATGCTGTTCGACGAAGTGACCTCGGCGCTCGACCCCGAACTCACGGGCGAAGTGCTGCGCGTGATCGAAGACCTCGCAGCCGGCGGCATGACGATGGTCATGGTCACGCACGAGATGGCCTTCGCGCGCAAGGTCGCGGACCAGATCGTGTTCATGCACAAGGGCAAGGTCTGGGAGCGTGGCGGCCCCGAGATTCTTTCCGAACCCCGGACCGCCGAGTTGCGGCAATTCGTCGCCAGCGACCTCTAGGCTGGCTTTCCCGAGCATTCCCAAAGACCAAGGAGACATACCTGATGAAAGCGCACCGTTCCCTTCTGACCCTGTTGGCAGCCGCCTGCCTGACCCTCGCAAGCGCAGCCCACGCCGACCTGCTCGACGACGTGATGAAGGCGAAGAAGATCCGCATCGCCACCGACTTCTCGATCCCGCCGTCGGGCATGCTCGACAAGGACCTCAAGCCGGTCGGCTCCGATGTCGAGACGGCGCAGCTGCTGGCCAAGGACTGGGGCCTGGAGCTCGAATTCGTGCAGACCACCGGCGCGACCCGCATCCCGAACCTGCAGACCGGCAAGGCGGACATCGTGGTGTCGACCCTCTCGGTGACGCCGGAGCGCCAGAAGGTCATCGACTTCTCGAAGCCCTACGCAGCCCTCGTCTCCATGATCGGCGCGCGCAAGGACCTGCCGATCAAGGACTGGGCCGACCTCAAGGGCCAATCCGTCACCGTGACGCGCGGCACCACGCAGGACACCGAGCTCACCGCCATGGCGAAGGACAAGGACTTCAAGGTCGTGCGCTATGACGACGACGCGACCATGGTCACCGCCGGCGTCAGCGGCCAGGCCGATATCGTCTCCACTTCGGTGACGATCATGAACCAGATCACGGCAAAGAACCCGCAACGGCCCTTCGAGCAGAAGATCGTGCTGCGCAACCTCGACCTCGCCATCGGCGTGAAGAAGGGCGAGGAGCGCATGGTCGCCAAGCTCAACGAGTGGGTGACGGCCAACCTCAAGAATGGCAAGCTCAACGCCATCTACAAGAAGTACCACGGCAGCGACCTGCCGGCGAGCATGCTCCCCTGAACTCCATCACAAGAGAAAGAAAGAAGAACCCATGCGTCTCGTCATCGGATCGGACCACGCAGGCTGGATGCTGAAAGGCGTCGTGGTCGACCACATCAGGAAGCTCGGCCACGAGGTCATCGACGTCGGCAGCCATGACGACCAGCCGGTCGACTTTCCCGACATCGCACGCGCCGTGGCGGCGAAGATCGTGGCCGGCGATGTAGAGCGCGGCATCATGGTGTGCGGCACCGGCGTGGGCGCGTCGATCGCCGCCAACAAGATGAAGGGCATCCGCGCGGCGGTCTGCCACGACGTCCACTCGGCCCACCAGTCGGTCGAGCACGACGACGTGAACGTCATGTGCCTGGGCGCCCAGATCGTGGGGCCCTGGCTGGCGACGGACCTGATCACGGCGTACCTGGATGCCCGCTTCGCGAGCGAGGACGAGGACTTCCGGCGCCGCGTCGAAAAACTCCACGCGATGGACGCCGAAGCCTAAGCAGGGTGCGCACCATGCCTGATATCGCCGTCTTCGGCAGCCTCAACATGGACCTGGTGGTCCGTGTGCCGCGCGTTCCCGACGCCGGCGAAACCCTGCAGGCGCACAGCTTCATGACCAACCCGGGCGGCAAGGGCGCGAACCAGGCCGTGGCGTGTGCGCGGCAAGGCGCCGGTGTCGCGATGGTCGGGCGCGTGGGCGACGATTCGTTCGGCCACGCACTGAAGGCGTCGCTCGCGGCCGATGCCATCGAAACGGGGCACGTGGCGACGGCGCCCGCATCGACCGGCGTGGCGCTGATCATGGTCGACGACAGCGCGCAGAACCGCATCTCGCTCATCCCGGGCGCCAACGCCTTCGTGGGCGACGAAGACATTGCGCGGCTGGAAGACGACCTCGCGTCCGCGCGGCTGCTGTTGCTGCAGCTCGAAGTGCCGATGGAAGCCGTGCTGAAGGCCGCGACGCTCGCACACGCGAAGGGTTGCACCGTGGTGCTGAATCCGGCACCGGCCCAAAGCCTGCCTGACGCGATGTGGGGCCTGCTCGACCTGCTGGTGCTGAACGAGACCGAAGCCGCGCTCCTGTGCGGCCTGGCGGTCCACGACGTCGCCAGCGCCGCACGCGCCGCCGACGCGCTGCATCGACGCGGACCGCCACAGGTGATCCTCACGATGGGCGGCGAAGGCGTCGTGGTCTGCGACGCCTCGGGCTGCCGCCACTTCGGCGCGCTGAAAGTGCACGCGGTCGACACCACGGCCGCGGGCGACACCTTCATCGGCGCACTCTGCGCCGCACTCGCGCGAGGCGAAAGCATGGATGCCGGCATCGCCATCGGCATCCAGGCCGCGGCGCTGTGCGTGACGCGCGCGGGCGCGCAGGCGTCGATCCCGCATCGCAGCGAACTCCAGGCGCTCGCCAAGGTCGACTGTCCCACCCTTGTGACGCTTCGCTGAAAGTCTGGCGCGGCGACTGCCGCAGGTCTAGACTTGTTGCCCCTCATCTGCCGGCGCATCACGAGACGCGATGCGCAGCCACCCGTCAGGTCAGCCAACCGCTTGCATCCGGGGACCGCGGCCCGAGCTCATCCCCTCCACCGGCCCGTGCCGCAGCCGCGGCGACCGGGCATTCACTGCAACGAGGGCAGCACCATGGCCACTTTCATCTCGCTCGTCAACTTCACCGACCAGGGCATCCGCAATGTGAAGGAATCGCCGAACCGCGCCGAAGCCTTCAAGGGACTGGCCACCAAGCTGGGCCTCACCGTGAAGAGCATGTACTGGACCTCGGGCTCCTACGACCTGGTGCTCGTGACCGAAGGCACCGATCAGGCGGCCATGGCCACGCTGCTCAGTGTCGGTTCGCTCGGCAACGTGCGTTCGCAGACGCTGCTCGCCTACTCCGCGGACGAGATCAAGAAGATCATTGCGCTGATGCCCTGAACTTCAGGCCGGCCGAACGGCCGTGTACTCGGAGAAGATGCCGAGTTCGGTGTGGCGCATCGGCTCTTCTCGCCCAGGAAGTCTTCGACAAGCATCGGTCAACTGACCGATGGTCGCCCGATGTGTGGCTGCACCGAGGCATAGCGGCAATTTCAGATTGTTCTCAATGCCCAACAGCCTTCCCCCTGCCTAGGATCGCCCACTCTGGTCTGGGCGCCGACGGCTCCAGAGCTCCGTCGCCGGACTCGTACCACCACGCTTCAACGTGCTTGGCCGCAGTGGCCGAGAACGTCGGGCGATCCATCTCGCATGACCATGACTTTCACACGACTTCCCCTCGCGGCCGCCGCCTTGGCAGGCCTCTTCGCACTGGCCGGGTGCCAGACCACCGACATGCAACTCGGAAGCCAGGGCGCCAAGACGGTCGCCACCGGAAGCGCCGCGGGCACGGCCACTGCCGACGCAAACAGCCAGCTCGAACGATGCAGTTCACCGCTCGGCACGGTGTCGCTGACTGAAAACCAGTCGGCCGGTTGGTACACGGTCCTACGCGACGAATACAAGCTGCCGCCGACGGCCACCCTCCTGCGGCTCCTCGTGCAGCAGTCCAACTGCTTCGTGGTGGTCGAACGTGGCGCTGCCGGCATGAATGCCATGGGCCGCGAGCGAGCACTGATGGAATCCGGCGAGATGCGCAAAGGCAGCAACTACGGCAAAGGCCAGTTGGTCGCTGCCGATTACGGACTGTCGCCCGAGATTGTCTTTAGCAACAGCGACGCTGGCGAGATGGGTGCGGCGCTCGGCGGCTTGGTCGGGGGGCGCTACGGCAGCATGATCGGAAGAGTCGGTGGCTCCCTCAAGACCAAGGAAGCCTCCACGCTGCTAACGCTGGTCGATCAGCGCTCGGGTGTCCAAATCGCTGCTGCCGAGGGCAGTGCGTCCAAGACCGACTTCGCCGGTCTTGGCGCGCTTGGCGGCGCAAGCGCGGCCGGCCGGATCGGCGGCTACGTCAACACGCCACAGGGCAAGGTGATCGCAGCAGCCTTCATGGACTCCTTCAACCAGATGGTTCGTTCACTGCGGGAATACAAGGCGCAAACGGTGGACGGGCAAGGACTTGGCGGCGGCGGTCGCCTGGCTGTCGACGGCGCGGCAGGTCCGTCGGATACCAATGCACCCGGCGCGCAGTCTGTCAAGGGCAAGCGGCGCCGCTGAAGGCCGTGGACCGGAGGAGCGCAGGGGCGGTGCCGGGCTACGGCGCTCAGACTGGCTTGACCGCCGTGTACTCCGAGAAGACGCCTAGCTCGGTGTGGCGGTTCACCTGCTCGAAGCCTGCATCGCGCAGTGCCTCGAGCACAAGGTTCGGAACGATGCACGCCTCGATCGTGTCCCAGTAGTAGCGCCAGAGTTCCGCCGTATCGTGCCGATGCGCCACCACCTTGGCGATCACCGGCACCACGGTGCGCATGTAGGCCTTGAGCACCGCCGTGCCGACGCGGCCTGCCGGCTTGGTGATTTCGAGCACCACCAGCCGACCGCCCGGACGCAACACACGGAAGAACTCCGCGAAAGCCGAATGCACGTCGGAGATGTGCCGCAACGCGTAGCCCATGCTGACGAAGTCGCAGCTCGCGTCGGGACGCGGAATCGATTCGGCACGGCCCTGCACCAGTTCCACGCCGGGCAGCGACACCTCGCCCATCATGCCGGGGCTCGGGTCCACACCGACGAGCCGGCCCTGCGGCCCGATCAGCTTGAGCGCCTCGCGTGCGACGAGGCCGGTGCCGATGCCGACGTCAAGCACCTCGGCGCCCTCGCCCAGCCCGGCACGCTGCAGCGCCGAACGCCGGTACCAGGGGCCCGACCCCATCGCGAGCACGCGCTCGATGCGGTCGTAGTCGGGCGCGGTGTCGTCGAAGATGCGACGCAGGAACCGCTGATGGTCGGCTTCGTCGCCGTAATAGTCGTGCAGCGGCGCGTGCGGTAGCAGCACCTCGTTCGAAACAGCGGTCTGATGCGATTCCTGCATGCGGGCCATTATGGCGATCCGCCCAGCAGGCGTCGATCAGGTCGGACTGGGCTCCAGCACGAAATCGAACGCCAGCGTGTGGAAAGGCCTTGCCTGCACGCTGCCGTCAGGCGCCACGCCGCCGGGGTGCGATTCGAAGTTGCCGATCAGCGAACTGCGCACGCCGAACACCGCGTCGCTGTCGAGGTAGGCATCGTCGCCGCGGAACACATGCGTGATCAGCGTTTCGTAGCCCGGCGCCTGGATCATGAAGTGCACATGTGCCGGACGCCACGGATGCCGCTTCGTGGCCTTGAGCATCACACCCACCGGCCCGTCGGTCGGGATCGGATAGGCCACCGGCAACACGCCACGGAACCACAGGCGGCCCTCGGAATCGGTGCGGAACACCGCGCGCCCCTGTGGCCAGTCGAGCCCGGCGCGCTGCACGTCGTAGAAGCCTTCGGCATCGGCTTCCCAGACGTCGACCTGGGCGTTGGAGACAGGCTCGCCGTCGCGTCCGCGCACGGTCGCGTTGACGAACAACGGCTCGCCCCTGGCGCCGCCCGAGATGTCATCGCCCAGCGCGAGCTCCGGCGCGCCCGGCACGTGGAACGGACCGAACACGGTCGCTTCGGTGGCCTGCGCGCTCTTCGCGTGATTGAGCGCGACGACGAGCATCGAGAGCCCCAGCGTGTCCGACAGCAGGATGAACTCCTGCCGCTTGTCGGTGCACTTCTGCCCGGTCGCGGTCAGGAACCCGATGCCCTCGGCCCATTCGGCCTCGGTCAGTTTCACCTCGCGCGCGAAGTCATGCATGTGACGCACCAGCGCCGACATGATCTCCTTGAGGCGAGGATTCGGGCACTCCGCCATGCGCTCGAGCACGGCGGGCGTGATGGTGTCTTCATTGATGTTTCGCATGGGCGTGAAACTCCAGGTGGGATGCATTGGACGACGAGGTCGCCGGGATGGCGCGCTTCGGCAGGGCTGCCTCGCGCAGTACCAGACGCCGCTGCGTCGGGAAGAGCGACCAGCCCCAGCGCTGCTGAGCGAAGCCCCACAGCCCCTGCTTGAAGAAGATGGTGGTCACGATCGCAAGCAGGCCGAGTCCGAGCAGATACCAGGTGCCGTAGTCGCTCAGGAACTTGTTGAGCGCCCAGAAGATGACCGCGCCGACGATCGGCCCCTCGATGCGCCCGATGCCGCCGATCACCACCATGAAGATCGCGAACGCGGTCCAGTTGACGCTGAAGGCTGCATCGGGGCTGATGCGCAGGTTGCCGACGAAGTAGAGCGCACCCGCCAGCCCCGCGCCGAAGGCCGCGACCACGTACACCGCGAGCTTCATCCGCGCGACCGGGATGCCCTGCGACTCCGCCGCCACCTCGTTGTCGCGGATCGCCAGCAGCGCGAGCCCGCGCTTGCTGCGCAGGAACAGATAGACCAGCGCGATGGCCGCGACCACGCAGGCCAACGCCATCCAGTAGGTGACGCTTTCGCGCGTGGCTTTCTCGATGCCGCGCAGCGCGGTCAGCGTGGTGCCCGAACCGCCGCCCACTGCCGAGACGTTGGCGAAGCTGAGCCTGAACACCTCCGCGATCACCCAGGTGCCGATCGCGAAATAGCCCCCCGACAGGCGGAACGCGACGAACGACACCGGCACCGCGATCAGCCCCGCCGCGAGCGCGCCGAGCGGAATCGCGACGAACGGATTGAGCCCCGCGAAGTTGCCGAGGATCAGCATCACATAGCCCCCGAAGCCGAAGAAGGCCTGCTGACCGATGCTCACCATGCCGCCATAGCCCGCGAGCAGGTTCCACATCATCGCGAAGATGAAGTAGCAGGCGATCTCGACGAACTCGCGCATCCAGCTCGATTCGCCCCAGAACGGCAGGCTCGCGGCGAGCAGCGCAAGCACGACGCCGACGACGCCCGCCATACGGCTCATGGCCGTGGCGCGCTCGACCGAGAAAGGAAGCGACGGCGTCATGGCAGGCTCAGTCCAGTTGCAGGTTGGTGCGCTCGGCCACCTTGGCCCAGCGCTGGCTCTCGGTCTGCAGGCGCTGCGCGGCCTCCTTGGGCGTGTTCGCGAGCGGCTCCAGGTCCAGCGCCGCGAGGCGCTCTCGCACCTCGGGCGCGGACAGCGCCTTCGCCACTTCGACCTGCAGCCGGTCGACCACCGCGGGCGGCGTCGAGCGCGGCATCGCCATCATTTCGGCAAAGCTCGCCTCATAACCCTTGGCGCCGGCCTCGGCGGCCGTGGGCACGGAAGGCTGGCTCGCGAGCCGCTTCGAGCCCGACACCACGATCGGTACCAGCTTGCCGTCCTTGATCAGCGGACCGACCACCGGCGACGCGAGGAAACCGCAGGGCACCGTGCCGCCCAGCACATCCTGCATCGCGGGGCTCGGCCCCCGATAGGCCACATGCTGCATGTTCGCGCCGGTCGTCGAAAGCAGCATCTCCATCGCCATGTGGCCGGGCACGCCGGGGCCGCCCGAGGCGTAGCTCATCGGCGTCTTCTTCGCGGCGGCGAGCAGTTCCGGCAGTGTCTTCACGCCGACGGAGGGATGACAGACCAGCTCCTGGCTGAAGCTCGCGAGCTGCGTCACCGGCACGAAGTCCTCCATCGGCTTGAAACTCAGCTTCTTGTAGAGGTGGGGGTTGATGGTGAGCATCGTGTCCGGCCCTACCAGCACCGTGTGCGAATCGTTGGCGCGCAGCACTTCCTGCATGCCGATGTTGCCGCCGGCGCCGGGCTTGTTATCGACCACCACGGGTTGGCCCAAAGCCTTCTGCAGGCTCGGCTGGATCAGGCGCGAAACGATGTCGCCCGGCGCGCCGGCCGGAAAGGCGACCACGAGGCGCACCGGCTTGGTCGGCCACGCCGCATCGGCGGCCGCGGCGCCGAACGGCAGCATCGCAGCGGCGGCGAGCGCGGCGGTCAGGGGTCTGGCAATGAAACGCATGGAGTCTCCGTTGTGGGTTGTCGTCGCGGCGCTCACCACGCGCCGATGAGAATGCCGGCCTCTCGCTCGCGCCTGTTCCAGGCCTCGATCGCGGCCGGCGCGATGGTGGGAAAACGGTGGCGGGCGCGCAGCCAGGCGAAGAGACGCGCGAGCATCTGTTCGCGCACCGCCGCGTGCGCCGGGTCGCGTCCGAGATCGACCAACTCGTGCGGATCGGCCTCCAGGTCGAACAGCATCGGCGGCAGGTCCTCGAAGTGAACGAACTTCCACCGACGGTCACGCAGCATCGTCATGTGGCAACGGTCGACCGGCTGGCCGATCGGCAAACGCACCGCGTCGCGGAAGGCGTAGCTGTTCTCGCAGACGACGAAGTCCTTGCCTTTCGCACCTTCATGCGCGTGCACCAGCGGCAGCAGCGATTCGCCTTCGAGCCACTGCGAAGGCCGCTCGATGCCCAGCGCTTCGAGCACCGTCGGCACGATGTCGATGCACTCCACCAGCGCATCGCTGACGCTGCCGCGCGAGGCATCCGCCTCGGCACGCGGATCAGCCACGATCAGCGGCACGCGCACGATCGGTTCGTGGAACAGCTCCTTCTCGCCGAGCCAGTGATCGCCGAGGTAGTCGCCGTGGTCGCTGGTGAAGACGATCAGCGTCTCGCGGTCCAGCCCCTGCTCGCGCATGAAGGCGAACAGGCGGCCCAGCTGGTCGTCGACCTGCTTGACCAGGCCCATGTAGGTCGGGATCACGGTGCGACGCACTTCGTCGCGGCTGAAGCTCTCGCTCGCGGTGTCGCGACGGAATCCTTCGAGGACCGGATGCGCGTTCTGCCGCTCGGCTTCGCTGCGCACGGCGGGCCGCACCTCGTCGGGTCCGTACATGTGGTGGTACGGCGCAGGAACGACGTAAGGCCAGTGCGGCTTGATGTACGACAGATGCAGCACCCACGGCGTATCGCCGGCCTGCTTCATGAAGTCGATCGCGCGGTCGGTCGTGTAGGGTGTCTCGCTGTGAGGCTCCTCGATCGCCGCAGGCTTGTCGGCCCAGCGCATCTGCCAGCCGCTGAGGATCTCTCCGTTCGGCCCACGACCGGAGTTCGCGAAGTCGTGCCACGGGTTGTCCGACACATAGCCACGCTCGCGCAGCCAGTCGCAATACGCATTGCCGCTGACCTTGAAGCCCGGTGGCCAGATGCCGTCGTCGCGCGCATAGGGCTCGAAGCCGCCTTCCATCGCGAGGCGTCCTTCGCCTTGCGTGACATCGATGCCGAGCCGCTTCGCGCCTTCGACGTCAGCTTCCACGTGTGTCTTGCCCACCAGCGCGCACCGCACGCCATGCGGCCGAAGATGCTCGCCAAGCGTCTTCTGGCCGACCGAGAGCGGCACGAAGTTCCACATCGCGCCGTGCGTGCTGACATAGCGCCCGGTGTAGGTCGACATGCGCGATGCCCCGCAGACCGAGCCCTGCACATAGGCGCGATCGAATCGAACGCCACGCGCCGCGAGTGCATCGATGTTCGGCGTGAGCAGGCGCGGATGGCCATAGCACGAGAGGTAGTCCGCGCGCAGCTGGTCGCACATGATGAACAGCACGTTGCGCAGCGGGCGGGACGAGGAGGTCGAGGAGGAGTTGCCGGTCATGTCCGTTCAGCCCACGGTCTTGGGGAAAAGCCCCTGCGGCCGCAACACCAGCACGCCCAGGAACACCAGATGTCCGACCCAGATGCCCCAGCCCGGATCGAGACGGAAGCCGATCTGCTGCGTAATTCCGAGGATCATCGCGCCGGCCAGCGTTCCCCAGAAGGAGCCCATGCCGCCGATGATCACGGCCTCGAACGCAAAGAGCAGCAGCAGCGGGCCGTCGGAAGGCGACACCGTCGTGCGCATGCCCTGCAGCGCGCCGGCGATGGCGATCAGCACGAAGGCGATGGCGGTCGCGAGCGCATAAACCTTCTTCGCGTTGAGACCCATGAGCTCGGCGATCTCGCGGTCGTCCGACACCGCGCGGAACGAACGCCCGAGCGCGGTGTTCGCGAACAGCCATTGCAGGCCGCCCGTCGCCACGAGCGCGACCGCGAGCACGATCAGCGGCAGCACGCCCACCGACAGCGATTCGCCCAGGTGCAGGCCCTGCGTGTTGAGCCCGCCGGTCTCGATCGAGCGCGGGTCGGCGGAGAACAGCTCCAGCAGCAGGTTCTGGATCACGATCGAGAGCCCGAAGGTCACGACCAGCGAGGGCAGCGGGTCCTTGCCCAGCGTGCCGTTGAGCACGTATCGTTGCAGCACGTAGCCGAAGCCGAAGGCCACCGGCAGCACCGCGAGCGTGATGAGAAGCGGCGCGTCGCCGAAGAGCGTAGTGCCCGCGATCACCGCGAAGGCGCCGAGGATGATGAAGTCCCCTTGCGCGGTATTGGTCAGGCGCATCACGCCGAACATCAGCGACTGCCCGAGCGCGAACAGCGTGTAGAGCCCGCCTAGCAGCACGCCCTGGACGATGGTTTCAAGCACTTCGATGACTCCCCGCTCACAGCCCGAAATAGGCCTGCGAAATCTGCTCGCGCGTGAGCGCATCCGAGCGCCCCTGCAGCGATACGCGTCCTTCCTGCAGGCAGTAGATGCGCTTCGACACGCGCTGCGCCATGGTCACGTCCTGTTCGACGATCACGACCGTCATGCCTTCACGGACCAGCGTCGGCATCGCGGCGTATATCTCATGGATCACGATCGGCGCGAGGCCGAGCGAGAGCTCGTCGCACAGCAGCACCTCGGGGTTGCTCATCAGCGCACGGCCGAGCGCGACCATCTGCTGCTGGCCGCCCGAGAGCGCGGTGCCGGGGTTTTGGCGCTTCTCGGCCAGGATCGGGAACAGCTCGTAGACGCGCTGCAGGTTCCACGGCCCCTTGCGCGCGGTGAGTCCGCCCATCTGCAGGTTCTCTTCCACGCTCAGGCTCGGGAACAGACGGCGGCCTTCCGGCACCATTGCGAGCCCGCGACGCACGATGTCGCCCGGCGGGAGGCCGCCGATGGCCTCGCCCTTGAAGTGGATGGCCTCGCGCGGTGCGCGCACCAGCCCCGTGAGGCACTTGAGCAAGGTCGACTTGCCCGCGCCGTTCGCGCCGATGACCGCGACCACCTCGCCCTGCGAGAGCGAGAAGTCGATGCCGAAAAGCGCCTGTGCGTCGCCGTAGAAGGCCTTCAGCCCTTGTGTCGCGAGCAATGCGGTCATGCCTCCACCCCCATGTACACGCGCCGCACTTCGGGGTCGTTCATCACCGCATGCGGCTCGCCTTCAGCGAGCTTCTGGCCGAAGTTGATGACGAAGAGCCGGTCGGCCAGCGAGAGCAAGGCATGCACCACATGCTCGATCCAGATCATGGTCACGCCGCGCGCCTTGATCTGCTTCAACTCCTCGACGAGTTGCTTCGCCTCGGGCTCGGTGAGTCCGCCCGCGATCTCGTCGAGAAGCAGAAGCTTGGGCCGCGTGGCAAGTGCACGTGCGAGTTCGAGGCGCTTGCGGTCCAGCAGCGTGAGCCCGCCGGCCGGTTTGTTGGCGTGCGGCATGAGGCCGGTCTGCGCGAGCACTTCGTGCGCGGTCTGCCAGGCGTCCTGCTCACGCTCTTGCGCGCCGAAGCACGCGGCGGTCACGAGGTTCTCGAACACGGTCATGTTGCCGAAGGGCTGCGGCACCTGGTAGCTGCGGCCGATGCCCGCGTGGCAGCGCTGGTGCGGTTTGAGCGCGGTCACGTCGTGGCCTTCGTATTCCACGCGACCCGCGTCCACGCGCGCGTCGCCCGAGATCAGGTTGAACAGCGTGGTCTTGCCCGCGCCGTTGGGGCCGAGGATGCCCAGCGTCTCGCCTTCGGTTACCGCGAGCGAGATGTCGTCGGTGACCTTGAGCGCGCCGTAGGACTTGCTCACGGCATGGAGGGCGAGAAGGGGCATCGCTTCGGCTCCTCGTGGTTCAGCTCGGCATCGGGCGCAAGGTGCCGCCGGTCGGAATGTTGGGCGCAGCCTCGTTGCTCACGATGGTGAGCTCGTACTTGAACTTCTTGCCCTTGCCCCACTGGCCCAGCACCAGCGGCGTCTTGCTGACGTTCTTGAACGGGCCCTGCCCGCCCCACTTCACCGGCCCGACGACGGTGTCGAGCGAGGTCGCGGCCACCGCGTCGCGCACATCCGCGGCCTTCGTCGACTTGGCGCGCGAGAGCGAATTGGCCGCCACCTCGAAGAGCGCATGCGCAAAACCGATCGGCTGCGTCCACTGCTTCTTCGCGCCGGCCTCATAGGCTTCGGAAAGCGACTTCGCGCTCTGCTTCGTCAGGCTCGACGTGAACGGGTGCGACGGGCTCCACCACACTTCGGTCGATAGACCATCACCCAGATCGCCGAGCGCCTCGATCGCGCCCGGGAACAGCAGCGCCTTGCCGAGCGTGATGATCTTCGGCCGAAAGCCCTGTTGCCGCGCCTGCGTGAGGAAGGTCTTCGCGTCGGGCGGGATCACCACGCCGGTGACGATCTCCACGCCGCCGTTCTTGAAGGCCGCGATCTGCGCGCTGAAATCCTGCGTGCCGTTCTGGAAGCGCCCCGGATCGAGCAGCGTGAAGCCCATTTGCGTGAGCGGCTTCGGAAAGCCCAGCTCCTTGTCGCCCCAGGCGTTGCCGTCGCCATCGTTCGGGAACAGGCCGCCGACCTTCTTGTTGGTCGGCACCGTCTTCCAGCCGTTGGTGAAGTTGGCGATGACGTCCTCCAGCCCCCAGAAGAGGTGGTAGGTCCAGTCGAAGCCCTTCGCCGGATCGCCCTTGCGGCCGAAGAACCACGGCTGCCACGGCACCACGCTGGAGATGCACGGCAGCTCGTTGAGCTCGCAGGCATCGCTGACCGGATTCGCGGTCTCGGGCGTCCCGGCCGTGAGCACCAGCGCGACCTTGTCCTTGAGGATGAGGTCGTTCGCGACCTCGCCCGCCCGGTTCGGGTTGGACTGGCTGTCCTTGAGCACGATCTGCACCGCGTACTTCTTGCCGCCGATCGGGATGCCGTCCTTGAAGGCGGTCTTCATCTGGTCGATGACCCACTTGTCGGCCTCGCCGAACGGCGCGAGCGGCCCGGTCTGCGGCGACACGTAGCCGATCTTGATGGTGTCGGCCGCGAAGGCATGCGGCACGGCACTGGTGGCGGCCAGCGCGGCGGCGGCCTGGGTGAACTGCCTGCGATTCAATGTCATGGTCGTCTCCTTTTCTGTTCTTTCTCTTCCTGCACAAGAAATCGCGCGGCTCAGCGCGGCGGATCGCCGTCGAAGGCGCGCTGCAGCAGCGCACGGATCGCATCGCGCTCGGCGGGCCCGAAGGGGCGGGGGTTCCAGTAGGGATTGCTCACCGCGATGTCGGCGGCGCGGTCGAGGTCCTCGGCCTTCATGCCGATGTCCTTGAGCGCGACCGGGGCGCCGTTGTCGCGCGCCAGCGCTTGAAGGCCCGCGGGCGCCGAGGATGCGCCGAGCGCCTTGGCGATGCGCTCCATCGCACGCGGCGCGGCTTCGGCGTTGAACGCGATCGCGTGCGGCAGCACCACCGTGTGCACCTCGGCATGCGGCAGGTTGAAGCTGCCGCCCAGCGTGTGGCATAGCTTGTGGTGCAGTGCCATGCCGACGCTGCCAAGCACCGTGCCGCAGAGCCACGCGCCGTAGAGCGCATCGGCGCGCGCCTCGATGTCGTCCGGCTGCTGGCGGATCACCGGCAGCGCACGCGCGATCGCGGCGATGCCTTCCTGCGCCATCAGGTCCATCACCGGATTGCTGTCCTGCGCGTAGAGCCCTTCGGCCGCATGCGCGATCGCGTTGATGCCGCTGGTCACGCTCAATCCCACCGGCAGGCTGCGCGAGAGCTCGGGGTCGTAGATCACGGTGCGCGGCAGCACGCGCGGGTCCTTGCCGGTCTTCTTGAGGCCGGCTTCGGTGAGGCCGTAGATCGGCGTCATCTCGCTGCCGGCGTAGGTGGTGGGAATCGCGAGGATCGGCAGGCCCGAATCGAGCGCGATCGCCTTGCCGAGCCCGGTGGTCGAACCGCCGCCGATCGCCACTGCGCAGTCCGCGCCGAGCTTCTTCGCGACTTCTCGTGCTTCACGCGCAGTCTCGATCGGCACGTGCATCACGGCACGATCGAAGACGCCCGCCGCATGCGCGCCCAGCATCTGCGCCACGCGCTCGGCCTGCCCGCGCTGCTCGGGCGTCGACAGCACGAGCGCACGCCGGGCACCCAGCGCATCGATCTCGCGGGCCAGGTGCTGGAGCGAGCCCGCGCCGAAGACGACGCGTTGCGGGTGGCTGGTGTAGACGAAGTCGCGCATGGGAGTCCTTCAACGAACGAAGTGGGGGGGAATCTGCGCGTCGATGTTCACCCAAACGCTCTTGACCTGCGTGTACTCGCGCATCGCATCGAAGCCCATCTCGCGGCCGTAGCCGCTCTGGCCGACGCCGCCGAAGGGCGAGCCGGGGTTCACGCGCTTGTAGCTGTTGATCCAGACCATGCCCGCGCGCAGGTCGCGCGCAAAGCGGTGGGCGCGCGGCAGGTTGGCGGTCCACAGGCCGCTGCCAAGGCCGTAGTCGGTGCCGTTGGCGATCTCCATCGCCTCCTCGTCGTTCTTGAAGGTCAGCACCGTGACGAAGGGGCCGAAGACTTCTTCCTGCGCCACGCGGTCGCGGTACGAGCTGGCGCGCACGATGGTTGGCTCGACATAGCAGCCACGTTGCAGTTCGCCGCCCGGCGCCTTGCCGCCGGCGAGCACCTCGCCGCCCTCGCCTTTCGCGACTTCGACGTAGCTAAGCACCCGCTCCTGATGCTGCGCGCTGGTGAGCGGCCCCATCTCGGTCGCATCATCGAGCGGGTTGCCGAGACGGATCGACTTCGCAAGCGGCAGGAACTTGTCGAGGAACTCGTCGGCGATCTTCTCGTGCAGCATCAGCCGCGAGCCCGCGATGCAGGCCTGCCCCTGGTTGTGGAAGATGGCCCAGGCGCTGCCATTGACCGCAGCGGGCAGGAAGGCATCCTCGAACACGATGTTCGGCCCCTTGCCGCCGAGTTCGAGCTGCACCTTCTTGAGGTTGCCGGCGCTGGCCGCCACCACGCGCTTGCCGGTCGCGGTGCTGCCGGTGAAGGCGATCTTCGCGATCTCCGGATGCTCGGCGATGTACTGCCCGACCACATGACCGAGCCCCGGCACCATGTTGACCACGCCGTCGGGCATGCCGGCCTCGGCCATCAGCTCGACGATCTTGAGCGAGCTGAGCGGCGTGATCTCCGCCGGCTTCATCACGATGCAGTTGCCGGCCGCAAGCGCCGGGCCCATCTTCCAGCTGGTGAACATCAGCGGGAAGTTCCACGGCACCACCTGGCCGACGATGCCGACCGGCTCGCGCAGCGTGTAGTTGAGGAAGCCCGCCTCGACCGGAATGGTCTCGCCCTGGAACTTGTCGGCCATGCCGCCGAAATAGCGGAAGCACGCGGCGGTGCGCGGCACGTCGAGCTTGCGCGAATCGCGGACGGGGTGGCCGGTATCCAGCGATTCGAGGCGCGCGAGCTCCTCGGCGTTGGCTTCGATGAGGTCGGCCAGCTTCAGCAGGATGCGCCCGCGATCGGCTGCCGCCATGCGGCTCCACGCCGGAAAGGCGCGCCTGGCCGCCGCGACCGCCTTGTCCACGTCGGCCTTGCCGGCGAGCGCCACCTCGGCGATGGTGGAGTTGTCGTGCGGGTTCAGCGTGGCGAGCGTCTCGCCGGATTCGGCATCGACGAAACGGCCGCCGATGAAGAGCTGGTGGCGGATGGGTGTCTTCAGGCCGGCGGCCTTCTGGATGTCTGCGAGATTCATGGCGTCCTTGGGGTCATTGGGTCTTGCCGGCAAGCCAGGGGTAGCGGCTGGTGTCCTTGCCGGCGTAGTCGGGATCGAGATAGATGAAGCAGCGCTGGATCAGCCAGTCGCGCACCTCGAACACATCGCACCAGCGGCCCGCGCCCCACTCGGGCACGCCGGCGCGCCATGGGCCGTCGGCGTGTTCGCCGTAGCTGGTGCCTTCGCAGGCAAAGAGGTCGGTGTGCGTCATGATCCAGTTGAAGCCCGCGTAGTCGTGCCGGATGGACTTGCCGCGGCTGCCGACCTCGCCGAACAGCTTGCCGATCTGCTCCTTGCCGTTCGCGAGGCCCCATTTGGGGAAGTACACCTGCGCGTCATCCGCGAACAGATCGAGGATCGATCCGCCGGTGGACGTGACGCCGCCGTTGTCATAGGCCTTGAGGTACTCGAGGGCCACCGACTTGCGCTGCTCGTCGGTCATGGTCTGACGTGTGAGTGCCATGGTGTGTCTCCTTCCTTGGGTTGAGTCACTTCAGCGATTGGAGGTAGTCGATCAGCGCGGCGCGCTTCTTCGGGTCGTCCTGGAAATAGGCCATCGTGCTGCCCGGCGCGACGGCCTGCGAGTCCGTCAGCCAGCGTTCGAGCAGGGCGCGATCCCAAGTCTTGTCCTTCATGGCCGCGATGTACTGCTTCGAATAGGTGAAGCCCGGGCTCGCCGCCGCCTGGCGGCCGAGCAGGCCGAACAGGTTCGGCCCGACGCCGTTCGGTTCGCCCTTGCCGAAGGTGTGGCACTGGGCGCAGGCGGCCTGCGCGAGGCGCTCGCCCGGCGACTGGGCGTGCGCCGCGATCGCCCCGAGGGCCAGCAAGCCGGGCACGAGGGTGGAGGCGAGTCGGTTCTTCATCATGCTGCGCTCGCGGTTTCGGCGTGCGCCGCGTTGGCGGCACGGTAGGAGAAGGCGATGATCGGACCCAGCGTCGCGCCGCCCGCCCAGTAGGCGCGGCCCGAGGCGGAAGCCACGCAGTTGCCGACGCCATAGAGCCCCGGGATCGGCCGGTCGCGCGCATCGAGCACGCGGCCGTGCGTGTCCGTCTTCGGGCCGCCCTTGGTGTCCAGGGTGCCCGGGACGACCAGCGCGGCGTAGTACGGACCCGCGTCCGAGATCGGCCACATGGTGGGATTGCTGCGGCCTGGCTCTTCTTTCACGTCGCCGTTGAAAAGCAGCTCGACCACGCGGTCGCCACGCTTGAAGTCCAGGTCCTTGCCAGTCTTCGCGAATCCGTTGAATCGCGTGATCGCGTCCTGCAGGTTCGGCAGGAAGTCCGCCGACAGCTTCGCACCGCCGGTCACGCCCGCGTACTTGGCCATCCGTTCGTCGATCGCCCGGGCTAGTTCCGCGAGCGTGGCGCCCTTGATGACGTGCCGGTCATCGGTGCCCGGCGGCACGATCAGCCGTCCGTACTCGGCGCTTGCCGAATGGTCCTGCGAACGCTGATCCCATACCGCGATGCGCACCAGATTGGGGTACTCGGCCCTGGCGCCGTCCCATTCGAAGAAGGTCTGGGCCAGCTCGTTGTACTGCAGCTTCTCGTTGACAGTGCGCCGGCCGTACTTGTTCACGAAGATCATCGAATCTCCGGCCACCGAGAACATGCCCGACATCGATCCGTCGCGGGCCACCGCCTTCTCGAGCGGCACGGGGCAACTCCAGGCGTAGTTCATGTTGCGCAGTTGCGCCCCCAGCGCGCCCGCCATCTGGACGAAGTCGCCTTCGTTGCTGGGTGCGGCACAACCGCCGTAGATCGGGCCGTTCAGGAAATTCTTGCGCAGTTCCACGTTATGCGTGAATCCGCCAGTCGCGAAGATCACGGCCTTGCGGGCGCGGATGCGCGTCACGGCACCGAGTTCGTCCTCGGCCTCCAAGCCGATCACGCGGCCGGCCGGGTTTTGCAGGATCTTCTTCACCCGCATGCCCGTGCGGATCGGAATACCTTCCTGCCGCGCCTTGGTCGACATGGTCCGTACTGCGACCAGGCCGCCATCCGACATGCTCGGGATCGCCTCGGCGGGCACCAGCACGCGGCCCTTGGGCGCCTTGTCTTCGGGCAGTTCGGCGAAGTAGTCCGGCACGTCGGGCACGTGGCGATAAGGCAATGCACCCTTGGCGGCGAGCAGTTCGGCTGCCGGCGAGGCGCTGTCGTAGATAGCGCTGCACATGTCGTATTCCCACTGTGTGAGACCGAAGCGGGGATGTGCGGGGTCGAAGCCCTGCGGGTTCGACAGCCGGGCCACGTACTTCAGGAAGTCGGGCTTCGGATCGGCGATGCCCGCCTTCTTCATGGCCTCGTTGTTCGGAACCCAGTACCAGAAGGCCGCCTTTGCGGTCGTCCCGCCGATGCTGCCCGCCTTCTCCAGGATGACGGCAGTGTTGCCCTGCCATCGCGAGAAGAGCGCCGACGCCAGGCCGCCGCAGCCACTGCCGCATACCACCATGTCGTAAGTGGCGTCGAAGGCCTGTGCGGCGTCTGCAGGCGTTGCCGACAGGCCAAGCGATGCGGCCGCGACCGCCGCCGAGCCCACGCCTGCCTGTTGCATGAATCGCCGGCGCGAGGCTGCGCCGGCACCCGACCGGATAGGGTCTGCCATGTCGATGTCTCCTTGTAGTGACGCCGTGCGGCCGGGCCGCGCGGCGCCGGGGCGGACTAGAACTGAACCGGGATCTCCGGGCTCTCGCCCTTCTGGATCTCGTAGACGAGCGTGGGCGATCCGTTCTCCCACACCAGCAGCATCGAGCGCTTGGGGCTGTAGCCCTGATGCCGGCAGTAGGCAGGCATCGCGGCCATGTCGCCGGCCTTCATGATCACGCGGGCCATGGGCTTGCCGGTGTTCTTGTCGCCGCAGTCCCAGTGGATCTCGTCGGTCATCTGGAAGAACCACTCGACGCGGTCGTTGCCATGGATGATCGGCAGGATGTGCTCCTCGGTGGTCGGGCACATGTAGCTGTGCTTGACGACCGAGGTGAAGCTCGGGTTCCAGGTGACCTGCGAACGGCTCAGGAAGCCGAAGAGATTGAAGGCATGCACCTCGTTCTCGAAGCCCGGCTCCGGATGCAGCTCCGGCTGGCCTTGCGGCACGTCGGCGAAGGCGCGGTTGACCGGCGCGCCCGTGTCGTCGCTGCGCAGGCGGAGGTCATCCTTCAGGCCCACGCAGCGCGTGGCCAGCTCGCGGGCCCGCGTGATCTTCGCGGTGTTGCTGCCGTTCTTTCGGCCGTAGGGCGAGCCGGTTTCCTGCGGTGCGGCGAAGGGGTCGAAGGTCTGGTTGGTCCAGTCGTCGAGCATCGCCTCGAAGGTCGCGCGGATCTGCGCGGTCGGGAAGTTCTCCAGCAGGTCGATGCCGGCTTCCTTCATCGTGCCGTTGTAGCTGCCGGCGTACAGGTCCACCGACTGGTAGTGGTTGACGGTGCCGACCACGTCGTCGAAGTTGACCCAGCCGTAGAAGAAGCCCCAGGCCACGTCGCGCATCAACGCACGCAGGTAGTTGCCGACGTCCATCGTGTGGCTCATCGGGCGACCGTCGCGGGTCTTCCACGTGATGTGTGCGAAGTACTCGTCGCGATGGAAGCCGAAGCTGCCGAGCGAGAAATCCTTGTAGCCGTGCGTGGCGTCGGGCTTGGACGCGATCACCTTGGCGAGTTCAGCGGGTGCGTTCATGGTGAAACTCCTCGATGCGATGGTTCAGTGCGTCTGGCAGATGTCGGCCCACTTCTCTACGGAGAGGTCGCCCTTGCAGGTTTGAAGGACGACCACGCCCGGATCACCGGCCACGCGGAACTGGTAGGCCGTGTTCTTCGGCAACAGGCCCTGATGGCCGCGCGTGAGCTTCATCCAGCCCATCTTCTGGCCCTTGGGCTCGCCCTTCACGAGCACCGCGCCGTTCTTCTCGGTGTCCTGCACGGTCTGGCTCGCGTCGAGCTTGACGAGGTGCACCTCCACGTCGCCGTCCATGACCAGCGCAAATTCGTCGTGCGCGCTGGTGTACCAGGGCGAGGTGCCTTCGGCACGCAGCGCTTCGAGCACATAGATCTGGTTCTGGCCGAACACCACCTTCTCGTAAGGCTTGCTCTTGCTCGCGATGTCGAAGCAGTTCGAGAAAGCGTAGTGGCGGACGTCATCGGCGATGGGCTCGACGTGGCCCTTCTCGTAGCTCTTGAGCGAGCCGAAGCGGGTCTGGTAGGCAGCAGTCATGTGTGTCTCCTCGGGTGCCAACGGTGCAGCGATGTCGCTGCGGTGAAGGAACTTTAGGAAACGAAACCCACCATGGGTAGGGACCAAATGCGGGCCGCATTGTTCGGCGAATCCGATCAATCGACAGGGTTTACCCGGGCACCTCGCCTCGTAAAGAGGGCGCCGAAACCCGGCTTCAGGGTCGGCCGGAGAGAACGATGGCGGCGAGCGATACCGAGACCAGCATGCCGCACACGGACCCGATGAACCACTTCACCGTGACCTTGTAGGTGGCCTCGTCGTCGTCCTCGACGAGCAGTGCGCGGTACAGCGTGTAGATCTCGGCGGCGATGGGGATCAGCAGCGCGATGAGCGCAATGATCGAGCGCCCTGTCCAGTCACCCGGCGCTTCGAAGGCCCAATAGCGCACAAAGGAAAGCGAGAAGCCGATGATGACCGTGACCGCGGTGATGATCCCTTCGCGGTAGCCGGCCGGCAGCGGTCGCCTTCGCGCGGGAGCGGGCGACGGTTCTGGTGCGGGCGATGGCGCAGGTGCGTCGCTCATGGCCGCAATCTAGTCCGCAATCAGCGTTTCGGGAATCAGCCCGCGTTCGATCATCGCCGCGTCCCAGGGCGGCACACGCGTGAAGGCCGCCGTGAGGTGCTCGATGAACAGCCGCAGCTTGAAGGCATTGCGCGAGGTGCCCGCGTAGACCGCGTTGAGCGAGAAGGACGAGAGCTGGTGCTCCGCCAGCACCACTTGCAGGTCGCCCCGCAGGATCGCATCGCCGGCCACCAGCGTGGGCAGACAGACGATGCCGGCGTGCTCCATGGCGTATTCGCGCAGCAGGTGCACGCTGTTGGTCAGGAGCGCCGCGCTCATGTAGAGCGTGACCTGCTCGCCCGCGTGATGGAAGGTCCAGCGGTCGCGCGTCGGGTAGCCCGAATAGAGGCCCAGGGTGTGCTTGTGCAGATCGCGCGGGCTCTCCGGCACGCCGCGCGTGCGCAGGTACTCCGGCGTCGCGCAGAACACGCGGCGCACCGGGAAGAGCGGGCGCGACACCAGCTCGGTCGAAGCGGCCGGAAAGATCTGCAGCGCGCAATCCACGCCGGCCTTGACCGGATCGACCACCGCATCGCTCACGATCAGCTCCAGGTGGATGTCCGGAAAGCTGACCTGGAACGCGCGCAGCAGCGTCGCGAAATGCCCGAGCACGAAGCCCGTCAGCGCATGGATGCGCAGGGTGCCGGTCGGGCCGGCGCGAGCGTCGCGCATCTGGTCCAAGATGTCGTTGGCCCGCCCGACCAGCTCGGTGCAGTCGCGCAGGAAGGCCTGCCCCACGTCGCTGAGCCGCACCACGCGCGTGCTGCGGTGAAAGAGCGGCGCGCCGACGTGGTCTTCGAGCTGCTTCACGCGGGTGGTGACCACCGACTTCGCCACGCGCATCTGCCGCGCCGCCTCCGCGAAGCTCTGGGTCTGCGCGACACGGACGAAGGTCTCGATGTTTTCCAGGCGATCCATGGGCTGGCAATGTAGCCGTGCGAAGCGCCGAATGGAGTGAGGGTCGGTGCTAATCTCTGCCCATGTTCAATCCCACCCAGGAAGAAGTCCGCCGCTTCTTCTGCGACGTCTTCGCCAAGAGCCGCACCGGCCAGCCGATGGAGGCGCTCGAGATCATCGCCGCCCGCTGGATCGACGAGCACCCCGAATACCACGCCGACCTCGAAGATGCCGATGCGGCGGCCCTGCGCATCTACGACGGCAAGGACGGGCGGGAAAACCCGTTCCTGCACCTGTCGATGCATCTTTCGATCAGCGAGCAATGCTCCATCGACCAGCCGCGCGGCATCCGGCAGGCGGTCGAGCTTCTGGCCAAGCGGCGCGATTCGCTGATGGATGCCCATCACGAGGCGATGGATTGCCTCGGCCAGATGATGTGGGAGAGCCAGCGCGCCGGCCGCCCGCCTGATGGCGAGGGCTATGTGGCCTGCGTCCAGCGCCGGGCGACGAAGGATTGATCACCCCCAGGCGCCAGTTTCATGCGCCATGAATAACAAAGCCCGCATTCCTGCGGGCTTTGTATCTGGTGAGGCGATGCGCAGCGCTTACTTGGATTCGTGGAAGCGCGATTCCGGCACCGTCTTCAGGTCGCCCGGCAGCGCGCTGATGTAGCTCGTGAGCTCCTTGATTTCCGCATTGGTGAATTTCTTCGCCTGGCTACCCATGACCGGGTGCGCGCGGCCGATCTGCGTCTGGTTCTGGACCTTGTACGACTTCAGTGCGACGTAGAGATAGTCGGCGTGCTGGCCGGCGAGCTTCGGCACCGAGCCGTCGTTCGGCGTGTTGAAGTTGGCGCCGTGGCACTTGGTGCAGGAGTTGTCCTTGTCGCGCGCGATCAGGTCCGCAACGCGCGGGCTCGGCGCGGCGGCGGTGGCCGGCGGCGGCGCGTCGCCTTCCTTGAGACCGAGCTGGCTGTAATAGGCGGCCAGATCGGCCATGTCCTGCTCGCTCAGGGTGTCCGCGATGGCGTGCATGGTGGGGTGCTTGCGCTCGCCGCCCTTGTACTGGGTGAGTGCGGAGATGATGTAGGAAGCGCTCTGGCCCGCGATCATCGGGACCTTGTGAATCTCAGGAAAGCTGGCCTGGTACCCGATGATGCCGTGGCACCCCATGCACATGGCGACCTTCTTGGCGCCTGCTTCCGCGTTGCCGGTGATCTTCTGTGCCTGGGCCGAGACCGTCACGCAAGCGACAGTGAAGGCAAACATCGTGGTCAACAACTTCTTCATTTTGCGCGCACAATCTCGTGGAGTTTTAGGGCAAATCAACGTTTGATTATATGGGTCGCCCTTTTGGGAACCCATGCAGGAGTCTCCCTGAGCGACTCGTCTTGCGAATCGATGTTGTGTTCCCCCAACCAACCATCCCGCTCGAAGCCATCCATGAAATTCAAGGGTTCTGACAACTACGTCGCCACACAGGATCTGATGCTCGCCGTCAACGCGGCCATCACGCTCAAACGCCCCCTGCTCGTGAAGGGCGAGCCGGGCACCGGCAAGACAATGCTCGCCGAGGAAGTGGCGCAGTCGCTCAACCTGCCGCTGCTGCAGTGGCACATCAAGTCCACCACGAAGGCGCAGCAGGGCCTCTATGAATACGACGCGGTGAGCCGACTGCGCGATTCGCAACTCGGCGACGAGCGGGTCAAGGACATTCACAACTACATCGTCAAGGGCGTGCTCTGGCAGGCGTTCACGGCCGACGAGCCGGTGGCGCTGCTGATCGACGAGATCGACAAGGCCGACATCGAATTCCCGAACGACCTCTTGCGCGAACTCGACCGCATGGAGTTCTACTGCTACGAGACGCGCGAGCTCGTTCGCGCCAGGCACCGGCCGGTGGTGTTCATCACCTCCAACAACGAGAAGGAGCTGCCCGACGCCTTCCTGCGCCGTTGCTTCTTCCACTACATCAAGTTCCCCGATGCGGAGACGATGAAGAGCATCGTCGCGGTGCACTTCCCCGACCTGAAGCAGCAACTGCTCACCGCGGCGATGAAGACCTTCTACGACGTGCGCAACCTGCCCGGCCTGAAGAAGAAGCCCTCGACCTCCGAGCTGCTCGACTGGCTCAAGCTGCTGGTCGCCGAGGACATCCCGCTCGAAGCGCTGCAAAGCAAGGACGACAAGGTCGCCGTACCGCCGCTCGTGGGCGCGCTGCTCAAGAACGAGCAGGACGTGACCCTCTTCGAGAAGCTGGTCTTCATGCAACGCCATAACCGCTGAGGCGTCGCGATGGCGTTCGTCGAACCGGTCACGCTGAAGGCGCGCGGCATCGCGCTGGTGCCGCTTGCGCTCGCGCATGAAGAAGGCCTGCGCGCCGCGGCCGCCGACGGCGAGCTGTGGAAGATCCGCGTGACCTCCGTGCCGGAGCCGCACGAGACGCGCACCTATATCGAGAACGCACTGAAGATGCGCGAGGACGGCAACCGCTTCGCCTTCGCGGTGACGGACGAGGCCAGCGGCACGGTGCTCGGCAGCACGAGCTACCACGACATTCTTCCGGCTGTGAAGCGCGTCGAAATCGGCTACACGTGGTACGCCAGGCGCTGCCAGCGCACGCACGTCAACACCACCTGCAAGCTGCTGATGCTCACGCATGCCTTCGATGCGCTGGGCTGCCATGTAGTGGGCTGGCGCACCGACAACTTCAACCACGCATCGCAGCGCGCGATCGAGCGCCTCGGCGCGAAGAAGGACGGCGTGATCCGCGGCCACGCGCTGCGCCGCGACGGCACGATCCGCGATACCGTGATGTACAGCCTGCGTTCCGGCGAATGGCCCGAAGTGCGCGCGCAACTGAATGACCTGCTGGACAAGCCACGGCCGCAGGCCCAGGAGTGATTCGCCATGCTGATCGACTTCTTCTACACCCTGCGCTCGGCCAAGCTGCCGGTGTCGGTCAAGGAATACCTGACCCTGCTCGAAGCGCTGCAGGCCGATGTCGTCGGGCCCAATTCCGACGACGCCTTCGGGCTCGATGACTTCTACTACCTGTCGCGCACCGCGCTGGTCAAGGACGAGAAGCACTACGACAAGTTCGACCGCGCCTTCGCCGCCTACTTCAAGGGCGTGGAGATGCTGGCCGACTTCACCAAGGAAGTGCCGCTCGACTGGCTGCGCAAGACGCTGGAGCGCGAGTTCACGGCCGAGGAAAGGGCCAAGATCGAGAAGATGGGCTGGGACGAGCTCATGGAGACGCTCAAGAAGCGCTTCGAGGAACAGAAGGAACGCCACGAGGGCGGCAGCAAGTGGATCGGCACCGGCGGCACTTCGCCCTTCGGCCACGGCGGCTACAACCCGCAGGGCGTGCGCATCGGTGGCGCGGGCAAGAACAAGAGCGCGGTGAAGGTGTGGGAACAGCGAGCCTACAAGGACTACGACGACAGCCAGGAGCTCGGCACGCGCAACATCAAGATGGCCTTGCGCAAGCTTCGCAAGTTCGCGCGTGAAGGGCATGAGGACGAGCTGGATCTCGACGAGACCATCAGCAAGACCGCGGCCAACGCGGGCTACCTCGACATCAAGATGCGGCCCGAGCGCCACAACAACGTCAAGGTGCTGCTGCTGATGGATGTCGGCGGCACGATGGACGAGCACATCCAGCGTGTGGAAGAACTCTTCTCGGCCGTCAAGACCGAGTTCAAGCACCTGGAGTTCTATTACTTCCACAACTGCGTCTACGACTTCATGTGGAAGAACAACCGCCGGCGCTACTCGGAGAAGTTCCCGACCTGGGACATCATCCGCAAGTACAACAAGGACTACAAGCTGGTCTTCGTCGGCGACGCGACGATGAGTCCGTACGAGATCCTCCAGCCCGGCGGCAGCGTCGAATACAACAACGAAGAGGCCGGCGCGGAATGGCTCCAGCGCCTGACGCACGCCTTCCCGAAGTTCGCGTGGATCAACCCCGAGCCGCACGGCGTCTGGCAATACCGCCAGAGCATTGCGGTCATCCAGCAACTGGTGTCGAACCGCATGTTCCCGCTGACCCTGCGCGGTCTCGAGGACGCGATGCGGCTGCTGTCGAAATAGGCCGGCCGGAACCAGCGCCCCTTGCTGTCAGAATCGGCAGGGTGCGTCGGGTAGTTCCATCTCTCACGCCGGCTTGGATGCCGGCGTTGTTGTTTGCAGCCATCCTTCTTTTGCAGGGATGCAGCCTGCTGCCGCAAAAGGAACCGGAGGAACGCGATGCCGCCGACAGCCCGGTGGCGAGCGAATCGAGCACCTCGGGACGCGAAGCGTTCACCGTCGACGTGCAGGCGCCCGATCCGGTGCGCGACTTCCTCACGCGCAACCTGGAGATCCAGCGCTACCGCAGACTCAACGATCTCGGGGCCGTCGAGCTTTCGCGCCTGATGGTCGCTGCCGAGGCGAACGCGCGCGAGCTGCTCAACACCATGGGCTACTTCACGCCCACGCTCACACTCGAGCTGCGCGAAACACCCGACGGCAAGGCGCCGCGCGAAGTCAGGATCACCGTCGTGCCGGGCGAGATCACGCATGTGAGCGACGTGCACATCGACTTCACCGGCCCGATCGCGCAGACGACGGAATCGGAGGCGCGACGCGACGCGATCCGCGCCGCCTGGCCGCTGCGCCAGGGGCAGGCCTTCAGCCAGCAGACTTGGGACAACGCCAAATCCACCACACTGCGCAGCCTCACGGCCAGGCGCTACCCCACCGGCACCATCGTCACGAGCCGTGCCGAGATCGATGCCGACCGCAGCGAAGCGCGGCTGAGCGCCACCTACGATTCCGGGCCGGCCTACCGCTTCGGCCCGCTGGTGCTGCACGGCTACCAGCGCTACGACCCCGACGCCATGCGCCGCATCGCGCGCATTCCGACCGGCTCCGACTACGACCAGCAGCAACTGCTCGATGCCCAGCAGCGGCTCGCGAGCAGCGGCTACTTCAATTCGGTCTTCCTCACGCTCGACACCACGCACGATGACCCCCTCAGCGCGCCCGTCATCGCGCAGGTGCAGGAGGCGCCCCTGCAGAAGGTGGTCGCCGGCGTCGGCTACACCACCGACAGCGGGCCGCGGCTTTCGCTCGACCACATCCACAACCAGATGCCGCTGCTCGGATGGCGCGCGGTGTCCCGGCTCTACCTCGATCGCGACACGCAGTCGCTCGGCACCGAGTGGAGCGCGGTGCCGCGCGACAGCGGATGGCGCACTTTCACATCGGCTCAGCTCAAGAGCGAAGTGTCCGGCGACTACACGGTCGACAGCGGCCGGCTGCGCGGCGGCGAGAGCAAGGCCAGCGACCATATCGACCGAAGCCTTTTCGTGCAGTACGACTACGCGTCGAACCACGGCTTCAATGCGCCGCCGTCGGCCTCGGCGCTGAGCGTCAACTGGAACTGGACCGGCCGCTACTTCGACAACGCCAATGCGCCGACCCGCGGCCAGGGCATCGCGCTGGAGCTCGCCGCCGGCTACACGCTGACCGGTGAACGCCTGCCCTTCACGCGCACCTATGCGCGCTGGGTGGGCTTCGTGCCCGCGGGCACCGTCTACAGCGACGACGGCACGCAATCGCGCGGTGCCCGCATCCAGTTGCGTTCGGAAATCGGCGCATTGATCGCCAAGGACACCGCGCAGATCCCGAGCACGCTCGCCTTCCTGACCGGCGGCGACACCACGGTGCGCGGCTACAGCTTCCGCTCCATCGGTGCGGTGCGACCGGGCGGCACCGTCATCGCCGGCCGCTACCTGGGCGTCGCGAGCATCGAGTGGCAGCGGCCATTCGTCTACAACGGAAAGCTCTCCGACTGGGAAAGCACCGTGTTCGTCGATGCCGGCTCGGTCGCGGACAAGGTCGGCGATCTCGAAGCCAAGGTCGGCGTCGGCGTCGGCGCGCGCTGGAAAAGCCCGATCGGGCCGGTGTCGATCGATCTGGCCTACGGTGTCGACGTGAAGGAATTCAGGCTGCATTTCCGCTTCGGCTTCACCTTCTGACCATGGCCGACGAAACACCTGAAACCACGCCAGGAATCGCGCCCACAGCGCCGAAGCGCTCGCGCCTGCGCCGCGTGCTGCGCGGGCTCGGCTGGTTCGTGGGTGGCCTCGTCACGCTGGTCATCGCGCTGCTGGCCGGCGCATGGTGGTGGCTCGGAACGGACGAATCGCTGGCCTTCGCGCTGTCGCGCACCGCGCGCCACCTTCCGGCGGACCAGTCGCTGGAAAGCCGCGATGTCTCGGGGTCGCTCCGCGCAGGCGGCCGCATCGGCTGGCTGCGCTGGCAAAGCCCGACGCTCGCCGTCGAAGTGAGCGACGCGCGCATCGGCTGGCAGCTCGCACCGCTGTTGCGGCGCCGCGTGCAACTGGGCGAAGTGCACGCCGGGCAGGTGGTGATCGAGCGGCGCGGCACGCCTGAAGACAAGCCGGTCGAGCCGCTCGAGCAGATCGTGCTGCCGGTGCAGATCGAGCTACCCTTTTCGATCGATGACCTGCGCTGGGCCGGCCCGCCGGCGCTGCAGGCCACCAAGCTCGCCGGCAGCTATCGGTACACCAGCGAACACCACCACGTTCTCGAGATCGTCGGCGTGGAGGTCGCCGACGGCCAGTACGGCGCGCACGTCGATCTGCAAGGCCCCGCGCCGATGGCCATCGAGGCGAAGCTGAACGGCCGCATCCGCGCTTCGCTCAACAAGGAGAACCCGCTCGATCTGCTGGCCAATGCCAGCGTGGCGGGCACGCTGTCCGGACCGGACGCGCGCCTTGCGGTCGCCGCAGAACTGCAGCCTGTCGATGAAGACACGGCGGCGCCGACACGCGCGCAGTTGCAGGCCAATATCGCGCCCTGGCAGCCGCAGCCGGTGATCGACGCCAAGGCGGAACTCGAGAACGTGGACCTCGCGCGGCTGTGGCCCGAGGCGCCGGCCACGCTGCTCACCGGGCACATCGAAGCCGGCCCCGACGGTGCGGCAGCCACCACCCGCTGGAAGGCGACCGCCGACATCCGCAACGCGATGGCGGGCCCCTGGGATGCAGGCAAGCTGCCCGTCGAACAGGTCGAGGCCGAGGCCGGCTTCGACGGCACGACCTGGACGGTGCCTGAAGCCACCGTGCACCTCGGCGGCGGCAGCATCGAGGCCGAGGGAAGCTGGAGCCCCGCACCCGAGCCCTGGCAGGCACGCGCCACGGTGCGGGGTGTGCAACTCGGGCAATTGCATTCCGAGCTCATCGGCGCGCCGCTAGGCGGAACCATCAAGGCCGACCAGGCGGGCGACACGATCCGCTTCGACGTCGCGCTGCGTGCCGAAGGCGGCGCAGGCTTGCAGGGCGTGCTCGTCGAACGCGCCATCGCTCAGGGGCAGTGGCAGAACCAGGTGCTCGATCTGCGAACGCTGCGCCTCGAGGCCCGGCAGGCGAGCCTCGAAGGCCGATTGCAGGTGCAGGTCGCCGAACAAGGTGGCAGCGGCAACTTGAACCTCGTGGTGCCGGGCGGCAGCGTGCAGGTGCAAGGCCGCATCGCGCCGGCCAGCGGCAACGGGCAGGTGCGCACGCAGATCGACGATGCCGCGGTCCTGCAGCGCTGGATCGAAGGCCTGCCGGAGATGGAAAAGCTCTTCGCCGGCGTGCGCATGAAGGGCAACGCACGGCTCGAAGCGAGCTGGAAAGGCGGCTGGCAGGCAGTGCAGCGGCGCCTTCAGACCGCCAACGAGCCGGCCCCGCGCGGGACCGCCGAACCGACGATCGACGCCACGCTGACGGTCCCCAAGCTCGACGTCGAGCTCCCTCCGCCCGAATCGGGCGAAACCACCGGCATCGCTTTCGCCAACGTCCGCGCCGAGCTGGCGGGCAGCCTCGCGCAATCCACATTGGCGCTCAAGGGCGAAGCCACCACCGGTACGCGCAAGATCACGCTCGATGCGCGCGGCAGCGGCGGCATCGATCGGGCCAATCAATGGCGCGCGGCGCTCGCCACTTTCCGCGCGCAGTACAAGGACAGCACGCGACCCGGACCGTGGACGCTCGCGCTCAATCGCGCCTTCAGCGCCACCATCCGCACGATCAACGGCAACACGTCGCGCCTCGAAGTCGAGGCATCGGGCGCCGGCGCGGAGGTGACCGGCCCCGTGCCGGGCACGCTGAAGATCGACTGGCAGCCGCTGCGCTTCAGCCAGAGCGGCTCCGGCACGACCCGCTCGACACGGCTGCAATCCAAGGGACAGTTCCAGGGCCTGCCCATGGCTTGGGCCGAGGCCTTCGGAGAGACCGACACGCTCGAGCGCATCGGCTTCAGCGGCGACCTGATGTTCAACGGCGAATGGGACATCGATGCCGCCGACATCCTGCGCGGCCACGTGCGCGTCAATCGCCAGAGCGGCGACCTCCGCGTGCAGGCGGGCGAGGCAGCGCTGGTCACGCGCGTGCACAGCACCGGCACCGGCGCGCGCAGCGAGATCACCATGGACGCGGCCGGCCCGGGTGTCAGCACGCCGGCCAAGTTGCGGCAGGCCGAATTCCGGCTCGACGCCGAGGGCGACACCGTCCGGGGCCTTCTGGCCATGGACAGCGAGCGCGGCGGCCAGGTGCGCGTGGAAGCCAGCACGCGCCTGCTGCAACGGCCCGGCGGCTGGCAATGGGCCGCCGACGCACCGCTCGCGGGTCGCGTCACGGCGACGATGCCCAACCTCGGGGTCTGGTCGATCCTGGCGCCGCCGGGCTGGCGTATCGCCGGGACGCTGCAGGCGGATGCCACGCTCTCCGGCAACCGGAACGATCCACGCTGGACCGGCACGCTCGGCGCCGACCAGCTCGCGCTGCGCGCATTGGTCGACGGCCTCGATCTCCGCGAGGGCCGCCTGCGCGCGACCTTGGCCGGCAATCACGTGGAGATCAACGAGTTCACCCTCAAGGGCGGGCTCGGCAGCCAGACGCGCATCCCCGGCCAGAGCGGCAACCTGAGCACGGCGGCCAGCGAAGCCGCGAGGGACGGTGGCACGCTGACGGTGCGCGGCGATCTGTCGTGGGGCCCTGCACCGGCCCCGGGGGCCGGCAGCGGCATCCGGATGGACATGCAGGCGCAACTGCGCTCGCTGCGCACGCTGGTGCGATCGGACCGCCAGCTCACGCTCTCGGGCGACCTGCAGGCGCGGCTGGAGAACGGCCAGTTCACCGTGCGCGGCGACCTGCGGACCGATCGTGCGGTCATCATCCTTCCGGACCAGACCGCACCCAGCCTCGGCAGCGACGTCGTGATCCGGTCGGCGGTCCGCGATCGCGAGGCAAAGGAAGAGGCCGAACGCCTTGCCGAGGCCACCGGACGCATCGGCGCGCGGCCGCAGACCGCGAAGCCGCCCGACGTGATGGTGACCTTCGACCTGGGCGAGGACTTCGCGGTTCAGGGCCGCGGCATCACGACACGCCTGACCGGCAAGCTCAATATCCAGAGCACCGCGCTGAATGCCCCGCCGCGCGTGACCGGCGAGGTCCGCACCGTCGCCGGTCAGTACCGCGCCTATGGGCAGCAGCTCAACATCGAAACCGGCATCGCGCGGTTCAACGGCCCCGTCGACAACCCGCAGCTCGACATCCTCGCCATCCGGCCCAACATCCAGCAGCGCGTCGGCGTGGCCATCACCGGCACCGCGCAGTCGCCGCGCGTGCGCCTTTATTCCGAGCCCGCGCTGTCCGACCAGGAAACGCTGTCGTGGCTGGTGCTGGGACGCGGCTCCGCGACCAGCGGCAGCGAATCGGCGGTGCTCCAGCAGGCCGCGCTGGCCCTGCTCGGCGGGCTCGGCAGCGGCGGCACGGGCGGCGGGCTTGCAAGCCGCTTCGGGCTCGACGAAATCGGCTTCCGCGGACCGAGCGACGGCGGCGAAGTGCGCGACTCGTCCGTCACCGTCGGCAAGCGCATCGCGCGCGACTTCTACATCACCTACGAGCGCAGCCTCGCGGGCACGCTGGGCACGCTCTTCGTGTTCTACGACCTCACACGCAACCTCACCCTGCGCGCGCAGGCTGGCCAGCCCAGCGGCATCGACCTGATCTACACCTTGCAGTTCGACTGAACTGGTAAAGTTGCGGGCCTTCGTCCTCGTAGTTCAATGGATAGAACGGGGTCCTCCTAAGACTCAGATACAGGTTCGATTCCTGTCGAGGGCACCAGAGACCCGAATCACCGAGTCTCACCAAGCCTCAAAGCCCGCACGTTTCCCCAGCGTAGCGGGTTTTTCTTTGCGTCATGCCGTCTCACCTCGTAGCATTGCATCGCGGAGAAATACCATCATTTTTGTTGGCATCTCTAAGCGACCGAAATCCTGATACCAACAGAAGAACGAGCCATGGCACTTACGGACACCCGCATCAAGCAACTCAAGTACAAGGGCGCCCCAACTGGCGAGAAGTACGCGGACGGGGGCGGCATGTACTTGCACGTCTCCGCAACCGGCAAGTACTGGCGCATGAGCTATCGATTCGCCGGGAAGCAGAAGACGCTTGCCCTTGGGATCTACCCCGATGTCTCGCTTGCCAAGGCCCGCGAACGGCGCGCCGAAGCACGGACACTGCTTTCGGACGGCATCGACCCAAGCGCCGCGAAGCGCGAGGAGAAGTTGGCCCGAGTCGCCGCGGCTGCAAATACCTTTGAAGTCGTAGCGCGCGAGTGGCTAGTCAAGACGGCAGCTAAGCGACAGCCGATCACCCAAGGCAAGGTCAAAACGTGGCTCGAAAAGGACGTTTTCCCATTCATTGGCAAGATGCCCATCTCCAATATCGGTCCGCGTGACGTGCTTGAGCGGGTTGTCCGCAAACTGGAGGCTCGAGGTGCAATCGATACGGCTCATCGGGTCAAGCAGCTTTGCGGGCAGGTGTTCCGATTCGCTGTTGTGTCCGGGCTGGCCGAGCGAGACGTTACCTCCGATCTACGCGAGGCCCTGGCGTCAAAGGCAGGCAAACACCATGCGGCGATCACCGATCCCAAGCAAGTCGGCAACCTGCTGCGCTCGATCTACGACTACACGGGACACCCCTGCACGGTCGCAGCGTTGAAGCTCTCCCCAATGGTGTTCGTGAGGCCCGGCGAACTTCGCACGGCGGAATGGGCCGAAATTGATCTCGACGCAGCGGAGTGGCGCATCCCTGGGGCAAAAATGAAGATGAAGGTCGATCACATCGTCCCGCTTGCGACGCAGGCCATCGAAATCCTTCGTGAGATGCAGCCGATTACTGGACATGGGCGCTATGTGTTTCCGAGCATCCGCACGGGCGAGCGCCCCATGAGCGAGAACACCGTAAACGCGGCCCTGCGCGGGATGGGCTACAGCGCGGAGGTCCATACAGCACACGGCTTCCGCGCGACGGCACGCACGATCATGGATGAGGTCCTGGGCGAGCGTGTGGACCTCATCGAACATCAGCTTTCCCACATGGTCAAGGACGCCAATGGCCGGGCCTACAACCGGACAGCGCATTTGCCGGCGCGGCGCGAAATGATGCAACGCTGGGCGGACTATCTCGATAAGGTCGCGGCTGGCGCGGACGTGATCCCGCTCCGGCCGACCGCCTGATGTTCGCGTCCATATTCCGTTCGATGGCGGACGAAGAGCTATTGCACTTCGTCGATGTCGCGGGCAGTGAGTGCAGTGCCCTCGTTCTCGAGCTCGCAAAGAGACTCGCTCAGCGCGTTGATGAAAAAGAGGAGCTTCGCGCGGTAGTTGCAGACCTCGAAGAAGACGCCGGCATCCGCGGCCTCAAGAGGCTGGCCGAGGTCATGGAGGAAGACTATGGCATCTTTGGCCTCACGAGGCTGGTAGAGCAACTTGAAGCTGACGTCGATGGAGGACGGGTCGCGGTCCCGCAGCGAATTGAACCTCTTAGAAGCGCCCACCGCCAGATCCGTAGGACTCCCATACCCCGCCGGACGCACAGAGATGTGGCGTTGGAACTGCTCCCCGAGGTCGGAGCCAGCATGCCGAGCCACAAGCTATCAAAAGTCCTCGCAGAGCGGGCGGACACCAGCGCCAAGGTGGCCGTCAACATCACCCGGCGACTCGTCATGGAAGGTGTGTTCAGCGCTCAGGGCCGCGGCGCAAAACGGATCATTGCCCGGGCGCGAATGTGATCGCATCAGCAAACCCGCGTACCGCTGCAAAGGCCTTCGCGGCACGCTTGGTGCGGATCTGATCGGTGTTCATGATGACATCCCTCGGCTGACCGGCTTGGGCGCCGCAGAGCGAGTCGGCACGGCACCATCCCAGTCGGTGATCTGTTGTCGCGCACCCTCGAAGCGAAGCGGCACGAGGCCTTGCGGTCCATTGCGGTGCGCAACGATCTCCAGTTCAGAAAAACCCTGAAATGCGGGTTCGCGCTTGCTCGACGGGTGCGCCCAGTCGGTGAAGAGCAATGCGATCTGGTCGGCAGCGGCCTCAATGGCGCCGGAGTCGCGCAAATGGCTCATGGTGGGACGCCCGTAGTGCTCGTCCGCCTTGCGTGACATCTGAGACAGCACCACGACTCCAATTTGCAGATCGAGCGCCAGCGCCTTGATGCCGTTGACAATCACATCGAGTTCGCGATTCCGGTTCTCTTCGCCTGCCCCCGCCATCAATTGCAGGAAGTCAACGAACAGGACGTCAAGGCCATGCTCGCGCCGCACCTTCAAGGCCTTGCGGCGGATTTCGAGCAGGGTGAGGCTCGATTGATCATCGTGGACGAGGTGGAGATCGCCCAGGCGTTGCGCCGCCTCCGAAACGGCAGACCACATGTCGTGGTCCTTGGGGTCGGCGCGCAGGATGCGCCCAAGGTCGAACGAGCCGGCCGCTGCCGTGTGCCGGTGCATCAACTGCGACACCGGCATTTCCTGCGACAGGAACAGCACGTTGTAGTCCCGCGCCATATTGCGGGCCAGCGCGAGCGCGAGCGCCGTTTTGCCGTTCTTCGGGCGGGCGCCGATCACCATCATTTCGCCCCGCCGCAGGCCGCCATTGAGCAGCCTGTCCAGTCCGTCAATGCCGGTCGCGATTGCGGGGTTCTTTCCCTCGCTGAGGTCATTCAGCAGCGAGAGATAGGCAACCAGCGATTCGTTGATGTGCTGCGGCTCACGCTTCGACTTCGCGGTCGCGAGCTTGGCAAGCATCATCTGCGCAGCATCGATCTGCTCGGCCGACGTGCCCGAAGACGCGGCGAGGTCGACGATCTTCTGCCCAGCGCGCATGAGTTCGCGTTGGCGATGACGCTCGGCGACGACGGCCGCATGACGGCGGATGGTGGTCGCCGACGGCACGTACTGGGCCAGGTCGTGGAGGCGCACAAGGTCGCCCTGCGCGGCCTTGCCATCTGCACGCATGGCGTCGAACGTGGCGATCACGTCGAAGGCCTGCCCAGCACCGGCCATCGCCCGGATCGTGCGGAATGCGTCCGCGTGGAACGGCGCGTAGAACATCGCTGGCGTGAGGTCGGCAACGTGGTTCAGTGCATCGTTGTCGAGCAGCACGGCGCCGATCACGGCCGCCTCAGCCTCCAAGCTGTGCGGTGCGGTCAGGGCGCTCATCGCGTGACCTCCGCAACCCGGTTGTCGTAGTTGCCAGCGACAACCTTGTTGAAGTTGCCGGACCTCATCAGCCAACCGATGTCACAGCCGCTCCACTTGCCATTGCGGCCCGTGAGGAAGTCGGACTTGGCGGCATGAGCGAAGAAGCTGTCGAACCACTCGATGGCCTCGGCCTTCGTGCTCGCGTAGGGAGCCCCGTCGTCCTTCTTGGCGGTCAACATCTGCCGCCACCGTGCTGTCATCTCGCGCGCCGCCGTGCTGTTCGCCCAGAGGCCCCTGCGCGGCTGGGGCAACATCGGCAGGTGCTTAGCGTACAGGTCGAGCAGTTCGCCGTGCGGGCACGAAGGCGTGGCGCCAGCCGCGCCGACAGAAGAATCGACAGATTCTTCTATTGACGGTTCCTGACGGTTCAGTGACGGTTTGTCTGCACCCGGTTGCAGGGGGTTGGTGCACTCCAGTGCAGGGGCGCGAGCACCTGGTTGCAGGGGTGCACTCGATTGCAGGACTGCACCCGGCTGCACCCCTGCAGTGGATTGCGAGGGTGCTACGCGGTTCAGGGGTGCACTCGATTGCAGGGGGGCTCCCGCGTTGCGTCGAGCGCCGAGGCGGTCGAGAAGGATTCGGTACAGGTTGGCCCCACGTGGACCGCACCCGACTTTGACCTCGAGCTCGCCGCTGTCCCGCAGATCAGCAATCGTGTAGTTCGCCGCGCGCGGCTTCACGCGGCATTTGCCAGCCAACGTGCCAACGGCCGGGTACGCGCGGCCCTGATCGTCGGCAAAATCTGCGATGGCCAGCATCATCAGCAGGTGTGCGCCGCTGTGCTGAGACTGCTCCCAAACGCGCTTCATGACAGCGATGCTCACGACACCGCCAGCGGGTCATCGAGGCCTACCGATGCACCCAGTTCGCCCATGCGCTCCGCCACGCGCAGCAGGCGCACCGCGTACCGCATCGACAATTCCTTGTCGTGCGTGGACGCGAGACGCGCGATGCCTGCGGAGAACGCATCCAGTTGGGCCTGCAGGCTGCGCACTTCGCGGTCGCGCGGGTCTTTCTTAGCCGGCCGGGTGCCGCTGGGCCCCCAGGCGAGGGCCACGCCCTTGCGCTTGCAGCCAAACGCACCGGCCGGGCGATCGCCTGCGCGCAGCACATACCACCCATCGCAGGGCGTGCCCTGACCATCGGGCGCGAACATGTGCACGCGACCATCGGCGAGCAGTTCGGCCGGCGGCTGCATGCCCGTGCAGGCGATGATGACCTTGAAAGACTTGATCGGATCGGTTGTCATTGAGAAATCTCGGTGACCTGACGGAGGAATGCCTCGACGTCGTTGAGATGGGAAAACATGTGAGATTGGCCAGAGCGGCTCACGACATACAGATTCCGGCCGGCGAGGTGCTCGATCTTCAATTCGTGGCCATGCAGTGCGAATTGGGCTTGCAGGGTGTCGACACGCTTGCTGCTGATACGCAGGTTTCGCCGCAGGCTTTCAGCTTGCTCCAGCACCTCGGCCGACTTTTGTTGCACAACCGACATCAGGCGGCGTCCTTTTCCAACACCTTCGCACGGTGGCGGCGCAAGGCGCCGACGTTCCAACGGGTGGTGCCGGGCCCGAGCTTTTCGGGCGGCGGCAGCAGGCCGTTGGCGCTCCATCGCCAGGTGGTAGGAACGGAAATGTCATGGATGCCCGCCACGGCGCGGACATCGATGTACGCCGAGTCAGGCAGCTTGTCGAAATCCAGCGCACGAGCGGGCGCAGGGGTGTTGGTTGCCATCGTTCCCTCCAATACACCCGGTCGAGTCCGTAGTCGCACCACGGCGTGGTGCCAAATAAAACACGGTGATCCGAGATGAGTCGATTGATTCTTCGGGCGCACCCCATCAAAAGCGAACCCTAGGGGGGGAGAAGTGGAAAGTGGAAATATGTAACTGAAAACTAAGGGCACCTCAGGCCGCCCCGCTCGCCCCATTGCGGACGAGGCAGTCTGGTCGGCATCGAGAGGCATTTGACCCCCCGTAGGGTTTCGATCGGAGCCTCGCGGCGAGGACTATCAAGTCTTCGCGTGGGGCGCCGCCGAACCACCCCAAGGCAGAGCACGGGAACACATAGGAAGGTGCCACGCCGCTGCCTAGCTGAAAGCCCTCGGCCCTAGCGGACAGGGATTGAACTGGCGAGTCGCGTTTCACCGGTCTCCCTGCTAGATCGCACCGTAGCGGAGCACCACCTGCCCCATACGAACGCGCCCACGCCGAAGAGTGCCAGCTTGACGAGCTTGTACGCGAGGTATCCAGACATGGGCGCGCTGTACCAATCAACGGCCGAGATGTGGGCCGGAATTCAAGGAGAAAACGATGGGATCGAAGTCTGTTTTTGAGAACCTCGCTGAGGGCGAAGTGAATCGCCAGCGCAGCACCTTCATGGTCGACATGATGGCCACTGAACGCCAGCGTCAGCGGCAGCGGGACGCCATGGCGCCGCAGCAGCACGCGGAAGCCACGGCACGCAAGTTGGACGATGGCCTCTTTGCTGACGACCCGGAGATCCAACGGTTGACCCAAGAGCACCAGACCATCGCCGCGCGTGTGGAGCGCCTGGGGCGCGCCAGCCGCACCGAGCTGCAGGCAGCTATCCAACGCATCGAGCAGGAGGTGTCCGCGGTTCAAGACCAGGTGCGCGGCGCGGCGGTCGATGATGTTCTAGCTGGCGACTTCGACTTCCCGCGTGGCGCAGCTCTCGTGCTTCGCGCGGAGCAGCTGCGCCATCAGCTTGAGGCCGCTCGGCGGGCCCTTGAAATCATCGTGAAGCCGCCACACGAGCGCACCCATTTCGATGCAGAGGCGCACCGCGCGAAGGAGGCCTTGGCTGTCGCATTGCTGGAGCGTAAGCGCGCCTACGTTGCTGCGCATCCCGAACTGCTCGATGGCCGTGTCGTCGTGCCGCAGCCGGTGCAGTCGGGCGGAGCGGATGTCGAATCCGTGTCCGACGCAGAGCTGCAGGACCAGGGCACGGAAGCCCCGAAGCTGAGTCTGGAGACCGCGGCGACCGATGAGGCGCGGGCAGAGACGGAAGCGCCCTCGTTGGGTAAGGGTGGAGGTGTCGAGGCGGAGGTTTCGATCCATGGATGATTCACTGCGCCGCAAGAGCTCGACGGAGCTCGTTCTCGAGGCCGTTGCGGATCTGCACGCCAAGGAGCAGCTGGCCACACGCGACACGATCGCCGAAGTCACCGGTCTGAAGAAGACCATCGTTGACGACCGCCTCAAGGTGCTCGTGAATGACGAGCGGATTCATCGCGTGCGCGATGGCGTATTTGTCCCGGTCGTCAAGCATCCGCCGGCACGCGCAATCAGCCACACCATGCTGCCTGACGGCATGTGCAAGCTCGAAGTCGGGGACGACGTGCTGATGCTCACACCACGAGAGCAGCGCATGCTCGGGGTGATGCTGACCGGCACAGCGATGCAGTTCTCGCAGATCGAAGCTGGGCACCAGTCCGCTGTCCTGGCGTCGGGCATCAATGAGCGCGTGCTTCGATTGGAGCGAATGGCGTCCGCCGCCGCGAACGAAGCCTCCGGCGATCGCGCTAAGAGGGATCTGCGCGCGATCGCGTCCTCGGCATCGGCCGAGCCAACATAGGGAGATCCGTCGTGCTGGGCGGGAGATCGATCTTGCAGACCAACGAACCGAACAACCTTGTGATCCTGGCCCGCGATGGCGAGCCTGCGGCAAGCACCGAGGTCATCGCCTCGGGGATGCAGCAGCAGCATGCGAGCGTCATCAAATTGGTGCGCAAGCACATGGCGACGCTCGAGACCTTCGGCTTGGTCAGATTTCAAATCCGACCAAGATCGGCCGGTCAGCACGGCGGCGGTGATGTGGAGTTGGCCGAATTGAACGAGCAGCAGGCCACTGTGCTCATCAGTCTCATGCGGAACAGTGAGCGCGTGGTCGAGTTCAAGGTGCGGCTGGTGTCGGAGTTTTATCGTATGCGCAGCGCGCTCCAGAACCGCGACATGTCGCTCTGGCAGCAGCTCATGCGGCTGGAATCCCGCGACAAGAACTCCCTCGAATGGGCCTCGTTCGGTTCGCGCAAAATGCACGAGCGCCGCCGCGAGCTGCCCGAGATCCGCAGGGAGCGAGCTCGGCTCGAGTCGGAGATTCAGCAGCCGCTCCCGGGTGTTCAGATGCCGGCCGGGCTACCTGCAGCGCCCAGCCTCACGGTTGTGAACAAGGGATGCGCCAGCAACGACGCAAGGAAGAAGCGCTCGGCCTAGTCGTCGGTGGAGTTGAGGATCCTGCGCTGTTCCTCTTGCCATTCCGGCGTGCCGCCCATGATCACGTCGCTCCAGGTGCCGTCCGCGTTGAAGACGCGCACTGCAAACCGGTCGAGCTCGCCCGCCTTTGCCTTCTCAAGAAGATATTCAAGCCGCGCGAGACAATCGCGCGCCAGCCGCGGCGCCACGAGAGCGTATGGAGGCCTACTACCGGCCTCGCTACCTTTGGCGGGCGATGAGGTTTTCAAGCACCTGATCAACTTGCTCCTTCGAGCCTGCGCCAGCAGATTGGCGCGACGCCGGGGGCGGTGGTGGTGCCGCTACCGACTTGGGTGGTGTCCTAACCCGATTGTGAACGGGCTCTAAGCCCGAAACGCATACAACCGGTTGAGGAACACAGTCACAGCAGCAAGGAGAAGGGATGCAACGAAGAGACCCAATCGGCTCCAAGAGTCGCGCGTCTCCTTTCCCACCGGGAAGAGCACACCCTCGAGATAGCGATCAAGCTTGCTGACCACATAGCCGGAGAGAAACGCCGAAACGACGCGCCAAATTTCCTTGAAATGCGTTTCCTCGCCGGCGAATGGCTCGAAGGCGACACCTATGATCCATCCGCAGAGCCCTCCGATGAGGGCAGCAAGGCGATTGGCGTAAATTGCTTGAGGGTCGTCTCTCGCGCCACCTACACGCCCGGTCAGGTGCCAGATGAGGGCAAGCAGCGTCAGAAAGGCCAACGCTGTAAGCAGGACGGTGCCTGGCGCTTCTGCGTGCAGAGCTTGTTTGAGCCAGTCGTACAAGGTACCTCCGACAGTGGGTTTGTTCAAAAGTACATGTCGGCTTCGGCGGGAACATCCCCACAAAGGAGGAGGAAGGTGGTACCGGGCTTCCCCAGCGACGGGCCACCTCGAAGGACTGCGCAGGAGGAGGCGAGCCGGCCCTGTTAACAAATGTCAAGGTTACCGACGCAATAGCCTGGCCTGCGCGTGCCCAGCTACCTCATAAAACCTCACTTCTGAACCACGATCGCCGATGCAGTAGACCGCTTCCTTTTTTGGAGATATGGCATGGATGCAGGTGCCTTGATGCGCTCCCGAGTCGCGGCGCGGTTCCGCGGCGACGAGCGCGTGATCGTTGTCAATGCGGCTCGATTCGTCACCGTCGAGCTCGCCGGCACGATCACCGGACTCGGCTCCAACGCGGTGCGCAAACGCATCGAGCGGGGCATCTGGCTCGAGGACGTTCACTGGCGCCGCGCCCACGATGGTCGTATCTGGATCGACATGAAGGCGGTGGAACGCTGGATCGAGCAGTCCCCGTGAGGGCCGGGGGACCCGACAAAACCTAACATCGCGGGCACTCTTGAACGTGAGAAAACCTTCGATCGGGCCGCGGTGCGGCGCCCCCCCGATCGCTAATATCCAAGCGCGCGGTGCCCATGCAGCTAGCTGCTGCCCGGCTGGCCGGGCTCGTTCGAGTTCGTGCAAGGGCATCAATGCGGTGCGCGAGATCAGCGCGCAGGCGAAGGCCGGCTATAGCGAAGGACGCGGCGGAGGTCGCGACTACTTCTTCGAGTAACTGCCGTCCATGCTGGTCTCAGCGCCAGCGCCGCAGTAGCCGGCGCATCCCTTCGTGGTGACGGCGAGCTTGCCGCCCTTCAGGTTCAGGACGGCAACGCAACGATCGGTTGCCGCGCCGTCGGTCCACGCGAATCGATCCTGATCGACCGCTTGCGCCGTGCCCTCAAGCTCGCACCGGGACTGCCCGGCAGTGCTCACGAGCGTGAATGCGGCCGTGTCGCCCGAGCGGGTGATCTCGGCTTGCGCTCCGCGCTTCGCGTAAGTCGCGGTCTGCGCGGAGGCGAGGGTGGATGCGAGGGCCAGGGTCAGTGCGGCGAAAGTCTTAATGGTCATCAGTGCTTGCAGTTGAAAAAGAGCGGCGATCGTACCCGGGCAGGCGGCGGTCAGTCGCGCGCGCGAGGTTCGACCGACGGGATGTTGCAGACCCGCATGCTGACGGTGTATCCGCGCTCGACGAGTCGCGGCGCGTCCTTACAGAGATGGCCCAAAACGGGCCGGGCACGACGCCCGGACCCATGTTCATGATCGTGGGGCCGGGCTTCACTGCGAAGCACGTGCTCGCGGCGATCCGGGTCCGCGAAGGCGGTGACGTTCGCCTTCATGACGCCTTCGCTAGGCCGCCGCCTTTGTGGAGGGATGAGATGGCATGCAGCCGCCTTGACCCGCTCCCGGCTCCCTGGTCCCGGCTCCCTGGTCCCGGCTCCCTGGTCCCGGCTCCCTGGTCCCTGGTCCCTGGTCCCTGGTCCCTGGTCCCTGGTCCCTGGTCCCTATGGGCAAGTTTCTACGCTTGCCGCGACGATGCCTCGGCTGAGATCAGATCGCCCAGCCCGTATCGCGCAGCGCGAATCCGAGTGCATGCACGGCGAGCTCGGCGTCCCCCTCGACGGGGTCTCGAAGGCTTTTCGTATGGGCCTCATTGCCTTTACCTCGAGCGTGCAGGCGAGCAACCAGCTGGGCCAGCCAGGCCACACCAGTTTTCTCGTGTGGCGCCTTGGCGACTTCGGCTGCCACCCTCCCAAGGTCCGCGCTGAGGATCGCCCGGTCGTGCCCCTGGGAGACCATCCAACGCGACAGCAGCATCGTCAGCGCGTTGCGGCAATGGTCGATGACGGAGATCGGCGTCTCCCTAAAGGCCGAGTTCAGCACCCGATCCATGGCCTCCGTTACCGACTTCCGGAATTCCTCGGGAATCTTGGCCGTATCGATGCGCGGCATGATGCCGAAAGCCGACAGAGACTTAAGCGTCACCAAGACGTCACCGCTGGCAAGGTTCTCGGTCTGGACGATTCGCCAGGCCGATGGCGCTCGCGCCGTTCCGAGCGCGAGGATCGAGCCCTCGCCGCGTCGCGGCATGGACAGTAGAGCGACACATGCGCTGTAGACGTTGAGGGACTTGGCGGGTTGGCCGCTGATCCCGATAGCGCGGGTGAAAGGATTTTCGTAGGGATGCGGAGCAACGGAGCGAATAGACGGCTGGGTGGCTTCCGCCTGGTAGAGCCTTCCGCGCCGCGTGCGCGTCACCGCGTCAAAAGTGTCCTCGCGGAAAACCCATGAGAACGGGCTTTGCACCATGCCGCCTGGCATGGTTGTCCCAATCTGGCTGTGCCTCGATCAGCTTGGCCTGCGTCACGCTCGGAGTAGGTACCGCCGGCAGCACAGGGCCGTCGCTTCCCTCGTAGAGGAGACCCTTTTGCTGATCGATTCCCAAGTACATGTGCCGCTCTGATGGAAATATGAACGCCGCAATTGTGGGGCGTCTAAGCGCGTCACATCGCCTGAATCCAAGAGCGCGGTATCCACGCAGGTATCCATCGGATTGGTGGCTTCCCCGGCCCATGGTTACCAGCGGGGTAACCATGAAAACCGGGGCTTCACGATCGGGCCTCGATTGTTGGCAAATGTTGGCATTCAGATTGCCAGCTGCTCCAGAAAGCTCCAGTTCAGTCCGCCATAGAGGCCGGCGAAGACCCCCATCTCCCTCGAAAGCCGGCACAGGATCGGCCCGGTCGCCTGTTGTGAAATGTTGTGGAGCAGCCGCGGATCAGCGGGCCAAAAGGATCAGCTGCCTGCTATCAATTGTTATGGTTCGCGAGGGATCGAGAGGTCCCGGCCGAAGCGCGCCGGACCTGACAAAACCTTACATCGCGAGCAGGCGTTGGACCTGAACCTGAGATCCAGCGCCGCGCCGGCATTGACAAAAGTTGACATCGCCGACCGCGCAATCTGCGTCGAGCAACCTCATAAAACCTCAGCTCGGCTGGGCGCCGCGTGGAACGGATAGGTGGTTCAGAAAACTTCAGGTGCGGCGGGCGTCGCCGAACGGGTTACCACGGCTGCGGTTACCAAGCCGGTTACCACGGAAACCAGGGCCGACCGCAGCCGCAAAACAGATCAAGAATTGGTCGGCCGCCACGGGTACGCACCGGCTCGGTACGCAGCGAGGTACGCACGGAATCCCAGAGCAAGGCGAAGACCGGAACTGCTGACCTCCGGGCTCGGCTTCCGCACCCGGCGCCTTTTCTTCGGGGTCCATTCCATCCCGCGCCGCATCTCCGCGATCAGGGCGCCAGGGATGTAGCCCTTCTCGTCGACTGTGAACAAGCCTTCCAGCTGCCCGCCGCAGCGAGCTGCTGCAGGAGCCCGCGAACGGCGTCGCCCACCTCGATCGATCGTGCATGGCACAGCTTCTGGCATTCGACATAGATGTTCCGGTCGAGCCGAACGTTGAGCACGAGGGGCTGCGCGGAAGATGTGATTTGCTTCCCGCCCAGATGGTAGGCCGCGTACGCCGTACTAGCGCCTAAACGCCACCAGCTACGATCGCTGGATGCGCTTCGCCCTGATCTCGGCCGTTCTGCTCTTGGCTGCCGGCACTACCCACGCTCAGCAGGTTTACCGCTGTGGCAACCAGTACAGCAGCGAGCCCTGCGGCAAAGGGAAGCTGGTCGACGTGTCGCCACCCGTTCGGAATCTGGATGCGCGCGGATCTGCGGAGGTCTACCTTTGCGTCAGCAACAGCGGCGGCAGGTTCTGGTCCTCGGAGCATTGTCGTGAACGCAGCGCGCAGATCGAGCGGATCGAGTCGGTGCCCGGCGGCCTTCCCTGGGCCGAACAGGTGCAGATCGCGGATCAGCAAACGCGGCAGGGCTACGCTGTGCAGAGGCAGGCCATGGAGCAGCGAGGCGCCAGCACGGCGGGGACCACTGGCCGCGATCCGTCACGCTGCGCTGACTTCAACCAGCAGGTGGAGTACTACGATCGAATGGCGCGACAGCCTCAAAGCGGAGCATCCCAGTCGTGGATCGCAGAGCGGCGTAAGGAGGTACGAGATCAACAATTCCGGGCCGGATGTTGAGTCCGCGTGCCCGTAAGGGATCGCTGCAGCGCATTCATTTGTCCCCGCCCAAGTTCGTGTTCATTCCGGGGATCGAGAACCTGTCAAAACCTGACATCGAGACCGCGTTGACGCAAAGCCCGAAGCGGACGTGACCAGCTGGCGTCCACTCCGTGGTTGATGTCCCGGGACGGAGTGTAAGTCTACTTTCACCCGCTGCACGGCAAAGCGCGTAGGGCGTAGCCCGAAACGCTTTGCCCTGTCAAAGCCGCGAATGGCGCTAATGGAGGGAGTACGGAATCCGACGTGAGAGAGATGCGCCAAAATGCGGGCTATCTTTTGACGCGGAAAGGCTACAGTGATCGACGACGAAGACTCCAAAGTGAGGAGGAACCTAGTCGTGATGAGCTCGGCGATTGTTGTCTTTGCGTGGCTCAGAATTCCAGAAGGGCTCATCACCGAGCGCCTGCTCGGAAGCAGGGATGCCTTTGAGCTTTCCCAGTGGCGACTATGGCTAGCGGTCCTCGCTGTTCTCGTCTATCTCACGCTGAGGTATCAGTTCAACAATGAAACCACCGCTCAATGGGCACGCTTTCAAAGCGAAAAGGCCGAGGGCCGGAATCAACTAAGGCAAAGCTTCGTCCGAAAGCAAATCGAACACTGTGCTGCAACGGGCACAGACAAGACGATCTTCGGCAACACACTCACCGCTACCCTCAGACATGCCGCCGCGTATTACATCGAAAACGGAGACAAGATTTGGGGCCCTGGGCGATGGCGCATTGAGCAACTCACGGTCATCCCCAAAGGTCCGAGGAATCGAGAAGGCGAGGTGCGATTCCTCTTCCTACCTCAAGACGATGGCGACGGCGGAACGTTCCCTGAGCGCACACTCGGCTACGTGTTCACTCGGCGCCGCGAAGCGTGGTGTTGGCTCGCCAGCGCGATCCGCACCACATTGCATTCGCAAGGTACCGCCGATGTCATTTGGCCGGCGGGTGTCACATTGGTCGCGGCGGCGATTGTCGGTTGCCGACTTGGATCTGAGATAGCGCGGCTGATTCTGTAGGTGCGACGGAACGACAGCGGGGCAATGCGCCCCGCTCACTGGGTTACAAGACGATTCGCCGCAGGTGCCCACGTAATGCTCGCATGCGTTGCTGATCGGGGTAGAGGGGCTACTTCCAGTTCCGTAACGCCTTCGCTTGAGGAGCGGGGATATCGATTACGTCACGAACGTGGGCCAAAATCATGAGCAAAGAAATAGAGCCGCGGACGTTTGAAAGAACGCCTGCGATCGACGAGGTGCTGAGGCGTATCGGCCGCAACCTCGTTATCTTCCAGCAGATCGAGCACGTGCTGAAGTTTCTCATGACGCACGCTCACTTTCACGCTCCGGCGAGACAGTTCGCGGAGCACTTCGCCAAGCACGCCGAGTCGATCGCGAAGAAGTCCATGGGAGACTTGGCGGGCAAGCTTACGGGCACGGTCCTCCTCCAGCGCGAAGGCGACGCGACGCCAGAAGTGATCGACGAGGCCTGGTTCGGTTTTCGCTTCACGATCGAGACCGACGCCGAATCCGTCGCGCGACACGAAGCGGAGCTGAGGGAACTGGTCAATCGCCGCAACGAGCTCGTGCATCATTTTCTGCCGCGGTGGCAGTCGGCCATCGCAGGCGACCTCGAGGCGGCTCTCGCTTGGCTAGAGGGGCAGCGAGAAGCCGCGGTCGCAATGCTAGATCGCCTGCAGGGCTGGGCGCGAACCATGGAGATGGCGCGCAAGGAACAAGCAGCCTTCTTCGCTTCCGCCGACGGCCATCGGCAGATGGAGTTGCTGATATTGCGCAGCAGCCGACTGGTCGTGATGCTTGGGCAGGTTGCGATGGCGACGCCGCGGGCGGACGGGTGGACCGTCCTCCAGACCGCCGGAAACCTGATTCGTCGCGACGCGCCCGCGGAGCTGTTGGACATGCGTACGCGCTTGGGGTACTCGACCCTCAAGGCCGTGCTACAGGCAACGGAGTTGTTCGACCTTGCCGAGGAAACGACGCCGGGCGGCAGCACCCGGACAATCTATCGCATCAACGAACGGTGGCGACTGGACATCGCACAGCCCAAGGACACGTGATTGGCTCGCTATCAGGATTGAACCTGCCCCAGCGAAGACGGCCGGCGCCAGGTCAAGCCCGGAAGATGTCGACCTTGGTTTCCAGGCACTTGCGCAAGTGAAGGTCGTTGGCACCAACCTCGAACCAGCCGCCCGGCTTCTGATAGAAATCCAGCCCCCGCCCAATCTTGATGATCCAGCCGTTGTCGAGCCGTATCTCTCGGTCGTGGATGTTCGGGTTCAGCTTCACGTCCAACTCCACGTCCAGTTCAAGGAGGCTTTGTTTCAGCTCTTCGAGCTTCTCGGCCATTTCGGCCAGCGGCGTCTTGTCGTCGTGGCCGGTGATCAAGGTGATCTTCTTGACCGTACCGGCGCGCAGCACCGTCTCGCAGAAGCGTACGAAGTTCTGAATCTGGTGCTGAAGCCGGATGTACGGGTCCTCGATCACGAGGGACTTGGCGCCTTTCAGGTACGGGCCGATGATGAACTCATAGCTGTAGCCGGTATCGCCGTACAGGATGGTGAAGTGCTGCTCCTTTGGCTCGGGATCAATCACTGGCGGCGGGACGGCAACGGGCGTGGGAACGGGGGCAGTCGCAGTAGCAGACACGGGTGCTGAAGTAGCCAGCGCCACGGCTTGCGAATTGCCCGCGGACAGCCTCCGCCGCGCCGGCTCCTGAGTCGCAATCGCATCCTTCGACTCGGGGCACCACACCACCACCTCTTCGCCGCCCGCCTTGAAGTATGACAGCCCAATTCGCGCAAATTCGTCGTCCGGCTTGCGCTTGTTCATCTGCTCCTTCACACGGCGCCGGCACTCGACCGCGTAGGACACGTACTCCTCGAACTCTTCGTCTGTGGGCGCGCCATTTGGGTGAAGGATCTTCAGGAACGCGCAGACCGTCTTCTTGATGCCTTTCTCGTCACGCCCTTCAATCGCCTTGCCCAGCTTGATGCGCTTGCTAACTTCCTCGTACCGGTTGGTGTGCTTGAACTGGTAGTGGAAGGCCTCTGCCAGGTAGTCGGTGATGAAGCCGTAGCTCGCGGTCAAGAACTCGCTGCTGTTCTTGGGCATCTCCCAGCCAGGGATGTAGGCGGCAAAGCGGTCCATGACCGCCAAGTCCAACTCCGGCGGCAGCGGCTGAAACAGGTCATGCTCGTTGGAGTTGACCACCTGCTGCACTGAAACGTCGATGTTCCCGACGAAGCTCAAGCTCGCGTCGGCAATGACCTCGGCGCCGCGCGAGAAGCGCCCGTTGGCCATGAAGTCCTTCATGATCTGGATCGTGTCCGGGTCGCGGACCTTGATGCCGCCAACCTCGTCGAACGCTACCGTATCCCAGTACCCGACCAGGCCCACCTTGCGGCGCGCGTTGTTGTAGAAGAGCGTGGCCTTTGTCGCCTGGCCGCCGGAAATCAGCGTGGCGTAGGGCGAGAACTCGCTGAAGAAGTACGACTTGCCCGTGCCGCGCGGCCCCAGCTCGATGTAGTTGTAGTTGGGCTCCACCAGCGCTGCCAGGCGGGCGATGAAGTGCAGTTGCACGCGCTTCGACAGTTTCGTGGGCTCTAGGCCGACGGAGCGGAGCACGGCCGCCAGCCATTCATCGCGCGTGAACCCCGCGCGCCCTTCGGTGTAGCGGGTGAAATCGAAGCGCGTCAACTGGATAGGCCGCAGGTCTTCGATCGAGAACGCATAATCGTCGTCCTCGATGTCGTTGTGCGCCAATGTCACCTCGGCCCAGATGCCGCCTTCCAGCAGGCGGTCGTTGTCGCGATAGAACTTCTCGCTGATTGCAATGCGCTGCGAGTTGAAGTTCTCCAGCGAAGCCCAGTGCCGCTTCTCCTTCTCGACGTAGCGCACATGCACCTTGTCGATGAACTTGTGCTTGCCCTTGGTCGCCACCCTGGACTGCGCTGCATTAGCCTCGTCCGGCCGCACGTAGTTCTCTTGTAGCGTGGAGAGCACGGCTTCCATGCCTGCGTCCAGCTCGGCCTGATCGCTGCTGGCGCAGTAGCGGGCCAGCAGGAACTCCAGCACGAAGGTTGGGACGTTGGTTCCCTTCTTGATCCGGTGCAGCAAATCCTTGCGCAGCACCTTGCCGTCGAAGGCGGCGTTTAGCTTCTGGTCCAGTGCGTCCATCGGGCTACTCCACGTAGTCGGTCTCGAGCGGCAGGCTGGCAAGCGCGGCCAGCGTCGTCGGGTTCAGCGCCTTGACCGTGAACTTGCCTCTGAATTCGTCATCCATTCGCAGCGCAATCTGCTTGCGCTGGCTGGGCAACAAGGTGATTGTCCGCGTTGCCGGGTTCACGTCGGAGCCCGTGCGGGGCTCGCCCACCACATTGCCCTTGCCGTCCTGCGCTTCCAACAGGATTTCGACCGCGGTCTCCTGGGTGAACATGTCGTCCGAGAGCAGCGCCACTTCCACCACCGGCATCCGCGTCGTGATTCGCTTGGCTCCGCTCTTGTAGTTGAGTTCGACCTTCACCATACCGCGCTCGGCCGGGCCGCCGGAGTCCAAGCGAGCGACGAGCACTGGCACCACCGCCTCGGCGAGCGACGCGCCGCCATGGAAGTAGAGGTGCCCCTTGCGATACGGCGCCATGCTGCGCGGCAGCGCCACTTGCTTGAAGTCGCCGCGGATGCCCAGCTTCTGGGCCGCCATCACCAGGCTGTGTGAGTCGGCCGTGCCGTCGCCCAGCATCATGCGGTCATGCGCGTTGGTCCACTTGCCTTGCGGCTTGACGCACACATCGCCGGCCTCGGCCTGCGCGTTCAGGAAGAAGCCGTGGTCGGCCACGATCACCGCGTCCTTGAAGCCCAGGCCGCGCAGCTTGTGCAGGGCGGCGCGGATGAGCTTCAGCGTGCCTGGGATGAGGCCCAGCGTGCTTTCGGGATTGCTCTCCAACTGGCTGTCGATCTCGGTCGAACGAAGCACCAGCAGGTCGATGGTGTCGGCCGGCTTGATCTTGCTGCGCACGAAGTCGCCCAGCGGCATCTCGCCAAAGCGGTCGCCGTAACGCTTGGCGATCACGCCCATGCGCTGCGGCACGCCCGCGGCCGGCATTCCGTCCACCTTGGGGACCAGCGTGTCGCCCTCCAGCGCCAGGCTCAAGCCTGCGCCCGCGCCGGGCAGCAGGCTCGCCATGCCGACAATGGTGATTGTCGGCAACTGAGCGTAGGCGGCGTGCAGTTCGACCGGTCCATCCTCGGCCAGCATCTTCTCCAGTGCCACGCCTAGCTCGTAGCGAAGCGCATCGACCATCAGGTAGGCCACCTTGCGCCCGCTGTCCTTCAGGCGCGAGCCGACCAGCTTGTCGAAAACGTCGGCATTTGCTAGCCGGCCCGCCGGCGGCCAGCCCGTAGTCTCGATGTGCTTGACGAAGACGCCTTGCACCTTCTCGGCCAGCCGCCGATAACGCGCCCGCGCCTGGATGCTGACCTCGTGCATCAGGCCGTGGGGGTCCAAAAAGTCGCCCATCGCCTGCTCGAACTCGCGCTGCAAGCGGTCGGCTTCACGCAGACTACCAAGGTAGAAGTCGAGCAGTTCCGACTGGCTACGCGCGTGGTCGGGCAACTGGCGCTCGAAGTCGTCACAAGCCTCGATCAGGCCCAGGCCGGCGCGCACCAGCTCCCACTGCGCCTGGCTCTCGCCCTTGCCCAGCCAGACCGAACTCTTATGGCGCGCCAGCGCGCGACGGGTGGCATCGGCGTCGCCTGAGGTGATGCCCTTAATGGCGCCGCGAAGAAAGGTGCGTTCCTCGAACGGGAAGGTATCCCGCTCGCCCAGGTCGTCGATGGTGCCGCACAGCTCAACCAGCTTCAGGTCCTTCTCGATGCCCTCCGCGCGCTCGATGTAGGCGTCGCGCGACTTCGGGCTGTTACGCAGCTGCTCGCAGACATGCTCGATCACCGGCCTGGCCTCCGGCGGCGCGTGCGGCACGCCCTTCAGAGGCTCGGGCAGCGCGACCGGCAGGTCGAACACGAACTCGCTGAAGAGCACGTAGCGCCACAACTCGTCGGCCAGCGCGCCCCAGGTCTTGCCGCGGGTCTTGACGCTCATCGCCAGCGTGGCGCGCAGGAACTCCGTGGACTCTTGGACCCAGCCGTCCTTGGCCTTTAGCGCATCCTGCTGTGCTGGGCCCGGCGCCAGCAAGCCGACCAGAATCTCGCGGCCGGACTCCACACCCAGCGTGGCACGCAGCTGGGGCCAGCTCACGCCGCCGCCGATCGCGTCAATCACCGCGAAGCTGGGTCCACCGGCGGACGAGGCGAACACCTGCCGAATCTCGGTCGCATGATCTGGCTTGGCGCGCAAGCAGAGGCTGAGGTAGTCGTCACCGTCGTCCTGCGGGAAAACCGCACCGCACGCCGCGAAAATTGAGAACGGGTCGGCCTGCTTGTCTTCGTCGGTTTCGGGGCGCTTGGCCGGGACGTAGATCAGCGCGCCTTCGAGCTGGTGCTTGGGCCTCCCGAGTTGCTGTAAGGCTCGCAGCGCGGCCTCGCGGCTTTCGATGCTGCTTTCGGCGGTGTCCACGAGTTGCAGCTTGTCGGTGGCAAGGGCTAGGCAGAGGTCGCGGTAGCGCTGCTGGGGGTCATAGACGACCAGGCAACCGGCCTTCACCAGGCGAGGACGAAGCACTTGCTCGCGCACGTACTCGGCAATGCTCATTCGTCGGCTCCCTTCTTCTTCCGCCCGCCTGTTTTCTTGGGCGCTCCTTCAGACTCGACATACAGGCTCTCCAGCCCATGCCCGATGGCCAGGGATTTGTCGGTTTTGCACTTCTCGCGCACGCGCAGTGGCCAGTAGTTCATGGCCAGGTGCGCCCAGTCATACTTGGCGGCCTCCAGATCGGCCCAGGTGTCCTTCAGCAGCTTCTGCCACGGGCGGTGGCGGAACAGCGACCACAGGGGCGCTGCGCAGATCAGCACGCCATCGTCGTGGTTTGGCTTGTAGGCCGAGGCCAGCTTGAGCAAGGTGTCGCGCAGTTCGATAAGTTCCAGCTCGAAGGCTTGCAGGGACTCGAACCGCTTCTCATCTTCCCGCCTGCGGGCGGAGCCCTTATTGCGCAGCGCGCTCACCTGCTCGGCGACCAGTTTGAGCTTTGGTTCGACGAAGTCGTTGACGGCGGTGTAGAGCGTCTGGCTGGACAACTGCGGGTAGTAAACCCACAGCGTGTAGCTGCCCGACGACGTGGCCAGCGGCCAGTAGATCGGGGCCTTGCGGCGGCTCTTGGAATAGCGCTGCAAGTGGAAAGGGAAGAACTCGCGTTGTAACCAGCGGCGTGCGTCGTCGGGCGCGCGCAGCTTGACGCGGGCGAAGACCTCCTCGATCAGGTGCGGCAGGTCATGCGGATGGCCCGGGTCGTCCGGCAAGATGCCCGTGTGGACGAGGAACGGAGCGGCGCCGTCGGGCAACATGCCGGGGCTCTTCGTCGGCAGCGGATCAAAGGGCTCCGGTTCAGCCGACGCAGCCCGCTCGGCCGTGGCCAGGCGAACGTCGAAGCGGCCGAAGGCGACGCCCACGGCCCAGGACAGCAGCCCGTCGGCCGACGGCACCTCGGTGGCGTCATCCTCGTCGCCTCCTTCATCATCATCATCGGTCGCCTGTTTCTCCATATCATCGCTGCCCGACTGTGCGCCGCCCAGAGCAGCCGCTCGGTCGGAATCGGAAAACTCGTAGAGGTCAAAGGCGATGTCGTCGATGTCGGCCTGGATGCGTGCAAGTTCGGCCTCGATAGCGGGCGGATCGAACTCCCCCGCCCGTGGCCGCAGCGCGGCCGGGAGCAGGAAGGCGTGGGAGGTCTCGTTGACGGTGTCGAGGTTGCGCTTCAGGGACCACGCGCGGCGCGCGAGTTTGGCCAGACTGGCGCGTTGCCCGGCTGTGAGGTCAGGAACTGGCGATTGCCTGATAAGACCGACTTCAAAGGACTGCGCCAACTCGACACGCGCAAGCTGTACCGAGACCAGTAGGCCGAACGCCCGACTGTTGAGCAGACTGACCAGTGCGAGCAATTCCTCCGGATCGTCGTTAGGGACAAACGCAGCGGGTCCCTTGTGGCCAAAGATGCAGTCCGAAGGTAGGACACGAAAGCTAAGCCCATTTGTTCGGGACGGCCAAGTTAGACCCGGATGAAAGTATGGGTTGTTCCTGTGGAGGACAAACTCCGCACTATCTCCTAAGTATGGATACTTGATAAGCAACTCCGCCTCGATCTCTCTCGCATCATCAGCCCAATCTACGATCAGGTAGACATCTGCATAGAAGCGCGAGAAAGATCCACCCTTGGCGAAGGGTAGCCATTCTTGACTTGAGCATTCCCAGTTGAGTCGTAGGAATCTGAAATCATTCTTTGTTGAGCCACCCAGATATGCATTTCGTCCCCCACTATCGAACGATGCGAATCGGCGGTATGTTTCCCGCACTGCCGGGCTAACCCAATACGCAAACGGCTTGCCAGGCACGGCATCGAATGATGCAGGCGGCACTACGAACAGCCGTTCCTCAGATTCACCCAGACGTACACGGGTGCAACTTTCAAGCAATGCAGTGCCTTTGTCGGCCTCGACCAGCAGTCGCAAGAATGTTGTCATCAGACTTTCTCCAGCACGTAGGCCGCTGCTTCGACTGCCGCTTCATCCATGACACCGTGCCCTAAGTCAGCCATGACCCCGGGTTGCGCGATCCCGAGCACCACTTCCTCGCGCCACTTCTGGAAGGTCGAGAGAAAGAAACAAGTCCGGGAGGTAATCGCTCCGACCCTGCCGCCACCGCGCAACAGCCCGAGACCACGCTCAACGAAGATGGCGAGCAAGTCGTTCTTGCTGCGCGGGTAGGCTTTGGAGAGTTCGGCCTTGGTCCCCAGGGTCAGCGCCCCGAACGGCGGATTCATCACGACGACGTCGAATACCTCACGGCACAGGTCGATCAGCCGCAAGCCCTCCAGGGCATCCAAGGCAAAGAGACGGCCTTGGTAGGTTGACTTCGCCGCCTGCGTGAACTCCTCCAGCGCCTTTCGCAGCCGCCCCTCGGCCTGCTGCCAAGCTCGCTGTTCTTCTTCGGCAAACAGGCCTGTGCCCTGGCCGAGATAGACCTTGCGAATCATGGCCGGCAGCTCGCGCTCGGCTTGCAGCAGCACGCCCAGTTCTGGCAACCCCTTCAGCAGTTGCAAGGTCCTCTCGAACAACTCGGCATCGCGCTTGTCGAGCGTGGCGGCAAGCTGCTGCCGCAGGTCTGGCTCGGCCGGCGGTGCGACTGCCGCGACGATGTGGCCGCGGCCGATCAAGGGGCGGTCCTTGGCCTTGACGCCGGCCTCATGCCAGGCCCGCTGTGCCCGCAGCCACAGCGCCAGCGATGCGATCTGCGCGGCGCGCGGGTCGATATCCACTCCGTAGATGTTGTGCTCGACGATCAGGCGCGGCACATCGCGCAGGAAGGTGGCTTCGTCCGCATAGGCCTGCTGCAAGGGCTTCAGCTCGGCCTTGGGCTGCGTGGCACGGTCCAGCGCACCTGGCCCATGCTGCCGCTCCCAGGCCCAGGCTTCGCGATAAATATCCAGAAACAGGTCGAAGGCATACAGGCCGAAGTGCATGGAGCCGCAGGCCGGGTCCAGCAGCTTCAGGGTCCGCGGGTCGCGCAGCTTGTGACGGCGAATGATGGTGGGTTTGCGCTGCGGCACGTAGCCCTTGAGGCGAGCCAGTATTTCCCTGCACGCGGCGACAAACCAGCGCTCGTGGTACACGCCGCCGTCTCCGCCATGACGGTCTGCACGGCAAATGAGAAAAATGCCGTCCCATAGCTCCTGGGTGGTCAACGCATCCAGGCGCTGCTCCTGCAGGGCTTGTTCAAGCCGCTGAAAATAGCCACCCCAACTGTCGTCATGGAAACGGTCATAGGTGTTGACGCAGTGGGCGAACTCGATCATCGCCTGAATGCCATCTCTGCTGGTTTCAAAGGCCGGCAGGTCCTCCCATCGCCCGGCCAGTACCAGTGCGGCGATAGCGCCGGGGCGAAGCTCATCGGCGTCGAACCCGCGAAGAAACACGTCTTCTGGCGTGCAGAGCAGATATTGGCAGCGATCACGCAAGGCGGCCTTGCCTTGGGTGGCTTCGTACCACAGGCGGCCCAGGGTGTTGTCCACCAGGAACTCGACCACATAACGCGGTGTGAAGAACTGGTTGCGCACGGCCAGCTCGCGGCTGTTGCGCGGCGCCTGCGAACCGCCGCGCTTGGGGTCTCGCATGCGCTTGCGTTCTTCGGGGTCGTTGAAGTACTGATAAATCCAGCCGATGGTCTCGTCTTCGGCCCAGAGAGGATCGATCTCCGGGTCGTTGACTAGCTTCAACACGGCCAGCAATGCCGCTTCCCGCGGGAACAGTCGGCCCTGCGGCGCAAAGCGGTTGAACAAACCGGGCAGGTCCTCGGCCAGCTCGTCGAAGACGCTGAACAAATAGGTGCGATAGGCGTCGCCGGTTTCGCCCAGGCCGGTGCCAGCTAAGCGCGCATAGAGCTGGAAGCCGCGCGCCTGGAAGCCTTCGCCCACGGACTGCGTCAGTAAGCCGCGCGCCTCCGCCATGCGCAGCGCGGCCAAACGGTTGAGCACAGTGAAGGCCTGCTCGCGTACGATGCGATCCAGCCCCTGGGTGGGTGGGGCGTCACCGGCGGCGCAATAGTGGGCCAGCGTCTCGCGCAGGATGCGCGCAGTCTCGCGTTGGGCATCGTTGATGTGGCGCAGGCTTGCCAGTTCGGTGATGGCTCCAGAGTTGGGGTCCATGCCGTAGTCGTTCTGCAACTGGCGCGTGAACTCTTCTTCGAGCACGCGCCTCGCTTCGTTGACGAAGCGCTGGAGCCGGTTGCGGGTTGCTTGGTCGAACGCCATGCCTAGTTTCCGTCGCCTTCGGCGCCCAGGGTGAAGGTGAGCTCGACCTCGGCATACAGGGCGAGCAGCGCCTTGACCTCGTTGAGCTGCTGGATCAGTTGCTCCAGGTCGGCGCGGTTCGTTAGCTTGGCGGGCACCGCGATGGATTTGGCGAGCCTGTTGCTAACCTTATCGCCGGCCTTGGCGCGCTCTTCCTCGATGCGCTGGCGAATGCGTTCCTGACCCTGGCGCTGGATGGAGCGGCGCAGGCCATCCAGCGTGCTGGTGATCTCGTAGTCGCGCACCAGCAGCTTCTTCAGTCCGGCCAGATCGGGCGTGACGGTCAGCGCCAGGCTTTCCAGGCGGCTTACGGCGTTGCTCCGCTCTTCCTGAGTATGTTCTTCCCATTCGGACAGGCGCTGCAAGTCTTCGACGCCATCCTTGATGCGCTGCTCCAACTGCTTGGACAGTGTTGCGGTGGCCTCGCGCACGCGGCCCTTCAGGTGGGTGAGCCGAGAGTTGAAGTCCGCGGTGTGCTGGTAGAAGTCTTCGGTGCCCAGGCGTTCGGCCAGGGCTTGCAGGTCTTCAGCCACCTCGGCGCGCAGGGTGGCCGGCACGCCGGTGTCGGGCAGCGCTTCGATCTCGCGGCGATGGGCTTGCAGATCGCGCAGCGTGGCGTCCAGTCCATTGTCCAAGGCCCGCTTGATCTCCTGCGCCCACTTCAGGTCGTTGTAGATGGCTGAAGATTCGGCGCCTAGGCGCTTGGGGGCGTCAGATGCATCGGTGAACAGGACATCGGCGATGTCCTGGTTGAGCGCACTCACGCGCTCCGCGCCGGCCAATCCGATTCCGCGCAGCCGCTCGGAGAGCGAGCCATAGTCGTGCTGGAAGCGTGGGAAGTGCTTGGCAGCAGCCTTGCTGATCTCCTGTTCCAGCGGCAGCACGGTTTCGCCCGCCAGTTCCGAAAGCCGCTCCGCGGCGCGCGCCAAAGTCTCGATGGACGGCCGCTCGTCTCGCAAGGCCACGCCGATCTGCTTGAACGAATTGTTGGTCTTAAGCGCGTCGATGGCCTGCTGGCCGGCAGCGGTGACTTGGCGGCCGGAGACGTTCAGCTTGATCTCGCCGGCCATCAGCATGGCGGCCAAGATGTAGCGTGTAGTGTCGGGCGACCAGCCGAAGGGGTCGTTGCTGAAGTCGTCCAGCAAGCGCTTGCCATCGACGGTGCCGCGCTTGTCGATGTAGTCGCGGATGCTCACCATCGCCTTGTGATCGGTCTTGAAGGTGGCGCGGCCGGCGACGGACTGCACGAAGCCCAGCGGGTCCAGTGCGCTGGTGATGGCGGTGGGGTTGGCGACTTTCAGGAATTTCTCGGCGGTGTCGGTTGCGGCGCGCACTTTCGCTTCGACATAGCGGTCGAAGACCTGGGCGGCCACGTCGTTCAACAGCTTCTTAGCGGCTTCCAGCAGGTCGGTATGAAGTGCGGTGACAGCTGTGGGATTGCCACGGAACACGAAGGAGCCGCCCTGCAGGGTTTGTTTGATACGGCTCTTCAGTTCGGTGGCGAGCTTGGCGGCGCGGTCGAGCTGGCCGCTGCAGTAATCCTTGACCTCCTGGTCAGGCTCGTTGCGGTGCAGTTCGGCTATGCGTTGGCAACGGTAGATTTCGCTGGCCACGTCGTCCACGTCGGTGCTGCTCTTGGCGACCAGGTTGATGGTATTGCGCGCCGCGCGGCTGCGGGAATCATCCAGCGCACGGTTCTTGGCGGCCTCGTAGTCGCTACCAGGGACTAGTTCGACGACGGTCTGGATGGCGCTGCCGTCACCCGCCAGGCTGGTGACGCTGCTACCGGACTGCACCTTCAGGCCGGTGGTGACAGCCATGGTGCCTTCCACGCTAACACGGGGCAGTGGGTCGAAGGCGTCGCGCAGTGCGTCGTTAAAGATGCGCCTCACATCGACCGAACGCAGTGCGATGGCGCCACGCTCCTGCTCGATGTCGCGCAACTTCTCGCTCAGGAAGACGAGGTTGCCATCCTTTTCTCCGAGGGGGACAAGCTTGTCCGCCAGCATCTCGTCCACAGCCTTCTTTACTGCGTCGAGCTGCGACGGTCCTGTAATCGAGGGGTGCAACAGGCTGGCGCAGTTCTGCACCGTAACTGGCAGGTTGCCCAGGATTTGCAGCACGGCCACCGTCTTGCCGATGTCCCTGTGGAGCTGCGAGTCGGGGAAGCGGATGTTGACGCTGCCCACTGCGTGGTAGATGGATGGAAACGCGCGGCGGATGTCCTTCTCGAGTTCGTCGTACAGCGTGACGGTTGTCGCCAGCCAGCCCACCGGCTGGTCGGCCATGGCGGTGGAGCCGCCTTCGCCCTTGAGTACGTCCTGGATCACCTTGATGGCGGAGCGCAGCCCGATGCCACCGGTGGACTTGGCAAGCGCGCCCAGAAGGTGCAGCAGGATGTCGAAGTGCGCTGGCAGAAAGGGGTAGAGGTTGGTGAAGCTCTCTTTGCTGAAGTCGGCGTCGTAGTACTTGGCGTCTTGCAGCTTTGTGTTGTGGCGCAGCGCCTGGCCGTGAGCGTCGAACAGCTTGCCAAGTTCGGCCTGCCCGGCCGGCGACTTGCCGAGCAGTCGGCGGTAGCAGATTTCCTTGATGTCGCTCGATTCAAGGTCGATCTGGATCGGGAAGCGATCCTTCAGCTTATAGAGCTTGTCGGAGTTGAGCGCAGCGCGGGGGTCGTCTTCGGTCAGCGTCTGCTGGGCGGTGGAGATGATCCAGACCTTGCCGTCGCCCAGGCGCTTGAGATTCTTGGCCAAGCCGTCGAGGTTGAGGATGAGATTGTCGCGCGAGGCCACGTACTGACCCACTTCATCCACGATGAAGACGATGTGCTGCCGGCCGCTCTTCTCGCGGACGATGTCGATCATCTCCTGGACACGCTTGTCCTCGAAGTTGAAGAAGCCTTCGGTGCTGGACGAGAAGGACTTGGCCTCGGGGAACAGGCCAGGGTACATCTCGTGCGCGATCTTGGGGATCAGGCCATCGATGGCGAGCGGGTTGTTCTGGATGCGCGCCCAGGTGGCGCCCGGCAATGCGCTGGTGATGCGCTCGTGCAGCTCGGCGGTACGGCCGTCTTTCTCGACCATGCGCTCGAAGGCGAAGACCTTGAGGTTGTTCGAGTACCCGGCCCAGGCGAGCACCTTGAAGTACAGCACCGTGGAGACTTCTGCCATCGTGGCGCCGGCCAGCATCTCGCTCGCCAGGTCCAGCATCACGATCGCGGCGGGGAAGCGCTGTGCCACTGTGCTGAGCAATGCCTTGGTCTGCGGCTTGTGCAGTCGGTCTTGCAGGTGCTTGATGAAGGGCACGCCGTCGATGACGCGCTTGTCGTCGAAAGCAAGGCCCAGGTACTTGGTGAACGAACTTTTACCTGAACCGTAGAAGCCAGAGACCCACACACCGACTTCGTTCTCGCCGCCGGTTTCCATGGCGAGCTGCATGCGGTCGAGCAGCTTGTGGAATTGCTCTTCGATACTGTCCGTGACCACGTACTCCGAAATTTCGGCCTTCAGGCGCTCGTCTTGTGAGACGCCGTATGTGATGACCTTTTCGATCGTGCGGTAGATATCTTTGCTCGGGTCGAAGAGCGAACGGATCGTCGTCATGTCACGGTCCTTGGTTCTTTGATAGTGTGTGGATCCGGTCAGCCGCCCACGTGGGCGGAGCGGTAGTTCCCGTCTTCCGGATAGAAGCCCAGGAACTTGAGGCGCGTCTTGCCTGTGCGGACGCCGGGATATAGGAAGACCGTGGTCACGTGGAAGCGACCGTGTAGCTTGCTTTCGACGGCGCCGATGCGCAGGAAGGGATGCAGTGCTTCAAGGTCGGTGACGAGGAGCAGTGCATCCTTCTTGCCTTCCAGCGGCTGGAGGGCGTCCTCCAGGCGCTTGAGCAGGCCGTCTTGCCCGGTCAGGATGTCGGCCAGGGACTCGTTGGTGCGCGCCCAGTTCAACGGCGCAGCCTTGTCCTCGGCGACACACAGCGGCCACAGCGGGTCGGCCTTGAGCAGGTCCCACACGTGCTCGGCGATCGAGAACGTGGTGACAGTCCATCCTTCTTGATGCAGCTTGGCGATCCAGGCCGGTGTCTGGCGCTTGACTTCGAGAAGCTGCTCCGGCGGGAAGACCAAGTAGAAAATGGGCTCGGAGCTGGCGTGGCCCAGTTCGCGCCCATGGCGGATACGCTCGCGCAGTTCGTCGAAGTCAGCCTTGAGCGAGGACATCGCAGAGCTCCTCCATATTCTGTTGCTTCCAGCTGATGCGGACCACGTCTCCCGCCGCTTGGACGATGAGCAGGCCCTTGAGAGAAAGCCGCTTCAGCTCTTCGAGCACATCTTCGCGGGTCAGGCCGAAGAGCTTCCAGTCATCGTGGTTCAGGAGCGCGTTGTCGCCAACTCCCGCGAAGTGCAGTTCGTGGGCGAGATAGGTCGCAGCGGCGGGAGTGATTCGGAAAGAGTGGATGCGGCGTTTGGTGCGCAGTCCCCGCTCCAGCAAACCGTAGTCGGCGCAGCAGCCGGTGAGGTAGGCGGCCACGCGGCGCACGGTGCTGGCGGACCAGCGCTTGGCCGTCTTGCCGTCGTCGATGCCGCGTACGACGAAGGCACGCGCGTCTTCGTTGGCAATGTGCGTGTAGCCGCCCGCGTAGCGCGCCCAAAAGACGCTGCGGATGAAGTCCCCCAGGATAGCGTTCGCGCGGCTGGTGTAGAGGAACATCAGTTGCGCCAGCTCGGCCGTGGGCAGTGCATTGCCCAGCCGCTTGAGGTGCAGCGCTGGGCGACCACCATCGACCAGGTAGCGCGGCGCGAAGCACTCGCCCACGATGTTGCGCAGCCGGCGTGCGGTGACGGCTGGGAAGCGTCCCGAATCGAGTGCTGCCTGAAATAGCTGCGAGGTGGACATGCCAGGCGACCAGAGTTCAAGAAGCAACTTGGTTTCGTCGACCAGTCCAAGGCCCGCCTGGAGCTGCGTCGTGTAGGGTTTGCTGACTGCCACGATCAGGGCGCAAGGTACGGGTAGCTCTTGAGTTGGCGCCTGAAGGCCGAGGCATAGATGCCTGCAATCTTGCGCAAGGCCCCGCCGCTTGCTGTCACGTCTCGGACGCTCCCCACGGCCACCGGACCTTCACTGTCGGAGTCGATGGTGTCCGCCAGAAGCGTGAGGGCTTCTAGCGCCGCGGCCTTGGTTGTCGGCAGTTGGGACGCGATTTCGCCGCCTTCGGGCGTGCGAACCAAGGCGTGAAGGTCTTGCTCGATCTCTTCGGGCAGGCGAAACAGGTGATAGCTGCCGACGCTGAGGTGTTCGTCGTGCTGCCGGCGCGCCGCTTCGACGACACCGTGGTACTGCGCCAGGCGGGCCGACTTGGTGAAGACGGGCTCCAGGAACAAGCGGCTCGAAGATTCGTAAAAGGCAGTTGGCCACCAGCCATGTTGGGCGCGCTCGCCTAGGTAGCCGGTCACCACACGGAGCTGCAGAAGAGTTGGTAGGTTAGGTCGGCTCATTCAATTGGTTCTTATTTTGTTTGGACCGATCAGGAGGTGTGCGACCGCAACTATATCGAGACGCGAGGCGCTATCGGGCGGAGAGAGAGCCGAGCGTCGTGGCCAAAATTCTGCGACGTGCATTCGATCACACGCGCTCGTCCTATCGTGGCGCTAGACGCTGTCGCCGGCATGGAGGTCTTAGCGCCAGAACGTGCTATCCAGACGCTTGATCGAAAAAAACTTGTCGTTGCGTTTGACCAACACCTGATTGTTGCCGACCAAAACTGAGGAAATCTTTCATGCAGCCGGATAGCCTCAAAAGCTCCTGAAAGGAGCTCCGATGCATACAACCCCTGACCGAAACGCCGAGCCGACGACCGTGACGAGGGGAGACCATGGCCAAGGTGGTCACTTGAGCGGTTCCGACTCCGATTACTTTGAACTCGCGATCGTCCGCGTTGGCCGTGCTCTCATTGACGAGAATGGCCCCCGTGGGTTTGAGGATTCGCCGCCGGCGATCTCACGCGCGATGAGCAGGGACGGCCAAGTCGCTTACGGAACTGCGAGCTACGGGCACGGTTTGCGCCCGCCCCGATCTTTAGGGTCCAGTCCATCCCGCGGCGCACTTTCGCGATACGGCGCCAGCCATGTAGCCCTTCTCGTCGGCCGTTAACAAGCCTTCCAAGGTGCCCGTCGCGACGCTGCTGCAGCAGCCCGCGTACTGCATCCCCGTCTCAATCGAGGGAGCAAGGCACAACCCCTGGGAAGTGGCGTCGATGCTCCGGTCGAGGCGAACGTCAACCACGAGGTATGAGTTCGGTCCTCGCGCCGACTGCGTTCAGCGCAGCAGCGTCGTCGAGCTGGCAAAGTGGATGGATATGGCGCGCGACCGTCTGACCGAGGGGGACTGGCTCGCCTTGAAACGATCGATGCCGTGCTCCATCAGGAGGAGCTGCGCAGGAAGGGGGAGCAAGCGCACCGGACAGCCTGTAGGCCAGGCCGTCGCATGGTTAGGTGGCGTCTGACTGGTCAGCGCCAACCGGAGCACCAGCGCCCACGAGGTTCTCGGGTGGTGGCAAGTAAAACTCACCCGTATAGGTCGTGTGATAGCACACATCGACGACGTGAATGTGGGTGCCCTTGTCGATCCACTGGAAGTGCAAAACCCAGTCGGAAGTCTTATATTTTTGCTTCTGCGTATAGACGGGGAGCCCGATGTGGTAGTGCCAAAGGGCGTTGTCGCGCGTGTACCTGTACCGGGGGTCGGTAGCCATAAGTCCCGACCAAGAAGGCGTTAGCTTGCCGGGGAACTTCGAGAAGTCCGACAGCCCGTGCTCCTCATACGCATCGAGAAAATCAAGAATCGCATCCTGCTGATACTCAGGGTAAATCTTGAACTCTTTGGCGAAAAGGTTCGTGAAGCTCCAGCTGAAACTCATTCCTGACCGTCAGCAACCCGCAGGATGAGTTTGCGCTTTTCTTCGCGAGAAAGGCCGCGAGGGGCCTCGTGGCACTTCGACGCCAGAGCGGCAGCTAGCCGCTTCACGTTGACCTGAAGCGGGGCTCTTCCTAGCTGGGTTCGGAAAGCCATTTCACTGGGTTTGGCTTCTGCGCTCACGGAAAGCGCCATCCCAAACTGCGAAACGTTGAAACGTTGTCGGGTCATGAGTTGTTTTTAACAGCGGCTTCAAATGGTGTCAATGTGTGAGTTTGTGGTAGGGGTTCCCCTGCGAACGGCCGCCCGAGCCCTGCTTCTACTTTCGAGGCTCGGCGCATACTGATCAGGCCTAACCAACGACGCCATGATAGACACGAAACTTCAGTGTCCGGTGGGGACTGGTGGGGCTGTTGGTTCGCCGGGTTCTTCGGCCTTGGCGATAAGGCTTCGCTGGCATGGGCGTTCTGGTGCACGCCTTGCACCCGCCGGCATGACCTCAGCCGTGATCGCGCCCGTTGCCGAGTGAGTGCGCGACCTGATGGTCGAGCACCCAGGCGCTCAAGCGCGCAAAGACCGAAGGGCGCCCCTGCCAGCGCAGCGCCCCGAGCGTCGCAGGCGGATCACTGGCCGGAACGCCGCAGGACCTCATCCATCTCCTTGTTTGAGAGGTCGCGCTCAGGGTCTTGCTCTTCTGGTGCCTGCAGGAGCGGGATGCTGCAGAAGCAGCAGCCTCCATCACCGCGCTGAAGGGCTGGGCATAGCAGGATCGTTCAGAATTGCCACAGGCGGGTGACACTCTGTCTTTTGTCGGTATTTTTGTCGGTATCTTCCCGCAGAAAATCGCACGAATCTAGCATTCATGGGGCCTACAGCCTGATTTTCGATTCCTGTCGAGGCACCAAAAGGCCGTCTTGGCGCTGCGATACCCCGCAGAGCCATTCGGCACGCCAACACAGCGGGCCCTGATCCGCATCAAGGACCGGCATCGGCCGCTCGCCACAATGCCTCCATCCGGCGAGACCTCGGCAGGATCCCGACTCCGCCGCGCGCAGACCCAAAAAAAGAAAACCCGCCGAAGCGGGTTCAAAACAGCCGAGACATGGAAGGCCGTTAACGGCGAGCATCGCAGAACGGGCTGACCTGGGCCTGAGTTGCGCATGTTTCAAGGCGAATCCGGGTCCTCCGGGGTCCGTCGGCGGCAACGCGCCGGTAGCATGGCGGAATGAGCTTCCTCGTCGGCACCGCCTCGTGGACTGACAAGACACTGATCGAGTGCGGGCGCTTCTACCCTCCGGAGTGCAAGACGCCCGAAGCGCGCCTGCGCTACTACGCGTCGATCTTTCCACTGGTGGAAGTGGACAGCAGCTACTACGCCATCCCGACGCCGATGACCGCGCACCAATGGGCGCTGCGCACGCCCGATCACTTCGTCTTCAACGTCAAGGCCTTTCGCCTGTTCACCGGCCACTTCACCGAAACCAAGGTGATGCACAAGGACCTGCAGCAGGCGCTCGGCGCGGGCCGGAAGCTCTACTACAAGGATGTGCCGGAAGAGATCCGCGCCGAGCTCTGGAAACGCTTTGTCGAAGCCCTGGAGCCGCTGCGGCTGGCAGGCAAGTTGGGCCTGGTCCACTTCCAGTTTCCTCCGCGATTGAGGTACAGCGAGGAAGCGCTGGCGCACATCGAGCGCTGCATCGGATGGATGCCGAACTGCACGCTGAGCATCGAGTTCCGGCACAGGTCATGGTGGGAGAGTCCGGCGCGCGTTGCGAGCACGCTGGCCTTCCTGCGGGAACACGGCCTGGTGCACACGATCGTCGATGGCCCCCAGGGCGCCGACAACAGCGTCCCGGCGGTGTGGGAGATCACCCATCCGGATTTCCTGCTGCTGCGGCTGCACGGCCGCAATGTCGAAACCTACAACGCTCCGGCTCAGACCGCGGCCGAGCGCTTCGACTACAACTATCCCGATCGGGAACTCCGGGAGCTTGCGGCGGAGCTGGTACGCATCGCCTACAGCGTGCGCAACAAGCACATCATCTTCAACAACTGCGACGAGGATAAGGGCCAGCGCAACGGCATCACTTTCCTGAAGATGCTGATGGCGCATGGCTGAAAGGGCGGGGCCCGAAAAGAATTCGCTTCCTTCGCTGCGACGAGTGCTACGGCTCCGAGATTTCTCCCAGATGGACCGGCAGACTGCGTTTCGCGGCCGGAAGTCTTCACAGACCCCTCCACTCCCTCCACCATCCGGCTGTTTCAACCCGCTTCGGCGGGTTTCTTTTTGCCTGCTCGTATTCATCGCTCGCGGGTTTTCCCTGCCTATTGGGGACAAGTTTGGGGAAAACAGCACTGGATTCGCATCGGATCGACATCTGGAGCGGCTCGGAACACGATGCTCATGAAACAGGCAGCGGGCCGTTGGAGGGGCCGCGCGGGAAGCGCGGCTAGAATTCAACGCTCATGCCCCGCTGGCTCGTTGCCTCTTTCATCGTTTTCGTGCTTTCCTGCTACGGCTTTGCGGCCGCCGCGCAAGGCAGGACGAGCGGAATCGACCTGGCGGACGCCTGCAAGGCGGCGGTGGCATCGATTCAGCAAGACACCCCCCCGGCCGGCGATGCGTCTTCGCAGGATGCGAGCGACGAGTTCGCGGATCTCGACGAGGCCGGGTCCGACTTCACCGAATTCCTCACGGGCGTTCGCCCGCTCCTCGTGCCGGTCGTCGCCGCGGCGTGGCCTCCACGCCTTGCGCCGCTGACCGTGCCCCCGCCCCTGCTCGAGCGGCCCAAGCGGCCGCCTCGGGCCAGCCTCTTCCTCGTCTAGCTCGCCGCTTCGGAGGCCATTCGGCTTTCGATTTCCCGATGCGAGCACCCCGCATCGTGGCGCCACGCGCGCGATGCGATCGATCCGGCGGTCCGCCGCCGACCCCGTCAGGAATGTAGGAAGGAATCAACGATGCGTCTCACCACCAAAGGCCGTTTTGCTGTGACGGCCATGATCGACGTGGCGCTGCAAGGCCCCGCAGGGCCGGTCAACCTGGGCTCCATCAGCCGGCGCCAGCGGATTTCGCTGTCGCATCTCGAACAACTCTTCGCCAAGCTGCGTCGCCACGATCTGGTCGAATCGACGCGCGGCCCCGGTGGCGGCTATTCGCTGAGCCGCAAAGCCGCGGATATCACCATCGCGGACATCATCCAGGCGATCGATGGCGATGGCCAGGAAAAGCCGATCCCCCGGCTCCCGGCAGTCCCGGGCGCAGTGAACCGGCACGCCACCGACGAGCTGTGGGCCTCGGTCAGCCGGCGCGCGCTGGAATTTCTCGACACCGTCACCCTGCAGAGCCTGGTGGAGGAGCAGATCGCGCGCGGCGTCGAGGTCGAACGCGAGCGCAGTCCGCGCCGCGAACCGCTCCCCACGACGCGTGTGAAGCCCGCTCCGGTCAACGCGCCAAACTCGGTCTTCGCGTTGGGGGCGATGCTCGCGAAGCGCTCCTGACGCGCCAGAGGGCGGTTTCCGGAACGCGAAGCCGAAAGGCCAAGGCCGGGACTCCGGCCGGCCAAGCGCCTATGCTTCGCATCCTGATGACCGCTTCCATTTCCAACCCTCACGATCTCGCGGTCCTCATCGGCCGCTTCCAGCCGTTTCACAACGGCCATCTCTCGCTTCTGAAGCAGGCACTCGTTCTGGCGCCGCGCGTCGTGGTGGTCATCGGCTCGGCCTTCGGCGCGCGCTCGCCCAAGCTGCCTTTCGACTGGCAGGACTGCGCCCGCATGATTCGCGCGGCTGTCCCCGAATCCGAACGTGCACGCATCCTCTGCGTGCCGGTGCGCGACTACTTCGACGAAGCGCGCTGGGTGGCCACCGTACGCCGCGCAGTCGCGCAAGCCCTGGCGGAACACCATGTCGCACCGCCCGCATCGACGGTGCTGCTCGGCCACTTTCGCGATCCGACTCGCGACTACCTCGGCGCTTTTCCGGACTGGACGCTACACACGCTGGAGGGCACACCGATCCGGCGCGCGAGCGCACTTCGCGATGCCGTCTTCGCGCACGGCGAGGCGGGGCTGGCCGAGATTTCCACCGAGGTGCCTCCCGGCACCGTCGATTTCCTGCGTGAATGGAGCGCCCGCCCCTCGTTCGAGAATTTGCGTCAGGAAGCAGCCATCCTGCGCGAGTACGACATCGCGTGGTCCGTCGCGCCCTATCCGCCGGTCCTGGTCACCGTCGATTGCGTCGTGAAGTGCGGCGACAGGGTGCTGGTGATCCAGCGGGGACACGCGCCCGGCAAGGGCCTGCTCGCCGTGCCGGGAGGATTTCTGGAACAACGCGAAACCACATTTCAGTCGGCCTTGCGTGAACTCGAAGAGGAAACGCACCTCGACGTGCCGCACGCAACGCTACAAAGCTGCCTCAAAGGTAACGACGTGTTCGACCGCCCGGACCGAAGCCAGCGAGGCCGCACGATCACGCACGGCTTCTTTTTCGATCTGGGCGACCGCGAACCGCCATCCATCCGCGCGGACGACGACGCAGCAGCAGCAAGCTGGATGCCGATCGATCGGCTCTGCGCGAGCGAAGAACGCTTCCTGGACGACCATTTCCAGATGCTCGACCACTATCTTGCGCTGCTGCCGCGCTAGGCCGCCCTGTAGGCACGCGCCGACGCCGTCCTCCCCATTTCTCCGGCAGCGGGCACGCCGACGGGCGCCTATTCTGTTTTCAAACACATACGGGGCTCTTGCCGATGAAGGGCATCATCCTTCCGGTTGCCCGGTGTGCCGACCGAATTGATGTGTTGAGCGACGATTCCTCCTCCCGGCGCTTCCCTGCGCCGTTCTACAGCGCCCCCCGGGGCGCTGTTTTTTTGGTGGATCGCGAAATGGCTACTTCAGGTCTCGCCGCAGCGCCTGGACGTCGGCGTGCAGACTCTTCGCCCAGGCCCGCCGGTCGCGGCCGTGCGAAGACTGCGCTTCGCCGAAGCGGACGATCGCCAGCAGCGGCGGCGACTTGAGCGTGTTCCACACGGACGAGAGCAGGTTGTCCTCGCCGATGTAGCGCGGCGCATAGCTCGTCTCGCCCGATTCCGCATCGGCAAACCGCAGCGCGGCCGGCTGAATCGGCGCACCGGAAGAAATCGCTGCCTGCAGGAGGTTGGCGTGAAAGGGAAGCAGCCCGTGGCCGTCGCTGGTCGTGCCTTCGGGAAAGACCGCGATCACATCGCCATCACGCAGCGCTTCCGCCATGTGATGGACCACGCGCATGGCGTCGCGTCGACGCTCGCGCTCGATGTAGAGCGAGCCGGCGCCGGTCGACAGCGTGCCGATCACCGGCCAGTGCCGCACATTGGATTTCGACACGAAGCGCACATGCCGCGCCGCGTGGATGGTGAGGATGTCGAGCCAGGACAGGTGATTGCAGATCAGCAGCACCGGCCCGTGCGCCGGCGGCGTCCCCTGCACCGTGAGTCGGATGCCCATGAGGTTGAGCATGCGCTCGGCCCAGCGCTGCACATGCGCCTCGCGGTCGGCGACCGGCAGCGACGGGAACTTCGTGCGGATGATCCACCAGCCCCGGGCCACATGCGCAACGGCGCGCAGCAGTTTCAGGCTGGCGGACAGTGCGTGCATCGTATTGGGAAAGGCCCGCTCAACCGTGCACGACGCGACCACCGACCACGGTGAAGCGGGCGCGTCCGTGCATCGCGTAGCCGCCGAATGGCGTGTGCTTGCCCTGGCTGCGAAGCGCATCGGGCGTGACCTGCCATTCATGCGCAGGATCGATCACGCACAGGTCGGCCGCGCCGCCTTGCGACAGGCGCCCCACGCCCGCGGTGCCGATCAGTTCCGCAGGCGCGGACGTGACGACCTCGATCGCGCGCATCAGCCCGGCGCCGCTCTGCTCGCCCCATTGCAGCGCCAGCGGCAGCAGCAGTTCGAGACCCGTCGCGCCCGCTTCGCTTTCGGCGAAGGGCAGCGTCTTGGCATCGGTTTCCACCGGCGTGTGGTCGGACACCAGCGCATCGATGGTGCCGTCGGCCAGCCCGGCCGACAGTGCGTCGCGGTCGCGTTGTTGCCGCAATGGCGGGTTGAGCCGCGCGCGGCTGTCGAAGTAGCCGATGTCGGTGTCGACGAGATGCAGCGAGTTGATGCTGACATCGCAGGTCAGCGGCAGGCCTTCGGCCTTCGCCGCGCGCACCTGCGCCACGCCAGCCGCGCTCGAAAGCCGGCACAGATGCACGCGCGCGCCGGTCGCGCGCACGAGTTCGACGATCGTGAAGATGGCGATCGTCTCCGCCGCCACCGGCACGCCGGTGAGGCCGAGACGCGTCGCGAGCGGCCCACTCGCCGCAACACCCTTGCCGAGATCGCGATCCTGCGGACGCAACCACACCGTGTAGCCGAACGTGCTCGCGTACTGGAGCGCACGCAGCAGCACCTGCGTGTTGCCGAAGGGAACATCGGCCTGCCCGAAGCCCACGCATCCGGCCTCGGTGAGCGCGACCATTTCGGTGAGCACTTCGCCAGCCAGCCCGCGCGTGAGAGCGCCCTGGGCAAACAAGCGCGCGCGCTGGAGCTTCTCGGCGCGGAACTTGAGCATCTCGACGAGGCCCGGCTCGTCGAGCACCGGGTCCGTGTCGGGCGGACACACGAGGCTGGTCACGCCACCGGCCACGGCTGCGGCCATTTCGCTGTCGAGCATGCCTTCGTGCTCGTAGCCGGGCTCGCGCAGCCGCGCCGCGAGGTCGACCAGACCCGGCACGACGAGGCACCCTTGCGCATCGAGCGTGCGCTCGGCGCGGAAGTCGCTGCCGACATTGCCGATGGCGACGATCCTGCCGTCTGCGATCGCGATGTCGGCCTGCCGGTCGAGCTTGGATGCGGGGTCGACGACGCGCCCGTTCTTGATCAGGACAGTGCTGCTGCTCATGCTTCGTTTCCTGCGACGATGCTCATCACGGCCATGCGGACCGCGATGCCGAAAGTGACCTGCGGCAGGATCACGCTCTGCCGGCCATCGACCACGGCGGAGTCGATCTCGACACCGCGGTTGATCGGCCCCGGATGCATCACGATCGCATCCGGTTTCGCGAGCTGGAGCTTGTCCGGCGTGAGTCCGTAGGTCTTGAAGAATTCCTGCGACGAAGGCAGCAGCGCACCGCTCATGCGCTCGTTCTGCAGGCGCAGCATGATCACCACGTCGCAGTCCTTGATGCCTTCTTCGAGCGTGTGGCACACGCGCACGCCCATTTGCGCAAGATCACTCGGCACCAAAGTCTTGGGCCCGACGACGCGCACTTCCGCACAACCCAGCGTGGTCAGCGCATGGATGTCGGAGCGCGCCACGCGCGAATGCAGCACATCGCCGACGATTGCAACGGTGAGGTTCGCGAAGTCCTTCTTGTAGTGGCGGATCGTGTACATGTCGAGCAGGCCCTGCGTCGGATGCGCATGGCGCCCGTCGCCGGCATTCACCACGTGCACATGCGGCGCGACGTGCTGCGCGATCAGGTAGGGCGCGCCCGATTCGCTGTGCCGCACGACGAAGAGGTCGGCGGCCATCGCGCTCAGGTTGGCGATGGTGTCGAGCAGCGATTCGCCCTTGGAGGCCGACGAACGCGAGATGTCGAGGTTGATCACGTCGGCCGACAGCCGCTTGGCCGCGATCTCGAAGGTGGTGCGCGTGCGCGTCGAGTTCTCGAAGAACAGGTTGAACACGCTCTTGCCGCGCAGCAGCGGCACCTTCTTGACCTCGCGGTCGCTCACGCTGGTGAAGTTCGCGGCGGTGTCGAGGATGTGGGTGAGGATGTCCTTCGGCAGGCCTTCGATCGAGAGCAGGTGGATCAGCTCGCCGTTCTTGTTGAGCTGCGGGTTTCGTTTGTAGAGCATTATTTGTTTTCCTCCACCTGGAAGCTGAACGCGCCGGACTCTGCACGCGCGAGCGCGAGCAGCTGGGTCGCCGGCAGCTCGAGCTTCTGCGCCGCGAAGTCGGCCGCCACCGGCAGCTCGCGGCCGCCGCGGTCGATCATGACGGCGAGGCGCACGCAGGCCGGGCGACCGAAGTCGAACAACTCGTTGAGCACCGCGCGGATCGTGCGGCCGGTGTAGAGCACGTCGTCGAGCAGGAGCACGTCGGCGCCGTCGACATCGAAGGGAAGAGAGGTCTGCGCGCTGACAGAAAGTCCGCGGCGCGCGAAATCGTCGCGGTGCATCGCCGACGAGATCACGCCGGGTGCACCGGCAAGGCCCAGGTCTTTCTGCAGGCGCTCGACCAGCCAGGCGCCGCCGGAGGTCACGCCGACGAGGCGCGTGTCGGCGCGCATCAGGGATTTCACGCCGCGCAGCAACTCGACGTAGAGCGCTTCGGCGTCAGGGATGGAGTTCACGGAAGGCTCCTCAGGAACTGTTCAAGAATGATGCAGGCCGACGCGGCATCGGCGTCGCGCGCGCCCGAGGCGAGCGCCTCGGTCGTGCTGTAGCGTTCATCGACCTCGTACACCGGCAGCTTGAAGCGGCCATGCAGCTGCCGCGCGAAGCGCTGCGCCGCTCGGGTGTTGTCGTGCGGCGCGCCGTCGGGATGGCGGGGCACGCCGACGACCAGCGCGTCGGGTTGCCACTCGCGGATGCGGGCTTCCACCTGCGCAAAGCGCGCATCGCCTTCGGCCTTGATGGTGGCTTGCGGCGTGGCGGTCTTCAGCAGGCGATTGCCGCTCGCGACACCGGTGCGCTTCTGGCCGTAGTCGAAGGCCAGGAAGCTTTGAAAATGGGCAGGAACGGAAGGCGAAAGGGCTGCGCGGTCAGGCATTGCCAACCCGGTCACATTGGCCCCCACGCGCGGCACTGCGTGTGCTCGCTGCCCGCCGAGGGGGTGCGAGCTGGCTCGGGGCGGCGCGTCCCGGCGCTCATGCATGCCCCGCGTCAGGCGAGAGCGTCCAGGCCTGCAGGCCCAGCAGCGACAGCGCCTTGTCATAGCGCTGCTCGACAGGGGTATCGAAGATGACGGCCGGGTCGGCGCCGACCGTGAGCCAGCTGTTTTCCGCGAGTTCGGATTCGAGCTGGCCTTCACCCCAGGCCGCGTAACCGAGCGAAACAAGCACCTTGCGTGGCCCCCCGCCGGTCGCGAGCGCCTCCAGCACATCCTTGGAGGTGGTCATTTCCAACCCGCCTGGGATGGTCATGGTCGAGGCGTAGACGGATTCGTTCGGCTGGTCGGCCCGCGCGAAGACCGGCTCGTGGAGCACGAAGCCGCGCTCGGTCTGCACCGGGCCGCCCTGGAAGACGGGCGCCTTGCCGATTTCGGGACTGGAGAGGTGCAACTCGATCTTCTCGAAAAGCACGCCGAGGTTGATATCGCTGGGCTTGTTGATCACGAGGCCGAGCGCGCCGCGCTCGCTGTGCTCGCAGAGATAGACCACGCTGCGGCTGAAGGCCTTGTCCTCCAGACCCGGCATCGCAATCAGGAAATGATGCGTCAAGTTCATCGGGGCAGAATCGGAGGCCATGCCACCGATTTTACTGGCCGTCGACAAGATCTATCCCAAGGGCCTGATGTGGTTTCGTCGCGACCTCCGTGTCGACGACAACGCGGCGCTCTACCAGGCGCTGCGGGCGTGCCGTCAGGTGGTCTGCGTGTTCGTCTTCGATCGCGCAATCCTCGACCCGCTGCCGCGCGCGGACCGGCGGGTGGAATTCATCCGCGAATCGCTGGTCGAGCTCGATGCGGAGCTGCATCGCCTTGGCGGTGGGCTGATCGTCCGCCATGCAGTGGCCGAAGACGAGATCCCATCGCTGGCTCATGCGCTGGACGTGCAGGCAGTGTTCGCGAATCGCGACGACGAGCCCGACGCGCTCGACCGCGACGCCAGGGTGCTCGGCGCTCTGGCCAATGCCGGGGTTGCCTTCCACACCTACAAGGACCAGGCCGTCTTCGACCGCGAGGAGGTGTTGACGCAGGTCGGTCAGCCCTACACGGTCTTTACCCCGTACAAGCGCGCGTGGCTTGCCAAGGTCGATGACTTCTATCTGAAGGCCTACCCCGTGCGGACGCATGCGGAGGCGCTCGCCCAACCACCCGAAAAATTCAGGGGCGCGGTTCCATCGCTGAAAGACATCGGCTTCGAGAAAACCAATCTTGCCGACCTGGAGATTCCCACCGGCAGCCAGGGCGGTACGGCGCTGTTCAACGCCTTCTCCCAGCGCATCGACCGCTATCAGGAAGCGCGCGATTTCCCCTCGGTGCGTGGGCCGAGCTATCTGGGCGTCCACCTGCGCTTCGGCACCGTGTCGATCCGGCAGCTCGCGGGCGCGGCCCATCAGTTGTCGCAGCAGGGCGACCCGGGCGCCGCGACCTGGCTCAGCGAATTGATCTGGCGCGACTTCTTCTTCCAGATCCTGGCGCACCATCCGCACATGGTGGAGGGCGGCAAGAGGCGCAGCTTCAGGCCCGAGTACGACAGGATCCAGTGGCACCACGGCAAGCATGCCGACATGCTGTTCGACGCGTGGTGCGAAGGACGGACCGGCTACCCGCTCGTCGACGCCGCGATGGCGCAGATCAACCAGACCGGCTACATGCACAACCGGCTGCGCATGGTGGTCGCGAGTTTTCTGTGCAAGGACCTCGGGTTGGACTGGCGGCGTGGCGAGCGTTACTTCGAAATCCATCTCAACGACTTCGAGCTGTCGTCGAACAACGGCAATTGGCAGTGGGCGAGTTCGAGCGGCTGCGATGCCCAGCCCTACTTCCGGATCTTCAACCCCGTCACGCAGAGCGAGCGGTTCGACCCCGAAGGCAAGTTCATCCGGCGCTACCTGCCGCAGCTTGCGAAGCTGCCCAACGCGTCGATCCATGCGCCGTGGACGGCGACGCCAGTGGAGCTGGAAGCAGCGGGCGTCAAGCTCGGCGAAAACTACGCCAGGCCGATCGTCGAGCACGCCGAAGCGCGGGAGCGCACGCTCCAGCGCTACGCCGTAGTGAAGCAATAACCCGCGCGCACCCCCGGCGGGAGCAGCCGCGGAACCGGCTTAGCCGGCCCGCTGGCTGCGCCCCCTGCAAGGGGGTGGGCGGCTACACGAAGTGAGCAAGCCTGGGGGTGTGCCTCATCACGCCACGAGCGCGACCGGCAATTCGACGCCCGTGTAGCTGCGCACGAGTCGCAGCAGTTCTTCTTCCGAATACGGCTTGCCGAGGTAGTGATTGACGCCCAGCGCACGCGCATGGTCGTGGTGCTTCTCGGCGATCCGAGAGGTGATCATGATGATCGGCAGGTCGGCCAGCGATTGGTCCGCGCGGATGTTGCGCGCCAGGTCGAAACCGTCCATGCGTGGCATCTCGATGTCCGACAGGACGACCGCGGGGCGCTCCTGCTGCAGTCGTTCGAGCGCCTGCAGGCCATCGGCCGCCAGCGCCACCCGATAGCCTTCGCGCTGCAGCAGACGCTGCGTGACGCGCCGCACGGTGATCGAGTCGTCCACCACCAGCACCAGCGGCACCTGCGCGGGGACCTGAACGACCGGCGTCTGCGGCGCTGTGCCACCAACATCCGGGGTCGCCCTGCCGCGGTTTGCCGAAGCCTGGAAGGCGCGAGCCTTGTCGCTGTGGACCGCCGCAAGCGCGACCGGGTTGTAGATCAGCGCCACGGCGCCCGAAGCGAGCACCGAGATCGCCGCCATGCCCGGCAGCCGTGAAAGCTGCGGGCCGAGGTTCTTCACCACGACTTCCTGGTTGCCCAGCACTTCGTCCACGTGCAGCGCCACGCGCTGCGCGGCGCTTCGCACGACCACGATCGTGTTCGCCTTGCCCGGCGCGCGTTCGCTGCCCGGAGAGGACTGCAGCAGCGCACCGGCCCAGTAGAAGGGCACGTCCTCGCCACCGAATGGGTAGTGCTGGTCCAGATAGGCCTTCTCAAGCTCGGACGCACCGGCGCGCAACACCAGTTCCACAAGATTGGAAGGCACCCCGATGTTGACCCCGCCGGCGCGCATCATCACGACGTGCGTCACCGCCGTGGTGAGCGGCAGGACCAGCTTGAAGGTCGTCCCCTGCCCCGGCTTGCTGCGGGTCTCGATGCGGCCGCCGAGGCCGGCGACCTGCGCGCGGACCACGTCCATGCCGATGCCGCGGCCCGCCAGTTCGGAGACCTGCTCGGCCGTCGAGAAGCCGGGCTGATAGATCAGCTCCGCCGCCTCTTCATCGCTGAGCTGCTGGCCCTCGGCGACGAGGCCGAGCGCACGCGCGCGGGCGACGATCCGCTCGTACTTGAGACCACCACCATCGTCCTGGAAGCTCACCGAGACGTCGTTGCCTTCCTGGTGCAGCTCGATGACGATCAGGCCGCTCGGGTCCTTGCCGGCCTTCTCGCGCACCGCCGCATCTTCGATGCCGTGCGCGACGCAGTTGCGTAGCAGATGCTCGAAGGCGGGCGTCATCCGCTCGAGGACGCCACGGTCCATCTCGATCGAGCCGCCGGTGATGTCGAGTCGCACCTGCTTGCCGGTGTCCTTCGACGCCTGCCGAACGACGCGATACAGACGGTCCGAGATGCCCTCGAACTCCACCATGCGCGTGCGCAGCAGGCCGCGCTGCAGTTCGCGCGTCTGCCGCGCCTGCGCGCTCAAGTCGTCTTCCGTGGCCTGGACCGTCTTCTGGAGCGTGCGCTGCACGGTGGCCACGTCGTTGACCGACTCGGCCATCATGCGGGTGAGTTCCTGCACGCGGGTGAAGCGGTCGAACTCGAGCGGATCGAAGCCCTGCTGCGAATCCTTGGCCTGCGCGAGGCGCGACTGCATCTGGCTCTCGGCCTGCACCTCGATGTCGCGCAGCTGCTGGCGCAGGCGGTCGAGGTTTCCGGTGAGATCGGTCAGCGAACTGCGCAACTGCCCCAGTTCGGCTTCGAGACGCGAGCGCGTGATGATGACTTCACCTGCCTGGGCCACGAGACGGTCGAGCAGGTGAGTGCGGATGCGGACCGCCTGGCTCGACACCGCACGCAGCGGCGTGAGCACCGACGGCGAGGGCGCGGCGATCGTGGCGCGCCCCGCGAGCGGTTCGCCGGCGGGCTCGGCGGCAGCCGGCGCGGCTTCCGCCTCGGCTTCGTGTTCAGGCGTAGCCGCCTCGACAACCGGCGGCGTCGCAGGCGCCTTCGCCTCCGGTGCGACCGCAAGAGCGACAGGCGCCGGCGGCGTCGCGGCACGCTGGACCAGTTCGGCCTGCGTCGCATCGTCCGCAGCCCGCAGCGCATCGAAGTTGGCCTGAAGGGCATCGAAGCGCGTCAGCACCTGCTCGATCGCTTGCCGGTCGGCACCTTCGGCGCCAATCGCCTCGATGTCCGATTCCATGCGATGGGCGCGCTCGCCCAGACGCATGGCACCCGCCAGCCGTGCGCTACCTTTCAGCGTGTGGAGCGTACGGAGCGACGAGGCGCGCGAAGCACTGCTTTCGGGGTTCTGCACCCAATCGCGCAACGCGGCGCCGAGCTGCGGCAGCAGCTCGTTGGCTTCTTCCTCGAAGATCGGGAAGAGGTCCATATCGACCGCATCGACGACATCCGAAGCGTCGTCGGAATCGTCGAGCGACACGTCGGACCCGACATTTCGCACCAGGTGAAGCGGGGCGGCGGCCGGCTCGACCGTCTCCACGGGCAGCTGCGACGCCTCGACGTTGCGCAGCGCTTCCACGGTGTCTTCAGCCGGCTCCCGCAGGAACCCGGCTGCGAACTGATGCAGCAGGCGCCGGACTTCCTCGGCTGCAGCGACCAGCACCGCGCCCTGCTCGGGCGTGCCCCGGCCCTGTGTGTGCAGATGCTGGAGCGCGGCCTCGAACAGGCGCGCCATGCCCGAGAGGCTTTGGAACCCCACCGTGGCGGAGCTGCCGGCCAGCGAATGCGCAAGGCCGATCGCGGACATCGGGACGCGCTGGTGCGTTTCGAGCGCCCATTCGCCCACCTCGGTCGCAAGCTGGCGCGACCATTCGTCGGCTTCGTTCAGATAGACGTTGTAGAGCGCGATGCCGATGCGCAGAGGGCCGATGACCTTGACCTGCTCTTCGGCGCTCAAGACCGGCGTGCGCTCCGGCTGGGGTTCTTCGGGCGCTGCCGCAACCGCCTCGACCGGCGGCTCCGCCACGTGGACGGGCGGGATTTCCGGCGCAGCCATCTCGGCCCGCACTTCGTCGTGCGCAACCGGCAACTCATCGATGACGGGCGTTTCAGCGGGGGCAGACGCCTCGACTTCGACCATCGGCTCGGGCACAGCCGGGACTTCGGGTTCGAGACCCAGTGCGAATGCGAGTTCGGCAAGCTCGGCAAGCTCGGGCTCCGGGGTGGGTGCCAATGCCGGCTCGGCTGCGACCTCCTCGACCCTCGGTTCCGGTTCGGCCTCGGGCTGCAGGACCGCGGCGACTTCGCGCTCGAGTTCCAGCGGCGGCAGCTCTTCGGGCTCAGGCTTCGTCCGCGACGCAGCCGACACGAGGGACGGCTCGAGCGCCGTGTGGACGGTTTCCAGGAAATCGCCGTCGTCGTATTCGCCCAGCGACGCAGCCTCCTCGGGCGGCGGTTCGGGTTTGGCATCGAAGTCGAGGAAGTCCGTCGACGCAAATCCTTCGTCGGAACGCGGAGCGTCCGAGGGAAGTTGTTCCGGTGCAGTCTGCAGGGACTCGTCCGGGGTCCCGTCCAGGCCCGACCAGACGGTGGGTTCTTCGGCGTGCGCGACCGCGGAATCCATGGAAGGCGCTTGCGCCGGCACATCGGCCGGCTGCGCTTCTGCGCCTTTCAAGTCCAGGTCGAGTTCAAGCTCCAGATCACGAAGATCGGGCAGGTCCGGCAGCTCAGGCAGCGGCACAGGCTCCATCGGAGCCGGCGGCACTTCGGCTGCGGCTTCGGCGGCAATGTGGCGCGCCGCGGCGACCAGCGCCTCGGCATCGGCAACGCGCGCCGGAGTTTCCAGCGGCTCGCCCGTACGCAGCGATTCGGCGATCGCGAGGAAAGGCGCAGACTTCCAGCCGTGCGAACCACCCGCGGCGATCGCCTCCACCCACTGGGCGAAGTCCTGGAGCGTGTTGCGTGTACCGGTGAGCAGTTCGGGCGTCGCCGGGCGCTGGTCGGCCAGCCACGTGTTCAGCACCTGCTCGAGCGACCATGCGGCTTCGCCGAAATCCATCAGCCCGACCATGCGCGAGCTGCCTTTCAGCGTATGGAAGGCACGGCGCAGAACGGTCAGCTCACCTTCGTCATCAGGACGCGCGCCGAGCGCCGACACAGCCGCCAGGCCGTTGTGCAGGACCTCGCGGGCTTCGTCGAGGAAGATGTTCTGGAGGTCGTCTTCCTCCAGTTCGGTCACCTCGGTGTCGGGCAACGCCTCGAGCGGTGCGGGGCCGGTGATCTTGGACGTCCAGCTCGTGGCCGCCTGACTGAATTCCTCGATCGGCGATGGCGGCGGCGACTTGCGCGCGCCGGGTGTTGTGGCGAGCGCAGCGAGCTTGGCGGCGATCTGCGCATCGACCTGCTCGACGCTCATGACCGCTTCGGTCACCGCGACCGGACCGGACGCCGATGCAAAGGCCGCTGGCGCAGCCGCGTCCGACGACGCATCGCTGGCCTGCCGGCCCATCAGAGGCTTGAGTTCGCCGATGTCGGCGTCGAACACGAACAGCCGTTTGGCCAGCGCAGGCTGGTAGCTGAGCATGTCGATCAGGAAACCCAGCGCGCCCAGGTTGTTGCCGAGCGAGTCGAAAGCACGGATCTCGTCGGTCGGCGACTCTTCGGCAAGCAGCTGGTCGACGTTCTCGCGCATGCGCTGGACGGTCTGCGCGGCCTGATCGAGGCCCAGTACCGAAAACACTCCGCGCATCTGCAGAAGCTGCGACGGCACGTTGCGCAGAAGGCCCTTCTCTGTCGGACGGCGGAAGAACTGGTCGAGCGATTTCTCGAGCTCGGCCAGATGGCTGCGCAGCTCGCCGACCACGGTGCCCATGGTCTGACGGTCGCTCACGCGGCGGTAGAGCTCCTCCATCCAGGGCTCGAGCGGCTCCGAGCGCCCCCCGTCGCGAGCGCGTTCGATGCGTCCGGCGAGCTGAATCGTGCGCGCGGTGAGTTGCCGGTCCTGCGGATCCAGATCCTCGAAGGCGGCTTCGAGGTAGAGCACCGAGGTGGCGACTTCCATCGCGAGTTCGGTGGCGGGCGGCTGGCCGGAGCGGACCGAGGCGTCGACCGCATTGTTGAGCGCCTGCACCATCGGCAGGCTGGGCGGATGCAGCTTCTGGAGCGACTCACCGAGCTGCGCGAAGGTCTCCACGACCTGCCGCGTGCGGCCCACGTCGCCGCCGGACAGCGCCGACCACATTTCCTTCGAAGTCTCGATGCGCTTGCGCGCCTGCGCGAGCACCAGCGGATCGAAGCGGCCGAACTGCTCGATCGTGTAGTCGACCTTCTGCTCGTTGGAAATTCCCCATGCCGCGCGCACCGCGCGCAGCGTCGCGGCTTCGTCGCCCGTTCCGGGAACGGCCTGGGCGCAGAAGAAGAGAAGGTCCTGGCCGAGTCGGTCGGACACGGTGTTGTCACCGCGCGCCAGCGTGGCGTACTGCAACAACACGCGCGAAGCGGCGCGCTTCACGTGTGAATCCGCAGGAATGAGCGCCAGCGCCAGTGCCTCGAAAAAACCGGCAGCGAGCGTCCAGAAGCTCGCGACCCTCGGCACCGAGGCGCCACGGCCAAGCCCGAGACACAGGGCCTGCAAGCGGCGGGCTGCATGGTCATCGCCACTCTTGACGACCTGCAGGACCTCGCGGTCGAGTTTCGAACGCACCGCAGGGTCGTACACCAGCGCGGTCTGGGTCGGCGCCGGCTTGATCTCGACCCAGCGCCAGGTCATGTTCCAGAGATCGGCCGGATGGACGCGCTCGTTGCCGACCAGCTCGAGGACCTCGCGGTACTGCGGGAACAGCGCGACCGACGAGACGGTCTTGCCCGCGACCACCGCGTTCAGGAAATCGGCGACCGCGAAACCGGCGCGCTCGATCTTCTGGACCGCGGCATCGTTGCAGCGCAGCGGCTCGGTGACGAAGCTCTGGACCGCGAACTCCATCGCGCCGAGCACGAGGGCGGGCGCGGTGTGACCCACCATCTGTAGCGCGCCGACAGCCTGGTGCAGTTGCTGCCGGGCCTGACGCACCGGCATGCTGTCGATTTCGGAACCCGGCAGGGCCGACGCGGCATCGCGGGAGAAGCGCCGCAAGGTCTTGCCCACGGCATCGAGCGATTTCTGGATTTCTCCGAGAACCCAGGCCAGCGGCCCAAGATCTTCCGTTGCCGGCGCATTGCCGGCGGTGTGGGCGGCGGGACTTTGAATCGACACGTTGGGCGCTCGGCGTTCAGGAAATCTTGAAACGAGCCACCGACTGACGCAGCTCCTCGGCCATATGCGAGAGCTCGCGGACCTGCTGCGCCGTGGTGCGCGTGCCTTCGCCGGTCTGCTCGGTCACGGCGAAGATGTGCTGGATGTTGGCCGCCACCACGTTGGCGGAGTCGGCTTCGCGGGACGCAGACATCGAGATCTGCTCGATGAGGTCCGCCAGACGGCGCGACACGCGGTCGATCTCGGACAGTGCGGTACCGGCGTTGTCGGACAGCTTCGCGCCCTCGACCACACCCTGCGTGGAACGCTCCATGGCGCCCACCGCATCCTGGGTGTCGGTCTGAATCGCCTTCACGAGCGCCGAGATCTGGCGCGTTGCATCCGCGGAACGCTCGGCGAGTCGCTGCACTTCTTCCGCCACCACCGAGAAGCCGCGGCCGGCTTCACCGGCAGATGCGGCCTGGATGGCGGCGTTGAGTGCGAGCACGTTCGTCTGTTCGGTAATGTCCGAGATCAGCTCCGTGATTTCACCGATCTCCTGCGACGATTCGCCGAGGCGCTTGATCCGCTTGGAGGTTTCCTGGATCTGGTCGCGGATGGCGTTCATGCCTCCGATGGCGTTCTGCACCGCCTGCAGGCCGGAAGAGGCCGCTTGCAGCGACTGGCGCGCCACGGTCGCCGATTCCTGCGCTTGCGAGGACACGCCATTGATCCGTTCCGCCATCGTGAGCACCGACTGGCCGGTTTCGCGAATCTCGCGGAGCTGTTCCGTCGAAGCGGCGAGCAGCTCGGTCGATGTGCTTTCCACCTGCGACGTGGTGTGCGCCACGCGGGTCGCCGTGTTCTGCACGTTGCCCACCAGGAGGCGCAGTTCTTCCACCGTGTAGTTCACCGAGTCGGCGATGGCGCCGGTAATGTCCTCGGTCACGGTGGCTTCCTGCGTCAGATCGCCTTCGGCAACGGTCTGCAGTTCATTCATGAGGCGCAAGATGGCCGCCTGGTTGGCGGCATTGACGCGTGCGGCATCTTCGCTGGCGCGCTCGGCCTCGACACGCTCGCGCTCGGCGGACGCCGCACGTTCGCGGCCTTCGCGGACCTGCACGAAGCCGATCGCACCGGCCAGCGCCAGGGCGGCCAGCGACAACACGAACAGCATCACGACGGTGCCGGCGCCCAGGCCGGTGCGTGCCGAGAGCTTTTCCTGCAGATCGCCCAGCGCGTTGCGCAGGGGCTCGCTGTCGGCCAGGATCGCGGCCTGCGCTTCGCGCGCGGCAACCAGGCCCTGCAGGTTGCCCAGAATGGCGCTGGCCTGCGTGCGGGTCTGTTCGTAGGTCTTCAGGATGGCTTCGAGTTGCTGCCGGGTCTGCGCGTCGCGGGTGCCGGGCAGGCGCTGCTGGGCGCTGCCGTCGAGCAGGCCGCGCGTGATTTCCTGGAACGAGTTCAGGTCCTTGCCGAGCAGGAACACCGCGTCGGGGCTCACACCTTCGACCGTCAGGAATTCGTTGGCGGACTTGCCGATGCGCTGAGTCAGCATGACCAATTGGCCCGCAGCGGAGATTTCCGGCAGGGTCGCGCTCTGCTGCATCTTCAGCGAGGCGACGGTCTCGGTCATTTCGAGCAGGTCGGAGGACTGGCGATTGATGTCGCGAAGCGCGTTGCCGACCTGCGTCAGGATCTTCTGCTGGGCCATGACCGCCTTGGCGCTCTTGTCTGCGCGCTCGACCAGCGGCGTGATCTTGCCGAGCTCGATGTCGTACTGGCTGCCGACACGCTCCAGCTTGAGCGAATCGTCACCGCTCGCCAGACCCTGCACCCGGCGGCTCAGATCTTCCGAGCTTTCCTTGACTTCGGTGAAGGCGCTCACATTGCCGACCAGCGCCTGCGAGACCGATTTGGCGAGACGCTGCGACTGCATCAGCGATTGGCCGGTGGCGGCCACCTGCTGCGCCAGACGTTCGGCCCGCAGAATGGCCGAGCCCGCGACCAGCATCAGCAAAAGCACCACGCCGGCCAACGCCAGCGCAAGAATCCGCTGCTGCCGGGCCGGGCTGGAACGCTGCGAGCGTTTGGAGCGCGACCTCGAAGCGCCGCTTGCCGATGCGGCCGGGATTGCGTCCTCGATCTGCGGACCGGGGTCCGTCGAGGAGCCCGCGTCGCCACCCGGCCCCGCCTCCGCCGCCAGCGTCGCCGACGACTTCGCGGCATCGCGCGGAATCGCCACTGTCGATTCATCCGGTGTCTGCACGGTTTCGATGTTATCCATCGACAGCGTGGCGGCGCTGTCGGCGCCCACGCTGACGTTGCCGCCGCTCGCGGGCATGAACTTCTTGAACTTGTCGGCGATCGAGCTCACGGTCGGTCCTTCAGTTTGTGGTCGGTGCAGGGCCCAGCGCTCAGGCGCCGATGCTCAGGAAACGGGGTTGCTGGGAAAGCGCCTGGAGATTGATCTCCTGCCAGCGCGCGCCCGCGGAATCAGTGTACGAATGGCCGAGCCAGGCGGGCGCATCGGCGCCTGGCGCCTCGGAGGCCACAAAGGCGTCCACACCGCGCAATCCGACCAGCCGGTCGATCAGCAGGGCGCAGTTGACTTCGAGCAACTCATTGAGCGCCACGAGGCGGGACTGCGCATGCGCCGCCTCGCTGGTCGCCGGCGCGGCTTGCGCGCCGGTCAGGAAGCCGGCGAGCTGGACCACGCCGTACAAGCCGCCGCGAAGGTTGGCCACGCCGAGGAACCACGGCTCGGTGTACGGCACATGCTGCGGCTGCACCCAGGGGAAGATCTCGCCCGCGTGCCCGAGCGGGAACAGGTAGTTGGCATCGCCGGCCTCGACCGCGAGCCACGACGCGGAAACACCCGACGTGCGCGCAGCCTGCAGGCGGCCGGCAAGCCGGGACTGGAATGCACGGAGAGCGTCTCGATTGGCCATGAGAATCGAAAGCTTGCTGGAATCAGGCCAGCGCGCTGATCTTGGCCATCAACTCTGCCGGATTGACCGGTTTGACGATGTAGTCCTTCGCGCCTTGACGCATGCCCCAGACGCGGTCGGTTTCCTGGTTCTTGCTGGTGCACAGGATGATCGGCACCGCCGCGTATTGCGGATGGCGGGCAATCGCGCGCGTGAGCTGGAAGCCGTTCTGGCCGGGCATGACGACATCCATCAGGATCAGGTCCGGCTGCTCTTCCTCGAGGCGGCGCATCGCGTCGTCGGCGTTCTCCGCAGTCTTCACCGAAAAGCCGTTTTTCTGGAGAAGGTCGGTGAGGAAAACCAGCTCGGTCTTCGAGTCGTCGACCACGAGCACTTTGCGAATGGGCATTTACTACGCTTCCTGAAGAGTGCCGAACTGCTGCACAGCGTTGAGCAATTGGTCTTTGGTGAAGGGTTTGGTGAGGTAGTCCTGCGAGCCGACCATTCGGCCGCGCGCCTTGTCGAACACACCGTCTTTCGACGAGAGCATCACGACGGGAACATTGGAGAAGTGCGAGTTGCGCTTGATGATGGCGCAAGTCTGATAGCCGTCGAGCCGCGGCATCAGGATGTCGCAAAAAATGAGGTGCGGCTTGTGGTCGTTGACCTTGGAGAGGGCGTCGAAGCCGTCTTCGGCGAGGAGAACCTCGTGACCGCCCTGCTTGAGGAAGATCTCGGCGCTGCGCCGAATGGTGTTGCTGTCGTCGATGACAAGCACCTTGTAGCCGGATCCATTCGCGCTCATTTGCACCGCTCCTTGTGACGCCTGGGATTGGACCGCTGTGCTCCTTCAGGAGCACAGGAAGCGCGGCCCTATGCCACGCTTCAGATCTCAACCATCTCGAAATCTTCCTTGCGTGCCCCACATTCCGGGCAGGTCCAGTTCATCGGAACATCTGCCCACGCCGTACCGGGCGCAATACCATCTTCTGGTACTCCGACCGACTCGTCGTAGATCCACCCGCAAATCAGGCACATCCAGGTTTTCGTATTCATCGCAGCTTAAAGTCCCTGTTCATCAAATGCAACGATCGTATCCAAACGTATCAATAAATCTCGTGATAAGCGTCTCAGATATGCCACCATGCCGGTGAGTTGTTATCGGGTATGAAAACTTCCCTACTACCAGCAGAGCACGACCACAAAGTGAGCGATCTTACCGACCCCCAGAACGACGAAGACACTGCGGAAAGCGACGCGAATCCGCCCTGCGTGCTCGTCTTCAATGCCAACGATCCGAGCGGCGCGGGCGGCCTGGCCGCGGACGCAGTGGCAATGGCCTCCGTGGGGGCCCACATGCTACCCGTCGTCACGGGCGCCTACGCGCGTGACACGGCCGAAATCTTCGACTTCTTTGCGTTTGATGAAGAAGCGGTGTCGGAGCAGGCGCGATCCATCCTGGAAGACGTGGAAGTCCAGCTCATCAAGATCGGCTTCGTCGGCTCACCCGAGAACCTGAGCAACGTGGCCGAGACCGCGACCGACTATCCCGAGGTCCCGGTGGTGGCCTACATGCCCAACCTGTCGTGGTGGGACGAGACCCAGATCGACGCCTACCTCGATGCCTTCCGCGACCTCGTGCTGCCGCAGACCACCGTGCTGGTCGGCAACCACAGCACGCTGTGGCGCTGGCTTCTGCCCGACTGGAGCGGCGAGCGCCCGCCAAGCGCGCGCGACATCGCCAAGGCGGCGGGCGAATTCGGCGTGCCCTACACGCTGGTCACCGGGATCATGCTGCCCGAGCAGTTCATCGACAACGTGCTGGCATCGCCGCAATCGGTGCTCGCCAGCGAGAAGTACGAGCGCCTCGATGCCGTCTTCGCGGGCGCCGGCGACACGCTGTCGGCGGCGCTTGCCGCGCTGCTTGCGAGCGGCACGGATCTCGCGGCCGCCGCCACCGAGGCCCTGAGCTACATGGACCGCTGCCTCGACGCCGGCTTCCGGCCGGGCATGGGCCATGTGTTGCCGGACCGTCTCTTCTGGGCCCAGCCGGAAGAGGAAGAGGACAACGGCGACCCGGATTCGCCGCCGGATTTCGCCCTCCCCCCGCACGACACCCGCCATTGATCTGTCGGCGAGGCCGCATGTCCAGTCACCGCCATGACAGATACTCGCCCGATGCCACACACTGATCAGAACGAAGTCCTTTTCGAGCGCGCCCGCGCCGTCATCCCCGGCGGCGTCAATTCGCCGGTGCGCGCGTTCCGCGCCGTCGGCGGCACGCCGCGATTCGTGAAGCGCGCGCAGGGCGCGTACTTCTGGGACGCCACGGACAAGCGCTTTATCGACTACATCGGTTCATGGGGTCCGATGATCCTGGGCCACGGGCATCCCGCGGTGGTCGAGGCCGTGCAGCGCGCCGTCACCGAGGGCTTTTCGTTCGGGGCGCCGACCGAGCGCGAAATCGAACTCGCGGAAGCGATCCTCGCGCTCGTGCCCTCGATGGAAATGGTCCGGCTCGTCAGCTCGGGCACCGAGGCCGCGATGAGCGCACTGCGCCTCGCGCGCGGCGCGACCGGCCGCAAGTACATCATCAAGTTCGAGGGCTGCTATCACGGACATGCCGACGCGCTGCTGGTGAAGGCAGGCTCGGGCCTCGCGACGTTCGGCAATCCGACATCCGCCGGCGTGCCGCCCGAGGTGGTGCAGCACACCCTGGTGCTCGAATACAACAACATCGCCCAGCTTGAAGAAACCTTCGCGCTGCACGGCCATGAGATCGCGTGCCTGGTGATCGAGGCGATTGCAGGCAACATGAATTTCGTGCGCGCCAGCGCGGCCTTTGCCAAGCGCTGCCGTGAGCTCTGCACCCAGAATGGCGCGCTGCTCGTGTTCGACGAGGTCATGACCGGTTTTCGCGTCGGCGCGCGCGGCGCGCAAGGCGTGCTGGGCATCACGCCCGATCTCACGGTGCTTGGCAAGGTCATCGGCGGGGGCATGCCGCTTGCGGCATTCGGCGGCCCGCGCGCGATCATGGAACACCTCGCGCCGCTCGGCCCGGTCTACCAGGCCGGGACGCTGTCGGGCAACCCGGTAGCGACCGCCTGCGGACTTGCCACGCTCAAGGAAGTGGCCAAGCCCGGCTTCTTCGAAGCGCTATCGAAGAAGACGCGCGCGCTGGTCGAGGGCCTGGAGGCGGCTGCGAAAGCCGAGGGCGTGCCGTTCAGCGCAGACAGCGAAGGCGGCATGTTCGGCTTCTTCCTGCTCGACGCGCTGCCGCAGAACTACACGGCCGTCATGAAGAGCGACGGCGCGAAATTCAACACCCTCTTCCACGGCCTGCTGGACCGCGGCGTCTACATCGCGCCCGCGCTCTATGAGGCAGGCTTCGTCAGCGCAGCACACAGCGATGACGACATCGCCGCCACGATCGAAGCGGCACGCCAGATCTTCGCAACCCTCTGATCATCATGAAGTTGTTGTCGACGCTGGCAGGCGCCAGCCTGCTCCTGCCTGGCCTGGCCTTCGCCCAAGTCGCGGACATCAGCCAGGTCTGGATCAACCCGGGCTTCTATTCCCTGCACTTCGATCGCAACAAGGGGCTGGAGGATGCGAACCCCGGCATCGGCATCGAGTGGCCGATCGACAAGACTTTCTCGGCCACGGCCGGCAGGTTCCGCAACAGCGATCGCGAGTACTCGAACTACATCGGCCTGTACGTGATGCCCTTCGAGTTCTACGGCGTGAAGCTCGGCGCCGTCGTGGGTGGGTTCAACGGCTATCCCAACTACAGGGAAGGCGGCTGGTTCCCGGCCCTGATTCCCGTCGCCGCGATCGAGGGCGCGCACTGGGGACTGAACGTGTCGGTCATCCCCAGCTACAAGGATCGCCTTTATGGGGCGATCAGCTTCCAGCTCAAATATCGCTTCTCGGACGGCAGCAACTAGGCCGCGCGGCCGTACCCGGCCGCGGGCTCAATGCCGGAAGTGGCGGACGCCGGAGAAGACCATCACGACGCCGCGCTCGTCTGCGGCATCGATGACTTCCTGGTCGCGCATCGAGCCACCGGGCTGGATCACGCAGGTCGCGCCCGCATCAACGACGACGTCGAGACCGTCGCGGAACGGGAAGAACGCATCGCTCGCCACGGCCGTGCCCGATAGCGTGAGCCCCGCGTGTTGCGCCTTGATGCTCGCGATACGCGCCGAATCGAGCCGGCTCATCTGGCCCGCGCCGACGCCCATCGTCATGCCGTCGGCACAGAACACGATCGCGTTGCTCTTGACGTACTTCGCGACCTTCCATGCGAACAGGAGGTCCTGAAGCTGCTGCGGTGTCGGCTGCTTCTTGCTCACGACCTTGAGCTCATCCGCCGACAGTTCGCGGTTGTCCGCCGTCTGCATCAAGAGGCCCGAGCCGATGCGCTTGACGTCGACAGCGTTGCGGCCGTTCTCCCAGTCGGTCTTGCCGCCCGGCGGCAGCGCGATCTCGAGGATGCGTACGTTGACCTTGCTCTTGAACACCTCGAGCGCGTCTGGCGCATAGCCGGGCGCCATCAGCACTTCGACGAACTGCTTGCTCACCGCTTCGGCGGCGGCGCGGTCCATCGGCCGGTTGAAGGCGATGATGCCGCCGAAGGCCGAAGTCGGATCGGTCTTGAAAGCCTTGCTGTAGGCCTCGTGGGCATCCTTGCCCACGGCGACGCCACAGGGATTGGCATGCTTCACGATCACGCAGGCCGGCACATCGAAGCTCTTGACGCACTCCCAGGCGGCATCCGCATCTGCGATGTTGTTGTAGCTGAGCTCCTTGCCCTGGAGCTGCTTGGCCGTCACCAGCGAGCCAGGCGCCGGATACAGGTCGCGGTAGAACGCGGCCTGCTGGTGCGGGTTCTCGCCATAGCGCAGATCCTGCAGCTTGACGAAGCGGCCATTGCTCTGGCCGGGGAACAGGGTGTGCGTGCCGTCTTCCTGGATGCGCGAGAGGTAATCGCTGATCGCGCCGTCGTACTGGCTGATGCGATTGAACGCGGCGACCGAGAAAGCGAACTTCGTCTTGTCGGCAAGCTTGCCGTTCGCCTTCAACTCGGCCAGCGCCACCGGGTATTGCGAGGCGTCGGTGAGGACACCGACGTCCTTCCAGTTCTTGGCGGCGCTACGCACCATCGCGGGGCCGCCGATGTCGATGTTCTCGATCGCGTCTTCGAGCGTGCAGCCCGGCTTGGCCACCGTGGCTTCGAAGGGATAGAGATTGACCACCAGCAGGTCGATCGTGTCGATGCCGTGCTCCTTCAGCGCCGCCATGTGCGCCGGCACGTCGCGGCGCGCGAGCAGGCCGCCATGCACCTTGGGATGCAGCGTCTTCACGCGGCCATCGAGCATTTCGGGAAAGCCCGTGACTTCGGCCACTTCGGTCACCGGCAGACCGGCGTCGGCGAGCAGCTTGGCGGTGCCGCCGGTGGAAAGGAGCTTGATGCCCAGCGCATGCAGCGCCTGGGCAAATTCGAGGATGCCGGTCTTGTCGGAAACGGAAATCAGTGCGTTCATCAGGAGTTACTTCAGCAGTTTGTGTTCGACCAGCTTCTTGCGCAGCGTGTTGCGGTTCAGGCCGAGCCATTGCGCGGCCTTGGATTGATTGCCTTCGGCCCGCGTCATGACGACATCGAGCAATGGCTTTTCGACGACACGAACCAGCATGTCGTACATGCCATCGGGTTCGGTCCCTCGGAGATCACGGAAATAACTGTCCAGGCTGCTGCGTACGCAGTCTTCGATGTGTTTCTTGCTCATGGCTTTCTCTTCTTCTCCTCGTTCGGCTCTTCTTACGCCAGTGCATCGGCTGTTTGTTCGTCCACGGAATCGAGCGAGCCCTCGGCTGCGGCAGGAATGCGGTCCATCTGTCCGGCGAGCCGGTCGAAGAACGCGGCGACCGCATGCCATTGCGCGTCGCAATCCTCGATCGCGTTCATCGCGAAGCGGAACGCCTCGCCTCCGGGGAGCGCACGCACATACCAGCCGATGTGCTTGCGCGCCGTTCGCACGCCGCTGTATTCGCCATAGAGGGCGTAGTGCTCCTTCAGGTGATCGAGCATCAGACGACGCACTTCGGCCACCAACGGCGGGGCCAAGTGCGTACCCGTGTCGAGGAAGTGCGCGATCTCGCGAAAGATCCACGGGCGGCCTTGCGCAGCACGACCGACCATGATGGCGTCCGCGCCGGTCAGCGCCAGCACGTCGCGCGCTTTCTCTGGTGAAGTGATGTCGCCGTTGGCGACAACCGGAATCCGTACCGCGGCCTTGACCGCCGCGATCGTGTCGTATTCAGCGTGGCCCTTGTAGCCCTGCTCGCGCGTGCGTCCGTGCACGGTGAGCATCTGCACGCCAGCCGCTTCGAAGCGGCGCGCGAGCGTGACAGCGTTGCGATGGTCTTCGCTCCAGCCGGTGCGCATCTTGAGCGTGACCGGCACGTTGTGCGGCGCAGCAGCCCTGACGACCGCCTCGGCGATCTCGAGCGCGAGCGGCTCGTCACGCATCAATGCCGAGCCGGCCCACTTGTTGCAGACCTTCTTCGCGGGGCAGCCCATGTTGATGTCGATGATCTGCGCACCACGGTCGATGTTGTATTGCGCGGCCTCAAACATCATGTCGGCATCGGTGCCTGCGATCTGCACCGAAATGGGGCCGGGCTCGCCATCGTGATTGGCGCGCCGCGATGTCTTGAGGCTGTTCCAGAGTTCCTTGCGCGAAGTGACCATCTCGCTCACCGCATAACCCGCACCGAGTTCGCGGCACAGCATGCGAAACGGCCGGTCCGTGACGCCCGCCATGGGCGCGACGAACAGGCTGTTTTCCAGCGCGATGTTGCCGATGTGCAAAGTCATGAAAGGAGAGTGGCGCGCGCGCCGGGCTGCTGAAAAATGAGGCACGATTGTAGCGGGGCGGGCATCCGTCGGCTGCAACGATTTGCACTCATTGCGCATCCTGATGCCAAGTCCGCGACAGTCGGTATCCATACTTGCACCTACACGCCAGTGCATGAGCGCCTTTCTATACTCCGGCGCTCATGCAAGCTTGGCTCGACTCACTTCTCGGCGTTCTCGCACTGCCACAGTACGGGCTCAGCACGCTTTTCATCGCCGCTTTCGTATCGGCCACGCTGATCCCCGTGGGCTCCGAGCCTGCATTGTTCGGCCTGCTCCACCTCAATCCGGAGCTGTTCTGGCCGGCGATCTTCGTCGCCACCGTCGGCAACACGCTCGGTGGCGCCGTCGACTGGTGGATGGGCTATGGTGCCCACAAGGTCGCGGACAAGTACTCGCATTCGAAGACGCACCTGCGCGCCCTCGCATGGCTCGAACGCCTCGGGCCCAAGGCATGTCTTCTGAGCTGGCTGCCAATCGTCGGCGATCCGCTGTGCGCGGTGGCCGGATGGTTGAAGCTTTCCTTCTGGCCTTGCGTGGCCTACATGGCGATCGGCAAGTTCCTGCGCTACGTCACGATGACGGTGGCGCTGCTCTATATCTGGCCGAACTGAAGCCGCGGCCGCTCAGCTCAAAAGGCCATAAGGGCCGCCGCGCTCCAATGCGCGTTGATATGCGGGACGCGCGTGGATGCGCTCCAGGTAGGCCATCAACCTCGGCCGCGATGCATCGAGGCCGCCGCGCGCTGCCGCGGCTTCGACCGGGAAGCTCATCTGGATATCAGCGCCGGTGAACGAGTCGCCCGCGAACCACTGGCTCTTGCCCAGCTCGGCTTCCATGAAATCCAGATGCGCCCGGATGTTCGGCATGACGAAGCTGGACTTGGCCTTCTGCGCGATCGACTTCGCAATGGGTTTTGCGAAGAAGGGCATGCGCGCCTTCTCGATCCGGTCGAACACCAGCTTGAGCAGCAGCGGCGACATCGCCGACCCTTCCGCGAAGTGCAGCCAGTAGCGGTAGCGGACGGCTTCGGGCGTACCGGCCGGCGGAATGAGCCGGCCATGACCGTAGCGCTCGATCAGCGTCTCGACGATCGCGCCCGACTCGGCCAGCGTCACGCCGTCGTCGGTGGTCACCACCGGTGACTTGCCCAGCGGATGCACCGCGCGCAACGAAGTTGGCGCAAGCATCGTCTTCGGGTCGCGCTGATAACGCACGATCTCATACGGCACGCCCAGCTCTTCGAGCAGCCACAGCACGCGCTGCGAGCGCGAATTGTCGAGGTGGTGGACCGTGATCATCAATGCCTTTGTCGGAAGCAGGAACCGTGCTCAGGAGCTGAACAGGAAGTTCATCACGTCGCCGTCCTTGACGACGTACTCCTTGCCTTCCGCGCGCATCTTGCCTGCGTCCTTCGCACCCTGTTCGCCCTTGTAGGCGATGAAGTCGCTGAAGCCGATGGTCTGGGCGCGGATGTAGCCCTTCTCGAAATCGGTGTGGATCACGCCGGCCGCCTGCGGGCCGGTGTCGCCGATGTGGATGGTCCATGCGCGCACTTCCTTCACGCCGGCCGTGAAGTAGGTCTGCAGGCCCAACAGCGTGTAGGCGGCGCGGATCAGGCGGTTCAGGCCCGGCTCTTCCTGGCCGATCTCGGCGAGGAACATCTTGCGGTCCTCGTCGTCCATGTCCGCCAGCTCGGCTTCGATCTTGGCGCAAATGGCCACGACCGGCGCATTCTGCGCGGCGGCGTATTCGCGCAGGCGATCGAGGAAGGGGTTGTTCTCGAAGCCGTCCTCGGCCACGTTGCCGACGAACATCGCGGGCTTCGCGGTGATCAGCGAGAACTGCTTGATCAGCGGCCGGTCTTCCTTGCTGAACTCGACCGAGCGCACCGGCTTGTTGTCGTTGAGCGCGGCCTGGCACTTCTCCAGCAGGCCGACGAGCTTGATGGCTTCCTTGTCGCCCGAGCGCGCGGTCTTGGTGTGGCGTGCGAGCGCCTTCTCCACGGTCGACAAGTCCGCGAGACACAACTCGGTCTGGATGACTTCGATGTCCGAGATCGGATCGACCCGGCCGGCCACATGGACCACGTTGTCGTCCTCGAAGCAGCGCACCACGTTCACGATCGCGTCGGTTTCGCGGATGTGGGCGAGGAACTGGTTGCCGAGGCCTTCACCCTGGCTCGCGCCGGCCACGAGGCCCGCGATGTCGACGAACTCGACGATGGCGGGGACGATGCGCTCGGGCTTGACGATCTCGGCCAATTGCTGGAGGCGCTGATCCGGCACCTCGACCACGCCGACGTTCGGCTCGATCGTGCAGAACGGATAGTTCTCGGCGGCGATGCCAGCCTTGGTCAACGCGTTGAAAAGAGTGGACTTGCCGACGTTGGGCAAGCCAACGATGCCGCACTGGAGGCTCATGGCGGGTGCTTTCAGAAATCTTTGGGGGAACCGGTCATTTTAGGCGCCCGGCCTCCAGGGCGCCCGCGTCACTCGAAGCGCAGGTTGGCGCCGACGCGCTGGCCGACCCGCAGGGCATGGTCCACGCCCGCGAGCACGATCGCGTTCATCCCGAAGGTGATCGCGCCGTCGACGCGCGGATCCGCGCGGTAGGTGCGCAGCGTGTCGCCGACTTCGGGGCTGCTCGCGGCGGTCGCGGGATCGATGTCGGGAATCGGGCAGCGGGCGCACGGCTTGACAGGCCTCAGGTTGGCTTCGCCCTCCTGCGTCGCGATGTGCAGCGTCTCGACGCGGTCTTCGTCATGCGCCTCGATGCCTGCGAGAACCACGTTGGGGCGGAATCGCTCGATCCCCACCGCATCGTGACCCGCCGCCGCGAGGCGCGCATTGAGCTCGGCCATCGATCCTTCGCTGGCGACGAGCACCGGATAGCCATCCGCGAACTGATTGAGGGCCTCCACGCCGCCGGTCCACTTGAGGCTCGACAACCGCCGCTCCTCGGGATCGAAGCGCACCATGCGCAGCTTTCTCGGCTTGCCCGGCTCTGAAAGAAAGTCGCTGAACCACTGGGCCGCCAGATCGCCCATGTCGTAGGCCGCCACTTCGTCGTCCCACACCCGCACACGCGCCGGCGCCTCGACACGGTCGAAGGCGATGTGCAAGGCGAGCATGCCCGGCGCCCGGAGCACCATCTCGGAATGCTTGAGTTGCGGCCGGATGAGCGCCATGCGCGGCAATTCGCGCTGGGAGACGAATTCGCCCGCCTCGTCGACCACCATCCATGCGCGATCGAATTCGAGACCGGTCTCGATGAGCAGCGCTTCCGACACCTCGACGCCGGCGCAGGACTTGACCGGATAGACGAAAAGGCGGGCGATCGTGGCCTGGAGATCGAATTCGGAGGTTTTCACGGAACGCGCATCCAAATATTCAGAAGCGGCGATTCTCCCGCATGCCGCCGACCGCGGAGGGTCCTCCTACAATGCCACGATGGCTCTCCCCCCCGAGGTTTGCATTCGCGGCGCCGGCATCGTCGGACGCACCCTGGCCCTGCTGCTGGCGCGCGAGCGCGTGCGCGTGGCGCTGGTGGCGCCCGAGACGAAGCCCTCGACGGAGGATGTTCGCGCCTACGCGCTCAATGCCGCCTCCAAGGCCTTGCTCGAATCGCTGCGCGCCTGGCCCGACAGCGCCCATGCGACGCCCGTGCGCGAGATGCTGGTCTACGGCGACGAAGGCGGCCGGGTGCAGTTCAGCGCCGCCCGCCAGAAGGTCGAGGCGCTGGCGTGGATCGTCGACGTGCCGGCGCTCGAACGGCAGCTGAGCGATGCGGTGCGCTTCCAGCCCCGCATCGAAGTGGTGAACGAACCGGTCGCGGCGCCGCTCACCGTCATTTGCGAGGGGCGCATGAGTGCCACGCGCGAAGCGCTCGGCGTGGGCCATGACGTCACGCGCTATCCCCAGCATGCAATCGCTGCGAGGCTCGAAGCCGAGCGTCCGCACGACGGCACTGCACGGCAATGGTTCAACGACAAGGGCGAGGTGCTGGCGCTGCTGCCGCTCGCCGATGCGAACCGGCCCGCCGACGCCCACGCGCTCGACCGTTCGCTCGCGCTGGTGTGGTCGGTCGACCAGCTTCGTGCACCTGAACTGCTCGCACAGAGCGTCGACGAGTTCTGCGCCAGTCTTCGCGAAGCGACGCACGACGCGCTCGGCGCGCTCAAGCTGACCAGCGAGCGGGCGGCCTGGCCGCTTCAGCGCGCCATCGCCGAGCGCTGGACCGGGCGCTTCGACAACGGCGCCGCGTGGGCGCTCGCAGGCGATGCCGCTCATTCCGTCCACCCGCTCGCGGGCCAGGGGCTGAACCTGGGCCTCGGCGATGCCGCGGCACTGGCGGAAGTCATCAAGTCGCGCGACTACTGGCGCAGCGTCGGAGATCCACGCCTGTTGCGCCGCTACGAGCGCGCGCGCCGCACCGGCGTGTGGTCGATGAGCATCGCCACCGACGGCCTGCAGCAACTTTTCGCGCACAGCGCCGATCCATTGCCGGCGCTGCGCAACTGGGGCATGCGCGGTTTCGACCGCACACGGCTCGTCAAGAACTGGATCGCTCGGCAGGCCATGGGCCTGCAATGAATGCCGGGAACACCACCATGAAGAAACTCGCACGCCCCCTCCTCGCCACCCTGGCCACGCTCGCCCTCGGCCACGCCCTGACCGCTTCGGCCGGCGAAGCCGAGATCCGCAAGAACCTGGCCGCGCGCATTCCGCAGTTCGCCAAGATCGACGAGGTCACCAAGGCGCCGCTGCCGGGCCTGTATGAAGTGCGCATCAACGGCTTCGAGATCTTCTACACCGACGAGCAGGGCAACTACCTGCTGCAGGGCAACCTGATCGACGTGAAGGCACGCCGCAATCTCACCGAGGAGCGCATCGAGAAGCTCAGCGAAGTGGCGTTCGACAAGCTGCCCTCCAAGGACGCGATCAAGATCGTGCGCGGCAACGGCAAGCGGCAGCTCGCGGTGTTCGCAGACCCGAACTGCGGCTACTGCAAGCAGTTCGAACGCGACATGACGAAGGTCGACAACGTCACCATCCAGCTCTTCCTGTACCCGGTGCTGGGTCCGGATTCGGTGGTCAAGGCGCGCAACATCTGGTGCGCCAAGGACAAGGCCAAGGCCTGGAACGACTGGATGCAGCGCGGCGTGACGCCGGAAGCCGGCGAATGCGACACCGCCGCGCTGACGCGAAATCGCGAGTTCGGCCAGAAGTACAACGTGACCGGCACACCGACGCTGTTCTTCAGCGACGGCACGCGCGCGCCGGGGGCGATTCCCGCTGCACAGGTCGAGAAGCAACTCGCAGCGCTCAATTGATGGCCGCGCCGGCCATCCACTACCGCGTCGAGTGCGCGGATCGCAGGGCGCACCTGTTCGGCGTGTCGCTCGTCATCGATGAACCCGCGGCGCTCCAGCGGGTTGCGCTGCCGGTCTGGATTCCGGGCAGCTATCTCGTGCGCGAGTTCTCGAAGAACCTGCAGAACCTGCGCGCAGCGCAGGGCCGTCGCAAGCTCACCGCCCGGCAGATCGACAAGTGCACCTGGGAAATCGACTGCACGCCCGGCAAGCCGCTGGAGCTTCGCTACGACGTATGCGCCTACGACAACTCGGTGCGCACCGCCTGGCTCGACGAGGACCGCGGCTTCTTCAACGGCACCAGCCTTTGCCTGCGGGTCGAAGGTCAAACCGATGCGCCGCACGCCATCGAGATCGTCGCGCCCGCTGCGCCGAAGGACGGCCCGCGCTGGTCCTGCGCCACCGCGCTGAAGGCGGCGCACACGGATCGCCACGGCTTCGGCAAGTACCTGGCCTCGGGCTACGACGAACTGGCCGACAGCCCGGTCGAGATGGGCGCCTTCTGGAGCGGCGAATTCGAAGCCTGCGGCGTGCCGCACCGCTTCGTCGTCGCCGGAGCGCCCGCCTCCTTCGACGGCGCGCGGCTGCTCGCCGACACCCGCGCGATCTGCGAGACGCAGATGCGCTTCTGGCAAGGCGACAAGGTCGGCAAGCGCCACGGCCCCAAGCCGCCGCACGATCGATATGTGTTCATGCTCAATGCGGTGGACGACGGCTACGGCGGCCTCGAGCACCGCCATTCGACTGCGCTCATCTGCACGCGCCGCGACCTGCCCCAGCTCGAAGCGCGCAAGCAGCCCGACGGCTACACCACGCTGCTCGGGCTGATCAGCCACGAGTATTTCCACACCTGGAACGTGAAGCGCCTGCGGCCCGCCGAGTTCGCCAGCTACGACTACGGCCAGGAAAACTATACGCGCCTGCTGTGGCTCTTCGAAGGGTTCACGAGCTACTACGACGACCTGCTGCTGCGCCGCGCGGGACTCGTCGACGACGCCACCTACCTCAAGCTCCTGAACAAGACGGCCAACCAGGTGCTGCAGACGCCCGGACGGCTCGTGCAATCCGTGGCCGAGGCGAGCTTCGACGCCTGGGTCAAGTACTACCGGCAGGACGAGCAGACGCCGAACACCACGGTCAGCTACTACACCAAGGGCGCGCTGGTCGCTCTGTGCTTCGACCTCACGCTGCGAGCAGAGGGCAAGGGAACGCTCGACCAGGTCATGCGCCTGCTCTGGACCCGGAGCGAGGGTGGCCCGATCGACGAGGCCGATTTCGCGGCCGCGCTCGAAACGGCGGGCGGGCGCTCGTTCGCGAAGGAGATCGCGCGCTGGGTTCACTCAACGGATGAACTGCCGTTGCCCGACCTGCTGCGCGCCCATGGCGTCGCCGCATTGGATGATCCGGCGCAGCGCGCGCAGGAACTCGGGTTGCGAGTGGCCGAAGCGAACGGTTCCGTTCAGGTCAAGGCGGTTCTTCGCGGCGGCGCGGCCGAACAGGCCGGCTTCTCTGCCAACGACGAATGGATCGGCATCGAGATGCCGGCTGCCAAGGGTCGCGCGGTACAGGGCTGGCGCATCGCGCGGCTCGACGATCTGGCGCTCTATCTCGGCCCGCTGAAGAAATTCACAGCGCTGGTCGCGCGCGATCGGCGGTTGGTGCGGCTGCCGGTAACGCTGCCTGCCGGCGTGACGACATGGCGATTGTTCGCGCAGGACGCCGCGAAGCTTGCATCCTGGCTGACTCGGCACTAACGCGCCGCAGGCCCCGACCGAGGTTTGTTTTCAAGGACAAAGGAGATACGCATGAGCTACGAGAACATCGAAGTACGGGTCGAAGCCGAGAAGGTCGGCATCATCACGCTCAACCGCCCCAAGGCGCTCAATGCGCTCAATGACGCACTGATGACCGAGCTTGGCCAGGCGCTCAAGGCGTTCGATGCCGACGACGCCATCGGCTGCATCATCGTCACGGGCAGCGAGAAGGCGTTTGCCGCCGGCGCGGACATCGCGGCGATGGCCAAGTACACCTTTCTCGATGCGTACAAGGGCGACTTCATCACCCGCAACTGGGAAGCCATCCGCTCCATCCGCAAGCCGGTGATCGCCGCGGTCGCGGGCTTCGCACTCGGCGGTGGCTGCGAGCTGGCGATGATGTGCGACTTCATCATCGCCGCCGACAACGCGAAGTTCGGCCAGCCCGAGATCAAGATCGGCGTGATCCCCGGCGCAGGTGGCACGCAGCGCCTGCCGCGCGCGGTCGGCAAGAGCAAGGCGATGGACATGGTCCTGACCGCCCGCATGATGGACGCCGCCGAAGCCGAGCGCGCCGGGCTGGTGAGCCGCATCGTGCCGCTGGACAAGCTCATGGAAGAAGCATTGGGCGCGGCGCTCGTGATCTCGGGCTTCGGGCAGCTCTCGGTGATGGCCGCCAAGGAATCGGTCAACCGCGCGTTCGAAAGCGGCCTGTCGGACGGCGTGATGTTCGAGCGGCGGCTGTTCCACTCGCTCTTCGCAACCGCCGACCAGAAGGAAGGCATGGACGCCTTCCTGACCAAGCGGGCGCCGAACTTCAAGCACGAATAAGGCGGCTCAGGGGCTGCGCGACTCGACCGGCGCGGCCTGCGGTTCCTGCACCGCACGTTCGAGCGTATTGCGCAGCGCCGATAGCGAGCCCGCCGACGGAGTGCCGGTGGCGGCGGGCGTCCGGCCTTCGCGCCAGCGCACCTGAGGCCCCGAGACCTCGAAGACCGCCAGCACCTCGGCGCCGCGCTCCAGCGTCACGCGCCATTCCGGCGCGCCCTTGAGCGGCCGGGGGCCCACTGCCGAAAGCGCTGCCGAAGCCATCAGGGCGCTGACTTCGCGCGCCTCGGCGCGCGGCAGGCTGCGGCTTTCGCCTCCGCGCTTCGAGATCGTGATGCGATTCCACTGTGCAAGGGCATCGAAGGTCGGCGGTTCGGTCTCATCCGTGCGAACCGACGATGAAGCCGCGGGCGCGGGCGGCATCGCGGGCTTCGCGGAGGCCACCGCATCGCGCTGCGGGGACGGCGATACCGCCGGTGGCAATGCTGGCGCAGGCAGCGGCGCTTTCTGAGCCTTCTGCGAAGCCGGGGGCGACTGTGCCTGCGCTGGCGGGGAAGGAGGAGCAGGCGGCGCCGCTGCCGTCTTCTTCGCCGGCGGCGTGGGCTCCGGACTGGGCGCTGATGGCGACTCAGGCGCCGGCGCAGGCAGCTCCGGCTTCGTGAAGAAGCTCGGCGGCAGCAGCGGGACTGACGAGGGATCGCTCGGTGGCGGTCGGGATTCCAAGGACGCCGGAGTCGGCGCCTCATCGGGCATCGGCGAACTCGCAGCCACGGGCGTCTTTTCGTCGAGCGAAGGCGCGGGCGGGGGGGAACCGGGCTCGCGCCGCCAGAGCATGACTGCCACCAAGGCGACCATGGCCATTGCGACTGCGGCAGGCCAGCGCCGCTTCGGCTTTTCCCGGACCTCGCGCCTCTCGGCAAGACGGTGCCACCAGGATTGCGCTGCGCGCTCCAGATCGGCCTCGGCGTCTTCCGGATCCGGTTCGCCGATCGCGGCGTGTGCCTGCATCAGAATCTCCTTGCGCACCCGCCAGTCGGGTGCCGCGCCCTGATCCGGCGCGTGTTCCAGCGCCCGCCACAGGCGCGGGTCGTGCAGGTCACCGAGGCCGGTCTCATCGGCACTCATGCGTGGCGCTCCAGCACGGTCAAGTACCGCTCCATGCAGTCCTGCAATCTCTCGAGGCCGCGGCGCAGGCGGTCGCAGACGGTGTCGACATCGACGCCAATCGCGCGCGCCAGCACCTCGACCGTGAAGCCTTCTTCGTGATGAAGCAGGAAGGCCGCGCGCTGGTCGTCTGGCAGCTCGTCGAGGCAGGCCTGCAGCCGGCGCCCCGCGGCACGCCAGAAAGCCAGCTCCTGTGCCGATGGATGCGCGTCGGCGGCGCCGCGCAGCACGCCGATGCCGAAGATGCGCGCGGCCTCGAGGCCATCGCCATCCTCATCGTGCGCATAGAACACCGCCTGCCGGCCGCTCAGGCGGAGCTGTTCGATGGCGAGCTCGTACGCGATCGTGAAAGCCCAGACGCGCCAGGAGGTGTCCTCCGGCGAAAAGGTGTCGCGCGACGAGACGATGCGCGCCCACGTCTGCTGGAAGACCTCGCCGACTTCGGCCGCAAGGCGCACACCGAGAAGCCGGCGCACGAAACGGAAGAGCCCGCTCTCATGGCGCGCGTACAGCAGGTCGAAGGCGGACGCATCCCCGCCCGCGTAGGCCAGCATGAGCTGGTCGTCGGGCATGTCGCCGTGGCGTTCTGGAATAGTGGTGGTCGCGGACATCGGCGGATTTTTACCTCTCGGCGCGCGCCGGGCGATGCAGGCGAGCTTCCCGCCGCGGGGCCGGAGGTTCGGAAAACTTCGACCGGGACTGAAGACCGCCCTCCGAGCAGGTTATAATTCTGGGCTCGGCTCTTTAGCTCAGTCGGTTAGAGCGATGGAATCATAATCCACAGGTCCGCGGTTCGAGTCCGTGAAGAGCCACCAAAAAAGAAAAGCCCCGCAGGTCAATGACTTGCGGGGCTTTTTGCTTTTGGGCCCGTGACCGGGCTTGCTCAGGCCTGCACGACGATCGGGAAACGCGCCCGCAGGCCGTCCGGCCCGGGCATGAACGGCATCGTCACTGCTGCACGGGCCGATTCGTCGAGGCCGCGCCAGATCCCGTCGCGCGCATTGCCAGGATCGCCCGCCACGTAGAGCTGCGTCGTGAGCAACTCACGCCGGCCCAGCTTCACCTTCACATGAATATGTGCGGTGCGGCCGCTGTAGGGAACCGGCCGGATCGTATGGAAACGGTAGTGGCCGTCCGCATCGACCGTCACGCGACCGAAACCCTGGAACCCCGCATCCGCGCGATCGCCGTCGCCCGGATGGTGATAGTGCCCCTGTTCGTCGCACTGCCAGATCTCGACCAGCGCACCGGCGACCGGCTGTCCGGCGACGTCGGTCACGGTGCCTTCCACCCACGCTGGATGCCCGCTCGTATAAGGAGGCCGGCTTCCATTGCGAAGGAGGTCGTAGTCCGAATCCTTCGGAAACTCGACCGGATAGAACGGCCCCTCGGTCTGCGCCGGGGTCAGCATCCGGCGCTGAGGTGGCGTCTGTGCCCGCGCGCCAAGCCACAGGGCCGGCATGCCGATCAGCGCGGCAGCTACCGCGCGGCGCTGCTGATGGAAAGTGGGAGGTGGACTGGCTTGGCGCATGGCGTTCCGATCGATGCGCCGAGGGGCAAGTTCCGGCGCGCAGACCCGTTGCGCATGACGCTCCGGCGGCTATTCCTTGGCGCGCCAGCCGCTGAGGAACTCGGCGGTCTTGTCCGCGGGCCGCCAGGTCACGATCACGAGATTCTTCGTCGTGACGGGGACCGCAGCGGCCGAGGCCGAGGCGTCATCACGGCTGTTGCTGCAACCGCCCAGGCATCCAGCGATTGCCAACAAACCTGCCAAGGCGAACCAGGATGTTTTTCTCACGGTCTTGTCCTCGATGGGGCGGGCCTGAAGGTGGGCCGGTGCCGATGCGCGGACTGTAACTGATATGTAAACTCAAAGTACTAACGAAATCCCGATTTGTCGCAAAAAAGTAACTCTATCGACTACAAATCGACGGGCGTCACGGACACACCCGGCAGGGGCCGCTCGGCGCGCGACAGGATGCCTTCGAGCATGACGGGCAACTCGAACAGGGCCCTGTTCCGCACCTTGCGTGTCGCCGATTGGTAGCGATCCAGATGCCGGATGAGCTCTGCGGCGGCCTCGTCGACCCCGGTGAAGCTGCTGCACACGATGCCCAGGCCGCGCTCCCGCACCCACTGGGTGTTGTAGCGCTCCTGGGGCAATGTCCAGCGGTTGCGCACCACGATCACCGGCAGCCCCATGTGAACCGCTTCGCTCAGGCTGCCGGGGCCGGGCTTGCCGATGAAGAAATCCGCCAGCGCCATGTAGCGGGCAACGTCGGGCGTGAACCCCAGAACGAGGCGCGGCGCGCACGCCGGCAGTTCGCGCAGGGCATCCGCAAGCTTCGTGTTGTGGCCGCAAGCCAGGATGAGCTGCGTATCGGGCAGGCGCTTCGCGATGCCGAGCATCGCCTTCGAACCCTGCCCACCGAAGAGCACGATGCCGGTCGGCCGATCGGGGTCGAGGCCGAGACGGGCACGCTCCGCACAGCGGTCCACCGGCTGCGAGTCGTAGAAGGATGCGCGAATGATCATCCCGGAGCTGGCGTGAACCCGGGTCGGTGCATGGCCGGCGGCGAGCGCCTGCTCCACCGCCCTGGGCGAACCGCAGATCAAGTCCTGGTCCAGCCCCTCCTCGATCCAGAAATTCGGCGGATGGTCGGCGAGGTCGGTCAGCACCGTCACGTAGGGCACGCCCGGCAGCGTCGATGCGAGCGCCTCGCACAGCGGCCGGTTGAAGTTCGGGATCAGCGACACGACCATGTCCGGTTCGGTCGCCAGCCAATGCTGCTGCAACTGCCGCACCAGCGTGGCGTGGCACCAGCGGATCATTCCCTGCAGCAGCTTGAGTTCCTGCGCGAGGCCGAGCGTCCATCCACGCGCAAGGCGCTTGTTGTAGACGTCCTCGGGGTCCATGCCGGTGAGCCGGCGAAAGCCGTCCTTGGGATCGAGCACTTCGCGCAGGTTGACCAGCCGCACCGTCCACGGCAAGCCGGCGCGCTGGATCGCCGATTCGAGCGCGAGGGCGGAGGCACGGTGGCCGCCGCCGGCATTGAAGTACACGAGGTCGACGGTACGGACCCCCTTCATGCGTGCACCGGTTCCCGTCGCGAGGATGCGCGTCCGGACTGCGTCGCGACGGGCATCTGATCCGCCCAGTGCAGGATCTCGAGCGTTCCGTCGGCGCTCTCCGCGAGCGCGGTCAGGCTTTCGACCCAGTCGCCATCGTTGGCGTAGAGGATGCCGTCGATGTCGCGCAGTTCGGCGTGATGGATATGGCCGCACACCACCCCGTGCACGCCGCGCCGGCGCGCTTCGCGGGCCACCGCGTTCTCGAAGTCGCCGACATAGCTGACCGCGCGCTTGACCTTCAGCTTGAGGTACTTCGACAGCGACCAGTACGGCAACCCCATACGCGCCCGCAGCGAGTTGAGATGGCGATTGAGCTTGAGGGTGAATTCGTAGAGCGAGTCGCCGACATGCGCCAGCCACTTCGCGCACTGGATCACGCCGTCGAACAGGTCGCCGTGCATGATCCAGAGCTTGCGGCCGTCAGCCGTCTCGTGGATCCACTCATCGGCCACGTCGATGCCGCCGAAGTTGTGATGCAGGTACTTGCGCGCGAACTCGTCGTGGTTGCCCGGGATGAAGATCACCCGCGTGCCCTTGCGCGCCTTGCGCAGCAGCTTCTGGATGACGTCGTTGTGCGCCTGTGGCCAGTACCAGTGGCGCTTGAGCTGCCAGCCGTCGATGATGTCGCCGACCAGGAACAGCGTCTCGCACTCGGTGTACTTGAGGAAGTCGAGCAGCATCCGCGCCTGGCAGCCGGGCGTGCCCAGGTGCAGATCGGAGATCCACAGGGTGCGGAAGCGCTGCACCGGCCGAGTGAAATCGGCCTCGTCCACGTCCGGGATCTGCTCGCTCCATGCCCGAAGGAAAGCGTCATCTCTTTGCATGGCCCTGCACGTTCGCAGCCGCGCGTGACGAGGTCATGGCAGCACGATGACGCGCCGACGACACCGTCGTCCGGCGCACCCCTTGGGGCAAACCATGACGCTGCAATGACGGCGAGATGACCGCGCGCCGGGACAATCGGTCTCATGCGCCCGGGCCAGATCATCGTTCTCGCAACGCCAGTCTTCTTCCTGCTGATCGGGATCGAATTCTTCGTCGGCCGCCGCCGCGCGAGGCTCGGGACAGGCCATGACACCTATCGCCTGCCCGACACGATCAACAGCATCGGGCTCGGCATTCTCAGCCAGGTCAGCGCAGTCCTCACCGGGCTGCTGCGCATCGGCATCTACACCGCATGCTGGTCGGCGTTCGCGCTGTTTCCGAACGAGCATTTCTGGATGCAGTGGTACGGCTGGCTGCTGGCGCTGGTCTTCTACGACCTCTGCTACTACTGGCTGCACCGCTTCGGCCATGAAAGCGCGGTGCTGTGGGCCGCGCACGTGGTGCATCACCAGAGCCAGCACTACAACCTCTCGACCGCGCTGCGGCAGACCTCCAGCGGTGCGCTGTTCGGGTGGATCTTCTATCTGCCGATGGCCATCGCGGGCGTGCCGCCGCTGGTCTTCGGCGTGGTCGCGCTCATCGATCTGCTCTACCAGTTCTGGGTGCACACCGAGCAGATCGGCAAGCTCGGATGGTTCGACCGCTGGTTCTGCTCGCCGTCGAACCACCGCGTGCACCACGCGGTGAACGACCGCTACATCGACCGCAACTACGGCGGCATCCTCATCGTATGGGACCGGCTCTTCGGCACCTTCAAGGAGGAGGATGAACCCTGCGTCTACGGCACGCGGAGCCCGCTGCGCAGCTGGGACCCGATCTGGGCCAATGCCGAGGTCTACTGGGCGCTCGCGCGCGACGGCTGGCGCACCCGGCGATGGCGCGACAAGCTGCGTCTGTGGATCAAGCCGCCGGGCTGGCGACCGGCCGACCTGGCTGCGATCGACGCAAAGCCGCCTTTCGACATCCGGCAGGTGCAGCGCTACGAGCCGCCGGCATCCGGCGCCGCCCAGGCTTTCGCGGTGGCGCAGTTCGCCGCGCTGCTGGCGGGCGCCATCGCGTTCCTGTGGTTCTCGGATGCGCTGCCATTCGCAACTTCAGCGGTGTGGCTGGCCGCGCTGACGGCTGGCCTCTGGGCAACAGGCGCGGTGCTGCAAGGACGGCTGAGCGTGACGGAAGCGCTCTACGTCGATGCGGCAGCGCTGGCGACGGCCAGTGGCGCGCTGGGCATCGGAGCGCTCCACATGGTCTTCAAGCCGCTCGCGCTCGTGGTGCTCATCGGCTTTGCGGCGGGGCGTCTGCGCGCGCCGGAAGTGCCGGGCCGTTTCGCGCTGCTGCTGATCGCCGGCCTGGTCGCATCGCTGGCCGGCGACGTGCTGCTGATGTGGCCCCGGCTCTTCGTGCCGGGGCTGGTGTGCTTCCTGCTCGCGCATCTGGCCTACATCGGCTTGTTCGCGAAGGACGTCGGCCTGTTTCCCCGCCTGAACGCCCTGGCAGTGACGCTCGGCATCGGCGCGCTCATGTACGCGTTCCTGTGGTGGGGCGGGCTGCCGGCGGGCTTGCGGATTCCGGTCGGCCTCTACGTGGTGGTGATCGCCTGCATGGCGGCGCAGGCGACCGGGCGCGCGGCGGTTGCGGGCGATCCTGCGGCGCTGAAGGTCGCCGTCGGTGCGTGCTTCTTCATGCTGAGCGATTCATTGCTGGCGACCAACCGCTTCGTCCAGCCGCTACCGGTGGCATCGCTGTGGGTGCTCGCGACCTACTATGCCGCGCAGTGGCTGATCGCGTCCGGCGCGCGTCCGCTGAGCGCCGACGTGGGCGCTCAGGTGCCGAACATGTCGCCGTCGCGCTGAGGCGCGGCGACGCCGAGGTGCCTGTACGCGGCCAGCGTCGCGATGCGCCCGCGCGGCGTGCGCTGCAGGTAGCCCTGCTGGATGAGGTAGGGCTCGATCACGTCCTCGATGGTCCCGGCCTCCTCGCCGATACTCGCCGCGATGTTGTCGAGCCCGACCGGGCCGCCGTCGAAGCGGTGGATCACGGCTTCGAGCAGCTTGCGGTCCATCAGGTCGAAGCCCTGCGGATCGACGTCGAGCATGGCCAGCGCCTTGTGCGCCACATCGGCCGTGATGCGGCCGTCGCTCTTGACCTGCGCGTAATCGCGCACCCGGCGCAGGAGGCGGTTCGCAATGCGCGGCGTGCCGCGCGACCGGCGCGCGATCTCCAGGCCGCCGGCTTCGTCCGTCGGCACGCCGAGCAGGCCCGCGCTGCGATGGACGATGCGCGCGAGCTCTTCGGCCGTGTAGAACTCCAGCCGCGCAACGATGCCGAAGCGGTCGCGCAGCGGATTGGTCAGCATGCCCGCGCGGGTGGTCGCTCCGACGAGGGTAAACGGCTGAAGGTCGAGCTTGATGCTGCGCGCCGCGGGACCTTCGCCGATCATGATGTCGATCTGATAGTCCTCCAGCGCGGGATAGAGGATTTCCTCGACCACCGGCGAGAGGCGGTGGATCTCGTCGATGAAGAGCACGTCGTTGCGCTCGAGGTTGGTCAGCAGCGCGGCGAGGTCCTTGGGCTTTTCGAGCACCGGGCCCGATGTCTGCCGCAGGTTCACGCCGAGTTCGGCCGCGATGATGTGCGACAGCGTCGTCTTGCCCAGCCCCGGCGGACCGAACAGCAGCACGTGGTCCAGCGCCTCGGCACGGTGGCGTGCCGCGCCGATGAAGATCTCGAGCTGTTCGCGCACCTTCGCCTGACCGACGTATTCATCGAGCAGCTTCGGACGCAGCGCGCGTTCGATCGCTTCCTCATTGGGCGAGGCGGGCGCTGCGGACACCACGCGCTGCGGGGCCGGGGCGAAATCGTCGGTCTGGATGGTCATGGGCTTGCGGGCTGAGCGAGCAGTTTAGTCGGCCCACCGGCCCCGCGCGCCATGCGGCAGAATGCGCCACCGTGAAGGGGCGAGAACCTTGTCGATCACCAGCATGAATGACGACGATCGCGCGCTGTGCGCTGCCACGGCCGGCCTGTTGCGCGCCAGCGGGATGCTCGCCACCTGGGGGCTGGCGCTTTCCCTCATTGCAGGACTGGTGCTCGCGCTGACGGGCCGGTCGCTGCCCTCGGTGTCATGGGCCGCCTATGCGGTCGTGGCGCTGGTCGGGCTGCTCGAACGCTATCTGGCGCTCAGGCTGCGGCATGACGCCGGGGTCTACGAGGCGCTGGCGCAAGGCGTCATCGGTTCGCTGGCGAGCCTCGACGGCACCCTCGAAAGACTGGGACTGCGACGCGCTGCCGATGCTTCACGCCCGCTCGCCGACCGGGTGCTTCTTGCCCGCCAGTTGATGCAACGACACGGCATCGCGGTGACCGTCCAGACCGCGGTGTTCGCGCTGGCCCTTGCGGTGCAGGACTGGCGCTGAAAGGTGCCGGCCTGAGCCGCCTACTTGGCGAGCGCCCGCAGCGCCAACTTGATCCCCTCGCCCACCGCGACATCCTTCGGCAGCGCCTTCAATGCCGCAGCCGCCTCCTTGTCGCTGTAGCCCAGCGCGACCAGTGCCTGCAGGATGTCGGCCTGGCTGTCGGTGGCCGCATGCGCCGGAAGCGCCATCTCCGCGCCGAGCTTGCCCTTGAGCTCGAGCAGCAGACGCTCGGCCGTCTTCTTGCCGATGCCGGGTATCTTGACCAGGCGACCCGCCTCCTGCAGCGTGATCGCCTGCGACAGCTCAGTCACGCTCATGCCGCTGAGCACGCCCAACGCGGTGCGCGGCCCCACGCCGGAAATCTTGATCAGCTGCCGGAAGGCCGCGCGCTCCGCGGCGGTGCCGAAGCCGTAGAGAATCTGCGCGTCCTCGCGCACCACGAAATGCGTGAGCAGCGACACCCGCTCACCCGCGGCCGGCAGGTTGTAGAAGGTGCTCATCGGCACATCGACCTCGTAGCCGACGCCGTGGCAGTCCACCACGATCTGCGGAGGATTGCGTTCGGCGAGGATGCCGGTGAGTTTGCCTATCATTGGCCCCCCCCCAGCCTCGCCCACTGCGTGTGGCTCGGACACCCCCCCAGGGGGGCGACGCCTGCGGCCTGGCCGAGCCAGTTCCGCGGCGTCTCCCGAAAGGGCTGCGCTGCGCTGGCCCTGGATTCTTTGGGGGCGCTCTTTCGGCAAGACATGAGGAATGAATGAAAGTGAGGATGGCGTGATTCTGCGACACACCTTCGCCCCGCCCAACAACACGCGCCTGGGGCATCTCTGCGGTCCGCTCGACGCGAACCTGCGCCGCATCGAGGAAGCGCTCAACGTCAAGATCGCGCACCGGCACGAGCAGTTCAAGGTCGACGGCGCCAAGGCGAATGCACAGCGCGCGATGGATGTTCTGCAGGCGCTCTACGAAATCGCGCAGCGGCCGATCGATGCGGCCGTGGTCCAGCTCACCCTGGCCGGGGACGGCTCGATGACCGAGGCTGAAGACGGCTCCCTCGTTCTCGCCACCCGCCGGGCCGATCTGCGCGCACGCACGCCGAACCAGAGCGTCTACCTGCACAACATCGCGAACCACGACATCACGCTGGGCATCGGCCCCGCCGGCACCGGCAAGACCTACCTCGCCGTCGCGAGCGCGGTGGATGCGCTGGAGCGCAGCGCGGTCCAGCGCATCGTTCTCACGCGCCCCGCGGTCGAGGCCGGCGAGCGGCTCGGATTCCTGCCGGGCGACCTGACGCAGAAGGTCGATCCCTATCTTCGGCCGCTGTACGACGCGCTGTACGACCTGATGGGTTTCGACCGCGTGCAGAAGGCCTTCGAGCGCAACGCGCTCGAAATCGCGCCGCTGGCCTTCATGCGCGGCCGCACGCTGAACAACGCCTTCGTGATCCTCGACGAGGCCCAGAACACCACGCCGGAGCAGATGAAGATGTTCCTCACGCGCATCGGCTTCGGTGCCAAGGCGGTGGTCACCGGCGACGTCAGCCAGATCGACCTGCCGAAAGGCCAGTTGAGCGGGCTGATCGACGCCGAGCGCGTCCTGAAGCGGGTCAACGGCATCGCGATCACACATTTCACGAGCGCGGACGTGGTTCGCCATCCGCTGGTGGCGCGGATCGTCGACGCCTACGACAGCGCCAGGAAGAGGAGCGTCTGAGATGGCGTTGCCGGCACTTTCCCTGTCGCTCCAGTTCGGCCGCTTCAAGGGCGTGGAACGCCATCGCGCCGCGCTGCCACGCCACAGCGTCGGGCGCTGGATCCGCCATGCGCTGGGCAGCGACGGCGAGATCACGGTGCGCATCGTCGATGCGGACGAGGGCCAGCGACTCAATCGCGAGTTCAGGGGCAAGGACTATGCGACCAACGTGCTGACCTTCGATTACGCGCAGTCGCCAGTGGTCATGGCCGACCTCGTCCTGTGCGCGCCGGTCGTCGCAAAGGAAGCCAAGGAACAGCGCAAGACCCTGGCTGCCCACTACACGCACCTGCTGGTGCACGGCACGCTGCATGCGCAGGGCTGGGATCACGAGACCAGCGACGAAGACGCCGAGGCGATGGAGGCGCGCGAGATCGAGATCCTCGCGCGGCTCGGAATCAGGAACCCGTATTGACCGCCGCGATCAGGGCGCCATCTGCAGCGGAATGGTCACCGGGCCATCGTTGACCAGGTGCACCTTCATGTCGGCACCGAACTCGCCGGTCGCGACCACGGGATGCGCCGCCCGTGCCTTCGAAACAAACGACTCGTAGAGTCGCCGTCCTTCGTCGGGTGCGGCCGCCTGCGTGAAGCTTGGCCGATTGCCCGCGCTCGCATCGGCGGCAAGCGTGAACTGGCTCACGACGAGCAGTCCGCCGCCCACGTCCTGGACGCTCAGGTTCATCTTGCCCGCATCGTCCGAAAAGATCCGTAGCTTCAGGATCTTGGCGAGCATCCGGTCGGCCTGCATCTCCGTGTCGCCGCGCTCGGCGCACAGCAGAACGAGCAAACCCGCATCGATGGCGCCCACGGTAGAGCCGTCGATGTCGACGCGCGCGCTGCTGACGCGCTGCAGGATGGCCTTCATGGCGAATGTCCCTCTTCCTTTTGCGTGGCGCGTGCTTCCATCCCGAGCGGCAGGAGCTGGATGGTGACGCGCAGGCCGGGTACGGCGTCCATCAGGGCCTGCTCGAGCGCATCGCGCAGACCGGCGGCGCGCTGCAGCGACCAGGCGCCCGGCACATGCATGTGCAGATCGGCGAAGCGGCGCTGGCCGGCGCGCCGCGTCACCATGTCGTCGAAGCGCAGTTGCGCGCCTTCCGGCACGCCGGCGGCAAAGCGCTCCAGCGTGGCCTGAAGAGTCGACTGGGTCTCGGCGTCCAGCGCTTCGTCCATCAACCCTTGCGACGATCGCCAGATCAGCTTCGCGCCTTCGCGCAGGATGTTCAGCGCCACGGCGATGGCCAGCACCGGATCGAGCCAGAGCCAGCCCGTCAGCGCCACGGCGATGACGCCGACCAGCACCGCGCCCGAAGTCCAGACGTCACTGAGCAGATGCCGCGCATCGGCCTCCAGCGCGATGGAATGGTGCACCTTGGCCGCGCGGAACAGCACGGCGGCGAGCAGTCCGTTGAAGGCCGAGCTCAGCACCGAGAGCGCCAGCCCCCAGCCCAGCTGTTCGAGCGGCTGCGGCGACAGCAGGCGCACGACCGCCGCCCAGATGATCGCGACCGCGGCGCCAATGATCAGCACCCCTTCGAAGCCCGACGAGAAATATTCGGCCTTGTGGTGCCCATAGGGGTGCTCCGCGTCGGCCGGTCGCATCGCGATCGTGACCATGGCCAGGGCGAAAGTCGCGCTCGCGAGATTAACGAACGACTCCATCGCGTCCGAGATCAGCCCCATCGAGTTCGTGATGTATCCCGCCCATCCCTTCAGCACGATGGTGACGAGCGCGACCGCGATCGAGACGCGCAGCAGCGTGCGCGGACTCAACGTGGAAAGCTTGGAGAGACGGAAGATGGAGGACAAGAACGAATGCGCGTCAAGGTCTTCAAAGAGCAGCCGAATTATCGCGACGTGGCCTGCGCCCCTGTAGGCTCCCGGCAATACTCGCATAGTATTTCTGTATTCAGAAACCACAGCAGGTTCCCACGTGATCAAAAGCATCGTCACGGCCCTGTGCAGCCTGGTCGTCGTTTGCGCCACGACGAACACGCTGGCACAGACCGCCACGACCACCGCCAAGCCCCAGCCCGAAGCTCGCGCGGGCGTACTCAAGTCCGTACGCGGCGACGTCCGCCTGCTCGCGCCGGACGGGTCGACGCGCACCGGCAAGTCCGGCGACATCGTCGCACCCATCGACCGCATCGTGACCGGCCCCGACTCGGGTGCGAGCGTCGTCCTGCGCGACGGGACCAAACTGGTCGTGGGGCCGTCCTCGCGGCTGGATCTCAAGGAATTCCATTTCGATTCGACCACGCAGGACGGCGGGATGCTCCTCTCCCTGCTGCAGGGCTCGGCGCGGATGGTCACCGGCCTGATCGGCAAGACGCATACGGATGCGGTTCGCGTGGAAACGCCCACTGCGGTCATCGGGATCCGCGGCACTGATTTCATCGTTCAAGCCGACCCGCAGCCGTGACAGTTCGCCGCCTCGCATCTCTCGTTGCCGGACTGATCACGACGCTGGTCATCGCGGCATGCTCAACCCCCGCGACGCGCGTGGTGCTGCTGCCGCAGCCGGACGGCACGCCCTCCGCCGTCGTCGTCAGCACCCAGGACGGGGAAGAGACGCTGTCCGAGCCCTTTCAGCGCGCGACCGCCAAGGCGAACGCGCGCGGTGCGCCAGTCGTCGACAAGGCCGATCCCGCACGCGTGGAAGCCGAGAACAAGTCGCTCTTCGAGCTCATGCCGCCGGCGCCGCAGCGCTTCACCGTCTACTTCGAACAGAACGAGACGATCCTGACGGCCGCATCGCAAAGCACGCTGAATGAAGCATTGGCGGCTGCGCAGGCGCGCAGCGGCGGCGAGATCGTCGTGACCGGGCACACCGACACCGTCGGGACGGTCGCGCACAACGACGATCTCTCGCGCGTGCGCGCGGCCCAGGTGCGACAGATCTTCGTGGACAAGGGCTTTCAGCCCAATCGCATCGAAGCCGTCGGCAGGGGCGAGCGGGAACCCGCCATCCAGACAGGCGACGAGGTACCCGAACCCCGGAACCGCCGCGTGACCATCGAGGTCCGCTGACCCGCCGGGTCAGGCCAGGTGCACGCGCGCGAACTTGCGCTTGCCGACCTGCACCACGTAGCTTCCGGCGGGAAGCTTCAGACCCTTGTCGCTGACCACGCTGGAGTCGATGCGAACGCCGCCGCCGTCGATGAGACGGTTGCCCTCGGATGTCGACGGCGCGAGTCCCGCCTGCTTGAGCAACTGGGCGATGCCCAGCGGAGCGCCCGACAGATTCACCTCCGGAATCTCGTCAGGCACACCACCCTTGCTGCGGTTGATGAAATCCTGCTCTGCGGCATCCGCGAGAGCCGCGCTGTGGAACCGAGCGGTGATCTCCTTCGCGAGAGCGACCTTCGCATCCTTGGGATTGCGGCCTGCCTCGACCTCGGCCTTGAGCGCATCGATCTCGGCGATCGACTTGAAGCTCAGCAGCGTGTACCAGCGCCACATCAGGGTGTCAGAAATCGAGAGCACCTTGGCGAACATGGTGTTCGGGTCTTCGCTGATGCCGATGTAGTTGTTCTTGCTCTTCGACATCTTCTCGACGCCGTCGAGACCCTCGAGGAGCGGCATAGTGAGTATGCACTGCGGCTCCTGGCCATATTCCTGCTGAAGGTGCCGGCCCATGAGCAGGTTGAACTTCTGGTCGGTCCCGCCAAGTTCCAGGTCGGAGCGCAGCGCGACCGAGTCGTAGCCCTGCATCAGCGGGTACAGGAACTCGTGCACCGAGATCGACTGGCCGGCCTTGAAGCGCTTGTTGAAATCCTCGCGCTCCATCATGCGGGCCACGGTGTATTTCGCCGCGAGCTGGATCATGCCGCGCGCGCCGAGCGGGTCGCTCCACTCCGAGTTGTAGCGAATCTCGGTCCTGGCCGGATCGAGCACGAGGCTGGCCTGCCGATAGTAGGTCTGCGCGTTGGCCTCGATCTGCTCGCGGGTCAACGGCGGCCGGGTGGTATTGCGGCCCGACGGGTCGCCGATGGTGGTCGTGAAATCCCCGATCAGGAAGATCACCGTGTGCCCGAGATCCTGGAGCTGGCGCATCTTGTTGAGCACCACGGTGTGGCCGACGTGGATGTCCGGCGCGGTGGGGTCCAGGCCCAGCTTGATCCGGAGTGGCGTCCCCGTCGTTTCGGAGCGCTGGAGCTTCCGGATCCACTCGTCCTGGGGAAGGAGCTCGTCAGTTCCACGAAGCGAAATTTCGAGCGCTTTTCCTACGCCTTCAGACAGACTTGTGGATGTAACAAAACCGGGTTTCATTAGGCTTTAGGGCGAGCTCTCCTATGGCAGAAGTCATGCCACGGCTATACTCTGCCGACTTTTTCAAGCGCCGAATTCTAAGCGGCGCTGCTCCCCGCACCGACCTGCCGCCCGTTCGACACGGCCCCCGCAGCGCGGTTTTGCAGAACCTGAGCTGGATTCGAAGTTTTGATCAACGGCATTCTTGCCGCCGAGGAGCTGATCGCTTCCCGTGTGGCCCATATTTTTCGGACGTATCCGAAGCAGATCACGGCTGCCGTTGCCGCGCTGCTTCTGTCCGCTGGCGGCGGCGCCTTCGCCGTCGCCTCCCTCGGTCCCGATGCGGCCGACCTCCCCGTCAAGCAGGTGTTCGAGGCGGTCACCCCGCTGTCCTTCGCCGACCAGGTCGAAGCGCTCGACAACCACAGCTTTACCCTCTTCCGCACCGAGATCACGCGGTCGAGCGACACCGCCGAAGCGCTGCTGCAGCGACTGGGGATCGCCGATCCCGCGGCTGCGACCTTCGTGCGTGGCAATTCCGAGGCCCGCGCGGCGCTTCTGAGCCGCGCCGGACGGACCGTCACCGCCGAGGCGACACAGGAAAACACGCTGCAAAGACTCAGCGCGCGCTGGATTCCGGACGGCGACGGCAACTTCAAGCGTGTCGTCATCGAAAAAACGCCCACGGGCTTCCAGTCCAGGACTGAAAGCGACACGCTCACGCCGGGCACCCGTCTTGCCAGCGGCATCGTGCGAACCTCGTTGTTTGCAGCCACGGACGATGCCGGCATTCCCGATGCGGTCGCGAGCCAACTGGCAGACGTCTTCTCCGGCGATGTCGACTTCAGAACGCTGCGCAAGGGCGATCGCTTCGCCGTCGTCTACGAGACCTTCGATGGCGATGGCCAGACGCTGCGCACCGGCCGCGTTCTCTCGGCCGAATTCGAAAGCGGCGGCAAGCTCCATCAGGCGCTGTGGTATCAGGAACCCGGGCAAAAAGGCGCCTACTACCGCCCGAACGGCGACAGCCTCCGTCGCGCCTATCTGACCTCGCCGGTCGAGTTCACCCGAGTGAGCAGCGGGTTCGCGATGCGCCTCCACCCGATCCTCAACAGCTGGCGCCAGCATCACGGCATCGATTTCGCAGCGCCGACCGGAACGCCGGTCCGCGCGGTCGGCGACGGGACCGTGGAATTCGCCGGCACCCAGAGCGGCTACGGCAACATCGTGATCCTGAAGCACCGCAACAATCAGGAAACCGCGTACGCACACCTCAGCCGCATCGACGTCCGGCAAGGCCAGAGCGTCAGCCAGAGCCAGACCGTGGGTGCCGTCGGCTCGACCGGCTGGGCCACCGGGCCGCACCTTCACTTCGAATTCCGCGTGAATGGCGAATATCGCGACCCGACCACGATTGCCCAGCAGGATGGCGGCGCTCCGATCAGCGCGGCGTCGCGCCCCGCTTTCGAGCGGCTCGCGGTCGCGACGCGCACCGAGCTGGCCGCCGCCTTCTCGGTGGTTCAGGCGAGCGCGGACTGACCCAGGCCCCGCAGCGCCTGATCTGCTCAACCCGAAGATGGCTGAACTCTTCATCGGCCTGATGTCGGGGACGTCGATGGACGGCGTGGACGGCGTCCTCGCGGACTTTTCCGACGGGCGCATCGCGGTCCAGGGCTATGCAGCGGCACCTTTCCCTGTCGGGCTGCGCGCCGAGCTCATGGCGCTCAACACACCCGGCGACAACGAATTGCACCGAGCGGCCCTGGCCGGCAATGGCCTTGCACGCGCCTACGCCGGCGTGGTTCATCAACTGATCGCCGATGCCGGCCTGTCTCCGGGCGCCGTCACCGCAATCGGTGCGCACGGCCAGACGGTGCGCCACCGGCCCGGAGAGTTCGACGAAGTCGGCTACACGCTGCAGATCAACAACCCCTCTCTTCTTGCCGAGCTGACCGGCATTCCGGTTGTCGCGGACTTCCGCAGCCGCGATGTCGCTGCCGGCGGGCAAGGTGCGCCGCTTGTTCCGGGTTTTCATCGCGCGCTGTTCGCACGCGGCGACCAGGCCGTCGCGGTGCTGAACATCGGCGGTATTTCCAACCTCAGCATTCTCCCGGCGGGTGAAGGCACAGTGCTCGGCTTCGACTGCGGCCCGGGCAATGCGCTGATCGACCATTGGTGCCAGGCGCACATCGGCCAGCCCTACGACATCGGCGGCCAGTGGGCAGCGAGTGGCCGCGTGTTGCCGGAGCTACTGGCGCGACTTCTCGGCGACCCGTATTTCATCAAGAGCCCGCCGAAAAGCACTGGCCGCGACTTGTTCAACCCGACCTGGCTCGCGGCGCAGCTGGGTGGGTCCGAAGGCGACCCCGCCGATGTACAGGCCACCCTGACGGAACTGACTGCATCGGTGTGCGCCGGGCATCTGAAACGCTACGGTGCGGGCAGCCAGCTGCTGATCGTTTGCGGCGGCGGCGCGCTCAATCACCATCTCCTCGGCAGGCTCCGGGCATTGCTGCCGGCAGTCGAAGTCGTGTCGTCCGTTGAACGCGGCCTTCCCCCGCAGGAAGTGGAAGCCGCTGCCTTCGCCTGGTTGGCACGTAGCGCGCTGCGCGGAGATTCCGGCAATCTGGCAAGCGTCACTGGCGCTCGGGGGCCACGCGTTCTCGGCGCGGTCTACCCCGCCTGAACGGATCGGCACTGAGGCTCAACCCTGCCCGGAGACCTCCGGCTGCGCAGGCTGAACCGCCCTCGCTTCAGGCGGAAGATTCCAGAAAATCAGGGCAGAAGCCAGCGTGATCAGTCCCATGCTGGCAAAGGTAGCCTCGAAGGCATGCAGGGTCGCCAGGGGCGTTGCGTTCCCGAAAATACCGGTGTAGCCAGCCAGCACCGCGCTCGCCACCGCCACGCCCAGGCTCATCGCAAGCATCTGCACCATCGACAACAGGCTGTTGCCGGCGCTTGCCATGCTGCCATCCAGGTCCTTCAGCGTGATGGTGTTCATCGCCGTGAATTGCAGCGAATTCACCGCCCCGAAGATCACCAGTTGCACGATGTGCAGCGTAATCGGCTGCTCGGGCGTCGCCAATCCAAAACTCGCCATCGACAAACCGACGAGCGATGTATTGACCACCAGAACCCGGCGATAGCCATTCCGCTTGATCAAGGGCGTGGCGAAGCGCTTCATGCTCATGCCCGCGAGTGCGATGGGCAGCATCATCAGCCCGGCGTGGAGCGGCGAGTAGCCCATCGACACCTGAAGCAGCAAGGGAACCAGGAAAGGCATGCAGCCGCTTCCAAGGCGACAAAAAAGATTGCCGAGCAAACCGATGCTCAGCGTCGGGATGCCGAACAGCGCCGGCTCGAAGAGCGGATAGGGCCGCCTCACCGCATGCAGCCAGTACGCGGTGATGCTTGCAAAGCCGAACACGAGGAGAACCAGCACGCCTGCCTGGCGCAGGCCGAGCCCCGAGACGCCATCGATCGCCAGCGAAATGGCGACCATGCCAAAGGCGAGCAGCGCGTACCCGACGCCATCGAAGCGATGCTGCCCGGTCAAGCGCAAGTCCGGCATGATGCGCAGCGTCGCGAAACAGCCGACGAGCCCGACCGGCACGTTGATCAGGAAGATCCAATGCCACGAGGCGTACTGGACCAACCATCCGCCGAGCGTCGGACCGAGCAGAGGCCCGACCAGTCCAGGTATGGCCACGAAGCTCATCGCAGCCAGGAACTCGGCGCGCGGCACCGAGCGCAGCAGCGCGAGACGCCCCACCGGCAGGAGGAGCGCGCCGCCCAAGCCCTGGACGACACGTGCAGCCACCAACTGCCTGATGTCACGGGACATGGCGCACAGCACGGATCCCGCGACGAACAGGATGATGGCGCAGAAGAAGACGCGGCGCGTTCCAAAGCGATCCGCCAGCCATCCGGAAGCCGGAATCAGCATCGCCATCGTCAAGGCATAGGCGACGACCACGGATTGCATGCGCAGCGGACTCTCGCCGAGGCTTGCCGCCATGGCTGGCAAGGCCGTGTTGATGATCGTCGCATCGAGCGTCTGCATGAAGAAGCCGACGGCAACCAGCCACAACAGGCTCTTGCGCGGAGATTCGGAGGTCGCCATGGGTCAGTTCAGAAAGAGACGGGCAGCAAAAAGCCGCCCGAAGGCGGCTTTGACAAATGGCACCAAGGCGCCGATGGCATCAAGCCGAGAAGCTCGATCCGCAGCCGCAGGTGCTGGTCGCGTTCGGGTTCTTGATCACGAACTGCGCGCCCTGGAGATCTTCCTTGTAGTCGATCTCGGCGCCGACGAGGTACTGATAGCTCATCGCATCGATCAGGAGCGACACGCCATTCTTGGTCATCGTCGTGTCGTCTTCGTTGGTGATTTCATCGAACGTGAAACCATACTGGAACCCGGAGCAACCGCCACCCTGCACGAACACGCGCAGCTTGAGATCGGGATTGCCTTCTTCGGCGATCAGATCGGCCACTTTGGCAGCCGCGCTGTCGGTGAAGACGATCGGGTCGGGCATCTGGGTTTGAACATTTTCTGCAACGGCACTCATCGAGAGAACTCCTGTGCGGCCGGGACACGGCCGAATAATCGAATGCTACTTCAACCAGCAAAAAGCCGCCCGAAGGCGGCTCTTTTGACAGTTCGGGCGGTAAGCCCAAAAACGCTTCGGATCAGCGCTTCGAGAACTGCTTGCGGCGACGTGCGGAGTGCAGGCCGACCTTCTTACGCTCGACTTCACGCGCATCGCGCGTCACGAAGCCAGCCTGGCTCAACACCGGCTTGAGCGACGCGTCGTAGTCGATCAGGGCGCGGGTGATGCCATGGCGCGTTGCGCCGGCCTGGCCCGACTCGCCACCGCCCGCCACGTTGACCAGGATGTCGAAGGTTTCGACGTTGTTGGTCAGGTAGAGCGGCTGCTTGGCGATCATGATCGACGTTTCGCGGCCAAAGAAATCCTGGATGTCCTTGCCGTTCACCGTGATCTTGCCGGTGCCCTTTTTCAGAAACACGCGGGCGACGCTGGATTTGCGACGGCCGGTGCCATTGTTCCATTCACCAATCATTCTCAAGGCTCCTTACAGTTCCAGCACTTTGGGCTGTTGGGCGGCATGCGGGTGCTCTGCGCCACCGTACACCTTGAGTTTCTTGATCATTGCGTAACCCAGCGGGCCCTTGGGCAGCATGCCCTTGACGGCCTTCTCCAGCGCGCGGCCGGGGTGCTTGGCTTGCATGTCGCGGAAGCTGGTGGCCGTGATGCCGCCCGGATAGCCCGAGTGACGGTAGTACACCTTGTCAAGCGGCTTGGCGCCGGTGACACGCAGTTGCGATGCGTTGATGATGACGATGAAGTCACCGGTATCGACGTGAGGCGTGTAAATGGCCTTGTGTTTGCCGCGCAAACGGAGAGCAACTTCGCTGGCTACTCGTCCGAGGACCTTGTCGGTCGCGTCAATCACAAACCACTCGTGCGTCACGTCAGCGGGCTTGGCGCTGAACGTTTTGGTCATGAGTTTTCTCTTTGAAAGAGGGTTTGGCGGGCCCTTTTCCACGGTCGGAACTCCTCTGCTGGGAGTCTCTTAGGTGGGTTGAATTGCTTCGCCGCGGGGCCACAAAAACGCTGCGAAGCCCGCCATTATACGAAAAATAGCTTCCAGGCCGCAATTGGCCCGGTCCCAACACGCGGGATGGTTACCATCGAGGGATGTTCAGCTACCGCCACGCATTCCACGCCGGCAACCACGCCGACGTGCTCAAGCACACGGTGCTGATTGCCACGCTCGACTATCTGCTCGAGAAAGATGCCGCCCTGACCGTGGTCGACACGCACGCCGGCGCCGGACTTTACCGCCTTGACGGCGACTACGCCGGCACCAGCGGCGAGGCGGTCGACGGCGTGCAGCGGCTGTTTGCGCGCCCCGACGCCGCCGCGCCGCTCGCCGATGCGCTGGCACGCTACGTCGACGTTGTCCGGGACTTCAACCCCAAGGGCGGCGCGCGGATCTACCCCGGTTCGCCGTTCATCACGCATCACCTGCTCCGCGACCACGACAAGCTCAAGCTGTTCGAGCTGCACCCGACGGATGCCCGTTCGCTCGACGCCAACATTGCCCAGCTGGACGCGGGACGCCAGATCGCAGTGCTGCGGGAAGATGGATTTGGCAGCGCCACCAAATTCCTGCCGCCCCCTTCGCGCCGGGCGCTGGTGCTGTGCGATCCGAGCTACGAGATCAAGAGCGACTACACGCGCGTGCTGGATTTCGTCACGGGCGCGCTCAAGCGCTTCGCCACCGGAACCTACGCGATCTGGTATCCGATCATTCCGCGGCCCGAAGCGCACGATCTGCCGCGCCGCCTCAAGACGCTCGCGACCAAGGCCGGCAAGCCGTGGCTGCACGCGACGCTCACGGTCAAGTCGAGCAAGATCGTGACGGATTCTTCCGGCGCCAAGCACCGGCCCGGACTGCCCGCGAGCGGCATGTTCCTCATCAATCCGCCCTTCACGCTGAAAGCCCAGCTGCAGGCCGCGCTGCCCCAGATGGCGGAGTTGCTCGCGCAGGATCGCAACGCCGCGTTCTCGGTCGACAGCGGCGGCTGAGCAGGAGACTCGTTCAGCGCCGCTTGCGCGGAGCGATCTTGCGCTTCGGTCGGTCAGGGGTTTCCTGCACGTCTTGCGATGGCGAGTCGGCCTCCCCGACGGCGGCGCCGGCGCAACTGCCGTCCTTGTCGACGACCGACAGGGCGACTTGCTTGATCCCGAGACCCACGAGCCCGATGGCTTCTGCTGCGGCACGGCTCAGGTCGATGATCCGTCCTGCGGCGTAAGGCCCCCGGTCGTTGATGCGGACCAGCACCTCGCGACCGTTCACCAGGCTGCGCACGCACACGCGGGTATTGAAGGGCAGCGTCTTGTGCGCGGCCGTGAGCGCGGTCATGTCGAACCGCTCGCCGCTCGCGGTCTTGCGCTGATGGAACTGGATGCCGTACCACGAAGCGCCACCGCGCTCGAAGATCTCGCGGTTGGGGTCCTCCGGCAGCCCGTCGTCCAGCTCGCCGGCGCCCGACACCGCGAGGTCGTAGCGCACCGAGGGCACCTGCGACCGCGGCGGTGCACCGGGCGGGAGCGCCGGCTGCTTGACCAGCGGACGAAGTCTGCCCGGCTTGCCACCGCCCGAATCATCGGTGGGCGCAGTCGAGCAGGCGGCGAGCAACACGCCCACCACGACCGTCGCGACAAGCCTTGCGAGACCGACGCCCGACCTCATGCGCTCCAGCCGAGGCGCTCCAGCACGCCCAGCGTCGCCACCGACTGGTTCATCGTGTAGAAGTGCAGCGACTGCGCACCGCCATCGCGCAGTCGCTCGCACAGCGCGGCCACCACATCGAGCCCGAAGGACTTGATCGATGCCGTGTCGTCGCCGAAGCTCTGCAGCCGCAGGCGAATCCAGCGCGGGATTTCCGCACCGCACGCGTCCGAGAAGCGCATGAGCTGCGTCGAACTGGTGATCGGCATGATGCCCGGCACGATCGGCGTGTCGATGCCCAGCGCGCGCACCTCGTCGACGAAGCGCCAGTACGCCTCGGGGCTGAAGAAATACTGCGTGATGGCCGAATCCGCGCCCGCACGCACCTTGGCAGCGAAGGCCTGCAGATCGGCCTCCGGCGACTTCGCCTGCGGATGCACTTCGGGATAGCACGCGACCTCGATGTGGAAATCACGCCCGGTCTCGGCGCGGATGAAGGCAACGAGATCGCTCGCGTAGAGGAATTCGCCGCCGATGCCGTAGCCGCTCGGCAAATCGCCGCGCAGGGCGACGAGGCGCTTGACGCCCATGGCCTTCAATTCGGCCAGTTGCGAGCGCACCGTCACTTTCGTGGCGCCGATGCACGAGAAGTGGCAAGCAGCGGAGACGCCCTCGCCGAGGATCTCGCGCACGGTGCCGAAAGTGCCGTCGTGCGTGGAACCGCCCGCGCCGTAGGTGACCGAGCAGAACTCGGGCTCCATCGCGTAGAGCTGCTGCCGCACATTGCGCAGCTTGGCCGCGCCTTCGGGCGTCTTGGGGGGAAAGAATTCAAAACTGAGCGGAAGGCGCACGGCCGGCTCCTTGTTCGCCATTGGCATGAATGGCATGAATGAAAAACTCTCGATTGCCGTCGCCGCCCACGATCGGGCTGCCCTGCCACTGCACAACGCGCAGGCCCAGCGATGCACAGGCATCGCGCAATCGCTGTTCGACCACGCCGTAGAGCGCGGGATCGCGAACGATGCCGCCCTTGCCGATCTGGCCGGGTTGCAGTTCGAACTGCGGCTTGACGAGCATGAGCAGGTCGCCACTCTGCTTCAGCAGCGGCGCCAGGGCCGGGAGAACGAGGGTGAGCGAAATGAAGGACAGATCGCCGACGATCAGGTCGAAGGCCGAATCTTCGGGCGACCGCGATGCCCAGGCGTCGCGACTCAGCGACCGGGCGTTGACGCCCTCGATCGCTGTCACGCGGGCATCCGCCTGCACGCGCGGATGCAACTGGCCGTGCCCCACGTCGACGCCGACCACATGCGCGGCGCCCTTCTGAAGCAGACAGTCGGTGAAGCCGCCGGTCGACTGCCCGACGTCCAGGCATCGCCTGCCCTTCGGATCGACACCGGCGGACGCGAGCGCGCCTTCGAGCTTCAGCCCGCCGCGCGAGACGAAGCGCGCCTCTGCGGCATCGAGCAGTTCGAGCTCGGCCGTCTCCGGCACGTCATCGCGATTCTTCGCGACGGTGCGCCAGTCGGCGCCGTCACGCCAGCGCAAGCCGGCTGCGATGAGCCGCACCGCCTGCGAGCGCGACGCGGCGAGGCCGCGTTCGACGAGCAACTGATCGGCGCGCAAAACGCTACGCCCGTCCCCGCTCAGTAGCGGTACGTGTCCGGCTTGTAAGGGCCGTTCTTGTTGACGCCGATGTAGGCGGCCTGCGCGTCGGTGAGTTCGGTCAGCATCGCGCCGACCTTCTTCAGGTGCAGGCGTGCGACCTTCTCGTCGAGGTGCTTGGGCAGCACGTAGACCTTGCCGGCCTGGTAGGCGTCGGGCTTGGTGAACAGTTCGATCTGCGCGATCGTCTGGTTCGCGAACGACGACGACATCACGAAGCTCGGGTGGCCCGTGCCGCAGCCCAGGTTCACCAGACGGCCCTTGGCCAGCAGGATGATCTTCTTGCCGTCCGGGAAGGTGATGTGGTCGACCTGGGGCTTGATCTCTTCCCACTCGTACTTCTCGAGCGAGGCGACGTCGATTTCGTTGTCGAAGTGGCCGATGTTGCAGACGATCGCCTGGTCCTTCATCTTCGCCATCGTGTCGTGCGTGATGACGTCCTTGTTGCCGGTGGTGGTCACGAAGATGTCGGCCTTGTCGGCGGCGTATTCCATCGTAACGACCTTGTAGCCTTCCATGGCGGCCTGCAGGGCGTTGATGGGGTCGATCTCGGTGACCCACACCTGGGCGCTCAGCGCGCGCAGGGCCTGGGCCGAGCCCTTGCCCACGTCGCCGTAGCCGGCCACGCAGGCGACCTTGCCGGCGATCATCACGTCGGTGGCGCGCTTGATGCCGTCGACCAGCGATTCGCGGCAGCCGTAGAGGTTGTCGAACTTGCTCTTGGTGACCGAGTCGTTGACGTTGATCGCGCGGAACAGCAGCGTGCCCTTGGCGCTCATCTCGTTCAGGCGGTGCACGCCGGTGGTGGTTTCCTCGGTCACGCCGATGATCTCGGCCGACTTGCGGGTGTACCAGGTCGCATCGACGGCCAGCTTGGCCTTGATCGCGGCGTAGAGGATGCGCTCTTCCTCGCTGGTCGGGTTGGCGAGCACGCTCTGGTCCTTCTCGGCGCGCTGGCCCAGGTGCATGAGCAGCGTGGCATCGCCGCCGTCGTCGAGGATCATGTTCGGGCCTTCGCCGGCCGAGCCCTTGGCGCCGAAGTCGAAGATGCGATGGGTGTAGTCCCAGTAGTCTTGCAGCGACTCGCCCTTGATCGCGAACACCGGCGTGCCGTTGGCGGCGATGGCGGCGGCGGCGTGGTCCTGCGTCGAGAAGATGTTGCACGAAGCCCAGCGCACATTGGCGCCCAGGGCCTGCAGCGTCTCGATCAGCACCGCGGTCTGGATCGTCATGTGCAGCGAGCCGGTGATGCGCGCGCCCTTCAGCGGCTGGCTCTTCGCGAACTCTTCGCGGATGGCCATCAGGCCGGGCATTTCGGTTTCGGCAATGCGGATTTCCTTGCGGCCCCAGGCGGCGAGGGAAATGTCGGCAATCGCCTGATCGGCGGTGGATTTGAGAACGGCGCTCATGTCGGCTCCAAAACAAGTTTGAAAGATGCCACTGCGTTCGGGGAAGGACTCACCGCGAGACGAGCGGGTGAGCGTGGTTGCGATGTGGGTCCGAGCCTCACGCCTGGTGGCGCTGCAACGCTCCTCGGATAAGCGGCGGATTTTACCGCGCGTCGCCGAGGCGCTGCCGACGGCGGTTTCCGGTTCGCCCTAGACTGCCCGATTCACACTCTCTTTCCGGGAAGTTCGCCATGTCCAGAATTCGATTTCTTGCAGCATCGTTTCTCGTGGCCGCGTCCACGACAACGCCGCTCGCCGGTCTTGCGCAGGCGCCGGAACCCACGGTCCGGGTGCGCGGCGTCATCGAACAGGTCGATTCGAAGTCCCTGACGGTCAAGGACCGCAGCGGCGAGGTCGTGACGCTCGTGCGCCCGGCCGACATGAACGTGTCGGAGGTGGTACCGCTCACCATGGCCGACATCAAGCCCAACAGCTTCGTCGGCGCCGGCGCCGTGCCGCAACCGGACGGCACCCAGCGTGCGGTCGAGGTGCTGGTGTTTCCCGAAGCCGCACGCGGCACCGGCGAAGGCTTCCGTCCGTGGGACTACATGCCCAACGGCACGATGACGAATGCCACCGTCGCCACGCTCGCCGAAGCCCCGTCGTCGACGCCGGGCGGCCAGAAGATGGTGTTGCGCTACAAGGAAGGCGAGCAGACCGTCATCGTTCCGCCGGGCACCCCGATCGTGACGTTCAAACCCGGCAGTGCCGACCAGGCCGCGCTGGTGGTCGCGGGCGCGAAAGTAGTTGTCACCGCCCAGGTGAAGGACGGCAAGCCGACAGCGATGCGAATGCTGGTCGGCCGCAACGGATTCACGCCGCCCCTGTGAAGCCGAGGGTCGGCGCGACAGCCAAAGCCCGCCGCGCGGGTCCGGTCGGTAAAATCGTGGGTTTTGCCTTCGCCGCCCGCGCCCGCAGCCGCACCCGTGAGTGCGCACCGCGTTCACCCCATGACCTTCGCCTCCGAAACCCGCCGCCGCCGCACGTTCGCGATCATTTCCCACCCTGACGCGGGCAAGACCACGCTGACGGAAAAGCTGCTGCTCTTCTCCGGCGCGATCCAGATCGCGGGCTCGGTCAAGGCGCGCAAGGCGTCGCGGCACGCCACCTCCGACTGGATGGAGATCGAGAAGCAGCGTGGCATCTCGGTGGCCTCGTCGGTGATGCAGATGGCGTATCGCAATCACGTGATCAACCTGCTCGACACGCCCGGCCACAAGGACTTCTCCGAAGACACCTACCGGGTGTTGACCGCGGTCGATTCGGCGCTGATGGTGATCGACGCGGCCAACGGCGTCGAAGCGCAGACCCGCCGGCTGATCGAGGTCTGCCGTCAGCGCGACACGCCGATCCTCACCTTCGTCAACAAGATGGACCGCGAAGTGCGCGAGCCGCTCGAGCTGCTCGACGAGATCGAGCGCGAACTCGGCATGCCGTGCGTGCCGATGACCTGGCCGGTGGGCCAGGGCAAGTCGTTCGGCGGGATCATCAACCTGCGCACGCAGGCGATGACGGTGTTCGAGTCCGGCAGCGAACGCCTGCCGCAGGACTTCGAGACCATCCCGCTGACCGAGCGCGAGCAGCTGCAGAAGCGCTTCGGCCATGAGTTCGACACCGCGATGGAGAGCATGGAGCTCGCCACCGGGGCGTCGCCGGAGTGGGATCGCGAGGCCTTCCTCGCCGGCAAGCAGACACCGGTGTTCTTCGGCTCGGGCGTCAATAACTTCGGCGTCATGGAAGTGCTCGATGCGCTGGTCGACCTGGCACCGCCGCCGCAGCCGCGCGTGAGCACCACACTGGTCAACCGCCAGCCGGTGACCAAGGAGATCCAGCCGGACGACAAGGACTTCGCCGGCGTCGTCTTCAAGGTGCAGGCCAACATGGACGCCAACCACCGCGATCGCATCGCGTTCGTGCGCATGGCCTCCGGCCGCTACACGCCGGGCATGAAGCTCAAGGTGCAGCGCACCAGCAAGGAGCTTCGCCCGACCAGCGTCGTGACCTTCATGAGCCAGCGCCGCGAGGCGGTCGAGGAAGCCTACGCGGGCGACATCGTCGGCTTCACCACGCATGGCGGCGTGCAGCTCGGCGACACGATCACCGACGGCGCTTCGCTGCAGTTCACCGGCCTGCCCTTCTTCGCACCCGAGCTGTTCATGACGGTCATCCTCAAGAACCCGCTGCGGACCAAGCAGCTCCAGCAGGGGCTTGCGCAGTTGGGCGAGGAAGGCGCGATCCAGGTCTTCCGCCCCGAGATCGGCGGCCCGATGCTGCTCGGCGCGGTCGGCCAGCTGCAGTTCGAAGTCGTCCAGCACCGACTCAAGACCGAATACGACGCGGACATCCGCCTCGAAGGCTGCCAGTACACCGGCGCGCGCTGGATCACCGCCGACACGCCCGCTGAGCTGCGCACCTTCGTCGATGCCTACCCGCAGCGCATGTCGCGCGATGCGGCGGACACGCTGGCCTTCCTCTGCACCTCGCCGTACGACGTGCGGCTGGCGCAGGAGCGGTTCCCGAAGATCCACTTCCATCCGCTGCGCGAGCACGCCGGCCTGGCATTGCAGTCCGCCGGCGGATGAGCACGCCCACCGCCGATGCCAAGGAGCGGCTGATGCAACCGCTCGCGAATTGGCCGCTGCAGGCGAGACAGAGGCTGGTCGGCGTCTTCACCGACATCGACGACACCCTGACCACCGAAGGCGCGATCACGCCCGATGCGCTGGACGCGATGGCGGCATTGAAGGCCGCCGGCCTGCGCGTCGTAGCGGTGACCGGCCGCCCCGTCGGCTGGAGCGAGCCCTTCGCAGCGGCTTGGCCGATCGATGCGATCGTGGCCGAGAACGGCGCGGTGGCGTTGGTGCCGACCCGCGACGGCCGCCTCGAAAAGCGCTATCAGCAGGATGCACCGACACGCGAGCGCAACTTCGCGCGCATGCAAGCGGTGCTCGAACGCATCGAGAAAGACATCCCCGGTGCACGCCGCGCCACCGATTCGGCAGGCCGCGAGTGCGACATCGCGATCGACCACAGCGAGTTCACCGATCTCGGCGACGAGACGATCGCCAACGTCGTCGCCGTGATGCGCGGGGAGGGCATGCACGCCACCATCTCCAGCATCCATGTCAATGGCTGGTGGGGCAATCACGACAAGCTCGCCGGTGCGCGATGGATCGTGCGCGAGCTCTGGGATCGCAGGCTCGAGGACGAAATGGACCTCTGGGCCTACGTCGGCGATTCGACCAACGACGCACTGATGTTCGAGCACTTCACGCACAGCATCGGCGTGGCCAACGTCCGTCGCTTCGAGGCCGCGCTGCCGCACCTTCCGCGGTACGTCTCGGCGCACGAACGCGGCGCGGGCTTTGCGGAAGCGGCCGCGGCCGTGCTCGCCGCGAAGGGCGTCGTCACCGCACGGTGAAGGCGACCGTCTTTGCGCGCGCCACCACGTTGCCGGCGGCGGTGTTGCTCATGAGCTCGAGCCTTGCGCTGTAGTCGCCCTTCGGCGGATTGAGCCACAACTCGGTCTGTCCGCCCTCGAGGTCGATGATTTCGGTCTTCTGGCCGGCGCGCTCCAGCACGAGGCGGAAGTGCCCGGTGTCCGGTACCTTGGGCCCGGCGTGCGAGATGTTGTAGCCCGTCGCATGCATCTGCACGCGCAGCGGCGTCTGCACCGTCGCGCGGTCGGACGGACTCAGCACTTCGATGTGTGGCGCGCCCTGCAGGCTGGCCGACGTCACGCCTGCGTTCTGTTTGCTCACCGTGAATTTGAGCGGCTTGCTGTAGACGAAGTATGGAATGTGGCCCTGGTCCGCCAGCACCAGCCGCATCGTGTAGGTGCCCGGTGGCAGATTCACCACCGCTTCCATCTGGCCCTTGCCGAAGTGGACGTAGTGCTCGGTGAACGGCAACGGCTTCGTGAAGTCGAGCGGCAGCGGCTGGTCGATCAACAGGTGGTGATGACCCGCAGTGCCCGCCGTCTTGCCAGCGGGAACAATGCCGCGCATCGACAATCCGAATCGCGCGACAAAGGGCGACTCCAGCGTGGCGCCGTCCTTGAGGTTCGTGAAGTAGGCCTCCGGCGACCAGTTCGGCGGCGGCACCACCCAGGGATGCGTGACGACTTCGACCGCCTGCACCGGTGGATTCGTCTGCGCGAATGCGGTGGCCGCGCCCAGCGAAGCCACCAAGGCCAAAGACACCCCCATGCCGGCTGTGCGGCGAATTCCATCCAACATGCCAACTCCTCCAGAAGTCGGCAAATTGTGTCATCGAGTTACTGATCAAGTTGCAACTCAATACCTCGATCTGGAAATTCGGTCACACCATAGGCCCTTCACCCGGAACAATGCACCCATGGACGTTGCAATCCGCACACTGCAAGGCGACGAGATCCAGCTCGCGATCGACGCTGCTGCGCGCGAAGGCTGGAATCCCGGCCTGCACGACGCGCGCTGCTTCCATGCAGCGGACCCGGAAAGCTTCCTAGTGGCCGAACACGAAGGCCTGCCCGTCGGCTTCATCAGCGCGGTGTCGTATGCGGGGCGGTTCGGCTTCATCGGCCTGTACATCGTCGCGCCGACCTGGCGCGGCCGCGGCATCGGGATGCAGCTCTGGAAGGCCGGCATGGGACGGCTCAAAGGACACGTCGTCGGACTTGACGGCGTGCCGGCGCAGCAGGACAACTACCGGCGCAGCGGATTCGAGCTCGCGTGGAACAACGCACGTTTTGCCGGCGTCGCACGGACGACCGTCGACAGGGGCCCGCAGATCGTTCCTCTCTCCACGATCGATTTCGACGTGCTCTGCGCCGACGATCGCCGGGTGTTCCCTGCGCCGCGCGAAGCCTTTCTCCGCAGCTGGATTGCGATGCCCGAATCGACCGGCCTCGCATGGATGGACCAGGACCGACTCGCAGGCTGGGGCGTGATCCGGCGATGTCGCGAGGGGCGCAAGATCGGCCCGCTCATCGCAGAAAGCCCCGACGTCGCGAACGCGCTTTTCGATGCACTGTGCGCCAGCGTGCCGGCCGGTGACACGGTCTATCTCGACGTTCCTCTGCCCAACGCCGATGCGGTGACGCTGGCCGAAGCGCACGGCATGCAAAGCGTGTTCGAGACCGCCCGCATGTATGCGGGCCCGGCGCCGGCCTGCGAACTCGAACGGGTCTACGGCATCACCACCTTCGAACTCGGGTAGTCCGAATGAAAAACGCCCGTCGATGACGGGCTCCCTTCGTGAAACACCGCGGAACCGGCTTAGCCGGGCCGCGCTGGTGTTGCCCCCGGGTAGGGGGTTGGCGAAGCGACACGAAGTGCGCGCAGCCTGGGGGCGAGCAACGTCAGTGCTGCAGGATCTTGTTGAGGAAGTCCTTCGTGCGCGGCTGACGGTTTTCGGGATGGCCGAAGAACTCGTCCTTCGAACAATCCTCCAGGATGCGCCCACCGACGTCGATGAAGATCACGCGGCTTGCCACCTTGCGCGCGAAGCCCATTTCGTGCGTGACCACCATCATCGTCATGCCTTCCTTGGCGAGCGCGACCATCACGTCGAGCACTTCGCCGACCATCTCGGGATCGAGTGCCGACGTGGGTTCGTCGAACAGCATCACGATCGGGTCCATCGACAGCGCGCGAGCGATCGCGACGCGCTGCTGCTGGCCGCCGGAGAGCTGTCCCGGGAACTTGTCCTTGTGCGCCATCAGACCCACGCGGTCGAGCATCTTCAGGCCACGGACCTTGGCCTCGTCGAGGCTGCGCCCGAGCACCTTGACCTGCGCGATCGTCAGGTTCTCGGTCACCGACAGGTGCGGGAACAGCTCGAAGTGCTGGAACACCATGCCGACCTTCGAGCGCAGCTTCGGCAGGTCGGTCTTGGGGTCATTGACCTTGGTGCCATTGACCGTGATGTCGCCCTTCTGGAACGGCTCCAGCGCGTTCACGGTCTTGATGAGCGTGGACTTGCCCGAGCCGGACGGTCCGCACACCACCACCACATCGCCCTTCGCGATGCTCACCGAGCAGTCGTTGAGCACCTGCACGGGCCCGTACCACTTGGAAACGTTCTTGATTTCGATCATGTTCTCGGCCATGACTTTCCCTTTCGGTGTTCAGCGAATGATGGCGATCTTCTTGTGAAGACGCTTGACCAGATAAGACAGCATGTAGCACAGGATGAAGTACAGCACCGCCGCCATCAGGTAGGCCTCGATGGGCCGGCCGAAGTTCTTGCCGGCGGTCTCGAAGCCCTTGAGCAGGTCGTAGGCGCCGATGGCATACACCAGCGACGTGTCCTGGAACAGGATGATGGTCTGCGTCAGCAGCACCGGCAGCATGTTGCGGAAGGCCTGCGGCAGCACGACCAGCGTCATGTTCTGCTTGTAGGTCATGCCCATCGCCTGCCCCGCGAAGACCTGGCCGCGCGGGATCGACTGGATGCCCGCACGCATGATCTCGCTGAAGTAGGCCGCCTCGAAGGCGATGAAGGTGATGACGGCCGACACCTCGGCGCCGATCGGGCGGCCGATGATGAAGGGCACCAGCAGGAAGAACCACAGGATCACCATCACCAGCGGAATGCTGCGCATGCCGTTGACGTAGATGGCCGCGGGCGCGTCCAGCCACTTCTTGCCCGACAGGCGCATCAGTGCCAGCAGCGTGCCGAAGAAGATGCCGCCCAGGGTGGCCACCACGGTCAGGAAGAGGCTGAAGTACAGGCCCTTCAGCAGGAAGCCGGAGATGACGTTCCAGTTGAGAAGCGTGAGATCGAGGTTCATGTCAGTGCCCTCCCCCGCCGGCGGAGGCAATGAAGCCCGGCACCCGCGTTCTCTTCTCGACAGAGGCCATGATGCGGTTGATCGCGAAAGCCGAGATCACGTAGAGCACCGTGACCGCGAGGTACATCTCCATGGGCCGCGCGGTTTCTTCGCCGGCCTGCATCGCGAACTGCGTCATTTCGGCAATCGACACCGCGAACGCCACGGACGAGTTCTTGAAGATGTTCATCGACTCGCTGGTCAGCGGCGGGATGATGATCCGGTAGGCCATCGGGAGGATCACGTACCGGTAGTACTGCGCGGTGGTGAAGCCCACCGCCATGCCCGCGTAGCGCTGGCCGCGCGGCAAGGCCTGGATGCCGGAGCGCAACTGCTCGGCGATCCGGGCGGACGTGAAGAAGCCCAGCGCCAGCACCACGAGGATGAAGGGCGGCACATCGCGCATCGCCGGGAACAATGCCGGCACCACGTGATACCAGAGGAAGATCTGGACCAGGAGCGGAATGTTGCGAAACAACTCCACCCAGGCGTTGCCGAAGCGGACCCACATCGGGCTGTTCGGCAAGGTCCGGATCACGCCGACGATCGAGCCGAGAACCAGCGCAACCACCAGGGCGCTCAGGGCCACCGAAATCGTCCATCCCCAGGCCGAGAGCAGCCATTGCCAATAGGTCGGGATCTTTCCTCCCGGATCCTGCAGGAAGACCTGCCAATCCCAATGCCCCATCGGGACCTCCTCAATCGTTGTTGGTTGATTGAATTCTGAAAACAAACGCCCGCCGCAAAGGGCGGGCGTTTGTGTTTCAGGCCATGCCGATTACTTCTTGTTGAAGTCTTCCATCGGCTTGTTGTTGGGGTTCGCCCATGCCGCCTTCGTGGCTTCCGACAGCGGCAGGCCGACCTTGGTGTTGGTCGGCGGGATCGGCTGCATGAACCACTTGTCGTAGAGCTTGGCCAGCGAGCCGTCGGCGATCTGGCGCTTGATGCTGTCGTCCACCGCCTTCAGGAAGGCCGGGTCGTCCTTGCGCACCATGCAGGCAATGGGCTCGATCGACAGCGGCTCGCCGACGATCTTGAAGCCGGCCGGGTTCTTCGACTTGGCGATGTTGCCGGCGAGGATCTGACCATCCATCACGAAAGCGTCGGCACGGCCGGATTCGAGCAGCAGGAAGCTGTCCGCGTGGTCCTTGCCCATGACTTCCTTGAAGTCGATCCCCTGCGCGCGCTCGTTCTTGCGCAGCGTCTGCACGGAGGTCGTGCCGGTGGTGGTGGCCACCGTCTTGTTGTTGAGGTCCTTGATCGAGGTGATGCCCGAATCGGCCTTGACGGCGATGCGCACTTCCTCGACGTACGTGGTCACTGCGAACGCGACGTCCTTTTGGCGAGCCGTGTTGTTGGTGGTGGACCCGCACTCGAGATCGACCGTGCCGTTCTGCACCAGCGGGATGCGATTCTGCGACGTGACCAGCTGGCGCTTGATGTCGAGCTTGGGCAGGCCAAGCTGCTTCTGGATGTCGGCGAGGATGTGCTCGGACATCTCGGTATGGAAGCCGACGTACTTGCCATCGCCAATGGTGTAGGCCAAGGCGCCGGACGAGTCGCGCACACCCATGGTGACGCTGCCGCTCGCTTTGATCTTGGCGAGGGTGTCATTGGCCTGTGCAAACGCTCCGCTCGTGGCGAGAGCCAAGACGGCCAATGCCAATACCTGCTTCTTCATAGGGACTCCTGAGTGACTGAAAGGTAGGTCGGGATTCTAGACATTCACATTCTTTGGCAAACCGGGTCGAACCCGGTGCATTCACGCACCGATGTGGACGCATTCCGCGTGCAGAAGCGTCCCACATGAGCGATGCAAAACATCCGGCCCGTGCTCTTGAAGCAGCCTTTGTGCCCGGTGCGTCGACCTGCTTGAGAGATCGCCTCCCTGCACGCGGGCCAGTGCGACAGCGGAATGCGCGAACTTTAAGCAAGACGAGTCGCCAACGCCAATGCCGTATGCATTGCATGGCATGCGGCCACTACATAGATTTGTGCAACGCACAAACGAGCGCGGAAACGCGCTCAGCGGGCTGGCTGCGTCTGGACCAGATAGGCCCACAGCGCTTCGACCGTGCCCTTGGTCTGCGCCGGCCCGGACTCGACCTTGCCCGTGCGGTTCGCGCCCTTGGCCGACGCGGATGGGCGCTCGCGGTACGCACGGATCTCCATGGTCGCTTCGAGCCGGTCGATCTCCGGCGGCAGCGCGCTCACCAGCGTGCGGGCACGGGCCTCCTTGCGCACCGCGCTTTGGGGCAGGAAGGCGATGCCGTGTCCTTCGAGCGCCATGACCTTGAGCCCCTCGGCCATGTCGGTTTCGTAGACGCGATCCAGGTGGATCGCGGTGCCCGACTCCTTGAGCAACTGGTCGACCACGCGCCCGAGGTAGGCCCCCGGCGCATAGCCCAGGTACGGCAACGGCTGACCCGCGCGCCCCGGGAGACGGAAGCGCGGGGCGCCATCGGCATCGGGCTTGACCCACGGCGCCACGACTTCCTCGCCGAGGCTCACCATCTCGTAGCGGTTGGCGTCGAGCGGCAACGGCTGGGAGGGGTGGTGGTACGCGATGAGCAGATCGCAACTGCCCTCGACCAGCCGCAGCACGGCATCGTGCACGTTCAACGCGATGAGGCGGCTCTTCATCGGCCCGAACTGCTCGCGCAGGCTCGTCACCCACGAGGGGAAGAAGGTAAAGGCCAGCGTGTGCGGAACGGCGAACTCGATCACGTCCTGTGCCGCGGCCGAATGGCCACGCAGCATGGCGCGCGTGCTCTGCAGCGCCTGAAGCATCTCGATGGCCTGGCCGTAGAGCGTCTGGCCCGCCGGCGTGAGGCGCGTCGGGTAGGAGCTGCGGTCGACCAGGTCGGTGCCGGCCCACCCTTCGAGCGCCTGGATGCGCCTTGAAAAGGCCGGCTGCGTCACGTGCCGCAACTGGGCCGAGCGGCTGAAACTGCGCGTCTCGGCAAGGCTGACGAAGTCTTCAAGCCACTTGGTTTCCATGAATGCCGATTATGCGAGCGCTGCGACATACTCCGGTCATGCGCTGCGCCGACCTGCTCGCCCTTGACGCTACCACCCTGTCTCGCCGCATCGCGGCGCGCGACATATCGTGCCGAGAGCTGATGGCGGCCGCGCTGGCACGGATCGACGCACTCAATCCGCGCTTCAACGCGATCGTTTCCCTGCGCGATCCGGCGCAATCGCTGGCCGAAGCCGACGAGCGCGATGCGCAGCTCGCCCGTGGCGAGCGCCTCGGATGGATGCACGGATTTCCGCTCGCGGTGAAGGATCTGAGCCACGCGGCCGGACTGCCGACATCGATGGGCTCGCCGCTCGCCCCGCGCACACCGGCGCGCGCGGACAGCCTGCACGTCGCCCGCGCACGAAGCGCCGGCGCCATCGTGATCGGCAAGACTAATACGCCCGAATTCGGCCTCGGCTCGCACACCTACAACACCGTGTTCGGCACGACGCTGAACGCCTTCGACTCGGCAAAGAGCGCCGGCGGCAGCAGCGGCGGTGCCGCGGTCGCGCTGGCGCTCGGCATGCTGCCGGTGGCCGACGGCAGCGACATGATGGGATCGCTGCGCAATCCGGCCGCCTTCAACAATGTGATCGGCTTTCGTCCCTCCCGCGGCCGCGTGCCGGGTTCGCCGGACGAAGAGCTCTTCTTCCAGCAACTGGGTTGCGAAGGGCCGATGGCCCGCACCGTGGAGGACGCCGCGCGGCTGCTTTCGGTGCAGGCGGGCTTCGACCGGCGCGTGCCGCTCTCGCTGCCGGACGGCCTGCCCTCGCCCGATGCGCTGCGGCTCGACGGCGATACGAAGGGCCTGCGCATCGGCTGGCTCGGCAGCATCTGGCCGGACCTGCCTCTGGCGCCCGGGGTACGCGAACTGTGCGAGCGCGCATTGAAGACCTTCAGCGATCTCGGCTGCATCGTCGATGCGTGTCAGCTCGATGTGCCCCGCGAGCAAAACTGGACCGCCTGGCAGCACCTTCGGCAGATGCTGGTCGGCGGCAAGCTGGGCGCGGTGTATGCCGATCCGGCCTTGCGCAAGCGACTCAAGCCCGAGGCGCAATGGGAAGTCGAGCAAAGCCTGAAGCTCGATGCGGCGGCGATCTATCGGGCGAGCGTGTATCGCTCGAATGTCTTTCGCGCCTTCGTGCGGGCGTTCGAGAGCTTCGACTTCGTGGTCGCGCCGACGGCGCAGGTCTTTCCCTTCGATGCGCAGTTGCCGTGGCCCGACAAGGTCGGCGAGGTGGCCAGCGACACCTATCACCGCTGGATGGAGATCGTCACGCCATTCACGTTGGCCGGGCTGCCCACGCTGAACCTGCGCGCGGGCTTCGGGGACGGCGGCCTGCCGATGGGTCTCCAGCTCGCGGGGCCGATCCACAGCGATCTCGCGGTGCTGCGGCTCGGCGACGCTTACGACAGGGCCTGCGGCTGGCGCGACGTGCGCCCGCCGGTGCTCGACGAACTGCCGGCCTAGACCGGGGAGACGACGCCGCGGCCGGCGAAGTGCCCTTCGGCGTTCTCCATGAACCGGTTCACCGACGCCTGCGTCGCCTCGGGCGACCAGCCGGCCATGTGCGGCGTGAGCAGCACGTTCTCGAGGCCGATCAACGGCTCGGGGCGCTTGGGCTCGCTCTCGTACACATCGAGCCCCGCACCGGCGATGCGGCCTCCGCGCAGCGCCTGCGCCAGAGCCTCGGTATCGACGACGCTGCCGCGCGAGATGTTCACCAGATAGCCATCCGGCCCGATCGCGTCGAGCACCTTGGCGTTGACCAGATGCTGCGTACCCGGGCCGCCCGGCGTCGCCACGACCAGCACATCGGCCCACTCGGCCAGCGCCTGCAGGTTGTCGAAATAGCGATGCGGCGAGCCTTCGCGCGGCTTGCGGTTGTGATAGCCGACCGGCATGTCGAACCCCGCGGCGCGCTTGGCGATCTTCTGCCCGATGGTGCCGAGCCCGAGGATGCCCAGCTTCTTGCCCGAGACATTCGGCGGCTGCGGAATCTCCTCGCGCCAGATGCCCTCGCGGCACTGCCGGTCGAGCGTGCGAATGCGCCGCACGATGCCGATCAGCAGGCCGAAGGCATGGTCCGCCACGCAGTCGTCATTGGTGCCGGCGCCATTCGCGACCACGATGCCGCGCGAACGCGCCGCGTCCACGGCGATGCGCTCATAGCCCGCGCCCATCGCGCACACCAGTTCGAGCCGGGGCATCGCCGCCATCTCTTCCGGCGTGAGGCCGATGACGCCGATGGTCAGCACGGCGCGGTATTTCGCGCCGTGCGCGGCGATCGCCGCCGCGCGCTCGGCCGGCGTGGGTGCGTAGGTCATGTCGTAGACCGCCGCGATCCGCGCCTGGTGCGCGCTCGAAAGACTGTTCAAGACCAGAAGGGGAATCTTCCCGGACATTCAAGCAACTCCTCAAAGAAATCAAAGCACGGGCTCGGCCTCGAGCTTCTGCAATGTCCACATTTGCGCGTACTTGCCCTGGCGGGCCAGCAGGTCGGCGTGCGTGCCGCGCTCGACGATCACGCCGCTCTCCAACACGAGAATCTCGTGCGCATCGACCACCGTCGAGAGCCGGTGCGCGATCACCAGCGTGGTCTTGTTGCGCGCCGCGCTCTTGAGCTCGGCCTGGATCGCGCGCTCGTTGGCCGAATCCAGCGCCGAGGTTGCCTCGTCGAAGATCACGATCGGCGGATTCTTGAGCAGCGTGCGCGCGATCGCCACGCGCTGCTTCTCGCCGCCCGAGAGCTTGAGCCCGCGCTCGCCGACCATCGTGTCGTAGCCCTTGGGCGTGTGCGCGATGAAGTCGTGGATCCGTGCGGCGCGCGCGGCCTCTTCAACCTCTTCGCGGCTTGCACCGGGGCGGCCGTAGGCGATGTTGAACTCGATGGTGTCGTTGAAGAGCACCGTGTCCTGCGGCACGATGCCGATCGCCTGCCGCACGCTCGCCTGCGTCACCTTGCGGATGTCCTCGCCGCCGATGGTGATGCGGCCCTGCTGGACGTCATAGAAGCGATAGAGCAACCGCGCCAGCGTCGACTTGCCCGAGCCGGACGGCCCGACGATCGCCACGGTCTGGCCCGCGGGAATCTCGAAACTCACGTTCTTCAGGATCGGCCGCGCGGCTTCATAGTGGAAGTTCACGCCCTCGAAGCGCACCGTCGAATCCATGCCCGCCAGGGGACGCGCGCCCGGTGCATCGCGCACCTCGCGCTCCCTTTCGAGCAGCACGAACATCTTGTCGAGGTCGGTCAGGCTCTGCTTGATCTCGCGGTAGATCACGCCGAGGAAGTTCAGCGGAATGTAGAGCTGGATCATGAAGGCATTGACCATCACGAGATCGCCCAGCGTCATGCGCCCTTCGACCACGCCTTGGGTCGCGCGGTAGAGCATCGCGACGAGGCTGATCGCGATGATGACCTGCTGGCCCGCATTGAGCATGCTCAGCGTGGTCTGGCTCTTCACCGCCGCGCGGCGGTAGCGCTCCAGGCTCGCGTCGTAGCGGCTGGCTTCGAAGTCCTCATTGTTGAAGTACTTGACCGTCTCGTAGTTGAGCAGTGAATCGACGGCGCGGCTCTGCGCCATCGTGTCGAGCTCGTTCATCGTCTTTCGGAACTGGGTGCGCCACTCGGTCACCGTCACGGTGAAGCTGATGTAGAGCACCAGCGCCGCCAGCGTGATCCAGACGAAGGCCGAGTCGAACTTCACCCCGAGCACGGTGAGCACCAGCGTCAGCTCGATGATCGTCGGCACGATGCTGTAGAGCGACATCGAGATCAGCGAATGCACGCCGCGGGTTCCGCGTTCGATGTCGCGGGTCATGCCGCCGGTCTGCCGCTCCAGGTGAAAACGCAGGCTCAGCGCATGCAGGTGGCGAAATACCTCCAGCGAGATTCGGCGCGCCGCGCCTTCGGTCGCCTTGGCGAACACCAGTTCGCGCAGCTCATTGAAAACGGAGGTCGAAAGCCGCAGCAACCCGTAGGCCAGCAGGAGCCCGACAGGCACCACCAGCAGCGAGGCCGCACTGCCGGGCTTGATCGACATCGCATCGACCAGGTTCTTGAGCAGCACCGGCACGCCGACGTTCGCGACCTTGGCGCCGACCATGAAGGCCAGCGCCGCGAGCACGCGCCACTTGTACTGCCAGAGATAGGGAAACAGCCTGCGAAGCGTCGCCCAGTCGGAGCGGTCGCTCCGCGCGGGCTCGCCGGCCGATACGTGATGAGGGGATGAAATGGCTTCGCCGCTGCGGCGCATGGGAGACAATCGTGGGTGTTTGTTTCACCAGATTGTGCCCATGTCCGCTTCTCCCAGTGCCAATGTGGCCGCCACCCTCAAGAGCCTGCCCGCCGACATGGAGTTGGTGCTCAAGGTCATCCCGATGCCGGCCGACTGCAATGCCAACGGCGACATCTTCGGCGGCTGGGTCATGGCGCAGTGCGACCTGGCCGGCTCCGTGATCCCGGCGCGCCATGCCAAAGGGCGCATGGCGACGGTCGCCGTCAATGAGTTCATCTTCAAGCAGCCCGTGCGGCTGGGCGACATCCTGTCGTTCTACTCGAAGCTCGTGAAGATCGGGCGCACCTCGATCACGGTCACGGTCGAGGTGTTCGCCGAGCGATTTCACTCGCAGGGCGAGTACATCAAGGTGACCGAAGCCACCTTCACCTACGTCGCCATCGACGACAACGGAAGGCCGCGCCCGGTCGTCCAGGACTGAGCGCGGGCGCGGGTCAGACCTTCGAGAAGTCGGGCTTGCGTTTTTCCATGAAGGCCGTGAAGGCCTCGCGGGCGGCCGGCTCGCGCAGCATGCGGCCGAAGCTCTGACCTTCCTCGGCCATGCGCTCCAGGACGGCGGATTGCTGGGATTTCTTCATCAGACGCTTGGTCTCGATCAACGCGCTCAGCGGCTTGGCTGCCAGCTTGCGCGCCTGCGCCTGGGCGATCGCATTGCACTCGGTCGGCGGCACCACGCGGTTGACGAAGCCGATCTCGAGCGCCGCCTCGGCCATGAAGGGGTCGCCCAGCAGGAGCGCCTCGGCCGCACGGTGATAGCCGAACATCTGCGGCACCAGCAGGCTCGACGCCGCTTCGGGGCACAGGCCCAGGTTCACGAAAGGCATCGAGAAGGCCGCGTTGTCGCCTGCGTAGACGAGGTCGCAGTGGAACAGCAGCGTGGTGCCGATGCCCACCGCCGGTCCGCAGACCGCCGCGACGATCGGCTTCGGAAAGCCCGCAATGCCGCGCAGGAAGCGGAACACAGGCGACGCCTCGGTGGAAGGCGGCGCGTTGAGGAAGTCGCCGATGTCGTTGCCGGCACTGAAGATCGTGGCGTCGCCCTGGATCAGCACGGTGCGCACTGCGCCGTCCTGCTCGGCCTTCGCGAGCGCATCGGCGAGCTCGGCGTACATCGCGCTGGTGATCGAGTTCTTCTTGTCGAGGCGGTTGAAGGTGATGGTCATCACACCGGCTTCGGTGTGGACGAGGATGTCGCTCATGGTGAGTCCTTGTAAAAAAAGCGCGATCAGGCGCCGAGCGCCTCGCGCACGAAATCGAGTCGGTCCTGGCCCCAGAACATCTGCTGGCCGACGAACATGGTGGGCGCGCCGAACACGCCGCGCTCCACCGCTTCCTGCGTGGCCGCCTTGAGGCGGTCCTTGACGTCCTGGGCGTTGGCCAGGGCCAGCATTTTCGCGGCATCGAAGCCGGCTTCCTGCAGCACCGCACCGACTGTCGCTGGATCGTTCAGGTTGCGCGGCTCCACCCACATGGCGCGGTACATCGCGTCGACATAGGTCGGGAAGCGTTCGGCCTCATGCATCTGCAGGCCGACGGCGCCTCTCATCAGCAGCAGCGTATTGACCGGGAAGTTCGGGTTGAACTGGAAAGGCACACCGTAGCGCCGCGCGAAGCGCGCGAGGTCCTTCATCATGTACGGCCCCTTGGCAGGGATCGTCGCCGGCGAGTGGTTGCCGGTTGCCTGGAACACGCCGCCGAGCAGCATCGGCTTCCAGACCAGTTCAGCGCCCGCCTCCGCGCAGAGGCGCGGCAGTTGCGTGGCGGCCAGGTAGGAAGCGGGGCTTCCGAAGTCGAAGTAGAAGTCGACCGATTTCGTCATGGACTCGTCTCCTCAGAACTTCTCGGACCACGGCCGCAGATCGAGCTCATGGGTCCAGGCATCGCGCGGCTGCGAATGCAGCATCCAGTAGGCATCGGCGATGTGCTCGGGGTTGAGGATGCCATCCTGCGACTTCAATGCATAGCGCTCGGGGAAATTGCTGCGAATGAACTCGGTGTCGATCGCGCCGTCGATGATCGAGTGCGCGACGTGGATGCCGCGCGGGCCGAGTTCGCGTGCCATGCTCTGGGCCAACGCCCGCAGGGCCATCTTCGCGCCCGAGAACGCGCCGAAGTTCGCACCGCCGCGCAGCGAAGCGGTCGCGCCGGTGAAGATGATGGTGCCGCGGTGCGCGCCCTCGGGCAACTCGCGCGCCACCATGCGCTGCGCCACTTCGCGCCCGTTCAGGAAGCCCGAGAAACAGGCCATCTCCCACACCTTGAAATACTTGCGCGCGGTTTCCGTCAGGATGCTCTCCGGCACGTTGGCACCGATGTTGAACACCAGCACTTCGATCGGGCCGACGGTGGACTCGATCTGCTCGATGAGCGCGACGACCTCGTCTTCCTTGCGCGCGTCGCTGGCGAAGGCATGCGCCGTGCCGCCCTCGGCTTCGATCTGCGCGACCAGCGGCTGGAGCTTCTCCAGCGTGCGACGCGTGACGCAGGTGGCATAGCCCCCGCGAGCGAACCGGCGGGCGATCGCGCCGCCGGTCGCATCGCCCGCGCCGACGATCAGTGCTGCCTTGGTGGATGCCATTGCTTCACTCCTTGAAGTAGACGATCTGGTTGCTGGTCGCCAGCAACGCACCAGTCTCGCTCCAGAGCTGGGCCGCCTGGTCGAAATAGCCGTTGCGGAACTGCTGCCCCGTCGCGCGGCCGAGCAGGTAGCCACTGCCCACCTGGGCGAGCAGCGATGCGTCGGTGTGAAAGTAGGTCGTGATCGACACCGTGCCGATCGGCACCGGCGTGGCGCGCCGGAGCCAGACGCGCGGATAGAAGGTGTCGCTCAGCGCGGCGAGGGACGCGAAGTCGAGCGGGCGCACCGGATCGTCGCGCAGCCACATGAGCGTTTCGCTGTGGTCGCCGGTGCCGTCCCAGCGCGACGGAATCTCGCCGCTGATCGGGCGCATCTCGTAGCGCTGCAGCCATGCGACGCCACGCGGCCCGATCGAAAGGCGCGAAACTGCCTCCGGCGCAGGCACATCGGGCATCGGCAGATCGTTGGCACTCCAGGTTTCGCGGCGTACCGCGGTGACCACGGTGCCGGTGGTCGTCACCTGCAGATGCCCTTCGGCATCCGCCTGCGACATGGTGATGGTCCAGTGCTGCGTCGAGCGGTTGGTGCGTACCGGCACCGCCTGGACCTCGAACGCTCCGGCGCCTACGGCAGCGGCGTAGTTCACGGTCAGCGCCACAGGGTCGCCGAGCAGGTCGGGATGCTTCAACACCGACTGCAGCATGATCGCCGCCGTCGTACCGCCGAAAGGGCCGACCATGTTCCAGTAGTCCTGGCCCATGATGCCGGTGAAATGCCCCGCCCGGATATCGCTGTGCACCAGCGCGAGGGTCTTGTCGAGGGGATGCGTTGTCTTCATGGCGCTCAGTGTGCCTCCGTGACAAAGAGCGGCGCAGTCGTCTAGGAGACGCCGCGCCTGCTCACAAACCCTGAAAGATCAGACGCGTTCGAAGATCCCTGCCGCGCCCTGCCCCATGCCCACGCACATCGTGACCATGCCGTACTTGAGCTTCTTGCGCTGCAAGGCATGCACCACGGTCGCCGAACGGATCGCACCCGTCGCGCCCAGCGGATGGCCCAGCGCGATCGCGCCGCCCATCGGGTTGACCTTGGCCGGATCGAGGCCGAGCGTGTTCATCACTGCGAGCGATTGCGCCGCGAATGCCTCGTTGAGTTCGAACCAGTCGATCTGGTCCTGCGTGAGGCCCGCGTAGCGCAGAGCGGCCGGGATCGCCTCGATCGGGCCGATGCCCATGATGTGCGGCGGCACGCCCTTGCTCGCAAAGCTCACGAAGCGCGCGAGCGGCTTCAGGTCGAACTGCTTGCAGGCCTTCTCGCTCGCGATGATCAGCGCGCCCGCGCCGTCCGAGGTCTGCGAGCTGTTGCCAGCCGTGACGGTGCCGCGCGCGGCGAACACGGTGCGCAGCTTGGCGAGGCCTTCGATCGTGGTGTCGGGGCGTGCGCCTTCGTCGAGGTTGACGGTGCGCTTCTTCGTGATGACCTCACCCGTCGCGAGATCGGGAATGCGGTCCGTCACTTCGATCGGCGTGATCTCGGCCGCGAACTCGCCGGCCTGCTGCGCCGCGAGGGCGCGCTGGTGCGATTGCAGCGCGAAGGCGTCCTGCGCCTCGCGGCTGACCTTCCACTGCTGCGCGACCTTCTCGGCCGTGAGGCCCATGCCGTAGGCGATGCCCACGTCGCCGTCACGCTCGAAGATCGACGGCGACAGCGAGGGCGAGTTGCCCATCATCGGCACCATGCTCATGCTTTCCACGCCGGCCGCGATCATCACTTCGGCTTCGCCGACGCGGATGCGATCGGCCGCCATCTGCACCGCCGAGAGGCCGGAAGCACAGAAGCGGTTGACCGTGATGCCGCCGACGCTGGTCGGCAGGCCCGCGAGCACCGCGCCGATGCGCGCCACGTTCAGGCCCTGCTGCGCCTCGGGGATCGCGCAGCCGCAGATGATGTCCTCGATGACTTTCGGGTCGAGGTTCGGCACCGCCGCGAGCGCCGACTTCAGCGTGGTCGCGAGCAGGTCGTCGGGACGGTAGTTGCGGAAGTAGCCGCGATGCGACTTGCCGATCGGCGTGCGGGTCGCGGAGACGATGTAGGCGTCTTGAATTTGCTTGCTCATGGTGTGTGTCCTTAGTTGCGCACGGGCTTGCCGGTGCTGAGCATCCCCATGATTCGCTCTTGCGTCTTGGGATGCACGATGAGCGAGCAGAAGGCCTTGCGCTCGAGCGTCATCAAATACTCTTCGGTGACCAGCGAGCCGGCATCGACGTCACCGCCGGTGACGACTTCCGCGATCAGGCTCGCGATGTGGAAGTCGTGCTGGCTGATGAACCCGCCGTCGCGCATGTTCACGAGCTGGCCCTTGATCGTGGCGGCACCGCTGCGGCCCGCGACCTTGAACTGGCGGCGCAGCGGCGGTCGCCAGCCGGCATCGGCCATCGACTTGACCTGCTGGAGCGCGACGTAGAGCAGCTCGTCCTTGTTCGGCACGATCACGTCGCTCTCGAGCAGGTAGCCGAGCTTCTTCGAGTCGAGCGCACCGGTGCCCACCTTGGCCATCGCGGCGGCGGTGAAGCCTTCAGTCAGGAAGGGCAGGATGTCGGTGCCGGTCGAGGCAGACGCGTTCTCGGCGGCGCGGCGCGCGATGTAGGTCAGGCCGCCCGCACCGGGGATCAGGCCGACGCCGACTTCGACGAGGCCGATGTAGCTTTCCATCGCCGCGACCCGCTTCGCGGAGTGGACTGCCAGCTCGCAGCCACCGCCCAGCGCCATGCCGCGCACGGCCGAGACCACCGGCACGTTCGCATAGCGGATCTTGAGCATGACCTTCTGCAGCTCTTCTTCTGCCGCCTCGACCGCGCCGATGCCGGCGACGACGAACGCGGGCAGCATGGCTTGCAGATCCGCGCCGACCGAGAACATCTCGTCGGGCGACCAGATGACGAGGCCCTTGTATTCCTTCTCGGCAAGATCGACCGCCGCCGTCAGCCCTTCGGCCACGTCGGGGCTGATGGCATGCATCTTCGAGTGGATGCTCGCGATCAGCACCTCGCCGTCGAGCGTCCAGGTGCGCACGTCGCCTTCATCCTGGATCGTGGTGCCGGCCTTGTTCGCGTCCGGCGCATTCGCATCGAGCACGCTTTCGGGGAAGAGCTGACGCTCATGCACCGGCAGGCGGCGCTGCGGCACGAAGGCGTTGGCCGATGCGCTCCACGAGCCTTGCGGCGTGTGCACACCACCGGCTTCGGCCACCGGGCCTTCGAAGGCCCACTTCGGCAGCGGCGCGCTCGACAGAGCCTTGCCGCTGTCGATGTCTTCCTGGATCCAGGTCGCGACCTGCTTCCAGCCGGCTTCCTGCCAGAGCTCGAATGGGCCTTGCTTCATGCCGAAGCCCCAGCGCATCGCGAAGTCGATGTCGCGTGCGCTCTCGGCGATGGTCGCCAGATGCACCGCCGCGTAGTGGAAGCTGTCGCGCAGGATCGCCCACAGGAACTGGCCTTGCGCGCCTTCGCTCTCGCGCAGCAGCTTCAGGCGCTCGCCGGCCGGCTTCTTGAGCATGCGACCGTAGACCTCGTCGGCCTTCTCGCCCGACGGCACGTATTCGCCCTTCGCGAGATCGAAACGCAGGATGTCGCGCCCGGCCTTCTTGAAGAAGCCCGCCTTGGTCTTCTGGCCGAGGTTGCCCAGTTCGAGCAGCTTGGCGAGCACCGGCGGCGTGGCGAAATTCGGGTAGAACGGATCGGTCTTCTCGTCGAGGTTGTCCTGCAGCGTCTTGATGACGTGCGCCATCGTGTCGAGACCCACCACGTCCGCTGTGCGGAAGGTGCCCGAGCTCGCACGGCCGAGCTTCTTGCCAGTGAGATCGTCGACGACGTCGGGCGTGAGACCGAACTTCTCGACTTCCTTCAAGGTCGCGAGCATCCCGGCGATGCCGACGCGATTGGCGATGAAGTTGGGCGTGTCGTGCGCGCGCACCACACCCTTGCCGAGCGTGCTGGTCACGAAGGCTTCGAGCTGGTCGAGCACCTGCGGCTCGGTGGTCGGCGTGTTGATCAGCTCGACCAGGAACATGTAGCGCGGCGGGTTGAAGAAGTGGATGCCGCAGAAGCGCGGCTTGAGCGCCTCGGGCAATGCCTCGCTGAGCTTGGTGATCGACAGGCCCGAGGTGTTCGAGGCCAGGATCGCGTGCTTGGCGACGTGCGGCGCGATCTTCTTGTAGAGATCGAGCTTCCAGTCCATGCGCTCGGCGATCGCCTCGATCACCAGGTCGCATTCGCCGAGCTTGGCGAGGTCGTCTTCGTAGTTGGCCTGCTCGATCAGCACTGCATCGGCCACGTCGCCGAGCGGCGCGGGCTTGAGCTTCTTGAGGTTGTCGATGGCACGGCTGACGATGCCGTTCTTCGGGCCGTCCTTGGCCGGCAGGTCGAACAGCACGACCGGCACGCGCACGTTGACGAGATGCGCTGCGATCTGCGCGCCCATCACGCCGGCGCCGAGCACGGCGACCTTTTTCACTTGGAATCTGGACATGGTGTGTTGCTACTTGATTGAGTGGCCGCGCTCACTGCGCGCGGTTCCAGGTTTGAGTGCGCCAGAACGGGCCCAGATAGCCGCGCACTTCCAGCTTCTTGCCACCGTCGATGGGTGTGAAGCTTGCGCGGTATTCCTTGCCGTTTTCGGGGTCGAGGATCTTTCCGCCTTCCCAGACGTCCTTGCCCTCGGCCTTCTTGCCGCCGCGGATGATCTCGAGGCCGACCATCGGCTTGCCCTTGCGGTCGTCGGTGCACTCGTCGCAGGCGGCATCCGGCTTCGCATCCTTGCGGAGCGTCTTCTCGATGCGGCCCTGCAAGCCGCCGCCCAATTCGGCGATGCGGATCTCGGCCTTCGATTCGCCGGTCTTGTCGTCGACGCTGCGCCAAAGCCCCAGGGGGCTCATCTGTGCCATCGCCGACGCACAGCCGGCAGCGAGGAAGATCGATGCGAGCAAGGACTTCATGGCGTTCAGGCCAGCGCGGCGTCGGTGTTCATGAGCGGTGCGCTGCCGGCGCGCGCGGTGCGCATCAGCGTCGCGGTCTCGGGGAACAGCTTCGCGAAGTAGAAACGCGCCGTCTGCAGCTTGGCCTGGTAGAACGGGTCGGCATTGCCGGCGGCGATCTGGCGCAGCGCGGTACGCGCCATCAGCGCGAACAGGTAGCCGAACACGAAGTGGCCCGCGACACGCAGGTAGTCGACAGCAGCGGCGCCGACTTCATCGGGGTTCTGGAAGCCCTTGAAGCCGATCTCGGTCGTGAACTTGGTGAGCTGGTCGCCGAGGATCGCGATCGGGGTGATGAACTCGCTCATCTTCTCGTTCACGCCTTCTTCTTCCACCAGCTTGCCCACGAGCTTGCCGAACTTCTTGAGCGTCGCGCCGTTGTTGCCCAGCACCTTGCGGCCCAGCAGGTCGAGCGACTGGATGGTGTTGGTGCCTTCATAGATCATGTTGATGCGGTTGTCGCGCACGAACTGCTCCATGCCCCATTCCTTGATGAAGCCGTGGCCGCCGAAGACCTGCATGCAGGCGTTGGTCGAGATGTGGCCGTTGTCGGTGATGAAGGCCTTCACGATCGGCGTGAGCAGCGCGACGAGTTCGCCGCTGTCCTTGCGGACCTTCTCATCGGGGTGGCCGTGCTCTTTGTCCAGCAGCAGCGCGCACAGCGATGCGAGCGCACGGCCGCCTTCGGCGTAGGCCTTGGCGGTCATGAGCATCTTGCGCACGTCAGGGTGCACGATGATCGGATCGGCTTCCTTGTCCTTGGCCTTGACGCCAGAGAGCGAACGCATCTGGATGCGGTCCTTGGCATAGGCCAGCGCGTTCTGGAAGGCCACTTCGGTCAGGCCCAGCGACTGGTTGCCGACGCCCAGGCGTGCGGCGTTCATCATCACGAACATCGCGGCCAGGCCCTTGTTGGGCTCGCCGACCAGCGTGCCGACCGCCCCTTCGAGCACCATCTGCGCGGTGGCGTTGCCGTGGATACCCATCTTGTGCTCCAGGCCACCACAGTAGATGCCGTTGCGGCTGCCGATCGAACCGTCGGCCTTGACGTTGAACTTCGGCACCACGAACAGGCTGATGCCCTTGCTGCCCTTGGGCGCGTCCGGCAGGCGGGCGAGCACCAGGTGGATGATGTTCTCGGTCATGTCGTGCTCGCCGGCCGAGATGAAGATCTTGTTGCCGGTCAGCTTGTAGGTGCCGTCGGCCTGCGGTTCGGCCTTGGTGCGCAGCATGCCGAGGTCGGTGCCGCAATGAGGCTCGGTCAGGCACATCGTGCCGGTCCATTCGCCGCTCGTGAGCTTGGGCAGGTAGGTCTTCTTCTGCTCGTCGGTGCCGTGTGCGGCGAGGGCTTCGTACGCGCCGTGCGAAAGACCGGGGTACATCGTCCAGGCCTGGTTGGCCGAGTTCAGCATCTCGTAGAACTGCTGGTTCACGACGAACGGCAGGCCCTGACCGCCGAAGGCGGGGTCGCACGAGAGCGCCGCCCAGCCACCTTCGACGTACTGCGCATAGGCTTCCTTGAAGCCCTTGGGCGTCTTCACTTCATGCGTGGTCTTGTCGAGCACGCAGCCCTCTTCGTCACCGCTGATGTTGAGCGGGAAGGTCACTTCGGAGGCGAACTTGCCGCCTTCTTCGAGCACCGCGTTGATGGTGTCGACGTCGACTTCCGCATGCCGGGGAATGGCCTTGAGCTCTTCGGTGACGTTCAGCACCTCGTGCATCACAAACTGCATGTCGCGAAGAGGCGGGGTGTAGGCGGGCATGTGGAGATCTCCGGAAGTGAAAGTGAAAAGTTGGAAAAAGAGGGAAAAGCGGGTCAGACCGCCGCGTTCAGCGAACGGTCTTCAGACGACGGTCTGCCGGCTCGGCAACGACGCCGGGCGCGTCCGCCGATGCGGAGCGCGCGAGGATGTTGTCGAAGCCGGCGTTGGCCCGGGCCAATGATTCGGGCGAGCGCAGGAAGCGCGCCTCGTAGTGCAAGGCGAGGATGAGCGCGTGGATCTCGAAGGCGATCTGCTTCTCGTCGGCATCCTCGCGAAGATGGCCTTCGGCCTTGGCCTGTACGACCGCGCGGTACATCGCGGCCAGCCAGGTGTTCACGGAATCGGCCAGCGCATCGCGCACCGGACCGGGCCGGTCGTCGAACTCGACCGCACCGCTGATGTAGATGCAGCCGGAATCGATCTCGGCCGAGGTGCGCTTCATCCAGTTGGCGAACAGGGCGCGCAGCCGGGGCAGCCCGCGCGGCGCATCGAGTGCTGGATAGAACACTTCCTGCTCGAAGCGCGCGTGATATTCGCGCACCACGGAGATCTGCAGTTCCTCGCGCGAGCCGAAGTGGGCGAAGACGCCCGACTTGCTCATCTGCGTGACCTCCGCGATCGCGCCGATCGACAGCCCTTCGAGACCGATCTGCGCGGCAAGATTCAGGGCCGCGTCAATTATGACGGCCTTGGTCTGCTGCCCTTTCTGGGGCGCGCGGGCCGTCTTGGCGGGGGCGGGGCGTGGGGACATCGAGCAGTTAAGAAATAAAACGAACGATCGTTCTATTTTGCAGGACTTTTCCCCCGTCAGAAAGCGGAAAGACCTTTAATTGTGTCAGCCTTTCTGGGCCGCTGAACTTCCGCCGTCGATCTGTGAGGGCCAGCAATAGCGGCTGGCTCTCTTCGTTTCAGCAGGTTGCTCCGCAGATTTGCTGTAGCCAGCACTTCTGAATCGGGCCGCGCGCTGTGGGCGATTTGCGACAACGCCGCTTGTGCTCCGCCTCGCCTAACTCCTAAGATTGCTCGCACTCCTAAGACATTTTTGATCTCGCCATGCTGAACTGCCCTACCACCATCGAGCGCCTGACCGGCGTGCGGGTGGGCGCGCGCATAGCGATTGGCTCGCGCACCTCGAAGCCCAATTCGATGCAGATGTTGAACCCAGCGATGCCTCACTTCATTTCCCAGTCTTAAGGAGCTGATTCATCCGGCTCCATCAGGAGCCCAGAATGGTCAGCAAGAAGAAGCCCAACAGGATCCCGCCAGGTTACGGCGTCCACCGAAACGCGATCGGTCCGGAAGATCTCCCAAGGGACGTTCATCTGTTCGTGCCAGCGACGCTGGTCGAGCAACTGGAACTCGAAGCCCTCGAGAGAGAACGACTGGCCTGCGAGGAAGCGATTCGTGCACGAACCGCGGCCGACGCTGCGTACAAGGCGAGGCGCCTGGCTGAGGAAGAACGGATCAAGGCGGAGAACGCCGCCAAGCCGCCCGCTACACCAGCCCGCTCAACGCTGACACCGTTCCAAGCCGCTCAAGCACTGACGGTGCCCGAGGAGTTGCCGCCCGCTCCACCCGGAACCGTCGCGGTGTTCGAATGGGAAGCGGCGCGCGAGCGCTTCCATTCGCTGAAGAACGCTCCGGCGAGCGGTGACAAGGACGTCGTGGCGCGCGACCTGAGGCATTTCGCCAAGGCCATGGCCGATGGTCCGTGGCGCGCGGTCGCAAGGCCCATCGCTTGGCGCGAGCATCTCGAGCAACTGGCCCTGGACATGCCAAACTTCGCGCCGGTCGTGGACGCGGTCAGGCGTGCGTTCGCGCTCGCTGACCTGACGGGGCGACCACCAGTCCTTCCGCCCTTGCTCTTGCTCGGTGCCCCGGGGGTCGGCAAGACCCATTTCACCCACCGGCTGGCCCAGACGCTGCAGACGACGATTCATCGCCAGGCCTTCGACAACCCGCAGTCGAACTCCGGCCTGCGCGGCTCGGAGCGGCATTGGGGAAACACGGCCGTCGGGGCCCTGTGGGAACTGATCGTTCTCGGCACGAAGGCCAATCCGGTCGTGTTGCTCGATGAGATCGACAAAGGCGAGCAGGGCGGCAACAACTACCGCCCGGTTGATGCGCTGCTCACCCTGCTCGAGCCCGTCACGGCCTCGAAGGTGAAGGACATGAGTGTCGACTTCGAGTTCGACGCGAGCCATGTGATCTACGTGGCGACCGCCAACGATGCGCGGCGCATCAGCGCGCCGGTGCGGTCTCGCTTCCTCGAATTCTTCATCGAGGAGCCGGATATCGATGGGCGCCTAGCCTTGGCGCACAGCATCTTTCAGGCGACCCTCGAGCACCTGGTGCCGGTTGAAAGCGTGCGCGTCGAATTCGCGCGCCCAACGGATCTGCAGATCTGCCGACTCGCGTGGCTGACGCCGCGACAAATCCGCATGGCCTGCGAGCGGGCCTTGGGTGCTGCCGCCTACGAGGGGCGACGTCACTTCGAGGACTCTGACTTCGACGTGCCGGCGGTAGCGGGTGCGGCGACCTCTCCAAAGCCGAAGGGCTGCGGCGGTGACGGCGACGAGATCTCGGTCTTTGTGGTCAGGAGTTGAGATGGACACAGTCGAAACGCCGGCAGGTCCTTTGCAGGCGCGGTTCCCCTACACGTTCCCGCTTGGGGGCGAGGATCGGCGAAGGGCCTATGTGTTCTTTCGAGGCTGGACCCCGCGCTTTGCGACGGCATGCGAACAAATCGATGCTGTCCTGGGCGCAGACAAACGAGGCTTCCACTGGACCAGGATCAGAGAGAAGTTTGGTTCGCCCAGCCTTGCGTATTGGATGGAAACCCGGCGAAGTCCGCCATCAATATCCACAGGACAGCCGAAGTGCGCCGCGAGGAGTGTGCCTCTAGAGTGAACTTCGACCCGGTGGCCGTGACCATTCACGAACTGATCCTCCAAACTGAAGTGGAGCTGAGGTCCGTGTGCATCGTCTGCGGCGCGGCATCGGAGATCAACAACGACCAGGGACCATGGGCGTCACTCTGCGCCGAGCATCGTGTTGCAATGTTTGCCGAAGATCCTTTCGGCTTGGAGGGGGCCGTCTGGGCCGCGGCACGGTTGAGAGAGCCAGCACGATGAGACTGCTGATCCTCTCCGACCTGCATTTGGAGTTCGCGCCGTTCGAGCTGCCGAAGGGCTTGGACTTTGATGTCGCGATCCTGGCTGGGGACATCCATTCGCCCGGGGCTAAGGCCGTGCGCTGGGCGGGGGAGCGCACGCGCTTTGGCGGCAAGCCTGTGGTCTACGTTCCCGGCAACCATGAGCTCTACGACACCCGAATGGACCAGGGACTGACAGAAATGCGCGCGGCGGCCTCCGCGAACGGCGTGCACCTTCTCGACGGCGACCAAGTCGTGATCAATGGCGTGCGCTTCCTTGGCGCAACGCTCTGGACGGACTTCGAGCTTGCCATCGGGACAGTCGAGGGTCGTGCCGCGATGGATCTCGAGCGAACCTTGCGCCTCGCATCGAACTCGCTCAACGACTACACGCTGATTCGCACACCCGACGACTCGGCCGAACCCGAGACTTGGCGCAGCAGGCAAGGACGCCGACTCCATGCGGCCGACACCCGGCAGATCCACCTCACACAGCGTGAGTGGCTGCGGAAGGCGCTCGCGGAAAAGTTCGCCGGGCCAACCGTCGTCGTCACGCACCATGCGCCACACCGCGGCTCGCTCGCGGATCGGCACGCGAGAGACTGGGTATTCCGATCCCGCGTGAGCGAACTCCCGGCGGACCTGTTCGAGGTGCCCACCCTCTGGGTTCATGGGCACATTCATCAGAACTTCGACTACCGCGTCGGCTCCTGCAGGGTTGTCACGAACCCGCGCGGCTACGTGCGATGGGATGGTGCCATGGAGAACACGGCCTTCGATCCGGGTTTGGTCGTCGAGCTACCGGGCGATCGCAAGGATGGATTCACGAATGCAATGGGAGGATCCGTGAAATGACCGCAATCCCACAAGACCCACCGACGCTACTCACTGACGAGGATCGCCAGAAGATCCGCGCCTTGGCGCTTCAATACCCGCGAAGGACAACACCCGAGGATCGGTATCGCGCGTTGCTCGAAGCGGGCGAGTTGCTTGCCGCAATCGGCTTCAGACCCTACGACCACCATGCGCTTTTCGGGACACGCCTGCCGGAGCATCTTCAGCAACTCGCCAGATCGGCATTGGCGAACTTTCCCCAACCCGGCGAGCTCTTGAGCCTGTTCGAGCAGAACCTGCCTTTGGAGGCTTGGCTCCGATTGCCGCCGGACGTGCTCGAGAAGTTTCGCCAGCCCCTGAATTGGTCTAGCGATCGCAATGACTCCGACAGCGATTTCTGAGATATGAAGTTGCTGATCCTCTCTGACCTCCATGCCGAATTCGAAACTTTCGAGTCGCGCAAGGACATTGACTACGACGTCGCCGTTCTGGCGGGCGACATCGTCGCGCCCGGCCGCTTCGTGGCGCGCTGGCTGCGCGATCCCGCGCGCGTTGGAAGCTCGCCGATCGTTCAGGTTGCCGGCAACCACGAGTACTACGAATCGGTGATGGAACAGGAACTGGCCGAGATGCGTTGCCAGGCCCAGGAGCACCAGGTGCACTTTCTTGATTGCGACGAAGCCGTGATCGATGGGGTGCGCTTCCTCGGTTGCACCCTGTGGACCGACTTTGGCCTTCGGATAGACAGTGAAGGATTTCCTGGTCAGCCTGTGCGCAAACTGTCAGATCGGCACCGCGCCATGACCGAGAGCGGGCGCTATCTCGCCGACTATTCCTCCATTCGGGTTGAGGCTCCCAAGACCTCGAACTCCCGTGGCACGCGGCGGCTCACCCCCATGGACACGCTGCTGATCCACAGGCGGCAGCGTTCCTGGTTGCGCAAAAAACTTGCCGAGCCCTTTGCTGGCCCTACGGTGGTCGTGACCCATCACGCCCCGCATCGGAACTCGCTCGCGCCCCGCTACGCTAAGGATTGGTCTTCCGGAGGATTCGTCAACGAGATGCTGCCCGGGTTTTTCGAGGTGCCCGTACTTTGGGTTCATGGACACACCCACGACAGCTTTGACTATCGGGTCGGCAACTGCCGCGTCGTGAGCAATCCGCGCGGCTACATGAACTGGCATGGGGACTTCGAGAACGCGCAGTTCGACCCCGGTTTGGTAGTGGAGATCTGATCCATCAACTGCTGATCCTTTCGGACCTGCATCTGGAGTTCGGTTCCTCCAGTTCCCGATGTCGAGTTCGATGTGGCCGTCCTGGCTGGCGATATTGCGGTACCGGCGACCAAAGCGATCCACTGGATCCGTCGGGCGGCGAACTTCGGCGAGATCAAGCCAGTGATCTTCGCGCCTGGCAATCATGAGTTCTATGCCGGTGCGCCGTCCAGTGGACTCGCGAACATGCGCCAGTCGCCGCATGGCGCTAACGTCTAAGCGCTCCACTGCAGCGAGGAGATGTTGATCGCGTTCGCTCCCTGGGCTACACGTCGCGGAGCGCCTTTGCGCTGCGGAACGACGCACCCGATGGCCCCCTTGCCCAGACGTGCAGCGCGGCGGGCGAATCTGGAACGATGATGTCGGACCACCGAGCGATCCGAATCCTCCAGAGTCGTGAAACCGACGCCGCGCTCGAAATTCGCTGCCACACGAAGGAGACGCGGGCTCATCACGCACTCGCGGGCAAGCGGAAGCATCGCGATTCACCAAGCTGCGCAGCTTCCTGCAACCCAGGAAAGCGCGCACAAGACGCGGCACGCAGAGCGACACGATGCGTTACCCGCTCGCATCGGGCAACTTGACGACTGTCTAGAGCAAGAGTCTTCCGTGGCCGCGGCCTGATTCGGCCACGGCCACATTTCAGAGCTTGAACGGAATCACTTCCTGCCGCTGCTCGCCCAGGCCTTCGATGCCGAGCGTCATCACGTCGCCCTTCTTCAGGAAGACCGGCGGCTTCATGCCCATGCCGACGCCGGGCGGCGTGCCGGTGGTGATGACATCGCCGGGCTCCAGCGTGTTGAGCTGGCTCACGTAGCTCACGAGCTTTGCCACGTTGAAGATCATGGTCCGGGTGTTGCCGGTCTGCATGCGCTGGCCGTTGACATCGAGCCACATCGCGAGCTTCTGCGGGTTGGGCACCTCGTCGCGCGTGACCAGCCAGGGGCCGATGGGGCCGAAGGTGTCGAAGCCCTTGCCCTTGTCCCAGGTGAGGCCGTGCTCGAGCTGCCACTCGCGCTCGCTCACGTCATTGATGATGCAGTAGCCCGCCACGTGGTTGAGCGCGTCCTTCTGCGAGACGTAGCGCGCGCGGGTGCCGATCACCACGCCGAGCTCGACCTCCCAGTCGCCCTTGACCGAGCCTTTCGGCAGCATCACGGGGTCGTTCGGCCCCTGGATGCAGCTGTTGGCCTTGGTGAACACCACCGGCTCCTTCGGAATGGGCATGCCCGATTCCGCCGCGTGGTCCGCATAGTTGAGACCGATGGCAATGAACTTGCCGACGTTCGCGACCGGGCTGCCGTAGCGCGGCTTGCCCTTGACGAGCGGGAGCTTGTCGACCTTCACCTTGCGCAGCTTGGCAAGCGCGGCATCGCCGAGCTGCTCGGGTCCGATGTCCTTGACCACCGCGCTCAGGTCGCGCAGCTTGCCTTCGCCATCGATGAGGCCTGGCTTCTCCTTGCCCGGGTTGCCATAGCGAACGAGTTTCATCAGTCTGTCCTTTCGTAGTGCTTGAAATCGGTGTCAGTAAGTGGAGCGGCCGCCGGAGAGATCGAACACTGCGCCGGTCGAGAAGGAACACTCCTCGGTACAAAGCCACGCGACCATGGCCGCGATCTCCTCGATCTTGCCAAAGCGGCCCATCGGGATTTTCGACAACATGAAGGCGATGTGGTCCGGCGACATCTGGTCGAAGATGGCGGTCTTCACCGCGGCCGGCGTCACGCAATTGACGCGCACCCCCGTGTCGGCGAGCTCCTTGCCGAGCGACTTGGTGAGTGCGATCAGGCCGGCCTTGCTGGCGCTGTAGGCGCTGGCGTTGGGATTGCCGTCCTTGCCCGCGACCGAGGCGATGTTGACGATGCGACCGTAGCCTTGCGAGCGCATCTGGCCGACGACCTCCCGGCAGCAGATGAAGGGGCCGTTCAGATTCACGTCCATCACCTCCCGCCAGGCGTCGACCGGATAGTCCCACAGCCGCGTGTTCGGCCCGGTGATGCCCGCGCTGTTGACCAGCGCGTCGATGCGCCCTGCCTGCGCCAGCGTGGCCGCGACCGCCTCCGCGACAGAAGGCTGCTGGGTCACGTCGACCGGGAGCGCGAAGGCCTTGGCGCCGAGCGACCAGGCCGCTTTGGTGGCAGCTTCGCCGTTGCGGTCCCAGATGGTCACGCTGCCGCCGGAAGCAAGCAGGCGCTGCGCGATGCCGTAGCCGAGGCCGGTCGCACCACCGGTGATGACGGCGTGCCGGCCGGAGAAGTCCAGCTGGTTCATATCGTGATGCCGCCGTCGACCGAATAGGCCTGCCCGGTGACGAACTGCGATTCGTCGCTCGCGAGGAAGACGACCAGCGGCGCGATTTCCTCCGCCCGCGCCAGGCGGCCCATCGGCTGCCTGGCAATGAATGCCTTGCGCGCTTCCACCGGATCGGCATTGGCGTTGATGCGGTCGGTGAGCGATGGCGTGTCGACGGTGCCCGGGCACACCGCATTGCAGCGGATGCCCTGCGCCACGTAGTCCGCCGCGATGCTCTTGGTCAGGCCGATCACGGCCGCCTTGGTGGTCCCGTAGACGCAGCGGTTGGGCAAGCCCTTGATGCTCGAACACACGCTGGCCATGTTGATGATGCTGCCCTGCCCCTTCGCGAGCATGCCGGGCAGCACCGCCCTGATCATGCGGAACTGCGCGCGCACGTTGAGGTGAAAGGCGAAGTCGAGGTCCTCGTCACTCGCCTGCAGCGCCGCGCCGTTGTGCACCACGCCCGCGCAGTTGAAGAGCACGTCGAGCGCGGGAATGCCCTTGACGAACGCATTGATCGCATCCTTGTCGAGCACATCGAGCCTCGCGACGTGGATGTTGGCAATGCCCACATGGCGCTCGAGCAGTTTCTCGTTCACGTCGGTCGCCCAGACCTGCGCACCTTCCGCCGCGAGTGCGAGCGCGCTTGCATGGCCTATGCCCTGCCCGGCCGCGGTCACGAGCGCGGTCTTGCCCTGGAGTCTCATGGAGTGTCCTCGTTGAAGCTTGTCGAATGGCCTGCTGTCGCAGCGGCTGACTTGTTCAGGGTTTCGCCCGATGGCTGCCGCACGGTCCGCTCCGTATTCTGAATTGGCCTGACCACTTGTCCAATTCAGGGACAACCCTAAAGCCAGAAATCCACGCCCCCGCCGTGCCTCTCCAGACCGTCGAGCCCCGTCGCCTCTACCGGCAGATCGCCGACCAGCTGCGCACCCTGATCGCGAGCGGCGAGTTCGCGATCGGCGACCGTCTGCCGGCCGAGCGTGATCTCTCCCACCAGCTCGGTGTGAGCCGGCCCTCGGTGCGCGAAGCGCTCATCGCGCTGGAGGTGGAGGGCTGGGTCGAAGTCCGGACGGGCTCGGGCGTCTACGTGCTCGACCGTTCGCATCGCGCCGCCGAGCCTGTCGCCGCCGCGGAATGGGGCCCGCTCGAACTCATTCGCGCGCGCCGGGTGGTCGAGGGCGAGACGGCGGCGCTCGCGGCGACGCTCGGCAAGCGAAAGGACGTCGACGCGATGACGCGCGCGATCGACGCCATGCGCGACATGGCCGACCGCAGCGTCATGCCGCTCGAAGGCGACCGGGCTTTTCACCTCGCGATCGTCGATGCCTGCGGCAACGTGGTGCTCTCGGAGACGGTGCAAGCCTTCTGGGACTCGCGCAAGGGGCCGATCTTCACTCGGCTCGGCGGCTACTTCGAAACCGTCAAGTCGTGGCGCAGCGCGATCGCCGAGCACGAAGCGATCCGCGACGCCATCGCAGCCCGCGATGCCGACGCCGCGCGCCGCGCCATGCACGAGCACATGGACAAGTCGCACCAGCGATTCAGCGCGAGCTGGCGAAAGGCCAAATGACCACCCCCGTTGCTTGCTCACTTCGGCTGCAATGTGCGCAGCGCAGCGGAATGACAAAAGGACAAACACCATGAACCCCTTTATCCGTCTCCATCCCGCCGACGACGTCGTGATCGCGCGCGGCCAGTTGCTCGGTGGCACGCCCGTCGAAGGCGTGACCGCGCGCGGGCTGATCCCGCCGGGCCACAAGATCGCGGTGCGTGCAATTGCGCAGGGCGAGCCGGTGCGGCGCTACAACCAGATCATCGGCTTCGCGAGCCGGCCGATCGCGCCGGGCGAGCACGTGCACACGCATAACCTCGACATGGGGCCGGACAAGGGCCACTTCGATCGCGACTATGCCTTCGGCGCCGACGTCAAGACGCCGCCCGCGCGCCGCGAAGCAAGCTTCATGGGTATCCGCCGCGCGGACGGACGCGTGGCGACGCGCAACTACATCGGTGTGCTGACCAGCGTCAACTGTTCCGCCACGGCAGCCCGCGCGATCGCGGACCACTTCTCGCGCAAGATCAATCCGGCGGCGCTCTCGTCCTTTTCGAACGTCGATGGCGTGGTGGCCCTCACGCACGGCACCGGCTGCGGCATGGACACCGGCGGGCTCGGCATGCAGATCCTCGAACGCACGCTCACCGGCTACGCAACGCACCCGAACTTCGCGGCGGTGCTCGTCGTCGGGCTGGGCTGCGAGGCGAACCAGATCAACGCATGGCTCGCGACCGGCAATCTCAAGGAAGGCGAGAACCTGCGCGTCTTCAACATCCAGGACACAGGCGGCACCCGAAAGACGGTCGAGAAAGGCATCGCGCTGATCAACGAGATGCTGCCGCGCGCCAATGCAGTGAAGCGCGAGCCCTGCAGCGCCTCGCACATCACGATCGGGCTGCAGTGCGGCGGATCGGACGGCTATTCGGGCATCAGCGCCAATCCTGCCCTCGGTGCGGCTGTGGATCTTCTGGTGGCGCACGGCGGCACCGCGATCCTTTCCGAAACGCCGGAGGTGTACGGCGCCGAGCACCTGCTCACGCGCCGCGCGGTGCGCCGCGAGGTCGGCGAAAAGCTGGTCGAGCGCATCCGCTGGTGGGAGCACTACACCGCCATCAACGAGGGCGAGATGAACAACAACCCGTCGCCCGGCAACAAGGCCGGCGGGCTCACGACCATCCTCGAGAAGTCGCTCGGCGCGGTCGCCAAGGGCGGCACCAGCAACCTCGAAGCGGTGTACGAGTACGCCGAGCCCGTCACCGCGCACGGCTTCGTCTACATGGACACGCCCGGCTACGACCCGGTCAGCGCCACCGGGCAGGTGGCAGGCGGCGCAAACATGATCTGCTTCACCACCGGACGCGGCTCCGCCTACGGCTGCGCGCCTTCGCCTTCACTCAAGCTCGCGACCAACTCGGCACTCTGGCAGCGCCAGGAAGAGGACATGGACATCAACTGCGGCGAGATCGTCGAAGGCACGGTGTCGATCCAGGATATGGGGCAGCGCATCTTCGATCTGGTGCTGGCCACAGCGTCCGGCGAGGCCTCGAAGAGCGAGAAGCACGGCTATGGCCAGAACGAATTCGTGCCGTGGCAAGTCGGCGCAGTCATGTAAGAAAGAGACCCCATGTCCAGAACGATCCAGGCATCCACCCTGCGAAAGCAGGTCGCAGCCATCATCCAGGCCGCCGGGAGTTCCCCGGCCGAGGCCGAACAAGTCGCATCCAACCTCGTGCTGGCCAATCTGAGCGGGCACGATTCGCACGGGGTCGGCATGGTGCCGCGCTATGTCGATGCAGTGGCCGAGGGCGGACTCAAGCCGAACGCCGCCATCAAGGTCAAGCTCGATGCGGGCGCAATGCTTGCAATCGACGGACAGCACGGTTACGGGCAGATCGTCGGCGTGCAGGCGATGGAGCTGGGCATCGCGCGCGCGAAGCAGCACGGGAGTTGCATCGTGTCGCTGGCCGAATCGCATCACCTGGGGCGCATCGGGCATTTCGCGGAAATGGCGACAGCGCAAGGACTGGTGTCGATGCACTTCGTCAACGTGCTGTCGCGGCCGGTGGTCGCTCCGTGGGGCGGCGGCGACGGACGCTTCGGCACCAACCCCTGCTGCATCGGCGTGCCGCTGGCGGGTGCAGAGCCCTTCATCCTCGACTTCGCGACCAGCCGCGTGGCGCAGGGCAAGATGCGCGTCGCGCACAACAAGGGCGAACGCGTGCCCCCCGGCTACCTGATCGACGAGCACGGCGCGCCGACGAACGATCCGGGCGTGGTCGTGGTGCCGCAGAGCAACGGGCTTTTCGGTGCGCTCCTGACCTTCGGCGAGCACAAGGGCTATGGCATGGCGGTGGCTTGCGAACTGCTGGGCGGCGCGCTGACGGGTGGCGGCACATGGCATCGGCCGGCCGACACGGCGCGCACGGTGCTCAACGGAATGCTCGCTGTCCTCATCGATCCCGCGAAGCTGGGAACAAAGGCCGCCTTCGAGCAAGAGGCACGGGCCTTCATCGAGTGGCTGCGGCAGAGCCCGCCGGGCGCCGGGTTCGACGCGGTGCAGATTGCAGGCGAGCCCGAACGCCGTGCCCGCGCGGCTCGCGAGCAGGGTGGCATCTGGCTCGACGATGCGACCTGGGGCGAGATCGCCGAAGCCGCAAAGAAGGTCGGCGTCACCGTCGATTGACGGGTTTCCGATGCGTTTCGGCGCCCGGCGGCACCGCCGGCACGCCGGTCGATTGTTTCCAATTCGGTGACGCCGCGCTTCCTTTTCTGAGGGTTTTTACTTAGAAAAATCGCGCAAACTTCATCCCACGGATCAGCCAACACGCTGATCTGGGCGAACAGGCACTGAGCGCTGTGGCCATCCCGAAGGATGGCAACACACCCCGCGACCGGTTCGGAATCGTCCAAACGCATTGAAGGAAAACCTGACATGAAGACCTCGAAGATCCTCGCAGCGGCTGCTCTCTCCCTCTTGGCCGTCGCTGGTGCCAACGCCGAAACGTACGACGGCGTGCATCCCCTGACCACCGCCAACAGCCGCGCCGAAGTTCAGAGCGGGGCCGTGGCTGCCGCCCGCGCCGGCAATGCGTACGGCGATGCCGCTGACGCAGGCGTCGAAACCGTCGCATCGACCACCAATCGCGCCGTTGTGCAAGAACAGGCTGTCGCGGCTGCCCACAACCCGCTGCAAAGCCTGGACCGCCGCGCCTTCTACCGCGACCAAGTGCCTGCGGCTTACCTGAAGCCGAAGGTTTCGTTCACCCGCCAGGCCGCCCTGTAATCCGCATCGGGGCAATGAAAAGCCGGGACCGCAGCGATGCGGCTCCGGCTTTTTTCATGTGCGCTCACCGGGCATCGCGGCGATCGCCGGCAGCTTCCATCTGCCGGTTCAACTGCGCGCGGACGTAGTCCACGTGCTGGCGCAACGTGTAGACCCGGTCCGAGAAATCCAGGGGGAACTTGGTCTCGATAATCTCTTCCTCGATGTGGTCGAGCCGTGACAACGCTTCGCCGCGCTCCGCGGCGTCGAGCTTGCGCGACGCGAGATCCTGCTCCAGGAACTTCAGCTCGCCATAGCGCCGGTACAGCCGGCTGCGCCGTCGCCATCCGATGAGCCCAGGCAGCACGCGCCCCAGCGGCACGAGGATCGCCACCAAGGGCACCAGCAGGAGAAGCAGCCGCTGCACGTAGTTGGCGGCCCAGAACGGCAGGTAGTTCTGGAGGAAGGGCCGGCCATGCTTGAAGTACCGGTCGGCCTGGTCCGACAAGGGGAAGTCCGTCCCCTGCGCGCTCGGGAAGTCGTCCGGCCGGTTGATCAGGCTGGGCTGCCGGTGCACCTGCCGCGCGGCTTCGAGCAGCAGATAGGTCAGTGCCGGATGCAGTTCATCGCGCACGACGAGGTTGGCCGTCGTCGCCAGCAGGCTGACGTCCTGTGCGGGCAAGTCGAGCTTCGGATTGACGGAGCCCCGCTTCAGGCTGACCGGCCGGAAGTACGGATAGCGGCGCGCCAGACCCTCGACGTGGTCGAGCGACGCCAGCCGCACGGCCGGATCGGCAAGTAGCTTCTGTACTGCCGGAGCCTGCGGCGCCGCGATGATGATCACCGCGTCGACCTCGCCCTTTGCCAGTTGCTCCGCGGCGGCAAGGCCGCCAGAGTTCACGAAGGCCGTGCCATCGACCGCACCTTGTTGTCCGTCGGGCACGGTGATGCCATAGACGGCCAGCAACTGGTGAGCGACCTGATAGTTGCCGCTGCCCGCCACGCCGACCGCGATTCGCTTGCCGGCGAGCGCTTCGAGCCCCTTCGACACGTCGAGGGTGCGCGTGAAGATCCAGACCGGCTCGAAGGCCACCGTCGCCAGCGAGCGCAGCGGCGTCGAGTCCGCCGACGCGTCGGGGTCGAGCGCGAGGACGCCCGTGCCGCCCTGCACGAACGCCACCTCGACCGTGCCGTCATTGAGCCGCTGCAGGTTCTCGACACCGCCGCTCGAGGGCTTCAGTTCGAGCCGGATGCCCTCGGCCTTCAGGAGCTCCTGATAGCGCAGGCCGAAGCGGTGATAGGCGCCGTCGGTGGCGCCGGTGCTCATCACGATCATGCGCGGCGGCAGCGGGCTCACGTAGCGGACGACGAACCAGATCGCCACGGCGAGCGCAGCGATCAACGCGAGCCAGAGGACGAGTCGTCGGCCCGTAGGCAGCGTTGGCATTGCCGGAGTCTTCATGCGTCAACAGGCGCTCGCGTTGGGATTTCCTCATTCTGCCCACGAACTGTTGCAATGTCGTCTCGGTCCCGCCTTGGGCTTGCGCTAGTCTTCGCGAGCTTTTCAATTCAAGGAGGCGCGTATGAATCACTTCATCCGACACGGTTTGGCACTCGTCTTTGTCGGCGCCCTCGGCTGCGCGCACGCGCAGGGTCTGGACGCTCTCAAGGGCCTCGCCGGAGGCGCGGGTTCGGGCACCGGATCGATGGCCTCGGGCAGCCTTGGCAACGCCGCGGGCGTGCTGGAGTACTGCCTGAAGAACAACTACCTCAGCGGCGCGAACGCCTCGTCGGTCAAGGATCAGCTCATGAGCAAGATCCCCGGCGGCCAACCGGCCAAGGACACCGGCTACGTCGATGGATCGAAGGGCATCCTGACGAACAGCGACGGCAAGAAGATGGACCTGACCGGCGGCGGCCTCAAGGCCGAACTCACCAAGAAGGCCTGCGACTTCGTCCTGAACCAGGCGAAATCGATGATCTGATCCCCCGCCGCATTGCTAAGCCAGTAACCTGTACTTCGACGCTGGCGCCGCAACGGACTGACGGATTTCTGAATCGCTCGGCATTATTCGCCTCCGCTCCAAGCGCTTGAAGTGAGGTTCAGAATCTCGGGACGTCTGCGCGTGCATCGTCATCAAATTCATCTTCTAGCGACGAATCCGGCGGGTCCTGCGCAAGTCTTAACACCTCAGGGGCTTGCTCGAGGCTCGAGGTTTGACATTCGCGTGATTCGATCTCGAGAGGAAGCTCAATAAGATTTCGCTCGCACGCCTCCTGGATTTTTTCCAAATCTCTTTTTCCACATACTATTTCATCATCCAAATCCAGCGGCACTGGCTTCTTCGAGATCGACTCTAGTCGGCTATTCTCCCATTCAATCTTCTGATCCAATTCCAGCCTTCGTCGAGACGGGAGATTGGTGCGACGCTCAAAGTTTGTGGCGGCGGAACCCAAATGAACTGTGGGAGCCCGCAAAATTCCTTGCGCACGAAGAGTACGATGATCGACACGCTTGGTGTGTCCTGCTCGGCGCAAGTGTTCGTTTTGAATCTCGGCAAATCGCTGACGCCACCACGCTACCTCGCCGCTCTTGACTACATCAAGCTCCCTAGTCTTCTCGGTAAAGCCCTCTCGTTCCAGGCGGCGGGTAGTGCAAAGAATATGGGCATGATAATTTTTCCGGTGTCCTCGACGGCTAGGCTCATGAAGGCATAGATCCACCGCGCAACGATGACGCGCCACGATCTCCCGGGCGAAATCAACCGCGAAGGCTCGACGCTGATATTCATCCAGCTCTGCCGGGATTGCTACCTCAAACTCACGCGCTACCGTCGAATTCACTCGTGTTTCCTTTTGCTCGACTGCATTCCATAACAGTTCGCGATCCTTGGCCCAGCTCGGCGCGCCGGGCGGAACCAATATTTCTGCATGTACGACTCCGCTCTTTCGAGAGAAATCGAAAATGACGCCCGTGCGGCGGTCGACGATCTTTTGAGCGGCACGGTACGCGGCGGCTGCCGTCGCACGACGGCCCCGCGACCGCGAGAGGCACTTTACGGAGAAATGATACATGGCGAACTCTTGTCCAAGCAATTTTCAGATGTCGTCACTGCATCCTAGCCGCCAGCACGGATTCGCGAGAAAAAGTTTTCAAAGTTTGCATAAGTGCGCCCTTCACCGACTTGGCGTGTGCTTGCCTCTCCCCTCGCCGCAAAAAAAAAACACCACTGCAGGGGCTCCCTCCCTACACTTCAGATCACGAGCAAAGGAGATCCGGTGACAGCAGTGAACGAGAGAATCGCCCAGCTACAGCTGAAGTTGAAACAACTCGAGCAAAAACGAGATCAGCTCATCCAAGTCGCCAAGCGTGAAGAGTTAGTAAAACTGGAACGCACACGCCGAGACGAGAGTAGACGAAAATATCTGATCGGCTCAATCATTCTTGAGAAAATCAAGACCGGAAAAATTGATGGCGCCCGGTTCTTCGCGTCGATGGTTTCGACCCTGGAGAGGGGCGATGACCGAAGATTGTTTGAATGCTCGCAAGCTGAGTATCTTCGCGGACACCAACCTGCAGATAAAGTTCGCGCCACTCCTCAATACCCGGATTGAGGTTTATGCCCAGCGGGAATGGGCCAGAATGAGTGCGGTACTGCAGCGCTAGTCTCTCTCCGCCAAAGCCATCAAAGAGAGCAACCAACTGAGCAAGCCGATGCCATCACCGGAGTTTTCGCTAAAAAATGGGACGGCATTTGCCTCATTTCGAGAAAGGTGGCTTTTGTCTTTCGGCCACCGCACCCCACCCTGCCCTGCCCTGCCCTGCCCTGCCCGCCGGCAATATCTCGACTTTGGCAGGGGCAGGCAAGAGGGACACCGCGCTGTGCTAGCGCTACGGGGCGGCTAATTGCACACAGACAAGCCTGTATTACCTCAAGGGTCTTCGCATCAAAGCATTAGGGCGACAACCGCATCCAGATGTTCGGATGGCGCTCGTCGGAATCCAGACCGAGCAAATCGTTGGAGTCGTCCGACTATGAAAGCAACGAGTGCGGAAGCGCGGATCTGCGCATCGATCGTCGGCGCCGCAGCACCATCGCCAGCGGCCGCGTCGCGCAGCACCTGGCGCAGCGTGGCCTCGATTTTGTCGAAGAACTGGTTCATTCGGTTCTGCAGCCGCTCGTTCTCGAACACCAGCGCATCGCCGACCATCACGCGGGTCATGCCCGGGTTCTTCTCGGCGAACTGCACCACCATCGCAACGATGCGGGCAGCCTGGTCGCGGCCCGCACCCTCGCGCTCGACGATCTGGTTGACGAGGGTGAACACGCTCTGCTCGATGAAGTCGATTAGCCCCTCGAACATCTGCGCCTTGCTGGCGAAGTGCCGGTAGAGCGCGGCCTCACTTACTTCGAGTCGCGCGGCCAGCGCCGCGGTGGTCACGCGTTCGGCGCCGGGCTGCTCGAGCATGGACGCCAAGGCCTGGAGAATCTGCACGCGCCGTTCTCCCGGCTTGGGCCGCTTTCTCATCGGTGCGGCCACCGGATCTGAACTGCTGGGGGCGCCAACGGCGCTGGGCTCGTCGTTCTGCATGGGCACGCGCAAAATGTAAAAAAATGATTCTCGCACACGGCTGTTAGCGGCTGCCAACCGGACAAGCCCTGCTTGTCGCGCAGAATCGACACATCCTTTCAATCGACCAGGATCGAATTCGATGAGCGCAACCATTCTTGTCACCGGCGGCGCCGGCTTCATCGGCAGCCATACCTGCGTGGCCCTGGCGCAGGCGGGCTACACGCCGGCGATCCTGGACAACCTCGTCAACAGCGATGTGCGGGTGCTCGACCGACTCGAACAGATCACGGGCAAGAGGCCGCAATTCATCGAAGGCGACGTCCGCGACCGTGCCCTGCTCGACAGGTTGTTCCGCGACCTGCGCATTGGCGGCGTCATCCACTTCGCGGGGCTGAAAGCGGTGGGCGACTCCGTGGCAGACCCGGTCACCTACTACGACAACAACGTCAACGGCACCCTGGTACTGGCGGCCGCGATGCAGGCCGCCAGTGTGCGCACGCTGATCTTCTCTTCGTCAGCGACGGTCTACGGCGACCCCGAGCGTTCGCCGATCCCTGAGAACGCGGCGCTGCGCCCGGCCAATCCGTACGGGTGGTCGAAGCTGATGGTCGAACAGGCCCTGTCCGACCTGCAGCACGCCCACCCTGACTGGAGCGTCGCGCTGCTGCGCTACTTCAATCCGGTCGGCGCCCACGAAAGCGGCCTGATCGGCGAGCACCCGCAGGGCAAGCCCAACAACCTGATGCCGTTCGTGTGCCAGGTCGCCGTCGGATTGCGGGAAAAGCTTGCGGTGCACGGCGGCGACTACCCCACCGCCGATGGCACAGGGGTGCGCGACTACGTGCACGTGATGGACCTCGCCGAGGGCCATGTGGCCGCACTGCGGCATGCGGAAAAGCAGCCGGGACTGCTCAAGGTCAACCTCGGCACCGGCGAGGGCGCGTCGGTGCTCGATGTGGTGAAGGCCTTCGAGCGCGCGAGCGGCCGGCCACTGAACTACGAAATCGGGCCCCGTCGGCCCGGCGATGTTCCGGCTTACTGGGCCGACCCGTCACTGGCCCAGAGCGTTCTGGGCTGGCGCGCCCATCGCGGCCTGGACCAGATGTGCGCCGATAGCTGGCGCTGGCAGCAAGCCAACCCGAACGGGTATCAAAGCTAACCCCAGGCCTGCCCACTTCGTGTGGCCGCCAGCCCCCGGTAGGGGGCGGCAGCTTGGGGGCAAGCCTACCTCGCCCGAATCATCGTGCCGAACGCCTGCTCGGTCAGGATCTCCAGGAGCATCGCGTGCGGCACGCGGCCGTCGATGATGTGGACCGCATTGACGCCGCTCTTGGCCGCGTCGAGCGCACCCTCGATCTTCGGCAGCATGCCGCCGGAGATCGTGCCGTCGGCGAAGAGCTCGTCGATCTCGCGCGCGCTCAGGTCGGTCAGGAGATTGCCGTTCTTGTCGAGCACGCCGGGTGTGTTGGTGAGCATCATCAGCTTCTCGGCCTTGAGCACCGTGGCCAGCTTGCCAGCAACGACGTCGGCGTTGATGTTGTAGCTCTCGTTCGCCTCGCCGAAGCCGATCGGGCTCACGACCGGGATGAAGGCGTCGTCCTGCAGCGCCTTGACCACGCTCGGGTCGATCGAGACGATGTCGCCGACCTGGCCCACGTCATGGTGCAGGTTGGGATCGTTCCGGTCGGCCATCTTGAGCTTCTGCGCACGGATCAGGCCGCCGTCGCGGCCGGTCAATCCCACCGCCTTGCCACCAGCCTGGTTGATGAGGCCCACGATGTCCTGCTGGACTTCTCCGGCCAGCACCCACTCGACGACCTCCATGGTCTCGGAGTCCGTGACGCGCATGCCCTGGATGAAGTGGCCCTTCTTGCCAAGCCGGTTGAGGGCCGCCTCGATCTGCGGGCCGCCGCCGTGCACCACCACCGGGTTCATGCCGACGAGCTTGAGCAGCACCACGTCTTCCGCGAAGTCGGCCTGCAGTTCGGGATCGGTCATGGCGTTGCCGCCGTACTTGATGACGATGGTCTTGCCGTGGAACTTGCGGATGTACGGCAGCGCCTGGGCCAGGATTTCGGCCTTGTCGCGGGGGGCAATGTTGATGGCGGAATCTGTCATGGTGGGCAGTCGAAAGACGAAGTCCGGATTCGGGAATTGTGGCGCGGAACTCAGGGCCGCAGCCAGCGCGGCACCTTGAAGCGCACGATCATGAGATAGGCGGACACGTAGGTCGCGATGAAGAGGATGCAGAAGGCGATCAGCACGATGGTGTTGTTCCAGAACAGCACCGCCGGCACCACCGTCAGCGCAGCGAAGATCCACAGGTACGGCGAGGTCCGGTTGTTTCGCGCGAGCATCTGGCGTGCCTCGTCGTCCGCAAACGCCACGCGAACGATGCGCCGAAAGATCAACTGGTGGAAATGCAGCGCATCCGCCATACCCGGGGACTGGCCGCGCGCGACCTTGCGGTAGATGGAGAACACCGTCTCCCACACCGGATAGATCAGCAGCAGCATCGGAAACCACGGCGAAACGACCCGGTGCCGCTGCACCAGCGTGACCGCCGCAATGGCGATGACCATGCCCCAGACATAGGCGCCGCCGTCGCCGGCGAAGATCTTGCCCCGGGGGTAGTTCCACATCAGGAAGCCCACCGTGGCGCCGACCAGGCAGATCACCATCGCCGCAAGCTGCCGGTCGCCGACCTGCAGCGCCACGTGCGAGATCGCCAGGCACACGAGCACGGCGACGGTCCCGGCGAGGCCGTTGTAGCCGTCGATGATGTTGAAAGCATGTGGCAGGCCGCCGATCGCCAGCGCCGCGAACACAAGCGCCACGTAGGGCATCGCCTGCAGCCAACCGTCGAGCATCGGAAGGCCGGTACGGTACACGCCGATGTTGAGCACCCAGCACACCACCAGTGCGCAACCGATCGTCAGACTGAGCCGGTAGCGGACGGAGACCTGCTGCGTCACGTCCTCGATGATGCCGCCGAGCACCGCCGGCGAGATGCACAGCAGCGTGAGAAGCGACGTCTTGAGCGGCCACGACACATTAAAGGGATCGGAGGGGAACCCGGCGACCAGCCACGCCACCCCCATCCCCATCAGGATGCCCGCGCCGCCGAGGCGCGGCACGTGCCCCTTGTGAAAGCGCTGCGGCATGTCGGCCGCGTAGCGCCTCGCATGCCGGCGCGCGCGTCGCATGAAGATCTGCACGCCCAAGGCGGAGATGAGAAAACTGATGACGATCAATGCAATCATGGGTATGGGGCGGGAACCCTAGAATTCCCGGGCGAAATTAGACCATGCCGACGCCCGCCCCTACCCTGACCCAACCCATCACCGTGTCGATCGTGAGCCACGGCCAGCTCGATCTGATACGCCCGCTGATGGATCAGCTCGATCGGTTCAGCGGTCGCCAGATCGCCAAGGTCGTGCTCACGATCAACATCCCCGAGCCCGACCTGCTGGCAGGCATGCAATGGGGATTCGAGGTCGAGCGGATCGAGAACCCGTCGCCCAAGGGTTTCGGCGCCAACCACAACCAGGCCTTCGAACGCTGCAGCACACCGTGGTTCCTGGTGCTCAATCCGGACATTCGCTTCGACGACGACGTGCTCGGCCCGCTCGTGTCGCAGGCGCGTGCCGACAGCGGTCTTCTGGCGCCGCGGATTCTGGAGCCGGGCAAGTCGGTGGCCGAGCAGCACCGCGCGATCATCACGCCGCTGGAGATCGTCTCGCGCAAGCGTGCCAGCTACGTCCGCCCCGCCGTGCCCGCGTGGATTCCGGGTCTCTTCATGCTGTTCCGCTCGAACGCCTACCGCGAGATTCACGGCTTCGACGAACGGTTCTTCATGTACGGCGAGGATTTCGACATCTGCGCCCGGCTTCGCCTGGCAGGCTGGCGCCTCCAGATTGCAGAAGACCTGCAGGCCCGGCACGACGCACAGCGCGCCAGCCACCGTAGCAAACGGCACCTCTACTGGCATCTCACGAGCCTGCTGAAGGTCTGGACCTCCCCGGCCTTCTGGCGATATCGGCGGCTCCCGCCGGCCTGAATTCAAGGCGCTTCGAAAAAGTCGCGAACGATGCCGCGAAAGCCGCGGCCGAACCGGTCGTAGCGACCGGTCATGATTTCGCGCAGCATGGGCACGCAACGCGCCATGCGCGAAGCCGGCAATGCGGCGCGGTAACGCTGGTGCTGGAGCTTCAGCCGCGTCTTCTCGATGGTCTCCGCCGAGACCTTCTCTTTCAGTTCGAGCAGGCGCGCGAGGAGAAGCTCGGCCTTGTAGGCGCGCTTGACGTGGATGTCGCCCCGCGAGCCGATGGCCTTGCGAACCTTGTCGACAAAGGCATCGCGACTCGCGCCGACCTGGTTGGTGTCGTGCTGGCGGTATTCGATCAGTTGGTCTTCCAGCAGGTCGACGCGCCCGATGGCCGACGCGATGATTCCGAGCCATTCGTCATGCAGCCATTCGGCAGGAAACGGCAGCGCCTCGCCGAGCAGGCGCCGGCGAAAGAGTGTCGTGGCGCCCGTCACCAGATTCCTGCGGAGAAGCACGTCGAATGCCCTGCCGCCATGAACGCGCTCGAGTTCGATGCGCTTGACCTCGAGTGCATGGAAGAGCGTCTGGCCAAGGTCCCTGCGCTGCGCATCCACCAGACGCGCGTCGGAATGCAGGAGCAACAGGTCAGGCCGACGCTCGAATTCCGCCACCATCCGTTCCAGCCGATCCGGGACCCAGACGTCGTCCTGGTCGCTGAGCGCGATCAGATCGCCACTGCAGGCCCGTACCGCCTGCTCGAAATTCTTGGTGACGCGCAGCGGCGTGGTGTTTTCCAGGACGCGCAGGGCCATGGAGCCCCCGGACCGCTCGTTGTTGAATGCGTCGACGGTCTGCCGCGCGATCTCGACACACCCGTCGCTCGAAGCGTCGTCCGAAATCACGATCTCGGCGGGCGGCCGGGTTTGCTGGCAGATGCTGAGAACCTGCTCGCGGATGAATCGCGCCCCGTTGTAGGTGCAAAGGGCCACCGAAACGGACACGGGAGGATCGGGAATGGGACTCAAGAGGTGCCTTGGAATACCGGAAAAGAGCGCGCGGAGGCGAGGCATTATCCTCGCGCCCCGCGACAGGCGAGATCGGGCGAATCCTGGCTCACCGGTAAAATCGCGGCCCTCCAAACCTCTAGGACAATGATGCGAGTGCTCTCAGTGGTTCTCTCGGGAGGCTCCGGCTCCAGGCTCTGGCCTCTTTCCAGACAGGCTTTCCCGAAGCCCTTCATGAAGCTCGGTGGCTCCACGCTGCTGCAGAAGGCCATCGAGCGCGGACAGGCTTGCGGCACGGGCGACCTCATGGTCGTGACCAACAAGGACCACCTGTTTCTGACCAAGGACGTGCTGCGCCAGATGGCGGACCCGCCGCAGGCCACGATCCTGCTCGAGCCCAAGGGCCGCAATACCGCGCCCGCCATTGCACTCGCGGCGCTCCAGTGCACCCGGCAATTCAGCGGCGACACGGTCATGCTCGTGCTGTCGGCCGACCATCTGGTCCCCGACGTGGAGGCTTTCGTGGCCAGCGCGAGCCAGGCCTTCAGGCTTGCGGCACAAGGCAATCTGGTTGTCTTCGGCGTCAGCCCCACCAGCCCCGACACCGGATTCGGCTACATCGAAGTGGAGCATGTGTCGCGCGAAAGCCAGCGCGCCATCCGCTTCGTCGAGAAGCCCGACCTGCAGACCGCGCAGGAATACCTCGCGACCGGCCGCTACTACTGGAACAGCGGCATGTTCTGCTTCACGGCGGACGCCATCCTGGCTGCGCTTGAAAAGCATGCACCCGAGGTGGTCAACGCCGCCCGTCGCGCACTCGACGGGTCGAAGACCGTCGACGACACCGTGCAGTTCGACCTGCACGCGTTCGGCCTCCAGCCGGACATCAGCATCGACTACGCGGTCATGGAGCACGCCCAGAACGTTCATGTCGTCCCGGCGAAATTCGGCTGGAGCGACGTCGGCTCCTGGCCCGCGGTCGCCAATGCGCATTCGTCGGACGCCAGTGGAAACACCATGCCTGCCGACGTCGTCGCGATCGACACGACGGGCACCCACGTGCAGGTCGACAGCCATGGCCCGAAGGTGGTCGCCACCCTGGGCATCCGCGATCTCGTGATCGTCGACACGCCGGACGCCCTGCTCGTCGCACACAAGAACAACGCGCAGCAGGTCAAGCAGGTCGTCGACACGCTGAAGAGCCGCGGGCACGAAACCGTGACTCTTCCCGCGGTGGTCCATCGCCCATGGGGAACCTACGCCTCCCTGAAGGAAGAGGACGGCTACAAGGTCAAGCGCATCACGGTCAAGCCGGGTGAGTCGCTCTCGCTGCAGTACCACCATCAGCGCGCCGAGCACTGGGTCGTGGTGAAGGGCACCGCGATGGTCCAGATCGGGGACGTCGAACACAAGACGCTGCCGGGCGAATACCGCTACATCCCGCTCAAGGAAAAGCATCGCCTGACCAATATCGGCAAGGACGAACTGGTGCTCATCGAAGTCCAGTGCGGGGGCTATCTTGGCGAAGACGACATCGTGCGTCTGGCCGACACTTACGGACGCGCATGAGTCAAGCACATTCCAATCTGCACCGCACCGCCTGGGGCGACTGGTGGGAAGGAACCCGCCGCACCGACATCTGGTGGACGCTGGCGTGGTTCGACATCGTCCTGCGCTACCGCCGCTCCATGCTCGGCCCACTGTGGCTGACGCTCAGCATGGCGGCGATGATCGGCGGCATGGGGCCGCTCTACAGCGCCCTGTTCGGCACCGAGCTTTCGAAGTTCTTCCCTCACCTGGCACTCGGCATCATCTTCTGGAACTTCCTCTCCAGCATGGTGAACGACTCGTGCAATGCCTTCGTCGGCTCCGGAAACTATCTCAAGCAGGGCTACTTTCCGATCAGCCTGTTCGTCTGGCGAAGCATGGCGCGCAACCTGATCCAGTTCGCGCACCAGATCGTCATCTACATTCCCGTCGCCCTGTGGGCCGGCATCTCGCTCTCATCGCACGTACTGCTGTTCGTGCCCGCGTTCCTGCTGCTCATGGTGAACGCACAAGCGCTCGGGCTAATGCTGGGCCTGGTCTGCACGCGTTATCGCGACATCACCCAGATCGTCACCAGCGTGATGCAGATGCTGATGTTCCTGACACCGGTCTTCTGGCTGCCTGAAACGCTGCCCGGGCGTGGGCAGTACATCCTGTACAACCCGCTCGCCCAGATGCTCGACCTGCTGCGCGCGCCGCTGATGGGCAACGTCTCCGCCGCCCACAACTGGTGGGGCATTCTCGGCTGGACCGCGATCAACCTCGTCCTTGCCAGCATGCTCTTCTCGAAGTACCGGCGCCGGGTCGTTTACTGGCTGTAAAAAAGCATGGCACTCATCTCCCTCAAAGACGTCTCAGTCAACTTCCCCATCTACGGAGCGGGCGCTGCGTCATTCAAGAAGACGCTGGCGGCATCCGTCACCGGCGGCCGCTTCGGCAAGGAAACCGGCGTCAACGTGGTGCAGGCGCTCGGCGGCATCAATCTCGAACTGAAGAGCGGCGACCGCCTGGGCCTCGTCGGGCACAACGGCGCCGGCAAATCCACGCTGCTTCGCACGCTCGCCGGCGTCTATGAACCGTCGGCGGGCGAGTTCGTCCGTCAAGGCACCATCGCGAGCCTGATCGACCCCTCGCTGGGCATCGAGCCCGACGCCACCGGCATCGAGAACATCATGCTGCGCGGCCTGGTGATGGGCATGAGCAAGAAGAAGATCGATTCGCTCACGGACGATATCTGCGAATTCAGCGGGCTCGGCGAGTACGTCAACATGCCGGTGCGCACCTATTCCACCGGCATGCTGATGCGGCTGGCCTTTTCCATCTCCACCAGCGTCGAGGCGGACATCCTGCTGATGGACGAATGGCTTTCGGTGGGCGACGCCGAGTTCACGCACAAGGCGGAGCAACGGATGAAGGACGTGGTCTCGAAGTCCGGCATCCTGGTGCTCGCATCGCATTCGCCCGAGCTCATCGCCAAGGAATGCAACCGGGTCATTCACCTCGAGCACGGCCGCATCGTCTCGACCTCGTGAGTCGGATGCGGATCAGGGCGCCGGGCGGCGCAGCGCCCTGATTTCCTCCAGCCGGCTCGCGATCCGCGCGCCCGCGGCCGGGAGCGAGAGATTGGCTTCGGCACTCGCCTTGGCGCGAGCGCCGAGTTCCCGGGCCCATTCCTGGTTTTCGTAGAGGCGCCTCATGAGCCTGGCCGCCTCATCGACGGACGGATCGGCCCATTCCAGGTCTGCCCCGTAGGGCGGGATCGGCTTGCCGAGTTTCACGAGTTCGTAAGGCACGAGCAGGCTGTTGTCCTCGTCCATGAAGTCGACGTTGCCGGAGAAGTTGGTCGCGATCACCGGCTTGCCCATCAGCATCGCCTCGGCCATCGTCAGCCCCAGGCCCTCGCTGCGGTGGAGTGAGACGTACGCGTCGCAGGCGTCCATCAGGGACAGCACCTCGTCGGGGCTGTAGACCTGGTCGATCACGGTAATGTTCGCGCCTACGGCCGCCTCGCGAAGCTCGGCCATCTGTGCCGGGAAGCGCTCGCCGAACGAGGTCTTGAGAACGAGCCGCACCGCGTCTTCCTGCCGGAACGCCTTCTTGAACGACTCGATCAGGCCCAGCGGGTTCTTGCGCTCCATCACGCTCACCATGTGAAAGGTGAAGAGGAACGTGAATGGCCCATCGCTCAGACCGAAATGAGCGCGGCGCCTGCGCTCGAACGGCGCCAGCTTGACGCCGGGGAACAGCGTGCGCACGGGAATGGAAAGACGTTCGCGCAATCCACGGGCAACGAACTCGGTCGCCGCCCAGACTTCATCGACCCGGCTGGCATGCGCGACCCACGACTCCGGAATGGAATCGAACTCCCAGTACCAGTAGGCGATGCGGTAGGGCCGAGGTTTGCGCTCGAAAAGATCCGCACGCCGATAGGCCTGGTCGAAGAACGGCTCGGGCTGGACGTGAATCACGGTCACGTCGTGGCATTCGGCGCCGCGGAACAGGGCATGGTGCGGGTCGTCCTTGGCGTCCGTCCGGACGTCGCGCAGCGAAGTCGACACGCCCACAGCCTCCAGGCCCTCGACCATCGATTCGACCGAGACGCGGAGGCCGGACGGATAGCAGAAGTGGCCGATGACGTTGAGGCCCAGCGCGGCGAGTTGGGTGCTCACGCGCGCCTTGTCGAGTTGGGCGCACCACGTATGCGCGGCTTCGGACAATTCGGCCTCCGAAGTCGCCAGCCACGCGAGCAGGCCGCGCGCGGCATCTTCGCTCGACAGCGCGTCCGGATGGCGGGAACGCCACGCGCTTCGCGCCCAATAGCCGATGCGGACCTGAGCTGCCGGCTCTTGCCAATCGGGCCAGGACTGCGGGTCCGTCCAGGCCCCCGATGCGCCATATTCCGCGCGGAACCAGGCTGCAAAATCCTCGCGTCCGAACACCGTCAGGCCGTCCGGGTGCCGCTGCTGCCACGCAGGCGTAAACGAATACGCCAGCATGAGCTCGTGGCGGGCATCCCGCTCGGCTTCCAGAAAGAGCCACCAGACCTCCTCGAGGCGCAGGCCGTATTCCTTGCGGCCGGAACGCATGAACCAGCGAAGAAGATCGTGCATCCCCGCCGGGGTCAAGCCATGGGGCAGCACGGCGACCAATGCGACATTAGCGAGGAAAGCCTGCCTTGCGCGATCACTGGGGCCGGACTTCAAGGCCTCGAGAACATGGTTGGTGGCCGCGTCGGACAGGCCCAATTCAGCAGCGCCTTCCTCGCGAATCCAGGTCCCGAAGTCTCCCTCCGGGCCGGCGCTGATCCCATTCGGGAACCTCGCACGGAGGTCTTCGCGCCTGCGCCACGCATCAACGCAAAAGCGAACTGCCGACCAACGATCGACCACATCCGCCGGCGTGACTGGCGACCACAGGATGTCGGCCTTCGGCAAACCGACCGATCGCGCCACCACGTCGTCGTCGAAGAGATCCAGCGATTGCGCATGCGCGACCTGCGCGCCTCGCTGGCGCAGAGCAATTCGCGCCTGCTCTTTCTTGACGAAAGGCGCCAGTCCCGCCCTGGCCTGCGCTTCGGTGACGGCACGTCTCAACCGCCCTCGCACACGCTGCAAAATGCGCCACGACGACTTCAATGGCATGCAACCCTCCGGTCATCCGGAAACGGTCGAAACAAGGGGGGATTACATCTTGTCATCACTGAGGGAAATCGAAGTTGGGCGAGTTTAGTCGCGGTTACGAGAGGCTTCCGGAGCCCCCTTAGAATCGTTGGGCCGCCTGGCCCCTACGCCCCTGCTTGAGACCCCACGTTTCGCAGGAGCTCGACAACACCACAAGACAGCCTGCCATGCCGACTGCCCCCCACGGAAAACTAGAGGATGCCTGGCGCCGCGTCTCGGAGGCCTACCAGGACGGACGCATCGTCAGTGGCCTCAAACGCCGCGCAAGGGAGATCCTGCAACGCATTGCGAACCGCCTCGAAGGACGGCCCCGGCTTAAGCGGGCGACTCTTTCGCTGCTTCGAGTCGCCCCCCCGGTGCACAGGCGCCTGAGCGCGATGTTCGACGCCCCGCATCAGCCGAGATTCAGGAACTTGAGAAGACCAAGGACTGAAGGGCCGGCGAATCTGTCGCCGGCCGCACAGAACGCCTTCGATCGACTCACTCGCCAGCTCAGCACAAGGAATCTCGATGCGGATCGTCATTGACCTACAGGGCGCCCAATCGACATCGAGCGGCACGCGCGGGATCGGTCGCTACACGTCGGCGCTCACCCAGGCAATGGCACGATTGGCAGGGGAACATGAAATCGTCCTGGCGCTGAACGGCCAGTTTCCGGACTCGATCGACCCCATCAAGGAAAGACTCAGCGGACTGGTTCTGGCGGAGAACTTTCGTGTGTGGCAATCCGCACCCCTTGCACCCGAATCCAGCGCGGGCTTCAAGAGAGCACAGGAAAAGCTGTACGAAGCGTTTCTTGCCAGCCTTGAACCTGACGTCGTCTTTATCACCAGCCTCTTCGAAGGGCTCAGCGACGCAGCAGTCACCAGCATCGGCAGCTTTCTCTCGATGCCCACTGCAGTCACCTTGTATGACCTGATCCCTTTGATCAATGCGCGGCCATACCTGGACAACCCGACCGTCAAGAGTTGGTACATGCGGAAGATCGGGGCACTGCGGCGCGCGGACATGTGGCTGGCAATCTCCGAGTCATCGCGGCGCGAAGGCATCGAGTATCTTGGTCTCGATCCGGATCGTTGCATCAATGTCTCGACCGCGGCAGACGCGCATTTCAAGGTGATCGAGGTTCCAAAAGAGCGCGAGCAGGCCCTGCGGGCGCGCTACTCACTGCGCAAGCCGTTCATCATGTACACGGGCGGCATCGATCTTCGCAAGAACATCGAGGGCCTGATCCGGGCCTTCGCCCTGCTGCCCACCGAAGTGCGAAACGCCCATCACCTGGCCATCGTCTGCTCCGCACGGCAGGAAGATCGCAAGGCCCTGCTGGAGCTTGCGCGCAAGCAGGGACTTGCCGACGGCGATGTGGTCGTGACAGGCTTCGTGCCCGACCAGGATCTCGTCGAGCTTTACAACCTGTGCACCCTCTTCGTTTTCCCGTCCTGGCATGAAGGCTTCGGCTTACCGGCCCTCGAAGCCATGCGTTGCGGTGCCGTCGTAATCGGCGCGAATACATCGAGCGTTCCCGAAGTCATCGGGTTGCCGGAAGCGATGTTCGACCCGCGGGACGACGCAGCCATTGCGGGCAAGATGCTTCAGGCGCTGACTGACCGTGAGTTCAGATCGATGCTCATCGAGCATGGTCGTCGGCAAGCGGAGACCTTCGGTTGGGAGGCGTCGGCACGACGTGCCCTCGACGGGCTGGAGATGCTGCATGAAACTGGCGGCAAGCGCCTCCAACCGCAGGCGCCCGGTTATCGTCGACTTCGGCCGCGGCTGGCCTACGTTTCTCCGTTGCCACCAGAGCGCAGCGGCATTTCGAGCTACAGCGCCGAGCTTCTGCCTGAGCTCGCGCGGCACTACGACATCGAGTTGATCACCGATCTGGAGAGGCTCAGTGATCCGATGCTTGCCGCGAGCTTTCCGCTTAGAAGCGTCGATTGGTTTTGCGAGCACTATTCCGAATTTGATCGGGTGCTCTACCACTTTGGAAACTCCGAGTTCCACGAACACATGTTCGAGTTGCTGACCGAGATTCCCGGCACAGTGGTCTTGCATGACTTTTATCTGAGCGGCGCCCAAATCTTCAAGGAACTCCACCTGCAGCAGGAGTTTGCATGGGTCGAGCCACTGTATGAATCGCACGGCTACCTTGCCGTTGCAGAACGCTACCGAGCCGATGATGTCGCCGACGTCGTCTACAAATACCCCTGTAGCTTTGGCGTCATTTCGAACGCGCAAGGGGTGATCGTCCATTCGCAATACTCTGTCGAGCTCGCAAAGCAATGGTTCGGCGAATCGATTGCCAAGGAATGGGCGCTCGTTCCGCACTTGCGCGTACTGCCTCCGCGCGACGACGCGGAGCGCGCCGCGGCGCGCCGTGAATTGGGGCTAGGGCCCGACGACTTTCTGGTGTGCGAGTTTGGCCTGCTGGGGCCGACGAAGCTCAACAAGCGCCTCCTTGATGCATGGCTGGCGTCTCCACTCGCAACCGACCCGCACTGCCACCTCGTGTTTGTCGGCGAAAAGGGTGCTCCGCCCTACAGCATCGAGATGGATCGACAAATTGCTGCCACCAAGAATCCGAGAATCAAGATCACCGGGTGGGCCAACACCGAGGTGTTTCATCGCTATCTCGCCGCTGCAGATCTGGCGGTGCAACTGCGCGCTCAGTCGCGCGGCGAGACATCCGGGACGGTGTTGGACGCGATGAGCCGGGGACTCGCGACGGTCGTGAATGCCAATGGGTCCATGGCTTCGCTGCCGCCGGATGCGGTGGCCATGCTGCCGGATACCTTCTCCGACTCGCAGCTTGTCCAGGCACTGGAATACTTGTGGCGAAACCCCTCCGAACGTCTTGCATTGGGGGCGCGCGGAAGGCAGGCGATTGCAACTCGGCATGCGCCAGATGTATGTGCGAGCGGCTATGCGAATGCTATCGAGAGGTTCGCGGCACGTGCTTCGGGCGGGCGCGACGGCTTGATCGAGGCCATCGCCGCGTCTGACGGCCCGATCGACGGAACGGAAGCCGTCGAACTCGCGCGAGCCATGGCTCTAACCCTCCCGCCACCTGCACCAATGCGTTGCATGTTTGTCGACGTGTCTGGGCTTGTTCAGAACGAAAAAGCTGAAACTCATCGTGTGTCCGAGGGGTTGCTGCGAGCCCTTCTGTCGGATCCGCCGGCGCACCATAGGATTGAACCGGTCTACGCTGAGCCAGGGAAGCACGGCTACCGATACGCTCGAGCATTCACGCTGGGTTTGCTGGACTGCCCGGTCGATGCCCTTCAAGACGTACCGATCGATTTCCGGGCCGACGACGTGTTCGTCGGCCTCGACTCGCCGCCGGATCTGGTACTCGAACAACGCGGCTACTACCACCAGCTGCGGCAAGCCGGAGTCCGCGTCGAAATGGTTATCCACAACCTGACACCACCCGTGGAGTGGCTCGAGGTGGTCGCGGAAAATCATGGTGCAATCTGCGTCTCGCGCGAGCGCGCGAGCGAACTCTCTGCATTGCTGAAGGAAAGCGCGACCGAGCCACGACGCCGAAGCTTCAATGTCCGCGCATTCGAGATCGGGGCCGACCTTGAGCCGGTATCGCGAGCGGCAGACGTCCCGAAGAGCGCCACGAGAACCAAGGCCCCTCCCCGATCTGAGAAAATGCCGCCTCTCACCCAGGACCAGCAGGTCGCGGCGGCGTTCAAGGCCGCCCTGTGGGGTGCCACGCCATATGCTGGGAAAGCCGCGGGGACAGAAGCGCAAAAGCCGACCTCACCCTTGGCATCCGCTGCGGATATCGCCGATGTTCAACATCGCTAGTCAGAACTAAACAGGAACGAAGAAGGGTTCTCATGAAAAAACGTGCTGTCGTTACAGGTATTACCGGCCAGGACGGGGCCTATCTCGCCGAACTGCTGCTCACCAAGGGCTATGTGGTCTACGGAACGTATCGGCGGACGAGTTCTGTCAATTTCTGGCGCATCGAGGAGCTCGGCATCCAGCACAACCCGGATCTGCATCTGGTCGAGTACGACCTGACCGATCTCGGCAGCTCGCTGACCTTGATCAAGGAGGCTGAGCCTGATGAGGTCTACAACCTCGCTGCGCAGAGTTTCGTGGGCGTGAGCTTCAATCAACCAGACGCGACGGCTCAGATCACGGGTATGGGCGCGCTGCACCTACTCGAAGCCATTCGCCTGACCAATCCGAAGATCCGCTTCTACCAAGCTTCGACGTCGGAAATGTTCGGCAAGGTTCAGGCAATTCCACAAGTCGAGGACACGCCTTTCTATCCGCGCAGCCCCTACGGCGTCGCCAAGCTGTTCGCACATTGGATGACGATCAACTATCGCGAGAGCTATGGCATCTTCGGTTGCAGCGGCATCCTGTTCAACCATGAAAGTCCGCTGCGTGGCCGGGAGTTCGTCACGCGCAAGATCACCGACTCCGTTGCAAAGATCAAGCTCGGAAAGCTGGACGTGCTCGAACTCGGCAATCTGAGTGCGCAGCGTGACTGGGGTTATGCCAAGGAATACGTGGAAGGCATGTGGCTCATGCTGCAGGCTAAGGAACCCGACAGTTTCGTCCTGGCGACTAACCGGACTGAAACCGTCCGTCAATTCGTTGAGATGGCCTTCAAGGCTGCTGGATATGAATTGCGCTTCCAAGGCGCCGAACAAGATGAAGTTGGCATCGACGTCAAGACCGGCAAGACGCTGGTTCGCGTCAACCCGAAGTTCTATCGACCGGCAGAGGTCGACCTGCTGATCGGCAATCCTGCCCGAGCAAAGGAAAAGCTGGGTTGGGAACCTAAGACGACGCTCGAACAATTGTGCGCGATGATGGTCGAGGCAGATCTACGTCGAAACACCGAAGGCCACTCGTTCTAAGGCCGCTCTAAGCGTCGGCGCGGTGCAGCGCCGATGCCCCCCGTTTACCCTCCCGATTTCGTCGTGCGCAGACGATAACGGGTTCATCTCTACGACCTCTTGCTCATGGCCTACAACATCACTCCGCTTCGACAGCTTGAGCGACTCTACGGTTCCATTTTGCGTGGTGCGACACAGTTGACGCGCGTGAGCGAGTCCAGCGAACGGCAAGAGCAACTTGCTAGGAGCAGCGCCACGGAGATTAGTGCGTCAATCAATAGTGCGCGCGATGCGCTTCTTGAGCGGGTCGAAGCCAGTTCTGCGCAACTGCGGCAACTGAACGCCGCCATTTCGCAATTGACTGAACAAGTGCGGAACCAGGTCCCGCACAACGAAACGCAGCGCTATCTTGCGGACCTCCGGGCGCAAGTGATGAGTGAGACACCCGGCAATCCCGCGATCCACGGCTGGCGATCATTCTCACAGTGCGATGAGGATGGCATCATTCGCGAATGCCTCCGTCGCATTGGTCAAGCAACGCCGCTCTCGCACACATTCATTGAGGTTGGGTGCGCGGACGGAATCGAGAACAACACGCACCAACTCGTGCTCGATGGCTTCACGGGCTGCTGGCTCGACGGCGATTCATCGAAGATTCGTTTTATCGAAGAAGCATTAGGCAGTCACCAAACGCCCAAACTCATGGTGCGCCAGGCGTTCGTCACCCTTGAGTCCATTGAGCGCGTGATCAAGGAATGCCGCGACTTTCTGAACACGGATGACATCGACTTCTACTCGTTCGATATCGACGGCAACGATTTGCATCTCGTTCGCGCCTCCCTGAAGCTAGTCAAACCCAAGCTCGTTTGCGTCGAATACAACGCCAAGTTCCCGCCGCCTACGCGGCTTGAGATGGACTATAGGTCCGACCATCGATGGTCGGGCGATGATTACTACGGCGCCTCCCTGCAGTCGTGGGTCGATATGCTCGAGGGCTACAAACTCGTCAGCTGTAATCTGAGCGGAGTCAATGCATTCTTTGTGAGGAGGGATCTTGCTCACTGCTTTGCCGATCATGGAGTCGATTCGCTCTATCAAACCGCACGCTACTGGCTGGTCGGGCAGGGCGGCGGACATCGGGCCAGCCTCCGTTGGCTCAAGCAATCGGCACATCTGCAGCGTATCGAAGGCCCCTAAGTCGTCGAACTTTGGGCGCTTTCACGAATATCTTAGCGCTACCCCCGGCAGCTCACGAAAGCCTGGAATTCAAGTTTTGCGATTTCGCAGTTGCAAATCGGGCTCGCAAGTCTCTAAATTAAATAAGAATAATCATCAACCAAAAACCCTCGACATGTCGAAACAGAGATAAAAAAAGGGGTTCGACGCCAAGTCGGGATTTTTTCGAAACCCAAAATCCAATGAAGAAAACGATACTCGTGACTGGAGGGGCCGGGTATATCGGCTCGCACACGGTGGTGCGACTGCTCGAGGCCGGAATGAAGGTGGTTGTATTTGACAACCTGTGCAACAGTAGTTCGACGACAATCGAGAGAATCGAGAGAATTTCTGGAACTCGCCCCGAATTCGTGGAGGGCGACATTCTGAATGAAGATGCTATTCTTCACTCGCTTCAGAAATTCTCCGTGGACGCCGTTATTCATTTCGCCGGCCTCAAGTCCGTTGGGGAATCCGTTTCCAATCCTCTGACCTACTATAAGAACAACGTTGTAGGCACACTGAACCTGCTCAATGCAATGCGTCAGCTGAACGTGAAAACGCTCGTTTTCTCGTCATCTGCGACGGTATATGGCACCGGTTCGACGCCGCCCATTGCCGAAACTGCGCCACGCTCGGTGACAAATCCTTATGGCCGCTCGAAACTAATCGTCGAGGAAATTTTGGAGGATCTCTATCGCGCCGATCCAGACTGGAAGATCTCGGTTCTGAGGTATTTCAATCCGGTAGGAGCGCACCCCAGTGGTCTCATAGGCGAAGATCCTCGCGGTATTCCCAACAACCTGATGCCCTATGTCGCGCAAGTTGCAATCGGTCGCTTGCAGTTTCTGAGCATCTATGGAAACGACTACCCGACGATCGACGGAACCGGAATTCGGGACTACATCCACGTAATGGACCTCGCCGAAGGTCACTTGGCGGCGCTGAATTACATCGACAGGAAGCCGGCTCTCGCAGCATTCAATCTCGGGACAGGCCGCGGTGTCAGCGTTCTGCAAATGGTGGATGCGTTCGAGCGGGCCACGGGAAAACGCGTCAAGTACGAGTTCGCCAATCGAAGAAAAGGCGATGTCGCAACCAGTTGGGCCGATCCCTCGCTCGCATTTCAGGAAATGGGCTGGAAGGCAAGTCGGTCGGTCGAAGAAATGTGTGCCGACGCATGGCGTTGGCAATCAACAACTCTATAAGAACACGATTCTTTACCTTAGATATTCATGAAGACTATTATTAGAACAACCGCCAAAAAAATGTATGGGTGGCCCATTCTGGGGCGCCCTCTTCAGATTTTGGCAGCTTTGCTTCGCCTTCCTGAGTTCCGCAAGGACTATGCGATAAGAATTCATTCTATCAATGAAATGCATTCCCGTCAGCAACAGTTCGAGGCATTGCAGTTGCCATCGATTCTTCAGGGAATCGCCGACATTAATCATCGACAAATCGCATCAGTCGGCGACAACGAAAATCTCGTGAAATCAGTTCCAGCCGTCGTGCGAAATTTGACGCGCGATATTCATGCGCTACAAGTGGAGTTGAGAGGTCATACCCAGTCACTGGAGTATCTCTTTGGGCGAGTGGAATTCGTTCGACGCGAGCTAATGTTCGAGATGCGGTATGGTGCCACATCAGCTATGGACAAGAAGACGAACGTTGAAACCGAGACACGGATCATCGCCCACGAGAAAGTCGAGAGCGCAAAGGAAAACGGCATCAGGCTCAATCTTGGTTGCGGTCATGTCCCGCTGGACGGGTACTTGAATGTGGATCGACGCGCGCTTCCAGGTGTCGACATCGTCGCGGAGGTCGATTCGCTGCCTTTCGAAAGCGGCCAAGTATCAGAGATTTCTTCGGCCCATATGCTTGAGCACTTTCCACAAGAGGAATTGCGACGCAAGCTTCTACCCTACTGGTTCTCGCTACTGAAAAATGGCGGCACATTCCGCGCCATCGTCCCCGATGCGGAAGGAATGATCGAGGCCTTCCGATCCAATGAATACACCTTCGATCGCTTGCGCGAAGTAACCTTCGGCGGCCAGGACTACGACGGCGATTTTCACTACAACATGATGACGACCGAGTCTCTTCGCACCCTGCTCGAAGAGGTTGGATTCTCGGAATTCACCGTGATCGAGAAAAATCGAGAAAACGGAGGATGCAAGGAATTCGAGATCGTCGCATGCAGAAGGGGAGAGGTGAGCAAATGACGACCGGTCAACACCCTTCGGTCTCCATCATTATCAATACCGACGGGCGCGCGAAGAGCCTCGCGGTCTGCTTGGAGAGCCTACGTTACCTCCGCTACCCGAACTTTGAAGTAGTGGTGGTCACGGGACCGACTCGTGATGGCACGCACGAGCTGTGCGAATCGTACGGAGACACGATCAAGTACGCGGACTGTGGCGTTCGGAATCTTTCGCACTCGCGGAATGTCTCGATTCAGATCTCGAGCGGGGAATTCGTCGCATTTCTTGATGACGACTCAGTCCCTGAGCCGGAGTGGCTCGACGATGTCATGCCGGCCTTTGCGGATCCGGAGGTGGCGGTTGCGGGCGGATTTCTCCATGATCACACTGGCAAGTCCTACCAATGGACATTCGGCACTCTGAATCGATTTGGAACGGCTGATCTGAACTGGAAGGGTCCGGCGCCTCAGTACAACTTCCCTGGGAGCTTCAACTACCCTCATGTGATGGCCAACAGCGTCTTCCGGCGCTCGGCCATTTGCGAAGTCGGCGGCTTCGATGAGGAATATGAGTACTTTCTCGACGAAAGCGACATCATTCTGCGATTCGTCGACGCGGGATTCAAGGTCGCTCAGCTCGACAAGGGATTCATCCACCACAAGTACATGCCGAGTCACATTCGCAACGACTCGCGGGTGCTGACAAGCTGGTATTCGGTCATAAAGAATAAGACGTACTTCTCGTTCCTCAACGCCAGGGACCATGCCTCCACCAGTGAAATTCTCACGGTGGTGAACAAGACGATCGAGGATTTCAGAAATCAAGTGCACTGGGCGGTCGGAGAGAACAAGCTCAATCGTTCGGATATCGCGCGATTCGAAGAAGAGGTCGACCGCGGCTTGCGCGACGGCATCAGGCGGGGCCTAGAAGGGACGCGAAGACTCCCGGAATCGGCTGGCCTAGAGGGCGTCGAAGGTCTGACGAGGTTTTCGTCTATCGTGCCTGCTGCGGAACAGCGGTGTTTCGTCTTTCTCAGCCGCACCTATCCTCCGGGCAATATTGGCGGAATCGGCCGATACGTACATCAGCTGGCAACCGAGACGGCAAAGATGGGCCACCAAGTCCATGTACTGACCGCGGCCTCCGATCACGACCGCGTGGACTTTGAAGAAGGCGTATGGATTCACAGGATCACTCCAAAGGAGCATCCGCTGCCCGCAGACCTGAACATCCCACAGCACCTCTGGAACTATTCGAGGACGATGCTTGCCGAGGCTCGAGAGATCTCAGACCGCCGGTTCGTCGATTCGGTTTGCGCGCCCATTTGGGACCTCGAGGGTCTCGCATTTCTTAAGGATGGCGAGTTTCCGATAGTTACGGTCCTGCAGACGACCTTGGCCACCTACCTTGACTCCAATCCTGACCGCGCCAACGACAAGGCGTTCATGCGGGATTTCGCCCTCCCCGTACTCGAGGCGGAGAAGTCCCTCTTTCTCAAAAGCGACCGCGTGGTGGGAATCAGCAATGCCATCGTGAAGGAGATCGAAGAATCCTATGGCGTTCAGTTCGATCGCCAAAAGCTCGATCTCGTATACCTGGGCATGCCTGACTGGAGCCAACAAGGTAGCGAAAAACCCGCGCCGCTACCCAGCGATACAAAGCGAGTCTGTTTTGTCGGAAGGCTGGAACCGCGAAAGGGTGCCGACATCTTCCTGACGATCGTTCCTGACCTGCTTCAATCCGATCCAAAGCTTCAAGTCGACGTCGTCGGTGACGATACCATCGTACAGGCAAATGGTCTGACCTTCCGCCAGCAGTTCGAGGCGTCACACCCGGAGATCGCCAGGGGCAGCAGAATCCGCTTCCACGGAAGCATATCGGATGCGCGCCTTCGTGGGTACTACCAGGTGTCCGATGTTGTCGTCGCGCCTTCACGATTCGAGTCATTCGGCTTGGTCCACCTTGAGGCCATGTGCTTCGGATGCGCTCTGGTCGGATGCGCGGCCGGTGGAATGGAAGAGCTAATCGTCGATGGCGAGTCCGGATTGCTTGCGAAACCCGGCGATCGTACGTCGCTACTCCAGTGCATTCAAAGACTCTTGCAGGACGACGATTTGCGGCAGAGGCTCGGACACGCTGCACGGACAAGGTACACGGAGATGTTCCAGTCCGAGCAAATGGCAGTTAAGGTCGTTGACACGTTGAATATGGCGCGGCAAGGGAGGCAGCATGAAGATCGCTTACGTCCATAGCATCTGCAACCGATACGATGCTATTTCTGGCGCCATAAACAACGAAATCGGCTGGCTGCAGAAGCGCGGCCACGAAGTGACGTTCTACGCCTATTCATGCGAGTACGACCACCTCCCTCATCGGCAGGTGGAAGCTGAGCGCGACGTTGTCTTCGATTTGCGCTTCCAGGAAAGCGACCTCGCAATCTTCCATTTCGGCGTCTACTACCCTCTCTTCAACACCGTCATCGCCACGCCGAAATCTGCCAAACGACTGGTGATCTTTCACAACATCACGCCAAAGGAGTTCGTCTCCCCGGCGGCACGAGAGACCATCGACCGCTCGTTCAAGCAGATTTCGAACATGGCGTTTTCGCAACTGGTCATTTGCGACAGCGAAACCAACCGAAATGTACTTTCGGCGGCAGGTGTAACAGTACCCACAAGCGTCATTCCGCTCTCGATCCAGAACATCCCGAAATCGGTACGGTCCAAGCCGAGTTTTTCCGATCACGTGCCACGCATCGTGTTCGTCGGCCGTCTGGTGGCTTCGAAGGGCGTTCTCGATCTGCTCGAGGCAGTACGAAGAATTCTTCAAGCCTCGCCAAATCGACGCCTACAGATGGACATGATCGGGAATTTGAGCTTTTCCGATCCTCAAGTGGTCGAGGAGGCCAAATGCAGAATTCAGACTCTTGAATCGACATATGACGGGTTGAGCATAGAACTGCACGGCAATGCCACGGAAGTCAAAAAATATCAAGTTCTTTCCGAGGCCGATCTATTTGTACTGCCCACGCTGCATGAAGGCTTTTGCATACCGATCCTCGAGGCGCTCAGTAACGGGTGTCGCGTCGTCACCTACGAAAATTCGAACACGCCCGCAATTAGCGGAGGTTTCGCCGATCTCGTAGAAACAGGAAATCTTGACGCTCTTTCGGCGACCGTCAGCCGCGTTCTGGAAGAAGTCTCCAGCGATTCCTGGCGGAATCAGGGTGGGCACGCACTGTGGGCAAAGAGCGCGCTGCAGTACACGAAGCAATTTTCACCGGACGCAGTCGAAGCACAGTTCATCAGAGCGGTCGAGCGATTCGCCGGTTCGTAGCCCGGAGTCTCAGTCTTAGGCTGGGAGGCCAGCAGGTCTCGTTCAAGCTAATTGATGGTGAGCGTCCGTCCGGTTCTGCCAGCGCCGCAGTGCAACTGATCGCTACTTATACGACTCGCTCGGGCATACACCGGGCTCAGGACATCATCACGCGCTCTTGGGAGCTTCGCTCAACTACGCCGACGAGAGGAGAGCGGCGGCACACGACAGTACCGCCCGCAGATGACCTCACGCCGCCACCGCCGCCGACCGCCATGAGCGACAGAAAACTGACGCTCGACCGCTCAGTGACGAGCGCCATGCTGCTCGACCGCCCCCGTCAACGCTCACCTTTTCAGGATCACGAATCCAATAGACGTAGTGACATACTTCTCTTCGACCATCAGCTTCAGATGTTTGTTTCGATTGTATGGTGGCAGGTCTACGTATTTGTCCAACTCGCCGTCACCCATATTGAAATTGATCGGCAGAAAAACGTTGCCCTGCCGTTCTACCAAGGATTTCAGTCGCAGGATGTCCTTCCTGCGGTAGAGCGACAAGCCTTGGCTCTCGAACGTCTCTTCGTCGCCCTTGATATTCAGTTCCGTGGTGTGCACCGCAACACCACCAGCCTTGAGACACTTATTGGCATCCAGAACGAAGTCGATGCCATGCTGCAGGGACCCCAGGTGCTCTAGCGCGCAGGAGGACCAAATAAAGTCATGCCGCCCTAGGTCATCCGGGATGGCGTTCATGTCAACCGGCCGAAAGCTGACATGCTTTTCGAATTGCTCCCAAGGGCATACGCCCTCGTAAAAATAATCCCTAACATTCGTGCTACCCCAGTAGGCATCGCCCTTCTCAACTGGCTCGATATCAGTACAGACGACATTGACACCACGGCGGGCCATGACTGCCGCGAGCGGCTCTTTCCCGCAACCAAAGCCAAGACCCGAAAAGCCTGGCTGCAAGGCACATAGTTGCTCGAGAGCGCGCAAGATATAGATGTATTCCCACTGCTTGCGGTGGAAGAGTTTATCCTGCCCAATTTCCAGACAAATGCGTTCGTACACTGCCTCGGAGAATTGCCGGGACGTGCAAACCTGTGACGTCACGGTTTCCAGAGTTGGCTCAGCTTGAGCCGGATTAATAGGCGCCGCCATATTCTCTTTCGTCAGTTTCCAGGATGGAATTGTGTCCGCTGGGGCGCGGACGACACGACTGTACTGCACTACTGGATCTAGTCGGCGCCGGGGCGCATGTACTAGGCCTCTGGGACTCTTCGACCCGCCACTCAGTCCATATGCGTGGCTGGTGCTTGGCTCGCGGGCACCAACACGGTCAGAGAGAGGTCATGACCCTTGTTGCCTTCGGGTGCTCCGCACGTTCGACCCTCCTCCAGAAGACAGCAGGTTGGCGATCCCGGTGCTCAAACGCAGTACCCGGTACCGAGGCCCCAGACCGCATGCAGCGCTCGACGAGTGCGTGCTTAAAGGTACTGCCGACGTGCGGACTTCGAACGTGAGTCTTGCGGACACCGTACGCACCTGTTTGATGACGTGGACACGCCATCCGCTGAGCAGATCACCCGTTCGCCTCTTCAGTAGCTTGGGCACGCACGCGGGACCTTACCGATCAAGCGCCACGAGCGCAATCGGGCTCGGCTACTTCCAGTCTGATGCAATCCTGCTGGACATCCAAAGCCACGTGAGTCTTGCTAGCGCTGGCAGCTGACGACGCCGCAAGCCACAGCATGTAGCTTTGCATTTCTTGGACGCAATCTTCGACGTTGGATATCGGGCGCCGATCTACTGGAGGAACGACCATCCCATTTGAACCAACATTTAAAACGTATCGCCCAAGCCGTCACTCCTAACACCGAAGAGACAACGCGCGATTGCCCCAGGACAATTGTTCAACCGTTGACGTGCCCCTGGGCAGGTTCTTAAAATTGACAAATTTTCCGTTTTGTCCAGGTCCAACAAAACGATTTTTTAGAAAAAATATCTCACTCCGCCCATTAACAAGTAACGACAGCTGTGGCGGACTTGAAGACCCCCCCTGAAATCCGATCCAAATCGCACTACCTCGATTTACAACTTCGATTTCAAGATCGGAAGCCGCCCCGCTCAGAATGCAAGCAGATGAATTTTCTGTCGCAATTTCATCCGCCCAAAATGACGCCGGGTAAAACGCCTTATTGTACACAGCCAGATACGCTCTCAACAACGCTGGATCGTGCCAATTTTTGTAAGCAATCTCGGGGTTGCTAAAATTTAAGCGATCATACTGATGACCATAAAGTCCTGACGCACCAAAGGCCAAACAGAGTTGGTTGCCAACCCCAACAATCCCCGCTACAAGATAGATCAACTTAAAATACTTAGACCTTGATTTCTCAACCGCAACAGCCGCGCATAGAACCAAAATTGGCATGCTATCAGTTAGGAGTCGAGCACCCATTGACCAGCCGCCCCACCAAATTCTGTAGAAACAGTAAAAGATCAATAAACCAACGGCAGAAAGCCGCCAAGCGTTAAGCAATTGGAATCGCGACGATTCCGGCGTTGCGGTGGCCCGCGGCCAATAAGCAAAGGCAAGAACCACTATAGGCGTGATAAAGAAAATTCCTCTGCCGGCACTCAGCAGAAGTCCGTGGGCACCTTCATAGAATTGCCTGGGGGAGACTTCAACAAGCGGGCCACTAAGGAGCGTCGAATAACCGCCGATGAAGCTGCCAAATTCCCTATAGTTCCACACATATCCCAACATACCGAAGCACAGACCAACCGCGGCTGCCAAAACCAAGCGGCCGAATCTGTCTTGACGCCGGTGAGAAGCAAGCCAGAAAAAGAAAGGTAGCGCCCATATTCCGTTCGTCACTCGGAGCCAGATAAGCAGCCCAAGGATGAAGAATAGGACAAATGACTTAACCCAGTCCAGAGTGGGCTTAAACAGGGAAGAGTTCTTTGTCCAAACGCCGAGAGTTAGGCCAATGGCGATCAGGCACAGCAATTCGATCGGGCCGTGCTGCCAATTTGACTGAGACGAGGTAATAAAGTGATTTGTACCAAGTGCATAGAATATCGTCGCTAAAAATGCAGAACACCTATGTCGCAAAACGAATGCGGCGATACGATAGAACAGCAGAGCTGCAATGGTTGCTAGTATCGCACTGGAGAATTTATCACTCGAAAGGCGACAAGACTCGAACTCGGCACTAAACACAGGCACAACGCAATCCGGCGATAAAAAATAATAAATAGCGTTGAATGGCGCATAAATTAACATCGGCAGCAACGGGTAACTGGAAAATGTGTGCTTAGTCACCGTCGGCGTAAAGAAGAACGCGTCTGAAGGCCAAAATTGATGCTTCGTTACGGCATCAAAGTAGATGGTATGATTCTGAATTAGATTGGCAGCAAAAACTGATGACCCGAATGAGTCGCCAGCCCAGATCGACACGTGGTTCGAGTAGTAAACAAAAAACAACGCGATTAGCGCCAAGATCGTGCGAGCCTTCGCTATCGGCATCAGCCGTTGTTTTAGATTTTGAAAAAAATGATTAAGGGTTTGCAGCGACATTCAGTTCGTTGTGCTCAGTAGATCCCCAAGAATCGGAGAAATGGGGCTCATTGGATCGGGGGGTGGCTCGCAAGTGTCCTTGTTAGTAGTACCCCGTAACTCTTTGCAATTCTGTAGATGGGCTTGTCGCCAACGTAGAGAAAGCGCCATCAGCAACGCACAGCCTTGACAACGCGAAAGCATATATGAAGGCCCCCACGAAGGCCGAAAGGTGCAATCGAGTCGTCGCAGGAGCCTGTCTCGGTAGCGTCCCACCCTTCGCAGGCGCGGGCGGATCAGGCTGCGCAGGAACTCGGGACAGATAGGCCCTACTTCTAGCGACGCCGAAGCTCAGCACTTCGCGCTGGCCGTAGGGTTTCGCACTGACAGACACCGTGACCGTCACGCCGACGATCCGGGGGCTTAGCTCTCGGGAGACTCCGCTCACACCAAGCGACTTGACTAGGCCCACATTGCCGGCACAGCTCCGTCTGTCGAGATTCAGCACGGCCTCGCCTCGTTGCGCGAGCCAGTCGAGTACGAAACCTGGGACATGAAGCGCCAGTGGCAATTGGGATCATGCACTCCCTCGCTGGTGGCTAGCTTGGAGAAAGCATTCGGGCAACGGCGAACAATTGCGTCGCGAATCGCTGCCGTCGCGACGCTGGCTCCCGCGAGAGGAGACGTCGTACTTGCGGCACAATGACGGCCTTCAAGGCGAGTCGACGATAGCTGACCTAAAGGCTGTTCGCGGGATATTCTGCGAAGAGGCAGAGGCCCAACCAACAGCGATGGCCATCTGCCGACGACCTTACAAGGACATTGCCTGTGCTTCCGGCGCCTGAATTGCGGACCCTTGGTTCCGATTGATGTCTCTCAACCCCTCACCACAATGAGCGCCAACCCTTTCTCATTTGTAGTGGTCACTCCGGTTTTCGAGGATGCCGAAGCTTCCACGCGTTTATTCCAAGAACTGGCGTCTATCTTTGGGAAAAACGTGCATGTGATTGCCGTGGACGACGGATCAGTGCGCCAACCCGTCGAGGTATGTCGGATGAACGCTGCCGGACTGGAGGGAACCGTCATTCGCCTGCGTCGCAACGTCGGCCACCAACGAGCCATCGCGGTCGGGCTGAGCTATGTGACGGACCACATGGCCACCGCTCCGGTAGTCGTGATGGATTCGGACGGTGAAGACGTTCCGGCCTCCATCTCCGAATTACTTCGAAGTCTCGACTCACCCGAGGTGGACCTTGTGGTTGCCCAGCGCAAGACCCGCGTCGAGAGCCTGCGATTCAAAGCTTTCTACGCGGTCTACAAAAGACTGTTCAAGCTATTGACGGGACGTCAAATCAGTTTCGGCAACTTCATGGCCCTCAAGCCGAGCGCAGTCAAGCGACTCGCCGCGATGCAGGAACTCTGGACTCATGTCGCCAGTTGCGTCTTGAGTTCGCGCCTTCGAGTCATTACTTGTGCACTGGACCGCGGGCCGCGCTATGCGGGGAAGAGCAAGATGAATTTCGTCGGGCTCGCATTGCACGGGTTTCGCGGCGTAATGGTATTTGCCGAAGATGTGCTCGTACGTGTGGGCATCGCTTCAGCGCTGATGGGCGTGCTGGCTCTCGTTGGGGGACTGATTGCAATCTACCTCAAGGTGTCGGGCCACGCTACACCAGGCTGGTTTTCGGTGTCGCTGGGTATCCTGGTGTTGGTTTTCCTGCAGACAGGCTCGCTCGCACTCATGAGCTTGATGTTGACCGGCGTCAGCAGACCGGGTGCGCCTACGAATGTCACCTACCATCATTTCATTGACGTCGTCGAGCGCAGCGACGGCGTTCCGGTGTGATCTTGCAATTCAGATCTTCGGTTTCGCGCGTTGCGGAGATTGCACGCTTCCTCGTCAACGGTCTGGCCGCTGCCGCGGTGCATTACCTCGTGCTGACGATCAACCTCAAGTTGTTAGGTATTCCCTCGGCGGGAGTGGCGAACTTCATTGCGGCGTGGTTTGGCATTACGGCGTCCTTCCTCGGCAACCGCTACTTTGTGTTCCGCCAGAGAAACGCACCCTGGAGAAGCCAGGTCGGGCGCTTCCTTGCGGTATACCTGCCTATCGCATGCCTGCACGGTCTGATGCTGTTCGCATGGACTGACGTGTTTCATTTCAATTACACCGTGGGATTTCTGATTGCGACGACGATTCAAACGGTGCTGAGCTATCTGGGTAACAAACTGCTGGTCTTCTCCGCTCCATGAAAACAAGAAAATTTCTGTACGCGTCCGCGATTTTCATCGTCTTCGCCTGCTTGATCTATTGGTTGCACATCACGTTCTTCCGGGTCGACGTAGTGTTCTATAGCGCGATCTTTGATGGTGTTCTAGCTGCGCTTGCCACCAGCGCTATCGTCTGGCGCTGGAAGCCTTTTGCCCTCTTCGGCGCTTTCGAGAAATCACAGATGCTGCTGATCTGGCTGCTTGCCGCCTACGCGCTGGCGATTTCGGTTCCGACGGTGCTCGATCGTTCGCTTTCGTTCTACATTCTGGAAAAGCTGCAACAGCGCGGTGGTGGAATACAGGAGAGCCGCTTTGCAGTGGTCTTCACTCAGGAGTACCTCGAGGAACATCGCCTCGTCGACGTGCGCCTGACTGAGCAACTTCAGTCCGGCACGATCCACATTGAGAATGGGTGCGTGCTCCTTACACCAAAGGGTGAGCGACTCGCGAGCTTCAGCCGATTCTTCCGCACCCACTTGCTGCCCAAAAAGCGGTTGCTGATGGGTCAATACACAGACGACTTGACAAACCCGTTTCGCGCCAGCGCGCCGGACGTCGACTACACCTGCAAATGAACCCATCGCGAGAGAGCCGAGGTCACACCCCGTTCCGTGACCTAGTTCCACATCCCGAAGGAGACTGAGCGGCACGGTACTCAGCGACCTGCTGGACAGCCGATTGGGACCAGTGTCCGTTTGCTTGATTCCGCGAGCCATCGGGACTGTCCCCGCCTCGGAACGCGTCGTGTGCCAAACGAACGCACCGTCGACATCAACTGGTCGATACAGGCGATATGCCCTCCTGAGACCTCCGTGGCGCGAATGGCTCGGGGCCGCAGACACTTTTCCTAGACAATTCGGGCATGACAACAAACATCGACTATCTTGGATCGGAACTGGAGGTCTTCTCCCATGCTACTAACTGGAAGGCGTACTGGTCCAACGCTATCTCTAGATACATCGGAAAGTCCGTGGTGGATGTCGGCGCCGGAATCGGCGCGACGGCACAGACGCTGAAGTCGCAGCGTTTCGATCGCTGGGTCGAACTGGAGCCGGACCCTGAGCAAGCGAAGAAAATTCGGCGCGCCCAGCTTGAGGGGGCGATTCCCGCCGACTATGAAATCGTCTGCGGTATCTCGCGCGATCTAGACCCGCGCAGCCTGTTTGACACCGCCCTCTATATTGACGTGCTCGAGCACATCAAGGACGACAGGGAGGAGTTGGAAACCATTTCGAACTTCTTAGTTCCAGGCGGCCACATCGTGGTGGTCGCCCCAGCGCACACGTACCTCTATACCGAGTTCGACAAGAAGATCGGCCATTTCCGAAGATACGACCGCAACTCCCTCATCGCGATCAAGCCCAAGAACTTCGAAATCGTGAAAATCGGCTATCTGGACAGTGTAGGAATGCTCGCCAGCCTGGCGAATAGGTTCGTTCTCAGGTCCGGAACGCCAAGCCTAAAGCAGGTAAAGCTCTGGGACGGCTTGATGGTCCCGATGTCGAGATTGCTGGATAAGGTCTTGATGCATCGGATTGGCAAGTCGATTGTCTTTGTGTTGCGTAAGGGCGCTTGAGCGCCGTTTCGCCCGTCGCTCGAGGCTACGGGGCTGTCAGAACCTTCGAACGTCAAGCGAATTCGGGTCAGCGCCGGGTTATGCAGATGTTTCCAATGTCAGGCCACCCGATGCCAATCGACGGGTCGTTCCAAACGGTGGACTTCTCATGCGCCGGCGCGGGTCCCTCGGTCCAGGTAGGCCTGGTTCACATCGGTGATATCGAGCTCTCGTCGAGGCTGGGCCTGATGCCCTTGGCGATGTCGACGACCTCGTTGTCGTAGAAGTGCAGCCCGTGACCGCATAGCCGCTCTTCGGCTTCTGCAGCTTTTCCTCGATGCTGCTGGCCTTGCCCTTGGCATCGAAGGCCACGACGCCATAGCGCTCGGGGTCCCACACGTGAAGGCGAACACCGTCGCCCCCGACACCTTTCGCATCCGCCTCGGACAACAGGTTGATGAAATCGTGTCCGTTGAAGATGTTGTTCCGTCTTGGACTCGGGCTAGTCCGGACGGTGCGCCAAACTGATTCAGTCAAGAATGGTCGTTTTAGGCGGGAGCCCGATGACAATCTTCAGAACGATGACGAAATCGATCGCAAGGCCGTTCTTCCGCGCCTTGCCCATCTCGCTTCAGGACAATCTGAGACGCACTCTGAGACCCGAGGCGCCAGAGCCGCGGAGCAAGGCATTCTCCGATGCAGGTATCGATGTCGCACAGAAGAACTTCAATCATCTGCTTCATCACTTGCGTGGGCAGGAGTTGGGCCGACTGCCTCAGCGAGTTCCCTGTTTCATCAGCGTCGGCTGTGCAGGCACTTGGTACTTCGAATGGGTGCAGGAAAAGTGCGCGCCGTTGAAGCACATTGGCATCGAGTACTACTCGCCCAAGCCGACTGATCTTCCCGAAAACGTGGAATGGATCGCTAACACGGCAGGAGACATGTCATCCATTGCGACCGGCGTGGGCGACGTTCTGTTCTCAGGGCAGAACATCGAGCACCTCTGGCCCCACGACATCGGCGCCTTCCTCTTGGAGAGCCATCGGGTGCTCAAGCCGGGCGGCATCCTTGTCATTGACAGCCCGAATCGATTGATCACGAGCGTACAGAACTGGAGCCATCCGGAGCACATCCTTGAATTTACGCCTGCTGAAGCGACGGAACTCATCGCTGCCGCGGGTTTCAAGGTCGAGCAAGTCCGAGGAATGTGGCTGTGCGCGGACCCCAGGCAGGGCACCCGCCTGCCGTTCGATCAACTGTCGCCTGACAAGCCTTGGCCAATGGCTCGTCGCATCCGCGATGCGATCACCGCGCCCGATGACTCCTTCTCCTGGTGGATCGTCGCTCGAAAGACGGAGGAGACGCCAGACAGCCTGCGCATGACAGCGCTCGTGGAAAAGGTGTTCCGTGCCGCCTGGCCGGACCGAGTAGGCAGGATGCAGACAAACGTCGGCCTGCCGGTAACGGTCGATGGCACTCGATGGCTGCGTTCAAAGGGCGAGTCGGGGGCACTCATGTTCGGCCCCTATATGCCACTGCCAAAGGGCAGCTACAGCGTCGGGTTCGATCTGCGGGCACCTGACAAGGCGGGCGGCGAATCGACGCCGTTGGTGGCCATCGACGTCATGGATGGGCGGGAAGCGATACTCGCGTCTCGCACGCTGTGCGCACATGAATTGAGCTACGAAATCTCGAGAGTTGAACTCGACTTCGAGCTCGGCGACACGACCTTCGGCCTCCAGTATCGAGTGATCGGCTTGAGTGATGCTCAGCTTGAATGCAGACGGGGCGTCTCCCTACGGTCCCGGTCGGACGACACGTTCTCGGCGGGGTAGCAGACCAGGCTCTCGCGCCGCGATGGTGGCGCGTGACTCGTCCGCGAGGCCCTTGATTCAACGCCCCGCGGACGCGCGAATCTAGCTCGGAAGCTCTGCGCCGTCGAAACGGCTCCCTGCGGCGTCCTTGCCAGAAAGCTGGGGCGCGATACCCGTGTCAGGCCAATCGATACCAAGCTCGGGATCGCTCCACAGAATACAACGCTCATGAGTGGGCGAATAAAACGCGGTGGTCTTGTAGAGAAACTCCGCAACCTCGCTCACCACGAGAAACCCGTGCGCAAATCCTTCCGGGATCCAAAGCTGTCGATGGTTGTCTTCACTTAGCTCCACGCCGACCCACCGGCCGAAGGTCGTCGACGACCGCCGAATGTCGACGGCAACATCGAACACCGCGCCACGTACGCAGCGCACCAGCTTCCCCTGAGGCTGCTGAATCTGATAGTGCAGCCCCCGCAGTACTCCCCTCGCCGACCGCGAATGGTTGTCCTGCACGAACTCCACATGTCTTCCAACCGCCTCGTCGAAAACCTTCTGGTTGAAGCTCTCGAAGAAGAACCCGCGCGCGTCACCAAACACCTTGGGCTCCAGGATGAGAACGTCGGGAATCGCCGTCGGAGTGACCTTCATGAGTGGATCCCGTCAGTCAGCAAGCGATTGAGGTACATGCCGTAGCCGCTCTTTTCCAACGGCTTGGCCAACGCCGTGAGCTGCTCGGTGGTGATGAAGCCCCTGCGCCACGCCACCTCCTCCGGGCACGCAATCTTGAGCCCCTGCCGGTGCTCCAGCGTCGCAATGAACTGCCCGGCTTCCATGAGGCTGTCGTGCGTCCCCGTATCGAGCCACGCGTAGCCGCGCTGCATGATCTGGACGTTCAGCGTCCCGCGGTCCAAGTAGGCCTGGTTCACATCGGTGATCTCGAGCTCACCCCGCGCGCTGGGCCGGATGCCCTTGGCGATGTCGACGACCTTGTTGTCGTAGAAATACAGGCCCGTGACCGCGTAGCTGCTCTTGGGCTTCTTTGGCTTTTCCTCGATGCTGTTGGCCTTGCCGTTGGCATCGAAGGCCACGACGCCATAGCGCTCGGGGTCCTGCACGTGATAGGCGAACACGGTCGCGCCGGCCTGCTTCGCATCCGCATCGGACAACAGGTGGACGAAATCGTGTCCATAGAAGATGTTGTCCCCCAGCACCAGCGCGCTCGGCGCATTGCCGATGAACTTGTCGCCGATGATGAAGGCCTGCGCCAGGCCGTCCGGGCTCGGCTGCACGGCGTACTGAATGTTGATCCCCCACTGGCTGCCGTCGCCCAGCAGCTGCTGGAAGCGCGGCGTGTCCTGCGGCGTGCTGATGACGAGGATGTCGCGCATTCCGCCCAGCATGAGCGTGCTCAGCGGGTAGTAGATCATCGGCTTGTCGTAGACCGGCAGCAGTTGCTTGCTGATGGCCAGCGTGGCCGGGTGCAGCCGCGTGCCGGAGCCGCCGGCGAGGATGATGCCCTTGCGTTGCGTCATGTTCTTCTTGAGCTCCTCTGTCAGAGTGTTTCGCGCAGCATGCGCGTCACGCCCGTCTGCCAATGCGGCAGCACGAGGCCGAAGGTCGACTGAAGCTTGCGCGTGTCCAGGCGCGAGTTGTGCGGCCGGGTCGCGGGCGTCGGGAAGGCGCTGGTCGGAACCGGGTCGACCGTCTCCGGCGAAGCCTTGAGCTCGATGCCCGCGGCGCGCGCCTGTTCGAGCACGAAGCGCGCATAGCCATGCCATGTCGTTTCGCCGCCCGCCACGAGGTGGTAGAGCCCGGCCTTGGCCGCATCGCGCAAGGTTTCGCGGATGGCGTGCGCAGTCACGTCGGCCAGCAGCTCGGCCCCCGTCGGCGCGCCATGCTGGTCGTCGATGACCGTGAGGCGATCGCGCTCCCGGGCCAGGCGCAGCATGGTCTTGGCAAAGTTGCCGCCACGCGCCGCGTAGACCCAGCTCGTTCGGAAGATCAGGTGCCGGGCGCAGTTCGCGGCCACGAGCTTTTCGCCTTCGAGCTTGGTGCGTCCATACACGCTGAGCGGGCCGGTCGGGTCGTCTTCCTTCCAGGGCGTGCTGCCGCTGCCGTCGAAGACGTAGTCCGTCGAGTAGTGAACCATCAGCGCACCGATCTGCTGCGCCGCCGCCGCGACGACGCCGGGCGCGGTGGCATTCAGCGTGCGCGCCAGTTCGACTTCGCTTTCGGCCTTGTCGACCGCCGTGTGCGCTGACGCATTGACGATGACGTCCGGCCGCACCGAGAGAACCGTGTCGGCCAACGACTCGGGCCGGGAGAAATCGGCATGCAGCTCGGTGCTGTCGAAGTCGAGCGCCACCAGTTCGCCCAGCGGCGCCAGGCTGCGCTGCAACTCCCAACCGACCTGTCCGCCCTTGCCGAGCAGCAGGAGCTTCATGCCACCGCCTTCGCGGGTGCGCCGTACTGCTTCTGCACCCATTCGCGGTAGGCACCGCTTTGCACGTTGCGCACCCATTCGCCGTTGGCCAGATACCACTCGACGGTCTTGCGGATGCCGGTGTCGAAGGTTTCGGCGGGCTTCCAGCCCAGCTCGCGTTCGAGCTTGCGCGCATCGATGGCGTAGCGGCGATCGTGGCCGGGGCGGTCGGTGACGAAGGTGATCTGCTCGCGGTAGCTCTTGCCGTCGGCCCGTGGGCGCAGTTCGTCGAGCAACGCGCAGATGGTGTTCACGATCTCGATGTTGGGCTTCTCGTTCCAGCCGCCCACGTTGTAGGTCTCGCCCAGCCGTCCGGACTCGAGCACGCGCCGGATCGCGCTGCAATGGTCCTTGACGTAGAGCCAGTCGCGCACCTGCATGCCGTCGCCGTAAACCGGCAGGGGTTTGCCCGCGAGCGCATTCACGATCATCAGCGGGATGAGCTTCTCGGGGAAATGGAACGGCCCGTAGTTGTTCGAGCAATTGGTCGTCAGCACCGGCAGGCCATAGGTGTGGCGCCAGGCGCGCACGAGATGGTCGCTCGCCGCCTTGCTCGCCGAATACGGGCTGTTGGGCTCGTACTTGTTTTCTTCAGTGAAGGCCGGGTCCGTGGGCGAGAGCGATCCGTAGACCTCGTCGGTCGAGACGTGGAGGAAGCGGAATGCCGCCTGCGAGTCCGCCGGCAGCGCGCTCCAGTAGCCGCGCGCCGATTCGAGTAGACGGAACGTGCCGAGCACATTGGTCTGCACGAAATCCTCCGGCCCGTGGATCGAGCGATCCACATGGGATTCCGCTGCGAAATTGATGACCGCACGCGGCTTGTGCTCCGCGAGCAGCCGATCGACCAGCGCGCTGTCGCCGATATCGCCGTGCGCGAAAACGTGATTCGGGTTGTCGTTCAGCGACGCGAGCGTCTCGAGGTTGCCGGCATAGGTGAGCTTGTCGAGGTTGACGACCGCTTCACCGGATTGAGCCAGCCATTCCAGGACGAAATTGGCGCCGATGAAGCCGGCACCACCGGTCACGAGGATCATGCGGGTTCCTACTGTTTCTAAATGTGCGATCGCCCGCAGACGACCAATCGGAAATTATCTCATCGGCCCAGGGCGCGCCCCTGGAGCCGAGAGAGCGCCACTCTCGATAGCACTTTTGCCTGACTCGGCTTGGGTCACGAACTGAAAGCGTTAAGACTCCGTTAAGACCCGGTAAAGCTTGGAACCGCGACCCGGCGCCCGGTTCGAATCGCGCAGGTGGCATCTGACACAAGAAAAAAAAACACTTGAAGGAACTGAGCCCCATGCGATTCGAAGAGATCGTCTTCATGGACGACTGTTTTCGCTCCCCGGACAACCTGGTGGCATCGCACCCCGCGAACCGGCGCTTTCTTCGACGAACGTTCGGACTTCCGGCCCGTCGTCTGGGAATCCCTTGCCGTGACATTTGCGCACGGTCCGAAGGCGGGACGCTCGATGTCCCCACGATGATGCGCACGCTCGGCCTCTCACAAAGCCCGGCTGGCTGGGCCAGGAGCTGCGTTGCCGACCTCGCGCCGCTCGTGGACGCGGGCCTCGTTCCCAGGTTGGGTGCCGGAACCCTGGTCATCGGCTGGGGGCTTACCCCGTCCCTGATGCATTGGCTCGACCGGCAAGGCACCTCCTTCATCGACGTCGAGATCTCGCCGAGGCGTTTCGCCTCGCATCTGGCCTTTTGCGTTCGCACCAACGACAGGCGTATCCAGACGGCGCTCTCCGACTGGGAGATCGACGACGAAACCTACTGGAACGAAGCCACCGCGCTGAAGGGCTACTTTGCGCGGCGGGGCGCCTCCAACCTCTTCGGCGCTGATCTGCGCATCGGGCTCTTTTGCGGTCAGACGGTCATCGATCTGGCGCTGGTTCAAGAAGGCGAGATCGCCCGCCCCGCCGACGTGAGCGAAGCCGTCAAGGCATTGGCCGAACGTGTGGACTTGCTCGTCGTCAAGCCTCACCCCTACGAACCCGACCAGAGACACCTCAGGGCGCTCTCCGCCCGGATCCCGAACGTCGCATGGTCGGAAGCCAACATCTACAGCCTTCTTTGCGCAGATAACCTAGAGTTCGTTTGCAGCCTTTCCTCCGGCGCACTGCTCGAGGCGTCGTACTTCGCGAAGGAATCGATCCCTCTGATCGAGGCCGATCGAAACAATCGAGCGGTCTTGCCGGCGAGCTGCTCCGAATGGATGACGGTTGGCCCGGGCATCGCATCGATCGAGTGCATGGCAAGTCTCTGCGCCGACTCGCCAAACTCCGCGCCCAAGGCCTCTTCGTATCCCGGCGACGCGCTGGATCGCGCCTTCAGGGCGCGTTGGGGACTGGATGCGCAGAACCCCGGGTTGCCCGACCTGCCTGCACTCGAAGCAAGCCGCGACCACACGTTCCGCGATCAAAGCCTGCCGCCGGGGTGGCTCACCCTCGGGTGGCACGACCCCGCCCCCGCCGGCGCGGCCGCGAAAGGTCCGTTTGCGACGATCGTCATTCCTCTGCGCCCAGGTTCGTGGCCCGTGGACACCGCGCCCCTCGTGGAAATCAACGGCAAGCCCTATCGGGACGGAAAGTTCGACTTCAGGTTGTCCGCGCACCTGAACGATCGACGCAATCCGCGGGCGGTCGTGCTCGAATTCGACTTCGCCCAAGGGAAACCCGGCTTCTGGCTGCAGCACCTGCGCGTTGCGCCCGCCCGCCAAAGCCCTCGCGCAGGCAGACGCGCGACAGCCTCCTCGGCAGCCTTGACGGTCGTCACTGCGATCGTCTGCGCGCTCGGGGTCATGAAGCTTGTTTCGACCAACACCGACCCGATTCAGGCAAGTTCCGACTGGACGCAGATCCAGAAGGTCGTCGCAAGCCGGGTGGACGCAATGCGCGACGACATTCATGTGCTTCTGCAGCACCACATTTGAGGTTGGGCACGCCGCCCTAATCACCCGGCGACCAGTGCCATACAGTCGGGCTATTCACATCCGGAGATCCTTCCATGGAAAAGCCATCCCAAAGCAGTGAAGACGCCGCCTCCGCTGCCACCGACCGCATCAAGGACTCGGCCCAACAGATCTGGCTGGCCGGCCTCGGCGCTTTCGCGAAGATGCAGCAGGAAGGCAGCAAGGCATTCGAGGCGCTCGTGAAGGACGGCGTTGGCGTCCAGAAGCGAACGCAGCAAGCCGCCGAGGAAACGCTGGCCCAGGCGCAGGCGCGCATGACCGGTTTCGCCAGCGAGTTCAGCAACCGCGCCGCGGGCGGCTGGGGCAAGCTCGAGAACATCTTCGAGGACCGCGTCGCGCGTGCGCTCGAAAAACTGGGCATGCCGTCGGCGCTGGAAGTGGCCGCGCTCCAGGCGCGCGTCGAGGCGCTCGAAGCGGAATTGCGGCGCCAGGGCGGCGCTGCCAAGCCCGCGCGCGCGGCACCGCGCAAGACGGCGACGCGCAAGTCCGCCGACACCGCATCCAAGCCCTCGCAGCGCCACAAGTCCGCCGGCGGCTGAAGCGCCCGACCCTGCGCTGCCTCTCGATCAGCCGCGAATCCACGCCCCGCCATCGAGGACTTGCGCTAGAGTGTCCGCCAGAGACACACCCCCGGGGCTACGACATGGCCAAGAAAGCGCCACGCCGCACTGCACAACGGATCCTCGAAGCCGCGCTTGACCTTTTCAACCGCTTCGGGGAGCCGAACGTGTCGACGACGCTCGTGGCCAGCGAGCTCAGTATCAGCCCCGGCAATCTCTACTACCACTACCCGGCCAAGGACGAGCTGATCAACCGGCTCTTCGAGGGCTACGCGTCCGAACTCAACGAACTGCTGCACGCCAGCGAAGGCGTGAACGACGTCGAGGATGCCTGGTTCTTCATGCACAGCCTGTTCGAGCTGATCTGGCGCTACCGCTTTCTCTACCGCGACCTCAACGATCTCCTGAGCAAGAACCGGCATCTCGAAACGCAGTTTCAAGTAGTACTAAAGAATAAGTCGCGCGCAATCCAAACCCTGCTTGCCGGCCTCAGCCGCGCCGGGCATCTGGGCATCGAGGCCCCGGAGGTCGACACGCTCGCACAAAGCATGGTCGTGGTTCTCACCTACTGGCTCAGTTACGAGTACGTGCGCAATCCCCGAGAGGCGTTGGAGCCCGCGCATGCCCAGGGCGCATTGCTGCGCGGCGCCCACCACACGCTGCATCTGCTGGCGCCTTATCTGGCGCCGGAGCAGCGGAGGCATTTGCTGACACTGAGCAACGCCTATTCGGGCGAAGATCATTCCGCCACGGTCTGACCTCGCTCTTCCACGAATGACGCCATCGGATCTTCATCCCACCACCGTGCAGGCCTCCGGCGGCGGCCTCCTGTCCGGGCCGTGGACCCGGCTGCCCTACCAGGACGCCCCACGCTTCGATCGCTCCAACCTGCTCGCGAAATGGGAGCGGCTGCACGCCGGCCAATGCGTGGCGCCGCCCGCGCCCGGTGCGTTGGCAGATGGCTGGGCGCTCTATCACAGCGGAGAATTCGAGCAGGCCGTCGCGCTGGCCCTCAAGCAAGGTCCCGACGGGTTGGCGCTCGCCAATCAGGCCACCGCGATCTATGCGAACTACCTCGAGCCGCGTGAAGCCGTGCGCCTCGCGCTGTTCAAGCAGGTGACCGAACGCGCCTCCGCGCAAGCGGCCGCCGAGCCGGACAATTGCCTGGCGCTCTATTGGCAGGCGTACGCGCTGGGCCGCTACAGCCAGGGCATCAGCGTGGCACGCGCGCTGGCCCAGGGCCTGGGCTCGAAGGTCAAGGGCGCGCTCGAGCGCGTGATCGAGTTGCAACCGAGGCATGCCGATGCCCACATCGCACTGGGGGCCTTCCATGCCGAGGTCATCGACAAGGTCGGCAGCCTGGTCGGCCGCATGACCTACGGGGTGCGTGCGGAGACGGCGGTGGAGCTGTTCGAGCGCAGCCTCCAGCTGAATCCGCATTCGGCCAGCGCGCTGATGGAATATGCTCGCGGGCTGTTGATGCTGCACGGCGAAGCGCGCATGGCCGAGGCGACGCGACTGTACGAGAAGGCAGCGGCCCTCGAACCGGCCGATGCGCGCGAGCGCCTGGATGTGGAGCTGGCGCGCGCGGGGCTGTCGGACTGACGTCCCAAGTCCGCCGGTCCGTGGTTGTGTTCACCTGAGATTCATCCGGATACGGCACCTTCGGGGCGGCTTCGCAGGACAAGGCCCTGTCTCGACACGCCACTTTTGACTTCCTGCCTGCCAACGATTCATGAAAACAATAGCCCACCAGGCTTTGGGCGCAACTGCCGCCGAGACTGACTCCCGACGGAATCCCCCGGCCACGCCGGGTTCACGCAGCGCCACCGCACGGACTTCGCTGGGCCTGCTTGCGCTTCTGGCGGTCCTGGCCCTCGTGTGGTTCGCCACGCTCGGCACCCGTTCGCTGGTGAGCCCCGACGAAGGCCGCTACGCCTCGCTGGCGCTCGAAATGGCGCGCACCGGCGACTGGGTCACGCCGCGGCTGAACGGCCTTCTTTATTTCGAGAAGCCCATCCTGCAGTACTGGATCGGCGCACTGGCATTCCTCAGCATCGGCGTGTCGGAGTTCACCGCGCGACTCTGGCCGGGCGTGGCGGGCTTTCTCACGCTGCTGACCGTCGGCTTCACCGCCGGCCGCCTCTGGGGCCGCGAGGCCGGCATCCAGGCGCTGGCGATCGCCGCGTCGATGACCTGGATCATCGGGAACAGCCATTTCCTGACGCTCGATTCCGGCCTCACGCTGTTCCTCACGCTCGCGCTGTCCGCCGTGTTGCTGGCCCATGCCACCCCGGACCTGCGCGCACGCCGCCGCTGGATCTGGCTGGCCTGGGCCGCGATGGCCGGCGCCGTGCTGAGCAAGGGACTCGTCGGCATCGTCATCCCCGGCGCGGTGCTGGTCGTTGTCAGCCTGTGGCGACGCGACATGGGGTTATGGCGGGGTATGCACTGGGCGTCGGGCCTGGCGATCTTCTTCGCACTCGCGGCACCGTGGTTCGTGCTGGTCTCGATGCGAAACCCGAGCTTCGCGGAATTCTTCTTCATCCACGAGCACTTCGCGCGGTATCTGACGCAGGTGCATCAGCGCGAGGGCGCGTGGTGGTACTACGTGCCACTCCTGCTGGGCGGAATGCTGCCCTGGACCGGCGCCCTGCCGTGGCTGTTCCGCAAGGACCCCGCCGCCGAGGAAAGCGGATCGCGCATCAAGGTGCGCGACGTGCTGCTCGTCTGGTGCGTCTTCATCTTCCTGTTCTTCAGCGCGTCCGGCTCCAAGCTGCCTTCCTACATCCTGCCGATGTTCCCGGCGCTGGCCTTGCTGGTGACCATGCAGCTGCGCAACACCTCCGCTTCGGCCCTGCGCTGGCACGTGCTGCTGCCGGCGCTCGTCTGGATTCTGCTGCTCGGCCTGGCGATCGATCCCGCGCGCTTCGCGTCCGTCAATTCACCGATCGAGGTGCTGCAACCCCTCGCCAACGCAGTGCGGCTGGGCGCGGCGATCTTCCTCGTCGGCGCGGCGGCCGCATGGTGGTGCCTCGGCCGGCACAAGGTCACGGCAGCCATCCTCTGCATCGCGTTCGCGCATCTGGTCGCGAACTTGATGGTCATCCAGGCGCACAACAACTACGGCCAACTCAAGAGCGCCGCGCCGCTGGCCGCGGCGCTGCAGCCGCACATCACGCCCGAGACGCCCGTCTTCGCCATCCGAGCCTATGACCAGACGCTTCCGTTCTACCTCGGCCGCAACGTGGTCCTGGTCGACTACCAGGACGAATTCGCCCTGGGCGAATCGGTGGAACCCCAGCGGTGGATCAAGACCCTCGACGAATTCGCCGCACAGTGGGAAGCCCTGCCCCAGGCCGCTGCGTACATGACGAAGCCGACCTGGCTGGAACTCCAGCAGCGCGGCCTGCAGATGCGCACCGTGTTCGAAGATCAGCGACGCGTCGTCGTCCTCAAAAAATGAAAAACCAGTCCTTCCTACCCTTCACCCGCCCGTCGATCGACGAGCGCACGATCGCCGAGGTCGGCGATGTGCTCCGTTCCGGCTGGATCACGACCGGCCCCAAGTGCGCCCAGCTCGAAGCCGCGCTCTCCGAGCGGCTGGGCGGCCGCCCGGTCCGGCTCGTCAACTCCGGCACCGCCTCGCTCGAACTCGGGCTGAGGCTGTGCGGCATCGGGCCCGGGGACGAAGTCATCACCACCCCGCTGAGCTGGGTCGCGACCGCCAATGTGGTGCTCGCCGTCGGCGCAACGCCGGTCTTCGTCGACACGGATCCGGCCACTCGCAACATCGACCTGAACCAGGTGCAGCGCGCCATCACGCCGCGCACCCGCGCGCTGATTCCGGTCGACCTGGCCGGCCTGCCGGTCGATCGCGACCTGCTCAACGCCCTCGCCGACAAGCACGGGCTGCGCGTGATCGAGGACGCGGCGCAGTCCTTCGGCGCGAACTGGGGCGGCCGCGAGATCGGCAGCTTCGGCGACCTGGTCTCGTTCAGCTTCCACGCGAACAAGAACTTCACGACCTCCGAAGGCGGTTGCCTGGTGCTCAACAACGAGGAAGAAGCGCGGCAGTTCGAGAAGCTGCGCCTGCAGGGCGTGACGCGCCTTCCGGACGGCGGCATGGAGGTCGAGGCCTGGGGCAGCAAGGCCAATCTCACCGATGTGGCTGCCGCGATCGGGCTCGGCCAGCTTCGCCAGGTCGATGACTTCAACCGCCGGCGGCGCGAACTCGCCGAGCGCTATTTCGCCCGCTGGGATCCGGCGCTCGGCTTCGCCCTGCCGCCGGCGGATCCCGAGGGCCACGGCAACTGGCACATGTTCCAGCCGCTGCTGCCGCCCGCGCTCGCACCGCGCCGCGGCGAGTTCATTGCCGGCATGAAGGCGCAGGGCATCGGCGTCGGCGTGCACTACCCGGCGATGCATCTCTTTTCGCTCTTCCGGCAGCGCGGCCACAAGGCCGGCGACTTTCCGGTGTCCGAGGACATCGGCGCGCGTACGATCACGCTGCCGCTCTTCCCGGCGATGACCGACGCCGACGTCGACCGCGTGTGCGGCGCGGTCGCCACGGTGACCGCCGCACTGTCCTGACAGGAGGTGACGACGACCATGAACGACGCAGCCCACCCCGCAGTCACGCGGCCAAGTGTCGCCCAGGACCGCCCGACGCTGAGCGTCGTGATCCCGGTCTACAACGAGGAGCTCGGCCTGGCCGCGCTCTTCGACCGGTTGTACCCGGCACTGGACGCGCTGGCGATCAGCTACGAAATCGTCTTCATCGACGACGGCAGCCGCGACCGCTCGGCCTCGCTGCTGGCGCAGCAGTTCGAGCTCCGGCCCGACGTCACGCGCGTGATCCTGCTGAACGGCAACTTCGGCCAGCATCGCGCGATCCTCGCGGGCTTCGAGCACTGCCGCGGCGAGCGCGTGCTCACGCTCGATGCCGACCTGCAGAACCCGCCCGAGGACATTCGCCTGCTTCTCGCCGCCATGGACGAGGGCTTCGACTGCATCGGCACCGTCCGCCGCAACCGGCAGGACGTCGCCTGGCGCCGCTGGGCCTCGCGCGCGATGAACCGGCTGCGCTTTCGCCTGACCGGCATCGTCATGAACGACCAGGGCTCGATGATGCGGGCCTACAGCCGCGACATCGTGCAGCTCATCAACCAGTGCGAAGAAATGAACACCTTCATCCCCGCGCTGGCCTATCAGTTCTCGAAGAACCCGACCGAGGTGGAAGTCGGTCACGAGGCGCGCCACGCCGGGGAATCGAAGTATTCGCTGTACAGCCTCATTCGCCTGAATTTCGACCTCGTCACCGGCTTCTCGCTGGTGCCGCTGCAGGCCTTCTCCATGCTGGGCATCATCGTTTCGCTGCTGTCGGGCGTGCTGTTCGTGATCCTGGCCGGACGGCGGCTCTTCCTCGGGCCTGAAGTGGGCGGTGTGTTCACGCTGTTCGCGCTGGTGTTTCTGCTGGTCGGTCTGGCGCTGTTCGGCATCGGGCTGCTGGGCGAATACATCGGCCGCATCTACCAGGAGGTCCGGGCCCGGCCCCGCTACCAGGTGAATGCCGTGCTGGAGCGCCGTCAATGAGCACTGGACAACGCGCACCCAGCGCCATCGTCTTTGCCTATCACGACGTGGGCGTGCGCTGCCTTCGCGTGCTGCTCGACGCCGGCGTGGACGTGCCGCTGGTGGTGACGCACACCGACTCGCCCGGCGAGACGATCTGGTTCCACAGCGTGGCCACCGTCGCGGCGGAGCGCGGCATTCGCTGCGTCACGCCAGCGGACCCGCACGATCCGGAGCTGCTGCAGGCCGCGCGCGCCATGCAGCCGGACTTCCTCTTCTCCTTCTACTACCGGCAGATGCTCAAGCGCGACTGGCTCGATCTGCCCGGGCGCGGCGCGTTCAACATGCATGGGTCGCTGCTGCCGCGCTATCGCGGCCGCGCACCGGTGAACTGGGCGGTCCTGCACGGCGAGCGCGAGACCGGCGCGACCCTGCACCGCATGACCGAGAAGCCCGACAACGGCGCGATCGTCGACCAGTTCGCAGTGCCGATCCTCTCGGACGACACCGCGCACGAGGTCTTCGGCAAGGTGACGCTGGCAGCGGAAATCGTGCTCGCGCGGACCCTGCCTGCCATGCTCGACGGCACGGCGGTGGAGCGTCCGCAGGACCTCTCGCAGGGCCGATACTTCGGCGGGCGGCGTCCGGAAGACGGGCGCATTCCGTTGCACGCGAGTGCACGCCAGATCCACGACCTGGTGCGCGCGGTCGCGCCGCCCTACCCGCCGGCGTTCGCGTCGTTCGGAGGGCAGCGCATCTTCATCGAGCGCACCCTGCGCACCGATGTCCTGCCCGACGCGCCCGGCCGCGGCCTGCGCCTGTGGCACGACGGCGCGGTGCTTTGGCTGATCGCGGACGACGGCCACGCCTTGCGCGTGCTGTCGGCGCGGCGCGATGGCGACAGCGAGCCGCTCGACGCCAGCACATTCGAAACCCTTTCCTCGGGCAGTTGGCTTGCGGCCGACGCCTGAATCTCCCATTTATCCAGGAAACCAAAACATGCTCAAAGTCCTGATCCTCGGCGTCAACGGCTTCGTTGGCCATCACCTGACGCGCCACATCATGGAAACCACCGACTGGGAGGTCCATGGCATGGACATGCAGTCGGACCGTGTCGCACCATGGCTCGACAACCCGCGCTTCCACTTCTTCGAAGGTGACATCACCATCAACAAGGAGTGGATCGAATACCACGTGAAGAAGTGCGACGTGGTGCTGCCGCTGGTCGCGATCGCCACGCCGGCCACGTACGTGCGCGAGCCGCTGCGCGTGTTCGAGCTCGACTTCGAAGCCAACCTGCCGATCATTCGCCAGTGCGTGCGCTACAAGAAGCGCGTGGTGTTCCCGTCGACCAGCGAGGTCTACGGCATGTCGACCGACGCGGCCTTCGATCCGGAGGCAACGAACCTCGTCTACGGCCCGATCAACAAGCCGCGCTGGATCTATGCCTGCGCCAAGCAACTGATGGACCGCGTGATCCATGCCTACGGACAGCAGGAGGGACTGCAGTACACGCTCTTCCGCCCCTTCAACTGGATCGGCCCCGGCCTCGACAGCCTCCATGCACCGAAGGAAGGTTCGAGCCGCGTGATCACCCAGTTCCTGGGCCACATCGTGCGCGGCGAGCCGATCCGGCTGGTGGATGGCGGCAGCCAGCAGCGCGCCTTCACCTACGTGGACGACGGCATCTCCGCGCTGGTGAAGATCATTGCCAACAAGGACGGCATCGCCGACGGCAAGATCTACAACATTGGCAACCCCGACAACAACCACTCGATCCGCGCGCTCGCCAACATGATGCTGAGCCTCGCTGCCTCGCTGCCCGAGTACCGCGATGCAGCGGCCAAGGTCGAGCTGATCGACGTCGCCGCCGCCGACTACTACGGCGTCGGCTACCAGGACGTGCTCCAGCGCGTGCCCGACATCCGCAACACCGTGGCCGAACTCGGCTGGAAGCCCACGGTCGGCATGGAAGAAGCGCTGCGCGCACTGTTCGCCTACTACAGCGACCACGTCGCCGCCGCCGACCTGGAAGCCTGAGCGCGATGCCGCGCATCGCACTGAAGGTCGACGTCGACACCCTGCGCGGCACGCGCGAAGGCGTCCCCGCGCTGGTGAAGCTGCTGGCCGACAAGGACGCCGGCGCCAGCTTCCTCTTCAGCCTCGGCCCCGATCACACCGGGCGCGCAATCGCGCGAGTGTTCCGGCCCGGCTTTCTCAGCAAGGTCTCTCGCACCTCGGTGGTCGAGCACTACGGCCTGAAGACGCTGATGTACGGCGTGCTTCTGCCCGGGCCCGACGTGGGCCGCCGCGAGGCCGCGACGCTACGCGCGGTTCGCGACGAGGGCTTCGAGGTCGGCGTGCACTGCTGGGATCACATCCTCTGGCAGGACCACCTTCTGCGGCACGACGAAGGCTGGGCGTTGCGCGAGATGCGCCGCGCCACCGACCGTCACGCCGAGATCTTCGGCACGCCGCCCCGGCTGCACGGTGCGGCGGGCTGGCAGTTCAACGCAGCCGCCGCGCGGGCAGAGGCGATGCTCGGCATCACCTATGCATCGGACACGCGCGGCGCCCATCCCTTCGTGCCCGTGGACGACCAAGGCACGGTCCTCGGCCCGGCGCAATACCCGACCACGCTGCCGACGCTGGACGAGCTCATCGGCATCGACGGCATCACCACCGACAACGTGCACACGCGTCTGCTCGCACTGACCGAAGGTGCGACGCAGGACCACGTCTACACGCTGCATGCGGAACTCGAAGGCATGAAGCTGCTGCCGGTATTCCGGCGGCTCATCGACGGCTGGCGTGCACAGGGCCATTCGCTGGTGGACCTCGGCGAGCTGCGCGACAGCGCGCCCGCCACGACGCTGCCGCGGCATCGCCTCGAACTCGGCAGCGTGCCGGGCCGGTCCGGCCTGCTCGCCGTGCAGGGCGCGGCCGCCTGACTACCCGCGCAACAGCGCACCCCACTTCCCCGGCGGCACCCCGACCCACGGGTTGCCGGGCGCGCGCACGAGGTGCAGATACAGGAATGCGATCCAGGGCAGGCTCAACCCGATCGCCGCGTCGCGCATCGCCGAATTGACGCAGGTCGCCACGAGCAGGATCAGCATCGCCGCGAAAGCCAGCCGGCCGGTGATGTCGCGCCGGCGCCAGGCGATGACGAGTCCGGTGGCAAACAGCGAGACCAGGATCAGCAGCCCCGGCACGCCGGTCTCCGCGCCCAGCCACAGGAAGTCGTTGTGCGGCATGCTGTAGTCGTACAGCAGCTTCGGCCCGCGCCGGTGCCATTCCGGCGTCCAGCTTCCGAGCCCCAGCCCGGCGAGCGGCGCGTCGAGCATCATCCCGGTCGTCTCGCGGTACATGTGGAAGCGCACCACCCAGCTTCCCTCCGAGACCGCGCCGGCCTGCGCCGCCTCGAGTTCGTGAATCCCGAGCGTGAACTTCTCCTGCACCGAAGGCGCCTGCCACACCAGCCCGGCCGCCACCACCGCGCCGACGCACAGCGCCACGGCCAGCACCCGCAAACGGCCGCGCCACTGGTGCACACAGGCCGCGAAGACTGCCAGCAGCAGCGCCAGGAGCGAGGTGCGATTGGGCAAGGTCACGGTCACGATCACCGCAGTCACGATGGTCACCGCGAACGCCGGACCCGCCCAGTGCCAACGGTCGCGGGTGTCGTTGAGGTGCGCGAGCCCCCAGACCGCGGCGGATGCCCCGATCACGGCGAACAGCAGCGCGTCGTTGATCGACTTGTTGCCCTTCATCACCAGCACGTTGTGCCAGATCGGCAGAATCGGCAGCCCGACCGTGTGCCCGAGCACGATCACCACCACCGCGAACGCCGCCGCGAGCAGGAATCCGCGCAGCGCCCACACCGTTTCCTCGACCGACAGCAGGAGCGTGAGCGCGAGCGTCATGGCGATGCGCGCGTCGTGCCAGAGGCTCAGGCCGGTCTCGGGGTGGTGCGGCCGCAGCGCCAGCACGACCAGCACCCACGCGACGAAGGCGAGGATCGGCCACCGCAGCGGATCGCTCCGCCACCGCGCGGCGCGCTCGCGAAATCCGCCCGCCGTCAACAAGGCCAGAATCAGCAGCCCCGCCGCTATGTAGTTGAGCCCCACCGGCATGAAGACCACGCAGCCCCACAGCAGCGCGGCGGCGCGCACGAATGGCGCCCTCGGCACGGCGGCGGCCACTGCGCGCTCGATGTCAGGGGAATGGGCTTGCGCTCTCGTCATTGAATGAACCTTTGTTCGCACGGGACCATGACACCGCGCGATATTTGAACGTTGTCGTCACTTAAGATGACGCCTTTTGCAGCCAACCCAGTCGAAATGTCCGATCTCAACGCCCTCTTCGAAGCCGCCCAGGCGAATTCCAAACTGCTCGCCGAGCGCCCCGACAATCCGACCCTGCTCAAGATCTACGGCCTCTTCAAGCAGGCCACGGCGGGCGACAACACCGAGAAGAAGCCCAGCTTCAGCGACATCGTCGCGCGCGCCAAGTGGGACGCCTGGACCTCGCGCAAGGGCCTCAGCGCCGACGACGCCAAGCAGCAATACATCGACCTCATCGAATCGCTGCGCTGAAGTTCTTGGGGCCGGCCGGCCTCAGGCATCGTCCGCCGACGGCGTTGCGGTGCCGAGCAGCTTGTCGAGGCTCGCGGCCAGGCGCCGTTGAATCTCGTCGCCAAAATTCGCGAAGAGCATCCCCAGCGTTGCCTCGAGCCTGAAGGTGTCGGCACTGACCTCGACGCTGCCGTCGACACCGGCCCGGCCGAAACGCGCCGTATCGCGCGTCTCGCCCTCGTCGTAGGTGCACGCCATTCCGAAATCCTGCTCGACTTTCTGCATATGCTTTCGCGCGACCGCGCGCGCGCCGGTCAGGCCCAGCTGGTGATGGCGCTCGATTTGGATGTCAGGCACCTCGATCTCCGTTGTTGTTGTCGCGCTTGCAGCAAGGCGACTGGGTTTGCATGAGTTCGTCGGGCTGCGGCGCCTGCGCGCGCAGCATCTGGTCGCGCCCCGCCTTGGGTTGCGCCGCCAGATCCTTGACCGCGGCGTAGAAGCGAGGCCAGCTCTCGCCTTCGCGCTCGAAGATCGCCTCAAAGCCCGGAACGAGGTCGTCGTAGGCCGCCTGCGCGCCGAAGGCCGCATTGTTGGCGCGCGCCACCCAGGCGTCGTAGGCACCCTGGCGCGGTCCCGTCCACGTCGCACGCAGCGCCGCATAGCGACGGCGGAATTCGGCCATCGCAGCGGCCTTTTTGGCATCGACCGCCTTCCAGTCCTGCGCCTTCGCCTCGTCGGAGGCGTAGATCTCCTCCAGCGCGCGGCGCGTGTCCGCCGCCAGCGCGCGGAACTGCTGCCGCCGCGCATCGAACTGGGTGTATTCGAGCCGCGCGGCTTCGCTCGCCTGCGTCTTCAGCCAGCGCGCACCGCCGATGCGCTCGACCGCCGTCGCGAAGGACTCGTTGAACATGGTGTCGCCCTGCACGTACAGCACCTGATGCGCGAGTTCGTGGAACACGATGCGCGCGAGTTCGCCCTCGGGGTAGCCGATGAAGGTGGACAGCAGCGGGTCGCCGCCGGCCCAGTTCATCCAGCCGAGCGTCGAATACGCCGGCACCGGGTAGACCGCGACCTCCAGGCCCTGCGCCGTCAGGTCGTCGGCCTCGGCCCGCGCAGCGGCTTCGTCGTAGTAGCCGCGGTAACCCACGCAGCCCGCAACCGGAAAGCACCAGGTCTTGAGGGTGAGCGAATGCGGCGGCGCCGCGACCACGTTCCAGAGCGCGGCGGGCCGATGCAGGTCGGCATAGGCCTTGTAGCTCGCGTTATCGGGCAGGCCGAGTTCGGCCACCGCATACGTCCGGATGCGCTGCGCGAGCTCGAGCTTGGTCTTGAGCGCCTCGGACGCGGACGGGTCCTCGAGCCATTCGGGCACCGGACGCGCGGCGCGCATCAGGTCGATGTGGCCGCTGGCCGACTGCCAGTAGTAGCGGATGTCCGCGCAGCCCGCGAGCATGGCGAGCACGGCCAGGGCCGCACCTGCCGCGATCGCCCAGCGCACGCGCTTCATTTCGGCACCGCTGTTTCGGCGACGGACTCCACTTCGACCAGACAGTCGTAGAAGGTCGGGCCGCGCCCGATATCCGTCAGCCGCTGACTGGTGAGCTGGTTGACATTGGTGCCGTCCAGGCCCAGCTTGCGCCACCAGATGCCGAGGCCGTGCACGACGCCCGGCCGCGCGCGGCGCGAGACTTCGGCGCGGCAGCGGTATTCGCCGCGCTGGTTGAACACGCGCACCGTCGAGCCGTCGGCAATACCGCGAGCGCTGGCGTCCGCCTCATTGATTTCTAGCAACGGCTCGCCTTCGATCGACCGCAGGCTGCGCACATTGACGAAGCTCGAATTCAGGAAATTGCGCGCCGGCGGCGAGATCATCGCGAGCGGGAATTCGCTGGAGCTTCCCTGCACTTCGTAGTTGGGCACATGGTCCGGCAGACCGTCCTGGCCCATCGCTGCGAGCCGTGAACTGAAGAATTCGCAGCGGCCCGATGGGGTCGGGAAGTCGCCTTCCGCGTACGGTGCGTCCGGCAGCTTGAGGGTGGCGAAGCCGTTCGCCTCCAGTTCGCCGAAGTCGACGGCCTCCGCGGGGAAGGCCGTGCGACACAGGGTTTCGTCGTCGTCGGAGAAGCAGGGCTCGTCGAAGCCCATGCGCCTGGCGAGCTCGCTGAAGACCCAGGTGTTGCTGCGCGCCTCGCCGCGCGGCGCCACCGCCGGGCGGTTCAGCATCACGTCGGTGTGGCCGTAGCTGAAATGGATGTCCCAGTGCTCGAGCTGCGTGGTGGCGGGCAGCACGTAGTCGGCGTAGTCGGCGGTGTCGGTCTGGAACTGCTCCAGCACCACGGTGAAGAGGTCTTCGCGCGCGAAGCCCGCCACCACCTTGCCCGACTCGGGCGCGACCGCCACCGGATTGCTGTTGTAGACGATCACCGCCTCGACCGGGTTCGCAGTGTCGAGCAGCGCATCGCCAATGGTGCTCATGTTGATGGTGCGCGGCTGCCGGCCGGCGAGCAGGTCGGGCCGCTGCAAGGCCGCGCGATCCACCGGGAAGAGTCCCGAGCTGCTGAGCAGCAGGCCGCCCGCGCGATCGCGCCATGCGCCGACCAGCGCCGGCAGGCAGGCCACGGCGCGCGCGGCATTGCCGCCGCCGCGCACGCGCTGCATCCCGTAGTTGAGACGGATGGCGGCCGGCTTCGTGGTGCCGTAGGCGCGTGCGAGCGAGACGATCTGCGCCTCCGGCACACCGCAGACCTCGGCCGCGCGCGACGGCGGCCATTGCAGCGCGCGTTCGCGCAGTTGCGACCAGCCGATGGTGTAGCGCTCGATGTAGTCGTGATCGAGCCAGTCGTTCACGATCAGCTCGTGCATCAGGGCGAGCGCAAGCGCGCCATCGGTGCCGGGCAGCAGCGCCACGTGCTCGTCGCACTTGTCGGCGGTTTCGGTCTTGCGCGGATCGATGCACACCAGCCGCGCCCCGGCGCGCTTGGCCGCCTGCGCGTGCCGCCAGAAATGCAGATTGCTCGCGATCGAGTTGCTTCCCCAGATCAGGATCAGCTTCGATTCCGCGAAGAACTCGGTCCGCATGCCGACCTTCCCGCCCAAAGTAAAACCTAAGGCCTCACCACCAGCGGTGGAGCAGATCGTCCGGTCCAGGAGCGACGCACCGAGCTTGTGGAAAAAGCGACGGTCCATCGATTCCCCCTGCACAAGACCCATGGTGCCTGCGTAACTGTAGGGCACAATCTTTTCCGAATTGTTACTCTTGATCGCATTCAGGCGCGCAGCGATGTCGTTCAGGGCGGCGTCCCAGCTCACCGGCTCGAAGCGGCCGCTGCCCTTCGGACCGGATCGCTTCAGGGGCTGGACGAGACGTTCGGGATGGTCGTTGCGCTCGATGTAGCGGGAAACCTTGGTGCAGAGAACACCGGCGGTGTGCCGATGCGCCTCGTTGCCCTGCAGCTTGACGGCGACGCCGTCCTGCACGGTGGTGACGAGCGCGCAGGTGTCGGGACAGTCGTGCGGACAGGCGCCGAGGACTCGGGTTTGGGAAGACATGGGAATCAGGCCGAGACAGCAATAACCGGTCGAGTCTAAGTTGTGCGCCCGGAAAGCGCGCGGAGGGGTTTTCACGATGCTGAGTCGCAGACAGTTTTCGATCGCAACCGGCGCCGCGGCGCTCGCCGGGTTCCAGTACGCCCGGGCCCAGAGCGAAACGCCGCTGGTGCTCGGCCAGTCCGCGCCGTTCACCGGGCCGGCCGCGCAGCTCGGCATCCAGTTCTACGAAGGCGCGAAGCTCTTCCTCGACCAGTACAACGCCCTGCCCGGTCGCGATGTGGTCATCAAGTTCCTCGACGACGGCTACGAACCCGACCGCTGCGCGGAAAACACGAAGAAGCTGATCGACGAGGACGTCTTCGCGCTCTTCGGCTACATCGGCACGCCCACGAGCCTCGCGGCGCTGCCGCAGGCGGTGAATGCCAAGGTGCCTTTCATCGCGCCCTTCACCGGCGCCATGTCGCTGCGCGAGCCGTTCCACCGCAACGTGTTCCACCTGCGCGCCTCGTACAACGACGAGACCGCGGTGATCGTCAAGCAGCTCACGAACCTCGGCCTCAAGAAGATCGCGGTCTTCTATCAGAACGACGCCTACGGCAAGGCGGGTCTCGACGGCGTGACGCTCGCGCTGTCGCAGCTCGACCTGAAGCCGGTCGCGCTCGCCACGGTCGAGCGCAACTCGGTCGCCGTGTCGGCAGCGGTCAAGACCATCGTCGCGGCGCAGCCGGACGCGGTGGTCCAGGTGAGCGCCTACAAGTCGTGCGCGGCCTTCATCCGCGAGGCGCGCAAGTCGGGTTACGGCGGCACCTTCTTCAATGTGTCCTTCGTCGGCACGCAGGCGCTTGCGGACGAGCTCGGCAAGGAGGGCGCCGGCGTGGTCGTCACGCAGGTCGTGCCCTCACCCTACAACGCGGCGAACGGCATCACGCGCGAGTTCAACGACGCCGTGCGCAAGGGCAACAGCGCGACCAAGGCCAACTTCTCGAGCGTCGAGGGCTTCCTCGCCGCGAAGGTGCTGGTCGAAGGGCTGCGTCGCTCGACCGGCAAGCCCTCGCGCGAAGGGCTGATCGCCGGACTCGAAAGCATCGAACGCCAGCAGTTCGCGGGATTCGACGTGTCGTTCTCGCCGAAGAACCATGTGGCGTCGAAGTTCGTCGAGCTGTCCATGATCACCGGCGACGGAAAGATTCGAACCTGACCCCCAGGCTCGCCGGTCAGTTCTTCAGGAGCTGGGTGGTGGCGTGAATCGCCAGCCCGACCAGCCCACCCACCAGCGTGCCGTTCACACGGATGAACTGCAGGTCGCGGCCGATGTGGCCTTCGAGCTCGACGGTCATCTCGTCGGCATTCCATTCGGCCACGCGCTCGATGATGTAGCGGCGGATGTCCTCGCGGTAGCGTTCGATCGCGCGCGGGGCGGCGTCCATGATCTGCTCGTTGATCCAGCGGCGCATCGCTTCGTCGGCGCTCAATCGTGCACCGAGCGTACCGGCCATGGCGACGATGCGTTGGCGGATGCTGGAATCGTCTCTCGCGAGATCCGTATGCAGCCACGCGAGCAGCTCGCTCCACAGGCCGTGCAGGTAGTCGCCCAGTGCCGGATGCGCCAGGAGCTCCGCACGGATCGCCTCGCCTCGGCGCCGGAATTCCGGATCGGTCCTGAGCCGGTCGATGAAGCCGTCCATGAACTGGTCGAAGCGCAGCCGCAGTGGATGCGCCGGGTCCGAAGCCAATTCGCCGATGGTCCGCGCGACCGCGTCGACGATCTTGCGGGTCGCAACGCGCGCGGCCACCTGGTCGAGCCCCACATAGCGCAGCGCCTTGATCTCGCGCGCGATGGCTTCGGTGATGCGCTCCTGCACTTCTTCGCCCTCGACGACGTGCGCGACCTGCACCAGCACGTCGTCGAGCAGCGCCTGGTGGCGGCCGCCCGCCGTAAATGCGTCCAGCGCCTGTCCGGCGAGGCGCGACATGTCGACCTGCGCGAGCCCGGCCGACGCCATGCGGCCGAGGAAATCGCGCACCCGGGCATCGTCGAAGGCGGTGAGCCCGTAGCGCGCGGCCGCCACCAGATGCTCCCCGAGCTTCTCCGCGCGATCCGGCCGCGAGAGCCAGTCCGCGAGCCGAGCGGACGGATCGAATTCCCCGAGCTTCGCGAGCACCTGCGGCGTGCTCAGGAAGTTGTTGCAGATGAAGCCCGCGAGCTTCGCGCCGATGCGGTCCTTGTTGGCCGGAATGATCGCGGTGTGCGGAATCGGCAGGCCCAGCGGATGGCGGAACAGCGCGACCACCGCGAACCAGTCCGCGATCGCGCCCACCATGGCCGCCTCGGCGAAAGCGGCGACATAGCCCCAGGCCGGATGCCTGGCTTCGAGCACCGTCGCGACTGCATACAGCAGCGCGGCAGCGCAGAGCAGGCCGAGCGCGATCCGCTTCATGGCGCCAAAGGGCTCAGCGGATCTCCTTCGTGGCGGCCAGGCCGCGCAGGAAGTCCTCGCAGCGCGCGAGTTGTTCGAGCGTCACGAACTCGTCCGGCTGGTGCGCCTGCGTGATGCTGCCGGGACCGCAGACCACGGTCGGGATGCCCGCGTTCTTGAAGATGCCCGCCTCGGTACCGAAACCGACCAGCGTGGTGCGCGGCTCGCCGGCCAGCCGCTGCGCGAGGCGCGTGACCGCGTCATGGGCCGAGCCCAGGAAGCTCGGCACTTCGCAGATCGGCTCGAAGCGGAAGCCCGCATCCGGCGCGACCTTCTTCATCGCCACCTCGGCGCGCTGGGCGTAGGCAACGACCTCCTTCTGCATCTTCGCGACATCGCTCGTCGGCAGGTTGCGGAATTCGTAGCGAAACTCGGCATCGCGCGGCACCACGTTGTCCGCAATGCCGCCGTGGAACTGGCCCACGCTCGCGGTGCTGAAGGGCACGTCGAAGCCCTCGTAGCGCGGCTCGTCGCGCTCGAAGCCGTCGGCCATGTCGCGCAGCTTGCCGACCACGCGAGCCGCCATCTCGATCGCATTGACCGACTGCGGCGTGAGCGAGGAATGCGCCTCCTTGCCGCGCACGCAGCACTTGAAGCGATACACGCCCTTGTGCGCGATCGCCGGGACCATCATGGTCGGCTCGCCGACGATGCAGGCCAGCGGCTTGATGCCCTGGTCCCTCATGTCGGCGATTAGCTCCCGCACGCCGAAGCAGCCGACTTCCTCGTCGTAGCTGAAGGCGAAGTGCACCGCGAAGGGCGAGTCGCTTTCGATGAAGCGCTCGGCATTGGCGAGCGCGACCGCGATGAAGCTCTTCATGTCGGCCGACCCGCGCCCGTAGAGCCGTGGCTCATCAATGACGCGCTCGGCGTTCTCATCGGTCTGCGGCCAGTTCTGCACGATGGCCGCAAGCGGGTCCACGCTCCACGCCTGGCCGTCCCACGGCACCGTGTCGGTGTGGCCCGAGAGGATCACGCCCGCCTTCTTGCCCGCGCCCAGCGTGGCGAAGAGATTGGCCTTGGTCTTGTCGGCGTTGTAGGTCAGCCGGCTGCGGATGCCCAGGCCCGCGAGGTGATCGCGCACGAAATCGATGAGTTCCAGGTTGCTCCTGGAGCTCACGGTGTTCATGCGCACGAGCGTCTGCGCGAGTTCGAGGCTACGGGTGGAAAGCACATGCGACATAGGGGCATTGTCCGGGAAAGTCCCGCAATGTCTGGCAGGGCACGATCTTTGCGGGCGTTCACGGCAAAGCCTAGACTCCCAACCATGAAACTCCTCGACTCCCTCGTCGCGCAGGCGCCCGGCATGGCCGCGGTGCGGCGCGATCTGCATGCCCACCCCGAACTCTGCTTCCAGGAAGTCCGCACCGCCGACGTGGTCGCGGCCAAGCTGACCGAGTGGGGCATCCCCATTCATCGCGGGCTCGGCACCACGGGGGTCGTCGGCATCGTGAGAAACGGCACCAGCGACAGGGCGGTCGGCCTGCGCGCCGACATGGATGCGCTGCCCGTCACCGAGCTCAACACCTTCGCGCATGCAAGCAAGCACCACGGGAAGATGCACGCCTGCGGCCACGACGGCCACACCACGATGCTGCTCGCCGCGGCGCAGCATCTGGCGAAGCACCGCAACTTCGACGGCACGGTCTACCTGATCTTCCAGCCCGCCGAGGAAGGCGGCGGCGGCGCGCGCGAGATGATCAAGGAGGGGCTGTTCGAGCAGTTCCCCATGGAGGCCGTCTTCGGCATGCACAACTGGCCCGGCATGAAGGCTGGCCAGTTCGCGGTGAGCCCCGGTCCGGTGATGGCATCGAGCAACCAGTTCCACATCGTCGTGCGCGGCAAGGGCGGCCATGCTGCGCTGCCGCACACCAGCATCGACCCGGTGCCGATCGCCTGCGAGATGGTGCAGGCTTTCCAGACCATCCTCACGCGCAACATGAAGCCGGTGGACGCGGGCGTGATCTCGGTGACGATGTTCCATGCGGGCGAAGCACCGACCGTGACGCCGAACGATGCGGAGCTCCGCGGCACGGTGCGCACCTTCACGATCGAGGTGCTGGACCTCATCGAATCGCGCATGAAGCAGATCGCGGAGAACATCTGCGCGGCGCACGGCGCGCAGGTGGATTTCGAGTTCGTCCGCACCTATCCGCCCACGATCAACACACCGGCCGAGGCCGACTTCGCGCGGCGCGTGATGTCCGGCATCGTCGGCGCCGAGAACGTGCTGGTGCAGGAACCCGCGATGACCGCCGAGGACTTCTCTTTCATGCTGCAGGCCAAGCCCGGCGCCTACGCCTTCATCGGCAACGGCGACGGCATGCACCGCGACATGCACCACGGCGCCGGCCCCTGCACCTTGCACAACGCGAGCTACGACTTCAACGACAACCTCATCCCGCTCGGCGCGACGATGTGGGTTCAGCTGGCGGAGCAGTTCCTCAACACACCCAAGGCATCGGGAGGGACGGCAGCATGATCGGCATCGGAGAAGCCTTCTCTTCGCGGTACTTTCTCGCGCGGCAGAAGTTCCTGCAGGCCTGCGCGAGCGCGGGGCTCGCGGTGCGATCGCATGTGCATCCGCTGAAGGGCCGCGACGGCGAGGAACTCGCGATGGACGTGGCACTCGACGGCAATCCGAATGCCGAGCGCATGTTGCTCGTCACCAGCGGCTGCCACGGCGTCGAGGGCCATTGCGGCAGCGGCGTGCAGGTCTTCGCGCTGCACGACGACGAATGGCGCGAGAAGGCGCGCGCGCAGGGCGTGGCGGTGCTCTACGTGCATGCGCTCAACCCGCACGGCTTTTCGCACGGACGGCGGGTGACCAACGAGAACGTCGACCTCAACCGCAACTTCTTCGATTTCGAGCAGCCCCTGCCGGTGAACGAAGCCTATGCGAGCCTGCATCCGCTGCTGCTGCCCGACGCATGGCCCCCGACCGATGAGAACAACGCGGCGATCGCGGCGTGGATCGGGCAACACGGCGCCCCGGCCTACCAGGCGGCAGTCACGCGCGGGCAATACCAGTTCGAGGACGGCCTGTTCTTCGGCGGCCATGCGCCGACGTGGAGCAACAAGACATTCCGCGACGTGCTGCGCACGCACGGACAGCGTGCACGCAGGCTCGCGTGGATCGACATCCACACCGGACTCGGGCCCAACGGCGTCGGCGAACGCATCTTTGCGTGCCGGGATGACAAGCAGGCCTTCGCGCGCGCCGATGCATGGTGGGGTTCGCCGGGCACGCGGGTGACCTCGATCTACGACGGCTCGTCGGCCTCCGCCTTCCTCACCGGGCTCAACTGGAGCGCGATCTACGAAGAGTGCCCGAAGGCCGAATACACCGGCATGGCGCTCGAATACGGTACGCAGCCGCTCCTCGAAGTGATGGCCGCGCTGCGCGGCGACCACTGGCTGCACAACCATCCGGATGCGCCGGAGAACCTCGCGACCTCGATCCGCGCCGCGATGCTCGACGCCTTCTACACCGACACCGATGCGTGGCGCGGCCAGATCGTCAGCCAGGCCCGGCAGGCGATGTTCCAGGCCGTGGACGGGTTGTGCGCAGGGGCTTGAGCGCTCAGCCTGGGAGCATTCGCTCTTCAGCGATCACGAGCAGCCCATCCATGATGAGGCTGTCGACCAGCTCGAAGTCGCCGTTCATGCTCGGTGCCATCTTCCATCCCGCGCCGCCGGTCATGTAACAGGCTGGCTCCGCGTGGCAATGCGCGCGGACGTGCTGGACCATGCGATCCACCGCGCCGGCGATCGCATAGGTGCCGCCGCTGGTGAGCGCATCGCTCGTGTTCGTCGGAAACTCGCGCACCTCGCCGGTCGGCACATGCAGGCCCGCGGTGCCGGATTCGAGCGCGCGCAGCATGATCCCGTGGCCGGGAAGGATCAGGCCGCCGAGGAACCTTCCGTTCGCGTCGACCGCTTCGACCGTCACCGCGGTGCCGATCATCACCACCACCATCGGCCGCACCGGACCTTGCGAAAGCATGCGATGTCGCGCGCCGATCATCGCCACCCAACGGTCGGCGCCCAGGCGCGTCGGATGGTCGTAGCCGTTGACGATGCCGGCTTCCGCCGCACTCGACACCACCCAGCGCGGCGAACAGTCGAAGCGCTCGACCAGCTGCTCTTCGGCGCGTCGTCGCACCGCGTCGCCGGCGACCACGCAGCCGAGCATCGACGCGGGTGCTTCGAGGTCCGCCCACGGCCCTTCGGCCAGGCGCTCGATGTGGTCGAGGAACTCCGCACCATGGGCCAGCAGAGCAGCGCCGGGTCGCGCCGCGTCATAGAGTGACCACTTGAGACGGGTGTTGCCGATGTCGATCGCGAGGAATGCCATGCGCGGCATTATTGCCTGCGAGTCGGGTTTACGGCCGCTTGCACATACGGCGGCGGCCTACGTCGCGCCGCCATCCGCCGCCGTTAAAGTGCCCGTCTTTCACCACTGCAACCGAAGGAGAGCACCATGGGTTTGCTGAGTTTCATCAAGGAAGCAGGAGAAAAGCTGTTCGGCGGTTCATCGGCACAGGCGGCCACCCCGACGCCGGATGCGGAGCAGGCCGCTGCAGCGGCGATCAAGACCTACATCGAGACGCAGAACCTCGGGCTCACGAGCCTCGAGGTGACCTACGCGGCCGCGAACGGCGTGGTGACGCTGTCGGGCAATGCGCCTTCGCAGGAAGCGAGCGAGAAGGCATCGCTCGCCGCGGGCAACGTGGCGAATGTGACGCAGGTCGACAACAAGCTCGTCGCGCCAGCCGCGGAGCCGGCGCAATACCACGACGTGGTGAGGGGCGACACGCTCTCGGCCATCTCGAAGAAGTACTACGGCGACGCCAACAAGTACAACGCGATCTTCGAGGCCAACAAGCCCATGCTCACGCACCCGGACAAGATCTACCCGGGCCAGAAGCTCCGTATCCCGAAGCTCTAGTTCTGCTTCCAGGGCAGGCCGCGAAGGCGCCAGCCGCCCTTGCGGCCGCGGTGGCCCTGCTCGTCGGCATCGCCCTCGAAGCCTTCGAGGATGTTGTAGGCCTCGATGCCGAGTTCAGTCGCGCGCCTGGCCGCGGCGATCGAACGAACGCCGCTGCGGCACAGCATGAGCGCCTTCTTGCCCGCCGGCACCGAAGCGCGCACGCCTTCATCGAAGCTGCCGTTGAGCGCCATGCCCGGCCACTGCTTCCACGCCAGGCCGACGGCGCCGGGCACATAGCCGACCCACTCGCGCTCCGCGTCGGTGCGCACATCGACGAGCACGCCCTCGCCACTCGTGATCCACTGCGCGGCCTGCTCGGGCGTCACGTCGCCGGCATAGCCTGCTGCGGGCCTCACGCCGAATCGCCCTGCGGCGGGTTCAGTGGCCGATGGCGAATTCGATTCCGGCTTGGTCATCTTGATGGGTTCCTTTGGTCCTCGGGTTGGTATTGGCGCGACCACCGTCGCTCGGCCGAAATTCTCTCCGGTTCGCGAAGACCCCTCTTGCCACAAATGTTCGCCTACGAGAACACGAGGTCCGCACGTCCTGATCGTGCAATGCAATCCCGCTAGCATGGGACGGTGAATTCGTTTCTCGATCGACTGGCGCGCACCGCGCGCCGCCTTGTTGAACGCGCCCTGCGTGGCGTGGGCCTGTCGCGGGCGCCGGATGCCGCGCGTGAACCGGCAGCCGACGAATGGGCCGACGGCCTCTTTGCCCACCAGCACCGGTCCATCGCCTACAAGCTTTTCGCGCCACGCAAGAACACGGGCCGGCGGCGCCCCCTCGTGCTGATGCTGCATGGTTGCAACCAGCACCCGGAAGACTTCGCCGCCGGCACCAAGATGAACCGGCTCGCGCACGCGCACGGCTTTCTCGTGCTGTACCCGGCACAGGCGCGGCACGCCAATGCGCATCGTTGCTGGAACTGGTTCAAGCCCCAGCACCAGCAGCGCGATCGCGGTGAGCCGGCGCTGCTCGCGGCGCTCACGCGATTCGTGATGTCGGAGCAGGACGTCGATCCGGCGCGCGTCTACGTGGCGGGCCTTTCGGCCGGCGGTGCAATGGCCGACATCCTCGGGCGCGCGTACCCGGATCTCTTCGCCGCGGTTGGCGTCCATTCCGGCGTGCCCGCGGGCGCCGCGAGCGATCTCGCATCTGCGCTGGCGGCGATGAAGGCCGGACGCGCCGGCACGGGCGAGCGCCCCCGGATGCCGACGATCGTGTTCCATGGCGATGCTGATCAGACCGTCCATCCGCGCAACGGCGAGCACGTGGTCGCCGCCGCGCTCGCCGGGCATGGCGGCGAATCGCGTGCCGGCGAAGCGCGCACGCAGTCCTTCAACGGCCGCAGCGTGACACGCCGCACCTACGCCGACACGCACGGCCGTGGGGCCGTCGAGCACTGGCTGCTGCACGACGGCGGCCACGCATGGGCCGGCGGCAGTCCGGAGGGCTCGTTCACCGATCCGGCAGGACCCGACGCGAGCGCCGAGATGCTGCGCTTCTTCCTGGCTCACCCGCGCATCGCGGACGCGGCCTGAAACGCTGCGGGCCGGCCCACGCGCAGGCGCGCGCCGGGCTTACATACGGTTTCGTCCTACGCGAGATATTCATCTTGGTTTGCAGTGCAGACGACAGCGCCGGGCAGCCCTGGCGCGTTGAGTAGCCAGATACCAAGGGAGCGTCACCATGAATCCTCGCAGTCTCCTCCCCAAACGCAGCGCAGCCGGCTGGCTGCTGGGGCTCCTCATGCTCTTCGTCGGCCTGAATGCCGCAGCGCAGCAGGACCCGCCGGGTCGCGTGGGCCGGATCAACTTCCAGCAAGGCACAGTGAGCGTGTCGCCTGCAGGCGACGACAACTGGTACCAGGCCGACCCGAACCGCCCCCTCATTGCCGGCGACCGGGTGTGGACCGACCGCAACTCGCGTGCCGAGATCTACGTCGGCTCGACCGCGGTTAGGCTCGATGAACAGACCGCCATCACCCTGTCCGAGCTCGACGACCAGACACTTCGGATCACCGCCACGCAGGGCGACGTGCAGATGCGCGTGCGAGACGAACTCGCCGGCCAGCGCATCGAAATCGGCACTGCCAACCTGGCGACCGTCATCGACCGGCCTGGCGACTTGCGCATCGACACCGATCCAGGTGCCGGCACGACACTCGTGGCCGTCGCGGCTGGCAGCGTCATGCTGTTCGGCGAGAACGGCGAATCGATACAGCTGGACGCACACCAGCAGCTGACGGTGTCCGGCCGCAACCTCGCCGAGGACACCGGCGCGCCGCCGCGCGGGTCGAGCGACTTCGATCGCTGGGTCGCGGAGCGGGATCGGCTCGACGATCAATCAACTTCCGCGCGCTACGTGTCGCGCGACGTACTTGGCTACCAGCAGCTCGACGCCTACGGCGACTGGCAGAGCGACCCGACCTATGGCCAGGTCTGGTACCCGCGCAACGTGGATGCGGGTTGGGCGCCCTACCAGTATGGCCAGTGGGTCGAGATCGCCCCCTGGGGCTGGACCTGGATCGACGCGGCGCCGTGGGGCTTCGCACCGATGCACTACGGCCGCTGGGCGCGCATCGGGCCGCGCTGGGGCTGGGTGCCGGGCCGTCCGCATACGCGGCCGGTGTACGCGCCGGCGCTGGTGGGATTCGTCGGTGGCGGCATCGCTGGCGCGAATCTCGCGATCAGCGGCGGCCGGCAGGGTATCGGCTGGTTCCCGCTCGCGCCGGGTGAAGCCTGGCGGCCGGGGTATCGCGCGAGCCAGCGCTATGTCGACGCCGCCAACCGCGCCGCGCTCGGCCCGCGCCTGCCGCCCGCGAACGTCGCGTTCGCCAACCGCCAGTTGCCGGGCGCGACGACGATCGTGCCGATGGATGCATTCGGGCGCGCCCCGGTCGGACGGCGCGACGCCGTTCAGATTCCGCATGATCGGCTGGTGAACGTACCGGTGGGCATGGGCGCGCCGATTCCACTGCACGGTGGCAGCGACCATGCTCCAAGTGGCCGCTTCGGCTTCGGCCGGCCGGCGGCACCACCGCCAGCGGCGATCCAGGCGGCGCAACAGCATCAGCTCCAGCAGGCGTTGCAGATCCAGCAGACGCAACAGGTTCAGCGACAGCAGACGGAGATGCAGCAGCGCGCCACAGCGCAAGCCATGCAGGCGCAGACGCAGCAAATGCAGCAAGCCCAGCGGCAGCAGTTCGAAGCGCAGCAGCGCGCCGGTGCGCAGGCGGAAGCCCAGCAACGCGCCGCAGCGCAGGCCTTGCAGGCGCAACGCCAGCAGCAGGAAGCGCAGCAACGCGCGGCCGCACAGGCCATGCAAGGCCAGCAGGCACAGCAGGTTCAGCAAGCGCAGCGCGCGCAGGCGGAGGCCCAGGAGCGCGCCGCCGCGCAAGCCATGCAAGCCCAGCGCCAGCAGCAGGCAGCACAACAACGGGCAGCCGTGCAAGCCCAACAGACGCAGCAGGTCCAGCAAGCGCAGCGCGCGCAGGCAGAGACCCAGGAGCGCGCCGCGGCGCAAGCCATGCAGGCCCAGCGCCAGCAGCAGGAAGCGCAGCAACGGGCAGCCGCGCAGGCGCAACAGGCGCAGCAGCTTCAGCAGGCCCAACGCCAGCAACAGGAGGCGCAGCGCGCAGCCGCTCAAGCCATGCAGGCTCAGCAAGCGCAGCAGATGCAGTTGCGGCGCCAGCAGATGGAAGCGCAGCAACGCGCCGCTGCACAAGCCATGCAGGCGCAACGCCAGCAGCAGGAGACCCAGCAACTCCAGCGGCAGCAGATGGAAATGCAGCAGCGCGCCGCTCAGGCGCAAGCGCAGCAGATGCAGCAACTCCAGCAGCAACAGCAACAACAGGCCGCCATGCGCGCCCAGCAACAGCAGCAGGCGCAGCAGCAACAGGCGATGCGCCAGGCGCAGGAAGCGCGGCAGCGCGGCGCGGGCCGACCCGGCCAGGACCAGCCGGACCGGCCCTGAGGCCCGGCGCATCGGTTCTCCCGGCGGCGGGCTAAAGTCCCGCCAACAAGGAGTTCCCGATGCGCACCTTCGACTTCGACCTTTTCGTGATCGGTGGCGGAAGCGGCGGCGTGCGCGCAGCACGCATGGCCGCCCAGCGCGGCGCCCGCGTGGCGCTGGCCGAATGCGCCGAACTCGGCGGCACCTGCGTCAACGTCGGCTGCATTCCCAAGAAGCTCTACAGCTACGCCGCGGGCTATGCCGAATCCTTCGAGGAAGCGCCAGGCTACGGCTGGCACGTGGGCGAAACGCGCTTCGACTGGGCCCGCCTGAAGTCCAATCGCGCGCAAGAGATCCGGCGGCTCAACGGCGTCTATCGCAGCCTGCTCGAGGGCGCGGGCGTGGCGCTGATCCCCGCCTGGGCACAGCTCGCGGACGCACACACGGTGCAGGCGGGTGACAAGCGATACACCGCGAAGCATGTGCTGATCGCGACCGGCGGCATGCCGTTCGTGCCCGATCTGCCGGGGCGCGAACACGTGCTTGTGTCCGACGCGATGTTCGACCTCGACCCCTTCCCGAAGCGACTCCTCGTCGTCGGCGGCGGCTACATCGCCTGCGAGTTCGCCTCGATCTTCAACGGCCTCGGCGCCAAGGTCACGCAGGTGCAGCGTGGCGCTCACCTGCTCAACGGCTTCGACGAGGACGTGCGCGGTTTTCTGGGGCGGGAGATGGTGCACGCCGGCATCGACATCCACTTCAACAGCGAAGTGACGATGGTCAATCGCACGGGCAGCGGCCTGTGCGCCCTGCTCTCGCGCGGCCAGCGCGTGGAAGCGGACGCCATCCTGTTCGCGACCGGCCGCGTTCCGAACACGCAGGGCCTGGGCCTCGAAGCCGCGGGCGTGGAGCTCGACGGGCGCGGCAGCGTGGTCGTCGACGCGCACTACCGCACCTCGGTGCCTTCGATCTTCGCGGTCGGCGATGTATCCACCCGGCAGCAGCTCACGCCGGTGGCGCTGGCCGAGGCCATGGTGGTGGTCGACACGCTCTTCGGCCAGGGCAAGCGGCGGCTCGACTACGAGTTCACGCCGACCGCCGTGTTCACGCACCCCAACGTCGGCACCTGCGGCTACACCGAAGCCGGCGCGCGCATGAAGTTCGGCGAGGTCACGATCTTTTCCAGCGAATTCCGCGCGCTGCGGCACACCATCTCGGGCCGCAAGGAGCGCACCTTCATGAAGCTGGTCGTCGACACCGCGAGCGACCGCGTGGTCGGCCTGCACATGGTCGGCCCCGAGGCCGGCGAGGTGGTGCAGGGCTTCGCGGTCGCGATGCGCGCCGGCGCCACCAAGGCGATGTTCGACAGCACGATCGGCATCCATCCCACGGTGGCGGAGGAATTCGTCACCATGCGGGAGCCCATGCCCGGCTGACTGTCATCGGCTGGCTGCACAATGCAGCGATGCCCTTCATGCCCGCCTTCATTGCGCCCGCCCGCTTCACCGACCCGGACGCCGCCCTCGAACAGGTCCGCCTCATCTATGCCGGCGGTTTGCAGCATCTGCGTGACGCGATGCAACGCTTCGTTGCCGGCGAGAGCCTGCCCGGCCGCGTGCGGGCCTGCTACCCCTTCGTGCGCGTGCACACGCACACTGTGTCGCGGCAGACCCCGGCGGCCAACGCGGGGCTGAGCTACGGGTTCGTGTCGGGTCCGGGCCGCTTCGAGACGACGCTCACCCGCCCGGATCTGTTCCAGCGCTACTATCGCGAGCAGTTCCGGCTGCTGCTCGAAAACCACCAGGTCGAACTCGAGATCGGCACCAGCACGCAGCCGATCCCGATCCACTTCTCCTTCGCCGAGAACGACCACATCGAAGGCACGATGAGCGCCGAGCGCCGCGCCCTCATGCGCGACGTCTTCGACCTGCCGGACCTCGGCGCGATGGACGACGGCATCGCCAACGGCACCTTCGAGGCCAAGCCGGGCGAGGCGCAGCCGCTGTCGCTCTTCACGGCCGCGCGGGTCGACTACTCGCTGCACCGCCTGCGCCACTACAGCGGCACGGCGCCGGAGTGGTTCCAGAACTTCGTGCTGTTCACCAACTACCAGTTCTACATCGACGAGTTCGTGCGGCTCGGCCACGAGGCCATGGCGGACGAGAACAGCGAATACATCGCCTTCATCGAGCCCGGCAACGTGATCACGCGGCGAAGGGGGCTCCCTGCCGCCGCGAGCGATCTGTACGGCAGCCTGCTCGACGGCACGCAAGGCACCCCACCCGCGCGCCTGCCGCAAATGCCCGGCTACCACCTCGTGCGTGAGGACTGCACCGGCATCACGATGGTCAACATCGGCGTCGGGCCGGCCAACGCGAAAACCATCACCGACCACGTCGCGGTGCTGCGCCCGCACGCCTGGATGATGCTCGGCCACTGCGCCGGACTGCGGCAGGGGCAGCAGCTCGGCGACTACGTGCTGGCGCACGCCTACGTGCGCGAGGACCATGTGCTCGACGAGGAACTGCCGCTGTGGGTGCCGATCCCCGCACTGTCGGAAATCCAGCTCGCGCTCGAGAAGGCGGTGGCGGACGTCACGGGCATGCAGGGCACGGAGCTCAAGAAGATCATGCGCACCGGCACGGTCGCCAGCACCGACAACCGCAACTGGGAACTGCTGCCCGGCAACCAGCCGCAGCGCCGCTTCAGCCAGAGCCGTGCGGTGGCGCTCGACATGGAAAGCGCCACCATCGCGGCCAACGGTTTCCGGTTCCGCGTGCCCTACGGCACGCTGCTGTGCGTGAGCGACAAACCGCTGCACGGCGAGATCAAGCTGCCGGGCATGGCAAATCAGTTCTATCGCGAGCGCGTGGAGCAGCATCTGCGCATCGGCATGGCGGCGATCGATGTCCTGCGCAAGGAAGGGTCGAGCCGCCTGCACAGCCGCAAGCTGCGGAGTTTTGCGGAAGTCGCGTTTCAGTAGATTCCCCCCAGCCTCGCCCACTTCGTGTGGCTCGGGCACCCCCCTCCGGGGGGCAACCCCAGCGGCCCGGCAAAGCCGGTTCCGCGGGGTTCCTGGCATTGCCAGTCAAACGCCGAAGAGTTCGGGAAGCTCTCGCTGCGCTTTGGCGGTGACCGCGAGGGCCCGGTCGTCGAGGTCCTGGCGGACCCAATCGCGGTGCAGCGCCGGCTGCAGCCATGCGGCACCCAGCGCGCCGCCGAGGTGCGGGCGCCTTTCGCTCCAGTCGAGGCAGGCGCAGGCGAAGCGGCGGCGGGAGGTGCGCAAGACGTCGATGTCGATGCCGAGGGTTTCGAGCGCAATGGCTCCTTCGGGCGTCAACGTGTAGTCGCCGTCGTCCGACGCGCCTTGCAGCCAGCCTTGTGCATGCAGGCGATCGTGCAAGGCAACGCCGGCGGCGCCGGCCATGTGGTCATAGCAGGTGCGCGCGCTGCGCAGGCGGCTCGGCGTGGTCGGCCGGAACTCGCCGCGCGGCGTGCCCGCGAGGACGAGCAGGCTTTCGAGCGCCTTCGCCACCTGGCCGCTCGCGAGGCGGAAGTAGCGGTGCTTGCCCTGGGCGACAGACTCGACGAGGCGCTGTGCCTTGAGGCGCGAAAGATGCGCGCTGGCGGTCGATGCCGCAACGTCGGCGACGGTGGCGAGCTCCGTGGCGGTGCGCGCGTGGCCATCCATCAGGCAGCACAGCATGCGGGCACGCGCCGGCTCGGCAATGGCCCCGGCCAGGCGCGCCAGATCAGTGTCGGCGTTTGCATCCATATTTCGATCGTAAGCGAAGTGTGTTCGCAAGAGAAAGTCCACACTCGCGCCATGACACCTACTTCGCCACCCAGCGACGCCATCGCGGCAGTCACGCATCCGAATCCCTATCCCTGGTACGCGGCCCTGCGAAGCGGGCCGGCACTGGTCCGCGACGAACGACTTCGGCTCTGGGTCGCAAGCCGTGCGGACGTGGTGCGCGACCTGCTGACGAACGATGCGCTGCGGGTGCGCCCTGTCGCCGAGCCCGTGCCGCCGGCCATCGCCGGAACGCCCGCCGGTGAAGTGTTCGGACAGTTGGTGCGGATGAACGAAGGCGACGCGCACGCGACGCACAAGCCTGTCCTGCAGCGCGCATTGGCCGGACTGGACCTCGTATCGGCGCACGAGGCCGCGCTGCGCATTGCGGCGCAGGTGCCCGACGCGCCGCTGCCCGACTTCTGCCTGTCGTATCCGGTAGGTGCCGTGGCGCACCTGCTGGGTTTCGCGGACGACGAGCTCCCGGCCCTGTCCAACTGGATGCGTGATTTCGTCGCGTGCCTCTCGCCGCTATCGACGCCCGCGCAACTGGACGCCGCGAGCAGCGCTGCCGCCGCGTTGATGGCTCGATTCGAGCGGCTCGCGAATGCGCGCGCTGCGCCGCACGGCAGCCTGCTCGCGGCCGTACAGGCAGAGGCATCGGCGCCTCGCTCGCGCACCCTGCGCGCCAATCTCGTCGGACTGCTGTTCCAGACCTGCGAGGCGACGGCCGGCCTTCTGGGCAACAGCCTCGCGGCCCTGGCGCGCGAGCCGGACCTCCGCCGCAAACTCGCCTCCCGGTGGGACCTGCTGCCCGCGCTGGTCGAAGAAGTCGCACGGCACGATCCCTCGGTGCAGAACACACGCCGCTTCGTCGCGCGGTCCACCATCGTCGATGGCACCGTGCTTGCACCTGGCGACGCGGTCTTGCTCGTACTCGCCGCGGCGAACCGCGATCCCGCTCTCAACCCGGCGCCAGCGACCTTCGAGCTGATGCGGACCCATCGACAGACGCTCGGCTTCGGCTACGGCCCGCATGCCTGTCCCGGTCAGGCGCTCGCCTTCACGATTGCGGCTGCGGGGCTGCAGGCTCTGCTGTCAAGCGGCCTCGGCACCGAATCGCTGCTCGCGCGCGGCTGGGACTACCAGCCGTCGGTCAATGCGCGGATCCCGCGCTTTCATTGACCTGCGCCACCCCGGCCCAACTGCCGGTGCCCGCGAGGAACGGCGACAGCACCGCGCGCCCCCAGCGCAGCGGCAGCGCGGCCGGGCGATGCAGCACTGAAACGACCTGCATGCGAAGCAGGCGCTCCGCCCCTTCGAACGCGGCCAGCTCACGTCCCTCCCACAGCACTTCCGCCTTCACCGCGACATGCAGAAGATCGCCGGTCTCGAAGTCGATGAAGAGGAGGCCCGCGCGCGGATTCATCGCGATGTTGCCGAGCGTGTTGAAAAAAGCATTGCCATTGAAATCCGGGGCAGTCAGCGTGCCGTCGCCGGTCACCCGCACGAAGCCCGGCCGGCCGCCGCGATGCGATACGTCGATGCCGTGAGATGCGTCACCATCGCCCACCGATGGATGCGCGGTCGCGATGAAGAAAGTGTCGGCGCTTCCGATGATGTGCCGCGCGGCCTTGTCGAGATGATCCATGCGGCGCGCTTCGAACGCAGAGCGACTCGCGTCGACGTACACGGGCTCGCGCGCCTGGATGTACCTCGGGCAGTTGCCGAAGCTCTGGCGTACCTCAACCGCGAAGCCTCGCGCGTCGGCCTCGGAGACGATGCCGTTCATGCGGTTGCGCCGGCGCGTATGCGGCTCGATGCCAAGCAATCCGATCGGCGCACCGACTACCAATGCACCGGAGAGCGGATCGTCCGGGGGCGCCAGGGCATCGATGCGCAGGTGGTGTGCATCCGGCGAATGCGCGAAGCCCGGGGGCGCCGCGAGCACGCTCGCCCACGGCCGACCTTCCCTGTCGAGGCTCCCTGCGATCATGAAGGGCAATTGCGCGAAGAAGGTCCGATGCTGGTCCGGCATGAAGTCGCGCATGATGCGCGGCCCGATCTCCGCGAGCTTTTCGGCAGCGCCCGCGCGAGCCTGCAGCGCACGTTCGCCCTCGTGCCAGGGGCCGGTGTTCATGCCGCCAGCCCGATGCGTGATGCGACCATCGGCACGAAGCCCGGCAGCGCTTCGATGCGCGCGAGCCATGCGCGCACGTGCGGATACGCCGCGAGCGACACGTTGCCTTCCGGCGCGTGCGCCACGTAGCTGTAGTTCGCGATATCGGCCAGCGTCGGCGACGCACCGGCCAGGAAGGGGCGCATGGCGAGTTCGTCGTTCATCACGCGCAGCAGGTCGTGCGATCGCGCAACGATCTCGGCCGGGTCCTTGCGCAGGCCGAACAGCACGATGACGCGCGCCGTTGCCGGCCCACTCGCGAGTTGCCCGGCGGCGACGGACAGCCAGCGCTGCACCTGCGCGGCACCGAGCGGATCCCGCGGATACCAGCGCCCCGGGTCGTCCGCATAGCGCTCGTTGAGGTAGACCATGATCGCGTTCGAATCGGCCACGGTCACCTCGCCATCCTCGATGACCGGCACCTGGCCGAAGGCATTGCGGTGCAGGAACTCCGGCGTGCGATGCGCGCCGGCGCGCATGTCGACCTCGACGACCTCGAACGGCAGATCGAGCAGCGAAAGGAAAAGCCGCACGCGATGCGCGTGGCCGGAAAGGGATGCGCTGTAGACCTTGATCGGCTGGGCGGGACGCTTTGCACTCATGTCATTTCTCCTGGCGGGCTGTGATGAAGGCCATTCTTGTTTGTTGCCCGTCAGGAAACAATGGTGTGAACTGCACTTGACTGCTCCGGTTTCCGGTTTAATCGCCCAATGGACCGACTCAAAGCCATGCAGACCTTCGTGCAGATCGCCGACCAGGGGAGCCTGACCAAGGCCGCCGATGTGCTGGACAGTTCGCTGCCAGCGGTGGTGCGCTCGCTCGCCGCACTCGAGGCGCATCTGGGCGTGCGGCTGTTTCACCGGACAACACGGCGCATCTCGCTGACGACCGAGGGCCGCAGCTACCTGCAGAGCGCTCGGGAGGTGCTCGCCGCGGCGGATGCCGCCGACCGCGCGCTCAGGCTCGATGCGGCCGAGCCCACCGGACGGCTCACCGTGACCGCGCCGGTGCTCTTCGGTCACATGTACGTGTCGCCGGCGATCGTTCGATTCCTGCAGCGCTACGACAAGATGCGCTGCAGCGTGCTCCTGCACGACCGTCCGGTGAACCTGCTCGAAGAAGGTGTGGATGTCGGCATTCGCATCAGCGCACTGGAGGATTCGTCCCTCGTGGCGCAGCAGCTCGGCAGCATCCGACGCGTGGTGGTCGCGAGCCCGGAGTACCTGCGCAGTCACGGCAGGCCGGGGCATCCGAGCGAGCTGATGCGCGCCAACTGCGTTCGCATCTATCCCACCACCGTCGGCCCCTGGCGCTTCCGCGACCGCGGACGCCCCTTGTCGGTGGCAGTGCAAGGCAACCTGGAGTTCAACCATATCGCGCCGGCGGTCGAATCGTGCGCGGCGGGCATGGGCTTCGGCAACTTCTTCTCCTACCAGGTGCTGCCGCTGGTGGCGCAGAAGCGCCTCGAGATCGTCCTCGAGGAATTCGAGCCGCCGCCGCGGCCGGTGAGCGTGATCTATCCGCACGCGAGGTTGCTTCCGGCGCGCACGCGCGTCTTCGTCGAATGGATGAAGCAGGAATTTGCCGGCATCCGCCTCTGAGTGTCATGCGCCACAATGGGTCGGTGCCGACACCTCTTCTTCAAGCCCATGGCCTCTATAAGCGCTACGGCGAGTCCGTGGTGGTCAACGACCTTTCGTTCGAGATCGCGCCCGGCGAATGCCTTGGCGTGATCGGTCCGAACGGCGCCGGCAAGACGACGACCATCCGCATGTGCCTCGGCCTCACAGCGCCGGACCACGGCACGATCGAGGCACTGGGCGGTCTTTCGATGCCGCGCGATGCGCGCGCGATCAAGGCGCAGCTCGGCGTGGTGAGCCAGTTCGACACGCTCGATCCCGACTTCACCTGCGCCGAGAACCTCATGGTCTATGCGCGCTACTTCGGCATGCGCCGCGCGCAGATCATGCCGCGCATCCCGCAGTTGCTGGAGTTCGCGGCGCTGTCGCACAAGGCCGATGCGAAGCCGGGGGAACTCTCCGGCGGCATGCGGCGGCGGCTGTCACTGGCGCGCGCGCTGGTGAACGATCCCAAGCTGCTGATGCTCGACGAGCCCACCACCGGGCTCGATCCGCAGGCGCGTCACCTGATGTGGGAGCGGCTCCAGGTGCTGCTTCAGCAGGGCAAGTCGATCCTGCTGACCACGCACTTCATGGACGAGGCCGAGCGGCTCTGCTCGCGGCTTCTGGTGCTCGACCATGGGCGCAAGATCGCCGAAGGCCGGCCGCGCGACCTGATCGCGCAGTATCTCGAACCGGATGTCGTCGAGCTCTACGGCAACGGCGCGCTGGAACTCGCGCACTCGCCGCTCAAGGACTACGCCGCGCGCGTGGAAGTGAGCGGGGAGACGGTGTTCTTCTACACGCAGGACGCCCGCGGCCTGATGGCGGCGCTGGGCGATCGCAGCGGGCTGCGCACCTTTCATCGGCCGGCGAACCTGGAAGACCTGTTCCTCAAACTCACCGGTCGTCAAATTCGTGAAGATGGGTAACACCCCCAGGCTGCGCGCACTTCGTGTCGCTTCGCCAACCCCCTTGCAGGGGGCAATGCCGGCGGCCCGGCAAAGCCGGTTCCGCGGCATTCCTCGAAAGGAGCATGAACGTCATGTCTGCAGTGCTTGATCAAATGCCGCCGGCGCGCTCCGTCTGGCGCCCGCCCGAACTCTCGATGCGCTGGTGGCCGGTGTTCCTGCGCAACCTGCTGGTGTGGCGCAAGCTCGCGATCCCGAGCCTGATCGGCAACATCGCCGAGCCGCTGATCTGGCTGGTGGCCTTCGGCTACGGCATGGGCGCGCTGGTGGGGCAGGTCGAGGTGGAGGGCACGCGCATCCCCTACATCCTGTTCCTCGCGAGCGGCTCGATCTGCATGAGCGCGATGAACGCGGCTTCGTTCGAGGCGCTCTATTCGGCCTTCTCGCGCATGCATGTGCAGAAGACCTGGGACGGCATCATGAACGCGCCGGTCGGCCTCGACGACGTGGTGCTGGCCGAGATGCTGTGGGCCGGCTTCAAGGCGATCTTCACGACCACGGCGATCCTCTTCGTGATGCTCGCACTGGGCATCAGCCACACGCCGAAGCTCATCATCGCGTGGTTCGTTCTCGTGGGCTGCGGCATCACCTTCTCGTGCATCGCGCTGATCTTCAATGCGCTTGCCAAGGGCTACGACTTCTTCACCTACTACTTCACGCTGTTCATGACGCCGATGATGTTCCTGTCGGGCGTGTTCTTTCCGCTGGAGCAGCTTCCGGCCGTGGTGCGCGCGGTGGCTGCGTGGCTGCCGCTGACGAACGCGGTGATGCTGGTGCGGCCGCTCTTCATGGACCAGTGGCCCGACGACTGGCTGCGGCATGCGGTGGTGCTGGTGGTCTACACGGTCGCGGCGTACTGGATCGCGCTCGGGCTCACGCGGCGTCGATTCAGGGCCTGATCGCGCGGTGTCCCGTGCGTGACTGCAGGGGCCGGAGCGGCTCCTAGACTGCGACGGCCAAGAAGCACAACAAAGGAGACAGCATGAAGCGGATCGTGGGTGGCGCCCTGGTGGCGTCGGCATTTTTCCTCGGCGCCTGCACCACGGTGCCGACCAAACCGCCCACGCGGCCCCCTGGATGGGCGGCGCCCGAGGCCATCGTCGCGCCCTCGTCCTTCAGCGGCGTGCACGGCCTCGCGGTCGACAGGCAGGGCCGGCTGCTCGCCGGCTCCGTGGTGGGCAACGCCATCTGGGAGGTCGACCGACAGACCGGCGCCGCGCGCGTGCTAATCCCGAGCGTCGAAGGCCAGGCCGACGACATCGCGGTCGGCCCCAAGGGCGAACTGGCGTGGACCAACTACCTGATGGGCATGCTGCGCATGCGCGACAGCGACAGCGCGCCGATGCGCGTGGTCGCGAAGGACCTTCCCGGCCTCAACTCGCTGGACTTCGACCGCCAGAGCGGCAAGCTCTATGCGTCGCAGGTGTTCCTCGGGGACGCGCTGTGGGAGATCGATCCCGCCGGCCAGAAGCCGCCGCGCCTCATCAAGAAGGACATGGGCGGCTTCAACGGCTTCGAGGTCGGGCCGGATGGCATGCTCTACGGGCCGCTGTGGTTCAAGGGGCAGGTGGTGAAGATCGACCCGGCGAACGGCGCGATGACCGTGATCGCGGATGGCTTCAAGATCCCGGCCGCGGCCAACCTCGACGGCAAGGGCAACCTGTGGGTGGTCGATGCGCGCAGCGGCGAGCTGGTGCGGGTCGAGCTCGCCACCGGCCGCAAGACGGTGGCCAAGCAACTCAAGCCTTCGCTGGACAACCTCGCGATCGCGCCCGAGGGCACGATCTATGTGTCGAACATGGCTGACAACTCCATCGAGGCCTTCGACCCCGACACCGGCGCGCTGCGCACCCTCACCAGCGGCAAGCTCGCGGTGCCGGCGGGCATGAAGATCGACGGCAACGATCTTTTCGTCGCCGACGTCTTCGGCTTCCGGCAGGTGGATGCGACCACCGGCGCGGTGCGCGACATCTTCCGCATGCAGCGCGATCCGGATCTCGAGTATCCGTTCGCGGTCGGTCTTTCTGCCACGCACTTCGCGCTGGTCTCGTGGTTCACCGGCACGGTGCAACTGGTCGACCGCAAGAGCCTGAAGACCACTGCCGTGATCCACGGCCTGAAGGCGCCCTACGACGCTATCCCGATGCCCGACGGCAGCGTGATCTACGCCGAGATCGCGACGGGCAGCATCACGCGCGCGAGCGGTCCGAAGTTCGAGCAGAAGGAAGTCATCGCGAGCGGACTCGGCGGCCCGGTGCAGATGACGCTCGGCAAGGACGGTGCGCTCTACGTCACCGAAGCCGCCGGCAAGCTCACGCGCATTCCGCTCGATGCCAGCGCGCCGCTGCGCGCGGTGGCCGAGGGGCTGGCCTTGCCCGAGGGCGTGGCACAGACGCCGTGGGGCAGCTTCATCGTTGCGGAAAGCGCGGCGCGGCGGCTGGTGGAGATCGACCCCGCCACCGGCACGCGGCGCACCGTCGCCGAAGGGCTGCCCATCGGCCTCGAAGGCGGCCCCGGCATGCCGCCGCCCTACGTGCCCACGGGCGTGGCGGTGGGCAGCGACGGCACGGTCTACGTGACCGCGGACCGCAACAACGCGCTCTATCGCATCCGGCCGCAGCGCTAAGCGCCCTCCGCTTCACGCGCCCGGCGCCGCCTTGCCGTAGTACGCGGACAGGGCGGTCACCAGATGCGCGAAGGTCACGCGCACGCGCCCCATGCGCCGCAGGTCCTCGTGCATGCTGACCCAGGTGTCGAGCCCATGGCTGAACGCGCGCGGCAGCACCGGCACCAGCTTCGGGTCACGCGCGGCCAGCGCCTTCTGGCACACGCCGATGCCGAGCCCGGCGCGGATCGCACCGAGCTGCGCGATCTGGTTGTCAGTGCGGCAGCTGAACATCGAACGCTTGAGGTCGATGCCCAGGTCGCGAAACCAGCGCAGCACGCCGGTCTCGCGATCCGGCCCGATCAACGCGAAGCGCGCGAGATCGTCGAGGCTCTTCGGCGTGCCGTGCCTCTTCAGGTAGTCCGCCCGCGCGAAGAAGCCGAGCTCGACCGTGCCCACGCGCGTGGCGACGAGGGCCGCCTGCGTGGGCTGCGCCATGCGTATGGCGATGTCGGCCTCATGCCGCAGCAGGTCCTCGTTGCGGTTGGTCAGGCTCAGCTCGAACGCGAGGCCCGGGTGCTTGCGTTGAAGATCTGCCAGCACCGAAGGCAGCACCTCCGCGCCGACGACCTCGCTGGCGGTGATGCGCACGGTGCCCGATGCAGCACCGGTATCGGCCGATGCCGCGCGCGCGAACGCATCGGCCGCGGCGGCCATGGCCTCGGCATGCGCGCCGAGGTCGCGTGCCGCGTCGGTCGGCGTGAGGCCGGAGGGCGAGCGCGTGAACAGCGCAACGCCGATGGAGCGCTCCAGCGCATCGAGACGACGCCGCACCGTGGGCTGCGCCACGCCCATTGCACGCGCGGCGGCGGAAAGACTGCCCTCGCGCAAGACGGCTAGAAAGGCGCGCTGGCTTTCCCAGTCCAGGGGATTCAGGTTCATACATTTCATACTAGCCGACTGCACAGTTCAGACAATTGTGTTTATCCATGCCTGCCCGAAGAATCGCTTCATCACGCAACACGAAAAGGAAGCAGTCATGGAAAGAGGTACGGCACTGGTGCTCGGTGCAACGGGCGGCATCGGCGGGGAAACCGCGTCAGCCTTGCTGCGGCGGGGCTGGAGAGTGCGGGCGCTGGCCCGCGACCCGGCGCGGGCGGCAGCGCAATGGCCCGCAGGCACGCTGCGCCCGGAGTGGGTTGTCGGCGACGCGATGGACGCCGACAGCGTGATCGCTGCCGCGCGCGGGGCCACGTTGATCGTCCATGCGGTCAACCCGCCCGGCTATCGCGACTGGGAGACCCTCGTGCTGCCGATGCTCGAAAGCACCCTGCGCGCGGCCGAAGCGACCGGCGCGCGGATCGTGCTGCCGGGCAACGTCTACAACTACGGGCCCGACGCCTTCCCCGACATCGACGAAGGCGCACCGCAAAACCCCGTCACGCGCAAGGGGGCGATCCGCGTGCAGATGGAGCAGCGCCTGCGCGAAGCCGCCGAGCGCGGTGTGCGGACACTGGTGGTGCGCGCCGGTGACTTCTTCGGGCCGCGGGCGGCCAACAACTGGTTTTCCCAGGCGCTCGTGAAACCGGGCAAGCCGGTGTCGACGATCGCCGATCCGGCCCGACCCGGGGTCGGCCACCAATGGGCCTATCTGCCGGACGTGGCCGAAACCATCGCGCAGCTCGTCGAGCGCGAAAGTGCGCTCGCCGTCTTCGACACCTTTCACATGGAGGGCCACTGGGACGCCGACGGTACCCGCATGCAGGCTGCCATCCGGCACGCCAGCGGCCGGCCCGACCTGCCGGTGAGACGCTTTCCATGGTGGCTCGCGGCGCTGGCCTCGCCCTTCGTGCCGACGTTCCGGGAACTGCGCGAGATGCGGTATCTGTGGCAGAAGCCGGTTCGCATGCGCAACGCGCGGCTGGTCGCGCTGCTGGGCGCCGAGCCGCACACGCCCTTCGACACGGCGGTCGGCGCCACGCTCGAAGGGCTGGGCTGCCTGCGGGCACCCCGCGCCGATGGCGAGCGGCAGGCGGCGTAACAGGCTGTAGCCACTTCCCGCAAGCGCGCCGGACCGGGCGCGCCCTACAGTCTCCGCATCGACCGGAGACAGCATGCAGTACACCCACGAACACCTCGAAATCCAGAAGACGCTGCGGCGCTTCATCGATGAGGAGATCAATCCGCATGTCGACGACTGGGAGGCGGCCGAGCAGTTTCCGGCGCACCCGCTCTTCCGCAAGCTGGCCGCGCTCGGGTTGCTGGGGCTGAACAAGCCCGAGGCCTATGGCGGCTCGGGCCTCGACTACTCCTACGCGATGGCGATGGCCGAGGCGCTCGGCCATGTGAGCTGCGGCGGCATCCCGATGGCGATCGGCGTACAGACCGACATGTGCACACCGGCGCTCGCCCGCTTCGGCAGCGATGCGCTGCGGCGCGAGTTCCTGGCGCCCGCGATCGCCGGCGAGACGGTGGGCTGCATCGGCGTGAGCGAACCGGGCGCCGGCAGCGACGTCGCGGGCCTGAAGAGCCATGCGCGCAAAGATGGCGGCGACTACCTCATCACCGGCCAAAAGATGTGGATCACCAACAGCCTGCAGGCCGACTGGATGTGCATGCTGGTCAACACGAGCGACGGCCCGGCGCACCGCAACAAGTCGCTGGTGATGGTGCCCATGAACACACCCGGGATCACCAAGGCAAAGAAGATCCGCAAGATCGGCATGCATTCGAGCGACACCGGCCTGATCTACTTCGACGAGGTGCGGGTGCCGCAGCGCTACCGCATCGGCGAGGAGGGCCAGGGCTTCATCTACCAGATGCAGCAGTTCCAGGAAGAGCGCCTGTGGTGCGCCGCGAGTTCCCTGCTGCCGATGGACGAGTGCATTGCCGAGACCATCGAATGGGCGCAGCAGCGCAAGCTCTTCGGCGGCACGCTGGCGGACCAGCAGTGGGTGCAGTTCAAGCTCGCCGAACTCAAGACCGAGATCGAGGCGCTGCGCGCCCTCACCTACCGGGCCTGCGAGCTCTATGTGCAAGGCCAGGACGTGACCGAGCTGGCGTCAATGGCCAAGCTCAAGACCGGCCGCCTCACCCGCGAGGTGGCGGACACCTGCCTGCAGTTCTGGGGCGGCATGGGCTTCACCTGGGAGAACCGCGTCTCGCGCCTGTACCGCGATGGGCGGCTCGGTTCGATCGGCGGCGGCGCGGACGAGGTGATGCTGGGCATCCTCGCGAAGACGATGGGGATCGCGAAACGGCCGGCGAGGGACTAAGGCTCAACGGGACGCGGCAGCAGCGGCGCGCAGCTTGTCCTTCTTGCTCGGACGCTTGCCCTTGATGCCGCCAGTGCCTGCGCCGGCGGGCGGCGCGGCTTCCGCCGGCTCGAATCCCGCCACGCGTTCACGCGGCACCGTGAGGCCCTGTCGCTTCTCGATGAGCCTGAAATGCGCCTCGGTGGCGGCGCTGACGAAGCTCACGGCCAGGCCGCTCTGGCCGGCGCGGCCGGTGCGGCCGATGCGGTGCACGTAGTCAACGGCCGAACGCGGCAGGTCGTAGTTCACCACTACTGGGAGCTGGGCAACGTCGATCCCGCGCGCCGCGAGATCGGTGGCGATCACCGCCTTCACCCGCGAAGCCTTGAAGTCGGCGAGCACCTGCGTCCGCTTTCCCTGGCTCAGCAGGCCGTGGAAGGCTTCGGCTTCGACGCCCGCCCTGCGCAACTTGTCGGCCACGATCTCGGCGGCATGCTTGGTCGCGACGAAGACAAGCACGCGCGGCCAGCCGCTGTTCTCGATGAGCTGCCGCAGGAGCTGCGTGCGCCTGGCCGCATCGACCTCGATCGCGCGCTGGAGGATCGCGGGCTCGGCAGTTTTTTCCTCCGTGCTCTCCACGCGCACCGGGTCATGGAGCTGCGCGTCGACCAACGACTGGATCGTCTGCGGAAAGGTGGCCGAGAACAGCAGGCTCTGCCGCCGCGCCGGCAACAGCGCCAGGATGCGCCCCAGTTCGTCAGCGAAGCCGAGGTCGAACAGCCGGTCGGCCTCGTCGAGCACGAGCATCGACACCGCCGACAGCCGGAGCGCGCGACGGTCGATCAGGTCGAGCAACCGGCCCGGCGTGGCGATCATGACGTCGGCGCCTCCGCGCAGGGACATCATCTGCGGATTGATCGACACGCCGCCGAACGCGACCGCGATCCGGGGCCGCGCGGGCAGATGCTGGGCCAGGCCGCGCATCGTCTCGCCCACCTGCGCCGCAAGTTCCCGCGTGGGCACCAGCACCAGTGCGCGCAGCACCCGCGGTGCCTGCGGCGGCTGCTGCGCGAGCTGCTGGAGCAACGGCAGCGCAAATGCCGCGGTCTTGCCGGAACCGGTGCGCGCCGCACCCAGCAGGTCGCGGCCCTGCAGGATCGGTGGAATGGCCTCGCGCTGGATGGCGGTGGGCGCGGCATAGCCCCTGTCGGCGGCGGCGCGCAGCAGGGCGGGGTCGAGCCCCAGGGTTTCGAAAGACATGGTGGATTGGAACAGAGCCTTGGGCGCAGATGAATGGGGCCGGAGAGAATCCAGCCATGCACGGCTCCGCCAACCCCGACACCCATCCCGCGCTGCGTCGCCGCGACGGCGGCGAAGCCAGGGTCACCTACGAGGAGCTGTTCTTCGACCTCGTGTACGTCTTCGCGGTCACGCAGCTCTCGCACTACCTGCTCGGCCACCTCACGCCGCTGGGTGCGCTCGAAACGGGGCTGCTCTGGTTCGCCGTGTGGCTCGGCTGGCAGTACACCGCCTGGGTGACCAACTGGTTCGATCCGCGCTCGGCGCCGGTGCGCCTGCTCCTGTTCGGCGTGATGCTGGTGGGCCTCGTGATGTCGGCGGCGATCCCGGGCGCTTTTGCGGAACGCGGTGCGACGTTCGCGGCGGCCTTCGTCACGATCCAGGTCGGGCGCTCGATCGTGGTCTACCTGATGCTGCGCGACCGGCATGTGCTGGCGGCCAACTTCCGGCGCATCCTGGGCTGGAACTGCATCGCGGCGGTGTTCTGGATCGCGGGCGCCTTCGCGGCCGGGCCGGCGCGGATCGGCTGCTGGGCGGTGGCGGTCGCCTGCGAGTACCTCTCGCCGATGTTCGGCTTCCGCCTGCCGGGACTGGGGCGCTCGAAGACGTCGGACTGGACCATCGAAGGCGGCCATCTCGCCGAGCGCTGCCAGCTCTTCGTGATCATCGCGCTGGGCGAGTCGATCCTGCTGACCGGCGACACCTTCGCGAAGACCGAAGCGCTGGGCACGCTGTCGACGGCCGCCTTTCTCTGCGCCTTCGTCGGCAGCCTGGCGATGTGGTGGCTGTACTTCGACACCAGCAGCGCGGACGGCAGCCACGTGATCGAGCATTCCGACGACCCGGGCCGCATCGGCGCCTGGTTCCACTACGTGCATGTGCTGCTGGTGGGCGGCATCATCGTCACGGCGGTGGGCAACGAGCTTGTCATCGCGCATCCGCATGGCCACATGGACCGTGCCGAACTGATCGTGATGGTCGGTGCGCCGGTGGCTTACCTGCTCGGCAACGGCCTCTACAAGCGCATCGTGTACGGGCGCTTCCCGGTGTCGCACATCGCGGGGCTGCTTGCCTCGGCGGCGCTGATCGCGATCGCACCGAAGCTCGATCTGCTGACGATGAATGTGCTGACCTCCATCGTCATCATCGCCGTCGCCGCCTTCGACTCCCGCACCAGCCGCGCAAGGCGGAAGGCGCAGCAGCCAGCCACCGCACCATGAAGCCCGAAGACCTCGAAAAGCTCGTCACCCTCGAGATGCCCTTCGGCAAGTACAAGGGCCGCGTGATCGCCGACCTGCCGGGCAACTACCTCAACTGGTTCGCGCGCGAGGGCTTCCCCAAGGGGGAGATTGGCCGGCTCCTGGCGCTGATGCAGGAAATCGACCACAACGGCCTCAAGGGCTTGCTCGCGCCGCTGCGCCGAAAGGGCTGAGGCCGCGCAGGTCCGCGTGCGGCCCCTGCGGGCGGTACGTGGAAGTCCGTACGGGGCAAGTCAGCCCAAAGTCAGGTACGCAGGATGACTCTGATCGCGTTCATAACAACGAGGGTCGAGAGACAAGAGACATGCGTATCAAGAGCCAAGCGGACTTCTATTCAGGCGTGATGTTCATGGCCGCGGGCGGTGCCTTCGCCGTCGGCGCCACCGCCTACAACATCGGCGACGGCGCCCGCATGGGGCCCGGCTACTTTCCACTCATGCTGGGCATCCTTCTGGCGATCCTGGGGGCGGCGGTGCTGTTCCAGTCGATGGTGGTCGAGACGGCCGACGGAGACCCCATCGGCAAGTGGGCGTGGAAGCCGCTGTTCTTCGTGCTCGCGGCCAATCTCGCCTTCGGCGTGCTGCTGGGCGGTCTTCCGAGCATCGGCGTGCCGGCGATGGGGATGATCCTCGCGATCTACGCGCTCACCATCATCTCGAGCCTCGCAGGAGAGCACTTCAACCTGAAGGACGTGCTCATCCTCGCGACCATCCTGGCTGCCGGCAGCTACGTCGCCTTCATCTGGGCGCTGAAGCTGCAGATCCAGGTCTGGCCCACCTTCATCTCGGGCTGAGGAGGGGCACCATGGAACTGATTCACAACCTCGCGACCGGCTTCGGCGTCGCGTTCACGCTCACCAATCTTCTCTACTGCCTGGTTGGCTGCATCCTGGGCACGCTGATCGGCGTGCTGCCGGGCATCGGCCCGGTCGCGACGATCGCGATGCTGCTGCCGGCGACCTATGCGCTGCCACCGGTGTCGGCGCTGATCATGCTGGCCGGCATCTACTACGGCGCGCAGTACGGCGGCTCCACCACCGCGATCCTGGTCAACCTGCCGGGCGAATCGTCCTCGGTGGTGACCTGTATCGACGGCTACCAGATGGCGCGCCAGGGCCGTGCAGGCCCGGCGCTCGCGGCGGCCGGTCTCGGCTCGTTCTTCGCGGGTTGCGTCGGCACGCTGATCCTGGCCGCCTTCGCGCCGCCGCTGACCGAGCTGGCCTTCAAGTTCGGCCCGGCCGAGTACTTCTCGCTGATGGTGCTGGGCCTGATCGGCGCGGTGGTGCTCGCTTCGGGCTCGCTGCTCAAGGCGGTCGCGATGATCGTGCTGGGCCTGCTGCTCGGCATCGTCGGCACCGACGTGAACTCGGGCGTCGCGCGCTTCAGCTTCGACGTGCCGGAACTCACCGACGGGATCGGCTTCGTGGTGATCGCCATGGGCGTGTTCGGCTATGGCGAAATCATCGGCAACCTCTCGCAGCCGGACGAGGAGCGCGAGGTCTTCACTTCCGAGGTGAAGGGCCTGTGGCCGACGCGCGAGGACTTCAAGAACATGGCGCCGGCCGTGCTGCGCGGCACCGCGCTCGGCTCGGCGCTCGGCATCCTGCCGGGCGGCGGCGCGCTGCTGGCTTCGTTCGCCGCCTATGCGCTCGAGAAGAAGATCCGCATGCGGCCGGGCGAGATCGCCTTCGGCAAGGGCAACATCCGCGGCGTCGCGTCGCCGGAGTCGGCCAACAACGCCGGCGCGCAGACCTCCTTCATCCCGCTGCTGACGCTGGGCATCCCGCCCAACGCGGTGATGGCGCTGATGGTGGGCGCGATGACCATCCACAACATCCAGCCCGGCCCGCAGGTGATGACCAGCAACCCCGAGCTCTTCTGGGGTCTGATCGCCTCGATGTGGATCGGCAACGCGATGCTGATCATCCTGAACCTGCCGCTGATCGGCATGTGGATCAAGCTCTTGACGGTGCCCTACAAATTCCTGTTCCCGGCCATCGTGCTGTTCTGTGCGATCGGGGTGTACTCGACCAACAACAACACCTTCGACGTCTGGATGGTGGCGGCCTTTGGCTTCATCGGCTACCTGTTCATCAAGCTGCGCGCCGAGCCCGCGCCGCTGCTGCTGGGCTTCATCCTCGGTCCGATGATGGAAGAGAACCTGCGACGCGCGCTGCTGCTCTCGCGCGGCAGCTGGGCCGTGTTCGTCACACGGCCACTGTCGGCCGGCCTGCTTCTGGCTGCGTGCCTGCTGCTGGGGATCGTGCTGCTGCCTGCTGTGAAGTCGAAGCGTGAAGAAGCCTTCGTCGAGGATTGACCCACCCCCAGGCTCGCGCAGATGGGTATGCGAAATCCTTCGTTCGGGCCATGGGGGCCTTCGCCAACAATGGCGGCTCGCCTTCGAGGGCGAGTGTCTCCTGGTCGCGGATGCGACGCAGTTTCAACGGGTCCTTCGGGACCCGTTTTTTTCTTGCGGGCCCTACACTGCGCGACGACCGTGACTCTTGTTCTGACTGGAGGCTGCGCATGAACCGCTGGTTGATCCAAGGCGCCGTGATCTGCGCCCTTTCGATGTCGGTGTCAGGGTGCTACTACCCGCCGGTCGCGTATCCCGCGCCGGTCCCCGCGAGCTTCGACCGCTCCTTCAGCGCGGCGTCGAATGCGATGCGCGAACAGGGCCTCGCGATCCGCACGGAGGACCGGGCCAGCGGCACCATCGTCGGCACGCAAGGCAACGCGAGCGTGACGGCCAGCGTGCGCCAGCAGGCCGACGGCAGCGTCCGGGTGCAGTTCGATGCCAACGGTCCGCGCGACCCGGCGCTGATCGATCGCATCTCGCGCAGCTACGACCGCTACATGGGGCGGTAGGGACCCGGCGAGGGCGTTTGTTTCGAGAACGCGAACGATCCGTTCGCGGGTTTACCCTTGGTTACAGCTGCGAGGGCCGCGAGAATTCGCGGCGGGTGCAAACGCACCAGTCAACGACACCTCAACCCTCACCGACCGACCATGAAGAAGAACATCCTCGCCCTCGCCGCACTCGGCCTGATCGCTGCAGCCGCCCAAGCCGAAACCTACGACGGCGTGCACCAGTTCGTTTCCTCCAAGAGCGCTGACGCTGTTCGCTCGGAAGCCGTTGCCACGGCGAGCGCACCCGACCAGAACGTGGTGCCCGGCTCGCGCGGCGCGCTGCCGTTCAAGGCCGTGGCCGACAGCGCCAAGGTCCGCGCCGATGCAGTGGCCGCCGCCTACGCTTCGGACACGAACGTGGTGCCCGGCTCGCGCGTCAACAGCAAGGTGATCTCCACCTTCAAGAACCCGGGGCTGAACAACGACTCCGTGGCCGCCAAGTAATCGGCCGCAGGCAAGCAGCAAAAAAGCCGGATGGGCCATGCGCCCATCCGGCTTTTTTCTTGGCGGCGCCTGCCGCGCGTCTACCAGTTGACGCGCAAGCCGACCGAGCCCTGCACGCCGCTCTTGAGCCGCTGCTCGCCGCCGGAATCGAAGAGCTGGCCCACTTCGCCGTACACGCTGGTCGCGGCGCTGAGCTGCAGCGTCGCGCCCACGGCCACTTCGGTGGTGGTGTAGCCGGTGCGCGAGCTGATGTCGGTGAAGGCGGCCGGGCCGATGAAGCGCACCACGTCCGTACCGCTGCCGGCGTGATAGATGTTCACGCGCGCATACGGCTGCAGCATGCCCGCCGCGGTCGCGATCTCGCCCTTGACGCGCACGCCGGCGCGCAGGAGCCAGCCGTTCTCGCTGTCGTTCTGCACCAGCGCGCCGGAGATCACCATGTCGTCCAGGCTCTGTTGCCGGTGCGCGACCTGCAACTGCGGCTCGATGGTCCACCCCGGCGCGAGCGCGAAGGCCTGCCCCACTTCAAGCGAGGCGAGGAAGCCGCTGCCCTTGCCGTCCACCGAAAGCGCCGACACCGGATTGACCGTGTACCGATGACGCGAACCCTGCAGGACCGCGTCGGCGTAGAAGCCCCCTTCGGTCATGTACGTGCCATAGACGCCCAGGTACTGGCTGCGCAGGTCGTTGTAGCCCACGGCCAGGTTGCTGATGCCGCGCGCGAAGCCGGTCACGTCGACGTTGCCGTCGAGCTGGCCGGCGTAGACGCCCGCGCGCCAGCGGCCGTCGGCCCAGAGGTCGATGCCGGCCTGGAAGCCGTTGAGCCGGCCCTCGCTCGAAGGACTCACGGTGCCCTCCTGGCGGATGTCCATGTCGGTGCTGATGACGCGGCCCCAGGCGCGGCGCTGGCCTGCGGCCGGCGGCGTCGCGCTGCCAGCGACCGCGTCGGTGTCGCCGATGCGCTGGTGCATGTTGCCGAGCATCGCGGTGTCGGCCTGGCGCAACTGGGCCGGCAACGCGGCGAAGAGCGGCACCTCCGCGCGGTACATGGGCACCACGACCACGGCCGGCGTGGGCGCCGACGCCGCCTGTGCGGTCGAGGTGCTCGGCGCGGTGGCCGTCTGCGGATCGGCGGGCGGAACCACGGTGATCGTGTTGCTCAGATAGGCCGCGGTGCCGGTCGTGTCCAGCCGGTACTGGAAGGCTCCGGCCGCCACCGGCGCGGCGAGCGCGAATGCGCCGGGCTGGATGCTGCCGCCGTTGGCCGTGCTGACGATCTCGATGCCGTTGCCCGTGGTCTGGCCGCCGAGGCCACCCAGGTTCGTCACGACCACACCGGTGGTGCCGCTGGCGATGGCCGTCGCGCCGCGCAGCACCAGCCGGTCGGTGGCGCTGCCGTCGGTGCCGAGCGCGGTGCCCACGCGCAGCGTGCCGCCGTTGCCGACCCACGGGCCGGTGACAGTCAGCGTGGTGCCCGGCGCCGAACCGACCAGCGACACCGTGCCCGCGTTGGCGACGGACTGCACGGTCTGGCTGAAGCCCGCCAGGTCGAGCGTCGCGCCGGCGGCGACGGTATAGGCCGAAACCGCGCTGAAGGTATTGGCCGCACCCGCGCGCAGCGTGCCCGCCGCCACGTTCGTCGCGCCGGTGTAGTTGTTGGCGGCGGTGAGCGTCAGCGTGCCGGTGCCTGCCTTGGTGAGGAAGCCGGCGCCGGTGATCGCGCCGGCCGCCGTCGCGTTGAACGCGCCGGTGTCGATGACCGGGTCCTGCGTGCCGGTCAGGCGGATCGCATTCCCGATCGTGAGGCCGTCGGCCGCGAAGCCGAGCGTGGTGCCGTCGTCCATCGCGAGCTCGCCGGTGCCGAGCGCGGTGTTGCTGCCGACGTTCAGGCGACCCTGCGTGAGCGCGGTGCCACCAGCGTAGGTGTTGTTGCCGCTGAGCGTGAGCGCCCCGGAGCCGGTCTTCGTCAGCCCGGCTCCGCCGGAGATCTGCCCCGACCAGGTCATGTCGTTGCCGTTGGTGTCGAAGGTGCCGGCGCCGCCGAGGACCAGCGCATTGCTTGCGCTCTGGTTGGCGCTGCCCGCGCGGATCGTCGCGGTCGCGGCGCCGTCGATCGCCACCGCGCCGACCAGCGAGCCGCCGCCGAGCGTCAGCGAATTGGTGCCGCCGGTGAACTGCACCGCCGCAGCGCGCGTGACGCCATCGCCGCCCAGGCCGCCCGAGATCGTGCCCCCGGTGAGATTGGTGATGTCGACGTTGGCGCCCAGGATGCCCACACCGCCGGCACCGTTGGCACCGTTCGGGCCGCTGTTGCTGCTGACACCGCCCCTGCCGCCGTTGCCGCCGGTGATGAGTCCGGCGTTGGTCACGGTCAACCCCGCGCCTTGCGACCACAGGCCGACGCCGCCATCGCCGCCCCCGCCCGGCGCGCCGGTGCCATCGGCCCGTTCTCCGCCGCCGGCACCGCCCGCGCCACCCGCGCCGCCCGAGATCACGCCCGAGGCGCCGTTGCTCACGGTCCCGCGATTCCCGGCGAAGACCACGCCGAACCCGCCTTCACCACCGCCACCGCCCGTGGCGTTGCTGTGCGCACCGACCGCGAACTCCGAACCACCGGCTCCGCCCGCCCCGCCGACGATCGCCCCTGTGACGGAAAGCGGAGCTGCCGCGCTGCCGACGCTCATGAACAACCCGCCGCCGCCGCTGCCACCGCCCCCCGCCTGCGACCAGGTGTCGCCGCCCTTGCCGCCCGCACCGCCGGTCAGCGATCCGGTCACCGACCAGGCAAACGAGGGTGAGAAGACCGTGGCGCCATAACCTCCGGCGCCCCCACCGCCTGCAGCCCAATCGCCATCGCCGCCGTTGCCCCCATTACCGCCCGCGATCGCCCCAAACACGCTGATGATGCCGGTCGGCAGCTGATAGCCGACGGAACCCGCACCGCCACCGCCGCCATAGCCATTGGAGACGGCCTGGCTCTCGCCCGCCGTACCGCTTTGACCGATGCCGGTGTTCGGGTACACACCCGCTGCACCGCCCGCGCCCGCAATCGCGCCGGAAAAACCGCCGATGTCCGCGCTGGCGCCCGCCGTGGAGGTCGATTCGTTGGCCGATCCGCCCGCACCGCCATGGGCCCCGCTGCTGAGTTCGTTCAGGGCGCCCGAACCACCTTGCCCGCTGCTTCCCCCGCTTCCCGCGTAGTAGGTCTGGTTGCTTCCGCTGGCCACGCCACCCGCGCCGCCCGCAGCCAGCGCTGGACCGCCCCACAGCCCGATGACGGCGACCGCTGTGGCACAGGCGCTGCCCACGCTGCGCGTGCGTGCGTGGCCGCACGCGGTTTCGGGCGCGGCGACCCAAGTGGAAAGCGAAGGATTCCAGAGCGTACGGAAGGTTTTGTTCATGGCGGCGAAGGTAGCAATTCGTTCTAAAACGGTAGCAAATGTAATTCATTTGTATCAACCAATGCCATGAGTTTGTTCACGCTTGGGCGCGGCGCAGTGCTACCGATACTCCTTCGTCCCCTTGCTCGACAGGAGCGCCCCATGGCAGCACTCGAGACCGACTACCTCGTGATCGGCACCGGCGGCAGCGCCATGGCGTTTGTCGACACGCTGCTCACCGAGGATCCCGGGGCGCAGATCGTGATGGTCGACCGCCACCACCGCCCCGGCGGCCAGTGGAACGACGCCTATTCCTTCGTGCGCCTGCATCAACCCGCCGCGTGGTACGGCGTCGCGTCGTACGAACTGAGCGACTGGCACCGCGAGACCACCGGCTTCAACGCCGGCATGTGGAGTCTGGCCTCGGGCCCGGAAGTGCTCGCGCATTTCGAGCACGTGATGAAGCACCGCTTTCTTTCCAGCGGGCGCGTGCAGTGGCTTCCGAAATGCGAGTGGCTGGGCGCGGAAGATGGCGTGCATCGCGTCCGATCCCTCATGACCGGCGAGGCGCACGCGGTGAAGGTGCGCCGCAAGCTGGTGAACGCGACGCACGCGCGCATCGAAGTGCCCTCCACCCATCCGCCGAAGTACGCGTTGACGCCGGGCGTGACCTGCATCCCGCTGAACGGACTGCCCGGCGTCACGCGCGCCTGGGCGAACTACACGGTCGTCGGCGCGGGCAAGACCGGCATGGACGCCTGCATCTGGCTGGTGGAGAACGGCGTGCCGCACGAGCGCATCCGCTGGGTCGTGCCGCGCGACCCATGGATGATGGACCGCGCCAACCTGCAGCCCGGCCCGGACGGCTGGCGGAACAATTTCGCGTTCTCGCTGGCGCAGTTCGATGCGCTGTGCGAGGCGACCGATCTCCCGGACCTGTTCCGGCGCCTGGAGGAAAGCGGCGCACTGATGCGCATCGACCCTGCAGTGGCGCCCACGGCCTACCGCTGCGCGGTGGTCTCGCGCGGCGAACTCGGGCAGCTTCGGCGCATCGGCGAGGCCGGCGGCATCGTGCGGCTCGGCCGGGTGCGAAGCATCTCGCCTTCACGCATGGTGCTCGAACACGGCGAACTCGCGTCGGACCCCGACACGCTCTACATCGACTGCTCGGCCTCGGCGATCCAGCCGGTGCCGGACGTGCCCATCTTCGCGCCGGACACCATCAACCTGCTGATGGTGCGCTTCTGCCAGCCGCTGATGAGCGCGAGCGTGATCGCGTGGGTCGAGGCGCACGTCGCAGACGCGGCGGAGCAGAGTGCGCTCTGCAAGGCCGTTCGGGGGCCGGAGCGGCCAGCCGATTTCGTCTGCATGTGGGTGGAAACGCTCGCCAACGCCGCCCGGTGGCGACAGCATCCGGAACTCATGGCCTGGCTGTCGAAATGCCGCCTCAACGCGCAGGCCGTGATCCTCCGGGGCGTGGAATTCACGCCCGAAGTGAAAGACAAGCTCGCCACCATCGCCGCCCGGGCGGCGCAGGCCACGGCGCGCGCGCCCGAGTTGCTCGCGATGGCGGCGAAGGGCGCAGGCTAAACCGCCGGCACCACGCGCCAGGCCGGCACCTTGCGCTGGAAGCCCTTGAGCTCCAGCTCGCCAGCCACCTCGAGACGCCATTCGCCGGCCGGCACGAGGTCCTGCAAGGCGCCCTGCACGCGCTGCGAGATCAGGATCTCGCCGCCCGCCGCTTCCCCGCACAGGCGCGCCGCGAGATTGGTGACGGTGCCGATCGCGCCGTAGTCGATGCGCCCGTCGAAGCCGATGCCGCCGAGCGTCGCGAAGCCCTGCGCGATGCCGACACCCATGTGCAGGTCGTAGCCCCGGCGGCTCCACTGGTTGCACAGCGCGACCATCTCGCGCTGCATGCGCACCGCCATGCGCAAGGCGCGCATCGGCGCATCGGGCACGGGCTGCGGGTCGTTGAAGAAGATCATCATCCCGTCGCCCGAGAAGCGCTCCAGCGTGCCCTCGTGCTCGATCACGAGCCGGCCCATCGCCGCGTGGTACTGCGCGAGCACCGCCATCACCTCCTCGGGATCGGCTGTCTCCGTGAAGGCGGTGAAGCCGCGCAGGTCGAGAAACACCACGGTGATCTCGCGACGGTGGCTCTTGAGCGGATCGTCCGCGCCGCCCGCGAGGATCGCTTCCGCGAGTTGCGGCGAGAAGAAGCGCTTGAGCTGGCCCACCCGCTCGAGCTGCTGCACGTTCTCGGCCACGCGCTGTTCGAGCGTGTTGTTCCAGGTCTGCAGCTCGGCGCGCTGGCGCTGCACTTCGTCGTAGAGCGTCTTCACCCGCAGCAGCGAGCGCACGCGGGCCATCAGCTCGGCCTGGTGGATTGGCTTGCTCAGGAAGTCGTCGGCCCCGGCGTTGAGTCCGTTGACGCGCTCGCGCTCCGGGTCGAGCGCGGTGACGAGCACCACCGGCAGCACCGCGAAGTGGGGATCGGCACGGATCGCGCGGCACACGTCGTAGCCGTTCATGCCCGGCATCATCACGTCGAGCAGCACGAGGTCCGGCGGATCGGCCGCGATGCTCGCCATCGCCTGCTCGCCCGAGGTCGCGGTGGTCGTGCGGTAGCCGCGCGCGGTGAGGATGTCGGTCAACAGCTTGACGTTGCTGGGTACGTCGTCCACCACGAGGATGTGCGCGTTCATGACTGTCGGCCTTCCATCAGCAAGCGCTCCACCACCGCAAGGAACGGCTTGAGCGAAATCGGTTTGGCCAGATAGGCATCGAAGCCGGAGCTGGCGATCACGCGCTGGTCGTCGGGCATCACCGACGCCGACACGGCGATGACGGGCACCGCATCGAGGGAGCGCTCCTCGCGCAGCCGCTGCAGCACCGCGATGCCGTCCATGCCCGCGAGCTGGATGTCCATGAGGATGAGATCGGGCGGGCTCTCGATCGCCAATCGCACGCCTTCCACGCCGTCGGTGGCTTCGCGTGTCTCGTGGCCCTGGTGCCGGAGGATGTCGCGCACCAGCTTCATGTTCTTGTCGTTGTCTTCGACGATGAGGATTCTGCTCATGCAACGGCCTCCTCGTGCTTCAGCGGCAGCAGCAGCGTGAAGGTGGCGCCCTCGCCGAGCCGGCTGTCGACGGTGAGCGTGCCGCCGTGCAGCTCTGCGAAGCGGCGCGCGAGCGACAGGCCGAGCCCGGTGCCTTCGGCCTTGCGCAGGTAGTCGCCGCCGACCTGCTTGAACTCGTCGAAGATCAGCGCATGGTCTTTCGGTGCGATGCCCAGTCCGGTGTCCGCCACGCACACCTCGGCCGCCGGCTGGCCGCCGGATTCGATGCGCCGCGCCGTCACCCGCACCTGCCCGCCCGATGGCGTGAACTTCACCGCGTTGGAGAGCAGGTTCACCATGATCTGCTTGACCTTGCGCGCATCGGCGACCCACGCCTGGAGCCCTTCGCCGACCTCCAGCGACAGCGCGATGCCATTGCGCTGCGCGCGCTCGCGCACCAGCGTGAGCGCGTTTTCGAGCAGGAGGCCGAGGTCGAAGCTGCTCAGGTCGAGCTCCATGCGGCCGGCCTCGATCTTCGACAGGTCGAGCACGTCGTTGATGAGCGTCAGCAGGTGCTGGCCCGACGAGTGGATGTCGCGCAGGTATTCCATCTGCTTGTCGTTGACCTCGCCGAACATGCGCTCCACCAGCACTTCGGAGAAACCGATGATCGCGTTGAGTGGCGTGCGCAGTTCGTGCGACATGTTCGCAAGAAACTCCGACTTGTGCTGGTTGGCGACTTCGATCTGGTGGCTCTTGTCCTCGATCTCCTGGAAGAGCCGCGCGTTCTGGATCGCGATCACCGCCTGGTCGGCGAAGGTCTCGACCAGCCGGATCTCGCCGGCGGAGAACGGCTGCACGTCCTTGCGGATGACCGCGAGGACGCCAACCGATGCGCCCTCGCGGATCATCGGCACGCCCAGCACGGTGCGGAAGCCGTGGCGCGACTGCGGCTCGCGCGAGTCGGGGTATTCGGTGTCGAGCTGGCTCACCACGTCCTCGGCGTGCACCGTGCGGTGATCGACGAAGGCGCGGCCGACCACCGATCCGCGCGTGAGCGGAAGCACCTCGTCGCGCCCTGAAACCACATCGCCACTGGACCCGAGATAACCCGTCACCGATCGCAGATGGTCATCCTCAGGCAGCCAGATCCGGCATCCGTAGGCCTTGCAGAGCGTGGCCGAACGCTCTGCCACGGCCAGGAGCACCGGCCGCAGGTCGGTCGGCGAGCGGCTGATGACGCGCAGGATCTCGGCCGTGGCGGTCTGGTGTTCGAGCGCCGCGCTCAATTCGGCGGTGCGGCGCTCGACCTTGCGTTCCAGACCGCCGTAGTACTCGCGCAGCTTGGCCGACATGCGGTTGAACTGCTCCGCCAGCCCTTCGAGCTCGTCCCCGGTGTTGACCACGATCTGCTGGTTGAGATCGCCCTGCCCGATGAGCCGGGCGCCACGCGCGAGCGTGCGGATCGGCCGCACCATGCTACGCGCGAGCACCGACGCCGCCACCGCGGAGATCAGCAGGCCGGCGAGCAGCAGCACCGCGGCACGCAGGATCGAGGCATTGAGCTTGGCATACACCTCGCCGATCGGCTGCTCGACGAACACCTTCCAGCCCAGCGGCTTGATGGGCGCCATCGAGGTCAGCACCGCCCTGCCCTGCAGGTCGCGCGACACCATCGCATCGCCCTCCAGCGCGCCGGCATCGGCGTCCGCTGCCTGCACGTGCGGCAGCGCGGCGAAACTGGTCTTGCGCAGAACGAGGCCGATGTCAGGGTCGGCGATGAGCAAGCCGTTGCTGTCGAGCACGTAGGCCTTGCCCTTCTCCCCGATCTGGATGCGCGACACCACGTCCCAGATGAACTTGAGGTTGAGCTCGGCCACCGTCACCGGCCCCTTCTCGCCGCCGGCGCGGACCGCGACCGTCATGTAGGGCTCGGTGTCGCGGTTGAAGTACACCGGACCGAACCATGCTGCATCCGGCACTGCATTGAGGAACGCGGCATCGTGCGAGCGATCCCTGCCCGAACCCATCACGTCCATGCCAAGCCGTGACACCGCAATCTGCTCCCGGCCGTCGCGGCCGATCTGCGCGATGTCGGTCACCTCCGGCGCCTGGCGCAGCAAGCGCCAGAACTCGGTGCGGCGCGACTCCAGGTCCGACGCATCGAGCTGCGCGAGCGATGCATAGGCAAGCTGCTGGGTCATGTGCTGCACGTACTGCTCGATCCGCGAAGCGGCGCCGAGCGCCTTCTCGTGCTGCAGGCTGGCGAGCGCGGCCTTGTTCTCCTGGTAGGAGAAATAGAGGCTGATCGCGCTCGATGCCAGCAGAACCATGGTGACCAGCGAAAGGATCAGCAGGAAGTACTTGCGAAACAGCCGCCCGCGATGCACCTCCCGCGTGGCCTGCGAGAAGACCGTGAAGCGACGGCCGTTGCCGTTGGCCGTCGGCGCAGGCTCGCCCGAAAGCGAGGAAGGAGACGAGTCCGGGGGCGTCATGGCCCTGCCATTGGACATCGCCGCCCGCGCCCTGGGAAGACCGCGCCGGTACACCGATTGGCCGAGGCATGACCGCCCGGGCAGCGCGGAAGTGGCACAGGCAAAGCGGCCGAAGCGGCGCAAAATCCGGATCCGAAGCACGCTGGCAACCAGGAGACGCCGATGCGCAGCAAGTTTCTGCGGTTTCTGATCTGCGCCGCGCTGCTGGCGGCCGCCCCTCTCGCGCAGGCGCAGCAGCCAGCGAAGAAGGCAGTGCGCATCGGCTACCTCGCAGCCGTCTCGGCCACCGCCGATGCGCCTCGGCTGGAGGCCTTCCGCCGGGGCATGCGCGATCTCGGCTATGTCGAAGGGCAGAACCTCCAGGTCGACTACCGCCACGAAAGCGAGGATCTCGGGCGGCTTCCCAGGCACGCCGCCGATCTGGTCGCGCTGAACGTCGACGTGCTGGTGGCCGTGACCACCAATGCGGCGCAGGCGGCGAAGAAGGCGACCTCCACCGTGCCGATCGTCTTCATGGGTGTGACCGATCCCATCACCACCGGCCTCGCCGAAAGCCTCGCGCGGCCCGGCGGCAACGCGACCGGCGTCACCAATGTGGCGGCGATCCTCACCGGCAAGCGGCTGGAGATCCTGAAGGAGACCAACCCGAAGATGGTCCGCGTCGCCGTGCTGTGGGATCCGAAGGCACCCGGCTCCATCCCGCAATGGGAAGCCAGCCAGCAGCCGGCGCGGCAACTGGGGCTGGAACTCTATTCGATGGAAGCGAGCAGCGCGGAGAGCTATGCGGCCGCGTTCAAGGAAGCTGTCAAGGCGCACAGCCACGCGGTGTGGGTCACGCTGAACCCGGTCGCCAATTCCAACCAGAAGCTGATCGCGGAACTGGCGATCGAGCACAAGCTGCCGTCCATCTGCGCGCGCGGCGACTATGCCGAGAACGGCTGCCTGATGGCCTACGGTCCCGGCTACGTCAACGAGGGCAAGGACGGCGCGCGCTACGTGGTGCGCATCCTGAAGGGCGCCAAGCCAGCCGACCTGCCGATCGAGCAACCGACGACGTTCGAGCTGCTCATCAACCTGAACACGGCCAAGCGGCTGGGCTATGCGATCCCGCGCTCGGTGCTGGCGCGGGCGGACAAGGTGATCCAGTAAAGGGGCTAGGCACAATATCGGCCCTCATGCGAATCCAAGAACTCAAGCGCCGGCTCCACGAAGCCGGCGCGGGCCCACTCCACGAACACCGCGTGCTGCGGCTGTGGTCCCACGCGTTGCCGCGCAACAGCGGCCGGCGGCTGCCCGAGAGCTTCTTTCCTTCGTCGCTGCTCGCGGCACTGCCGGCCATCGAAGCCGATCTGGCGGCGCTGGCACACATCCGCTCGGTGCATCCGGGCGCGGATGGCTCCGAGCGCCTGCTCGTCGCGCTCGCCGACGGCCAGACCGTGGAAAGCGTGCTGCTGCCCCGCGGCGGCCTGTGCGTCTCGTCGCAGGTCGGCTGCGCGGTCGGCTGCCAGTTCTGCATGACCGGGCAGGGCGGCCTCCTGCGCCAGGTCGGCAGTGCGGAGATCGTGGCGCAGGTCGCCCTCGCGCGCCAGCGCCGGCCGGTGCGCAAGGTGGTCTTCATGGGCATGGGCGAGCCGGCGCACAACCTCGACAACGTGATCGAGGCCATCGAGCTGCTGGGCACCGCGGGCGACATCGGGCACAAGAACCTGGTGTTCTCCACCGTGGGCGACCCACGTGCGTTCGAGCGGCTGCAACAGGGCCGGGTGAAGCCGGCGCTCGCGCTGTCGCTGCACACGACCCGCGCCGAGCTGCGCCGGAGGCTCCTGCCGCGCGCACCGAACCTGACGCCTGAGGAACTGGTCGCCGAAGCCGAGCGCTACGCGCGCGCCACCGGCTACCCCATCCAATACCAGTGGACGCTGCTCGAAGGCATCAACGACGGCGAGGACGAGATCGAAGGCATCGTGCGCCTTTTGTCCGGCAAGTACTGCGTGCTGAACATGATCCCCTTCAACTCGATCGATGGAACGGACTTCCACCGCCCCTCGTTCGAGCGCTGCAAGCAGATCGCCCGGACGCTGCTCGATCGGCGCATCCTGACGAAGCTGCGCTACTCCGCGGGACAGGACGTGGATGGCGGCTGCGGGCAGTTGCGGGCGCGCGCCGCGCAGACGCCCGAAATGCGCGTCCCGATCCGGCTGGCGGCGGAACGGGCTTAGGAGGGCCTTCCGGTTCCGCTCTTCGTGCGCCTTGCCCGCCGCCCACGGGTGCGCTAGGCTGGGCTCTGCGGCTGGGCTTTTCCAGCCTATGGAGCAGCACACCATGGCGATGTACAAACGCATCCTCGTTGCCACCGACGCCTCCGAGCTCTCGGAGCTGGCGGTTCAGAGCGCGATCGATCTGGCCCTCACGATGCAGGCGGAGCTGGTCGCGGTCCGGGTCGTCCGCCGCGACCCCAACAGCTACTTCGAAGGCTCGGTCGTGCTCCCGCAAGTGGATGTCGCCCGGCTGGTCGAGCAGATCAACGCCGAGGCGCAGCGCACGGTCGACCAGGTCAAGGCCGCCGCCGACGCCAAGGGCGTGAAGAAGACGACGGCCATCGTCGTGCAGTCGGAGACCGTCTCCGACGCCATCATCGAGGCCGCGCGCGACCATCAATGCGACGTGATCGTCATGGCCTCGAACGGGCGCAAGGGCATCAAGCGGATGCTGATGGGCAGCGAGACCCTGCAGGTGCTCACGCACTCGCACACGCCGGTGCTGGTCCTGCGCTGAGCGGGCGGCCGCCTCAGAGCAACCAGTCGATCGGCAGCGGCTCGAGCAGCCGCACCGCGGCGCGCTCCCACCATGTCGTGCCGGGCTCGACCGAGAGGGTCTGCGGCGGCGTGCCTGCGGCGTCGAACCACTGCAGCGTGCCGTTGCCGGGATGGAGCTGCACCTCCCAGCCGCTCAGCGGCACGCGCTGCGCAAATATCTCCGACATGCTCGCGGCCAGTTCGGGGCTGTCGATGATGATCCCCAGCTCGGTGTTCAAGCGGGCCGAGCGCGGATCGAAGTTGAAGGAGCCGACGAAGATGCGCTTCTTGTCCACGCCGAAGGTCTTGGCATGCAGACTGGAGCCCGAACTGGCGCCGCTGCCCGAGCCGCCCGGCATCCACGATCCTTCATCCCTTCGCACGGGCTTCGTGACCGACTCGCCGGGCTCTGGCTTGAGTTCGTACAGCACCACCCCCGCGGCCAGCAGCCGCTGTCGATGGCGCGCGTAGCCCGAATGCACCGGCAGCACATCGGTGGCGGCCAGCGAATTGGTGAGGATGCGCACCCGCACGCCTTGGCGGGCCAGGTCCACGAAATAGTCAGTCCCGGAATCGGTGGGCACGAAATACGGGGACACCAGGTCCAGCGCACGCACCGGTGTGCCGACGGCCTCGTGCATGTGGTGCAGCAGCAGTTGTTCGGGCTCGGCCAGCGCCAGGCCCTTGGCCGGGTCGTCCACCAGCAGGCGCGCAGGCGCCCAGATCAGCCGCAGGTCGCCCCGGATCAACGCGCCGTAGGCAGGCAACTCGCGCACGGCCTTCTTGTAGATCGCCGCCCGCTCCGAGCGATCGATCAGGGCCTCGCGCGCCGCGATCGCGGCCACGACTTCCGCGGAAGGCGCCTTCACCATCGAGGCGATCGGATAGGCGGACGCACTGGCCCAATAGGCGTCGAACGCGTTCGAGATCTGCCCGACCACCGGCCCCGTCGCCAGCACGTCCAGGTCGGCGAAGAGCACGCCGTCGGTGGCGCCGAAGTATTCGTCGCCTACATTGCGCCCCCCGAGGATCGTGACGGCGTTGTCGGCGGTGAAGCTCTTGTTGTGCATCCGCCGGTTGGCGCGGGAGAAGTCGGTCACGAAGCCCAATGGCTTGAAGGACCGGGACACGAACGGGTTGAACAGGCGAACCTCGATGTGGGGGTGGGCATCGAGCGCCGCCAGCTCTTCGTCCAGGCCGGCGACGCCAAAGTCGTCCAGCAGCAGGCGCACACGCACGCCCCGGTCGGCCGCCGCGCGCAGCGCTTCCAGCAGCAAGTGGCCGGTGGTGTCGTCGCGCCAGATGAAGTACTGCACGTCCAGCGTGCGCTCGGCGTGCTGGGCCAATTGCACCCGGGCTGCGAACGCCTCGTGCGCGTCGGTCAGCGCATGAATCCCGCTGAGGCCGGGATGCTGCTGCGCGACCGCGTCGACGGCCTGGCCCAGCGCCGTGCTGCGAGCTTCGGCCGCCGGCAAGGCATGCGACTGGCTGCGGCCCTCGAGCGGCGGCAGCGCGCATCCGGTCGCCACGACGGCAAGCGCAATACACGCCAGCAGGCGTGCGGCCCGGAGCCAATCGGGCATGAGAGCGAGGCGGGTGAAGCGATGCATGGGGGCTGCGCGTAATTTTGCGCCGATCGACGCGAGCGACGCGGCGGACCGCACCGCTTGCAGAATCGTTGAAGATCTTTGCACGATCGTCCGGCCATCGCGCGCAACCGCAGACAAGCGGCGGCGAGATGCCTAAGCTTCCACCCATGCTCACTTCCACCCCCCACGCACTGCGCAGCGATCGCCCCTCCGGCCCCTTGCAGGCCACGGTGATGCGGGCCGAGCTCGCCGCGATGATCGATCGCGCGACCGCCACCGACGGCGCGCACGAGACGGTGATCCCGCGCCTCGTCCTCGCCCGCGCTTCGCAGATGCAGAAGCCGGTGCGCGCGATGCACGAGCCGGCCTTCTGCGTGCTGGCGCAAGGCAGCAAGCGGGTGTTGCTGGGGGACGAGGTCTATGTCTACGACAGCAGCCAGTACCTGGTGGTGTCGCAGAACCTGCCGGTGTCGGGCCAGGTGATCGACGCATCGCCCGAGGCACCCTACCTCGGCCTGCGTCTGAGCTTCGATCCGAAGGACATCGCGGCACTCGGGCTGGAGCTCCAGCTCGGCGAGCAGCCGCAGCGGCGCGCGTCGGAGCGCGGCATCTTCACCGGCGAGCTGTCGGCGACATTGCTCGACCCGCTGCTTCGGCTGGTCAAGCTGCTGGATACGCCGGAGGATGTGCCGGCGCTCGCACCGCTCATCACGCGCGAGATTCTCTACCGGCTGCTGAAGTCGCCCGATGGCTGGCGGCTGGCGCAGATGGCGCTGGTGGACAGCCATTCGCAGCGCATCGCGCAGGCGATCAGCCTGCTGTCGCAGCGCTATCAGGAGCCGCTGCGGGTGGAGGACATCGCCGATGCGGTGCACATGAGCGTGTCGTCGCTGCACCAGCATTTCAAGGCGGTGACCGCGATGAGCCCGCTGCAGTTCCAGAAGCAGCTGCGGTTGCAGGAATCACGGCGGATCATGATCAGCGAGCACGTCGATGCCGCGACCGCAGGACATCGGGTGGGCTACGAAAGCCAATCGCAGTTCAACCGCGAGTACAGCCGCTTCTTCGGCATGCCGCCGGCGCGCGACGTGAAGCGCCTGCGCGAGCTCCAGCTCGGCGGCCGCACGAACAACTGAGACAACGCGCAAGCCGGCCGTCGCCGACGCGCAGGCGACGGCCGCCGCGCATTTCCGATTCCTGAATCCAGCGGCGCCGCGAGGCGTCCGCGGCGAGGGGCCATCGCCTTTCGCACGCACTCCAACCGATTGACAGACGAGGTTCACCATGAAGGTTCATCTGGTTTTGAATGACAAGGTGATTGCGGCCACGCTGGCCGACAACGACACGGCCCGCGAGTTCGCCCTGATGCTGCCGATGACGATCACGATGCACGACATGTTCCGGCGCGAGAAATTCGGCCCGCTGCCCAAGGCGATCTCGGGCAGAGGAACGAGCACGCAGAGCTACGAGGTCGGCGACATGATCTGCTGGTCGCCCGGGCCGGATCTCACGATCTTCCACGGGCACGACGGGCAGACGATCAGCGGCGCGATCCAGGTGCTGGGCCGGATCGACGCCGGCATCGAGGCGTTTCGCGCACCCGGCCCGATCGAGGTGCGGATCGAACTGGCCGGCGAGAAACTGCGTGACGATCGCGGACCGCCGCGCGCGATTCAGGTGTGCGGCCGGGACGGCCGCACGCCGGGACGCATCACGGCGCCACGTAGTCCGACACCACCTTCCACTTGCCGTCCACGATCTGCGACAGGCGGGACTGGTCATTGCCCAGCCGCTTGGTGGGGCTGAAGGTCATCTTCGGACTGCCGAACATGTCGGGCTCGAAGGTGCTGCTGTCCATGGCCTTGATGAAGGTGTCGGTCGTCAGGTTCGGGCCGGCCTTGTTCGCGGCCTGGATGAAGTCCTGGATGATCGAGTAGCCATACACCGAGAACACCGTCGGGTCCTCGTTGAACTTGGTCTTGTACTTGTTGGCCCAGAAGCGGATGTTCTGCGCCTGCTCGTCGGTGTAGGGGTTCTGAACGGTCATGGTGGCGTAGATGCCGTCCATGGGCTTGCCGCCGAGCTTGTGGATGAGGTCGGTGTAGGCCGCGCTCGATCCGAGGAAGGTCGGGTTGAAGCCGGTCTTGCGCGCCTCGCCCACGGTGCCGATCGTCTCGCGGATGATGGTGCCGAGCACGACGAGGTCGCAGCCGGCGGCCTTCATCTTGGCGACCTGCGACGAGAAGTCGGTGGCGCCGCGCTTGTACGAGGTCTTCTCGGTCAACTCCATGCCGACCGACTTCAGGCCCGCCTCGGCGCCGCGCTGCACTTCAAGCCCGAACTCGTCGTCCTGGTAGATGGTGCAGACCTTCTTGGCGCCCTTGTCCTTGATCATCTTGGGCAGCGCCAGGCGGATCTGGTCGTAGTACGTCGCCGCGAAGGAGTACTTCAGCTTGTGGAAGGGGTCGTACATCTCGCGTGCGGCGGTGATCGGGAAGAAGTTGATGATGTTCTTCTCGAACTGCACCGGCATGGCCGCCATGTTCTGCGCGGTGCCGATGTGGCCGGCCATGATGAAGATCTTGTCCTGGTTGACCAGCTTCTGCGCCGCGAGCACCGCCTTCTTGGGGTCGTAGCCGGAGTCCTCCACGAAGAGCTTGAGCTTGCGGCCCTGGACGCTGCCCTGCTCGTTGAGCTCATCGACCGCGAGCTGCATGCCGTTGCGCGCCTGCTTGCCGAAGCCCGCGAGCGGGCCGGAGAGGTCCTGGATCGTGCCGATCCGGATCTCGTCCTTGCTCACGCCCTGCTGCTGCGCGCCGGCGATGCCGGATGCCATCGCGAGGCCGGCGGCCGCCGCAAAAGGGATGAGGGTCTTGATCTTCATACCGCTGTCTCCTGAGTTGGCTAAGAACACGGGTCGGACCGTCACTAGGCGTACATCGCCTCGATGCGATCGGCGTACTTGGTCTGCACCAGCTTGCGCTTGAGCTTCATCGTGGGCGTGAGTTCTTCGTCTTCGGCGCTGAGCTGGGTTTCGAGGAGGAAGAACTTCTTGATCTGCTCGACGCGCGCGAACTTGGCGTTGACGCGGTCGATCTCGGACTGGATCAGGTCCTGCACTTCGCGCGAGCGGGTGAGGCTCTGGTAGTTGCTGAACGGCACGTCGTGGTCCTGCGCGAATTTCTCGACGTTCTCCTGGTCGATCATGACGATCACCGTGAGGTAGGGCTTGGCATCGCCGATGACGACCGCATCGGTGATGTAGGGGCTGAACTTGAGTTCGTTCTCCAGCTCGCTGGGTGTGACGTTCTTGCCGCCTGCCGTGATGATGATGTCCTTCATGCGGTCGGTAATGCGGAAATACCCGTCCTGGTCCACGGTGCCGACGTCGCCGGTGTGCAGCCAGCCGTGCGCGTCGATGGTTTCCGCCGTCTTCTCGGGCAGGTTGAGGTAGCCCATGAAGACGTTCGGGCCGCGCACCAGGATTTCGCCGGTGGCGTCGTCGATGCGGACTTCGTTGTATTCGGCGGCCGGCCCGATCGCGCCGGGCTTGATGCGCGTGGCAGGCACGCCGGTGGCGGCGCCGCAGGATTCGGTCATGCCCCACACCTCGAGCATCGGCACGCCGAGCGCGAGATACCAGCGCACGAGATCCGGCGAGATCGGCGCCGCGCCGGTGACGAGAAAGCGCGAGCGGTGGATGCCGATCATCTTGCGCACGTTGTCCAGCGCCAGCCAGCGTGCGATGCGGAACTTGAACTTCAACATGCCGCCCACCGCCTGGCCCGCGAGCACGCGGTCGGCGATCGTGGTGCCGACGCCGATGCTCCACCGGTAGGCCGCCTGCTGCAGTGCGCTGGCTTCCTTCAGGGCGATCATCACGCCGGAATAGAACTTCTCCCACACACGCGGCACGGCGGTGAAGACCGTCGGCGCGATCTCGCGCACGTTCTCGGGCACGGTCTCCGGGTTCTCGACGAAGTTGAGGATGGAGCCCGCGTAAAGCGCGAAGTACTCGCCGCCCATGCGTTCGGCGATGTGGCACAGCGGCAGGAAGCACATGCGCTCGTCGCGCTCGTCCTGCGCGATGAGGGTGTTGTAGCCGCGCGCGGTGTACACGAGGCCATGGTGGCTGTGCATCGCGCCCTTGGGCTTGCCGGTGGTGCCGGAGGTGTAGACGAGGATCGCGAGGTCGTCGGGGCGGCATGCGGCGACGCGCTGCTCCAGCGCGTCGGGATGGGCCTGGTTGTATTCGCGGCCGAGGGCGCGCAGGTCGTGGAGGCTCATCACGCCCGGGTCGTCGAGCTCACGCAGGCCTTCCATGTCGAAGACGACGATCTTTCGCAGCAGCGGGAGCTCGGCGCGGACTTCGAGGGCCTTGTCGAGCTGCTCGTCGTCTTCGACGAAGAGGACGGTGGTGCGGGAGTCCTCGCAGAGATACTGCACCTGCGATGGGGCGTCGGTCGGGTAGATGCCGTTGGAGACCCCGCCGCAGCTGAGCACCGCCAGGTCGGCGAGGACCCATTCGATGACGGTGTTGGAGAGGATGGATGCGCACTCGCCGGGCGCGAAGCCGATGGCCATGAGGCCGCCGGCGACCTCGGCGACGGCATCGGCTGTCTGGCGCCAGGTCCAGCTCTTCCAGATGCCGAGCTCTTTCTGGCGCATCCACACCTTGTCGGCGCGCATGCGAGCGGCGTTCCAGAACATGGCCGGAATGGTTTCGCCGGGCACGACGATGTCCCTGCGCGGCTGGATGTGGCTCATGTCCCAGAGCCCGGGGGATGTGGCAGCCTTGGTGGTCATCGCTCGCTACCTCCAGGTCTTCTTCTTCTTCCACCGGCGCTCGCCGCGCACGCCATCGTCCTTCAGGCCGAGGTAGAACTCCTTGATGTCCTCCTTCTCGCGCAGGCGCTCGCAGGTGTCCTCAATGACGATGCGGCCGTTCTCGAGCACGTAGCCGTAGTCGGATGCATTGAGCGCCATGTTGGCGTTCTGTTCGACCAGCAGGATGGTGGTGCCGCGCTCGCGGTTGATGCGCACGACGATCTCGAAGATCTCCTTGGTGAGCTTGGGCGACAGCCCGAGGCTGGGCTCGTCCAGGAGGATGAGCTGCGGCGCGGCCATGATGGCGCGCGAGATGGCGAGCATCTGCTGCTGCCCGCCGGAGAGCAGGCCGGCATCCTGCGCGGCGCGTTCCTTGAGGATCGGAAAGTAGCCGTAGACCGTTTCGATGTCGCGCGCAACGCCGTCGCGGTCCTTGCGCGTGTAGGCGCCCATCAGCAGGTTGTCGCGCACCGAAAGGAGCGGGAACACTTCGCGGCCTTCGGGGACGTGGCTGAGGCCCTGCTGGACGATGTACGCCGGGTCCTTGGCGGTGATGTTCTGACCCCGGAATTCGATGCTGCCCTTTCTCGGGTCGATGATTCCGGAGATGGTCTTGAGGATCGTCGTCTTGCCTGCGCCGTTGGAACCCAGGACGGTGGCGATCTCGCCCTGGCGGACTTTGAGGCTGACGCCCCGGATGGCCTTGATCGGGCCGTAGGCGCTTTCGACGTTGAGAAGCTGGAGGACGGTGTCGCTCATGTCGCTCTCCTTCGCAGGCTGCTTACGTCATCGACCGTCCCGAGATAGGCCTCGACGACCCGGGGATCCGACTGCACCTCACGCGGCATGCCCGTCGACAGGGCCTCCCCCATGTTCATCGCCAGCACCCGGTCCGACACCTTGGACACGAGCGACATGTCGTGCTCCACCATCAGCACCGAGATGCCGAGTTCATGCTGGATGTCCTGGATCCAGAACGCCATGTCCGCCGTCTCTTCGACGTTGAGCCCCGACGAAGGCTCGTCGAGCAAGAGGAGCTTGGGCTCGGTGCACAGCGCCCGTGCGAGCTCGACCACCTTGCGCACACCGTAGGGCAGCCCCGCCACCATCGAATCGCGATGGTGCTGCAAGTCCAGCAGATCGATGACCTTCTCTGCCACCTCGCGCGCCTCGATCTCCGCACGGCGCGTGGCCTGCGTGAAGAACACCTCGCTCCAGAAGCCCGTCTTGCGATGCGTGTGCCGCCCGATCAGCAGGTTGTGCAACACCGTCGCATGCTCGAACAGCTCGATGTTCTGGAAGGTGCGCGCAATGCCCAGCGCTGCGATCTCGTGCGGTGCGCGCTGCGTGAGTTGCGAGGGCGACCCCTCGCCGTGCCACACGATCTCGCCGGTCGTCGGCGTGTAGATGCGGCTGATCAGGTTGAACACCGTCGTCTTGCCCGCGCCGTTCGGCCCGATCAGCGTGAACACCTCGCCACGCCGCACGTCGAAGCTCACCTTGTTGACCGCGAGCACGCCGCCGAAGCGCACGCTCAGGTCCTTCGCCGAAAGAAGAATGTCCGCGTCGCTCATCTCAGGCGATCTGATTTGGTGAAGGACTTCTGCCGCTTGAACAGGCCCCGGCGATAGAACGGGAAGAGCTGCAGCCAGGTTCGGACCTTCAGCCAGCGCCCGTACAGCCCCAGTGGCTCGAACAGCACGAAGGCGATCAGCACGAGGCCATAGACCAACCCCTGCAGCCCCGGCGCCTGCCCGATCACCGGCGGCAGCCAGTCCTTGCCCAGCGCGATCAACTGCGGCATCGCGATGAGGAAGATCGCACCGAGAAACGCGCCGTGCACCGAACCGAGCCCACCGATCACCACCAGCAGCAGCAGATCGATGGATTGCAGGATGTTGAACTGGTCCGGCGAGATGAAGCTCAGCTTGTGCGCGTACAACGCACCGCCCAAGCCCGCCAGCGCCGCCGAGATCGCGAACGACAGCGTCTTGTAGCGCGCCAGGTGGATGCCCATGCTCTGCGCCGAGATCTCCGAATCGCGGATCGCAACGAAGGCACGCCCGGTCGGCGAACGCAGCAGGTTCAGGATCGCGAGCGTGCACAGCACGGCGACGATCAGGCACACCAGGTAGAAGTTCTCGCTCGAACCCAACTCCACGCCAAACACGGTCGGCGACTTCACATGCAGCCCCGAGTTGCCGCCGGTGACCGACTCCCAGCGCGCGAACACCTCTTCCACGATGAAGCCGAAGGCCAGCGTCGCGATGCCGAGGTAGATGCCCTTCACCCGCAGCGCCGGCAGCCCGACCACCACGCCCACCGCCGCCGACAGCGCGGCCGCAGCCACCAGCGCGAGCGGAAACGGCACGCCCATGTTCGCGAGCACCGCCTGCGTGTAGGCGCCGGTGCCCAGGAAGGCCGCATGGCCGATCGAGAACTGCCCCGTGAAGCCCGCGAGCAGCATCAGCCCAAGGCCCACGATGCCGTAGATCAGGACGAAGGTGAGCTGCGCGAGCCAGTATTCGGGCAGCGCCCACGGCGCGGCGATCAGCGCCGCGCCGAGCAGGCTATACCAGAACACATGCCCGCCATGCTTGGCGAGGTTGATGTCCTGCGCGTAGCTGGTCTTGAAGATGAAGCGCATGGGTTCAGACCTTCTTCCGCAGCTTCTCGCCGAACAGCCCGTTGGGCTTCACCATCAGCATGACCAGCACCACGATGTACGGCGCCGTGTCCTTGAAGCCGTCGGGCAGGTAGAAGCCCGCGAGCGATTCGACGATGCCGATGACCAGCCCGCCGACGATCGCGCCCGGCAGGCTGCCGAAGCCGCCGACCACCGCCGCCGGAAAGGCCTTGAGCCCGATGAAGCCCATGTTGGCGTGCACGAAGGTGATCGGCGCGAGCAGCATGCCGGCGATCGCCGCGACCGCCGCCGCGAGACCCCACACCAGTCCGTTGAGCCGCTTCACCGGGATGCCCATGTAGTAGGCCGCGAGCTGGTTCTGCGACGAGGCCTGCATCGCAATGCCGAGCTTGCTGTAGCGGAACATCGCGAAGAGCAGCGCGCACAGCACCGCGGTCGCGAGGATGATGGCCATCTGCTCGACATTCAGCACCAGCTCGCCGAGCTTCCAGATCTCGTCCTTGTAGGGCACGGCCAGCGTGTGCGTCTCGGTCCCGATGGCCGGGATCATCGTGATGAGCCCGCGCGCGACGTAGCCGATGCCGATGGTCAGCATGACGATCGAGAACTGCGGCTGGCCGAGGATCGGCCGGATCACGACCAGTTCCAGCAGCACGCCGAAGGCGACCATCGCTCCGATGGCCAGCAGCGCCGCGAGCCAGAATGGCAGCCCGAAGAGCGACATGCCCGCGAAGGCCGCGAACGCACCGAGCATCATGAGCTCGCCCTGCGCGAAGCTCACCGTCTCGGTGGCCTTGTAGATCAGCACGAAGCCCAGCGCGATCAGGCCGTAGATGCAGCCTTGGGCGATACCTGAAAGCAGAAGCTGGAGTAGTTGCAAGGAGGTGTCCCGACCGGGTTTCGCGGTTTATAGCGGTGGGTTCCTCGCGCCGCGCAGAGGGTTGACCCGCATTCGGCGGCTCAAGCCGCCGCGCTCTACTGGTGCAGTGCGAGGCGCCGCGAGCCGGCGAGGATGTCGCTCGGGCGCAGGCCGTAGACCTGCCGGATCGAGTGGCTGAAGTGGGTCGAATCCGGGTAGCCGGTATCGAGCGCGATGTCGGTCAGCGTGGCGGTCTGGCGCACGTGACGCAGCAGGCTGCGCGCGCGCTTCCAGCCGCGGAAGGCGCGGAAGGTGACGCCGGTTTCCTGCTTGAACAGGTGCAGGAATCGCGAGAACGAGAGCCTGACCGCCGCCGCGCATTCCTCGGCCGAGGTCTGCTCTGCCGGATCGGCGTTGATGCGATCGACCACGGCCCGGATGCGCGCATCCATGGTGCGCATGGCGAGCCGTTCGCCAAAGAAGAGCGTGTCGAACTCGAGGCCCTCGAAGCTGCCGCTGCCGGAGGCTTCGAGCAGCCGGACATGCGCGTCGCGCACGCGTCGCACGAAGGCCGGCGCATCGACCGGGCCGCAGTGCTGCATGAAGGGCGGCAGGCGCGCAGGGTCGACCGATTCGGCTTCGATCAGGAGATTGAGCACCAGCCGGTGCTCGGTCCTGACCTGGTGCGGCACCTGCGGCGGCACCACGAGCAATTCGCCGCTTTGCCAGGCGCCGCCGCCGATGCAGATGGAGAGCGGCGCACCGGTCGGCGAGACGTACACGCCGTGCCCGCCCATGGCGCGCTCGGCCGCCGCTCCCAGGAGGCCCGCATAGAACACCCGCTGGGGCGTGATCCACATGAGGCGCTCGCCCCGGCCGCCGTCGCGGGGCGCCTCGCTCGTCTGCCTGCTGACCAAAATGCCGTCCTCCGCAGGGCGGTGGTCGGCCCCATGGCCGACCCGCCATGGGGCGATCGTAGCGACGGGCCGTTCGCCCGGTGTCCGCCGGGACGAGGGGACTTTCCCTTAGGGCGTCAATCGGAGGTGTTCAGGACTTCACCGAAGCCCTGCCACAAGGTCCCCGTGAACCGCGCCAGTTGCCCCTGCTTGACCAGGGCGAAGTCCGTCGGCGAGCTGTTCAGCGCCATGCCCGGCAGCAGCAGCGGCAGCTTCAGGTTCTTGATGTTGGCGGCCTGTTTCATCACGTTCTCGCGCGTCAGGTCGTTGCCGCACTGCTTGAGGATCTGCACCATGGTCTGCGCCGCGAGGTAGGCATAGACGTTGGAAGCATCCTTCGGATCACCCTCGCGGTAGTGGCGTCCCATGAAGGCGCGCCATTCGAGCATTGCCGGGTCGTCCTTCCACTGCGGATCGTTCGGGTCCTTGTAGTACTGCAGCGTCAGCAGACCGGTCGACTTGTCGAGCCCGGCCGGCACCAGCACCGAGCCCACCGACGCGCCCACGTTGTTGACGATGTGCAGCGGCTTCCATCCCGAGTCGTAGGCCTTGCGGATGGCCTGCGCCGCGAACTTGGGCGTGGTGATGTTGATGAAGGTGTTCGCGCCCGAGCCCTGCAACGTGACGATCTGCGAGTCGACGGTCGGATCGCTCACCTCGTAGGTGGCCTCGGCCACGATCATCTTGGCGCCCTTCGCGCCGAGCCCGTCCTTCACGCCCTTGAGCAAGTCTTTGCCGTAGTCGTCGTTCTGGTAGAGGATCGCGATCTTCGCGTCGGGCCTCTCCTTGAGCAGGTACTTGGCGTAGATCGCGCCCTCCGCCTGATAGCTCAGGTTGAAGCCCATGGTCCACGGGAAGTTCTTGGGGTCGTTCCACTTCGTCGCACCGGTCGCCAGCAGCAGGTGCGGCACCTTCTTCGCGTTGACGTACTTGTGGATGGCGGTGTTGCTCGGCGTGCCCAGCGTATTGAACAGCGCAAGCACCTCGTCCTGCTCGACCAGCCGGCGCACCTGCTCCACCGCCTTGGGCGGGCTGTAGCCGTCGTCCAGGCTGATCAGGTTGATCTTGCGGCCGTTGATACCGCCGCTGTCGTTGATCATCTTGAAGTAGGCCTGCTGGAGCTTGCCGATGGTTCCGTAGGCCGAGGCGGGGCCGCTGTAGGGCATCGTCTGCCCGAGCTTGATTTCCGTGTCGGAGGCGCCGGGGCCGTACTTCTTCTGCGCGGCGGCCGGTGCGGCGACGGACAGGGCCACCGCGCCCGCGACGGCGAGCAGGGCGGCACGGCGGTCTGGACTGAACCTCATGGTGTGTCTCCTTCCATGTCATCGAACGAACACAAACCGGACGGGCCCGCCGGGCGCGACCGGGACGGACTACGAACAGTCAACGTTTGCGCCGCCGCCGGAGTCGACCGATGGCCGTTTGCACCAGCCCGGCCACGCCCGTAGGCATCGCGTACATGAAGGCGATGAGGAAGATGCCGTAGATCGCCCACGGCGCCGCCTTGGAAATCTGGTCGGCCACGTTGGGGATGAACTGGATGAACAGCGCGCCGTAGATCGCGCCCTGGATCGACGCCAGGCCGCCGACCACCACGCCCACCACCAGCGAGATCGACAGGAAGATCGAGAACGAATCGGGCGCGACGAACTGGATCACGATCGCGCCCAGCGCCCCCGCGATGCCGGTGTACATCGCCGAGACGCCGAAGGTCAGCGACTTGACCATTGCGGTGTTGACACCCATCGCCTGCGCCGCGATCGGCTGGTCGCGGATCGCGACCATGGCGCGCCCGATGCGGCCGCGCAGCAGGTTCCAGCCGATGGCGAACAGCAGCAGCAAGGTCGCGAGGACGACGAAGTAGAGCCACTGGTCCTGCGTGAGGCCGGTCCACTCGGGCGGGTCGGGTTTCACGATGACGATGCCCTGCACGCCGCCGGTCCATGGCTCCAGGTGCTTGTACTTGAGGATCTGCGGCATCGCCACGCCGAGCGCGAAGGTCGCGAGCGCCAGGTAGAGCCCTTCCAGCCGCAGCGCCGGCAGGCCGAAGAGAAAGCCCGCCAGCAGGCACACCGCACCAGCGATCGGCACCGTCATCCAGTACGGCACGCCGAACTTGTCCATGAGGATCGCCGCGACATAGGCGCCGATGGCGTAGAACGCCCCATGGCCGAGCGAGATCTGGCCGTTGTAGCCCGTGAGCATGTTGAGCCCCAGCAGCGCGATCGCATAGACCAGCGCCAGCGTGAACTGGAACACCCGGTAGTTGCTGACCACGAACGGCAGCACGCAGGCGACGGCCATCGCCACCAACAAGCCGATGAGTTGCGCCTTGCCGAAAGGCACGCGCCTGGATTCGTCGCGCGCAGCCATGGCTCAGACCCGCCTCACGTGAACTTTGCCGAACAGCCCCGAAGGGCGGATCACAAGCACGCCGACGATCAGCGCCAGCGCGACCGTCAGCTTGAGCTCGGTGCCGAGCACGACGCCGGCCAGGTTTTCGAGCACGCCCACGATGAAGCCGCCGAGCACCGCGCCGCCGGGACTGTCGATGCCGCCCAAGAGGGCCGCCGCGAAGGCATAGAGCAGGATGCCGGCCATCATGTTCGGCTCCAGGAACACACTCGGCGCGACCATGATCCCGGCGATCGCGCCGATGGCCGCCGCGAGCCCCCAGCCGAGCGCGAGCATCCAGCCGACCCGGATGCCCACCAGCCGGCTGGACACGGGGTTCTGCGCAGCCGCCCGCATCGCCAGCCCCAGCGGCGTGAATCGGAAGAAGACGAACACCGCGACCAGCACCACCAGCGTGACGCCGATGGAGCCCAGCTCGTGCGGGCCGACGTACGCATTGCCGAAGATCGGCTGCTCCGGAAACGGGCTCGGGAAGGGCTTGATCGTGTAGGTGAAGATCCACCCGGCCAGGCTGTTGAGGATCACCAGGAGGCCGATGAAGACGATCACGATCGACAGGATGGGCGCGTTTTCCACCGGCTGCACGATGACCCGCTCGATCAGCACGCCGAGCACGAACGCCACCGCCACCGTGGCGGCGAACGCCCCCCAGTACGGCACGCCCGCCTGCATCAGGCTCCACGCGATGTAGGTGGAGAACATCGCCAGTTCGCCCTGCGCGAAGTTCACGAGATGCGTGGCCTGGTAGATCATGACCAGCGCGAGCGCCAGGCTGGCATAGATGCCGCCGGTGGCGAGGCCCGCGAGCACTTGTTGGAGCAGGACGTTCATCTCGGTCTCCCGTAGCGCTAGTAGCCGAGGTACGAACGCCGCACCGCTTCGTCGTTGCGGATGGTCTCGGCGCTGCCGGAGATCACCACGCGGCCGGTTTCGAGCAGGTAGGCGCGGTCGGCCAGACTGAGCGCCAGCGCGGCGTTCTGCTCCACCAGCAGCATGCTCACGCGATCGCGCCGGTTGATCTCGCCGAAGATCTCGAAGAGCTCCTGCACGATGCGCGGCGCGAGGCCGAACGAGGGCTCGTCGAGCAGCAGCAGGCGCGGCCGCAGCATCAGTGCGCGCGAGACGGCAAGCATCTGCTGCTCGCCGCCCGAGAGGGTGCCGGCCTGCTGGCGGCGGCGCTCCCGCAGGCGCGGGAAGTGCTCGTACACGCGCTCGAAATCCGCCGCGACCTCGCCCTTGTCGCGCCTCGTGTAGGCGCCGAGGCGGAGGTTCTCCTCCACGCTCAGGTCGACGAAGGTGCCGCGGCCGTCCGGCACGTGGGCCACGCCGAGGCGCACGATGCTTTCCGTCGCCCGGCCGTCGATGCGGCTGCCGGCGAAGACAATCTCGCCCTGCGTCTTCACCATGCCGCAGACGGCGCGCAGGGTGGTCGTCTTGCCCGCGCCGTTGGCGCCGAGGATGGTGGTGATGCCGCCCTCCTCCACGCCGAAGTCGAGGCCGTGCAGGACCTTGCTCGGGCCGTACCGGGCCTCGAGGCTGCGGACTTCGAGCAGCGCGGGCATCAGGTGGTCCCTCCCAGGTAGGCGCGCACCACCTCGGCATCGGCCTGCACCTCGGCCGGCGAGCCGTTGGCGATGACGCGACCGAAGTCCAGCGCGACCACGCGGTCCGACACGCGCATGACGAGGTTCATGTGGTGCTCGACCAGCAGCATCGTGAGCCGGAGCCGGTCGCGCACCTGCCGAAGCAGCGCCATGAGCACGCCGACTTCCTCGTGGTTGAGCCCGCCCGCGGGTTCGTCGAGCAGCAGCAGCTTGGGGCTGCTCGCGAGCGCGCGCGCCAGTTCGACGCGCTTCTGGGTGCCGAAGGACAGGTCCATGACGCGTGTGTCGGCGACGCCGCGCAGGTCGAGCAACTCCACGAGCTGGTCGGCGTGGGCTTCGAGCCTTTGCTCCTCGCGCCGCACCCAGGGCAGCCGCAGCGCGTTCGAGAAGAAGCCGCTGCGCGTGCGGCAATGGCCGCCGAGCAGGATGTTCTGCCGCACCGTCATGGTCTGGAAGAGCGCCAGGTTCTGGAAGGTGCGCCCGATGCCGAGAGCCGCGATGCCGTGGGCCGGCGTGGCGAGCAGCGAGCGGCCCTCGAAGAGAATGCGGCCTTCGCTGAAGTCGTAGAGCCGCGAGAGACAGTTGAAGAGCGTCGTCTTGCCAGCGCCGTTGGGCCCGATCAGCCCGACGATGTGCCCCGGCGCCACCGCGAACGAGACCTTGTCGAGCGCCGTGATGCCGCCGAAGCGCACGGTGACGCCCTCGACGTTGAGCAGATCAGCACGTTGGGCAGGCGAGACGATGTTCGACTCCTTGCACGGTGGGACTGCGGCCGGCACCCGGCCGCCGCGCCCGATGGAATCACGGGCGCGGAGACCATTGATACAACAAGATACCGAGCTTTGACTCCGCGCAATAGCGGGCTTTACCCTGCTTTCGCGGACGCGGACGCGGCCGGGGGCGCCGTCAGGGCTTCAGCGCGCGGCGCAGCTCGCCCGCGCACAGCGCCACGGCCGAGCCGGCTTCATCGAGGATCCGGCCCATCGTGATGAAGCCGTGGATCTGCCGCTCGAAGCAGACGTAGACCGCGCGGTTGCCGGCCTCGGTGAGTGCTCGGGCGTAGTCCAGCCCTTCGTCGCGCAGCGGGTCGTAGCCGGCGGTGAGCACCAGCGCGGGCGGCAGGCCCTTGAGGTTCTCGTGCAGGAGCGGGGAGGCGCGCCAGTCGAGGTCGTGCTTCGGGTCGTCGATGTAGTGGTCGTGGAAGTAGGTGATGCTGTCGCTGGTCAGGACGTAGCCCTGGCCGTTGGTGGTGTGCGATGCGTGGCCGCGCCGCATGTCGGTGGCGGGGTAGATCAGCAGCTGGAAGGCGATCGGCAGGTTGCCTGCGTCGCGCGCGGCGATCGCCACCACTGCGGCGAGATTGCCGCCGGCGCTGTCGCCGCCGACCGCGAGGCGGTTGGCGTCGACCTTGAGCGAGGCCGCCTGCTGGCGCACCCAGCGCGTGGCGGCGAGCACGTCGTCCGCGGCGGCCGGGAAGCGGTGCTCCGGACCCATGCGGTAGTCCACCGCGACCACTGCGCAACCGGAGAGGTTGCACAGCTCCCGGCAGAGGGTGTCATGCGTATCGAGGTCCCCGATGGTCCAGCCGCCGCCGTGGTAGTAGACAAGCACCGGCAGCACCGCCGAAGCATCCGAACCCAGCGGGCGGTAGTAACGCAGCGGAATCGGCCCGCCCGGCCCCTCGGCGCTCAAGTCACGCACCAGCGCCACCTCGCCCGGTTCGGGCTGCGCGAGGGCCCGGCGCTCGCGGTAGAACCTGCGCGCGTCGGTGTATGGCAGCGTGTGCGTCGGCGGAACGCCTTTCTCGATCAGCAGGTCGATGAAGGCCTTGGCTTGGGGATGCAGCATGCGTGGCTCCGGTTGATGTGGAATCAGATCAGGCTTGGCGAGGCTTGACGCGTGACGCCGCTTCCTTGGCATTGCGGCGCGCGGTGTCGACATCGGCGGCGTGCGCGAGCGCCACGCCCATGCGGCGCTTGACGAAACTCTCGGGCTTGCCGAAAAGCCGCACGTCGGTGCCCGGCACCGCAAGCGCCTGCGCGACGCCGTCGAAGGCGATGCCGGTGGCATCGACGCCGCCATAGATCACGGCGCTCGCGCCCGGGCTCTTGAGGCCGGTGTCGACCGGCAGCCCGAGGATCGCGCGGGCATGCAGCTCGAATTCGTTCTGCCACTGGGTCGTCATGGTCACCATGCCGGTGTCGTGCGGGCGCGGGCTGACTTCGCTGAACCAGACCTGCTCGCCCTTCACGAACAGCTCCACGCCGAAAAGACCCTGGCCGCCGAGGTCGGAAGTCACCGCGCGGGCGATGTCCTGCGCCTTCTGGAGCGCCACCGGCGACATGGGATGCGGCTGCCAGCTTTCGACGTAGTCGCCGCTGACCTGCACATGGCCGATCGGCTCGCAGAACTGCGTCTGCACCGCGCCGTCGGTACCCTGCGCGCGCACGGTGAGCAGCGTGATCTCGTAGTCGAAGTCGATGAAGCCCTCGACGATCACGCGGCCGTGGCTCACGCGGCCGCCGGCCATGGCGTAGTCCCAGGCTTTCTGCACGTCGGCGGGGCCGTCGATCTTGCTCTGGCCCTTGCCGGAGCTGCTCATCACCGGCTTGACGATGCAGGGATAACCGATGCCGCCGTCGATCGCGGCCTGCAGCTCGGCGAGCGAATCGCAGAACTTGTAGGGGCTGGTGGGCACGCCGAGCGTTTCGGCGGCGAGGCGGCGGATGCCTTCTCGGTCCATCGTGAGGCGCGCCGCGCGGGCGGTGGGAATCACCCGCACCACGCCGGCGTCCTCCAGCTGCTGGAGCATCGGGGTGGCGATCGCCTCGATCTCGGGCACGACGAGCTGGGGTTTCTCGGCCTCGATCAGCGCCTTGAGCTGGTCTGGGTCGCTCATCGTGATGGTCCGGGCGTGGTGCGCGACCTGCTGGCCGGGCGCGTTTTCGTAGCGGTCGACCGCGATGGTCTCCACGCCGAGGCGCTGGAGGGCGATGAGGACTTCCTTGCCGAGCTCGCCGGAGCCGAGGAGCATCACGCGGGTGGCGGAGGGGGAAAGGGGCGTGCCGAGGGTGGTCATGGTGCGGTTCCGTCGCTTACAGAGTGAACGCGGCACTGTAATTCACCCCGGGCTGTCACACGCGGCAACGGGCACCACCCGGGGCTGTTTCACAATCGGTGCACGCGGCGCCGTCACAGTGCTTTCGGCGCCCCTTCATTTTTCATCTCAAGGAAAGCTATTCCATGACCATTCAGACCGTCGGCATCATTGGTGCAGGAACGATGGGCAACGGCATCGCGCAGGCTTGCGCGGTGGCCGGTGTCAACGTCGTCATGATCGATATCGCGCAGGCAGCCGTCGACAAGGGCATCGCCACCGTGGCGGGCAGCCTCGACCGGCTCATCAAGAAGGAAAAGCTCACCGAAGCCCAGAAGAGCGCCGCACTGGCGCTCATCAAGGGCTCGACCAGCTACGACGACCTGAAGAGCACGCAGCTCGTCATCGAGGCCGCGACCGAGAACCACGAGCTCAAGCTCAAGATCCTCAAGCAGGTGGACGCCCTGCTGCCGCCCGAGGTGATCGTCGCGTCGAACACCTCGTCGATCTCGATTACCCAGCTGGCCGCCGCAACCTCGCGCCCGGACCGCTTCATCGGCATGCACTTCTTCAACCCGGTGCCGATGATGGCGCTGGTGGAGATCATCCGCGGCTACCTCACCAGCGACGCGACGCACGACACGGTGAAGGCGCTGGCCGAGCGGCTGGGCAAGTCGCCGATCACGGTGAAGAACGCACCGGGCTTCGTGGTCAACCGCATCCTGGTGCCGATGATCAACGAGGCCTTCTTCGTGCTGGCCGAAGGGATCGCCACGGCGGAAGACATCGATGCGGGCATGAAGCTCGGCTGCAACCAGCCGATCGGCCCGCTGGCGCTGGCGGACATGATCGGGCTGGATGTCTGCCTCGCGGTGATGGAGGTGTACCTGGAGCAGTTCGGCGACTCGAAGTACCGCCCCTGCCCGCTGCTGAAGGAAATGGTCGCGGCGGGTCAACTCGGCCGCAAGACTGGAAGAGGCGTGTACACGTACTGAACCCCGTACGCCATCGACAGCAAAGGAGACAAACCGGATGACCGCCACGCCCACCACGCCGCCGCACGAGGGCTGCATCGACACGCAGGTGCTCGACCACGTACTGCTGATCGGCATCAACCGCCCCGCCAAGCGCAACGGCTGGACGCCGCCGATGTTCCGCCAGCTCGCCGAGGCCTACACGCGGCTCGATGACGATCCCTCGCTGCGGGTGGGCGTGCTCCATGCCTTCGGCGACCACTTCACCGCGGGGCTGGACCTGCCGGCGGTCACCGAGTTCATGAAGCGCGGCGAGAAGGCCGTCCCGCAAGGGCTGGTCGAGCCGCACGACTTCGGCCTGCCCGGCTATCGCCGGCGCACCAAGCCGATGGTGGTCGCGGTCAAGGGCATCTGCTTCACCGTGGGCATCGAGCTCATGCTCGGCGCCGACATCGTGGTCGCGGCGGACAACTGCCGCTTCTCGCAGATGGAAGTGCAGCGCGGCATCATGGCCACCGGCGGCGCGACGCTGCGCATGGCCGAGCGCGCGGGGCTGGGCAACGCGATGCTGCACCTGCTCACGGCCGACGAGTTCGGCAGCGCCGAAGCCTTCCGGCTCAACTTCGTGCAGAGAGTCGTCCCTGCCGGGAAGGAGCTCGACGAAGCCCTGCGCATCGCGCAACGCATCGCGGCGCAGGCCCCGCTCGCGGTGGTCGCGACCCGGCTCAACGTGATGAAGGCCATCGAGAAGGGCCCCCTCGCGGCGGTCGAGGATTTCATCCCGGTGCAGCAGCAGCTCGCGAACAGCGAGGACGCAGCGGAAGGCGTTCGCTCGTTCATCGAGCGGCGTCCGGCGCGCTTCAGCGGGCGTTGAGCCCGGGGGGTGGCCTTCGGGCCACCTCCAGCGAGCGCCGTCAAACATCTCGCTACAAATTCAATTGCACGCAATTTAATTGATGGCTACAATTCGATCCATGCGTACCCCGGCCTCCTCCGCTCCCTCTGCTGACGAGATGCTCCGACTGGACAACCAGCTCTGCTTCGCGGTCTATTCCGCATCGCTGGCGATGACCAAGCTGTACAAGCCGCTGCTCGAAAAGCTCAAGCTCACCTACCCGCAATACCTCGTGATGCTGGTGCTGTGGGAGCGCGACGGCCTCATGGTGTCCGAACTCGGCGAAAAGCTGTCGCTCGATTCCGGCACGCTCACACCGCTCCTGAAGCGCCTCGAAACCAACGGCCTCGTGGCCCGCATCCGCGACGTGGCGGACGAGCGCCGCGTGCACGTCAACCTCACCGCCGCCGGCCGCAAGCTCAAGACCCGCGCCGCCAGCGTTCCCGCCTGTCTCCTGGCCGCCTCGCAATGCTCGCTCGACGAGATCGCCTCGCTCACGCAGCAGGTGCAGCAATTGCGCGACCGCATCAAGGCGGCGTAGCCAAGCGTTTTCCCGTTCCATTCCACCCACCAACCTGAAGGAAGCATCATGGTCAAGAAACTCGACAAGGTCCTCTACACCGCGCAAGCCCACACCACGGGCGGCCGCGACGGCGGCGCCGGCAAGAGCAGCGACAGCGCGCTCGACGTCAAGCTCAACCCGCCCGGTTCCGGCAAGCCCGGCACCAACCCCGAGCAGCTCTTCGCGGTCGGCTACTCGGCCTGCTTCATCGGCGCGATGAAGGCGGTGTCGTCCAAGATCAGCGTCAAGGTGCCGGAAGACGTGGCGGTCGACGCCAGCGTGTCGCTCGGCCCGATCGACGGCGGCGCGGCCTATGGCATCGCGGTCAAGCTCGCGATCACGCTGCCCGGCCTCGACGACGCACAGAAGAAGCTGCTGGTCGAGACCGCGCACCAGGTGTGCCCGTACTCCAACGCCACGCGCGGCAACGTCGAAGTCGAACTCGCGATCAACTGATCCGCGCCAGACGGCTCCCGGAGCCCGTCGGAGCGTCGCCAACGCGACGGCCCGGCGGGCTTTTTTCATGCAACGGACGCCCCGCTGCGCTAAGGTGCTCCCCGCCCAAGGCAACAGGAGAACCTCGTGAGCACGACCCATTTCCTGGTCCGCAAGGACGACCTCTCTTCCACGCGCCTGCACACCGCCGAGGACCAGCGTCTCGCCGATGGGCAGATCCGCGTGCGCATCGACAGCTTCGCCCTCACCTCGAACAACATCACCTACGCCGCGTTCGGCGACTCGATGAGCTACTGGCAGTTCTACCCGAGCGGCGAAGAAGGCTGGGGAATCATCCCGGTGTGGGGTTTCGCGACGGTGGTCGCTTCGCTGCACCCAGGTGTCGCGGTCGGCGAGCGGCTGTACGGCTACTTCCCGATGGCCTCGGGCGCGGTGCTCACGCCCAGGCGCCTGACGCCCGGCCTGATCTCCGAAGGCGCGGCGCACCGGGCGGCGCTGCCGGCGGTCTACAACCAGTACTTCCGCTGCCAATCCGACCCGCTCTACACCGCCGGCACCGAAGACATCCAGTCGCTGTTGCGGCCGCTCTTCATCACGTCGTGGCTCATCGATGATTTCCTGGACGACAACGACTTCTTCGGCGCGCGTCCGGGCGCGGTGCTGCTGTCGAGCGCGTCGAGCAAGACGGCGTACGGCACCGCCTTCCAGCTTGCGCAGCGCGAAGGCATCCAGGTCGTGGGCCTGACCTCGGCGGCCAACAAGGACTTCTGCGCGAGCCTCGGCTGCTACCACCGCGTGCTTGCCTACGGCGAGCTCGACCAGATTCCCGCGGACACCCCCTGCGTGTACGTGGACTTCGCGGGCGACGGCGAATTGCGCCGGGCGATCCACACACGCTTCACGCAACTCAGGCACAGCGCGGTGATCGGCGGCACGCATGTCGGGCAGCTCGCGCCGAGCGGCAGCGCCAAGGACCTGCCGGGCCCCCGTGCCGCCTTCTTCTTCGCACCGGCGCAGATCAAGAAGCGCGTTGGCGAATGGGGCGAAGAGGCTTTCGGCCAGCGCCTCGCCCAGGCCTGGCGCCACTTCACCGGGCGCGTGACGGACGACAAGACGCCGTGGCTGCGGGTCGAACATCACGACGGCGACGCCGCGGCGCAGGCCGCGTATGCGCATGTGCTGGGCGGCAAGGGCGATCCGCGCGTCGGGCACATCCTGTCGCTCGTGAGGAATCCGGCCGCAAGCTAGCGACAATGGCCGCATGACCCCCTCTGCGGCACCCGCCAACGCCCATCCTTACGAGAGCCTCACGCCGGACGTGGTGCTCGACGCACTGGCCACGCTCGGCCTGCACGGCGACGGCCGGCTCACCGCGCTCAATTCCTACGAGAACCGCGTCTATCAGGTGTACCTGGAAGACCGGGTGCCGGTGGTGGTCAAGTTCTACCGGCCCGGGCGCTGGAGCGAAGCCGCGATCCTCGAGGAACACGGCTTTTCGACCGAACTCGCGGCGGCCGAAGTGCCGGCCGTTGCGCCGATGGCGATCGAGGGCCGCACGCTGCACCATCACGGCGGCTTCGCTTTCAGCGTGAGCCCCTATCGCGGCGGGCGCGCGCCGGAGCTGGACGATTTCGAGGTGCTCGAATGGATCGGCCGCTTTCTCGCGCGCATTCATGCGGTGGGCGCTCAGAAGCCGTTCTTGGCGCGACCGGCGCTCGATCTGCAGACCTTCGGTATTGCTTCGCGCGACTGGCTGATCGGGCACCACATGGTGCCGCTCGACGTGCAGCGCGAATGGGAGACTGCGTGCAACGAAGCATTCGGGATGATCGCGGCGACCGCGCTCGGTGACGGGCCGGGCGATGCCGATCCGCCGCTCGCGAAGCTGCGCCTGCACGGCGACGTGCACCCGGGCAACATCCTCTGGACGCCGACCGACCGCCCAGACGGCGGTCCGCACTTCGTCGACCTCGACGACGCACGCACCGGCTTCGCGGTGCAGGACCTGTGGATGCTGCTCTCGGGCGACCGGGCCCAGCGCACCGGCCAGCTCAGCGGCCTGCTCGACGGCTACGAGCAGTTCCGCAGCTTCGACCGGCGCGAGCTCGCGCTGATCGAGCCGCTGCGCACGCTGCGGCTCATCCACTACAGCGCCTGGCTCGCGCGGCGCTGGGAGGATCCGATCTTCCCGATCAACTTCCCGTGGTTCGGCACCAGCGACTACTGGAAGGGGCAGATCCAGATGCTGCAGGACCAGTGCGAGTCGATGGCGGAAGAGCCTCTCTACGCCTGACCCGGGCCCCGCTCAGTGCACCTTGTGCTTGAGGGCCTTGCGCAACGAGCGCACATCCCGACCCCGATCGCGCGAGGTGCGATGGTCCTCGCGACCGGCTCAGGCGTGGGGCGGAACTGCGTTGGGATCCATCCACATCACCTCCCAAATGTGACCGTCGGGATCCTCGAAGCTGCGCCCATACATGAAGCCGAAATCCTGTACAGGCGTGGGATCCGCTTTGCCGCCAGCACCACTCGCCCTATCAACCAAACTGGACACCTCTTCGCGACTATCGGCTGACAGACACAGCAATACCTGTGCTTCCGCGTGCGCGTCGACGATCCGTTTACTCGTGAATTGGCGCCATTTTTCGTGCGTGAGAAGCATGGCGTAAATCGCATCAGAGATCACCATGCACGCTGCGGTCTCATCACTGAATGCGGGATTGTTGACTGCGCCAATGGCCTCGTAGAACGCCTTTGATCGCTTTAGATTCTTCACCGGCAGGTTAACGAAAATCTGCTTGCTCATTTACTTGACCTTTATGTGAGTCGTGACGGGATTGCGAAAGTGCCTTACTAACGAATGGGGGGGGAATCGATAGAACTCCATGCGCGCGGCAGACAGGACGGATCATGGGCCGGTCCTCACTTAGTCGGTGAAGCCGCCGTCGGCCAGCAGCGAGCGCCCGGTGACCCACGCCATGTCTGGCGACACCAGCGCCGCGATGGCATTGGCAATATCCTCGGGCTCGGCCAGCCGGCCCAGCGGCGTCTTCTCGCGCGCGTGTTCCAGACGCGTTTCTGGAATGCCGTCGGTCATGTCGGTGCGCGTGATGAAGGGCGCGACGGCGTTGACGCGGATCCGGCGCGGCCCGAGCTCAAGCGCAAAGGCGCGGGTGAGCGCGTCCACCGCCGCCTTGCTGGCCGAGTAGACGCCAGTCTCGGCCCTGGGCGCACGGGCGAGGTTGCTCGACACGTTGACGATGCTGCCCCCAGCCGCGCCGAACAGCGGTGCGAACGCCTGCGTCATCAGCATCACGCTGAGCGTGTTGTTGTGGAACTGTTCATCGAAGAATGCGGAGTCCAGCTCGCCGATAGGCCGCGCCCCGAACACGCCCGCATTGTTGACGAGGATGTCTATGCGGTCATGCTCGTCAGCGATGACGTCGGCAAGCGCGCGGACGGAGTTGGCCCGGCCCACGTCCGCCTGAAACGCATGCGCGCGGCCGCCGGCGCTCCGGATCTCGTCGACGACGGCCCGCGCAGCGTCGCGCTGCTGGCGGTAGACCACCACCACGCTGGCGCCGCGAGCAGCCAGGGCGAGCGCGGTCGCTCGGCCGATGCCGCGGGAGGCACCGGATACGACGGCGACTTTGTCTTGCAGGGGCATGAATCGTGTTCTCCGTTAAGGTGCGGGCGCCGAAGGGCCCCATCCATGGCGAGAACGTTATCGGCTCGGTCCAGTGGTGGGAAGCCGGCGTTCTGAAACGCGGCGTTCCGGAACTGGAACGCGCCCAGCGAAGGAACGGCGGGGAATGGGCCGCTCAGCCGGGTGCGAGGGATCAGGTGAGGGTCGGATCGAACGGCCACCTTGCGCGCAACAGTTCGAGGAATACCCGCACGGCGGACGTCATGCCGCGCCGGCTCGGGTACATCGCGTACAGCGTGGCCGGGCGGGAGCGCAGGGCTGGCATCACAGGCACCAGAGTGCCGTCATCGATGGCGTCCTGGCAAAGGTAGGTCGGCAACTGCGCCATTCCGGCGCCGCGCATCGCGAGCTCGCGAATGACCAGCAGGTTGTCCACGGCAATGCCCGGCATCACAGCGATATCCATCGGCTTATCGTCTTCGTCGAAGAACTGCCATGGTCGCGGATTCGCCAGCGTACCTTGCGCGAGGCAGGGATACCCAGCCAGCGCGTCGAGACTTGCGGGTGGTCCGTCGGCTTCCAGCAACGATGGATGCGCCACCACGATCGACGCGGACATGGCCACGGGCACGGCGATCACGTCCTGCGAGGCGAGCGGCACGACGGCTGCACGGATGACCAGGTCAAGGCGCTCCTCGGCCAGGTCGACAAAGCGGTTCGAGAGCGTCAGTTGCACCTGCACGCGCGGATATGCGCGCGCGAACTCGGCCAGGATCGACGGGAGCGTGGTCTCGGCGATCAGCGTGGAGGTGTGGAGGTGGATCACGCCCGATGGCTCAGCCACGGCATTGCGCGTGAGCGCCCCGATCTTGTCCACGTGCGCGGCCGCCTCGCGCGCATGCGCGAGCACCGTCTCGCCAATCGGCGTGAGGCCAAAGACTTGCGCCGACCGGTGCAGCAGCCGCACCCCAAGCGCGCGCTCGAGTGCCGCCACCCGACGCGACAGCCGCGATTTTGCGATGCCGGTCTGCCGCTCGGCGGCGCTGAATCCGCCGGCATCGATGACGTAGATGAAGAGGAGCAGGTCATCGAGATGGGCGCGGATGTCCTGCAGCATGGGAGTCGATTCTGTTTGGGCGGGAGAGCCCGCTCGGGGATCTGGCATGGGAGGTACGGAAGCGAACCGCGAGATTGCGAGGAAGGAGCTGATGCCTCGAGGTGCCCAGTCCGCCGCGTCAGTCTTGGCTTGGCGCGCGACTGAGGTCGTTGTTGGCCTCGACGATCTCGCGCAGCATGCGCATGAACGCCTGCTGATCCTTCCGGGGCAGCGGCTCGAGCATGCGCTTCTGGGCGCGTAGCACGGCCGGCTCGACCTCGCCGAGCAAGGCCCCTCCTTCGTCCGTCAGGCTCAACAGCCGGACCCGCCGGTCGTCCGGCGAGGCGCTGCGCACCATCAGGCCGCGCGATTCCAGCCGGTCGATCACGCCCGCCATCGTCGAGGTATCGAGCCCGATCGAGCGCGCGAGCGAGCGCTGGTCCATTCCCGGCAGGCGCTGGACCGCCCGAAGGCTGGCGTACTGCACCGGCGTCACGCCGAAGGGCTCCGTTTCCTGCAGGAACACCGCGACGGCGATCTGTTGCAGCCGGCGGATGAAGTGGCCGGGAAGGTCTTGGAGATCGGTGTTCGATGAATCGGTCGGGGTCATGGGCGGGATAAGGGTTAACCCTTAATTGATCTCTACCCATTCTATCCTTACACTAATCATCAGCACACTGATAATCAGTGCATCAACCGCAATCCCCTCCACCTCATTTCAATCGGAGCAGACGCAATGCAGTTCTATCGCGATGGATACCGCCCCGGCGATCCGGATATCCGCCCCGCCGCGCCTCGGGCGCTCGCCCGGACGGCCGAGCTTCCCGCCGAAGTCGACGTGCTGATCGTGGGTACGGGCCCGGCAGGCACGGTGCTCGGCGCCCAGTTGTCGGTGTTCCCGAACATCGACACCCGCATCGTGGAGCGGCGCGCCGGGCCGCTGGAAGTGGGCCATGCCGATGGCGTCGCGTCGCGCACGGTCGAGACCTTCCAGACCTTCGGGCTCGCCGATGCGCTGATGCGCGAGGCGTTCTGGATCAACGAGGTGCGGTTCTGGGGTCCGTCCGAGCAGGACCGATCGAAGATCGTGCGTACCGGATGGGTGCCGGACGCCCCCGAGGGCCTGAGCGAGTTCCCGCACGTCATCGTGAACCAGGCGCGCATGCAGGAGTACCTGCAGCGCTACATGGCCCAGTCGCCGAGCCGGCTCACCACCAACTACGGCATCGAGTGCGTCGCCCTCGAAGTCGGCGAAGGCGAGTACCCGGCGGTGGTCACGCTGCGGCACGTGAGTGGCCCTGACGAGGGCAAGGTGTTCACGGTGCGCGCCAAGTATGTCGTTGGCTGCGACGGCGCGCGCAGCAACGTGCGCCGCGCAATCGGGCGGGAACTGCACGGCGATGCCGCCAACCATGCCTGGGGCGTGATGGACGTGCTCGCGAACACCGACTTTCCCGACTGGCGCACCAAGAACGTGATTCAGTCCGCCGGCAAGGGCAGCCTGCTGATGATTCCGCGCGAGGGCGGGACCATGGTGCGTCTGTATGTCGATCTCGGCGAGGTGCCCGCGGGCGATTCGAAGATCCGCAAGACCACGGTGGAGCAGATGACGGCGGTCGCGAACGCGATCCTGCATCCGTACTCGATCGACGTGAAGTCGGTCGCGTGGTCGTCGGTGTACGAGGTGGGCCAGCGGGTCACGGACCGGTTCGATGACGTGCCCGTCGGCGACACCAGCGGGCGCCTGCCGCATGTGTTCATCGCCGGCGACGCCTGCCACACGCACTCGGCGAAGGCCGGCCAGGGCATGAACGTGTCGATCCAGGACACCTTCAACCTGGGCTGGAAGCTCGCCGCGGTGCTCGAAGGCCGCTCGCCCGCGTCGCTGCTGCACAGCTACTCGGCCGAGCGCCAGTCGGTCGCGCAGGACCTGATCGATTTCGACCGGCACTGGTCGGCCTTCATCGCCCAGCCCACCGTCGATCCGGCACATCCCGAACGCGGCGGCGTGACGTCCGAGCAGATGAAGGCGGAGTACGGGCGGCAGTTGCGGTACGTCGCCGGCCAGGCGACGAAGTACAAGCCGTCGCTGCTGACCGGGAACGACACCTACCAGCATCTGGCGACGGGGTTCGAGATCGGCACCCGCTTCCACTCCTCGCCGGTGGTCCGGGTCGCCGACGGCCGGCGGCTGCATCTCGGCCACGTCCACGTCGCCGACGGGCGCTGGCGCCTCTACGCCTTCGGCGACACCGGCCATGGCCTGAGCGATTTCGCGCGCTGGCTCACCGAATCGCCCGCTTCACCCGCGCTGCGCTTCGCCCCCGCGGGCGCGGACCTGGACGCGATCGTCGACGTGCACGGCATCTTCCGCAGCGGCCACCACGAGGTCGACATCGGCACGGTTCCCGCGATCCTGCGTCCCTGCTCGGGGCCGCTGGGATTGCAGGATTGGGAAAAGGTGTGGGCGGTCGACCCGCGCGATGACATCTTCAGCGCCCGTGGGATCGCCAGCGATGGCGCGATCGTGGTGGTGCGGCCCGACCAGTACGTCGCGCACGTGCTGCCGTTGTCCGCGCGCGATGAACTGAGCGACTTCTTCGCCGGATTCCTCCTCGAGCCCGCGCGGCGTTGAGCCCCCGATGACCGCCACGATGACCTTGGCCTCGTTGACGGCAAGGGCCTTCACGCCGGTCGGAAGCGAGGAGATTCAACCGGCACGTCCTGCCTGCACGGTACGCAGAAAGGCCTGGACCACTGCGTTCTCGGGCCCATCGCGCCACACGCAATAGGACTCCGACTGCGCAACCTGCTCCTCCAGCGGCCGGAAGACCGCGCCGCGCAGCGCCGAATGGTGGAGCGCGTTCGGCACCAGGGCGACCCCCATGCCCTGGGACACCAGCGACACCACCGACAGCCAGTGGCGCACTTCATGACGCACCTCCGGCCGAAAGCCGGCATCCGCGCAGATGGCCAGGATGCGCTCGTGATAGTCCGGCGACACGTTGCGCGAGAAGAGCACGAACGGCTCGTCGCGCAGGCTCGCCGCGGGCACGGTGCGCCGCCGCGCGAGGCGATGACCGACGGGCAGGCAGGCGACGAAAGGCTCGGACACCAGCAGCGCATGCTTCAGCTCCGCCGGCATGCGGCTGGTGTGCACGAAGCCGAAGTCCAGGCGGTCGTGCAGCAGTTCGGCGATCTGTTCGCCCGAATTGAGCTCCGACAGCGTGATCCGCACCGCGGGATGCTTCGCCTGGAACTTGCGCAGCGCCTGCGGCAGCCCACGGTAGAGCATCGCGCCGACGAAGCCGATGCGCAGGCGTCCCGCCGAACCCTGCGACACGTCGCGCGCCTCGAGCGCCGCTTCTTCGGCCTGCCGCAGCAGCGCGCGCGCCGACAGCAGCAGGGCATCGCCCGCCGGGGTTAGCCGCACCTCCTTGCTGTTGCGGTCGAACAGGCGGGCGCCGACGGATTCCTCCAGCTGCCGGATCGCAACGCTCAGCGGCGGCTGCGAGATCGAGAGCCGGCGCGCGGCGCGGCCGAAGTGCAGCTCCTCGGCCAGCACGACGAAGTAGCGCAGATGTCGCAGTTCCATGCGGCGCAGTCTCCCACGATAGGCAAACCGGATCAATCAAGACCTAATCGATATTGGACAAGAATCGTCGAGCGCTCGAACATCCGGCCACAAAGGAGACGAGCCATGTCCAGCACCACAGCGAAGACCGGCCCAGCCGGAGCGAACGCCGCCCATCCCGTGCCCGACCGCCACGGGCAGAACCTCTTCACCACCGACACCGAGCTGCACAGGCTCATCGCGCTGTACCTGCCGCCCGATCTGGCCCGGCACATGCAGCCGCATTTCGAGCGGCTCGGCGCACTGGCCGGCGGCCCGCTCGACGAGCTGGCGCAGACCGCGGACCGCAATCCCCCGACGCTCAAGCTCCGCACCCGCACCGGCATCGACGACCAGAAGGTGATCAAGCACCCGGCCTACGTCGAGATGGAGCGCCTCGCGCTGAGCGAATTCGGCCTGGCCGCGATCTCCCACCGCGACGAGACGCTCGGCTGGAAGGGCAAGATGCCGCCGCTGGTCAAGTACATCCTGACCTACCTCTTCGTGCAGGCCGAGTTCGGTCTGTGCTGCCCGGTCTCGATGACCGATTCGCTGGCGCGCACGCTCAAGAAGTTCGGCAGCCCCGAGCTGGTCGAGCGCTTCCTGCCGCGCTTCCAGTCGGTCGACTTCGACACGCTGGCGCAGGGCGCCATGTTCATGACCGAGCAGGCCGCTGGCTCCGACATCGCGGCCACGGCGACCCGCGCCGCGCAGGATGCATCGGGCCAGTGGCGCCTGACCGGTGACAAGTGGTTCTGCTCCAACCCCGACGCGGATTTCGCGATGGTCCTGGCGCACGTCGAAGGCGCGCCCGCGGGCATGAAGGGCGTGTCGCTGTTCCTCCTGCCGCGCCAGCTCGACGACGGCAGCGCCAACCACTACCGCATCATTCGCCTCAAGGACAAGCTGGGCACCCGCTCGATGGCCAGCGGCGAGATCCGGCTCGAAGGCGCCATCGCGTACCTCGTCGGCGAACAGGGCCGCGGCTTCGTGCAGATGGCCGACATGGTCAACAACTCGCGCCTGTCGAACGGCGTGCGCGCCGCCGGCCTGATGCGCCGCGCGGTCGCCGAGGCCGAGTACATCGCCAGCGAGCGCCGCGCCTTCGGCAAGCGCCTTGCCGACATGCCGCTGATGCAGCGCCAGTTGACCAAGCTGCGCCTGCCGGCCGAGCAGGCGCGCACGATGGTGTTCCAGACCGCGCTGGCGCTCGCGCGTTCGGACGGCGGCGACGCCTGCGCCTATCCGCTGCTGCGCATCCTCACGCCGCTCATCAAGTTCCGCGCCTGCCGAGATGCGCGCAAGGTGACCGGCGACGCGATGGAAGTGCGCGGCGGCTGCGGCTACATCGAGGAATGGTCCGACCCGCGCCTCGTGCGCGACGCGCACCTGGGCTCGATCTGGGAAGGCACGAGCAACATCGTCGCGCTCGACGTGCTGCGCGCGATCAAGCGCGAGGATTCGCTGACGGCACTGCAGGCGCACTTCGGCAAGCTGCTCGACGAGGCCGCGGTGGCGCCGGCCTTTGCAGCGGCCCTGCGCGATGCACTGACCCGCGCCTGCGCACTGGCTGCGACCGCGACGCAGGAAGGCGGCGACGTGATCGCCCGTCAGGCGGCGTCTGCGCTCTATCACACCTGCAGCGCGATCGCGATGGCCTGGGAAGGCTCGCGCACCGGCTCGGCGCAGCGCATCGACTGGGCGCAGCTGGTGCTGCTGCACCGCGTGCTGCCGCGCGATCCACTCACGCCCGACGCGGTGCCGGCCGACTGGTCCGCCAAGACGCCAGCGCCCACGCTCGCCACCGCCTGAAACCGCGCTTTCCAGATCACGACGAACGACAGGAGACATTCATGAAGAAATTCCTCGCGCCCCTTCTCATCGCCTGCGCCTCGGCGCTGCCCATGGTTCCGGCCGCCCACGCGGAAGGAGCCTTCCCCGACAAGCCCCTGATGCTGGTGGTGCCCTTCCCCCCGGGCGGCCCGACCGATGCGATGGCGCGCACGCTCGCGGCCGAGATCAAGGAGCACATCGGCCAGACGATGATCGTGGAGAACCGCGGCGGAGCCGGCGGCAACATCGGCGCCGAGTTCGTCGCGCGCGCACCGGCCGACGGGTATGTGCTGCTGTTCGGCACCTCCGGGCCGCTGGCGATCAATTCGAGCCTCTACCGCAAGATCAACTACGACCCGTCGAAGAGCTTCGCGCCGGTGATCCAGGTCGGCCACCTGCCGAACATCCTGGTCGTGAATCCCTCGGTGCCGGCTAAGAACGTCAAGGAGTTGATCGCCTACGCCAAGAGCAATCCGGGCAAGCTGAGCTATGCCTCGTCGGGCAACGGCGCTTCGTCGCACCTCGCGGGCGTGCTGTTCAACTCGATGGCCGGCGTGGACCTGCAGCACATCCCGTACAAGGGCACCGGCCCGGCGCTGACCGACCTGCTGGGCGGCCAGGTGAGCATGAGCTTCACCGACGTGCTGACCGCCATGCCCTACCTCAAGTCCGGCAAGCTGCGTGCGCTCGGCGTGACCACCGCCCAGCGCTCGCAGGCACTGCCTGACGTGCCCACGCTCGCCGAGCAGGGCCTGAAGGGCTACGACGTGAGCGTGTTCTTCGGCATCGTCGCGCCGGCCGGCACGCCGCCGGACCGTGTGAAGAAGCTCAACGAGGCCTTCGCGAAGGTGCTCGCCTCGCCGAAGGTGAAGCAGCAGTTCGCGAGCCAGGGCCTCGAACCGGCGCCGTCGACTTCGCCGGAAGCGCTCGCCAGATTCATCCCCGAACAGATGAGCATGTGGGCGACGGTGGTCAAGCAGTCCGGCGCGCAGCTCGACTGAGACCGGCCCAGGAGCAGCCCCCATGACCACGAATGCCCCCACCACCGGCGCCCTCGCGGGCGTCCGCGTGCTCGACATTTCCCGCATCCTCGGCGGCCCGTACTGCGGCCAGATCCTCGGCGATCACGGCGCCGACGTGCTCAAGGTCGAGCCGCCGCAAGGCGACGACACACGCACCTGGGGCCCGCCCTTCCGCGACGGCGTGGCGTCGTACTACCACGGGCTCAACCGCAACAAGCGCATCCAGCACCTGGACCTCGGCACGCCCGAGGGGCGCGAGGCGCTGCTGGCGCTGGTCGCGCAAGCCGACGTGCTGATCGAGAACTTCAAGACCGGCACCATGGAGCGCTGGGGCATCGGCTACGAGGCGCTGTCGAAACGCTTCCCGCGCCTCATCTGGTGCCGCGTCTCGGGCTTCGGCGCGGATGGTCCGCTCGGCGCCCTGCCCGGCTACGACGCGGCGGTGCAGGCGATGACCGGCATCATGAGCATCAACGGCGAAGCGGACGGCGGGCCGCTGCGCGTGGGCCTGCCGGTGGTCGACATGGTGACCGGCCTCAATGCGGTGATCGGCGTGCTGCTGGCGCTCAACGAACGACAGCGCAGCGGCCGCGGGCAGTTCGTGGAGGCTGCGCTGTACGACAGCGGCCTCTCGCTGCTGCATCCGCATGCGGCCAACTGGTTCATGGACGGCACCGAGCCGAGACGCACCGGCAATGCGCACCCGAACATCTACCCCTACGACGCGCTCAAGACGCGCACGGATCCGATCTTCGTCGCGGTGGGCAACGACCGACAATTCGCGAGCTTTTGCGCGTGCATCGGGCGGCGTGAATTGGCCGAGGACCCGCGCTACGCCACCGCCGGCCAGCGGTCGGTGAACCGCGACGGGCTCAAGCAGCAACTGGAAGCCGCGCTGGCCGACTTCGACGGGCGCTCACTGGTCGACACACTGATGGCGGCCGGCGTGCCCGCCGCGCCGGTGCTGCCGGTGGATGCGGCGCTGACGCACCCACACACCGCGCATCGCGGCATGGTGGTCGAGCTCGAAGGCGGCTACCGCGGCATCGGCTCGCCGGTCAAGCTGAGCCGCACGCCGGCGACCTACCGCCATGCGCCGCTGACGCCGGGCGACCGGTTTCAGGACGAGTAGGGAACGCGCCGCTCGGTACACCTTGCGCAGCGAACGAATGGATTGCGTCGCAGCGGAATCAGGTGCCCACCATCTCGCGGTAGGCGTGCCAACTCGCATGCGCAAGCCACGGGAAGATCACGATGAGCCCGAGCATGAATGTCGCGAAGCCAAGGGCTGTCAGGGTTGCGATCAACGCCGCCCACAGCAACATGGCACCCGGATTGCGGGCGCAGCATCGCAGGCTGGTCAGCGCCGCGGTGATCACGTCCATGGGGCGATCCATCAGTAACGGCACACTGACGACGCCGAGCGCGAAGACCAGCACTGCCACCGTGGCGCCCACCGCGAGGAAGGCGAGCACCAGACTGGGCGCCTGGCCCGACAGGAGCAGCGCCGGAGGCAGGTGCGGCACATGCTGCACCTGCTCGGTGTAGAACAGTGCGAAGACGATGGCCGCCAGGCGCTCCCAGGCCAGGTACGCCAGCACGAGCACCAGACCGAACAGTGCAATCGAATCGGCGTTGCCTTTCCACGCGCGGAAAGCCAGTGTGGAATCCGGCTTTGCGGACTGCTCCCGCTGGCGCGACAGCGCATACAGCGGCATCGCGACGAACGGGGCCACCAGCAGAAATCCGCCGAGCAGCGCTGGCGCAAGGTAGGTGGCCTGCCAAGTTGCGGCCATCAGGATCAGGCCCACGACGGCCACCACCGCACCGATGCCGAAGCTGACGCCAGGACGGAACACCAGATCACGCGCCCCCGATCGCAGCCACGCGAAGGCCCGCAATACGCTCACCCGGCGCACCGCGGGCGCCTCCAGATAGGATTGACTGTCGAGCGGGTGTTCCATGGCGCACACTCCTATGTGACGTGCCAAAAGGCGTCGGCGCTATGACGGCCAGCATAGTCAGTTCACATCGCCGGCGACTTGACGCCAATCAAGTCCCTGCATCCTGCGACCCCTTCACCTCTCCCGGAAAATGCCCCCCGCGAACAAGGCCCCCAAAGCCCCGGACCTGAGCACCGGCATCGGGCTCGTCCTGCTGACCACGTGCATGTTCGCCGGCAGCGATGCAACGATCAAATACCTCGGCGGATCGATTCCGGTGCTGGTCCTGCTGTGGGTGCGCTACATGTTCCAGACCGCCACCATGGCCGGATGGCACTTGCTGCGGGGCGGACCGCTCAAGATCCGAAGCCGGGTCCCCGCGCTGCAGTGTCTCCGCGGCGCCCTGCTGCTCTGCAACTCGGCGGCCTCGTTCTACGGCGTTCAGCATCTTCCGCTGGCCGAGTTCACCGCGCTCATGCTGCTCGCCCCCGTGGCGACCACCGTGCTGAGTGCGCTCGTGCTCAAGGAGCAAGTCTCGCCCGCACGGTGGGCCATGGTCGCGCTCGGCGTTGCCGGCATGCTCGCCGTCGTGCGGCCGGCCGGCGCGGGCGCGCTGGGCTGGGGCGCACTGCTGCCCATCTCCAGCGCGCTCTGCTATGCGGCTTTCCAGCTGGTGACGCGCCGCATCGCCAGCGCGGACGATCTCGTCGTCACGAACCTTCTGTCCGCGCTGCTCGTGACCTCGGTACTGGGCGCGGTGCTGTGGGCGCTTCCACTCGATCTCGCACCGACGCTTCGCCTCGCGAGCGGCAAGCAGTGGGCCCTGTTGCTGCTGATGGGCACGTTCGCCACCGTAGGCCATGTCTGCATGGCCGGCGCCGTTCGGGTGGCCCCGCTGTCGGTGCTGATGCCCTTCGCCTACGCGCAGATCATTTTCGCGACGGCGATCGGGTGGCTGCTGTTCGCCCATGCGCCTGACCTGTGGGCGGTCGCCGGCATCTGCCTCATCGGGCTGGGCGGCATCGGGACCGTGTGGCTGAACGGCCGACCGGCGTGATCCCGTCACGGCCCGTGTCCGGATGATCGGGTAAGTTTTGCAGACGCGCGGCCCGACCTGACAGGCGCCTCGCTTTGATCATCGAGTCTCCTTCAACGACATTGAAAGAGGCCATCATGCAAAGCGCTCCTTCTGCAAACCAGTACGCCAAGGTCATCGAGAACTCCAAGCGCGTCCGCTGGGACATCGACGACGACGTCATCCGCAACCGGCGATTCGATCTCGCGAAGACCTTCCTGCCGGCGGGCCTGTCGCTGGTGAACGAGCTGGATTTCATGACGCCGGGCGATCGTCGCCTGCTCAGCCAGGTGCAAGGCCGAAGCTACGCCTACATCTTCGGCCTCGTGGAGCGCTTCATCGGCGCCAAGATGCTCGAGATCAGTCGCCAGCATGCACTGGGCGACCAGACCGCCCTTGAGGCGCTGGTCCGCATGACCGACGAGGAACTGAAGCACCAGCGGCTGTTCCGTCGCATGGAATCGATGATGGCCGACGACATGCCGGTGGGGTACATGGCCACCGCCGACCCCGACGCGGTCGCCTCGGCCGTGCTCAGCAAAAGCGCCTGGTCGGTCCTCGCGCTGACGCTGGACATCGAGCTCTTCACGCAAGCCCACTATCGCGCGAGCATCGAACCGGAGGACGACCTGTGCGCGCTGTGGAAGGACGTCTTCCTGGCCCACTGGAAGGAAGAGTCGCAGCACGCGATGCTGGACGAGCTGGAGTTCCTTCGCGAGGACGCGCACCTCAGCGCCGCCGAGCGCGATGCCGCCGTCGGCGACCTGATCGACCTGGTCGTGGCGGTGGACGGGATCCTCACCGCGCAGGCGAGCGCCGATGCGAGCTACTTCGGATCGATCGCGGGCATGCGCTACGACGATGCGCAGCGCGCGGCCATCGCCGAGGGGATCCTGAAGGCCTATCGCTGGCAGTACATCGTGTCGGGCGTGACGGCGCCGCGCTTCCAGAAGATCCTGTTCGGCGTGCTGGACGACAGCCAGGCCGCCCGGGTGACGGACGCACTGCAGCCGCTGCTCCATGCGGTGCCCGCGCCGTCGTCCAGCGTGACTCGCCACTAGCCCACCACAAGGTTCGCCAGGGTCCACCAAAGGAGGACGACATGCTGCCGGAACTGATGTTGCTGGGTTTCGCGGCCTGGACCCTGCTTCTTCTGCTCACCACGGTGGGCGCCTACAGGTTGAGCCGCGTCTTCCTGGGCCGGGCGGGAATGAGCGAATTCCCGGCCGATCCTGTCGAGGGGCAGGACTGGTACCGGCGCGCGATGCGCGCACATGCAAACTGCCTCGAGAACCTGCCGGTGTTCGCGGTGCTGGTCTATGCGCTGCGCGCGTTCTCGATCTCCGAGCCCGCGGTGGATGCGCTGTGCGTGGTCATCCTGGCGGCGAGGATCCCCCAGTCGCTGGTCCATGTCTGCTTCGAGCAGACGGACCGTGTGGTGTCGGTGCGCTTTGCGTTGTTCTTCGTCCAGTTCGCGTGCTTCTTCGGGCTGATCGCACTGGTCGTGTTGCATCGTTGACATCAGGCGGGCCCTTGAGACCGTGTTCGCGGCGCCAGGAGGCCGGGGGCACGCCGAACTCGCGCTTGAAGGCGCGGCTGAAGGCCGTGTCGGTTTCATAGCCCACCTCCAGCGCGATGTGCATCATGCTCAGGGCGCTGCGCCGCAGGAGGTTCGACGCGAGCGCCATGCGCCACTTGACGAGGTACTGGATCGGAGGCTGCCCGACGTAGTGGGTGAACTTCTCGGCGAGCACCGATCGCGAGGTTCCCACGTCATGGGCCAGGCTTTCGAGCGTCCACTGATGCGCCGGCTTCTCGTGCATGAGGGCGAGGCTCCTGCTGACCACACGATCGCGCAAGCCGGCGAACCAACCGGTGTTCCCCTCCGACATCTGGGAGATGTAGCGGCGCAGCGTCTCGACCACCAGCACTTCGGACAGTTTGGCCAGCACGCCTTCGCCGCCGGGCTCGGTGGCGGCAGCCTCCGCGACGGCATAGACGAAGGAACGCTCCACCCAGTCGGTGCTTACGTCCCGCCTCAGGCTGACCGTCAGCACCCGCGGCAGTGTCGCGAGGATCGGCTTGCACAGCACCGGATCGCACGACAGATAGCCGCAGATGATGCGCGTCGGCGCACCGCCGCCGCCGAGCTGCAGTTCCTCGGGCCTCTCGCGCAACAGGCCGTGCACGTCGAGCATCGGCATCGGCCCGTTCGATGCGGACGACGCCATGGTGTGCGCATCGCCATGTGGAAAAAGAATGATGTCGCCGGCCTGCAGGTGAAGAGGCGGCAAGCCGTCCAGCGTCACTGTGCACGAACCATCCACGAACAGGTGATAGAAGAGCAGGCGCTCGGACCCCGCGTTGACCTGCCTGGCCACCGTGTCCGCTTCCGGGGAAGCCAGGCACCACGGCGCGGTAAACCGGGCCTTGAAGAAGATCGCGCTGTTGAATTGCAGGACCTTCAGGACCTCTGACAAGGCATCCATATCGCCTCCTCAGGAGGGCCGACCAGACGCCTCTCGGCGCCGATCGGCCGGGTGCACGGCCTCAGGCCAGCAGTGCGTTCACGCGCTTCACATAGGCCGCCGGATCGGCCGGCAAACCGCCTTCGGCGAGCAGCGCCTGATCGAACAGGATGTTCGCCAGATCGTCGAAGTGCGCCGAGCTCTCCAGCTTCTTCACCAGCGGATGTTCGGCGTTGACTTCCAGCACCGGCTTCACTTCGGGTGCCGGCTGGCCTGCCTGCCTGAGCATGCGCGCGAGCTGCGTGCTCATGCCGCCGTCCTGCACCACGAGGCACGCGGGTGAATCGACGAGGCGCGTGGTCACGCGCACGTCCTCGGCCTTGTCCTTGAGCGCTTCCTTGAGGCGCTCCAGCACCGGCTTGAAGGATTCGGCCGTTTCCTCGGCCGCCTTCTTCTCGGCTTCGTCCTGCAGCTTGCCCAGATCGACCGCGCCCTTGGCCACGCTCTGCAGTTGCGTGCCGTCGAACTCGGTGAGGTAGTTGAGCGCCCATTCGTCGACGCGGTCCGTCATCAGCAGCACCTCGATGCCCTTCTTCCTGAAGATCTCGAGCTGCGGGCTGTTCCTGGCGGCCGCCAGCGTGTCGGCGGTGATGTAGTAGATCGCGTCCTGGCCTTCCTTCATGCGCGACTTGTAGTCGGCCAGGCTCACGCTCACGGTGTCGCTGGTGGTCGATGCAAAGCGCAGCAGCTTCGCGATGCGGTCGCGGTTGACGAAGTCTTCGCCCAGGCCTTCCTTGAGCACCGCGCCGAACTCGGCGTAGAACTTCGCGTACTTGCCCGATTCGTCCGCGAACTCCGCGGCGGCTTCGGCGGCCGGCGTGGGCTGCGCGTTCTTGTCGACCACATCTGTCACTCCCTCGGTCGGCTCCGGCGAAGGCACCGATTCGCCCGAGCCCACGTCGATCTTGCCTTCGCCGCTTTCGCTGCCGGTCTTCTGCTTCTTCGCGAGGTCTTCCAGCATGCCGAGCACGCGCTTGGTGCTGCCCTCGCGGATGGCCTTCACGTCGCGGCTTTCCTGCAACAGTTCGCGGCTCACGTTGAGCGGCAGGTCGGCCGAGTCGATCACGCCCTTGACGAAGCGCAGGTAGCTCGGCAGCAGCGATTCGGCGTCGTCCATGATGAAGACGCGCTTGACGTAGAGCTTCACGCCCGCGTGCTTGTCGCGGTTCCAGAGGTCCATCGGCGCCTTGGCCGGGATGTAGAGCAGCTGCGTGTACTCCGTGTTGCCTTCGACGCGGTTGTGGCTCCAGGCCAGCGGCGCCTCGTAGTCGTGGCTGATGTTCTTGTAGAACTCGACGTACTGTTCCTCGGTGACGTCCTTCTTCGCGCGGCTCCAGAGTGCGTTCGCCTGATTGACGGTCTCCCACTCGCCGGTCTTGACCATCGAGCCGCCCTTGTTGTCCTCGCCCTCCTTCCATTCCTCTTTCTCCATGAGGATGGGCAGCGAGATGTGATCGGAGTACTTGCCGATCACCGACTTGAGCTTCCAGGCGTTCAGGTATTCGTCCGCGTCTTCGCGCAGGTGCAGCGTGACGCTGGTGCCGCGCTGCGGGCGGTCGATGCTGTCGACTTCGAAGTCGCCGGCGCCCGCGCTGACCCAGCGCACGCCTTCCGCCGCCGGCAGGCCCGCGCGGCGCGATTCGACGGTGATCTTGTCGGCCACGATGAAGCCCGAATAGAAGCCCACGCCGAACTGGCCGATGAGCTGCCCTTGCTCGGTGACTGTGGCCTTCTGGTCGCCCGAGAGCCTGCTCATGAACTCGCGGGTGCCGCTCTTGGCGATGGTGCCGAGGTTGTCGATGGCTTCCTGCAGGCCGAGGCCGATGCCGTTGTCGGCGATGGTGATGGTCTTGGCGTCCGGGTCGAAGGACACGCGCACCTCGAGATTGGGCTGGTCTTCGTAGAGCGCCGGCTGGTCGATGGCCTCGAAGCGCAGCTTGTCGCAGGCGTCCGATGCGTTCGAGATCAGCTCGCGCAGAAAGATCTCCTTGTTCGAGTAGAGCGAATGCGTGACGAGGTGAAGCAGTTGCGCGACTTCAGCCTGGAAGGGGAGTTTGGTCTTGGAAATGGTCATGACGCGTTGTCAGTCGAGAGTGAACACATCGCCGATGGCGAACAGGCAACTTTACTGGACGCCCTTGACGCGACCAACCGTGACCGAATTCACGCCCGCAGTTGGCGCCTACCCACAGCTACAAAGACTTACATCACAAATAGGCCCTCAAAAGTACTCACCCGAACATTTATGAGAACTATGTCCTACGTCGAACGTGGGAGGCCTCCTACATTTTGCTCACCAACTTTCACCGGCCCCCTCTCAATCCACTCAGGAAACAAACATGAAAAAGCTCCTTCTGGTCTCGGTCGCTGCAGCAGTTCTTTCGCCGCTGGCGGCCCTGGCGGAATCGAACGTGAACCCCAGCACCCCCGCCAACGGCACCGCACAGGCCCGAGTGGATGTCAAGATCACCGTTCCGCGCGTGCTCTTCCTGCAAGTCGGTACCGGCACGATCATGGCTGCAGGAACGACGGTCGACCTGATGGACTTCCAGGTGCCCGCAAGTGGCATTGGCAACAGCACCGCCGTGGCAGCCACCGCCGCCAGCGGGGACCAGACCAACGGCGCCGTCACGGTTCGCGTGCTGGCCAACGGCAACAGCAACGTGAGCCTGAACTCCTCCACGAGCGGCGCCATGACCAACGGCGCGGGCTCGAGCATCGGATGGGACCAGATCACTGTCGCGACAGCGCCCCTGGCCACGACCACGACCGGCTACACCAACGTCGGGATCACGCATCCGGCCTTCAACGCCTCCAACACCGGCGCAGGCACCGCGACGACGTTGACGGCGAGTTCCGGCCTGGTTCGCCAGGAAGGCAAGTGGACCTATGCCTACAAGAACGCGAACGTGGTGGCGGCCGGTACCTACGGTGGCGCAAACAACACCAACAACGGCACGGTGACCTACACCGCCACGATGCCCTGAGCGCGTCGGCTACTTCCTGCTGATTCATTCCGATCATGTGGACCTGGGCGCGGCTGGCGCTGCTGGCCGGGCTCGGCGCAACCGTGCTGACTCCGGCCCACGCCGACTCCAAATTCGTCAGCGGCGCGAGCGGCACGCTGACGGCGACGGCCAACCTCGACCTGGTGGTGACCATCCCGCGCATCCTGTACCTGCGCGTGGGCACCGGCACCGAATATGCCGCCAACGGCACGGTCGACATGATCAGCTTCGCCGTGCCGGCAGCGCAGGTCGGCAACGGCACGGCGGTGGCGGGCACCGGCGGCGACCTGGGCAATGGCGCAGTCACGGTGCGGGTGATGGGCAATGGGGGCGACATCACGCTCAACTCCAACACCACCGGCGCACTGAACAACGGCACGTCCAGCCAGCAGATCGGCTGGAACCAGATCACCGTGGCCAGCAGCGCACTGGGGAGCACCACGGCCAACTTCAACAACGGCAGCATCACCCACCCGAGCTTCAATGCCACGGGCGGGGCGGGCTCGTCGGTGCTTCTGCCCTCCACCAACAAGATGGTGCGACAGGAGGGCAAGTGGACCTACAGCTACGCGAACAGCGCTGTGGTCGCAGCCGGCACGTACGGTGGCGCCGGCGTCAACAATGGCCGGGTCACCTACACGGCGACCATGCCCTGAACACCGGGAGATCGCAAAAATGCCCAACGTGATGCGTCTTTCACCGTTCCGCACCTCCGGCGCCAGAGCCTTCGCGGTCGCCGGGCTTGCCGTCGCGGGCCTTTTCGCCGCGGGCGGTGCGCAGGCCTATCTGGTCAGCATCACGCCCGCCGCACGGGCGATCTACCTGCAAGTGGGCACCGGCACGTTCAGCGGCACCTACACCGGCGGCGGCACGCCGGGCAACAACACCACCGTCAATACCGTCACCGCCACGGTGCCGGCCAGCGCCATCGGCACGGGTCCGCAGACGATGGCGACCAACAGCACCACGGCCAACAGCCCCTACGACAACTATGCGTTCTGCACGCCTGGAAGCGGGCAGGTCTACGTCGGCGGCTTCTACCGGTCGAACGGATCCAGCCAGAATGCGACGCTGACGGTCACTGCGCCGGCCTACCTCGTCAACGCGACCAGCGACACCATCCCGATCAGCACGATCTCATGGGTATCCAGCGGTGCCGGCGATTCGACGGCAACGATCCCGAGCGGCACATTCAACGGCTCCCGGCAGCTTCTGCTCTCTGTCGCGGTCAACAACTGGTTCGAAAGCTGCCTGACCTTCAGCTATTCCAACGCGCAACTCGCGCCCGCCGGCACTTTCACCGGCCGCGCCGTCTACGAGCTGGTGGCCCCATGAAGATCAGCCTGCGCCAGATCGTCAAAGGCGCCCTCCTCGCGCTGTGCGCCATCCTCTTCGCGATACTGGTCATGCCCTCGCCGGCTTCGGCCGCAACGTTTCGCGTCGACGACACCGGCACGCTGGTGAGCCAGCCGGTCACACCGATGAAATGGCGCCAGGTCGTGCCATCGCGGACCGGCGACAACGCGGTCGAAGGCCAGCTCAGCGTGTCACTGCGCCTCAATCTGACCAACTGGGTCAATCGCCCGGCGCGCATCTACATGGTGCTCGCACCCACGGAAGGCGAGCAGCTCATCGCCACCTGGCGCACGCAAGGCCGCCTGCTGCCCGGCTCGGTCCGAGGCGGGGGCCGAGCGCTGGTCTTCGACGGCGTGGTGCAGGGCCCCTTCCTGAACGAGACCATCCAGCTCAACCTGCTGGCCGATGGCCGGCTGCTGACACGCACGCAGCAGCTCCAGTTCTATTTCGAGATCGAGGTATCGCCTTGAACCGACCGACCGCTCTTCGCTCGCTCCTGCACCCCGGACGTCTTCGATCGCTGACGCTGCTTGCGCTGGGCTTCGGTGCGCTGTGCCCGGCCGCCTTCTCGCAGTTCGCGCTCGCGGTGTCGCCGCCGCGCTTCGAGTTGAAGGGGAAGCCCGGCACACCGGTCCGCGACGTGATCGAGCTGTCGCAGATCGACGCGCGCCCGGGCGCCTATACCGTGCGCACCGCCGACTGGACCTTCAAGCCCGACGCAACAGTGGATTTCATCGACGCGCTGGCGCCTGACAGTTGCCGCCCGTGGGTCGCCATCGAGCGCAAGGAACTCACCGTCACGCCCGGCCGGCCGTATCGCTTCCGCTTCGAGGTCACGCCGCCGCCGGACACGCCGCCGACGGAATGCCGCTTCGCGATCCTCGTCGAAGGCAAGGAACAGGCCGCGAGCCCCAACATGCCGATCGGCCTGTCGGCGCGCGTCGGCGTCGTCGTCTACGTCGCGGTCGGCGACGTGAAGCCATCGCTCAGCGTGGTCGGCGCCACGGTGCAGACGGTCAACGGCGTGAAGATGCCGGTGCTCAAGGTGCGCAATGACGGCACCGCGCACGGCCGGCTCGCCGGTTTCCTCAAGGGCACGGATGCCAGCGGCACCGCGCTCGAATTCACCGCCGCGACGCTTCCCATCCTTCCGGGGGAAACGCGCGACATTGCGTTGAGCGCGGCACGGCCCGGCAACGCGGATGCCGCGGTGCAGGTCAGCTTTCCGGTGACGGTGCGCGGCAAGCTCGAATGGGGTGAATCGGGGTCGACCGAGATCGATCAGCGCTTCGCTCCATGAGGCGCCGGATCGCCTGCCTCGCGCTCGGCATGCTCGGCGCGGGCTCTGCGCTGGACAGCCGGGCCGAAGCGCCGGCGGCGCCTGCCTATGAAGATCGCCTGCTCGACAGCGGGCCGCAGGCCGAGGTCGACGAGTCCGCGGCCGAAGCGCCCTCCACCGGCTGGCCGCGCGGCGGCAGCGTCGAGCTGCAATCGCAGCGCCAGCGCGTGGTCAGCGAGACGCGCAACCAGACGCTGCAGTTCTCCGGCTTTCTCGACACGCCGAACTACGGCGCCTTTTCCGCCGACGTGAGCCTGAACCGCTACCGCAGCCCCGTGACGGTGTTCGACCAGACCGGACTCAACGGCACGCTCTACAACCTCTCCTACCTGAGCGGCAACACCGGCCGCATCGACCAGCGCGCGATGCCGCTCAACAGCGGGTGGTACGCCAACAACAGCATCGGCGACATCAACACCGCCGCCACGCCGATGTCGCGCGGTTCCGGGCGCGTCTTCCTTCCCTCGCTGCCGATCGAAGGCTTCTCCACCAGCTTCGACAAGCCGGGGCGCACGAGCATCAATGCCTCCAGCGGCCGACTGGGTTTCTTCGACGGGATCAATTCGCAGGGCTTCACCGTCGGTCGCGGCACCGCGACTACCTTCGGCGCGCAGCAGCAGCTCACCGGCGATGACAACCCGCTCGGCGTCAATCGCACCGACGCCGCCTTCCAGATGGTGGACGCGCGCGACGTCAACCTCAACGGCGTGACCGGCTATGCGCAGAACACCCGCTCGTACTGGGGCGCCATGTCGTGGCAGGGCGTGTCGCCCTGGGCCGATTCGGTCGGCGCCGGCATCGGCCCGCTGACCGAGCGCCCGGGCGGGATGCGCGTGCAGGCGAACTACGCGCACAGCGAAGGCCAGCCGTCGACCGTCGGCTCGCTCGCGCCGCGCGATTCGGCCAACGGCTTCTGGGTCGACGCGGACTGGCGCGGCGACTGGGCGCGGCAGAGCGCGAGCGCCTTCTATTTCGATCCGGCGCTTCGCTGGGGCAGCACGCCGATCGCGGGCGACCTGCAGGGCGTGAGCTGGCGCGGCGACGTCTCGACCCGCCAATGGCAGCTCGGCACCAACCTGGAATTGAGCGAAAGCGTGAGCGGGCTCACCGGCCGGTCGCTCTTCGGCAACGTCTTCGGACGCTACCGCTTCGATTCGCGCGACGCGATCTCCTCCACGCTTGCCGCACGCACCGGCAGCCAGGCCGCGCAATCGATCGAGGTCACCTGGGAACACATCTCGCCCACCTGGGGCCAGAGCCAGTGGCGCACGGACGTCGCGAACGGCCGCGGTTCGCAAGTGGTGCGTTTCGGCCTCGACCAGGCGTGGCCGGTGGCGGAAAACACATCGCTGTCGACCACGCTGGCGGTCGAGCAGGCCGAGCAGCTCGGCGTCACCGCGCGTTCGGTGATCTGGGGCGCGCTCGGCAGCCTGCCCTTTCTCGCGAGCGGCCGGCTCGACCTGAGCGTGCGCGGCAGCAACGGCCTCGGCAGCTACGACGCGCGCTTCCTGAATGCGAATGCGCGCGTGAGCTGGGCGCTGGGCGCCGGCTGGTCGTTCTATGTGCAATACACCGCGGCGAACGGGCAGGAGGCACTCAATCCGGCGGTGGTGTCGGCGCTGACCGCGGCCACCCTGCCGCCCGTGGTGGTGCTGCCGTCGAGCCGCACGCTGCTGCTGGCGATCCGCTACGAGGCACGCGCGGGCACGACGAGCGTGCCGATCGGCGGCAGCGCCGCCGGCGGCTCGGGCCGGCTCGAAGGCCATGTGTTCTTCGACCAGAACGGCAACGGCGTGCGCGAGGCCAACGAGGGCGGCGTCCCGGGCGTCACGGTGGTGCTCAACGGCCGCTTCGTGACGCGCACGGACGCGCAGGGTCTCTACAGCTTCCCGGCGGTGGCGCCGGGCAACCACGAGATCGAACTCATCCCCGACAACCTGCCGCTGCCGTGGAGCAACCCCGGCCCCGCGACGCGACGCGTCGACGTGTTCGTGCGCGACACCACCACCGCCGACTTCGCGATCCAGCGCGACCGCTGACCTCCACCAAATGGAGGGTGTTGCATCCTTCACTTTTGGATCAGACTGCCGATATCCCGAGGTCGGCGTCGCTGGGGCGCCGCGCCATGTCAGCGAGGCGGTGCTCAATGTCCGGGAAAGAGATCGGTGCGAATTGCCGCGTCGGCAGACGCGAAGCCAGGGGCATCCTGCTCGCGCTGATGCTCGCACCCTTGAGCTGCGCGGCCGAAACCGCCATCGCCGCACCGGGCGCGAACAGCGCGTCCGCCCATCTCTCGTTCAGGATCGTGATCCCGCCGGTGTTCCGGGTGCTGCAGATCACGCCGGTCAAGGAGGGCTACCAGTACCTTGTCTGGACCAACATGCCGTCCATCCTGCTCAACGGCATCGAATACCGGTTCAACCGCGTCGGCGAGACCACGCTGACCATTCCCGCGCCCCCGGCCGGCATCTTCATCGTGCACGGCCTCTGAGGCGCGAGGCCGCTACCTCGGCTGCGATTCGACTTCGCGCGTCCAGCGGTCGATCAGCCGCTTGCGCTCGGCCGCGCTGCCGTATTTCTCGAAGTCGTACTTGATGAGCCGCACCTCGCTCATCGACGGAATGCGCGGATCCGGCTTGAAGGTCTTGTTGGCCGGCGATTGCAGGCTGCCCGCCCTGGCGCCGATCGACTGCCCGGCCGGGCTCATCAGCCAGTCGTAGTAGCGGATCGCGTTGGCCTTGTTGCGCGCGCCCTTCACCAGCGCGATGCCGCCGATCTCGTAGCCCGTGCCTTCGCAGGGCGCCACCGCCTTGACCGGGTACTTGTCGTAGCGCCACTTGTCGAAGCCGAAGATGAAGCTGATGCCGATGGCGACCTCGCCCTTGGCCACGTTCGGCGCCTGCGCCTGCCCGCTGCGGGTGTAGGCGGTGGTGTTGCGGTGCAGCTTCTTCAGGTAGTCGAAGGCCTGCTCCTCGCCCATGAGTTGCACGAGGCCAGCGACGATGGTGTAGCCGGTGCCGCTGGTCGCGGGGTGCGACATCTCCACCTCGCTCTTGTATTCGGGCTTGATCAGGTCGGCCCAGCAGCGAGGCTCGGGCAGCTTCTTTTTCTTGAGCACGTCGGTGTTGAAGCCGAAGCCCATCGCGCTCGTGTAGAAGCCGCCGACCATGTTCTGCGACATCGCGTACTGACGCACCGACCAGTCGTAGAGGTCATTGATGTAGGCCGGCCGGTACGGATCGAGCAGCCCCTGTTCGGCCGCCTGCAGGAACGGGTCGCCGGTGCCGCCCCACCAGATGTCGGTCTTGGGGTTGGCCGCTTCGGCGCGCAGCTGGGCACCGATCTCGCCCGTGCCCTTGTGGGCCTGCAGCACGCGGATGCCGGTGGCGCGTGTGAACTCGGCCGCCGCCGCTTCGCACCAGCTTGCGTCGGTGCTGCACAGCGCATTGACCGTGCCCTGCGCACCGGCGCCTGTTGCCGCCATCAGGCCGAGCAATGCGCCGGCTGCGGCAATGGTTCTTCTGGAAGCGAGAAAGTGCATGGGCCATCCCGGGTTTCACGAGGAAACCGCAGGATAGCGTCACGCGCCGCGCGCGGAATCAGGGTCAGTGCGGTGCGCCGCCGGTGATGCCGGCCATGCCGGTGGACTGGCCGATCGCCTCCGTCTGCATCGGATGCGACGCCTCGACCGCGCCTTTGTACACCTCGGCGCGCGAGAGCTGTCCGGGCAGCGGCGCGCTGGTCGACTGGCCGACCGACTCCGTGCCGGTCGGACGCGCCGCTGCCATGGCGCCCGCGTCCACTTCGGGCATCGAGGCGGTGTTGCTGGTCTGCATCGGGCGGTAGTCGGAGCCGTCGGATTGGGCGCGTGCACCGAACGAGGCGAAAGCCGCCAGAGTCGCGAAGGTTCCGAGTGCCAGAACCCTGAGGGAAGCATGCATGTGGGTCTCCTGAAGTTGCCCTTGCCACTCTAGGCAGGCACTCTGAGGCCGGCGTGAGCGAAGAATGAGCTCAGGATGAGGCCGGCAGGTACACGCGCGCCAGCAGCCCCGGGCCATCGGCGCGGTTTTCCAGCACGATGCGCAGCCCGTTGCGCAAGGCCGCGGTGCGCGCGATGGCCAGCCCCAGCCCGCTGCCCCCGGCAGGCGCGCCGGTGACGCGGAAGAAGCGGTCGAACACACGGTCGAGCTGCTCCGGCGGGATGCCGGGTCCATCGTCGAGCACATCGACCACCGGATGTCCGTCGATCATGTGCAGCCGCACGTCCACGACGCCACCTTCGGGCGCGTAGCGCACCGCGTTGTCGATGAGGTTGTCGAACACGCTGCGCAGCTCCGACGGCGGCGCCGACACCAGCGGCGCAACCCGGCCTTCGAAGCCCACGTCGATGTTTCGCTGGTCCGCCAGCACCATGAGTTGCCCCACGCTGTCGCGCAGCAGCGCTGCGACATCGACGGGGCCGCGGGCCGCGGGTGGCGGGCCTTCCTGCCGGGACAGCCTCAGCAACTGCTCGATGAGATGCTGCGCCCGCTCGACCCCGCCTTCGAGCTGCGCGAAGCGCTCGGCCGCATCGCCGGCCGGGACGTGGCCGCGCAGGTTCTCGATCTGAAGGCGGATTGCGGCCATGGGCGTGCGCAGCTCATGCGCGGCGTCCTGCATGAAGCGGCGCTGCGTCGACAAGGCGCTGCGCAAACGCCCGAGCACGCTGTTGAAGGCACCGACCAGCGGCGCGATCTCCTCCGGCACGCGCGCGGTCGCCACTTCGGCCGTGTCGCCGACCTGCTGTGCCGCCACATCGCGCGCGACCGCTCGCAGCGAGCGCGAAGCCACCGAGACGATGAACAGCAGCAGCAGCAGCGTGATCGGCAGCATCAGGAAGATGGGCAGGCTTTCCAGCAAGGCGCGGCGCACGATGCGGTTGCGCCGGAAGCCGTCGTTCTGCACCACCTGCACGCGGGGCATTTCCGCGAGCGCCCCGGGCTCGGCGGTGAAGACACGCCAGGCATCTTCGTTTCGCGGCCCGGTGCGCAGGTCGCTGAACCCGGCGTCGGACTGCAGCGGAATCGCGAGATCGGGCCAGGACGTGCCCAGCAGCGTGCGCCCGTCGCTGCTCCAGACCTGGACGACGAAGGCGCCGCGCCGGATGACTTCGTCGCTCGTCACCGGCTGCAGTGGCGGCGCACGATGATGGGTCGCACGCGACTCGGCCACTAGGCGCATCTGGTCGTCCATGAAGTTGTTGACCAGCCGCCCGTAGGCGCCGTAGGAAAACCATACGGTCGCTGCAATCGCCACCAGATACAGCGCCACCAGCCACAGCAGCAGGCGGCTGCGCAGCGAACGGAGCCTGAAGCTCGGCAACACGCGTGGATCTCATGCCGGCGCAACGCGCCAGCCCAGGCCACGCACGTTGCGGATCGTTTCCGCGCCGAGCTTGCGCCGCATGCCGTGGATCAGCACGTCGATCGCGTTGCTCGTGACTTCCTCGCCCCAGCCATAGATGCGGTCCTCCAGTTGCTCGCGCGACAGGATCGCGCCGGGGCGCTCCAGCAGCGCGTGCAGCAGTGCGAACTCGCGCGCGGTCAGCACCTCACGCACCCCGTTGACGACCACGTCGCGCGTGGTCAGGTCGAGCTGCAGCGTGGCGGTGCCGATCACCGAATGCGCCGCGCCGTCGCGCCGCCGCACCACGGCGCGCATGCGCGCAAGAAGCTCGCGCAACTCGAAGGGCTTGAGCAGGTAGTCGTCCGCGCCGAGGTCGAGCGTCTCGATCCGGTCGTCGAGCCCGTCGCGCGCGGTGAGCACCAGCACCGGCGTCGCGTCGCCGCGCTTGCGGGCGCGGCGCAGCACCTCGGTGCCGTCGATCTTGGGCAGGCCCATGTCGAGCAGCACGCAGGTGTAGCCGCCATCGGCCAGTGCGCTGTGCGCCAATGCGCCGTCGCGCACCCAATCGACCGACCAACCGGCGTTGTCCAGGGCATGCACGAGGCTGCGGCCGATCATTTCGTCGTCTTCCACCAGCAATGCGCGCACGGGGTCTCCTTGTGACTGGAACACAGCCTCCACGAGGCTACGCCCGTTTTCTTAGCCTTGCATGAGTGCGCCGGCGAGCGGATCGGGGCATTTGGTCAGCTTCTGCTGGGATTGGGTCCAGAACATGGCGGTGTCTGTCCACACATGGCTTCAGGAGCAAACCGGGATGAAGTTCCAACTCAAGGCTGTACTGTTCGGCGCCGGCCTGCTGGCCGCGCTCGCCGCCCAGGCACAACAACTCCCCGCCGACGCGCCGGCCGGCACCACGGTGCAGTGCAAGGATGGAAGCTACGCCTCGCCCGACACCAAGTCGGGCGCATGCCGCGGCCACAAGGGCATCAAGACCTGGTACGGCAAGGCCGATGCCAAGACCGGCACGGCTGCGGCGGCGCCGGCTGCAGCACCGGCAGCACCGGCAGCACCGGCAGCAGCCGCTCCGGCCGCCCCGGCGGCGGCACCTGCCGCCAAGGCGCCTGCGGCGTCCGACCCGTCGAAGATGGCCGCAGCACCCGGCGGCGGCGTGGGCAAGGTCTGGGCCAACGACGAGACCAAGGTCTACCACTGCATGGGCGACCGCTACTACGGCAAGACCAAGAAGGGCGAATACATGACCGAAGCCGACGCCAAGGCCAAGGGCATGCACGCCTCGCACAACAAGGCATGTGGGTGAGTTCACCCCCAGCCTCGCCCACTGCGTGTGGCTCTGACACCCCCTCCGGGGGCAACCCCGGCGGCCCGGCAAAGCCGGTTCCGCGGGGTTCCTGGCCTTGGCTAGAAGCGCTCGCCGGCGCCTAGGTAGCGCCATTGCCCGACGGGGAGGTTGCCGAGGACCACGTTGCCGATGCGGATGCGCTTCAGGCCGACGACCTTGAGGCCCACCAGCTCGCACATGCGGCGAATCTGTCGCTTCTTTCCTTCGGTCAGCACGAAACGCAACTGCTCCGGGTTCTGCCAGTCGACCTTTGCCGGCTTCAGCGGCTGACCATCGAGGCTCAGGCCGTGGCGCAGCTTCGCGAGTTGTTCGCGCGGGAAGGCGGCCTGCGAGTTCTGCGCCACAGGCCCGTAGGAGACGCGGACGAGGTATTCCTTTTCCATCGACGAGTCCTCGCCGATGAGCTGCCGCGCCACGCGGCCATCCTGGGTCAACACCAGCAGCCCCACGGAGTCGATGTCGAGCCGGCCGGCCGGGGCGAGCCCCCTGAGCTGCTGCGGAGAGAAGCGGTGCCGGCTCTGGTCTTCGCGCCAGTGCGTGCGTGAGTTGATCAACACCACGGCAGGATCGTGCCCATCCTCGGCCTGCCCGCTGACATAGCCGACGGGTTTGTTCAGCAGGATCGTCACCTGCTGTTGCTGCTGGCTCTGCGCCTTGCGGTCGACCTCGATGCGGTCGGCGGGGGTGACCTTGACGCCCATTTCCGCCACCTGCCCGTTGACCTTGACCCAGCCATTGGCGATCCAGTCGTCTGCCTCGCGGCGCGAGCACAGGCCCAGTTCGGCCATGCGTTTGTTGAGGCGGGAAGGTGCGGTGGTGTCGGACATGGGGATCGGCGGGCTCGGATTGCAGCGATTTTCCGATATCCATGCGCCGATGTTCCAATCGCTGCTTCCTCGCCGACTCCTTGCTGCAGCGCCGCCTCGATGAACATCGTCGTCCTCACTTCGGTCGCCATGCTGGCCTTTGCCGGCAACTCGCTGCTGTGCCGGCTCGCGCTGCAGCACACCGGTATCGACGCCGCCACCTTCACGTCGGTGCGGCTGGTCTCCGGCGCGCTGGTGCTCTGGCTGATCGCATCGCGCCGCTCCGGCGCGCAGCCCCGGCGGCTCGCGGGCGGATGGCTTTCGGCGCTGGCCCTGTTCGCCTATGCCGAGGCGTTCTCCTTCGCGTACATCAGCCTGCCGGCCGGCACCGGCGCGTTGCTGCTGTTCGCGGCGGTGCAGATCAGCATGCTCGGCTGGGGCCTCTCGAAGGGCGAGAAGTTCTCGCGCTGGCAGGCGATCGGCTTCATGCTGGCGGTGGGCGGGCTGGTCTTCCTGCTCCTGCCGGGGATCGCCGCGCCGCCGCTGCACGGCGCGCTGCTGATGATCGTGGCGGGCGTCGCGTGGGCCGTCTATTCGCTGCGCGCCAGGGGCGCGGGTGATCCGACGCAGGTGACCGCGGGCAACTTCGCGCGATCCGCACCAATCGCATTGATCGTCAGCGCCGCGATGCTCTCGTCGATGCGCTGGAGCCCCGCCGGCATCGCCTACGCGGTCGCGTCGGGCGCGCTCACCTCGGGGCTCGGCTACGTGATCTGGTACGCGGCGCTGCGCGAGCTTCGGGTGACCAGCGCCGCGACGGTGCAGCTCAGCGTGCCGGTGATCGCGGCCTTCGGCGGCGTGGCGTTCCTCGGCGAATCCGCCAGCCTGCGATTGCTGGTCGCGTCGGTGCTGGTGCTCGGCGGCGTGGCGATCGTGCTGCTGATGCGCAGCCGTCAGGCCACCAGCCGGTAGCCCACCGCCGTCTCGGTCAGCAGATGGCGCGGCTGCGCCGGATCGGCTTCGAGCTTCTGCCGCAGGTGGCCCATGTAGATGCGCAGGTAGTGGCTCTGCTCGCCATGCGACGGCCCCCACACCTCGCGCAAAAGCTGCCGCTGCGTGAGCACGCGCCCTGCATTGGCGACCAGCACCGACAGCAGCCGGTATTCGGTCGGCGTGAGATGCACCTCGGCACCCGCGCGCCGCACGAGCCGCGCGGCGCGATCGACCTCGACCTCGCCGAAGCGGAACACCGGCTCGGGCTCTTCGCCGCCCGCTGCGGCACGCGGCCTGCGCAGGTTGGCGCGCACGCGTGCGAGCAGCTCGCCCGTACCGAAAGGCTTGGTCAGGTAGTCGTCGGCGCCGGCATCGAGCGCGGCGATCTTGTCCGCCTCGTCGCTGCGGGCCGAGAGCACGATGATCGGCACGCCCGACCAGCCGCGCACATCGCGGATCAGGTTCACGCCATCGCCATCGGGCAATCCGAGATCGAGCACCAGCAGGTCGGGCTGGCGCGTGCCGGCCGCGGCCAGCCCGTCGCGCAAGGTGCCCGCCTCGTGCACCTGCCAGCCTTCGGCCTCCAGCGCACCGCGAACGAAACGGCGGATTTGCGGCTCGTCCTCGATCACGATGGCGGTGGGGCTGGGCATGGCTTCAGAGCGGGATTTCGACAGGTTCAGGCGGTGTGCGGCGCGGCAGCGTGACCGTGAATTCTGCCCCGCCGCCTTCCGCATTCGCCGCCGCGATCTGGCCGCCGTGCGCGCTCACCACCGCCTTGCAGATCGCGAGCCCGAGCCCGACACCCGGCGTCGCAGACTCGGCCTGGCCGCGCGTGAACTTGTCGAACAGCGTCTGCTCGCGGCCCTTCAGCGAAGCAGGCAGGCCCGGCCCGTGATCGCGCACGCCGAGCACCAGGGAGCCTTCGGGCGCGCGCGCGCTGACGACCACAGGCGGCGCACCGTACTTGGCCGCGTTCTCCAGCAGATTGACCAGCACGCGCTCGATCAGCACCGCATCGAATTCGACGAGGGGCAGGTCCGGCGGCAGATCGGTCTGCACCGTCATGTCGCCGAGCGCCGGTCGCGCGGCGCGGATGGCGGATCCGACCACCTCTTCGACCGACTGCCACTCCCGGCGCAAGCTGACCGCGCCGCCGGCGATGCCGCTTTCCAGACGCGCCATGTCCAGCAAGTTGCTGACCAGCGCATGCAACTGATGCGCCTGCGAAACGATCGCGCGCGCAGCCTCGCGCTGCTCACCGCCTTCGGGCAGTGTCTGAAGCGATTCCGCGAGTGCGATCAATGCCGTGAGCGGCGTGCGCACGTCGTGCGAGATCGCGCCGAGCAGTGCATTGCGCAGCCGCTCCGACTCGATCTCGACCACCGCCTGCTGCGCCACTTCGACGTAGTGCACCCGCTCCAGCGCGATCGCGATCTGCCGCGCGAGCGTGTCGAGCTGCTGCGCCTGTTCGGGAATCAGCAGCCAGCGCGGTTGCGCCGGTTCGAGCGCGAGCACGCCGCGCACGCGCATCGGCGCCTTCAGCGGCACGTAGTGCCACGGCTGAGCGGCCAATGTCGTGGTGGCGAGGCCGGCCGGTTGCCCATGGCGGAAGGCCCAGTCGGCCACGCTGGCGTCGAAGCCTGGCGCGGCATCCTGCGGGATCACGAGGCGGTCGTTGGCATCGGTCAGCAGAACCAGTGCGCGGCCTCCGAAATGCCCCTGCACCGCGGCCGCGCCGAGCTGCGCGACCTGCGTGCTCTCGAGCGCCGCCGACAGCTCGCGCGTGAGCTCGAAGAGCGATTGCGCGCGCCGCTCGCGGCTCGCCGAAACACTCGCGGCAAAACGCAGCCCCGCGGTGAGCTGCCCCACCAGCAGGCCGACCGCGAGCATCACCGCGAAGGTCAGCACGTACTGAATGTCACCCACTGCGAACGACAGGCGCGGCGGGACGAAGAAGAAATCGAAAGCCGCGACGTTGAGCAGCGCCGAGAGCGCCGCCGGACCGCGGCCGAAGCGCATTGCGACCCCAACCACGCCGAGCAGGAAAAGCATCACGATGTTCGCAAGCTCCAGCACGCCCACGAGCGGCGCCACCAGCGACGTGACCGCGACGCTGATGGCGGCCGCCCAGGCATAGGCGGGCCAGCGTGCGCGGGGGCGATCCTCCATTGCCGACCCGGCGCGCCGCGCGGCCACCGGCCCGCTCGACAGCCGGCGCGAACTCTCGGCCCGCGCGACTTCGACGATGTCGAGGCCCGGTGCGTCGCGTGCGAGCCGGCGCGCGAGCGGGGTCGCCGGCCACCAGCGCACCCAGCCGGGCGCGGAGGTCGCGCGGCCGACGACGAGCGTCGCGCAGTTGAGCCGCTGCGCCTGCGCGGCGAGCGCGGCGGCGATGTCCTCGCCGGTCAGCACCGCGGTCTCCGCGCCGAGACCTTCCGCGAGCTTGAGCACCGCGAGGATGCGGTCGCGCCGCGCCGCGTCGAGTCGCTGCAGGCGCGGCGTTTCGACATACGCCGCATGCCAGCGCACGTTGAGCTGGCCGGCCAGCCTCGCTGCGGTCCGCACCGTCTGCGCCGCGCCTTCGTCCGGGCCGACGCAAGCCAGGATCGCGCCGGACGTGTTCCAGGCTGGCGGGCCCGCATCGCCGAGCGGGCCGGACTGCTCGACGCGCCAGTTGCGCACGTCGTCTTCCACATGCTCGGCGGTGCGGCGCAGCGCGATCTCGCGCAATGCGATCAGGTTGCCCTTGCGGAAGAAGTTCTGGGCCGCGCGCTCGGCCTGGTGCGGCACATAGACCTTGCCGGCAGCGAGCCGCGCGGTCAGTTCGTCGGGCGTGACGTCGACCAGCACCACCTCGTCCGCCTCGTCGAGCACCGAGTCGGGCACCGTCTCGTGCACGCGCACGCCGGTGATCGCCCCGACCGTGCCGTTGAGGCTCTCGAGATGCTGGACGTTGAGCGCCGACCACACGTCGATGCCCGCGGCAAGCAGTTCCTCCACGTCCTGCCAGCGCTTGGCGTGGCGCGAACCGGGCGCGTTGGTGTGCGCGAGTTCGTCGACCAGCAGCACCGCGGGCTTGCGCGCGAGCGCGGCGTCGAGGTCGAACTCGGCGAGCGAGCGGCCTCGATGGCTCACGCTGCGCAGCGGCAGCACGTCGAGCCCCGAGAGCAGGGCCGCCGTCTCGCTGCGGCCATGGGTTTCCACGACGCCGACCAGCACGTCGCGGCCGGCCGCACGCTCGCGTTGCGCCGCGCTCAGCATCGCCCATGTCTTGCCGACACCCGCACTGGCGCCGAAGTAGATGCGCAGCCGACCCCGCCGCGCCCGCGCCTCATCCGCGCGCCATTGCGCGAGCAGGACGTCGGGGTCGGGACGGGCGTCGTCGTTCATCGGATCGGGCGACGCAGGTTACCCCATTGGATCAGGGAGCCGGTTGGGCATCGAGCGCGAGATTGAGCGCAAGCACGTTCACGCGCGGATCGCCGAACAGGCCGAACAGCGGCCGCTCGGTGCGCGCATCGATCATCGCCAGCACCTGCTCCACCGGCAGATTGCGGGCGCGTGCGATGCGGGGCGCCTGATAGCGCGCGGCGGCCGGACTGATGTCCGGATCGAGGCCGCTCGCCGACGCGGTGACCAGATCGATGGGCACCGGCACGGTATTGCCCGGATCGGCCGCCCGCAGTGCCTCGATGCGCGCCTTGACGGCGTCCGCGAGCGCCGGGTTGAGCGGCCCCTGGTTGGCGCCACCCGACGCCCCGCCGTTGTAGGGCATGGGCGCTGTGGCGGAAGGACGGCCCCAGAAGTGCTTCGGGTCGACGAAGTTCTGGCCGATGAGTGTCGAGCCGACCGGCTTGCCGTCGCGGATGACGAGGCTACCGGCCGCCTGATCGGGAAACGCGGTGCGCGCGACGCCGGTCACGGCAAAGGGATAGACGATGCCCGTGATCGCGCTGAGCAGCACGAAGAGCACGATGGCGGGACGAAGGGTGTCTTTCATGTCGATGTCCTCAGACCAGACCGATGGCCACCAATAGCCAGTCGATGAGCTTGATGCCGATGAAGGGAACGATCAGGCCGCCCAGGCCGTAGATCGCGAGGTTGCGGCGCAGGAGCGAGGCCGCGCCCACCGGCCGGTAGCGCACGCCCTTGAGCGCAAGCGGGATCAGGAACACGATCACCACCGCATTGAAGATCACCGCCGACAGGATCGCCGACGAAGGGCTTGCCAGCCGCATCACGTTGAGCGCGCCCAGTTGAGGATAGGTCGAGATGAAGATCGCCGGGATGATCGCGAAGTACTTCGCGACGTCATTGGCGATCGAAAAGGTGGTGAGCGAGCCGCGCGTCATCAAGAGCGCCTTGCCGGTCTCCACCACTTCGAGCAGCTTGGTCGGATTCGAATCAAGGTCGACCATGTTGCCCGCCTCCTTCGCGGCCTGCGTGCCGCTGCCCATCGCGACGGCCACATCGGCCTGCGCGAGTGCGGGCGCGTCGTTGGTGCCGTCGCCGGTCATCGCGACGAGACGGCCATCGGCCTGGTAGCGGCGGATCAGCGCGAGCTTGTCCTCGGGCGTGGCCTCGGCCAGGAAGTCGTCCACGCCGGCCTCGGCCGCGATCGCGGCGGCGGTGAGCTTGTTGTCGCCGGTGATCATCACCGTCTTGATGCCCATGCGGCGCAGTTCGGCGAAGCGGTCGCGGATGCCGGTCTTCACGATGTCCTTGAGCTCGACCACACCGAGCACGCGCTCGCCTTCGGCCACCGCGAGCGGCGTGCTGCCGCGGCGCGCGACCGCGTCGGCCGCATTCGCGAGCGCGGCCGGCATTGCGCCGCCAAGCGCTTCGACGTGGCGGCGCACCGCATCCACCGCGCCCTTGCGCAGCACGATCGGATGGACATCGAGGCTGTTCGAGGCCGCCGGGAGATCGACGCCACTCATGCGCGTCTGCGCAGTGAAGGGCACGACATGCGCGCCTTCGACCGGCGCATCGACGGTGCCGCCTCGCCGCGCGAGCTCGACGATGCTGCGGCCCTCGGGCGTTTCGTCCGCCAGCGATGCCAGCAGCGCGGCGCGCGCGAGGCGCTCCTGCGACACACCCGGCGCAGGCATGAAGGCGCTGGCCTGCCGGCTGCCGTGGGTGATGGTGCCGGTCTTGTCGAGCAGCAGCACATCGACGTCGCCCGCGGCCTCGACCGCTCGGCCCGAGGTGGCGATCACGTTGGCCTGCATCATCCGGCTCATGCCGGCCACACCGACCGCCGAGAGCAGTCCGCCGATGGTGGTCGGGATCAGGCACACCAGCAGCGCGACCAGTGCGGTGAGCGACACCACCGTGCCCGTGCCCGCCGCGCCGACGCTGAACACCGAGTAGGGCAGCAACGTGGCGGTGACGACCAGGAACACCATCGTGAGCGCCACCAGCAGGATCGTGAGCGCGATCTCGTTCGGCGTCTTCTGGCGCTTGGCGGCCTCGACCATGCCGATCATGCGGTCGAGGAAGGATTCGCCCGGGTTCACCGAGATGCGCACCACCAGCCAGTCGGACAGCACGCGCGTGCCGCCGGTGACCGCGGAGAAGTCGCCGCCCGATTCGCGCACCACCGGCGCGGATTCGCCGGTGATCGCACTTTCGTCGACCGAGGCCACGCCTTCGATCACTTCGCCGTCGAGCGGAATCACGTCGTGCGTCTCGACCAGCACCACGTCGCCGCGACGCAGGTCGGTCGACTTCACCGGCAGCCACTTGCCGCCGTGCCGGGGGTCGGCCAGCTTCTTGGCCCAGGTGTCCTTGCGCAGCCCGCGCAGCGAAGCGGCCTGCGCCTTGCTGCGGCCTTCGGCCAAGGCCTCCGCGAAATTGGCGAAGAGCACCGTGAACCACAACCAGATCGACACCGCGAGCACGAAGGCCGGCGGCATGCCCGTTTCACCGGGGTAGCTCAGCGAGTGCACCCAGAGCACGGTCGTGACGATGCTGCCGATGTAGACGATGAACATCACCGGATTGCGCCACTGCACGCGCGGGCTCAGCTTGGTGACAGCGGCCCAGAGCGCCGGCTTCACCAGCGCGGCGTCGAACAGGGAAAGGGAGGTCTGCGTTTTCATGTCGTTGATCACATCCAGAGCATCAGGTGCTCGACGACGGGGCCCAACGCGAGCGCGGGGACGTAGTTGAGGAGCCCCACCAGCAGCACCGTGCCGATCAGCAGCGCCACGAACAGCGGCCCGTGCGTGGGCATGGTCCCCGCGGTGACGGGGATGCGCTTCTTGGCGGCCAGCGCGCCCGCGATCGCGAGCACCGGCACGATCACGCCGAAGCGGCCAAACCACATCGCCACCGCGAGCAGCCCGTTGTAGAAGGGCGTGTTGGCCGACAGGCCGGCGAAGGCGCTGCCGTTGTTGTTGCCGGCCGAGGTAAGCGCATAGAGGATCTCGGAGAAGCCATGCGCACCCGGATTGGCAATGCCCGCCTTGCCCGCATCCGCGATCACCGCAATGGCCGTGCCGGCCAGCACGAGGATCGGCGTGACGAGGATCGCGATCGAGGTCAGCTTCATCTCGTGGACTTCGATCTTCTTGCCGAGGTACTCCGGCGTCCGGCCGATCATCAGCCCCGCGATGAACACCGCGAGGATCGCGAAGATGAGCATGCTGTAGAGGCCGGTGCCGACGCCGCCGAAGACGACTTCGCCGAGTTGCATCAACACCATCGGCACCATGCCGCCGAGCGGCGTGAACGAATCGTGCATCGCGTTCACCGCGCCGCAGGAGGCCGCGGTGGTGACCGCGGCGAAGAGGCCCGACGCCGCGATGCCGAAGCGCACCTCCTTGCCTTCCATGTTGCCGCCCGACTGCAACGCGCTTGCGGCCTGGTCCGCGCCGAGCGCACCCAGCAGCGGGTTGCCGGCCTGTTCCGCCGGAATCACCACGACGACCGCGGCGACGAAGATCACCGTCATCGCCGCCAGCACCGCCCAGCCCTGGCGCAGGTCGCCGACAACGCGGCCGAACGTGAAGCACAGCGCGGCCGGGATCAGGAAGATCGCCAGCATCTGCACGAAGTTGGCAAGCGCGGTCGGGTTCTCGTAGGGGTGCGCCGAATTGGCGTTGAAGAAGCCGCCGCCGTTGGTGCCGAGCATCTTGATGGCCTCCTGCGAAGCCACGGGCCCCATCGCGAGCGTCTGCGTCGTGGTGGTCGCGTCTTCCGTCACCGGATTGCCCGCCGCATCCTTGACCGGCTGGCCGGCAGCGTCGAGCTTCGGGTTCTGATAAGCGGTGGCCTCGACGGTGGTCACCGTCTTGTAGGCATCGAAGTTCTGGATCACGCCCTGGCCGACAAAGAAGATCGCGAGCACGAAGGAGACCGGCACCAGCAGCCACACCGTGATGCGCGTGATGTCGACCCAGAAGTTGCCGACGAAGCCCTTGCCGTCGGTGCTGCGTGCCGCAAAGCCGCGCGCCAGTGCGAACGCGACCGCGATGCCGGTGGCCGCGGAGAAGAAGTTCTGCACCGCGAGCCCGAGCATCTGCGTGAGATAGCTCATCGTCGATTCGCCGGCGTAGCCCTGCCAGTTGGTGTTCGACACGAAGCTCACCGCGGTGTTGAAGGCCGAATCCGGCGACACCGCCGCCATGGCCGCCGGATTGAGCGGCAGCCAAGCCTGCAGCCGCTGCAGTGCGTAGACCGCCAGCGCGCCGAGCGTGTTGAAGGCGAGCAGCGCGATCGCGTAGCTGCGCCAGTGCATCGGTCGATCGGGCGACGTCCCCGCCAGCTTGTAGAGCGGCGCTTCGGCCGCCTGCGTCCAGCGCGGCAGCCGCCCTTCGCACATCGCGGCGAGGTAGCGCCCGAGCGGCCAGGCAAGCAGGCCCAACACCACGAGATAGAGACCCAGCAGGGCCCATGCGGAGGCATTCATTTCAGAACTCCTCCGCACAGATGAGTGCGAACACGAGATACGCGAACAGGATCACGGCGACGAGGCCGCCGAATCCGTAGAGGATTTCAAGGCTGATCACGGCCGCGCCCTCCGTGGCGTTTCGAGCCTGATCAGGCCGGCCACCATCGCCACCATGGCGATCCACAAGGCCGCCAGCGAGGCCAACCACACGATGTCCATTCGATTCACTCCTGCGTACAAGACATGGCATGCAGTCTCGGCAGGCACGCGTAAAAAGGGGGAACAGACTCCGTGCGGGGCCGTAAAGAAAGCGTAAAAGCCGCCCGCGCGCAGTCGCCATGCGTTGCGTTTTTCACGCAAGCCGCGGCTGTTGCAAGTGCGTGGGCCGCAGCGTGATTTCGTTGATACCCCCTCTGGCGCCGGAGGCTTACAACCCTTTTCGCGACCTGTCGAAAGGGAACATCATGGACAGCGAATCGATTGCACTGGTGGTCGACGAACCCATCGCCGGCCACTTCTACTGGGTGCTGCAGAAGCAGGACGGCGCCGACTGCAAGCCCATCGATGCGGCCGCGGGGCCGATGCCGACCTACGGCGCGGCCATGATGGCCGGCATCGAGGCGCTGCAGCGCCGGGCGGATGCGCGCGGCGCGGATGCAGGCGGTGCGCCGACCATCACCACCTACGTCGATCCCGAAGAGGATCTCGGCCCGCCCACCATCCACTGAGCGCGCCGGCCTTCCGCCGAACTCTCGATTCGAGACGGCGGCCATCTCGAATCAAGAGCCCTCGGACGGTCTCGCTGCGGCACACTCCGGCGCTTCATGCGCCGGAGCACGGCGCCAATCCAACACGAGACATCCATGATCCGAAAGCTGCTCACCCTCTGCACGCTCGCAGTGGCCTTTGCCGCCACCGCGCACGCAGACACCTATCCCTCGAAACCCATCCGCATGGTGGTGCCCTTCCCGCCCGGCGGCGGCACGGACATCCTGTCGCGGCTGGTGGCCAACAAGCTCACCGAAGTCAGCAAGTGGACCGTGGTGGCCGACAACCGCGCCGGCGCGGGCGGCACCATCGGCATCGCCGAAGCGGCGCGCGCCGCGCCCTCGGGCTACGAGATGGTCATGGGCCAGAAGGACAACATGGTCGTCGCGCCCTGGCTCTACAAGAACCTGAGCTACGACCCGACCAAGGACCTCGTCGCCGTCGCGCACGTGGCGTACACGCCGGTCATCATCGTCACGCGCGCCGAGTCGAAGTTCAAGACGCTGGCCGACGTGGTCAACGCAGCGCGTGCGCAGCCGGATGCGGTCACCTATGGCTCGCCGGGCAACGGCACCACCATTCACCTCGCGGGCGAGATCTTCAAGAGCGCGGCCAACATCAAGCTGCGGCACGTGCCTTACAAGGGCTCGAACGCCGCGATGATGGACGTGCTGGCTGGCAACGTCGACCTGATGGTCTCGTCGGTGCCGTCGGCCATCGCGCAGATCAAGTCCGGCAAGCTGCGCCCGCTGGCGGTGACCTCGCTGCGCCGCAGCAGCTCGCTGCCCGACGTGCCGACCGTGGCCGAGCTGGGCTACAAGGACTTCGACGTGAGCACCTGGTATGGCCTCTTCATGCCGGCCGGCACGCCGAAGGACATCATTGCCAAGGTCAACGCCGAGGTGAACAAGCTGCTGGCGACGCAGGAGATGAAGGACGCGATCATCGGCCAGGGCGCCGAGCCGCAGAGCATGACGCCCGAGCAGTTCGGCACGCTGCTGAAGACCGACTACCAGAAGTGGAAGGGCATCGTCCAGGCTTCTGGCGCCACGATTGAGTAGCACCCCCAGGCTCGCGCACTTCGTGTCGCTCTCCACCCCCTCCAGGGGGCAACACCGGCGGACCGGCGGAGCCGGATCCGCGGTGTTTCCCGAACGGGCCTGGCTTCGCCGGCCCTAAGGTCGCTGCGCGTCAGTCGCGGACGTCGGCGACCGGGTTGCTGCCGAAGTCCGCGCGGCCCAGATATTTCAGGATCTTCGCCGCGGCGGATTGCGGCGAATCGAGCTTTCCATCGGCCTTGAGGCGCTCGAAGCGCACGCGGTCCGGGAACATGTCCGGGTCGCCGCCCCGCAGTTCCACCTGCATGTCGGTGTCGATCACGCCCGGCGCGAGCGACACGATCCGCGCGGCGCCCGGGCCCTTCTCTTCCAGGGCCACGGCGCGGGAGAAGTGATCCATGCCGGCCTTCGCGGCGCAGTAAGGCGCCTGGCTTCCCATCGCATTGCGGCCGAGGCCGGACGAAATGTTGAGCACCTTGCGGTCGGCGCGCCAGCCCTTGGTTGCACCCAGGAAGGCTGCGGTGAGCAACATCGCCGATTCCAGCCCGACGCGCAGGGCCTGCGACAGGTCGGCGGGCACGGCTTCGGACAACGGACGGATGCGCCCCACGGTGCCGGCGTTGTTGATCAGCGTGGCGCTGTCGAAAGAAGCGGCGTCGAGTGTTGCGAGCCATGCCGAAAGCCGCTCGGCGGCAGCCACCGGCTCCGCGAGATCGAGCTGCCACTGTTCCAGCTCGGCGCCGGCCTCACGGGCCAGTTGGGCGAGCTGATCGTCGCTCCGGCGGGAGATGCACAAGAGGCGTCGGCCCGGTTGCAGAAGCTGTTCGGCCATGGCACGGCCCAGGCCGCGCGATGCGCCGGTGATGACGGTGAGATGCGAAGAAGTCATGGCGGATTTCGTGAGAAACATCTTGCGGACGGGATTTGCCGCGCCTGCGATGGTATCGGCGCGAGGGCAGGCGCTGACTAGAATCGGCCCGCTTTCCTCGACAGAACATGCCCACGCACTACCAAGCAGCGAGTGATCCCGGCCCTTTCGCGCGGCGTTTTGGCATTTCCTTCCAGCCGCAATCGTCGGTGGTGCAACCCGGTCAGCAGGGCCACTTCGTGCGCCGGCCGCGCGCCGACGCCAGCAGCAAGGCCCAGCTCGAACGCTTCGAGGTCGCCCCCGGACGCTGGGGACTGATTCCTCTCTTCTCGAAGGACGGGCAGGAACAGGACACCTTCGAGGCGCGGGCCGAAACCGCCGCCGCCGAACGCAATTTCTACCAACCGTGGAAGCGCGGCCATCGCTGCGTGATCCTTGCCGATGCGCTCTTCCAGCGGGGCGACGAACCCGACACCGTCGTGCGCGTGTCACGCTCCGACGGCGAGCCGCTCGCATTGGCCGGCCTGTGGAACGGCTGGCGCGCACCGAACGGCGATTGCGTCGAAAGCTTCGCACTGATCACCTTCAGCCTGCCCGAACGCCCCGAGCAACGCCGCTGCGCGATCCTGCGAGACGCCTGGGTCGACGACTGGCTCCACTGCCCCGTCGAGGAAACCGCGGCCTACCTGCGGCCCTACGCCGACGACAAGCTGGTGAGGGAAATCCTGCCGCGCTAGTTTCTGCCGCTCATCCCGTTCACGCCGTTCACGCGCAGCGCGGCCAGATCGAGCACCCGGAGCCCGCCATATTCCACACGGATCGCGCCCTGCGCCTGCAGCGTGCGCAGGGCTTCGTTCACCCGCTGGCGTGACAGGCCGATCAGATAGGCGAGTTCCTGCTGCGTGATGCGCAGCAACTCGCCCACGCCGGGAAACAGCACCGGGTTGAAGAGCGCCGCCAGATTGCGCGCCACCCGCGCGTCCGGGTTGTTCAGCCGGTCCGCCTCGCGCGCCGCGATGAACTGCCCGAGCCGCTCGTTGAGCTGGTTCATCACGAAGCGGTTGAAGCCGATGGAGTGGTCCAGCAGCCAATGGAAGTCGTCGACCGGCAGCCCCGCCACCACGCTGCGCCGCAGCGCCTGGATGTTGTAGCGGTAGGGCTCGCGCTTGAGCGCGGTGCCTTCGCCGAACCAGCCGCCGGGCGGCAGGCCGCTGTAGGTCATCGAGGTGCCGTCGGCGTTGTCGTTGCTCATCTTGAGCAGGCCTTCGACCACACCGAACCAGTAGGTCGGCGGGCGGCCGATGCGGCAGACGAGATCGCCGGGCTCGGCCTCGCCGACGACTACCGCGGACTCGGCACGACGCCGTTCGACCGGCGTGAGCGTGTGCATCCAGGGGATGTTTTCGAGTTCTTCGGGGGTGGCCGGGCGCACGCGATCGCGCAGTGTGGAGGCGCCGTTTTCCTTGCCAGGGGGCATCGGGAAACTCCGGGGAGTAGTGTCCCTAGGATTGTCGTCGTAACGACAAGTTGGCGTCAAAGTTGGTTCTACAGTCCGCCCCATCGTGCAGACCACAGCCAACACTTTTCCCCGTTTGCTGCAAGGCCACGCCCAGCGGCAACCCGATGCGCCCGCCATCCGCGAGAAGGATCTCGGCATCTGGCAGACCTGGACCTGGTCGCAGGTCGCGCGCGATGTGCGCGAGATCGCCTGCGGGCTCGCGAGCCTGGGCTTCAAGGCCGGCGACAACCTCGCGATCGTCGGCGCCAACCGGCCGCACCTCTACATGGCCATGGTCGCGGCGCAAAGCCTGCGCGGTGTGCCGGTGCCGCTCTACCAGGACGCGGTGGCGGGCGAGATGGTCTTCATGCTCGACGATGCTTCGGTCGAATTCGTGATCGCCGAGGACCAGGAGCAGGTCGACAAGCTGCTCGAGTGCCGCGACCTCCAGAAGGACCGCGGCCATGCGATCCGCCACATCGTCTATGACGATCCGCGCGGCCTGCGCAACTACGACCAGCCGGGACTGATCGACTACGACAAGCTCTGCGAGCTCGGCCGCGCGTGGGACTCGGCGAACCCCGGCGCGTTCGATGCAGCGGTGGCCTCGGGCGAACCGACCGACGTGGCCGTGATCCTCTACACCTCCGGTACCACCGGCCGCCCCAAGGGCGTGTGCCAGACACATGCGAGCTTCATCGCGGCGGGCCGTGGCGGCGTGGAGACCGACAAGCTCGGCCCCGGCGACAACATCATGAGCTACCTGCCGATGGCCTGGGTCGGCGACCACCTGTTCTCGGTCGCGCAATGGCTCGTCGGCGGCTTCACGCTCAACTGCCCGGAGTCAGCCGAGACGGTGATGAACGACATGCGCGAAATCGGCCCGAGCTACTACTTCGGCCCGCCACGCACCTTCGAAGGCCTGCTCACCGCCGTGTCGATCCGCATGGAGGACGCGGCCGCGCCCAAGCGCTGGCTGTACGCGAAGTTCATGGCGCTTGCGCGACGCGTCGGCGCGGACATCCTCAACGGCGCGCAGGTGAGCCTCGGCGACCGGCTGCTCTACAAGCTCGGCGACCTGCTGATCTATGGCCCGCTGCGCAACGTGCTCGGCATGAGCCGCATCCGCGTGGCCTACACCGCGGGCGCGGCGATCGGGCCGGACCTCTTCCGCTTCTATCGCTCGATCGGCGTCAACCTCAAGCAGTTCTACGGCCAGACCGAGACCTGCGCCTATGTCTGCCTGCAGCGGGACGGCAAGGTCAAGCTGCAGACCGTGGGCAGCGCCGCGCCGGGCATCGAACTCAAGATCGCGCCCGACGGCGAAGTGCTGGTTCGCGGCGTCTCGGTGCTCAAGGAGTACTACAAGCGGCCCGATGCGACGGCGGAAGTGCTCGACGCCGATGGCTACTTCCACACCGGCGATGCGGGGGTGCTCGATGCCGAAGGGCATCTGCGCATCATCGACCGCGCGAAGGACGTCGGCCGCATGGCCGCGCCGCAAGGCGCGACGGCGGGCGCGATGTTCGCGCCCAACTACATCGAGAACAAGCTCAAGTTCTTCCCGCAGATCAAGGAAGCGGTGTGCTTCGGCCACGAGCGCGACGAGGTCTGCGCCTTCATCAACATCGATTACGAGGCCGTGGGCAACTGGGCCGAGCGGCGCGGACTGCCGTATGGCGGCTATGTCGACCTCGCTGGCAAGCCGGATGTGCTGGCGCTGGTGGCCGACTGCATCTCGAAGGTCAACGCCGACCTCGCCGCCGAGGAAGGCATGGCCGACACGCAGATTGCGCGCTTCCTGGTGCTGCACAAGGAGCTGGACCCGGACGACGACGAGCTCACCCGCACGCGCAAGGTGCGGCGCGGCTTCATCGCCGGCAAGTACGCGGTGCTGGTCGATGCGCTCTATGGCGGCAAGTCCGAGCAGTTCATCGAGACGCAGGTCAAGTTCGAGGACGGCCGCACGGGCGCGGTGAGCGCGACCCTGAAGGTCGTCGAAGCCAAGCGCTTCGCACCGATGAAGGCGGCCGCATGACGAGCAGAAAAATTGGCGACGTGATCCTCGACGTCCAGAACATCTCGCTGAGCTTCGGCGGCGTGAAGGCGCTGACCGACATCAGCTTCAACGTCCGCGAGCACGAGGTGCGCGCCATCATCGGCCCCAACGGCGCGGGCAAGAGCTCGATGCTCAACTGCATCAACGGCGTGTACCAGCCGCAGCAGGGCTCGATCACCTTCCGCGGCAAGCACTTCAAGCACATGAACTCGCGGCAGGTCGCCGAGATGGGCGTGGCGCGCACTTTCCAGAATCTCGCGCTCTTCAAGGGCATGAGCGTGCTCGACAACATCATGACCGGCCGCAACCTCAAGATGAAGAGCGGCCTGCTCGCGCAGGCGCTGCGATGGGGCCCGGCGGAGCGGGAAGAACTGGCGCACCGCGAATTCGTCGAGCACATCATCGATTTCCTCGAAATCCAGCTGCACCGCAAGACGCCGGTGGGCCGCCTGCCCTACGGCCTGCAGAAGCGCGTGGACCTCGGCCGCGCGCTCGCGATGGAGCCGCAAGTGCTGCTGCTCGACGAGCCGATGGCCGGCATGAACGTGGAAGAGAAGCAGGACATGAGCCGCTTCATCCTCGATGTGAACGACGAGTTCGGCACCACCATCGTGCTGATCGAGCACGACATGGGCGTGGTCATGGACATCTCCGACCGCGTGGTGGTGCTGGACTACGGCAAGAAGATCGGCGACGGCACGCCGGACGAAGTGCGCAGCAATCCCGATGTGATCCGCGCTTACCTCGGAACGGAGCATTGAGATGGGATTCTTTCTAGAGACACTCTTCGGCGGCCTGATGGTCGGCATGCTGTATTCGCTGATCGCGATCGGCTTCGTGCTGATCTACAAGGCCTCCGGCGTCTTCAACTTCGCGCAGGGCGCGATGGTGCTGTTCGCGGCGCTCGCGATGGCACGCTTCTCCGAGTGGATTCCGAAGTGGCTCGGCTTCGAGAGCCAGATCCTCGCGAACCTGCTGGCCTTCTTCGCGGCGATGGCGGTGATGATCGCGGTGGCATGGCTCATCGAGCGGCTGGTGCTGAGCAAGCTGGTCAACCAGGAAGGCATCACGCTCCTGATGGCGACGCTCGGCATCGCCTACTTCCTCGACGGCCTCGGCCAATCGATCTTCGGCAACGACATCTACAAGATCGACGTCGGCATGCCCAAGGACCCGCTGATGGTGCTGGAGAACGTCTTCCAGGGCGGCCTGCTGCTGAGCCAGGAGGACCTGATCGCCGCGCTCGTGGCCGCCGCGCTGGTGGTGGTGCTGGCGCTCTTCTTCCAGAAGACCTCGACCGGCCGCGCATTGCGCGCGGTCGCTGACGACCATCAGGCAGCGCAGTCGATCGGCATTCCGCTCAACCGCATCTGGGTCATCGTGTGGTCCGTCGCGGGCTTCGCGGCGCTGGTGGCCGGGATCATCTGGGGCTCGAAGCTCGGCGTGCAGTTCTCGCTCTCGCTGGTGGCGCTGAAGGCGCTGCCGGTGGTGATCCTCGGCGGGCTGACTTCGATCCCCGGGGCGATCGTCGGCGGCCTGCTGATCGGCGTTGGCGAGAAGCTGTCCGAGATCTATCTCGGACCGATGCTCGGTGGCGGCATCGAGATCTGGTTCGCCTATGTGTTGGCGCTCGTCTTCCTGCTCGTACGGCCCCAAGGCTTGTTCGGCGAAAAGATCATCGATCGGGTCTGAAGCATGCTGTACAGAGAAAACGGCCAGTTCAAGTCGACCTACCGCGCCGACCAGCAGATCTTCCCGATCCGGCAGGACCGCATCCTGATCCTCGCGCTGCTGGTCGTCGCCTTCGCCGTGGTGCCGGCGGTCGCGTCGGACTACTGGATCCGCGCGATCCTGATCCCCTTCCTGATCCTCTCGCTCGCGGCGCTCGGGCTCAACATCCTGGTGGGCTACTGCGGGCAGATCTCGCTGGGCACCGGCGCCTTCATGGCGGTGGGCGCCTACGCGGCCTACAACTTCCATGTGCGGATCGAGGGCATGCCGCTCATCGTTTCGCTGCTGCTCGGCGGACTGTGCTCGACCGCGATCGGCGTGCTGTTCGGCATCCCGAGCCTTCGCATCAAGGGCCTGTATCTCGCCGTCGCGACGTTGGCGGCGCAGTTCTTCACCGACTGGGCGTTCCTGCGCATCAACTGGCTCACGAACAACTCCGCCTCGGGCTCCGTGTCGGTGTCGAGCCTGAGCCTGTTCGGCCTGCCGGTGGAAACCGCAGCGCAGAAGTACCTCCTGTGCCTCACGCTGCTCGCGGTGTTCGCGCTGCTCGCGAAGAACCTGGTGCGCAGCGCGGTCGGACGCGAATGGATGGCAATGCGCGACATGGACGTGGCCGCAGCCGTCATCGGCATCCGGCCGGTGTACGCCAAGCTCTCGGCCTTCGCGGTGAGCTCGTTCATCGTCGGTGTGGCCGGCGCGCTGTGGGGCTTCGTGCACCTGGGCACCTGGGAGCCGGCGGCGTTCAACATCGACCGCTCGTTCCAGTTGCTCTTCATGGTGATCATCGGCGGGCTGGGCTCGATCATGGGCAGCTTCTTCGGCGCGGCCTTCATCGTGCTGCTGCCGATCCTGCTGAACAACCTGCCGGGCTGGTTCGGCATCTCGATCTCGACCGCCTTCGCATCGCACCTCGAATTCATGATTTTCGGCGCGCTGATCGTGTTCTTCCTGATCGTCGAGCCGCATGGATTGGCGCGGCTGTGGTCCACCGCCAAGGAAAAACTGCGCCTCTGGCCCTTCCCGCATTGATCTCGTTCGCAAACCCATAAGGAGACAGGCATGAAACTGAAATCGCTCGCTCTGGCCGCAGTGCTGGCCGCCACCGCCGGTGCATCGCTCGCGCCGTCGCTCGCGCAGGCGCAGGCCAAGGAGCAGTTCTTCCCGCTGCTGGTCTACCGCACCGGTCCTTACGCGCCCAACGGCACGCCCTGGGCCAACGGCAAGCAGGACTACATCAAGCTCATCAATGCGACCGGTGGCATCAACGGCGTGAAGATCAGCTACGAGGAATGCGAGACCGGCTATGCCACCGACAAGGGCGTCGAATGCTACGAACGCCTCAAGGACAAGGGCGCGACGCTGATCGACCCGCAGGCCACCGGCATCACCTTCGCGCTGACCGACAAGGCGCCCGCCGACAAGATCCCGCTGCTGACGCTCGGCTACGGCCTCTCGGCCTCGCAGGACGGCAACGTGTTCAAGTGGAACTTCCCGCTGATGGGCAGCTACTGGACCGCCGCCGACATCCTGATCCAGCACATCGCCAAGAAGGAAGGCGGCGCCGACAAGCTCAAGGGCAAGAAGATCACGCTGGTCTACCACGACTCGCCGTTCGGCAAGGAGCCGATCCCGCTCTTGCAGGAGCGCGCGAAGATGAACGGCTTCGAGCTGAACCTGATCCCGGTCGCGGCGCCGGGCATCGAGCAGAAGTCGGCCTGGCTGCAGGTGCGCCAGCAGCGGCCCGACTACGTGCTGCTGTGGGGCTGGGGCGTGATGAACTCCACCGCGCTGAAGGAAGCGGTCGCCACCGGCTACCCGCGCGAGAAGATGTACGGCGTGTGGTGGGCCGGCGCCGAACCCGACGTGAAGGACGTCGGCGCCAATGCCAAGGGCTACAACGCGCTGGCGCTCAACACCGCGGGCACCGAGCCGAAGGTGATCCAGGACATCCTGAAGAACGTGCACGACAAGGGCCAGGGCACCGGTCCGCGCGATGAAGTGGGCTCCGTGCTCTACACGCGCGGCGTGATCATCCAGATGCTCGGCATCGAAGCCGTGCGGCGTGCGCAGGAGCGTTTCGGCAAGGGCAAGGTCATGACCGGCGAGCAGGTGCGCTGGGGGCTGGAGAACCTCGCGCTCGACCAGAAGAAGCTCGACGCGCTGGGCTTCGCGGGCGTGCTGCGGCCGATCAGCACTTCGTGCCAGGACCACATGGGTTCGACCTGGGCGCGCATCGAGACCTGGGACGGCGCCAAGTGGAACGTGGGCGCGGACTGGTACCAGGCCGACGAGCAGATCATCAGGCCGATGGTCAAGACGGCGGGCGAGAAGTACGCGGGCGAGAAGAAGCTCAACCGCCGCGACGCCTCGGACTGCGGCGCGTGAGCTTCAGCGACTGAAGGCACTTCGAGTCACCATGAGCGAACGCAACGTCCTTCTCGACGTCAACGGCATCGAGGTCATCTACAACCACGTGATCCTCGTGCTGAAGGGCGTGTCGCTCACGGTGCCCGAAGGCGGCATCGTGGCGCTGCTCGGCGGCAACGGCGCAGGCAAGACGACCACCTTGCGCGCGGTGTCGAACCTGCTGGCGGGCGAGCGCGGCGCGGTGACCAAGGGCACGATCGAGCTGCGCGGCGAGCGCATCGAGGCGCTGTCGCCGGCCGAGCTGGTCAAGCGCGGGCTGATCCAGGTGATGGAAGGCCGGCACTGCTTCGCGCACCTGTCGATCGAGGACAACCTCATGACCGGCGCCTACACGCGCACAGACGGCAAGGCCGCCGTGGCCGAGACGCTGGAGAAGGTCTACGCCTACTTCCCGCGACTGAAGACGCGGCGCAGCTCGCAGGCCGCGTACACCTCGGGCGGCGAACAGCAGATGTGCGCCATCGGCCGCGCGCTGATGGCGAACCCGAACATGGTGCTGCTCGACGAACCCTCGATGGGCCTCGCGCCGCAGATCGTGGAGGAAGTCTTCGGCATCGTGAAGGACCTCAACGAGAAGGAACGCGTGACCTTCCTGCTCGCCGAGCAGAACACCAACATGGCGCTGCGTTACGCGGACTACGGCTACATCCTCGAGAACGGCCGCATCGTGATGGACGGCGAGGCCAAGAGCCTGCGCGAGAACGAGGATGTGAAGGAGTTCTACCTCGGCGTCGGCGGCGCCGATCGCAAGAGCTTCAAGGACGTCAAAAGCTACAAGCGCAGGAAACGGTGGCTGGCATGAGCGACTACTACGACGCACTCGAAGTGCGCGATCCCGAAGAGCGCGAGCGCGACCTGCTCGCCGCGTTGCCGAAGCAGATCATGCAGGCGCAGACGGCAGCCTCAGCATTCGCGACCATCCTCGACGGCGTGAGGCCCTCGGACATCACGAGCCGCGAGGCGCTGGCAAAGTTGCCGGTCACACGCAAGTCGGAGTTGCTGGCATTGCAGAAGGAGCGCCGCGCGAGCGACCCCTTCGGCGGCTTCTCCGCGATCCGCTTCGGCTCGCGCATGACGCGCGTGTTCGCAAGCCCCGGCACCATCTATGAACCAGAGGGCGAGGCGCGCGACTACTGGCGCACCGCGCGTGCGCTGTACGCGGCGGGCTTTCGCGGCGGCGAGCTGGTTCACAACTGCTTCAGCTACCACATGACGCCGGCGGGCTCGATCATGGAAAGCGGCGCGCGTGCGCTCGGCTGCACCGTGTTCGCGGGCGGCACGGGGCAGACCGAGCAGCAGGTCGAGGCGATCATGGACCTCAAGCCTGCAGGCTATGCGGGCACGCCGAGCTTCCTGAAGATCATCATCGAGAAGGCGGCCGAAAAAGGCGTCGCGCTACCGTCGCTCACCAAGGCGCTGGTGTCGGGCGAAGCCTTTCCGCCGAGCCTGCGCGACTGGATCGCCGAGCGCGGCGTGACCGGCATGCAGTGCTACGCGACTGCGGACCTGGGACTGATCGCCTATGAGACTTCCGCGCGCGAAGGCCTGGTGCTCGATGAAGGCGTGATCGTGGAGATCGTGCGTCCGGGCACCGGCGACCCGGTGCCGGAAGGCGAAGTCGGCGAGATCGTCGTGACCACGCTCAACCCCGACTACCCGCTGATCCGCTTCGGCACCGGCGATCTCTCGGCCGTGCTGCCGGGGCACTGCCCCACGGGGCGCACCAACCAGCGCATCAAGGGCTGGCTCGGCCGCGCCGACCAGACGACGAAGGTGCGCGGCATGTTCGTCCATCCGGGGCAGGTCGCCGAGATCGCGCGGCGCTTTCCGGAAGTGCAGCGCGCGCGGCTGGTGGTCGAAGGCGAGATGGCCGACGACCGGATGACGCTGAAGCTCGAATGCGCGAACGCGCCGGAGGGGCTCGCACAGCGCATCGGCGAGGCGATGCGCGACGTGACCAAGCTGCGCGGTGCGGTCGAATTCGCGAACCCGGGCAGCTTGCCGAACGACGGCAAGGTGATCGAGGATCTGCGTTCCTACCGGTAACCCGGTGCAGGCCGGCAGAATGCCGGTGGATCCCCAACGCGCAGACCCCCATGACCATCGAGTTGAACAAGGAAGCCCGCCAGGAGGCCATCGCCTCGATCGAGCGCTATTTCCGCGAGAACATGGACGAACCCATCGGCAACGTCGCCGCGGGCGCCCTGCTGGGCTTCGTTCTCGAGGAGATCGGCCCGGCGATCTACAACAAGGCGGTGGCCGATGTGCAGGAGCGGCTCCAGGCCCGGGTGATGGAACTGGACATCGAGGTGCACGAGGACGAGTTCCAGTACTGGCGCAAGTACGACAAGGCCCGCGGTCGCAAGTGACGGGCGTCGTGCGGCGCGCACGTGCCCCCGCCTTCACGGCTCCTTTGAACCGCGCGCCGCGCTGCGCGCCCAGGCGCGCTGCTTGCGGCTCCACGCACGCAGCCTCTTGTCGGAGGGCTCGCCGCTGTCGTCCGATGCGCTGGCGATGAGATGGCCGAGCAGCTGCTCCTGCTCGGCGCTCAATGCCTCCGGAAAGATCGGCTTCACGATGACGATGTGATCCGCATTCGCGCCGCGCCGTGTCGCCGGGAAACCCAGCCCCGGCAGGCTGTAGCTCAGTCGGTCGCGGCGCAGTGCCACCGGCTTCAGCCCCATCAGCGTGGGCACCTCGATCGTCCGGTTGGCAATCCACGCGAATCCATCGACCGGGACCTCGCAGCGGATCGTGCCGTCCTCGTCAAGCTCGAAGAGCTCGTGCGCGAGCAACTCGACGCGGATCTCGAGATCGGCCGGTGGCGGGTTCCCGCGCGCGCGGCGTCCGTCGACGTGCAGAAGATCGCCTTGCCGGACGCCCGGCGGGATGCGGACCTTGAGCTGGTAGGCGCGCGTCAGCGTTCCGGCGCCCTGGCAGTCCGGGCAGGTGCGCTGCGCGATGCCGCCGCCGTGGCAGGCGGCGCATTCGGTCATCCCGCCGGGCCAGCCGAAGAAGCTGCGCTTCGGGATGGCGCCCGATCCGCCGCATTGGGCGCAATTGCCGCCGAGCACCTGATGCCCGGCGCCGTCGCAGGTGGCGCAGGTCAATGTCATGCGGCCGCGCAACGCCTTGATACAACCTGCCGCGGCCTCTTCGAGGGTGAGCTTGATCTTTCGCTGGATCGGGCGGCGGCGCGGTTGCGCGGGGTCTTCCTCGGCAGCGTGCGGGGCGGTCTCGTGGGCCGGCGCATCCGTCGCTTCGGGACGCGCGCGGAACCCGGCGTTGCGGATTTCCTCGAAGGCGCGGTTGATCCGCTGCATGCGCGCCACTGCGTCGGCGCTGCTGTTGCGATCCGGGTGCCACTGCGAAACGAGGCGCCGCCACGCGGCCTTGACTTCGTGCTCGGTGGCGTCGGAGCCCAGTCCCAGTTCGGAAAAAGCGTTGTCGGTGGTCAATTTGGATCCTCGCTCGGTCGGCGAGAATTATCCCTGAGCGCTTCCTGCCGGAAGCGCCTGATCAGAGGCTCCCGGCCGCCAACATGAACATCAAGAAGACCCTTCGCATTTCCTCACTCGCCCTCGCGACCGCCCTGCTCGGCCCCTGGGCGGCCGCCACGACCGCCTCGGACGCGCCCGCCTTCAACGAAGCCTTCAAGGGCTACGACGCCTGCTTCCTGCTTTATGACGTGAACGCGAAGAAGCTCGTCGCCGAGTACAACCCCGGCGGGCGCTGCAAACAGCGCATCGCGCCGAACTCGACCTTCAAGGTGCCGCTGTCGCTGATGGCTTTCAACGAAAAGCTCATCGACCAGCAGACCGTCTTCAAGTGGACCGGCCAGAAGTACGACCGGCCCGAACTCAACCGCGACCAGACCCCGCGCAGCTGGCTGCAGAACTCGGCCCTCTGGGTGTCGCAGGACATCGCCCCGTCGCTCGGGTACGCACGCATCGGCAAGTACCTCGATGACTTCAACTACGGCAACCTCGACTTCAGCGGCGACATCGGCAAGAACAACGGCCTGACCAACGCGTGGCTGAGCAGCAGCCTGCAGATCTCGGCGTACGAACAGCTCAACTTCCTCAAGGCAATGGAAGCGCATCAACTGCCGGTGTCGCGCGAAGCCATCGACCAGACGCGGCAGAACATGGCGCTGGGCAAGCTCGAGAACGGCGCCGAGATCTACGGCAAGACCGGCGCAGGCCGCCACCGGATGCGCACCAGCGACCGCACGCCCAGCAAGCTGCGCGACGGCTGGTTCGTCGGCTTCGTCGAAGGCAGCGCCGAGCACTACATCTTCGTGAGCAATCTCACCGACCGGCAGGCGCCGGGCGCGGACGACCGCTACGCAGGCAGCCAGATCCTGAAGCCGATCGTCATGCGCATCCTCAACGAACGCATGGCGCACTGACAGGCCGGTCGGCCAGTGGCAGCGCGATCCCCGCCTCGGCGAACACCTCGCGCACGACAAACAAGCCATTGAGCGCCGCCGGGAACCCCGCGTATACCGCCATCTGCATCACCACCTCGACGATCTCCTCGGGCTTGCAGCCGACGTGCAGCGCGGCGTGCACATGCACGCGCAGTTGAGGCAGCGCGTTGCCCAGTGCACACAGCGCAGCCACGGTGGCGAATTCGCGCTCCCGCAGACCGAGACCTTCGCGAGCATGCACCTCTCCGAATGTTCCGACCAGATAGCGCTCGAATGCCGGGAACGACTTTGCGAGCCCTTCGGCCACTGCGATGCCCGCAGGCCCGTCCACCGCGGCGAGCATGCGCAAGCCGCGTTCGTAGCGTTGACTTTCCAAGTTCATCAATTCCTCCGATCAAGATGACAGGCCGCACTGTAGGGAGGGCTGCCGCGCCCCGGAATGACCGAGTTCGTGATACTTTTTTGGTATGAAGTCACGCTTGGATTCACGCTCACTTGCTCTTTTCCTCGCCGTCGCGGATGCATTGAGCTTTCGCCAGGCCGCCGAAACCCTCCATCTGTCGCAGCCGCCGCTGAGCCGCGCCATCCGGGAACTCGAGGAGCGTCTCGGAGTGCTCCTTTTCGACCGCGACACGAAGGGCGTCCATCTCACCGATGCCGGTCACAAACTGGTCCCTTATGCGCGAGCCATCGACAAACTGCTTCGCGAAGCCGAGACAAAGCTCAGGCCCCGGACTCTGCCGGCCACCTTGCGGCTGGGCCTCACGAGCTCGGTGGAGGCAACGTGGTTTCGCGGCCTGGCGCAGCGGATCCAGGCCCGGCATCCCGGCACGGCCGTCTCCGAAATCTCCGACACCTCGCCACGGCTCGTACGGCGGCTTCGCGCCGGCAGGCTGGACGCCGCCTTCATCGCCCTGCCCACGAACACGGAAGGACTGGACGTGGTGGAACTCGACCGTCTGCCGATGATCGTGGCCATGTCGTCCGCTCATCCGCTGGCGAAGCGCAGGATCGTTCGCCTCGCCGATCTGGCGGACCAGCCGGTCTTCTGGTTCGAGCGGGCGCGCCAACCCGCGTTCTACGACCATTGCCAGCGCATCTTCGCCCGACGCGGCTTCGCGCCATCCCGGCTAAGGGAACCGACCGACCATCACGTGCTCCTGTCCGACGTGGCCAGCGGCCGGGGTATCGCGCTGCTGCCCAAGTCCTTTGCCGGCCTCCGGCGCACCGGCGTCGCGTACCGGGCACTGGCCGAAGGAGATGAGTTGGCTGCGGGCATCGGGTTGGCGACTGCGAAAGACCGACCGGCGGTGCGAGACCTGCTCGCGTCAGCGGCGCGCGAGGCCTGAAGCCCAGCCCGCCGGCCCCATGCCGCAGTGGGTGGGCGCAGGCATGCTCCTTGCGGCATCTTCACGATGCCCCACTCGTTCTTCCAGCCGCCCGCCGCTTCCCGCTACGCCCTGCGCAACCTGCGCGCGCCCCGCTGCCTCGTGCAGGCCGACCTGCCGGGCGACGCGGCCGGCGACCTCGTGGCCATCGACCTGCTGGTGGACGGTGGACGCATTGCCGCCATCGACGCCGTGGGCCGCATGCCCGCGGACCTCGGCCCCGATCTCGACGCATCGATGGTGCTGCCCGGCATGGTCGATTGCCACACGCACCTCGACAAGGGCCACATCTGGCCGCGACAGGCCAACCCGACCGGAGACGGCGCCGGCGCGTCGGCCGCCACGATGCGCGACCGAACCGCCCGCTGGAACGCGGACGACGTGCGCCGCCGCATGGAGTTCGGCCTCGCGACCGCCTACGCCAAGGGCGTGGTCGCGATCCGCACGCACCTGGATTCGCTGGCCCCGCAGGCGTCGATCTCGTTCCCGGTGTTTCGCGAAGTGCGCGAGCGCTGGGCGGGGCGCGTCGACCTGCAGGTGTCGTCGATCGCGCCGCTCGACATCTTCCTCACGGACGAAGGCCGCCAGCTCGCCGACATCGTGGCCGAGAGCGGTGGCCGCCTCGGCTGCGTCACGCGCTCGGGCCGCTTTCCGGGCGAAACGATGCCGCCGGACATGGACGAGGCGCTGGTACAGGTGTTTCGCCTCGCGGCCGAGCGCGGGCTCGACCTGGACCTGCACGTGGACGAATCCACCGACCCTCGCGCGCGCGCCCTGATCCGCGTCGCACGGACCGCGGTCGCCGAGGACTTCGCAGGCCGCATCCTCTGCGGCCACTGCACTGCCCTGGCGCTGCAGACCGACAAATTCATCGAGGAGACGCTCGACGCGTGCCGCGATGCCGGCATCGACATCGTGAGCCTGCCGACGGTCAACATGTACCTGCAGGACCGCAGCCAGTCCGGGCGCACGCCGCGCTGGCGCGGCGTGACCGTGCTTCACGAGATGAAGGCTCACGGCCTGCGCGTGGCGCTGGCGGGCGACAACTGCCGCGATCCCTTCTATGCCTACGGCGACCACGACATGCTCGACACCTTCACCCAGGCGGTGAAGATCCTGCATCTGGACCATCCGCTGGGCGACTGGATCCGCGCCGCCACCGAGACGCCGGCCGCGATCATGGGCATCGACCGCGGCGTGCTGAAGGCGGGCGCGGGCGCGGACTTCCTGGTGCTCAAGGCACGCAGCTATTCCGAGATGCTCTCGCGCACGCAGTTCGACCGCACGGTCGTTCGTTCGGGACGCGCGATCGACACCCGCTTGCCTGACTATCGCCTGCTCGACGACCTGATGGCGGGCTGATCTCGGATCGCAACAGTCGGCCCCAACTTTCGCGCGCTTTCGTGCGGTCTTGACGGTGCCGGGGGTCCGCGCACCGGCACCGGCCGCACCGGTCCGCATCGCCGTGGCATCCTCGACCGCGCAACAGGCAGACACCGCGCTGCGCGGCAGACGATGGCTTTTGAGAAACTGCGGATCTCCGGACAGGAAGGACAACCCTACAGGCTCGGCGAGCCCATGGAAGTCCATGACCGCGAGATCTTCCTCGGCACGCTCGACCCGGTCACCGTCAGCCGCGACGGCACCGAGGTGCTGATCCAGCGCTTCATCCCTTCGGCCTTCCTCCGGAAGGAGAAGCGGAATTTCGGCCCGCTCGTGCTGCTCGAGGTCACCACCTATCTCGCCGAGCAGTTCCAGGGGCTGCAGGCGGTGAGCTACCTGCTGAGCCGCGAGATCGAACTGCACGGCGACGGCATGAAGGTCGCGCTTGCGCGTTCCGCGCTGCTGCAGGCGATCGGGGCCGAGGCGGTGGCGATCTCGCCGCGTCCGGACTCCGAGACACCGGGCAACTTCGTGGTCCAGGGTGTCTGGGCCTACAACGAGCGCAATCTCGCGGCGCTGTGGCACTGCCTCGAACGGGAACGGGCGATCTACCGGCAATGGGATGCCGCGGTCGAGACCGGCCAGTCCATCGTGGTGCTGCGCGACCGCCTGCGCCAACTGCTGGCGCGCGGCCCCGGCTTCAGGGGCGGCGAAGCGGCGGACTGAGCACGGCACTCGCCCGCTTCACGGCTTGCGCCATACGCTGGCGAGCCACGGCTGCTGCTCGAACGGCAGCCCGGTCGGCCGGTAGTAGTGACCGAGCTCGACGAATCCGGCGGAAGTCATCAGCGCCCGCCAGCCCGCGAGGTCGTGGAAGGCGCCATAGCGCTCGCCGCGCCATCCCTCCTGCCCTTCCCCGCGCGGATTGGAGCTGAACAACACGCCGCCGGGTTTCAGCGATGCCCGCAGTTCGCCCAGCACGCGCGGCAGTTCCTGGTGCGGAACGTGGAACAGCGAGGCATTGGCAAAGATGCCGTCGAAACGCGCTGGCGGCAGGTCCAGCGACAGGAAGTTCTGCTGCCAGACCTCGCAGCCGCTGCAGGCCCGCGCCATCTCCGCAAAATGCGGCGCGCCTTCGAGGCCGATGGCCACATGGCCGAGCTGCGAGAAGGTCCGCAGGTCGCGGCCCGGGCCGCAGCCGAAATCGAGCAGGACGAAGGGAGGCGGCACCTCGATGTGCTCGAGCAATGCCGCGATGTTCTGGCTGACGTCATGGCCGCGCGTGGCGGCCCAGAAGTCCTCGGCCTGCCCGTCGTAGTGCGCCAGCGTTCGGGATTCGATGCGTTCGAGTTCTTCGGGCGAAAGAGGCATTCAGTGCGCGGCGGGCTCAGGCGGGCTATCCGGCGATGTAATGCTGGAGCTGCTCGATGATGAAGTTCTGCTCCGAAATGATGCCCTTCACGATGTCGCCGATCGAGATCAGCCCAACCAGCTTGTCGCCGTCCATGACCGGCAGGTGCCGCACGCGGCTCTCGGTCATCAGCGCCATGCATTCCTCGCTGGTCTGGTTCGGCCGCACATAGATCACCGCGCTGGTCATCACGTCACGCAGCGGCGTCTCCTTGGAAGAGCGCGCCAGCAGCACGACCTTGCGCGCGTAGTCGCGCTCGGTCACGACGCCGACGATGCGATCTCCCTCCATGACCAGCAGCGCACCGACGTTTTTTTCGGCCATCAGCTTGACGGCCTCGAAGACCGTCGCCGACGGTCCGATCGAGTACACCGACGCGCTACCCTTGGCCTTGAGAATTTCAGCCACTGTCTTCATGCTTTCAGTCCTCCGGGATGGCAAGCGCTTCCATTCTGCGCGGCACGCACGGCGCTCACAAGACAAACACTGACGACGGTGTCGAAATTACGACGGGAGTTCTACTTTCAGGGCGTTGCGCCCGGTGACGCGAGCCCCGCGAGCAGCCTCGGCAGCAGATCCTCGGACGCGCCGCGCAACACGGCGCTGGCAGACGTGTCGAGGTGCAACGGCTCCATGTTGAGCGTGATCAGCCGGCCGCCTGTCGACAGCGCCTCCATCGGAAGATCGGCCGCCGGATAGACGACCGCGGTGCTGCCGACCACGATGAAGACATCGCACTCCTGCGCGGCCGTGCGCGCATCGAGCAGCACGCCCTCGTTGAGCATTTCGCCGAACATCACCACGTCGGGCCGCGCGCGCGATCCGCAGCGCTTGCAGCGGTTGAGCAGCCACGGGCCGCGGCGGTTGCCGCAATGGTCGCAGCGCCAGCGCCGCAGCGAACCATGGAGTTCGAGCACGTCCAGGCAGCCGGCAACGGTCAGCAGTCCGTCGACGTTCTGCGTGACGAGGCGCGTCGCCGGGCGCAGCCGCTGGAGTTGCGCCAGCGCCAGATGGCCGGGATTGGGCCGCGCGCCTTCGACGGCGGACAGGCGCTGCGACCAGAACCTGGAGAAACCCGCGGGATCGCGCTGGAGATCGTCCGCGTGCGAATACTGCAGCGCGCTCTGGTTCATCCACAGGCCATCCGCATCGCGGTAGGTGGGGATGCCCGAGGCCTTCGACAGCCCCGCGCCCGAGAAGACGACGATGCGCCGGGCCTCGCACAGCAACTCGATGGCGGTCGCTAGGGGTTCACGGCTTTCGGTCATCGATCGATCGGGGCATTCGACGGGGCAGTGATTCTTGCACGCGGCGCGCGCGGTCGATGGGCCGAAAATGCGAGGCTCTGCGCGCCATTTCAATCGCTCAACTGCAATTCAAGAAAGACTGGGAAGACCATGGAAGCAAGCCGGCAAGACTGCGACGTGCTCGTGATCGGCGGAGGCCCCGCGGGCTCGACGGTGTCCACGCTGCTCGCGCGGCAGGGCCGCCGCGTCGTGATGCTCGAGAAAGACCATCACCCGCGGTTCCACATCGGCGAATCGCTGCTGCCGGGCAACGTGGACCTCTTCGAGAAGCTCGGCGTGCGCGAGGAAGTCGACCGGATCGGCATGCCAAAGTTCGGCATCGAGTTCGTGCCGCCGGATCTCGACTACCGCAGCTATGTCGACTTCTCCGAGGGCTGGAACCCGCGCAAGGATTCGGCCTGGCAGGTGCGACGCTCGGAACTCGACGAATTGCTCTTCCGCAATGCGGCCAGACAGGGCGCGGTGACGCTCGAGGGCGCCCGCGTCCGGCAGGTGGATTTCGACGATGCAGGCGCGACGGTGCAGGCCACGCTCGAAGACGGCACCCGTCGCACCTGGCGCACGCGTTTCGTGGTCGATGCGAGCGGGCGGGACACGGTCCTCGCCAACAAGCTCAAGAGCAAGCAGAAGAACCCCGACCACAACAGCACCGCGCTGTTCGGCCACTTCCGCAACGCGCGCCGGCTCGAAGGCAAGCGCGAAGGCAACATCAGCATCTGCTGGTTCGAGCACGGCTGGTTCTGGTTCATCCCGCTGGCCGACGGCACCACCAGCGTGGGCGCGGTGTGCTGGGCCTACTACCTGAAGGCGCGCGACAAGCCGCTGAAGGACTACTTCTTCGACACCATCGCGATGTGCCCCGAACTGCACGACCGGCTGAAGGACGCCACGCTGGTGGACGACATGGTGCACGCCACCGGCAATTTCTCGTACAGCAGCACGCACGCCACCGGCGAGCGCTACCTGATGGTGGGCGACGCCTTCACCTTCATCGACCCGATGTTCTCCTCGGGCGTGTTCCTCGCGATGCAGAGCGCGTTCGACGGCGCCAGACTGGTGGAAACCGCGCTCGACCGCCCCGCCGATCTGCCCGCTGCGCGCAAGGCGCTCGAGAAGCGCATGCGCGTCGGGCCGCGCGACTATTCGTGGTTCATCTACCGGGTGACCAACCCGACGATCCGCGACATGTTCATGCACCCGAACAATCTCTTCAAGGCCAAGCAGGGACTGATGTCGCTGCTGGCCGCCGACATCCACCACGGGCCGTCCTACCGGCGGTCGCTGTTCATGTTCAAGGTGCTGTACTACTTCATCTCGGTCATCAACTGGCGGCGCACGATCGGGGGCTGGAAGCGGCACCGCTTCAACATCCGCGACATGGGCCCGCTGCGGGGCGAATCCATCCTCAAGGGCGAGTGACCCTGCTGTCCCCTAGGGGGATACCGGGATGAGTCAGCGATGGGTCAGCCGATAAGATCGCCGGTCCAATTGCCCACTCCATTCGTACTCGGAGAGACTATGAAGAAATTGCTCGCCTTCACCGCGATCGCCGCGGTCGTTGCAGGCGTCCACGCCCAGGACTTTCCCGGCTCCAAGACCATCACCATGGTGGTGCCGTTCGCCGCCGGCGGCCCCACCGACCGCGTGGCCCGCGATCTCGCCGAAGCGCTGCGCAAGCCGCTGGGCGGCGCCACCATCGTGGTCGACAACGTGCCGGGCGCCGGCAGCTCGATCGGCGCGGCCAAGGTGGCGCGCGCGACGCCGGACGGCTACACGCTGCTTCTCAACCATATCGGCATGTCGACGATCCCGACGCTGGTGCGCAACGTGCCCTTCAAGGTCGAGACCGACTTCGAATACCTCGGCATCGTGAACGACGTGCCGATGACGCTGATCTCGCGGCCCACGATGGAGGCGAACAACTACAAGGAACTCACCGCCTGGATCGCGGCCCACAAGGGCAAGATCAACCTCGGCAACGCAGGCGTGGGCTCGGCTTCGCACCTGTGCGGCCTGCTCTTCCAGAGCGCCACCAAGACCGAGATGACGCCCGTGCCATACAAGGGCACCGCGCCGGCGATCACCGACCTGATGGGCGGCCAGATCGACCTCTTGTGCGACCAGACCACGAACACCTCGCCGCAGATCGAAGCCAAGAAGGTGAAGGCCTTCGCGGTGACCACCTCCAAGCGGCTCACCACCCCGCTGCTGAAGGACCTTCCCACTTTGCAGGAAGCAGGCCTGAAGGACTTCCAGGTCACGATCTGGCATGGACTCTATGCGCCGAAGGGCACGCCGCCGGCGATCGCCAAGAAGCTCAACGAAGCGCTGAAGGCGGCCCTGAAGGATCCTGAATTCATCCGGAAGCAGGAAGGCCTCGGCGCCGTGGTGGCGAGCGACGGCCGCATCGAACCCGAAGGCCACAAGAAGTTCGTGGCGGCGGAAATCGCCAAATGGAGCCCGATCATCAAGGCCGCTGGCGTCTACGCTGATTGAGCTCACCCCCAGCCTCGCTCACTTCGTGTAGCTCGGGCACCCCCTTCCAGGGGGCAACCCCGGCGGCCCGGCGGAGCCGGTTCCGCGGGGTTTCGCGAACAAGAAAAGGCCCCTCGCGGGGCCTTTTCTATTTGGGCCGACGCCTACTTCGGGCGTATGGCATCAGCGGTTCCCTGGATGAAGGCCTTCAGCTTGTCAACGTCCTCCTGCGTCAGCTTGCCGGTGAAGTCCGGCATGCCGCGCTCCATCGCCGGGCCCTTGAAGATGAACTTGTCGAGGTTCTCGATGAAAGCCGGGTCCATGTAGCCGAGGTTCGGGATGTTGCCGCCGCGGTCGACGCCGGGCACGCCGTGGCAGAAGACGCAGTTGCTCACATAGAGCATCGTGCCGGCCTCGGCTTTCGCCGGGTCGTACTTCACGCCCTGCAGCAGCTTGCCCATGCGGTACTCCACGAACTGCGGTTTCGGCGCGTTGCCGCCGATGGCGAAGGTGTAGACCGTGCCCGGACCCTGCCGCTCGGTGGCGCGCTGCGCGAGGCCGTAGACACCGCCCCAGCCGACCGCGACCGAGACGTACTGCTTGCCGTCGACCATGTAGGTGGCAGGCGCAGCGACGACGCCGGTGCCGGTGGGCGTTTCCCAGAGCTTGTCGCCGGTCTTGGCGTTGTAGGCCACCATGCGGCCGTCCGCCGTGCCCTGGAACACGAGGTTGCCGGCAGTGGTGAGCGTGCCGCCGTTCCACGGCGAGACATGCTCGACACCCCAGACCTCCTTCTGCGCGATCGGGTCCCACGCGACCAGCCGGCCCATCGGCTTGCTCGCAGGGGGTTCGGCATTGGCGAACTTGGCGGTGTTCCAGCCCAACGCCGAATGCGGCCGGCCCGGCGCGTTCTCGTTGAACTTCCAGTCCTTGTCGTCCATCAGGTTCAGCGGCACATGCTGCGCCGGAAGGTAGGCCAGCCCCGTCTGCGGGTTGAACGACATGGGATGCCAGTTGTGCGCCCCGAACGGGCCCGGAATGCTGTCGTTCGGCTTGGTGCCGTCGCGCGCGGCGGCCACCTCGATCGGCCGGCCGTTCTTGTCATAGCCGGTCGCCCAGTTCACCTCCACGAAGTTCTTCGCCGAGATGAACTTGCCGTTGGTGCGATCGATGACGAAGAAGAAGCCATTCTTCGGCGCATGCAGGATCACCTTGCGCGGCTTGCCGTCGATCTTGAGGTCGGCCAGGATCATCGGCTGGGTCGATGTGTAGTCCCAGTTGTCGCCGGGCGTCTCCTGGTAGTGCCAGACGTACTTGCCGGTGTCGGGGTTGAGCGCGACGATCGATGCGAGATACAGGTTGTCGCCGCCCTTTGGACTGCGCTGGCTGCGCGCCCATGGGGATCCGTTGCCGGTCCCGACATACATCAGGTTGAGTTCGGGGTCGAAGGCGAAGGTGTCCCATGGGGTGCCTCCGCCGCCCGAAACCCAGTACTTGTTGCTCGGGTCCCAGGTCTTCGCGGCCTTGGCCATCGAGGCGTCCTCGAAGGGCTTGGATGGATCGCCCGGCACAGTGAACCAGCGCCATTTCTGCTCGCCGGTCGCAGCGTCGTAGGCGGTGACGTAGCCGCGCACGCCGTACTCGGCGCCGCCGTTGCCGATGACGACCTTGCCCTTGAACACGCGCGGCGCGCCGGTGATGGTGTAGGAGCGCGCGTGATCGATGAGCGTGTCCTTCTCCCAGACGACCTTGCCGCTGGCGGCATCGAGCGCGATGAGGCGGCCGTCATAGGCGCCGACATACACCTTGCCCTGGTAGATCGCCACCCCGCGGTTGACCACGTCGCAGCAGCCCTTGAAGCCCTTGGCGCGATCGACCTTCGGATCGAAGGTCCAGAGCGCCTTGCCGGTGCGCGCGTCGATCGCATGCACCACGCTCCACGAGGCGGTGACGTACATGATGCCGTCCACCACCAGCGGCGTGGCCTCGACGCCGCGCGTCGATTGCAGGTCGTACGACCACACGAGCCCGAGGTCCTTCACGTTGGCCGCGTTGACCTGGTCGAGCTTGCTGAATCGCGTCTCCGCATAGTCCAGGCCATAGCTCGGCCAGTCAGGCGTCCTGGCCGCGTTGGCGCGGATGAAGCCCCCATCCACCTTCTGCGTCGCGGCCTTGATGTGCTCGGGCGAGCCCTTCGCGGGCTGGGCCACGGCGGTGGCAGCGCCCAGGCACAGCAACGCGCCCAGCGCCAGCGCGGCGTACGTCTTGGTCATCGTGTCGTCTCCTTCGTTGTGGCCGAAGGATGGTCCGCCCGGGCACTTTGTTCATCTTCGGGATTTCCCTAGACCCTCAGTGTTCCATTGCGGAACAGATTCGACGTCTTTCCCCACTCTGGAGACGGAAGTGCCCTTGTCGACGCTCAATCCGGCGGGTGGTCCCCGGCAGCTTTTCGCAAGGTCGCCCGCGGAGCGCGTGGCACTGGCGCGGCAGCAGTTCTTCGAGGAGGGCGTGCGGCCTTCCGGGCTCGTCGGCGAAGCCGTCATCCAGTCGTGGATGCGCTGCACCCGCATCCACGCCAACCGGCAGCGCGTGATCGCCTTCGATGCGGTGACGCCGAGCCGGCTGCACGCCACGATGGGCCGCAACCGCGAACTGCTCGACGCCGCGCGACAGGAACTGGTCGGCATGGAAAGCTCGCTCGCCGGCACCGACTGCCGCGTGCTGCTGACCGACGGGCACGGCGTGATCGTCCATGTCACGCAGCATCCGGGGACAGCGGAACAGCCGATCCTGCGCAAGACCGCGCGCATCGGCGTGAACATCGCCGAAAGCGTGGTGGGCACCACCGCGCCCGGCATCGTCGCGACCACCGGCCAGGCCTGCACCGTCGACGGCGCCGAGCACTACTTCGAGTACCTGCGCCAAATGCAATGCGCGGCCGCGCCGATCCGCGACGTGCACGGGCAGCTTGCGGGCGTGCTCGATCTCACGGTGGAAGCGCGCCGCTTCGGATTCGATGCGGCATCGATGGTCGCGCTGTATGCCACCACGATCGAGAACCGGTTGATGCTCGCGCAGTCGCAGGACCGGCTGGTGCTGCACTTTCAGGCCAGTCCCGCCCTGCTCGGCACGCCGCTCGAGGCGCTCGCCGGCATTGCGCCGGACGGCACCGTGGCGTGGCTCAACGGGGCAGGGGCGCGCCTGATCGGTGGAGTCCCCGAGGCGGGGCCGTGCGATGTCGAGATGCTGTTCGGCCTCGACCTCGCTGCGCTGCTGCGACTGACACGCAGGGAAGCGGCGCAGCCCGTGCGGCTTGCCAGCGGGCTCGGCGTCTGGTTGCAGGCGCAACTGCAGGGGCACGACGGCGTGGACTTCGGGCATGCGGTCGCCATGGCCTTGCCGGAAGAGAAGGCCGAAGCGGTGGACACCACGCCGCAGCAGGTGGTCGATGCGTCGCCGTCGGCGCACGACGCAGACGGCACGCTGCGCGGACACAGCCGCAAACTGATCGAAGACACGCTGGCCCTTCATGGCGGCAACATCTCGCATGCCGCGCGCCAGTTGCGCGTGTCGCGCGGCACGCTGTATCGACATCTCAAGAGCCTGCGCGAACGCGACGCGGGCTGACGGCCTCAGGCCAAGGATTCCGAGGCTGTCGGGCGGACGCGCCGCGCCTGCGCATCCGTGCGCAAGGGTCGCAGGTATTCGTGCAAGGCCAGTGCGGCGGCGCCGACCGCGGGCGTCCACGCGCCATAGCGCGGCGAGCGGATCACCGGCTGCACGAGGCCCGCGCTCTCCGCGTAGCGCGCGACGGTGTCGATCGCACCACGAAGAAACTCCGGATGGGCCTCGCACGACTTGCCGCCGACCACGATCGCACGCGGCTCGAACGTCACCCAGAGGTTCTGGAGCAGCACGCCAAGGTAGCGCGCGGCACGTCGCGTGTCGCCGCCCGGCTGCTCCAGCACGCGCGAGCTGATGAAGGCCTCGGCGCAGCCCAGCCGACCGCACGAGCATCGCGGACCGTCGATCTGCAAGACGGTGTGGCCGATCTCGCCGGCCATGCCTTGCGCGCCGATGAAGAGCCGGTCGTTGAGCACGATGCCGGCGCCGACACCGACGTCGCAGCTCACGAAGATCAAGGGATCCTCGCCCTCGCCGTCCGAGAATTCGAACTCGCCCAGCACTGCCGCATCGGCATCGTTCTGCAACTGCACCGCCACGTCCGGGACCTGTTCGCGTGCGAGCGCGCGCGCGAGCCGCGGCAGCAGGTCGACGTCGCGCCAGCCGAGGTTCGGCGCGAAGCGCACCACGCCGGTCGCATCGTGCACCGCGCCCGGCACGCCGACGCCGATGCCCGACAGCCGCAGACCCGACGCGAGCAGATGACGATGAGCGGCCGCGACCATGCGGGCCACCTGCGCGCACACCACCGCAGGCGTGTGGTCGGCGAGCGGTTTCGCATCGGAATGCAACACGTCGCCCTGCAGCGAGACGCACACCACGCGCACCACCTCGATCGCGATCTCCACGCCGACCAGCGCGCGCACGCCGACGTTGATGTGCAGCGGCGTCGAAGGCCGCCCCATGCCGTCGCCGACCGAGACACCCGCCTCGCCGAGCCAGCCATCGTCGAGCAGCTCGCGCACCAGCAGGCTCACGGTGGACTTGGTGAGCCCGCTTTCCGCGGCAAGCCGCGCGCGAGAAAGCCCCGGCTGCGCGCGCACCAGGCGCAGCAGCACGCTGCGGTTGATGCGCCTGACCAGTTGCTGGTCGCCCTTGGTCTTCATGCCACGCCCATGTCAGTTGTCCACCGCGCCAAGATGCGACCCGCGACGCATGAATCCGTCGAGACCGCAGGCCAGGAATACCGTGGAACCGGCTTGGCCGGGCCACCGGTCTTGCCCCCGGTCGGGGGTGGGCGGCCACACGAAGTGGGCAAGCCTGGGGGCGAGTTCATATCATGCGTGTTCCGCCTGCGTCTTACCCTCGGGGCGCTTGCCCGCGATGATCATTCCAAGCACTTCGTCCTCGGTCACGTCCGCGGTCCGGTAGGTGCCGACCAGCTTGCCGTTCTTCATGACCGCGAGCCGGTCGCTCAGGCCGAACACATCCGGCATGTCGTGCGTGATCAGGAAGATGCCGACACCGTCGGCCTTCAGCTGCTTGACCAGCGCGCCGACCATCGCCGTCTCTTCGGGCCCAAGTGCCGCGCAGGGCTCGTCCATGATCAGGATGCGCGCGTTGAAGTACAGCGCACGCGAGATCGCCACCACCTGCCGTTGCCCGCCCGACAGCCGCCGCACCGGCACGCGGATGTTGGTGAAGTTCTTGTTCAGGCGCTGGAAGACCTTGCGCGCCTGCCCTTCCATGAAGTGGTCGTCGAGCGTGCGCCAGGGTGTGAGCTTCTCGCGGCCGAGGAAGAGGTTCGCGACCGAATCGAGGTTGTCCGCGAGCGCGAGCGTCTGGTAGATGGTCTCGATGCCCTGCGCCTGGGCTTCGGAGGGTGTGCGGATGTTGACCTTCTCGCCCGCGATCAGCGTGTCGCCCGAATCGATCGGGTACGCGCCCGCGAGCATCTTCATCAGCGTGGACTTGCCCGCGCCGTTGTGCCCGAGCAGCGCGACCACTTCGCCGGGATAGAGATTGACGCTGACGTCGTCCACCGCCTTCACGCCGCCGAAGGCCTTGCGGATGTTGCGCAGCTCGACCAGTGGCGCGTTCATGACGTCTCTCCAAAGCGCTTGCGATAGAGCACGTCGAACACCACCGCGATGATGAGCACCTGCCCGATGATGACCATGCGTTTGCCGATCGGCACGTCGAGCAGCAGCATCCCGCTGTCGAGCGACTGCATGATGAGCGCCCCCAGCACCGACCCGAGGATCGACCCGCTGCCGCCCGCAAGCGCGGTGCCACCGATCACGGCGGCGGCGATCACGTAGAGCTCCATGCCGGAGCCCAGCGAGTTGGTGCCCGCATTGAGCCGCGCGATGGAGACGATCGCCGCGATGGTCACCAGCACCGCGAGCAACGCAAAGAGCATCAGCGTCACGCGCTTGACCGGAATACCCACCAGCGCGGCCGCATCCGGGTTGCCGCCCATCGCGAACACATAGCGCCCGAAGCGGGTGCGGTGCACGATGAACGACAGCGTGACCGCGACCGCCGCCCAGATCAGCACCGGGATCGGGATGCCCTGCGGTTCGGTCTTCGAGGCGATCTGGTAGCTGTTCATGACCGCCGCGAAGGCGAACACGATCGCGACCGGCACCGCAGTTAGCAGCAGCTCCATCCACAGCGGCTCCACCGGCATTTCGTGCCGCTGGCGTGCACGGCGCTTCTGGAACATCCGGCCGAAGAAGACGATCGCGACGAGCACCGCGATCAACCAGCTCGCGGTGGTGCCGATGCCGCCGTCATAGCCGCCGCCCAGGCGCTGGAAGAACTCGTCGTTGACCGGCTGCGTCTTGCCGTCGGCCACGAGGAATGCCGCGCCGCGGAACGACATCAACCCGCCCAGCGTGACCACGAACGACGGCACGCCCAGCACCGCGGTGAGCCCGCCCTGGTAGAGCGACACCAGCAGCGCCACCGCCAGCCCCGCAAGGCTCGCGGCCTGCCACGACCAGCCCGAGGTGTATTGCAGGTACGCGACCAGCACCCCGACGAAACCCATCACCGAGCCCACCGACAGATCGATGTGGCGGGCCACGATGATCAGCACCATCACGGTCGAGACGATGCCGACGACCGCGGTCTGCTGCGCGACGTTGTAGAGGTTCTCGGGCGACAGGAACACGCCGCCCGACATCACGTGAAACACCACCGCCATCACCGCCAGCAGCACGCCCATGAGCAGCAGCCGGAGGTCGACGCCGGTGCGGCGCCACAGAGAAGAAGACGATGTCATGGTGGTTGCACCTCACTGCGAGAAATACCGCGGAACCGGCTTCGCCGGGCCGCTGGTGTTGCCCCCTGCAAGGGGGGATGCGTAGCGACACGAAGTGCGCGCAGCCCTGGGGGTGGGGATCACTTGCAGGCTGCAGGGGCCTTGTCTGCCTGGACGCCCTTGCAGAGCTCGTCCTTCTTGATCCAGCCCGCCTTCACGACCACGTCGAGGTTGTCGCGCGTGATCGGCACCGGAGTGAGCAGGCGTGACGAGATGGCGATCTTCTTCTCGCCACCGCTCCAGTCCGCCGCCTTCTCCACCGGCTTGCCCTGCACCAGCGCGACCGCGGCGGCGGCGGCCTCGCGGCCGAGTTCGCGTGAGTCCTTCCACACGGTCACGGTCTGCGTGCCGAGCGCGACGCGGTTGAGCGCCGCGAAGTCCGCATCCTGCCCCGACACCGGAATGCCACGGATGCCCTTGGCCGTGAGCGCCGCGACCGCGCCGCCCGCGGTGCCGTCGTTGGCCGCCACCACCGCATCGACCTTGTTGCCGACCTTGGTGAGGATCTGCTCCATGTTCTTCTGCGCGACTTCGGGCTTCCAGCCGTCGGTGTACTCGTCGCCGACGATCTTGATGTCGCCCTTCTTGACCGCCTCGTCGATCACCTCCTGCTGCCCGGCGCGCAGGAAGTTGGCGTTCGGGTCGGTCGGCGAGCCCTTGATCATCACGTAGTTGCCCTTGGGCTGGACCTTGTAGACCGCGCGCGCCTGCATGCGGCCGACTTCGACGTTGTCGAAGGTGATGTAGAAGACCCCGGGGGCTTCGATCAGCCGGTCGTAGGCGACCACCGGCACCTTCTGCTTGAGCGCCTTGTTGACGGCGGGGAGGATGGCGTCCTTGTCCATCGCGAGCACGATCAGCGCCTTGGCGCCCTTCGACATGAGGCCGTCGATGTCGCCCAGCTGCTTTTCGGGCGAACCACCCGCATCGGCGCTGATGTACTTCGCACCGAGCTTTTCGAGCTGGGCCTTGATCGCGGCCTCGTCGGTCTTCCAGCGCTCTTCCTGGAAGTTGGACCAGCTCACGCCCACCACGGTCTGGGCGCAGGCCCCGATGGCGGTCAGTCCGAAGGCGAGTGAGGTCAGGGTACGGGCGAGCTTCATGCGAGTCTCCAGGCTTGTGATGGGTGGATGTTGGCTCGGGACCGACCTGCCGGAATGCGTGGAACGGCAGTTAGTTCGAGGGCCGAACTAACTATCGCAGCCACGCGCGGCGAATGGCATCGGGACTATCCCTGCGGGTAAATGCGCTACTTCCGGATTGGTCACTCCCGATACGATTTCCGGCAGAACGCAATCCCTGCGCGGGCTGGAGACGATATGGAGACTGCAATTCCGGTGGCGGAGCGCACCGCGCTCTACCGCACGATGGTGCGAATCCGTGCCTTCGAGAACGCCGCGGAGGCGGCCAGCCAGGGCGGCGTGAGCGCCTACGGCCAGCAGGCGGCGGGTGCCGCGAAGGTGCGCGGGCCGTTGCATCTCTCGACAGGACAGGAAGCGGTGCCGGCCGGCGTCTGCGCGCATCTCGCGCCGGCCGACTACCTCACCTCCACGCACCGCGGCCACGGCCACACGCTGGCCAAGGGTGCGGATCTCGTGCGCATGATGTGCGAGCTGTTCGGCAAGGCGTGCGGCTTCAACGGCGGCAAGGGCGGCTCGATGCACATCGCCGATTTCTCGGTCGGCATGCTGGGCGCGAACGGCGTGGTCGCCGCAGGGTTGCCGATCGCGGTCGGCGCGGCGCATGCGCAGAAGCTGCTGAAGAAGGACGCGATCACCGTCTGCTTCTTCGGCGACGGCGCGATCAATCGCGGACCGTTTCTCGAAGCACTCAACTGGGCGCGCGTGTACGCGCTGCCGGTGCTGTTCGTCTGCGAAGACAACCGCTGGAGCGCCACCACCGCGAGCGGTCCGATGACCGCGGGCGACGGCGCTTCGGTGCGCGCGGAGGCGATGGATATAGCGGCCACGCAGGTCGACGGCAACGATGTTTTCGCCGTGCATGCGGCGGCGGGCCGGCTGATCGGCGAGGTGCGCGCCGGGAGCGGACCGCGCCTGCTGCATGCGCTCACCTATCGTGTGAAGGGGCACGTCTCGGTGGATCCTGCGGCCTACCGCGATCCGGCCGAGTTGGCCGCCGCGCTCGAAACCGACCCGATCGCGCATGCGCGCGCGCTGCTTGCGGGCCGCATCGAGACCGCCGTGCTCGACGCCATCGAGAACGAGGCGCACACGGAAGTCGAAGCGGCGCTCGCCGCCGCGGATGCCGCGCCATGGCCCGAGGCCGGTGCCGCGTTCACCGATGTTCAGAGCACGGGAGAAGGCCAGTGGACATGACGGACATGGGCAGCGAAACCCCGGGAGGCCGCTCGACCACCCTCGAACTCAGCTATGCCGAAGCCGCGGCCCTGGCGTTGCGGCATGAGATGGAAGCCGATCCGCGCGTGGTCGTGCTCGGCGAGGATGTCGGGCGCGGCGGCATCTTCGGCCAGTACAAGGGCCTGCAGCAGCACTTCGGCAGCGAGCGCGTGATCGACACGCCGATTTCCGAAGCCGCGATCATGGGCGCCGGCGTGGGCATGGCGCTCGCCGGGCTGCGGCCGGTGGTCGAGATGCGGGTGGTCGACTTCGCACTCTGCGGCATGGATGAACTCGTGAACCAGGCCGCCAAGAACCGCTTCATGTTCGGCGGCCAGGGCCGCGTGCCGCTGGTGGCGCGGATGCCAGGCGGCATCTGGGACGCCTCGGCGGCGCAGCACTCCCAGTCGCTGGAGGCGTGGTTCGCCCATCTCCCCGGTGTCGTCGTCGTGTGCCCATCGACGCCGCAGGACAACCATTCGCTGATGCGTGCGGCGCTGCGCTGCGGCGATCCGGTGGTCTACATCGAGCACAAGACGTTGTGGGGCATGCGCGCAGCGGTGGATCCGTCGCTGGAGATTGCGCTCGGCCAGGCCGCGCACGTGCGGGGCGGCGATGCGCTGACGCTGGTGAGCTGGAGCCGGCAGATGCACGCTTGCGCCGCCGCGTGCGACACGCTTGCGGCCGAGGGCATCGAGGTGGATCTGATCGACCTGCGCACGCTCTGGCCCTGGGACCGCGAGGCGGTGCTCGCTTCTTGCGCACGCACGGGGCGCCTGCTCGTCGTGCACGAGGCGGTACAGGCCGCCGGCTTCGGCGCGGAGATTGCCGCCACTGCGGCCGAAGCGACCGGCTGCCGCGTCGCCCGCCTCGGCGCACCGCGCATCCCGGTCGGCTATGCGCCGGTGCTCGAAGCGCAATCGCGCGTGAGCGCGGAGCGCATCGCGCAGGCCGCCCGCTCGTTACGGGGCTGAACGTGACGACCGCGCCGGAACCGGCCGATCTGCCGGACTCTGTCTTCTTCAAGCTCGTGCGCGTCGTCAACCTGACGGCGCGGCCTTTCCAGCAGCGCGTCGGACGGCAGCATCAGCTCACGCTCAACGAGTGGCGAACGATGGCTGTGCTGGGCACGCGGCCGGGCCTGACCGCCACGCAGGTCGCGGATCTCACCGGGCTCGACAAGATGGCGGTGAGCCGCGCGCTGGGGGGCCTGCAGCGCCACAAGCGGCTGCATCGGCACGAGGATCCGACCGATCTGCGGCGCACGCGGCTGTACCTCAGCAGCATCGGCAAGACACTCTTCGCGACCGTGAAGGCGCAGGCGCGCGAGCGCGAAGCCGAGCTGTTCGCGGGGGTGGCGCCGGACGAGCTCGGCCAGCTCGACGCCATCCTCGACAAACTCATCGAATCGGTCACGGACCATGCCGACCGGCCGGCCTGAGCCGGTTCGGGTGACGGGGGTTTTCACCCGCGACGCCGGGTTGCTTCCCCTGTAAAAAGCCCGCATTCGAACCACAGGGAACCCCCATGTCTCCATCCTTTCCGCTGCGCCGCCGCACCGCGCTGAACCTCGTCGCATGGGCCGCATTGACCGTTGTCGCAGGTTCGGCCGCCGCGCAGTCGAGCTGGCCGACCAAGCCGGTGCGCATCGTGGTGCCGTTCGCACCCGGCGGCACCACCGACATCCTCGCGCGCGCGGTCGCGCCGGAGCTCTCGAAGGCCTTCGGCCAGCAGTTCATCGTCGACAACCGCGCGGGCGCCGGCGGCAACGTGGGCGCGGAGATCGTCGCAAGGTCGCCGAACGACGGCTACACCCTGCTCATGGGCACGGTGGGCACCCACGGCATCAACCGTGCGCTCTACCCCAAGCTGCCGTACGACCCGATCAAGGACTTCGCGCCGATCACGCTCGTCGCCGCGGTGCCGAACGTGATGGAGATGAACGTCGACAAGGCGAAGGCGCTGGGTATCAACAACGTGGCCGATTTCGTGAAGTACGCCAAGGCCAATCCCGGCAAGCTCAACATGGCGTCGAGCGGCAGCGGCACCTCGATCCATCTTGCGGGCGAGCTGTTCAAGAGCATGACCGGCAGCTACATGACGCACATCCCGTACCGGGGCTCCGGTCCGGCGCTCATGGACATGGTGGGCGGCAATGCGGACGTGATGTTCGACAACCTGCCCTCGTCGATGCAGCAGATCAAGGGCGGCAAACTCAAGGCGCTGGCCGTGACCAGCGCGAAGCGCTCGCCGGCCTTGCCCGACGTGCCGACCGTCGAAGAGGCCGGCGGTCCGCTGCTCAAGGGCTACGAGGCCAGTTCATGGTTCGGGCTGCTCGCGCCCGCCGGTACGTCCCCCGACATCATCAACCGCATCCAGCACGAAGTCGCCAAGTCGCTGTCGACCCCCGCGATCAAGGAAAAGATGGAAGCCCAGGGCGCGATCCCGAGCGGCAACACGCCCGCCGAATTCGCCAAGCTCATCGAGAGCGAGCACGAAAAGTGGGCAAAAGTCGTGAAAGCTTCCGGCGCGAAGGTGGACTAGCAAGAGCCAGAAGCACCGCGGAACCGGCTCCGCCGGGCCGCTGGTGTTGCCCCCGGTCGGGGGTGGAGAGCGACACGAAGTGCGCGAGCCTGGGCGCGAGCTAAACCTCCCAGGTCACGTCCTTTTTGTCGGCGAGGGAATCCTTCAGCATGTGCAGCAACGGTGCGCCGCGCTGCCGGATGCCGATGTGGTGCTTCTCGGCTTCGTTGTCATGCCCTTCGACCGCGTAGTCGTCGTCGTTGTGGACATTGGTCGCCTCGCGCTGCATGGCGGTTTCGAGCGCCGCGATGGCCGCAGGCATCTGCTCGACGGTGATGACGCCCTTGGGTGCAGGCGCCTTGCCGATGATGTCGAACATCTGGCGCGCATGCACTTCGAGCATCACGAAGGGTGGCGTCGCACGGGAGTTGAATCGATACAGCATGGTGCCTCTCTCTCTTACTTGTAGATGTAATCGCGGACAAACGGGTACCGCGACTGCGCCCCGCGGATCGTGCCATCGTCGACCTTGCCATCCGGCTTGGTCGAAAGCATCTGGTGCAGCGCAATCCAGCCCTGCTCGAAACTCATCGCCGAACCCGCCAGGTACAACCGGTACGCGCGCAGGACACGCTCGGCGTTCTCGCCCTGCGGGCCGCCGCTGCCCCGGAGCACTTCGCGCGCCCTGTCGAGCTGTGATTCGAGCGCGTCCGACCATGCCCACAGTGTGCGCGCATAGTGCGGGCGCAGGTTCTCGGTATCGACCATCTCCAGCCCTGCCGCCGCCGTCTCGCGCAGCACATGCGTCACGTGGAGCAGTTCGCCACCCGGGAAGATGTACTTCTCGATGAAGTCGCCCATGCCGGCGCCGAGTTGCGTGTAGTCGAGCTGGCCCGACGTGATGCCGTGGTTGAGCACCAGCCCCCCCGGCACGAGCAGCGAATGGATCTTGCGGAAATACACCGGCATGTTGGCCGCGCCGACGTGCTCGAACATGCCGACCGACGAGATCTTGTCGAAAGGCTTGGCGGGGTCGAGCTCGCGGTAGTCGCGCAACTCCACGCGCACGCGGCCCTGGAGGCCCTTTTCCTCGATCAGCCGCTGCACGTGCGCATGCTGGTTCTTCGACAGCGTGATGCCGGTCGCGTCCACGCCGTAGTGCTCGGCCGCCCACATCAGGAGCGCGCCCCAGCCTGAGCCGATGTCGAGGAAGCGATCCCCGGGCCGGAGCGTCAGCTTGCGGCAGATGTGATCGAGCTTGGCTTCCTGCGCCTCGCCGAGTGTCATGTCTGCGTCACGAAAGTAGGCGCAGGAGTACACGCGGCGCTGGTCGAGCCACAGCGCGTAGAAGTCGTCCGAGACGTCGTAGTGGAACTCGATCTGCCGGGCGTCCTTCCCGAGCGAATGCGAGCCACGCGATTTGGCGCGGCGCTGCAGGCGGCTCCACCAGGAGGTGTTGGTCTCGGCCGGATTGCCGGGCAGCAGGCTGACGGTGGCGTCGATGAGATCGCGCATCGCGCCCTCGATCTGGACGCGGCCTTCGACATAGGCCTCGCCGATGGCGCCGACCTGCCGGGTCGCGAGCTTGGCGAGGGCGGACCACTCGGTAAATGCCAGGGTGATCCGGGAACCGGGCTTGGCGACCTGCCGGCCGTCAGGCAATTGCAGCGTGATGGGAACGGGCAGCGTGGAAAGCTGGGACTCGATCTTCGGCAACAGGCTTTGCATGTTACTGATTCTTGCGAGCGCACGCGGCCGCGTCAACTGGGGTCCTCGGGCAAACCCGGTGGCGACGTGGGTTGACACCAGATCGTTTATGTCTAAACTATTTATCCATGAATAGCTCAACCCCGAACCTTCACCGCGTGTTGTGCATTGGCGGCGGTCCCGCCGGCCTGTATTTCGCGCTGTTGATGAAAGCCCGGCAGCCGGCCCTCGACATCACCGTGGTCGAGCGCAACCGCCCCTTCGACACCTTCGGCTGGGGTGTCGTGCTCAGCGACCAGACGCTCGACAACCTGGCCGCAGCCGATTCGGACACGGCGAAGCTCATCGGTGGCGAGTTCCATCACTGGGACGACATCCAGGTGTTCTTCAAGGGCCGCCAGGTGCGCTCGGGCGGACATGGCTTCTGCGGCATCGGCCGCAAGCGCCTCTTGAACATCCTGCAGGAGCGCTGCCTCGCGCTCGGCGTCAAGCTGGTGTTCGAGACCGACGTCACGGACGACCAGGCGCTGGCCGCGCAATACAACGCCGATCTGGTGATCGCGAGCGATGGCCTCAACAGCCGCATCCGCCAGCGCTACGCGGATGTGTTCGACCCCGACATCGACCTGCGCCAGTGCCGCTTCGTCTGGCTCGGGACGCACCAGACTTTCGATGCCTTCACCTTCGCGTTCGAAGAGACGGAGCACGGCTGGTTCCAGGCGCACGCCTACCAGTTCGACAACGACACCTCCACTTTCATCGTCGAGACGCCCGAGGAAGTCTGGAAGGCTCACGGCCTCGACCAGATGGAGCAGCCGGAGGCGATCGCCTTCTGCGAGAAGATGTTCGCGAAGTACCTCGGCGGACACCCGCTCATCAGCAACGCGACGCATCTGCGCGGTTCGGCCAACTGGATCCGCTTCCCGCGCGTCATCTGCAAGAACTGGACGCATCGCATCGACGTGAACGGCCGCAAAGTGCCCGTCGTGCTCATGGGCGATGCAGCGCACACCGCGCACTTCTCGATCGGCTCCGGCACCAAGCTGGCGCTGGAAGACGCGATCGACCTCGCGAACGAGTTCGGGACCGGGCACGCCATCGACGAGGTGTTGACCGCCTACGAGGCGCGCCGCAGCGTCGAAGTCCTCAAGATCCAGAACGCGGCGCGCAACTCGACCGAATGGTTCGAGAACGTCGACCGCTACACCGGCATGGAGATCGAGCAGTTTGCCTACTCGCTGCTCACCCGCTCGCAGCGCATCAGCCACGAGAACCTGCGCCTGCGCGATGCGACCTGGCTCAACGGCTACGAGCAATGGCTCGCCGGCGGCAAGTCGCTGCCGCCGATGCTGATGCCGCTCACGGTGCGCGGGCTCACGCTCAAGAACCGCATCGTGGTCTCGCCGATGGCGACCTACAGTGCGGTCGACGGCGTGCCGCAGGACTTCCTGCTGGTGCACCTCGGCGCGCGCGCTCTCGGCGGCGCCGGCATGGTCTTCGTCGAGATGACCAGCCCGACACCCGAAGGCCGCATCACCCCGGGGTGCACGGGGCTCTACAACGATGCGCAGCAGGCCGCCTTCAAGCGCATCGTCGATTTCGTGCATGCGCAGTCGACCGCGAAGATTGCGATGCAGCTCGGCCACAGCGGGCCGAAGGGCTCGACGCAGGTCGGCTGGGAAGGCACCGACGAGCCGCTGCCGCAGGGCAACTGGCCGTTGCTCTCCGCCAGCGCCCTGCCCTACGGCGAGCAGAACCAGACGCCGGCGCAGATGACCCGCGCCGACATGGAGCAGATGCGCGACCAGTTCGTCGCCTCGACGAAGCGCGCCGCTGAAGCGGGATTCGACTGGCTCGAGCTGCACTGCGCGCACGGCTACCTGCTCTCGTCCTTCCTGAGCCCGCTGACGAATCTGCGCACGGACGAGTACGGCGGCAGCCTCGAGAACCGCCTGCGCTATCCGCTCGAAGTGTTCCGGGCGATGCGCGCCGCCTGGCCGCAAGAGCGTCCGATGAGCGTGCGGATCTCGGCGCACGATTGGGCGCCGGGCGGCAACACCGCCGACGACGCGGTCGAGATGGCGCGCGCCTTCAAGGAAGCCGGCGCGGACTTCATCGACGTGTCTTCGGGGCAGACCACGCGCGCCGCCAAGCCGGTGTACGGCCGCATGTACCAGACGCCGTTCGCGGACCGCATCCGCAACGAAGTCGGCATCTCCACCATCGCGGTCGGCGCGATCACCGACGCCGACCAGGCCAACAGCATCATCGCCGCGGGCCGGGCCGACCTGTGCGCCCTGGCGCGGCCGCATCTCGCGGACCCGGCCTGGACGCTGCACGAGACCGCGAAGCTGCAGAACCGCGACGTCGACTGGCCGAAGCAGTACCTGAGCGGGCGCGACCAGATGTACCGCGAGATCGCGAAGCAGCAGCAACTGGCGGCCGCAATGGCAGCAGGCCAACGCCCGGCGGCCGAAGAGAACCACTGATGGACCTCGAAGCCCGCGCCCACAGCGAGCATCCGGAGGAGCTGCGCCTCTGGCTGCGCCTGCTGACCTGCACCCAGCTCATCGAGAAGCAGGTCCGCAATGAGCTGCGCGAGCAGTTCGCGACGACGCTGCCGCGCTTCGATCTCATGTCGCAGCTCGAGCGCGCGCCCGAGGGGCTGAAGATGAACGAGCTCTCGCGCCGCATGATGGTCACCGGCGGCAACGTCACGGGCATCACCGACCAGCTCGTGTCCGAAGGCCTCGTGGAGCGGGTCGACGTCGAAGGCGACCGCCGCGCCTGGCGCGTGCGCCTCACGTCGCGCGGACGCAAGCTCTTCAACGACATGGCGCAGCAGCATGAGGCATGGATCTGCGAAGCGTTCTCCGCGCTGAACGCGAAGGAGATCGCGCAACTTCACAAGCTGCTCGGCAAGGTCAAGCAGCACTCACATCAACAATTGGCGGAGGCTCTATGAAGCACTACATCGGCGCGGACAATCCCATGCGCGCCCAGTTCGATCCGAAGGCGGGCTATGAGGCCACCCATTTCTCCTGGTCGTTCAAGGACGGCGTCGGCACGGTCACGCTCAACCGGCCCGAGCGCAAGAATCCGCTGACCTTCGATTCGTATGCCGAGCTGCGCAACCTGTTCCGCGCGCTGTACTTCGCCACCGACGTGAAGTCGATCGTCGTGACCGGCGCGGGCGGCAACTTCTGCTCGGGCGGCGACGTGCACGAGATCATCGGCCCGCTGACCAGAATGCAGATGCCGGAGCTGCTGGAGTTCACGCGCATGACCGGCGATCTGGTGAAGGCCATCCGCCATTGCCCGCAGCCGATCGTCGGTGCGATCGACGGTGTTTGCGCGGGCGCGGGCGCGATGATCGCACTGGCTTGCGACATCCGCTATGGCTCGCCTTCGACGAAGACCGCCTTCCTGTTCACGCGCGTCGGTCTGGCGGGTGCCGACATGGGTGCCTGCGCGCTGCTGCCGCGCGTGATCGGCCAGGGCCGCGCGTCCGAACTGCTCTTCACCGGCCGCGCGATGAATGCCCAAGAAGGCCTGGCATGGGGCTTCTTCAATGCGCTGCACGAAGGCGATAGCCTGCTCGACGCCGCGACCGCGATGGCGCGCGAGCTCGCGCAGGGTCCGACGTTCGCGCACGGGATGACGAAGACGATGCTGTCGCAGGAATGGGCCATGACCATCGACCAGGCCATCGAGGCCGAAGCGCAGGCGCAAGCCATCTGCATGCAGACCGAGGACTTCAAGCGCGCGTTCGAGGCCTTCGCGGCCAAGCGCAAGCCCGTCTTCGAGGGGGACTGATCCATGGCCGCATCTGCTGTCGATCCCTCGACGACCCATCTGGCGCTCCCGTTCTTCGACGAAGCGCATCGCGCGCTCGCACGCGACCTGCTGCCATGGGCGCGCGCACAGTCGGTGGACGAGCGCGACGATCGCGCCGCCTGCCGCGATTGGGTGCGCCGCCTCGGCGACGCCGGCTGGCTGCGCTACTGCGTGCCGGCCGCATCGGGCGGCGCGCTTCCCCGGCTCGATTCGCGTGCGCTGGTGCTGCTGCGCGAGACGCTGGCGTTCCACTCGCCGCTCGCCGATTTCGCCTTCGCGATGCAGGGTCTCGGCAGCGGCGCGATCACGCTCGCGGGCACCGCCGAGCAGCATGCGAACTATCTGGCGCCGGTGGGTCGCGGCGACAAGATCGCAGCCTTTGCGCTGAGCGAACCGGACGCCGGCTCGGACGTCGGCGCCATGGCGATGCGCGCCGAGCCCACCGCCGATGGCTGGCGCCTGAGCGGCGAGAAGACCTGGATCAGCAACGGCGGGCTCGCGGACTTCTACTGCGTGTTCGCCAAGACCGACCCGACCGCCGGTTCCCGTGGCATTACCGCCTTCATCGTCGATGCGAAGACGCCGGGCCTGGACACTTCGTCGCACATCGACGTGATGGCGCCGCACCCGCTCGCCACGCTGCGCTTTGACGGCTGCGTGGTTCCGCGCAGCGCGCAGCTCGGCGAACTGAACGGCGGCTTCAAGCTGGCCATGCGCACGCTGGACATCTTCCGCGCCTCGGTCGCCGGCGCCGCGCTGGGCATGGGAAGGCGCGCGTTGACGGAAGGCGTGCAGCACGCACAGAAACGGAAGATGTTCGGTCAGACGCTGGCCGACTTCCAGCTCACCCAAGCCAAGCTCGGCGAGATGGCGGCGCTGATCGACGCCGGCGCGCTCCTGACGTATCGCGCCGCATGGATGCGCGACGACAGCGAGCGTCGAGGCGAGCCGGCCGTCGGCGACCTGACCGCCGCCGCCGCCATGGCGAAGATGACTGCCACCGAGAACGCCAGCCGGGTGATCGACATGGCGCTGCAGATGCATGGCGGCCTGGGCGTCAAGGTGGGCACCAAGGTCGAAAGCCTGTATCGCGACATCCGTTCGCTGCGCATCTACGAAGGCGCGACGGAGGTTCAGCAACTCATCATCGGCAAATCCGTACTGAGGACCCAATGACTGCAAGTGCGCAAATCGACCGCTTCGTGCATGACCGGCTGCCGCCAGCCGATCAACTGCCGATCTTCCGGTACGACCTGCCCGAGCTTCGACTGCCTGATCGGTTGAATCTGGTCGAGGAGTTGCTCGACAAGGCGGCCGACAAGGGTTTCGCGGACAAGCCGATGTTGCGCTCGCCGGGGCGAACGCTGACGTATGCCGAGGCCGCCATCGAGGTCAACCGGATCGCGCAGGTGCTGACCGAGGACCTGGGGCTGGTGCCCGGCAATCGCGTGCTGCTGCGCGGCGGGAATTCGATCCCGATGGCCCTGGGGTGGCTCGCGGTGGTCAAGGCCGGGATGATCGCGGTCGCGACCATGCCGCTGCTCCGGGCCAAGGAGTTGGGCGAGATCCTGGAGAAGTCGCAGCCTTCGGCCGCGCTGTGCGACGGCAAGCTGCTGGATGAGCTGCAGACGGCGCAGCAGGCGCATCCTGTTCTCAAGACGATCATCGCGTTCAATCAGCCGGACGCGCCGGACTCGTTGTCGGCACGGGCTGCAACGAAGAGCGGTGTGTTCAAGGCATGCCCCACGTCCGCGGACGACGTCGCGCTGCTGGCTTTCACTTCGGGCACGACGGGCAAGCCGAAGGCGCCGGTCACCACGCACCGCGATGTGCTCGCGATGTGCCAGACATGGCCGCGCCATATCCTGAAGGCGCGCAGCGAGGACATCGTGATCGGCTCGCCGCCGCTGGCCTTCACCTTCGGGCTGGGCGGCCTCCTGATCTTCCCGATGTGGGCAGGCGCGTCGGTCTACTTCCACGATGGCCCGTATACGCCCGAGACGATGGTGCAGGTCATCCGCAATGTCGGCGCCACGATCTGCTACACGGCGCCGACCTTCTATCGCCAGATGGCCGCCTTTGCGAAGCAGCACGGCGTGCCGAGTCTTCGCATCAGCGTCAGCGCCGGCGAAGCACTTCCCGACGCGACGCGGCAGATGTGGAAGCAAGCGACTGGCATCGAGATGCTCGACGGCATTGGCGGCACCGAGGTGTTTCACATCTACATCTCTGCGGCGGGCGACGACGTGCGCCGAGGCGCGGTCGGCAAGGCCGTGCCTGGATTCAGCGCCAGGATCGTCGACGACGAAGGCAACGAGGTGCCGCGTGGCACGGTCGGCAAACTGGCCATCATCGGGCCGGTGGGTTGCCGCTATCTGGACGATCCGCGCCAGACCCACTACGTCAGAAACGGCTGGAACTATCCCGGAGACGCCTTCGTCGAGGACGAAGACGGCTACTTCTTCTATCAGTCGCGCGCTGACGACATGATCGTCACCGCCGGATACAACGTTGGCGGCCCCGAAGTCGAAGACGCGCTGCTCAAGCACCCAGCGGTGGCGGAATGTGGCGTCATCGGCAAGCCGGACGAGGAGCGCGGGATGATCGTCAAGGCGTTCTGCGTACTCAAGCCGGGGCACACCGGCGATGCCGCGCTGGTCAAGGCGCTGCAGGACCACGTGAAGGCAACCATCGCCCCTTTCAAATATCCCCGTGAAGTCGAGTTCGTGGCGAACCTGCCGCGCACCGAAACCGGAAAACTCCAACGATTCAAACTGAGGCAACTCCCATGATCAAATTTCTCCAACCCCCAGGCTGGGCTCCTCCGAAGGGCTACGCGAACGGCGTGGCCGCACGCGGCACCATGGTCTTCGTCGGCGGACAAATCGGCTGGAATGCACAGCAGCAATTCGAATCCGACGACTTCATCGAGCAGACGGGCCTGGCCCTGCGAAACATCGTCGAAGTCTTGCGCGAGGCTGGCGCCGGGCCCGAGCACATGGTGCGCATGACCTGGTACGTGACCGACCGCGACGAGTACAACAGGCGTCTGGGTGAACTCGGGCCGGTGTACCGCGATGCGATGGGCCGCAACTTTCCTGCGATGACGTGCGTGCAGGTGGCGGCGCTGGTCGAATCCCGCGCGAAGGTCGAGATCGAGGTCACGGCGGTCGTTCCAGACTAACCCCCAGGCTCGCGCACTTCGTGTCGCTCTCCACCCCCTTTCAGGGGGCAACACCGGCAGGCCGGCGAAGCCGGTTCCGCGGTGTTTCAGAGTTGAGGGATACGGCGATCGCGTCGGATCGCGAAAAAGAAAAAGCCCACCGAAGTGGGCTTTTCTTTTTGACTGGCGATCTTTTGAATCGCCAGAAATTTGGTTGCGCGAGCAAGATTTGAACTTGCGACCTTTGGGTTATGAGCCCAACGAGCTACCAGGCTGCTCCATCGCGCGGCAGATTTAAATTATAGCCTATTCCGCAGCGGCTTGCTCGTCGGCAGCCTCAGAAACTTCAGGGCGATCGACCAGCTCGACCAGGGCCATGGGCGCGTTGTCGCCCACGCGGAAACCCATCTTCAGAATGCGGGTGTAGCCACCAGGACGAGCCTGGTAACGCGGGCCGAGTTCACCGAAGAGCTTCACGACGCTGTCGCGGCTGCGCAGGCGATCGAAGGCGAGGCGCTTGTTGGCGACCGTCGGCTTCTTGGCCAGCGTGATCATCGGCTCGATGACGCGGCGCAGTTCCTTGGCCTTGGGGACCGTGGTCTTGATGACTTCGTGCTCGATGAGCGAATTCATCATGTTCTGCAGCATCGCAAGGCGGTGCGAGCTGGTGCGGTTGAGTTTGCGGAGTCCGTGTCCGTGACGCATGGTGCTTTCCTTTACTTTATAAAAACAGGCAGCCGTGTCAGGTACTGCCCGGTGCACAGGCCCAGATGGGCCGAATTCAAAAGATCAACGCTTGTCCAAGCCAGCCGGCGGCCAGCTTTCGAGCTTCATGCCCAAGGTCAGGCCGCGCGAGGCAAGCACTTCCTTGATTTCGTTGAGCGACTTGCGACCCAGGTTCGGGGTCTTGAGCAGCTCGTTCTCGGTGCGCTGGATCAGGTCACCGATGTAGTAGATATTTTCCGCCTTCAGGCAGTTCGCCGAACGGACCGTGAGTTCGAGCTCGTCGACCGGGCGCAGCAGGATCGGATCGAACTGCTGGGCGCTGCGCGGTGCGGGAGCGTCGAACGCAGCGAGCTCGCCGCCTTCGAGTTGCGCGAACACAGCCAGTTGCTCAACCAGGATCTTGGCCGACGCACGGACCGCGTCTTCGGCGGTGATCGCGCCGTTGGTTTCGATTTCAACCAGCAGCTTGTCGAGGTCGGTACGCTGTTCCACACGGGCGCTTTCGACGGTGTAGCTCACGCGCTTGACCGGCGAGAACGACGCATCGAGAACGATGCGGCCGATCGACTTGGTCGGCTCGTCCGCATAGCGGCGCATCGTGCCCGGCACGTAGCCGCGGCCCTTCTCGACCTTGATCTGCATGTCGAGCTTGCCGCCCTGCGACAGGTGGGCGATCACGTGATCGGGATTGATGATCTCGACGTCGTGCGGCGTCTGGATGTCCGACGCGGTGACGGCACCTTCGCCATCCTTGCGCAGGCTCAACGTAACTTCATCGCGGTTGTGCAGCTTGAACACCACGCCCTTGAGGTTCAGGAGGATGTTGACCACATCTTCCTGCACGCCATCGATGGACGAGTACTCGTGCAACACGCCTGCGATGGTGACTTCCGTCGCCGAATAGCCAACCATCGAAGACAGCAGAACGCGGCGCAGCGCGTTGCCGAGCGTATGGCCGTAGCCGCGCTCGAACGGCTCGAGCGTGACCTTCGCGCGATTGGGCGCGAGTTGCTCGACCTGGATGGTCTTGGGTTTCAGCAGGGTGGTTTGCATGCAGACTTCCTCTCAATACCCCCGGCTCGTTACACCGGTAAGGCTGGTGAAGTCCTCGACGGGAATGCCTCCCGGCGAGAACAAAAATACAAGTTCGAGCCGCGAGGCGGCTCGTTATCGTCTGTTTAGCGCGAATACAGTTCGACGATCAGGGACTCGTTGATGTCCGAGGCGAATTCGTCGCGATCGGGCACCTTCTTGAACGTGCCTTCGGCCTTGTCGGCATTCACTTCGACCCAAGCCGGGATGCCGACTTGCTGAGCCAACTGCAGTGCTTCGACGATGCGGTTCTGCTTCTTCGACTTCTCGCGGACAGCGATGACGTCGCCGGTCTTGACCAGGTACGACGGGATGTTGACCGACTGGCCATTGACCGTGATCGCCTTGTGCGACACGAGCTGGCGGGCTTCCGCGCGCGTCGAGCCGAAACCCATGCGATAGACGACGTTGTCCAGGCGCGATTCGAGAATGAACAGCAGGTTGGCACCCGTGTTGCCACGGCGGCGGTCAGCTTCTTCGAAGTAGCGGCGGAACTGCTTTTCGAGCACGCCGTACATGCGCTTGACCTTCTGCTTTTCGCGCAGTTGCAGACCGAAGTCCGAGGTGCGCTGACCCGAAGTGCGGCCATGTTGACCGGGCTTGGAGTCGAACTTGGCCTTGTCCTGGATCGAACGACGGGCGCTCTTCAGGAACAGGTCGGTGCCTTCGCGGCGGGAAAGTTTGGCCTTGGGGCCGAGGTAGCGTGCCACTTGATCTTCCTTTGTTCATCTGCCGCAGCGGACTGCGGGAGCCATCGGCGTGGGCCGACGGCGGTGGGCTTGTTAAAAAACAAAATGCGCAGCCGCCGTGAAGCGGTCTGCGCCGGACGTCATCGCCTCAGATGCGACGACGCTTCTGCGGACGGCAGCCGTTGTGCGGCACCGGGGTCACGTCGGCAATGGAGTTGATCCGGATGCCGAGCGCGGCCAGCGCGCGCACCGACGATTCGCGACCCGGGCCAGGACCCTTGATCTCGACATCGAGGTTCTTGATGCCTTGCTCGACCGCAGCGCGGCCGGCGACTTCAGAGGCCACCTGCGCAGCGAACGGCGTCGACTTGCGCGAACCCTTGAAGCCCTGACCACCCGACGAAGCCCACGACAGGGCGTTGCCCTGGCGGTCCGTGATCGTGATGATCGTGTTGTTGAACGAAGCGTGCACGTGCGCGATACCGTCCGCGACGTTCTTGCGAACCTTCTTGCGAACGCGTTGTGCGGCGTTGTTGGCAGGAGCTTTAGCCATGCTGGTCTATCCTTATTTCTTCAGGGACTGCGCAGCCTTGCGCGGACCCTTGCGAGTACGGGCGTTGGTGCGCGTACGCTGGCCGCGCATCGGCAGGCCGCGACGATGACGGAAACCGCGGTAGCAGCCGATGTCGATCAAACGCTTGATGTTCATCGTCGTTTCGCGGCGCAGGTCGCCTTCGATCGTGAAGAGCGCGATCTGGTCGCGGATCTTCTCGAGATCGGCGTCGGTCAGATCCTTGATCTTCTTCGAGTATTCGATGCCGCTTGCTTCGCAGATCTTGCGAGCGCGCGTGCGACCGATGCCGAAAATAGCCGTCAGGCCGATTTCAGCGTGCTTGTGCGGCGGAATGTTGATGCCAGCAATACGTGCCATGTGCGTCCTCTAATACTCTATCAATCAACCCTGGCGCTGCTTGTGGCGCGGGTCGGAACAGATCACGCGCACCACACCCTTGCGGCGGATGATCTTGCAATTACGGCAAATGGTTTTGACCGAAGCCGAAACTCTCATTTCATTCTCCTAAAACTCTTCAACCCGGCGACTCATTTCGCCCGAAACACAATGCGCGCCCGGCTCAAGTCGTAGGGCGTCAACTCAACGGTGACTTTGTCACCTGGAAGGATACGGATGTAGTGCATCCGCATCTTTCCGGAAATATGACCAAGAACGATCTGCCCGCTTTCGAGCTTCACCCTGAATGTCGCGTTCGGCAGGTTCTCCAGAACCTCGCCTTGCATCTGGATGACATCGTCCTTCGACATCTCATACCTACGAGGTCTTGAAGTTCGCCTTCTTGAGTAGTGACTCGTATTGCTGAGACATCATGTAGTTTTGCACCTGGGCCATGAAGTCCATCGTGACCACCACGATGATCAACAAGGAGGTGCCGCCAAAATAGAACGGCACGTTGTACTTCAGGATCAGGAACTCGGGCAGCAGGCAAACGAAGGTGATGTACACCGCGCCGGCCAGCGTCAGCCGGACCAGGATCTTGTCGATGTACCTCGCGGTCTGGTCACCCGGACGAATGCCCGGAATGAACGCACCACTCTTCTTCAGGTTGTCTGCAGTCTCGCGGCTGTTGAAAACCAGCGCCGTGTAGAAGAAGCAGAAGAACACGATCGCGCTGGCGTACAGCAGAACGTAGATCGGCTGCCCCGGATGCAAAGCGCTCGCAATATCCCGGATCCAGCGCGAGCTCTCACCGGTGCTGAACCAACCCACGATGGTGGTCGGCAGCAGGATGATCGACGACGCGAAGATCGGCGGGATCACACCGGCCATGTTCAGCTTGAGCGGCAGATGCGACGATTGACCGCCGTACACCTTGTTGCCCACCTGACGCCGCGCATAGTTCACGAGGATCTTGCGCTGACCCCGTTCGACGAACACGACGAAGTAGGTCACCAGAACAACCACAGCCACGATGAACAGTGCCACCAGCACGTTCATGGCGCCGGTGCGAACCAGCTCGAGCAAACCACCAATCGCATTCGGCAGGCCGGCAGCGATACCCGCGAAGATCAGGATGGAGATCCCGTTGCCCAGGCCTCGTTCGGTGATCTGCTCGCCGAGCCACATCAGGAACATCGAACCAGCAGTCAAGCTGATCATCGCGGTAAGGCGGAAGCCAAACCCCGGGGCCAGAACCAGACCCGGCGAGGACTCGAGCGCAACAGCAATGCTGAACGACTGGAACAGCGCAAGTGCCAGTGTCCCGTAACGGGTGTACTGGGTGATCTTGCGGCGGCCCGCCTCGCCTTCCTTCTTCAATTGCTCGAAGGTCGGAATCACGTAGGTCATCAACTGCATGATGATCGACGCGGAGATGTAAGGCATGATGCCCAACGCGAACACGGTGAAGCGCGACAGCGCGCCGCCCGAGAACATGTTGAACAGGCTCAGGATGCCGCCCTGCTGACCTTGGAACAGCTGCGCCAGTTGGTCCGGGTTGATGCCAGGCACCGGGATGTGAGCCCCGACGCGATAGACCACGAGAGCGAGCAGCAAAAAGACAAGACGGCGACGCAGGTCACCGAACTTGCCAGTTTTTGCGAGCGTTGCCGCGTTGGTTGCCACGAAGAACTTCTTTCAGTCCGTTTGTTCAGGCAACGCTGCCACCGGCGGCTTCGATCGCCGCCTTGGCACCGGCCGTCGCACCAATGCCCGTCAGCTTGACGGCCTTGGTGATCTCGCCCGACTTCACAACCTTGACGACCTTGGCGATTTGAGCCACCAGGCCGGCCTGCTTGAGAGCCAGCACGTCGACTTCCGCCAGGCCCAGCTGTTCCAGCGAGGCGAGCGTCACCTCGGCGTTGAACTTCAGCAGGTGCGACTTGAAGCCGCGCTTCGGCAGGCGGCGCTGCAGCGGCATCTGGCCGCCTTCGAAGCCCACCTTGTGGAAACCGCCCGCGCGCGACTTCTGACCCTTGTGACCGCGACCCGCGGTCTTGCCAAGTCCGGAGCCGATGCCGCGGCCGACGCGGCGCTTGGCGTGCTTGGCGCCAGCTGCCGGCTTGATGCCATTGAGTTCCATATGCGTCTCTCTCAGTGACTCTGCTTAGAGCACTTTGACCAGATAACTGATCTTGTTGATCATGCCGCGGACCGCGGGCGTGTCCTGCAGCTCGCTCACGCTGTTGAGCTTGCGCAGACCCAGGCCACGAACGGTGGCGCGATGCGATTGCTTGGTGCCGATCGGGCTCTTGACCAATTGCACCTTGACGGTTTGTTGTTGCGTCGTCATTTCGTAACTCCCGGTTTAGGCGAAGAGTTGCTCAACGGTGAGGCCGCGCTTGGCAGCCACTTCGGAAGCGGTCGTCGAATTGCGCAGACCGTCCAGCGTCGCGCGAACCATGTTGTAGGGGTTCGACGAACCATGGCTCTTGGCCACGATGTCCGTGATGCCCATGACTTCGAACACGGCGCGCATCGGACCGCCGGCGATGATGCCGGTCCCCTTGGGGGCCGGATACATCACGACCGACGAAGCACCGTGGTGACCCGTCACCTGGTGATGCAGCGTGCCGTTCTTGATCGAGATCTTCATCAGATTGCGACGCGCTTCTTCCATTGCCTTCTGCACGGCAGCGGGCACTTCCTTCGACTTGCCCTTGCCCATGCCGACGCGACCGTCGCCATCACCCACCACGGTGAGCGCTGCGAAACCCAGAATACGACCACCCTTCACCACCTTGGTGACGCGGTTGATCGCGATCATCTTCTCGCGCAGACCGTCCTCGGGTCCTTCGTTCTGCGTTCTTGCCTGAATCTTTGCCATTTTGAATCTCGTGTCCGGTTAGAACTGCAGGCCGGCCTCGCGGGCCGCATCGGCCAGCGCCTTGACGCGGCCGTGGTATGCGAAACCTGCGCGATCGAAGGCAACCTTCTCGACACCAGCGGCCTTCGCCTTTTCGGCGATGCGCTTGCCGATGGCGGTCGCGGCAGCGGTGTTGCCACCCTTGCCCGAGCCGCCCAGGACGGCGCGCACTTCGGCTTCTGCGGTCGAGGCGCTTGCAAGCACCTTCGAGCCGTCGCCGGAGATGACGGTGGCGTAGATGTGCAGGTTGGTGCGGTTCACGGTCAGACGGGCCACGCCTTGCGTTGCAATGCGGATACGGGTCTGACGCGAGCGGCGGAGACGCTGTGCTTTTTTGGTCAACATCATTTTGCTGCCCCTTACTTCTTCTTGGTCTCTTTGATCACGACCTTCTCGTCCGCATAGCGGATACCCTTGCCCTTATAGGGCTCGGGCGGACGGATGGCGCGGATCTCGGCGGCCACTTGGCCGACGCGCTGGCGGTCGGCACCCTTGATCACGACTTCGGTCGGGGTGGGCGTTGCCACCGTGATGCCTTGCGGCATGTCTTTGTTGACCGGATGCGAAAAACCGACCGACAGGTTCAGCTTGGCGCCTTGCGCCTGAGCCTTGTAACCGACGCCGATCAGGCTGAGCTTCTTCTCGAAGCCCTTGGTCACACCGACCACCATGTTGTTCACCAGCTGGCGAACCGTGCCGCTCATCGCGTTGGCTTCACGCGAATCGTTGGCGGGCTCGAAGCTCAGCTTGCCGTCCTTGTTGACGACATTGACCAGCGCATTGCGTGCGAGGCTGAGCGTGCCGCCCGAACCCTTGACGCTGATCTGGTCTTCCTTGATCGACACATCCACGCCTGCGGGGATGGCAACCGGCATTTTTCCTACGCGGGACATTCAGTTTCTCCTTGATGTCTCGTTAGGCGACGTAGCACAGGACTTCGCCACCGACACCGGCGGCGCGAGCCTTGCGGTCTGTCATCACGCCCTTCGGGGTCGTGACGATGGCGACGCCGAGGCCGTTCTGGACTTGCGGGATCGCGGCGCTGGCCTTGTAGACACGCAGGCCGGGGCGGCTCACGCGCTCGATGCGCTCGATGACCGGGCGACCAGCGTAGTACTTCAGCGAGATTTCGAGCTCGCTCTTGCCGGCTTCGGTCTTGACCTTGAAGCCGTCGATGTAGCCCTCGTCCTTCAGGACTTGTGCGATTGCAACCTTCACCTTGGAAGACGGAACCGACACGGTGGGCTTCGCCACCATCTGCGCGTTGCGGATACGCGTCAGCAGGTCGGCAATGGGATCACTCATGCTCATGTTGTTTGCTCCTGCCTGGCTTACCAGCTGGCCTTGGTGACACCGGGGATGTCGCCGTTGAAAGCCATTTCGCGGATCTTGGCGCGCGCCAGACCGAATTGACGGAAGGTGCCGCGCGGACGACCCGTGATTTCGCAGCGGTTGCGCTGGCGCGTCGGGTTCGCATTGCGCGGGAGCTTCTGCAGAGCCAGGCGGGCAGCTGCGCGCTCTTCGTCGCTCTTCTTTGCGTCGTTGGCGATCGCCTTCAATTCCGCATGCTTGGCGGCGTACTTTGCGACCAGTTTTTCTCGCTTGAGCTCGCGCTCGATCAAAGCTACTTTAGCCACAAACCACCTCAGTTCTTGAACGGGAAACGGAAGCCGGCGAGAAGCGCCTTGGCTTCTTCGTCGGTCTTGGCCGTCGTCGTGATGCTGATGTTGAGACCGCGCAGGGCATCAACCTTGTCGTACTCGATTTCAGGGAAAATGATCTGTTCCTTGACGCCGATGTTGTAGTTGCCACGGCCATCGAACGCTCGACCGGAGATCCCGCGGAAGTCGCGAACGCGCGGCAGCGCCACGGTCACGAAGCGATCGAGGAATTCATACATCTGCACGCCACGCAGCGTGACCATGCAGCCGATCGGCTGGTTCTCACGAATCTTGAAGCCGGCGATTGCCTTCTTCGACTTGGTCACCACGGGCTTCTGGCCGGCGATCTTCGTCAGATCGGCCACAGCGTTGTCGAGCACCTTCTTGTCGGCGACTGCTTCGCCCACACCCATGTTGAGCGTGATCTTGGTCAGGCGCGGAATCTGCATCGGCGAGGTGTAGCCGAACTTTTCAGTCAGATCCTTCGCGATCTTTTCGCGATAGTGTTGTTGGAGACGTGCCATGTAAGTACCCCTTAGGCGGCCTTGATTTCTTCGCCGCTGGACTTGAAGACGCGCACGCGCTTGCCGTCCGTGACCTTGATGCCAACGCGATCGGCCTTGCCGGTCGCGGCATTGAAGATCGCCACGTTGGATTGGTGAATCGGCATAGCCTTTTCAACGATGCCACCCGTCGTACCCTTCAGAGGGTTCGGCTTGGTGTGCTTCTTGACGAGGTTGATACCCTCGATGACGAGGTGCGAGTCGTCTGCGCGCAGCGTGACGGTGCCGCGCTTTCCCTTGTCGCGCCCGGCCAACACGATGACCTGGTCGCCTTTGCGAATCTTGTTCATGGCGTTGTTGTCCTTAGAGAACTTCGGGAGCCAGCGACACGATCTTCATGAACTTCTCGGTACGCAGCTCGCGCGTGACCGGTCCAAAGATGCGGGTGCCGATCGGCTCCAGCTTGGCGTTGAGCAACACAGCGGCGTTGCCGTCGAACTTGACGAGCGAACCGTCCGCGCGACGGATGCCCTTGGCGGTGCGAACCACCACAGCGCTGTAGATCTCGCCCTTCTTGACGCGACCACGCGGAGCGGCTTCCTTGATGGAGACCTTGATGACGTCGCCGACGCTGGCATAGCGCCGCTTGGAGCCACCGAGCACCTTGATACACAGGACGGATTTCGCGCCCGTGTTGTCGGCCACATCGAGCCGGGATTCAGTTTGGATCATTTCGTGATATTCCCAACTTGTACCGCTTTGCCGCCCGGACCACCCCGAAGCAACCAAACGATCAGTCTTGGGCCCGTCGTCCACGCACTGGAACCACTCCAATGCGCTTCCGCTGGGCAGAAGCTTCGCCTTTTTTTGAAGCGAAGCCGGCTATTGTGGCACACGATCTGTTTCGCGTCAACAACCCCCATGGCGCCCGGCCGTGATCTCTTAGACTTCCGGCGGTGCACGATCCGCCCCTCCACGGCCTCACTCGCCGCCATGCCCTGTGGGCCGCGGGGGCACTGGTGTGCGCGGCGGCAGGCTGCAGAAGCGGGGCCCCGCCGGCGGCGAACAACGGGTCGCAGCGCTTGCACCTGGTCGCCGAATCGCGGCTGCAGCACCGCCTCTCCTTTGATGGAACGACCATCGGAGGCTTGTCCGGAATCGACTACGACCGACGCAGAGGCGAGTACCTGCTTCTCAGCGATGACCGATCAGACTTCGCTCCAGTGCGCTTCTACACGATGCGGTGGTCACCCGCGGCGAAAGCCGAACCGCCCCGGCCGGTCGGGGTCACCTATCTGCGGCAGGCGGACGGCGCACCTTGGCCTCGACGGCGCGAGGCCGAATCCGAGGTCGCCGTTCCAGACCCGGAGGCGATCCGGTGGCGCCCGGATACCGACACGCTGCTCTGGACCAGCGAGGGCGATCCGCAACGCGGCTTCGGCCAGGCGCTCTATGAATCCCGGCGGGATGGCTCGCTCGTGCGACAGATCCCCCTCCCCGCCATGTTCGACGCGGCCACCGGTCGCCGTCGCGGCCCGCGCGAGAACCTGGGCCTCGAAGGCCTGGCCTTGACGCCGGACGGCCGCCACGCGTGGCTCGCGATGGAAGCCGCGCTGTTCCAGGACGGCCCGGTCCCCTCGTTCACGGCGCCGGGCGGACCCTGCCGGTTCACGCAGATCGAGCTTTCAACCGGGAGGGCGGTGCGCCAGATCGCTTACCTGCCGGACCCAATCCCGCGCCGCCCGCTGCTGCCGGGCACCTATGCCGACAACGGCGTCAGCGAGATCCTGATGATCGACGCCGACCGGATGCTGGTGCTCGAGCGCTCCTACGCGGCCGGCGCCGGCAATTCGCTGCGGCTCTACGAGATCGATACGCGTCACGGCTCCGATGTCTTGGCCATCGACGCGCTCACGCCCGACAATCACAGGCCGGCGCCGAAGACGGGCGTGGCCGATTTCGCCACGTTCGGCCTGTCGCGGCTCGACAACACCGAGGGCCTGTGCTGGGGGCCCGACCTGCCGAACGGCCATCGCTTGCTGGTCGCCGTGAGCGACGACAATTTCAATCCGCTGCAGATCACCCAGTTCGCGGCATTCGAATTCACCGGATAGATCATGAATATCGCAGTCACCTTCCTGCCCCGGCGGGAACCGATCCCCCTCCCCCCCATCGGCTTCATCGGTGGCGGCAACATGGCCAGCGCGATCATCGGCGGGCTGATCAAACAGGACGTTCCCGCCGCGAGCATCGAGGTCGTCGAGCCTCTTGCCGAGGCGCGCGCCCGGCTCGCCAACGATTTCGGCATCTCGGCCCAACCCGCGGCGGGCCCTGCGCTGGCGCGGTGCAAGGTGATCGTCTGGGCCGTCAAGCCGCAGAGTTTTGCCGAGGCTGCGCGGCCCGTTCGCGGCCTGGCACCCGACGCGCTTCACCTGAGCGTGGCCGCCGGCATTCCCTCCGGCAGCATCGCGCACTGGCTTGACACCGAGCGCGTGGTCCGGGCCATGCCGAATACGCCGGCGCTGGTCGGCCAGGGCATGACCGGCCTCTTCGCGCGCGCGGCTGTCGACGTCGACGACCGGAAGCTCATCGACCAGGTCCTCGGCGCAACCGGCGAACTGATGTGGGTCGACGCCGAGGGATCGCTCGATGTCGTGACGGCGGTTTCGGGGTCCGGCCCGGCCTATGTGTTCTATTTCATCGAGGCGATGACCGAGGCTGGCATCGAATTGGGTCTGACGCCCGAACAGGCGCATCAGCTCGCGGTGGGCACGTTCACAGGCGCGTCCGCACTGGCTGCGAATGCCACCGAGCCGCCCGCCGTCCTCCGCGAGCGCGTGACGTCGAAGGGCGGCACCACCTACGCGGCGATCACCTCGATGGAAAGCGCCGATGTGAAGGCGAAATTCAAGACAGCGATCCGCGCGGCCCATCAACGGGCGGCCGAACTCGGCAAAGAGTTCGGCAAGGCCTGACGAGGCCGGCGGCGCAACAGGGCGCAACAGGGCAATAGGAAGCGGAAGCGCGCCTCAGCGCAAGGCGTAGCCGGCAACGATGCCGGCGAATACGGCGAAGCCCAGCCAGTGGTTGAGCCGGAACGCCTTGAAGCAGCCTTCGCGCGTGCGGTCGTGGATCAGCCGCCAATGCCACAGCGCCTGCGCCGCGGCGATGCCGATCCCCGCGTAGAGCGCCGCGCCCAGCCCGGCGGCGACGCCGATGGCCGTCCACACCGCAAGGAAGATCGCATAGCTTGCCATGACGATCGCCACGTCCAGACGGCCGAAAGTGATTGCCGATGTCTTCATGCCGATCTTGAGGTCATCGTCGCGATCGACCATCGCGTACTCGGTGTCATAGGCCAGCACCCAGAACAGATTGCCGGCCAGGAGCCACCACGCCGCCGGCGGCAAGCTGTCGCGAACAGCGGCAAAGGCCATCGGAATGCCGAAGCTGAAAGCAATGCCGAGCACCGCCTGCGGCACCGAAACGAAACGCTTGGCAAAGGGATAGATCAGCGTCACCGCAAGCGCTGCGAACGACATCAGGACCGTCAGGCGGTTGGTGGTCAGGACCAGCGCGAAAGCGGCAAGCGCCAGCACGGCGCCCACCGTGAGCGCCTCGGGCACCGAGACCTCGCCGCTGGTGACCGGCCGCTTCGCGGTCCGCTTGACGTGCCGGTCGAAGTCGCGATCGGCGACGTCGTTCACGCAGCAACCCGCGCTGCGCATGAGGATCGTGCCGATCACGAACACCGCCAGCAGATGCCAGCCAGGCCAGCCGCCGGCGGCGAACCACAGCGCACCCAGCGTCGGCCAGAGCAACAGCAACCAGCCCGCCGGGCGGTTCCAGCGGATCAGGTCGAGGTAGAGGGCAAAACGCCCGCGGCGGGGCGCGGGCGTAGGTTGGATCGAACCTGCGGCGGCCATGGCGAAAGCCTCAGTCTTCGAGGAGCGAACGCAGCATCCACGCGGTCTGGTCGTGCACCGTGCAGCGTGCGGTGAGCATGTCGGCGGTGGGATCGTCACCGGCCTCCTCGGCCACGGGGATGAACTCGCGCGCGATGCGCGACACGGTCTCGTGGCCCTTGACCAGGATACGCACCATCTCCATGGCCTTGGGCGGCGTCTGCGGAACGTCGGGCACGGTGGCGATCTTGCCGAACTCGGCATACGAGCCCGGCGCATAGTGCCCCAGCGCGCGGATGCGTTCGGCGATGACGTCGGTCGAGGCCCACAGCTCGGTGTACTGCGCCATGAACATCGCATGCAGCGAGTTGAAATGCGGGCCGGTCACGTTCCAGTGGAAGTTGTGGGTCGTGAGGTAGAGCGTGTAGGTGTCGGCCAGCACGCGGGCGAGGCCTTCGGCGATGGCGGCGCGGTCCTGGCGCTCGATGCCGATGTTGATGACCGGCGCATTGCGGCTGCCCGACTCCACCGCAACCGCCACGCCGCCCTTCTTGGGCACCTTGCCGGCGGATCCGGCCGGCGTCTTCGCGGTCGACTTGGCTTTCTTGGCGACTTTGGCCATGGCAGTGAGCTCTTTCTTCAGTTGGGTTGACGGCAACACCGCACTCTAGCGCAGGCATCGGGGGCGGCGGCCCTTCGATTCGTAGGCCGACGGCGCATCTTTCAGGAAAGTCGCTTGACCCCCGGCAGCTCGCAGGCATAGATGGCGTTGCGCAGCGCGGCGATGGCCTCGTAGCGCGTAAAGCTGCGCCGCCACGCCAGCACCACGCGCCGGGTCGGCGGATCGCCGCCCTGCGTGTCGAGCACCGGGAGATAACGCACGATCTGCTCCGGCTCCTTGCGGCTCTTCGACCTGGGCTTGAGCGCATCGGCCGGCACAGACAGCCGCGGCACCAGCGTGACGCCCATGCCCGAAGCCACCATGTGCTTGATGGTTTCCAGCGAGGAGCCTTCAAAGCTCTTGCGGATGCCCTCCGCGTTGCTGGAGAAGCGCGCGAACTCCGGGCAGACCTCCAGCACATGGTCGCGAAAGCAATGGCCGGTGCCCAGGAGGAGCATCGTCTCCTTCTTCAATTCATCCGAGGTCACCGATTCCTTGCCCGCCAGCGGATGATGCGCCGGCACCGCGGCCATGAACGGCTCGTCGTAGAGCGCCGCCATCGCGAGCCCGGTGTCGGGAAACGGCTCGGCCATGATCGCGCAGTCGATCTCGCCGGAACGAAGCATCTCGAGCAGCCTGGCTGTGAAGTTCTCCTGCAGCACCAGCGGCATCTGCGGCGTGCGGGCGATGTTCTGGCGCACCAGGTCGGGCAGCAGATAGGGGCCGATGGTGTAGATCACCCCGAGGTTCAGCGGCCCCGACAGCGGGTCCTTCCCGCGCTTGGCGATTTCCTTGATGCTCGCGGCCTGGTCCAGCACGCTCTGCGCCTGCTGGACGATCTGTTCGCCCAGCGGCGTGACGGTGACCTCGCCCGCGCTGCGCTCGAACAGCTTGACTTCGAGCTCGTCCTCCAGCTTCTTGATCGCCACGGACAAGGTCGGCTGCGACACGAAGCAGGCCTCGGCGGCCTTTCCGAAGTGCCTCTCGCGCGCGACCGCAACGATGTATTTGAGCTCAGTCAAAGTCATAGCTAAAGGCTATTATCGCTCGCCCTGGCAGGTCAGGCCTTCAGGTATTCGGCTTTGCTGCCCAGCCAGCGATCGACATGGCGCGCTGCCAATTCCGGGTGGCGGTCAAGCATCGCCGGAGCAAGCTCGCGAGCCCAGTCGAGGAGCAAGGCGTCGTTGGTCAGGTCGGCGAAGCGCAGCAGCGGGGCGCCGGACTGGCGGGCGCCGAGGAATTCGCCCGGGCCGCGAATCTCCAGGTCGCGCCTCGCGATCTCGAAGCCGTCACTGGTTTCCGCCATGGCCTTCAGACGGGCTCGGGCCGCTTCGCCGACGCGGCCGCCCTCGTTCGGCGAATAGAGAAGCACGCACGCGGAGGCCGCTGCGCCGCGGCCCACGCGGCCGCGCAGCTGATGCAGCTGCGAGAGACCGAAACGTTCGGCGTGTTCGATCACCATCAGCGAGGCATTGGGCACGTCGACGCCAACTTCGATCACGGTCGTGCTCACCAGCACCTGCAGCCGGTTGGCCGTGAAGTCCTCCATCACCGACTGCTTCTCGGCAGTCGGCATCCGCGAATGCAGCAGGCCGACACCCACCTGCTCACCGAGCGCTTCCGCCAACTCATCGCGCGTCTCGGTGGCGTTGCGCAGATCGACGGCCTCGCTTTCCTCGATCAGCGGGCAGACCCAGTAGACCTGCCGGCCCTGCGCGAGTTGCGCGCGGATGCGGTCGACGACTTCATCCCGGCGATGGTCGGCCACCAGCTTCGTGACGATCGGCGTACGACCGGGGGGCAGTTCGTCGAGTGTCGAGACGTCGAGGTCGGCGTAGTAGCTCATCGCCAGCGTGCGCGGGATCGGGGTGGCGCTCATCATCAGCAGATGCGGCTCGAAATCACCGCCGGCCTTGCCGCGCAACGCGAGGCGCTGCGCCACGCCGAAGCGATGCTGCTCGTCGATGACCGCGAGCGCGAGATGGCGAAAGCGCACCTTCTCGGAGATGACCGCATGCGTTCCGACCACGAGCGCCGCTTCGCCGCTCTCGACGGCGGCGGTCATCGTGTCACGTTCCTTCTTCTTCTGGCTGCCGGTGAGCCATGCGACGCGCAAACCGCGCTCGGCGAGCAGCGGATCGAGCCAGTTCACCAGCTTGCCGAAATGCTGCGCCGCGAGGATCTCGGTCGGCGCCATCAGCGCGCACTGGAAGCCCGCATCGATGCAGCGCGCAGCGGCGAGCGCAGCGACCACGGTCTTGCCCGAGCCGACATCGCCCTGCAGCAATCGATGCATCGGGACTTCGCGGGCGAGATCGCGCGTGATCTCTTCGCCCACACGCTGCTGCGCCCCCGTGAGCGCAAACGGCAGCGCGCCGAGCAGATCCTTGTGCAGCTTCCCGCCGGTCGAATCCACCTCGAGCACCGGCGCACGTTGCGCCGAGCGTGCACGACGGGCCTGAAGTTGCGACAGTTGCTGAGCGAGCAGCTCGTCGGCTTTCAGGCGCTGCCACGCGGGATGGCTGTGGTCTTCCAGCGTGGCAATCGCGACATCCGGCGCGGGGTAGTGCAGGAAGTTCAGCGCGCGGCGCAGGTCCCACGTACCGTGCGGCGCGGCGCCGGGCGGCAGCGTTTCGTCGAGCACCGCACGCGCCAGCCCCGAACGCACTTCGCGGCGCAGCACCGGCTGCGCCAGGCCCGCGATGGTCGAATAGACCGGCGTCAAGGCCTCCGGCAATGCGGTGCCTGCCGCCTTGACGGCCGGGTGCATCATCTGCCGCCCGACGAAGCCGCCTCGGACCTCGCCGCGCACACGCACGCGCGCACCCACGGCGAGCTGCTTCTGCTGCGACGGATAGAAATTGAAGAAGCGCAGCTGGCAGGTGTCGCTGCCGTCGTCGACGGTGACGATCAACTGCCGGCGCGGCCGATAGACCACTTCGCTTTCGGTGACCACGGCCTCGATCTGCGCCATCTCGCCGTCGCGCGTCGCGGCGAGGGGGACGATGCGCGTCTCGTCCTCGTAGCGCATCGGCAGATAGAGCGCGAAATCGATGTCCCGCAGCAGGCCCAGCTTGCGCAATGCGCGCTGCACCGCACTCAGGCCGGTGCCGGGTGCGGACGTTGGCTCAGGTACGGGCTTTTCCTTTAACGGGGACTTGGCAGCTGCAGGCATGGGACAATTCTGCCCGCCTCTTCGCAACCCTCGCCTTCTTGGCACGGGCCCGTCCGGCCCTCAAGCACCATGCGCGACTTCACGCTTTCCGATTTCGATTTCCATCTGCCGCCTGAACTGGTGGCGCAACATCCCGCGGCGGAACGCACCGCCTCCCGATTGCTCGACGGCACCGGCGACACGCCGGTCGACAGGATCTTCAAGGACCTCCCTTCACTGCTCAAGGCCGGTGACCTTCTGGTCTTCAACGACACTCGCGTCGTCAAGGCACGCCTCTTCGGCGAAAAGCCCACCGGCGGCAAGCTCGAACTATTGGTCGAGCGTGTACTGCAAGGCAACGAGGTTGTCGCGCACATGAAAGTCAGCAAGAAGCCGCACGTGGGCACCACGCTCGCGATGGTCGGCGGCTTCAGCGCAACGCTGCTCGGCCGCTGGCCCGATGAAGACGGCGCCCTCTTCCGCTTCCGTTTCGAGAGTCCGTCGGGCGAAGATCCCTACATGCTGATGGCCCGCTGCGGCCACGTGCCGCTGCCGCCCTACATCACGCATACCGATTCGGCAGACGACGAAAGTCGCTACCAAACCGTGTTCGCGCGCGTGCCCGGCGCGGTCGCGGCGCCGACCGCCGCGCTGCACTTCGACGACGCCCTGCTGGCCGAACTCGAAGCGCGCGGCATCCGGCGCGCGAACGTGACGCTGCACGTCGGCGCCGGCACCTTCCAGCCGGTAAAGACCGAGAACATCGCCGAGCACACGATGCACGCCGAGCGTTACGAGGTGCCCGATGCCACGCAGCGCGCCATCGCCGAGACCAAGGCTCGCGGCGGCCGCATCGTCGCGGTCGGCACGACCACCGTGCGGACGCTCGAATCGTGGGCGAAGAGCGGCGAGGCCTCGGGCGACACGAGCATCTTCATCACGCCCGGCTTCATCTTCGAGCACGTCGACGTGCTCATCACCAACTTCCATCTGCCCAAGAGCACGCTCATGATGCTGGTGAGCGCCCTCGCGGGCTACGAGCACGTGATGGCGCTCTATGCCCACGCGATCCGCGAGCGCTACCGCTTCTTCAGCTACGGCGATGCCATGCTGCTTGAGAGAAAGACATGCTGAACTTCGAACTCCTCGCCACCGACCCTTCGAGCCACGCGCGGCGCGGCACGCTCACGCTGAACCACGGCGTGGTGCAGACGCCGATCTTCATGCCTGTCGGCACCTACGGCACCGTCAAGGGCGTGATGCCGCGCAGCCTCGAGGAGATGGGCGCGCAGATCATTCTCGGCAACACCTTCCACCTATGGATGCGTCCGGGCCTCGACGTCATGTCGAGCTTCGGCGGCCTGCACCAGTTCGAGAAGTGGAACAAGCCCATCCTCACGGACTCGGGCGGCTTCCAGGTCTGGTCGCTCGGCGCGATGCGCAAGATCAGCGAGGAAGGCGTGAAGTTCGCGTCGCCGGTCAACGGCGACAAGCTCTTCCTCACGCCCGAGGTCTCGATGCAGATCCAGACCATCCTCAACAGCGACATCGTCATGCAGTTCGACGAATGCACGCCGTACGAGACGCAGGGCCACATCACGACCGAGGCCGAGGCGCGCAAGTCGATGGAACTGAGCCTGCGCTGGGCGCTGCGCTGCCAGCACGAATTCGCGCGGCTCGAAAACCCCAACGCGCTCTTCGGCATCGTGCAGGGCGGCATGTTCGAGAACCTGCGCGAAGAATCGCTCGCGAAGCTGGTCGAGATGGACTTCCCCGGCTACGCGATCGGCGGCGTGAGCGTGGGCGAGCCCAAGGACGAGATGTTGCGCATCATGGCGCACACACCGCACAAGCTGCCGACGCACAAGCCGCGCTACCTGATGGGCGTCGGCACGCCGGAAGATCTCGTCGAAGGCGTGGCGCAGGGCGTGGACATGTTCGACTGCGTGATGCCCACGCGCAATGCGCGCAACGGCACGCTCTTCTCGCGCTACGGCGACCTCAAGATGCGCAACGCGCGCCACAAGAGCGATCCGCAGCCGATCGATCCGAGCTGCACCTGCCATGCCTGCGCGGGCGCGTCGGGCGTGCCGTGGACCGAGGGCGGACGCGACGGCTTCAGCCGCGCCTACCTGCATCACCTGGACCGCTGCGGCGAGATGCTCGGGCCGATGCTCACCACCATCCACAACCTGCACTACTACCTGAACCTGATGCGCGAGATCCGCGAGGCGCTCGATGCGGGGCGGTTCGGCGAATTCCGCGCGCAGTTCAGGGCAGACCGCGCGCGCGGCGTCTAGGGCCTGTTCACACTACTTTCATAGTGCCCGCAAGGCAGCAAAAGGCCGCAATCTAGGCGCGTGGCGCAGTCCATGCTGATGCATGGACAAGGCGCGCAACGACGAGTGCGGCCTTTTGCTGCCTTGCCCGAAGGGTTGCCCCGCAAAGGCGGCGTCTGCGGCGTTGCAAATCCTCGCCGGGCAGACAGCCCGGCTGCGGTTTGCGCCTTGCAGTCACCCCCTTTTGCGGGGCAACGGGCACTATGAAAGTAGTGTGAACAGGCCCTAGCGCACCGTGCGCAGGGTCCAGGTTCCCGAGAGGGTTGAGCCCGGCGCCAACACGGTGCCGCCCACCTCACGCGGTCCATGGCGGTCCGCAAGGTTGATCGCGTCGGTGCACTGGCTCACCGGCTCGGCGCAGAAGTGATCCGCGCCGCTCGGGCAATACAGCACGAAGAAGTCGAGTGGCGAGTCGGCCGACAGCATCAGCGCGCGCGCGGAACCGGGCCAGTCGATGCGCGCGGCGTGCTCCCAGCCGGTGAAGTTGTTGTCCAGGTCAAGCTCGGACAAGCGCACACCATTGCGCAGTCGGGCCACTTCCGCAGTGGGTTCGAGGCCAACGGGCATCACTTCCGGATCGCCGCGCCACATCGCAGCGGTCGTCGTCTGCAGCCGCGTGCCGGTGCGATGCGGAAAGTAAGGGTGATGCCCGATCCCCGCGGGCATGGGCACCGTGTCGCGATTGGTCAGCGCGACGGTGCAGCGAAGGCCCGACGGGTCGAGCTCGAATCTTTGCGAAGCCTCGAATCGCCACGGCCACTGCGCGTCGGCATCGACGGCGAGCTCGAGCAACGCCCCTGCCGGAGATGCCTCGGCGACGCGCCATGGCCGCATCCAGCCGATGCCATGCAGCGGATGCCTGCCTGACGGCCCGGCCGGACGGCCCGCGTGAATCGCGATCTCGCGGCCGCCGAAATTCGCACGGCCCTCGCGGATGCGGTTGCACCACGGCAGCAGCGCGAAGCTCGCCATCGCGAAGAGATCGCGCCGCGCCAGTGCGTCGTCGGTCGCGGGGCGAAGCCAGTCGAAGCGGGCACCGTCCTCGACGTCGTAAAGCGCGGTGACCGCGCCGCCGACCGCCGGCGCCAGTTCGAGGCGCAACGCGCCTGCTTCGAGCCGAACACGTTCTGTCTCGTTGTCGTTCATCGCATCGCACCACGGTTCGCAGGGATCGCGGCATTCTCGTTCACACGAGTGGCACATGGCACAACCGCGCGTCAGAATTGCGCGAGCCCGGCTCTTCGCCCGGGCTGATCTTTCATGGGACATCCTTCATGACCGATTCGACTTCTCCCGCGCCCTCGGCGCGCTATCCGTCCCTGAAGGGCCGCACCGTCTTCATCTCCGGCGGCGCGACGGGGATCGGTGAGGCACTGGTGCGCGCTTTCCACGCACAAGGCGCCCGTGTGGGGTTTTGCGACATCGATGTGGACGCCGGCCGCGCGCTCGCTGCGGCGCTGGGCGGCGAGAACGCGCCGCTCTTCGTCCAGTGCGACGTCACGGACGTGGCCGCGCTGCAGGCCGCCATCGCCGCGGTGCGCGCGCAATTCGGCCCCATCCGCGTGCTGCTCAACAATGCGGCGAACGACCAGCGGCACAACATGGAGGACGTCACCAGCGAGGCCTTCGACCGGATGACCGCGATCAACTTCAAGCACCAGTTCTTCGCGGCGCAGGCGGTCGCCGAGGACATGCGCGCGGCCGGCGGCGGCTCGATCATCAACTTCGGCTCGGTGAGCTGGATGATCAAGGGGCGCGGCTACCCGGTCTACCAGGCGTGCAAGTCGGCCGCGCGCGGGCTCACGCGGGCCCTGGCGCGCGATCTCGGCAAGCAGAACATCCGCGTCAACTCGCTCGTGCCCGGTTGGGTGATGACCGAGCGGCAACTCAAGCTCTGGGTCAAGCCCGAGTCGCATGCGGAGATCGATGCGGCCCAGTGCCTGCCCGGCCGCGTGATGGCCGAGGACATCGCCAGCATGGCGCTCTTTCTTGCCGCCGACGATTCGAAGATGTGCACCGCGCAGGACTACGTGGTGGACGCGGGCTGGACCTGAGGCAGCGACGGATCGCGCGGCGCGGCCGCCATCGCGCCGGTTCCGCAGGCGTGGCAGAAGCGCGCGAAGGCACTCTTGCGCGTCTTGCACGCGTGGCAGTGATCGAAGAGGCCGATGCCGCAGTGCGGGCAGAAGTCGATCTCGGTGTTCTTCAGGTCCACCGGTCGCTCGCAGCCCGGGCATACGCCCTTGGCGAGCCGGGCGAGCGCGGTGTCGTAGCTCAGCTCGTTGCGGCGCACCGTGTCGGGCTGTGCTTCCGCTGCCTTCTGGCGCTCGAGATAGCGGTTGAGCGCGACGATCGCATAGCGCCCCACGAGCACCGTGATCAGGATGCCCACCGCGTAGCGCACGTAGCCGCCGTAGCTCGGCAGGTACGGAACGAGCTCGACGAAGAACGCGAACAGCGCGAAGAAGATGAAGCCCCAGACGAAAGGCCACCAGGTGCTCTTGCGCTTCTTCGCGAAGAGCCAGCCCGCGATCACCAGCAGCGGCAGCGTGAGCGCGAGGCGGTAGAGGAACACCCGCAACTCGACACGGCGGTTTTCCGCATCCATCCGGGTGTGCGCCTCGTCCTCCAGCTTCGCGAGCCGTTCCGCGGCGCGCTGGCGCGACTGGCGCGCGTCCAGTGCGATCTGGCGTTGTGCGCCGACCGCCCGCTCGGCCTCGTCCTCTTTCTGCTTGAGCGCATCGAGCGCCTTCGTTCGGGCGATGAGCTCGGTGTCCTGGTCCGGCTGCGCGGTCGCATGGCGTGTCGCGAGCCAGTTCGAGAAGGTCTCCCGGGCGGCGCGGCTGGCCTGTCGGGCGGCGAGCAGTTTGAGATCCGCCTGCTCGCGGTCGCGCACGGCTTCCTGCTCGACGCGCTCGGCGTCGCGCACGGTGTTGCGCAGCGGATCGGCGGCGGCACGGTCGATGAAATCGTCCAGCTCGATCCGGTGCTCGACCCGCGGCAGATCGCCGACGATGGTGCTGCCCAGTCCGATCAGGAAGCTTGCGAAGATCACCGCCACCAGCCAGAGGCCGCGACGAAACCACTTTTCGGACAGACGCAGGGATTTGCTCATGAAGATCCTTCTTTTGGAATGTTGCGGATTCTGGTCTAGAGCTTGAGCACGACCGGCGCCGCCCCGAGACCCGCCCTCGGCATCCACGCGAATACCGAATCCACCGTCACCGTCTCGATGCGATCGGAAAAGCGCTTTTCGTTGGGATGATCGTCGAAGGCGACGTTGGCCGAACCCACGCGACCGCCAAGTCGGGTCAGCGGTCCGAGGCGCAACGTCGTGGGCTCGTAGCCCTTGAAGTGCAACCACGCCTGGGCCTGGTCGCGGTTGACGATGGTGCCGGGCTCCATGGCGCCGGCCAGGGTCTCGATGACCCATTGGTTCGACTGCTGGTACTTGTGCCCCCAGGCGTAGCTCACGATGCTGTAGGGCGCGGCGTGCAGCCGCGTGATGCGCGCCGGCGGCTCGTTGAGCGCCGCCAGCAGTTGCGCCTGCACCACCGGCGTCGGGACGATCCATGCGGCTTCGTAGCGGTAGAGATCGTCGAGGAAGAACTCGCCGAGGCCCTGCCGGTAGACGGTGGCCACCGCCGTGCCGCACTGGTTGAGCTTGTGCACCACGCGCCAGTTGCCGTCGGCCGTCTTGTAGGCGAGCCCCAGATGCGAGTAGCGCAGGCCGTACCTGCTCAGGTCCTGTCCGGCGCGCGCCAGCAGCACCACCTTGGCGCCGCTCGCGTCGAGCTGCTGCGAGGTGCGCTCCGCGAGCTGCATGCCCTTCACGATCGTGGCCGCGGTGGGCTTGCCCTCCTCGCACGACCGGCCGGCATGCGCGTTGAGCGGAAACAGGAAGACGCCGGCCAGGATGACCGCGGCCGCCGTCAGGATCGCTTGCGCCGCGCCCTTCAGCAGGCGACGCGTGCGCGAGACGCGGGTCTGGTATTCGCGCTCGTAGGGACCGAAGTTCGTGGGTATCCGGGTCATGACAGCTTCTCGTTGTAGAGCAACGCGCGGCCGAGCGCGTTCGGCACGAAGGCCAGCACTTCGCCGGCGGCCGAGATGACCACGCCGCTTGCAATCACCGTGACGGTCACCGCGCTTCCGATCGCGACCGACGCGCTCCGTGCTGCACGGTCGAGCACCTTCACGCTCGCCCTGGCGCCATCCGAGACACGTTCGAGCACGTAAACGGTGCCATCGACGGAGGCTTCGACCGCCACCACGGTCAGGGTGGCGCCTCCGATCGACAGCGCCACCGGCACCGCCGCGACTGTGCTCACCGCGGCCCCCGTGACCGATGCCGCGCCGACCACCGATGCGACCGGCAGCATCGACAGCGCCACCGACGCCTCGCTCTGCGCATGGGCAGGCAGCGGCATCGAGATGTTGACCGTCGCCGCGCAGACGGCCAGGAGAAAGGTGCAGAGGTACTGTCTCATGATGAGCTCTCCTTTCGACGTGTTTGGGGATGGATGCTTCACTCGGCCTCGCGCATTTCGGCGCGCACCTCGCGGCGACCTTGCAGGCGGGCCAGGGCGATGTCGGCCTCGTGCCGATCACGCAGTGTCTTGGCGAGCGTGAAGGCCGAGCTGATGAGGAACAGCCAGCTCACGGCCAGGAAGGCCTTGTAGGTTTCGCTGATCTCCATCCGCAGCAGGCCCCAGCCGGTCAGCCCCATGGCGGTGAAGAAGCCACCCCAGACGACCAGCTTCCACATCGGCGTGTCGCCGGCGGAGGGGGCACTGCCGTGCTGGTTGTCGCGCACGAACTTGGCCAGGACGAACGCGGCCGAGAGGCAGAACACGTACCCCATCACCATGAACGCGCGGTCGAGCGCCTGGCCCGGCAGCCAGCCGAGGCCGGTGGCGCACAGGAAGACCGCCAGCCCGAACGAGATCCAGACCTGAAGCTGCCAGGCACGGGTATCGCGTTGGACGGAGACGTTCGAAGAGCAGCTTTGCATGTCGGCCTCGCGGCGAAGTGAAGGTGCGCGGATGATGGTTCGCTCCTGTGCAGCAAGACACAAATTAACGAACCAGTGGCGCCCTCCAACGCCTTGGGTATCTCTAATCGATACCGATTGCCGAACCGTTCCGGCGGGCCAGGAGGTCGGCGCGGGTGTAGACCCGGTCCGTCCCCGCAAGGCGCATCGCAATGACCTCCAGGGCACTCTGCGTCGGCGCCGCCGTCCCCGGCCGCTGGAGAAGCGCCGGCGTCGCGAGACTCAGTGCCACGAGCAGCCAGCTCAGCCGCGGATGCGGCGAACGATGCTGCCACCACAGGAACAGCCCGCTCACTGCCGCGCCGAGCAGGAAGCCGGCTGCGACCTCCGAATGGGAATGCGCGTCCAGCGCAATGCGCGAGACGCCGATGACGGCCGCGAACACCAGCCCGGCCACGGCAGCCGCGACGCGGGCGCGATGGTCCTGCCGCGAGGCCATCAGCCATCCGGCGACAGGCCAGATGCTGGCCGACAGGGCCGTGTGCCCGCTGAACCCGGTGAAGTCGATCGCGGCGATGCCGATACCCCAGCCCAGGAAGGCGAGCTTGGACACCAGGATCACGCTGCATCCGAGACCGAACAGCAGCACCCAGCGCCATGCGGACGCGCGCGTCCCCCGGGGCAGTCCGAGCCACGCGGCGATCCACAGGGACGCGGGCAGCAGAAAACCACTGTCACCGAACCAGGTGACGGCGGGCCAGAGTGTTGGGGGATGCAACGCAAGCATCAGGCGAGACTCATGCCCCCATGAGTCCGCTCACGCGCTGCTGCAGGACATCGGGCCGCACGTCGGAATAGGGCACCGCATCGCCGACATTGAGTCCCACGCGGCTGAAGTAGCCGCGCCGGAAAGGCCGCACCATGGCAACGTTTTGCCCCTCGCGCACTTCGATGCGGCTGAAGAAGGAGCCCCACAGATTCGTCAGGGCCATGGGCACCACCGGCGGCTCGATGCCTTCTGCGCGCGCCGCTTCGAGGATCTTCATCACGCCGCCCTTGAAGGGCTGCAGCAGCCCGTCGCGCGTGATCGCACCTTCCGGGAAGATCGCCAGCAGGTCGCCCTCTCGCAGCACCTGCACGGCCTGCCTGAAGGCCTCTTCGTAGGCGGCAGGATCTTCCTTCTGCGGCGCGATCGGGATGGCCTTTGCGAGCCGGAACAGCCATCCGAGCACCGGCACCGCGAAGATGCGGTGATCCATGATGAAGCGGATCGGGCGCGGGCTTGCCGCCATCAGCAGCACCGCATCGATGAAGCTCACATGGTTGCAGACCAGCACCGCGGCGCCTTCCGAAGGGATGTGCTCGCTGCCCTTCACGCCGAAGCGGTAGACGACCCGCGAGAGCACCCATGCAACGAAGCGCAGCAGGTATTCGGGCACCAGCATGAAGATGTAGAACGCGACGACCGCGTTCGCGATGCCGATGATCAGGAAGATCTGCGGGATCGTGAAGCCGGTCTTCAGCAGCGCCCCGGCGATGATCGCGCTGCCGATCATGAAGAGCGCGTTGAGGATGTTGTTGGCCGCGATGATGCGCGCGCGGTGCGTCGGCTGGCTGCGCATCTGGATGAGCGCGTACATCGGCACGCTGTAGAGCCCCGCAAAGAGGGACAGCAGGCCGAGGTCGGCCAGCACGCGCCAGTGCGCGGACTGGCGCAGGAATGCACCGAGCCCCAGATCGCCGAGCGCCGGCAGCGCGCGCGACGCGAAGTAGAGGTCGATCGCGAACACGCTCATGCCGATCGCACCGAGCGGCACCAGCCCGATCTCGACCTGGCGGCGGCTCAGCGTTTCGCAGAGCAGCGAGCCGATGCCGATACCGACCGAGAAGACCACCAGCAGCAGCGATGCCACCTGTTCGTCACCGTGCAGGACCTCCTTGGCGAAGCTCGGGAACTGGCTCAGGAAGGTCGCGCCGAAAAACCACATCCACGAGATGCCGAGCAGCGAGCGAAACACCACGACGTTGCCATGCGCGAGCTTGAGATTGCGCCAGGTTTCGCTGACCGGATTCCAGTTGATCCGCAGCCCCGGATCGGTCGCCGGCGCGGCCGGAATCGCCTGCGCCACCGCGCGCCCGACCAGCGCCAGCAGTACGCAGGCCGCCGCCACCGAGGTGTGCCCGATCTGCGGCACTGCGACCAGCAGGCCGCCCGCGACTTGGCCGAGCAGGATGGCAACGAAAGTGCCCATCTCGACCATGCCATTGCCCCCGGTGAGCTCGCGCGAATCCAGCACCTGCGGCAGGTAGGCGAACTTGACGGGCCCAAACAGCGTGGAATGCAGCCCCATCAGGAACACGCACGCCAGCAGCACCACGGCATCGGCACGCACGAAGCCCCAGGCGGCGATCAGCATGATCACGATCTCGATGTTCTTGACGAAGCGGATCATCTTCGTCTTGTCGAGCTTGTCCGTGAGCTGTCCGGCGGTTGCCGAGAACAGCAGGTAGGGCAGGATGAAGAGCGCGCCGATCACCAGCCCCGCCATCGCCGGCGGCATCCAGCTCAACTGGAGCTGGTAGGTCACCATCACGGTGAAGGCGAACTTGAAGAGGTTGTCGTTCGCCGCGCCTGCGAACTGCGTCCAGAAGAACGGCGCGAAGCGCCGCTGCCCCAGCAGCGCGAACTGGTTGGCGTGGGCCTGCGCGTCGTGCGCGGCGGAGGATGATGCGTTAGCGGTCGTTGTCATTCGCAATGCCTGGTTGGCGGCTTCCTCAAGCCGTCACAGTGACGGCGCCCGGATTGTGCCGCAGCGTCTGCCGGCCAATGGCCTGCAGTGCATGCAGGACCGGCAGTGCCGCGAGCGCTGCTGTCAGGTGCTTGAGGCTGTGGCCCGAAATCAGGTGATGGGTTGCCTCGAAGATCGCGTGGTCCGCGAGCTCGAAAAGCTTCGCCAGTGCGTAGAAGAAGATCACCCAGCCCAGCCGGAGTCCGACCGCCCCGATCGTCGGCCGCGCGAATGAGAGCAGCGCGACGAGGGCCATGCCGCCGAATTGCACCAGCGACCAGGGCAGCGCGTTGCCGGTCTCGTGGCACACCGCCGCGGCCAGCAAGCCACCGATCAGCGTGAACCATGCGGCGGGCCATCCTGCGCGAGCGCTCACTCGTTCGCAGGTCGCGAATCCGATCAGGCCCGCGAACGCCACGGCCATGCCGGCGCGATCCGCGGCCAGTCGCACGCTGTCGGGCTGCAGGTGATAGAAGGCCGAGCCGAGCGCGGTCAGGATCAGGCCCGCGAAGAACATCCAGGCGCAATCGAGGGCGTTCACCGGCAGGTTCGATCCGGCCTGCTGCACCGGCGCGGCATCCAGTGCTTCCTCGTGCGCGCGATCGAGCCAGCGCAGCCAGCGCAGGCCCCAGATGCCGATGGCGGCGAAAGGCAGGTTGCTCAGCACGTCCATGGCGTTCGGCAGGGAGCCCCATGCCTGCTCGTCGGCGAACGGCGCGCCGGCATGGCCGGAAGCGGGAATCGCCGGCCCGACCACTGCGGCCAGCAGAAGCAACGCGAACAGCGACAGGAGGCAACGTTCGCGATTCGAAAGGGACGAGAGCGACATGGCGGACTCCAACGGATAACTCGATGGGCGCAATCTAGGTTGCCAACCCCCTCCACGGCATCGAGAATCGATACGGAGCACTTATCCACCACCACCGGTATCGCCGGGCAATACCCTCCCCTCCCCATGAGTACCACCGTCGACCTGGTCGTCGCCCTCAAGAACGAACTCAAGAACGCCCGCATGACCTACGCGGATCTCGCCAAGTCGCTCGACATGGCCGAATCCAGCGTCAAGCGGATGCTCGCCAAGGGCGACATGCCGCTCACCCGGGTCGACGCCATCTGCCGCGCCCTGAAGATCGACTTCGCCGAACTCGCGCGCCGCGTGGCGGATTCGCAGCCGCTGCTCAAGGAGCTCACGCTGGAGCAGGAACAGGCGGTGGTCAAAGACAAGAAGCTGTTGCTGGTCGCGATCTGCGTCCTGAGCCAATGGACCTTGGAGCAGATCGTCGCGGCCTACCGCATGACGGAGGCGGAGTGCATCGGATACCTCGCGCAGCTCGATCGCATCGGCATCATCGAGCTGCGCCCGCTGAACCGGTATCGCCTGAAGCTCGCGAAGACCTTCCGGTGGCGGCCACACGGACCGGTGATGGATTTCTTCCGCGAAAACGTCGTGCTCGACTACTACCGCGGCGGCTTCGACGGCCCATCGGAAGGGCTGTTGCTGGTGCACGGGTCCATCAGCAAATCGCTGGCCCCGGCCTTTCTGGACCGGCTCCAGCGCGTGGCCCAGGACTTCGCACAGCAGCATCAGACCGACCAGAAACTGTCGCCGAAGGAGCGCGAGGGCTACACCCTGCTGCTCGGCATGCGCAACTGGGAGTTCGAACTTTTCACTCGCCTGCGCAGGAATTGACTTACACATGAAAAAGACAGAAACCGGTTTCCTCGATAAAATTTGCCCCGCAGAAAAGCGGACGGCACCCGTCCCACCGTTGGCGCAACCTCCCATGAACGCTCAGGTGAACCGCAGCGCGGTTCGTTGACTGCCCCACATTGACCCTAGCCGACTGGAGAGACGCCGCACCGACGCGGCGCACCGAAGGAGCAAGTCCGCTGCATGCCGCAGCCGATGAATCTCTCAGGTACAAGAGACAGAGGGAGCGGCGATCTGAACCCCCGGTCCCGACGCTCTACACAGTGAGTGCTCGCCCCGGCCGTTCATGCCCTCCCAAAAGGATTCGGACATGCGCGTGGTTGTACTCGGCGCCGGCCTGCACGGCGTTACGACGGCCTATTACCTTCAGCAACTCGGTCACGAAGTGATCGTGATCGATCGCCATGCAACGCCGGCGGCGAAGGCCCGGGGCCGGATCCCTTCCCCCGAAGGCACCGCGTCACCCCATGCCGGCGCGCCGTTGCCGACGAAGCCCGCGCAAGGCCGCGGGTCGCGGCTGTGGGCCCTGGTGCGCCGTCGCTTCGGAAAGCTGCTCGATCACGCAGTGGTGCCCCCCAAGAGCAACCCGCTCGACCACATGGTCCGACTGGCCGTCTACAGCCGCCAGAGCGCTCTCGCGCTGCGTGACGAGTCCGGCATGCCGCAGCGCCCGCGCACGACCGGGCAGATGACTTTCTACACCGATGCCCCGGCGTTTCGAGGGCGCATCGAACGGGCGCCGCATTGGTCGGAACTCGGTTGCGAGGACCGCCTGCTGTCGGCGGACGAGGCGATCGGCATGGAGCCTTCGCTGCAACTCATGGGCGGCCGCCTCGTTGGCGCGACCTACTCGCCCGACGATCCGGCGCGCGATCCTTCGCAGTTCGCCGCCGGCATCGTCTTCCTGTGCCGCGCGGCGGGCGTGCGCTTCATGATGAAGCACACCGTGGTCAGGCTGAAGGAACGCAACGGCCGCATCGACCACGTCGAGCTGCTGGATGCACAGGGGCAACCGGTGATCGTGCGTGCGCAGTCCTATGTGCTGGCGCTCGGCGCGTCGAGCGTGCTGCATGCCGAGCACCTCGGCATCGACATGCCGCTGCGCTTCGTGCGCGAGTATGTGGTCACGCTGCCGATCAAGGATCTCTCGATCGCGCCTCGGCTTTCGCTGCACGACCGCCAGGGCAAGCTGCGCATCCGGCGGCTGGAGAACGCCGGTGGGCACCACCTGCGCGTCACCTCCACCGTCCGAGTCAGCGACGACGAGGAGGACGAACCCGATTCGGACCGCTTCGATGCCATCCTTCGTCGCGTCGAGACCTTGTTCCCTGGCGTGGTCGACACCAGCCGGGCGTCGCTCGAAACCGCGATGCACGCGGTCAGCAGCAACCGCCTGCCGATGATCGGCAAGACACACCTGCCCAACCTCTTCCTCAACACCGCACCCGGCACACCGGGCTGGACCAGCGCGCTCGGCGCGGGCAAGTCCATCGCGCGCATCGTGAGCGGCTTGCGCCCCGAACTCGATTTCGCCTTCCGGGGCCTGTAGGCCTGTAGCCGGCTCGACGCGAAGTCCCTACAATCGCTCCACTTGCAGGAGAGCGGGCCGCGAAAGCGGCTCCACCGAAGGCGCAAACTCCCATAAACGCTCAGGTCGGCTCGTAACGGGCCTGTACTGCAATCAACTGTCAGAGCCGTCTGGAGAGCCATCACGCCATGTGATGCACCGAAGGAGCAAGCCCTGTTGCGGGTGCAACGGGTGAATCTCTCAGGTACCGAGGACAGGGGGAGCGGCAACTTGGACGCGTGGTCCCGGTTGCTTTTCTTTTTCTGAAGCACCAACTCCGCTCGTCCAAGCGCTGCAACCTCAAAGGGTTCTGAAATGCGCGTGATCGTTCTTGGCGCCGGCCTGCTCGGCGTGACCTCGGCCTACTACCTCCAGCAACTCGGCCACGAAGTGACCGTGATCGACCGGCAGGCCACCCCGGCCGCCGAAACCAGCTTCGCCAACGGCGGACAGATCTCGGTGAGCCACGCCGAGCCCTGGGCCAACCCCAGCGCCCCTCTCAAGTTGCTGCAATGGCTCGGCAAGGAAGACGCGCCGCTGCTGTTCCGCCTGCGCGCCGACATGCGGCAATGGCTCTGGGGACTGCAGTTCCTGCGCGAATGCTCGCCGGCGCGCACCCGCCACAACATCGAGCAGATCGTGCGCCTGGGCACCTACAGCCGCGACACGCTCCAGCAGCTGCGACGCGACACCGGCATCGGCTACGAACAACGCACCCAGGGCATCCTGCACTTCTATACGAACCAGAAGGAGTTCGATGGGGCACTCGAGCCGGCCGAACAGATGCGCGCGCTCGGTTGCGAGCGGCGCGTGATTTCGGCCGACGAGGCCGTCGCCCTCGAACCCGCGCTGGCCCACATCCGCCCGCAGCTCGCCGGCGCCACCTACACCGCAGAAGACGAATCGGGCGACGCCAACCGTTTCGCGCGCGAACTCGTCAAGCTCGCCGAAGCGGCAGGTGTTCGCTTCCTCATGAGCCACACGGTGACCGCGCTGCGCGAAGCCGGCGGCACCATCGATCACGTCGAAGCCACCGACAGCGAAGGCCGCTTCCAGCGCATTCGCGGCGACGCCTACGTGCTCGCGATGGGCTCGCTCAGCCCGCTCTATGCGGCGCCGCTGGGCATCCGCCTGCCGATCTATCCGGCCAAGGGCTACTCGGTCACGATGCCGGTGATCGACCCATCGAAGGCTCACCAGGTCTCGCTGACCGACGATGAGTTCAAGCTCGTCTTCTCACGCTACACATCGCCCACCGGCGACCGCCTGCGCATTGCCGGCACGGCGGAGCTGAACGGCTACGACCGCGACCTCAACCGCGTGCGCTGCGAAGCGATCGTGCGCCGGGTGGAGCAGCTCTTCCCCGGTGCAGGCGATGCATCGAAGGCGCAGTTCTGGACCGGCCTGCGCCCCGCGACCCCGAGCAACGTGCCGCTGATTGGCAGGACGAAGCTGCCGAACCTGTTCCTCAACACCGGCCACGGCACGCTCGGCTGGACGCACGCCTGCGGCTCCGGAAAATCGATTGCGCGCATCGTGAGCGGGCTCGCGCCCGAGGTGGATTTCGCGTTCACCGGCCCGCGCGCCGCTCAGTCGTCGGCAGTAAAGACCGTCAGCACGCCGGTGTAGCCGTACAGGTGATGTCGCGCGATCTCGCCGGCGGCGAAGAAGCCGACGAGCGGCACGTCGCCGAGCGCGTGGCGCACGATCTGCAACTCGGCGTTCGGCGCGCCGAAATGCGGGCCGCCACGGCCTGAGCAGCTCACGTACACCGCGCCTGCAACACGGCGTGCCGGATGCGGCGCTGCGCCGGTTTCATCGCCGGCGAGTGCGCGCGCGGTGGCGAGCGTCTGCTCCTCGGGCTCCAGTTCCTCCCGGATCTCGGCACAGACACGCATGAGATCGGAACGCGCGGCGTGCGCGTTGCGACGGCAGAAGGTCATGCGCATGCCGGGCTCGACGACATCGGCGATCGCCACCCCGCGCCGCGTCGGATCCAGACCGATGATGTGCCGCACCAACACGTCGGAACCCAGGTCGCGCGTGCGGCGAACGCCATCGGTGCCGGCTTCCGAGAGCCCCACCAGCGTCGCGCGCACCGCAGCGATCGCCTCCTCGGGCGCGTCGAGCGACACATGCAGATCGTCCAGCAGCACGTCGAGCGCCGGCTGGCCGTCGAGCTTGAGCAGCAGGTTGCCGTCGGCCTCGGTGATCTCGCGTTCGTCCGACACCGGCTGGCAGCCCTGCGTGACGCGCGACACCAATCGCACGCCTTCGCCGAACACCACGCCCGACAGGCCGCCCGAGAACACCCCGCCATGTGCGCCGTGGCCGGGAATGTTGCCGTTGCCACCGACAGCGAACTGCAGCGATCCGGCGCGGCCCGACGAGAGACCGCCGAAGAGATAGCCGGTATCGGTGCGCTCCGCCATCTCGGCGATCAGCTCGGCGAGTTCGGGCGTGTGCGGGTCGGCGTGGACGAGTGCGGTGTGCGCCGAGAAGCCGCTCATCTCGGTGTTCGCGAGTGGCGCGACGCCCGAGAACACGCGGTACTGGTCACTTGGCAGTTCGCACAGCATCACGCTGAGCGCGGGCTCGTCAAAGTACTCGGCGTTGTTGGCCGAGACACCCACTCCCACGGTGCCCGACCAGTCGGTGACCTCGGGCAGCTCGGCGCCCAGGTGATCGAGGATCTCCTGCGCATCGGCCGAATAGTGGTCGGTGATGTAGAGCAACCCGAGCGTCGGCGAATGCGCATAGTCGGGCAAAGCCATCTGCGCCCGCAGTTGCGCGAGCACCAGCCCCGCCGCCATGCGCCATTGCGGATGGGTGGCGTGACCGGAAGGAAACAGCTTCATGGGCTCGGCTTTCTCTGCGGGAGGGGATGCGGTGCCGGCTTCAGCGCGCCCGCTTGCGCGCCGGAGCCGGCGTCTTGCCGGCAGCGGCGGCACGCTGGCCGCCGGCTGATGCCTTGCTGCTTGCCGCAGGAGCGGGCTGCTTCGCGGACTTGGCAGACGGCGCCTTTCGCGTCGCCGCGCCGGAGGCTGGCTGCGCCATCGCCGGCATCTTCAACTGCGAGGCTTCCTGCAAGGCCGCGCTGGCGATCTGCTGGAATTGCTGCGTCAACGCGCCCCACCATTGCAGCGGGTCGACCACACCCGCTTCCTCGGCCGCGGCGCTGCCGTTGCCGCGTGCGCGTCGGGCGGTCTTTGCCGCCGCGGGGGGGTCATCCTCTTCCGCTTCATTGGCGGGTTCGGCCTTTTTCGGCTCCGGCTCCGGCTTGGGTGCGGGTGCCGGCTCAGGCACAGCCGTCGCCTGCCGCGTGAAGACGCTCGCGAGATCCTCCATCTGGACGTTCATGCCGCGCAGGGTCGAGAGCGTCATCTTCTGCACTTCGAGCGCCTGGATGGTGGCCTTGAGGGCATGCCCGTTCTGCTCGAGCCAGAACTGCACGGTCTTCAGTTCCTGGATGCGCTTGTCGACCTCTTCGACGCTGAGCGTCGGCGCGACCCAACTGGCAAGACTCGGCATGCCGGGCGTCGCGCCCGCCGCCGCGCTTCCGCTGGCCAGGTTCTTGAGGAAATCGAAACCGGGAACGAACTGGCTGAAGGCGAAAGGCTTGCTGGTGTCGCTCATGAAGGGCCTCCGGACGAGAGTTGTTGTGCGGGCAGCTTACTCCAAGGAGGCAGCGTTTTGGGCCGCCTGCGCCGCCCTGTCCGTCAATGCTTGTGCTCGCCCGCCCCAGCGGTTCCGGAGGCCGTCTGCACCGGCACCTTGAGCTCGAGCGAGCTCTTCTGTCCCTTCGCGTCTTCGAAGAGGAGCGTCAGCGGCACGCTCGTTCCATTGGCGAGCGGCTGCTTCAGGTCCATCAGCATCAGGTGATAGCCGCCCGGCTTGAGTTCGACCGTCTGCCGCGCCGGCAACTCCAGGACCGGAAGACCGCGCATGCGCATGGTGTCGCCTTCCATCTTCATCTCATGGACTTCGGCGACGCCCGCCGCCGGGGTGGAAGCGCCGACAAGGCGCGCACCGGACGGCGCGCTGAGCTTCATGAAAGCGCCCGTGCCGCTCTGGCCCGGCACCGATGCACGGATCCATGCATCGCGCACATCGACCGGCGCGACGCCGGCGGCCAGCACATCGAGTCGTGCGGCCGGGCTGTCGAGGCCGGCAGTGGAAGTCCCGCCGGCGGGAACCTGCGCCCAGTCCGAACTGCCGACGTCGCAGTCCTGCAGCACCTTGAACCACAGCTCGCCCGGCGTGGCGGGCAGCTTGCCGCGCAGCACGAATTCCGCGCGCTCGCCGGTGGGCAGCGCGGCCTGGGCGTTCTCCGCCTTCCAGCGCACTTCGCCACCGTTGTCGCCGGCCGGCGGCGCTTCGAGCTTCCAGCCCTTGCGCGCCTGCGCGTCGGTGAAGGCGAAGCCCTTGGGCAGCCGCACGGTGATGCCGGTGGTGCTCTTCGCGCCCTGGCAGGCATGGCCGACGCGGAAGGCTGCTTCGTACTCGCTGCCGGCGGTGGCGCCGCCGGGCGGCAGGGTCACATGCGCGAAGGCGCTGCCGGTGCCGGCGAGCACGATGCAGGCGGCGAGTCGGCGGAGGGAAAACGATGCGTTCATGGAAGTGTTCATCGGAGACTTTCGTGAAGTGTTGAATCAGAGGTCGTAGCGAAGTTCTGCGGTGTAGGTGCGCTGGGGATACGGATGGAAATTCCAGTACTGGTAGTTGTTGGCGTTGTCGATGCCGAACGCCGCTGCCCAGCGCCGGTCGATCTGGTAGCGAACGCGCAAATCGACGGTGAAGTACTTGCTCGCGCCGAAGTAGGCAAAGCCGTTCACGTCGCTGTTGTCGAGGTTCGAATACTGCTTTCCGCTGTAGCGCGCGGCCACGGTGAAGGCCCATTGCGCGTCGGGCTTGTAGGTGCCGTACACCGTCGAGCGCCACTGTGGCACGCGCGGCTGCCACTTCCCCACGCTAGCGGGAAAGGCCGCGTTGGCCACGATCTTGGAGTCAGCATAGGTGAGGCTCGCGCCGAGGTCCAAGCCGCGCACGAGGACGTCCTGTCCGGCATAGGCCAGTTCCACGCCGGTGGTGCGCACCTTGTCGACGTTCTGCACGCGCGAGATCGAGGTGTTGGGGATGAGCTGGCTGTAGAGCGCATCGTCCGTCGTCTCGTGAAACAAGGTGGCGCGCGCCAGCCCATTGCCCAGGTCCTTCTCGGCCGAGAGCTCACTGGTCCACGACTTCTCCGGCTTGAGGTTCGGATCGTTGATGAAGGAGAGCGCGCCGCCCGACGTGGCGCCGTACAGCTCACCGACCGTCGGGTAGCGCACCGCGCGGCCGACCGAGCCCTTGAGCACCGTGTCGGACGTCCACTGGTAGGCCAGCGCGGCCTTGGGCGACACGTCCGACTCGCTGCGCTCTGGGTACGACAGGAAGCTGCTGGCGTTCGAGGTGAAGCCGTCCGTGGTCTTCCAGTCCTCGTACCGCAGCCCGAGCACCGCTTTCCACTTCGACGCGAAGGACCAGGTGTCCTGCGCCCAGGCGCTGAGCGTCTCGGCGCGGCCACCGACCTTGCTCACCGGCGAGTACGGCGGGCCATCGAGCCAGCTTCCGAGCACGTTGTTCTTCAGGATCTGCAGCTTGTAGGCATCGCGGCCGACGCCGAAATCGACGATGTGCGCGCCGCCCACGCCCTGCGGCCGCCAGGTCGCCTTGGCGGCGAGCGTGTTCCAGCCGGTGCCGCCCTGGTCCTGCAAGGTGCCTGCGCCGCCGATCGCCGCGAGCGGCAGCGCGATCGTCGGCGCGCGCTGCTGATCGGTCGCGTAGTCGTACAGGCTGCCGGCAATTTCCCAGTCCCACTCGCCCTGGGTGTTGCTCTTGACCGAAAGGCCGTGCATGGAGTGCGTCTGGCTGTCGTTGGTGAGCGGAAAGGCCGTCGGCGCGAGATTGAAGCTGCGCCCGCCGATGTTGATCGGCCCGCTGTAGACCGGCTGGCCGGCGGCGTTGCTCAGGTAGGTGTCCGGCCGCCCCTCCGAGGTGTTCTGCCACCAGCCGAGCGTGTAGGTCGCGCGCACGGTCGGAGAGAAGTCGTACGCCAGCTTCAGCTTCGCGTGGTCCTGCACCGTGTGGTACTGCGTGCCGGTGCCGAGGATGTACCAGGGCGTGTTGGTGGTGTTCAGCCCCGGCACCCAGCCGGTGACCGGCACGCCGGCGCGACCCGGCGTGCCCGAGGCCACCGTCGCGGTGGTGAAGGTCAGCGGCTGTCCCTGGCTGTCGGTGCGGTTGAGGTCGATCCACCACGACCAGTCGCCGCTCCGGCTGCCGATCGACGCGCTGGTCTGCCAGCTGTTGAAGGTCTGGTGGGTGTTGTAGAGGTCGAAAGGCTGCGACGAGAAGCCGGCCTTCACGTGCGCTTCGAGCTGCGTCGGCATGCGGGTCAAGTAATCGACCACCGCGCCGGCCGAATTGCCCGGATAGGCCGCGGAGAACGGGCCGTACATCACATCGACCCGCTCGATTTCCTCCGGCGCGACCATCGACCAGCGCGGCGCGTAGTTGGTGCCGTTGGCGATGCCGTTGCCGAGGTAGTTCGACAGCAGGATGCCGTCGGCATACACCGCCGAACGCGCGCTGTTGCCGGTGCCGGACGCGCGGGTCGAAAGGATGGCGTGGTTGTAGTCGCCGATGTAGCGCTTGCGCACCAGCAGGCTCGGCAGGTACTTGAGCGCATCCTCGCTGTCGGTGGCATTGATGCGCGTCTCGATCTCCTCGCGGGTGACGCCTTCGATGGTGGTCGGGATCTGCGTCGGCAGCGAGGTCGGCTGGCCGCCGGTCACGGTCACCACGCCGAGCGATTTCACCCGCTCAGGCGCGTCGTCCGCGGTGCCGCCGGACGCGGCCTGCGCGAACGCGGGACCGGCCAGCCAGGGAAATGCTGCGCCCACGGCAAGCGACAGCACGGTCTTCTTGTTCATCTGGAAACTGCTCCTCGGCGTTCGCAGAGGAACGCCGATCAATTGCGGGAAAGCCGTCGCGCGCGCCCGTGGAAGCGCCGCGCGAGGCAAGGCCGATGAATGTCAGAGCAGGCTGGGAGGGCCGCGCGCAGGCAGGGGCGCGGCAGTGGCTGCGGCAAGACGCGCAGCCGGTATCGACTGCACCGCATGCGAGAGCGGCTGGGCCGATGGGAGCAGAAGGACCGGTGAAGGCGGCGGCGCACCGGCCACCAGGCACATCGCGCAATCGAGATGGGTGGCGCCCATTTCCTGGATGCCATCGTCGGTATGCACGACCACTTTCACCGCACCGGAGCCGGAACACAGAAGCTCGATGGCTTGCGGATGCACCACCGGCGACGCAATCGCCACGCCGAGCGACAACGCGAACCACACCAGCACGAAGCTGACGAGGCGGCGGGCACGGCGCAGGGGATACATGGGCAGGCATTATGGATTGGACTCGCCACAGACCCCCTGCTTGTGGAAAATGCCCCACCAGACACAGAAAGTCACATGTCCATCTTTCACCTTGCCTTCAACGTGCGCGACCTCGACGAAGCCCGGCGCTTCTACGGCGGCGTGCTCGGCTGCGCCGAGGGCCGCAGCACCGACACCTGGGTCGATTTCGATTTCTTCGGCCACCAGATCTCGCTGCATCTGGGCGAGCCCTTCGCCACCGCGCGCACCGGGCGCGTCGGCGACGTGATGGTCCCGATGCCGCACTTCGGCATCGTGCTCGAGTTGCCCGCATGGCGCGCCCTGGCCGATCGCCTCGAGGCCGCCGGGACCGATTTCGTGCTCCGTCCGCAGGTCCGCTTCGAGGGCCAGCCGGGCGAGCAGTGGACGATGTTCTTCTGCGACCCCTTCGGCAACCCGATCGAAGCCAAGGGCTTCCGGTCGCTGGACACCGTCTACGACACATGACCCGCCGCACGGCGCTCTCCGTGCGTGTCGCGAGTCCGATCGCGGCCGCGTTGCTGCTCGCGCACGGCGCGGCACACGCGGTGCAGGACTGCGAGATCAACGGCGTCGCCGTGAACCCCGCCAATGGCGCGACGACCGCCGGCAAGTCCGGCCTGATGCGCTGCAGGGATCGCGACAGCCGCGAGCTGATGCGCGAGCAGCAGATCCAGAGCGGCACCTTCCAGGGCGTCGTGCGCTATTACGACAAGGGCAAGCTCTCGAAGGAATACAACGTGAACGCGGCCGGCAACATGCACGGCCCGGCGCGCGAATTCGCGCCCAACGGCCGGGTGCTGCGCGAGGCCAACTACGACGACGGCCATGAGACCGGCCTCGTTCGCAGCTTCTATCCCTCGGGCCAGTTGCGCCGCGCGACCTACTTCGCGGATTCGGCCGGCGAGCGTGCCTTCGCCGAGTTCAGCGAGCGCGGACAGTTGTCGGCACTGCGCTGCGGCGACAAGCCGGTGCTTTCGCCCGTCGCAGATGACGCAAAGCTCTGCGGCTTTGCCGGCGGCCCATCGCGTGTCGAGCTGTTCGACAACAAGGGCACTCTGCGATCGCGCGTGTCCTATCTCTCGGGCAAGCGCGTTCGCAGCGAGGACTTCTACGACAACGGCAAGCCCGCGGCGCAGGACGAACTCGTGGGCAACCAGCGCACCGAACGGCGCTTCTCGTCCGAAGGCGTCAAGCGCCGCGAAGTGGTGTCGCTGCTCACCGAACGCGGCGCGATCCGCCAGCGCGACCAGGAGTTCTCCGAGCGCGGCACGCTGGTGCGCGAACAGCGCTGGAACAGCGCCGGCGATCCGGTCACCGACGAGAGCTTCTACCTGAACGGGCAGCCGCGCAGCAAGGCCGTCTACGGCGTGGACGGCGGCAGCCGGCTGATCGAGATCACCGAGTACTACGACAACGGCCAGCGCGCAGCGGTGGGCCGCTACGTCGCCACCGACCGCTTCCGCCAGACGCCGATCGGCACGCACCAGCGCTTCGACGAAAAGGGCATGCTGATCGCCGAGTCGATCTATGACGAAAACGGCCGAATCGCCCGCGAGCGCGCATGGGACGCCAACGGCAAGCTCGAGCGCGACGACCAGGTGTTCGAGGACGGCTCGCGAAAGGCATTCACGAGCCAGTGATCCGGCCCACCCTCCAGGCCCCGCGCCTTTGAGACCGGCGCAACACAGTGCGGGAATCCCGCGGAACCGGCTCTGCCGGGCCGCTGGGATTGCCCCCTGGAAGGGGGTGTCAGAGCCACACGAAGTGGGCGAGGCTGGGGGTTAGTCAGTCAGTCCAGCTTGATGTTCGCCGCCTTGATGATCGGTCCCCAGCGCTGCGACTCCGCGCGCGAAAGCGCGAAGAACTGCTGCGGAGAGCCAGGCATCGCTTCCATGCCGAAATCGGCGAATCGCTTCTGCACCGCGGGCGTGGTGAAAGCCTTGTTCAGATCGGCGTTGAGACGGTTGACGACCGCAGGCGGCATGCCGGCCGGACCGAGGATGCCCTGGAAGGCGAACACCTCCGAATTGGGCACGCCCACTTCGGCAAGCGTAGGAACGCCGGGCAGCAGATTCGAGCGCGCGCCCGAGCCGATCGCCAGCACGCGCACCTTCTTGCCCTGCATGATCGACAGGCCCGAGGCGAGGTCGAGGAACATGCACGGCACCTGGCCGCCCATCACGTCGGCCATCGCCGGCGCGGCGCCGCGGTAGGGGATGTGCGTGATGAAGGTGCCGGTGCGGTTCTTGAACAGCTCCATCGCCAGGTGGTGCGGCGAACCGTTGCCGGGCGATGCGTAGTTGACCTTGCCGGGATTGGCCTTCACGTAGGCGAGGAAGGCCTTGAAGTCCTGCGCCGGGAAATCCGGGTGCACCACCAGGGCCAGCGGAAACTTGCCGATCGCGCCGATGTAGGTGAAGTCCTTTTCGGGATTGAACGGCAGCTTGTTGAACAGATGCTCATTGAAGGCCAGCACCGCGTTGTCGGCCGACAGGATGGTGTAGCCGTCCGGCTTGGACTTGGCGACGATATCGGCGCCGATGTTGGTCGATGCGCCGGGACGGTTGTCGATGACGATCTGCTGGCCCAGCGTCTGGCGCATGGCCTCGGACAGAGTGCGTGCGATCACGTCGGTGCCGCCACCCGCCGGGTACGGCACCACCCACTTGATGAGCTGGGTGGGATAGTCCTGGGCCCGGGCCCACGGCGCTGCGCCTGCGGCTGCCGTCGCGGCCAGCGTGGTGAGCAGAGTTCTGCGATCCATCGAATGGTCTCCTGATGTTCTGGATGTTGGAAGGAAAGGCGTCAGTTCCCTGCGGACAGCGATGGCACGGGCAGGCCGTCGAGCGCCTGCGCCAGCGCGGCGCGGCAGCGTTCTTCATCGCCGACCTGCTCGAACAGCAGCAGGGCCAGCCGCGCGAGGAAGAGCGATTCTCGCTCGGTGCCGGCCTCGCTGATGGCGCGGGCGCATTCGGCATAGACGCGATCGCGCGCGTCGTGGGTCAGGGCGGTCATGAGCGTTCCGTTTCGACAAGGAAGGAGGCGCGCACCAAGGCTCGACGCAGCGCGCCTTTGGGTATGCGGCGCCAGCGCGCGGCAATGTGTCCATCGGGGCGCAGCAGGTAAACCGCGCCCTGCTGCGCACCGAGCGCGGCGAACACCGATGCATCGGCGCTCCGGGACGGCAGTTCGCACACGTTGACCGCGAGTGGGCCGGCCTGCGCATCGGCGATCTCGGCGGCGAGCGATTCGTCCACCTTGTCGATGTTGAGCACGAGGACCATGAAGGTCGGGCGCAGCAAGTCGGTCAGATGCAGGTCGTGCGCGAGCGGCTGCTCGGGCATCGCCTCGCCGGGACCCGGGCCCTCGGCCAGGTCGTCGGCGTCGGTCGACAGCACCGAATCGCGATACTCGACCGCCTGCGTCTGCCGCGGGTTGATCAGGTTCGCAATGTCGCGATGCGCGCCCGACAGCGACAGCGCCGCCTCACGCAGCAGATCGAAGCCGCGCGACGGCGGCGACATGAACTCGGTGCTGCGCATCGCGCTTTCGGCGTTGATGTGGAAGGCCGCGATGCGCTCCTGCGAGTAGCTGTCGAGCAATGCGGCATCGGACAGTCCGCGCGCCACGTGCGCCAGCTTCCACGCGAGGTTGTCGGCGTCGTCGAAGCCCGAGTTGAGGCCGCGCACGCCGAAGATCGGCATCGCGTGCGCGGCATTGCCGGCGAACAGCACGCGGCCATGGCGGTAGTTCTCGAGCGTCATCGCGCCGGCGCGGTACACCGAGGTCCAGACGGTCTTCCACGGCAGATGGCCTTCGCCGATCGCGTCGAGATGCCGCTGCACGAACTCGGTCACGGCCGCGGGCTGCAGCGCTTCTTCGGTGTTCTGTCCGGCGCGTAGCTGGTAGTCGATGCGCCAGATGTCGTCGGGCTGCTTGTGCATCAGCACGGTCGAGCCGGGGTTCCACGGCGGATCAAACCACGCGCGCCGCTCGGTCGGGTGGTCGCTGTGCAGCTCGATGTCGATGATCACGTAACGGCCTTCGTAGGCCGTGCCTTCGAGATTGAGCCCGAGCGACTTGCGCACGAAGCTCTGCCCGCCGTCGCAGCCCACGAGCCATTGCCCGCGCAACTGGTACGCCGCCAGCGCATTGCGCGCCGACAGGAGGACGCCTTCGCCTTCCTCCGAGAAGCCGGTGAGTTCGGTACCCCAGCGGATGTCGATCAGCCCCGGCGTCTGCGCGTTGCGGCGCACGATTTCGTCCAGCAGGTACTGCTCGATGTAGTACTGCTCGAGGTTGATCATCGGCGGCAGCTTCTGCTGCGCGCTGGTCGGCATCTCGAAGCGGAAGACCTCATCGGTCTTGTAGAAGCTGCGCCCGCCGGTCCACGGCAGCCCCTTGGACAGGAACGCCGGCAGCGCGCCGAGGCGTTCGACGATCTCCAGGCTGCGGCGCGAGATGCAGGCCGCGCGGCTGCCCACGCAGACGGTGTCGTCCGCCTCGAGGATCACGCTGCGCACGCCATGGTTGGCCAGCCCGAGTGCGAGCGACATGCCGACCGGGCCACCGCCGGCGATCACGACCGGATGCCGCCCGGGCTCCATGCCGTTCTCGAGCGCCGGCAGGCGCGGCGCGAAGCGGGTGTAGTCGAAGGCGCCGACGGAGGGCGGCAGATCGCCTGCGTCCGGCGGCTGCGGGCCGGTCGCGGCATCGCCGGAACGTGCGGCGGGAGGAGAGACGGCGGCGGTGTTCATGCGACGGGATTGTCCCGATGCGACCGGGCGCGCGATGTCATAACTTCGTACGAGGTGTTAACCCGAGCTCCAGGAATCCGATGAAGCGCTGGCCCGTGCACGAAGCCGATCAGACCCCTCTTTCGCCAGCGCTGGTCAGCGGGGTGCTGGCCGGCATCGGCACCTCGCACCTCGCCGCCAGCTATCTCTCCGCGATGCACCGCGTGCTGCCGGTGACCTTCTGCACGGTGTTCGCGGCCAGCGCGTCGGGGCGCATCGAGACCGTCTCCGCCGCGAGCACCTACGGCAACACCGCCGAACGCACGGCCGAGCGCTACGTGGCGGAACGCTTCGATCTGCTCGATCCCAACATGGCGTGGCTCGCGGCGCGCAAACTGCCGAAGCGGGCACAGCTGTGGATGGGCCATCACACCGCCGAGGACGTCGCCGATCCTGCCTTTCGCGCTGCCTGCTACACCGATGTCGGCATCCGCGAACGCGCGTCGGTGCTGCTGCTCTTGCCGACGGGACAGCGCGCGGCGGTGAGCTTCTATCGGAGCCTCGCTCAGCCCGACTTCGACGAAGGCGACTTCGCCCGCCTCGAAGCCCACGCGCAGCTTCTGGCCGACGCCACCATCGCGCATGCCCGCAGCACCGCCGCACGGCACGAGGCGGCCGAGCCCCTGCTCGCTTCGCGCCTGCTGGTGCTGAGCCTGCGCGAGCGCGAAGTCATCGGCCATCTGCTCGCGGGGAAGACCGCCAAGGAGGCGGCGCGCGCGGTCGGCATCGAACTCACCACGGCGCGCACGCACCAATACCGCGCGTTTCGCCGCCTGGGCATCAAGACGCTGAAGGAACTGCTGCGCGGACCGCATGCATGACCCACAATGCCATCGCGTTCCACTTCATCAACGCCGTGGAGGGAGCAAGCAAATGCAAGACACCCCCAATGACGTCTTCGTCGGCAGTTCATCGGATTTCCTGGCGAAGAACAAGCACTTCGTTCCGCTGCTGAAGGAGATCTTGTCGAAGGCAGAACTCGACCCGCCCCTGAACGTCAACCTGTGGGGTGACTGGTTCGAAGGGCATGTCGGCGCCGAGATCTACCAGACCCTCGACCTGGCGGCCAAGACGTCCGAATGGGCCATCCTCGTCTTCAGCCAGGACGACCTGCGACAGACCGTCGCGGAATCGCTGAAGAAGGTGGAGGACGCGAAGACCCAGCGCACGAAGGTCACGGTGCGCGACAACGTGCTTTTCGAGCTGGGCCTTTTCTACGGCCACATCGGCACGAAGCGCGTGTTCATCCTGGAGCAGGTCGCCAAAGGCGAGGCGAGCCATGTGGCCGACGACATCCGCGGCATCCAGCGTCTCCCGTTCTCGGACAGGAAGAGCCTGGAGGCCGCCCTGCACCGGATCGTGGCGCTGATCAAGGAACGCTCCGCGGACTTCCCTCCGCGCTGGGCGCCTGCATCGTCCCTGGCGATCGGGTACTACGAGCAGGCGATCAAGCCTTTCGTCGAAAGGCGCCGCGAACACGAGGCGAAGCTGGGGCCGTTCGTGGTGGAACTGCTGGTGCCGCACAACTCCTTCCACGGCCTCGACATTGCCAACGTCCGCCATGTGTTCGGCGCGGCATGCGAACAGACCGACCCGGCCGGCGGCACCGATGGCAGGCCCATGCTGTGGGCCTTCAAGGGCAGGCGGGACCTGTACTTCGACATTCCGACCACGCTGCTCACCGCGGAGCGCGTGATCGACGCCTACATGAACGGCACCGCCACGGCCACGGAAAAGGAGCGGATGTACCGCTCGCAGGCCAACGCGTTCGCCAACGTCGTCCGGGCGCGGAGCAAGGCATTCGGCGAGGTCCGGGTCGTCGATCGCCGCGACATCGACGAGATCCGGAGCTACCTCGAATCGAAGCGGCGGTCTGGCGGGTAGATCAGCCGGCGGCGCCGGCTGCCGCGCTCGCGAGCGACACCACTTCCTGGTCGATCGCCCCGAAGATCGAGTGCCCGTCCTTGCCCTTCATCTCGATTCGGATGGTGTCGCCGAACTTCATGAACTCGGTGCTCGGCTGGCCGTCCTGGATGGTCTCGATGCAGCGCTTCTCGGCGATGCAGCTGTAGCCCTTGGGCCATTCCATGCGGCCGTCCTTCTCGACGCCCTTGTTGCTCACGGTGCCGCTGCCGACGATGCTGCCGGCGCGCACGTTGCGCGTCCTGGCGATGTGCGCAATGAGCTCGCCGAAGTGGAAGGTCATCTCCTCGCCCGCGTCGCACATGCCGACCTTGCGGCCGTTCCAGGTGCTCTGCAGCGTGAGGTGCACCCGGCCGCCCTGCCAGGCGTCGCCGAGCTCGTCGATCGTCACCGCGACCGGGCTGAACGAGGTCGCGGGCTTGCTCTGGAAGAAGCCGAAGCCCTTGGCCAGCTCGGCCGGGATCAGGTTGCGCAGACTCACGTCGTTGGCGAGCATCACGAGGCGGATGCCGTCGAGCGCCTGCGCCGGCGTGGCGCCCATCCTCACGTCGCCGGTGACGACGGCGATCTCGGCCTCGAAGTCGATGCCGAACGCCTCGCTCTGCACGACCACCGGATCGCACGGACCGATGAAATCGTCACTGCCGCCCTGGTACATCAGCGGGTCGGTATAGAAGCTCTGCGGCACCTCGGCGTTGCGCGCCTTGCGCACCAGCTCGACGTGGTTGATGTAGGCCGAGCCGTCCGCCCACTGGTAGGCACGGGGCAGCGGCGCCATGCACTGCGCCGGATCGAACGGAAACCCATGCCGTGCGCGCCCGGCGTTGAGCGCGTCGTACAGGTCCTGCAGCTGCGGGCCGATGAAGCCCCAGTCGTCCAGCGCCTGCTGCAGGCGGTTGGCGATGCCGGTGGCGTAGTGGGCGCTCGTCAGGTCCCGGGAGACGACGACCAGCTGGCCGTCGCGCGAGCCGTCTTTGAGGGTGGCGAGTTTCATGGGTGGCGGCGGATGCCGGCGCGGCATCGTGACTAAACTGATTGACCGGGCGGCAGTGTACCGAGGTGAACCTCGCGGCCGGCACCGGGTCCGACTTCCGATGCCGACCTCCACCCTCCTCCCCCCCTTCCATGCACCGCGTCCGCGCTGGCGCACGCTGGCGGTGGTGACGGCGATCGTGCTGGCCGGCCATCTGGCCGTGCTCGGACTGGCGCCCGTCAGCGTGAGAACGCCGCCGCCCCCGGAGATCGACAAGTTCGTCACGCGGACCATCATCGTCGCGCCGCCCGCTGCCAGCGAGCCGCCCGCGTCGACGCCTCCGCCCAAGGCAGAGACCAAGCCGGCGCCGAAGCCGCCGCGCCCGCGGCCGGTCGCGCGTCCGCGGCCTATCGCGCCGGCGCCCGCGCCAACCCCGGAAACCATGGTGCCAACGCAGCCGGACTCGCAGGATCTGGTGTCGCAGGCGCCTGAGACAACGCCCGCCCCTGAGGCACCGGCCCCTGGCGCAGCAGCTCCGGGCAACGGCAACGGCAACGGGCGAGGTGCGGGCCAGGGCACTGGCGAAGGCGATGTCGGCGGCAACATCCCCGGCTCGGTGCCGCTTCGGATCTCGGGATCGGTGCGGCTCGCTTTCGCCGCGACCGCCCAGCAAGGTGCGCAGCCGATGCAAGGCGCGTTCGGCGATCTGGTCTGGCAGCAGGACGGCACGCACTACGACGCCAGCCTGTCGATCAAGTTCCTGTTCGTGACCTTCCGAAGCACGCGCAGCACCGGCGCGATCGGCCCGACGGGCATCGAACCGCAGCGCTATTCGGACAAGCGCCGCTCCGAGGTCGCCTCGCATTTCGTGCGCGACCAGAAGACGGTGGTCTTCAGCAACAACTCGCCCGCCGTGCCTTTGCTGGCGGGCGCGCAGGACCGGCTGAGCGTCGTGCTCCAGCTCGGCGCGCTGATGGCGGGCGATCCGGGACGCTATCCGCCGGACTCGGTCATCGCGGTGCAGACCGTCGGCACCAGCGATGCGGAGATCTGGACCTTCACGCTCTCAGGCGAAGAGCAGGTCGCGGTGCAGGCTGGCGAATTCACCGCGCGCAAGCTCACGCGCAATCCCAGAAAGCCGTTCGACGACAAGATCGAGCTGTGGCTGGCGCCCGATCTCGGCTATTTGCCGATACGCATCCGGCAGACGCAGCCCAACGGCGACTTCATCGACCTGCAGTTGCGCGAGAAGGTGTCGATGCAGTGATCAGGGGAGTACCTTCGCGCAGCAGCGCTTCGGCATTCGCCTTCGGAGCGGCCGGGCGGCTCAGGCCTCGCCGGCCTCGCGCGCCTGGATTTCAAGCACGCGGCTGCGGCGCTCGCGTTCGCGCCGCAGATAGGCGCTGGGCGTCAAGCCCGACCAGCGACGGAAGGCGCGCGCGAACACTTTCTCCGACTCGTAGCCCGCCTGCTCGGCGATATGCGCCGGATGCAGCGCACCGGCTTCGAGCTGCTCGGCGGCCAACGCCATGCGGTGGGCAGTGAGGTAGCCGATCGGGGTTTCGCCGACCAGCATCTTGAAGCGCGCACAGAAGCGCGAACGCGACATCGCCGCTTCGCTGGCGAGCTGCTCCACGCTCCATGCCTGCTGCGGCGCGCGGTGGATGCCCATGATCGCGCGCGCGATCGCCGGATCGGTCAGGCCGCGCAGCCAGCCCGGGTCCTGGGCCGCCTGCTGGCCGAGGCGTTCGCGCAGGATGTTGACCAGCAGCAACTCGCCCATGCGCCCGGCCGACAGGCGCCACCCAGGGCGGCGGTCCAGCGTTTCCATGATGAGCGACTGCATCGTCGTGGCGAGGCATCCGGCCATCGGCATCTCGCTTTCGCGGATGTGGATCAGCGGCGGCAGCATGCGGAAGACCGAATGGCGGCAGTACGCGGAGAACCACAGCAGCGCCGAGAAGATCTCGGTGGTCTCGCCACTGCCGCCGTGGCTGAAGACGAGCGGGTTCTCGTCCTTCGGCCCATCGGCGTGCCGTGCGATGAGCGCCGAGAAGGGCTCGGCCTGCACATCCGGCGACGAGGACATGGTGTGCGCCACGCCGAGCGGCAGCATCACGAGATCGCCGCTCTCGACGCGGATCGGTGCGCCGCCTTCGAGCCGGATCCAGTACGGCGCGCCGCGCGACAGCCGGATCATCGCGCCGGGAACGCCGTCCGAATGCAGCCCCCACGGCGCGCCGAGCGAGAAACGCGCGGTCACCGCGCGCTCCGACCGGCAGATGGCGAGCACTTCGCTCAGGACGTCCAAGTTTCGATGCTCCGGCGGCCCGTGCCCGGGGGTGGGATGAATCGTGCCTCTTTGCGGACGCACGGCGGTTGAGGCGCGGCGGCGCTTTCCGAAGAATCGACCCACCTCATCGGGAAGCGATCTTGACATATCGACTTCCCACATTCCTCACATCTGGAGACACCATGGGTCATTTGAGAATCGGCATCGTCGGCGCCGGCATCGGCGGTCTGGCCGCGGCGAACGCGCTGCATCAGGCGGGACACGATGTCACCGTCTTCGAGCAGGCGAAGCAGTTCTTCCGCGTCGGCGCGGACATCAATCTCACGCCGAACGCAGTGCGAGCGCTGGACGGGCTGGGGCCCGACATCGCGCGCGCCGCCCGCGCATCGGGCGCACGCCCCACCCACCGCATCAGCCGCATGTGGGACACCGGCGAGGAAACCTCGCGCCTGCCGATGAGCGACGAGGCCGAGCGCAAGTACGGTGCGCCGCAGCTCACCATCCACCGCGCCGACCTGCTCGCGGCGCTGGCCGATGCGTTCCCTCTGGAGCGCGTCCGCTTCGACAAGCGCGCCGAATCGATCGCAGCGACCGGCCAGGGCGTGAGCATCCGCTTCAAGGACCAGAGCGAGGCCACCGAGCTCGACGTGCTGATCGGCGCCGACGGCATCCACTCCGTGGTGCGCAACGCGATGTTCGGCGCCGAAAGCCCGCGTTTCACCGGCGTGGTCGCCTTCCGCGCGGTGGTGCCGACCGAGCGCGTCAAGGACGTGCCGAACATCGCCGCCTTCACCAAGTGGTGGGGCCCGTCGCCGGAAAGCCAGATCGTGACCTTCCCGCTGAATCAGGGACGTGACACTTTCATCTTTGCGACCACCGCGCAGGATTCGTGGCACGAGGAATCGTGGACCACCGCCGGCAATGTGGAGGAGCTTCGCGGCTTCTACGCCGACTTCCACCCCGATGCGCGCGCGCTGCTCGATGCCTGCGACACGGTGCTCAAGACCGCGCTGTACGAGCGCGATCCGCTGCCGCACTGGTCGCGCGGCCACATGACGCTGCTGGGCGACGCCTGCCATCCGATGATGCCCTTCATGGCACAGGGCGCGGGCATGGCGATCGAGGACGCGGTCGTGCTGGCGCGCAATCTCTCGGTCGCGGACAAGCCGGCTCAAGTTCCGGCCGCCCTCGCGCGCTACGAGGCGATGCGCATCGAGCGCGCGAGCAGCATCCAGGTCGGCTCGCGCGGCAACCAGTGGCTCAAGGCGGGCGGCAACGCCGACTGGGTGTACGGCTACGACGCCTGGGCTGTGCCGATGGCGTGACAATCCGCGGCCCCCGGGCCGGCCGACTTCGGTGACACTGCGAGGCGTTCCAGCAACGAGCGCCGCACCATGCCCGATATCCGATCCGACCTGGCCAAGATCACCTTCAGCGTCCTGAGCATCGCGCTCCTCATCGGCTCGTCGCTGTGGATCCTCCGCCCGTTCCTGGGCGCCACCATCTGGGCAGCGATGGTCGTGGTGGCGAGCTGGCCGGCGCTGCTGTGGTTCGAAGAGAAGCTCTGGCGCCGCCGCAGCCTCGCGGTGCTGGTGATGATGCTCATCCTGCTGCTGCTGTTCGTGCTGCCGCTGACGATGGCGATCTCGACCATCGCCGCCAACGCGGACGAGGTGTATTCGTGGGTCAAGGCGCTGATCAGCCGGGGCGCGCCCGAGCTGCCGGCGTGGGTCGGCAGCCTGCCTTTCGTCGGGCCGAGGCTGACGGCGGCCTGGAACGCCCAGGTCGCATCGGGCGTGTCCGGGCTCGAATCCCAGATCGCGCCCTATGCCAAGCAGGTCACCGGCTGGCTCTTCGCGCAGGCGGGCGTGGTGGGCGCGCTCACGCTGCAATTCCTGCTCACCGTGGTCATCGCGGGCCTGATGTACGCCCAGGGCGAGAACGCGGCGGCCACGATGCGGCAGTTCGGCCGCAAGCTCGGCGGCCAGCGTGGCGAGGACGCGGTCGTGCTGGCCGGCAAGGCCATCCGCGGCGTCGCGCTGGGCGTGGGCGTGACCGCGATCGTCCAGGCGGTGATGGGCGGCATCGGCCTCGCCATCGCCGGCGTGCCTTTCGCGGCGCTGCTGACCGCGGTGATGTTCATGTTCTGCATCGTCCAGATCGGCCCGACCCTGGTGCTGGCACCGGCGGTGGTCTGGGTGTTCTGGAGCGGCTCGACCGGCTGGGGCATCTTCCTGCTGATCTGGACCCTCATCGTCGGGACGATGGACAACTTCCTGCGCCCCTTCCTGATCAAGCGCGGCGCGGACCTGCCGCTGCTGCTGATCTTCGCGGGGGTGATCGGCGGGCTGCTCGGCTTCGGACTGGTCGGGATCTTCGTCGGGCCGGTGCTGCTGGCGGTGTCGTACACCCTGATGATCGCCTGGCTGGACGATCCGGAGCCACTTTCGGCTCCGGCCAAGTAAAAAGTCACAAAAAGATACAGGCGCATTCCTACGCTGTGACGACGGACATTGAAACTGGCGCGTTGATTGCTATCTAACGACCATGAACGCTATCGAAATCCTCACAGGACCCGCAATGCAAATGCTCTACGACTCCGACTCCTTCGTCGTCGTGCACGTGCAGCCGACCGAAGGCGATGCGCCGGTGGCGCCGAACGTCCCGGCCCTGGCGCGCCACGGCTTCGAGATCGTGGACAAGCGCTCGGGCAAGGAGGTCTACCTCGATGGCTCCTGGGCCGAGCTCTTCCAGCAGCAGATCGCCGCCTGGCAGATCAACACGCCCACGCAGGAAGAAGTCGAGGACACCCTGGAAGGCTATGCCGAGCTGGCGCATACCCCGGTCCTCGTGCACTGACGCCGTCTCAACTTCGTGACAGGAGCGCTTCGGCGCTCCTTTTCGTTTGCGGCCGGGCCGCCCGCCCGGCCCGGGGCGCGGCATAGTACGGCATGCCCATCCTCCGCACCCGCGCGCTCCGCCGCCTCGTACCGCTCGTCGGCGCCGTCATGCTCACGGCCTGTGCGAGCTCGCCGCCAGCCGATGCGCCGACCGCGCGCCGCATCGACGCATTGATGCCGGTCGACGCGCTGCTCCTCGGCGAACAGCACGACGCGCCGGAACACCAGGTGATCGAGCGCGAGACCGTCGAGGCGCTCGCCGCCAGGGGCCAACTGGCCGCGCTGGCGATCGAGATGGCCGAGGAAGGCAACGCCACCGGCTACCTGCCGTCCGATGCGACCGAGGAGCAGGTCAAGACCGCCCTCGGCTGGAACGACAATGCCTGGCGCTGGAGCGCCTACGGCCCCGCGGTGATGGCGGCCGTGCGGGCGGGCGTTCCGGTCGTCGGCGCCAATCTGCCGCGCGAGCACATGAAGGACGCGATGGCCGATGTGTCGCTCGACGCCCAACTGACGGACGAAGCGCGCGCCGCCCAGCAGCAAGCCGTGCGCGCCGGCCATTGCGACCTGTTGCCCGAATCCCAGATCGTGCCGATGACGCGCATCCAGATCGCCCGCGACCGGGCCATGGCGCAGGCGATCGTCAAGTCGCGCGCGCCGGGCAAGACCGTATTGCTGGTGAGCGGCGCCGGGCACGCCAACAAGGCGCTCGGCGTGCCGCAGCACCTGCCGACCGACGTGTCGGTGAAGGTGGTGCAGATGCAGGCCGGCGCGCCGCGCGACACCGCCAGCGTCTTCGACGCCGCGTGGCCCACGCCGCCAGTGCCCGAGAAGGACTACTGCGCCGACGTCCGCCCGGTCAGGCGTGCTTCTTGATGGCGTCCGCCAGCGTGTTGACCAGCGTGTCGATGTGCGACTTCTCGACGATGTACGGCGGAGCGATCACCAGCACGTCGCCCGCCGGCCGGACCAGCGCCCCCTTGTGGAAGCAGTCCAGGAAGATGTCGTAGGCGCGCTTGCCCGGCAGGCCCGCGACCGGCGCGAGCTCCACCGCCGCCGCCAGGCCCAGGCTGCGGATGCCGACGACGTTCGGCAGGCCCTTGAAGGTGCTGTGGAAGGCATCGCCCAGCACCTTGCCCATCTCGCCTGCGCGCTGGAAGAGCTGCTCCTTCTGGAACAGCTCCAGCGTCGCGATCGCCGCCGCGCAGGCGACCGGGTGGCCGGAGTAGGTGTAGCCGTGGAAGAACTCCACCACGTGCTCCGGCGCCGAGGTGTTCATCATCGCGTCGTAGAGCTTGTCGCGGCAGATCACGCCGCCGAGCGGAATCACGCCGTTGGTCACGCACTTGGCGAAGTTCAGCATGTCCGGCACCACGCCGTAGTAGTCCGACGCGAAGTTGGTGCCCATGCGCCCGAAGCCGGTAATCACCTCGTCGAAGATCAGCAGGATGCCGTGCTTGTCGCAGATCTCGCGCAGCTTCGTGAGGTAGCCCTTGGGCGGGATGTACCAGCCGGCCGAACCGGCGATCGGCTCCACGATGATCGCGGCCACGTTGCTCGGGTCGTGCAGCGGCAGGATGCGCAGTTCGAGGTCGGCCAGCGCATCCTCGGCCCACACCGGCTCCTCGTTGTGGATGTAGGCATGGTTCACCGGGTCGTGGATGAAGCGCATGTGGTCCACCCGCGGCAGGAAGGCCGAGCCGAACACCTTGCGGTTGCCCGGAATGCCGCCCACCGACATGCCGCCGAAGCCCACGCCGTGGTAGCCCTTCTCACGGCCAATGAAGACGTTTCGGTGCCCTTCGCCGCGCGCGCGGTGGTAAGCCAGCGCCACCTTCAGCGAGGTATCGGCCGCCTCGCTGCCCGAGTTGCAGAACAGCACCTTGTTCAGGTCGCCCGGCGCCATCGCGCTGATCATCTCGGCGGCCCGGAAGGCCTTGTCGTTGCTCACCTGGAAGGCGGTCGCGTAGTCGAGCGTGTCGAGCTGCGCCTTGATCGCCTCGTTGATCGGCTTGCGGTTGTGTCCCGCGCCCACGCACCACAGCGAGGAGATCCCGTCGATCACCTTGCGCCCGTCGTGCGTGGTGAACTCCATCCCGTCCGCCGCCACGAAGACGCGCGGGTCCTTCTTGAAGTGGCGGTTGGGGGTGAAGGGCAACCACTGGTTGTCCATGCTGAAGTCGTTGTAAGCCATATCACTCCTCTCGGATGAGTTCCTGCCGGAAAAGGGCATTTTGGCACCGGCATCCGGTTTCGGGCTCCCTGCGACAATTGCCGGCGTTATGACCTCCGCGTACATCCTCACCCTCTCCTGCCCCGACCGCACCGGCATCGTCCATGCCGTCTCCGGTTTCCTGCTCGAACGCGAGGGCAACATCGAAGAAGCGGCGCAGTACAACGACCACGGCACGGGCCTGTTCTTCATGCGCGTGCGCTTCGCATGCGACCAGACCGAGACCTCGCTGCGCGAGCAGATCGCCGACCTCGCATCGAAGTTCGGCATGCGCTGGAAGCTCTACCCGGCCGCCGAGCCGATGAAGACCGTCATCATGGTCAGCAAGGAAGGCCACTGCCTGAACGACCTGCTGTTCCGCTGGAAGAGCGGCCTGCTCGCCATCGACGTGCGCGCGATCATCTCGAACCACCGCGACTTCTACCAGCTGGCGGCGAGCTACAACGTGCCGTTCCACCACATTCCGGTGACCGCGGCCACCAAGGCGCAGGGCGAAGCGAAGCAGCTGGAGATCATCGAGTCCGAAGGCGCCGATCTCGTGGTGCTCGCGCGCTACATGCAGATCCTGAGCAACGACCTGTGCACGCAGCTCGCGGGCCGCGCGATCAACATCCACCACTCCTTCCTGCCCAGCTTCAAGGGTGCCAAGCCCTACTACCAGGCGCACGACCGCGGCGTGAAGCTGATCGGCGCCACCGCGCACTACGTGACCGCCGATCTCGACGAAGGCCCGATCATCGAACAGGATGTCGAGCGCGCCGACCACACCGACACCGTCGAAGACCTGACCGCACGCGGCCGCGACACCGAAAGCCAGGTGCTGGCACGCGCCGTGAAGTGGCACAGCGAGCACCGCGTGTTGCTGAACGGTCACCGGACCGTGGTTTTCAAGTAGAAAAGGGCTCACCCCCAGCCTCGCCCACTTCGTGTGGCTCTGGCACCCCCTCACCGGGGGGCAATCCCGGCGGCCCGGCAAAGCCGGTTCCGCGGGATTCCTGGAATGAAGCCGCGACTCTTGCCTTTTCTTTGGCGTAGAGTCATCGTCATGAACGCGCCCACCACGCCTCTCCAGCAATCGGCGCTGGAAACGTCCGATCGGCAGTCCCGGGTCGTCCAGGCGCTGCAGCCGCACCTGCCGGCCCATGCGCTGATCTGGAACGCCGAGGACACGGTGCCCTATGAGTGCGACGGGCTCACCGCCTACCGCCAGCGCCCGCTGGTGGTTGCACTGCCGGAAACCGAAGCGCAAGTCGCTGCCGTGCTCAAGGCCTGCCACGCGCTCGGCGTTCCGGTGGTCGCGCGCGGCGCCGGCACCGGCCTCTCGGGCGGCGCCATGCCCAACGCGATGGGCGTGACGCTCTCGCTCGCCAAGTTCAACCGCATCCTCAAGATCGATCCGGTAAGCCGTACCGCCGTCGTGCAGTGCGGCGTGCGCAACCTCGCGATCAGCGAGACGGCGTCTCCCTTCGGCCTCTACTACGCACCCGATCCATCGAGCCAGATCGCCTGCACCATCGGCGGCAACGTGGCCGAGAACTCGGGCGGCGTGCACTGCCTGAAGTACGGGCTGACCCTGCACAACGTCTTGCGCGTGCGCGGCTTCACCGCGGAAGGCGATCCAGTCGAATTCGGCGGAGAGGCGCTCGACTGCGCTGGCCTCGACCTGCTGCCGCTGGTCATCGGCAGCGAGGGCATGCTCGCGGTCACCCTCGAAGTCACGGTCAAGCTCGTGCCCAAGCCACAGCTGGCGCGCTGCATCATGGCCAGCTTCGACGACGTGCGCAAAGCCGGCGATGCGGTCGCGGCCGTGATCGCCGCCGGCATCATCCCCGCCGGCCTCGAGATGATGGACAAGCCGATGACCGCCGCCGTCGAGGACTTCGTGCACGCCGGCTACGACCTCGAAGCCGCCGCCATCCTGCTGTGCGAATCCGACGGCACGCCCGAAGAAGTCGAAGAAGAAATCGGCCGCATGACCGACGTGCTGCGCGGCTGCGGCGCCACCGCGATCGCGGTGAGCGAGAACGAGGACGAACGCCTCAAGTTCTGGAGCGGCCGCAAGAACGCCTTCCCGGCATCGGGTCGCATCAGCCCCGACTACATGTGCCTGGATTCGACGATCCCGCGCAAGCGGCTCGCCGACATCCTGCTGGCCATCCAGGACATGGAGAAGAAATACAACCTGCGCTGCTGCAACGTCTTCCATGCGGGCGACGGCAACCTGCATCCCCTGGTGCTGTTCGATGCGAACGACCCTGACGAGCTGCACCGCTGCGAGCTGTTCGGCGCCGACATCCTCGAGACCAGCGTCGCGATGGGCGGCACGGTGTCGGGCGAGCACGGCGTGGGCGTCGAGAAGCTCAACAGCATGTGCGTGCAGTTCACGCCCGAGGAGAACGAGCAGATGTTCGGCATCAAGCGCGCGTTCGATCCGGCCGGTGTGCTGAACCCCGGCAAGGTGATCCCGACCCTGCAGCGCTGCGCCGAGTACGGCAAGCAGGTCTTCCGCGCCGGCCAGCCGCAGCCCTTTGCGGACCTTCCGCGTTTCTGAGCATGAAGGGACTGCAGGGGCTGGCCTGGCTGCTGGTGTTCCAGTCGATCGGCGAGGTTCTTTCGCGCGGGCTTTCGCTGCCTTTCCCGGGCCCGGTGCTCGGCATGATGCTGATGCTCGTGGGTCTGCGCTTCGCGGTCGTTCGCGAGCCGGTGGCCGAATGCGCGGGCTTTCTGCTCACACACCTGTCGCTGCTCTTCGTGCCGGTCGGCGTCGGCGTGATGACCCATCTCGCGCTGCTCAGCCAGTACGGCGGGCGCATGCTGATCATCATCGCCCTGTCGACGTGGATCGGGCTCGGCGTCACCGCGCTGGTGCTCTGGTGGCCGGACCGCAAGAGCGAACCGCAAGACAAGCCCTGAGGACCCCTGTGCCGCGCTTCGTCGAACTCTGGATCTATCTTTCCGCCACGCCGCTGTTCGGCCTCACGGCGACGCTGGTTGTCTACCTGATCGCGACCGCGGTGTACGCACGGCTCGGCGGCGCCCCCTGGGCCAACCCGGTGCTCTGGTCGGTGATCGTGCTGGCCGGCGGCCTTTTGCTCACGCGCGTGGACTACCAGACCTACTTCGCGGGTGCGCAGTTCATTCACTTCCTGCTCGGCCCGGCGGTGGTCGCGCTCGCATGGCCACTGTGGCAGCGTCGCGCCGAACTGCGCGCGCGCTTCGGGCGACTGCTGCTCGCGTCACTGCTCGGAGGCGCAGCAGCTGGCGGGTCGGCCGTCGCCCTCGGATGGGCGTTCGGACTGCCGCACGACGTGGTGCTGTCGCTCGCACCGAAGTCGGTGACCGCGCCGGTTGCAATGGGCATCTCGGAAAAGATCGGTGGCATTCCCGCGCTCTCGGCGGTGTTCGCGGTGCTCACCGGGATGATCGGTGCACTGTCGGGCAAGTACCTCTTCGACATGCTGCGGATCAGCACCAGCCCGACCGGCTTTGCGGCGCGCGGCTTCGGCCTGGGCACTGCCGCGCACGGCATCGGCGCTGCACGTGCAATGCACGTCAACGCCGATGCGGGCGCCTACGCGGGGTTGGCGCTGGGCATGCAGGTGGTGTTGGCCGCACTCCTCATGCCCCTGGTCTTCCGCCTGTTCTTCTAGGAACGCGGCCCGGCGGAAGCGTCAGCTCCTGTTGGGATCGTTGGGCCGGCGGTCGTACCGGTTCGGCACGCCGTCGTGGTCGTTGTCCCAACGGCCGGAGTGGTATTCCCAGCGGCCCTCGTGCTCACGCCATTCCGGTGCGCGGTAGGCATAGCCAGGCTTTTCACGCATCCAGCTGCCGTTGCTCCACACGTAGCGATGGCCGTTCCATTCGTAGTGACCCGGTGCCCAGACATAGCCCCGGCGCGGCGGCGGAACAGGTTCATGACGCGGCGGCGGCGGCGCGACGTGCACCGAGACCACCGGCTGCGCCATCGCGCCGGTCGGCGCAACGACCGCAGTGCCGATCGTCAGAAAAGATGCGGCTCCCATGACCAGGGTGACAGCGAGTTTTTTCATGGAGGACTCCTTTTGAGTTGCTGGAGCCTTCATCCTCCATGCCCCATGTGAACTGCTTGTAAGCCTGTGACGAAGTGTTGTGTAGAGCTGTGACCTCACCAGGTGTCGACGTAGGCCGTCGCCTCTCGCTTCGAGGCCGCCGTCGACGCCAGGCCCCGCACCAACCAGGCGCGCGTGTCGGCAGGATCGATCACCGCATCGATCTCCAGCGTCTGCGCCATGTGCATCGCCTCGCCGTTCGCGTACTGCTGCGCGACGAGCGTCTTGAACAGCGCGTCGCGCTCCGCCCCTTCGGCGGCGGCTTCGAGTTCCTTGCGGAAGCCGAGCCGCACAGCGCCTTCGAGACCCATCGCGCCGAACTCGCCGGTCGGCCACGCGGCGGTGAACACCGGCGCATCGAAGCCCCCGGCGGTCATCGCCTGCGCGCCGAGCCCGTAGCCCTTGCGCAGCACCACCGCGAAGTACGGCACGCGCAAATGCGATGCCACCATGAACATGCGGCACACGTGACGCACCTGCGCCTGCGCCTCCACCTCCGGGCCGACCATGAAGCCCGGCGTGTCGCAGAGCGAGACCAGCGGCAGTCCGTGCGCATTGCACAGCTGCATGAAGCGAGCCGCCTTGTCCGCCGCCTCGACATCGATCGCGCCGCCGAGATGGTGCGGGTTGTTTGCCAGCAGCCCGACCGGCTTGCCTTCGATCCGCGCGAGCGCGGTCACGATGCCTGCGCCGAATCCGGCGCGCAGCTCCAGCAGCGAGCCCGTATCGACCACGCCGCGCATCGCCGCGCGCACGTCGTAGACGCGCAGCCGGTTCTCGGGCACCGCATGGCGCAATGCGCGCTGATCGGCGCATTCCCAGTCGCTCGTCGGGCCCTGGAAGTACGAGAGGTACTGCTTCGCCGCCGCGACCGCTTCGGCCTCGTCTTTCACGAGGATGTCGATCACGCCGTTGCGCGACTGCACGCTGCTGGGCCCGATCTGCTCCGGCGCGAAGGTGCCGAGCCCGCCGCCCTCGATCATCGCGGGGCCGCTCATGCCGATGTTGCTGGCCTCGGTCGCGACGATCACGTCCGCGCAACCCAGCAGCGCCGCATTGCCCGCGAAGCAGCGCCCATGGACGATGCCGACGACCGGCACCTTGCCCGACAGCGCCGCGAACTGGCTGAAGGTGTGATTGTTCAGCCCCGCCACGATCGGCATGTCGGTATCGCCCGGTCGGCCGCCGCCGCCCTCGGCGAACAGCACCACCGGCAACTGCAGCTGGTGGGCGATGCCCAGCATGCGGTCGGTCTTGTGGTGATTGCGCATGCCCTGCGTGCCGGCGAGCACGGTGTAGTCATAGGACATCACCACGCAGCGCGACTTCTCCGCGCCGAACTGCTTCGCGTTGATGCTGCCGATGCCCGTCACCATGCCGTCGGCCGGCGTGTTGGCGATCAGGTCTTCGAGCGAGCGGCGGCGCGTCTGCGCGGCGATCGCCAGCGCACCGTATTCGGTGAAGTTGCCCGGGTCGTCGGCCAGCGCGCACAGGTCCGCGATGTTCTCGCGCGCTGTGCGGCCGCCCTGTGCATGGCGCTTTGCCACGGCAGCGGCGCGGCTTGCATCCAGCGTGAAGGCGTGGCGATCGATCACCTTCTGCAGATCGGGGCGGATGGCGTCGAGATCCTGCTCGGCACGCGCCTCGGCTTCGACCGAATGCGCATCGACCGGCTCGAGCTTCACCAGCGACTGGCCTTCGACGAGGTAGTCGCCCGGCTCGGCCAGCAGCGCGACCACGCGGCCGGCGGCGGGCGCATGCAGCAGGTGCTCCATCTTCATCGCTTCGAGCACGCCGATCTGGGCGCCGGCCGGCACGACATCGCCGACGTCGACTTCGAACTGCACCAGCTTCGCGGGCATCGGGGCCTTGATGCGGAGGCCGTCCTCGTCGTCCGGCTGCATGCGCGCGTCGGCCGGGACGGCTGCGGGCCGCGCGTGCTTCGCCGCCGCGACGTCGATATGCGATGCGGATGCCAGCAGGTCCGCCAGGTGCGCTTCGACGAATCGCGTGTGCACCGCCTGCGTGGCGAACTCGGGCCGCGTGCCGATCGCGCGAAGAAGCGACAGATTGGTCGCGATGCCGTCCACATGACACTCTTCGAGCGCCCGCAGGGAACGCCTGAGGGCATCGGCGAAACGCGGCGACGACGAATGCACGATGAGCTTGGCGAGCAGCGTGTCGTAGTGCGGCGAAGGCGCAAGGCCCGCATAGCCGTGCGAATCGACCCGCACCCCCGGCCCGGCCGGCAGATCGAAGCGCGTGAGCGTGCCGCCGGAAGGGCGGGCATTGCCTTGCGCATCGAGCGTCTCGGCGTTGATGCGCCACTGCACCGCAAAGCCGCGCTGCGCCGCGGTACGCGTGGTGTCGATGCCGAGGTCCGCGAGCGTCTGACCGCTCGCGACGCTCACCTGGAGCTGCACCAGATCGAGACCGGTCACCGCCTCGGTCACGGTGTGCTCGACCTGCAGGCGCGGATTGGCTTCGATGAACACGCAGGGCAGCGACGCCGAGTGCTCGTCGACGAGGAATTCGAAAGTGCCCAGGCCCTGGTAGCCCACCGCCTTCGCCATGCGCAGCGCGGCCTGCGTGACCTTGTCGCGCAGCGATTCAGGCAAGGAAGGGCTGGGCGCGATCTCGACCAGCTTCTGGAAGCGGCGCTGCAGCGTGCATTCGCGCTCGCCCAGGCTCGCGACCGCCTGGCCGTCGCCGAGCACCTGCACTTCGATGTGCCGCGCGTTGCGCATCAGGCGCTCGACATAGACGCCTTCGACGCCGAACGCGGCCTTGGCTTCGGACATGCAGCGCGCATGCGCCTCCGGCAGATCGTCGGCGTTCAGCACCGCGCGCATGCCGCGTCCACCACCGCCGCCGATCGCCTTGACCATCACGCCGGCGCCATCGGCCTGCTGGGCCGCGAAGAAGGCCTGCGCCTCCGCGAGCGTCACCGCGCCCGCACTGCCGGGCATCACCGGCACGTCGCACTGTTCGGCCAGCGCCCGCGCACGAGCCTTGTCACCGAAGAGCGAGAGCTGCTCCGGCGTGGGGCCGATGAAGCACAGCCCCGCATCGGCGCAGGCCTGCGCGAAGTCGGAGCGCTCGCTCAGGAAGCCGTAGCCCGGATGAACCGCATCGCAGCCCTGCTCGCGCGCGATGGCGATCAGCGCGGCCATGTCGAGATACGCCGACGGCCCGGTCGCCGACAGGGGAACCGCGACATTGGCCAACTGCACATGCAGCGCCGCCGCATCGTCCTTGGCATGCACCGCGACACTCGCAATGCCGAGATCGCGCAGCGCGCGCACCAGTCGAACCGCGATCTCGCCGCGGTTGGCAATCAGAACTTTTTTCAGCATTCGGTCAGTCCTTCAGCAGCCGGCGCAACACCTTGCCCGCGCCAGTGGTCGGCAATGCGTCGATGAAGCGAACCACCCGCGGCGCCTTGTAGGTCGCCATGTTCTCGCGCGACCACGCGACGAGCCCATCGGCATCGATATCGGCGCCCGGCTTCTTCACGATGAAGGCCTTGACCACTTCGCCCTTCTCCGCGTCGGGCTGCGCGACGACGGCTGCCTGCGCCACCGCCGGGTGCTTGATCAGGATCGTCTCGACTTCCTCGGGGAACACGCTGTAGCCCGAGACCTTGATCATTTCCTTGAAGCGGCCGATGAAGGTGAGGTAGCCGTCGGCATCGAGCTTGCCCATGTCGCCGGTGTGCACCCAGCCGTTGCGCAGGGTCGCGGCAGTGGCCTCCGGCTTGTTCCAGTAGCCCTTGAAGGTGCCTGGGCTCGCGAGCACGATCTCGCCGATCTCGCCGGTCGGCTTGTCCGCGCCGGTGTCGGGATCGATGATGCGGATGGTCACGCCCGGCACCGCGACGCCCTGCGTTCCCCAGCGCGGCGCATGGTGCGGCGTGTAGGTGTCGCAGGTGTGGCTTTCGCTCAGCCCATAGGCGGCTTCGAACGAACTGCAGTTCGGCGCGTTGCTGCGCCACTGCTGCGCCAGCGGTTCGGTGAAGGCGATGCCGAAGCTGGTGACCGGATTCATGCGCAGGCTCGACAGATTCATGTCCGCGATGCCCGGCACCCGCATGCACGCGACGTTCATCGGCGCGATGCTGTACCACCAGGTGACCTTGTAGCGCTCGATCGCCTGCAGGGCGGCGCGCGGCTCGAAGCGATGCATCAGCACCGATGTCGCGCCGGTGAGCACCGGCACGTTCACGCCCATCAGCATGCCGGCGATGTGATAGAGCGGCGCGATCGACAGCAGCACGTCGTCGCCATCGACGCCGTTGCAGTCCGCCGCTGCGCGCGTCTTGAAGAGCGCATTGCCGTAGCTCAGCATCGCCCCCTTGGGCAGGCCGGTGGTGCCGGAGGTGTAGGTCATGAGCGCCACGTCGTCGAGCGATACGTCCTCCGGCGCAGGTCGCGCGCCGCTCCCCATCACCGCGAGGAAGTCCTCGCACCCGGCGGGCACGCTGCGCGTTTCGCCCTGGGCCGCAGACAACTCGGCGGGAAGATCCAGCGTCGAGGACGAGGGCAGAAGGTCGGCGTAGTGCACGACGAACACATGCTCGAGGGCGCTCGCGGCTCGCACCTTGTCGACCACCGGCAGCAGCGACGATGCCGCGACGATCACGCGCGCCTTGAGGTCGTTGACCTGGTAGGCCAGCTCGTGCTCCTTGTTGAGCGGGCCGCTCGGGCAGACGATCGCGCCGATCTTCTGGATGCCGTAGTGCGCGACGAGGTACTGCGGGCAGTTGTTGAGGAACAGCACCACCGGCTCGCCCTTCCTGACGCCGATCGCCTGCAGGCGAGCCGCGAAGGCGTCGCTCGCCGCATCGAGCTCGGCGTAACTGGTCGTGTGCCCATACCAGATGCAGGCCGGATGATTTCCGCGCTCGCGCGCATGCGTGCGGAGGTACTCGTGCAGGGGCTGCTGCGGGCGGTCGGGAAGCTGGGTTGTCTCCATGGCGTCACTCTCACAGGGTTATCGATAGGGTTGGCCGCTTGCCAATCGCCGCATGGTGCACGAACAATCCTACCCATGGGTATAACTTCGGCGACACCGCACAAACCCTCTGGGCAAGCCCCTCCGCCCGCCGCTCGGCCCGATCGGCCGCAGGGCACGGGCCGGCAGCGCACCGCCACCGCGGGCACCGACGTGCAGCGCGAGCGCATCCTGCAGGCGGCCGCCCAGCTCTTCGCGGCGCAGGGCTACGCCAACACCACGATGGCGCAGATCGTGCGCGCGCTCGACGCAACCAAGCCCTTCGTCTACTACTACTTCCGCGACAAGCAGGAGATCTTCGAGACGCTGTCGTGGCGGCCCGCGGTCGACTGCTTCACCGCCCTGGACTTCGCCGCGAACGATCCGCGGCCCGCGGTCGACAAGGTCAAGGATGGCATCGAGCGGCTGATCCGCGCGACCATCTCGCACTACCCCTGCGCCTTCTTCGCCTACAAGGAGCCGCAGGTGTACCGCCCCGAGTACCTCGAGGCGCAGAAGAAGCTCGCGCATCACTTCTACGACCAGCTCTTTCCGCTGCTGGAGCAGGCGCGCAGCGATGGCGACCTCGACTTCGACGAAACCAAGATCACCGCGTTCGCGGCGTTGAGCCTGCCGGGCTTTCTCTTCAGTTGGTACAAGCCCGATGGCCGCTTCACGCCGGAAGAGATGACGGCCGAACTCTCGAAGCTCGCATGGCGCGTGATCGGCCTGCGCGAGCGCACCTGACCTTTCCACCCTACCGGAGACAGTTCAATGAAGTTCCCCCTTCTGCTTGCGCCCGTGGCGGCCGCGGCGCTCCTTGGCATCGGTTCCGCGCACGCGCAGCAGCAGACCTACAAGATCGCCTACATCGACCCACTCTCGGGGCCCTTCGCGAATGTGGGCGAACTGATGCTCACCCACACCCAGTTCGCGATCGAGGACATCAACGCCAAGGGGGGCGTGCTCGGCGGCACCAGGCTGCAGTTGCTGCAGTTCGACAGCAAGCTCTCGGCGCAAGAAAGCCAGAGCGCGCTGCAGGCGGCGATCGACCAGGGTGCGCGTGCGATCGTCACCGGCGGCTCGGGCTCGTCGGTGGTGAGCGCGATCGTGCAGGCAGTCAACAAGTGGAACCAGCGCAATCCAGGCAAGGAGCTGCTGGTGCTCAACCACTCGTCGATCGATCCCGAACTCACCGGCAAGCAATGCAGCTTCTGGCACTTCCAGACCGATGCGAACACGTCGATGAAGATGAAGGCCATCGCCAACTACATCAAGAAGACGCCGGAAGTGAAGAAGGTCTACCTGCTCAACCAGGACTACGCGCACGGCAAACAGTGGGCGAGCTACGGCCGCCAGCTCGTCGGCCTCGCGCGACCCGACATTCAGTTCGTCGGCGAGACGCTGCACCCGATCGGCCGCGTGAAGGACTTCGCGCCGTATGTCGCCAACATCCGCCAGTCGGGCGCCGATTCGGTGATCACCGGCAACTGGGGGCAGGACATGACGCTGCTGCTCAAGGCCGCGGGCGACGCGGGCTACGACCTGCACTACTTCAACCACAGCGCCGGGTCGGTGCCGGGCACGGTGCTCGCGGTGTCGCAGGCCAAGCTCGGCCAGCTCACCTGGGTGGCCGAGTGGCATCCGGGCCAGGCCGATTCGCCGAAGGTCGACGCGCTCGCCAAGGCCTACAAGGCCAAGACGGGCAAGGACTTCCTCGCACCGCGCATCGAGATGACGCCGCGCCTGCTGGCCGCCGCGATCAACAAGGCCGGCAGCATGGACACGCCGAAGGTGGCGCACGCGCTCGAGAACCTGAGCTTCGATTCGGTGGTGGGCCCGGTCCGCATGCGCGCCGAAGATCATCAGCTGCTGATCCCGCAGGTGGTCAACACCATCGCGCCGGTGGACGGCAAGACGGTGAAGGTCGGATGGGAGGGCACCAACTACGGCTTCCGCACCGATGCCGTCTACAGCGGCAACGAGCTCGCCCAGGGCACGGACTGCAAGATGGCGCAGCCCTGAACGTCATGACGCGGTGGCGTTAGTGCTGTACCGTTAGGTACCGCACACCCGGAGGCCACCGCTCATGACCGCGACCCTGCAACTCATCGGTGCACCCACCGACATCGGCGCCAGCACGCGGGGCGCCGGCATGGGGCCCGATGCCCTGCGCGTGGCCGGCATCGCGCAGACGCTGGCGCGCCTCGGCTTCGAGGTGATCGACCAGGGCAATCTCTCCGGACCGGCGACGCCGTGGATCGCGCCCACCACCGAGTTGCATCACCTCGACGAGGTCGTGACGTGGAACCGGGCGGTCTACGACGCGGTCGATACCGCGCTCACGGCCAATCACGTCCCCATCCTGCTGGGCGGCGACCACAGCATCGCGGTGGGCTCGATCAGCGCCATCGCCCGGCATGCGCGCCGGCGCGGCAAGAAGCTGCGGGTGCTGTGGCTCGATGCGCATTCCGACGTCAACACCGAAACCACGAGCCCGAGCGGCAACCTGCACGGCATGCCGGTGTCGTGCCTGCTCGGCCATGGCCCTGACGCGTTGACCGGTTGGAGCGGCGAACGCGCGGCGTTCGAGCACGATGCACTCCGCTTCATCGGCATCCGCAGCGTCGATGCGCATGAAAAGGCGGCGATCCGCGCGATGGGGCTCAACGTCTTCGACATGCGCCACATCGACGAGCACGGCATGCGCACCACCATGATCGAGGCGCTGCAGGACGTGGACGAGGACACGCACCTGCACGTGAGCTTCGACCTCGACTGCCTCGACCCCGACTACGCGCCCGGCGTCGGCACCGGCGTGCGCGGCGGCCCCACGTGGCGAGAGATGCAGCTTTGCATGGAGATGATCGCGGACACCGGGCGGCTGTCGTCGCTCGATGTGGTCGAACTCAACCCCGCGCTGGATGTGCGCAACCGCACGGCGGAGGTGGCGGTGGAGCTGATCGAAAGCCTGTTCGGCAAATCGACCCTGTCGCGGTAAGCGTCGGATCCCGATGGTCGGAGGCTTTCTCATGACGCAGCGAGGCTCTCTTCTGCTGTCGGTTGCGGCAGCGACACTGGCACCCACAGCCGCGAGCGGCGACATCGTCGACAGCGCCCTGAACATCATTCCGGCGCAATACACCGCCATGGCGGCCCAGCTCAGCAAGGATGGCGGCATCGCCTACCGATACGGTCCGGATGCGATTTCCTATGGCACGGCCAACACCGGCCCGGTACTCCACAAACGTGCGGACATCAGGCTCAATGCCCCGGCGCCCAGCTATCCGTTCTGGTGGCAGGTCGGACAGCCCTCCGGCGATCCCGGTTCCTACTCGTCGAACCAGGGTTCGATCGCCTTCGTGGCGGACGACCCGGCGCAGCGCGTGGGCGTGGCCGACATCCAGGTCTCGAACTACATGCACGGGGTATTCGCCCAGTCGCCGCAGCTGAGCTGGACGCGTGCGGCCGTCGACGGCGGAGGCATCGACAGCATCACCGTGATGGGCTATCGCGAACAGGGCATCGTGAGCGGCGACCCGGTCGCGGTGGGCCGCTGCACCGGCAGGCCCGGCTTCTGCGCCCAGGGCCTCGTCGCGTTCCAGAACGGCGTCATCGGGACGGTCGGCAGCAACACCGCTCAAAACCGGGCGACGGTGAAGCTGCCCGCCAACAAGGTGCCGACGGCCATCGCGATGACCAACAACAGCGAGTTCGCCCTGGTCACGGTGTGGGACACGCGCGCTCTCAAGGGCCAGGTGGCGGTCATCGCACTGGCGGGCCTCTGCGACGGTTGTGATCCGAACGACGCCAGCCGTTGGTACAACTACTGGGAGGAGTGGATGGGCGTCTACCCCGGCTTGCCGAACATGGGCGACATCGCCTTCATGAAGATCCTGGGCTACGTCGACCTCCCGGGCATGGCGGCGCCGACCGAGATCGCCGTCACCACCGGCATGGACCAGTTCAAGTCGCTCTTCCAGGGCGGCTCGACCGCAGGCCAGTTCGTGGGCCGGGTGAACTCACCGCTGACGAGCCACTGGCGGAAGTTCGCGAGCGGCGGCGCCCACGAGTACAACTACGCCAAGGGCGGCGTGGCGGTGGTGATCTCCAAATCGGAGCAGAAGGCCGCGTTCATCGACCTGAAGCCGCTGTTCAGCTACTTCAACGGCATGTACTTCAGCCCGAACGTGAGCCAGACGACGCGCTTCGGCCAGGCGGCCAACCAGTGGCCGTTCACCTTCGACGTGCAGGCCTCGCAGAAGCCGACGGTGATCAAGACGGTCTCGCTGGGTGCGCGCCCGACGGCAGTGAGGACGTCGGTCTTCGGCCCCACCCCGCGCGCCTGGATCGCGACGCAGGACGGCACGCTGCGCATCTTCAGCCTCGACGGCTTCGCGCCGGGCGACGGATGGAACACGGCGACAGTCAACCCACCAGCGAGCCACATCGCCGAAGTGGGCAGAGTGACCGGCATCGGCCGCAACCCGACGTCGCTCGCCAGCTCCAAGGGCGAACCGGCGGACGACAGCATCGACTCGAGCAACCAGCAGGTCATCGTGGCCTCCCGCGGCGACAACAAGATCAACTGGGTGCGCTTCGCCCCGAACGGCAACAGCGGCAAGGTCGTTCGCACGATCCAGCACAAGGAGATGAAGGACCTGATCGCGGTGGAGGACGGGGACAACTTCGCGAACATCGGCTACGTGCTGAGCGCGCTCGACTACGCCGGCAAGGCGGTGCGCAACTACCGCTATGGCCCGGTGATCTTCCGTGACGGCGGCACCTGTCCGACCGCCACGAGCTGCCCGATCAACGGCACCGTGGCCGAATACGGCGGCGCGATGGCGCTGCCCGGCAAGCCCTTCCAGATGAACTCCGCGAACGTGCCCTGAGCCTCGCCTCAGGGGTGGGCAGGGTGGGGTGCTTCCATCCAGGAAGGCTCGGACACCTCGGCGTCCGGGTCCGAGATCGGACGCAACTTGTCGCTGCGGCAGAAGAAGGTCCAGCCTTCGAACATCACGTCGTAGTAGGTTCCCGGCAGATAGGTCCAGTCCGGCGCGTCATAGGGCTCGGAGACGACCTCGACGATCCTGCAGACCGCCCGCTGCGTGAACGGGCTGGCCACGCAGCTCGGGACCACGTAGCAGAGCGTGCCGATCCTGATCATCCTTGCAGAATCGCACAACGCGGCGGCCGCGCCAAGGGCAGGGATTTGTCAGCCGCGGCTCGGCGAGAGGGGAACCGTCTGCAGCGGCAGCGGCACCTCCACCGGCGGACGCGCCGGCGCGACAGGTCGCGCTTCCGCTGGCGGCGCCTGCTCAATCGATTCAGGCAGGTAGCGCTCGATCAACGAGAAGAAGCGGTCGTAGAAGCGGTCGTCGGTCAGCGTTTCGCTCGCGACCTTGACCATCGCGTCGTCGCTGGACGAGAACGGCAACGACAACGAGCCGATCGCGCCCACGCCGACGCTCGCCGAGTTGTTCACCTTCTTGACGCCGTAGCGATCCTGCAATGCGCTGGCAAAGGCGATGGTGCTGCGTGACTTGCCGCCCTCGCGCGCGCAGACCACGCGGAATTCCACCTCCACATGCACTTCGGTCGCGGGCTGGAAGCTCTTGCGGCCGGTCACCAGCTCCTGGTTGGCCGCCGCGATCATGTAGCCCTGGCTCAGGAGCGCGCGTCGCGCAGCTTCGCAGGTCTGGGCTTCGCTTGCGGTATAGCTGCGGGTATGGGTGGTGGTGGAATCGAACTCTTCCGGCTCGTACGTCAGACGCTGGCGTTCGGTAACGCCACAACCGGAAACGAGAACGGCGACGAGCAACGCGGCAGCAGTTTCAAGGGAAGACGAAGGGCGCATGTCGGCAAGGAATAAGCGAAACGGGGGCAATGCTAGCGGCAAGCCGCCGGCGAGCGGCTCCGCTTGGACATCACGCCGCAGCGGACGTTCCCGTTGACTGCGCGATTCAGTCGTCGATGCGAATCACATGCTGCGCCCGGCCCCGTGTCGCCGCGATGCGGCGCGCGTTGGGCTCGTCGGTCTGCGCCACCCACGCGAGTGCCGCGTCCCGGCTGCGCCCGAACTGCTCGTGCCGGCGCACGAGGCGCTCTCGCCGCAGGTCGTCGTCCACGTCCACGTACCAGACTTCGTCGAGCAGCGGCGCGGCCCCGGCCCACGGGTCTTCGTCCAGCAGCAGGTAGTTGCCTTCGGTGATGACCAGTCGCGTCTGCGGCAGGATCGCGATGGCGCCGGCGATGGGCTCCTCGATCTCGCGCCGGAATTCGGGCGCATAGACGATCTCTTCTTCGCGCTGCTCGCGCAGGCGCCGCAGGAGTGCCACATAGCCCGCGCTGTCGAAGGTGTCGGGCGCCCCCTTGCGATCGGCCCGGCCGAGCCGCCGAAGCTCGACGTTCGCGAGGTGGAAGCCGTCCATCGGCACCACCTGCGCACGGCCGGGCGGCAGTGCGTCCAGCAACGCCTGGGCCAGCGTGGACTTGCCGGACCCGGGCGCGCCGACCAGGCCGAGCAGCCTGCGCTGCCCGCCGTCCAGCAAGCGCTCGATGCGCGCCAGCGCCGAGGCCGGCAGCTCGATCACGGGTAGAGGCCGCGCTCCTGGCGCGCCATCAGGATCCGGCCGCAGGCGACCGCGTAGGTGGCGGTGCGCAAGCTGATCTTGTGCTGGTCGGCCTTGTCCCAGATGTTGTTGAGCGCGTTCATCATGATGCGGTCGAGCCGCTCGTTGATCTCGTCCTCGTCCCAGAAGAAGGACGAGAAGTCCTGCACCCACTCGAAGTAGCTCACCGTCACGCCGCCGGCGTTGCAGATCACGTCGGGCACCACCAGCACGCCGCGCTCGGCGAGGATGTCGTCGGCTTCCGGCACGGTCGGGCCGTTGGCGCCTTCGAGCACCAGCTTGGCCTTGGTCTGCCTCGCGCGCTCGGCGGTGATCTGGCCTTCGAGGGCGGCTGGGATCAGGATGTCGCAGGCGACATCCCAGAAGGCTTCGTCGGCGACCGTGTCGCCGCCCTTGAAGCCGATGATGCCGCCTTCCCTGCGCGATTGCTCCACGAGCTTGGCCATGTCGAGGCCCTTGTCGTTGATGACCGTGCCGGTGTGATCCTGCACCGCGACGATCTTCGCGCCGGCTTCAGCGAAGAGTTCGGCCGCGACCGAGCCCACGTTGCCGAAGCCCTGTACCGCGATGCGCGCGCCGCGCAGGTCGAGGCCCAGGCGGCGAGCCGCTTCACGGCCGGTCACGAACACGCCGCGGCCGGTGGCCTTGACGCGGCCGAGCGAGCCGCCCAGGTGCAGCGGCTTGCCGGTGACCACGCCGGTCGCCGTGCCGCCGACGTTCATCGAGTAGGTGTCCATCATCCACGCCATGATCTGCGCGTTGGTGTTCACGTCGGGCGCGGGGATGTCGCTGTGCGGGCCGATGATGATGCCGATCTCGCTGGTGTAGCGTCGGGTGACTTTTTCAAGCTCCTTCTGCGACAGCTTCCTGGGATCGACGCGGATGCCGCCCTTGGCGCCGCCGTAGGGCAGGTTCACCGCGGCGGTCTTGATGGTCATCCATGCCGAGAGCGCCATGACCTCTTCCAGCGTGACGTCCGGGTGGAATCGCACGCCGCCCTTGCCCGGCCCGCGCGACAGGTTGTGCTGCACGCGATAGCCCTCGAAGTGGGCGATGGAGCCGTCGTCCATCTCGATCGGCACGTCGACGATCAGCGCGCGCTTCGGGCGCTTGAGCGTCTCGACCCAGCGGGCCAGTTCGCCCAGGTACGGCACGACGCGGTCGACTTGCGACAGGTACGTGCCCCACGGGCTGTTGGCGGTCGGGTGGACGTAGGAAAGGGTGGAGGAACTCATGGCGGTCTCGTGTTGTTGAACGACAGGCGCGACGATAGTCCTCCACAGCCCGCCGCGCCACGGCTATGCGCGTTGCTTTTCCGGTTATGCGCTTGCGGCAAGCAGCGCCGCATTGCCGCCCGCGGCGGTGGTGTTGATGGTGAGCGTCTGCTCCGCGCAGAAGCGAAGCAGGTAGTGCGGTCCGCCCGCCTTCGGCCCCGTGCCGCTGAGTCCTTCCCCGCCGAACGGCTGGACGCCGACCACCGCGCCGATGATGTTGCGGTTGACATAGATGTTGCCGACATGCGCACGGGACGCCAGCGCCTGCGCGCGGCTGTCGATGCGCGTCTGGATGCCCAGCGTCAGCCCGAAGCCGAGGCCGTTGACCTGATCGATCACCGCTTGCGGATCGCCGGACCAGCGCGCAATCTGCAGCACCGGGCCGAAGATTTCCGCCTTGACGCTGCTCACCGACGGCACCTCGTAGGCGCGCGGCGCGACCAGGTTGGGAAGCGCCTGCGCCGGCTCGCCGGCGCCGACGACCACCTTCGCTTCGGCATCGAGACGCTGCAGGTGCCGCTGGATGCCTTCGAAGGCTTCGCGGTCGATCACCGGGCCGACGTCGGTCGAAAGCAGCGCCGGATCGCCCGCCGCCAGTTCCTTCGCGGCGCCCCGGATCATGGCGACCACATCGTCGGCGATGCTGTCGTGCACCAGCAGCAGACGCAGCGCCGAACAGCGCTGGCCCGCGGACCGGAAAGCGCTCTGCACCACCGCATCGACCACCTGCTCGGGCAAGGCGGTCGGGTCCACGAGCATCGCGTTGATGCCGCCGGTCTCGGCGATCAGCGGCACGATCGGGCCGTCCTTGGCGGCCAGCGCGCGATGGATGATCTTCGCGACCTGCGTCGATCCGGTGAACACCACCCCCGCCACGCCCGGCGCGGCCACCAGCGCGGCACCGACGGTTTCACCGGCACCGTGCAGCAGCTGGACCGCCTGCGGCGGCACGCCCGCCGCATGCAGCAGCTTCACCGCCTCGGACGCGATGGCCGGCGTCTGCTCGGCCGGCTTGGCGAGCACCGTGTTGCCGGTCGCGAGCGCCGCTGCGACCTGCCCCAGGAAGATCGCCAGCGGAAAGTTCCACGGGCTGATGCATACCCACGGCCCGCGGCCGGTGAGGCGCAACTCGTTACTTTCGCCGGTCGGGCCGGGCAACGCGACCGGCCGCATGATGCGCTCCGCCTCGTCCGCGTAGTAGCGCAGGAAATCGACGGCCTCGCGCACTTCGGCGATCGCGTCGGACCAGCTCTTGAACGCCTCCTTGACCAGCAGCGCGCAGAAGCGCGGCAACGCGGCTTCGAGCGCATCGGCGGCATGGCGAAGCGCACCGGCGCGTTGCGAGACCGGCGTGTGGGACCACGACCGGAAACCGGCCGCGGCGGTCGCGACCGCTTCGGCGGCGCGCTGAGGATCGAACGCCGGCACCACCGGCACCGCGGTCGTGGCCAGCGCGTCGAGCAATGGCGCGCGCATGGACTCGACCGTCAGGTCGATCCCCTGGCTGTTGCGACGCGCAGGCGGGGGCCCGTAGAGGGCGAGCGGCAACGGCAGCGACGCCTCCTTGTCCAGCCAGAGCGGCGACGAAAGCAGTTCGCCCGTGCCGACCGACTCGTCGCCCAGCTGGTTGACGAACGACGAGTTGGCCCCGTTTTCAAGCAGCCGGCGAACCAGGTAGGCCAGCAGATCCTTGTGCCGCCCCACCGGCGCATAGATGCGAACCGGCACCCCGGTGCTCTTCATGACTTCGCGATAGATGCCCTCGCCCATCCCGTGCAGGCGCTGCAGCTCGAAGGGCACGTCGCCGGCCTGGCCCGCCATCTGCAGGATCGCGGCGATGGTACCTGCGTTGTGGGTGGCGAACTGCGGATAGATCGCGTCCGGCGCGGCCAGCAGCGCGCGCGCGCAGGCGAGGTAGCTCACGTCGGTGTGATGCTTGTGCGTGAAGACCGGGTAGTGCGGCAGGCCGAGTTCCTGCGCGCGCTTGATCTCGGCATCCCAGTACGCGCCCTTCACCAGCCGGCACATCAGGCGCAGCTTGTATTTGCGCGCGATCGCGGCGATGTGCTCCACCAGCTCGAGGGCCCGTGTCTGGTAGGCCTGCATCGCGACGCCGAAGCCCCGCCACTGCGGACGCTCGGCCGCGACGCGCGCGGCGAGCGCCTCGAACACATCGAGCGACAGTTCGAGGCGGTCCACCTCCTCGGCATCGATGGTGAGGTTCAGATGCGCGTCGGCTGCCAGCTCGCACAACTGCCACACGCGCGGCACCAGCTCGCGCATCACGCGCTCGCGCTGGGCGTCCTCGTAGCGCGGATGCAGCGCGCTGAGCTTGATGGAGATGCCGTCGTTGTCCTCGGGCCGGTCGCCGTTGACCGCGGCGGCGATCGAGCGGATCGCGTTGACGTAGCTGTCCAGATAGCGCTGCGCATCCGCCTCGGTGCGCGCGCCCTCCCCGAGCATGTCGTAGCTGAAACGAAGCGCCGCGTGCTTGCGATGCGCCGATCGCGCCTCGCCCATCGCCTCGTCGATGGTCTGGCCGAGCACGAACTGGCGGCCCAGCAACTGCACCGCCCGCAGCGTGGCGGCCACGACAGTGCGTGCGCCCAACCGCGCCATCAACCCGGGCCCAGGCTCCGCGTCGCCGGCATCGTCCGAAAGGTGTGGGAGGAACTTCTTCGACAAGGCGATCGCCGACGACGAAAGCCGCGCCAGCGTCGAATCCGCGGCGCCGTCGAAGTTGGCGCGGCCCAGCTGGTCGGCGGTGAGCGCGATGGCGGTTTCCGCATCCGGCACGCGAAGCAGCGCCTCGGCCAGCCGCATCAGCGCCAGCCCCTCGGCGCTGGAGATCGGGTATTCGCGCAGCAGGCTTTCCATGGCCCAGAACGGCGGCGGCCGGTCGCGCACCGCACGCACCCACGGCGTGGCGGTGGGCACGACCGAGATCCAGTCGAGCGCGCCCTTCAGTGCGGCGAGACGATGCGCGACGACGTCGGCTTCGGGGCGGTAGGGAGTGGGCAGGCGCATGGCGTGTTCTCTTGAAGAAGATCGAATGAATGCGATCGTCCGCCTTCTTCCTCCGAGTTATTCACCAAAAATCAGTCAACACGCCGGATAATTCACCACCCATGAGCGCAGAAGCACCCGATCTCGACCGCATCGACATGAAAATCCTGAAGGTTCTTCAGGAGGACGGCCGCATCTCGAACCTCAAGCTCGCGGAAGCGGTGGCGCTCTCGCCCACGGCCGTGCTGGCGCGGGTGCAGCGGCTCACGCGCGAAGGCTTCATCCTCGGCTACGAGGCCCGCCTCGACCCGCACAAGCTCGGCCGCGGGTTCACGGTGTTCGTCGAAGTGCTGCTCGACCGCACCACGCCCAACGTCTTCGACGAGTTCAAGGCCGCGGTGCAGGTGCGTGACGAGATCATGGAATGCCACATGGTCGCGGGCGGCTTCGACTATCTGCTCAAGACCCGCATGGCCGACATGGCCGCATACCGCGAGTTCGCCGGAACCGTGCTGTGGCAACTGCCTGGCGTGCGCGAGACGCGAACCTATGCGGTGATGGAAGAGGTCAAGAGCAGCGCGCGGCTTCCGCTGGGTTTCTGATCCGGCGTTCAGGGCATCGCGGCGGGATACTCCGCGTCGGCGGCGCACCGGCCGCCGGTCACTGGTGGAAAGGAGACAGCCATGCCCTACATCACGATCCAGGTCACCCGCGAAGGCGTGACGCGCGAACAGAAGAAGGAACTGATCGCCGGCGCGACCGACCTGGTGGTGCGCGTGCTCAACAAGGATCCGGCCACCACCTTCGTGGTGATCGATGAAGTGGATCTCGACAACTGGGGCGTCGGCGGCCGTCCTGTCGCGGACATTCGCCGCGAACAGGCCGCCGCGCGCAAAGCGCCGGGCTAGCGGCGCCCGAAGATCGCGGTGCCGACACGCACCATCGTGCTGCCGGCCGCGATCGCGGCTTCGAGGTCGGCGGACATGCCGAGCGACAGCGTGTCGAGTTCGATGCCGTCCTGCCGTATCGCCTCGAACACGCGCGCCGCCGCGAGGAACAGGTCGCGCTGCGACTCGAAATCCGGCGCCGGCTCGGGGATCGCCATCAGCCCGCGCAGCCGCAAACGTGGCAATGACGCCACGGATCGCGCCAGCGCAAGCACGTCGTCCGGCGCCGCGCCCGACTTGTTGGCGCCGGCGTCGACGTTGACCTGCAGGCACACCTGAAGCGGCGGAAGGTGGCCGGGCCGCTGCTCGGACAACCGCTGGGCGATCTTCAGCCGGTCGATGCTGTGCACCCAGTCGAAATGCTCGGCCACCACGCGCGTCTTGTTGCTCTGCAGCGGACCGATGCAGTGCCATTCGAGGCCGCTGCGCAGGTCATCGAGCGCCTCGATCTTGGCGATGCCTTCCTGCACGTAGTTTTCGCCGAATGCCGTCTGGCCGGCCGCGTGTGCCTCCCGCACCACATCGGCGGGGAAAGTCTTTGACACTGCAAGCAAGTGCACGCTCGCGGGATCGCGCCCGACCGCCGTGCACGCCTTCACGATCCGCTCCCGAACTTGCTGGAGGTTGTCGCCAATCATCGTCATAATCGTCAAAGCGTATCAAAACGTCACCGAGGAGCTTCGTGGACATCACCCAACTGCTGGCCTTCAGCGTCAAGAACAAGGCGTCCGACCTGCATCTGTCGTCGGGCCTGCCGCCCATGATCCGGGTTCACGGCGATGTGCGCCGCATCAATGTCGACGCGCTCGACCACAAGGCGGTGCATGCCATGGTGTACGACATCATGAGCGACACGCACCGCAAGCACTACGAAGAGTTCCTCGAGGTCGACTTCTCCTTCGAGATCGACGGCCTCGCGCGCTTCCGGGTGAATGCGTTCAACCAGTCGCGCGGCGCGGCCGCGGTGTTCCGGACCATTCCGTCGAAGATTCTCACGCTCGAGCAACTCAACGCACCCAAGATCTTCGGCGATCTCGCGCTCAAGCCCCGCGGCCTCGTGCTCGTGACCGGCCCGACCGGCTCGGGCAAGTCGACCACGCTCGCGGCGATGATCAACTACCTCAACGAAACCGAGTACGGCCACATCCTCACGGTCGAGGACCCGATCGAGTTCGTGCACGAATCCAAGAAGTGCCTGATCAACCAGCGCGAAGTGGGGCCGATGACGCTCTCCTTCGCGAACGCGCTGCGCTCCGCGCTGCGTGAAGACCCGGACGCGATTCTGGTCGGCGAAATGCGCGACCTCGAAACCATCCGCCTCGCGATGACCGCGGCCGAAACCGGCCACCTGGTGTTCGGCACGCTGCACACCTCGTCGGCGGCCAAGACCATCGACCGGATCATCGACGTCTTCCCTGGCGAAGAAAAGGAAATGATCCGCGCGATGCTGTCCGAATCGCTGCAGGCCGTGATCTCTCAGACGCTTTGCAAGACCAAGGACGGCCAGGGCCGCGTGGCGGCGCACGAGATCATGCTCGGCACGCCCGCGATCCGGAACCTCATCCGCGAAGGCAAGGTCGCGCAGATGTACTCGTCGATCCAGACCGGCAGCGGCCAGGGGATGCAGACGCTGGACCAGAATCTGACGGACCTCGTCCGGCGCAATGTCATTTCTTCGGCCGAAGCGCGCGGCAAGGCGAAGATCCCCGAGAATTTCCCAGGCTGACCCTCCAGCCACGGCATCCGGAGCAAACACATGGAACGCGATCAGGCCAGCCAGTTCATCAACGACCTGCTGAAGCTCATGGTGAGCCGCAACGGCAGCGACTTGTTCATCACCGCCGACTTCCCGCCGGCGATCAAGGTGGACGGCAAGGTCACCAAGGTGTCGCAGCAGGCGCTGGGCGCACAGCACACGCTCGCACTCACCCGCTCGATCATGAACGACCGCCAGACGGCCGAGTTCGAGCGCACCAAGGAGTGCAACTTCGCGATCTCGCCGACCGGCATCGGCCGCTTCCGCGTGAATGCCTTCGTGCAACAGGGCAAGGTCGGCATGGTGCTGCGGACCATTCCCGCCAAGCTGCCGACCATCGACGGGCTCGGCATGCCGCAGGTGCTCAAGGATGTCTCGATGACCAAGCGCGGCCTGTGCATCCTGGTCGGTGCCACGGGCTCCGGCAAGTCGACCACGCTCGCCGCGATGATCGACTGGCGCAACGAGAACTCGTACGGCCACATCGTCACGGTCGAGGACCCGGTCGAATTCGTGCATCCGCACAAGAATTGCGTGGTGACCCAGCGCGAGGTCGGCATCGACACCGACAGCTGGGAAGCAGCGCTCAAGAACACGCTGCGGCAAGCGCCGGACGTGATCCTGATGGGCGAAATCCGCGACCGCGAGACCATGGAGCACGCGGTGGCCTTCGCAGAAACCGGTCACCTCTGCATGGCCACGCTGCACGCCAACAGCGCCAACCAGGCGCTGGACCGGATCATCAACTTCTTCCCCGAAGAGCGCCGGTCACAGTTGCTGATGGACCTGTCGCTCAACCTGCGCTCGCTGATCTCGCAGCGGCTCATTCCGACGGAAGACGGCCACGGCCGCATCGCCGCGGTCGAGGTGCTGCTCAACACCCCGCTGATCTCCGATCTGATCTTCAAGGGCGAGGTCGGCGAGATCAAGGAGATCATGAAGAAGAGCCGCAACCTCGGCATGCAGACCTTCGATCAGGCGCTGTTCGACCTGTTCGAAGGCCACGCGATCTCCTTCGAGGATGCGCTGCGCAACGCCGACTCGGCCAACGACCTGCGGCTGCAGATCAAGCTCAACAGTCAGCGCGCGCGGACCACCGACCTGTCGGCCGGCACGGAGCACTTCGCGATCGTCTAGCTTGGGGCCGCGCTAAGCTCGGGGGATGAGCAGCCTCACCCCCAAAACCTACGAATCCATCCCCCCGCAAAAGGTCGCCTTCCTCGGCCTTGGCGTGATGGGCTACCCGATGGCCGGCCATCTTGCGCTGGCCGGCCACAGCGTGACGGTCTACAACCGGACCGACACCAAATCCAACGCCTGGATCGATGAATTCAAGCCGCAGGCCAAGGGCACGCTCGCGCACTCGGCCACGCCGCGCGGCGCGGCATCGAATGCCGACATCGTCTTCTGCTGCGTCGGCAACGACGACGACCTGCGCTCGGTCGTGCTCGGCGAGAACGGTGCCTTCGCGGACATGCCCAAGGGCGCGGTGTTCGTCGACCACACCACCGCCTCCGCCAACGTCGCGCGCGAACTGTCCAAGGCCGCGATCGCGCAGGGCCTGCAGTTCATCGATGCGCCGGTGTCCGGCGGACAGGCCGGCGCGCAGAACGGCGTGCTGACCGTGATGTGCGGCGGCGACTCGGCCACCTTCAACCGCGTCAAGCCCGTGATCTCGGCGTTCGCGCGGGCCTGCACGCTGCTCGGCGACAGCGGCGCGGGCCAGCTCGCGAAGATGGTGAACCAGATTGCGATCGCAGGGCTGGTGCAGGGTCTGTCCGAAGCCGTCGCCTTCGGCATGCGCGCAGGCCTCGACATGAACGAGGTGCTCGGCGTGATCGGCAAGGGCGCGGCGCAGAGCTGGCAGATGGACAACCGCGGCAAGACGATGATCGAAGGCCAGTTCGACTTCGGTTTCGCGGTCGACTGGATGCGCAAGGACCTCGGCCTGGTGCTCGACGAAGCCAAGCGCAACGGCGCGCGTCTGCCGGTGACTGCGCTGGTCGATCAGTTCTACGCCGATGTGCAGCAGGCCGGCGGCAACCGCTGGGACACGTCGAGCCTGATCACGAGGCTGAAGTAGGCACCCCCCGAGCCGCTTCGCGGCTCCCCCCTCTCTCGCCTTCGGCGGGAGGGGGGCGCACCCGGCGGCCCGGCGAAGCCGGTTCCGCGGGTGCCCTGGGCTGGGGTGCGGCGGTTTCGGGCGTCGCTGGCGATCAGCGGACCGGGGTTGTCACGACACCGCTGCTGGCCGGCGTCGTGGCGGGCGGCGCTGCCGACGAGGATCCCGGCAGCGGCTCCATCGGCGGCAGCGGCACGCGCGAGGTCGATGTGGACGACGACGAAGCGGGTGCCGCCGAGGTCCCCGACGAGGACGACGAACCCGAGCCGCTCACCTGCGACAGCGGCTGCTGCGCCTTCAGGTTCGCCAGCTCCTGGTCGCTGATGACTTCCACCATGCGCACGACCTTCTTCACGCCCGAGGTACCGCGCGCCACATCGGTCGCGCGATCGGTCTCGGTGCGCGTGGCGATGCCCATGAGGTAGACCACGCCGCGCTCGGTCACCACCTTGAACGAGTTCGCGAAGATGTCGTTCTGATCCAGCAGCGCGGCCTTCACCTTGCCGGTGATGAAGGTGTCGTTCGAGCGATCCGGAAAGCTGCTGCCGGGACCGACCACCACTTCGTTGACGACGGAGCGCACGTTGTCCACGCGGCGGATCGCGTCTTCGACCTTGCGCCTGTCCGCGTCCGAACCCACGGTGCCGGTGAGCAGCACCTGGCGGTTGAAGCTCGTGACGGTCACGTTCATGTCGTCGTTGGCAATGTCGCGGATGCGCGCCGCGCCGCGCAATTCGATCGCCTGGTCGTCGACCTGCGCGGACGAGCTCCGGCGATCGGTCGCCACCATGCCGGCACCCGCCACTGCAGCGCCACCGACCACCAGCGGCGCGCAAGCGGAAAGGCCTGCGAGCGTGACGGCGCCTGCAGCCAATGCGATTGCAATTCGTCGTGCGGTGGTGGTCGTCATGGATCGATGCCTTCCTGTGCGGGTGAATGAGATGTTGTCGATGGTAGCCCAGCGAATTTGACCGCCGGTTACGACGTGTCATTGGACTGGCGTCACGACAAGTTACGCTCTGCGTGTGGCCGCCGCGTTCGATGGCGCGGATGTTGCAAGCACACTCCGCGTCCATTCGTATGCGATCGAGCGAGGAAAGGGAACTCACTTGAATCCAAAGACCAGCCTACTGCTGCCGCTGGCAGCGCTGATCCTCGGCGGATGCACCTCGGTCGCGCCGGTCAATCCGCGCATCGATCATGTCGAGCTCGACACCGGCTACCGCGTGGGCAACATGCTCAAGCGATCGCACGGCGTCAAGAACGATTCCGACACGCTGTTCCTGCTCACGTTCTCCGGCGGTGGCACGCGCGCGGCGGCCTTTTCGTATGGCGTGCTCGAGGAACTCCGCCGCACGAACATCAAGGTCAACGGCGAGAACGTGAATCTTCTCAACGAGGTCGACGCCATCGCCGGCGTATCGGGCGGCAGCTTCACCGCCCTCGCCTATGCGCTGTACGGCGACAGGCTCTTTACCGAATATGAGCCCCGCTTCCTCAAGCGCGACGTGCAGGGCACGCTGACGCGACGCGCGCTGAATCCGCTCAACTGGTTCGCGCTCGGCAGCGGCTCCTACGGTCGCTCGGAGCTCGCGGCAGACTACTACGACGAGATCCTCTTCAATGGCGCGACCTTCGACGACCTGATGGACAAGCCCACGCCGGTCACCGCCGTCACGGGGACCGACCTGTCGACCGGTGCGCGCTTTCCGTTCTCGCAGGACCACTTCGACCTGCTGTGCTCCGATCTCGGCAAGGTGCGCCTCGCGCGCGCGGCGGCGACCTCGTCCGCGGTGCCGGCGGTGCTCTCGCCGGTCACCTATCACAACTACGGCGGCCACTGCGGCGCGGTCATGCCGCCCTGGGTGAGCGACGTCACCCGGCCCGAGAACCCCTCGCGCCCGGCCGGACGCGCGCTGCTGCGCTACCGCGACATCCAGAGCTTCCAGGACAGCGAGAACCGTCCGTACCTGCACGTGGTGGACGGCGGTGTTTCAGACAACCTCGGCCTGCGCGGACTGTTGGAGGCCCTCGAAGAAGTGGAAGCCAGCCGCGCCTTCCAGGAGCAGGTGGGCCTCAAGAACCTGCGCAGGATCGTGGTAGTGGTCGTCAACTCGCGCTCGTCGCCCGACACCGACTGGGACCGCTGGCCCAACGCGCCGGGCATCGTGTCGCAGCTCTTCCAGTCATCGAGCGTGCCGATCGATCACTTCTCGTCCGAGTCGGTGGAGCTGCTGAAGGACATCGCGCAGCGCTGGGCCGACAAGCGCGAGCTCGAAGTCGCCGAGCGCCGGCTCGCCGGCATGTCCAAGGCGCAGGCCGAAGCCTCGGTGCCCAAGCTGCGCTTCGACGCGATCGACGTGAGTTTCGAATCCATCGCAGACCCCGAGGAGCGGCGCTACTTCATGAACCTGCCGACCAGCTTCGTGCTGCCCGACGAGGCCGTGGACCGGCTTCGTGAACTGGGTGGCCGGCTGCTCCGTGAATCGCCGGCCTTCAAGCAGCTTGAAAGAGACGTGAGCCAAAGCGCCCCGCCCTCGAAACGGACGACGGCCCAGCCCTGAGCCCACTCAGGCGGACAGCAGCGACGAGTCGGTGTCCTGGTCGCCCAGCAACTGGGCGTCCACCCCGTCGCAGAAGCAATGCAGCGTGAGCAGGTGGACTTCCTGGATGCGCGCTGCGCGCTCGTGCGGCACGCAGACCAGCACATCCGTCTCACGCAGTGCGCGCCCGACGGCGCCGCCATTGCCGCCGCCCGTGTTGCCCGCATTGCCGAGCAGCGCGATCACGGTCATGTCGCGCGCATGCGCGGCCTCGACTGCAGCCAGCACCGCGGCGGACTGGCCGCTCGCGCTCAGCGCCAGCAGTACGTCGCCGGCCTGGCCGAGCGCGCGCACCTGCCGCGCATAGCGGTCGGCGTCGGCTGCGCCGGGCGTGTCGGCAGCGGGATCGTTGGCATCGCCTTGCAAGGCCAGCGCAGCAAGCTCGGGGCGGTCGCGCTCGAAGCGTCCGACGAACTGCGTTGCGAACTGCGCGGCCAGATAGCTGGAGACGCCGGCGCCGCATGAAAGGATCTTGCCGCCGCTGGTCACGCAGGCGAGCAGGGCCTGCATGGCTTGCGAGATGGGTTTTTCGAGAAGGGGGCCGGCCTGGTACTTTAGGTCGGCGCTGTCAATAAAGTGCTGCTGAATCCGTTGCTCAAGCATGGCGCGGATCATAACGACCCGACAGGTCAGCTCGCGTCGAAGGCGGCCTGGATCCACTCGATGCGGTCTTCGACCAGCACCACGTCGAAACGGCACGGCGGCAGCGCACGCAGGCGGCTCAGGTAATGCCGCGCCGCGAAGATGATGCGGCGCTGCTTCACGCCGGTGATGCTCCCGCCCGCACCGCCGTGCGTGCCCGTCGCGCGCTGCCGCACTTCGACGAACACCAGCGTGCCGTCACGTGGATCGCGCATGATGAGATCGATCTCGCCGCCGCCGCGGCCGGGCGTTCGATAATTGCGCGCGATCAGTTGCAGGCCCGCGGCCTGGAGATGATCGAGCGCGGCATCCTCGGCCGCATCGCCGCGCGCCTTCGTCGTTGTCTTGTCGTTCTGGAGAAAACCCATTGAACTCCCTCGCTCCCGCTTCGTTCGGCGCCGCACTTCAGGCCGCGAGCGACGCTGCGGGCGCGCAGCATTATCCGCAGGGGACGCTCTACATCGTCGCCACGCCGATCGGCAATCTTGCCGACATCACGCTGCGCGCATTGCATGTGCTGCAGATCGTCGATGCCATCGCGTGCGAGGACACGCGCCATACGCAAAGCCTGTTGCGCGCCTACGGTATCGATGCGCCCTCGGCACGGCTGCTCGCGGTGCATCAGCACAACGAAGCAGAAGCCGCGCAGTCCGTGATCGGCCGGCTGGCAAACGGCGAGCGCGTCGCCTACGTGAGCGACGCCGGCACGCCCGGCGTGAGCGATCCGGGTGCGCGACTCGTCGCCGCGGTGCGCGAGGCCGGCCACCGCGTGTTGCCGCTGCCGGGCGCAAGCAGCGTCACGACCCTGGTGGGCGCGGCCGGACTCGTTTCGGAAGGCGAGCCATCCAGCGCCTTTGTCTTCGCAGGCTTCCTGCCGAGCAAGGCCGGCGAACGCGATGCCGCCGTGCTCGCGCTGGCCGACGAGCCGCGCAGCGTGGTGCTGCTCGAGGCGCCGCATCGCATCGAGGCGCTGGCGCGCTCGCTCGCGGCGCTCGGCGATCGGCGCGTGACCATCGGCCGCGAGTTGACCAAGCAATTCGAAGAAATCGCAACCGTCACGGCGGCCTCTTTGCCCGACTGGTTTGCCGAAAGCCGCGACCGCACGCGCGGCGAGTTCGCGCTCGTGCTGCATCCGCAGCCCGTCACAACCGGCGAGAACGCCGAAGGCGAGCGCGTGCTGCGCCTGCTGCTGGCCGAGCTGCCGCTCAAGAGCGCCGTCCGCATCGCGGCGGAAATCACCGGCGCGCCGCGCAATGCGCTCTACGACGCGGGCCTTCGGATGCGCGAGGAGCCGAGCGACTAGCGCTCAGCCGTCGAGCTCGGGATACGCCCGGAAGATGCCTTCCTCGTTGAAGGGAATGCGCCGGGGACTCTGCAGGTAGTCGTGCACCCGCTGCCGGCGGGCCACGTTGGCATACAGCTTCACGATGGCCGGCGTGTGCGCCAGTGCCCGCGCCGTCGCCTTGGGGAACGCATAGCGCAGCCCCGCCACGAGCTGGAACAGCGACAGATCGGCATAGGTCAGCGAATCGCCGACCAGATGCACATCGCCCGCCGAATTGCGCTGAAGGATGCGCTCGAACCAGTTGAGGAACTTCGGAATCCGCTCGTCGCGAAACGCCTTCGCCCGCGCGAGTGCCGCTTCGCGCTGGTCCTCGTAGTAGAGCCCCGTCGACAGCGGATGGTGCGTGTCGTGCGCCTCTGCCACCACGTCGGCGATCGTGAGCTGGATCTGATGCGTCCAGAGCGCATCCAGCTCCCCGACGCCCGCCAGCCCGAGGCGCGGACCGAGGTACAGGAGGATTGCCGCCGTCTGCCCCACCACCACATCGCCATCCACCAGAAACGGCGGCGCGAACGAAGGGCGCGGATTGCCCGGGGCGTCCAGGTCGCGCATCAGCGCCGACTCGCCACCGCCCTTGGCCGGCGGCTCGCGCGCCACGTCGACATACTCGGCACCCGCCGCTTCGAGCGCAAGACGGACGAATTCGCCGCGGCCCTGGATCGTGGGCCAGTAGTGCAGTTGATAGGCCATGAGTCGCTCCGACGCAGATCAGGAACGCAGCATACGGGCACACGCCGGCGCGGCAATCGCCCACAATGCGCCGTTCGTTCGTCGGAGCAATTCCATGACCCTGCTCATCCTCGGCCTCGTCCTGTTCCTCGGTGTGCACTCGGTGTCGATCGTCGCGCCGGGCTGGCGCGACGCGCAGGTCGCGCAGCACGAGCGCGCCTTCAAGGGCGTCTATGCGATCGTCTCGATCATCGGCTTCGCGCTGCTGATCTACGGCTACGGCCTCGCCCGGCAGGCGCCGGTGCTCATCTACTCGCCACCGGTCGCGCTGCGGCATCTCGCGCTGCTGCTGATGGTGCCGGTCTTTCCCCTGCTCTTCGCGGCCTACATGCCGGGACGCATTCAAAGCGCGGCGAAGCATCCGATGCTGCTCGCGGTGAAGTTCTGGGCCACGGCGCATTTGCTGGCCAACGGCACGCTGGCCGACGTGCTGCTGTTCGGCGGCTTTCTGGTGTGGGCGGTGGCCGACCGCATCTCGGTCAAGCGCCGCGCCGTGCCGCGCAAACTGCCCGGCGCACCGCCGAGCGCGATGAACGACGTGATCGCCCTCGTGGGCGGGCTGGTGGTGTACGTGGTGTTCCTGTTCTGGGCGCACGTGTGGCTGATCGGGGTTTCGCCGCGCGGATAGAAGCCCCGCGCGCACCGGATCGGTGAATCAACGGCGCGCTTGCGTTTTCGTGCCGCATGGCCGCAAGATGCTTCCCGGGTTGCGGCATCGAAACCCCAACCAGGAGGATGACCTTGAGCGCGAACCTCCCTACCCTTGCACATGCAGCGGCGGGTCGCGACCTCCAGCGACACGAAAAGGTGGTCCTGGTTGCCGACCTCGTCGATTCGGTGAGCCTCATGCTGAAAGACGAGCTGGGCGTCATCCGGCATTGGGGTGCCTTCATCGATCAGGTGATCCTCAACATCCTTCCAGCCAACGAAGGGCGTCTCGTGAAGAGCTTGGGCGACGGTCTGATGGCGGAATTCAATGGCGCACCCCAGGCAGCCGCCTGCGCGCTGGCGATGCATCGCTGGTTCGACGAATCGCAGCAAGGCGCAAGCGGGGCGCCCATGCGCCTGCGCATCGGCATGCACGCTGCGCAGGTCTACGAGGGCGAGCACGACATCTACGGCACCGGCGTGAATCTCGCCGCCCGCATCGCGGCGCTGGCGCAGCCGGGCCACACGGTCATGAGCTCGGCCGTGCGCGACGGCCTGACCGACGGGCTCGACGGCGAACTCGAGGACCTGGGCGAGTGGTACCTCAAGCACGTCGACCAGCCGTTGCACGTCTATGGCGTGCGCACCGCAGGGCAGCAGCCCGCATTTCGCACCGAACGTGCCGACCCCGCGCCCTTCCGGCCGACCATCGCGGTCATGCCGTATGCCTCGCGCAACGTCGAGTTCGATCAGTTCGCGATCGGCAACCTGATCGCCGAGGGCGTCATCGGGCGCATGAGCCGGACGCAGGAGATCAACGTGATCTCGCACCTGTCGACCTCGGCGCTGGCCCGGACCTGGCGCACGCTCGGGCAGGCCGAAACCCATCTTGGTGCGGACTTCGTGCTGTCCGGCAGCTACGTGGTGAGCGGCGACACCGTGCTCGTCTTCTCGGAGCTCGCGAGCACCCGGCACAAGGAGGTGGAATGGACGGGCCGCGTCAAGGGTGACCTCGAAGACCTGATGCAGCTCGACAGCGAGATCTGCGATTCCATCGCCAGCGAATGCCACCAGGCGCTGCTCGAAAGAGGGGCACAGAACGCGCTCGTGCGTCCCTTGCCGACGCTGCAGAGCTACGGCCTGCTGCTCGGCGGCATCGGGCTGATGCACCGGAGCACGAAGTCGGAGTTCCTGCGCTCGCGCGAAGTGCTCGACGCGCTGATCGAGCGCCATGCGACCCACGCCTTGCCCCGCGTGTGGCTCGCCAAGTGGTACATCCTGTGCGCCACGCGCGGGCTGGCGGACGACGCCAGCAACCTGGCCAACCTGGCGCTCCAGGAGACGCGCCGCGCGCTCGATGTGGAGCCTTCGCACCCGCTCGCCTGGGCGATGCAGGGCTTCGTCCAACTGCATCTCATGAAGGACGTGGAGCGCGCCTTGGAGAGCTGCAACCAGGCCCTCGACCGGTCATTCAACGAACCGCTGGCATGGCTCTTCAAGGGCATGGCGCACGCGTTCGACGGCGACGGCTCGCTGGCGCTGCCGGCCGGGCGCAAAGCGCTCGACCTGTCGCCGCTCGATCCGCTCAAGTACTACTACCATTCGCTGATGGCCTCGATCGCCATCTCCGCGGGGCAATACGAATCGGCCATCGACTTCGCACAGCAGTCGCTGCGGATCAACGCCGCGCACCTGTCGACCTATCGCTCGTTGACCATCGCGCAATCGCTGGCCGGCCAGCAAGAGGCCGCCCGTGCGACGCTGGCGCTGATGCTCCAACGCGATCCCCAATTCACGGTGGCGCGCTTCGCGCAGGGCTACCCCGCCCGCGACCGCGTGCCGGCCTACCTGGAGAAGTTGAAGGACGCGCTTCGCGCGGCGGGCGCAAAAGAAAGCTAAGAACGTCGCGAAACAAACCGTTGAGGGGTGAACCATGTCTCTGCTCGGAGGTTACGGCGGCTATGGGGGTTATGGCGGTTACGGTGGTTACGGCGGCTATGGGGGTTATGGCGGCTACGGAGGGTACGGCGGATACGGCGGCGGCTCCACGCCGGGCAGCCTCGGGGATGCCTTCGCCAATCCGCTGGTGTGCACGGCGCTCGTGGCCAATCGCGACGCGACCAGCAATCCCACCGCGGCCTCCCAAACCCCGGCCGATCCCGATTTCAACAATCCGAAGAACATCCCACGCTGGGAAGCCTGGGTTCGCTCATACCTCCTGCAATGGGAGCTCTGCCAGGGCATCACCCTCGTGCCCGATACGACAACCAGCTTCCAACTCAAGGCCGACGGCCAGCCCCTCGCGCGCCTCGCACAGCCTGCGACGACATTCTTCGATGACCAGATCCCTCTCGTCCTGGGCTGGGCGGACCTGCGCCTGGAGCGCATCCCGGAGATCCTGTCGCAGATCGACAACCAGTTCGCGTTCGTGGCCTCGGTGACCGGCCTGAATCCCGATCGCCACCGGAACACCGTCGAGCTGCTGGTGAACGCGATCCAGTTCACCGTGCTGATCGAGATGCAGTTCAAGCATGCGCTCGCGTGCTGGCGCCCCCACCAATACTCGGCGCAGGTGCAGCCGGTGATCACGACGCCGGGGCACGGCAGCTTCCCGAGCGGGCATTCCACGCAGGCGTTCATGCTGGCGCGCCTGCTCCAGTTCCTCCTCCCGGACACGGCGTATTTCAAGACGATGCGGGAGCAGCTGTACCGCCAAGCCGCCCGCATTGCCACCAACCGCGTCATCGCCGGCGTGCACTTTCCGGCAGACAGTGTTGCAGGGCGGCTTCTCGGCCACAGCATTGCCGAGTACATCATCGCCCGCCTCACAAAGGGCGATGCCGGCAAGGTGATGTATCGCGAGTTCGATGCAAGCGTGGCCTTGCCGAACGCCGGTGCCGGCCTCGACCTCGACCTGCAGGATCCGATCGACGCGCCCGCGTGGGGGCCGTTCAAGTGCTACCAGATCTACGCGCCGGCGGGTGTTGTCAACACCGCTGCGGCGCCTTCGGTTCTCACCAAGCTCTACAAAGAGGGCCAGACCGAGCGAGCCGACTTGGCGAAGTGAACGAACACCCGTGCCCGGGAGCAGATCATGCCGAAACACTTGGAGCTGCCACTCAGCCTCGACTTGAATGCGGACGCCTATCTGCAGTGGGCCACGCAGACGAAGTTCAAGTTCTTCAACCTGAAGCCGTCCGACGCCTATGTGGTGCTGGCCGAATTCGGGGAGGCGCTCAAACCCACCGACATGGAAAAGATGCGTCGTAGCAAACGCATCACGATCAGCCCGTGGTACGTGGGCCAGCGCTATGCGGCCATCATGATCGCCGCGAAAAAATTCACCGAACAGTTGGATCTGCTTCACGATCTCGGTGCCATCTGCCTTGAGCTCGCCGCGCCGACGGGCATGGTCATGCCGGACTTTCCGGATGACGTCATGCCGGATTCGGACACGGTCATCGGCGTCATCGACGATGGATGCCCCTTCGCCCACGTGCATCTGAGAGGCACGGTACCCACCGATCCCACGGTGAGGTTCATCTGGGATCAGGGCAGCGGCACCTTCTGGACCAGCATCGCCTTGCAGATGCTTCTCTTGGATGCGACCACGACCACCGGCTCGATCGACGAAGACTCGGCCTGTCTCGCAAGCGGCCTCCCCGACCTCAGAAATGCCACGAGCCACGGCGCCGCGGTCCTGAGCCACGCAAGCGGACATGCGCGCGGCTCGAAGGTCCTGCCTCCGCATACCGCGGCTCCCATCGACATGGTTTTCGTGCAGCTTTCGGACGATGCGCTCGACAGCCCTGCCGGCGAATGGCTCCACCACCTTGGATTGCAGGGAATTCAAGCCATCCTCGCCTATGCGCGCAACAGCGCCGTCAAGGCCTCGCGTGTCCTCATCAACCTCAGCTACGGACCTCGCACCGGTCCGCACGACGGCAAATCCATTCTGGAGAAGGCGATCGATGACCTGATCAATCAGGCAACGCAAGACGGCTATGAGCTGCATGTCGCCCTTCCCAGCGGCAACGACCACTTGGCGAGGTCGCATGCGCAATTCAATCTCGACAAGGGCGGCGGTGTCATCGACTGGCACGTCTCGCCGGACACGCAGACGCCGTGCTATCTCGAGATCTGGTTTCCCCTGGACACGGCGATCGACGACCTCGACATCTTTCTGAAGGCGCCCAACGGGGAAAAGATTCCGGCGAAATACCCAGGCATCTTCCATTCCGCGAACAAGACCGCGTGGACGCTCACGCTCCACGTCTGCGGCGATTTGACGAAGAAGATGGTCCTGATGATCGTGACGCCGACAGCCCGTTCGACGGGGACAGACTGGCTCGGGGGCCGCCCCCTGGGAACGCCGGGACGGTGGCGGGTCTCGGTCAAGGTGCGCCCGGGTCGCGTGGTGGCCGGCACCGCCCACGCCTATCTCGCGCGCAATGCGCCGAACCTGGGGCGCATCCGCCGCGGCGACGACGGCTACTTCGACACGCCCACCTACGATCCGAACCGGTACTTGCGGGAATCACCGCAGCTCGATGTCAATCCGGCGACGCTCGCGCCCGCCGAAGTGGTCGCGGCCGGCAGCATCAGCGGCATCGCGACCGGAGTGAAGTCCGACGTGATTGCCGCGTGCTACGCATCCCCGCCTGGCATGCCCAGCAGCTACAGCAGCGGCGGCCCGACTCGTGGCCTGCGCGCGGGGCCGGACTGGGCCTACCCGGGCGACGACAGCGTGGTGCTCAGCGGACGACTGGCAGGCGGAAACCGCAGTGCCACGATGATCCGGCTGGTCGGCACGAGCTTCACGGCGCCCCAATTCGTGCACGAATCGATCGTGCCTCCGCTGCCGCCGGTGACTCCGCCCAACCCGCCGCGAAAGGAGCGTATGGGAGGCGGGTGCCGCTGAGGGCACCCTTTTCGCTCGCTGCGCAGGAGCTCTCGCGGGGCCACGCGGCCGGGAGAAGTCCCGCGTCCGCCAAGCCCACCGGGAATCCCGGAAAATCGCCGGGTAATAAAAACAGGCTTCCTTATGTCTTCGATCTCCCCCACCGCGGGCCAACCGCCGCGCCGCCTCGTCCCGATCAACCCCAAGCCGCTGACCATTGCCGTGCTGCTCGTCGCGCTCGGCGCGGTGTACCTCGCGCAGGCGGTCAGCGCCCGCCAGGCCGCGCTCTACGTGGTTGGCGCACTGCTCGGCGTCACGCTGTACCACGCGGCCTTCGGCTTCACGTCCGCATGGCGCGTCTTCATCGCTGATGGGCGCGGCGCGGGCCTGCGCGCGCAGATGGTGATGCTCGCCGTCGGCGTGATGCTGTTCTTTCCGGCGCTCTCGGCCGGCACGCTCTTCGGCCAGCCGGTGACCGGCCTCGTGTCGCCGGCCGGCACCTCGGTCATCGTCGGCGCCTTCATCTTCGGCGTCGGCATGCAGCTCGGCGGTGGATGCGCCTCGGGCACGCTCTACACCGTGGGCGGCGGCAGCACGCGCATGGTCATCACGCTGATCGGCTTCATCGTCGGATCGGTCATCGCCACCGCGCACATGCCCTTCTGGACCTCGATGCCCCAGCTTGCGCCGCTGTCGCTGGTGAAGACGCTCGGCGTCGGCACCGCGCTCGTGCTCAACTTGCTGGTGTTCGCCGGCATTGCCGCGCTCACCGTCATGATCGAGAAGCGTCGCCATGGTCGGCTCGTCAACGAACCTGCACCCCCCGCGCACGCATCGCCGTGGCTGCATGGTCCCTGGCCCCTCATCGCGGGCGCGGTGGCGCTGGCAGTGCTCAACTTCGCGACGCTCGCGCTCGCCGGCCGTCCGTGGGGCGTGACCTCGGCGTTCGCCCTGTGGGGCGCGAAGGGCGCCGCCGCGCTCGGTGTCGACATCGCGAGCTGGAAGTACTGGAGCGCCGGCCCCAACGCCGCCGCGCTGTCCGCGCCGCTCAGCTTCGACGTCACCACCGTGATGGACATCGGCATCGTGCTCGGCGCCATGGCCGCCGCCGCGCTCGCGGGCCGCCATGCGCCGGTGTGGCGCATTCCGATGCGCTCGATCGTCGCCGCCGTCGTCGGCGGGCTGATGCTCGGCTACGGCGCGCGACTTGCGTACGGCTGCAACATCGGGGCGTACTTCAGCGGCATCGTCTCCGGCAGCATCCACGGATGGCTGTGGCTGGTCTGCGCGTTTGCGGGCAATGTGCTCGGCACGCGGCTGCGGCCGCTGTTCGGGCTGGAAGTGGAGCGGGTGCAGAACACCGGGTGCTGACCATGCGAAGCCCGCTCCTGCGTCTCCTCTATCTGTCCGTCGGCGCGTTGGTCGGCGCGGCTTCGCTTGCCGCCCACGCCCAGTCGCTGCCGCCCGGCGTCCACCTCGGCATGACGGCGCAGGAGCTCCAGGCCGCGCTGCCGGCCGCCGAACCGGTGCCGCGCCCGCAACGGTTGTCGGGCGGACTGCTGGGCAGCTGGCGCGGCGAGCCCGCGACCATCGGCGGGCTGATGTTCAAGCCGACCTACTACTTCGCCGGCGGGGAACTGAGGCGCATCGAATACGACGCCTCGACGCAAGGCGTTCCCGACGGCGGCGAGGCCGCGTTCTCGTCGCTGCTGCAATGGGGTCGCGCCGCGTTCGGCAACGAACTCGCGGCCCTCGACCCGGGCAGCACCTACGTTTCGTGGAGCAGCGGTGAGCTCGACGTGCTCCTGCAGCGCACCGGCGATGCGCGCCGGGCCAGCCTGCGCCTGATCTACAAGCAGCGCCAGCTGCGCGACGCCAGCGAGCTCTGAGGCGCGAGGCCGCCGGCCCCTGCCGCTCGACCATTTGCGATCCCCCGCCGGCAAGAGCAAACTGGCGGGGCGGCGACCCCGCCGTGTTTGCGCCAGGAGGATTGCCATGTCCATTCCTTCCCATCTGTCCAGCTACCTCGACCAGCGCGGCGCGCACTACGATATCTCCACGCACGCAAGGAGCCACAGCAGCCTGGAGACCGCCCGCTGCGCCAATGTCAGCCTGGGAAAACTGGCCAAATCGGTCATCCTGGAGGACGAAAGGGGCTGCGTGATGGCCGTCGTTCCCGCCGACCGGATGGTCATGCTCGGCGAGTTCTCCCGCTTCGTCGGCCGCCACCGGCTGAAGCTGGCCGGCGAGGCCCGGATCGCCGCGCTGTTCGGCGACTGCGAGCCCGGCGCGATCCCGCCGGTCGGCATGGCTTGGGGCGTTCCGACCATCGTCGATGACGAGCTCGAGTCCAACGACGTCGTCTACATGGAAGGTGGCGATCACGAGCAGCTGCTGCGGATGTCGCACGCGGAGTTTCGTGCGCTGATGCGGGCCCAGCCGCACGGGAGCTTTTCAAAGACGCCGGCTCACTGAACGGGCTGACGGCGCGCCGCCGCAAGAATCGCCCGTCACGCGTTCGCTGGCCACGACGTGCAGCGGAAGCTGGCTGTCTTCGATCGCGTGGTAGTCGAGCGAACGCTGAAGCAGGCTTCGCAGCGCGCCGTTATGCACTAGGTGCTCTTGGCGGCGCAGCAGGATGCGCAGGAACGACGTCAAGCTGAAGGGCATCACGTCGCGGCGCCGGATGTTGCACCACAGTGCCTGAAGGGCCGCCTGCGACCCGTTCCTTTTCTTGATCTGCGTCATGGCCTGTCTTCCGCTCGCCCTCATGATGCAACGAGTCCTCCTGCACCGGAAACCAACCTTGTCGAACCCGCCCACCACCAAGTACCGCGATCTGACGCAGACCGTTTCCGCGAGCCTTGCCAGTCTGCGGGCTGGCACCCCCGAGGTCATGAAGAGCTTCAGCGAGCTCGGCCGGCATGCGACGTCGGAGGGTGCGCTCGACCGCAAGACCAAGGAGCTGATCGCGCTGGCGCTCGGTGTGGCCGCACGATGCGACCCTTGCATCGCCTTCCACATGCAGACGCTCGTCAAGCTCGGGGTCACGCGGCAGGAGGTCGAGGAGACGCTCGGCGTGGTCACCTACATGGGTGGCGGCCCGTCGCTGATGTATGCGGCGAGCGCGGTCGCCGCGTTCCAGGAGTTCTCGCAGGCGGAGGGCCGTTAGACCCCCTGCTGCTCGCGCACTCTAGTGCGGCCCCAACCAACGTGCGCCGGCTTGACCGGACGCGCCGTCAACTCGCCACCGCGACCACCCCCGCTTCGATCAACCCATCGATCCGCTGCGGCGAGTACCCGGCTTCGCGCAGGATCTCGCGCGAGTGCTCGCCGAGCAGCGGCGGCGGGCGAACGGTGCATCGCGCCTGGCCATCGAACTTCACCGGGAATCCCATGTTCATCACCGTGCCGAGCACGGGATGCTCGGACTCCACGAGAAGCTCGCGCGCATCCAGCTGCGGATGTTCGAGTGCCTGATCCAGCCCCTGGATCCGCGAGCATGCAATGCCGGCAGGTCGAAGCGCATCGAGCCACTCGTCGACCGCCCGCGTGCGGATGCGCTCGCCGACGCGCGCGACCGTCTCGTCGAAGTTCGCGACCCGCGCGGCATTGGTGGCGAATCGCGCGTCGCCGCGTAATTCGTCGAGATCGGCCACCGCGCAAAAGCGTCCCCACTGCGCGTCGTTGCCGACGCCGAGCATGAGGTACCCGTCCGACGCCTCGAAGGCCTGATAAGGCGCGAGCGCCGGGTGGGCCGTGCCCATCCGGCTGGGCAGGCTGCCGGAGCACCAATAGGCCTGCGCCATCACGCCCATCAGGCTCATCGCGGTGTCGAGCAACGAGACTTCGACGTACGCCCCCTTGCCGGTCTTGCCGCGTTCGATGACCGCCGCCAGGATGCCCGCCACCGCGTTCATGCCCGTGCCCAGGTCCACCGGCGAGAAGCTCACCCGCGCGAACGGCCCACCCGCCACGCCGGTGCTGCTGATCATTCCGCTGAAGGCCTGGAGCATCACGTCGTAGCCGGGCAGATCGCCCATGGGGCCGGTTCGGCCATAGCCGGAGATCTCGCAGTAAATCAAGCGGCGATTGACCCGCGCCAGGGTGTCGTGGTCGACGCCCAGTCGCTCCGCGGTGCCCGGGCCGAAACCCTGGATCACGATGTCCGATGTCTTTGCGAGCCGCCGGACCACCTCTTGCCCCTCCGCCAGCTTGAGGTTCAAGGCCAGGCTGCGCTTGTTGTGATTGACCGCCAGGAAAAAGGCCGACTGCCCCCACGCCTGCGGCGCCCAGGCACGGCTGTCGTCGCCCGTGTCCACCGGCTCGACCTTGATGACCTCCGCGCCCAGCTCACCGAGGTGCTGGCCGCACAGCGGGCCCGCCAGCACCTTGCTCAGGTCGAGCACGCGCAGCCCCGCGAGCGGGCGCGAAAGTTGGTTCGGCATGACTAGGCCCTCCTCTGCGCGACCGGTCTGCGCGCACGCTTGCGAGCTGAGTATCTGATCGACTCAATTGCAGGCTCGTATCTACACTTCAATCGCGTCGACAGCTACCGCGACTTCGAAGGAGCCGACGCACAGGATGGCGCGCAGCTGCGGACCGATCGGCCCGGCAACGCAAATGCTAGGTTTCAGAACGCGCCAGAATTCACCGCAGCGGACTACTATGATCAAAGTCGGGCTCGCACCTTCGCCTGCTGCTTCGCGCTTGAGAACGATAACCACCTTTGGGAAAACTACGGATCAGGTGGGACCCGCGGGAAGATCGCCGTGGTGCTCGAGTTTGCTTGGCTGCGCAACCACTTGAATGCGCAACTCACATCTGCAGAGGCAACGCTTCTCTGGCAAGGTGTGCCCTGCCGACAGATCTTCTCGATCAACTATGGCATCGTCGACTATGTTGACTGGGAACGGCACCAGCTCAACGATCAGGTTCTGCCCAATCCAATTCTCTACACCTACATCAAATCGGCTCGCTTCAAAGCTGAGCGCGAACTGCGCGTGTCCCTTAGTGCCGTTGGTATGGGTAAGCTAGCGTTCGGGGGAAGGGTACTGGATCTGCCAACGAGCCTGCAGGCGCCTTTGGATTTTCGAGCAGGCATTGCCGAAGGTGGAATTCGTTCGATCGAGATGGGCCCGGATTGTGATCGCGAATGGCTGGAAGGCGAACTGGCAAGGTTCGGAATCGTGCCTACATGAGCCAGTACGACTTCGATCGGGATGGCTTGCATCTTCTGCTGGGGACGCTAATCCATGCCTACGCCCGCCTCGATCACTTCATGGGCCTTCAACTAAAGTGGCTCGGCGAGTACAGGGGGCGCCCTGTTACCAACCTCCTTCGGAAGAACGTTGGCTTCGATCGTCGGCTCAAGCTCCTTCGTGAACTTTCAATCGAGACCTGGGCGCACTCGGACGCCAAGATCGCTGACGAGTTTCGGGCCTGGTTCAAGGAGGTCGAACGGGTGCAAAAGCAGCGGAACAGGTTCGCTCATGGGCGATGGGGCTATGTTCACAAGGAATCAGGAGAAGTCGGGTTCGTGGACCTGTCCTGGGAAAGAGACCCGGACAAGATGAAGCCACCGGTGCAAGTTGCACTCAGGGAGTTCAAGCGATTGGCGAGTGAGGTCGAATGTCTGAGCGGCCAATTCATGGCGCTTCAGGACAAGCACATGGCCCGTGCTCGTTACAAGAAGGAGTGGGAGGATGCGAACCCTGAAGCCTTGGCGACATGGGCGAAACTGCAGATGAAAGCGCCGATTTGAGTCGTCCGCTCAAGGGAGCCTGAACGGCCCTAAGGTGCGCTCACGAGTCATCGGATGCAGCAAGCCCTGCATCATTCAACCTGTATTCATCTCAAATGACAAAAATCTACTGTGACGAGGCGGGGAACTCCGGTGCCAACCTGCTCGACAAGGAGCAGCCCTTCTTTGTATTGGCATCCAACGACTTTTCGACTGATGAGGCGGCAAGTTTGCTGGAACACGTTCGATCAGCTCAAGGTGCTGAGCCAAAGTTCACAGCACTCAAGAAGTCAAAGGCCGGGGTTTCGCGCCTCATTCGTCTTCTGTCGGACCCGCGGTTGAACAAGGACAGAGTTGCCGCGAATGTGTTTCACAAGCAATTCATGGTCATCACCAAGTTGGTTGACCTGATAGCGGAAACCCTCATATATAAGATCGGCGGCGACCTGTATGAGCGCGGCGCGAACCTCGCCATGTCAAACATGTTGTTCTATTGCTTGCCAGTATTCTGCGGTCAAGAGAATACTGATCGCTTTCTGGCAACCTTCGTGGAAATGATTCGTCGCCCGGAGCAGGACCACATCACGGCGTTTTACGACGCCGGCCGCATGTTGATCGATTCGTCTAAGAGTGAGGACTTCGAGAAGGATCTGTTCTACTTCACGGAGCCACATCTCTTCCATGTGTGGTTCAACGACGCAATCGACAGCTTAGCCCTTGACCCGGCGATCCCCGCCTTGTTCCAGCATATTGCCACATGGGGTGCTCGAAGAGAGGATCGATTTGACGTTGTGCACGATTCATCTAAACCAATCCTGGCGTCGCAAGAGACTTTTGAAAAGATGATGGCTCTTTCAAATGAGCCTTCCTCCGAGATTGGCTACGACAGGCGCAAGTTTCGGTTTCCACTTCGCGCTCAAAGCCTCACTCAAGCTGATTCGACTGCTCATCCCCAACTCCAGATCGCCGATCTGTGCGCGGGGATAGTCAACCACATTAGCAAGTGTCGCATCGCGAATGAACTCGACGAACTCGCGAAGGCCGCGATCAACCTCGGTGCGGTGAAATGGATTGTCGACGGAGTTATGCCCTCGCCCGACGTTACGCCCGAGGGGCTCGGGACAGACGAAGTCAGCGGGACGAATCCCGTAGATGGCATGGTCAGCTATTTGTCCAAGAGGCGCTCATAAGAATTGATGCGCGCTATCCGAGTTTCAGCACGAGTTTGCCGGCGTCCAAATGGGTGTAGCGCTTGAGCATACGAAAGTCCTTGTGCCCGGTGATGCTCGCCGTCTCCATCATGTTCAAACCCTTTTCGAACAATCGAGACGTGGCATCGTGCCGCAAGTCGTGGAAGTGAAAGTCTTTCAGCCCCGCCCGGTCACGGGCGCGCTGAAACGCCCGCTTAACAGCCCCGGTCGTGACGCCTGGCCAGACACCGCCAAGCCCCCCCTTTCAAGCTTGCGCCTAGCGAGCAATGCCGCTGCGGCCGTACGACATCCGATAGCATTCCGCTCCTCGGTGCCTCGGTGCCACGAAGCCGCGCAGAGTTACTTCGCGATTCTCGGCTTTAAGAGTGCCACGCTCGAAGTGAAAAAATGGATATGAAGATGCTCCAAACGGTCGCTGCTTACGCAGGGCTTGCCCTTGGCCTTATTAACCTTGGGCTCTTGATCTACAAAGATTACCTCCGACGGGGAAGGCTCACGGTTACGATCCGACGAGCAGAAGTGAGGGCCCTGGTTTTCGGCACTTTTGATATTCAATTAGACCTCGATCTGAGCGCAAAGGGTGGCCCGATCTATATAAAAGAAATAGTCTTCGAACATTCCTTGATGGCAGTTTTCAATCCAAGCCGAGACGTGAAAGATCGGAGGATATCTAAGGTTATTGACTATCCAGGGCACTCAATGCTTGATGCCCAGGTTGAAGAATTCGTGAAACAAGCCACGTCCCTGTTTTCAAATTCCGAGCCCGTGGTTAACCTCAAGTTGGAAGACAAGCAGCATCGAGCTTTAACTCTTATTGATCGAATTCCTGTCGAACGATCAATGGATGGGTATTGGGATTGGCCACGCTCTGGTTGGAGTGTTAGCGTATCGCATTCCGAAGGCAAGACAATAATTCCCATGAGTTTTATTGTTCACAAATCAAACATAGTGCCCGCGTTTGTTGGATAAGTAATTGACCCCGCCGCACCCGCCAGGCGGGGTCAAATTTGCAGAACCGAACGGACGGTGTTTTCATCTTTCACGTAGCAACGCCTGCTTCTTAGTTGAGCGCGCTCATGGGTGCAAGGTCTTGGGCAACCATGAATCCTGGTGGAGAACGCGAGGCACCTGGCCGCCGCGCTGCCTCGGATGTAATGAAGTCATCAAAATGGGGGCGGGCGAGCCGAGTCCCGCCTCGGCACTAAGCACGACCTTTGAATCTGCCGAAGCGATCCTGGCCAACGTGGCTGCGTTCAAATTAATTGCCGCCCGTCATCAGGGAAGCATCGAACAATTCTTGGACGAGATCGATCCACTCATTGACTCTTCCAAGGTCGATCCGCCAGATGAGCCACATGTTTGGATTGGATCGATACATCAGGCGAAGGGCGCGCAATGGCCAATGGTCTTCATTCCAGGTTTGGCGGTTCGTACTTTTCCCCGAGACGATCTGACCAGCAAAGAGATCGAAGCGGAGCGGCGGTTGTTCTACGTCGCAATTACCCGAGCAACTTGAAAGATATCTTCGAGCGGTTGCCTACGCAGCCGGCCAGCCGTATCGAGGAATTGTTGCCCCAATCACTGGCAACCGACGGCAACTACCTGATTTGCTCCCGTCGTCAAGACGGGAGCACCGAGCGCTTACGCCTCTTCTGAGGCTTGGGCGTTACCTTGGAAAATGGCGTCCAGAACACGCGAGAATTCTCCGCGCAACTTTCGCATTTCCTGCTGAATGAACGAAGCCGCCAGCGTCGAGTAGACACTCTTTGCATGTTCATGCCGCTTAAGCTGGCTGATCTGCTCGTTTGCCAAACCCAGAATTCTGGCGCGCTTTTCTTCGGGCAATTCCAGAGCGCTCTCTAAAAGCGCTCGAATGTTTGAAATTTCTAAAGCGATTTGCTGGATCAGCATGGATCGACTGCCCACCAAGCCATCTCGATTCAGCCCATACACGTCAATGCTGACACGGGCTCGGCGAGCTTCCTTCGTACCCTCTTGAGCGGAGGCGACTAAGGGGAACTGGAGGTGCTTAACGACCCAACGGAAATAATCTTCGGGATCGTCGCGTGTAGGGTCGAGCAAAAGGGGCTCTTCGAGGTCAACGTCATCAAGTTGCGACCCGGCGCGGCTCGGGCCAGCGATGGGAAAGACGCTACCCTTGCCAGCGACGTTTTGGATGTACCTGACCGAGCCATCCTCCGCCAGCGAAACCAGCCGCTGCGTACGTGAACGATTGCAATCGGTGCAGCTCGGCAACAGGTTCTCCCAGGATAGCGCCAGCCACCAGTAGCCCCGATGCTTTGCACCCGAAAGCTTCCCCTTGGGACGGTAGTGTTCGACATCCATCTGCTGCGTGCCGCGATAGAAACCTTCGCAGTACGCACATTTGCCATGAAAGAGGGCGGTGAGCGCGGTGCGAACATCTTCGGCCTTGTACGCGCCGAACTTGTAGGCTGCTTTGGGGGGCGGCGTTCTCTCGTAGTGTGCACGGGCTTCTGATCGCTCTCGAGCCGCCTCAGAATCGGAGCTGCTCAGGGAACCGGGGCAAGCAATCGCCTTTCGATCGACGCGTCTCATGCACCGTAGCCCCTATCGAGCGCGTCCAATACTGCGCGCACAGCATCCTCGCGAGCAGCAGCGGTCCTCAACGGCTTGGAAGCGCGTACAGACAAATACCGCGCAGTGGCTTCTGCGAGGATCTGTTCTGCGGGGACTTCACCAATCAAGGTTGTTTGCGCTATGCGCTGTGCGAGCATATCCAGTGCATCTTTCGATACAGCTTCATCATTGGAACTTGCCGTCGTCGCAGCCCTCACGTACTCCTCAAGTAGTGCCTCCATTTCAGGATCGGTCGTACTTGCAAGACCAAAAAACTCCGAAGTGAGCAGTTGTTCCGCTCGCATGCCCTGGACGTTGGGCAGGCCGGTGAGAGCTTCAATTCCATCGTCTTCGTTTCGCACTAGGACCTGTACTTCACCGTCCACCATTCCCCGCAAGCACAGCGGATCATGTGTTGTGACGATAAACTGGACCTGAGGCATTGCCCGCCGCAACGCGGACATGATCAACATCTTCCAGCGTGGGTGGAGATGGGTTTCTACCTCGTCGATGAGCACAACACCCCGGGCCTCCTCGAGGTTGCCCCAGCGTTCGACCATCCTTCTCATGATGTCAACCGCCATCGAGAAGAGAGACCGATAGCCGTCGCTCATGCGCTCAATTGGTGTTGTGCGCCCGTGGGCCTTAACTTGCACGTTGCCTTCATCATCTCGGCTAATGTGATCGTCGGCTTTGAGGGCAAGTACTTCGTTTAGGGCGCGCGCGACGGCCTTAAATTCGCTGTCGTCAGCCTCGCGCAGCCACTGCGATGGATCCGGGATCGGCGCCAACGAGTCAAAGAGCGTCCGACTTGCTTCAGCAGAGCCACTCGATCGGCCACGTCGAAAAACTCGATGTGCCCCGTATGCCAACACCAGCACGTTCAGATCGCCGCCGGTTCGCTTGACTCCCGAGTTCACATCAATCGTGAGATCGACCGACGTGTCCGAGTCGAGCTCAACGACAACTCGGGCTGGTTTTTCCTCCACCATTTTCCAACCCTGCCGCTCACGGCTGACCAAGTCCTCGATGTCCAATCGCAGTCCGCGACGCTGCGCAGGGGTTGCCAAGGCCAGGTACAAGGCCTGCAGGACACTGCTCTTCCCGGTGGAGTTCTCGCCTAGGAGCATCATTGACCCTGTCGAGTGTCTGGAACCCGAAGATGCCTGAAGCTCGAGCCGCTCGATGCCTTTGAAGTTGTGGATGGCAATCCGCCTGACCCGTGCTGCTGGGCTTCGCTGCGACAGAATTGGCAGGCCATCGTGCAATAGCGGCGGTCGCAAGATCGTTCCTAGTGCATCGGTATCTAGGCGTCTATAGCGAGTTAGTGCCGATTTCCAGGTCGAAAGATCCAAAGTCGTCAAGAGCACTTCAAAGTGCTGACGAAATGCCTTTGCACTTCCTCTGCCCCTGCCCGCCAGAACGGATCCTTCAGGAAGCAGGTCACAGATAGTTCGTAGAACTAGCAGACATGCACCAGGGCGTCTTTCGACGAGTCCCTTGGCGAACCGGCTAAGTTGTGTACTTTGGCCACCGAGAGTGAAATGCCGGAAGGAACCCAGGATTCTGTTCACCAACTCAGCGCGGGCAGCGACAAGTTGCGTTCGGTTTAAGCCGACCTATGGTCGCCTGGCCCCGCTCCGTTCTAGCGACGAAGGTTCCTTCGTGCGAAATGCAGAGATGGCGCAGCGGCTCATCAACGCACGGGTCCAGGAGCATAGGTCCCTCCGAACGCACGGCTTCTTCCCAAGTCCCGAGGATTGGCGCTCTTGGGCGTTGGGTCGGAAACAAGTTGCGCTTTGAAGCCTGGCACTGCGGGCAGACGAGAAGCAAGTTCTCCCAGTCATAGGCAAACCATCCGTAATGATCGCTGCTCGTCTCGCCTTTTCCGTCATCAGCGCTTGCCAGAGGACGAAAGTGGTCGATCACGCTGTCGCTTGGAAAGCCAGAAGTAGAGTCTTCGCAAAAGGCACATGACGCGTGAAAGAGCTCGCGCAATGCTGAATACACATCGGGGTTGCGGAACAACTCAAGCTCGACCGGGGCTCTTTTGACGTCTCTCAGTTCGTCAGGAAGGGTAAAGTGCTGGCGTAAGCGCGTCCGTGCTTCTTGCACCCTCCTGCTCTTCAAGAACGCAGGTGAAGACACCTTGCTCTTTTCGCATTTCTTCATCCTGCTTGGCCCATGTAACTTGTGTCATGAATTATGCGGGCGGCTCTCCTCAAGTACGGCATCGACATCCGTGGTCAGAGAGCGAATAAGGGACGAGCTGTGATGAGGCCGGGAGTTGCTCGTATCGCGTCTGATTCCGGCGGACAGATTTCCGAGTCACCGGTGATTGCGCGATCTTGCGCGAGGATGTTGCTCGCTCGCCCCTTGCCCGAGCACTTCTAACGCATGTTCGCCGACAAGGACGGACGAAAGCGACGGCTTCTCTTGAGCAAGAATGGAAAAGGCCGGAAGCACTCAGATGCTTCCGGCCTTTGAATTGGTCCCGCCGCCAGGAATCGAACCTGGATCTCAGCCTTCGGAGGGCCGAATTCTATCCGTTGAAATACAGCGAGGATCTGGTTTCCGACGTGGTCGGAAGCCTCACATTATCGCCTATCAGGCGCCACTTGGCTCCGGTTTTCCGAAACCCAGCCCCGCCAGGTAGACGCGGAAGGTCCGCCGCCCGGTCGCGACGAGGTCGAAAGCCTCCGGGTCGAGCAGCCAGTTCTGGATCAGCCCGTTGATGAGCGCGTGCAGCCCCTGCGCGGCCTGGGCCGCCGGGATGGGCAGCTTGGTGCGCGTGCGGCGGGCCTCGGCGACCATGGCTTTTTCGAAGTCGACCACGCATTCGTTGCGCGCGTCGAGGTGGCGGCGGTGCACCGATTGCATGTCGTGCGTGTATTCGACCTTGTGCGTGGCGACCTCGAACACGCGGCGCATCTGCGGGTCGGTGGTCATGAGCTTGAGGGCCTCGACCATCATGGTTTCGACGCTCTCCATCGAGCCGTCGTCCTTGGTCGCCTGCTGCACGGCGGCCTCCAGCGGCAGCGTGACGCGATCCATCATGGCGTTGAAGAGGTCCGCCTTGTCCTTGAAGTGCCAGTAGATGGCACCGCGCGTGGCGCCGGCCTTCTGGGCGATCTGCTGCAGCGTGGTCTGCGATACACCCTGTGACTGGAAAAGCACCTCGGCGGCGTCCAGCAAGCGCTGGCGCGTCTCTTGCGCTTCCTCCTTGGTACGTCTCACCATTTTTTGTCTCCCGTTTCTAAAATCGGCCCTTTGCGCGTTGAGGGTGTCACTATACATGCACGAATGTATGTAAACTAGCGCCCTTTCCCGATAGCCAAGTTCGCCGTGTTGCTTTAGGCACCCGCGCGGACACAGCGCTGTCCCCGTCCTCGCTACAAAGGATTCGCATGCCCAAACTGCATGTCTCGCGCCCCTTTTTGTTTTCGCCGCGCCTTGCGGCCGTTTCCGCCGCCACGGCCGTGGTCCTGACGCTCGCGGCCTGCGGCAAGAGCGATGCCCCCGCAGCCGGCGGCCATGGCGGTGCGGCACCGCCGGCGCCTGAAGTGGGCGTGGTGGTTGCCACCCCGACGAGCGTCGGCCTGGTGACCGAGCTGCCGGGTCGGCTGGAGGCCTCGCGCATTTCGGAGGTGCGTGCCCGTGCGGCCGGCATCATGCTGGAACGTGTCTTCAAGGAAGGCAGCGACGTGAAGGCCGGCCAGCTGCTGTTCCGCATCGACCCCGCCCCGTATGCGGCCGCCGCGCGCAGTGCCGAAGCGAGCCTCGTGCGCGCCGAGGCGAATGCGGTGCAGGCCAAGGCGCTGGCCGAGCGCTACAAGCCGCTGGTGGCGGCCAATGCGGTCAGCAAGCAGGAATACGACAACGCGGTCGCCGCGCAGAAGACGGCCGAGGCCGACGTGGGCGTGAGCCGCGCGGCGCTGACGACCGCCAAGATCAACCTGGGCTATGCCGCGGTGACCGCGCCGATTTCCGGCCGCATCGGCCGCGCGCTGGTGACCGAAGGCGCGCTGGTGGGCCAGGGCGACGCGACGCAGCTCGCGGTGATCCAGCAGATCGACCCGATCTACGTGAACTTCACGCAGTCCGCCACCGACGTGATGCGCCTGCGCCGCCAGATGGAGGCCGGCCAGTTCAAGCGCGCCGAAGGCCCGAACGCGGCGAGCGTGCGCGTGGTGCTCGAAGACGGCAGCGAATATCCCCTGCCCGGCCGGCTGCTGTTCTCCGACCTGACGGTGGATTCGACGACCGGCCAGGTCACGCTGCGCGCCGAGGTGCCGAACCCGCAAAAGAATCTGCTGCCGGGCCTGTACGTGCGCGTGCGCGTGGAGCAGGCGCAGGCCTCCGACGCGATCACGTTGCCACAGCAGGCAGTGACGCGCACGCAGCAGGGCGACACGGTCACGGTGGTGAGCGACGACGGCAAGTTGAGCAAGCGCACCGTCAAGATCAGCGCCGCGCAGAACAACCAGTGGGTGGTGATCGACGGCCTGAAGGCCGGCGAAAAGGTGATGGTCGACGGCTTCCAGAAGCTGCAGATGATGCCGCCCGGCACGCCGGTGAAGCCGGTTCCTTGGAAGCCCGCAGGCGCAGCGCCCGCTCCTGCGGCTGCCGCAGCAGCCGCCCCGGCTCCTGCCGCCGACAAGAAGAAAGAGTAAGGAGCGCGCCCGCATGGCCAAGTTCTTCATCGATCGACCGATCTTTGCGTGGGTGATCGCGCTGTTCATCATCGTGATGGGCAGCGTGGCGATCACGCAGCTTCCGATCTCGCAATACCCGCCCGTGGCGCCGCCCGCGATCGTCGTCAGCACGGCCTACCCTGGTGCCTCGGCACAGACGCTGGAAGACAGCGTGCTGTCGGTGATCGAGCGCGAGATGAACGGCTCGCCCGGCCTCATCTACATGGAGTCGGTCGCGCAGGCGGACGGCACCGGCACGATCACGATCACTTTCGAGACGGGCACCAACGCCGATCTCGCGCAGGTGGACGTGCAGAACCGGCTGTCGCGCGCCACGCCGCGCCTGCCTGCCGCCGTGACGCAGCAGGGTGTGCGCGTGGACAAGTCGCGCAACAACTTCCTGTTGTTCACGATGCTCTCGTCGGACAACCCGGCCTACGATCAGATCGCGCTGGGCGACTACGCATCGCGCAACGTGGTGCCCGAACTGCAGCGCATTACCGGCATTGGCCAGGCGCAGCTCTTCGGCACCGAGCGCTCGATGCGCGTGTGGATCGATCCGGCCAAGCTGCAGGGCTACAACCTGTCGGCGGCCGACGTGAACAGCGCGATCAAGGCGCAGAACGCGCAGGTGTCTTCGGGCGTGATCGGCGATCTGCCGAACGTGCCGGGGCAGGCGATCTCGGCCACGGTGGTGGTCAACGGGCAGCTCACCACGGTGGAGCAGTTCGGCAACATCGTGCTGCGCGCGAACACCGACGGCTCGGCCGTGCGGCTGCGCGATGTGGCGCGCATCGAGCTGGGCGGGCAGGCGTATTCGACGTCGGCGCGCCTGAACGGCAAGTCCGCGGTGGGTATCGGCGTGCAGCTCGCACCGAGCGGCAACGCGCTCGAATCGGCCAAGCTGATCCGCGCCAAGATGGACGAGCTCTCGAAGTTCTTCCCGCAGGGCGTGAAGTGGACCATTCCGTACGACAGCTCGCGCTTCGTGAGCATCTCCATCAAGGAAGTGGTGAAGACGCTGTTCGAGGCGATCGCGCTGGTGTTCCTGGTGATGTTCCTGTTCCTGCAGAACTGGCGCTACACGATCATCCCGACGATCGTGGTGCCGATCTCGCTCCTTGGCACCTTCGCGATGCTGCTGGCGCTGGGCTTCTCGATCAACGTGCTGACGATGTTCGGCATGGTGCTGGTGATCGGCATCGTGGTGGACGACGCGATCGTGGTGGTCGAGAACGTCGAGCGGATCATGAGCGAGGAAGGGCTTTCCCCGCTCGAAGCCGCGCGCAAGGCGATGCGGCAGATCTCGGGCGCGATCATCGGCGTGACGGTGGTGCTGGTGTCGGTGTTCGTGCCGCTGGCCTTCTTCGCGGGCTCGACCGGCAACATCTACCGCCAGTTCTCGGCGGTGATGGTGGTGTCGATCGGCTTCTCGGCCTTCATGGCGCTGTCGCTCACGCCGGCGCTGTGCGCGACGCTGCTCAAGCCGGTCGAGGCGGGGCATCACCACGAGAAGAAGGGCTTCTTTGGCTGGTTCAACCGCGGGTTCACGCGCACGGCCAAGGGCTATGAAAGCCTGGTGGCGCGCATCCTCAAGCGCGCGGCGCGCTATCTGATCATCTACGCGGCGATCATCGGAGCGGTCGCGCTGGTCTACAGCCGGCTGCCCACCTCGTTCCTGCCGCAGGAAGACCAGGGCTACATCATCGTGAACGTGCAGCTCCCGCCGGGCGCGACCCAGGAGCGCATGCTGTCGGTCATGGGCAGCGTCGAGGACTACATGCTCAAGCAGCCCGAAGTGGAGAACATGGTCGGCGTGCTGGGCTTCAGCTTCTCGGGCCAGGGGCAGAACGCGGGCCTCGCCTTCGTGACGCTCAAGGACTGGGAGCAGCGCAAGGACGCGCAGCACTCGGCCGATGCGGTGGCGGGCCGCGCCTTCGGGGCGCTCTCCGGCATCCGCGACGCGTTCATCTATCCGCTGAGCCCGCCGCCGATTCCCGAGCTCGGCAACGCGAGCGGATTCAGCTTCCGTCTGCAGGACCGTTCGGGCGCAGGCCACGAGGCGCTGATTGCCGCGCGCAACCAGATGCTGGGCATGGCGAGCAAGAGCCCGCTGCTCACGCAGGTGCGCCCGGACGGCCTCGAAGACGCGCCGCAGCTGCAGATCGACATCGATCGCGACAAGGCGAACGCGCTGGGCGTGACCTTCGATGCGATCAACACGACGCTGTCGACGGCGCTCGGTTCGTCCTACGTCAACGACTTCCCGAACCGCGGCCGCCTGCAGCGCGTGGTGGTGCAGGCCGATGCGCCGGCACGGATGCAGCCGGAAGACCTGCTGAAGCTCAACGCGAGCAACAGCAAGGGCGTGCCGGTGCCGCTGTCGGCCTTTGCGAGCACGCGATGGGTCACGGGCGCGCAGCAAACGGTTCGCTACAACGGCTATCCGGCGGCGCGTATCTCGGGTTCGGCCGCACCGGGCTACAGCTCGGGCGCGGCGATGGCGGAGATGGAGAAGCTGGCGGCACAACTGCCCGCAGGCTTCGGCTTCGAATGGACCGGCCAGTCGCGTGAAGAAAAGCTCGCGGGTTCGCAGGCCATCATCCTGTACGGCTTCGCGATCCTGGCGGTGTTCCTGTGCCTCGCGGCGCTGTACGAAAGCTGGACGATTCCGCTGTCGGTGATCATGGTGGTGCCGCTGGGCGTGCTCGGCGTGCTGCTGGCGACGCTGCTGCGGGCGTACTCGAACGACGTGTACTTCCAGGTGGGGCTGATCACGATCATCGGCCTCTCGGCGAAGAACGCGATTCTGATCATCGAGTTCGCGAAGGACCTGCAGGCGCAGGGCAAGGGCGTGATCGAGTCGGCGCTGGCCGCGGCGCACCTGCGGTTCCGCCCGATCATCATGACCTCGCTGGCCTTCGGCCTGGGCGTGGTGCCGCTCGCCACGGCCACCGGCGCAGGCTCGGCGAGCCAGCGCGCGATCGGCACCGGCGTGCTGGGCGGCATGCTGACCGGCACCGCGCTTGCCGTGATCTTCGTGCCCGTGTTCTTCGTGGTCGTGCGCAGCCTCTTCAAGGGCAGCGAACGCCAGCACCAGATGGATAAGCGCCACGCGGAAGCCGCGGGCATCGAGGAAGCACATGAGTAAGCACACCTCCCGAATTCGCCTTGCCGCTGTCGCGGGGGCCGCTGTCACGCTGTTGAGTGCCTGCTCGCTGGCACCCAAGTACGAGCGTCCGGACTTGCCGGTGCCTACGGCCTTCCCTAACACCAATGCGGCAGCGCCCGCGGCTCCGGCTGCGCAACAGCCGCCGGCGGCGACCATCGCGTGGCAGGACTACTTCACCGATCCGCGTCTGGTGAAGCTGATCGAGATCGCGCTGGCGAACAACCGCGACCTGCGTGTCTCGGTGCTCAACATCGAGCAGGCGCGCGCGCAGTTCCAGATCCAGCGTTCGGCGCTGTTCCCGGCGCTGAATGCCTCGGCGAGCCAGACGCGCCAGCGGCCCTCGACGACGGGTATCGGCAACGTGTCGGAGGTCGATCAGGTCAGCGTCGGCATCACGGCGTGGGAGATCGATTTCTTCGGCCGCATCGCAAGCCTGAAGGACGCGGCACTCGCGCAGTACCTGGCCACGGAAGAGTCGCGCAAGGCGGCGCAGATCAGCCTGGTTAGCGCAGTTGCCACCGGCTGGCTCACGGTCCTGAGCGACGACGAGTTCCTCGAGATCACGCGCCGCACGATGGAGACGCGCGACGAGTCGCTCAAGCTGACCAAGCTGCGATTCGACAACGGCGTGGCGTCGGAGATCGACTACCGCTTTGCCGAGTCGCAGGCCGAAACCGCGCGCGCCGCCTATGCGCAGCAGCAACGCCTGCGCATGCAGGACGAGAACGCGCTCGCGCTGTTGCTGGGCTCGCCGGTGCCGCCGGAAGCGTTTGCCGGCAGCGCGGCGGGCCTGCAGGCGCTCGCGCCGATGCAGGACCTTCCGGGGGGGTTGCCTTCGGACCTGCTGACGGAGCGGCCGGACATCCGCGCGGCCGAGCAGCAGTTGATTGCCGCCAACGCCAACATCGGCGCGGCGCGTGCTGCGTTCTTCCCGCGTGTGACGCTGACTTCGTCGATCGGCACGGCGAGCACCGAGTTCTCGGGGCTCTTCAAGAGCGGCTCCAAGGCATGGGTCTTCGCGCCGCAGGTCACGCTGCCGATCTTCGATGCGGGCCGCAACCGCGCGGGGCTCGACTCGGCGAAGGCCGAGCGCGAGATCGCGGTGGCGCAGTACGAGAAGGCCATCCAGACTGCGTTCCGCGAAGTCGCCGATGCGCTCGCCGGCCAGGCGACCTACGACGAGCAACTGCGCGCGCTGATCGCGCAGGCCAACGCGGAGGAGATCCGCTTCAAGCTGTCGGACATGCGCTATCGCAACGGCATCGCGAGCGGGCTTGACCTGCTGGATGCGCAGCGGTCGCTGTACACGGCCCAATTGGCCACGGCGCAGGCGCGTCAGGCGAAGCTGCAGAACCAGGTGGCGCTCTACAAGACGCTGGGCGGCGGCTGGAGTACGAAGTAGGCACACCCCCAGGCTTCGCGCACTTCGTGTCGCTTCGCCAACCCCCTTGCAGGGGGCGATACCAGCGGCCCGGCAAAGCCGGTTCCGCGGTATCCCCGGCTTAGGGCACGCACGGGACAGGCTGGCGCGGGGCGGTCCCTATAATCCGCCGTGATCTAAAACGCCCCCGACGAGCCCCACACTGAGGACCCAATGAGCGACGAAGTGCACAACCAGGCCACAGAAGAAGCCCACACCGGCCCGATCAAGAATCCCAAGCAGCTCCTGCTGGCGGTATTTTTCTCATTCATCGCTCCCATCCTGATCATTGCGGGCCTGGTCTCGTACGTGGTCTCGGGCACCCGGCCCTCGGGGTCCGAACAGGGCGAAGGCCTGTCGCTCTACGGCGTGTCGAAGGACGTCCGCGACCGCGAAGTCGCCGAACGTCTCAAGAAGGTCGGCTCCATCGAAATCCGCGACGCCAACCGGCCGCTGGCCACCGGCGAAGCCGTGTTCAAGGCGCAGTGCGTGACCTGCCACGGCTCCCCCGGCATTCCCGGCGCACCGCACTTCAGCGACGCCGCGGCCTGGGGCCCCCGCATCGGCCAGGGCTATGCAACGCTGCTCGAGCACGCGCTCAAGGGCAAGAACGCCATGCCTCCGCAAGGCGGCGGCGACTTCGAGGACGTGGAAATCGGCCGCGCCGTGGTCTACATGGCCAATGCCGGCGGCGCCACCTTCCCGGTGCCGGACCGGCCCGCCGCAGCGCCGGCCGATGGCGCGACGACGGCCGACGCGGCCAAGCCTGCCGAAGGCGCCGCCAAGTAACGACGGCCCCTCCGTCCAGAATCAGGAAGAGCCCGCGGAAGCGGGCTTTTTCTTGCCTGAACGGCGCTCAGTTCGATGCGGGAGTGCTGGCCGGCTGGCCTGCCGCCGGGCTCGGCACGTAGCCGAAGCGGGCCGGCAGGTCCGCGGCGCGGATGTCCTCGGGCACCCACCGGCCCTGCTCGATCGCCTCCGCCGCCAGACCGACATCCAGCGTGTGAACCAGGCCGAGGCCGGTCGGAGCGACCAGATACAGCTTGCCGTCCTCGTCGAGCAGGCAGGCCGAAGGCTCGACCTCCTCGCCCGCGTGCGAGCGCACCGAGAGATCCTCCGCGATGCGCCAGATCCACGGCGTGACTTCGAGTTCGACGTAGACGCGCTGCGGTCCGTTCTGGAAGAACCACTGCCCCTGCTCGTCGTGCTCGTAGTTGCGCTGGATGAATTCGATCAGCTTCTCGTGCCGGAGCATCGAGCCCTTCGATGCTGCGAAGGGCCCGGCGGCCTGCGTGGGCGCGTCGCGCAGATACCAGTTGCCCCGCGCATCGAGACCCAGCCAGCCGAAGCAGTGCGGAACGTTCGGCCACTTGGCCAGGGCTTGCTTGACGATGTCGTCCATCGCGGTATTTTGCTTGGCTACCGGTCCGCGAGCCAGCCGATGACGCGCTCGGGCATGCCGCGCACGTGGCCGGGCGGAAAGCCGAGCGGGAAGCCGACATGGCCGCCGTGGGCGGGTTGCCAGAGCGTGACGTGATGCCCGACCTCGCCGGCGCGCGGCAGGCTCGCAGCCGGCACGAAAGGGTCGTTGGCCGCGTTCACCACCAGCGCCGGAATCTGGATCTGGTGCAGGTGCGGCTTGGCGGAGCCGCGCGACCAGTAGTCGTCGGTGTCGCGAAAGCCGTGCAGCGGCGCGGTGAAGATGTTGTCGAAGTCGTACAGGTCGCGCGCCGCCAGGAGCTTGTCGCGATCGAACAGGCCCGGGTGCTGCGCCAGCTTGGCGAGCGCCTTGGGCTTCATGGTCGCCAGGAACATCCGCGTGTAGACGAGCTTGTTGAAGCCCCGGCCGATCGCAGCGCCCCCGGCCGCCAGGTCGAGCGGCGCGCAGATCGATGCCACCGCGCGCACGCGCTTCGAGGCTTCGCTGCCGGACTCTTCCGCCCAGCGCATCAGCGCATTGCCGCCGAGCGAGATGCCCACCGCGCGAATGGCTTCGCGGCCCTGGTGAAGGCGCGCGAGGATCCAGTCGATCTCCTCGAAATCCCCGGAGTGGTAGGCGCGCGGCGCGAGGTTGATCTCACCGCTGCAGCCTCGGAAATGCGGCACCGCGTAGTCCCAGCCGCGCGCCAGCGCGAAGGCCGCGAACGCTTCCGCGTAGTGGCTGCGCGACGAGCCTTCGAGCCCGTGGAAAAGCACCAGCAGCGGCCTGGGGCCCTTGCCCTGGGCGTCGAGGAAATCGACGTCGATGAAGTCGCCGTCGGGCGTGGTCCAGCGTTCGCGCCGGTACGCCGGCAGCGGCGTCATCACGCGCCGGCCGTACAAGGCGGCCCAGATGGTCTGGAGGTTGCCCCCCGGCAACCAGCGCGGTGCGACGTATTGCATCAATGAAGGGTCTGCGGCGCCTCGGGGGCGTCGCCCGGCTCCTGTGCGCTGCCCGGGCTCGCATGGTGCGCGACCATGCGCCATCCCTGCGCGGTCTTGTGATAGACGTTGGTGGCCAGCACGAAGGCGTGCTTGCGCCCTTCGGTGGTCAGCACGTCGACGCGTTCGAGCACGTTGTGCACGGCACTCGCGATCGACTCGACCTTGCGCACGCGCGCAGGCGTCGCGTGGATGGCGCCGCCGTGGCCGAACATGTTCTCGAAGGCGGCGCGGATCGCGTCGGCGCCCACCAGCCGCGGGCCGCCGGGGTGGACGCAGAAGATCTCGTCCTCGTCGGCCCAGCAGTCCATCAGCGCATCGACGTCGCCGCGCTGCAGCGCCTCGTAGAAAGCCGCCTCGACGTCATCGGCGGTGCCGCCGATCGTCGCGGCGCGGAGTCTGGTTTTGGTGGACATGGGTGGATCTGCCGGAAGGATGGATTTTGCCTCGGTCCAGTACGGCTGGGTGCTCAAGACGACTCAGCGCGACTCGGCCAGCCAGGCCTCGACGACCTCGCGCACATCGCCCTGGGATGCCCGCCACACCATCTCGGGCGCCATCACGCGCACACCCGGCGGCGCGAGGCGCAGCGCGACGTCGACCAGCTCGGCGACCTTGGATGCGCGCACCGGCTGCTCGCTGGACGGCACCATGAAGCGCGTGATCGAGAGCATCCAGGCGGCGAGCCGCTCCGCCGGGTTCGCCTGCCGCACCTTCGCCGGCTTCTGCGCGCTGCGCACGAGGATCACGCGCTCGAAGCCTTCGGCGACCACGGCCTGCTCGTCGAGCGAGGCGAGACCCCGCTTGAGCGCCTCGGGCAGGCGCCCCTGCGCATGCGGCTGGACGACCGCGAGGGATTCGACACCGCTGGCGCGCAGCCATCGCGCCAAGGCCGGCAACTGGTCGGGCGTGGGCGTCCAGAGCGCGCGTTCGCGGTCGTAGTAGAGGCGCGGCGGCTCGAACAGGACGAGGGCCGTATCGGCTTCCACCAGAGGCCATTCGTCGATGGGCGCGTCGGGCGTCAGCACGGTCTCGACGCCGCTCAGGCCTTCGCGGATCGGCTCGCGCACCAGCACGCGGGTGTGGTCGAAGCGGTGCCTGCCGGCCAGCCGCCGGACCAGCTCCTGGCCCAGCACGCCGGTCGCGCCGGCCACGAGCAGCGTCCCGGTGCCCGCATCGGCCGTGCCTTGCGCCGGACCCCGCTGGCCCGCCTGCAACGCATGGATGGGGTCGACGGGCATCCCGCTATGCTACCTTTGCCGACTTCACAACAAGGGACCTCGCGATGATGAAACGCTGGCTATTGATCATCCTCGCCGCACTCGCCCTCTCGGGTTGCGGCTACAACGACTTCCAGCGGCTCGACGAGGCGAGCAAATCGGCCTGGAGCGAGGTGCTCAACCAGTACCAGCGGCGCGCGGACCTGGTGCCCAACATCGTGGCCACGGTCAAGGGCGAAGCCAACTTCGAGCAGGAGACGCTCACCAAGGTGATCGAGGCGCGCGCCAAGGCCACCTCGATCCAGGTGACGCCCGAGACGCTCAACAACCCCGAGGCGTTCAACAAGTTCCAGCAGGCGCAGGGCGAGCTGTCGAGCGCGCTGTCGCGGCTGATGGTGGTGTCGGAGCAATACCCGAACCTCAAGGCCAACCAGGCCTTCCGCGACCTGCGGGTGACGCTCGAAGGCACCGAGAACCGCATCACCGTGGCGCGCAACCGCTACATCCAGACGGTCCAGGAATACAACGTGCTCGCGCGCAGCTTCCCGACCAACCTGACCGCCAAGATCTTCAACTACGACCCCAAGCCCAACTTCTCGGTGCAGAACGAAGCGCAGATCTCGACGCCGCCAACGGTCGACTTCAGCGCGCCGAAGAAGTAGGCCGGAGCGGCATGCCATGTCAATGGTCCGCATCCGCCAAGCACTGACGGCGCTGCTGCTGCTCGCGGCGGCGCTGCTGGGCGGGCATGCGCTTGCGCAGGGCCTGCTGCCGGTGCCCCAGCTCGATGCGCGGGTCATCGACCAGACCGGCACGCTCACCCCCACTCAGCGCGCCGCGCTCGACGCCAAGCTGGCCGCCTTCGAACAGCAGAAGGGCTCGCAGATCGTGATGCTGATGGTGCCGACCACCGCGCCCGAGGACATCGCGAGCTACGCCAACCGCGTCGGCAACACCTGGAAGATCGGGCGGCGCGATGTCGGCGACGGCATCCTCGTGATCGTCGCCAAGAACGACCGCAAGATGCGCATCGAGGTCGCCAAGACGCTCGAAGGCGCGGTGCCCGACCTCGCGGCGGCGCACATCATCGACGAGGCGATGAAGCCGCGCTTCCGCCAGAACGATTTCGCGGGCGGGCTCGATGCAGCGGCCGACCAGCTCATCGCGCGCGTCAAGGGCGAGGCGCTGCCGGAAGTCGACGCGCGCGGCGGCGACTTCGGCGGCGAGGGCCGCGGCGGCGGCGGATTCAACTGGCAGGACCTCGCGGTGTTCTTCTTCATCGTCGTCATGGTCGGCGGGCCGATCGCGCGCCGCATCCTCGGCAAGACCCTGGGCTCGCTGGCGGTGGGCGGCGTCGCCGGCTTCGTCGTGATGATGCTCACGTCGAGCATCGTGATCGCGGTGCTGGCGGGGCTCGCGGCCCTGCTGTTCACGCTGCTGTCGATGGCGTTCGGCGCCGGCCCGATGGGGCGCGGCGGCGGTCTGGGCGGTGGACTCGGCGGCGGCTGGGGCGCGGGACGCGGCGGTGGCGGCTCCTCTGGCGGCGGTGGCTTCAGCTCGGGCGGCGGCGGCGATTTTGGCGGCGGTGGCGCCTCGGGAGACTGGTGACATGGCATCACTGACTTCACGCCTCGCGCGTATCTGGCGCCATCGCTGGGTCGACGATACCGACGTGCGCCGGGCGCTGCCGCCCGACATGCTCGAACGACTGGAAAAGCGCGTCGGCGCGAGCGAACGGCGGCATACCGGCGAGATCCGCATCTGCGTCGAGGCCGGCCTGCCGATGTCCTACCTGTGGCGCGATGCGACCGCGCGCGAGCGCGCGATCATGATGTTCAGCAAGCTGCGCATCTGGGACACCGCACACAACAACGGCGTGCTGATCTACCTGCTGCTGGCCGAGCACGCGATCGAGATCGTGGCCGATCGCGGCATCGACTTGCATGTGGACGACGCGGCGTGGGCGGCGATGGCCCGGCGCATGGGCGCCGCGTTCCGTGAAGGGCGCTTCGAAGACGGGCTCACGCAGGCGCTCGAGGAGGTGTCCGCCGCGCTGGTCGAGCACTTTCCGCTCGCCGAGGGCGAGGCCGACCGCAACGAGCTTCCGGACGCGCCGGTGATCCTCTGACTCGGCGCCGGACGCTCAGGATTCGCTCGCGTGCAGCAGCCTGCGGTTGACCGAGTGCACCGCGTCCAGCTCGGCCTGCAGGGCGCGCGTGACCTGCGACAGCATGCGAAGGCGGCGGTTGCTTTCGCGCAGGCGCTCGGCGAGCCCCTTCGACAGCGCGAGCACGAGACGCGAGGCCGCGGCCGGGTGCTCCTCCAGCAACTTCATGAGCGCCTCGCGCGAGAGCACGCCCAGCTTGATGTCGGTCAGCGCGGTGCAGCTTGCAGAGCGAGGCTCGCCGTCGATGACTCCCATCTCCCCGATCAGGCTGCCGGGTCCGATGATCGAGATCACCACTTCCTCGCCGGGCATGCCGGTGCGGGTCTCGGCGCGCACCTGGCCTTCGAGCACCAGTGCCATGTAGTCGGTGTCCTCGCTGTCGCCCTCCTCGAACAGGAGGGTGTCGGCCAGCACATGGACCGGCCGCATCGCATCCACGACGAGCTCGGCCTCTTCGATGGTCATTCCGGACATCGGAGCGGCCTGGGTGAGCATGAAGACGGCGTGTTCGCGAAGGTCGATGCGTGGATTTCCGGATGCGTCCATGGGCCCGATTGTCCGCGAGGCCGCCTTCAGGCCGGCAGAAGCGCCGACAGCGTCTGCAGCGTGTCGGCCTCTTCGACCGGCTTGTCCGCGCGCCATCGCAGCATGCGCGGGAAGCGCACTGCAATGCCGCTCTTGTGCCGGGTGCTGCGCGCGATGCCTTCGAAGCCGAGCTCGAAGACCAGCGTGGGCGTCACGCTGCGCACCGGGCCGAAGCTCTCGACGGTGGTCCTGCGGATCACGGCATCCACGCGCGCGATCTCCGCGTCGGTCAGGCCCGAGTAGGCCTTGGCGAAGGGAACGAGCTTGCGGTCGGGCACCTCGGGCGGTGCATCCCACACCGCGAAGGTGTAGTCGGTGTAGAGACTCGCGCGCCGGCCGTGGCCGCGCTGGGCGTAGACGAGCACCGCATCGATGGAGAGCGGATCGATCTTCCACTTCCACCACACGCCGACATCCTTGGTGCGGCCCACGCCGTAGTGCGCATTGCGCTGCTTGAGCATCAAGCCCTCGACGCCCATCGATCGCGCCGCATCGCGCTGCCTCGCAAGGTCGCTCCAGTCCTCGCCGTGAAGCATCGGGCTGGCAATGAGCGACGGATGCTGCGCGTCGACGATCAGGGCGTCGAGCAACGCCCGGCGTTCGTGCTGCGGCAGTTGGCGCGTGTCGCGGCCCTCGCGCTCGAGCAGGTCGTAGGCCAGCAGCACCACCGGAATGTCGCGCAGCAGCTTCGCGCCGAGCGTCTTGCGGCCGATGCGCTTCTGCAGGTCCGCGAAGGGCTGCACGCGGTCGCCCTGCCAAACGACGATCTCGCCATCGATGACGGTGCCGTCGGGCAGCGTCTCGCCCATCGCGGCGAGTTCGGGGAAGCGGTCGGTCACCAGTTCTTCTCCGCGCGACCAGAGCGACACCCGTCCCGCGCGCTTGACGAGCTGCGCGCGGATGCCATCCCACTTCCACTCGACGATCCAGTCCGAGGGCGGCCCGAGCGTCGCGTCGAACTCCGCCAGTGGCAGGTTAAACGGATGCGCGAGAAAGAAGGGATACGGCTGGCCGCTGGTCTGCTGATCGAGTTCGCCGGTGTTCTCGGGCGCGATGAGGGCGGTGTAGTCGCCGGCGCCCGGCTTTCCGCCGATGTGCGTGTAACCCATGAGCCGCTGCGCGACGCGCTTGGGGTCGAGCCCGCCGACCGCCGCCAGCGCCTGCGTGACTTGCAGGCGCGAGACGCCGACGCGGAACCCGCCGGTGATCAGCTTGAAATAGACCAGCCGTTCTTCCACCGCCAGCCGCTGCCATTGCCAGCGCAGCTTGTCGGCCAGCGCATCCGGGAGCGTGCGGCGAAGCGGCAGCAGGTGCTGCTCGACCCAGTCCGCGAGGCCCAGGTCGTGCGCATCGGTCGGCGGCGGAAGCAGCAGCGAGATGGTCTCGGCCAGATCGCCCACCGCCTCGTAGCTCTCGTCGAAAAGCCATTCGGGCAGGCCGGCCGATTCCTGCGCGAGCAGCCTCAGCAGCTTGTTCGGCACGAGCTGGCGCGGCTTTCCCCCGGCCAGGAAGTAGACGGCCCATGCCGCGTCGCGCGGCTCGACGGTCTGGAGGTAATGCTGCAAGGCGGACTGCTTGGCCAGGCTGGAAGTCGTGGCATCGAGCTCGCGATAGAGCGCGGCGAACTGCTTCATGACTCCGCAGCGCCTTCTGCGGCGCCTTCGACCGCATCCTCGTCGCCGTATTCCGTCTTGAACGACTGCGCATCCAATCCCGACTCGGCGAGCCATCGCACCATCACCGCCACGCTGCCATGCGTCACAAGGATGCGCTGCGCGCCTGTGCTCGCGATCGCCTCCTGCAGGCCGGGCCAGTCGGCGTGATCGGACATCACGAAGCCTCGGTCGACCCCACGCCGCCGCCGCGTGCCGCGAAGCTGCATCCATCCGCTCGCGAACGCATCCGAATAGTTTCCGAAGCGCCGCATCCACGGTGTACCTTGCGCCGAGGGCGGTGCCAGCACGAGCGCGCGCTGGATCGTCGCCGCGTCGACGCCAGGATCGGTGACCCGCAGCGTGGGCGGCAGCGCGACGCCCGCCGCGCGGTAGATCTGGTTCAGCGGCTCGACCGCGCCGTGGACGATGATCGGCCCGATGTGCGCATCCACGCCATGCAGGATGCGCTGCGCCTTGCCGAAGGCGTAGCAGAGCAGGACCGACGCCCTGCCCTGCGCCGCATTCGCCCGCCACCATGCGTTGATTTCCTCGAACAGCACCGGTTGCGCAGGCCAGCGGTAGATCGGCAGGCCGAAGGTCGACTCGGTGATGAAGGTATCGCAGGGCACCGGCTCGAAGGGCGCGCAGGTGCCGTCGGCCTCGGTCTTGTAGTCGCCCGAGGCGACCCACACGCGGCCGCCGTGCTCGATGCGCACCTGCGCCGAACCCAGCACATGGCCGGCGGGATGCAGCGAGATCCGCACGCCGTTGTGCTCGATCGCGTCGCCGTAGGCGAGCGTCTGCAGCGTGATGTCGCCGAGCCGCACGCGCAGCGTACCGGCGCTGTCGTGATGCGCAAGGTAGTGCCCATGGCCAACGCGCGCATGGTCCGAATGCGCATGCGTGATGACCGCGCGGTCGACCGGCCGCCAAGGGTCGATGTAGAAATCGCCGGGCGGGCAATAGAGCCCTTCGGGGCGTGCGACGACGAGGTCGTGAGGCGCAGGGGCGTTCGCTGGTTCGGCCATGGTGCGGAGCACATCGTAGGCCCGAGCCGCCGATCCGTGCGCCGCGCACGGGGCGCGACCTGGTGTCGGTTCAGGCCGACGCCCGGCCGGTACCTACCAGGCGGTCCACTTGGCCTCGCTTTTCGCCGAGGCCACCGTGCGTTCGATGAAACGTACGCCGCGTGCGCCGGCTTCCACACGCGGATAGTCGGCCGCGAGCGGATCGGCCGCCACGCCGGACAGCTTCGCACGGATGTCCGCGATCACGCCGCCGTAGATGTTGGCAAAGGCCTCGATGAAGCCTTCCGGATGCCCGCTCGGCAGCCGGCTCGCGCGCCGCGCCGATTCGCAGAGCCAGGGGGCGCCGCGCGTGAGGGTGCGCTTCGGACCGTCGTGCGGCAGGTGCGTGAGCTCGCTCGGCCGCTCCTGCCGCCATTCGAGCGTGCCCTGCGCGCCCGAGATGCGCAGGCGCAGGTCGTTCTCGAGCCCGGTGTTGATCTGCGACGCGATCAGCACGCCGCGCGCACCCCCGCGAAACCGCAGCAGGAGGCTGCCGTCGTCATCGAGCGGCCGGCCGGGCACGAAGGAACTCAGATCGGCGCAAAGGCTTTCGATCTCCAGCCCGGTCACGGTCGCCACGAGGTTCTCCGCGTGCGAGCCGATGTCGCCGATGGCGCCGGCCGCGCCGCTTTGCGCCGGATCGCTGCGCCACGCGGCCTGCTTGTTGCCCTCGCCCTCCAGCCGCGTCGCGAGCCAGCCCTGGTTGTACTCGACGACGATCTTGCGAATCTCGCCGAGCGCGCCCGAGCGCACCATCTCGCGCGCCTGCCGCACCATCGGATAGCCGGTGTAGTTGTAGGTCACGCCGAAGACCGTGCCCTTGCGCGCAACCGCCTCCACGAGCGCATCGGCCTGCTCGCGCGTGTGCACCAGCGGCTTGTCGCAGACCACGTGGAAGCCTGCTTCGACGAAGGCCTGCGCGACCGGGAAGTGCATGTGGTTCGGCGTGACGATCGAGACGAAGTCGATGCGCTCGTGCGCGGGCCGCTTCAGCTCGTCATCCAGCAGGCCGCGCCAGTCGCCATGGTTGCGATCGTCCGCGAGGAACAGATCGCGCCCTGACGCCTTCGCCTTCTCCGGACTGGACGACAGCGCCCCGGCCACCAGCTCGGCCTGCCCGTCGAGCGCGATCGCGTTGCGGTGCACCGCGCCGATGAAGGCATCGCGCCCGCCGCCGACCATGGCGTAGCGCAATCTACGTGTTGCAGTCATCGAGACGCTCAGAAGGGCGAATCAGGGTGATAGAAGTCCTTCGCGTTGTCCTTCGTGATCAGGACCGACGGAATGATCGTCGTCGCCGGCAGCTTCTCGCCCTTCAGGCGCGCTTCGGCGGTGAGCTTGATCGCGTCGTAGATGAACTTCGGCGAATAGCTCACGTCCGCATCGATGCGCTTGTCCTTGCCGTCGATGATGGTCTTGACCATGCCCTTGGCGCCCGCGCCGCCGAAGATCACCTTGATGTCATTGCGCTTGGCCTGCTCGATGGCCTTGAGCACACCCACCGCCATGTCGTCGTCGGCGGCCCAGATCGCGTCGATATCCTTGAAGCGCGTCAGGTAGTCCTGCGTGACCTTGAAGGCGTCGTCGCGGTTCCAGTTGGCGTATTTCGCATCCAGGAGCTTGATGTCGGGATAGTTCTTGAGCACGCTGTTGAAGGCGTCCATGCGCTCGTTGTCGAGCGTGGTCGGGATGCCGCGCAGCGCGACGACATTGCCCTTGCCGCCGAGCTTCTTCGCGATGTACTCGGCGGGGATCTTGCCGAAGGCGGTGTTGTCGCCCGCGACGTAGGCATCCTGCGCGCTGGTGTCGGTCAGGCCCCGGTCGACCACCGTCACGTAGGTGCCCTTGGCCTTGACCTGCGCGACCGGCTTGGTGAGCGCGGCCGATTCGAACGGGAAGATCACCAGCGCGTTGATCTTGCTCACGGTCGAGAGGTCCTGCAGCTGGTTCGCCTGCTCGGGCGCGTTCGCGGCTGTCTTGATCGTGATCTTCAGGTCCTTGTGCTCTTTCTCCAGGTCCTTCTTCGCCTGGTTGGCCCAGTAGTTGATGCCGCCCATGAAGCTGTGCGTCGCGGCCGGGATTGACACGCCCAGGTGCACCGGCTCCGCGGCCGCGAGGACCGGGATCGCGGCGAAGCTCGCCGCGGCGACCGCGCTCAAAACCATGCGACGGGAAATGGAAGTCTTCATGCTGCTTGTCTCCTTGGTTGATGAAACGGAACGGACGGAAAACCGGCGCGCCGTCATCGGCGGCCCCGCTGGAGGAACGCGACGACGATGATCACGAAGCCCTGCACCGCCGCGTTGAGGTAGACGCTGATGATGCTGGTGAGGTTGAGGATGTTGCTGATGACCGAGAGCAGGATCGCGCCGATCACGGTGCCGACCACGCTGCCGGATCCGCCCTTGAGCGCGGTGCCGCCGACGATCACCGCGGCGATCGCCTCGAGCTCCCACAAGAGGCCGGTGGTCGGCGACGCCGAGCCCAGCCGCGGCACGTAGAGCAGCGTCGCGATGCCGACGCACACGCCGAGGAACACGTAGGTCAGCACCTTCACGCCGTCGACGCCAACCGCCGCGTAGCGCGCCACCTGTTCGTTGGACCCGATGGCCTGCACGTAGCGGCCATAGGCCGTGCGGTTGAGGATCAGCCCGCCGATGACCGCGACGACGAGAAAGACCCACACGGGGATCGGCACGCCGAGCAGGCTGGCGTAGTACACCGGCGCGTAGACGTCCGACAGGTCGTTGTCGAGCGTGAGCGCGCCGCCGTTGGCGAAGTAGGTCAGGTAGGCGCGAAAGATGCCGAGCGTGCCGAGCGTGACGATGAAGGGTTCGATGCGCCCCTTGGTGATGAGCAGCCCGTGCGCGAGCCCGAACACCGCGCCGAGCACCACGGCGAGCAGTGCGCCCAGCACCACGGCCAGGACCGGCGATCCGACCACCGGGCCCATGGCGTTGATGAACATGATCACGCAGCCCGCGATCAGCGCCGCCATCGATCCCACCGACAGGTCGATGCCGCCCGAGATGATCACGAAGCACATGCCCACCGCGATGATTCCGATGAAGGCGGTGCGCGTGAGCACGTTCATCGCGTTGTCGAGCGTCGCGAAGTCGCTGTTGAGCAAGGTGCCGGCGATGCACAGCAGCACGAGGCCGATCACCGGCCCGAAGCCGTGCAGGCGTTCGGTCCAGCGCGGCTTGGCCTGGGCGCGATGCTGGACTTGCGCCTCAGTGCTCGGTGGCGGTTCCGGTGGCATGAGCGATGAGCTCCTCTTCAGTCAATTGGCTCGCATCGAGCGTGGTCACCAGCCGGCCGGCGCGCATCACCGCGACGCGATGGCACAAGCCGATCAGCTCCATGAGCTCGGACGAGACCACGATCACCGCGAGCCCCTCGCGTGCCAGACGCTGGATCAGGAAATAGATGTCGCGCTTGGCGCCGACGTCGACGCCGCGCGTCGGCTCGTCCAGCACCACGATCTTCGGCTGCGGCTGAAGCACCTTGGCGAGTGCGAGCTTCTGCTGATTGCCTCCCGAGAGCGACGAGGCGCGTGCATCGAGGTCACCGGTGCGAATGCCGTAGTCCTTCACCGCAGCCGCCAGCGCGCTGCGCTCCGCGTCGGGGTGCAGCCACGGCGTGGCGTAGCGCTCGAGCGCCATCAGCGTGAGGTTCTGGCGCAAGCCGAAGTTGACGTGAAGGCCCTTGCCCTTGCGGTCCTCGCTGAGATAGGTGAGGCCGTGCTTCGCCGCTTCGCGCGGGTTTCGCAGTCGAACGGACTGCCCGTGAATCTCGACCCGGCCGCTCGCAGGCCGCAGCCCGAGCAGGCCTTCGAACAGCTCGGTGCGCCCTGCACCGACGAGGCCGGCGAAGCCGAGGATCTCGCCCGGCCGCACTTCGAAGCTCGCGTCCTCCGCCCAGCCGGGGACGGTGAAGTGGCTGACGCGCATCGCCGGCGCCGCGTCCGTGGCCACGACATCGCGCGGCGGATAGAGGTCGGCCAGTTCGCGGCCCACCATCAGGTTCGCCATCTGCTGGCGCGTAACGTCGGCCGTGCGTGCGCGCGCGACGAAGCGGCCGTCGCGCATCACGATCACCTCATCGGTGACGCGCTCGACTTCGTCGAGCTTGTGCGAGATGTAGACCACCGTCACGCCATCCGCGCGCAGTTGGGCAATGAGTTTGAAGAGACGCTCGGTTTCGCCGGGGGTCAGGGTGGCAGTGGGCTCATCCATGATCAGCAGTCGCGCGTGGCGCGAGAGCGCCTTTGCGATCTCCACGAGCTGCTTCTCGGCGACGATCAGGCGGCGCACCTTGGTGGCCGGGTCGATGTGGAGTCCCACTTCGGCGAGCGCGGCAGCGGCATCGCGCGCCATCGCGGCGTCGTCGAGCAGCCAGCCTTTCTTCTTTTCATGGCCGAGGAAGATGTTCTGCGCAATGCCGAGGTCTTCCGCGAGGTTGAACTCCTGGTGGATCAGCACGATGCCCAGCGCCTCCGCATCCCGCGAGCTGGCGAACTGCTGCGCCTGGCCGTTCACACGCAAGCTGCCGCCCGTGAGCGACTCGTAGCCAGCGAGGATCTTCATCAGCGTCGATTTGCCCGCGCCGTTTTCGCCGAGCAGCCCGTACACGCGGCCGGGCTCGAGCGAGAAGCTCACGCCGTGCAGCACCTGCACCGGACCGAAGGCCTTCACCACCTGGTCGAACTCGACGGCGACGGCGGCCTTCTGCCGGGGTGCGTCGATCGCAGCGGCGATGCTCGTCACGGCGCCACGCCCCGCACCTTGAGGGTTTCCTGCATCGCGAGCACGCCCGCGCCGATCAGGCCGGCCTGCCCTTCGAGGGGCGTGTACTGGATCTCGAGATGCCGCGTCGAAAGCGCCAGCGATCGCTGGTACACGCTCTGCCGCACCGCCGCGAGAAACAGCGGCCCGATGCGCGTGATGCCGCCGCCGATGAAGACATGCGACGGATTGAAGAAGTTGACGATGGACGCCAGCATCTGGCCGATCAGGTTGCCGGCGCGCTGGACGATGGCGTTCGCCGCTGCATCGCCCGCGCGGCTCGCCTGACCGACATCGATGGCCTCGATGCGGCCCTGTGTGCGCAGGCATTCGGCGAGCGCGGCGCTTTCGCCGGCTTCGGCGGCCTGCACCGCCATGCGGGTGATGGCCGGGCCGGCCGCCATGGCCTCGACGCAGCCGAGGTTGCCGCAGTGGCAGCGCGGCCCTTCCTGGTCGACGCAGATGTGACCCACGTCGCCGGCCGATCCGGCGGCGCCGCGGTACACCTCGCCATGGCAGACGATGCCGCAGCCGATGCCGGTGCCGACCTTGATGACGAGGAAGTTGGGGAGAGAACGCTTGAGCCGCCACAGCTCGCCCAACGCCATCAGGTTGACGTCGTTGTCGACGAAGACCGGGGCCGCATAGTCCTCGCGCAAGTAGTCGCGGATCGAGAAGCTGTCCCACGCGGGCATCAGCGGCGGGTTCACGAGCTGGCCGATCTCGAAGTTGACCGGACCCGGGACGCCAATGCCGATGCCAAGCACGTGCCGGGCGCCGAACCCCGCGCGCGCAAGCAATTCCCTGATGAGCCCGCGAACGCGCGCGAGCACGACGCCGGGGCCTTCGCGCACGTCGGCCGGCTCCGCGTGGTGCTCGAGCACGGTCAGGTCAGGCGCGAGGACCGCAACGTCGAGGCTGGTCGCGCCGATGTCAACGCCGACCAGCACACCCAGTCCCGCATGGAGTTGGAGGCTCTCGGGGCGGCGCCCGCCGGTCGAGCGCTGCAGGCCAGCTTCGGAAAGAAGACCCTGCTCGACCAGGCCTGCGATCAGTGCATTGGCCTTGCTCTTGGAGAAGCCCAGCAGTTCGGCCATCCCATGGCGCGAGTTGCCCGCGGACCAGAACGTGGCCTCGAGCAGTTGCATCTCGTCAGCGGTCAGGCGACTCCAGGGGGTCACGCGTTGTCTCCGTCTGTTCTTTGTCCCGCCCACGGCCCAAGGGGGGCGGCCGGACGAAGGCGAATACTAGGAGGAGGTCTTCAGCCGAACAAGACTTAACTTCAGCCAAATTTGGGCCGAAGAAGCTCACGCGCAACGACGCAAATGAAAAAGCCGCCCGAAGGCGGCCTTTTTGTTCCAGAAACACCGCGGAACCGGCTCCGCCGGGCCGCTGGTGTTGCCCCCGGAAGGGGGTGCCCGAGCCACACGAAGTGGGCGAGGCTGGGGGCTACTTTTTATCCCGATATTTCCGCAACGCAGCGATCTGCGCGGCCATCACGGTGAGCTCGGACTGGGCCAGGGCGATGTCGATGTCGCTCTTGGCATTCTTCAGCGCCTCTTCGGCGCGGGCCTTGGCGGCGCCGGCCTTTTCGTCGTCCAGGTCCTTGCCGCGGATCGCGGTGTCGGACAGAACAGTCACCGTGGTCGGCTGCACTTCCAGGATGCCACCGGCCACGAAGACGAATTCCTCGCCGCCGTCGGCCGTCTCGATGCGCACCGCGCCGGGACGGATGCGCGTGATCAGCGGCGTGTGGCGCGGGTAGATGCCGAGCTCGCCGGCTTCGCCGGGGAGCGCGACGAACTTGGCCTCGCCCGAGAAGATGGACTCCTCGGCGCTGACCACGTCCACGTGAATGGTGCCTGCCATGGTGATTCCTTAAGCGACCTTCTTGGCCTTCTCGAACGCTTCGTCGATGCCGCCCACCATGTAGAACGCCTGTTCCGGCAGGTGGTCGCATTCGCCGTTCACGATCATCTTGAAGCCGCGGATCGTTTCGGACAGCGGCACGTACTTGCCCGGCGAGCCCGTGAACACTTCGGCCACGTGGAAGGGCTGCGACAGGAAACGCTGGATCTTCCGGGCGCGGGCCACGGCCAGCTTGTCTTCCGGCGCGAGTTCGTCCATGCCCAGAATCGCGATGATGTCGCGCAGTTCCTTGTAGCGCTGCAGCGTGCCTTGCACGGCGCGAGCCACGTCGTAGTGCTCGTCGCCGACGACCTTCGGGTCGAGCTGACGCGAGGTCGAGTCCAGCGGGTCGATGGCCGGATAGATGCCGAGCGAGGCGATATCGCGCGACAGCACCACGGTCGAGTCCAAGTGGGCGAAGGTCGTGGCAGGCGACGGGTCGGTCAAGTCATCCGCCGGCACGTACACGGCCTGGATCGACGTGATCGAACCGACCTTGGTCGACGTGATGCGCTCCTGCAGGCGGCCCATTTCCTCGGCCAGCGTCGGCTGGTAGCCCACGGCGGAAGGCATACGGCCCAGCAGTGCCGACACCTCGGTCCCGGCCAGCGTGAAGCGATAGATGTTGTCCACGAAGAACAGCACGTCACGGCCTTCGTCGCGGAACGACTCGGCGATCGTCAGGCCGGTCAGCGCCACGCGCAGACGGTTGCCCGGCGGCTCGTTCATCTGGCCGTAGACCATCGACACCTTCGACTCGCCGAGGTTCTCGAGGTTCACGACGCCGGAATCGGCCATCTCGTGATAGAAGTCGTTGCCTTCGCGGGTGCGTTCACCCACGCCGGCGAACACCGACAGACCCGAGTGCGCCTTGGCGATGTTGTTGATGAGCTCCATCATGTTCACGGTCTTGCCCACGCCGGCGCCACCGAACAGGCCCACCTTGCCGCCCTTGGCGAACGGGCAGACCAGGTCGATCACCTTGATGCCGGTTTCGAGCAGGTCCTGCGAGGGCGAGAGTTCGTCGTAGACGGGCGCCTTGCGGTGGATCGAAGCGGTGAGCTCCTGGTCGACCGGACCGCGCTCGTCGATGGGGTTGCCCAGCACGTCCATGATGCGGCCCAGCGTCGCCTTGCCGACCGGCACCGTGATCGGTGCACCGGTGTTGACCACGGTGATGCCGCGGCGCAAACCGTCCGACGAACCGAGCGCAATGGTGCGGACGATGCCGTCGCCCAGCTGCTGCTGCACTTCGAGGGTCAGGCCGCCGCCTTCGTACTTCAGGGCGTCATAGATCTTCGGCATCTTGTCACGTGGGAACTCCACGTCGACCACGGCGCCAATACATTGAACGATCTTGCCTTGAACTGCGTTTTCTTGAGCCATCATCTGCTCCGATAAAAATTTAAATCTGGTTGACGTCCGACACCTGGCTGGCTTAAACGCCAGCCGCGGCCGCAGCGCCCGAGACGATCTCGGACAGCTCCTTCGTGATGCCTGCCTGGCGGGTCTTGTTGTAGACCAGCTTGAGTTCGTTGATCACGTTGCCGGCGTTGTCGGTGGCCGCCTTCATGGCCACCATGCGCGCCGACTGTTCGGAAGCCATGTTTTCTGCGACGGCCTGGTACACCAGCGATTCGACGTAGCGCACCAGCAGTTCGTCGATCACGCTCTGCGCGTCGGGCTCGTAGATGTAGTCCCACGAATGCTGGCCCTGCTCGGGCTTCAGCGACTCGGCGGGCAGCGGCAGCAGCTGCTCGACCACCGACTCCTGGCGCATCGTGTTGATGAACTTGGTGTAGCAGAGATAGACCGCGCCGAGCTTGCCCTCGGCGTAGGCGTCGAGCGCCACCTTGACCGGACCGATCAGCTTGTCGAGGTGCGGCGTGTCACCCAGCTGGGTGACATGCGACACGACGCGAGCGCCGACGCGGTTCAGGAAACCCAGGCCCTTGTTGCCGATCGCCACCGCCTCGATGGCCGTACCGGCCGTCTGCAGCTCGCGCATCTTGGCCGTCACGGCACGCAGCACGTTGGTGTTCATGCCGCCGCACAGACCCTTGTCGGTCGTGACGACGATGAAGCTCGCCGCCTTCGCGTCGTGCGTCTTCATGAACGCGTGGGTGTACTCCGGGTTCGCCTGGCCGAGGTTGGCCGCGATGCTGCGGATCTTCTCGCTGTAGGGGCGGGCGGCACGCATGCGATCCTGCGCCTTGCGCATCTTCGACGCGGCCACCATTTCCATGGCCTTGGTGATCTTCTTGGTGTTCTCCACCGATTTGATCTTGCCGCGGATTTCCTTACCAGCTGCCATTGGGGCTCCTTGCTCGGTCGATCAGGCGAACGACTTCTTGAACGCGGTGACGGCTGCAGTCAGCTCGGCTTCGGCGTCCTTGTCGAGGGCCCTGGATTGCTCGATCTTGTCGAGCAGCGCGCCATGGCTCGCCTTCAGGAACTGATGTAGACCGTGCTCGAACGGCAGAACCTGCTTGACGTCGAGATCGTCCATGAAGCCCTTGTTCACCGCGAACAGCGACGCACCCATCAGCGAGATGGGCAGCGGGCTGTACTGGGTCTGCTTCAGCAGTTCGGTCACGCGGGCGCCGCGGTCGAGCTGCTTGCGGGTCGCTTCGTCGAGGTCGGAAGCGAACTGCGCGAACGCAGCCAGTTCACGGTACTGCGCCAGGTCGGTACGGATACCGCCCGACTGGCCCTTGATGACCTTGGTCTGCGCCGACGAACCCACGCGCGACACCGAGATACCGGCGTTGATGGCGGGGCGGATACCGGCGTTGAACAGGTTGGTTTCCAGGAAGATCTGGCCGTCGGTGATCGAGATCACGTTGGTCGGAACGAAGGCGGACACGTCGCCGGCTTGCGTTTCGATGATCGGCAGCGCGGTCAGCGAGCCGGTCTTGCCCTTGACTTCACCCTTGGTGAAGTGTTCGACGTAGTCGGCGTTCACGCGAGCGGCGCGCTCGAGCAGACGGCTGTGGAGATAGAACACGTCGCCAGGATAGGCTTCGCGGCCCGGCGGACGGCGCAGCAGCAGCGAGACCTGACGGTAGGCCACGGCCTGCTTGGACAGGTCGTCATAAATGATCAGCGCGTCCTGGCCGCGATCGCGGAAGTACTCGCCCATCGTGCAGCCCGAGTAGGCCGACACGTACTGCATGGCAGCCGATTCGGACGCCGAGGCGGCGACGACGATGGTGTATTCCATCGCGCCGGCTTGTTCCAGCGAGCGCACTACGTTCTTGATCGACGAAGCCTTCTGGCCGATCGCGACGTAGACGCAGGTCATGTTCTGACCCTTCTGGTTGATGATCGCGTCGATCGCCACGGCGGTCTTGCCGGTCTGGCGGTCGCCGATGATCAGCTCGCGCTGGCCACGGCCGATCGGCACCATCGAGTCGATGGACTTCAGGCCGGTCTGCATCGGCTGGTCGACCGACTGGCGTGCGATCACGCCCGGTGCAACCTTCTCGATCACGTCCGTCATCTTGGCGTTGACCGGACCCTTGCCGTCGATCGGCTGGCCCAGTGCATTCACCACGCGGCCGATCAGCTCGGGGCCGACCGGCACTTCCAGAATGCGGCCCGTGCACTTGACGGTGTCGCCTTCGGAGATGTGCTCGTACTCGCCCAAGATCACGGCGCCGACGGAGTCGCGCTCCAGGTTCAGCGCAAGGCCGAACGACGGCGTGCCGTCGGCCGTGGGAGGGAACTCGAGCATTTCGCCCTGCATCGCGTCCGACAGGCCATGCACACGCACGATACCGTCGGTCACCGACACCACGGTGCCTTCGTTGCGGATGTTCGCGCTGACGCCGAGACCCTCGATGCGGCTCTTGATCAGTTCGGAAATTTCTGCGGGATTGAGTTGCATGACTCTTTCCTTCTTTCGTTAAGGGGGCTGGCGGCCTCAGGCCACCAGCGCAACTTTCATTTGTTCAAGACGCGCTTTGACGGAGGTGTCGAGCACTTCGTCGCCGACCACCACGCGGATGCCGCCGATCAGCGATGGGTCCTGCTGAACCGTGACTTGCAGCTTGCGGCCGAAGCGCTTTTCGAGCGTGGCAGCGACGCTGCCCAACGCGGTCGCATCGATGGGGAAGGCGCTGTACACCACGGCATCGGACGAACCGCTCTGTGCGTTCGCCAGGGTCCGGAACTGCTTCGCGATTTCCGCCAGCGCAGTGAAGCGCCCGTTCTCGAGCAGCGCCATCAGGAAGTTGTTCGCGGCAGGCGGCAGGGGCGCGCCGAAAGCGCCAGCGACGACGCCGATGACCTGTTCGGTCGTGACCTTCGGGTTGTCCGCGAACTGCTGGAGCTCGGGGTTGGCGCCAATGGCCGCAACCTTTTCGAGCCAAGCTGCCGCGCCGCTCAGATCCGACGCGGAGGCCTTGAACAGCGCTTCGGCGTAGGGACGTGCAATGGTGGCGAGTTCTGCCATGGCTTGATCAGAGTTCCGTCTGCAGGCGGGCCAGCAAATCGGCGTGGACGGCCGGATTCACTTCCTTGCGCAGGATCTGCTCGGCGCCCTTGACGGCCAGCGCAGCGACCTGCTCACGCAGGACTTCGCGCGCCTTCATGGCCTGCTGATCGGCTTCGACGCGGGCGGCCGCAATGATCTTGTTGCCTTCTTCCGTAGCGCGGGCCTTGGCCTCTTCAACGATGGCCTGCGCACGACGTTCGGCATCTGCAAGACGCTGGGCGGACTCGTTGCGAGCCTGGCCGAGTTCAGCCTCGACGCGCTTGTTGGCGGCGCTCAGCTCGGACTTGGCCTTGTCGGCTGCGGCCAGACCTTCGGCGATCTTCTGGGCACGATCGTCCAGCGCCTTGGCAATCGGCGGCCACACAAACTTCATCGTGAACCCGACCAGGATCAGGAACACGATCATCTGGATGATCAGGGTACCGGTAATGCTCACTTTTCACCCTCTCTTTGGGAATGAATCCAACGCCATTCAGCGAGGAACGACATCGGTTCGACGAGAAAGCCTGGAACCGATTACTTCGGCAGGTTGGCGATTTGCGAGAGGAACGGGTTGGCGGTTGCGAACCACAGCGCGATACCGGTACCGATAATGAACGCGGCGTCGATCAGACCAGCCAGCAGGAACATCTTGGTTTGCAGTTCGCCCATCAGCTCGGGTTGACGCGCGGCGGACTCGAGGTACTTGCTACCCATGATGCCGATACCGATACAAGCGCCAACAGCACCCAGACCGATGATCAGGCCAGCGGCCAGAGCGACAAAGCTAATAACTTCCATGATGACTCCTAGAGGACTTTGGTTGAAGAGAAAAGAAAAACGAAACTGAAACCGGACGATCAGTGGTGATCGTGTGCCTGACCCACGTAGACGAGCGTCAGCATCATGAACACGAACGCTTGCAGCGTGATGATCAGGATGTGGAAGATGGCCCACGCAGTGCCCGCGACGATGTGGCCGAGCGCCAGGAGGATGCCGGTGGCCGAGAGGGTCCACGCACCACCCATCAGCGCGATGAGCAGGAAGATCAGTTCGCCGGCGTACATGTTGCCGAACAACCGCATGCCGTGCGAGACGGTCTTGGCGATGAACTCGACCATCTGCATGGCGAAGTTGAAGGGATACAGCGCCCAGTGGTTGCCGAACGGCGCGGTGAACAGCTCGTGGACCCAGCCGCCCAGGCCCTTGATCTTGATGTTGTAGTAGATGCAGATCAGCAGCACCGTGACCGAGAACGCCATGGACACCGACAGATCGGCGGTCGGCACGACCCGCAGGTAGGCGTGATGCGGATCACCGCCGGCAGCGCCGTAGCCCTGGCCCCAGATCCAGGGCAGCAGGTCGACCGGCAGCAGGTCCATCGCATTGAGCAGCAGGATCCACACGAAGATCGTCAGCGCGAGAGGCCCGACGAACTTGCGGCTTTGCGCGTTGTGGACGATGCCCTTGGCCTGCTGGTCGACCATTTCGAGCAGGAACTCGACCGCGGCCTGAAAGCGGCCGGGCACGCCCGAGGTGGCCTTGCGAGCCGCCGCCCACAGGAACCAGCAGGTGATGACGCCGAGCGCGATCGAGAAAAAGATCGAATCGAGATTGAAAACGGAGAGATCAGCCACACCTCCAGGCTTGGAGCTCTGAAGATGGGTCAAATGGTGAACGATGTATTCACCAGCGGTTTGACCATGTTCCGCAGCGTTTTCAGCAGCCATCCGTTACTCGTCTCAAAGTTTCGGGCGCTTGGGAGCCAGCATTACAGCCACCCAAGCCGCCTTCATTGTCACCACCAAACCGATCAGCATTGCCGGCCAGCTCAGCGCCACTACCAGCCTCGGCGCGGCGATCAGCATCGCCATCGACAAGGCCAACTTGACCATTTCCCACAAAAAGAATCCGAATACCGCAGTACCCGGATTCAGCGAAGCAAACCTGCCGGTCAGCCCCCGTGCGAACACCGCCGCGGGAAGAACCACCGCGAGCGCGCCGTATCCGGCGGACCATCCCAGATTTTGCCTCCCAGTGAGCCCCCAGGTAGCCAAGGCCACCAGGAGTCCCGCCACGACCTGAATCGCGATCACGCGCCACGGCGAGATCAACGGCTTCCTGTCGCGAAGCCGCTGCGCCTCCTCGGCGGTCAGCGGCTTGAAATCCTCGTCCGGGTCGGGAGTGTCCTCATGGATTCCCTTCGAGACATCGCGGGCGATTGTTTTCATGTCGAATGAAGCCCGGATGACGACCCAGAATTTCTACAAAGCCATTGATTATAGGTAGAAAGCCACGCGCTTCGGCCAAGTTGGCGACACATGCGGGGATTTGGTCCTTGCATCGGATGTCGAATCGGCATTGGGCGACTTGGAATGCGTCCGTCCGTCCCCACCATAATTCCCCATGCACCCGATCGTCGACGCTCTCCCCGATTCACTCTGTTACCTCGATGGCGCCTACACGCCGCTTCGCGACGCGAAGGTGAGCGTGCTCGATCGCGGCTTCATCTTCGGCGACGGCGTCTACGAAGTCGTGCCGATCTATGAAGGTCATCTCTTCTGCTTCGAAGAGCACATGGCGCGGCTTGAACGCTCGCTGGCTGAACTGCAGATCAGGAATCCGATGACCGCCGCGCAATGGCGGGGCATCGCCACGCGGCTGATCGACGCCTCGCCCGCAGACGCGCGCGCGGGTACGCAAGGCCTCTACATCCAGGTGACGCGCGGTGTCGCGCCACGCGATCACGCCATGCCGCAAGGGCTCACGCCGACCGTGTTCGTCATGGTGAACCCCATGAAGCCAGTCCCCGACGCGGTGCGCGCCAAGGGCGTTGCGTGCGTCAGCGCGCACGATTTCCGCTGGCAGAAGGCGCACATCAAGAGCACCAGCCTGCTGGGCGCGGTGCTCGCGCGACAGATCAGCGTCGAGGCCGGCGCGGCAGAAACCATCATGTTCCGCGGCGACTGGCTCAGCGAGGCGTCGTCGAGCAATGTGTGGGTCGTCAAGCAGGGCACGGTCATCGGGCCGCCGAAGGACGAGCTGGTGCTCGCCGGCATTCGCTACGGATTGATCGAGCGTCTCTGCGCCGAAGCCGGCATCCCCTTCGCGCTGCGCCGAGTCGCCCGCGACGAGGTCTTCGACGCCGACGAACTGCTGCTGTCGTCGGCCAGCAAGGAGATCCTGCCGGTCGTGACGCTCGATGGCCGCACGATCGGCGACGGCCGCCCCGGCCGCATCTACCAGACCCTTTTTGCCGCCTATCAGCACGCCAAGGAAGAGGCCAAGGTAAGCAGCACCCAGGACAACGGAGTCACAGCATGAGCACCCCTACCACCCCGCCCAACGGCGCAACGCCCGACACCCCGGTGGACCCACGCAAGGACTCGCTGATCGAGTACCCCTCGAAGTTCCCGATCAAGGTCATGGGCGCCAAGGTCGACGGCTTCGTGCATGCCGTCACGCAGGTCGCCGAGCGCTTCGACCCGACCTTCGACGCGAGCACCGTGGAGCTGCGCCCCAGCAAGGCCGGCAACTACCTCGGCGTGACGATCACCGTCACCGCGACCAGCCGCGAGCAGCTCGACGACCTGTATCGCGCGCTCTCCAGCCACCCGATGGTCAAGGTGGTGCTCTGAGCCCCCGCCCGGCCGCTCCGGAGGTGACTCGGTGAGCGCCCTGCAGGTCTCGCTGCTCGGCCGCGTCGACTACGCCGGCACCTATGCGGCGATGCAGAAGGCGACGCAGGAGCGTTCGGAGGATTCGCCCGACCAGCTCTGGATCTGCGAGCACCCGCCGGTCTACACGCAAGGGCTGGCGGGCAAGGCCGACCACGTGCTGAACCCCGGCGAGATCCCGGTCGTGCAGACCAACCGCGGCGGGCAGGTGACCTACCACGGCCCCGGCCAGGTGGTCGCCTACCCGCTGATCGACCTGCGCCGCGCCGGCTACTACGTCAAGGAATACGTCTACCGCATCGAGGAATCGGTGATCCGCACCCTCGCCCACTTCGGCGTGACCGGCCACCGCGTAAGTGGCGCCCCCGGCATTTATGTGCGGCTCGACGACCCGTTCTCGCATGCCGCGCTCACCGGCCCCGCACACCCGGACGACCCGTTTCGCGGCCTCGGGAAGATCGCCGCCCTGGGCATCAAGGTGAGCCGGCACTGCACTTACCACGGCGTCGCCCTCAACGTGGCGATGGACCTCGAACCCTTCACCCGCATCAACCCTTGCGGCTATTCAGGGCTGAAAACCGTCGATCTTTTTACAATCGGCGTTCGAACAACCTGGGACGAAGCGGCGCAGGTGCTGGGCAGCAAGCTCAACGTCTACCTCGCACCTTGAGCCCGCCAGAGAGAACTCATGAGCACCCCGCACGTTGAACCCACCGTCGTCCGAGAGGCCCAAAGCGCCGCCGACTACAACCCTTCCGCCAAGCAGAAGGCCGCCGCCAAGCTCTCCCGGATCCCCGTCAAGGTGGTCCAGGGCGAGGTGCTCAAGAAGCCCGAGTGGATCCGCGTCAAGGCCGGCTCGCCCACCACCCGCTTCTACGAGATCAAGCAGATCCTGCGCGAAAGCAACCTGCACACCGTCTGCGAAGAGGCGTCGTGCCCGAATATCGGCGAATGCTTCGGCAAGGGCACCGCGACCTTCATGATCATGGGCGACAAGTGCACGCGCCGCTGCCCGTTCTGCGACGTGGGCCACGGCCGGCCCGATCCGCTCGACAAGGACGAGCCGCTCAACCTCGCGAAGACGATCGCGAAGCTGCGCCTCAAGTACGTGGTGATCACCAGCGTCGACCGCGACGACCTGCGCGACGGCGGCAGCCAGCACTTCGTCGACTGCATCCGCAACATCCGCGAGCTGTCGCCGCAGACGCAGATCGAGATCCTCGTGCCCGACTTCCGCGGCCGCGACGACCGCGCGCTCGGGATCCTCAAGGCTGCGCCGCCGGACGTGATGAACCACAACCTGGAAACCGCGCCGCGCCTCTACAAGGAAGCGCGCCCGGGCAGCGACTACCAGTTCAGCCTCAGCCTGCTGAAGAAGTTCAAGGCGCTGCACCCGAACGTGCCGACCAAGAGCGGCATCATGGTCGGCCTCGGCGAGACCGACGAAGAGATCCTGCAGGTCATGCGCGACATGCGCGCGCACGACATCGACATGCTGACCATCGGCCAGTACCTCGCGCCGAGCAACAGCCACCTGCCGGTGCGCCGCTACGTGCACCCCGACACATTCAAGATGTTCGAGGAAGAGGCCTACAAGATGGGCTTCAGCCACGCCGCGGTCGGCGCGATGGTGCGCTCGAGCTACCACGCCGACCAGCAAGCGCACGCCGCGGGCGTCTAGCGCCCCCTCGCCCAGGATGCGGGCGCGCTTTCCAGGCAGAAGAACAATGAACGATTTCGAGACAGCCATCGGGCGCGACTTCGGCGTGATCGCCGAACTCGTTCATCTCCACGCCAGGCAATCGCCGGACCGCCCCGCGCTCGCAGATGCGCAGCGCTCGTTGCGCTACGGCGCGCTCGATGCACTGATGGATCGCATCGCAGCCAGCCTCCAGCGCGACGGCCTCCAGGCGGGCGACGCGATCGCCATCTGCGCGGCATCGAGCGTGAACTACGCGGCCATCTTCCTCGGCGCGCTGCGCGCCGGCATCGCAGTGGCGCCGCTCGCGCCGGGCTCCACGCCGGCGAGCCTCGCGCGGATGATCGAGGATGCCGGCGCGCGCACTCTCTTCGTCGATGAGGCGGCGGCCGTGACCATCGGAACCGCGGCAGCGCCGTCGGTCCCTCGCATCGCGATCGATGGCTCCAAGGCAGGCGGCGACTTCGACGCATGGCTCGCACCCGCCGGCAGCACGCCCGCGCCCGTGACACCGCAGCCGGCCTGGCCCTTCAACATCATCTATTCGTCCGGCACCACCGGCGAGCCCAAGGGCATCGTGCAGGGCCACGGCATGCGCTGGGCGCACGTGCGGCGCGGCGCGAAGTACGAATACGGGCCGGAGACGGTCACCCTGCTGTCGACCCCGCTCTATTCGAACACCACGCTGGTGGTGTTCTTCCCGACCATCGCCTTCGGCGGCTGCGTGGTGCTGATGCCCAAGTTCGACGCCGCTGGCTACCTGAAGCTCGCCGAACGCCTGCGTGTCACGCACACGATGCTGGTGCCGGTGCAATACCAACGGCTGATGGCGCGGCCCGATTTCGACACGCACGACCTCTCGAGCTTTCGCTTCAAGTTCAGCACCAGTGCGCCGTTCAGCGCGGCACTCAAGGCCGATGTGCTCGCGCGCTGGCCGGGCGGTCTGATCGAGTTCTACGGCATGACCGAAGGCGGCGGCACCTGCATCCTCGAAGCGCACCTGCATCCGGACAAGCTGCACACGGTGGGCCAGCCCGCCGAAGGCAGCGACATCCGCCTGGTCGACGAATCGGGCCGCGAAGTCCCCGTCGGCGAGGCCGGCGAGGTGGTCGGGCACTCGGCCGGCATGATGGTGGGCTACCACCGCCAGCCGGCGAAGACGCGCGAGGTCGAGTGGTTCGACGCCACAGGCAAGCGCTTCATCCGCACCGGGGACGTCGGCCGCTTCGATGCGGACGGCTTCCTCACGCTGTTCGATCGCAAGAAGGACATGATCATCAGCGGCGGGTTCAACATCTACCCGAGCGATCTCGAAACCGTGGTGCGCGGCCATCCGGCAGTCGCCGACGTCGCGGTGGTCGGCGTTTCGTCCGAGCAATGGGGCGAAACGCCGGTGGCCTTCGTGGTCCGCCGCGAAGGCGATGCCACCGACGCCGACACGCTGCTGCAATGGACCAACGCGCAGCTGGGCAAGACGCAGCGGCTCGCGCGGCTGAACATCATCGACGAGCTTCCGCGCAGCGCGATCGGCAAGGTGCTCAAGCGCGAATTGCGTGAACGCGAAATTCGCTGACCGCGAAGCCGGCGCCCACAAGGAGGGCGGCGGCAACGGCCTGCTGTGGGTACTGCTCGCGGCGGCGGTCGTATTCGCCGTCGTGAGGCCGCGCGGGCCCATCGACTACGTCCGGCTTGTCGACTGGCAGACCATCGGCGCGCTCGCCGGCCTGCTCGCGATCACGCAAGGGGTCGAGCGCAGCGGCATGTTGCAGAAGCTCGCGACGCAGCTGCTTTCACGCACCACCGAGCTGCGCCATCTCGTCTACCTGCTGACCGCGAGCGCGGCACTGTTGTCGGCACTGGTCACCAACGACGTGAGCCTCTTCCTGCTGGTGCCGCTCACCCGCGTGCTGGCGGAACAGGCCCATCTGCCACTCGGACGACTCGTGGTGCTGCAGGCGCTCGCGGTCAATGCGGGCTCGGCGCTCACGCCGATCGGCAATCCTCAGAACCTGTTTCTCTGGCACCGCTCGGGCGACAGCTTCATCGGCTTCATGGCGATGATGGCGCCGACCGTCGCGGTCATGCTGTTCTGGCTCTTCGCCGCGATCCGCTTCCTGGTGCCGCGCGCGCCGATCCTGCTCAAGCCCTCGGGTGACGAGGTGTCGGTGGAGCCGCGCCTGCTGGCGCTGTCGGGCATGCTGTTCGTCGCCTTCGTGATCGCGCTCGACCGGCACTGGATGCTGGCCGGGCTCGCCCTGGTGTTCGGCGCCTTCCTGCTGCTGCGCCCGCGCGTGCTGCTCGGCGTGGACTGGACGCTGCTGCTGATCATCGCGCTGATGTTCATCGACCTGCGGCAACTCGCGGAGCTGCCCGCGGTGACCGCGCTGTTCGCGGATCTGCCGATCCGCGACGGCTGGCGGGCGTACCTCGCAGCCATCGTGGCGTCGCAAGTGATCAGCAATGTGCCGGCGACCATCCTGCTCGACGGCTTCGTGCACGACCTGCCCGCGCTCGCGGCCGGCGTGAGTGTCGGCGGATTCGGCTGCGTGCTGGGCTCGCTCGCGAACCTGATCGCGCTGCGGCTCGCGAAACTGCCGAACGGGCTGCGCGAGTTCCATCGCATCAGCATTCCGTTCCTGCTGGTGTGCGGCGTCTCGGCGCTGCTGCTGCGATTGGGGTGACAGGGCCCGGAGCGCCATGGAAAATCCGAAGACTTCCATGGGCACGCTCGACTCTTCATCGCACGGACTTTCACTGCGACGCTACGGCGCATCGCGCGGCAGCCATTCGCACGACCATTTCCAGGTGCTGATCGGCCTCGATGGCGTGCTGGATCTGGAAGTCGAGGGACGCGGCCGCCGCGTCGGCGCCGGCGAGGGCTGGGTGGTGACGCCCGGCGATCGGCACGACTTCGAATCGCGGAACGGCAGCCACTGCCTCATCCTCGACACCACGCAGGATCTCTGGGCGCAGTGCGCAGGGCGCGCACCGCTGGCGCCGCAAATGCTGGCGCTGGCACGCTACCTGGCGCTGTGCGTGACGGAGCCCGCGACCTCGCCGACCGCGCTGCACCAGGCGCCCGCCCTGTTGCTCGAGGCCTGGGGTCCGGCGTTGCCGAACGGCCGCCGCCGCGCGATCGACTGGCCGGGCCTCTCCGACTGGGCGCGCAGCCGCTGGCATCGCCCGCTCGGCGTTGCGGATCTCGCGGCGGTCGTTTGCCTGAGCCCCAGCCAGTTCGCGCAGCGCTGCCGCGACGAGCAGGGCGTGAGCGCGATGCACTGGCTGCGCGCACAACGCCTGCTGCATGCGCGGCAACTGCGCGATCGCGGCATCGGCGTCGCGGAAGCCGCGCGCCGCACCGGCTACCGATCGCCTTCGGCGCTGACGGCGGCCATGCGGCGCTCGGGCGGCGCCGGCTGAAGCGCAGAACCCTCGTCGCGCGACGACGCACCGTCGTTTCGCGACGATGCTGCGCTTAAGCTCGGCGGCCATGTCTTCGACCCTCTACGCCCTCGCCGCGATCGCCCTCTGGGCCACGCTCGCTTCGCTGGGCACAGCGCTCTCGCACCTGCCGCCATTCCTGCTCACCGGCCTCGCGCTGATGATCGGCAGCGCGATGAGCTGGCCGCTGGTGGTGCGCAATCCGCGCGCCTGGGCGGTGCCGGCACGCACGCTGGCGCTAGGCATCTACGGGCTGTTCGGCTTTCACTTCCTGCTGTTCATCGCGCTGCGGCTCGCGCCGCCGGTGGAAGCGAATCTCGTGAACTACCTCTGGCCGCTGTTCATGGTGGTGCTCGCGCCGGTGCTGCTGCCCGGCATGTCGCTGCGGCCCTTGCATGTGGTGGCCGCGCTGCTCGGCTTCGCGGGCGCGGCGATCGCAATCCTCGGTGCGCGCGGGGGAGCCTCGGGCGGCGGCAGCTACTGGGGCTTCCTGCCCGCGCTCGGCTCGGCCTTCATCTGGGCGAGCTATTCGCTGTGGACGCAGCGCGTGGGCGCATTTCCGACGACCGCAATCGGGTTGTTCGGACTGGTCTCGGGCGCGCTCTCGCTGCTTTGCCACTGGCTGCTCGAGCCCTCTGTCGCGCTGTCCGCGCGCGACTGGCTGCTGGTCACGCTCTGCGGGCTCGGCCCGCTCGGTACGGCGTTCTTCTTCTGGGACATGGCGCTCAAGCGCGGCGATGCGCGCCAGATCGGCATCCTGAGCTACATCACGCCGCTCGCATCGACCGCGCTGCTGCTCGTCGTGACGCAGCGGCCGCTGAGCTGGACCATCGCGCTCGCGGCGGTGCTGATCATCTCGGCCGCGGTGATGGGAACCCGCGCCGGACGCTGATCAGTCGGAGACCTTCAGCACCAGCTTGCCGAAGTTCTCGCCCGTGAAGAGCTTCGTCAGCGCCTCGGGGAAGGTCTCGAGGCCTTCCACCACATCCTCGCGGCTCTTCATGCGGCCGTCCTTCAGGTAGGCCGACATCTCGGCGATCGCGAGGTGGTAGCGGTCCGCGTAGTCGAACACCACCATGCCCTGCATGCGCGCGCGGTTCATGAGCAGGCTCAGGTAGTTCTTCGGGCCCTGGATCGGCGTGGTGTTGTTGTACTGGCTGATCGCGCCGCAGATGATGATGCGCGCTCCGCGCGTGATCTTCGCGAGCGCTGCATCGAGGATGTCGCCGCCCACGTTGTCGAAGTAGATGTCGATGCCCTTGGGGCAATGCGCCTTCAGGCCCTCGCGCACCGCAGCGGGGCCGGCCTTGTAGTCGATGCAGGCGTCGAAGCCCAGCTCCTTGACCACGAAGTCGCACTTGGCCTGCCCGCCGGCAATGCCGACCGCGCGGCAGCCCTTGATCTTCGCGAGCTGGCCGACGGTCTGGCCCACCGCGCCGGCCGCGCCGGACACCACCACCGTCTCGCCCGGCTTGGGCTCGCCGATGTCCATGAGGCCGAAGTAGCCGGTCATGCCCGGCATGCCGAGCACGTTGAGCCATTGCCCGATCGTGCCGAGCGACAGGTCGATCTTCGCGAGGCCCGTGCGCTTGATCTCCTCCTGCGGGACCAGCGCGTATTCCTGCACGCCCAGCGTGCCGTAGACGATGTCGCCCACCGCGAAGGCCGGGTTGCGCGATGCGACCACGCGGCCCACGCCGCCGGCGCGCATCACCGCGCCGATCTCGACCGGCGCGATGTAGCTCTTGCCCTCGTTCATCCAGCCGCGCATCGCCGGGTCGAGCGAGAGCGACAGCGTCTTGACCAGCACGCCGCCTTCAGCCGGCTCGCCGGCGGGTTCGGTGGTGAACTGCCAGTCGTCGCGGGTGGCCGCGCCTTGCGGACGCTTGGCGAGGCGGATCTGCCGATTGCTCAGGGTGGTGCTCATGCGCGTGTCTCCTTCAGGGCTGGGGCTGCGGATCGTAGCCCCGGCCGGCCTCCGCGTGGGTAGCGAAGGCGACAAGCGCGCAGGGTCAGAACGGGTAGTGGCGCGGCGTGGTCTGCACCGTGATCCAGCGCAGCTCGGTGAAGGCCTCGATGCCCGCCTTGCCGCCGAAACGGCCGTAGCCCGAATCCTTGACCCCGCCGAACGGCATCTGCGCCTCGTCGTGCACCGTGGGGCCGTTCACATGGCAGATGCCGGATTCGATGCGGCGCGCGACGTTGAAGGCGCGCGCGATGTCGCGGCCGAACACCGCCGACGACAGGCCGAACTCGTTGTCGTTGGCCGTCGCGATCGCATCCTCGACGCCGTTCACACGCACCACCGCCTTCACCGGTCCGAAGGATTCCTCGCTGTAGATCAGCATCTGCGGGGTGACATGGTCGATGACTGTCGCCGGCATCAACGTGTTCCCGGCGCGGCCGCCGCACACCAGCTTCGCGCCCTTGGCGAGCGCATCGTCGATGAGCGCATTGCAGCGCGCGACCGTGCTCGCATCCACCACCGAGCCGAGCACCACCGGGCCTTCGCGCGGATCGCCGACCGGCAGGCTCTTCGCCTTCGCGGCGAACTTCGCGACGAATTCATCGGCGATCGCCGTATCGACCACGATGCGTTCGGTCGACATGCAGATCTGCCCCGAGTTGGCGAATGCACCGAAGGCTGCCGCGTTCACGGCCGCATCGATGTCGGCATCGTCGAGCACCACCAGCGGCGCCTTGCCGCCGAGTTCGAGCACCACGGGCTTGAGGTACTTGGCGCACGTCTGCGCAATGATGCGGCCCACGCGCGTGGAGCCGGTGAAGTTCACGCGCCGCACCGCCGGGTGCGCCACCATCGCCTCGACCACCGCCCCCGCATCGGCCGGGGCATTGGTGATGAAGTTCACCACGCCCGGCGGCAGGCCGGCTTCGTTCATCGCGTCGACGATCAGCGCATGCGTTTCCGGGCAGAGCTCGGAACCCTTGAGCACCACGGTGTTGCCGCAGGCGAGCGGCGTGGCGATCGCGCGCGTGGCGAGGATCACGGGTGCGTTCCACGGCGCGATGCCGAGCACCACGCCGGCCGGTTGGCGCACGCCCATCGCGAGGCTGCCGGGCACGTCCGATGGGATCACCTCGCCGCCGATCTGCGTGGTCAACGCGGCAGCTTCGGTGAGCAGCCCCGCGGCCAGATGGACGTTGAACCCGGCCCACATCGCCGAGGCGCCCGTCTCGCGCGCCATCGCCTTCGCGAAATCGTCGGTGCGCGCCTCCAGCGCGTGCGCGGCTTTCTGCAGCAGTGCGCGGCGTTCGCCGGGGCCGGTCTGTGACCAGGCGGCGAAAGCGGCGTGCGCGGCTTCGACGGCAGCGATGGCATCGCGCGTCGTGGCTGCGGGTGCTCGCGTGGCGACGCCGCCGTCGAGCGGATTGCGGCGCTCGAAGGTCGCGCCGCCCTCGGCCTGGCGACGTTCGCCGTTGATGAGCATGGAAATGGTGGTCATGTAAGAACTCCTCTAACAAAGGGGATCGATGCAATGCCAGGAACCCCGTGGAACCGGCTTCGCCGGGCCACCGGGGTTGCCCCCGGCGAGGGGGTGCAGAGCCACACGAAGTGGGCGAGGCTTGGGGTGAGCCTCATGTCTTGCCAAGGTAGGCATGGCGAATGACGTCGGAATGGAGCAGCGTCTGCGCGTCGCCGGAAGCGACGACCCGTCCGCGTTCGAGCACGTAGCCCCGATCGGCCGCCTGCAGGGCCTTGCGCACGTTCTGCTCGACCATGAGCACGGTGACGCCCTGCGCCGCGATGCGCCGCACGATGGCGAGCAGCTCGTCGACCATGCGCGGCGCGAGGCCGAGCGAAGGCTCGTCGAGCATCAGCAGGCGCGGTCCGCTCATCATCGCGCGCGCCACTGCGACCATCTGCTGCTCGCCGCCACTCATGGTGCCGGCCAGTTGCGAGGCACGCTCCTTCAAGCGCGGAAAGTCTTCGAACGCGCGGGTGAGCCGCTCGGCGCGCACGCCCGCCGGCACCAGCCAGCCGCCGAGTTCGAGGTTCTCGGTGACGGTCATCTGCGGGAACAGCTGCCGGCCCTCCGCGACCAGCGCGAGCCCCTGGCGCACGCAGGCGGTCGCATCCTCGGCCGGCAGCGGCGCACCATCGAGCTTCACCTCGCCCTGGCGCGCCAGCAGGCCCGCGAGCGATTTCAACAAGGTGGTCTTGCCCGCACCATTCGGCCCGAGCACGACGGTGATGCCCGGCAGCACATCGAGATCGATGCCCTGCAGCACCTGGAAGCCGTGGTAGCCCGCGAAGAGGCCGCGCACTTTCAGGTTCGCATTCATGACAGCTCTCCCACGCGCCCCAGGCGCCTCATGAAGCTGACACAGCCCTGCTTGGGGCTCCCGCGGAACCGGCTTCGCCGGGCCGCTGGGTGCGCCCCCGGAAAGGGGGTTGGCGCAGCGACACGAAGTGCGCGAAGCCTGGGGGTGAGCATCATTCCATCTCCACCATCTCGTCGCCGAGATAGGCCTCGACCACCTCGGCATTGCGCACCACCTCGCCCGGCGTGCCATCCGCGATCTTGCGGCCCTGGTGCAGCACCAGCACGCGCTCGATGTACTTCAGCAGCGTGGTGACGGCGTGCTCGATCCACACCACGGTGAGCCCGTGCTCATCGCGCAGCTTGCGGATGCGGCGCGCCATCGCATCGACTTCCGCCTCGGTGAGGCCCGCGGCCACTTCGTCGAGCAGCAGCACGCGTGGCCGGGTGCCGAGCGCCATGCCGATCTCCAGCAGGCGTTGTTGCGACGGCGTCACTTCCGACGCGGACCGATTGGCGAGCGATGCGAGTCCGAGCATGTCGAGGATGTCGTGCTCGCTGCGCAGGCCTGCGATGGGTTCGCGGCGCCTTCCTGCGAACTCCATGCCGAAGCGGACGTTGTCGGTGAGCGTCATGTCGCCCATCACGCGCGGCGTCTGGAAGGTGCGCGCGACGCCGTGCGCCGCATAGAAATGCGGGCCGCGGCCGGTGAGATCGACGCCTTCCGCGAAGAGATGGCCGCTGGTCGGCGCGACCACCCCCGAGACCGCATTGAAGAAGGTGGTCTTGCCCGCGCCGTTGGGGCCGATGATGCCGACCAGCTCGCCCGCGCGCAGCTGCATGCTGACCGCATCGACGGCGGTCAGCCCGCCGAAGCGCACCGTCACCTCGCGGGCTTCGAGCAGGATGGGTGCCTCAGCCATGCCCGCTCCTTCGCGCGCCGTTGCGCTGCCACAGCGATGCGAGCCCGTTCGGCAGATACATCACGCAGAGGATCAGCAGCAGGCCCAGCACCATCATGTAGCCATAGGGCAGTTGCAGCCGCAGCGTTTCCGCCAGCAGGCTGAAGACGATCGCCGCGACCACCGGCCCGCCGATGCTCGCCGCACCGCCGATCAGCGCGATCAGCACGGTCTGGAAGCCGATGAACGGGCTGAACACCGCGGGCGGTTCGATGTAGGTCCAGCGCACCGCCATCGCTGCGCCGACAGCCCCGGCAAACGCGGCAGTGAGTGCGAAGCCCGCGATCTTGATGCGCCGTGTGTCCACGCCGAGCGTCTGCGCGCGCTGCTCGTCGGCGCCGATCCCCGAAAGCGCCAGTCCGAAACGGCTGCGCTTGACCACGATGGCCGTGGCGATCGCGCCGCCAGCGATCGCGAGCACGGTGAGGTAGACCGTCTCGTTCGACGGCACCACCGAAAGCACGCGGCCCACGGTGCCCGAGACCTGCTTCTCGACGAAGGTCACCGCATGGCGGATCAACTCGGTCATGCCGAAGGTCAGCACCGCAAAGTAGGTGCCGCGCAGGTGCAGCACGGCGGACCCCATCAGCACTGCGACCACGCTTGCGACCAACGCACCGCTGATGATGACCAGCGGCCACGGCAGCACCTCCAGCAGGGTTGCGCTCGAATACGCGCCGAGCCCGAAGAAGGCCGAAGTCGCAAGCGACAGGTAGCGCGTCGCGCCGCAGAACAGCGACCAGCTCGTGGCGAGCGCGATGTACATCAGGCAGGAGAGCGCCACCGAGGCCGCGAAATCCGAAGCCACCCACGGCACGCATGCCGCGAGCGCCACGCCGATGCCCAGCACCAGCCAGGGCCTGTTTGCAAGCTGCGCCTTCATCGCGAGAACAATCCGTTGGGCCGCCAGATCAGCACGCCGATGAAGACGGCATACGACAGCAGCATCTTGAGAGAGGGACTCGTGAAGTGCATCCCCAGCGCCTCGACCACGCCCAGCAGCAGTCCGCCGACGAGGCTGCCCGCGATGCTGCCGAAGCCGCCGAGCGTGATCACGATCAGCGCGGTCACCGTGTACGGCTCGCCCATCGAAGGCGAGATTTCGTAGGTCATCGACAGCAGCGCGCCGGCCACGCCCGAGAGGCCGAGGCCGATGCCGAACATCAGCGGGTGCAGCCGCTTCGTGTTGATGCCCACGAGTTGCGCACCCACCGGCGATTGCATCAACGCACGCACCGCCTTGCCGAGCAGCGTGAGCTTGAGAAGCGCGATGAGCGCAATGCTCAGCGCCAACGCCACCCCGAAGATCACCAGCTTGTTCGCGGTGAAGCGCATGTCGGCCACCTGCACCGGATCGGCGAGGTAGTCATAGCCGCGCAGGTCGCCGCCCCAGATCAGGAGCGCGGTGTTCTGCACGAAGAACATCAGGCCGAAGCCGACCATCAGGCTGCGCGCCTCGAACACTTCCACATTGGGCGCGCGCGCAGCAACCTGCCGGAAGCACAGCCAGTGCACCGCCATGCCGATCGCCATGAGCACCAGGAAGGCCACCGGCAGGAAGACCAGCGGCGAGATCCCCAGCGCCGTGTGCGCCCACCAGGTCAGGAAGGCCCCGAGCATCAGGAACTCGCCGTGCGAGATATTCATGATGCGCATCAGGCCGTACTGCAGGTTCAGCCCGATCGCCACGAGCGCATAGATGCCGCCCGTGATCAATCCGCCGGCCAGCAGCTCGGCCCATCCGCTCCACGACACGCGCTACTTCCAGGCCGGCTTCGGCATCAGTTGCGCGGTGGCGCGATCCTTGGGCCAGACGACTTCGAACTCGCCGTTCTGCCACTGTGCGACGGTGCCCGGGATCGAGGCGTTCTCGCTGCCCTCGAAGCGGATCGGACCGAGGATGGTCTTGAACTCGTTCTTCGCGATCTGGTCGCGCAGCGCCTTGCGGTCGAGGCCGACCTTGGCCACGGCCTGCTGGAGGATCTCCAGACCCGCCCATGCGTGACCGCTGGCCCAGCGGTCGGGTTCCTTGCCGAACTTCTTCGTGTGCGCGTCGAAGTAGGCCTTGGCCTCGGGGCTGGTCTTGGCGTTCCACGAGCCCATGCCGATCACGCCTTCGGCGTTCGCCTGCATGACGTTCGGGTAGAGCTGGAAGGCGGTGCCGACCGAGGCGTAGAAGAACTTCGGGTTGAAGCCGATCTCGCGCGACTGCTTGCTCACGAGGATGGTGTCCGGCGGATAGGTGATGCCGATGAAGGCGTCGGGATTCATGTCCTTGATGGTGCGCAGCACCGGCGCGAGGTCCTTCACGCCGAGCGGATAGCTCTTGCGGTCGACCACCTGGATACTGGTCTTCTTGAGCGCGGCGTTGAGCGCGGCGAAGTTCTCCAGACCGAAGAGGTCGTCCATGTAGACGATCGCGATCGTCTTCACGTTGTTGGCCACCAGCATGTCGACCAGCGCGCCCATCATCTTGTCGGGCTGCTGCAGCAGCGAGAAGAAGTAAGGCAGGTGCATGTCGATCAGCTTGCGCGACAACGCCGTGGGCGCGAGCAGCGGGTAGCCGAAGCGGTTGGCCAGCGGCGCGACCGCGAAGTTCGCGCCCGAGCCCCAGGGCGGCAGGATCAGGTCGACCTTGTCGCTGCCCATGAGCTTCTCGAAGGTGCGCACGCAGGTCTCGGTCTCGCTGCGGTCGTCGTAGCCGATGAGCTCGATGGGCCGCTTCGCGCCCTTCACCGAGAGCCCGCCCGCGGCGTTGACCTGTTCGGCCCACAGCAGGTAGTTGGGTTCCTGGCTGACCTGCGCGCCGGCCGCCCACGGCCCCGTGCGGGCGATGGCGTAGCCGACGCGCACCGGCGCGCCCTGCGCGAAGAGCTTGGGCGCGACGGCGGCGGCACCGAGCGCGGTGGCGGTTCCCTGGATCCAGCGGCGGCGATTGGCGTTGTCAAGCATGCGGTCTCCTTCCCCGGCGTCGAGATGCGCCCGGTCCGGGCATCGTAGGAAGGACGCCAGTCGCGCGCTGTGCCTTCTGCGCACAAAGCGCTTGTCGCAGCGCGCACGGCGCTAGTGGTTAACCCGCAAGCCTTGCGGCGATCCCCGCGCCGGAAAATAGGCGGGCTTTCAAACACGGATCCATGGCCGCCTCCTCTCTCCTGTCGACCGACGAAGTGCCCTCGCGCGAACGCGCGCCGGTGTGGCGCGACTGGGTGTGGCGCCATTTCGGCGGGCTCGAATCCGACCTGTACGGCGACACCGAATTCGACGGCCACCTCGCCGCATCGCACGCGGGCGACGTCATCCTGACGCGGCTCGAAGCCAACCGCCACCGCGTGCTGCGCACCCGGCAGATGGCGCGGGCGAGCGAAGCGCCTTACCTGAAGATCGTCGCGCCGTGGCAAGGCTCGGCGGAAGTCGTCCAGTGCGGACGCGCGGCGGCGGTACGCGCTGGCGGCTGGACGCTCTACGACACCACCAGCGACTACACCGTCGCCAATCCGGAACGCAGCGACCACCTGATCGTGATGCTGCCCAAGGACCAGATCGCCGCCGCGGGCCTGCCGCTCGGCGACCTCGTCGCGCGACGCATCGGCGGCGGCAGCGGCATCTCGCGCGTGGCGCTGGAAACCATGCGCAACACCTACCAGGAGCTGCCCTGCATGAGCGAGGCCGCAGCGCGCGGCGCGGGTGATCTGATCGTACAGCTCGTGCGGCTGTCGCTGATGGAACTGGCCGGCCAGGACACGCCGCGCACGCAGCGCGAAGCCTTGAAGGACCGCATCCGGCGCCATGTCGCGCAGCACCTGCACGACCCGGCCCTGTCGATCGAAGCGATCGCGCAGTCGCTGCGCTGCAGCAAGCGGCTCCTTCACAACGCCTTCGCGGGTGACGACGACACGCTGACCGGCTACATCCTTCAGCAGCGGCTCGCCGCGTGCATCCGCGACCTCCAGGATCCGGCGAATGCGACGCGGTCGATCACCGACATCGCGCTGGCTTCGGGCTTTTGCAACCTCTCGCACTTCAGCCGGGTGTTTCGCGAGCACACCGGCGGCAGCCCGAGCGAGTTCAGGCAGCAGGCGCGGCGCGGAGCCTGAGGCGTGGGCGCGCCGTCCACGCCCCGCCCCTTTCGCGCAGCCGATTGGGTGGCCGGCCTGTCGATCGCCGGGCTGCTGCTGCCCGAGGCCGTGGCCTATTCGGGCATTGCAGGGCTGCCGCCACAGGCGGGCGTGATCGCGCTGCTCGTGGGCCTGTTCATCTACGGCGTGCTCGGCAGCAGCCGTTTCGCGATCGTCTCGGCCACCTCATCGTCCGCCGCCGTGCTGCTGGCGGCCACCACCTCGGCCGCGCAGGGCGATGTCGCGATGCGGCTGGCGCTCGGCACGGGCATCGTCGTGCTCACCGGCGCGTTCTTCCTGATTGCCGCCGCGGCGCGGCTCGGCGCCGTGTCCAACCTGATTGCCAAGCCGGTGCTGCGCGGCTTCGCGCTGGGCCTGGCGCTGACCATCGTGGTCAAGCAGATCCCCAAGGTGGTCGACGTGCAGACGGCGCACTCAGATTTCCTGCGGCTGTCGTGGGAACTGATCGCGAGCTTCGGCCGCTGGAACCTCGCGGGACTCGCAATGGCAGCGACCGGTGTGGCGTTGCTGCAGGGTCTGGGCCGTTGGCGAGCGACCCGCGCCGTGCCGGCGGCGCTGCTGGTGATCGCGGCGGGCATCGCGCTCGACCTGGCCGGCCTGTGCCGGCAATGGGGCATCGACGCGGTGGGCCCCATCGATTTCAGGCTGGCTCCGCCGAGCCTGCCGACGCTTTCGCGCGAGATGTGGCTGCGCATGGGCGAGCTGGCCTTTGCGATGGCGCTGATCCTCTATGCGGAGTCGTACGGATCGATCCGCACTTTCGCGCTGCGGCATGGCGACCGCATCTCTGCCGACCGCGATCTGCTGGCGCTCGGCGCGGCCAATCTCGCCTCGGGCCTGTTCCACGGCATGCCGGTCGGCGCGGGCTTTTCCGCCACCTCGGCCAACGAAGCCGCCGGCGCCCAGACCCGGGCGGCCGGATTGATCGCGGGCGGCGTGGTCCTGCTGGCGGCCATCGCGCTGCTGCCGTGGATCGCCCACACGCCCGAACCGCTGCTCGCGGCCATCGTGATTCATGCGGTCGGGCACATGCTGAACCCGGGCAGCCTGCGACCCTATTTCTCGTGGCGGCGCGACCGGCTGGTCGCGCTCGTGGCCTTCGTCGCGGTGCTGCTCCTGGGCGTCCTGGACGGCCTGCTGACCGCCATCGGCGTCAGCCTGCTGCTTCTGCTGCGGGGGATGTCGAGCGCCCGCGTGAGCTGGCTCGGCCGGCTCGACGACGGTCACGACTTCGTCGACATCGCTCGACACCCCGAAGCGCAGGTGCCGGCCGGCATGCTGATCGCGCGGCCCGAGACATCCCTTTTCTTCGGCAACGTCGAAGCGGTGTTCGCCACGATCCGGTCGCAGCTGAGGCAGGTGCGAGACCTCGATCACGTGGTGCTGAGTCTCGAGGAATCGGCCGACCTCGACGGCACGAGCATCGAAGCCCTGTGCGACTTCGCGGCCCATGTCCGCCAGCGCGGCGCCCAACTGACACTCGCCCGCGTGAAGGACACGGTGCGCGACCTGCTCGAACAGGTGCGATCCGAGGATCTGCCGCCCAGCGCCTATGCGGCCTGGAGCGTCGACGACGCGGTGCAGCAGGCCGGGCAGCGCACGGGCGGTGCTGCAGCAGACACGGTCACGCCAGTACTGCTGTGACCGCGAGTCCTGGCTCGGCGTTGCGCACCGAGAGCCGGCCGCCGTGCGCTTCGGCCACCAGCCGGCACAGGTACATCCCGAGCCCGACGCCGCCGGTCGCACGCTGGCGAGCACCGTCGGTGCGGTAGAAGGGCTCGGTCAGGCGGTCGAGCTGGGCCGCATCGACGCCCGGGCCGAAATCGCGCACTTCGAGTTCGACGCCCTGCCCCGCGCGGCGCAATGTCAGCTGCGGCGGCTGCGCGCTGTCGGCGCCGTGGCGCAGCGCGTTGTCGAGCAGGTTGCGCACCAGCAGGCGGATGCGCGAGCGGTCCAGCGAGAGCGCCGGCAGATCGGCCGGCGCGTCGATGGCGACGCGCTCGCCGCCGTCCAGCTCGCCAGCCACTTCGCGCACCAGCGCGGCGAGATCGACCGGTTCGCGGTGCAGCGCCGCATGCGGGCTCGCGAGCCGCTCGCTTTCGAGCAGGTCGCTGATCAGGTCGCGCATCTCCGCCAGGTCGCGCAGCAGCGCGGCACGCTCGGTGGCGCCTTCGGGCGTCGCCGGCAGCAGCTCGGCATTGAGCCGCGCACGGGTGAGCGGCGAGCGCAGTTCGTGGCTGAGGGCCAGCAGCAGCGCCCGCTTGGCATCGAGCATGCCCTGGATGTCGCGCGCCATGGTGTTGATGCGCAACGCGAGGTCGCCCAGCTCGTCGCGCCGGCGCAGCGGGATCGGCGTATCGAAAGCACCTCGTCCGAAACGCTCGGCGCCCGCCCGGATATCGTCCAGCGGCCGCAATAGCCGGCGCACATAGGCATAGGCCAGCACGATCAGCCCCAGAAGCAGCGCGAGCGTCATCCAGCCGATGCCCTGCGGTTCGCGCTGCCAGGGCAGCGTGCCGAGTCCGAAGGTGACGCGATGGCCGTCGGCGGTGGTGCGGCTGAGCCAGTCGCCACGCGCGCCGAAACCGTAGCGGCGGCGATCCGGATGCGAGTCCCAGTTCACTGTCGGGCCTTCGATGCGGATGGAGATCGGCAGCCGCGTGACCAGCGCCTTCGCGCGCTCGACGTCCGGCGGCGTGCCGAGGTCGGCGACGAGGCGGTCGAGGTAGTCGGTCACGATCGGCCGCGCGGCATCGCGCCAGCCGCTGGAAAAGGCGTGCTGCATGCCGCCGAGGAACACCGCCGTCATCGCCAGCGCGAGCAGCACGAACACGGTGATGAGCCGGACCCGCAGCGAATGGCCCCAGCGATGACGCCAGTGCGCGGGCCGTCCGTGGCGACGCCTCATGGCCCGCTCTTGCCCACCGCGAGCGTGTAGCCTGCGTTGCGCAGCGTCTTGATGCAGTCCAGCGGCTCGAGCTTCTTGCGCAGCCGGCTGATGACGATGTCGACCGCGCGGGTGTAGAGCTCGGCCTCGTGGCCGCGAAGGCGGTTGAGGATGTCGTCCCGGCTCCAGACCTTGCCGGGCGGGTCGGCGAGCAGTGCGAGCAGCTCGAATTCAGTGCCGGTCAGCTCGACGCGCTCGCCGTGGCGCAGCACCTCGCGCTTGTCGAGGTCGATCGACAGTCCGTCGAACTCCCTGCGTTGCGCCGGCTGCGCGGGCGGCGCGCTGCGCTGGCGCCGCAGGATGGTCTGCACGCGCGCCACGAGCTCGCGCGGCTCGAAGGGCTTCGGCAGGTAGTCGTCGGCACCGAGTTCGAGCCCGACCACGCGGTCCATCACTTCGCCGCGCGCGGTCAGCATCACGATGGGAATGTCGCTCTCCTTGCGGATCTCGCGGCAGAGCGCAAAGCCGTCCATCTCCGGCAGCATCACGTCGAGGATCGCGGCGTCATAGCTGCCGGCGCGCAGCTTCGCGAGGCCGTCGCTGGGGCGCGTGGTGCTCTCCAGCACGTAGTCGAAGCGCGCGAAGTAGCTCGCGAGCGGCGCGCCCAGGTGCTCGTCGTCGTCGATCAGCAGGATGCGTGGCATTCGGGCATTGTGCATACGCCGGTCACGGCTTCACCACGGATCGGTCGGCCCGATGCGGCCGAGATGCGTGGCCGCGAAGCCCGAGGCGTACTTCAACCCGTAGCCCAGCATGCGGTCGAAGCCGATGTGCGCGCACCAGATCAGGCCCACCGCGAGCGCGACGGGCATGTCGGCCAAGGCGCCAAGCGCCAGCAGCGCGACCGGACCGACGTACGAATGCGCGAGGTTGTAGACCGCCGCGCCGGTGCGCGCGCCTGCCAGGTAGCCGAGGAACGACAGATCGGGCAGCAGGAACAGCATCGCGAAGGCGCCCCAGCCGGCGCCGAGGTCCGCATAGGCGGCGACCGAGGCGAGCAGAACCGCGAGGCCTTCGAGACGCAGCACGGCACGCACACCGCCGGAGGCCGCTCCGGCCGGCGCGTCCGATTCCCTTTCCAGGGGGCCGCCGCGCAGGGCCGCTCCCAAGCGGCCGGCCCGCCCCCGGTAGGGGGTTGGCGAAGCGACACGCAGTGCGCGCAGCCTGGGGGCGAGCCTCATCCCCGGCCCCAGCGGCGTCCGCGATCCATGAAGTCACGCACCTTCTGCTGCTGCTCCGGATTGAGGCTGTCGAAGAAGTCGGCCGCCGCGGCGATGACCTCGGGGCTGCCGGCCTGAATGGCGGCGGTCTTGTCCTCGACGAGTTTCTTCGCGCGCTCCTGGTCGAGCTTGGCGCCGGCGAACAGCGCACGGAATTCGGCGCGCGGATCGCCGCCGCCACGCAGCGCGGCGCGCTGGGCCTGGATCTTTTCGCTCAAGGTCGCGAGCTTGGCTTTCTGCGTGGCATCGAGTTCGAGCTTGCTGCTCACGCGCTCGACCATGCGTGCACGGAACTCGGCGCGGTCCTGCTCGGAGGCGTTGTGCCAGCCGCCATGGCGATAGCCGCAACCGGTGAGGCTGCCGGCGACCAGCGCCGCACCGGCGAGGCCGAAGAGGGATCGTTTGAACCAGGGTTTCATGAGCGTCTTCCTTGCGTTGCGATCGGGGACCGATCGGAAGACTCCATGCTCGCGGCGAGTCACCGCGAAGTCCTTTCGCGGCGGTTTCGCTGTGTTTCGTTTTATTGCGACGCGGCGATCTATCGGGCCAGCGCGGCCGCGGGATCCTCGGCATCCACGACTTCACGCGCCCACGCTTCGAGCTTGCTGACGTCGGCGCGCAGCACTTCCTGCTTGACGGCCAGGATCTGCGAGGGATGCATCGAGAAGCTGCGCAGGCCGAGCCCGAGCAGCAGGCGCGTGAACACCACGTCACCGGCCATTTCGCCGCAGACGCTCACGCCCTTGCCCTGCCGGCGGCACTCGGCGATGGTGTCGGCCACCAGCCGAAGCACCGCGGGATGCGCAGGGTCGTAGAGGTGCGCCACCGATTCGTCGGCGCGGTCGATCGCGAGCGTGTACTGAATCAGGTCGTTGGTGCCGATCGACAAGAAGTCGAAGTACTTGAGGAAGGTGCGCAGCGTGAGCGCCGCCGCGGGAATCTCGATCATCGCGCCGACCTTGACGTGGCCGTAGGCGACGCCACGGTTGTCCAGCTCGGCGCGCGCGAAGTCGATGAGCGACAGCGTCTGCCGGATCTCGCTCACGTGCGCGAGCATCGGGATCAGCAGGTGGATCTCGCCGTGTGCCGCGGCGCGAAGAATGGCGCGCAACTGCGTCAGGAACATCGCCGGGTCGGCCAGGCTCCAGCGAATCGCGCGCAGGCCGAGCGCGGGGTTCAGGTGGGCATCGTCACGCACCGACTTTCCGTCGAGTGGCTTGTCCGCGCCGACGTCGATGGTGCGGATCGTGACCGGCATGCCCTGCATGCCATCGATCGCGCGCCGGTACGCCTCGTACTGCTCGTCCTCGTCGGGCAGCCGCGTCTTGCGCTGCGACTCGCGGCCCATGAAGAGAAATTCGCTACGGAAGAGGCCCACGCCGACCGCGCCCGCCTTGACGGCGCCGAGCGTGTCTTCGGGCATCTCGATGTTGGCGAGCAGGTCGACGCGCTGGCCGTCGAGCGTGACGGCCGGCTTGTGCCGCAGCCTCGACAGCCGCCCGCGCTCGAGGTCGCCCTGGCGCTGCTTGAAGCCGTACTCGGCAAGGATGATCGGCGAGGGATCGACGATCACCACGCCGGCATCGCCATCGATGATGACCCAGTCGTCCTGCCGCACCAGCTGGCTCGCGCTGCGCGCGCCGACCACCGCCGGGATGTCCATGCTGCGCGCGACGATGGCCGTGTGCGACGTACGCCCGCCCACGTCGGTAACGAAGCCGGCGAACACGCTCTTCTTGAACTGCAGCATGTCGGCCGGCGAGAGATCGTGCGCGATGAGCACCAGCGGTGCGTCGAAGGCCTCGCCGGCGGTCGGGTCGGCATGGTCCCCGTCGTCGTGTTCGGCGGCCCGCTTGCGGCGCGGGGGCGGCGGCGCCAGGACCGCGGCCGTACCTTTCATCCGGTGGAGAAGGCGTTCGACCACCTGCTCGAGGTCGGCCTTGCGCTCGCGCAGGTATTCGTCCTCCATCTCGTCGAACTGCCGTGCGACGATTTCGAGCTGGGTGGTCAGCGCCCATTCGGCGTTGTACAGGCGCTCGACGATCCAGTGCTTGACGCCGGTGGTGAGCACTTCGTCCTGCAGCAGCATCTGGTGCACGTCGAGCAGCGCGGAAAGCTCGTGCGGCGCGTCGTTGGGGCCCATCAGCGCAACGCTGGCCTGCAGCTTCTGCAGCTCCTCGGCCACCCCGTTGCGCGCCACGCGCACGCGGTCGATCTCGGTCTCGACCTCTTCGGGCTTGATGAAGTAATGCGCGACGTCGATCCGGCTCGACACGACGAGCACCGCCCGCCCGATGGCAATGCCACGCGCAACCGGAAGACCGTGGATCGAGAATGTCATGTCAGTAACCCGCTGCGATCAGTGCGCCCCAATCCCCCCGGCCGCGCAGCAGGCCCGTTCGCAGGCACCCGCGGAACCGGCTCGGCCGGGCCGCCGGGTGCGCCCCCTTGAGGGGGGAGGCGGCTACACGAAGTGAGCAAGCAACGGGGGTGGGCTTCATCACTCTCCTTCGCCGAACTTGTCGTTCATGAGCGCGACGATGGCATCGAGCGCCTCCTGCTCGCGCTCGCCATTGGTCTCGACGTCCACCGTCACGCCGAGGCCGGCGGCCAGCATCATCACGCCCATGATGCTCTTGGCATTGACGCGGCGGTCACCGCGCGCCAGCCAGACTTCGCAGGGATAGCTCCCCGCGAGCTTGGTGAGTTTTGCCGAGGCGCGCGCGTGCAGGCCCAGCTTATTGCTGATGGTCACGGATGTCTTGATCACTGTGCTTTCTTCTTGCCTGGTTCTGGGGAGCGGTGACTGCGACTTGCATGACACCCGCGGTACCGCCGGTGAGCGCGCGCTGCACCAGGGTCTCGAGCGGTTCGTTGCGATAGCTCACCGCGCGCAGCAGCATCGGCAGATTGACCCCCGCCACGAGCCGCGAGCGGACGCCGTCGACGAGCTTCTGCGCGACATTGCAGGGCGTCGCGCCGAACACGTCGGCCAGCACGAGCACCTGCGAGCGCGGCGAGCGCTGGAGCTGCGCCAGGGTGATGCGTGCCGCCGCGAGGGTTTCGTCCGGCGACACATTGGGCAGCACATCGAGCGCCGAGATCGACGACTCGCAATCGGGAAACACATGCAGCGCGCATTGCCGCAACGCATTCGCGAGCGGCACGTGGGCGATGATGAAGATGCTGTTCATGCGGGGCGATCTGCTGCTTGCCGATTATGCGGGGGCATCCATGAAAGAGGTTCCGTTCGCTTGGCTTGATTTTTCACGCTCACGGGATATGGAACCCTTCAAAGAACGTCGCGACGGCTTCCGTCGATGACGGGGCGCCCGAGACAGTTGCCTGGTAGATCGACGCACTGCCGTCCGGGCGGTGATGGGCAAACCAGAGGACGTGCGTGGCGGCTGCGCGTGCAGCGGCGTCGGCACCTTGGGTGTCGAGGCGGGCCGGCGCAGGCGAGGAGGCAGCCCGGGCGAGGACCGCCGGCGACTCCACCACGGGCACGTCGCCCAGCTGGCTGCGCGTCGCCGCGTGCCAGGCGCGCAGCCAGTTCTCGGCCTGTTCAGTGCTCTGCGCACGCGCATGAGCCACCGCAAAAGTCGCGCCGCCTGCCTTGCATCCCGCCATCTCGACAGGGATCGATCCGGCGCCGATCGGGAGGTCCCGCGTCGCTCGCTCAGGCTTGCAGGGCAGCAGCGCGATCACTCCCGCGTCGCCGATGGGGACTTCACGCCAGTTGAAGGTGGGGCTGCAGGCGGCGAGTGCGGCCGCTGCTGCGACGAGCATGGCTCGGCCCGAGCGGGAGGGGGTTGACATGGAAAGGTCATTATCGAACCCGGTCGACCGCCGGACGGCAACGCGCGTTCTGCGCGGCGGAACTAAAATCACGCCCAGTCATCTGCTCGTTCATCATGAAGAAGTTCATCCCCGTTGCCTTTCTGGCCGTTGCCTTGGCTGTTGGCGCGGGCGTCTACCTGAACACCGGCGCTTCCGCAGCCCCGGCTTCGACCTTCGTCCTGCTCGATGGCAGCAAGAAGAGCACCGAGGACCTCAAAGGCAAGGTGACGCTGGTCAACTTCTGGGCGACGAGTTGTGTCACCTGCGTCGCGGAGATGCCCAAGGTGATCGCCACGTACGACAAGTACAAGGGCCAGGGCTACGACACGCTGGCCGTCGCGATGAGCTACGACCCGCCGGCCTATGTCGTCAACTTCGCCGAAACGCGCAAGCTGCCGTTCAAGGTGGCGATCGACAACACCGGCGCGGTGGCAGAGGCCTGGGGCGACGTGAAGCTCACGCCGACCACCTACGTCGTCAACAAGCGCGGCGAGATCGTGAAGCGCTATGTCGGCGAACCCGACTTCGCCGAACTCCACAAGCTGATCGAGAAGCTCCTGGCCGAAGCCTGAACCGCCCCGCGCGGCCGCTCCCCCTTCCAGAAACACCGTGGCACCGGCTTCGCCGGGCCACTGGTATTGCCCGCGGTAGGGTTGGCGGCTACACGAAGTGAGCAAGCCTGGGGGCGAGCTACCTGTTCCTGAAGTTGTCGTGGCACGACTTGCAGGTCTCGCCCAACGGGCCCATGGCGGCTTTCAGTGCATCGACATTCCCGGCTTTTGCGGCGACGAGCAGCTTGTCGGTGTCGGCCATGAGGCGCTCGCTCAGTTCCTTGAACTTGGCCTGTTCCTTCCAGATTTCGGGCTTCGCCTTGCCGCCTTCGGTGCCCGGGGCAAAACCGGCCCACGGGAGCCTGGAGATCTGCGTGACCACTTCGGCGTTCGCCACGGCCGCAGCGGCATCGTAGGGCGCCCGGCCGCTGGCCATGGCGCCGAGGCGTGCCACCTGCTGACTCTGAATGAACATCGCACTCTGGCGGTACTTGATCGCGTCCTCGGTCTTCGCGAACTGAGCGTGGGACGACATGGCGTAGGCAGTGCAGAGAATTGCGAGCGCAGGCGTGACAAGACGTTTCATTTGAACCCTTGTTGTTGTTGTGGATGCATCGCGGGTACGGTGCCGCGGCAAGGTAAGGGATTTGGCGGCAGGCGAGATTAGAGAGAACCCGCAGGACTGGGCACCCCCGAAGTTTGCTAATCTGCGCATCCCGCAGCATGCGCCCACCGCAACCCATGACCGCTTCCCTCGAGCCCGCGAGATGCCGCCCGGGGCCGGACAACGCCGGCGCGCTGCCGGTGCGTGTGTGGGATCTGCCGACGCGGCTGTTCCACTGGTCACTGGCGCTCACGGTGGTCTGCTCGCTCGCAACTGGATTCGGCGGGGTGATGGAATGGCATTTCCGCTTCGGCTACGCGGCACTGTCGCTGCTGCTGTTCCGGGTGATCTGGGGCTTCATCGGCGGGCGCTGGTCGCGTTTTTCCGCCTTCATTTATGCGCCGCGCTCACTCCTGGCCTACCTCCGGGGCCAGGCGCATCCGGATCATCTGGTCGGGCATACGCCGCTGGGTGCGCTGTCGGTCTTCGCGCTGCTCGTCGTCCTGATCGCGCAGGTGTCGACCGGGCTCGTCGCCGACGATGAGATCTCGGCATCGGGCCCGCTGACACGGTTCGTTCCCGCCGCCGTCGTGAGTCTTGCGAGCGGCTGGCATGTGAACTTCGGGAAGTGGATCGTGATCGCGCTGGTGAGCGTGCACATCCTGGCCGTGTTGTTTTATGTGCGGGTGAAGCGCCAGCAATTGGTTCGGCCCATGATCGACGGCGACAAATGCGTTGCTGCCGAAGCCGCCGCTTCGAGCCGTGACGATGCGGGCTCGAGAGCGCTCGCGTTGGTGGTCGTCATCATCTGCAGCGGCTTTGCTGCCTGGATTGCCTCGCTGCGCCTATGAGTCATTCGACGTCGCGTCCGCTGCCACTGGCGGACATGCCCGAGATCGTGCTGCTCACGCCCGACGAGGCGCACGAGCTTGACGCCACCCGCGCCATCCTCCGTGACTACGCAGCCTCACTGGGAATCGATCTCGGCTTTCAGCATTTCGAGGAAGAACTGGCGGCCCTCCCGGGCGAATACGCTGAACCGCGGGGCGCGCTGCTGCTGGCGCTGGTCAGCACCGCGGACACGGCCGTGCCGGTCAACGCTCAGCCGCTGCAACGGGCCAATGGCGGCCTTGCACATGTCGCGGGCTGCTGTGCGCTGCGCCCGCTGGATTCGGCCGACTACACCAACGCCGCGGAAATGAAGCGCCTGTATGTGCGGCCCGAATTCCGCGGTATCGGACTGGGGCGGCAGTTGGCCGAGGCCATCCTGGATGCGGCGCGCGGCGCCGGGTATGCGTGCGTGCTGCTCGACACGCTCGACGACATGGAATCGGCGCGGGCACTCTACGAAGACCTGGGCTTCGTCGAAGTGCCGCCCTACTACCACAACCCGATTGCCGGGTCGCACTACCTCAAGGCAGAGCTTTAGCGCTCCCCCAGCCTCAGCCCTTTGCTTGAGCGAGCAGCGTATCCGCGTCGCTCACCTCGAACTTGCCAGGCGCCTCCACATTGAGCGAAGCAACCTTGCCATCCTTCACCAGCATCGAGTAACGGTTGCTGCGCACACCCATGCCGCGCGCAGTCAGGTCGAGCGTCAGCCCGGTGGCATTCGCGAACACGCCGCTGCCGTCAGCCAGCATGCGAACCTTGCCGGCGGTCTTCTGATCGCGAGCCCAAGCGCCCATCACGAAGGCGTCGTTCACGCTGACGCACCAGATCTCGTCCACGCCGGCGGACTTGAAATCGTCGAAGTGCTGGACGTAGCCGGGAACATGTTTGGCGGAGCAGGTCGGCGTGAAGGCGCCGGGAAGCGCGAACAGCGCGATCGTCTTGCCGGCCGTTGCCTTGGTCACGTCGACGGGGTTCGGGCCGATGCTGCAGCCCTCGCCTTCAACTTCCGAGTATTCCTGCAGCGTTGCGGAAGGAAGTGTGTCGCCAACTTTGATCATGTGAAGTGCTCCTGAAAAAGAAAAACGGCCCACATTGTGGGCCGCTTTTGCGTTGGCTGCTTCGCCGGAGATCAGACCAGGGCGGCCTTCTCGACCAGGCGGGTCACAACCCAGTTCTTCGTCTTCGAGATCGGACGGCTTTCCGTGATCTCGATGATGTCGCCGAGCTTGTACTCGCCCTTTTCGTCATGGGCGTGGTACTTGCTCGTCTTGGCGACGATCTTGCCGTAGAGCTCGTGCTTCACGCGACGCTCGACCAGAACGGTCACGGTCTTCGCGCGCTTGTCGCTGACCACCTTGCCAATCAAGGTGCGCTTGAGGGACTTTTTAGCTTCCGTCATGGTCACTCCTTACTTGGCGGCTTCTTGCTGCTTCTGAGCAAGAATGGTCTTCGCACGTGCGATGTCACGACGGGTGACGCGCAGCGTTGCGACGTTCGACAGTTGTTGCGTGGCCTTCTGCATGCGCAGGCCGAAATGGGCCTTCTGCAGATCCTTGATTTCGGCTTGCAGGCCGGCAACATCCTTGTTGCGCAGCTCAGCGGCCTTCGACGTCTTGGCGGTTGCCGCGGCGTCCTTCTTCTTACGTGTTGCCATGGTGTTCTCCTCGATCAGGCGCCGAGCTGGCGTGCGACGAAGGTCGTGCGCAGCGGGAGCTTGGCAGCGGCCAGACGGAAGGCCTCGCGAGCGAGTTCTTCGGGAACGCCGACGATCTCGTAGATCACCTTGCCGGGCTGGATTTCGGCGACGTAGTACTCGGGGTTGCCCTTGCCGTTACCCATCCGCACTTCTGCGGGCTTGTGGGAGATCGGCTTGTCGGGGAACACACGAATCCAGATGCGGCCACCGCGCTTCACGTGACGCGAGATCGCGCGACGAGCGGCTTCGATCTGGCGTGCCGTCAGGCGGCCGCGGTCGATCGACTTCAGACCGAAATCACCGAACGAAACCGCGTTGCCGCGGGTCGCGATGCCGGTGTTGCGGCCCTTTTGTTCCTTGCGGAACTTTCTGCGTGCAGGTTGCAGCATGTTTGTTACTCCGTAGTTCTAAGACCGATCACTCGGTCTTGGCACCGTCCGCTGCTGCAGCGGGCGCGGCTTTGCGGACGCGCTTAACGGCGGGTTTCGAGTCTGCACCGCCGGCTTCTGCGGGCTTGTCGCTGCCATCGGCCGGAGCGGTGTTGCCACCGATCGGGCCACGGGCACCGGCGCGCGGGCCACGGCGGTCAGAGCCGGGACGGTCGCCACCAGGACGGCCATCGCGACGCGGGCCACGTGGGCGACGCTCTTCTTCAGGACGCGGCGTTTCGACGGCCGGCAGGTCGTTGCGACCCAGCGTGTCGCCCTTGTAGACCCAGACCTTGACGCCGATGACGCCGTAGGTGGTCTTGGCTTCCGAGGTGCCGTAGTCGATGTCGGCGCGCAGCGTGTGAAGCGGCACGCGACCTTCGCGGTACCACTCGGTACGCGCGATTTCGATGCCGTTCAGGCGACCGGCCGACATGATCTTGATGCCCTGGGCACCCAGACGCATGGCGTTCTGCATCGCACGCTTCATGGCGCGGCGGAACATGATCCGCTTCTCGAGCTGCTGCGTGATGCTGTCGGCGATCAATTGGGCATCGATTTCGGGCTTGCGCACTTCTTCGATGTTGACCGCGACCGGCACGCCGAGCTGGCGACCGAGTTCACGCTTGAGGTTCTCGATGTCTTCGCCCTTCTTGCCGATCACGACGCCCGGACGTGCCGAGTAGATCGTGATGCGGGCGTTCTTGGCGGGACGCTCGATCAGCACGCGCGAAACGGATGCGTTCTTGAGCTTCTTCTTCAGGTACTCGCGCACCTTGATGTCTTCGGCCAGCATGCCGGCGAAGTCGCGGTTGCTTGCGTACCAGCGGCTGGACCAGTTACGGCTGACCGCGAGGCGGAAGCCGGTTGGGTGGATTTTCTGTCCCATATTTCTGCCAGCCTGTTAGTTGCCAACCGTCACGTACACATGGCACGTGGGCTTGCTGATGCGATTGCCGCGACCCTTGGCGCGCGCGGTGAAGCGCTTGAGCGTGGCGCCTTGCTCGACGTAGATGGTCTTGACCTTCAGTTCGTCGATGTCGGCACCGTCGTTGTGCTCGGCGTTGGCGATGGCCGACTCGAGCACCTTCTTGACGATCACAGCGGCCTTCTTCTGCGTGAATTGCAGGATGTTGAGCGCTTGATCGACCTTCTTGCCGCGGATCAGGTCGGCGACCAGACGGCCCTTATCGACCGAAAGGCGGACGCCGCGGAGGACTGCACGTGTTTCAGACATGGTCGTTCCTTACTTCTTCTGGACTTTCTTGTCCGCGGGGTGCCCCTTGAACGTGCGCGTGAGCGCAAATTCGCCGAGCTTGTGGCCAACCATCTGGTCGGTGATGTAGACAGGCACGTGCTGCTTGCCGTTGTGCACGGCGATGGTCAGGCCGATGAACTCGGGCAGGACCATCGAGCGACGCGACCAGGTCTTGATCGGCTTCTTGTCCTTGGTCGTCACAGCCTTGTCGGCCTTGGCCACGAGGTGGTGGTCGACGAACGGACCCTTCTTGAGAGAGCGAGTCATTTGCTATCCCTTACTTCTTGCGACGCGACACGATGAAGACCTGCGTGCGCTTGTTGTTACGGGTGCGATAACCCTTGGTCAGGTTGCCCCACGGGTCGACAGGATGGCGGCCTTCGCCGGTCTTGCCTTCGCCACCACCGTGCGGGTGGTCGACCGGGTTCATCACCACGCCGCGAACGGTCGGGCGGATGCCCATCCAGCGCTTCACACCGGCCTTGCCGAGCTGGCGCAGGCTGTGTTCTTCGTTGGCGACTTCACCGATGGTCGCGCGGCACTCGACGTGCACGCGGCGGACTTCGCCCGAACGCATGCGGACCTGGGCGTAGACGCCTTCACGGGCCAGCAGCGTGGCCGAGGTACCGGCCGAGCGGGCGATCTGCGCGCCCTTGCCAGGCTGCAGCTCGATGCAGTGGATCGTCGAACCCACGGGAATGTTGCGGATCGGCAGCGTGTTGCCGGCGCGGATCGGGGCTTCCGAACCGCTCAGCAGCGTGGCACCGGCTTCCAGACCGCGCGGGGCGATGATGTAGCGGCGCTCGCCGTCGGCGTAGCACACCAGCGCGATGTGGGCGGTGCGATTCGGGTCGTACTCGATGCGTTCGACCTTGGCCGGGATGCCGTCCTTGTTGCGCACGAAGTCCACCACGCGGTAGTGGTGCTTGTGGCCACCGCCCTTGTGACGGGTCGTGATGTGACCGTTATTGTTGCGGCCGGCCTTCTGGAATTGCGATTCCAGCAGCGGCGCGTGCGGTGCACCCTTGTAGAGGTGATCGCGCGAAATCTTCACTGCGCCGCGTTGGCCCGGCGAAGTGGGTTTCTGCTTGATGACGGCCATGATTAAGCGCCTTCCCCGACGAGGTTGAGCTCTTGACCGGCCTTCAGCGTCACATAGGCCTTGCGAACGTTGTCGCGGCGGCCGACGGACTTGCCGAAGCGCTTGGTCTTGCCCTTGGTATTGAGCACCGACACGCCCTGGACTTCGACCTTGAACATCAGTTCGACAGCCGCCTTGATCTCAGGCTTGGTGGCGTCCTGCAGCACCTTGAAGGTGACTGCGTTCGATTTCTCGCCAACCATCGTGGCCTTTTCGGACACGATCGGGGCGACCAGCACGTTCATCAGGCGACCTTCGTCGAACTGACGCTGTGCGGGAGTAGGGTTCATGCGGCTCATGCGAACATCTCCTTGAGCTTGTCGACGGCACCCTTGGTGACCAGCACCTTCTTGTAGTGGACCAGCGAAACCGGATCGGCGTAACGCGGCTCGACCACGAGCACGTTCACCAGGTTGCGCGATGCCAGGTACAGGTTCTCGTCGACTTCCTCGGCGATCACGAGCACGGACTCGAGATTCATCGCCTTGAACTTGGCGGCCAGCGCCTTGGTCTTGTGCGAATCGACCTTGATCGAATCGACCACAGCCAGACGGCCTTCGCGAGCGAGTTGCGAGAAGATCGACGCCATGCCGGCGCGGTACATCTTCTTGTTGATCTTCTGCGTGAAGTTTTCGTCAGGCATGTTCGGGAAGATGCGGCCGCCCCCACGCCACAGCGGCGAGGAAGTCATACCGGCACGGGCGCGGCCCGTTCCCTTTTGCTTGAACGGCTTCTTGGTCGAGTGCTTGACCTGCTCGCGGTCCTTCTGGGCGCGCGTGCCTTGACGTGCATTGGCCTGGTAGGCAACAACGATCTGGTGAACCAGGTCTTCGTTGAAGTCACGGCCGAACACGGTTTCCGGCGCGTCGTACTTCGACGCGGCCTGGCCTTGTTCGTTCAGGAGTTCGAGTTCCATTACTTCGCTCCTTCTGCGGCTTGCGGCTTGGCCTTGATGGCCGGACGCACGGTGACAAAGCCACCCTTCGAGCCCGGAATCGCACCCTTGATCAGGAGCAACTGACGCGCTTCGTCGATACGGATCACATCGAGGTTCTGGGTCGTCACGGTGGCGTCGCCCAGGTGGCCCGTCATGCGCTTGCCCGGAAACACGCGACCCGGATCCTGTGCCATGCCGATGGAGCCAGGAACGTTGTGCGAACGGCTGTTACCGTGCGACGCGCGCTGCGAAGCCATGTTGTGGCGCTTGATCGTGCCGGCATAGCCCTTGCCGATCGAGGTGCCTTGCACATCGACCTTCTGGCCCACGGCGAACACGCTGCCCACGGCGATGGCGCTGCCAGCCTGATGCTGGGCAGCGGCGTCGGCCGTCACACGGAATTCGCGGACGATTTCGCCAGCTTCGACGCCCGCCTTGGCGAGGTGACCGGCTTGGGGCTTGGTCACGCGCGAAGCCTTGCGCGAACCGAACGTCACTTGCAGTGCGACGTAGCCATCGTTCTCTTGGGACTTGATCTGGGTCACGCGGTTGTTGGACACATCCACCACCGTGACGGGAACTGCATCCCCGTCATCGGTGAAGAGACGCATCATCCCCACCTTGCGGCCCAGCAACCCGAGGGAGTTGCTCAGACTCATTGGTTTTCTCCAAAACTTCCGCCGCTGCCACTTCAATTGGCGACAGCGTTTGGTGTACGAAAGAAGGTTGATAAAGTTCTGCGCAAATCCCCTTTTCGAGACCCCTTCGAGGCGACTCTCAAGGCGCAATTTAGGCAGAGCCGGCGATTATATCCCGGCCTATGCAGTCTCTGCAACTACGCGCAGCAGCCCGAGGAGAGCCGCTACTTCACCTGCATCGAGCGGATTCTTTCGCCGTCCGGTGATTGCTTGAGATCACTGGCGGGCGATTGCGCAGGGGTCTTCCCCACCTGGATAGGGATCGACGTCGCGCTGGTCGCGCCGTACTGGGTCGTGAATACATGGACATAGCCGATGCCTTCCGCGGTCGGCGTCACGTCGATCGTCAAAGTCGTAGCGGCCCCGGCCGGCAGCGCGACCGTTGTCGCGGTCGCCCCGAGCGCCACGCCGCCCTCTGCCTGCAGACGAAGCGAAGCGCCCGCCGGATCCGTCACGCCGTCCAGGGTCAGGACGACCGACGTGGCGGCACCGACCCGGGGCGTTCCCTCGACCCGATACTTGACCGCGACGCCGGAGCCGTTCGCCTTCATCGGTGCAGTTGTCATGGCGGCGCGCCCGGCGGCCTTCTTCTCGGTCTTGCCGGAATCGGCGCAGGCGTTCGTGAGTGGAAGGAGCGCCAGCGTCAGCAACGCAGCCGTGCACGCGCGGGCGCTTTGTCGTGCAACCGACGCGATCATTGGATGGTGACGGTAAAACATGTCGGTGTCTGCGCCGATGGCGAGGCCGCCGTCGACTGGGAAGTGTTGTTGAAGTCGGTAATCACTAGAACGCTTTCGCCCGCCGGAAGGGCGACAACGGCCGTTTCGCTGGAACCCAGTCCGTCGGACGCGGCAATCTGGCCACCGTGGTAGACCACGAAATCCGGGTCCGTTGCCGAAGTGCCAGTGACGGCGATGGTGTAGTTGCCGCCAGTGGGAACGGTGAACCTCAGATAGGCGAAATTCCCGAGCTTGTTCCCGGTGCCGGCCTGATTGATCACACAAGCCGAATTGGACGCACCGGGCGTTGCCTGGTTGTACATCGGCAGTGCGGTGGAGACGCCGCCACTGTTCGTCTCCGATCCGCCGAAAGGATCCGCCACGGGACTGATCGACTGGCCGCTCAGCAGGGCATTCAGGTTCGAGGCGTTTGCCGGGGCAACCGCATAGAAGGCCGCCGCAAAGGGGTGGATGGACGTCACCGCGGTCCCGCTCTTGAACGAGCCGGTCATCGTGTTGTGGATCGCCTTGAATCCGATCTGGCTATTGAGATTCCAGAGGATCGAATGAATGGAAGCCTCGCGATACCAGCCCGCGCCCGAACTGAATCCGGCAGCCAGGTTCACGTTCGAACCCGATGCCTGCCCCGCGCCCACTGAGTCGGTGTAATTGCTTCGCTCGAGCGCGATCCCCGACCATGCATTGCCCCAGCCCTCCGAGAAGGCGACGCGCCGGTCGAGGAGGTCGTTCATCGAATGACTTCCTCCCGGTGAATCGTCGCGACTGAATGCGGATTGGTAGTAGTGACCCCACTCGTGCGCGATCACCGAAGCATCGTACTCATCGGTGTCCACGCCTTCCTTGCCGAGCACGTAGATGGCACGGCCGTCGCTTGCGTTGCTGAAGAAGGTCGTCCCGATCTGGCCGACGGCCGGATTGCTCCCGCCCGGAACGTTGTTCACGCTCCAGAAGACGCGCAGCGACGGAAATGCGGTCGAGGGCGCCACCGAGAGTACCTTGGCCTGGGCCGTGTAGACCGTATCCAGGAGTGCAAACGGCCCGGCGACGCGAGCTGATCCATAGCTCGATCCACCCCATCCGGACGGCGCATGGATGTCTCTCGTGAGAGATGCGGCGATGCCCGATGAAAACGCCGGGGTTTCCATCGCATAGATGGCATTCGAGTTGGTGTTGTCACGGACCGTGACGTCCCAACTGGGCCCGGCGCCGCTTTGCGACATCTGCGCCTTCACGCGCACGATCAAGCCCGTGCTCGGGGGCACCGTCACTGAATACGCACCGTTGGCGTCAGTCGTCGTCGAGGCCACGAGCGTCAAACCGCTCAGGACGTCGACCGCTGCGCCGCGGATCGGCTTGGATGTCGTCGCGGCATAGACGAGCGCCCCGGTTTCATTGGGAACCGAGTCATACGTCGCAGTGCCACTGAGCGTGACGGAGCTGACCGCCGTCGGCAGGAAGACGCCACCTCCGCCGCCGCCACCTCCGCCGCACCCCCCCAGAAGCACCAACGCCACGGACGCCACGACCAATTGCCAATACGTTCTGTAACTCATCCCTGCGCCCCTAGAGGATCTCGACGGCCGGTTGCCGTGCCTTTCTAGGATGCCATATTCGGCCCCACAAAAGAGAAAGCCCGCTCGCATTTCTGCGAACGGGCTCTCATGGCTGCGGGAAAACTCTTACTGCAGCTTGATCTCGACGTCCACGCCGGCCGGCAGGTCGAGCTTCATGAGCGCGTCCACCGTCTTGTCCGTCGGATCGACGATGTCCATCAGGCGCTGGTGCGTGCGGATCTCGAACTGGTCGCGGCTCGTCTTGTTGACGTGCGGCGAGCGCAGGATGTCGAAACGCTTCATGCGGGTCGGCAGGGGCACCGGGCCCTTGACGATGGCGCCGGTACGCTTGGCGGTATCGACGATCTCGGCGGCCGATTGATCGATCAGCTTGTAGTCGAACGCCTTCAGGCGGATGCGGATTTTTTGCTTGGTGGCCATGTTGATTCCTTCCTAGCTAGCGTTCGAATCAGATGTCGAGGATCTTGGCGACGACGCCCGAACCCACGGTGCGGCCGCCTTCGCGGATCGCGAAGCGCAGACCTTCTTCCATGGCGATCGGAGCGATCAGCTTGACCGTGATCGACACGTTGTCGCCGGGCATGACCATTTCCTTGTC
>NZ_FNRO01000029.1 GCF_900107745.1 Variovorax sp. YR216 | reverse complement strand
AACCACATGGTGGTGATGCCCGATGCCGACATCGAGCAGGCGGTGGATGCGCTCATCGGCGCGGGCTACGGATCGGCCGGCGAGCGCTGCATGGCGATCAGCGTCGCGGTGATGGTGGGCGATGTGGCCGACAAGGTCATGCCGCTGCTGGCCGAGCGCGCGAAGACGCTCAAGGTCAAGAACGGCACCGAGCTCGACGCGGAGATGGGCCCGATCGTCACGCGCGCGGCGCACGACCGCATCACCGGCTACATCGCACAGGGCGAGAAGGAAGGCGCGAAGCTGGTGGTCGACGGTCGCGATTTCGACGCGAAGGCCGCGGGGCAGGACTGCGGGAACGGCTTCTGGATGGGCGGCACGCTGTTCGACCACGTCACGCCCGAGATGCGGATCTACAAGGAAGAGATCTTCGGCCCGGTGCTGTCGTGCGTGCGGGTGCATGACCTGAAGGAGGCAGTGGACCTGATCAACGCGCACGAGTTCGGCAACGGCGTCTCGTGCTTCACGCGCGACGGCAACGTGGCGAGGGAGTTCTCGCGTCGCATCCAGGTGGGCATGGTGGGCATCAACGTGCCGATTCCCGTGCCGATGGCCTGGCATGGCTTCGGCGGCTGGAAGAAGTCGCTCTTCGGCGACATGCACGCCTACGGCGAGGAAGGCGTGCGCTTCTACACCAAGCAGAAGTCCATCATGCAGCGCTGGCCCGAGAGCATCGGCAAGGGCGCCGAATTTGTCATGCCAACGGCGAAGTGAAAGCTCGCCGGCGTTGAAACCGGCCACGACTTAGAACAACGAGAGACAAACAGCGCATGACCGACACCACCTTCGACTACATCGTGATCGGCGCCGGCACTGCCGGGTCGCTCATGGCCAATCGGCTCAGCGCCGACAAGCGGATGCGCGTGCTGCTCATCGAAGCCGGCCGCAAGGACGACTACCACTGGATCCACATCCCGGTCGGCTATCTCTACTGCATCGGCAACCCGCGCACCGACTGGCTCTACAACACCGAGCCGGACGCGGGCCTCAACGGCCGCACCCTGCGCTATCCGCGCGGCAAGACGCTCGGCGGCTCGTCGAGCATCAACGGGATGATCTACATGCGCGGCCAGTCGCGCGACTACGACCAATGGGCGAGCCTCACCGGTGACGACCAATGGCGCTGGGCGAACGTGCTCCCTGCCTTCAAGAAGCACGAGGACTACTACCTCGGCGCCGACGAGCTTCACGGCGCCGGTGGCGAATGGCGCGTCGACAAGCAGCGCCTGCGCTGGGACATCCTCGACGCCTTCGCCGATGCGGCGGTGCAGGCGGGCGTGCCGCGCAGCACCGACTTCAACCGCGGCAGCAACGAGGGCGTGGGCTACTTCCAGGTCAACCAGAAGGACGGCTGGCGCTGGAACACCGCCAAGGCCTTCCTGCGACCGACCTGCTACGGCCGCCCGAACTTCGAGCTCTGGACCGGCGCGCAGGTGTCTCGCCTGATCTTCGATTCGCATGCCGACGGCAGCCATCGCTGCACCGGCGTGCAGGTGTGGGACGGGCACGAGATGGTGATCGCGCATGCGACGCGCGAGACGATCCTCTGCGCCGGGAGCATCGGTTCGCCGCAGATCCTGCAGCTCTCGGGCGTCGGGCCGGCGGATCTGCTGCGACAGCACGGCATCGACGTGGTGCGCGATGCGCCGGGGGTCGGCGCGAACCTGCAGGACCATCTCCAGATCCGCGCGGTCTACAAGATCAAGGACGCGCCGACGCTCAATGTGCTGGCGTCGTCGCTGTACGGCAAGGCGAAGATCGGGCTCGAATACGTGCTCCGGCGCACCGGCCCGATGAGCATGGCGCCCTCGCAGCTCGGCGCATTCACGCGCAGCTCGCCGGCCTACGAATGGCCCAATCTCGAGTACCACGTGCAGCCGCTGTCGCTCGACGCCTTCGGCGAGCCGCTGCACAGCTTCCCCGCCTTTACCGCGAGCGTGTGCAACCTGAACCCGACGAGCCGGGGCACGGTGCGCATCAAGAGCCCTCGCTTCGAGGATGCCCCCGCGATCGCGCCGAACTACCTCAGCACGGACGAGGACCGCAAGGTCGCCGCCGACTCGCTGCGCGTCACGCGCCGCATCGCATCCCAGCCGGCGCTCGCCAGGTACAGCCCGGAGGAATGGAAGCCCGGTCCGCAGTACCAGAGCGACGACGAGCTCGCGCGTCTCGCAGGGGACATCGCGACCACGATCTTCCATCCCGTCGGCACCACGAAGATGGGCCGGGACGACGATCCGATGGCGGTGCTCGATGCGCGCCTGCGCGTACGCGGCATCGATGGACTGCGCGTGGTCGATGCCGGCGCCATGCCCACGATCACCAGCGGCAACACCAACAGCCCCACGCTAATGATGGCGGAGAAGGCTGCTGCGTGGGTCCGCGAAGCCACTGCCGAGCGGGTTTGAGCGCGTTTGCGTTGCCGCTTGTTTCAGATTGGGGCCGATCCGGGCCAATTGGCGGGTAATCCCCGATGCACTGCGGCGGTGCGCCGAATAAAGTCCAGCCACTCGCAAACGGGCCTGCCCGCTGCGCGGGGGACCGAGGAGACAAACCTTCGAAGAATCAGAACACTAGACACAAGGCATCCGGACGAGATGCTGTTTTTTTGAACAAGGCGCCGCTGGTCGGCGCCTTTTTTTTTGACCCGTCGGTCGGAAATTCCCGCCCTTCATGGGCTCCGCGCTACAAAATCGATAGCACGCCTCGCGGCGACAATCTCCGCAAATGGAAATCGTCGTGCTGACCCTGGCCTCGCTGTTCGCGGGATTCGTTGATTCGATCGTGGGGGGAGGCGGACTGATCCTGGTCCCCGCGCTCTTCAGCGTGCTGCCCGGCGTGGCCCCGGCGACGCTGCTGGGCACCAACAAAAGCGCCTCGGTCTGGGGCACGGCGGCAGCCACCGTGCAGTTCCACTATCGCGTCGGCCTGCGCTGGCGCACGCTGCTCCCGGCGGCCGCGCTGGCATTCTTCGGTTCGTTGATGGGCGCCTGGGCCGTGACCGTGGTGCCCGGCGACTTCCTCCGCAAGCTGCTGCCGGTGATCCTGGTCGTGCTGCTGCTCTACACCCTCGCGCGCAAGGACATGGGCAAGCACCACGAGCCGCGCTTCCACGGCCGTGCCGAGCTCGCGGCCACTGCGGCGATCGGCTTCGCGCTCGGCATCTACGACGGCTTCTTCGGCCCCGGCACGGGCAGCTTCTTCGTGTTCCTGTTCGTCCGCTGGCTGGGCTACGACTTTCTCAATGCCGCGGCGTCGGCCAAGCTGCTCAATGTCATGACCAACCTCGGCGCCCTGCTGCTGCTCGGCCTCAAGGGGCATGTGCTGTGGCACTACGGGCTGGTGATGGCGGTGGCGAACGTCGCGGGCGGGGTGATCGGCGCCCGGGTGGCGATCCGCCACGGCGCGGGCTTCGTGCGCACGGTGTTCATCTTCGTCGTCGGCGCGCTGATCCTGAAGACCGCCTACGACGCCTTCCTGCGCTGAAGTTGGCGGATCAGGGGGCGGTCGATGCCGCGGCCTGCGTGCCCGACGGCGGCCATGCCACTTCGCTCGCGACGCGCGGCTTGCCGATCGGCGCCGCGGCCTTGCCCTGCTGGATGGCGGCCATGTCCGCCTCGCTCGGGTACTGGTTCAGCAGCCAGTAGTCGAACACGCGACGCGCGATCGGCGCGGCGGCGCCAGCGCCCCAGCCCGCGTTCTCGACGATGAGCGCCACGGCGATCTTCGGGTCGTTGGCAGGCGCGAAGGCCATGAAAAGCGCGTGGTCGCGCTGGTGTTCCTCCAGCGCCTTGGCGTTGTACTTGGTGTTCGCCGCCATGCCCACCGCCTGCGCGGTTCCGGTCTTGCCCGCCGCCTGATACCCCGCGCCGGCGAAGACGCTGCGCGCGGTGCCGGCGTTGACCACTGCCACCAGGCCGTCGCGGACCACGCCGATGTTCGCAGGCGGAATATTGAGATTCTGTGCCGGCGCCTGCTCGATCGGCTTCACCTCGCCGGTCACCGTGTCGCGGACCGCCAGCGCCAGGTGCGGCTTGAACTTCACGCCGCCATTGGCCACGATCGACGTCGCATGCGCCAGTTGCAGCATCGTGAAGGCGTTGTAGCCCTGTCCGATGCCCAGCGAGATGGTTTCGCCGGCATACCACTTCTTCTGCTCGGGACGCTTGTAGGTGTTGCGCTTCCACTCGGTACTCGGCAGCACGCCGCGCACCTCGCCGCCGACGTCGATGCCGGTGATCTGGCCGAAGCCCAGCGGCTTCATCGAGTCGTGGATCAGGTCCACGCCCATCTCGTTGGCCAGCGAGTAGTAGTAGATGTTGCTGGACAGCTGGATCGAGCGCCGCATGTCCACGCCGCCGATGTTGCCCTCGGGGCTGCCGAAGCGGTGGCCGCCGAAGTTGAAATAGCCCGGGTCGTTGACCACCACGCTCGGTCCGCGCTTGCCCGTCTGAAGCGCGGCCAGCGCCATGAAGGGCTTGTAGGTCGAGCCCGGCGGGTAGGTGCCGCGCAGCGCCCGGTTGAGCAGCGGCTTGTTGATCGACTCACTGAGTTCCTTCCAGTTCTCGACGTCGATGCCTTCCACGAACAGGTTCGGATCGAAGGTCGGCTTGCTCACGAAGGCCAGGATCTCGCCGGTCTTGGGATCGATCGCCACCAGCGCGCCGCGCCGATCGCCGTACATGTCCTCGACCAGCTTCTGCAGCTTGATGTCGACCGACAGCATGACGGTGTTGCCCGGCGTGGCCGGATGCGCCGCGAGCCGCCGCACCGCGCGGCCGCCGGCGGAGGTTTCCATCTGCTCGACGCCCGTCTGGCCGTGCAGGGTCTTCTCGTAGCTCTGCTCGATGCCGAGCTTGCCGATGTATTCCGTGCCCTTGTAGTTGGCGAGGTCCTCGTCTTCCCAGTCTTCCATGGCCGCCTTTTCGGCCTGGTTGATGCGTCCGATGTAACCCAGTACATGGCTGGCGAGTTCGCCGTTCGGGTAGTTGCGGAACAGCCGCGCCTTGATCTCGACGCCCGGGAAGCGATAGCGCTGCGCGGCGAACCGGGCGACCTCCTCGTCGCTCAGGCGGGTGCGGATCGGCACCGAATCGAAGCTGCGGGAGTCCTCTCGCAGCCGCTTGAAGCGCCGGCGGTCGCGCGGCGAAATCTCCAGGACCTCGGAAAGCGCATCGATCGTGTCCTCGAGATTCCCCGCCTTCGACGGCGTGATCTCGAGCGTGTAGGCGGAGTAATTGGACGCCAGCACGATCCCGTTGCGATCGACGATCAGCCCCCGGTTCGGCACCACCGGCACGATCGCGGTGCGATTGCTCTCCGCCTGCTCGGCGAGGTCCTCGTGCCGCACCACCTGCAGATACACCAGCCGCGACGCCAGGAGACCGAACGCCACCAACACGACGAGCGCGATCACGACCACCCGGCGCTTGAAGCGCGACAGGTCGGCGGCGACGTTACGAATCTCGGTCATGACAGCAGATCAGCTTAACGGGAAGAAAAACGAAAGCAAATACTCACCATCCGGCTTGAAGGCCCCGGAACAAGGCGGGGAGCACCGCGGAACCGGCTTTGCCGGGCCGCCGGTGCTGCCCCCGGTAGGGGGTTGGCGAAGCGACACGCAGTGCGCGCAGCCTGGGGGCGAGCAACATCAGAGTGGCCGATTGGCATCGGGTTCCGGCGCCCGGCGCTGAGGTGCCAACAACAGCACACTGACCAGCGGCCACAACGCGGATTCGATCAACGGCGCGATGAGCAGCGTCCAGCCCGGGAACGCCCCGCCGCCAATCATCCGGATCGCCAGTTCGATCAGGTGCGACACCGCGAACAGCGGAAGCACCTGCAGCGCCTGCGACGCCACCGGGAACCACAGCAGCCGGCGGTGGATCATGATCGCGAAGAAGCCCAGCGTCGTATAGGACAGCGCATGCTGCCCCAGCATCGCGGCTTGATGCACATCCATCAGCAGCCCGAAGACGAAGGCGGCCCCGATCCCGATGCGCGCAGGCTGATGCACGCTCCAGAACACGATCACCAGTGCCAGAAGATCCGGCGTCCACGCCACCCGGCCGATCGGCACCATGTTGATCAACAGGGCGACGATCAGGCTGGCCCACATGAACAGCGGGCTGACGGGCAGCAAGAGCTGCTGCTGGCCGGGACGCATGATCATGGCGTGCGCTTCTCCTTCTTGTCGGCCTTGTCGGACTTGTCCGATTTGTCGGCCTTGGCCCCCGGCTTGTCGGACTTCTCGCCCTTCTTCTTGCCCGAGGCGCTCGCCGCCGGCGCGACCGGCGCGGGCTTCGGCACGGGCGGCGTACCCGTCGGCGCCAGCACCAGCACGTACCGCGCGGAATTCACACGCCCCATCGGCACCAGGTGGATGCGGGCGAAGGCGGAATCGGCCCGGCGTTCGATGCGGTCGATCTTCGCGACCGGCAGCCCCGGCGGGTAGACGCCGTCGACCCCGCTGGTGGTCAGCATGTCGCCTTCCTGCACATCCGAGTTGGCGCCCATGAAGCGCAGTTCGAGCCCACCGCCGTGGGCGCTGGCGTCGCCGAAAGCCACGCTGCGCGCGCCGGTCCGCGTGTTCTGCACTGGGATGGCGAGATCGCGATCGATCACCAGCGTGATTTCGCTCGTGAAAGGTTGCACCTGTGTGACTTGCCCGAGCACGCCGTTCTCGTCGATCACCGGCGACCCTGCCGCGATGCCATGCGTCAGCCCCTGGTCGATCACCACCTTGCGGGTGTACGGGTCGGACGTGTCGTAGAGCACCTCGGCCACCCGGCCCGGCGTCTGCGTCACCTGGCGCAGTTCGAGCATCGAGCGCAGCCGCGCGTTTTCCTGCGCGAGCAGGTCGGCCTGGCTGGCGCGTTCCGACTGCAGCGCCAAGGCCTTGCGCGCCTCGGCTTCCCTGGCCTGCGCGGCCTGCAGGTCTTCGAGATAGCGGCTACCGCCCGCCACCAGTTGGACGGGTTTCAGCGCGAGCCACTGGATCGGATAGAGCACCGTGCCGACCGCCAGACGCACCGGCTGCACGATGTTGAACCGCGCATCGGCCACCATCAGGAACAGCGCGAGCGCGCTGAAGAAGATCAGCTTGCTGAGCGCCGAAGGCCCCTGGTTGAACAGGGGTGGCGCAGTGCGATCGAGCGTGCCGAGCGGCATGGCGGAGGGACTTTAAATTGAAAAAGCCGGCCCTGCGCAAACGCGGGCCGGCCATTTGCGCATCAAGCGCATTATTCGCTCGTGAAGATGCTTCCGAGCCGGTCCATGCGCTCGAGAGCGATACCGCAGCCACGAACCACGCAGGTCAGCGGGTCTTCGGCCACCAGCACCGGCAGGCCGGTTTCCTCGGCCAGCAGGCGGTCGAGGTCGCGCAGCAGCGCGCCGCCGCCGGTGAGCATCATGCCGCGCTCGGCGATGTCGGCGCCGAGTTCGGGCGGCGTCTGTTCGAGCGCGTTCTTCACGGCGGAGACGATGTTGTTCAGCGGATCGGTCAGCGCTTCCAGCACTTCGTTGCTGCTGATCGTGAAGCTGCGCGGCACGCCTTCGCTGAGGTTGCGGCCCTTGACTTCCATTTCCTTGACTTCGGAGCCGGGGAAGGCCGAACCGATGCTCTTCTTGATGACTTCGGCCGTCGGCTCGCCGATCAGCATGCCGTAGTTGCGGCGGATGTAGTTGATGATGGCCTCGTCGAAGCGGTCGCCGCCGACGCGCACGCTGCCCTTGTAGACCATGCCGCCGAGCGAGATCACGCCCACTTCGGTGGTGCCGCCGCCGATGTCGACGACCATCGAGCCGCTGGCTTCCGACACCGGCAGGCCGGCGCCGATCGCGGCGGCCATGGGTTCCTCGATGAGGTAGACCGACGTGGCACCAGCCGCTTCAGCCGCGTCCTTGATCGCGCGGCGCTCGACCTGGGTCGACCCGCAGGGCACGCAGATGATGATGCGCGGGCTGGGCGTGAGCAGCGAGCGCGGGTGCACCATCTTGATGAACTGCTTGATCATCTGCTCGGTGATCACGAAGTCGGCGATCACGCCGTCCTTCATCGGTCGGATGGCCTCGATGTTGCCGGGCACCTTGCCGAGCATGGCCTTGGCTTCGCGGCCAACCGCCTGGATCACTTTCTTGCCGTGGGGGCCGCCTTCATGCCGGATGGCGACAACCGACGGCTCGTCCAGGACGATGCCTTTGTTGCGGGCAAAAATGAGCGTGTTGGCGGTGCCGAGGTCGATCGCGAGGTCGGTCGAGAAGTACCGACGAAAAGCTCCGAACATTGTGGAATCCTCTGGAGCACGGCATGCGCGTCGGCAGGCCGTCGCCCTCTTGCTGGGTCGTTTGACAGGGGTGGATTGAACGTTTTTGCGGCAAATGCCGGCGCGTTCGCGGGGGTTGCGGCAAAGGCGGGATAATAACCGAATCCCTTGACGCTCCAGCGTTTCGACGCACCTTTCAGGGCGTGACGCCCCGCGTTTTTCACGCTCGCCAAGCCTTCTTTTTCCGATGTCCCTCACTGCTTCCGATATTGCGCGCATCGCGTCGCTCGCCCGGCTCCAGCTGGCGCCCGAAGAGAGCGACCGCCTGCGCGGCCAGATCAACGGCTTCTTCGACCTCGTCGAGCGCATGCGCGCGGTCGACACCACCGGCGTCGAGCCGCTCGCCCACCCGGTCGCCACGATCCAGGACGTGACGCTTCGCCTCGCCGAAGACGTCGTCAGCGAACCCAACAACCGCGAAGCCAACCAGCGCAGCGCGCCCGCCGTCGAAAACGGCCTGTTCCTGGTTCCGAAGGTGATTGAATGAGCGCCGCAATCCATCAGATGGGCGTGGCCGAGCTGGCCAAGGCGCTGCAGGGGCGCAAGGTGTCGGCCGTCGAGGCCGCCCGGCACCAGCTCGACCGGATCGACCAGCACAAGGACCTCGGCGCCTTCGTCGCGGTCGACGAGGAACTCACCCTGGCCCAGGCCCGTGCGGCCGACGAAAAGCTCGCCGCCGGCAACGCCCCGGCGCTGACGGGCGTGCCCATCGCCCACAAGGACATCTTCGTCACCACCGGCCTGCCGACCAGCGCCGGTTCGCGGATCCTGGCCGGCTATCGCTCGCCCTTCGACGCCACCGTGGTTCGCCGGCTCGCCGAAGCCGGCGCGGTGACCCTCGGCAAGCTCAGCTGCGATGAATTCGCGATGGGCTCGTCCAACGAGAACGTCGCGGTTCCCGCGGTCGGTTTCGACAAGGCCGTGCCCGTTCGCAATCCGTGGAATCGCGACCGCATCCCCGGCGGCTCGTCCGGCGGCAGCGCCGCGGCGGTGGCCGCACGCCTCGCGCCCGCCGCCACCGGCACCGACACGGGCGGCTCGATCCGCCAGCCGGCCTCGTTCTGCGGCGTGACCGGCATCAAGCCGACCTACGGCCGCGCATCGCGCTACGGCATGGTCGCCTTCGCATCGAGCCTGGACCAGGCTGGACCGATGGCCCGCTCGGCCGAAGACTGCGCCCTGCTGCTGTCCGCCATGTGCGGACCGGATCCGGACCGCGATTCGACTTCGCTCGACCGCCCCTCCGAAGATTTCTCGCGCCATCTCGGCGATTCGCTCGAAGGACTGCGCATCGGCGTGCCGAAGGAATTCCTCGGTGACGGCGTCGCGCCCGGCGTGCGTGCCGTCGTCGAGGCCGCGCTCGCCGAATATGAAAAGCTCGGCGCCCGCCGCGTCGAGATCACCCTGCCGCGCACCGAACTGTCGATCCCGGTCTACTACATCATTGCGGCCGCCGAGGCGTCGAGCAACCTGAGCCGCTTCGACGGCGTCAAGTTCGGCCATCGCGCCAAGGACTATCGCGACCTCGCCGACATGTACGCCAAGACGCGCGAGGAAGGCTTCGGCGACGAGGTCAAGCGCCGCATCATGATCGGCACCTACGTGCTCTCGCATGGCTACTACGACGCCTACTACCTGCAGGCGCAGAAGGTGCGCCGGATGATCGCGGACGACTTCCAGCAGGCGTTCAAGCAGTGCGACCTGATCGCCGGCCCAGCCGCGCCGACCGTCGCCTGGAAGCTCGGCGAACACGGTGGCGATCCGGTGGCCGACTACCTCGCCGACATCTTCACGCTGCCCGGTTCGCTCGCCGGCCTGCCCGGCATGAGCATTCCCGCCGGCTTCGACGGCGGCATGCCGGTCGGTCTGCAATTGCTCGGCAACTACTGCGAAGAGTCGCGCCTGCTCAACGCCGCGCACCGTTTCCAGCAAGCCACCGACTGGCACCAGCGCACGCCGGCCGGCTTTTGATGGCGAAGAACTGACATGAGCGAAACCAACACTTTCGAAGCCGCGCAAAGCGGCCGCCCGACGGGCCCCCTGGTTCGCGGCTATGAAGTCATCATCGGCTTCGAGACGCACGCGCAGCTTTCCACCGCATCGAAGATCTTCAGCCGCGCCTCGACCGCCTTCGGCGCCGAGCCGAACACGCAGGCCAGCGCCGTGGATCTCGCGCTGCCCGGCACCCTGCCCGTGATGAACAAGGGGGCGGTCGAACGCGCCATCAAGCTCGGCCTCGCGCTCGGTTCGCACATCGCGCCGCGCAGCGTGTTCGCGCGCAAGAACTACTTCTACCCCGACCTGCCGAAGGGCTACCAGATCAGCCAGTACGAAATCCCCGTCGTGCAGGGCGGCTCGGTGAGCTTCTACCTCGGCGAAGAGAAGAAGACGGTGCGCCTGGTGCGCGCGCACCTCGAGGAAGACGCCGGCAAGTCGCTGCACGAGGACTTCGTCGGACAGTCGGGCATCGACCTGAACCGCGCCGGCACGCCGCTGCTCGAGATCGTGACCGAGCCCGACATGCGCTCCACCGCCGAAGCCGTGGCCTACGCGCGCGAACTGCACAAGATCGTGACCTGGATCGGCATCTGCGACGGCAACATGCAGGAAGGCAGCTTCCGCTGCGACGCGAACGTGTCGGTGCGCAGGCCCGGCGGGCCGCTGGGCACCCGGCGCGAGATCAAGAACCTCAACAGCTTCAAGTTCATGCAGCAGGCGATCGACTACGAGATCCGCTGGCAGATCGACGAATTGGAGGAAGGCCGCGAGATCCAGCAGGCCACGGTGCTGTTCGACCCGGACACCGGCGAGACGCGCGCGATGCGCACCAAGGAAGACGCGGCCGACTACCGCTATTTCCCCGACCCGGACCTGCCGCCGCTGGCGATCGCGGCCGAATGGATCGAGCGTGTGCGCGCCGGGATGCCCGAGCTTCCGCGCGCGATGGCCGAGCGCTACGTTCAGCAGCATGGCCTGTCCGAGTACGACGCGACGCAGCTCACGCAAAGCCCCGCGCTCGCGCGCTACTTCGACGACGCGGTCAGTGCCGGCGCGGCGCCCAAGCTGGCGAGCAACTGGATCACCGGCGAGATCGCACGCCGGCTGAACCTGCAGGACATCGGCATCGCCGAAGCACCGGTCGGCGCCGCGCAGCTCGCGAAGCTCATCGCGCGCATCAGCGACGGCACCATCTCGAACAACGCCGCGCGGCAGGTGTTCGACGCACTCTGGACCGGCGAAGGCCAGGACGTCGACGGCGTGATCGAAGCCAAGGGCCTGAAGCAGATGAGCGATACCGGCGCGCTCGAGAAGATCATCGATGGCGTCCTGGCCACGAACCAGAAGAACATCGACGAGTACCGCGCCGGCAAGGACAAGGCCTTCAACGCGCTGGTCGGTCAGGTCATGAAGGCCAGCCAGGGCAAGGCCAACCCGGCGCAGGTCAATGCGCTCTTGAAAGCCAAGCTCGGCTGATTCGCGCGACCCGCGCCCAGCGGGTTAGCGCTGCGCCTGCGCGGCCGCGTTCGCGGCCCAGAGCGGCTTCAGTCGGGCCTGCTCCTCATCGAAGCGCGCGTTGACGCGCTTCTTTTCTTCGTCCTGCTCCGCGATGAAGCGGTTCTGCACGTCGACGCTTCGCGCGTTGTCGTCCGCCTTGCGGCGGATCGAACCGGGCGCCTTGCTCGGGTCGCTCTTGTAGAACTCGAGCTCGTCGTCGATGCGCTTGCGGTCTTCGGCCAGCTCGCTCAGGCGCTTCCTGGCGGCGTTGATCACGGCGTCGATCTGCACCAGGGCCTCGGCGCGCTCCTTGTCGTGTGCGGCAGCGTTCGGGTAGCGAACCAGCAATGCGCGCTCGCGACGGCGCTCCTCGACCTGGCGCGCCGCCAGCAACTGGGCCTGGCGCTCGCGCTCTTCGCGCTCTGCCTGCTCCCGTGCGGTGTAGGTAGGTTCGATCTTGCGGCGCGTGGTGCCGCTCGGATTCAGTTCGCGCTGCTCGCGGTCGTTGCAGTCCGCGATCGGTCGATCCGCGGTGATCGTCCGGCCTTTCGAATCGACACAGCTGTAGATGCCGGCGCCGCTGCCGCTGCTGGATGGGCGAGCCGCACCGGATTGCTGCGCCTGAGCCGCGCCGGCGCCAGCCAGCGAGAGCGCAATGAATGCCAACAGTGCCTGGGTTCTCGCCACGTCCATCCCTTCGGGCAGGTCGAATCAGCGCGCGCCGTAGCGCGCCCGGTAGGCCAACACTCCCTGTCGGTGGGCGCCCAGATCTCCGTCTGCGCGGCCCGACAGATACTGTAACAAGTCGTCCAGCGTCGCGATGGCCACCACCTGCAGCCCGAGCTGATTCCGTACATATTGCACGGCACTGTGGTCCACGTCGACACCGTTTTCGGTCGCCTTCTCCTGCCGGTCCAGCGCGATCGCGACCGCATGCGGCGTGGCGCCGGCGTTCCGGATGGTGGCAATGGATTCGCGCACCGCGGTGCCGGCGGACATCACGTCATCGACGATGAGCACCCGCCCCTTGAGCGGCGCGCCGACCAGCGTCCCGCCTTCGCCGTGATCCTTGGCTTCCTTGCGGTTGTAGGCGAACGGCACGTTGCGGCCGCGGCGCGCGAGCTCGGCCGCCACGGTCGCGCCCAGCGGGATGCCCTTGTAGGCGGGGCCGAAGATCATGTCGAATTCGAGGCCGCTTTCGATGAGGCGGTCTGCATAGAATCCGGCGAGCCGCGCGATCTTGGCGCCGTCGTCGAACAGGCCCGCATTGAAGAAATAGGGGCTCATCCGGCCGGCCTTGGTCTTGAACTCGCCGAAGCGCAGCACCCCCGAATCCAGGGCGAACTGCACGAACTCCTGTGCGAGCGCGCCGCCCTCTCCAATCTCTCCAGCCATAGGGAATGTCCTCGTGTTCAAACTGACCAGCCTCAACCTCAACGGCCTGCGATCGGCTGCCACCAAGGGCGTTGCCGACTGGGTGGCCGAACTGGCGCCGGATTGTATTTGCATGCAGGAAACCCGCGTCCAGGCCAGCGACATCGAAGGCCGCTTCGAGGAAATGGCGGGCCTCACGGGCCACTTCCATTTCGCCGAAAAGAAAGGCTACTCCGGCACCGCGGTGTATAGCAAGCACGTGCCGAGCGACATCGTGGTCGGCTGGGGCGATGCTGAATTCGACGCCGAGGGCCGCTACCTCGAGCTGCGCTTCGACACGCCCAGGCGCAAGCTCTCGGTCATCAGCTGCTACTTCCCGAGCGGCTCCTCCGGCGAGGAGCGGCAGGAGGCGAAGTTCCGCTTTCTCAAGGGATTCTTCCCGCATTTGCTGACGCTCAAGAAGGAGCGCGAATTCATCCTCTGCGGCGACATCAACATCGCGCACAAGGAAATCGACCTGAAGAACTGGCGCGGCAACCAGAAGAACAGCGGCTTTCTGCCGGAAGAGCGCGCATGGATGACCCGGCTGCTCGACGCCGGCGCGGAAGGCGCTGGACTCGTCGATGTCTACCGCATGCTCAAGCCCGAGACCACCGGCGAGGCCTACACATGGTGGAGCAACCGCGGCCAGGCCTACGCGAACAACGTGGGGTGGCGTCTGGACTATCACCTCGCGACGCCGGCAATCGCCAAGCTCGCGCGCACCGAATCGATCTTCAAGACGATCAAGTTCAGCGACCACGCGCCGATCACGGTCGACTACGACTTCAAGCTTTGAGCCCTAGCGCGACAGCTCGGGCAGCGCCGCGGCCAGCGTCTCGACGAACGCCTGCATCGCCTCCGACTCCATCGCGCCGCGCTTGGTGATGCGGTAGAAGTCCATCGCGACCTTGGGTCGGACCAGCACGTCGGTGCGCACCCGATGCCGCCGGCAGGCCGAGAGCGCGAAGGTCGGCATCACGGCGGTGCCGAAGCCCGATTCCACCATCGAGATCAGGGTGCCGAAGAAGTTGAAAGTCGGCCGCTGCGCATCCCCACGGCCGATGGTCGCCAAGTGGCCGTCGATGACCTTCTGGATCGGATTGCTCGCCGGCAGGCCCAGCAGTTCTTCGGAGCGCAGCACCGACCAGGGCACGGAACCCGTGCTCGACACATCTTCATCCGGCCCCGCCGGTGCCACGCGCATGAGGTGAAACCGGCCGACCGGCGCGCGATCCAGCCCCGGTGCGGGCTTGAAGAAGAAGCCCAGGCCCATGTCCGCCTCGCCGTTGACCACCATCTCCTGCACGTCGCGCAGGTCGGCATCGAAGAGCCTCAAGCTCACCGCCGGGTGGCTCTGCCGGAACTGGTGGAACACCTGAGGCAGCAGGTGCGACGACACCAGAGGCGTCGCCGAAATGCGCAGCGTCTGGCGCGCGGCGTCGCCCTCGGCCCCGAGGTGCGCGGTCACGTCGTCCAGGTCGGTCACCACGCGCTCCACCACCGGCAGCAACCGCCGGCCGGCTGCGGTGAGATTGACCACGCGCGTCGTGCGATCGAAGAGTCGGCAACCGAGCTGGCGTTCCATCTCGCGCACCAGCGTGCTCAGGCCGGCCTGCGTCATGTGCGCCTGCTCAGCCGCACGGGTGAAGTTGCCGATGCGCGCGACATGGAGGAAGGCGCGCATCTGTCGGGTCGACAGATTCATATCAATTCATGATAAATCCATACGACATCTAAATTTCTCAAATGATCGATGAATCGGTTTAATCCGCTGTCTTATTGACCGAAGACAGAGACAAGGCAGATCGATATGAGCAAAGAGACCGAAGTCATCGTGCTGGGCGCCGGCATCGGGGGACTCACGCTGGCGCTGAGCCTGCACCAGGCGGGCATTCCATGCCGCATCTATGAAGCGGTGGCGGAACTGAAGCCGCTGGGCGTGGGCATCAACCTGCTGCCGCACGCTGTGCGCGAATTGAGCGAACTCGGTCTGATGTCCGCGCTCGACGCAATCGCCGTTCGCACGAAGGAAGCGATCTTCTTCAATTCCCACGGCCAGCTCGTCTTCCGTGAGGCGGCGGGCACCGACGCGGGCTACGACTGGCCGCAGTACTCGATCCATCGCGGCGATCTGCACACGGTGCTGCTCAACGCAGTCCGCGAGCGCCTCGGCGCGGATGCTGTCGTCTGCGGCCACCGCTGCGCCGGCGTGGATCAGGACGACAGGAGCGTCACCGCCCGCTTCACCGCGCCCGACGGCTCGCCGCTGCCGAGCGTGCGCGCCACCATCGCGGTCGGGGCCGACGGCATCCATTCGGTCTTGCGCAAGCAGCTCTACCCGAACGAAGGCGCCCCGCGCTACTCGGGCGTCAACATGTGGCGCGGCACTGCAAAGCACAAACCCTTCCTTTCCGGCGCAAGCATGGTCCGCGCGGGCTGGCTCGACCAAGGCAAGATGGTGATCTACCCGATCCGCGACAACGTCGACGCCGAGGGAAATCAGCTCATCAACTGGGTGGCCGAAATCCACGCGCCGAAGCCCGCGCTGCAGGACTGGAGCCGACCCGGGCGGCTCGAGGACTTCCTCCCCGCTTTCGAAAACTGGCATTTCGATTGGCTCGACGTGCCGGCGCTGATCCGCTCGTCGGACTCGATCCTCGAATACCCGATGGTCGACCAGGACCCGCTGCCCAAGTGGACGCACGGCCGCGTCACGCTCCTGGGCGACGCGGCGCACCCGATGGTGCCGCGCGGCTCGAACGGCGCGGGGCAGGCGATCATCGACGCGCGCTATCTCGCGGGCGCCTTGCGCCGGCTCGGCGTCGGCCATGCCGCACTGGAGGACTACGACAGCGTGCGCGTGAAGGCGACCACCAACGTGGTGCTGACCAACCGCACCAACCCGCCCGACACGATCCTGCGAGAAGTGTTCGAGCGCTCCGGCGGCCGCCGCTTCGAGCGGCTCGAGGACTTCGTCACGCAGGCCGAACTGCAGGCCATCTCGGACAACTACAAGCGCGTGGCCGGCTACGACCCGGCCGCACTGAAGTCCCGGCCTTCTTACCTGTGAATCCACGACAACGAACGACGACGGAGACATCGATGCGCAAACTCACGAGATTCCTCGGCGCCATGCTGCTGGCCGCCAACGCCATGGCCGCTCATGCATGGCCGGACCAGCCCATCACGCTGGTCGTTCCCTACACGCCCGGCACCGGCATCGACCTGATCGCGCGGCAGTTGTCGGTGCGGCTGCCGGCCGCACTGGGCCAGCCGGTGATCGTCGAGAACATCGCCGGCGCGAGCGGAAACATCGGCAGCGAGAAGGTTGCGCGTGCCAAGCCCGACGGCTACACGCTGATGGTCCAGGTCAACACGCTGGTGATGAACAAGAGCCTCTACAAGTCGCTCGCCTACGACCCGGTGGCGGACTTCACGCCGGTGTCGCTCACCTCGTGGGGCACGCTGCTGCTGGTGACCAATCCGAATGTCCAGAAGACGACGACCGTGCAGCAAATGGTGGCCGCCGCCAAGGCAGCGCCGGGCAAGCTGACGTACGCGACGCCGGGCGTGGGTACGCCACACCATCTCGCGATGTCGCTCTTGATGCAGAACACCGGCACCGAGATGCTGCACGTGCCCTACAAGGGCACGGCCGGCGCGGTGACCGACCTGCTCGGCGGCCGCATCGACTACATGTTCCTGCCGGTGCACGTGGCGCTGCAGCACATCCTGGCCGGCAAGCTCAAGGCGATCGCCACCGGCAGCGACAAGCGCCTGCCGCAGTTGCCGAATGTGCCGACGCTGGCCGAGGCCGGCATCCAGGGCGGCAACGTCGACATGTGGTACGGCGTGCTTGCGCCGAAGGGCACCCCGCCCGCGGTCGTCGCGCGACTCAATAAGGAGATCGGCACGATCCTCAAGCAGCCTGAAGTCGCGACCGCCTTCGAAGCGCAGGGCATGGTGCCCGCCGCGTCGACGCCCGAGGAATTCGGCGCGCTCGTCGCGAAGGACGAAAAGCGCTGGGCCGACGTGGTGCAGCGCGGCGGAATTACCGCTGAATAAAGCTCACCCCCAGCGGCCCGGCTGAGCCGGTTCCGCGGGGTTCACCGGCTTGGTCGTCGGATCGTGCGGCGCGCGGGATCGCTCAGCGGCCGGGGCGGCGCGCGCGGCCCGCGTGCCGCGCCAGGTGCACCTGGTGCAGCGTGATCTTGCGGACCTCGGCCTGGCTCGTCTCGATGTGCGCGCGCAGCAGCATCGCCGCCTGATCGCCCCGATTCGCGCGGATCGCCTTCAGGATCTTCGCGTGCTCGTCGTAGGTCGCGTCGATGCGCGGCTGCTTGGTGAAGTCGAGCCGGCGGATGATGCGGATGCGGTCGGTCACGTCGCGGTGCACGCGCGCCATCTCGGCATTGCCGGCGGCTTCGACGAGCGCGCAGTGGAACGCCTCGTCCCATTGCGCGACCTGCACCGTGTCCGCATTGCGTTGCGCGACCGGCACCAGCCAGATCTCGGCAAGACTGTCGAGCAGGCTGCGGTCCACGCGATGGTCGCTTTCGCACAGCCGGTGCACCGCCGTGGTCTCCAGCACCATGCGCAGGTCGTAAAGCTGCTCGAACTGGTCGAAGTCGAAGGGCAGCACGCGCCAGCCGCTACGGAAGAGCACCTCGACGAAGCCCTCCTGCTGGAGCCGGAAGAGCGCCTGCCGAACCGGCGTGCGCGAGACACCCAGGCGCTCGCTGATCTCGTTCTCGGTGAAGCGGTCGCCCGGGACCAGGCTGAACTCCGCCACGTCGCGCTTGAGCTGCGCATAGACCTGGTCCGCGCGTGTGCGAAAGGCCACGTCCTGCGACGAGGTGGCGGCGGGGTCGGAAGGAGATCGAACGTTCGACACAAATCGGATGTTAGTGCTTGCCGAGCGCGCCGAGCAGTGCCTCGCTGCGGGCGGTCCAGCCGACGATCGCGCCCTGGGCGCGAATCATGTCGATGGCCGCCGCCTTGAAGGCGGGGAAATAGCTTTCGGTGCAGTCCTCGAGCAACAGACAGTCGTAGCCGCGGTCGTTGGCTTCGCGCATGCTGGTCTGCACGCAGACCTCGGTGGTCACGCCGCCAAAGAGCAGGTGCGTGATGCCGCGCCGCTTGAGCATCTCGTGCAGGCCGGTGGCGTAGAAGGCGCCCTTGCCGGGCTTGTCGACGACGATTTCGCCTTCGACCGGCGCGAGCGCGTCGATGATCTGGTTGCCCGGCTCGCCCATCACGAGGATGCGGCCCATCGGCCCCGGGTCGCCAATGCGCAAGGTCGGGTTGCCGCGATTGCGCTTGGCAGGCGGGCAGTCCGACAGATCGGGCTTGTGCGCCTCGCGCGTGTGCACGACCAGTCCGCCGGCCTCGCGCCACGCCTGGAGCGCCCGGCGCGTCGCGGGCACGATGGCTTCGAGCAGCGACACATCGTTGCCCAGCGTTTCGCCGAAGCCACCGGGCTCGATGAAATCGCGCTGCATGTCGATGAGCACGAGCGCGGTCTTCGCGAGGTCGAATTCGTAGGCGAACGGATTGGCGTCGATCTTCATGGCGATGTCCGAATGGTCACGCGGCCGCCTGGTGATGGTCCCCGCCACCCATGTGCGCACCGAGCACATGGCGCTCGGCAGTGGCGGCCGGTGTTTCGAAGACCACACGGCCCTCGCTCATCACGACGATGCGATCGGCCATCTCAAGCAGCTCATCGAGGTCCTCGCTGATGAGCAGCACACCACCGCCGCGTGCGCGAACTTGCTTGATCCGGCCGTGGATTTCGGCGACCGCCGCGAAGTCCAGCCCGAACACCGGGTTGGCCGCGATCAGCACATTGATGTCGCCCGCAAGCTCCCGCGCGAGCACCGCACGTTGCACGTTGCCACCGGACAGGCTGCGGATCGGCGCGCCCTCGCCCTGCGTCTTGACGCCGTATTCCGCAATCCAGTCGCGCGCACGGCTGCGCCAGACCGGAAAGTTGAGCACGTCCGCGCCGGTCGCCTTCCAGGCCAGCGGCGGCTGGTCGAAGTCGCGCAGCGCCATGTTCTCCGACACGCTGAGATCGCCCACGCAGGCATTGCGCAGCGGCTCTTCCGGAAGGCTGCGCACCTTCAACCGACGGTTCTCCTCGCGCCGCGCGCCGTAGGGCTCGCCCATCACCGTGACCTGCCCGCCCAGACGCGGACGCTGGCCCACCAGCGCCTCGACCAACTCACGCTGGCCATTGCCCGACACCCCGGCGATGCCGAGGATTTCGCCGCTGCGCACCTCCAGGCTGAGGTCGTGCACCGCGAGCGTGCCTCGGTCGCCTTGCGCGCGCAGGTGCTCCACCTTCAGCGCGACGCGCGCGTCTGCGCGGGTCGGCGTCACCACATGCAAGACGCGTCCCGAGGCCGGCGGCGTGTTGCCTTCGGGCGGCGGCGCTTCGCCCTCGCCCATCATGGCCGCCGCGAGCCGTGCCGGATCCGTGTCCGGCACCTTGCAGTGATGCACCGCCTTGCCGCGCCGCAGCACCGTCACGCTGTCGGCATAGGCCATCACCTCGCGGAACTTGTGCGTGATGATGAGCACCGTGCACATGCCGCTCAGCGCGAACTCGCGCACATGGCCGAGCACCTCGTCGGCCTCCTGCGGCGTCAGCACCGAAGTCGGCTCGTCGAGGATCAGCAGGCGCGGCTTCAGGTAGAGCTGCTTGAGCAGTTCGAGCTTCTGCTTCTCGCCGGCCGCAAGCTCTGCGGGACGCATGTCCAGATCGAGCGTGAACGGCGTGGTCGCGAGGAAGTCCTTCAACTCGGCGCGCTTGCGCTTCCAGTCGATCAGCGCCGGCGTCTTGCCGCCGGCCAGGAGCAGGTTCTCGGCCACCGTCATGCCCGGCGCGAGCGTGAAGTGCTGGTAGACCATGCCGATGCCGAGCGCGCGCGCGACGATCGGGTTGGCGATGTCCTGTTCGCGGCCGTCGATGAGGATGCTGCCTTCCTCCGCGCGCTGGTAGCCCGCGACGCATTTGACGAGCGTGCTCTTGCCCGCGCCGTTCTCGCCGAGCAGCGCATGCACCGTGCCGGGCTCGACGCGCATCGTCACGCGGTCCATCGCGGTGAAGCTGCCGAAGCGCTTGGTGAGCTCGTAGGTGTCCAGCGCGAGCGCGCCGGTGGCGGGAGGAATCGGATCGACGGGCGCAATCATGGTGCCGGAGCCTTTCTCAGAACGTCGCCAGTGTCTCGAGCAGCGCGCCCGAGGTCGCGTGCGCGCCGAACACGCCACCCTGCATCGTGATCATCTTGAGCGCCGCGAGATGGTTGCCGTGGTCGGTCGCGGCGGTGCAGTCCGACAGCAGCAGGCATTCGAAGCCGCGGTCGTTCGCGTCGCGCATGGTGGTGTGCACGCACACGTCGGTGGTGATGCCGGCGAGGATCAGGTTCTCGATACCGCGCGTGCGCAGCACCAGTTCGAGGTCGGTCGCGTAGAACGAGCCCTTGCCGGGTTTGTCGATGACCACTTCGCCGTCGATCGGCGCGAGCGCGGGGATGATCTCCCACCCCGGCTCGCCGCGCACCAGGATGCGGCCACAAGGGCCGTCATCGCCGATGCCCACGCCGTTCGCGCCGATCTGCCGCGAACGCCAGCGCTTGTTGGCGGGCAGGTCGGCGAGATCGGGGCGATGCCCTTCGCGCGTATGGATGATGTGGAAGCCCAGCGCCCGCATGCGCGCGAGCGTGCGGCGGATCGGCTCGATCGGCGCCTGCACCAGCGAGAGGTCGTAGCCCATCACGTCGACATAGCCGCCCTTGCCGCAGAAGTCGGTCTGCATGTCGATCACGATCAGCGCGGTGTTGTCCGGCCGCAGCGCGCCGTCGTAGGGCCACAGGTACGGGTTCGCCGCGACGTGGGTGGAGTTCATGGCGTTCATCGTGTGGAAGACAACTCGCCGGGACTGCCGACCGCCACCTTGCCCGGCTTGCAGGTCAGCACGAGGATCACGAGCGTCAGCACGTAGGGCACCGTGTTGAAGAGGTGATAGCCCCAGCCCACCCCGATCGATTGCAGCGCCGGCCCGATCGCGCCCGCGCCGCCGAAGAGCAGCGCCGCGCCGATGCATCGCAGCGGGCTCCAGCGCGCGAAGATCACCAGCGCCACCGCGATCAGGCCCTGTCCGCTGGAGATGCCTTCGTTCCAGCTCCCCGGATAGAAGAGCGTGAGCGATGCACCGCCGAGCCCCGCGATGAACCCGCCCGCCGTGGTCGCCGCGATGCGCAGCCCGGAGACCGAGTAGCCCAGCGCGCGCGTCGCGTTCGCCGAATCGCCCGCCATGCGCACGAGCAACCCGATGCGCGTGCGCGCAAAGCCCCACCACAGCAGCACCGCGAGGGCGATGCCCACCGGCACCAGCGCATTGACCTGAAGCGCCGAGCGGATGACCGGGTTGTCGCTCCAGTTGCCCAGCGGAATGGCCGGGAGCTGTGGCGCCTGCGGCTGGATCAGCGGCTTGCCGAGATAGAACGCGAGGCCGGTGCCCAGCAGCATCAGCGCGATGCCGGTCGCGACGTCGTTCACGCGGTCGAGGGAACACAGCAGGCCATGCAACAGGGCGAGCATCGCACCGACGATCGCGCCCAACAGCGCGCCGAGCCATGCGGAATCGGTGAGCCACGCGCCCCCGAACGAGGCCATCGCCGAAAGCACCAGAACGCCTTCGAGACCCAGGTTGATGCGGCCCGATTTCTCGGTGAGGCACTCGCCCAGGCTCACGAACAGGAAGGGCGCGCCGACGCGCAACGCGCCGCCGACGATCGCCGCGAACAGCGCCACCCACTGATCGGCGGTCATGGCGTGGCCTCCGTCGCAATCACGGGACTGCGCGGCGCAACGGGCGCGCGATTCTTCAGCAACGCCTTCCAGTCGACCATGCGCAGGCCTTCGCTCGCAAGGATCAGCACGAAGGCGATGCCCTGCAGCACCAGAACCGAGGCATCCGGCAATCCGAGCCGCCGCTGCAGCAGGCTGCCTGCCGCACCGAATCCGCCGAACAGGATCGCCACCGGGATGATGGCCACCGGGTTGTGCCGCGCGATGAACGAAACGAGGATGCCCGCATAGCCGTAGCCGGCGATCAACGAAGCATTCGCATTGGTGTGCACTGCGGCCACTTCGACCGCGCCCGCCACGCCGGCGCACGCGCCGCCGAGGCCGCATGCCGCAAGGATCAGTCGATTGGCCGGCAATCCGACGAGTTGCGCGGTGCGCGGATTGCCGCCGACCACACGCACGGAGAAGCCCGAGGCGGTGAATCGCAGCCACAGACCCGAGGCGAGGCAGGCGACGATGCCGATCACCAGCCCCCAATGCACATCCGAGCCGCCGATGCCGCCGATCCCGAGGCCCTCCGCCAGCGATCGCGTCGCCGGCTTGTTGAGGCTCGCGGGATCGCGCAGCGCGCCCTCGACGAAGTGCTTGAAGAAGCCGATCGCCACGTACGCAAGCAGCAGGCTGCTGATGGTCTCGTTGATGCCGCGGTACTGGCGCAGCCAGCCGGCGAGTGCAATCCATGCAGCACCGGCGATCGCACCCGCGACGCACAGCGCGAAAGTCCCGGCGACATTGGCGGGCAGCGGCATCACGTAGGGCAAGGCAGCGCAGGCCAACCCGCCGAGCACCAGCGCGCCCTCGCCGCCGATGATGACCAGCCCTGCGCGCGCCGGAATCGCGACGCACAGCGCGGTGAGCATCAACGGCGCCGAGCGCTGCAACGTGTTCTGCCACGAGAACCAGTCGCCGAACGCGCCCTTGAAGAGGATGACCCACACATCCACCGGGCTGACGCCGGCGAACCAGACGAACACGCCGAACAGCAGCAGCGCCGCCGCGATGGCGAACACCGGCAGGGCGATCTCTTTCAATGCGCTGGGCATCGTCGGCTCGCGGTGCTGGAGTTGTGCGCCTTAGCCGACCGAGCCGACGACGCCTTCGACGAGGTAGTTCATCTTCTCCAGTTCGAGATCGGTCTGCTTCAGCGTCTTGCCGGCCGCGATCACGACATTGCCCTTGTTGTCCTTGAGCGGCCCCTGGAAGATGTCGAAGCTGCCCGCGAGCATCTTGGCCTTGATGTCGTCGGCGTTCTTCTTCGCGGCATCCGTCACCATCGAACCGTAGGGCGACATCTTCACGTAGCCCTCTTTCAGCCCGCCGCGCAGGAAGTTGGGATGCGGCTTGCCGGTCTGCGCCGCATCGATGATCGTCTTGTAGGCAGTGAGCCAGTTCCATTCGGCGCCGGTCAGGTAGGCGGCGGGCGCCAGCTTGGCCTGGCTCGCGTGGTAGCCGCAGACCATCTTCCCGCGCTTGGCTGCGGTCTCGACCACCACCTTCGGGCCGTCGACGTGCATCGTGAACACATCGCAACCCTGGTCCGCGAGGCTGTTGGTCGCTTCCGCTTCCTTCACGGCCATCGACCAGTCCCCGGTGAAGATCACGCTGCAGGTAATGTTCGGCTTGACCGAGCGCGCGCCCATCGTGAAGGCGTTGATGTTGCGCAGCACCTGCGGGATCGGCTTGGCGGCGACGAAGGCGATCTTGTTGCTCTTGGTCATGTGGCCCGCGACCACGCCGTTGAGGTACTGGCACTCGTCGATGTAGCCGAAGAAGCTGCCGACGTTCTTCGGGTGCTTGCCCTCGGTCCAGAGGCCGCCGCAGTGCGAGAAGCGCACATCGGGGTTCTTCGGCGCGACCGCGAGGATGTGCGGGTCGAAGTAGCCGAAGGAGGTCGGGAAGAGCAGCGACGCGCCGTCCTGCGCGATCATGCCGGTCATCGTCTTCTGCACGGCGGCGGTCTCGGGCACGTTCTCTTCCTCGACCACCTTGATGCCGGGCATCTTCTTGAGCTCGGCGGCCGCCTGCGCATGCGCCTGGTTGTAGCCGTAGTCGTCACGCGGGCCGACGTAGATCACGCCGACGGTCATCGGCTTCTGCGCGCTGGCGAGCGCACTCCAGCCGCCGAGCGTCGTCGCCGACGCAAGTGCTGCAAGGGACTTGAGGGAATCGCGACGATTGAACTGGCTCATGGTGCAGGCTCCTGGAAGTGAGGGGGCGGAGTGGCGTCGAGGCCTAACTTGGATACAAGTTGGTGTGCATAAACCGTACCAGCGGAAACGAACCGAAATGGGACCGGAATCAGCCCAGAAGGCTCACGTGCGCGGCCACCACGCGCCAGCCTTGGGCGGTGCGCATCCATGTCTGGCTCTGACGCCCCGTCCTTGTGCTTCCCTCGCGACGGAATTCGATGTTGGCGGTCGCGAAGTCGAGGCCATAGGTGGTGATCACGGTGCGCAGGATCTCGCGCGCGAGGCCCTGCGCCGGACGTGCGGCGCGGAACGCCTGGATCTCGGCATAGCCATAGAGGTTTTCGGTCGCGCCGTAGCGCAACGTGTGCGGGCTGTCCCAGAACAGCCCGTCGAGCACATCGACCTTGTTGTTCACCAGCGCGTCTTCGTAGCGATCGAAGGCGGCGGTGACCTCGGCCACGACCTCGGGGAGATTGATCAGGGGTGTCATCGTTCGGGCCTTCAAAGCGGTGCGACTGGCGCCTGCGCAACACCCGCCGATTCGAGCATTGCGGCAACGCGCAGCACCAGGTCTTCGCGCCACGGCGCAGCGATCACCTGCACGCCGATCGGCAGGCTGGGATGCGCGCCCCACACCGGCACCGCGCACACCGGCAGTCCGATGCACGAGATCGGCTGCGTCAGCACGCCCATGTTGGGGCGCACTGGCAGCCGCTGGCCGTTGAGCTCGAACCATTCGGCGCCGATCGGCGTCGCGGCGCAGGGTGTCGCGGGCGCCAGCAGGATGTCGAAGCGATCCAGAAGGCGTGCGACCTGCTCCGCATAGAGCCGCCGCACACGCTGCGCACGCGCGACCCACGCGGCCGGCAGCAGCGCGCCCGCGAGAAAGCGATCGCGCGACAGCGGTTCGAAGTCCTGTGCACGGGTGCGCAGGTCCGGCAGATGCAGTGCTGCACCTTCGGCATTGGTGATGAGGAATGCCGCCGCGCGTCCCGCCTCGACCATCGGCAGTTCCACCGTGTGATTCGCACCCAGCGCCTGTGCGACGGCATCGACCGCGGTGATCGCCTCGGGCTGCGCGCGTTCGCGGAACCAGCCGCCGAGCACGCCGATCCGCAGCCCGTGCAGGCCGTGGCCCAGTGCCGGCGATGCCAGCTCGATGGTCCGCTGAGCGCACCCGGGATCGCGCGGCCCCAGTGTCTCGGGGCCTTGCATCGCGTCGTAGGCGGCAGCCAGGTCACGAACCGAGCGCGCGAACGGCCCGAGATGATCGAGGCTCGACACGAAGGGATAGCTGCCCGTGCGCGGCAGTCTCCCGAAGGTCGGCTTGAGCCCGAACACGCCACACAGCGATGCGGGCACGCGGATCGATCCATTGGTGTCCGACCCGAGCGTGATCGGCACCTGCCCCGCCGCCACCGCGGCGCCGGAGCCGCCGGACGATCCGCCGGCGATGCGCGAGAGGTCGTGCGGGTTGTGCGCCGCGCCGACGTGACTGTTCTCGGTCGTGAAGCCGTAGGCGTACTCGTCCATGTTGAGCGCGCCGACCAGCACCGCGCCGGCGCTTTCCAGCCGGCGCACGAGCGTTGCATCGCTGCGTGCCGGCGTGGCCTCCCGCTCGATCTTCGATCCCGCGAGCGTCGGCAGGCCGGCGATGTCGAAGAGGTTCTTCACCGCGAAGGGCACGCCCAGCAGCGGCAGTTCGCGCGTACGCTCGCTCCGGTCCGAAGCGAGCGATTCGTCGATTTGCGCCGCGCGCCGCAATGCGCGCTCGCGGACCACGTCGGTGAACGCGTTCACGCGCACGTCGGTGGCGGCGATGCGATCAAGGCTCGCCTGCACGAGATCGCTGGCACGCACCACGCCCGAGCGCACGGCCTGGGCCATCGTCGTGGCGTCCTTGAGCACGATCTCGGCGGCCTTCATTGCTCTTTCTCCCTCGGCGCGACAGGCGAGAAGTTCACTGCGGGCTCGTCATGCGGCTCCAGCGGCACCGCTTCGACAACTGCAGCGAACTCCGCCGCGAGCGCGAAGTAGCGAACGACACCCGCCCGATGGTTGGGCCGCAGCCGCAAGCCAAGCGCCGCGGCTGCGGCATCGACGTACGTCTCGATCTGAACAGGCGTCATGGCGGCTCCTGTCATCGACGCACTTCGCGCTGGAAGATCTCCAGGCTCAGCTTCTTCATGGCGACGAAGCTCGCCGAGCTCAAGGTTTCAAGCGTGCGCGGCCGCTCGTCCCGGTAGTCGAGGATCTCCGCGACCTTCGTCGGCCGCTTCGTCAGCAGCAGCACCTGGTCCGCGAGGTACACCGCTTCCTCGAGATCGTGCGACACCAGCAGCATCGTGGTGCCGGTCTGCATGAAGACTTCCTGCAGCTTCTCGCGGATGAAGAGCGTCATCTCGAAGTCGAGCGCGGAAAACGGCTCGTCGAGGAACAGCACCTCCGGGTTCGGCGCCAGCGCCCGCATGATCGAGGCCGTCTGCTGCTGCCCGCCCGAAAGCTCGTAGGGATAGCGATTGAGGTCGAACTTGACGTCGAACGAGGCCACGAGCTCCTGCATGCGGCGGTCGACTTCCACCTTCGAGCGGCCTTCGAGCTTCAGCGGATAGGCGATGTTGTCGATGGTCCGCATCCACGGGAACATCGCTTCGCGGTAGTTCTGGAAGACATAGCCGATCTTGGTGTCCTTGAGCGACTTGCCGTCGAACAGGATCTCGCCCGCGTCGATCGGGATCAACCCCGCGATCATGTTGATCAGCGTGGACTTGCCGCAGCCGTTGGGGCCGAAGACCGAGACGATCCTGTTCTTCGGGATGTCGAGGTCGAAGTTCTCGTACAGCGGCCAGCCCGCAAAGTACTTGGTGAGCCCGCGGATCGTGATGTGCGTGCCCGCCGGCCCCGGCTGGAAGACAGGCGCCGGCACATCGGCGTACACCGGCCCGTTGACGACGTTTCCGGTGGTGGCTCTCATCGTCCGCTCCAGTGCACGATGCGGCGCTCGGCCAGCAGGAAGAGGATGTTCAGCGCATAGCCCAGCGCGCCCGCCGCGAGGATCGATGCGTACATGTCCTTCACGTTCATCACCTGCTGCGAGTTGATGATGCGATGACCCAGGCCGCTGTCGGAGCCGATGAACATCTCGGCCACGATCACGATCACCAGCGCCATCGAGACCGCGGAGCGCAGTCCGACAAAGCTCGGCTGCAGGCTCTCCCACACCAGCACGTCGCGGAAGATCTGCCAGCGCGATGCGCCCATCACCTTCGCGGCCATCACCCGCTGCTTGCGTGCGTTCATCACGCCATAGGCGCTGTTGAACACCACGATCAGCATGGCGCCGAACGCGGCGATCGCGACCTTGTTGACGTCGGAGACGCCGAAGATCATCAGGAAGAGCGGGATGAGTGCCGACGACGGGGTGGAGCGGAAGAAGTCGATCAGGAACTCGACGCTGCGATACGCCTTCTCGTTGCTGCCGAGCAGCACGCCCAGCGGCACGCCGACCACCGCCGCGATCATGAAGGCCTGCAACGTGCGCCATACGGTGACCGCGAAGTCGGTCAAGAGCGCCCCACCCGCCAGCCCGGCGATCAGCGTTGCGATGGTGTCGGAGGGCATCGGCAGCAGGATCGCCTTGATGAAGCCGAGCCGCACCGCGAGATCCCAAATGACGAAGAGCACCGCCGGGCCTATGAAAGGAAGGGCCTTGCCCCAGTGAGATCCGCGCGGCGGCGCGGCGGCTTGCGATGCGGCGGGCGCGGCCCAGGGCGCGGCGCCAGTGGGTGCGGGGCTGCTCATCGCATCACCCCTTGTAGAGCATCGTGTCGACCATCAGGCGCGACGAGAAGATGCCCTTTTCCGAGAACAGGTCGAAGAACTTCTGGAAGTACGCGACGTCGGCCGGCGTGAACTCGTTGTACATGGTGTAGGCCGCGAGCGGCACCTCCGCGGTGAGCGGGCCTTCGATCGCGGTGTAGCCCTTGAGGTACTGGCGCGCTTCGGCCGGCTTGCTGCGCACGAACGCCACGCCCTGGCCGTAGGCGGTGATGAACTTCTTCGCGGCTTCGGGGTTCTTCTTGATGAACGCGGAGGTGAGCGATGCCGAGCCGCCGAACCACGGCGCCATCGGATCACCGAGCACGTACTTCGCGATCACGCCGGCTTCGAGCACGCGGGTGCTGCCGTTGAGGCGGCCGATGGTGCCGGTGGGCTCCAGCGTGTAGCAGCCATCGACCTGCCCCGCCGCGAGCGAGGCGACGTGCTGGCCGATCGGCAACTCGACGACGGTCGCGCCGGTCGCGCCGCCGCGTTCGAGGATGGTCTTGGCCAGCGTCACGTTCTGGATGCCGGGGCCCGAGGCGACGCGCTTGCCCTTGAGGTCGGCCATGGTCTTGGCGGTGCTGGCGGCAGGCACCAGCATCTGGTCGAGCACGTTCTTCGCGTTGCTCGGGTTGGAGCAGAAGATCTTGAAGCTGCCCGGCGCCGCGATCTCGCCGATCGCGATGTTGGCCGAGCCGGTGCCGTTGGCGCTGCCGTCGCAGCGGTCGGAGAGCATCGCTTCCATGATCTGCTGCGCGCCGGCGAAGCGCTGCACTTCGACGTCGAGCCCGGCGCTCTTGAAGTAGCCCTGCTCCACCGCCGCATAGAAAGGCAGGCCCGCCGCGATGGGCCAGTAGCCGATGCGGATCTTGGGCGATGCCTGCGCGCGCACCAGCACCGGCGCGGCGAGCACGGCGAGGCCGGCCGCGCCGGCCTGGAGCACGCGACGGCGCGAGGCCGGCGCTGGGAGAGTCGGGGGAGTGTCGGAACGGGCCATGGAGGACTCCAGAGAGTTCGAGGTTGGATACGGGGATTCAGGCGGTCTGTGTGGCGCGCGAGGCGATGTAGGCGCGCCATCCGCCGTGGTGCGTGATGTCTTCCGCGCCCTGCACGGCCAGCGCTTCGCAGAGAAAGCCCTGCACGCTGCTGCCATCGGCGAGCGTCAGGCTTCCGATGCCGAGCGGCGCCGGGATGAGCGCGACAAAGCTGCCGTAGTGCACGAGCGGCATCTCCCAGATCTCGACCGCAATCGCCGCGCCTTCGCCCGAGGGCACGCGCAGCAGCCCGGGTTTGGGCGGGACGGTGCCGGGCAGTGCATAGAGGCGGTACTGCGGCGCGGTGTGCGTCGCGCGCAGCAGCCGGGCACCGCGTTCGATCAGTTGGCCGTTGAGCGGCATCCCGGACAGATGTGCGCCGACCATGGCGACGCGTACCGTCGGGGCCGGCGCAATGATCGGCAACGGCTGCGGCGCGGGCATCGGCTCGCCCGTCGCGCCGAGCGGCAGGCCGGTGGAATGGTGAAAGCGCTGGCCCAGCTCGGCCAGCTGGAAGTCGCTGCCGCAGGGGCCGATGATCGTGATGCCGAACGGCAGGCCATCCTCGCGGATGCTCGCGGGCACCGAGATCGCCGCGTAGTCGAGCAGGTTCACGAAGTTCGTGTACTCGCCCAGGTTGCGGTTGAGGGCGACCGGGTCGGCCCGCATCGCTTCGATCGTGTAGTGGGTCGGCGCGGTCGGCACCAGCAGCACGTCGATGCCGTCCCACAGCGCGGCGGCGCGCTGGGCCAAGGCCTGCAGCTTCACGCGTGCATCGACGAAATCGGCGGCGCTGTAGTCCCGCCCCTGCGCGAGGATGCCGCGCACCGGCTCGATGACTTCAGTCTCGTGCGCATCGAAGAATTCGCGCACCGCGGCGTAGCGTTCGGCCACCAGCGCACTTTCGTAGAGCAGTGAGGCCGCTTCGGCGAGCGGCGCGTAATCGATCTCGACCGGCGTGCCGCCCAGTGCGCGCATCTGCTCGATCGCCTGCGCGAAGGCCCGCTGCGCCTGCACGTCGCCGAAGAAGCGCAGCACCGACGGCACGCCGAAGCGGAAGTTCGCCGGCAGCGGCTGCGTGGCGAGCGCGAGCCCGCGCGAATACGGATCGCCCGCGTCGAAGCCCATCGCGGCCTCGAGCACTCGCGCCGCGACATCGACGGTGCGGGCGAAGATCGACACGCAATCCACGCTCTGCGCCGCCGGCACCACGCCGCGCGCGCTCACCAGGCCGCGCGACGGCTTGATGCCGACGATGTTGTTGAGCCCCGCCGGCACGCGGCCGGAGCCGGCGGTATCGGTGCCGAGCGAGAAATCGGCCTCGCCCTTGGCCACCACGACGGCCGACCCCGAACTCGAGCCGCCCGAAACGTAGCGCGCGTCGAAGCTGTTCGGCACCGCGCCGTAGGGCGAGCGCGTGCCGTTGAGGCCGCAGGCGAACTGGTCCAGATTGGTCTTGCCCAGCAGGAGCGCACCGGCGTCGAGCAGCCGCTGCACCACCGTTGCGTGCGCCACCGGTGTGCGCGAGAAGGCGGGGCATGCGGCCGTGGTCGGCACGCCGGCCACGTCGATGTTGTCCTTGGCCGCAAAGCGCAGGCCGGCCAGCGGGCCGCTTGCGGCCGTCTTCACCGGCGAGGCGAGCCGCGTGATCCACGCCGGCCCGGCTGCGTCATCCGTTTGCTCGTGCACCATCATTAAGCATCCCGTCTTGTGTACAAGATCCCTTGCAAGCGGTATGCCAGCGGAAGCACGCGCATCGCGACGAGGAGACCCCGACGCAAGCGGGAATAATGGGAGAACCCTGATCAACGCCCCTCCATGTCCGCACCACCGGCTGCCGAAGCCCCCCCTTCCCTGCCCTGGCGCGACGCGCTGAAGGTCTATCTCGAACCCGCCACGCTGCGCATGCTCGCGCTCGGCTTCTCGGCGGGGCTGCCGCTGCTGCTGGTACTGGGCACGCTGAGCTTCCGCCTCCGCGAAGCGGGCATCGACCGCACCACCATCGGCTTCCTGAGCTGGGTCGGCCTGGCCTACGGCTTCAAGTGGGCCTGGGCGCCGCTGGTGGACCGGGTGCCGGTGCCACCGTTCACCACCCTCCTGGGCAGGCGGCGCGGCTGGCTGCTGATCGCGCAGTTCGCGGTGATCGCGGGCCTGTGCGGCATGGCCTTCAACGATCCGCGCGACGGCCTGCCGCCGCTGGTGTGGTGCGCGGTGGCGGTCGCCTTCGGTTCGGCGACGCAGGACATCGCGCTCGACGCCTTCCGCATCGAGTCCGCCGCCGCACGCAAGCAGGCGGCGCTGGCCGCGGCCTACCAGACGGGCTACCGCCTCGCGATGATCTGGGCGGGTGCAGGCGTGCTGTGGATCGCCGCCTGGGCCGAGCTGCCGGGCCTGGCCGGCTACCAGAACGGCGCCTGGAAGTTCGCCTACCTCGTGATGGCCGGCTCGATGGCGGTGGGCGTGATCACGGTGCTGCTGTCGCCCGAGCCGGTGCGCGCGGCGATGCCGAAGCCGAAGAACGCGGGCGAGTGGCTCGAAAGCGTGCTGATCGAGCCCTTCGCCGACTTCATCCGCCGCTACCGTTGGCAGGCGGTGCTGATCCTCTCGCTGATCGCGGTCTATCGCATCAGCGACGTGGTGATGGGCATCATGGCCAACCCGTTCTACGTCGACATGGGCTTCACCAAGGACGAGGTCGCCACGGTCAGCAAGATCTACGGCGTGATCATGACCCTGGTCGGCGCATTCGTCGGCGGCGTACTGTCGATGCGGCTCGGCGTCATGCGCGTGCTGATGCTGGGGGCGGTGCTCAGCGCCGCGAGCAACCTGCTGTTTGCCGGGCTCGCCACGCGCGGGCACGACCTCACCGCGCTGGTGCTGGTGGTGTCGGCCGACAACCTCGCCGGCGGGATCGCCTCGGCGGCCTTCATCGCCTATCTGTCGAGCCTGACGAACGTGAGCTACTCGGCCACGCAGTACGCGCTGTTCAGCTCGCTGATGCTCCTCTTGCCCAAGTTCATCGCCGGGTATTCGGGTGCGTTCGTGGACGCCTTCGGCTACCACGCCTTCTTCATCGGCACGGCCGCACTGGGTGTGCCGGTGCTGTTACTGGTGGCGCTGGCATCGCGCACCTACACCAACGGCGCCGCGAAGGGGAAGGAAGAGGCGCCCGACCCGGCCGCGACCTGACGGGCGCCCTGCGGCAGAGCGGGCGGTTGCATCCAGATCGCCGGTAGCTGTTAGTCTTAAAGGTTTCGCGCCGGAGCGCTTTTGCACACTACTTTTACCGTGTCACCTTCCCGCATCCCTCCCCTGCGAGTCAGCGCCTACACCGCCACGTCGGCGGTCGGCGTGGGCAAGGGCCCGCTTCTGGCGGCGCTCGAACAATCGAAGAGCGGCCTTCGCGCCAATGATTTCGGCCCCACGCCGCTGCCGACCTGGATCGGCCGCGTCGACGGCCTCGAAGAACTCAGGCTGCCGGACGAACTCGCAAGCTGGGATTGCCGCAACAACCGCCTCGCGTGGCTCGGCCTCCAGCCCGACGGCTTCATCGAAGCGGTGGCCGCTGCACGGAAGCGCTATGGCGCGGACAGGATCGCGCTGATCCTCGGCACCTCGACCTCGAGCATCGGCGAGACCGAAGCGGCCTATACCGAGCTCGACAACGGTGCCTTTCCGGCCCACCAGCACCGGCCCAAGGTGCACACGCCGCATTCGCTCACCATGTTCGTGCAGGACGCGCTCGGCCTCGAAGGCCCGGCGGAGACGATCTCCACCGCCTGCTCGTCGAGCGGCAAGGTGTTCGCCTCGGCCGAGCGGCTGATCCGGCTCGGGCTGGTCGACGCGGCCGTGGTCGGCGGCGTGGACACCCTCTGCGGCAGCGTGCTCTTCGGCTTCAACTCGCTCGAACTGGTGTCGCCCGAACCGTGCCGGCCCTTCGATGCGGGCCGCAACGGCATCAGCCTCGGCGAAGCCGCAGGCTTCGCGCTGCTCGAACGCGGCGAAGGTCCGCTCGAGCTGCTGGGCTACGGCGAAGCGAGCGACGCACACCACATGTCCACCCCGCACCCCGAAGGCCTGGGCGCCGAGCGCGCGCTCGACGACGCGCTGTCGCGCGCCGGGCTTCAGCCCAAGGACATCGACTACATCAACATGCACGGCACCGCGAGCACCAAGAACGACGAAGTGGAAGGCGCGCTGGTCGCGCGGCGCTTCCCTGAGACCACCCACGCCAGTTCGACCAAGGGCTTCACGGGCCACACGCTGGGTGCGGCGGGCATCGTCGAGGCCGTGATCAGCCTGCTCGCGATCGAGACGGGCCTCAAGCCCGGCACCGTCAACACCACGACGCTGGACGCCGAGTGCGGCCCGCAGATCAAGCTGCAGCCGGCGCGCGGCGAGGTGCGCCATGCGCTGAGCAATTCCTTCGGCTTTGGCGGCAACAACTGCGCGCTGATCTTCGGCAAGGGAGCCGCAGCATGAGCGTGAAGACTCCGACCGTCTACATCGAAGGACCGGCCTTCTGGGCGCCCGCGCTGCCTGGCTGGGACGTCGCGCGCGCCGTCTTCCGCGGCGAGGGCCAACCCGTCGATCCGCCGGCCAAGCGGCCGTCGCCGCAGGTGCTCGCGCCCGCCGAGCGCCGCCGCGCACCCGACACCGTCGCGCTGTCACTCGAAGTCGCGGCGGCCGCGGTCGCCGGCGCGGGCCGCAACGCGGCAGACCTGCCGTGCGTGTTCGCATCGGCGCACGGCGACCTCGGCATCAACGACTACATGTGCAGCACGCTCGCGGCCGATCCGAAGCTGCTGTCGCCGATCAAGTTCCACAACTCGGTGCACAACGCGGCCGTGGGCTACTGGACCATCGGCACCGGCTGCATGGCGGCGAGCAACTCGCTGACGGCTTACGAAAGCACCTTCGCGTCCGGCCTCCTCGAAGCGGCGGCGCAGTGCGCGGCCGACCAGCGCGCGGTGCTGCTCGTCGGCTACGACATGCCCGCCGTGGGCGCGCTCGCGTCCGTGACGAAGAGCCGCGGCCTGCTGGCCGTCGCGATGGTCATTTCGCCCGAGCGCACCGACCGCTCGGTGGCGTCGATCGACTGGTCGCTCGCCAGCGGAGCGGCAAGCGCCACCGCGCTGCGCACCGATGCCGCACGCGCGCTCAGCGACAACGCGATGGCCGATGCGCTGCCGGTGTTCGAAGCGCTGGCGCGCGGCGATGCCGAATCGCTGCGCCTGCCGCTGTCGGACAAGCTCTCCCTGCAACTCGCGCTGCAACCCTGCTGAGACCGCCATGACCGCCACCGCCGCCCACCACGACGTCGTGATCACAGGTGGCGGGCTGGCCGGGCTCACGCTGGCGCTGCAGCTCAAGCAGCAGTTCGCCGACATCGACGTGGTGGTGCTCGAGCGCCGGAGCCACCCCGTGCCGCATGCCGCGCACAAGGTGGGCGAGTCGTCGGTGGAGATCGGCGCGCACTACTTCGACACGGTGCTCGGCCTCGGGCCGCACATGCGCGGCGCGCAGCTGCGCAAGTTCGGCTTCCGCTTCTTCTTCAGCGAAGGGCGGCGCGATATCGATGCAGTGACGGAGATCGGCGCCAGCCGCTATCTCTCGGTGCCGAGCTACCAGATCGATCGAGGCATCTTCGAGAACTATCTCGCCGAGGAAGCCGCGCATCGGGGCGTGCGCTTCATCGACGGCGCCACGGTGCGCCGCATCGACCTGGCCGACGACGCGCGATCGCCGCATCGCATCGAATGGACGCGCGGCGGCGAGACCCATGCGATGCACGCCCGCTGGCTGGTCGACGCCTGCGGCCGCGCCGGCCTGCTCAAGCGCAAGCTCGGGCTCGCGCAGCCCAACGCGCACGAATGCAACGCGGTCTGGTTCCGCATCGGCGAGCGCATCACCATCGACGACTGGTCCGACGACCCGGCCTGGCGCACGCGCTGCGAGCCGCAGGCGCGGTGGCTGTCGACCAACCATCTCGTCGGCGCGGGCTACTGGGTGTGGCTGATCCCGCTGGCCTCGGGCTCGCACTCGGTCGGCATCGTGGCAGATCCGCGGCTGCATCCGATCGAGAAGATGGACAGCTTCGACAAGGCGATGGACTGGTTCCGCACCTGGCAGCCGCGCCTTTTCGACGAGCTCGACGGCAAGCGCCATCTGCTGCAGGACTTCGCCTTCTTCCGTCGCTTCTCGTACGGCTGCAAGCAGGTCTTCTCGGCCGACCGCTGGGCACTCACCGGGGAGGCCGGGCTCTTCCTCGACCCGTTCTATTCGCCGGGCAGCGACTTCATCGCGATCGGCAACACCTACATCGCAGACCTCATCGCACGCGACCGCGAAGGGCTGGCGCTGGAGGCCCGTGCGCAGCTCTACGACCAGATCTACCACTCGTTCTACGAGAGCACGCTGGCCCTCTACACCGACCAGTACGCGCTGTTCGGCGACCCGGAGGTGCTGCCGGTCAAGGTGATCTGGGACTACACCTACTACTGGGGCGTGCTGTCGCAGATCTTCTTCCAGCAGCGCCTGACCGACGTCGCGCTGCTCGGCCAGTTGCGCAACGAGCTCCAGCATTGCCAGCAGCTGAACTTCGCGATGCAGGACTTCCTGCGCGCCTGGTCCGCGGTGAGCAGCCGGCGCAATCCGCCGGTGCTGCTCGACCATGCCGCCCTGCCGTGGTTCGCGGAGCTGAACCGCAGCCTCACGGACCGCCTCGACGACCGGGCCTTCGTCAAGCGGTTGAGGGATTCGGCAACGCGGCTGGACCTGCTTGCGACCGAGATCCTCGAACGCGCGACGCTCGACCATCCCGCGCTGGAGGCCGGCAGGCTGCGCACGGTGCTCGACGAGCGCCCCGCTGCCGCCCTCGGCGACAGCCCCCGCGAATCGATGCTTTTCGCGCCGGCCTGAAATATCCGGCGAAAGACGTTTACCGAACTTTACGTTGCGTTCAAGCCCGCTTGGCGGCGGGCGACGAACCTTGCAGCATGCCGCCCCGCGGAGGGAATAACGATGAGCACGCCCCAACTCCTGATGATCGAAGACGACACCCGCCTGGCGCAGATGGTGGGTGAATACCTGACCCAGTCGGGTTTCGGCTTCAGCCACGCCGCAGACGGCGCCACCGGCCTCGATTTGCTGCAGCAGCGCACGCCCGATCTCGTGATCCTCGACCTGATGCTGCCGGACACCGACGGCCTCGAGGTCTGCCGCCGCATCCGCGCGCTGCCCAACGGGCTCGCCAAGGTATCGGTGCTGATGCTCACCGCCAAGGGCGATCCGATGGACCGCATCATCGGGCTCGAGATCGGCGCCGACGACTACCTGCCCAAGCCCTTCGAGCCGCGCGAACTGCTCGCCCGCATCCGCGCGGTGCTGCGCCGCCGCGGCGAGAGCCCGGCCGATGCGACCGCGCCTTCGGTGATGCGCTTCGGCTCCCTCGAGATCGACCGCAACGCACGCACCGTGACGGTGAGCGGCGAGCCGGCGGACCTCACCTCCTACCAGTTCGACCTGCTTACCGCCATGGCCGAACGCGCCGGCCGCGTGCTCACGCGCGACCAGATCATGGAAGCCGTGCGCGGCCGCGAGCTCGAAGCCTTCGACCGCTCGATCGACGTGCACATGGGCCGCATCCGCGCCGCAATCGAGGCCGACGCCAAGAACCCCAAGCGCATCCTCACCGTGCGCGGCGTGGGCTACGTGTTCGCCAAGCAGCAAGACTAGGCGCGGCGATGCTGCTGAACCTCTACCGGCGCCACCTGTACGTCCGCATCTGGCTCGCGGTCGTGGCGGGCGTCTTCATCCTGACGCTCACCGCCAACTGGATCGTGCGCGAAGCCGCCGAATACGAGCGCGAGCGCCTCGCGCCCGTCCCGCGCGACGTCGTGGTGCTCGACGACCACGACCGCCCCATCGGGCGCGGCAAGGCCCTGCGCGTGCCCGGGCAGGGCCTCGACTTCGACGTCGACCTGGGAGACGGACGCAACATCACCTTGCGCGTCGGCCCCCGGCCCCAGATGGGTCCTGGCGGCCCGGGCGGCCCGGGCCTGGCGCCCTGGCGCTCGCCGTTCGGCCTCGGGTGGATGGTGGCGCTCATCGGCGTCGCCGTCGCACTGGGCGTCTACCCGATCGTGCGCCGACTCACCAAGCGGCTCGAAGAGCTGCAGCGCGGCGTGCAGCGCTGGGGCGAAGGCGATCTCTCGATGCGTGTCGCGCAGGACGGGCAGGACGAAGTGGCCGACCTGTCGAAGCGCTTCAACCTGGCGGCAGCCCGCATCGAGGAACTCGTGCGCTCGCACAAGTCGCTGCTCGCCAACGCCTCGCACGAACTGCGCTCCCCGCTCGCGCGCATCCGCATGGGCCTCGAACTGATGGGCGGCGAACGCCCGAGCGAGGCCGCGCGCGAGGAGATCTCGCGCAACATCGCCGAGCTCGACCAGCTGATCGACGAGATCCTGCTGGCCAGCCGGCTCGATGCGAAGGAAGCGGACATGGGTACGGTCGAGACAGTGGACCTCACCGGTCTCGCTGCCGAGGAGTGCGCGCGGGTCGATGCAGACCTCGAAGTGAGCGAAGGCACCCACAGCGACGCCCTCACGGTGCGCGGCGTGCCGCGGCTGCTGCGCCGCGCGATCCGCAATCTGCTCGAAAACGCGCGCCGCTATGGTGCCGGCGACACCACGGTCGAACTCGCGAGCCGCGGCGGCGCCGCCGAGATCCGGGTCAACGACCGCGGGCCCGGCGTGCCCGCCGCCCTGCGCGAACGCATCTTCGAGCCCTTCTACCGCCTGCCCGGCGCCAGCGAACGCCACGGCGGCGTCGGCCTGGGGCTCGCGCTGGTCAAGTCCATCACCGAACGCCACGGCGGCAGCGTCCGCTGCGAAGACCGTCCGGGCGGCGGCGCGAGCTTCGTCATTACTCTGCCCCACTAGCCACCAGTCCCCCAAAAGGCCGGCGTGAGCCAGGCCCGTTCGCGAAACACCGCGGAACCGGCTTGGCCGGGCCGCTGGTGTTGCCCCCGGTAGGGGGTGCAGAGCCACACGAAGTGGGCGAGGCTGGGGGCGAGCAATAATCTTTTATGAAATCGAACATCGTCCGCCCCGCCGCAATGTTCTGGGGCCTCACGGTGTTCATGCCCGTCGGCGTCACCTACGTTGCAGCGGTCCTCCTGCTCATCACGCTGTTCGCGGCCGGTGGCCTGCGCGAGCGCGCCTTGCGGCTGCGCAGCAATCCCATGTGGTGGCCGGTCGTCTTCTACGTGGCGTGGACGCTGATCGTGCTGGCCATCGGGCCGCACTATCCGCAGACCGGGTCGAACCTGGGGCACGGGCTGCGAATCGCGGCCACGGTGCTCATGGCACTGGCGCTCACCGATGAGGAGGCCATCTGGGCGCTGCGCGGCTTCTGGATCATCGGGCTCGTCAACATCGTGATGATCGGGCTGTATTACTCGGTCGGCTTTCCGGTGCTGGAGCCCTGGCGCGGGGTGCTGATCCTCGTGGGCAACAAGTCGATCAGCAATGCGCTGCTCTTCACCATCATGGCGGCGACGGCTGTGGTGTTCGGCCTCAAGTCGCTCATGGAGCACCGGCCATGGCGTGTGCTGGCAGCCCTCGCGCTGGTGCTGGCCGTGATCGCGATCATCACCCTGACCCTGATCTCGCGCACTTCGCTGCTTGCGCTGCTGATCGCTTCGGCTGCGGCCTGCGTGCACAAGTGGCGCCGGCAGCTCAAGGTGCTCGCGGTGGCGATCGTGATCGGCAGTGCGGTGGTTGCCGTGGGGATCTGGAATTCGCCGGGCGTGCAGCAGAAGTTCGAGCTCGGCATGCAGGAGCTCGAAGCCGCGCAGGCCGGCTCGGTGTCGGAAGGCAGCTGGGTGGTGCGCTACTACATGTACCGCGACACCGCGCGCATGATCATCGACCGCCCGCTCACCGGCTGGGGCATCGGCGGGTGGACCGAGCAATGGCATCTGCGCGGGCCGAAGCTGCTCGCTGACTACAACATGCCGCACAACGACTTCCTGTGGATGGGCTCGCAGGCGGGTGTCCTGGGTTCGCTGAGCCTGCTGGCGATCGTGCTCACCGCGATCTGGCTGGCGTGGCGGCGCGACGATGTCGCGGGGCGCTACGCCTTTGTCGCGACGCTGGTCCTGCTGATCGCCACCAGCCTCAATTCCGCGCTTCGCGATGCGCAGATCGGGCTTTCGATCCTGTGGGTGTCGATGGTGTACCTGCGGCTCGCGCAGGCACCGGGCGATTCATGGCGCGGCCTCTTGCCGCAGAGGTTTGCGGCGCGGCTTCAGACCTGAAGGGCTGTCGATCAGCCGTCAGGCAGACCGCTCGTAGCCCACGAACGGACCGAAGAACACCGTGTCCTTCGACATGGCGGCGGCCAGCTCCTCGCGCCGCGGAAGCTCGTCGATGAACTCGGGCCAGCACTGCGCGATGTGCTGCGCCCAGTCGTCGAGTTCGATGCGGGAGACCGGACCCTGCGTTCCCAGGAACTCGAAGCCCTTGGCGGTGAGCCGGGTGATCGCGAGCCGCGTGGCAGCCTCCTGGTCCGCGGCGGTCACATAGGCCGAGACATACGCGCCAGCCAGCCCGGACGACAGTTTGTTGCTGGAGCCGCGCCCGACCTTGACGTTGACAAGGAACAGGCCCCGCGCAGGCAGAGGCAGTGCCCGCGCACGGCGCCGGCCCCTGAAGATGCCGAAGAGCGGTCTCGCCCGGGTGGTGCCTCCACCCGCAACGTGAAGGAGACCCATGGACTTCAGTGGTGGCTGCCGGCCACTTCACCCGCCTTGAGGCGGTAGACCGTGCCGCAGTACGGGCACTTGGCTTCGCCGAGGCGCGCGACGTCGAGGTAGACCTTGGGATGCGCACTCCAGAGCTGCATGTCGGCCTTGGGATTCGGGCAGAACACGCCGCCCTGGTCGTTCAGGTCTTTGGCGAGCAGTTCGATGACGGCTTTGGGGGACGACATGTTCTTCAGACTTTGGTGAGCCAGTGGGCGTACTTGGGATTGCGTCCGTTCACGATGTCGAAGAACGCGTTCTGGATTTTCTCGGTGACCGGGCCGCGCGAGCCGATGCCGATCTGCACGCGGTCGAGTTCGCGGATCGGCGTGACTTCGGCCGCGGTGCCGGTGAAGAAGGCTTCGTCGGCGATGTAGACCTCGTCGCGCGTGATGCGCTTTTGCACGACTTCGACGCCGAGGTCCTTGCAGATGTGCAGGATGGTGTTGCGGGTGATGCCGTTGAGCGCGCCGGCCGACAGGTCAGGCGTGTACACCACGCCGCCCTTGACGACGAACACGTTCTCGCCCGCGCCTTCGGAGACGAAGCCGGCCGCATCGAGCAGCAGCGCTTCGTCGTAGCCGTCTTCCGTCGCTTCCATGTTGGCGAGGATCGAGTTGCTGTAGTTGCTCACCGCCTTGGCCTGCGTCATCGTGATGTTGACGTGATGGCGCGTGTAGCTCGACGTCTTCACGCGGATGCCCTGCTTGAGGCCTTCTTCGCCGAGGTAGGCGCCCCACGACCAGGCAGCGACCATCGCGTGGATGCTGTTGCCCTTGGGGCTTACGCCGAGCTTTTCGGAGCCGATCCACACCAGCGGACGCAGGTAGCAGCTCTCGAGGTTGTTGACGCGCACCACCTGCTTCTGCGCCTCGTTGACCTGTTCCTGCGAGAACGGGATCTTCATGCGCAGGATCTTGGCGCTGTTGAACAGGCGCTCGGTGTGCTCCTGCAGGCGGAAGATCGCGGTGCCATTGACCGTGTTGTAGGCGCGCACGCCCTCGAAAACGCCGCAGCCGTAGTGCAGCGTGTGGGTCAGCACGTGGATCTTGGCGTCGCGCCAGTCCACGAGATCGCCATCCATCCAGATCTTGCCGTCACGGTCGTCCAGTGCGGGGGGCAGCGCGCTCATGTTCTTTGTCCTTCGCGGGAGGGGTATGTCGCAAAAGCTGACGATTTTACGGCCGAGCCCAATCCCGACGCACCGACAATGCTCGGCTTTGCCTTCCACCGCACTGCGCGCGCCCACGGAACTGGCGCGGCCAAAGCCAGGGCACTCGCGGAACCGGCTCTGCCGGGCCGCTGAGTGCTCCCCCTCGAGGGGGAGCGCCAGAGGCGCATGGGGGAGTTTTTATGAAAGGGTTTCCGTGTCCGTTTTCAAGAACGTCATCGTCTACCGCATCGAGACCACCTGGTCGCAGCCGCTCGAAGAGGTCCAGCAGGGCCTCGATGCCCAGCGCTTCGTCCCCTGCGGCCCCTCGCAGGAGAAGTCCATCGGCTGGGTCGAGCCGCGCGGCGAAGCGCATGGCCCGCTGGTCGAATCGGTGGGCGGGCAATGGCTGCTCGAATTCATGATCGAGAGCAAGACGCTGCCGGCCTCGGTGGTCCGCCGCAAGGTCGAGGAGCGCGCCGCGCAGATCGAGGCCACCACCGGACGCAAGCCGGGCAAGAAGGAAAAGAAGGAACTCAAGGAAGACATCACCCACGAGCTGCTGCCGCTCGCCTTCACCCGCCATGCGCGCGTGGCGGTGTGGATCGACCCGCAATCGCACCGCCTGGTCGTGAACGCCAGCAACGCACAGCGCGCCGATGAAGTGGTCACGAGTCTCGTGAAGGCGCTCGACGGTTTCGCGGTCAGCCTCGTCAACACGCAGGTCGAGCCGGCTGCCGCGATGGCCGAGTGGCTGTCGAGCCAGGAACCGCCGGCCGGCTTCACCATCGACCGCGAATGCGAACTCAAGGCCAGCGACGAATCGAAGTCCGTGGTCCGCTACGCCAAGCACCCGCTGGACATCGACGAAGTCCGCCAGCACATCGCCAGCGGAAAGCGCCCGACGCGGCTGGCCATGACCTGGGACGACCGCGTCTCCTTCGAGCTGACCGAGGGCATGCAGCTGCGCAAGATCGTGTTCCTCGAAGGCACGCTGGACGACGCCCCGGCCTCGGGATCGGGGAAGGAGGACAACTTCGATGCCGACGCCGCGATTGCGACCGGCGAGCTCGGCCAGCTGGTGCCGGACTTGCTCGAAGCGCTGGGTGGCGAAATGCAGCTGGGTGCGGCGCCCGCTGCCGCATCGGCACCGGTGGCACCGGCCAAGGCTGAAGAAGAAGCGCTGGCCGACGAGTCCGCGCCGTTCTAGCGCGAAGTCAGGATTTCAGACCGGCGGACGCAGCGCGTCCGTCGCGCCGGGCTTGACCGCATCCGAAGCCGGCGCGTCGGCCTCGATCGCAGCACCCTCTTCTTCCGTCGACTCGGGCCGCACAAGCTTCCACTCGGTCAACTTGCCGTTGACGAAGGTCGCATCGACCCACGAACCGCCCGCGTCGGTCCAGCGAAAGACCTCGGGCTGCGTGTCCTTCGGCGAGCGCAGTTCGCCAATGGCACGGGTGAGCGCCACCACATGCAGCAGGTTCGCCTTGGGCTTGAGCTTGGCGTTGAGCATCACCGCGCTCGCGACCGTGCCGATCGGGCGATCGGCCGCGCGCTTCAACACCTGGATCGCGCGGTTGAGATGCAGGAGCACGAACATCACCATCGCGCCCGCGACGAGCGCGACGCCCGCCCAACCGTAGCTGCGCCATGCGCCAGCGATCAATACGATGCCGACGAGGGGCACCAGGACTTTGCCGAAATTCATGGGCGCGATTGTCGCGCGTCCGAAACACCGGGCCGGTGCCGGTGCCCCTGATCAATTTCGGGCGTTCATCTGACAACCGCGCCGAGCGGGATCGCCGCACAATTTGCAACATCCCCACCCCTGCGCGGCTCATGCACCAAGCGTCGTCTCCCGCACCCTGGCCTCTCGCGGCCGGGAATGCCGCTTCCTGCATTCGCGCGCTCAACGCCGGCAACTCGCCGCTCGGGCCACCGGGCGACTGGCCCGCGGCCCTGCAGACGGTCGTCGATCTCATGCTGACGTCGCAGGCGCAGATCGTGCTCTTCTGGGGCCCGCAGTACTGCGCGCTTTACAACGACGCCTACGCCCCGACCATCGGCGACAAGCACCCCGCCGCAATGGGCCGACCCGGCCGCGAATACTGGAGCGAACTCTGGGACGACCTGTGCCCGCTGCTCGACCGCGTGCTCCTCGGGGGCCAAACCGTGGCCGCACGAGACCGCCCCTTCCAGATCAACCGCCATGGCCACATGGAGGAGGTGTTCTTCGACATCTCCTATTCGCCAGTGCGGCTGCCGGACGGCAGCGTTGGCGGCGTGCTGTGCATCGTCAGCGAAACCACCGACCGCGTGAACGCCACCCGCCGCCTCGCCGCGAGCGAAGCGGAGCTGGAACAGCGCGTGCAGGAACGCACCCGCGACCGCAACCGCCTCTGGCAGCTCTCCACCGACCTGCTGGTCGTCACCTCGCTGGAGGGCCGCGTGGTGGCGGTCAACCCGGCCTGGCAGACCACGCTGGGCTGGAGCGAATCGGACCTGGTCGGCACCTCGATCCTCGACCGGGTCGCGCCGCCGGACGCGCCTGCCGTTTCCGGCGAACTCGCGCGGCTGGCTCAGGGCAATCACGCATCCCGCTTCGAATGCCGGCTGCAGCACAAGGACGGCAGCCTGCGTGTTCTGTCATGGACCGCGGTGCCCGACGACCGCTTCGTCCATGCGGTCGGGCGCGACGTGACCGCGCTGCGCGCCTCCGAACAGCGCACGCTCCACAACCAGAAGATGGAAGCCATCGGCCAGCTCACCGGCGGCATCGCGCACGACTTCAACAACATGCTTCAGGGCATCACCGGCGCGATCGAAATCATCCGCCGCCGCATCGCCATCGGCCGCACCCAGGACCTCGACCGCTTCGTCGAAACCGCCGCCACCTCCGCTCAGCGCGCCGCCGCGCTCGTGCAGCGGTTGCTCGCGTTCTCGCGGCGCCAGTCGCTCGACCCGCGGCCGGTGGACGTGAACGCGCTCATCCGGTCGATGGAAGAACTGATGCGCCGCTCGCTCGGCGAACAGGTCCGCCTGTGCGTCGACCTCACGCCGGGCGCGGTGCTGGCGATCGGCGACGAGAGCCAGCTCGAAAGCGCGATCCTCAACCTCTCGATCAATGCGCGTGACGCGATGCCGCGCGGCGGCGACCTCACCCTCTCCACGGAAGAAGTCGTGCTGCCCCCTTCGGCCCAGCGCGAGATCGACGGCGTCCTGCCCGGCCGCTACATCGCCCTGCGCGTCGCCGACACCGGCACCGGCATGACGCCGGACGTGCTGGCGCGCGCCTTCGACCCCTTCTTCACCACCAAGCCGATCGGGCAAGGCACCGGCCTCGGGCTGTCGATGGTCTACGGCTTCGCGCAGCAGTCGCGTGGCCATGTGCAGATCGACAGCGCACCCGGGCGCGGCACCACGGTCACGCTGCTGCTGCCGCGCGCCGCGCACGCGGCCGCCAGCGTCGAGGTGCCAATGCTCGATCCGCTGCCGCAAGGCAACGGCGAATTCGTGCTCGTCGTGGAAGACGACCCGAGCGTGCGCCTCTTCGTGCTCGAAGTGCTGGCCCAGCATGGCTATCGCGCGCTGGAGGCGGCCGATGGGAATGCGGCGCTGCCGTTTCTGATCGAGCAGCGGCTGCATATCGACCTGCTCGTCAGCGACGTCGGGCTGCCCGGCATGAACGGCCGGCAGTTGGCGGAACAGGCTCGCCAGTACCGGCCTGGGCTCCCGGTGCTGTTCATGACCGGCTATGCCGAATACGCGCTCAACCGGTCGGAGTTCCTTGGCGAGGGCATGCAGATGATCAGCAAGCCCTTTGCGCTGGACGCGTTCGTGCACAAGCTGCGCGAGATGGTGAGGGAGCGGCCGGCGGGGCATCAAAAGGGAGCGGCCGCGTCTTAGCGCGGCTTCGTTCGCGCGCGCACGCTTACCCGGCAAGCTTTGCCGCGGCACTCTGAAGTCCTTCCAGAATGCTTTCGGCCACGGCCCGCGGAAAGGCATCGGGCAATTGCGTGCGCACGGATTCGACCACCTGCGGCGTGCGCTCGACCAGGCTGTCGATCACGAATTGCGCCGCGCGGCCGTCGGCAGTCGTGACGCCATGGCGTTCGCCCAACGCGAGCCAATGGCGACGCTGGATCTCGCGCATCCTCCAATGGGCATTCTTCGAACGCACGGCCATGGCCATCTTCGCCTTGAAGGGCGATAGCTTTCCCAGCCCTGCCCCCAGGATCGGATAGGCCGACAACACGTCATACAAAGGCGTGAGTCGATACCGCCCCCCGGGGCGCAGGAACACGCTGAAGTTCTTCGCGTGGCCATCGGTGGCGCACAGCAGCCAGAAGACGATCTGCGCTTCGAAGAACGCGCGTCGATCGTCCTCGCGGGTGATGGCCCCATCCAGCACCTCCATGATGGCGTCGATACCCGGACCGCCTTCGACTTCGTACTTGGAGATGGGAGGCACGCCCTTCGCCTGGCACATGTCCTCTTGCGGCAGCCGCACGAGCCGGTTGTCTCCAGCAGGGCTCTTCCACCACATGCGGTCGAAGCGCTCGACCGACAGCACCTTCACGTCATCGAACCGAAGAGGCTCGCATGCCGCAACCGGCAACCCATAGGCCTTCAGGATCAACGAACAAAGCCACTCGTTCTCCACCGAATCGCGCATGTCGTACTTCATCCCGCCGATCAGGCCCATGGGAAGCTTGAGGATGTGCGTGGTCGGCGTATCGCCGTGGGGCAGGCACCACTGGCCGTCGAAACGAAGCAGCGCGGTTTTCTCCTGCGCGCCGGCGATCGAGATGCGGAAGTCTTCATCTTCATCGCCGCGACCCAGCAGCGTCGGCGACACCGTGTTGCGCAGCAATTGCGCGACGCCAGCCTCGTCCAGCGGCTTGGCCTGCACCGGCTGGATGCCGGCCGGCACGCTGCCGGGCGGAAGAATCTGCAAGGCGCCCACGCAGTCGCGTCCGATCTCCGCCAGCAGCTGGAAGGCATCGGTCGAACCCGTGCTGTATCGCCGCGCGATGCGCGCGCGGATGGCCTCGCTGTCGGGCAGCAGGTTCTCGAAATACGCCCGCACCTTGTCGCCTCGATGCGGAGCCCCGCCGGGCCTGAATGGCAGCGACAGCGACAACGGACGGCCCTGTTCGGAGGCCATCCATTCCGGGTCATAGGTGAGCACGTCACCCAGCTGCGGGTGGATGCGCCAGGTGCCGACACGGGCACCGTTCATCCAGAGGCCCAACTCGCGGGCATGCGAACGCCGGCCCATGGCTCACCAGTTCGGACGGGACGAATCGGCGCGGTCCGGAGGCACGCTCGCAGGCTGCGCGCCCTTGCGCAGCACCAACTCGACGCCCAGGATGCTGAGCAGTCGCATCAACCGGCCGGCACTCACCTTCTCGGCGTTGCGCTCGAGCGCGGACAGCGTTTGCTGGGTCACGCCCAGCCGCAGCGCGGTTTCGGCCTGGGTCAGGCCGGCCTGCTTGCGGAAGGCTTGCAGGAGTTCCGGGAGCTGCTCCGAGGTGCGGACGGTGAAGTCGGTCACGGGTGCCTCTGGGGATTGACGACTTACGCATCTTAGGCTGTATTTCGTTTTTACGCATTGTAATTTGTATTTTTTAAATACAGCTCAAACTCTGTATTTTCGATATACAGCCCTTGTGCTGTGGGTACGCACAAAAACACACCGCTGGACAGCCACCAGCGCCCCGGCTCATACTGCCGCCCCCTTTGAAGGGACAGGAGAGCCGGCATGAAGACGACATCGTGGCCAGGCGCCATGCGCCTCCTGGCATGGGCCCTGAGCATGCTGGCCCTGCTGTGCGTCAATGCCTGTGGCGGCGGTGGCGGCGGCTTCCCCATCCCCGGCACGACTTCACCGCCCGCGGGACTGCACTACGAGCGCAATGCCGTCGTCTACACGCTGGGTCGCCAGATCACGCCGAACGTGCCGAGCAGCAGCGGTGGCCAGATCCTCCGGTACGTCGTCCGTCCGGCATTGCCCGACGGGCTTCAGATCGACACGACGACGGGCGTCATCAGCGGCACGCCGAAGGTGGTGGCCGCCCCGACGCGCTACGCCGTCACCGGCATCAACTTCGTGGGCTCGGTGACGACAGGCGTGCTCATCGAGGTCAGGGCCAAGGCAGCGCCCCCGGTGAACCTGAGTTTCGAGAACCAGGATGCCGTCTACATCACGGGCCAGCCGATCCCGCCGAACCACCCCTCCGTCGACGGCGGCGACGTCGGCAGCTTTGCGGTGCAGCCAGCGCTGCCCGACGGGCTGACGATGGATCCCGTGACCGGCGTCATTTCCGGCACGCCCGGCCGGGTCGCCGCGCGGGCCAGCTTCACGGTGACCGCCAGCAACAGCGCGGGCTCGACGAGCGCCGTGCTGCAGATCGAAGTCCGCGACCCGCCGCTCGTGGCGCCCAGCTCGCTGCGCTACCAGCAACCGAATGCCCTGTACGCCACGGGCAGGCCCATCACCCCCAACCTGCCCAGCAGCACCGGCGGCCCGATCACCAACTTCTTCGCGACGCCATCGTTGCCCTTGGGGCTAAGCATCGACACCGCCACCGGGGTCATCTCCGGCACGCCGCAAGGCACGAGCGCTGCCACCGACTACACGGTGACCGGCAGCAACGCGGCGGGCGCGGTCTCCGCGACGGTCAGCATCGCGGTCGTGCTTCCCGGCACGGGCGTACCGGTCGGCGGCATGAGCAGCGCGCGCACCAACCACACCGCGACCCTGCTGAACTCCGGCCAGGTGCTTGTCGCCGGGGGCTACAACGACATCGACACCCTGGCCAGCGCGTTGCTCTACGTGCCTGGCACCGGGCAGCCGACGACCACCGGCTCCATGAGCACCACCCGCTTCTTCCACACCGCGACCCTGCTGCAGGATGGCCGCGTGCTGGTCGCGGGAGGCGAGGATCTCGGCGGCGCCTTCCGCTCGTCCGCGGAGATTTACAACCCCGCCACCGGCCAGTGGTCTTCGGCGGGCGCCATGAGCGTAGCCCGCAGCGGCCACACCGCGACGCTGCTGGCGGACGGCCGGGTGCTGGTCGCGGGCGGAACCAGCGGCAGCTTCCTCGCCTCGGCGGAACTGTTCGATCCAGCCACCGGCCAGTGGACGGCCACCGGCACCATGAACGCCGCTCGCAGCGTGTTCACCGCGACCTTGCTGCCGGATGGCCGGGTGCTGGTGGCGGGCGGAACCAACGGCAGCCCGCTCGCGGCGGCGGAGGTCTACCAGCCTGCCACCGGCCAGTGGACCGCCACCGCGGCGATGATTGCCGCCCGGCTGACGCATACCGCGACCCTGCTGCCGGACGGCACGGTGCTGGTGACCGGAGGAAACGGCGGCGCCGCTGGCGGCGGCTCTCTCGCGACGGCGGAACGCTACGACCCCGCCACGGGTGCCTGGACGGCCACCGGCGCGATGAGCGCCGGCCGCACCGGCGCCACGGCGACGTTGTTGGACGATGGCAGGGTGCTGAGTGCGGGGGGATACGACAGCAGCGGCACCACGCTGGCTTCGACGGAGGTGTACGACGCTGCGAGTGGGCAGTGGACCCGCACCGGGGCGATGATTCAGCCGCGGTACTTCCATACCGCGACGCTGCTGACGAACGGGAATGTGCTGATTGTGGGAGGGGCCGATGACCGTGCTTCTCTGGCAACGGCGGAAGTGCGCTTGCCTTGATGGCGGCGCAGGGTCTTGGTTCGGCACCGCGTTGGCAACGATGAGCCGCGACGTCGCGCGTGCCGCCCCAACGTAGAACAACCGCATTTCCTCCAGCGCGTCGCTATCCGCCGCTGCCGTTTGACTCCCTGCAACAGGCTGACGCGCCGGCGCGCGACGCCGACCGTGTTCATTTGGCAGCGAGAGGATGCAGCAACAGCTTCTGGACGCGCCAGTTCAGCAACTCACCCACGTACAGCGTATTCTCGTTGGGGCAGGCCATGCCGTGGATCCAGCCGAACTGCTTCAGTTGTTTGCCAGATTCGCCCAGCACGCCCAGCACCAGGCCGTCCAGCGTCATCTTGTAGATGCGGCCGGGAAAGGCATCGGACGCGAACAGCGTCTGCGGCTTGCCCGCCACCGGCGGCGTGATACACAACACCCAGGGCGAGCCAGGCATCATCAACTGGTTGACCACGCTGGGGTCGTCGATCTTCGACAGATCCGGCTTGCTGCCGATGGCGGGGCGCGCACCGGGGTCGACCGGCACATCAATCTTGATGATGCGCAGCACCTTGCCCTCGCCATCGAACACCTGAATGCGCCGGTTGCCGCGGTCAGCCACGTAGATGTTGCCGGCGGCGTCGGCGGCGATGCTGTGCGGCGTGTGCAGCTCGCCCGGCTTGTTGCCGCGCTCGCCCCACGACATCAGCCAGTTGCCGTCCCTGTCGGCCTTGGCCACGCGCGAGTTGATGTAGCCATCGCTGATATAGACATTCCCCTGAGGGTCCCAGGCCATGTCGGTGACCTGGCGGAAACGGCCGACGTCAGGCGCGAGCGGCGGATTGGGGTGTTCCAGCGGACCGGTCTCCTTGTCCGAGGCCTCCTGCTTGCGGCCGAACACCATACGCACGTGGCCGGCCGGATCGAAGCTGATGACCATGTCCGAGCCCTTGTCGGTGACCCATACGTTATCGTCCTTGTCCACCCGCACCATGTGGGCGAAAGACCACGCATACAGGTTCTTGCCGATCTCACGGACGAACTTGCCCTTGGCGTCGAACTCCATCAGCTGCGTGGCAGCCGCTGCATACGCCGGCCCCGAGGTGTTGCCGCGGCTGAGCACGAAGATGTGGCCCTTGGAATTGAGCGCCACCCCGCTGACCTCGCCCAGGTACATGTCCTTGGGCATTTGAATCGGGTTGGGCACCGAGTCGAACGGGATCTGCGGCACGTCGTGATTCTGGGCTGCCGCGCTGGCGACCCACGCGGTCAGCACTGCTGTGATTACACGATAGAGGTGTTCCATGCTGCCGTCTCCTTTAGTCGTTGTTGCGGAGCAAATTGTTCTAGCCTATCGCCTATTGGGGACAAGCGGGGTGCTGGCCATCGCTGACTGACCGTCAGCTTAGGACGATGCAAGAGACCGCTCAGGGTCCGAAGCTCCGGCGAACGCAACAGGCTACTGTCGGGCCAACTGCAGACGTTGGAGGCCACCGCCCAACGAATAGGTCGGTAGCATGTATTCAGTTCGCAGGCATAGCCATGAATACATCTCTTGGGGGCGACCTTCCAGCACTGGCAGTTCTCGCGGAACGCGTGGGTGCATGTTTGCGCAGGCGGGGAGAGTCGGTCGCGGTCGTTGAATCTTCTGCAGGAGGGCTCGTGTCCGCATCGCTTCTTGCGATACCCGGGGCATCCGCGTTCTACCTCGGAGGTGCCGTCGTCTATTCGAGGCGAGCTGGCCGGGCACTTTTAGGCCTGACCGCGGCCGACCTCGCGGGCATGCGTGGTGAAACCGAGCCCTACGCCCTGCTTGTCGCTGGGCGGATCCGCGATAGTCACCGCGCAACCTGGGGTCTCAGCGAAAGTGGTGCTTCAGGCCCGTCCGGCAGTCCGTATGGGGACCCACCCGGTCGAGTGTGTCTCGCGGTCGTCGGCGCGACGTCCGTGGCTAAGACCATCGAAACAGGGGGTGTCGAGCGCGCGACGAACATGGACATGTTCGCGCGGCACCTGCTCCAGCTTTTTGACGAGGTGCTGCGAGCACGTCCCGAATAGGTCTGACTTTTGCTGAACACCGTGCGGGGCAGATGGCGCAAACGACTGCTTCTGGGAGGAGTTCTCCGTCCGCAACCAGGCCGCCCTCGCGGCGCTGCGCATCAGTCTAGAGTGAGCTTCTGCTTGACGACCACGTTCTTGTAGACCGCGAGCTCTTCCTGCATCTGCTTGGCGAAAGCCTCGGGCGTGTCGGCCATGATGATGGAATCCGTCTCCTCGATGCGTTTGCGGATGGCGGGGTCCTGCAGTACCTTGCGCGTTGCGGCGTTGATCTTGTCAACAATGTCCTTGGGCAGGCCCTTGGGGCCCACGAGGCCGTAGTAGGCCATGCGGTTCACTTCTTCCAGGCCCACCTCCTTGAAGGTGGGCACGTCCGGCATGCTGGGCAAGCGGTTCGGCGCGGCCACGACCAGGGCGATGAGGCGCTTGTCCTTGATGAAGGGCAAGGACAAGGGCAGGTTGTCGAAGATCAACGGCACCTGGCCGGCTACTGCATCGTTGAGCGCGGGGCCCGAGCCGCGGTAGGGCACGTGCACGATTTCGGTGTGGGTGGAGAGCTTGAACATCTCCATCATCAGGTGCGTGATGCTGCCGGTGCCCGGCGTGGCATAGGTGTACTTGCCAGGCTCGCTCTTCACAGCGGCGAGGAAGCCCTTGTAGTCGTGAAAGGGGAGCTTGGTGTTGGCTGCGATCACGTTGGGCGTGGCCGCGATATTGATGATGGGCGTGAAGTCCGTGGCGACGTTGTACGGGATCTTTGGGTTGATCGCTGGATTGGTTGCCGTAGTGGACACGGTAGCCACACCGAGGTTGTAGCCGTCGGGCGTTGCGCGCGCCGTCTCGGCCGCACCGATGCTGCCGCCGCCACCGCCCTTGTTATCCACCACTATGGGTTGGCCCAGCTCTCGGCCCAGCGGGCCGGCCACGATACGCGCGATCAGGTCGGTGGTGCCACCCGGCGCAAAAGGCACGAGCAGGTGAATGGGTTTGTTGGGATAGACGGACTGTGCATGCGCGGCGGTGGCGCAAAGGGCCAGCGCGCCGAGGGTCAAACCACTGCGACGGAACATGCTGGTCTCCTGCTGTTGTTGTCGTCGATTTGAGGCTGGTGCCAAGGTGTCGATTCTAGGGTTTCCTTAGGTGAGCAAGCTCAGTACGTAGCACACCACCAGGCAGGTATAGACGCATAGCGGTCAGCCTCCGTCTCCAGTGCGGTCCGGACCGTATGGCTTCCCGCACTGGAGGAGTCCCGCATCCGTCCCTTCACATCAAGGTGCCCCATCGCGTTCGCGACCGCGCGGCAATAGGCACTTGGCCAGTGCTCCGGTCCGTTAGATGAGGTGCGTCACGCCCGTGTGTCGGCCAGCGATGTGGCCAACGAACACCATGGCCGAACGACTGCTCTTCGCCGGGCACGAGGACCGCAACGGGCCCCATCTGCGACATCCACAACTCCCAAGCGAATGCCAGCACCCCAGTCTGAAGCGGTAAACACGCAACGACAGCGCACGGCGACTGCCGCTTCGTCGCGCACCGACAGGAGGCCGAAGCGCGCCGCAGGCAGACGCTCCAACCAACGTTGAACGATCAGCCCAGTCGCCAGTTGCGACCGGGCTTCAATCGACTCTCAGTGCAACGCCTCCCGCACCGACTCAATCGCATCGGTCACCGTCTGTATGCGCCGCACCATCTCCGCATTGACCACCTCCATCAATGCGCTCAGCTCGAGCGGGTGGATGCGGAACTCATCCACTTCCAGCGGGCTGAGGGGCGTCAAGAGGTTCTGCACGCAGTCGTACGCGCGATGCGCCGCGCGCAAGTTGTTGAACTCGTCTTCGACGAGCAGCGCGGCATCGCTGACCTTCCTCCTCGCTGACTTCCGGAACGCGGCATTCGTCGAGCGTCGGCGCCCGACCGCTTTGCGCTTGCCGGACTTGGAAACGTTGGGCGAACGCCCACCTTTGCGATCTGTCTTGGCCATTTTTTCGGCCTCCCTGAGGTTGCGGTTTGCAGAAACCGCCGCCCGCGAGACCAATCGAGGGCGGCAGCTCGACGAGTTGGTCTACCGGGCAACCTCTTGCGAGAAACCGGCCGGGCTCGCGCCCGCCCGTCGAGCCGCCATAAGGGGGCACGACGCGGCGAGGCCGCAAAACCTTGCAGACAGAACTGCGACCTTCGCCGCAGAGATTGCACGGGAGACCAATCCCGATCGCGCCCTTTTTCGACGCGACGCGCGCAGTATGCCAGCGCTACTGCACCCGCCTGCGTCGAGGCCTCACCTCCTCAAGGCACCTGCGTCTGCGACATCGCCGAATTGCCCGCGCCATCCCAGGCAGTGACCTCGACGATGCCGTTGCGCGGCAGCCGGTTGCACACCGCGGTCAGGCCCTGAGGCGTCTCTCCATCGGGACAGCTCCAGCGGGCCGCCAGCAACTGGCCCTGGCCGCCGGTGCCCCGCAGACTCAGTTGCGTCTTGGTCGCGTCGACGTCCGAAACCACCGCGTTGATCGCGACGGAAAAGGCCGGAAGGATCGTGAGCGTCTGGCTCCAGGAGCGGGAGTTCCCGGTGTTGCTGTCGGTGACCTTGGCCGTGACCTTGTAGGAGCCGGGTGTCGTGAAGGCGTGGGACAGGCGATCCTGGCTGTTCGAGGTGACAGCGCCGGAGTTGTCGCCGAAGTCCCAGGCGATCGCGCTCAGCACATGGTTCGGCTGCTGGAAGTTGCTCTGGGGTTGCGCTGTGGAGCCATAGAAGCTGATGCTCGTCGGCGTCGAGGCGATCCGGGTCGAATAGAACTGGATGCCGGGCAGGTTGGCCACCGAGCTGTCGTAGGCCGCCTTCACGACGTCCTTGGCGGGCTTGACCGTGAAGCCGAGCGCGGCTGCATTGGCATAGGCGCCATCGGCAGTGAGTTGCGCCAGGTCCGGGCCGACGTTGTACTTCGCGAAGTCGCCGGACCCGAACTGCAGGGTGGTGTAGTCGCTCGGCGACCAGTTGTAGCCCAGGAAGTCACCCGCCAGTCCTACGACATTGACCGACTGCGCATCGAGCACCTCGCCGCGGACGGTGTCATTGACTTCCGCGAAGGCTTCACCCGGGTTGCTGATGTAGAGCAGAGGGCCGATTCTCAGCGCCGTCGTGTAGGTGCCGAGCGATGTCGACCCGCTGCCGCCGACCGAGCAATTGCCCACGCACCAGGGCGCCGTCAGCGCGCGCGGAACGGAGCAGTTGCCGCCCAGCGCCGCATTGCAGCTCGGCCCGCCCAGGCCCGCGGCCGGCGCGTTGTACTTCATCAGGTTGAGCAGGCCCTGGTTGTATTGGTTGGTACCGACCGTGATGCTGGGCAGCAGGGTCTCGGAACTTCCGAGGGTGTCGCTCTTCAGCGGCGCCGCCTTGGCCATGGCCAGGCGCAGGGCGTTGAGGACGTACTGCCCCTGGTAGCTCACTTCCGCATAGTCGGCGTTCGTGCCCGGCGATTCCTGCCGGCCCAGGGTTCCCGAGCCGACGACACTGACGCCGCCGATGGTGGCGTCCATCTGGTGGCGGACATAGCCGGGCACGTCGGCCGAGAAGCCCTGCGTGACCGCACCGTTGAACGGCCGGAATTCGTCCGGGTGGTTGGGGATGTTGACGTACAGCGCGTTCGTGGCGCCCGTCTCGGGATCGCGCGCCCAAAGGACGGGCATTCTTGCATCGACGGCAAAGCCGTCGACATGGTCCGTGCCCTGGCCGTTCTGCCAGATGATGGAGCTGATGTCGCCGTTGGCAGTCCAGAGTTCCGAGGTCTTGAGGTTGGCCGCTGCGGTGTCCACCGCCTGCACCACCGCATCGTGGACCTTCTTGAGGTAGGTCTTGTTCGCCGGACCCATGAGCCCCCAGATGCCCACGAGGGTCGGCGTCGCGTGCGAGTGCGTGGTCGAGACCATCACCGCCGAGCGGTCGACGTTGAAGCCGCGAACGGACAGCGCTTTCGCGGCATCCACGCGCGAGCCGAACTGCCCGTTGCCGACGTCGGCGTCCTGGTACTCGGCGAACCAGCCGGTGCTGTCGACGACGGCGAAGGCCACGGCCTTGTCGCCCTTGGCGACCACGAAGGCGCGAACCTCGAGCGGGTCGTTGCTGACCTGGATCGGGGGCTTGCCGGGATCCGAGTAACCGCCGACGTACACCGGTGCGTCGGGCGCGACGCTGACCGTGGCCGCACCGACCTTGAACAAGGCGTTGGGGGTGGCAGCGGGCGCGGTGGGCTGCGCGACCGGCGCGGTGGTCGACACAGGCGCGGCGGTCGGGGCCGATGCCGAGGGCGTCGTGGGCAATGCAACGTTCGAGGAACTTCCACCGCCACACCCGGCGAGCAACGCCATCGCGACACAACCTGCCAAGGTTGTCTTTCTCATCTTTCTGTCTCCAGCTAGTAGTTCATTCAACGCGGGCTTGTCTCTGCCAAATCCGCGCCGAACCACTCTAGAGGCGGCTCGGCCGACGCCCCACGACTTCTGGTGCCAGCGTTTTTGCCTTTGGTGACACGGACGTGGATGTCTCGCCCGGCAGGGCCAACCCGGCATCGACCCAGCGTTGGAGGTCGCTGGGACTGATGCCGAACCAGCGCTGCACGGCCCGGCCGAGGACGGCGCCGTCCGCATAGCCGAGGTCTTCGGCGATCTCGGCGAGGGTGAGCGAATGCCCGATCGGGTTCGATCGCCGATCGGCCAGCCGGCGCAGGAGCCTCTGCCTGCGGCTGGCATCGACCAGTTCACTGAAGCTGGTGTGCTCCGCGCTCAGGCGGCGAGCGATCGTGCGCCGCGACATGCCAAGCTGCTCCGCAACCTGCTCCAGCTTGTAGTTCGTCGACGGTCCGGTCCGGAACAGCTGCTCGATGCGCGAGCTGATCGAGGGCGACCATCCTCGATGGCGCTCCGCCTCTTCACAGGCCTGCCAGGCGAGGAGGCGATCCGGCCCCGAGGCCGTGGGAAGCGCCATCGCCGCCAGCGAACCGGGAAACGAGAAATAGGGCCAGCCCGCGCTCTTTGCGACCGAGACGCCCTGTTCGGCCCAGATGCGCGTTCCGCGGGCCATGGAGCCCGGCAGGTGCAGCTTCATAGCACGGGACGCACCACCGCACAGGTCCCGTATCGACTTGCAAAGCATGGCCAACAGGAACTCCAGCGTGAAACGCTCCACGTCGCCGAGCGATACCAGCGGCCGAACATGCAGCTCGACGTGCTGGCCGCGGGCGCGCAACCTGAGATTCAGGACGGCCAGGCGCAGCGGCGCGAAGCGCACCAGGCCTTCGAGCGCCTGGCGGAGGTCGGCAGAGCTCACCATCAGGTAGGCCAGCGGGCCGTGTGACAGCAGCGGCACCTGTCGGCCCAGTCGCATAGGCAACCCGGGTCGTGATGCCATTCGGTCGAGACTCAGCATGACGCTGCGCCAGACGGCCAGTGACATCGGGACATCACTCCGTTGCAACTGGCTCGCCTCCAGCCCCAACGGTGCCAGACAGGGCCCAAGGTCGATGCCCTCAGCCGCGGCCGCCGTGACGAGCAGCCGCAGGTAGGCCGGATGAACCAGGGGCAGGTTCAGATCCAGAGGGGCTGCAGCAGGCTCTGCAATGGACGAAAGGGGTGGGCACTCGGCCGGTTCGAAGGACACGGGAAGGTCGCGTATCGGCCCGGCACATCGCGAAGGACCGCAAGCGGTGTCGGGCAGGCGTCCGGTGGGTTAACCAGGACGTTCGGAGGATGCCCGAGCAAGGCCTGCCCCGCCCCCTCCTTGCAGGAGGGGAACGGACGCGAGCGATTCGGGCCCACTCCGGCTTCAGTGCAACGCCTGTCGCGCCGACGGGATCGCATCGGTCGCCATCTGCATGCGCCGCCCCACCTCTGCATTGACCACCTCCATCAACGCCCACAGCTCGTTCGGTTGAACGAGGAATTCCTCGAAGTCGTGCCGATGGCACCATACGTTGTGCCCCGCCACGACAAGTGCTACGGTCTACCGCCTCGCCGGCACCGCTCGATGAAGGAGGTCGCCCATGGGAGCACCGCTATTCCCCCTGCAACGGGGCGATCCCGCGCCTGAGTTCGTGCTGCCCGCAGCGAGCCAGGAGGGCATGGTCGCTCTTGCGGACCTGCGCGGCAGCCCCTTTCTCATCGGCCTCTTCCGTGGCCTGCATTGCCCCTTCTGCCGCCGCCAGGTGATGCAGTTGGCCGCTCAGGACCCGGCCCTGCGTGCGGCCGGGGTCAAGACGGTGGCGGTGATCAATACGCCCGTGGAGCGTGCCCGCCAGTACCACCGCTTTCGGCCGACGCCGCTGCTGATCCTCTCCGACCCCGAGTGCCGCACGCACGAGGCCTTCGGCGTGCCGCGCGCCGCGTTCCAGTCACCCGACAGCACCGAGCCGCCGCAATGGCCGATGCGCGCGAGCATCGCGGAGTTCGAAGCGGCCCGGATCAACCCGACCGGCGAGTTGCCGGAACCGACGCAACCCATGGCGGCGAACGCCGCGCTCAATGCCAAGGACGGCTTTGAACTGGAGCCGGTCGACAACGAAATCATGGCCAGCTATGGCACGCAGCTCGTCGGGCACTTCCTGGTCGATCGCGCCGGCAGGATCGCCTGGCGGCACATCGAAGCGCTGGATAGCCCGAATAACCTCTGCTCTCTGCCCAATGCTGCGGAGATCGCGGCTGCGGTCGACGCGCTGGGTGCGTGACTTTCGCGTGGCTACTGCATCTGTCTCACGATATCCAGCGCCTCCTCGATCCGCTCCACCGCGTGGATCGTCAGCCCCTCGATCTCCTTCGCGCCCTTCTTCGGCGCGTTGGCCTTGGGCACCACCGCCACGCTGAAGCCCAGCTTGGCCGCTTCGCGCAAACGCTCCTGTCCGCGCGGCGCGGGGCGCACTTCGCCAGCCAGCCCCACTTCGCCGAATGCGATGAAGCCTTTGGGCAGCGGCTTGCCGCGCAGGCTCGATGTGATCGCGAGCATCACTGCCAGGTCGGCCGCCGGTTCGCTGATGCGCACGCCGCCGACCGCGTTGACGAACACGTCCTGGTCCATGCAGGCCACGCCCGCGTGCCGGTGCAGCACGGCGAGCAGCATCGCGAGACGGTCGCGGTCGAGGCCCACTGACAGGCGCCTCGGGCTCGGGCCGCCGTTGTCGACCAGCGCCTGGATCTCGACCAGCATCGGCCGCGTGCCTTCGAGGGTGACGAGCACCACGCTGCCGGGCACCGGCTCCGCATGCTGGCTCAGGAAGATGGCGCTCGGGTTGGTCACGCCCTTGAGGCCGCGCTCGGTCATCGCGAAGACGCCGATCTCGTTGACCGCGCCGAAGCGGTTCTTGATGGCGCGCACCAGGCGAAAGCTCGAATGCGTGTCGCCCTCGAAGTACAGCACGGTGTCGACCATGTGCTCCAGCACGCGCGGGCCGGCGAGCGCGCCTTCCTTGGTCACGTGGCCGACGAGGACCACGGCCGTGCCGCTGGCTTTCGCGAAGCGGGTGAGATGCGCCGCGCATTCGCGCACCTGCGCAACCGAGCCGGGCGCGGAGGTCAGCTGGTCCGAGTACACGGTCTGGATCGAATCGATGACCGCGATGGTGGGCCGCGTGGCGTCGAGCGTGGCGATGATCTTTTCGAGCTGGATCTCGGCGAGCACCTGCACCTGCGAACGGTCGAGCCCCAGTCGCCGCGAGCGCAGCGCGACCTGCGCCCCGCTTTCCTCGCCGGTGACGTAGAGCGCATTGCGGCCCATGTTCTGCAGCGCATCGGCCGCCTGCAGCAGAAGTGTGGATTTGCCGATGCCCGGGTCGCCGCCGATCAGCGTCACGCCGCCATCGACGATGCCGCCGCCGAGCACGCGGTCGAGTTCTTCCATGCCGGTAGGGGCGCGCGCGACGTCGGCGGCTTCGATTTCAGAAAGTGTGGCCAGCTCGGCCGCCCCTCCGAGCGAGGCGAACTGGGTGCCGAAGCGGTTGTTGGCCGCGCCGGCCGCCGGGGCCGCGACCTGTTCGATCAATGTGTTCCATGCGCCGCAGCTCGGACATTTGCCGAGCCACTTGGCGCTCGTGCCGCCGCATTCGGTGCAGACGTAGATTGTTTTTTCCTTGGCCATGGGTCGAGTGTAGGGAGGCCGTCCGGTCGGGCGGGCGATAGGTACAAACCCCGGCGTGGCGGCCCACCTTCCCGCCTATCGTGGGCGCGCCCACCAGGAGTTCGAAATGACCCACACCCTCGCGCTCGTGATCTACATGGCAATCCTGACCTGGCTCGCGCTGCTTGTCGCGAGCCTGATCCGGGTGAAGGGATGGACGCCCTCCGGCACCATGATCGCGCTGGGCAATCGCGAGAACCTGCCCGCGGCCACGCCGTTCGCGGGTCGGGCCGAGCGCACGGCGCGCAACACGTTGGAGAACTTCGTGTTCTTTGCCGCGATCGCCCTGGTTGCGCATGCAACGGGCGCCACCAGTCCGAAGGTGGCCACGGGCGCGGAGATCTTCTTCTGGGCGCGCGTGCTCTACATCCCGGTCTACTACGCCGGCATCGCCTATCTGCGCACGGCGATCTGGGTGGTCAGCATCGTGGGACTGGCGATGATGATTCTCGCCATCTGGTAGCCGGGAGTGGACCGCGCCGGCCACTGCTTGAGTCAGCGCTTGGTCATCGCCAATATTGATGATGGAGCGGCGCGCGCCTTGGCGTGCAATTGCCGTGCACAGCCAACATCGACAACCAACGTGTGGAGATGAGGATGACCGCTTCTGTTTCGAAGAAAACCGCAGGGCTCTCAGTCCGGGCCTATATCGGCGACGCCAAGACGCTCCTGGCATTCGACATGCCGGAGAACAAGACCAGGGACCTGGTCGGATTCACGATCGAGGTCGAGCCGGAGGGCCAGACGCCCTATTACCTGCACAACACGCTGACCTTCGCGTCGCCGCCGGACCACGCCCAGGATCCCAAGCAGCCGCCCGGCTCCAGCCTGAACGCGCCGTTCCAGAAGTTCCGCTGGCTGCATGTGCCGGGGTCGATCCATCAGGGGCTGCAGCCTTTCATGGGGATGTACACATACACGGTGACGCCGCGCTACGTGGATGACAAGCAATCGATGCAGCCGCTGGACCCGAAGCTCAGCGTCGCCGTCAAGGTTCCGGTTCAGCCGTTCGAGCTGGACGGCCTGAAGCTCGGCTTCACGCGCGGGTACGTGCAGTCGCAGGGCTTCCTGAATCACTTCGGGCCGAAGGCGCTGATCCGCCCGGCGGGCAACGAGCTCCAGTTCGACACGTCCCAGATCTCGGGCTCGAACGCCGCCGGCCAGCAGTACACCTTCGAGGAGGAATACGAGTGGCTCGGGTTCACCGCGCGCAGTCGCGTCATGGATCTGTTGGACGAGGTGCTCGCAGACGGCAAGCTGACGGTCGATGTCTTCGCCTACGACCTGAATGAGCCGACCGTGATCGAAAGCCTGCTCGCGCTCGCCAAGGTCGGACGGGTCCGTGTGATCCTGGACGACGCCGCGCTGCACCACGATAAGGCCATGTCCAAGCCCGAGGATCAGTTCGAGACGCTCTTCACCAAGGCGAAGAAGAACGGCTCGGCCATCAAGCGTGGGCATTTCAAGCGGTTCGCGCACGACAAGGTCTTTGTGGTGCGAGACGTCGCGGGCGGCGCTGCGAGCAAGGTCCTTTGCGGGTCGACCAATTTCTCGGTGACCGGGATGTACGTCAACTCGAACCATGTGCTGGTCTTCGACGATGCGAACGTCGCCGGGGAATACGCGAAGGTCTTCGATGCCGTGTGGGAAGGCGATGTGAGCGGCCCGGTGTTCGTGAAATCGCCGCTGTCCAGCCAGAACTTCGACTTCAAGCTGTCGCCCAGGATCGCGGGAGACATCAGCTTCGCGCCGCATTCGCCGCAAATGGCCACCTCCGTGCTCGACGCCGTCGCGGGCCGCATTGCGCAGGAGGGGAAGAAGTCCAGCGGCAAGGCCAGCGTGCTGTTCGCGGTGATGGAGATGGACAACGGAACGAGCCCCGTCTACACGTCGCTGAGCGAGCTGCACAAGGACCAGAAGATCTTCAGCTACGGCATTTCGGACAACCCGTCGGGCATTGCGCTCTACGAGCCCGGCAAGACGACCGGGGTGCTCGTGACCGGAAAGCCGAGTTCGACCATCCTGCCGCCGCCCTTCAACCAGGTGCGCAGCGTGGGGCTCGGCCATCAGATTCATCACAAGTTCGTGGTGTGCGCATTCAACGACGACAACCCGACGGTGTATTGCGGCTCGTCGAACCTTGCATTGGGCGGAGAAGAAAGCAATGGCGACAACCTGATCTGCCTGCAAGGCGAGGAAGTGGCCACGGTGTTCGCGCTCGAAGCCATTGCGCTGGTCGATCACTTCCAGTTCCTCGATCGCTATGCGGCCAAGAAGGGCCAGAAGGAGCCGCTGACGTCGGCTGCGCCAGCCGCCAAGGACTTCGCCGCCAAGACGGTGAAATGGTCGCTTCGCACCACGGGCGATTGGGCCAAGGCCTACTTCGACGCGTCGGACCTCAAGTTCGTCGACCGCCAGCTTTTCGCCTGACGACACGGCGGCACGCGCCGCAAAGAAATCCGGAGCACTCAGGGTTAACCCGGGGTGCATCCTTGCGCCTAATATTTAACATGTTAAATAATCCGAGAGACAACGATGAGCACCGCTTTCACGCACCGCAATTTGCCGCGCCTGCTTCTGCAGGCGCGCGAAGCCGTGATGGCGCACACGCGCCCGAGCCTGCGCGAGCATGAGCTGTCGGACCAGCAGTGGCGCGTGCTGCGCGTGCTCGGCGAACACGGCGCGGTGGAAACCGGCCGCGTGGCGCGCGAGGCGTTCATCCTCGGCCCGAGCCTCACCGGCGTGCTCGCACGCATGGAGCGCGACGGACTCATCACGCGCAGCCGCGATCCGCAAGACCAGCGCTGCACCGTCATCGAGGCAACGCCGCACGGGCGCAAGCTGGTGAAGCGGCTCTCGGTGAGCATCGAGGCGCACTACAAGTGGATGGAAGAGTCGCTCGGCAAGGAGAAGCTCACCCATCTCTATGCGCTGCTCGACGAATTGATTGCACTGGAGCAACCATGAGCTTTATTCCCACAGGCACGGTCTACGGCGTGCTCCTCAACTTCCACGCGGAAGTCGAGGCGCTTGCGCCGCTGATGACGCAGGCGCCATACAAGGCACCGCCCAAGGCGCCCATCCTCTACGTGAAGACGGCCAACACCTGGAGTCCGAGCGGCAGTGCGATCACCGTGCCGTCGCAGGTCGATGCGGTGGAGGTCGGCGCGACGATCGCGATGGTGATCGGTCCGGACAACGACGTCGAAGGCTTCGTGCTGATGAACGATCTGTCGATCCCGCACGCGAGCTTCTTCCGCCCGCCGGTCAAATACAAATGTCTCGACGGCTTTCTCGGCATCGGACCCGCGATGCGCGATGCGGAGGAAGCCGATCCGGCGCAGTTCAAGCTCGAAGTGCGCATCAACGGCGAGTTGCGCCAGTCGGTCGATTTCTCGAAGACTGTGCGCAGCGCTTCTCAATTGCTTGAAGACGTCGGCGCATTCATGACGCTCGCCCATGGCGACGTGCTGATGCTCGGCTGCGATGCCGGCCGGCCGCTCGCACGCGCCGGAGACACCATCGAGATCAGCGCCCCCGGCTTCGAAACGCTGGTCAACACGCTCGTGAAGGAACAGGCATGAAGCGCGCACGCATCCTCTTCGAAGGCACGGCGCATGACGCGGTCGAAAGCGACGGCCAATTGCTGCTCGACGACGGCCGCCGCGTGGCGCTCGACGTGGTCACCTGGCTGCCGCCGCTCGCGCCGACGCCGCGCCCGCGCACCATCCTCGCGCTCGGGCTCAACTATGCGGATCACGCGAAGGAACTCGAATTCAAGGCGCCGGAAGAACCGCTGGTGTTCGTGAAGGGCGAAAGCACGCTCATCGGCCACCGCCAGCTGACCTATCGCCCGTCCGACGTGCAGTTCATGCACTACGAGTGCGAACTCGTGATCGTGGTCGGCAAGACCGCGCGCAAGGTCAAGCGCGACGACGCCTATGACTTCATCGGCGGCTACACGGTCGCCAACGACTACGCGATCCGCGACTACCTCGAGAACTGGTATCGCCCCAACCTGCGCGTGAAGAACCGCGACACCTGCACGCCGATCGGCCCGTGGCTGGTGGACGCCAAGGACGTGCCTGACCCGATGTCGCTCGCGCTTTCGACCACGGTCAACGGCAAGGTCACGCAGTCGGGCAACACGAAGGACATGATCTTCGATGCGCCCTTCCTCATCGAGTACTTCAGCAGCTTCATGACGCTGTCGCCAGGTGACCTGATTCTCACGGGCACGCCCGATGGCGTCGTGGATTGCCGGCCGGGCGACGTGATCGTCACCGAGATCGAACACATCGGCGCGTTGGTCAACACCATCGCCGCGGCATGAAGCCCACCCCCAGCCTCGCCCACTTCGTGTGGCTCTGCACCCCCTCAAGGGGGCGCACCCTTGCGGCCCGGCAAAGCCGGTTCCGCGGGTGCCCCCGATTGGGTCTGCCAAATCAACCGGATTGAATCCAATGCAAATCGACCATCTCATCAACGGCAAGCAAGTTGCGGGCCGCGACTACTTCCAGACCGTCAACCCCGCCACGCAGGAAGTGCTGGCCGAAGTCGCCGCAGGCGGCGAAGCCGAAGTCAATGCGGCCGTCGCGGCCGCGAAGGAAGCCTTTCCGAAGTGGGCCGGCATGCCCGCGCCCGAGCGCGCGAAGCTGATCCGCAAGCTGGGTGACCTGATTGCCAGGAACGTGCCCGAGATCGCGCAGACCGAGACCAACGACTGCGGCCAGGTGATCGCGCAGACCGGCAAGCAGCTCGTGCCGCGTGCGGCGGACAACTTCTACTACTTCGCCGAGAT
>NZ_FNRO01000016.1 GCF_900107745.1 Variovorax sp. YR216 | reverse complement strand
AGAACCAGGCACAGCTGTTCAGCCTGTTCGGATTGGCCAATCTGGTCATCGCCAAGAGTTCGTTGCTGATCGCTCATGGCCGAGGTGCGTCTTGAGCACCGAAAGTGGCCTCGAAAGAGGCGCAAAGCGCCCGGCGGGCAGACCTCACGGCGCGACGTCGACCGGAATCGCGACCACATCGCGTCGTGATGTCCTCAGATCCGACGACGTCGTTCATTGATCAGCATCTCCCTAGGCGGTATGAGGCGCTCGACGTCTGCTGCATGCCCAGTCGCCACGAGCAACCCAATCACGCGTAGCGGTGTCAAATCCGAGCGCGCCGCGGCCGTGGCTTAGGCAAGCAGATCATTTCGGGTCTGCTCGTCAATGGATTGATGCACGACAGCGCGCAGCTGGCTATTCGCGAGCTTCCTTTCGGTCTCTGCCCCCCGTGGCGCCTCTGGTCGCTGAGCGGCTACTTCGAGGCGTCCCTTGAGAACCTCTCGATCGCTTTCATCGAGTGGTACGTCGAGCCTCGATCCCGGCGCTGTACGTCACGTGCGTGCTCGACCAGGTCAAGGCCGAGCGTGGGCTGCCCAAGGTGATTCGCACCGACAACGGCCCGGAGTTTGCCGGGCGCACGATGCAGGCCTGGGCGGCAAAGAATGGCGTGGAGCTTCGATTCATCCAGCCAGGCAAACCCGTGCAGAACGCCTACATCGAGAGCTTCAACAGCCGATTCCGCGATGAGTGCCTGTCGCAGCACTGGTTCGCCAGACTGAGGCACGTGCGCAGCGTCATCGATAGCAGGCGTCAGGACTACAAAACCATCACCGGCCGCACAGCACCCTCGGGTACGTGCCGCCGGCCGTGTTCGCCGCGCGTTGCTGCGAGCGAGCTGGCAGCAACGCGCAAACAGCCGCATCCACTACGATGCACCCCCCTGGGCTCTAGATTGGAATGCTACGAAACCCGGGGGCAGCGCAGTGCGGCTACGTCAGTTCAAGGGCACCGATGTCAGGATGGTGCTGACAGATGTGGTCACACGTGAAGTGTAAACAACACGCAGCGAGGGAAGCGGCAGGAGAGCAGGAGATCAAGAAAACTACGGGCAGACCTGCGCGGTATGGGACTGATTTGCCAGGTCGCCTCTGCGAGTCGGGACTCGGCGCTGAAGAGCCTCTTCGGAGATGAAAACCCACTTGCATTTGCAGAGCAGCGGTTAAGCCAGTATTTGGCTGATAGTGAAATTGAGGTGATCGACTGCGCTGGCAGAGTCCGCATTGAGGATCTAGGGCAATGCTGAACAAGTCCTCCGCCATCCTGCAGGTGGCCTTCACAAATGGGCTGATCAGCCAAATACGGAGCCGTAAAAGACTATGACCGCGGTTTCAAAAACATGTTTTGTGATTTCGCCTTTTAAATATAGGGCCAGGCCTAGACATCCAAATCTTACCACTCCGGAGCAGGTGTTCGCTAAGCTCGTCATTCCTGCATGCACAAAGGCCTGCGAAATTTCCGGAATGAACATAACGGCAACCCACTGGGTGAATTTAATGGTTTCCGGAAACATTCCGACAAAAATTATTCCGAAGATTCTGGATGCCGACATTCTAATAGCCGACATAACCGATCTACGAAGCGACGTCATCTGGGAGCTCGGTATTCGCCATGCGACTCGTGCGCGCGGGACGCTTCCCATAGCAATCGCTGGAACGAAGCCTCCCTTTTATTTGCTCCATACCAAAATTCACCATTTTCACCCCGCCTTGGATGGCGACCACCGATTTGTTGATCAGTTATCCCACAGTATTGCAGAAACGCTGGTAGATAGGATTGTTGATAGTTCAGTTGCGCAAGCGGATCCTGCGCGCTTTGAGCTATTTGAACATGCAGAGTCGTTGGGCATCCGAGACATCGGTGATTGGAATGCAATTTCGAGATCGCCTTTCGTTACGAATGAGCTTGGCAAGCTAGGGGTCGCAGATTGTGTTTATATCGTCTGCATCAATCCGCAAGGTACTGAGAGATGGCGCTCGGATATCGAAAATGTCCTCGTAGCGGGTGCACGAGTTTCGATCGCATATCTCGAGCTAGACAAAATTGCTCAATCTGGCCCTACAGGGGCTGCATACTCGAAGGCTCTAGTTGGTTTTGAAATCAATGACATCATGAGGAACATTGATTCCAGCCTTGAGGCACTTAAAACGTTGGGCGCTAAGGCAGGGAAAAGGAGGCTAGGGGCAGAGTCGCTCTTGACAATCTATCCCTCGCGCTTTCCGCACACCTTCCTTGCCATGCTAGTTGTACCTCATGCTCGTTCGAATCGACTTGGGTGGGGTGTCGCGACATCTTACTTACCTTACCTCCGGTTTGATAACCCAGGCGGCAAGCACAATTTTGCTGTTTTATTTAAAGATACAGGACAACCCACGGGCGCCCTTTTCCCTAGGTGGCGCCAGAGCATTGAAGACTATTTTTCGCGTCTGAGTAACGCTAGGAAGAGCTGACCTAGCCAACAGCGCAAGCCGGGCGGCGTGATCCACCACAGCGACCAAGGCGGCCAATACACCAGCATCGCCTTCGGCGAACGGTGCCGGAAGATGGGGGTGCGCCCGTCGATGGGCACCGTCGGCGATGCCTACGACAACGCGATGGCCGAAAGCTTTTTCGCCACGCTGGAATGCGAACTGATCGACCGGCGCAGTTGGCAGACCAAGGCCGAGGCCCGGCAGGCGCTGTTCACCTACATCGAGGGCTGGTACAACGTAATAGTCCGACGAGCACCGTTGCTCGCGACCTCGTGGATCAGACGTCAAGGAGATGTCGGAGCAGTTCGAAGGCGACGCGCCACTTCTGACCTTCGCAGTCGAGCGTGGCGGTGTGTTGGTTGATGCGCACGATCAGGCCGACGCGGTGCTGCAAATTCTTGTCGATGAAGGTCACCCGGTTGCCCACGCGGAAGTCGGCGCGACCGGCGACCTCCGGCGGCGGAGCCGGCTTGGTGAGCTCGACATCAGCGGGTGTCGGCCCACTTTCGGTCGACGCCGCGGCCGGCTCGGTGAGGATCGCCGCGTAGTGCACTTTGAAGGCCTTGCTGTTGGCCGCATCCTGTATGGCCACGTGGTCGCCGTGCATTCCGACGACTCGTGCCGAGCGCAACTTCCCGTCCCCCCAACTGAGGTACTGGACCTGTTGGCCGGTATGCAACTGCGCCCGCACCTGGACGATGCGCCGAGGGTCCGCCAACAGTTGCTCGATGACCCAACTGAGCTGGTACAGCTCGGCGCTGGTCGCCATTGGAAGATCTTCGATCAGTTTGATGCGCATCAGAACATTCTGCCGATGCCCGCCGGGCTTGTGCTCAGGCGGCCAGCAGTGTGTCCTTTTCGTCGGCGTCATCCTCCCACTTCGCGGCGACCGCCCACGGCAGCAACTCGTCGATGCGGTTGATTGGGTGGTCCGCGATGCGCTCCAGGACATGGCGCAGGTAGCGCTGCGGGTTGATCTGGTTCAGCCTGCACGTGCCCAGAAGCGTGTACATCACCGCTGCCGTGTGACCGCCTGCGTCCGATCCGACGTGCAAGTAGTTTTTTCTTCCGATCGCAACGCCGCGCAGGGCGCGCTCGGCCGTATTGTTGTGCGCGTCGATGCGTCCGTCATTGACGAAGTTCGTCAGCGCTGTCCAGTTGCTCAAGGAATAGCCGATCGCCAAGGCCATCGGCGACTTCGCCGACACCTGTGCCAAGGTCTCGTTCATCCAGGACTTCAATTCCTTCAACACCGGCGCCGTGCGGGCCTGGCGCATTCGCCTTCGCCGTAGCGCCGATCGGCCGTTCACTTCTGCCTCGACCTTGAACACCTCGCCGATCCGCACCAAGCCCTCGTGCGCCAGCGTCCCGGGCAGGCGCTTCTGTTTGACGTGGATGTCCCACAGCTTTCGACGCGCGTGGCTCCAACACCCAGCCTCTAGGATCCGACCATCTTTGTAGATCGCGTTGTACCCGGAGTACGCATCGGCTTGCAGGATGCCGCTGAAGTTCTTCAGGTGCCGCGCCGGGTGCTCGCCCTTGCGATCGGCCGAGTACTGGAACCACACCGCCGGCGGCGCCTTGTCGCCGCTGGGGCGGTCATCGCGAACGTAGACCCACAGCCGACCCGTGTGCGCCTTCTCGCCCTTGCCACCCAACGCACGGATCGGTGTGTCGTCGCCGTGGACCTTGTCGGCCTTCAGCACATGACGCCCGATGGCTTCGGCCAGCGGCGTCAACAACAGGGCGCAATTGCCGATCATGTCGGTGATGGTCGAGCGGCTCATCTCGACACCGTCACGGCCGTAGATCTGGCACAGCCGGTACAGCGGAACATGATCGGCGAACTTGCTCACCGCGATGTGCGTGAGCAGACCCCCGCCGGCCATGCACCGATCTACTGGCCGCGACGGTGCCAGCGCCTGCGTGATCGTCTTGCACCCTGCGCAGGCCAGCTTCGGGCGCACGTGGCGCACCACATGGCAGGTGCCCGGCTCGTAGTCCAGAACCTCCGAGACGTCTTGACCAATCTCCCGAAGGCCCGCGCCACAGGCCGTACAGCCGCATCCGCCGTGCGGTGTGTGAACGATGGTGCGTCGCGGCAGGTGCGCAGACAACTCGCGCAGCCCCGGTCTTGTCATGGGCTCACGCTTCTTTCGCTCGTTCGCGAGCGATGTCACGTTGGACTTCAATCCGTCACCCGAATCGGCAGCAGCGGGCGGCTCAACGACCGGCGGTGTGGCCTAGCCCTGGCCGCCCACGAGCTCGAGTTGTGCATGCTCGAGCTTCTCGCTGGAACGACGCGAGGAGTTGCAGGCGCCCCAGTCCTGATCCGCTGCTCTCTCGCATCGTGGCGCTGGGATCCGACCCAGGTTTCTACACGCGACGCGACGACGTATCGCGAACGTTCGCCAGATCCTGGAGGCGCGGCGCCTGGTCATTGGTCACGCCTCAGGAAATGGCGGGTCTAGAGGTGGCCAATGAGCGACACGTACCCGATCGAGTACCGAGACGAGGCGCGCCGACCGCGAGTCGGTTGGCTGCTGGACGCGCGCAAAGTGCCCGCGGAACCCGAACTCGTGGCAAGCATACGAGCTTGCCCTGCAGGCGTTCCCAGAGAGCGTGCGCGATCTGCACATTGCCCAGGGTGCCACAGGAGTACTCGTACTCCAAACTGATGACGACATAGTCCGCAACACAGCGCACATTGCCCTTGGTGAATACGAACCAGCCACCTTGGCGACCGCCGTCGCTCGACACATGCGGATCGCCTATAAGCCAGATTTGCCGGTTAGTCTGGACCGGCCTGGGCAGATTCATTTGCCGATCTCGGAGAAATCTATGTACGGCTATGACGTTAAAGTGCGCGGTACAGCTCCGCCACTATATCTTTGGGGATCGAGTGGAATTGCGCTGAATCTCAACTGGCCGTTGATACTCTCGCTGCGCAATGATGCTGCTGGTGATCCTATCGAAATACACAGCGAAACGACCGATGGCGAAAAGAAGCTAGTCGGTACACTACAAGCGGGCGAGTGCTATGCGATTCCGCTGCTCGGACTGCGGGGCGTTTTTGCAACCTGCGACACGGATTCAAATGTTTCGTGTGCGATATTGGTCCCGCAAATCGGTCCATCGACATAACGTTTCGCGCGGCTTGCTATTTCCGTTCCTCTTAAACGCCGACAACCGGCGGGAGACACGAAATGATTCCTGCAAAAGCCATCAATCTACGAGTCCGCCCGGTTCGGTCTGTGGACCTGTGCTTTCCGGTCGACGGTATTCTTGCCGGCGTTTGGCGACAGGCCGATCAGGGGCAGCGCGAAGCGACCGGAGCGACCCAGAACGACATCCATCTACTCGGGAAATCAGTCAAGGCCTTCGATCTGGCCAAATTTTATGCATTGCTCGGCACGGTGCAGTCGCCGACTAGATTCGAGAGTCAGGGACCTGGCAAGCCATTAAGAGAAGTACCTCTCTCCGCCAAGCTTCAGCCGTTAGGTTGGGGTCGATTGAGGTACGACTCCAAGTCAATACGGGAGGAAATGAGCGAGAGCATATTATTTGAATTACGCGCCGAGCACATCAAGGCAGCACTTGATAAAGCGGTGGGACAGCGAGAGAACATCTGGGTTCAGAAATATGAGAATTCCGTTTATGAGGCAACCAAGCTGGCTTATGATCGAACTGATCCGAACTCAAAGATCAACCGCCTGAAAAAACTTGCAAACACTTCGCAAGTCCAACACGATCGATTGGACTTGGAGTACGCCGCCGACTTCAAAGAACCTGGCGTCGTAAAGCAAAGCGTCACGGGCGGTTCAACAAGCTCTTATAAGGTGAAAACAGAGTTTCAAGATCCAAAGACCACGGTTCAAAGCTGGCTCACCGATCAATTGGTCACGACCGGTACCAATAGCTCATCCACTAGAGGTTATGACTATAGGGTCCCCAGGCTAGAGAATGATGCGCAACTAGAGCGCGCACAGATCAGCCTTCTCGATGAGCAACTATCTGCCGTGTCGACTACGAACTACGCATGCGGTAGTCAGTTGGAACGTGGTGCGGAGGAGCTCCACCCAGTTGGCTTGACCCCTCGTTATCTTGCAAACGATCTCGCGGCGATCGACCTTGACATAAAGAGACTTCAGGTCGCGTATATCGACACATTGTTAGTGTCACCGATCGATGGGGTCGTGACGGGCGTTTTCCGAAACATTGGCGATTCTGTGCGCGCGGCGCAGCCCGTGGTTCGTATCGAGAACGATGCTGAGATATACCTGGTTGGAACATTGAAATGTCGGGGTCTCCTTCAGATCGGGCAAAGCATCTCTGTCTCCACCAACCTGTTCGACACAACGGAGACAAGGACTGTCTCCGGCAAGGTTGCAGCGGTGCGCGGCCATGATTCTGAAAATGAGCTTTGGGACCTACTGATCCTCTGCAGCAATCGAAACGGGGATCAGCCTCTGTTCCCAATTAACTACAATTTTGACTTCGACAACACGAGAGTCAACGTAACCACGTGACATGACCCGAGAGCAGAGTCATGGCAACAGACGTCGAAGTTACGTGGTGGCCGGAAACCCCCTATGTCGGTGGCGTGGTTACGATCTGGGCGACTTTGACACCTGCACCGCCCGCAGGGGCGCATGTCTGGATTCACGTCGATAACGTCAAGCTGGGTCCATTGGAGGCTGACAGCGATGGCCACGCATTGACCTATTGGACGGCGTCGAGTTCCGGTCAGCATGTAGTGCGCGCAGACGCAACCTTGCTTGATTCCGGCGAGCCCGTGAACTCTGATCCCACCTATCTCGACGTTCTAGATGCGCCCGCTGCCGGTCCTGTGCCGCAGCCCACGGAAGGAGCGGCGTCGGAACAAGCAGGCGTTCAGGGGCCCCGTCCTGAAGACGCAGGCGCCCCCATTCAGTGCGGTTCAAACGCCTTCAATGGTGCATCAAACATCAATCCGTTCACGGGCGCACCAGCCACCGACCCATATACTGGAGAACCCCTGTCAGAGCGTGATGCTTCGATCTACGATCGCATCAAGGCTGTCTATTCACAGCCCGACGCTGTGACGGAGTCCACGCGCCACGCGTTCCTGGATTTCTATAACCAACCCGCGATCGATCTCACCGGCGTGCCTCAATCCGTTCAGAACCTGGTCCTCGACATTTTCAATCAGGTTCCGGAGACTCCTTTACCAGGACGAGGCCTTGATGAGTTCCTTAACGATACGTTTTCCTCCATCCTAGAGGATGTAAGCAGCGGCTTCCGCTCCGTGGTGGGGACAACATCCACCGCAATCGACCTGCTCAGCTACGCTGATGCAGCAGGCCTAGAAGCGACAGGGAAGGCATTAGGGCAGGTATTAGGGCCGATCCTTGGCGCCGCGCGAGCAATCGGGGGAGTAGTTGAAATGGTCGAGGGCGTGACGGTCACGGCCGGAACCGAAGGACTCGGCGCAGGGCTTGGCGTTGCAATGGTAGCTCACGGGCTGGACCAACTAATCGCCGGCGGCAGGACCATCTTTGGACAGGACGCCCAATCCCTCGCGGAGTACATCTTCACAGACGCTTTACGACCAGCATTGGGCACCGCGGCTCCCCTCGGCGCAGGCTTTTTTGACGGGGGATTCTCCCTCGGGCTCAGTGCCACAACAGCCGAGTTTGGCGAATTGGGTGGACTCGCTGTTCGTAACTTAAATGCGGAAGCCGCAGCCACGCGACCCGAGCTGTCCGTAGCAACGCAGCTCGCCGAAGTGCAATCAATCGTTGCACCAGCTGAGGAAATGGCAACGCAGGCTTCGGAGATACGCCCACGAATCGCGTTTATCAGTAGCGAATGGAGTCAAGGGACCAGGGCGGAGCAGATGGTCGCCGCTCTACGAGACGAAATGACGATTGCAGGATCTAGTTCAGAAATAACGTCTATCAGTCGCGCATCGAGTTTTGAGATCAACGAGCTGGGCGCAGGACGAATTGCGTCTATCGGTGGCGCATCGAGTGCGGAGTTCACCGAGCTGGGTGCAGGAAGATCGAGCGTTCTCGGGCCCGGTAATCGCCTCACAATTATAAACCCGGACTTCGAGCCGACTCTTTCGCCGCCAGAAGCGTTTCAAGCCGCGCAGACCAATATCGTTGACAAGTTCGCACAGAACCCGCAGTCGGTCGGCCGTTTCTTGTCGCCACGTGAGCAAGACGCCCTGATCAAAGCCCAAAACGCTGCGGCCGTAGGCGATTGGCAGGATCTCGATTCCCTTTCACGGAAGTTTTTTGGCAAGGCAGTCGAGAGGGCGCTAGGCGAAGTAGGAGAGAGGACCGAATTGCTAGCCTCAATAGGACAGTCCCGTGATGCGCGCGGGCGCTTTGTCAGTAGCCCGGATTTTCGCGGCCTTGCGGGCTGGCAGGGCCTCTTCTTCGAGAGTACGACAAACGCGGCCTTGGACGCGCACCTGGTGAAAGGCTATCCAGCAACGACACACTATGTCACTTACGAAATACCCGCGACGTGGCGTTTGTTCCTTACGCCATGAGGGTCCGTCATCGAAGCTGTGCAGGTGCACGCACCTGCTCGATCGCTCTGGTGCCACCGCCCTGCAGATGGCCATCGGCGAAGCGCTCAAGCACGGCGTGCCGCATCCGAACGCCGTGCCTGGCGCTGGAACGCTCCCGCGAGGAGCAGGGCTTGCCTCCTCCCACGGCGCTGTGATGAGCGAAGAAATCGCCCGGCGTGACGCGCCGGTGTGTTCCCACGAACTCGCCTCGTAGGGGTCGATTTGATTTCGGTGTCCAAACTGACGGTTCGCATCTCTTGCCTGCCAAGTCGACCTGGCGGAAGGGCATGAGCGCGTCCCTGCGATTGCCGTGGGAGAGCGGGTACAGGTCGACCCCAGCAAGGATGCCGTTCTTGCCTGCGTCGCATCCGTCGGCCACCTGCCGCGGCCGCGCGATTCGTGGAACGCGACGCTGTTCGTTCACAACTGGCGAGATACACCTCCGGCGGCCTCGATCATCGCGTGGGAATGGCTCGGGGTCGGGAGCGACAAGCCTCGGATCTGTCGCCGAGAGCGACTCACAACCCCGATAACCGAATACCGAACGACGATCGGGAATTTCTGGCAATTCGGGTACGAGGGCGCACTCGTCGCCATCGGTTACTTGACCGTCACGAAGGCACGACACGAAGTGACGCTGCCCGCACGCGACACACGACGTGAGCGAAACGCATCGGAGTTCACGATCCCGTTCACCGAAGGTGGTACGGCGGCGGAGCTGATTGCCGACATGAAGCATCCGGGCGGTGGCCTCGCTCTCGATCCGGATCAGGGAGTCAACGTGGATCGGATAGAGCAGGCATGCCGCGACTACGTCGGGGACGATCCGGACCCGAAATCCCACCTGTTGATAGTCAGCAACGATACCGGCAATCCCTTCGACGTCGACGGTGCAATTGAACTGTTCCCGCAGCGCAAAGTATGGTGCAGATTGGTTTGGAACAAGCGCACGCGGAGCCGCGCGAAGCTGGAGCAGACCATCGGGAAGCTCCGGCAGCTAGGATGGAACAATGCCGCCCGAAGGGCCGAGCACAGGAGGCTGGTTGCTCGGATGGAAGCTGAGCGAATGGTGGAAGGACGTCGGTGCGTCTGGAGACCTCGATTATCGGGCGGTGGCGACGCTCATATGGGACACGTTTGACGCGGTTTACGGAGCGCCACCTCGGGGATTCACGTCCGTATCAACGATTCCATCGGTTCCACATCCGCTCGACGGACCCGACATTTCGGTCGTCGATGACTCCTCTATACGCTCAACCTCTTAGCGAATCGGCGGGATAGCCACAGTCGTACCGTTTGGGGCATAGAGGCGGATCACCTGCGATCGTCAGGACGACTTTTGCGCGCCGAACGCATTCCGTAAGCCCTTGTCGCGCAACGACCAAAGCGCACTTTTTTGCCGAGATGGACCCGGCGCCACCCCGCGATGAAACTGAGCGACTCATCAATCGTTTGGCGCGGAGGTCTGCGATGGAAATCGACATTCTGGGCATTGACTTGGCTAAGCGCGTGTTTCAGCTTCATGGTGCGGATCGCGGCGGTCATGCCGTGCAATCGCTCCAAGGTCACGCGCGATGGCCTCGTGGAGGCCGTCGCTCGTTGCGCCCGCGTGTCGTGGCGATGGAGGCGTGCAGCTCGGCACACCATTGGGCCAGATGCTTTCTCGCCATGGACATTGAGGTCAGGCTGATCAGCCCGCAGTACGTCTCGCCCTTCGTCAAAACCAACAAGAACGACTGCAACGATGCGCAGGGCATCGTCGAGGCCGCCAGCCGCCGGACGATGAACTTCGTGACCGTGAAGTCGGTCGACCGGTCGACCAGCAAGACATGACGGCTGCGCACCGCGTGCGCGAATTGCTGGTCCACCAGCGCGCCGCTCTCATCAACCACGGTCGGGGTTTGCTCGGGCGAACGCGGCATCACGGGCGGATCTCATCGAGCCTGCGACATCGCCCACATGCAAGCCGTATACATGCGTGCAGACCGTTTCCCATCATCGAAAGAGCTTGCAAAAGGCGTCGGGTCCATACATGCACGAAAACCAAGATCACCCCCAATCCCCCAACGATGCGCCGAGGCGCGTTAGTTGAGAGTTATTGGCTTGATCGATGTGCGGAATTTAGGCCCGTCTAGAGGGCACACCGGCGAATCGCGCCAACGATCGAGTCGGTGTTCCATCCCACCATCTCACGCGCCGCAACCTGCACGGACATGGGGATCCGCTCCTGGCCCCAAGGAATGAGGCCGACAATGGGCTTGTTATACATCTGCGCGAAGGTGATCTCTTTGTCGATCCAGAAGCGGTGTGCGGCGTACATGCCAGCGATGACAAGGACACATTGCACCGGGCGTATCTGTCGGTCAAGGCTGTTCGCCAGCGCGGTCTCACTGATTCTGGAATCGGGGTCAACAAGGGGGTCGTGCGTTGGCACTGAGTAGTTTCGGTACTGGAAATAAGGCGCTGTATCCAGGAGGTTGACCAATCGATAGTAGGCCTCGTTGTAACGCCAAGCGTGGCTGATGAATAGGTCGTAGTTGCGCAGGCTTGGCATGAAGATGGGCCTCTTCGTTCAAATCGGACAGAGAGCTTACGTGACTGCACAGTCGCACTCAGACTGCAGAAGTAGAATCGCTCTCAGGCGTGAAAAATGCCCGGCAATGCTTCGGTCCGCGCCGTGGCTTGCACACCAACAAGGCCCGCATCGCGGTCGCAAGGGAACTGGTCGGCTTCGTCTGGGCCATGGGCATGCAGGCGCAGCGCGAGCAAGGGGAGGCGACCTAAATAACGAACGCCTCCTGGATCGATCTGGCGACGCGACACGAGTAATGATAGGGCAACCCTCGAGCCTGTTACAACAGCACCGCAAGCCGATCCCCCGACCTTAGAGCGAGGCAGGCCCGCGACGAATCGATGAACTGCAGGTAACCAATCCGCGGATATGAGCTTGATTCATCGTCGCTGCAACGCTCGAGTCGCATCACCCGATCGATTCACACCCATCACGCACTGAGGCCCTATTGACACTGGCGACCATATGTGAGGACGCTATTGCGCTTCTGATGTGAATATATATTCATTGCCCAACGCCGTTTCGCTTTGTCCGCTCGAATCTACATCGGTTCACCTCGGGCATTGGCCAGCCTATAGTCTTTCATCATAGATCGTGCTATGGCGTAGTCCACATTGGGGACAGCGACCTGCAAGTGCGTGCAGTGGTCAGCGCTACATCGAACCGCGACAGCACCCGGTGAAGCTTTACCGCACGGCCTGCCTGACATGGCGGACCTGATGTGTCAGTAGGGCCCTTATCCTCTTCATTGTGTATGCAAGAGGTGTATCCATCCGGCACTCCCCGGTATAGTGACCCGCCACAACTCGCGAGGAGATTCGCATGGGTCAACTGGAGGAATGGCTGAAGCTGGCCCCGCCGCCGCCGCCGTTGGAATCGGGACAGAAATGGCATGTTTTCCTGAGCTATCGATCGACGGAACGACAATGGGTGCTGGCGCTCTACGACGTCCTCACTCAACTGAAGTACCAGGTGTTCATGGACCAGTTCGTGCTGGTGGCGGGGGAGGGGCTGGCCTCTTCCCTCGGAGAGAACCTGAACGCCAGCCAGTCCGGCATCCTGGTGTGGTCCGCACGCAGCGCTGACTCTGCATGGTGCAAGAAGGAGTACAACTCGTTCGAGGGGCGCCACGCCAACGGTGATTTCTCATTCGTGGCGGTACGCGTGCAAGACGTTCCAATGCCGCCATTCGTGCAAGGCGCCCTTTGGATCGATGCCAGCGATCAGCGGGACGGTCCGCGAGGCACGTCGCTGCTGCGCATGCTGTACGGTTTGCAAGGCAAGCCGCTACCACCCGAGGCCGTGAGGTTGGCAGCAAGCATTGACGACACGACCAGGAAGGACTTGGCAAGTATCCGCAGCTACGCTGCCGGGAAGGACTCCGAGGAGATCGTGCGCCTCGCCGAGAGCCGCAAGGACGACCTCGCCTGGCAGGCTAGCCCGGTGCTTCCCTGTGCTGCTGCACAAGCCTTGATCTCCATTGGCTCGCCGAAGGCCGCTCTGGCCCAACTGGACGGCGTGCGCGCCGCATTTCCGGCCGCCATCCGCCCGCGTCAGCTCACCGGGCTTGCGCTGGCGCGATCGCGCAATTGGAAGGAAGCGAAGGCCGTGCTGGGGGAGCTGTACGAGCTCGGTGAGCGCGACCCGGAAACGGTCGGCATCTATGCACGCACCTGGATGGATGCCTATGAGGTCTCTCGCGACCGCCTGATGCTGCGCCGCTCGCGCGACTTGTATGCCGAGGGCTTCGCAAAGACGCCGAGCGACTACTATCCTGGCATCAATGCGGCGGCCAAGAGCATCTTCCTCGACGAGATCGAGGCAGGAATTCAGCTCGCCAAAGCAGTGGAGCAACTCGTGGGCACGGAGCCCAAGCCGGGGGACTATTGGCGGACGGCCACGGTCGCTGAAGCCCAGCTGATCCAGCGCAACTTCGACCTCGCGGCGACCCGGTACGAACAGGCGGTCGCGATGGCGCCAGGAGCTATCGATGACCACCGTTCGACATGCAAGCAGGCCCGCCTCTTGCTGAAGCATCTGAGCGCCACGCCCGAACAAGTCGCGCGGGTGCTCGGCACTTTTCGGCGTGAAGTGGATGCAGAGGACGCTCCATCTGCAATCAACGGAATTCGCTCGCAGGGCTGCGCGCGCGTGCTGACCTTCACCGGCTTCTCCGGCACGGGATACGAGGACGAAACGGAAGTCCGGAACCTCATCCTCGAGGAACTCGAGAGCTTCGACCCTGCCGACACGCTCGTCTGCGCCGGCGCCACGCGCGAAGGCATCGGCATGGTCTATCCCATCGCGTTGCAGAAGGGCTTCCGCACGGCGGGCATCGTGTCGTCGCGGGCGCGCTCGGAAGGCGCGAAATTTTCCACCGAATGCGAGGTAGTGATCGTGGTGGAGGACACCACCTGGGGAGGCAAGCAAGGCAACGGCCGCCTTTCCCCCACATCGCAAGCCATGGTTGGTGCCTGTGACGTGATGATCGGCATTGGCGGTGGCGCGATTGCGCGGGACGAGCTCGACGAGGCTCGTAAGAAAGGGAAATCCGTACGCTTCCACAAGGCGGACATGAACCATAAGCTTGCCGCGGAGAAGGCGGCCAAGGCAGGCGAGGAGCCGCCCCGGGACTTCGCCGGCGAGGCACAGTCGCTGTTTTCGGATCAATGACAGGAGTCAGGAACATGAGGAAGTACGCTGTCGTGTTCGTGCACGGGCTGGCCAAGAAGCCGCCGCCCGAAAAACTCGAGGAAATCTGGCGGTGGGGCCTAGAGCGCTCCAGCGCGCCTGCGCCATTCGATGGAAAGAACCCCGGGATCAACCTCAATACCAAGGGCGTGCCGGCGGTCTTCAACTACTACGCCGATGTGTTCTATGCGGAAGACTACGAGACCTCCTTCGACTCCTACTACGAGTCCGAGGGCAGCGCCGTGGTCAAAGAAGAAAACCTGAAGATGGTCGCCGGTGATCTCGCCGAGCCCTCACCCGCGAACCTAGAGGAAAAGAAGTTCCTCGAGGAGTTCGAGCGCAAGATGCGGATGGCGCCCTCTCCGGCGGAGCCGTCGGACATCGACGAGTCGCCCGCGGCCCAGGAGCCGGCGCAGCTCGAGATCGCGTCGTGGCTGCCACGGCCTGTGAAGGAGGCCATCATCAAGAAAGCCGCAATGGAGGCCTACTACTTCCTGTTCGACAAGGAGTACGTGCGGCCCCAGGACGGCAAGGCGTTCAAGGTGCGCGAAGAGCTGCGCAACCGCCTGCTGGCCAAGCTGCGCGAAGCAGCGGAAAAGGGCGAGAAACTTGTGCTGGTGACGCACAGCATGGGCACGATGGTGGCCTACGACGTCCTACGCAATTGCCCCGGCTGCCCGCCGGTGGACACCTTGTTCACGCTGGGTTCGCCGCTCGGTGTGACGGAGGTCCAGGAGCAGCTCGTTGCGAAAGACAGGAAAAAGGTCGACTTCCCGCCGCTGCTTGGCCGCTGGGTCAACGTCTACGACCCGCTGGACCCGGTTTGCGGCGCCGATCCGAGGTTCAACGACTACGCGCCGTTCGAGGGCCGGGCGGTGGAAGATGTGAAGGAAAGCAACTGGGGCAGTTGGCGACACACGATCACGCATTACTTCGCGGGCAAGAGGTTTCGCGCGTTGTTCGCACAAGCCGTCGGCGTGGAACTCAAATGAAGCCGGTCACGGCGCAGGAACTTGCAGCCGCGCTCAAGCGACGCGAGTACCCGGACCCGCCCTTGCAACTCCTCGCCGAAGCCGTGAACCACATCGCGGACGAACTGGCGCCGGCCGGCAACCAGGTGCCGAAGCAGGACATCCGCAATGTCATGGACATACTGCGGCGGCACCGCCACTTCGACCATATGCACCTGGTGGGCCTGGCGTGGCATGACACTCGCAGATGTGACGCCCTTATCCAGCGCCTGTTGGCTCAGGCGGCGGTGGAACTCGGCGCGTTCGAGCGCGCCGACGAACTTCTTGACGAGGCCGACAAGGCGGCCGCTGCCAGCCCCAAGGACCTGGACTTCATCGTTCAGGCTGCGGACTACCAAGGGTTGCGAGGGCGCATCCGCAAGCAAAAGTCTGTGCTCACCGAGGATGTCAATCTCCTTGTTGAGGCGACCGAGTGCTACCAGAAGCAGTTGGGCAGCAAGCCAAGCTTCTTTCTCGGCGTCAACGTGCTGGCGCTGCGTACGCGGCTGCACGACCTCGGGATCGACCATCCTGGCCCGCCTCTCGCGGCGCTGGCGCACGAGGTGCTGGGGCAGGCAATCAGCGCGGCCCGGTCCGATCCGGTCGACCCGTGGCCGCTGGCAACAGCATCCGAGGCATGCCTCGCGCTGAACCGGATCGACCCAGGCCACGAGTGGTGCGACAAGGCCGAGTTGTGGCTGTATCGATTTCTTGGCCATCCAGGGGCAGGTCCTTTCGAAGTGGAAAGCTATTTCCGCCAGGTGCGCGAATTGTGGAAGGGAAATCCGCTCGACGGGTCTCTCTGCTCCGGCCGTCTTGCGAAGATCTTCGAACGCCATGTGATGCGCACCCAGCACCGTTGGTCCGCGGACGCCAGGCAGTTGCAGCGCTTGCAAGACAACCCGGGCGAGTTGGAGAAGAACTTCTCCGGTGAGAAGGCCTTCACCGTGGACGACGTGCGAAAGATGCTGGCCATCAGCCCGAATATCGGGTGCGTGACGAACACAAATGGCGTGCGCATGGGGACGGGATTCCTCATGCCGGGAGCCGCATTTGGAAAGCCCTATCCACTGGTGTTCGTCACCAACGCGCATGTGATCAGCGACACCGTCCCGAAGGCGCTGAAGTGGGAGGACGCGCGCGTGACCTTCGAGATCGAGGCTGCCAGTGGTGTGGACATGGCTCACAGAGTGCAGGAGGTCTTGTACACATCAGAGCCGGGCAAGCTCGGCAACGTGGCCGATGCCCCCGGCAAACTGGACGTGACCGTTTGCCTGCTGCGCAGCACCCCGAAGGACGCCAGCGGCCTGTCCGTGGCTACGAGCATTCCGTTGCCTTCGCCCAACACAAAGGCCTTCGTAGTGGGCCATCCGCAAGCGGGCGAGATGCAGTTCTCCCTGCAAGATAGCGTCCTGATGGACGTCTGCCCGCAGGAGCGCCTAATGCACTACCGCACGCCCACGGACCCCGGGAGTTCCGGCAGCCCCGTGTTTAACCAGGACTGGGAGGTGGTTGCGCTGCATCACGCCGGTTCCCAAGCCTGCCCACGCTTCGCGGGCAGCGGCACCTATGAAGCCAACGAAGGAATCACGCTGCAAGCGATCCGCCGCGGGACCGGGGTGAATGTCTAGCTCCTGAAAGAGGCTGCTTGACGAGGTCGAGGCGCCGAAGGGGATCGGCTGTGTACCGCAGCTACAAAGCGAACCGCCAACACCAGAGATGCTTGCTGACCTGTCCGATGCGGAAAATCGCGAGGTCCAGCGCCGAGCGATGGACCATGCGTGTCCCCTGGACGAAACGCGAAGTACTGGCAGTCTGAGATGGCCAGTCCGGCCATGGGCCGGGACGGCCGACACGGTAGCGCCTTGGCAGTTGGAGGGGGTACCCGTTGATGTGATCAAGGTCCACGAGCGATAGGCCGGAGCAATTGGGATGGTCTACCCATCACGTAGCGGCCGTGGCGGCAAGGCAGGACGCCCCGCTCACACAGGGTTTGTCAGGTTTTTGAGTGCGAGCTCCCCATATTTGAGGAGGTCCCGTCAGGTCGATATGTGATGATCCTTCGATTGCTATGCTGCAAGTCAAACTGCACACGCCCACCCATTCGGAGGCAACCGGCCAGGTCCGTGGCGTTCTGTTCATTTCGTATGCGCACGCGGACGTCCAGGACGTCTTGCCGTTCATCGAGCAGTTGCAGCCGCTGGTGGAGCGCGAGCGACTCGAACTTTTCTTTGACGCGAGGGAACTCAAGGCGGGAGATGTCTGGAACGACAAGTTGCTGTCGGCTCTCAGTCGTTGCGAGCTTTTTGTGCTCATGGCGACCCCGAAGTGCCTCACGTCGCGCTTTTGCATCGAGCGCGAACTCCTGATGGCCTTGAACCGGCAGCGCAGCAACCAGTGCCGGATCGTCCCCGTCGTGCTGCGCGACTGTGACTGGAAAGGAAAGCTGTTGCCCGACGGCAGTGGCAGGTGTCTGAGCGAGTTCCAGGCATTGCCTGCCGGGGGCGCGGCGGTGGCGGCCAGTGCTGGGGCGGAGCGCGACAGGGTCTGGCTCGCCATCGTCAATGCCCTAGCGGAGGTCCTGGCCGACCCTGCGACGACGGCGCCACCCCGGCGTGCTCAGAGCGCCGTGCCGGTTCTCCTGCCCTATCTGTGCGACCAGGTGATGCCTGAGAGCGGTGTGCGCGAGTTGCTCATGCGCTGGCGCGCTCAGACCGGGCCGCTTGTGGTGGTGCTGCGCGCCGCCGCGACAGATTGCCCCGACCATTTCATCAATCGCATTGATGAGCGACACCTGCGCAAACTGCTACCCCGCCTGACGCCGGGCGTTGAATTGCAGCGCCATAGCGGCCTGCAGTGGCTGCCACCGCAATCAAACCTGCGCGACGCCCCGGCCCTGCAGCGCTGGTTTCTCGAACAGGTTGTCGAGCGCGTGACGGGCGATCCCTACGCCAGTGAGGACGAGTTGCTGCAGCGATTGCGCGACGAAGGGGCTAACCGGCTGTTCATTGCCGGAATCCCCAAAGGATCCACGGAGTTTGTGCGCGTCACCTTGCAGGCGCTGGGTGCCTGCCTGGCGAAGCTGAGCGGGCGCCTGGACAAGGTGCGACTGGCCGCGATGCTCTGGAGCGAGGACCCTGCGCTCAAGGAGCTTGTGCCAGATGCCTCCTGGCATAGCGCCGATGCCTGCATTGGGCTGCCTTCGCCCTTGGAGCGCTTCGGACGGCAGGCGGTCATTGATTGGGCGACCCTTGACGAGGTTCAGCAGTTCGCCATCATCGACCGCACGCAGCTGGACGAGGCGTTTGCCGGTGCGGCCGATGAGTTGTCGATGCGTGAATTCGCCGCCATTGCACAGTCCCTGCTGCAGCGGCGGGCATCGGCGCAATAGTCTGGAGGAAGATGACCCATGGCAATGAAACTTTTCCGTGGCGAAGGGCCGTTGGAGCCCGTCACTGACCTGGATGCCAAGCTGCCGGTGATCGAACGCAACGCGATGCGCTCAGCCGAACAGTACTCGGCCGACGCCTCGCTGCGCCATGCGGTCGATGTGGCGGTCTATCTGGGCATGCCGCTGCTGCTCACTGGGGAACCTGGCACGGGCAAGACGCAGCTGGCCTGGCGTGTGGCCGCTGAGTTCGGCCTTGGCGAGCCGCTCGTGTTCGAGACAAAGTCCTCCAGTGTTGCGCAGGATGTGCTCTACACCTTCGACGCCATTGGCCGCTTCTCTCTGGCTCAGGTCCCGGCCGCTGCCGGCGAAGAGGGCAGGGCGCAGCGCGCGCGCGAACTCGATCCCCGTCGCTTCGTGCGCTACCAGGCACTCGGTAAGGCCATCCTGCTGGCCAACGATGCCGACACGGCTGCCGCCTGGCTGCCCCCTGGCGAAGTTCTGCCTTCGTACAGCCGTCGTTCGGTGGTGCTGATCGATGAGATCGACAAGGCGCCACGAGATTTTCCCAACGACCTGCTCAATGAGATCGACCGCCAGCGCTTTCGGGTTGGGGAGCTGGGCGACGACTACCTCGCAACGCCCGAGGGTAAGGCGCCCATCGTCCTGATCACCAGCAACTCAGAAAAGCAGCTGCCCGACGCTTTCCTGCGCCGCTGCGTGTTTCACCACATCGAGCCGCCGGATGACCAGCGTCTGGCCGCCATCGCCGCCGCTCGGCTGCCCGCTTATCGTGAGCGGCCCGCGCTGCTGCGCGATGCTGTGGCCTTTTTCCAGGACGTGCGTAAAGACTCTATGGGTCTGAGCAAGAAGCCGTCGACGGCGGAGCTGCTCAACTGGCTGGACGTAATGAAGGGTCAGGGCGCCCAGCCTGACCGGACGCTGGCGGCTCAGCGCGCGATCGCCTCCGCCTGCCTGGGGTCCCTTTGCAAGACGGGCGATGATATGGCCGCCGTCACTGAGCGCCTGGAGGCCTGGCAGGGCCGCGGCTGACGCTGCCATGGTGGCGCACTCTGCGGGCGAAGGCGACCTGCTGGTCGCCTTTTTTGGCCATCTCAACAGGAATGGCTTTCAGCTGGGCCTGCGTGAACTGATCCGCGCCAACGAGTTGCTGCTGGCGCTGCTCGGCGAGGGGCGGCTACCGGCCGAGCCGGCGCAGCGCATGGCACTCCTTCAACCGATCCTGTGCCGCTCGGCCGATCAGCAGCGACTGTTCTCCCAGCTGCTCAAGCGCTGGGCCCCAGCCGCGGGACAGGGCGGCGCAGGGCTGTGGCGCGCCAGGCGTGCGGGACGCGGCAGTCACGAAAATGCACGCACTGTGCTGCAACGTTGGCCGCCGCTTATCGCGGGGAGCCTTGCCGCGTTGCTCGTGCTGCTGGTCATCGGGCTAGCGGCGGGCAGCTGGCGCTACTGTGAGGCGCTGCGACTGTGCAAGCCTGCAATTGTCGATACGGGAGCGTCCGTAGCACCTGCGCCACCGCCCACGCCTGACTCCCTTGGCGCGGTCGATCGCGAAGCCGTGGTCCCGCTCAAACCGGCTGACGCCCTGGGCCATCTGCCTGTGTCTGAGGTCAGCCGCCCTACAACTGCGGGCGCTGCGTTCTGGCTCAACGTCGCAGGGGGCCTGGCGATGCTGATCCTGCTGGTCATGATCGGCCTGCTAATGCTGCGGCGCCTGGCGCTGCAACCGCTGCACACCGACGCACATCTGGATCAGCGCACACTGTTCGCCCCTGGCGCGCGGTTGCTGCCCCGAGTGCCCGCGCTGCTCCGGCAGGTGTCGCGCGAACTGCGCCGGCCCCGCCGCACCAGCCGGCTGGAACTGGACCTCCCGCAGACCATTGCCGCGACGGTGCGCGGCGGCGGCGCTCTTGCACCGCGCTACCGGGCTCGCAGTGGCACCCCGGAATACCTGGTGATGATTGACCGACGGGGACCGCAGGATCAACTCGCCCAGGTGGCCGAGGACATCGTTGCTGCCCTGGATCGACAGAACGTCGCCGTCCACGTGTGGCGCTTCAATGGCGACATGTCCTCCTGTCACACGCTGCGCGTCGAGGGCCAGGGCCGCGCAAGGATGCACCGGCGCATGCGCTTTGATGAACTGGCCGTGCGGCATGCGGGAGAGCGACTGCTCGTCTTTGCAGATGCAGCACAACTCATCGACCCGTTGACGGGCGGCTTGCGTGAGGGCCTGGGAGCGCTGCCAACATCATTTGGCCCCACCGTGCTCTTCACGCCGCAGCCCGTCCCGGGCTGGGGCGCGGCTGAGCAGGCGCTCAACCAGCTAGGTGTCTTGGTGCTGCCACTGCAACTGAGTGCACTGGCCAGCAGCGCCGACTGGTTGACCTCGCAGCGCGCAGTGCTGACGCTGGATCCCGACTGGCCTACCACGTACCCGCCAAGACTGGCGCAGCATGGTCTGGTGTGGACCACACGCGCCGACGCGCCGCCTGCACTAGAGCTCGAAGGCCTTCTTTTTGAGTTGCAGCTCTATCTGGGCGAGCGTCGCTTCCAGTGGCTTTGCGGCTGTGCCGCATTTCCCGTGCCTTCATGGCCAGTCACGCTCATGTTGGCGCCTCTGTTCCTTGAGCCCCGCGACGATGTTGTCACGGGAGCAGTCGCGCTGGCATCCCTGCCCTGGTTTCGCGAAGGCGCCTGGCCTCAGTGGATGCGCGAGGCACTGCTCAACCGGCTGGCCCTTTCCAAAGCGGATGCTGTGGCTGCGGAGCTTCGTCGCAGGCTGGAGGCGGCCAGCCTCGGGCAGCCCCTCGCGCCCGACGCCACGCCGCTGGCCGAGGTCGCCTTGGCCCCTGGCTTGCTCAGCCGCCTGAAGCACTGGCAGGCGCAATGGTGGCGTCGGTTCTCCACCGACGCGTGGCTGGCCCGCGGCAGCGGCAGATTGCGCCGGGACGTGCTGTTTTTGGGGTTCATCCAGCGAGGCATAGCGCAGCGACTGATTCAACTCGTGCCCGAGCGTATGCGTCGGCAGGTCTTTCGGGAAGGATTGCCATTGCTGGGGCTGCGCCCATGGGTGCCGGCCGTGGCCCTTATGCTGGCCGCCGCGGGTCTTGCGCTTCAGTTGCCGCCGCTGCGCCGACAGCTCATCGGCGCGCTGGGCACCCACGCCGTGTCAGAGATTCCGGAGGTCGGGCGCTATCTGGCGCCAGGCAACACCCGGGTGAGTGCTCTCGCGTTTAGCCCGGACGGCGTCTTTCTAGCGGCGGGCTTCTCGGACGGCCGAGTGGTCATGCTGGGAAATGATGGGAAACTGAATGCTGAGCTGAGTAGGCCGTCAGGCGAGAGTGTGAGTCACCTGTTTTTCAGCCTGGATGGCGGCAAGCTTGTCGCCGTCCAGGTGAGCCTGGCAGGCACTCGCGTTTCTGTGTTCACACGGGGCGGTCAATGGGTCGACAACGTCCGCTATCCCAATGACGTCGGAACTCTCGCGCTCTCTGCTGAAGGACAGTGGTTGGCCGAAGCGAAGGCCGCGGCTTCTCTGCGACTGCTGTTGCGGACGGGCGAATCAAACGTGCCGCAACAGGCTGTCAAGACAGCGGAATGGCCTGTGGTCGGTGTGAAGCCCGTTCTGACTGCGGGATTCGCTCGCCAATCCTGGCTCGTCGCGACGGCCGACGGCGGCGTGCAGGAAGTTTTCCTGACCTCGGAGTCTGCGCGCCCGCTGGATCTCAGTCGGATGCGCCTTGGCGCGAAAACTCCGATCAGTGCCATCGCGCTGGACCGCGCCCACGACCGAGTGGCGGTGGCTGCAGGCCGTCAGGTACTGGTACTGCAGGAGCGTGGTCGTCGACCCCTGACTCGCTTTGACGATCTTCAGGCGGAAGTGAAGACGCTGAGCTTTCGCGGTGATGGGGATGCCGTCCTTGCAACCCTGGAAGATGGCGGCGTGCGTGTGCTGCCGATCACGGGCGATGGGGCATTGTGGCCGGACATCGGAGGCTTGGAGCGCGGTGCCGAATTCAGCGCGGATGGCAGTCAGGTGATCGCGTTCGATCCGGCCCAAGTGGTTGTCTGGCCGGCTGCTGGCGGTGATCCCTTGGCAATCGCGCAAATCGGGTTCGACTCTGGCGTGGTCAATGCCGTCAGCCCCAACGGTCGGCAGGTCGCGGGGGTGGCTCCCGACGGCGCGGTCCTGGTGCTTGGCGAGAAGTTGACGTCATCCAATCCTGCTCCCTGGAGCAAGCTGGTTTCTCCGACGGAACCCAGTGCGCCAGCGGGTGAGGCTCGTACGGCGGCCCCAGGTGCCGATGCCAATCCGGCTTCCTTGAACAAGCCCGCCGCTTCGACAGCAGCCAGTGCGTCGGCAGGAGAGGGCCGCACAGCGGTTCCAGGTGTCGATGTGAACGGGGCGGTAGTGCCGGTCTCCGCACCTAATGTGCTTGGGATGAACGAACGGGTTGCGCGATTGGCGCTGCAGTCGGCAGGCCTGAGCAGTCGGGCCATCGGTGAGAAAGACCCCGGGTTCTGCAGCGGGCAGGTCGTGGCGCAACGGAGCGTGCCGTCAAAAGGCACGTCCGACACTCAGGAACTCACTGTTGCCACGAACGACGCACAGTTCTTCCCGATGACCTGTCGGGGTAACGTCGAAGTAAGCCTGCCTGGATCTGGTGCTCGCGCGGGCTTTGAGAGGGTTCGATTCAGAATGCGGGAGGCTGGCAGCGTGCCGGCCGCGCAGGGCCTTCAGCCAGGCCAGTGCGCCTGGGCGGACCGCGGTTGGCGCTCGGGTGAACCGTTGGACATCGAGGTGGATGTTCCCGGCCGTAAGCTCAGGTCGCTTCTCGCCTCACTTCAGGATGACAGTCGCTACGTGGTGTTCATGGTCTACAACCGCGGCCCGGATTTTAGGGCGGGTTGCATCACTGACGAAGACGCCAAGCCTCCGGGGCCACCTCAACGCAGCGCCACAGACCCGCAGCAGGCCCAGCAATATTCGCCGCTTACGCGGGCTCCTTTGGTAGCATCGGCGGGACCGACACAGGCAAAGTCAGATGCACTCATTGAGGCCTACTTCGGGGGCAGCAATGTCTCCTTCAATCTGGCCGCCGCTGAGGACTTTGCGCGGCGATTCGCGGGTCAGACGGACCTGCTGGCTCTGGCGCTCGCTATCGCCAAAACGGAGGCGGATGGATTCGCTCCGCGCACGGAGCAGCCCAGCAGATTCAATACAAGTCCAGGCGGGCAGCCCTTTGACCTCTACGAACCCGATGGGCGATTAGGCCGCAGTCTGGGCAACACCGAGCTAGGCGACGGCGCCCGTTTTCGCGGGCGCGGCATCATCGCGATGACTGGTAGGGCCAACTACCTTCGCCTTGGTGACATCGCGGGATTCGGCGGCCGGTTGGTGCAGGACCCCGAAGCGGCAGCGGGCGATTTAGAAGCGCGCGCAGTACTGGAGGCTTACGTCCGCCAGGCTGCCGCCAAAGCTAATCGGCCGCTCAATGCCCAGAACCTGGGCGACGTGCAGCGCAACTTCGGTACTTCATCGATGCAGAAACTGGCGAGCAACTTCCAGGAAGCCCTGCCGCTCGCTCAGGCGTTGCTCGCTTCGGTGGGGCCGCCGGCAGGGTCACCAACGGTCGCCAAATAAGTGCTATCGCCGCGGTGAAGAGCGTCCCCGTCACTTTACTTCACCCGGGTCGCACCCGGGAGGGGGGCCTCGTACGCGTGGCTAGAGGGAGAAGGCGGAGATTGCAGCCTTCACATGATCCGCAGCGATGCTTGGGGCAGTCCTGCAAAGGATCTCCGTATTCCGGTGCGGCACTACGCAGACACGACCCGCCATACGGATGAAGATCGGGGCTTCCGGCTGGCAAGAACGCTTGCCTGGTGATAGCCTGTGATTGCCTGGATCGGCCAAGGCTTGTCGGTCGTCAAGAACAACTTGCGGGATGCGCAGCGCGGTCGCACCTCGCGCACGTAGCGAAGGATCGCATTGCCGACCTCGGTGGCCAGCGGGTAGTCGTGCTTGCAACGCTGCTTGGGACGTGCGACGTGAAGGATGTCGCGCTCCCAGTCGATGTCATCCAGAGTTAGCGCGACGACCTCACCGCTGCGCAGGCCATAGATTCGAAGGAGCATCAGAACAACTCGGTCGCGAATATCCCGGGGTCGATCCGTGGCGGCGCTTGCGATGAGCCGCTGAAAGTCGTTCCAGCACGGGCCGGCAGGCAGCGCCTCCTGCCTGAACAGGCGTGGCCCCTCGATGCCGGCGACGAAGCTCTCCGCGCAACGACTCGTTGCGGCCATGTGCGTGTAGAAGGATCGCAATGCAGTGGCTGCTGTCGCGATGGACGCCCGGCACCACCCCTGTGCACCTCGCATCGACAGGAACGCATCCACATGCTCCAAGGTAGCCATGCCGGCGCCACTGTGTTGGTCGTCGAGCCACGTCAGAAATGCCCGAACATGCCAGCAACGGTTGTTGACGGTCTTCGGCGACAGGCCACGCTCTCGCTGCATGTACAGCGCAAACTCGTCCACGAGATCAGTGCCGGCCCCCGGCTTCGAAGGCGGCAACTGAAGACGCCCCAGGAATCGTAGCCAGTCGGTGGCTACCTGCACGAATCTCTGGCGCCGATCGGGTGAGATGCTGCGGCCGCGTCGTCGGTGATGCCGGACCCAACGATCGGCAACCGAGGCGACCTCCTCGGGGGTTCTGTTCCTTGTTCCGCTGTCGTCCAGGCGCTGCGCGACGACCAGGAGCTCGCTCGCCAGGTTGGCAACCGAGTCCCTCGTCGCACCGGACGCGGCGAAGTGTGCAACAAAGCAGTCTCGCTCCTCGGCTGCCGGTCCATCGAGATGCCGGGCCAGAACGCGCGAATTCCGAAACAGAGTCTCGAGCATGATCGGATCCCCTTGTGAACTGAGGGGGCCCGACACTACGCCGGCGCTGAAACCTATGTGGTGCTCAGCGACCGACCTCCCGAGGAGGATGCCGCCGGGCGCCACATATGGACGAGCGCCACATTAGGAATGAAGGCCCACATCGGGGCTGGTGCACACGGTGGTGGGTGCGGCGGCGAACATCAGTGACATCAACGTCGCTGGGTCGCTGCTGCACGGTGAGGAACACGCAGCCTTCGGCGACTCGGGCTATCAGGGCGTGCACAAGCGTGCGGAGGCCGCAGGACCGACCTGGCATGTGGCAATGCGTCCGGGCAAACGTAAAACGTAGGGTGCTCAACCCGTTCATCGAGCCCGAGTTCGTGGCCGAGCGCGTGGAGAAGATGAAGGCCGGCATCCGAGCCAAGGTCGAACACCCGTTCCGAGTGATCAAACGGCAGTTCGGCTTCAACACGGTTCGCTATCGAGGCCTGGCGAAGAACACGGCGCAGATCGTCACGCTGTTTGCACTGTCGAACCTGTGGATGGCGCGGCGGCGGTTGATGCAGGCCGAGGCGTGAGTGCGTCTGCGACGCCCGATTCGGGCTTGCAAGGCCCCCAATACGGCGGCGCTGCTCGGCAAGACGATGCCGAGCCTGCTCGAATGAGCGGAGCAGATGCATCGTCATCGTCGGGTTCATTCAATCGCGTCCGCGGATCACGTTCTGCAGATGGTATGGGCGCCTCCCTCCTGGTGCGGCATCCGCCCGGCCTGGGTAGTGCCAGAGTGGTGACCTCGTCGTCATCATCGAACTGGAGACCATCATGGAACGTACCGTCATCGCCGTCGACATCGCCAAAAAGGTGTTTCAGCTGCACTGGGTCGATATGGAGACAGGTTGCATCGAGCGCTTGCAACTCAAGCGTGCAAAGTTTCTCGAATGGTTTGCCGCCCGCACAGCTTCGCTGGTCGTGATGGAAGCTTGTGGCGGCGCGCACTACTCGGCTCGTGCTCTGGCCGAGTTTGGCCATGAGGTACGACTGATCTCGCCCAGGAAGGTGCGCCCGTTCGTGCAGCGCAACAAGACCGATGCAGCGGACGCTCAGGCGATCTGGACGGCGAGTCACCTGCCGGGCATGCGCTTCGTGCCGGTCAAGACCGAGGCCCAGCAGCTTGTGTTGTCGTTGCACCGGTTGCGCGCACAACTCATGAAGACACGCATCATGCAGACCAACGAGCTTCGTGGACTGCTCTATGAGTTCGGCATCGTGCTGCCGGAAGGCCACGTCGCATTGCTCGAGGCCCTGCCCGACGCGATGTCCGGAGCGAAGATCCGACTGCCTCCCACGCTCACGGACAGCCTGGACGAGCAGATCAGACGAATCCAGCAACTGCAGGCCGACATCGGCAACATTGAACGCAGGCTCTCTCAGCAAATGCGAGAAATACCAGCCTGCAAAGCTGTCGCCCAGATCCCCGGCGTTGGTCTTCTCACGGCGACAGCCGTAGTCGCCAGCATGGGGACGCCGACAGCCTTCAAGGATGGGCGAGAGTTTGCCGCGTGGATCGGATTGGTCCCGCGCCAGACCGGGACAGGTGGACGGGTGAGGCAACTCGGTATCAGCAAGCGTGGTGATGCCTACCTGCGAACGCTCCTCATGCACGGCGCGAGGGCCGTCGTGATCAGATCGAATGATGGCCCGACATGGCCATGGCTAGCAGCTCTGTTGCAGCGCCGACCGTATAGCGTGGCCGTCGCCGCTGTCGCGAACAAGTTGGCGCGAACGATCTGGGCCGTCCTGGCACGCGGACAAGCTTGGCGGCCCGAGGCGTGGCAGACAGCGCACTGACGAGTTCATGAGTCTCTTGGAAACAGACCGCGTTTGAAGGAGAGCAAGGCGACCACGCGCGTGATGGGACAGACAGGTCGGACCGGGACGAGGACACTCCGATAGGGATCCAGAGCGAAGAGCTCGGTTTGCAGATGGGAACCTCGTCAGCGAAAACCATCAGGGCCAGCAGGCATATCAGCCTGCACAACAGGCCGGATATAAGACTGCAGCCCTGCCTCCTGCTTCTTCACACATACGCGTTACTTGCGATCCGGGAGGCGCCCATATAAGACCATCCCTAGACGACTATGACGACGTCAACTTACTCAACTGCGCCGTGCTCGTTCCCTGGAATCGTGACGGCCCTGAAACGCTGGATCAAGAAGCATCCTTGCTCAGCAATCTCAGAACGGCCTGCGCTCAGAAGATTCGGCATCAGTACCCCGGCCACCAATGGGACATTGGAAGTAGTCCAGGCCTTCTTTGGACATGTGCAAACCGTGCTCGATGAGACCACGCTGCGGATGCTGGAGGTAGCGGGAATTGCAGATCTGCGTCGAGTGGAGAGCTCAGAGCTGTCCGAGGCGGCGCGTCAGCAAGGGATTCGGACGGAAACACAGCCACATGTCTGCGTACCTGCCTGCGAGCGACATGGCCGTACGCGCGCCTCCGTCAGTGGGGCAGGGACGATACGCCGCTGAAACGTGATCAGCAACATCAAAGAAAGTCAATGACTTGTGACCCAGCTCCCGCGCCGGTGCTGGCATTGCGAGCCGTCACTGAGTGCGCGGAAAACGAGGGGACCCCCTGGCGGCGGACTGTACATCGGCGCCGGCAGCCACCGAGGTGGAGCGTTTTCGGCGTTGCGCCGATGTGCCTAAACTCGCGCCGGAAAAGACTCTCCGGCGGACGATCACCCCGAGCCAGGGGTCGCGCTGGGGCATGCACTGCTGTTCCAGCACCAGACTCGGGTGCCCGAACTGGACAAGGGCCGCTCCGCCATAACCATCCGCATGAAAGGGGGCCTGCTTATCTCGTTGCCAAGGTCGAGCCGGCATTTAGGCATCTGAAGGGGCCCCCACAGCGGATGGCACACATCGGCGGGCGGACGCTGCGTTGACAACTTGCACGAAGCTCCGCAAGACTTCCAGCAGCAGTCCACCTTCCTGCTCTGGAGCCCCATGCTTGTCGACGACACCAACCGCCCGGATCGTGTGGCCAAGGCCGATCCTTCTGGCATCGACGGCGCAGCTGCGGCCCCGCAGTTCGACGCCTTCGTATCCTACGCCTCCGCGCAGTGTCGCCAGGCGCGCGCGATCCAGCGCTACCTGCAGCGCCGCGTGCCAGGAGTGGTCGAACCGATGACCGTCTACCTAGACGAGACCGACATCCGCGGCGGCGACCTGCAAATCGAGCTGGGCCGCGCGCTTGATTCTACGCGTCAGCTGATCGTCTGCTGCTCGCCCGAGGCGGCCGACTCGCGATGGGTCAGCACCGAGATCGCGCGCTTCCTGCGGCACCATCCGCCGAACGACATTGTGCTGGCCTGGCTGGACGGGCCGCTGGCGCGCGCGGTGCCCGCCGAGTTGGACCCCGACGCCCTGCGGGTGCACGACCTGCGGCACTGGTGGTTCGGGCGCTGGCCAGGGCCGCGCACCGGCCTCGAGCTGGCGCGCATGCTGGCGCGGCTCGCCGACGTGCCGATGCGGCAGACCGTCGACTGGGAACGGCGCCGCATGTCGGCGCGGCTGCTGGCAGGCGCCGTCGTCACCGTGGTCGTGGGAGCGGGGTCGGCGGCCGCACTTGTGCACCAGGCGCGCACCGCGGACGCGAACCAGTTGCTCAACGCGCTGGCGGTGGATGAACTGCGCGACCGGGCGCTGGGCGAGACGCGGCAGGCGCCGTACGGCGTCCGGCGGCGCGCGATCGCGCTGGTGGCGAGCCAGCCCGAGCGCGCGGCGATGGCGTTGCAGACCGGCTGGCCGGTCGCCGCAATCGGCGTCGACGCCGAGCTCGCCGCCGCGTCGCTGTCCACGCTGCGCGGGGCGATCGTGACGCGTCAAGGCGAGTCGATCCCCTCACCGCGCATGGCTAACTACCGCTACGCCATCGGCCTGGTGCAGGACCCGGCCGTGCTGCGGCGCGAAGCACGCGCGCTGCTGCAAGACGTGCTGGCCACCGAGGACGACCGGAGCACGCCCGACGGCATCTACTGGCAGCGGGCCCGGCGCTCGGCGCTGATGGGGGCCTACGTGGACGTGCTTGAGCTCATCGACGATCCGGCCGCGCAGCTCGACGACCTGCGCGAATTGGCGTCCAGGCTCGAGACCGACGCAGCTAGCGTCACCGACGAACTGGTGCTTGTGCAGCAGGTGCTGCACAGACGGCAGGTCGACTTTGCGCCGATGGTCTCTGCCGAAGCCGAAGCCGAAGCCGAAGCCGAAGCCGAGGTCGCCGAGCCGACGGCCCTGCCGCCGGCCGACCCCGGCGACGAGCTGCTCAGCGCCCGCGAGCGCCTGACGCGGACCGCGCGCCCCGAACGAGCCGCGGCTGACTACGTGCGGGCGCTGGAGGCGGTGCGCAATGCAGACCGCATCGACGCCGAGCTGGCAGCCGTGGATGCCCTGCTGGCGGGCCCTGGCGCCGCCCGCCTGGCCCCCGAGTTGCTAAAGATGGCGGCGGCGCTGGCGGCGGCGCGGGCCGACGAGGCGGCCACGCGTCGCGTGGCCGCCCTCCTAGCCGCCGCGCTGCCGGCCCCGGCGTCGCGCCTCGGCATGCCGCCGCCCATGCGAGGAGGCGGCTTCGTGAGCTTCCCGGCGCCGCTGGCCGACGTACCCGTGCGCGTGCTGCAGAGCGCGGAGCCCGCGGCGCTGGTGCACTTCGTGGCCCGCTACGCCAGCCTAGGCCGGCCCGGCCTGAGCTGGACCGACCTGTCCGAGGTGTCGCGCCAATGGAACGACGTCGCCGCCGAGGTGCTGGGCCCGCGGCACGTAACCGATCTGATCCGCGCCGAGCGCGGCTACCTGGACACCGCGCTGTACGCGCCTTGGCACCCGGAGATGCAGGCCAACTGCGTCGAATGGGTGGCGCTGGTGTCCGACCCGGCGACGCTGGCCGGCGAACTCGCCGAATTGGCCCGCCGGGTCGCCGCCGATCCGGCTGCCGTCCCCGTGGCCCACCTGCTGGCGATCTACGAGGCCGCCGCCCACCGGCTGTGGATCGACCTGAAGGTCGCCCCCGACCGGCAGGCCGTCGCGCAGCTGCTTGACCTGCTACCGCACCCGATGTGGCCCGGACGTCTGGCCCTTACCGATGCGCTGCTCGCCGTGCACGCGCCCGACGCGGGGCAGGGGCTCGGTCCGTTCCTCGCGTGGGCCGCACGCACTCACGGCCTGATGCCGCGCCCGGCGGGGGCACAGTCTCAGCGCACGTTCGGCGTCGGGAGCGCGGCCTCGCCGCGGATGCAGTCCCACAATTAGATGGCGAAGCTCGGGTCGCCGGTCCGCAGTGAAGGGCGCAGCTGGCCCTCCTGCGCGGCATGCGCCTCGGTCTGGCTCCTCACGCGCCATTTGCTCGACATCGCCCAGCTCCACCGAGACCCTTGCCTTGGGTCAACCGGCTGCTGGTCCGCAAAACACTTACTCCGCAGCAGACCTCTGCGCGTCGTCGTCCCGCCATCGAGATCGCGCGTCAACCGGCACTAGCCCCGTACGTCAGCGAAGAACTTCGCCCCACCCTTAGCGTGGAGAGCGATGCCCAGATAGAAGGATTTATTCGCCAGTTTGCCGATGCGAACCTGCATCCGGTGGGAACGTGCCGGATGGGATCAGACGCCGACGCTGTCGTCACGCCGCGGCTACAGGTGAAAGGCGTTGAAGGGCTTCGCATCGTGGATGCATCGATCATGCCGACCATCATTGCCGGCAACACAAATGCTCCAACGATCATGATTGCAGAGAAAGCTTCGGACATGATCCTTGCGGACGCGTCTGATCTCTCTTGCAGTTCTGGATTCTCGGTTCTCACTGGCGTCTGGGAATTAGTCCGACACATACCACTCTTGATTTGACTTTTAGTGGCACTTGCACAAAGGCAAGTGAGCGGAGCGACGGTGCAGGTCAAACAAACCACACCATTGCTTTCGGAGCGGGAATTTTTATGCCTTTTCTCTTCCCGGTGTAGCCACCGTGAATGCGTCGAAATTCAAGTTGCTGCTTGATCTCCTCAACTCGTTCTGCAGCTTCAAGACGGACTTGATTGACGTGAACCATGTGATGAGCCACGATTGTGAGGAAGAGCGCCAAGCCGACATAAACTAGCAATCTGGACCAACCGTCCGCACCATTTGCAGCGCTCAAACTCACACCAAATGCTGTGATTGATAGAGCGAACTCCGTGACAATTAGTTGATTTCGATGTTGATAGTCGTCGCTGCAGAGCTTGAGTTCTTCAAGCAAGAGCTTATTGTCTTCGTCCGCCACAGGCTTATCCTTTTTCCGATCGAAGAGCGTCGCACCCATTCATTCCCCGCGGCGCCACTTCATGAATGCTTCGAACTTGCTGTCCCGGGAGACGCGGGTCCAAAACATGACAAGAAAGATTGGCACGAAAAGCAATACTATGAACGGCGCGAAGTAGTTTGTTCCGCTCTTGAACCAGAGTAGCAAGGCATACAGGTAATTCAGGCCTGGAACGAACAGTAACAATCTATATTCGTTCGAGGAGCCAACGACCCGGAGTAGATATATGTCAGAGTACAGCCAAGCGCCCAATTTAGCGCTCGCGAACGGAAGTAGAAAAGCAAACCAAGAGTAGAAGAAAGTGTGAACCGCATTTTCACCCAATCGCACCCAACGCGGCCAAAGCCAAGGCACGTTTTCCGCACCGTTAGGCTTCCAAGGCAACTCGCCCGTCGTAGCCGATGGTCGATCGTCAATTGATTCGACGCTAGCCGCAGCGCTGATTTCGTCGACATCAGCGGTTTTTGCGGATTGGGCATTTGGGGTGTGAAATGCATGCGGACAACTGGCGGTCGCATGATCTTTGCTGCCACAAACGGCGCACTGGGACCGAAACCAGGCATGCGGGCAGTCTGCCGTCGCGTGTTCTTTGCTGCCGCAGGCGGCACATTTGGACCGGAACAACCCGTGTGGGCAATCGCTTGAAGCATGCTCCTTGCTACCGCAGTTTGCACATTCTGTTCGAAGCATGTTTCCATGGCCTCCTCGAGTTGCGACCATTCCCACCAACGAATAGCGTTTGTCCGCCGCCGAGCGAAGCTGAACGAAGGCGCGCGGGCGTCACGGCAGCAGATGAACTTCGTTGAACTGAACCGCCGGATTGGCGGCGTAGTGGGCAGTGTAAGTTTCAGCGGCAAGCGTGAGCAAGGACAGTGTGCGCTGCGTCGAACAGTCAATGGCCGCAGCGCCTCACGGCGCCGCGCAGGCACCGATGCCGGGCTCAGGGCGAGTCTCCGAGGCTTCGAGTCAGCAGCGCACCGAGGCCGTCTGGGTCTTGCCAGATGCATTTCTCTGGCATGAAGGCAATCGAATAGTTGATGTCCCAGGAAGTGGCGTAAGTCTTCCTTCACTCGCTGCGCGGCAAGGCGCGTAGGGCGTAGTCCGAAGCGCCTTGCCGCGCAGTGGCCGCTCTCTTCGGGGTGGCCATCGTGAGGTCCGGATAAGGTTTGAGGTGCGACCCACCAAACCTGTCCTTGAAGGAAATCACGATGACCAACGCTACTATGGCATTGGCCGAGCTCGCCGAGAAGGGAGCCGACGTCGACGTCCTGCGCCAGATGGTGCAGTTCATGGCCCAGCGTCTGAGGGATCTCGATGTCGAAGGCCGATGCGGTGCCGCGTACGACGAGAAGAATCCCGAACGCCTCAACAGCCGCAACGGCTACCGCGAGCGCACCTGGGACACCCGCGCGGGCAGCGTCGAGCTGAAGATCCCCAAGCTGCGCCAGGGCAGCTACTTCCCCGAGTTCCTGGAGCCGCGGCGCACCGGCGAGAAGGCACTCACCGCCGTCATCCAGGAAGCCTACGTGCAAGGCATCTCTACCCGCTCGGTGGACGACCTGGTCAAGGCGCTGGGCATGTGCGGCGTCTCCAAGAGCCAGGTCAGCGGCCTATGCGGCGAGCTGGACGAACGGGTCAACGCGTTCCTGGGACGCCAGATCGAGGGCGACTGGCCCTACCTCTGGATCGATGCGACTTATGTCAACACGCGCGAGGCGGGCCGTATCGTGAGCGTCGCGGTGATAGTGGCGGCGGGCGTGAACACCGACGGCCAGCGCGAAGTCCTCGGCCTGAAGGTCGGCGCCTCCGAGGCCGAGCCCTTCTGGACCGACTTCCTGCGCAGCCTGAACCGCCGGGGTCTACGCAGTGTGAAGCTCGTGATCAGCGACAGCCATGAAGGCATCAAGGCAGCGGCTGCGAAGGTCCTCAAGGCCACCTGGCAGCGTTGCCGAGTGCACTTCATGCGCAACGCCTTGGCGCACGCCGGCAAGACGCAGCGACGCATGGTCTCGGCCGCCATCGGCACGGTGTTCGTACAGGACTCGGCCGATGCAGCGCGAGCGCAATTGCGTTCGGTCGCCGATCAACTGCGGGACAAATTCCCCAAACTCGGCTCGACGATTCCGCTCGGCCGCATGTGCGACCCGGACGACGTGGCCAACGTTGCGGTGTTCCTTGGCAGTCCGCAGGCGCGGTTCCTGACAGGGGGTCGAGATGCCGGTGGACGGCGGGCGCTCGATCTGAAGGGCCGTTTCAAACGCTGGTACGCTGACGCACATGCATCATCCGTTCGCTGAACATATCGATCTGGTCGTTGAAGAACAACGCGCGTGTTTCAGCAAGCTCAGTCTGGTTGTCGGGACAAGCCACCTCAATCCGCATGGCGTCGCGTTCATGGTGCGATTGCCTATGCCATGGCTGACGTAGCCGTACAAGGCTGTACCGCCTTCGGCCAGAGTTGCGCGCCCAGCGACGACGTTGACTTGTCGGCCTTGCAAACGGCCGTGTTCACGGTGTTTCAGCCAGACCGAATCGACCGCCACGACGGACACACTCGCGGATGCAGCACCGAGGCCGCGCGCCACTGGCAGATCGCCGATCAGACGTTCGCTTTGCTCGTCAAGATGCTGGCCCACAGCCAAGACCCGATTTCGGGTTCCGCTGACCGAGATGGCGTCGGTCAGCGGCAACACCTGGCCCAGCAATCTCACGGCGGTGCGATAGGGGAGCTGTGCGGCCCACTCCACCTGCAATTGCTCGAGCTCGCTCGTGACGCGCAGGCGCAATGCGGCCGCCAAAGGACTGAAGGTGAAGCCGCTCGGGTACCACGATGGCGTACAGCACCAGCACTGGGGAAAACGCGGACTGTCGAGTCGGACCTTGCCAAAGACGGTGCGGCAAACGATGGTGCCGCTGTCCTTGCGAGAAAGCTCTATACCGCAGACCGGACACGTGGAACGGCTGGCGACCCAGGAAGATGTCTGGGCAGCAGCGATCGCCGCCTGAGCGCGCCGCAGAATCTCGCGGCCCTCCTGCAGGCTGAGGCCCAGGTTGCCTGGCGTCAAGTCGTTGTCGCTGCGCTCGATCACACCGAGCGAAACAGACATGCATGTATCGGCGGCACCCTCGATTCGGGCTTCGATGATCAGTCGCATGGCGGTCCTTTTGAAACGGCCCTCCCGCGTGAACAGTACGTCCGAGCCAGAGCAATACGCTCCGGATCATCTTTTTCCCGCACTTTTGCACACTCTCCTTCACGGCTGCTGAACTCTGGTGCAACCCATCATCGTCTTCTACCCGCTGTCAAATCTGCTTCCGTGATCGTGGCTGCCTGCTCATGGGGTTCGACTGCGTCGAAGTCCAGGCTGTCGCTGAGGGGCGAAGCCGGTACGCGGTAGCCCATGGCCTGGTAGCCGCGCTGGCGCTTGTCCCACATCCGCCGCAGCGCCGGATGCCCTGTGTCGACGAAGTCGATGATGCGCACGCCAGTCTTGTCGGCGTGCTCGCGATGCAGCCGACCAGCATACTGCTGCAAGGTGCCCTTCCACGAAATCGGCATGGCCAGCACCAGCGTGTCGAGAGGCGGGTGGTCGAAACCCTCGCCGACCAGCTTGCCGGTGGCCAGCAGCACCCGCGACGCATTTGGGGGCAGGGCGTCGAGTTCCGCCATCAAGGTTGCGCGCTGCTTCCTTGACATACGACCGTGCATGGTGAACAGCGTGGCTGCACGTCCAGCCAATGCGGCCGTGATGGCGTCGAGGTGTTCGGTGCGCTCGGTCAGCACGAGCACCTTGTGGCCTTGCGCGAAGGCGGCGGCCACTTCGTCGGCGACGGCGGTCGTGCGCCTGGCATCGCCCGCCAATGTCCGGAACACGTCCTGAATGCCGGCGTCGTCGGTCAACCGGATGGGCGCAGTCAGATAGCGGGGAATCACCGTCAAGGTTTGTGGTGCACCCGCGGGTCGCGCGGCCACATGGCGTGTCGGACCGCACTGCATGAAGATGATCGGCTGGCGGCCATCGCGCCGGATAGGGGTGGCCGTCAGTCCCAGCACATACTTGGCCTTTGTGCGCTTCAGGATCGACTCGAACGAGACGGCGGAGATGTGGTGGCACTCATCGACGATGACCTGGCCGTAGTGCTCCACCTGCTCGCTCGTCTCGCCTTGTCGGTGCAGCGACTGCATGACAGCAATGTCGATCCGACCCGTGGGCCTGGACTTGCCGCCGCCAATGGTGCCGACATTGCCGGCCAGCCCTTGTTCTGCGGCGAGGAACGCCTGCAGCCGTTCTTGCCATTGCTTTAGGAGTTCGGTGCGATGCACCAGCACCAGCGTGTTCACGCCGCGCCGGGCGATCACCGCCGCAGCCACGACGGTCTTGCCGAAAGCGGTGGGCGCGCACAGGACGCCCGTGTCATGGGCCAGCATCGCAGCAAGGGCGGCCTCCTGGTCGGGGCGCAGGGTGCCCGCAAAACGCACCCCCAGTGCTTGTCCGCCGAAGCGTTCGTCGTGAAGTTCGCAGCGGATGCCGTTGTCGTGCAGCAGTTGCCGGGCGGCGTCGAGGCATCCGCGAGGCAAGGCAATGTGGTGCGGATAGCTCTCGGCGCAGCCAATCACGCGCGGCTTGTCCCACACCGGCAGTCGCATCGCCTGCGCCTTGTAGAACTCCGGGTTCTGGAACGCCGCGATCCGGATCAGTCGATTCGCCAAGGCTTGCGGCAAATGCGCCTTCTCGAAATACAACAGATTGGCCAAGGTGACTGTGAGCGACGCGGGCATTGTGCCGGGCAAGCGCTGCGTAACGGGGTTCGTTCGCTTCCAGGGCTCGCGCTGGTCTTCCTCGTCGATGAACGTGACATCCAGGGGGTGCGATCCGCCGGTTGCGCGCAATATCGTCGGCTCGATGTCGTGCGGCGCCATGGCCTGCACAGAGCCGAGGAACGCCCATTGGTCTGCGTAGGGCTGCAGCGTGTCGTCCACGAACACGCTGCAGCCGCTCTCGCGAGGCAGCTTCTGCAGAGGCAGGGCGATCAGGTTGCCGAACCCGCCTTTGGGCATCGTGTCCTGGTTGGGGAACAGTCGGTCGTAGGAGCTGAGCTTCAGTTGTCGCGTACGGGCGCAGGTATGACTGATAAGGGCTGAACCCAGTCGGCGCGCGTCCCTTGCCGTGACTTTGGCAGAGAAGAACACCCACGCATGCGCACCCTTACCGGACCGCGAGACCTCCAGAGCCGCGGGCACGCCCAGCGCCCGGCATGACTGGATGAAAGCCCGAGCGTCCGCCTGCCAGTCGGCTTCGTCGAAATCCACCGCGAGGAAGTGGCAATAGTCATCGGCCAGCAGGGGATACACGCCCACCGTACGGCGGCCGGCAAGGTGGTCATACAGCGCCTGGTCGGTCAATGGGACTAACAGCCGATGACCACAATCGGAGCACTTGACGCGGGGCTTCTCGCAGACGCCGGCGCGCCATTCGTTTGCGCAAGCCGGGGAGTAGCCGCTCTTGCCGGCCTTGCTCTCCCAGCGAATCGGATAGACATCGGCGCGCCCACGGAACAAGCGGCCAAAAAGAGCCACCTTCTCGCCGGTACTCAATGGCGATGGCGAAACCGTGCGCACATCCGTCGGCTCGGGATCGCGCCATGCAATGCCATGGGCCTCCAACAACCCGGCCAGCCGCGCGTTTTCAGCTCGCAGCCGCGTCAGTTCATGGATGAGTTTGTCGTCGCCGTCGCTCGTCATGATGGGTCACTGTAGACCAGAGTCCGGCCTCGGCCAGTCGACGCGGCAAGGCACCTCGCGTCGCGTGGCGCACCAACAGGCGCCGCAGCGCGAGATCGAGTTCCTTGCGGCTCGGCGTGAGCGCATGGCCTTCGGCCAAGTCGATCAACGCCCGGACCGCCTGAGCGTAGCCCGACGCCGAGCCACGCCCCGTCAATGCTTCGACGGCTGCCCAGTGTGCCCAGCGGTCGATGGCCGCGAACTCGTAGTACTGGTATTCGCTCATCTCGCAGCCTTGCGCCGGCGTGCCGGCGGGGGTTGGCGCACAGCGCGAAACGCGGAGTCGTCACCCAGATGAAAGTACAGGTGCCCCCGCAATTCTCCCCCGACGATCCGGGCGTGCCCGCGCCCGGTGTGTTCGGTGCCTTCGTCAAAGCCGTGCCAGGTGAATTCAACCCGGTCTCCCAGTGGCTCGCTGGGCTTGCAGTCCATCTGTCCCTGGGCCATGCCGAACTGGAAGGCGCCGGACCGGCCAGCGCCGAAGGTGATGTGGCCGGGACCGTCCATGTCCACATAGTCCTGATCCCAGGCACTCATCCAGATGATGCGCCAGGCGCCTGCGAATGGGTTTCGAGTCATGGGTGGCTGCTCATCTATCCTCATCCTGGCCCAAGCGGGCCAGCGCGCGCCTGGCCGCGACATTCGATCCTCGAAGCACCGCCGGATTGGTTCCTTCGGCCAAATTCGGCGCAGCCATAACGATTGACGTTTAACGTTACGCGTTATAGAATATGACTTGTGGCAATCAAGTCCTTCTCCGAAGCTGACACCGAACAGCTTTTCGTCAGGGGAAGGAATCGCAGGTTCGCAGCCATCGTCAAAGTGGCGACCCGCAAGCTCACGCAGCTTGACTCGGCGGTCCAGAACGACGACATGGGCTCACCACCCGGCAACGACTTGAAGTTCTACGATGAATTCTGGCACGTGAGGATCAACGAGCAGTGGCGGCTCGCTTGGCAGTGGGGAAGCGACGGCCCGGAGAACGTGAAGATATACGACCCACACTAGCGCAGGCGGGGCGGCGCCAAACGCCCGGCAACTATTTTCGCAGGTTGCGAAACGCCCTTTGGGCAGAAAGGCAAGAGGCCATGCTTAGGAACGGAATGCGCCCGGTTCACCCCGGTGAAACTCTCCGAGAGGACTTTCTGGAGCCCCTCAAGATGAGCGCCAGCGCGCTCGCGAAAGAACTGCATGTCGCCGCCCCCACGGTGAACGACATCGTGCGCGAGAAGCGCGGCGTGTCGCCCCTGATGGCGCTTCGTCTGTCCCGCTACTTCGGCGGTAGCGCGCAATGGTGGCTCAATATGCAGAGCGTCTACGACCTCAAAATGGCCGAGAAAGAGGCAGCGAAGCAGATCGAGCGCGAAGTGCGCCCGCGAGCGGTCGCGGCTTGAGCGGCGCAGCGACCACCCGAACTCGCCTCGTGCGGGCTTTTTCATGGAACACGGGCAACCTCTGTCTAAATCGTCCCGGACTGTTGGCGAGCGTTCAACAATCCAAACCTTCGTCGCTACCACCTGACGTATCGGAGACGCTGTTGCGTCTTGACTCTACCTGCGCCCAGAACGCCGACTTGCGCCCATGCCGCAATCGGATCTCGGCGACAAAGGTCTCATGCGACTTCATCGGCTTCAGGTCTGGCCCCGAGGCAGCGATCTCGCCTAACCGTGCCAAGTAGCGTGCGCCGTGGTGATACGCCTTCGCGTATGCGCGATTGAGGATCCCCAGCAGCAGTGCGCGATATGCGACCGTTTCTCCGCGCCAGCACGCGTGCATCCGAAACGCTTTCGTCAGCGGTTCCAGCGAGCCGTAGTACTCGCCGCTGAGACGGTCCGCTTCCGCTACCAACCGTGCTTCGGCCGCTTCGATGTCCCCGAGTTCGACCAATAGACTCGCTGCCGTTACCGGATCCTTGAAATTCAGTATGAGTTGGCGAACCTCTTCCTCCGCTTCGGCGCGGTCATTGTCCGGCAGATGCGCAAACCAGCATTGCAGATAGAAGACAGAGGGGCTGCTCTTGAACGCCTGTCGCCTGATCGGGACGCTTTCCTTGAAGCGACCCAAGCGTTCGAGCACGCGCGCGAGCAAACTTCTGCGGTCGTCTTCACGGTCCGCCCATGGTTCTCGCAACCAGGTCAGGGCATCATCCGGGCGCTCGGGGCGCAAGTAGGCCTCCACAAAGGACGCTCGCTGTAGCCCGTTGGGTTGGGGGCTGTACGACAAGACTGCGCGGACCATGACATCTGGATCGCCTAGTGCCTCAGACAGCAGCGATAACGCCGCCGAGATCACGTGCACCTCGTGAGGCAGATCTCCCGACTTGGATGCACCGGAGAGAACGTCGGTCATTTGTGATTCGAAGCGGGCGATCAATGTGCGAAGCGCCGGCGCTGGAAGAAGCCGGTTGGCGCTTCGCAGCAATTCTTCTCGGGCTCCGTAGTCATCTGCAAGGTACAGCCTCATGAGCCGTTCGAGCCACACATTTGCGGGCGTCTCGCAGAGCGCCGCCGCCTGGAGCCAGTGGCGGCAGGCCGAACGCACCGCTTCTCCGATGTCGGCTCCCGAATCGTCGGCATGCTCAAACCACACCTCGTCCGCTTCAATGAACGTTTCGAACAGCGCCAGGCCGGCCGCGGGATCCTTCGGGACCAGTTCACGCCCCACTTGGTCCAGCCACGCCTTGAGCATCTGGCCATACGCGGGCGCGTCTCGGTAGTTGTAGTACTTGGTCGAGCGTTGCCAGGAAATCAACGTCTTCCGAAAGCCTGCGGCCAGTTGGTCCGGGCGATCGGCCAACTGAAGCCGAAGCAGACGCTCTTTGACCATTTCGTCAACCTCAGCCATTTCGAGCAGGACGGCAGCCAGCGTGGAGGCCGGCAGGCGATGCAGGAAGGCTTCGAGGGATTCCGCTGGGATCTTCGGCATGCGGGCCACATTGTCGCAACAGCGGCAGATCGAAGCGCGCCGTTATGTCTATTTCATTTTTCATTCTCTCCCCGCCCTGAAAAGCGGCCGCAGTAAGGAGAAAAGAAGGGGAAGAGGGCGCGGCGGCACCATGACAAGTTGACGTGCCCTGGGCAGCGAAACGCTGACACTGCTTCGCAAAGGGCGGCGCTGTGGCCGCCCTCTGCAAGGCGCTCCCCGATGCCGTTCCTCGCGCCTTCCCATGCTCGACTACCTCCGCTGGACTTTTTGCTGGCCGACCAGATGGAATCACGCCAGAAGATCGCCCGCCATCTCGGCGTGAGCCTGCGCACCCTGCAGCGCTACCAGGCCCGCGGCAACGCCCCCCGCGCGGTCAATTTGACGCTCTGGTTCGAGAGCCGCCGGGGCAGGGCCGCCCTGGACGCGCAGACTTTGAATGAGGCCCAGCATGCCCGCGCGTGGGTCGCCTCGCTCGAACGGGAGTGCGAGCGGCTGCGCGGCGTCATCAAGACCCTTGAGGAAGCGCAGGAGGCACCCGCGGCGAATTCGGCGGTGTTTCATGCGACCTGATCGTGCTGTTCCGGACCGGGCCCAATGCGGCGCATGCGACTGCACGCATGGGCCGATCACGCGAAGCAAATGAACTGGCGCCTCGCTGGCCGACAGGGCCTTGAGCGCTTCGGGGATCCCATTCGTGCGTGCCGAGCCAGATGCGTTTGCTCCGAAAGGCTGGAGCCGTGTAGGCCGGAGTGACGAAGGCCGCGACCTCACGGCCATCGCTCGACTGCGCAAGCCCACCTTGCTGCGCCGGACGTTGGAACACTCCTAGTCTGATCCATAGGTGCTCCCTCATCGGGGGGGGGGCGGCTGCGGCGCCGGCACCGCGGTCCAACTAACTCCCCATTCAAGTGGATGGCGGCTGTTTCGTTGCCGCGTACGGTTGCGGTACTGGCGCCGGGTCTCGACCACACAAGCGTCAACCCGAGGAGGTAAATATGGACTTGGCACTCCGTCGCGTCGTCTGTATCTGTGTAGTCGGCTTGGCTTTGTCTTTGCTGCAGTCCTGTGCTTCCTACCGCAACTATTCACAGCTGGAAGCCGGCCCAGGAGCAGAGTTGAGGTCCAGCGAGGTCGCGACCTATGCAACAAACCAGACAGCGGCGATCGATGCGCTGCGCGAGGCGGCCGGCGAGCCTCCGGCACCCGCCGCGATCGCCAACTGGGATGCCATCATCAATGCGGGCATGGACTTCTCCGACTCGAAGTGCGAAGCCTATATGCATGCGTTGTTTCGCCTGAACAGGGACCGTCGCACAACCGTGGCGCAGATCGGACTGCTAGGCGGCGCCACGGCGGGCGTGATGGCTGCGGCACAGGCAGCGGCGAAGGAGGTTGCGATTGTTGCCATCGCTTTTGGGCTGGCGTCGTCGACGGTCGACAATCTCAGCAGCAACCTGCTCTACGAGCTGGACCCCTCCTCGGTGCGTACGCTTGTCAAGACCATGCAGGAGACCTATCGCCAGGAGCTGGGAACAGGGTACACGACTCGCCCGGCCGCACTGACTGCGATCAGGCGCTACGCTACCCTCTGTGTCCCCGCCAGCATCGAGGCAGAAGTCAACCTATCGGTCAAGCGTGCACAGCCGGGGGCCACCAAGGGACGACCCGATGAGGGACAGCCTCCCACCGTCACGAACGCGATCCCGGTCACGGCACAGGGCAGCATCATGCCACCTGATGAAGCTGCGGTAAGACTACGGAATTTCCTTCGGCCAAGTGGCCGGCTGAACCCGACCAATCAGAAGGTGCTCATCGAATACCTCGCCAAGAACGTTCCGAACGTCACTATCGCGGCATTCCTGAATCTGCCTGAGTTCGCCCAGGCGCGAACCAAGGCGGTCTCGGACTTGAAACTCGCTGTCTAGGAGGAGCGCTATGCCATTCCAGAACATCATTCGGGACATTTCGCCCGTCCGACTTCAGCAGGTGCTGGAGGACTCGGAACAGCCTGGAGTCACCCCCTCGGTCATTCGCCAGAGCGATGGCAACTTCACGGTGGTTCTTGTGTTAGATGACTCGAAAAACATGGCTCCTTCGGCAACAGAGTCCGAGGCAGAAGCGCTCAAGCCAGTCGCATCGACCCATCTCGGGCCCGTGTCTCCTCCGACGAATGCAACGAAGTTCGCACAGCTTGCATCCGAGTACACGCAGTACTTTGACGCTTGCATCACGAGCGCCCAACATGTGACGGAGGTGAACAAGCGCGTAGACAAGATGCAGGCGTCGGCAGAACGATACCGGGCGCTGGCCGATCCGCTAGGCATCCCTTGGTACTTCGTTGCAATCATCCATTCGCTAGAGTCTGGCTGCGACTTCGGCACACATCTGCACAACGGCGATCCGCTCTCGGCACGAACGATACAGGTACCGAAGGGCAGGCCCGCCTCGGGCTCGCCACCCTTCACATGGGAAGCCAGTGCCAAGGACGCGCTGGAAATTAAGGGGTTTATTGGCCAAGCCGATTGGAGCATCGCGAGGATGCTGTATCGCTGGGAAGCCAACAACGGCTTTGGCTATCGCCCACGCGGCGTGCCATCCCCCTATCTCTGGAGTTTCTCAAACCTTTACGTCAAGGGCCGTTACGTCGCTGACCACATTTTCGATCCGGACAGCGTATCCAAACAATGCGGTGCTGGCGTCCTCTTGAAAGCGCTGATGGCGAGAGCGGTAGAACACCTTTGAGTGCGTTCTATCTCTTGCCTGCGAGATTCGATAGCGCCGGAATTATTAAAGCTCCATGGTCGCGACGAGGGGAGATGGAGCTGGCACTTGTTGCACATGCTTGACCTATGGCCACTCGGGTCTGGTTGGCACGCACCGGGCCTGCGATCTGCTTAGCCCTGAGATCTAGATCATGGCAATTGCTCTAGCCGAGGAGTCACTGGCGGTAGAGCCATCAACAGGGTCGACCAAACAGCCTATGCACGCACTTCTGTCTACTCGATAGAGTCCTTCCACAAAATCATAAAGGACTGCGCCATGACCACTGCCGAAGAAGCCGATACCGCAGAGCAACAGAAGGGAGAGGAGTCGAGGTTTTCCCGCGAGGCGCTTCGCCTTGCCGAGGCATTGGCCGCTGAGGGACGTGTGATCGCCGCCTCCAAAGAAAGACATCCAATCAGAGCTGAGAAGGTACGAGACTTGTCGGCGGTCGTTCCGCCCGCCGAGTCGAAATAGGCGACCAAGGCGGCCACCGTTGGTCTCGCGTTGTCGGGTGGCGGGATTCGTAGTGCAACGTTCGGACTGGGAGTGCTTCAGGCTTTGGCTGCGAGCAAGAAGCTCGCGTCGTTCGACTACCTGTCCACTGTCTCGGGCGGCGGCTATATCGGCAACTGGCTCACGGCATGGATTCATCGCTGCGGCCTGCAGCGTGTGCAGGATGAATTGGGCAAGTCCGGCAGTTTGAGCAAAGGCGCGCCGACTTCCGCCGAGCCCAGCGAAGTCGCCTGGCTGCGACGCTACAGCAACTATTTAGCGCCGCGCACCGGCCTTCTCTCCTTCGACACGCTGACGCTGATTGCCACGTGGGTACGCAATGGTGCACTGAACGCGGTGATCATCATCGGGTTCCTTGCGGCCTTGCTGGCGTTGCCGTTCCTGATGTTGCAGATGGTGCGGTTCGGCGACGCCTACTACATCGCTTTTGGTTTTGCGGCCGCTTGGTTCGGCGTCGTCTTCTACGGCATGGCAGGCTACAACCTTTGGCAGCAGGGAATGTCGACCACCCGGAAGCGCAACTGGGTGATCTCCACGCCGGGCGTTATCGCCACCGTGATCGTCCCGGCGGTACTCGCCTGCTGCTCAACTGCCATCTGGTTGGGAACAGGAGAATCCAAAACCTCAGAGGTCGTTGAGTACTCCTGCTGGTTTGTCGGGCTTTCGCTTGCCGGCATGCTGGTCATCTGGATCCCCTTCGACCGGCGCAAGCCCGCGGTCAACCGTCTCACGCTCGGCGAGTACTTTGTCCTCTCAGTCGCAGGCGTTGTGTCATTCTTCTTCGGCGTTCTCGAGCTTTTCCTGCTCTACCACGGGTGGCATTTCATGCTCGAAAAAACATCGCTTAGGCAGCCGGAGATCATGCTATTGGTCCTGGGCCCGCCTATGATTGCGCTGGCCTTTTGTGGCGGCACCACGGTCTACATTGGCATGGTCGGCCGTGCGTACTTCGAGCGCAGCCGCGAGTGGTGGAGCCGGCTGACGGCCTGTTCACCTTCGGCACGGGCTGGGCGATCTGGGCCGGCTTGGCCTTTTTTTCCCTACCACTGCTAGTTTGGACGCGCGCGCAGCTTGGGGACTGGATTGCGCTGCTGGGAACAGGGTGGATCGGCAGCCTTCTCGCGGCACTCCTCTTCAAGAAGCCCGAGGCAACTTCTAAGAAAGTTGCGCTGAAGATCGACAGTGTGCTCAATATCGCAGCGACGCTGTTCATCGCGGGTCTTCTTCTGGTTCTCGCTGCGCTGGTGGCGCAGAGCCTGCTCTTGCTTTCGGATCTGAAGCCCGACCTCTCTAATCCCGAGGTGGTAGCGGTCAAGCCCGCATATGAAGTGACTGGACCAAGTCGCGATCTCGCTTACACGGTGACTGTTCCGGCAAGCGAAACCCCTTCCTTCTTGTTCACCGTCAGGGCTTATCTGGACGCCTTTGCGAAGATCGATGGAGCCGGTCTAGTGGCCGGCGCGCTCACTTTTCCGGCTGCCGCCATACTGGCTACGTCGGCTCGATTGAAGCAGTGCCACGTCGGTCAGTTCGAGAAGTGTGATCCGCAGAAAGCACATCAACTCGATCATCTGCCGCGATGATTTGATCTCGCGCGTCTTTGCCGGGCGCCGCGACTGCACCTGCCTTGCGTACGCCTGCTGCTTGGCCAGCGTCACGCCGCTCAGGTCCCAGGTGTCAGCTCCGACCGCCTTGAGAAAGCGCACCTTCTCCAGCGTTTCGGCCAGGCTTGCCGGTCCACGTCGCCGCGGGGGCGCCTTCAGCCACTCCAGGTAGGTGGAATCCGTCTCGGTCCGAATGCAGTAGGCGAGGGCGCTCAGTTCGCGTGCCATCGCGACCGGAACAGCGGCGCTGAAAAGGGCGAGGACGCTCACCTCGACGGCGGCCAACGCGTCACGGGCCCAGTCCCTGCGTGGCGACGCTGCGGCAGCGCAGGCCCTGGGCATGGAGCACGTCATAAGCGAGGACGCACTGCGCCGCGCACTGGAGCGCATCGACGAGACGGCTAGCAGCGCTTGGCTGCGCCCGGCGCTGATGAGCAGCGTGCGCGAAGCGCTGGACCGTCCCTGGGTGCTGGACATGCTGCAAAGGAGATGCATTTGGGAGCGGTCTTCATCAGCTACCGACGCGGTGATGCGGGCGGCCATGCTGGGCACCTCCACGACCGCCAGTCGCACTGATCGACTCCGAGGATCTGTTCTACGACCGCGAGACGATTGTCCCCGGCCAGGTGTTTCCCGAGCGCCTGAGCGACGCCGTCCAGACGGCACGCGTCGTGCTGGTGCTGATCGGGCCGGACTGGGTCGCCGGGTTGAACCGGCGCGCAAAGTTGCCCGAGGTCGATTTCGTGCGCCAGGAGGTCACGCTGTCGCTCCAGCGCCGCGCGAGCACCGAGGCGGCCATCTTCCCCATCCTCCTGAGCGCCGCAGTGCCGCCTCCGGTGAGCGCCCCGCCGCCGTGTCCGGGATGCCGGCGCCGCGCTGGCGGCCACCGCAGTGGAGGTGTACTTGGCAAGCGCGCGCCCAAGACAACCGACAAACAATTCGCTTGGGTCTACCCCGAGGCGGTTCGGGCGGCGCTTGCTCGCGTCAGCTAACTCGGTCCACCCATCACGAGATAGGAAATGTAGAAATTTCCATCGAGGCGAAGCAGCGTGGAATCCGGCAGCAACTGTTGTGTAGTGACCTTTGGTGACAAGGCGGTGCCCGGCGGACCAAGCTTCCGCGAGTAGAGGTGGTACGTCAGTATCAGCAGGCCGCCTAACGCATTCAAGGCGTGCTTCAACGTAGCTTCATGAAAGTAGCCATCGCGCTCGTGCTTGACGTTGTTGTAGCTCCTCCACCATTCAGGATTGGACCGACTTGGAAGCCCCCAGCTAGACCAAGGCTTGAACGTCATGCCGTAACGCGGCACTGCGATTCCTGCATCTGGCAAGTCCGGGATCGCCGCGAGCAAGACGGCCTTGTAGCCATCAATGTTTCCCGGTCCCGATCCCGGCGCGACGCATTCGCAGAGCAGCTTGGCGACCACGTCCACCTCGGATGCCGCAGCGAACAGAAGATGCGCAAGTTCGATGGAGAAAACTCCGAGGTTTCGCTCGTCGAACTCCACGTAACGTGACAGCACTTCCATGTCCCTCTCAAGAGCTAGAAAGTAGTTCCAGTGGAGCTTGCCGGGGGTGGAGTTAGTTGTCATCCCCGCAATCGTAGTCGCGGTAGACCAGCAAATGCCCTGTGGGGGGCTGTACCGATGCCGACCGCTCTCTACTATCGCTGGCGCGCGAAGGCGGTGAATCCGAGGAGCGACGGCGACCGCTCCGCGGTCGACGTCAATGCGAGAGTCGAAATCAACGCCTCGGAACTTGACGCGGGCATCGCCGAGCTGCTGAGGAAGTCCGCTGGTGGTCGGTGACCGCCTTGCTTGATGTTCAATCGCAACCTGCTGCAGAAGGCGTCCAACGCCTTGGGGTCAAGGAAGTCGCCGCGCCCCAGATGCACCACGTCGCCGTTGTCGAAGTGCGCGGCGATCTCGCCCGAGAGCACGTAGGCGAACTCTTCGCCCGCGTCGCGCGCGACCGTTGCGCGCGCCGCTGTGGGCGCCATGCTGCCAGGTGATCTCGCCGTTCACGATCACCGCGTTGATGCCCTTCGGGCGGCCGCATCGCGCGCCGCGAAGGCGTTGAACAGTCCGGACCTCTCCATGAAGTCGACGCCGTCGCACAGCAGCACGATGCCCGCGAGGATCGCGGCCCGTATCGGGAGCTGCGACCTTGGCGAACAGCATCAGGCCGCCTCTCGTACCTCGGCGCACAGCCGGCTGGCCGTGCTGGCGGCCCTCCCGAAGTGCTCCGCCCGCAACCCGGCCACCTCCTGGGCGCTGTACGTCCTTGGCCGACCTTGGTACTTGCTCGGGTCGCCCTTTGCAACCTCGATGCCCCGGCGCTGCATCTCGCGTCGGTTCAGGTAGTCCGCCTCGCCCTGGGCCGCCATGAAGGCCAGCACGGCGTCCCGCGTCGCCTTCGCAATCGCGTCCGTGACCGATAGATCGCGCTGCCACCCAGTTTTGGAGCGATCGGCCTTGGCCAGCCGCTCGCGAATCGCAAGTCCCTGCTCGTAGGCCTTGCGCGCGGCGTCGAGTCGGCCCGCGGCCACCGCCACATCGCCGAGCTCGTTGTAGCTGATCGAAAGATCGCGCTGCCAATTGGTGTCGGAGGGATCGGCTATCGCCTCCAGTGTCCCTGGCGTATCCTCTGTCCGAAGCAGGGAAGGCCGCGCCCATGAAGCATTTCCCCTACGACGTTTTCTTGTCCCACCGGATCGGCGACAACGCGCATGAGTTACGCGACCAACTGGTGGCCTGTGGCTGCACCGTCTGGTTTGACCAGAACCGACCGCTGCTGGACCGGCAACTGTTCCCCTTGATCCAAAAGGCGCACGCGGAATCGCGAGTCACGATCGCCTACATCTCGCCTGGCCTCGCGCCCTCGCCTTGGACGGTATTGGAGATGCTGACCGCTTTGCGCAGTGAACAGCTCTTTGGTATCAAGTGCCTCTTCGTTTACGGGCCCTCCGACGCGCTCGAATTGTTGCGCACCTGGTCGCTGCCCGAGGAGCTCGGTTCGGCGCTCGCCGACCCTGAGAGACGGCTCGAGGCCGAGGTAACGCTTTTCGCCAGCCGCGTTGGAGGTCTCAACAGGGAATTGTTGCCTCACAGCTCCGTCGCGCCCTTGTCCCGCGCGCGCTGCATTGCGCGACTACGCCGCTCGATTGATGGTTATCGGCGTCGTCCCGTCGAGACGGCGGACCTCTCCTTGTCGCCCGACCTTCCAGCGGAGATCACAGGACGATTTGCGGAATCCCATCGGCTTCGTGTGGCATCGGCCGCGCTCGCTTGGATGGAAGGCAATGAGGAAGAGCACGACTTTCAGTACCAAAGCTTCGGCTTGCGTGAGTTGGAGCGGCATCTCTCCGAGGCGTCGGTGGACCGCACACCCGAAGATGTCGCCCTGCTGTCGGCACTCTGTGGCTGTCTGGTGGGCGCCGGACGCGTCGATGCGAGAGCCGAGGGCATGTACATGCTGAAAGCAATGTTGTCCGGTGCCGGACGGCGACGGGCGAACCGGCTGCTGAATTGGAGCCTGAAGCGGGAGCCGGACTGGTCGCTGATTCAACTTTTCATTCCGGAGGCGGATGGCTCCGGCTCTCAGGCGTGGCCCGGACAATTGCCAGGATTGGAAGCTGCGCTGCTTCTGTCCGACGGGGCTCCTCCGCGGGAGGCGCTCGCTCACATCGGCCCCGATGTCCGCATGCGCGTCGATACCCGCCGCCAGATGGAGCCCGAGGATCTGCCTCTCAAGTACCGCCTCGAGCTCGAGTTGCACTGGCTTCGCGTGCTGACCTCCCAGGTACGCGAAGCGGGGGAAAAGCAGATCAAGCTGAACACATTCGACGCGCGGATCGGGATGCAGATGATCGACGTGGAACTGCTCCACAGGAAATTAAATGCGCTGCTCGCTCAGGAGTTCGAGACGGCGACTTCCGCCGAGCTCGAGGATGTGCTGGATAGCATCGTGCATGCCGAGCGTGACCTCATCGAGACCAGTGAGCGTCATGACGGAGCACCTCTGACCAGCTTCGCGGAGTACTTCATCGATCATCTGCTCCCGATCCTGGGCCTCGGGATTCTCATCGGGCGACAGCCTCAGGAATTCAAGCGGCTCGGAGAACGCTGCTGCTCGATCTTCTCCACCTACACCCGACTGGACTCGCAAGAGTTCAAGACCTATCACGCCTTCTGGTCAGCCTGCCTCGAATGGCGGGAAGCTCATGGACCGGGCCTGGCGAAACACCTCCTCCGCCGCACTCGGACTCACGGATTCCAAGCCGAGCTACTCAGTCTTCTGCTGGCGCCGGATAGTGATCTTTTATAGCCTGCTTCGGGCCAGGAGCCAAACGCGCCGCTCGGTGACGATAGCTTGCGGCGCCGACGCCGGGAAGCCGGGAACGGCTGCCGGCATCGAAGCCTGTTGGACTGCTGGCCCATGGCTTGCACGCGTCGCTCCCGAGAACCTGGTCTCGAACGGCCTCGGCCAGGCACGGCGTCACAATCGTCTTCAGTGACCCGTGCCCCTTGGTCCCTGGCTCCTTCCAACAGGCCACCTTTCGGGCGCCATCTCTTGGTTGCCGATGGCGCAAGCATGGCTAGGTGAAATGTCAGGAAGCAGCGCAGTCGTCGTCGGCAGCTCGTGGCCGTCCGAGGGCCGAAAAGAGTCGCTGCGCCCGAGGGGCATCGTGCAGGCGCCTGGGAGCCCCAAGACGGGTCCAGGAGCTGCGATTGCGCCCAGGCCCTGGCCGCCCCCTGGTGCAGTTTCGCAAGCCTCTGCTGCGTGATCCCGAACATCTTGCGCGTCCCCGTACTGAGTCTTCCAGGCCAGATCTGAAAACTGATGTCGGCGTGGAGCCAATCGAGCTGCAAAACCCTCTCCTTCACTCCGACGACGACGGCGCCCCCTTTCCACGTCGAACCGTCGCCTTGCGTGGCGGCGTCTCGGCGCCGCGCACGTCCGCCAGGGCACCAGCGAGCAAGCCCCGCGTGTCTTCGTGCGCCTTCCTTTCCTCACCGAGCTGCCGCTCCAGGTCTTCGAGGCGCTGCTGCAACGCTGAGGCTTGCGACTGGGCCCCTGCCAGCAGGCTCGAAACACCTGCGGCTAGATTTGGAACCAGCGTCTTCGCGCATGCCCACAGGATCTCATTAGAGCCTGATGGTCGACCGATCGAAGTTGTGACGTAGGGCGACCTGCACTTTTCCTGGATGCCCTGCGAGAGGCGCATTTTGCGCCTGGACAAGTGCATGAAATTCGCCCTCAGATCCTTCCGGTCAGCGATTGCTTCGTATAGGCCTTGGAGAGGCCACTGACGCCGAAAGGTAGCCGGCAACTCGAAACCTTGCTGCAGACTCGTTGCTGTGGGTTGTTGTCAGTCTGCACGAGTTACCTCGCAAAGTCGGAGACCGAGCCAACTTGAATTCATCGTGGGGCGGAAGCAACGCGTTGTGCGCGATGGGGAACTGAACGGCGATACTTGGTCGGCACTCCAGTGGTCCCGGCACCTTTCCGCACCTATGCAGCCAGCGGACATTCACGCCTCACGTTATTGATGTTCTTAACTACAAACTTCCCACAAAAGGGCGCGCTATACGAATAGCGCTATGCGCGAAATCAGAAATTATATTTAGATTGGAGAAGGAAAAAATGGAAATCACAGCGGTTTTCACCCCTCGGCGCTCAGACGTTAATCATGACATGTATGTCCCAAGACTCGATTTGGAGCGTGCGGTTTCTCGCTCGATAGCCGGAAGCATGCATTCGCTGATTTTCGGAGAGAGCGGAAACGGGAAATCCTGGATGTACAAGAAAGTTCTCGAGCAAGATGGAGTTCACTATGCGGTCGCCAATTGCGCAAACGCGTCCCGCTTCAAATCAGTGACGAATGAAATTCGGGCATCGCTAATCCCTGGCGGAACTCCGAAAAGAACGGGCTATACCGAGAATAAGGAGGCATCGGTAAAAGCGGTCGTCGCCGAGGGAAAACTGACTCATCAGAATCAGTTCACATTACTTCCGGAAGAGCCTCTGTTTGAGGCGTTTGCAGCCTTTCGTAGCCGTGCAGGCAACAAGACTGCAGTCTTGGTTATGGATAACCTCGAATCAATCTTCAAATCAACCGAGTTGATGGATGAATTGGCAGACATCATCATCCTGCTCGACGACTCTCGGTATGCCGCATTTAGGATCAAGCTCCTCATCGTAGGGATACCCAATGGGACACTTGAATATTTCGCGAAAACCAAAAACATGGAGTCGGTGGCCAATAGAATCGAGGAGCTGCCAAAAGTTTCTGGAATGGACCTGGCTCAGGTAACTACGCTTGTGAAGCGAGGCTTCCACTTGCTAGGATTCAAACTCAGCCCCGCAGACTTGCAATCAATCGCGCTGCATGCGCATCATATAACCTTGGGCGTACCTCAGCGCGTCCACGAATACTGCGAAAAGCTCGCCTATGTGATGGATGACCATAAAGGAGGGTTCACAGCGGAAATGCTGCGCAAGGCCGACCACGAGTGGCTTCAAATCGGTCTTCGACAGGCTTATACAGTAATGGAGTCGCACCTTAATAGCAAACGCACCTCTATCGCCCGTCGTAATCAGGTAATCTTTGCAATTGGTAAGATCAAGAGCCATCAATTTGACTCGAATACCATCGTTGCCCGTTTGCGGGAACTCTTTCCCGATACTGTGACGGATAGTGGCATGGGTGTAAGTACAATCCTCTCCGAAATGGCCACTGGAGACAGTCCTCTTTTGACCAAGAATCCTAAGACCAACGAATATCGAGTAATTGACCCTCGCTACATCATGTGCATTCGCGTAGCGCTCTTTTTGGATCCACATACACAAGCTGTGACCAAGCGCTTGTTTTCAACGTAGCGATCGATGATCTCTTGTCCTCCGATTGAAGAACTACGCCGCTCAGTTCTTGCAGGTGTTCGCTATGGCCCTGCTCCGGGGCGCACTGGCGGCCACGCCGAGTAGGACGTGCGCTCGCAGATCGAGAACGCCCACAACGACTGCGACCTGGGCACACTGCGGGCGATGAGTTGCGCAGGCTGGCGGCACGCCGCGCAGCGCAGCGCCGACAATGCACATGGCGTTCGAAAGCGCGACCTCAAGATCTGTCGTCGCTCGGAGCCACATCGCCACTCGTCGATCTAGCTCGGCGCCCCATGGAACCCAACTCTCCCGCTCAACGCTCGGCGCATTACTTGGGACCGATGACGGGGCGAAGGAGCGCGCAATAGTCTCCCCGCCATTGACTTAGTGGCTCGCGGGAATGCTAGGGTGTCGCAGGCTTGCCTCGCCGAACCGCCGTCTTGCGCGGAGGCTTGTCCGAGCTACGCCCGGCCGCCAGGGCGCCGGCGAGCAAGCCCCGGGTGTCTTCGTGCGCCTTCCTTTCCTCACCGAACTGCCGCTCGAAGTCGTCGAGGCGCTGCTGCAGCGCAGAGGCTTGAGACTGGGCCCCTGCCAGCAGGCCGGCCTGCCCGGCCAATCGCTCGCGAAGCTCACGTTCAAGTTGCTGTGCGGCCTGCTGCGTCTCACGCAGCATCCGGCGCCCGGCCTCCAGGGTCTGGGCTGCAGCCTCTTCGCTCTGGATCCGCCGGTGCTGCTCCCTCGCAAACCCGGTCTCGGCTTGCTTGGCGGACTGGCGAGCGCGGTCGACATCTTCGAGCATGCGTCGCTCCTGCGCGGTGTGACGCTCCTCGGCGCGGCGCAGGTCCTGGTCCTTGCCCGCGATGGCTTCGGCGTGCTCGCGCCGCATCCGCTCCTGCGTTTCGGTTGACTGAGAGAGCAGGGCGGTCAACCGCCGGATCTCGTCCTCGAGCCCCGTGCGCACCCGGTGCGCCTCGATCGCATGGTCCTTCAGTTGCCGCTCGAGCATCTCGCGCGCCTGCTGCGAGGACGCCAGCGCCGCATCGAGGCTCACGCGCGCCTGCCTGAAGGCCTCTTCGCGCTGCGCCAGCGCACCTTGCGCCTCAGCGAACGCAGCCTCGCGCACCAGCAGTTCGTCGCGCACCGATTGGAGCTCGCCGCGTTGCACTTCCTCGGCCTCGCGCCGCGCCGTTTCCCAGAGGAGCCTGGCCACGTTCCGCACGCCCAAGGGCATGCCATCCGGGTCATTGCCGGCAGCTTTGCCACCAGCAACACCTGGCGCGCCCACGAGCCGTTCGCCGAGCGACGCGAACCATTTCTCGAGCATCGGGCTCACCGTGTTGGGCGAGCCGCGCCCGATCTGTTGGCGCACGCGCTCGATCGTGGGCCGCTTGCCCTCCGCCAGCAGCGCATCCGCGGCCGCAAAGACATCGGCCTCCTGGATCCCGCGCCCCCTGAATTCCGCAACCTGGCTCATACGCATCCTTTCAGGCCGATCGGCCGTTCGCAAACCTCAAAAACCACCCTCGAACTTTTTCAATTTGACGTACCCTTCCCCCGCCCTTTTTAACCCACGATAAGAGAACGTTATCGTGATCTATCGATGTATGATGTAGCAAATCATACGTCATATGTAGGATTAAAGATGGATTCTCAGCACCACCCCAATCCCAGACCCCGTGCGGCCACAGGGTCTGCCACGGCGGCCCTCGAGGCCCCGGCTGAGGCTGCGGTGCACCCGCTGGCGACGCTCGCAGACCGCAGCGCCGCCCTCGATCCGAAGCAGTTCGCGCGGGCGGCCGAGGCCGCGGCGCGTGCGCTGCTGCGCCAGGGCGAATCCACCAACACGCGAACGTCCTACAACTCCGCCATGCGCTACTGGTGTGCCTGGTATGCGGCGCGCTATGGCACATCGCTCGTGCTGCCAGTGCCAGTGCCCGTCGTGGTGCAGTTCATCGTGGACCATGCGGCGCGCCGGCCGGACGAGGCTCAAGAAGCGGTCCCTCGGGAAGCCGATGGCGGCGCACGCTCGTCCATCGCGCCTGACGCGCCCAATCCGCCCAAGGCGCGCAAGCAGCGCAAGTCCACCAAACTCGTCACCGAGTTGCCACCGGACGTCGACGAGGCGCTGGTGCGAAGTGGCTACAAGGCCAGGCTCGGCCCGCCGGCTCTGAATACGCTGGTCCACCGAATTTCGGTGTTGTCCAAGGCGCACCAGATGGCCGCAACCAGAGCCGCCGCAACTGCAGGATCGCCGGACTCCGACACGGACACGGTCATGGCCAATCCGTGCGCCGACCCGTTGGTGCGCGAACTCCTCGCCCGCACCCGCCGCGCCTACGCCCAGCGCGGCGCGCGCCCCAAGCGCCAGCGCGCGCTCACCAAGGACCCTCTGCAGCTGCTGCTGGCCACCTGCGACGAGTCCCTGAAGGGCAAGCGCGATCGCGCCCTGCTGGTCTTCGGCTGGGCCACGGGCGGGCGCCGGCGATCAGAGATCGCCTCGGCGACGCTCGAGAACCTGCAGCGCATCGATGCCGAGTCCTTCGTCTACACCCTCGCCCACTCCAAGACCAACCAGCGCGGGGACCTTCGGCCCGAGGATGTGAAGCCGCTTGTCGGGACGGCCGCCGCCGCCATGCAGGAATGGCTCGCGGTGCTCAAGGCGCAGGGCGTCCAGGAGGGCCCCATCTTCCGACGCATCCGGCGCGGCGGGCATCTGGCGGAGCCGCTCGCCGCGGCGGCCGTGCGCGACATCGTGCGGGAGCGCTGCGCCCTCGCGGGAGTGGAAGGAAGCTTTTCTGCGCATTCGCTGCGCGCCGGCTTCGTCACCGAGGCCGGCCGCCAGAACATGCCGCTGCCCGAGACCATGGCCATGACGGGCCACCAGAGCATCGCCACGGTCGTGGGCTACTTCCGCGCCGAGAACGCGCTGACCGGAAAGCTTGGTCGTTTGCTCGACGAGACTGAATAAGCGACACGCCGGGCAGGCGCAAAACAAGTGGGCCGGACGCCCACTCCACCTCCGCGGCGGAATACGAAGGCGCAAGGCAGCATATCCGTCGCGTAGCTCCAGTTCGCTACTGCATAGCAAATGCACTACAATGTGCTCATGAAAAGCGCTCAATTGCCCCCAGTGCGGGTGACGCCATCCGTGCGAAATCAGATAGAAAGTGTCCTGCACGAAGGGGAAACGCTTTCGCAATTCGTCGAGCAAGCGGCTGTCCAAGCCGCCCAGCGCCGGCGGGCCCAACAGGAATTCATTGCTCGAGGCCGTGCGTCGTTGGCGCGTGCACGCGAGACTGGGCAGTACTTTGCCGCGACGGAAGTGCTTGGAGCGATGCAGGAACGACTCGATGCGCAGCTTGCTGTTGAGCGACAACGAACTCGCGCTTCCAAGCGCCAGCCGTGACCTACACGGTCAGCCTGACCTACGAAGCAATCGAGGATCTGCAGCGACTCGAGAGCTTCCTCATTGACATGGCGCTCGAGCGCGGGGACCTGGACTTGCCAGTTCGCGCGCTGGCGGCCATCCGAAGAGAGTTCGGCATCCTTGAGAGCAACCCGTTCACTTGTCGCATTGCTGCCGATGACCGGCTCGAACGCGAACTCGTCATTCCATTCGGTGCAGCGGGATACGTCGCCCTGTTTCATATCGTGAGCGATCGGGAAGTTGTGGTTTCAGCGATCCGGCACCAAAGAGAAGACGACTACCACTGAATACACATCGCAGTTGCTGCGGGCAGCGCTGCGACAAATTCCTAAGGGCAAGCCAGACCGCGCCCTCCTCCAGGCCACGGATATGCGCCGTGCTCAGCGATCGCCTCGGCCACACTCCTGCAGCGCACCGACGCCTACTCCTTCGTCCACGCCCTCGCATAGCGCCAAGGCGAAGCCGACCGAATCGAAGCGCTTGTCAGCGGTCCATCGCGGCTTCTCGCCCATACCTGCCTCAGGTCAATGTTGCACACGTCGCACAGAAGGCGCGTGGAACTCCCGGCCCACAAATGCGCGCGCGTAGAGGTAGTTGTTGAAAGCGGCCTTGCCGAGCGCATCCATGTCGACCCTTCCGTCCGCGTCGCATGGAAAAGCAAGGGCGCGTCCCGGATTGAATAAGGACTGGTAACGCAACTCGAAACCGGCTCGATGGATTGTCTCCGTGCTCATGGCTTGCTCCTTCTGAAGCTGCGGCGGCCTGCGCCACCGCTCGAGCACTACCCCGCATAGCTCATGCCAGCTCGCGTACGGGGGCGCACACGGATACGCGCCCTCTCGCGAGCGTCCGAAATCCGGTCGTCCGACCGGAAATCGAACGGTCGTGAGTCTGTGATCAAAACGCGCACGGCACCCTCGTAAACCCGAGGCACCTCCTTGTAAATCAAGCACTTGCATCGGTCGGCAAGGTGCTGGCCTCCCACTGGCATGGCCGATGCGGAAAGGAAGACGCGAGCGCACTGCTCGCTCATCCGATCCATTTGCTTCAGGAGACCCACCCATGGAAGTGCAATCACAGGTGCAGGTGATGGGCATCGATGCCGGCGGCACGATGACCGACACCTTTTTCGTCCGCTCCGACGGCCGCTTCGTCGTCGGCAAGGCGCAGAGCAATCCGGGCGACGAATCGCTGGCGATCTACAACTCGTCGCGGGACGCCCTCGCCCACTGGAACAGGGACGTCGATGACGTCTATCCGGAACTTGTGACCTGCGTCTATTCCGGCACGGCCATGCTCAACCGCATCCTGATGCGCAAGGGGCTCGACGTCGGCCTCATCTGCAATCGGGGCTTCGAGCAGATCCACGCCATGGGGCGGGCCCTGCAGAGCTATCTCGGCTACGCGCTGGAAGACCGCATCCACCTCAACACCCATCGCTACGACGAGCCGCTGGTGCCCGTCTCGCGCACACGCGGCGTCACCGAACGCACGGACGTGCAGGGCAAGGTGGTCATTCCCCTGCGCGAAGACGAGGTCCGCCGGGCCACGCGCGAGCTGGTCGACGCCGGCTCGCAGGCCATCGTCATCTGCCTGCTGCAGTCCCACAAGAATGAAGCCAGCGAGCTGCGTGCCCGCGACATCGTGCGCGAGGAACTCAAGCGGCTCAAGGTCGACATCCCGGTCTTCGCGTCCGTCGACTACTACCCGTCGCGCAAGGAAAGCCACCGGATGAACACCACCATCCTGGAGGCTTACGGCGCCGAACCCTCGCGCCAGACGCTGAAGAAGGTCAGCGACCGTCTCAAGAAGCACGGCGCCAAGTTCGACCTGCGCGTCATGGCCACCCACGGCGGCACCATCAGCTGGAAGGCGAAGGAGCTGGCCCGCACCATCGTCTCGGGCCCGATCGGCGGCGTCATCGGCTCCAGGCTGCTGGGCGAAGCCCTCGGCGACGAGAACGTCGCCTGTTCCGACATCGGCGGCACCAGCTTCGACGTGGCGCTGATCACGAAGGGCAATTTCGCGATCAAGTCCGACCCGGACATGGCGCGCCTGGTGCTCTCCCTGCCGCTCGTCGCCATGGATTCGGTCGGCGCCGGCGCCGGCAGCTTCGTGCGCCTCGATCCCTACAGCAAGTCGATCAAGCTCGGCCCGGACTCGGCCGGCTATCGCGTGGGCACCTGCTGGCCGGAAAGCGGCCTCGATACGGTCTCGGTCTCCGACTGCCACGTGGTGCTCGGCTACCTCAACCCGGACAACTTCCTGGGCGGAGCCATCAAGCTCGACGTCGAGCGCGCCCGCCAGCACATCAAGGCGCAGATCGCCGATCCGCTCGGCCTGTCGGTGGAGGATGCCGCCGCCGGGGTCATCGAGTTGCTCGACCTCACCCTGTCCGAGTACCTGCGCGCCAACATCAGCGCCAAGGGCTACAACCCGGCCGAGTTCACCTGCTTCTCGTACGGCGGCGCGGGTCCGGTGCACACCTACGGCTACACCGAGGGCGTCGGCTTCAAGGATGTCGTCGTACCCGCCTGGGCCGCAGGCTTCTCGGCCTTTGGCTGCGCCTGCGCCGACTTCGAGTACCGCTACGACAAGTCGGTGGACCTCGGCGTTGCCCAGCACGCACCCGATGCGGACAAGGAAGCCGCCTGCAGGACCCTGCAGTCGGCTTGGTCCGAGCTGGCCGTCAAGGTCATCGAGGAGTTCGTCCTCAACGGCTACAAGCCGCAGGACGTCATCCTGATCCCCGGCTACAAGATGCAGTACATGGGCCAGCTCAACGATCTGGAGATCGTTTCGCCGGTGACGAGTGCCGCCTCCGCCGCCGACTGGGACCGGATCGCGGATGCCTTCGAGACCACCTACGGCCGCGTCTATGCGAGCTCCGCCCGCTCGCCGGAACTGGGCTTCTCGATCACCGGCGCCATCCTGCGCGGCATGGTCGTCACACAGAAGCCGGTGCTGCCGGAAGACCCCGTCGGCGGTCCGACGCCGCCCCAGGAGGCCTATCTCGGCACCCGCCCCTTCTATCGCCACAAGAAGTGGGTGGATGCCGCGCTCTGGAAGATGGAAGCGCTCAAGGCAGGAAACCACATCGTGGGCCCCGCCATCATCGAATCCGACGCCACCACCTTCGTCGTGCCGGATGGTTTCGAGACGACGGTCGACAAGCACCGCCTGTTCCACCTCAAGGAAGTCAATTAAGGAGACCCGCCATGAACATGATGAGCAACAAGGAAATCGGCTTTGCCGATCTGCTGAAGAACGGCCAGACCCTGAAGGAGTGCCGCGACGGCATCATCGAGCGCACCCAGTCCACCGGCCACTACAACGGCCTCAGGAAGCTTGAATTCCGCGACAGCGATCCGATCGGCTACGAGAAGCTGTTCTCCAAGCTTCGCGGCGGCCTGGTCCATGCCCGCGAGACTGCCAAGAAGATCGCCGCGAGCCCCATCGTCGAGCAGGAAGGCGAACTCTGCTTCACGCTCTACAACGCCGTGGGCGACTGCGTGCTGACCTCGACCGGCATCATCATCCACGTGGGCACGATGGGGGCGGCGATCAAGTACATGATCGAGAACAACTGGGAGGCCAACCCCGGCATCAATCCCGGTGACATGTTCACCAACAACGACTGCTCGATCGGCAACGTCCACCCCTGCGACATCGCCACCATCGTGCCGATCTTCTGGGAAGACAGGCTGATCGGCTGGGTCGGCGGCGTCACGCACGTCATCGACACCGGCTCGGTGACGCCGGGCTCGATGTCCACAGGTCAGACGCAGCGCTTCGGCGACGGCTACATGATCACCTGCCGCAAGACCGGCGTGAACGACGAGCCGTTGCGCGACTGGCTGCACGAGTCGCAGCGCTCGGTGCGCACTCCGAAGTACTGGATCCTCGACGAGCGGACCCGGATCGCCGGTTGCCACATGATCCGCGACCTCGTCGAGGAAGTGATCCGGGCCGACGGCATCGAGGCCTACGAGAAGTTCGCCTACGAGGTCATCGAGGAGGGTCGCCGCGGCCTGCAGAGCCGGATCAAGGCGATGACCTTGCCCGGCAAGTACCGCAAGGTCTCCTTCGTCGACGTGCCCTACAAGCACGAGGACGTGCAGGTCTCCAACGCCTTCGCCAAGCTCGACTCGATCATGCACTCGCCGGTCGAGATGACGATCAGGCCCGACGGCAAGTGGCGCCTCGACTTCGAAGGCGCGAGCCGCTGGGGATGGCATACCTTCAACGCCCACCAGGTGGCCTTCACGTCGGGCATCTGGGTCATGATGTGCCAGACCCTCGTGCCGACCCAGCGCATCAACGACGGCGCCTACTTCGCGACCGAATTCCGCCTGCCCAAGGGCACCTGGTGCAATCCGGACGACCGCCGCACGGGCCACGCCTATGCCTGGCACTTCCTGGTCTCCGGCTGGGCGGCGCTCTGGCGGGGCCTGGGCCAGTCCTATTTCAGCCGGGGCTACCTGGAAGAGGTCAACGCCGGCAATGCCAACACCTCGAACTGGCTGCAGGGCGGCGGCATCAACCAGGACGGCGAGATCCATGCGGTGAACAGCTTCGAGGCAAGCTCGTGCGGTACGGGTGCCTGCGCGGTCAAGGATGGTCTCAACCATGCGGCGGCCATCTGGAACCCCGAAGGCGACATGGGGGACATCGAGATCTGGGAAATGGCCGAGCCGCTGCTCTACCTGGGTCGCAACGTCAAGGCCAATTCGGGCGGCTACGGCAAGTACCGCGGGGGCTGCGGCTTCGAGACGCTGCGCATGGTCTGGAACGCCCAGGACTGGACCATGTTCTTCATGGGCAATGGCTTCATGAACAGCGACTGGGGAATGATGGGCGGCTACCCCTCGGCCACAGGCTATCGCTTCGAAGCGCACAGCACCGGGCTTGACAAGCGCATTGCGCAAGGCGACTCCCTTCCGCTGGGCGGCGACCTCGATCCGAGCCGTCCGGACTACGAGAACCACCTCAACGCGACGGCCGAGGTCAAGCGGGACAAGCAGTGCATCACCACCGAAGACTGCTATGCCAACCACGACCTGTACTTGAACTACTTGCGTGGTGGCCCGGGGTTTGGTGATCCGATCGACCGCGAGCCGAAGGCCATCGAGGCGGACCTCAACCAGAAATTCCTGCTGCCGGAATATGCGCAGAAGGTGTACGGCGCCGTCTTCACGCAGGACGCCCAAGGGGTGTACACCGTGGACGCGGCCAAGACGCAGGCGCGTCGCGCCGAAATCCGCAAGGAACGTCTGGCCCGCTCGGTTCCTACCCGTGAATGGATGAAGGAAGAGCGCGAGCGCATCCTCAACAAGCATGCCTCGACCCAGGTCCAGCACATGTTCGCCACCAGCTTCGCGCTGTCCGAGAAGTTCACGCGGCAGTTCAAGGACTTCTGGAGCCTGCCGGACGACTGGAAGCTGCTCGAAGAGGAACTGGGCGTGCCGTCCTACGGCGCCAAGCACCGCATGGACCTGTCGCTGCTGCCCGACGTCAAGACCGTCGTTCAGGTCGAAGAGTAATCACGCCATCAAGGAGTCACGAAATGTCCAACTACACCAACGAACAGGTCGCGCATCTGGTCGACGGTTCCCTCGACTGGGAAACCACCTTCCGCATGCTCTCCATGCCCAAGGACCACGGCCGCTTCGAGCAGTACCTCGCCGCCTTGCAAGCCCGGGTCGGCTTCAAGGACCGCATCATCCTGCCGCTCGGCCCGCACCTCTATATCGTGCAATCGGCCAGTACCTTGCAATGGGTGACGCAGTGCGATTGCGGCCACGTCTTCTGCGACTACCGCGACAACTGGAAGCTGCACGCCAGCATCTACGTGCGCGACACCGAGGAGGCGATGACCGAGGTGTATCCCAAGCTGATGGCACCGGATACCCAGTGGCAGGTCTATCGCGAGTACTACTGCCCGACCTGCGGGGCCATGCATGACGTCGAGGCCCCGACGCCCTGGTACCCGGTGATCCACGACTTCGAGCCGGACATCGAGGCTTTCTACAAGGATTGGGTGAAGCTGCCGCTTCCGGCACGCGCGAACTGAAGCTGCGGCGCTGAGTCACGGGGCGGTGCATGGCGCCGCCCCTGCTCTATGATGATGAGCACAGGCCGGGTCACACGGCCATTGGAGACCAGCATGACGTCCAGCGGCCAGGATTTGTTCTCGAACCCGCGCGACGAGGCCACGGTGATGGCAGCATGGGCCTCATTCCTGACCGGCGACGAGCGACCCGCCGAGGCGCTGCGTACCCTGGTGGACGCCTCATGGCAGCGTTGCCTCGAGGCGCAGGTCGACCCTCGTGCCCGCAGCGGTCCGCTACCGCTGTCCGATGGCGATCTCTACCTGCTTCGCGAACGCCAACGCGAGCTGCTCGAAGCGAGCGCACCCGTCATGGCCTGCGCACGCGACTTCCTTGCTGAAACTGGCACGCTGATGGCTTTGGCCGATACGCGCTGCACAATTCTCAGTACCGAGGGCGACATGCCCGCGATCGACTCGGCCGAGACCATTCACCTGATGCCCGGCGTCACCTGGTCCGAGGGCATCTGCGGCACCAACGCGATCGGCACCGCGCTCGCCGTCGGGCAGCCGGTGCAGATCCACAGCGCCGAGCACTTCTGCGAGGGCATCAAGCGTTGGACCTGCTCGGCAACCGTGCTGCGCCATCCACTCGACGGCGAGGTTGTCGGCGTGCTGGATGTATCCGGCCTGTCTCAGACCTACAACCGGCATACGCTCGCACTGGTCGTCACGGCAGCCAGCCGCATCGAAACCCGTTTGGCGGCGAGCGAAATGGAGCGCCGTTATCGCTTGCTCGAACACGCGATGGGGAGACTGACCTGCAACGACGGCGTGGTGCTGTTCGACCGGCGCGGCAATCCGATCAAGGCAAACGAGCATGCGGCATTGGCGATCGACGCGGCCGGTGGCGGCATCGATCTCGCGAGCGGCCGGCGCATGCCGGAGTTCGCGGCCGGACGCCTGGGCCGACCTGCGCAAGGCATGCTTCCGCCGTGGGTCCAAACGGAGTGGCTGGAGCCTCTGGTGGTCAAGGGCGAACACCTCGGTACGCTGCTGATCGTCCCGCGGCGGCAGGCAGTGGGCCATCGCATCGCGCCCGCGTCGGCAACCCGCACGGGCGGCGATTCCGACAGCTTCGCCGGCATTGTCACGGACGATCGAGGCCTGCGCGATGCGATTGCAAAGGCCCGTCAACTCGCGCGGACCCGCACGCCGGTGCTGCTGCTCGGGGAAACTGGCGTGGGGAAGGAAGTGTTCGCCCGCGGCATCCACGGCGGCAGCGGCGGACCGTACGTTGCACTCAACTGCGGAGGACTCTCACGCGAACTGCTGGCCAGCGAGTTGTTCGGTTATGCCGACGGCGCGTTCACCGGCGCCCGCAAGGGCGGGATGATCGGCAAGATCGAGGCCGCCAACGGGGGCACCCTGTTTCTCGACGAGATCGGCGAGATGCCACTGGACATGCAGCCCAATCTCCTTCGCGTGCTCGAACAGGGCGAGATCTATCGGCTTGGAGAGAACGCGCCGCGCCGCGTGAGCTTCCGGCTGGTCGCCGCGACACATCGCGACTTGCGCCAGGAGATCGCGGCCGGCCGCTTCCGCATGGATCTCTTCTATCGGATCGCGGTGACCAGCCTTCGCATACCGCCGCTGCGGGAGCGACCGGGAGATGTCGAGTTGCTCGCACGCTTCTTCCTGGAGCGATTCCGCAGCGAACAGGGCTCCGGCCCCACGGAAATCGCCGTCGATGCGCTGCGGGCCCTGCAAGCCTACGCATGGCCGGGCAACGTACGCGAGCTTCGCAACCTGATCGAGGGCGCGGTGCTGCTGTGCGACGGCCCAAACCTGACGCGCGACAAACTGCCTGCCGAGTTCCTGGAATGCCTCGGTGCCGCCACGCCCGTACTTGGCGGCACCGGCGATATGGTGTCCAGCATGGCAGAAGGGGAAGAAGTCCTCATTCGGCGAGCCATCGGCGCCAGCGACGGCAATCTCACCTCGGCCGCACGCCGGCTGCAAATCGCCAAGAGCACGCTGTACGCCAAGATGCAACGGTACGGGATCTCGCGATAGCCGATCTTGGATGAGGTGAGCAGCTCAACGGCAACTGGGGGCGAAAGATGATGCATTGCGCTTCCGGCCGCCACAACCAAAGAAGAAAGCCGAGGATCGAAGTCGCCCGCATGTGCGCGCCTGCCTGACGCACGCGCCGAGCCCGGCGCAGGCAGTGGCGCGACACGGTTATCAACTCGAACCTGGTTATCGAATAGGCAGGTGTCGGTTTCCCTTCAATCTGTCACTTCTGATCTTTCAATTGGCACTGATGGGCCTTTCAACAACGAACTGATGTCAAGGCTCGACCCCAACGATGTCGACACGCTTGATCGTCTGCTCGAGAGCCTTGAATCGCAGGCGACGGTCATGGCCAAGCGTGAACGCTGCGCCCCAATGGAATTACCATCCGGACGGGTGTTCTGACCTACGTTGATGAGGCAAGCGAACGGCGCGCTTGACTCAGAGCGGGCGACGGAAGCTCTTCCTCGGGTTCGTCTCCCGATGCCTCAAGCAGATGGAACGTCTTTACTATTCTTCACGGCAGTGCACGGTGGCGTGATCGACCATCACCCCGCGCTCGGCCATCATCTCCTCCAGGTTGCGCAGACTCAACGGGTAAGCCGCATACCAGCGCACGCACACCAGGATGACCTCAAGCGGATAGTGCAGCCGCTTGAGCACCTTGCGCAGCGTCGACGCTTCGAGTTGGAGGTGCAGCGGGACCATCACCAATTCTCGCCGACACCGCTATTGCGACAGATCCAGTGCTCAAGCGATGCGCGCCAGAACGATCAACACGATGGTCACAGTCACGGCCCCGCCGATGCGCGTGGCAATCTGCGCGAAAGGCATGAGGGTCATGCGATTCGCGGCGGTCAGGATGGCGACGTCGCCGGTGCCGCCTTGACCGCTGTGGCATGCGTTCACGATCGCGGCCTCGATGGGGTACATGTTGAGCCAGCGACCCACGATGGCGCCAGTGGCCATCAGCGTCGCGACCGTCGAGACGATGGTGATGAGGTTGGGCAGCGTGAAGGCGGCCATCAGCTTGTCCCAGGGCGTGAGCGAGACTCCGATCGCGAACAGCAGCGGATAGGTCACGGCCGTCGAGAAGAACTTGTAGACCACGTGCGCGCCGCTTTGCAGTTGCGGCGAGACGGCCTGCGTCAGTTTCACGATCACCGCCAGGAACAGCATCGCCACCGGCGCGGGCAGGCCGAACAGCCGTGAGCACATGATGCCCAGCAGGTAGAGCACGAGCGCCGTGATCCCGGCGGCCGCGATGTGCGTCACGTCCATGTGGCCGGTGATCTCTTCCTGCCGCGGGTCCATGTCTTCGTGCTCGCCCGGCTGCAGGCGGCCCTCGCCGGTGAGATGCGGCATCTTCTTGCCGACGTAGTTGAGGGTGCCGGCGAGGATGATGGCGGTCAGGCTGCCCAGCATCACCGGCGGCAGCACGGTCGCGAATAAGGTGCCCTGGTCCTGGTGCAGGATCTCGGCGTAGCCGATCGACAGCGGAATCGCGCCTTCGCCCACACCACCGGCCATGATCGGCACGACGATGAAAAAGAAGGTGTGATACGCACCCAGGCCGAGCAAGGTGCCCACCAGCGTACCGACGGCACCAGCCGCCACGGTGCCGGCCGCGAGCGGAACGAAGATCTTCAGGAAGCCCTTGATCAGCACATGACGGTCCATGCCCAGGATGCTGCCGACGATGATCGAGGCGATGAACAGGTAGAGGAAATTGGTCTGCTTGGTGAAGTCCATCGTCACCTTGATCACGTCGGCCGGCAGCAGGTGGTAGTACACCATCGCGGACGGAATGAAGGTCGCGAAGATGGCGGCCGCGCCGATGCTGCGCAGCACCGGCAGCCGCTTGCCGATCTCCGCGAAAGTGAAGCCGAAGAACGCGAACATCACGATGGCCAGCGAGATCTCCCCCGGCAGCTTGCCGCTCGCGACGAACCCCGCGATCAGCAGGCCCGCCAGCACATAGACGGGCAGCGGAAGGATGCCGATGCGGATCTCCATCAGTTTCCACCAGCCCTGCGGCCAGAAGCCCTGCTTCTTGGATGGCTCGTCGTCGGGTCGAACGCTCTGGACAGCCGAAGTGGTGCTCATGATGTCTCCTTGTGTCTTTGAATGAGTTTTAGGTTTCAGGCAACGAACCTGCAAATCGATGCCGCCGTGCGCGTGTCCATGTTGCGGCCGCGGTTCAGGTGATCGTCGATCTCGGCGGCGCAGCCGAGCATGCGCGGGTAGAGGAAGATGGTGAAGGCCGCGGTTTCCAGGTCGGCCTCGCCGATCTCACCGGCCTGCAGCGGCTTCCAGAGCATCTTGAGGAGCAGCGCGGCGATCACCGCATCGATGTTCACGCAGTAGACGTTGCGCGAGACACCCGCGTCGAACAACTGCTGCACCAGCGCGCGGTAGAAGGCGTGGAACACGTTGGAATCGCCGCGCTCCTCGAACAGCCTCGCGATGAACACTTCGCGCGGGTCGTGATTCACCGGCCTGTCCTTGAACACCGGGTGGTTCACGCCCGGCAGCTTGGCGATGTCCAGGCTGCCGGCGGTCTTCTTCTGCTGCTTGTACTGCGCGTAGCGCTCGACCGCCTTCGCAGCCAGGGCTTGGAGGTCCACGCCGTGGTCGGGGCGGCCGGGGTCTTTAAGGCCGGTGTCCTTGAACTGCTCGACGAGATAGGCGATGCCCTCGTAGCCGTTGCCGCCGTGCGCATAGCCGGTGTGGGTCAGGAAGCCGATCAGCGTCTTGTTGAGCTGCACGCGCTCGGGTTGCTCGGGCCCATCGGCCGACACCGCGCCCTTGGCGCCCTGCGCGGAGATCGCGCCGGGGCCGTTGGTCAGGAGCAGGCCGACCAGGGTCTGGAAGGCGAACAGGTCATCTTCCCCCGGGATGCGCCCCAGCAGGGCGGCGAAGGCGATCTCGCCGAGCTTCAGGTGTCCGAGCATCTGCTCCGGCTCGATGCCGCTGAAACGGTCCGGCGCGTGCCTCGACACATCGGCCGAGGCCCCGATGAGCGTGCCGAACAGCTGCAGCCACCAGGGGAAGTTCTCCGCCGTGGCGCGCGAGATGCGCTTGCGGCCGAGCGGCCCCCACGCCAGCGTGGCGCTGATCGCGGCCAGTACGGCGGCCTCGGTCGGATGTCCCGGCAGGCTGCGAAGCCAGCGCAGGAACACCGAGCGAGCGCCCCGCGCCTGCACGCCGGCCAGCAGTGCGTCGGCTCGCGCATCGGGCGCGGCCGCCGTCAGGCCCGCCTGGCCGCCCGCATCGACCAGGCCGACGTCGAAGCTGTCGCTTAGGGAGGCGCCGAACTCCGTGCCGAGCCCCGCGGCATGGAAGCGCTCGAGCATGAACTTGAGCACCCCGCGCGCGGCCTGCTGGCGGCGCGGCCCGACGATCGCCGCCGCCGCGGCCAGAACCGCATTGGGCGCATTGCCCGCTTCACGGCTCGCCTGGGCGGCGGCCAGTTCGGGCCGGCCATGCAGGTTGATGAAAGAAGCCACCGCGGGCGCGATCAGCTTGCGGTCGTTCTCTCCGCCCGCATCGTGCACCAGCGCCAGCGCGATGTTCGACTCCAGCGACAGCGTCGCGGCATGCAGCATGCTGGTGCCGTGAAGGCTGCTGACCTGTGTCTTCGCATCCATCTGCGAGGCGCCCGAGGCGTCCTTCATCGGCTGGCGCGGCACCACGCCGCCGATCTGCGTGTTCAGCAATGCCACCTGCTCGTTGTAGGGCGCGAGCGCCTCCACCACCGGCAGCCGCAGCTCGTCGGGCAGCGCCAGGCCCTCGTCGGAACCGAACCAGGGCTTGAGCGCGAGGTTTCCCTCGGCCGCGAAGTCGGGCATCGTCGCGTTGGCACGCATGACGGCCGTGAGCGCGGCGGGAATGTGCGCAATGTTGGTGACCACCGCCCCCTTGGCCGAGAACACCGGCTGCTCGGGCGTGAAGATCGCGTCGACGCCGAACTTCTCCATGAACCAGCGTTCCTTGGCCAGCGCATCGTCCGAGCCGCCTGCCATCGCGCCGGCGTGGCCCACGGCGCGCGTGAGCTTGCTCTTCCAGCGCCCGACCACGCAGGCCACGACCGGCTTGGTGAAGGTCGCGTCGTACTCGTAGTAGCCACCCGGCTCGCAGTACAACACTGCCGCCTTGCTGCGCGCGTCATTGGCCAGCGCAAACGCGAACTCGGGCGCCGCGTAGTGGATATAGACGTCCTTGCCCGACGAGATCACGGTGGTGGTGCCCCACCCGCCCATGCGCAGGTACTGTGCGATGGTGGTGGAGAAGCCGCCGGAGTTGGAGAAGATCGCGATGGAGCCCGGGCGCAGCGAATCGCCGGGCTTGTCGCCACCAAGCGCGCCGCCGATTCGCACCTGGTTCCACGAGTCGGCGACGCCCAGCCCGTTGGCGCCGAAGATGTCGATGCCGTTCTGCTGCCCCATGGCGCGGATCTCCCGCGCATCATGCACCGAGATCTTTTCGGTGATGATGAAGATCTTGCGCAGGTCCGGATTGACGCGGATCAGTTCGGCCACGCCGTCGCGCGCAGCCGAAGGCGGCAGGTACACCACGCCGCAGTTGAAGCGATGGCCCGCGGCGAGCGCGTCGCGCACGTTGTTGTAGACCGGGATGTTGCCGATGGCGGTCTCCAGCACCGCGCCGCCTTTGCCCGGCGCCGTGCCGCATACGACATTGCCGCCCGAGTACACATGGCTCACAGGTGTGACGTCGCTCGATTCGCCACCGAGGATGTTGAGCACGCACACACGATCGTCGCGCGAGGCGACCTGCGTGAGCGAGCTGATGCCGACGTGGTACTTGAAATCGCCCACGCTCGGACGTTGAAAAGTGCTTGGCATGTGTCTTCTCCTCAGGCTGCCGCGACGGCAGGTTCGATTCCCAGGCGTTGCGCGACTTGCGCACGTCCGTCTCCGCGCATCCAGTGGTCCACCTTTTTGGCGTACTGGATCACCTCGCTCATGTCGGAATCGAAGCCGAACAGGCGATACGGCAGGCCCAGGGCGTCGCAGGTGTCGCGCAGCGCGCCCATGCCGCGCACCAGGTTCGGCCCGCCGCGGCCCACCACCACGTACAGCGGTGTCGGCCCATGCGCGCTGAAGTGCTCGCGCAGCGCATCAGCCATCGCGCGCAGGGTCTCGAAAATGTCGGTGTTGTTGCTCTTGCCGCCGATGATGAAAAGCACGTTGGCCTGCTTGAGCCAGTGCTTGAAGCAGATGCGCGCCACTTCCTTCATCTTCTCGTAGGGCGGATTGCCGCCGAAGTCGGAGCTGATGATGGCCGCGTCGCCCAGCATCTCGGTGACCAGCGAGTTGGCGCCGCCGCCGAACGTTGGCGCCAGCACGGTGCCCTGGTCATTGATGACGTACACATCGCTTTGCCCCTGGTGCGTGCGCAGCGTGTTGATCTCCTGCTCGAAGTTGGAGTAGTCGGCGGCGAACAGATGCGGCGGCAGATTGAGCCGCAGCCAGCGCGGGTCATCGCGGTCGAACCCGCACTTGAAGTCGCAGGCCACAGGCGTCAGTCGGCCCTTCTTGTCCTGGCGCATGCGGATGGGGTTGAGCTCCAACGTGGTCATGCCGAAGTTGTGGAACAGCTCCCACAGCTTCGGCAATTGCTGCACCAGCGGCGAGATGATTTCCTTGGGTGCACCGATCTCGGTCAGCGCATTGGCCACGACGAAGGCCTTGAGACCCGTGAGCGGATCGAAGGGCACCTGCGCCACATGCTTCTTGTCGATCTCCTCGATGTCCATGCCGCCCATGTGCGTGAGCGTCATGGTGGGGGCGCGGAAGTGCGTCGAATCGCTGATCGAGAAATAGACCTCGTGCTCGGCCGGAACCCCCGCCTCGAAGGTCACGCCGTTGGCCTTGGCCTTGACGTTGCCTACCGCGTGCTCGGCGAAGTAGAGCCGCTCCTTCTCTGCTAGTGCGGTCTGCAGGTCCTTGGCCCGACCCAGCAGGCCCGCCTTGCCCTTCTTTCCGATGCCGCCCTTGAACACGGGCTTGATGAAGATCAGGCCGTACTTGTCGATGAGCGCCTTGATCTCTTCCTCGCTCGCCCCGGGGCCGAGGACCTCGGTGGCAGGGAAGCCCACGAACTCGAGCAGGCGTGCGCCGTGCAACATACCGGTTATCTGCATGGAAATGTCTCCTTTCGGTGTCGAAACCAGGGGTGGCATCGAAGTGCCACCGGACACCGATAGGTTAGAAAGCGGCAGCTTTCTGCCTGCTTTCAGCTTTGCCGAGCCGGCCGAGGGTATACCCGTATATCCTAGACAGCGCGCGACGCCTCTCCAGGCGTCGGCTGGACGGGCGTGTCGAAGATCACGTCGACCGCGAGACCGATGCCGCCCGCCGGCGTTCGCATTTCCAGCCTCGCGCCCATGCGTGCAACGAACTCCTGCACGATCGGAAGCCCCAACCCGCTTCCGCCGGAATCGCCATCGTGGATGCGATAGAAGCGCTCGAACACCCGACCGCGCAGCGCCTCAGGGATTCCGGGGCCGTTGTCTTCCACGGTCAGCACGAGTTGCGGCCCGCGCGCTTGCAGGCGCGTCGTGACGATTCCGCCCGGCCGGGTGTAGCGGATCGCGTTGTCGACCAGGTTGACCACGACTTCGCGTACGGCCAAAGGATGGCCAAGCACGTCCGAGCTTGCATCGGCCGAGGACTCGAAACCCAGATCGATGTTCCGCGCTTGCGCATGACCGGCCAGGTCCTCGTGGACCCGTCGGACCACGGCGTCCAGCGCGATGACGGACCTGGGGAGCATCCCCTGCTCGTCCGCCTCGGCGGTGGAGAGCGTCAGCAGTTGGTTGACGAGGCGCGTGGCCTGCTGGACGGTGTCGCGCAATGCCTCGAGCGATTCGGTCTTGGCCTTGGGATCGTCTTCACGCAACGCGTAGCTGAGCTGCGTCGTGATGACCGTCAACGGCGTGCGCAGCTGGTGCGAGGCGTTCTGGATGAACACACGTTGGGCTTCGGCGAACCGCTCCAGTCGGCCCGCATAGTCGTTGATGGCAACCACCAATGGGGAGAGCTCGACAGAGAGATCGGTCAGCGCGAGCGGTTGCAGTTCGCCGGGCGCACGCGCGAGCACGGCATCTCGCAGGCGCAATAGCGGCTTCAGTCCCTGGCGCAGGCCGAGCAGGATGAGCGCCGACGTCATCGTCAGGATCACCGCTTGCTGCAGGATCGCGTGCGACCAGAGGTCTGTGGTCAAGGCATCGCGGCCGTTCAGGGTCTGCGCGATCTCGACGGTGACCGCCTCGATGTCCTGGGCCCCGACCACAGGTTGCGAATAGGCGACCACGCGCACGGGCTGGCCCCGCACCGACGCGTTGAAAAAATAGGGAACCTCCGGCTGCAGCAAGCTCGTCGGCAGCCCGAGCTCGGCATAGCCCGTGATGAGGCGTCCGTTGGAGCCGGTGACACGGTAGAGGATCTGGTCCACATCGCGAGCCTCGAACAGCTCCAGCGCCGCGGGGGGAATGTGCTCCCTGAAGCTGTCGCCTTCGATGTGCACCTGCTCCGCGACGATGCGCGCCGAGCCCAGCAGCAGACGGTCTTGCACCGCGACAGCTGTGCGTCGGGCTTCGCGGTGGCTGATCCATGCATCGACCGCCACCGCGCCGGCCAGGGGCAGCATGACCCAGGCAAGCAGGCTGGCACGCAGGCTGAGCTTCATCGGCTGCGCGGCGCGAGCATGTAGCCGAGGCCCCGCAGCGTGACGATCGTCGCGTTGCTCGACTCGAGCTTCTTTCGCAGACGGTGTACGTAGATCTCGATGGCGTCGCCGGAGATCTCTTCGTCCATCGAGAACAGGCTCTGCGCGAGTGCCGCCTTGGCCACGGTGGTGCTCATCTTCATGGCCAGCACTTCGAGCACGGCGCGCTCACGTGGCGTGAGCGAAAGGGGCTTGCCGGCCAGCGCGAAGTTGCGGGTATTGGTGTCCAGCACGAGGTCGCCGCAGGTGACCAGCGGATTCGCCAGCTTCGACGAGCGGCGCAGCAGCACGCGTATGCGCGCTTCGAGTTCCTCCACGTCGAAAGGCTTGGCCACGTAGTCGTCGGCGCCGCTGTCCAGCTCGGCGACGCGGCTCTGGAGCCGGTTGTCGGCCGTCAGGACGAGCACGGGCGTGCGGTCGCCACGTGCGCGCAGCCGGCGCAACACCTCGGCGCCGTCGAGTTCTGGCAACGCCAGGTCGAGGATCACGAGATCGTAGGTCTCGGTGCGCAGGATGCCGTCGGCCGCGGCCCCGTTGTCGATCCAGTCCACGATGTACTGGGCCTTGCGCAAGGTGCGCGCGAGCCATTCGCCGAGCGACTTGTTGTCTTCCACGAAAAGGATTCGCATGACCCCTCCTCAGCGCACACCGGTGACGTAGTCGTTGGTATAGGTGCGTGCCAGGTCGACCGCCTTCCCGCGCACCGACTGGCTCGTCACATTCAGCACCTTGAGCACCGTCGGCGGACCGTCCGGCGGCATGACTCCGTCCGAAATGAACATCGACTTGCTGGCTGCCAGCGCCGAGACGTAGATCTTCCGGTCAGCGCCGACAACACTGGCCGGCAGCAAGGCGGCGATCTCCTCTGCGGAATGCGCGTCGATGTACCGCAGGGCCTTCACGAACGCATTGACGAGGCGTTGCGTCTGGTCGCGATGCGTGTCGATCCACAGCGCGGACAGGTACAGACAGGCGCCGGGATAGTTGCCACCGATCGCGGCGACCGACGACGCGGGTGTGCGCAGGTCGATCATCAGGTGCGCCTGCCCTGCCGCGACCAGGCTCGAGATGGCGGGCTCCGTGGTCATGCCTGCATCGATGCGGCCGTGCCTCATCCCCTCGACAAAGGCCGATGACGATTCGAAGGTGATGAAATTCATCTGGCTGATCTTGACGCCGTTGATGAGGCCAAAGTACTGCGTCAACAGTTGCGTCGACGAGCCGAGTCCTGCCACTCCCAAGGTGCGGCCGGCGAGGGCTGCTGGGGAACCGAGCGGCGGGAGCTTCGAACTGCTGACGAGGGCCTCTCCCGGCGCGCGGCTGAACTGAACGACCGAGCGGACGAACTTGCCCTTGGCCTGCAGCACAATCGTGTGGTCGTAGAAACCCACTACGCCCTGCACGGCGCCTGCGAGGAGCTTGTCCTCAGCGCGCACACCTGAGGTGTCGTTCTGCAATTCCACCTCCAGGCCTTGCTCGGAGAAATAGCCGAGGCGCTGTGCCAGGACTGCGGGCAGGTAGATCTGCTTGTCGATTCCTCCGACGACCAGGCGCAGGACTTCCGCGCCGGCTTGCTCTGGGAGACAACAGGCGATTAGCCATGCGCTTGCCACCAACAGCAGCTTGGCCGAGGATCGAACTCGCATTCGGTAGAGGCGCGAATGTCTCGTCGTTGGGTCCATGCGAAAGATCGTCGAGTTGCCGCAGCACGTCAGTACAGCACGCTCGACAACGGGCTTCCATCTGGAACACCCTAATGAACCAAGTGAGGATCAGGGCGCCTGCGCATGTGAGGGGGCTTGACTTGCCCTCTCGAACCCGGGCAAAGGCTATATCTGACTCCTCGCCAGTACGACATCCTATGAAGAGATCTACAGACCTTCATCCAAGTACGGAGCCGGCATGGTGACAAGGGCCTAGCCGCCGCGTGGTTACCAGCGGCCAAGCCAGTGCCTGCGACAGGCGATTGAGATCCGCCGGCTAGCCCTGAACAGATGGCGCCACATCACCATCCGCTTCGCCTGCGATCGCACGATCGCACGATCGCACGACGGCGGGACGGCGCTGCCGGAGACCGTGGTCGCCTGCGATCGCACGATCGCACGATCGCACGACGGCGGGACGGCGCTGCCGGAGACCGTGGTCTGGCACCCGAACGGCCAACCTGGCACATAGTATCATCTGATGATATAGTTAGACATGAAACGCGATGCCGCCATCGACACGCTGCTTGACCTCCATGAATCGGTCCTCGATCAAGGGAGCGGCTACTGGATCAAGCTGGAGGCATGGCGCGTCGAGGTGTCCAAGCAGATTCCTCACGGCATCCGGTACTCGCTCACGCTGCACGAACCGTAGGGCAACCGCATCTTGGGTTACGACAATGCCCATGCCGTCAAGCCACCCAAGAAGTTCAAGTACGCGGGTCGAATCTTGGCGTTCGACCACAAGCACCGGCATGTCTCGGACAAGGGTGTGCCTTACGAATTCAAGGACGCGCAGCAGTTGTTGGAAGACTTTTTCGCGGACGTGGATCGCGTCCTGCAGGAGGTAAGCAAGCCATGAAATTCATCGTGATCGGCATCATGCCCCAAGAGAAGATTCGTCAGCGCGTGCTGGCCATCGCACGCGGCGACTACAAGCCCAAGTCGAGCGAGCCGAAGATCTGGTTCACCTCGATGAAGTCGTTGGCCGAAGTGTTGAGCGACGACAACCGTGCCTTGCTGCATGTCATCGCCGAGACGGCACCCGAATCGATCTCGGCGCTGGCCCAAGCCACGGGGCGTAAGCCGGGCAACTTGTCGCGTACGCTCAAGACCATGTCCAACTACGGCATCGTCGATCTCAAGCGCGAGCGCAACATCGTGCGTCCCGTCGCCAAGGCCACCGAGTTCCGTATCGTCGCCGCATAGGTGTTGCCGCCGACGGGGTTTGGGCTAGCCAATTCACTCACGCATTGGCTTCATCGGGCTCTTCTTCTACGGGCAGTTTGAAGACCCCTGCCCCGGCCGCGCGCTCGAGCAGCTCCAGGCTGATGGATTCGATCTTCTCTCGGAACGCCAACTCGGCCGCCTGAGCCAGTAGGGTCGTGATCCTCCCGGTGAGTCCTCCGCTGAACGCCATCAGTTTCTGAATCATCTCCTTGTCGCCGAACGGTGATGGCCGAAGCAGCGGCAGGAGGCGACCGAAGCTCACGACCGACGACGCTGCCATCGGATTCAACACGAACGATTGCCACCAGCCGGTTGGCGGCAACGGCAACAACGTCAGCAAGCGCCAGGAACTGACCCATCTCCATCGACTCGCAGGTGAGTCCGAACCTGGTAACAGATTGAAGCGGTCAAATGCAAGGTTGTGCCAATTGAAAGGCCCAAACCCGCCTTGATTCCGGACTCCGCTCCACCCGGGTCAGTGAGCAGATGCTCACGACCAATGCCCCGTAGGTAGAGCACGCTCCTCAACTGGCACTGACAGAATGAAAGAGCGGAAGTGACAGATTGAGGGGAAACCGACACCTGCTGCCGGGGACGATTCCGGGCTGAGCGCCCAGTTGGGGACGGGCTGCTCGGCGGCAGTCCCTTTCACTGCGACTTGAATTCGTCCGCGGCGATGCCCAGCTTGCGCAGCTTGTCATGCAGCGTCTGCCGCGCGATGGCCAGCGCACTGGCCGTGGCCGGCTGGTCGCCCTGGTGCCTGCGCAGGGCCTCGACGATGACCGCGCGCTCGAAGGCCTCGACCTGCTGCGGCAGTCCCCGCGGCAGGGGGGACATTTCCTCGGCGCCGAGGCGGGTCTGCGTGAGGCGCTCGCCCAAGAGGCCCAGCACGAACCGGTCGGCCACGTTGCGCAGCTCGCGCACGTTGCCGGGCCATGCGTAGGCCATCAGGTCGGCCACCTGCGCGCCGCTCGGGATCGGCGCCGGGCGCTCGTAGCGCGCGGCGGCCAGCAGCGTGAAATGCTCGAACAGCAGCGGGATGTCCTCGCGCCGCTCGCGCAGCGGGGGCAGTTCGATGAAGGCGACACCGAGCCGGTAGTACAGGTCGGCCCTGAACTTCTGCCGGTCGCTCATCTCCTTGAGGTCTTCCTTGCTCGCGGCCACGACGCGGCAGTCGAATGGAATGGCGCGGTTGGAGCCGATGCGCTCGATCGAGCGCTCCTGCAACGCGCGCAGCAGCTTGATCTGCACCGCCATCGGCATGCTCTCGATCTCGTCGAGGAACAGCGTGCCGCCGTTGGCGTATTCGAACTTGCCCACGCGCACGCGGTTGGCGCCGGTGAAGGCGCCGGCCTCGTGGCCGAACAGCTCGCTCTCGGCCAGGGCCTCGGGCAGACCGCCACAGTTGAGCGGCACGAAATGCTGGCTCCGGCGTTCGCTGTGGTCGTGCAGGCAGCGCGCGACGAGCTCCTTGCCGGTGCCGGTCTCGCCATAGATCAGCACGTCGGCCGAAGTGCCGGCCAGCGTCATCACGGTGCGGCGCACCTGCTGCATCTGCATCGATCGTCCGATCAGCGCCGCCTGGATGCCTTGCCAGTTCTCCAGCGCGGCATGCAGCGCGCGCACCTGCAGCGTGAGCTGGCGCCGCTCCATCGCGTGCCGCACGGTGGCCACCAGCCGCTCGGAGCTGAACGGCTTCTCGATGAAGTCGTAGGCGCCCTCGCGCATGGCCTGCACGGCCATGGCGATGTGGCCATGGCCGGTGACGAGGATGACGGGCAACTCCGGATCGGCCTCGTGCAGCTCCAGCAGCCATTCGTTGCCGCTGACGCCCGGCAGGCGCACGTCGCAGACCACGATGGCACGCACGCCGTAGCTGATCTGAGGTCGCGCACGCTCGACGCTGGCGAAGGCATCGACCTCGAAGCCGGCCAGGGTCAGCACCTGGGTCGTGCTGATCCGGACGTCTTCGTCGTCCTCGACCAGCAGCACGCGGATGGCAGCGGTTTCGCTCACTTGCGGATCACTCCTCTTGCGCAACAGGAACGCCTTGCATGGCGGCCGGCAGGTCGACGACGAAGCAGGCACCGCCCTCGGGCAGGTTCGCGGCAGTCAGCGTGCCGTCCATGGCCCGCACCGATTGTGCCGAGATCACGAGGCCCAGGCCCAGCCCGGTCCCGGCGGGCTTGCTGGTGACGAAGGGCTCGAACAGGCGCGGCAGGATGTCCGGCGGAATGCCCGGCCCGGTGTCGCTCACGCGCAGGATCACGCGGCCCGCCCGTGGCCGTGCTTCCAGCCGCAGGGTGCGCCGCGGCGAAGCCTGCATGGCATCGATGGCGTTGCGCATCAGGTTGACGAGCACGCTGCCCAGCGCAGCCTCCTCGGCCATGACCGCCAGGTCGGCAGGCGCCACGTCGACCTGGATGACGATCCCGTGGCTCCTCGCGGCCTCGGACACGATGAGCTGCGCATCGGCCAGCGCCTGCGACAGCGCCACGGGCGACAACGGAAGCTCGCTCCTGTGGGCGAAGGTCTTGAGCTGCGAGGTCAGGCGCGCCAGTCGATCGACCATGCCGCGGATGCGCTGCAGGTTGCCGCGCACGTCGTCGAAGCGGCTCTTGTCGAGCAGGATGGCGGCGCTTTCCGAGAGGGTGCGCATGGCCGTGAGCGGCTGGTTCAGCTCGTGCACGACGCCGGCCGAGATCTGGCCGAGCGCCGCCATCTTGCCCGCATGCACCAGCTCGCCCTGGGCCGCGCGCAGTTCGGCGGTACGCGCGACCACCGTGGATTCAAGGGAGTCGTGTGCCGCCTGCAGCGCGGCCTGGCTGGCCAGCTTCTGCCGCACCGCGCGACGTCGCTGCCGGAGCGTCACCGCGATCAGCAGCAGGACCGCCATCGCCAGGCTCGCGGTGATGGCCGCATAGCGCGCGCCCGCGCGCACCGGCGCCAGCGGGTCGAGCACCAGGAGCTGCCACGGCGCGCCGCGCAGCGTGCGCGTGGAGGCGAGCTGGTCCACGCCGTCGAGCGAGATCACCTGCACGTTGCGCGCCAGGACCTCCTTGAGCCGCCACTGCAGCGGCTGCAGGCTCGCCTCCCCGTAGGGCCGCGAGCGCTGCACCTCGGTGCGCTGCGCCGCATCGAGCGGCCACAGCGGACGGAACTTCATGTCCTCGCGCGTGGCGAGGATCACCACGCCGCGCTCGTCCACCAGCGCGACGTCGCCCGGCAGCTTGCGCCAGCCGCGCTCCGATTCCTCCAGGTTGACCTTGACGGCCACCACGCCGCGCGCGGCCCGGTCGCGACGCAGCGCGTACGAGAGGTAGTAGCCGGGCTTGCGGCTGGTGATGCCCACCCCGTAGAAGCGGCCCTTGCCCTGTTGCAGCGCTTCGATGACGTAGGGCCGGAACGACAGGTCCTGGCCGACGGTCGTCCCGGGCCGGTCCCAGTCGGACGCGGCAAGCGACGTCCCGGAGACGTCGAGCACGTAGAGCATCTCCGCGCCCGCCGTGGCGTTGACGCCGTCGAGGTAGCGGTTGACCGCATCGCGCAGGCCCGCATCCGACGGCGCACCGAGCAGCGCCGGCACGATCGGCGTCATCTCCATCAGCGCCGGCAGGTATTCGAAGCGGGCCAGGTCGGCATCAAGCGCGGTCGCCAGCATGTCGAGCCGATGGTCGGCGGCCTCGCGCAGGCGCGCCAGGCCGTTCTGCATGGCCAGGTAGTGGCCGGCGGCCGCGGCCAGCGCCACCAGCGCCAGCGCGCTTGACCAGCGCGCCACGCCACGCCAGCGCCGCCGGGTCTGCGCGGGCAGGTCGAGGCGTCGGACCGGCTGCGGTGAAGTCATCCGGGCCTTATTGCACATGGCCGCGGGCACCGCATCGGTGGCTGCCCCATGGCGATCGCGGGGATCATCGGTCGAGAGGCTCAATGCAGCTTGACGTGGGGTTCGGTGCGCCGCGTGATGAGGCGGGCGATCGTGTCCAACGACACCTTGGCGACGCCGTGCAGGGCCAGCTCGTGCATCTTGTAGAGCGAGACATACATCAGCCGGGCGAACAGCCCTTCGATCATCAGGCTGCCACCGATCAGGCCGCCCATCATGTTGCCCACCGTGCTGAATTCGCCGAGCGAGACCAGTGAGCCGAAGTCGCGGTAGCGGTAGGGCTTGAGCGCCCTGCCCTCGATGCGCCGACGTATCTGCGCCGCGATGTGCGAGGCCTGCTGGTGCGCCGCCTGCGCGCGCGGCGGCACCAGCCCGCCCTTGCCGCCATTGGCCTCGGGCCAGTCGCAGGCCGCGCAGTCGCCGATGGCGAAGATGTCGGCATCGCGCGTCGTCTGCAGCGTCGGCAGCACAACCAGCTGGTTGCTTCGATTGGTCTCGAGCCCGGCGATGTCCTTCATGAAATCGGCGGCCTTCACGCCGGCCGCCCACACCACCAGCTCGGCGGGCAGCGTGCGGCCGTCGGCCAGTCGCACGCCGTCGGGCAGCACCTCGGCCACCTTGGCGGACGTAAGCACGTCCACGCCCAGCTCGTGCAGCAGTGCCTCGGTGGCGGCCGACATGCGCGGCGGCAGCGCGGGCAGCACGCGGTCGGCAGCCTCGATCACGCTGACCTGGATGTCCTTCTCTGCATCCACGCGGTCCAGCCCGTAGGCCACCACCTCACGCGTGGTGCGATGCAGTTCGGCCGCCAGTTCCACGCCCGTGGCGCCCGCGCCAATGATCGCCACGTGCAACTGTTCGGGCCGCAGCGGCGTGGCCTGCGCATGCGCCCGGATGCAGGCGTTGACCATGCGCCGGTGAAAGCGCTGCGCGTCCGCCTTCGATTCGAGCCGCAGGGCGTGCTCGCGCACGCCGCGCGTCCCGAAGTCGTTGCTGAGGCTGCCGATGGCAAGGACCAGCGTGTCGTAGCCGAAGGACCGCGCAGGTGTGACCAGGCGGCCCTCGTCGTCCAGGTAGGGCGCCACGATCACCTGGCGCCGCTCGCGGTCGATGCCGGTCAGCTCGCCGAGCCGGAACCGGAAGCGGTGCCAGTGCGCCTGCGCGAGATAGTCGACCTCGTGCGCGCTCATGTCCATGCTGCCGGCGGCGATCTCGTGCAGCTTGGGCTTCCAGACGTGGGTGCGGTTCTTGTCGATCAGCGTGATCTCTACCTGGCCGCGCTTGCCCAGCGTGTCGCCCAGGCGCGTGGCCAGCTCCAGGCCGCCTGCACCGCCGCCGACGATGACGATGCGGTGCCGCTGCGCGGTGCCGTCCGCGGTCGGCGCTTCGCTCTTCGCAGGCATGGGGCCGGCTCAGCGCAGTTGGGCCACCGGCATGTGCGTGTCGACCTGGTCCAGCACGGCCTCGGGTGCGTCGGCCGCAACAGGCGACTCGTTGTCCAGGACCTGCTTCATCCGCACCGTGTCCAGGTCGTGGGTCCATTTGGCGACCACGACCGTGGCGACGCCGTTGCCGATCAGGTTGGTCAAGGCGCGGGCTTCCGACATGAAGCGGTCGATGCCCAGGATCAGTGCCAGACCGGCCACCGGCACGTGGCCCACGGCCGACAGGGTGGCCGCCAGCACGATGAAGCCGCTGCCGGTCACGCCGGCCGCGCCCTTGGACGTGAGCAGCAGCACGAGAAGCAGCGTGATCTGCTGCATCAGCGTCATGTCGGTGTTGGTGGCCTGCGCGATGAACACGGCCGCCATGGTCAGGTAGATCGAGGTGCCGTCGAGGTTGAAGGAATAGCCGGTCGGGATCACGAGGCCGACCACCGACTTCCTCGCGCCCAGGTTCTCGAGCTTGGCCATCATGCGCGGCAACACCGATTCGCTCGAAGAGGTGCCCAGCACGATCAGCAGTTCTTCCTTGATGTACTTGATGAACTTCCAGATGCTGAAGCCATGCGCCCGCGCGATGGCGCCGAGGACGACGAAGATGAAGAGCAGGCAGGTGGCGTAGAAGGTCGCCATGAGCTGGCCCAGTTGCAGCAGGGAGCCGACGCCGTACTTGCCGATGGTGAACGCCATGGCCCCGAATGCGCCGATCGGTGCCACTTTCATGATGTAGCCGACGATGACGAACAGCACGTGGGAGAACTTCTCGATGAAGTCGAAGACCAGCGTGCCGCGGCCGCCGAACTTGTGCAGCGCGAAGCCGAACATCACGGCGAACAGCAGCACCTGCAGGATCTCGCCCTTGGCGAACGCGTCGACCACCGTGCTCGGGATCACGTTCATCAGGAAGTCGACGGTGCCCTGCATCTGCCCGGGCGCCGTGTAGGCGGCGATCGCCTTGGTGTCGAGCTGGCTCACGTCGACGTTCATCCCGGCGCCGGGTCGCACGATGTTGATGATGACCAGCCCCACCACGAGCGCGATGCTGCTGACGATCTCGAAGTACAGCAGCGCCAGGCCGCCGGTCTTGCCGACCTTCTTCATGTCCTCCATGCCGGCGATGCCCACCACCACGGTGCAGAAGATGATGGGCGCGATGATCATCTTGATCAGCTTGATGAAGCCGTCGCCCAGCGGCTTCATCGCCGCGCCGGTCTGTGGGTAGAAGTGGCCCAGCAGGACGCCGATGACGATCGCGGTGATGACCTGGAAGTACAGGGACTTGTAGAAAGGCTTGGGTACGGGTTGGTGGTCCATGGGGGTCTCCTGGAAGTTTTCAGAATCCGGTGGCGCGGGGGTTCGCGAGGGCCGCGCCGCGCTGCGAGTTGGCATCGACCACCGCCAGCGCCGTCATGTTGACGATGCGGCGCACGGTCGATGACGGCGTGAGGATGTGCGCCGGGCGCGCCGCGCCCAGCAGGATGCCGCCCACCGTGATGCCGTTGCCCGCGGCCACGCGCAGCAGGTTGTAGGAAATGTTGGCCGCGTCGACGTTGGGCATGACGAGCAGGTTGGCCTCGGTGCTCAGCGCGGAGTCGGGGAACTCGTGGTCGAGGATGGGCTTGGACAGCGCCGCATCGCCGCGCATCTCGCCTTCGACCGCGAGCTGCGGATCGCGCGCCTTGATGAGGGCGAGCGCCTCGCGCATCTTCACGGCCGAAGCCGCGTCGGAACCGCCGAAGTTCGAGTGCGACAGCAGCGCCACGCTCGGCGTCACGCCGAAGCGGCGCACCTCCTCGGCCGCCAGCAGGGTGATCTCGGCGATCTGCGTCGCGTCCGGGTCGCGGTTGACGTGGGTGTCGCAGATGAAGAGCTGTCGTCCCGGCAGCATCAGCATCTGCATGGCCGCCATGGTCTTTGTGCCCGCACGCAGGTCGATCACGTCGCGCACATGGCGCAGGTGATCGCCGTAGGCTCCCAGCGTGCCGCACAGCATGGCGTCGGCCCGCCCATGGCGCACCAACATGGCGGCGAGCAGCGTGCCGCGGCCGCGCATCTCGGTCTGCGCGACCACCCGGGAGACACCTTCCCGGCGCTTGAGCTGGTAGTAGGACTCGGCCGCATCGCCGTACACCGCCGGGTCGAGCGGGTCGACGCATTCGCAGTCGGTGCCCGGCACGAGGCGCAAGCCGTACTGCGCGATGCGCTCGGCGATCACCTCGGGCCGCCCCAGCAGCAAGGGGCGCGCCAGGCCCTCGTCGACGACCACCTGCGCAGCGCGCAGCACGCGCTCGTCCTCGCCCTCCGCGTAGACCACGCGCTTGGGCGACTGCTTGGCGGCGGCGAACAGCGGCTGCATGCTGCTGCCGGACTGATAGACGAACTGCGACAGGCGCTGCCGGTAGGCCTTCATGTCGGCGATCGGCCGTGTCGCGACGCCGCTGTCGGCCGCGGCCTGCGCCACCGCGGGCGCGACCGCCTCGATCAGGCGCGGATCGAAGGGCTTGGGAATCAGGTAGTCGCGGCCGAAGCGCAGGCCAACCGCGCCATAGGCCTGCGCCACCACCTCGGGAATTTCCGCATGCGCGAGCCCGGCGATGGCGCGCACGGCTGCGAGCTTCATCTCCTCGTTGATCGTGGTGGCGCCGACGTCGAGCGCGCCGCGGAAGATGAATGGAAAGCACAGAACGTTGTTGACCTGGTTCGGATAGTCCGACCGACCGGTGCCGAGGATGGCGTCGGGACGCACGGCCAGTGCGTCTTCCGGAAGAATCTCCGGTGTCGGATTGGCCATGGCCAGGATGATCGGATCGCGCGCCATCTCCTTGACCATCTCGGGCTGCAGCACGCCACCGGCTGACAGGCCGAGGAAGATGTCGGCGCCGCCGATCACATCGGCCAGGTTGCGCGCCGAGGTGTCCTGCGCATACCGGGCCTTGTTCGGGTCCATCTGCTCCTTGCGGCCGGCATAGACCACGCCTGCGCTGTCGGACACATGAATATTGCGCATCGGAAGGCCGAGGCTCACGATCAGATCGAGGCAGGCCAGTGCCGCGGCGCCGGCGCCCGAAGCCACCAGCTTCACCTCGCGGATGTCCTTGCCGACATGCTCGAGCGCATTGAGGATGGCCGCAGCCGCGACGATGGCGGTGCCGTGCTGGTCGTCGTGGAAGACCGGTATCTTCATGCGCTCGCGCAGCTTCTTCTCGATGTAGAAGCACTCGGGCGCCTTGATGTCCTCGAGGTTGATGCCGCCGAAGGTGGGCTCCATGCGCGCGATGGTGTCGATGAGCGCATCGGGGTCGTTCTCGTCGAGCTCGATGTCGAACACGTCGATGCCGGCGAACTTCTTGAACAGGCAGCCCTTGCCCTCCATGACCGGCTTCCCCGCCAGCGGGCCGATGTTTCCGAGGCCCAGCACGGCCGTGCCATTCGTGATGACGGCCACCAGGTTGGCGCGCGAGGTGAGGTTCATGGCCTCGGCCGGATCGCGCGCGATCTCCATGCAGGCTTCGGCCACGCCGGGGGAATACGCGAGCGCGAGATCGCGCTGCGTGGCCATCGGCTTGGTCGGGGTCACCGAGATCTTGCCGGGCGTGGGATAGCGGTGGTAGTCGAGTGCGGCTTCGCGCAGGGTGTCGGACATGGGGTCTCCGTGTAGATGTCAAAAAGGGATTGCGGCGCGGGCCTCGGCCAGCCACTCGCGCAGGCTGCACAGGAGCGCCTCGGGCTGGTCGGCATGCACCCAGTGGCCGGCATCGGCGACGCGCTCGGTCTGCGCGTGCGGGAACAGCGCGCGGATGCCGGCGAGCGACGAAGGCGGCACGTAGTCGGATTCCGCGCCGTGGATGAAGAGCGCCGGGCCGGCGTAGCAAGTAGTGCGCAGCACTTCCGGAAAGTCGCAGAGCTCGGTCATGCACAGCCCGGTGGCGAGCAGGTTGAGCCGCCAGTCGAAGCGATCGTCCTGCCGCCGAAGGTTCTTCCGAAGGATGTCCACCGGGGTCGCGGCACCGAGGCGGTCGGCCAGTGCCTGGCGGATCTCGCGGCGTCCGGCCGCACCGGCCATGTCGAAGCCGCGCATGGCAGACACGTACGAGGAGAACTGGCCGGTGTAACTCTCTGGCGCGATGTCGACGACGGCGATGCCGCCGATGGCGTGCGGACGCGAGAGCGCCAGGGCCATCGCCGTCTTGCCGCCCATGCTGTGGCCGATCACGCAGGGCCGGTGCAGCTGCTCGCGCTCAATCAGCGCCAGCACGTCGCCCGCCATCTCCGCGTACGACATGGACTCGGCCCACGGCGAGGCGCCGTGATTGCGGGCGTCGGGCAGATAGATCCGATATCGGTCTGCGGCTAGCGCCTGCGCGATCTGCAGCCAGTTGCGTCCCGCGCCGAACAGGCCGTGCAGGATCACCACTGGCGGCCCCGACCCCAGCGCCTCGAAGGCAAGTGTGAGCGCCATCGTGTGCGCCCTACGTCTTCGTCGGGAGCGGATCGCCGCAATAGCCTTGAATTGCTTCGGCCACGTGCAGCGAACGGAGCACGCTGCGGTGCAGCTGAAGCGCGTCAGGCGCTTCGATCCGCTCGCCAGTTTCCCGGGGGGCAAGGTCACCCACTGAGTTCATCGTCTGTCTCCTTGTCATGGCCCGCTTCGAGTCGAGTGACGCGGTCGGGCCTGGCTTAAGAGCAATCGATGTGCCACGCGACAGGCAGCACCGGTAGCGCGCTAAGTCGTTGATTTCACGAGAGAACTAGGGAGAGCGACGCGGTGCCCCGCCGATGATCCGGATGCAGGACGATGAGTTCGTCCGGGTTGCCGGACCGGCTTTGTGGGGTAAACCCGCAGATGCGTTCGCCGGCGCGGAAAAAGAGATCAACGCGCGACTGGAGCGCGACCTGGTGGCGGCGTCCGCGGACCACACATAAGGAAGGGCCTCGGTTTGCAACGCGTGACCGCTCATTGGCGTGCTCGCGGTCAAATGTGGTCGATAGGCAGGCGCCCTTGGAACTCACGCACCCCGGCCACGATCGCGTCCTTGCCAGGCTTGCAGCGCACGCCCAAGGCGCAGAACGTAGCTGGATGGCATGGCGGACCTCGGGGTTCAGATTCTCAAAAATTGATAGCCAGCCAATGCAACGACGCACCGCTCGAAGCCTTGCGATCACTTTCCATTGTCGCGCCCGATGGCGGTCGCAAACCTTAAGCTTGATTGGCGCTTATGCCAGTTCCTTGACGTTCGCCAGCGGAAGGAACAGCGTCAACGGTGTGCTCGGCATTGCGATGAATCCATGGTGCCGATAGAAGGATGCTGCGAAGTCATCCTTTGCATCCACGACGAGGGCATAGGCGGCGATCTCCGCACGTACCGCCCTGCCCAATGCGTCGGCCAGCAGGGCGGCACCCAGGCCCACGCCGTTGAAGGCCTTCGCAACCGCCAGCCTGCCCATGCGAACCACAGGCACGGAGGGATACCGCAGCAGCTTCTTTCCAGGGGCCACTGGTAGGTCATGCAGAAGCACGCTGGAGGATGCCAACGTGTAGTAGCCCGCGATGCACTGAAGGTTGTCACCAGGCACCGCCACGAAACAGGCGGTGATGCGGCGACGAACGTCCTGGGTGGCCTGCTGCTGTAGGTAGCGGTTCAGCGCTGCCGAATCGCTGTCGAAGCTGGCGCGGTCATGCGAGGCGTCCAGCAATGCAACACGAAACGGCGCAGCCTTGCTCATTCAACGCGCAGCAGTTTGCGACGACGCGAGAATGCGCGTTTCAGGGCGGGGGTGGCCTTAGGGGGAGAAAGCATCGCTTGGGCGAAGCATTCCTGGTCGGCCAGCGAGAGACGGATCACTTCGGCTTTGGTGATGGCTTCCTGCGCGGCATCCTGCACCGCCGCAACTACGAAGTCAGTCATGGTGCGCCCCTGCAACTCGGACGCGCGCTTGAGCATCGCATGCAGGTCGGTGCTGATGCGGGCTTCCAGGCGGGCAGTAGAGGCGGATGTCATGGCGGTACTCTCCAAGGTTGAGAGGTACTGTACGGCAAATTGCCGGTTCTCGCGCTGCTCATGCGATGACGCGGCCAGGTTCGTCCAGAATCAAACGTCCGCAATTGACGTTCGACTCGTCAAGGAACTTTCGTACAGAAATCTGTATCATTGATTCATGAAAACCACGCTCAACCTGAACGACGCGCTGCTGACTCGGGCCAAGACCGTGGCCGCCCAGCAGCGCACGAGCTTGACGCGACTGATCGAGGAAGGCCTGCAATTGCGGCTGAAGGACGCCCCGCGCGCTCGCGCGCCTCGCGCTCTTCCCGTTTATCGGGGCAAGGGAGGACTGATCGCAGCTCTGACGGGGCTGAGCAACAAGGCCATGCTGGACGCCGCAGACGAATGACGCCCGATGTGAACGTGCTGGTCGCCGCCTCCCGCAGCGACCACCCTCACTACGCGGTGGCACGCGAATGGCTCGAGAAGGCTGTAGAGAAGGCCCCTGTGGTCGCGCCGCTGACATTGCAGCCTATGGTCACTGCGAGCTTCCTGCGACTTGTCACACATCCGAAGATCTTCGTAAATCCGACGCCGATGCCCGAAGCCATGCGATTCGTCGATGCGCTGCTGGACGCGCCGGGCATCAGCGCACCGGCGCTGGGAGACGAGTGGCCGATTTTCAAGAAACTCTGCATTGAGAAGGGCCTGACCGCCAACGACCTGCCGAACGCGTGGCTCGCGGCCGCAGTGATTCAGCAGGGCGAGCACCTTGTGACCTTTGATCGGGATTTCAGGAGGTTGCTGGCCCGCAGCCAGCTCACCTTGCTGCAGGCCTCCTGACTCCCGTTCGTTGGCCACTTCTCAGTTGGTTCGTCACCTCGCCCTACTCTTCTCTCGTCGTGGGAAGTACGCCATCGGCACTGAAGGCTTACAAGGCCGTCCAGTATGGGGAATTCAGCAGCAAGGCCCGCGTGCCGGACTGGCTTGCATTGCTGGTCTGCTGCGGCGATCCAATGGCAGGGATTCACCAGGGGACCTGCAAGCATCGGGAGTGGCGGATCGGACTCCGCGTTTCATCGCCGCCACAGCAGGCCCGCCAACTCCTGGGCATCAGGTTCAGCGGTCCGATGATCGGTGCGACGTTTCGGTGGTAGCGCATCGCCCAAAAAAGGGCTGCATTGCGGTCTATTGCAGCCCCCTGGTTCCGCCGGGGTGACGGTCTGACGGTCTGCTTCCAGTGCTAGACGGCAGCCTGCCATAACGCTATACAAGTTCGAGCTTGATTGACAGGCGCTCCTAGGATGGAAGCCGCTCGCCAGAAGTGCTCGCCCAGCGACTTTCGGTGTGTTTCCGTGACACGAGGAGGAACAGCGCAAGCCCGGCAAGCGTCAGCGCGAACCCCGCCCAAACTGCCGACAGCAGGCCATGCCCATGCGCGATCGTCTGCCCGCCAGCCCAGGCGCCGATGGCGTTCGCCACATTGAGGGCAGCCAGATTCATCGCGCCCATCAGCGTCGGTGCGTCCGGCGCCGCCCGGGTGAGGCGCACCTGGATCGTGGGGATGGCAACCATCATCGTGCCACCGACCAAGGCCAGGCCCGCCATCAGGATCCACGCGTTCCCACCGCCGAGCGCCAACAGCGCCAACGCAACCAGCGCGCTGCCGAACCCGGCGATCAAGCCCCGGGATGGATGGCGGTCCGCCATCCATCCTCCAACGACATTGCCCGCGGTCATGCCGACACCGAAAAGACCCAGCGCGATCGGAATCCATGCTTGCGGCAGCGACGCCTCGTCGGTGACGAAGTGTCCGATGAATGTGTAGACGGCGAAGATGCTGGACACGCCCAGCGCCGCGACAGCCACCATTGCCCAGACGGCCGGCCGGTTCAACGACCGGAGTTCCTGCAGCACGGGTCCACCGTTCAGGGCGCTGGATCGCGGCACCCACATCCAGAGTGCCAGGAACGCCACCGCGCCAAGGGCCGAAACGGCCAGGTAGGCATTTCGCCAGCCGAGGTTCTGGCCGAGGAGCGTGGCGAGGGGCGAGCCGACGATGGTGGCCACCGTCAAGCCCGTCATCACCAGGGCGAAGGCGCGACCGCCCTGGCCCGGCCCGACGATGTAGGAAGCGACCACCGCGCCCGCACCGAAGTACGCGCCTTGCGGAATGCCGCTCACGAAGCGCGCGAGTGTGAACATGCCCAGCCCGGTTGCGACGGCCGACATGACATTGCCGAGTACGAAGATCGCCATCAGGACCAGCAGCAAGTGCTTGCGGTTGAGCTTCGCGGCCAGGATGGTCACGGCAGGACCCCCGAGCACGACGCCGAAGGCATAGGCCTCGATGGCATGCGTGGCAGTGGAAATATCCAGATCCAGGCTGGCGGCGAACAGCTGAAGGATGCCCATGCTTGCAAACTCGGACGTGCCGATACAGAAGGTGCCGAGTGCAAGTGCGAGCAGGGTCAGCGCGCGACGGTTCAATTGCCGAGTGTCGGAGCAATGCGCCTCGATCGAGGCGCACTGCGGTTCATAGGCTTCGCTTAGCATGTGTTGTGTCCTGAGAAGTGGCGTGCGCGGGGGTCAGATGCCGTGGGGCAGCGGCGCTTCCGCTTGCACCAGACCTGCCTGTCGCAGCTCACGCCAGAAGTCCTGTGGCACCACCGCTTCGAGCGCGGCGCGGTCCTCCGCAATGCGGCCCGGCCGGCTGGCTCCGGGAATGACTGCGGCGACCGCGGGGTGCGCCAGGGCGAACTGCAGACCTGCCGCCTTCATCGTCACGTTGTGGCGATCCGCAATGGCCTTGATGGCCTGCACCCTGGCCAGGATCTCTGGCGTGGCAGGCGCGTATTCGAAGTTCGGTCCGCCGACCAGCGCGCCTGAGCTGTAGGGACCGCCGACGACGATGCCGAGGCCCCGAGCCGCCACTTGCGGCATCACGCGCTGCAGCGCCCGCGAGTGGTCCAGCAGCGTGTAGCGGCCGGCGAGCAGGACACCGTCCGGACGAGGCCCCTCAAGACCCAGCAGCAGCTCGATCGGCTCCACCCGGTTGACGCCCAGGCCCCAGGCACGGATCACGCCTTCGTCGCGCAACCGGTCCAGCGCCTTGAAAGCGCCTTTGCGCGCGGTCTCGAAGACGCCGAGCCACTCGTCTCCGTAGAAATCCTGGGCGACATCGTGCACCCAGGCAATGTCGATGCGGTCCGTCTTCAGGCGTTTCAGGCTGTCTTCGATCGAGCGCAGGGTCGCGTCTTCCGAGTAGTCGTTCACGATCCGGTTGGCGCGGCCATGCTTGAACACATCGCCCTTCTCGCCGAGGTCGCGCGCGTTGACGTCTTCCACCTCGTCGAGGATCAGGCGACCGACTTTGGTGCTGATGACGAACTCGTCACGATTGCGGACCGCCAGCGCCTCACCCAGTCTGGCTTCCGCCAGGCCCGCGCCGTAGAACGGCGCGGTGTCGAAGAAGCGGATGCCGTCGTTCCACGCGGCATCCACGGTGGCCCGCGCTTCCTCCTCGGGAATCGCGCGAAACATGTTGCCGAGAGGGGCCGCACCGAATCCCAGCTGGCCGGGAAGAAGGGTCTTCAATTGCATGGTGATCTCCTGTGAATGACTGAATGATCGGCATCCACAAGAAATTGATCCAATGTATTTCCTCCATTCCAGATTTATCGCTAACAATATTGCTGGATGCGATACGACCTCAACCTGTTGCCCATCTTCGTGGCCCTGCTGGAAGAGCGCAGCGTGACCCGCGCCGCGGATCGCCTGGGCATGACTCAATCGGCGCTGTCCAACGCGTTGACGCGCCTGCGCACCATGCTGAAGGACCCGCTGTTCATCCGGGAGCGCTACGGCATGCGGCCCACGCCCAAGGCCGAAGCGCTGGCACCGGCGCTGACGTCGGCACTGGCTATGCTGGACGCCGTCGTGCTCGGCCAGCAGGCCTTCGACCCCTCCCGCGCCGATCAGCTGATCACGATCGCGCCGAACAGCTACGTGGAATTCGTGTTCGTGCCCGCTCTGACGGCACGGCTGCGCGAGTTGGCTCCGGGCATCCGCCTGCGCACATTGCCCTTCGGGGTCGACATCGCCGCGACGGGGGTCACTTCAGGAACCACGGCGATGGTGCTCGGCCGAATCACCGATGCGCCGGACAACCTGGTCGTGCAGCACATTGCGGATGACGGCCTGGCCTGCGTCGTGCGCGCCGACCATCCGAAGGTCGGCAAGAAGATCACCAAGGCGCAATACGAGCGCATGAAGCACGTGAACCTGCTGCCGGCCGGAGGGCGCCTCCGCGCAGGGCTTTTCCAGGCTCTGGAGCGGGGAGGGCTCAAGAGGGACGTCGCGGTGACGGTCACCCACTTCATGTCAATCCCCGAGATCGTGGCCGCCACGGACTACTGTGCGACGCTGCCGAAATTGATCTGCCGGCGCCTGGCCAGCGATCCGAGATTGAAGGTGCTGGCGGCGCCGGTCGATCTGGGCACGTTTCCGACGCAGATGGCCTGGCATGTGCGCTATCGCGACGACCCCGCGCATGTCTGGCTGCGCAACCTGGTCGCGGACGTGGCTGCATCTCTGTGAGCGAAACCCTCTCCGTCTCTCGCGGCCCTGAGCGCGCCTACGCCAACACCCACCTCGCTCGTCAGGCCGCTTCGAGAATGCTCAGGTAGTTCGCGACGCCGGAGCCCCCCATGTTGAAAACCGCTCCGAGCGCAGCCCCAGGCACCTGCATGCCCTGCGCCGTACCGGAGAGCTGCATCGCGGCGAGCACGTGCTGTGATACGCCGGTGGCACCGATTGGATGGCCCTTCGACTTCAGCCCACCGGAGGGGTTGACGGGAAGCCTGCCGTCCTTGGAAGTCACGCCGTCGAGGATCACCCGGGCCCCCTGCCCGTGCGGTGCGAGGCCCATGGCTTCGTACTCGATCAGTTCGGCAATGGTGAAGCAGTCGTGGGTCTCCACGAAGTCCAGATCTTCGAGTTGCACGCGCGCGCCGCTCAGACCGCGCTGCCAGGCCAGCGCGGCGCCTTCGAAGCGGGTGGGGTCTCGTCGCGACATAGGCATGAAGTCGTTGACCTGAACACGCGACCGCCAACGAAACGGTCAAGACTTTCCGCAAGCTTGCCTATCGGCGTTGGGGTATCGGCAGCGAGCGTGAATTGCTCCAGTGGTACTTCACGCTGCAGGACCGACAGCGTCAGCGCGGCTGAATTCCGCAGCGCGACCCCGAACTCGAGCAGTTCATCGTCGAGGAATCCGCCCACGGAATGATCAACGAGGGTGCGAAGCTGCTGGGGCAGCAGATCGCGATGCGCCCCGGCGACATCGACATCGTCTACCTGACGGGCCGCGGTGACGGAGCTCAAGCGCCTGAAGATGCTCGAGGACGAGAACGCGCGTCTGAAGCGCATCGTGGCCGACCTGACGCTGGATAAGCAGAGCCTGCAGGAGGTCGTTCGTGACCAACGCCAGCCACAGGTGTCAACGCCGACGTAGATCAGCGTACCCTTGACGAACACCATCGGAAATGTGGGCCAGCCGGCCCACATCTTGAGCGCATTGCGCTCCCTCCAGGTGTTGAGATAGTTCCCGTACTCCAGATAACGAAACGGCTGGCCAGCGGCTTCTAGAGCGAAGAATCTCGTCGGCGATCAGCAAGATTCATCGCGGCACGACGACACCCAGATCGTTGGCCGCTCTCATGTTGACGACCATCTGGAATCGTGTTGCTTGCACCCGATCAGCTCGATGGAAAAAGAATGTCCGTGCAGTTCGTAGTCAACGGGTCGAGCGTCATCGCGAGTCGCCCGATCAGTCGATCGCTGTAGTTCTTATTGGGATGCACGAAGTCGACCAAGTCCCAGGCGCCGTAGAACGGCACCGACCCCCAATCGGCAAAGGGCACTCTGGTATTCACGGCGATCGCCTGGATGACCGAGTCGTAGTAGTCCCGGAGTTGCAGTGACACGTAGTTGAGCGGTCCGCCCAAGGCCTGGTGGGAAAACCCGGTCAGCACCGGAACGCGGCCCTCCTCTCGCACTTTCTGAATGATGGTGTAGTACTCGTAGATCACCGTGTTGATGCTCTTCCCTGACCACGCATCGATGACACCGTTCTCGATGATCACAATATGCGCGGTGCGAGTGAAGTAGGGAAACGGGGGCGCCAGGTCGCCAAGACTCATGCCCAGAACCGAATGATCAGCGACCACGAGCAGGTTGGGCCTGATGCGCTGCAGCGTCATGGCGGGGGTTTCCGTGCTCCCATTGAAGGCCATGATCGAGTCGCCATAGATCTCGACCGTACACAGAGATGTATCTTCGGCAGGCTTGCTCGGGGTCGCAAGTTCCTTCCCCATCGAGGAATCGGCAGCAGGCGTCGCCACCGAGGACTGACCGACAGTTGAGAGTGCGGCGTTCCCTGCGCCCCCACCACCCCCTCCTCCACAACCCGCAAGAAGCCCCGCCACCAACACGACGACAAGAACCTGAATCATGGATTCGCCTCCTACGCTCGCTGCAACCGCTCCCTGGTCGGGCCGCCGAATCTGACACTATTCGATCGGAATAGCCAGATCCTTGAACTCAACGGCACCGTTAAAAAGGTCAACCCTTGCCACAGTGTCGAAGGCGCTACAGGCGAAGTCAGGTCCCAGGTGTACCCGGTTTCTGAACACCGCAACAAGGCCGGTGCGGGTGCTCTCGCGCTTGTTCCGGCGGCGCTTCCTTGAGGAGCTGCAGCGCCTGCATGCCGCAGGCAAGCTCAAGCCCTGGCTTCAGTCATGCGGCTCACGCGCGACAGGGCTCAATGGAAACCCAGTTGTCGTCGATGCCACGGAGCTCCAGGCTGCAATTCACGAACCGGTGCGCATTCTTGAAAAGGCCAGTGCGCTGCTGGCGTACCTGGGACGCGCGGCGTTGTCTGTGCGCATTGCATAGCAGCGAGCCGGGCTGCGGGAACAGTAGATCAACCCTTTGGTTGAGGGACCGGCGCGACTTCTTCCTTGATGGGCTTTCGGCGGGCACCGATGCCCTGAACCAGGTTGTCCAGCATCTGCACACCGGACTTCCATTGCTCCACGATGCCGTCGCAGACCGCCTGATGGGCTGGATAGGCTCGACCATAGACGATGAGCTCCGCCGCCGCCTCTTCCAGGCCGCCGGCGATCCGGATGGCCATATCGCGAAGACCGGTCGTGGTCATGCCGCCTCGTTCCTGCGCGAACCGCACGAAGGTCTTGTCGGCAACATCGAGCTTCTTGCCAGCGATCGAGATTGAGGGAATGTCATTTCTGTACTGCGGATAGACCTTCGTTGTCACCATATCGAACATCGGCGCCAAGCGGGCATCGCCGATGCCGGAGTAGAGGAGTCCGAAGTTCTTCAGGTGTGCGTCGGTGTTTCGTGCCGCCATCGAAAAAAGCTGCGCGGCGATCATCCCTTCCTTCGCTTTCAGACGCTCGGGGCCCACGGTGAAGGCCTCGATGGCCTTGACGACGCGCTCCATCGTTCCGCCGTACGTGCGCTCTGGCGGAAGCGCGAGCAGCGCACAAAAGTCCTCGAATCCGAGTGAATTGCCTGCGACGTCGAAGTCGAAGCGCTTGACGCCGAAAACGGTTCCTTCCTCGGAGAGCGTGAACTCCGGTGTTGGAAGACCGGCATGTGCGGCCGCGCGCATCGTGAAGTACTCGTTGACGGCGAGCGACGGAAGCGAGGTGTCACCGACCTTCAGGATCCACTGGGCATCGTGAATCGTGTCGCGCTCCTGGACAAGCACTTTCGGAAGCGCACCGGAGACGCCGAAACCGATGAACTCGTCCAGCAATTCAGCGAAGAGGACGCCTGCCTGGCTATCGGCCATCATCGCTTCAACATCCACGCGAAGTGGCTTGATCCAGTCGCGGCTGAAGCCCGAAGGGACGATCTTCTGGCGGCCGATCATGTTGGCGCCAGTGAGCGCCAGGAGGATCAAGTCGTCGGTGGCCAGGACCTTTCCAAAGCGCTGTGTGATCTTCCGACGCAAGAAGCCCTCCGGAAGGTTCTGCTGGAAGACCGGAATCAGTGCAGAGGACGCCGAATAGCTTTGGAGCCTGACAGGCATGAGTAACGAGACGAAGTCGGCTTCGTTGGTCTCGGGCAGGTATGCGAACACGCTACCTTGAGCGCCTTCGCGCTCCAGGGTGCCGACCCTGCCAGGCCCGACGTGGACATCGAGCCGCTTCGCATTCGCTTCGATCTTCGCGAGCAGGTCGTTCATGTGCGCTCAATCTTTCCTTCGGCCAGGAAGTCTCGATCGGACTCTTTCATGGCTTCATCGAGGGACATCCCGAATCCGACAGGCCGCACGAGCAACTGCAAGCCAACGTACTCCGCGACCCGAAGGAGGCGACGGACACCGATGTCATCGAGGTCGCCTCGTTCCAGACGTGAGATCGTGGCAATGCTCATGCCCAGGTCGTCTGCGACCTTCTGGAGCGTGAGGCGTCGCAGCTTCCGGGCGTCGCGAAGCGCCTGGCCAATCTCCGTCAGCGTCATTTTTTATCCTAAGCAATAAACCACTATAGATCCTACTATACATTTATCCCATTCGATAAACCTCATCTTCCCCAATCTATGATTTATTGCAACCGACAAATGCGGTGCGACAGGGGAGATACGAAGACCCGGACGTCGATCACGCGCTCGCGATCCAGCTGCGACTCCCGGACGTGCCGTGATCGACTTCGCCGCGCGCAGCACACCCCGGATCCATTGATGCGCCGGATCGCCATTGAGGTGCCGCGGCCACTGCATTGACCACACCATGGTGGGAAACGCGAGGGGCAGCGGCACGATGCGCAGCGGCAGAGTACGCGCGAACAGGTGCGCGAGGCGAGTATGCATGGCAGCCACCCGCTGGTCGCCGATCACCGTCAGCGACAGAGTGTTGAAGTTGTTGGTGGTGACCTCGATGCGGCGCTGCAGGGCACTGCTCTTGAGGAACCACTCCTCCAGACTGGGCTGCCGGGTGTTCCCGGACCACACCACGCAGCTATAGCTCTCGGTGCAGAGCGCCTCGCTGGGATGGCCTGAACGCTCGACGGCAGCATTCCGAAACGCACGTCGCCCATCGGCGTACAGCTGCGCGTGCGCATGTCGTCGGCCAGTTGATCGGATTCCCGGATCAGGCCGACGATGCGCGGATAGACCTGCTCACCGAATTCGGTGAGAACGACGCCTCTTCCCTTGCGGTGGAACAGACGGGCTCCGGATTCCATTTCGATCTGAGCTATTTTGCGGCTCACGACCGATTGATGAAGGTCGAGCGCCAACGCGGCACCCGAAACGCTTCTGACGTCGGCCACCTCTTCACGAATAGGCGCCACTTTGGGTCTCGACGATCTCGCGCGGGATGATGGAGATGCTCAAAAACCGGTTGAATCCGCACTCTGATTGCGGTCATTCGATCTGCTTCAATCGACTTTCGCCTCAGTCCACTGCGTACCTTCTATCACGCCCTCTCCGAAGTCGATGCTGGTCCGGCGCGGATGGCGATTGACCATCAACCGGACGACGTCGCCCCGGGCGTAGTGCCCGGCGGGATCATAGGCCGCCTTTGCGATGGCGATGGTGGAGAGATCGACGTCCGCGTACAGGATTCCTTCCTGATCTTGCGGCATGTGCTCCACCAAGGGCTGACCATCGGGGCCGAAAATCATGGAGTACCCTCCGCCAGGCTTGCCGCCATCCGAATTCAGCAACAGCGCCTTTTCGGGCGTGTCACACAAGAGGTCGAACATGTCCTGCCCCGTGATTGCACTCGCATGCAAGACGAAGCAACCGCCTTCCAGTGCATAGATCTGACTCGCGGATAGATTCACCTCGTGACCCAGCGCGTAAGCAGTGCCGCGGTACAGCGTGAAAGAAGGCCACGATGCGACATGGACCTGCTCGTGCATCGAATACATCGCGTACTTCGACAGCGGCTGGATGTGCTCGGCGCAGCAAAGAGCACCCAGACGCCCGACGCTGGTGTCGACCACCCGAAAATCGGAGCCGTCGCCTTCCCCGAACAGGGTGCGCTCCACGTGGGTTGGCTTGAGCTTCCGGCGCTTGAAGACCATCTCGCCCTTGTCGCTGATGAGGGCCTGGCTGATGTAGAGCGATCCGCCGTCGATCTCCGAGAAGCCGATCACCACATTGACATTGGCCTCGGCGGCAGCCGCGGCGATGGACGCGAGTTCCGGACCATCCGCGCGCAACGAATTTGCGTGGTAGCGCGACACGAACTGCATGCCCCAGGCTGGCGTGCCGAGCCAAAGCCACCAAGGGTAGCCGGGAATGAACACTTCCGGGAAGGCCAGGAGCTTGGCTCCGTTCGCGCCAGCTTCGGAAATCAGGCGAATGGCCTTTTGTGTGGAGGCTGCGGCGTCCATGAAGACGGGGGCAGCCTGCACGACCGCAATCTTGAAGGCAGTTTCAGACATGGGTTTTCCTTGGGTGATGAGAGCGGGACTACTGGCGCGGCATGTCGCGGCGCACGCCGAAGGGATCCACCGGCCATTTGCGCGTGATCAGGCTCCACGCGCCACCGGGTGCGAAGACCATCGTGACGATGGCAAGGGAACCGAGGCCGATGAAATACCAGGAGCCGTAGGAAGCGAAGCTCTCGCGCAGCAGGAAGTAGACAAGCGTGCCGAGGATCGGCCCTTCCAGCGTCCCGATGCCGCCGAGTACGGCGATGAAGATCGCTGCCGCCGACCAGTTCAACGAAAACGTCGCATCCGGTGTGACCTGCAGCGTGTTCATGTAGGCCACCGCCCCTGCCAGTCCGGTCAGCGAACCTGCGATGACCCACAGCATCAGCTTCGCCCTGCGGATCGACACGCCCGACGCTTCCGCAGCCGCCTCCGAGTCGCGCACGCTCATGAGCGCCAGGCCGAGCCTGCCGCGAAGGATGGTGCGGGCAACGACGAGCGTTCCAACCCCGGTCGCCAGAGCAGCCCAGTACACACCTGCGTTGCGGGTCCACCGGTCGAAGCTGCCCAGTGCCTCCAGAGGCATGCCGCCGCCCGCACCGAGCCATTCGTTGTTCAACGTCAGAATCCGCAGCATCTCGGCAAGCACCCAGGTCCCGACGGCGAAGTGCGCGCCGCGAAGGCGGAACATCGGATAAGCGCTGACCACGGCGAAGAGACCGGTCGCGATGGCGGCCAGGGGCAGCATCATCCAGGGATTGAGTTCCAGCCTGTTCGACAGCGCGAACAGCGCGTAGGCCCCCACGCCGACGAACATCTGGTGGCCAACCACGACAAGGCCGCCGTAACCGGCCAACAGGTTCCACGCCAGGGCGATGGCGAACACGGTGAAGATTTCAACCATCAGGCGCTGCGTCCCAAAATTGGTGAACCAGGGCACGGCCGCCAGGACGCCGCACAACAGCAATGCAGTGGCGACTGCCAGTCCTTTGCCTTTTGCGCGCATTGAAACAGGAGCTCGCAAGGTGGTGACGGTGTTCATCGCTGTGCCTTTCCAAGCAAGCCTTGCGGTCGCGCGAGCAGCGCGATCAGGAAGACAAGGTGGCCGAAGAATGGTCCGAGGCCCGAGGAGACCTTGGCGCCAAAGAGCTGGGCGACGCCGATGACCAATCCGCCGACGAAGGTGCCCCAGACATTGCCGAGCCCTCCGAGAACGACCGCCTCGAACGAGTAAAGCAAGCGCTCCGGGCCGGATGTCGGAGAGAAAGGCGTGCGGATTCCGTACATGACGGCCGCCAGTGCAATCACGGCCAGCACGAACCCGGTGACGAGCGCGAAGAAGTTGCCGTCGTTGACGCCGACGAGGCGCGCCGTACCGGGATCGTCCGCCACTGCGCGGGCTTGGCGGCCAAGATGCGAATGCCCGATCAGCCAACTGGTGCCGGCGAAGATCACTGCGCTGATCAGCGTCGAGACCAGCGGCAGCAGTCCGACCGAGACCCCCGCGATGTCGAAGCCTCGAAGGGAGAGATCGCCCGCCTGGAGGCTGCGGGTGTCCGCGGTGAAGATCTCCTGGAGCACGTTCTGCAGCACGATGGAAAGGCCGAAGGTGAGAAGGAGCGGCGTCAACGCGCCCTTGCCAACGACACGGTTGAGAAGCACCCGCTGGAGGACATAGCCGATGACGAACATCAAGGGCACCACTGCAACGAGTGACACGAAGGGCCCGACCCCAGCGAGCTGCATCACCGTCGAGCACAGATAGGCGCCAAGGACGATGAGGTCGCCATGCGCGATGTTGATCATCTTCATCACACCGAGGCTCAGGCTCAGGCCAAGCCCGAACAGCGCATACAGCGCGCCGAGCATCAGGCCGCCCAGCAGCGTTTCAATGAGTGTTTCCATGTCAGATCCCGAAGTAGGCTTGCGCGACTTGCGCCTGGTCGGCCGATTCGGATGCTCCCTCGAGGACCACCCGGCCTTTTTGAATGCAGTAGTAGCGATCGGACTCGGCCAGCGCACGCTTGACGTTCTGCTCGACCAGCACCACCGCAAGCCCGTCGCTGCGGGCCCGGCCGAGCAGGTCGTAGACCTCATTGACGGCCACCGGCGAGAGGCCCAGCGAGATCTCGTCGCACAGCAGGTACTTCGGGTTGCACACCAGCGCGCGCGAAAGCGCAACCAGCTGCTGCTGGCCGCCTGACAGCGCTGTTGCGGGACGATGCTGGAACGCTTGCATGACCGGGAACTCCCGCATGAGGCGCCCGATGGACCACGGCCCGGGGCGGCCATTGCGCGCGGCGAGCTGCAGGTTCTCCAGGACCGTCAGGCTCGGAAACAGTCGTCGACCTTCGGGCACGAGCGCGATGCCGCGGTTCAGCTGTTTGCGCTCGGAGTCACCGCCGATGGCCTGATCGCCCAGAACCACGCCGTCGCGTCGTGTCCGCACCGAGCCGACGATCGCGCGCAACAACGTGGATTTGCCGGCGCCATTGGAGCCGATGAGGGCCACGGTTTCGCCCGGCGCAACCTGGAAGCTCAGGCCGAACAGCGCCTGGAACAAGCCGTAGTACGCATCCAGCCGATCAGTGCGCAGCATGGTCCAACTCCTCCTCGATGTCCGAGCCCAGGTAGGTGTCACGCACCGTGCGATCGGCCATCACCGTCTTCGGATCGCCATCGCAGATCACCGCGCCGCTTGCCAGCACGACGAGGCGATCGGCGGCGGAGACGAGGGCGTGGACGAGATGTTCGATCCACAAGACGGTCACTCCGCCCTGGTGGATCGTCAGGATCAGCCGAAGCAGCTGCTGCATTTCGGCATCGGTCAACCCCCCGGCCACTTCGTCGAGCAGCAACAGGCGCGGACGCGTGGCGATTGCTCTTGCCAGTTCGAGCCGTTTGCGCTGCAGCAGCGTCAGGGCGCCTGCCAGCTTGTCCGCGGCACCTTCGAGCCCGCAACGTCCCATCGCGTCGACGGCGGCCTGCTGCGCCGCTTGACCATGCAGTCCGCTGCCGAAGGTGGCCGCCACGAGCACGTTCTCGTAGGCCGTCATGCCGTCGAAGGGCTGCGGAATCTGGAAGGTGCGACCGATGCCGGCCCTGCAGCGCTCGGCGGCGTCGTAGGTGGTGACGTCCCTGCCATCCAGGAAGACGCATCCGCTGTCGCATCGCGCGCTGCCCGAGATCAGGCCGAACAGGGTGCTTTTTCCCGCCCCGTTCGGGCCGATGACGCCAATGAATTCCCCGTCCTCCACGGACAGCGACAGCTTGGGGATGACCACCATGTCGCCGTAGCGCTTGGTGGTGTCACGCAGTTCGAGCAACATGAACGGAACCTGTCAGGCGATCGACAGCAATTCGAACTTGCGCTGGACGGGGATTTCCGGTGCCGTCTTGTTGTTGGTGATGAACAGTTCCGGCTTGGCACCATTGAGGATGCGCCACTGGCCGCCAACGACGCGCATCTTCGAGACGTTCTTGATTCCGCTGGACGTGAAGTCGAGCTTGCCGATGATCGTGTCGTGCTTCATCACGCGCAACGCGTTGGCAACTTTCACGGGATCCTTGGGGTCGCCGCTCGCCTTGAGAGCCTGGATTCCCGTCTCGAACAGCGCGTGCACCACGCCCATGGGTTGCGTCCATTCGCGCTTCGTGGCGGCCGTATAGGCATCGGCAAACTGCCTTGCAGTCTGGCCCGTCAGGCTCGACTTGAAAGGATAGGCCGGTGTCCACCAGATCTCGGTGGACATGCCATCGGCACGGGGACCCAGAGCGGCGACGCCACCGGGGAACAGCAGCGCCTTGGCCACTGTGGCCGCCTTCGGCCTGAATCCCATCTGCGCTGACTGCTTGACGAACGAAGCCCATTCGGGAGGATTGAACAGGCCGGTCACGATCTCGACGTTGTCCTTCTTGAAAGCCTGGATGTACGACGAGAAATCATCGGCGCCGACCGGGAAGCGCCCGATGTCGACGATCTTGTAGCCGGCCTTCGCAAAGGCCGCAGGCATGCCGAGCTTCATGTCGCCCATGGCGTTTCCCGGCACGTCGTTGCTGAATGCCGAGCCGATCACCTTGTTCGACGGCACGCCTTGCCAGATGTCCAGGTACACGTCGGCGATGTCTTCCAGACCCCAGAAGAAATGGAAGACGCTCTTGAACCCCTTCGTGGGCTCGCCTTTGAGCGGGAACATCCAGGCCTGCCAAGGACCGACGGTCGAAAGGCACGGCACGCCGTTGAGCTCGCACTGCTGGGAAGCGTTCGGTCCGATCGCGACCTGTGCCAGCATCAGGTCGATGTTCTCCTTGTTGATGAGTTCCGCAGCCAGGTTGGATTGCCGGTCCGGGCTGCTTTGGTCGTCTCGCGCAAGGATCTCGACCTTGTACTTCTTGCCGCCGATGACCAGGCCATCGGCCAGGGTCTTGCGGACCTGCTCCAGGATGAAATCGTCCGCTTCGGCAAACGGCGAAAACGGTCCTGTCCTCGGGCTGATGTAGCCGATCCTGATCGTGTCCTTGTCGGCTGCCCAGGCTCTGCTGGCCTGCCCCAGCGCCGCGACGGCCGTCAGCGCAGCCGCGCCGCGCAGGAGTCCCCGCCGGCTCGACACGAGGCTCGAATTCAAGGGCGTTTGAATGTCGTTTGCAGTGGTCACATTGCTCTCCGTTGAGGTGGAGGCCTTCACGAGGCCCTGGGAGCAATGGTCCGCTTCCCGGCTACGAGAAACTTTGCTGCATCAGCCAGGAAACTTGATTCAAACGGCCCCTGCGAGGTGGTCCGCGACGTGGTGGCGGACGCCGACCCGAGGGTTTCTTTGGCATCAACTTTGCGTGGAAATTGACGAAAATCATTGCGGCCCCGGGCTTCGATCCGTCTTGACCGGGTCTTTGCACCTTCAACGGGCGTGCCAACGCCTCGATCGTGCGCCATGCAACCTCTTACAGCCGAACCCTCCTCGCGAGTCATCGACGCTTCCACTGCCGGTCTGGACCATCGGGACAAATTCGGGTTCTGGCAGGAGGTGGTGTGCAAGGCGCTTGTCGACCTCGAATGTCGACCCGATGGCAAGAACCCGTTCGAAGCTTCCGTCAGCGGCACCCGCCTCAGCATGTTGAGCGTCGCGCGCATCGAAGCCTCGCCGCACCGCGTCGCGCGCCTGCCTGCCGGGATCTCGCGCTCGGGTGACGAATCCCTGATCTTCAACTTCATTCTTTCCGGCTGGGCGCTCGCCGAGCAGGACGGGCGATCGGTGCTGCTGAAACCGGGTGACGGGGCCGTGTGCGACGCGCAGCGTCCCTACAACTTGCGCTTCGACGACGCGTTCAAACTCATCACCGTCAAGCTGCCGTTCGGCTCGCTGTCTCACCGGTCGGCCGGCATCCACCGCATCACTGCGCGCAGCCTGACGGAAGCAGGCCAGATGTGCCCGATCCTGTTCGGCTACCTGGTGGGCCTCAGTCGGCAATTGCCTTCCATGGACGCGGCGGCTTCCGAGAGGGTCGCGCGCAATTTCACGGAGTTGCTCGCTTCGGCGCTCGACGAGGCGATTCTCAGCTCACCTTTGCCTCTGTCCGAGTACCGTGCCGCCGCCCTGGTCCGGGTCAAGGATTTCCTGGAACGCCACCTGGACGCCTGCGAGTTGGATGCAACCATGATCAGCGCCGCGCTCAAGCTTTCGCCGCGGTACATCAACAAGCTGTTCGAGGCGGAGAACACATCCCTGGCGCGCTACATCTGGCGCCGTCGGCTGGAGCGCGCCGCGATCGACCTGCGCGATCCTGCGCGTCAATCCCTGGGCATCTCGGCGATCGCCATGGCTCACGGATTCAATGATCTGAGCCACTTCAGCCGTGCATTTCGCCAAAGGTTCGAGATGTCGCCGCGCGCCTATCGCCTCGGAGGCGACGCAGAGCGGATCGCCTGAGGGCTAGGCAAGGGAGCTGTTCGCGCTCTCAAGGGCACCGGGCAAAGCAGACACCGACGTCGCGCCAAGCAAGGTCATGCCGCGCACCAGTTCGGCCGCGAGCAATCCGATCACGGCCTCGGCGCCCTCGGCGCCGTCGGCCGCCAGGCCGTAGAGCGCCGGACGGCCGACGAATGCCGCCGTCGCGCCCAGCGCCAGGGCTTTGGCAATATCGCCACCGCGCCGGATTCCTCCGTCCATGAAGACCGGGATCCGGCCGTTGATGGCCGCGACCAAGCGAGGCAATGCCGAAATGGCCGAAGGTGAAGCGTCGTTCTGACGCCCGCCGTGATTGGAAACGATCAATCCGTCGACCCCGTGGTCAAGCGCCAGCCGTGCATCGTCCGGGTGAAGAATGCCTTTCAGCAACAGTGGGCCCTTCCACAGCCCGCGCAACCACGCGAGCGTTTCCCACACGAGTGAGCGATCCATCGCTCTTGCGAGGAGCGCGGCCTGCATATTCGCGGAACCGGCGCTGCCGCCCGTGGCTGTCAGGTTGGCAAAGTCCGGCGCGCCACCCGGCAACATGCGCATCGACCAGCGCGGGTGCGTGATCACATCCCAGGCCAGCCTTGCGGTCGGTTTGAAGGGGATGCGAAAGCCGTTTCGCAAGTCCGCTTCCCGATTGCCACTGACCGGGACATCGACCGTCAGGATCAACGCCTCATATTTCGCGCGCGCTGCGCGCTCCACGATCTGTCCTGCCATGTCGCGATGCATCACGTAGAGCTGCATCCATTGCACGCTCTCGGGAGCTGCAGCGCGCACGTCTTCCAGACGCATGTTGGACGCAGTCGAGAGTGCGAAGGGAATTCCGCTGCGCGAAGCGGCGGTGGCAAGCAGGGCGTCGCCCCCTGGCCGAACCAGGCCATTCAGGCCGGTCGGGGCAATGCCGAATGGCAGCGCCCACTTGCGCCCGAACACCTCGACCGAAGTGTCGACGGTCGTGGTGTCGCGCAACACGCGTGGCGTGAGCTCCACGGCCGCCAGATCGCTCAGGTTGCGACGAAGGCAATGGCCGTCGTCAGCGGCTCCTTCGATGTAGTCGAAGACGAATCGCGGAAGGTTCCTTCGCGCCCGGCCACGGAAGTCTTCTGTATTGAGGAGCATGTGCCTATTAGAAGAGGTGGTCAGGCCATAGCCCGCGCTTCGACCAGGCGCACGAGCGACAGCAGCGTTTCGGTTGTGGGCAGCTTCATGTTGAAGCGCTCGGCCGTGGCGACCGCTGCTCCATTGATCGCTTCGATCTCGGTGCGACGTCCGGCCTGAACGTCCTGCAACATCGATGGCTTGTGGCCCTTGTGCTGGGCAATGGCCCCTGCGACATTGGCTTTGCACTTGGCTGGATCCACTTCGATGCCGAGCCTCTGTGCGACCGACAGCACTTCAACGACGACCTGCTCTGCAAGGCGGCTGCCTTCAGGCGCAAGTTCGAGCTGATCGACGGTGCACCCGGATACAGCGCAGATGCTGTTGAGCGCGGCGTTGAACGCGACCTTCTCCCAAATCGCAGCCCATACGGTGGCGTCCGAACTGCATTGGAGACCGGCGGCCGAGAGCGTCTCGGAGACCACGGAGACGATCGATCGGATGTTGCCGTCGGCGGCCATGAGTCTGACGACGCCCTTGCCATGCGAGTGCACGTGGCCCGGTGCAACCATATCGGCGGGCCAGGTGGTCACGCCGATGAGGATGCGCTCTGCCACCGCGAACTCGCCGATCTTCTCGACGTTGCCTAACCCGTTTTGCAGGGACAGCACATGGACATCCGGACCGATCAGGTGCTTGACACCTTGAAGGGCGGTGCCAGTGTGCAGGGTCTTGGTAAAGACCACGAGCAACTCGGGTCGTTCCCGAGCTTCCTCAGGTCGGCAAACCTTGAGCGCCTTGACGTACCGATCGCTGCTGTCTGTCACCAATCGCAAGCCCTTCGATCGGACTGCGTCGATGTGTGCATCGTTGATGTCGATCAGAGTGACGTCATTGCCGCATTCAGCGAGCAGGCCGCCAAACATCGAGCCCATGGCGCCCGCGCCGACGATCGCAATTTTCATGATTCGCCTCAGGAGTTCAGCTGGTGACCGCCGCCACCGAACTCGGCTTCAGCAGAACCTCGCGCTTCGGGATGTGGCGCCTCACGACAAGCAGCGCGAGCATCGCGAAGACCATCGCCGTGCCAAGTAGCGCGAGGTAGGCCATCGCACCACCGGCCGTAATGACCGCCGCCCCTGCAAAGGCACTGAGGATCGCACCCAGTCGTCCGAAGGCCAGCGCGGACGCGGTGCCGGTCGCTCTGACGCTGGTGGGGTACATGAACGCGCACAACGCGTACATGGTCGACTGCACCGCATTCACGAACATGCCGTGCACGCCGAAACCAAAGATCAACAGGTTCGTGTCGCGCCCGACGTTCAGGGTCTGCATCGCGAATGCACTTGCGGCCGCGCCGGCGCAGCACAGCACCAAGGGCCAGCGGGACCCGAACCGCGTAATTGCGACAGCACAGACCAAGGCCCCGATCACGCCTCCGAGGTTGTAGGCAGTCAACCCGGAGCCGGCGACGGCCATCGACAATCCTTCGGACGCCAGCATCGTCGGCAGCCAGCTGAAGGCGCTGTAGACGGCGGTAAGACACATGAAGAAGGCCGCCCAGGTGGCCAGCGTATCGCGCGCCAGACCATCCGAGAACAATGCGCCAAAGCCGGCCCGCTTCTCCACAACCTGTTCCGCCATGTCGGTGTAAGACACGTTCGCAGCCATCGGACGGCCCATGCGCCCCAGCAGCTTGCCCAGTTCATCCCAGCGTGCCGGATGGCGTGCAAGGAATCGGGGCGACTCCGGCAAAGTGAACAGAAGAATGGTGGCCAGCACGATAGGGAAGGTTCCGCCGAAGAAGAACAGTCCGCGCCAACCGAATGCCGGCAGGATTTCGCCCGCAAAGAGGCCCGCCAGCATGCCGCCGAGCGGCACGCAGACGATCGTCGCGGTCACCGCGAGCGTCCTGCGGCGTGCCGGCGTGAATTCGGCCGTGACCGTGGTCGAACTCGGCAGAGCGCCACCGATGCCCAGGCCGGCGACGAACCGCAGTGTGGCCACGGTCAGGACGTCGGGCGCAAGGCCGATGGCGCAGGTCGCCGTGCCGAAGACGAAGACGCTGGAGATGACCGCCATCCGGCGGCCGAAGCGGTCCGCGAACAGGCCTGCGCAGGCGCTGCCGATCCCCATGCCGATGAGGCCGGCGGCAACGGCCGGTGCGAAGGCGCTTCGCGTGATGTTCCACTCCTTGATCATCAACGGAATCGCGAAGCCGATGAGCTGGCCATCGAAGCCGTCCATCACGATGGACAAGGCTGCCAGGAAGACCACCACCTTCTGCATGGTCGTGTAGACGCCGTCGTCGAGCAAACGACCGATGTCGGCATTGCCCTTGAATGGAATCGCTTGGGGGTTCATGCGTGTACTCCCGGATTGCCTCAGAAGGGGTAGTGACGCGGGCTCGTTTGAACGGTCACCCATCGCAGGTCGGTGAAGGCATCGACACCGGCTTTTCCACCGAAGTGCCCGATGCCGCTGCCCTTGACGCCGCCAAATGGCATCTGCGCTTCGTCGTGCACCGTGGGCCCATTCACGTGACAGATGCCGGACTCGATGCGTCCCGCGACCTGGATGGCGCGCGCCACGTCACGGCCGAAGACCGCGGCTGCGAGTCCGTACTCGTTGTCGTTGGCGCAAGCGACCGCCTCTTCGACGCCACTGACACGGACGATGCCCTTCACGGGGCCGAAAGCCTCCTCGCGGAAGATGCGCATGTCGGAAGTCACGTGGTCGAGCAGGGTCGCGGGCATCAGCGTGTCCTTGGCGTTGCCGCCGGTCACGAGCTTCGCGCCCTTGGCGAGCGCATCGTCGATCAGTTCATTGCAGCGCCTTGCCGTGCTCATGTCCACGACGGAGCCGAGGACCACCGGGCCCAGGCGCGGATCACCGAGCGGAAGGCTCGATGCACGTGCGCTCAGCTTGGCGACGAATTCATCGGCGATGGCCGAATCGACCACGATCCGCTCTGTCGACATGCAGATCTGTCCCGAATTGGCGAACGCTCCGAACACGGCCGCATCGACGGCGGCATCGACATCGGCGTCGTCGAGGACGACGAGCGGCGCCTTGCCGCCGAGTTCGAGAATCACGGGCTTCAGGTACTTCGCGCACGTAGCGGCAATGAGCTTGCCCACGTGGGTGGAGCCCGTGAAGTTCACGCGTCGTACGGCCGGGTGCGAAATCATGGCTTCGACCACGGCAGCCGCGTCGGCAGGCGCGTTGGTGACGAAGTTCACCACGCCCTTGGGCAGGCCGGCCTCCTGCAGCGCTTCGATGATCAGGCCGTGCGTCGCCGGACAGATCTCGCTGCCTTTCAGCACCACCGTATTGCCGCAGGCCAACGGCGTCGCGACGGCTCGCACGGCCAGGATCACGGGCGCATTCCAGGGTGCGATGCCCAGGACGACGCCTGCAGGCTGCCGCACCCCCATGGCGAGGTTGCCAGGCACGTCGGAGGGGATGATTTCGCCGCTGATCTGCGTCGTCAACGACGCGGCCTCGAGCAGCATGCCCGCCGCGAGGTGAACGTTGAAACCCGCCCAGATCGCCGACGCACCCGTTTCCGACGCGACGGCAGCTGCGAATGCCTCGCCTTTTGCTTCGAGCGCCTGGGACGCCTTCATCAGCAGCGCGCGGCGCTCGCCCGGGCCGGTGCGCGACCAGGTCTTGAACGCTTCCGCGGCAGCTTCCACGGCTGCGACGGCGTCTTCCGCGGTTGCCGCGGGTGCGACAGTGGCCACGCTGCCGTCGAGCGGATTGCGCCGCTCGAAGGTGGCGCCGTTGCGAGCCTGGGTCTGCTCGCCATTGATCAACATCGAAATCTTCATCTGATTTGTCTCCGTAGGGTTTGAATGGAAGCGCGAGTCCGAAGCGCGGTGTGGATCAGGCGATCTGAACCTCCACGACGCTCGGCGCCGTGCTGACAAGGGCGCGATCGAGCACGGCCTTCAGATCGCCGAATTGGCTTACGCGGGTGGCATCGCACCCCATGCCCTTGGCCAACGACACGAAGTCGATGTCGGGCAGTTCGGTTCCCTGCACGACATCCGTGGCTGAGAACCCGAACACGGGCGCGAAATCCTGTAGCGCGGCGTAGCGGCGGTTGTTCAGGATCACGAAGGTGATCGGCAGCTTGAGTTGTGCGGCACTCCAGAGCGCCTGGATCGAATACATGCTGGAGCCGTCGCCCATCAGGCAGATGACGCGCGTGCCGGGTTTGCCGAGCGCGACACCCACCGCTGCCGGCATGCCGTAGCCGAGTCCGCCGCTGTCCATCGTGTAGAAGGTCTCGCTGCGGGTGATCGGCAGATAGGCCTGCATCACCGGGCGCGCGCTTGGCGCTTCCTCGACCACGATGTCCTCGGGCGCTTTCACTTCGGCCAGCGTCTGAAGGACATAGGCGACCGACATCAAGGGTGAAGGCTCTGCCCGTGGTGCCTGGGTCCTGGCCGGCGGAAGGGCCCGGACTTTCGGCGCCGGGCGGGCGAGGAGATCGAGAACTCCCAGGCGAATGCTGCCGACCGCTGATATTCCGACCGGCGTCCAGGCCGCGGTATCCGGGTCATCGGTCAGCTGGCACAAGGTGGCACCGGCTGGGATGTGGGGTCCTGCGCCTTCGACGTGGTAGGCGAACGCGGGCGCGCCGATCGCCAGGATCAGGTCATGGCCAGCGAGCAATTCGACGATCCGCTCGCGCATTGCAGGCAGGAAGCCGGCGAACAACCGATGGTCTTCAGGGAAGCTGCAACGGCCCGACATCGGCGCTGCCCACACTCGGGCGTTGTGCGCCTCGGCCAGAGCAACGACCTCGTTCCACGCGTTGTCCCGATCGATCGCGGCGCCTGCGACGATCGCCGGTCGATCGCTTGCATCCAGGGCTTCGCCGATCTGTGCCAGAACGGCGGGCTGCGGGCGAAGTTCCGTACTGACGATCCTTGCCGGCACGTACTCTGCCGGTTGGTCCCAGTCGTCGACCGGCACCGACACGAGCACGGGGCCACGCGGCGGCATCATCGCGATGTAGTAGGCGCGCGCGATGGCCTGGGGCACGTCCTGGGCGCGCGCCGGCTCGATGCTCCATTTCACGTACGGCTTGGGCAGCTCGGTGGCCTGGGCGGAAGACAGGAACGGGTCGAAAGGGAGGATCGAGCGCGCCTGCTGGCCCGCGGTGATGACCATCGGCGTGCGATTCTTGTGCGCGGTGAAGATGTTGCCCATCGCATTGCCCACGCCTGCTGCCGAATGCAGGTTCACGAACGAAGCGTTGCGTGTCGCCTGGGCGAAGCCATCCGCCATGCCGACCACGGTGGCCTCCTGCAAACCCAGCACGTAGCGGAAGTCGCTGGGAAAGTCCCGGAACATCGGCAGTTCCGTCGATCCCGGATTGGCGAACACGGAGGTCATGCCGAAGCGGCGCATGAGGTCGACGACGGCGTCGCGAACGGTGATGGTGGCGGGTTGCTTGGCCGTCTCGATGGGGGCGCGCGGCGCAGGTCCGGTCATTTCGTGCATTTCCTTGTGGTGCGCCGGATGAGTCACAGCGCTTGTCTCGATGGCGTCAGTGTGAAAGTTCGTTGCCTTCAAGAAAATTGCTTTTTTGAGAGAAAGTCATTAGCGTTAGGCATGACTTTCGATCTCCGATCTCTCGTCGCCTTCAACGCCATCGTTTCGTCCGGGAGCCTCGGGCGAGCGGCCGAGGCCTTGAACGTGACGCAACCGGCGCTCAGTCGCACCATTCGCAAGCTCGAGGAGGAGGTGGGCGCCCCTTTGTTCGAGCGTCACTCCAAGGGAATGCAGTTGACGGATGTCGGGAGGGCGTTGCAACCGCACGCGCTCCTCCTGCAACGCGAGTCAGAGCACGCGAACGAGGACATCAAGGCGATGCTCGGCCTGGCCAAAGGCACCATACGTGTGGGCGCCGTCGGCAGCATCGCCTGCCTGGTGCTTCCATTGGCGATTGGCAGCACGTGCAAGAAGTGGCCGAATCTTCAGGTCCAGGTCATCGAAGGGGTCTGGGATCGCCTTGCCGATGCGCTCGTCTCGCGCGAAATCGATCTGGCGCTGGGGGTCGACATCGAGGACACGGACGAGATCGTTGCCGTCAAGGATTGCCGTTGGGAGGACACCAGCTACGTGGTCGCGGGACGGCGCCATCCTCTGCGCAAGAAGGAAGGGCTCAAGCTCGCCGATACGCTGCAAGAGCGTTGGGCCATCCTTCCGAAGGGAACCGGGCCATTCGAGCACATGAAGAAGGTTTTTGCGCGACACAACCTGGCACTGCCCAACGTCGTGGTCGAGACACGCTCCGTGACCGCGCTCAAGAGCTTGATCGGCCACTCAGGCTTCCTTGGCTGGATGCCCGAGCCCATGTATGACGCCGAGCGAAAGGCCGGCCTCATCGACGCCCTGGCGATCCCTGGCGCGAGCGATAAGAGAACGCTGACCGCCTTCCGCCGAAGGGCCGGCATGCTGCCCGGTCCTGCGATAAAGCTTCTCGAGGAGTTGCGCGCCATGACGGGGGAGCAGCCTTGATTGGCAGAAAAAGAGGAGTGGAAGCGTTCCAACGGTGCCTCTTTCGACGGGCCCGCGGTCCTCGAGGGCTCAATGGAGCTGTCAACTACCATTGTGCAGCGTAGGCCGACCTTGAAGCTAGGACAGCTTTGTTGTGGAGAGCTGCCGTTCTAGCCGGGATCGGAGAAGTCTCGTGGGTGCCCTTTGCAGCCGTTCCGCTAGGCCGCGGCTGACATCATTTCGCGGCCACGAGCGGCCCTTCAGGCCCGTGGCAAATTCTCGCCTCGATGTATCAGTGTTGAGACGCTAGGCGGCCAGCCGTGCAACTGTTGTTGCAAAACACTTCCTCTACCTCGTTTAGATGAGGCGTAAGCGGCCCTCCGTCTTCTATTGTTTTGTGCCCCTCGAGTGCGGGGGATCTTTCGCACTCGCAGCGAAAGGAAGACAACATGAAGAACAAACTCCGGGTTCTCGGAACGACGGCCCCCGTCCTGCTGGTTCTCAGCGGAGCTGCTCAGGCTGATGAGGATGCGTGCCAATCATTCAAGCAGTCGCTGCTGTCTCGCGACCAAGCACAGCCAGGCAGCCATGCGAAGGGCCTCATTCAGAAACTGACGGCCTGCCGCACGCAGCAATTGAGCGCAGGAAAGCTTCCGGGAAAAAAGCCAGACTCTAGCGGGACCTTCATCGTCTTCCCCATCCCTGGATCATCCTTCCCCAACCCGACGGCGATTACGGCCAAGGGCTTCGTTACAGGGTACTACTTCGATGCAGACAATCTGATCCACAGCTTTTGGCGGGCGCCAGACGGCACCATCAGCATGTTCGATCCCCCTGGATCTACCTGCAACCCTATCAACAACGGATGCAGCAGCGGCAATGACATGAACTCCGAGGGAACCATCGTCGGTTCGTACCAGCCCGCGAGCGCGCCGGGCCAGATCAATGGGTACCTGGTCGACCAGAAAGGCTTCACCACGATCAACTTCCCCGGGGCCCTCGGCATGACGAACCCAGTGGCAATCAATCATGCGGGTGCAGTGGCAGGGAACTACATCGGGTCAGGCTTCCTTCACGGTTTTCTGCGAAGCGCAAACGGTATCTTCACTGCATTCGACCCCGTCGACGCGATCGCGACCCAGGCCGACAGCATCAACCCAAGCGGGGCGATCTCTGGCATTTACGCAGATGTAAGCTACAACATTCATGGGTTCGTCAGATCCCAGGATGGAAGCATAACCAAGTACGACACATCCGGATTCCTGGGGTCGTTACCTCCATCGCGCATCAATGCAAAGGGAGACGTCAGCGGAAGCTACTGTGATGATGCTGGCTGCAATTTGATCCACGGCTTCCTGCGCACTAGCGATGGAACAATCACCCCGATTGGCGTGCCCGGAGACAACGCCGGAACTGTGGCCATGGACATCAACGAAGGTGGCGACGTCACTGGCAACTACTTTCCCTCGGACTTCTTGAGCCTCCGTGGCTACGTGCGCACACGTCAGGGCGAATTCGTCAAAGTTGACGTGCCTGGGATGATCGTGACCTATCCGACCGCCATGAACGAGAGCGGCATGGTCACCGGCCTCACCTGTGATGAGACCGGAGCCTGCCAGGCGTTCATCTGGAAAAAATGAGCCATAGGCCGGGTTGGACACATGAGGGCACGAGCCTGGCGCTTGGTTCTGCCGCATTCGCACCCAGAACCCCTCGGACTTCGATCTCTGAGCGCCGGGGAGCAACGACATCACTCAAAGCAGCAATTTAATCAGTGACGGCCCCTCGGCGGCGTGCGCTCTTCGCATTGCATCTGAGAACTGCCCCAGCGTGGAGACCTTGCAGGCCGGAACACCGTGTCCTGCCGCCAGGTCCGTCCAGTTCAATGCCGGCCGATCGATGCTGAGCGTGTTGCTCGCCCCTTGGCCTGGTGTGCCGGCCCCTCCTTGCGCATATTCACCCTTCAGGATCTGGTAGTTGCGGTTCGCGAAGACAATGACGGTGACATTCCGCTTCAACGTCGACAAATATCAGCGCGTGGACATCGCCGAATTGAAACTCAAATGGAGTGACCTGGCCGCGACCCTCACGTCGCTACAACGCGCCGTCGAACTCATCGGGATGGTCGTTCGCAACACGGGCTTCGCATGGGAAACGCTCGATCGACAACTGGCCCAGATGGCCGATGAATTCTGGTTGCCCTCGGACGCGGGCTGATGGAACGCGTCGCGCCCATCCCCATCATCCGGTGCCTCGACTGCGGGGCCCTGTTCGCGCAAGCCGTGGGGCCGTGTGAGCACTGCGGCGGGGCGGTCGAACTCTCGTTGGGTTTGACTGGTGTTGAGGCGAAGGGACAGGCGGGACAACTCGGCACCGTGCATGACGCGCGCACGCCCGACGGCAACGGATCCGGTAAACCTCCCCGGTGGGTTCGCGATCTGAATCCTCGGTGCGCGGCGACCAGATGCGGGTGGACGTTGCGCCCCCGGTCGACGTCGGTCGCCGAGGCGAATCGCGGGTCATCGCGTGCATCCAAGCCGTGTTGGCGCGTGAAGGGCGCTGGGTGGTGCTTCAGTCATCCATCGACGCGAGGGGAGAGGATGCCGTGCTGCAGGTCGACGGTGAGCCCTGCCTGGCTGTCCAGATCGTGACGCCCGCCCTGGGCAACCCGGCGTTCTGGGGAACGGTCGCACGGAGCAGGGGCGCCGCCAGCGGCGAAATCGCCGAGGCCATTGACTGGATTCACCGCGCGATCAGCGACAAGGCGGCCCGTTACCCGAAGGAGGATCGACGACGGATGATGTTGGCGCGACCTCGTCCACCTCGGCGTGCTCTGCGATGCGCGTTTCGGCGTGCTGTACCGAATGCGCCACGGCGATCCCGCGGCGCTGTTCGGCTTCGCGGGTGTCTGGCTCGTCGGCCCCACCGAGGACCGCGTCTTGCGACTGGGCAACAGCCGGTGGTAGCGCGTTTTCGGCGCGGCAATGGAGCACACAGTCAGCTGTGGATAAAACAAAAGGTCACACACTGTGGGCGCAGCTCGTCGGATAGGCCATCGGTCATTGCTGGACGCGCTTTACGTTGCGCGAGACGGCGGCGCTTCGAGAGCGAAACGGCAATGTCAAAGGCGGCTTTTCCACGTGGCCGGTGGATGACCTTGTGGATAAGGGCATGAGCATCTCGCCGAAGCCGCTACCAGCTTGACTCCCACTGCGATGCTCATGGAAAGAGCAGGCGGGGGAAAAATGCCCGCGCCTGCCAAGCAGGTTTACCTGGGGAAGCGCTGACGCGCCGCACTTAGCAGAGCTCAGAAATCGATCGGGCAGGCGCACGTCCGGCGCTGGCCTCGCAAGATGCGCCGAACCGCGCCATACTCTGCGCCGCCGCCGGTGTGTTCGAAGCTGCGCACATCACGCTGACGCAGGTAGCATTGGATCGGGCTCGACGCCGATGCGCCGGGGAAGCTCGCCGGCACTGACAAGCAGAGCGACCGCCGCGGGAGCGGCTTGCGAGGAGGCAGACATGGTCAACGATTCGACACTGGATCCCTTGCCGTTGCCCGCGGGCTTGCGTTCGCGCTTCGTTGACAACAGCAACGGCCTCTCGATGCACGTGCTGGAGGCCGGCTTCGAGTCGCCCGACCGGCCCTGCGTGCTGCTGCTGCACGGCTTCCCGGAGTTGGCCTACAGCTGGCGCAAGGTGATGCTGCCGCTCGCCGAGGCGGGCTTCCACGTGGTGGCGCCCGACCAGCGCGGCTACGGGCGGACCACCGGCTGGCAGCAGGGCTTCGACGCCGATCTCGATGAGTTCCGGATGCTCAACCTCGTGCGCGACGCATTCGGCCTGGTCGCCGCCTTGGGCCATCGCACCGTTGCCGCCGTGGTCGGCCACGACTTCGGTTCACCGGTGGCCGCGTGGTGTGCTCTGATTCGGCCCGACGTGTTCCGCTCGGTCGTACTGATGAGCGCGCCCTTCGGCGGTGCGCCATCCATTCCATTCGGTACGGCCGCTCCCGAGGCGCCGTCTTCGGGCCTCGCGGGCGTCGCGACGCTCCTGGACGGCCTCGGCGCGCTTTCGCCGCCCCGCAAGCACTACCAGTGGTACTACTCGACGCCCGAGGCCGACGGCGACATGCGAAATGCACCGCAGGGCCTGCACGCGTTCCTGCGGGCCTACTACCACTTTAAGAGCGCGGACTGGCCTGCCAACAAGCCGTTTCGCCTGGAGTCGCTCACCGCCGATGAATTGGGGAAGCTGCCCAGTTACTACGTGATGGATGCGGACAAGGGCATGGCGGAAACGGTGGCCGCCGAGATGCCGTCTGCCGAGCAGATCGCTGCCTGCCTCTGGCTTTCCGACGACGAACTCTCCGTCTACGCTGCCGAATACGCCCGCACCGGATTTCAGGGTGGATTGCAGTGGTACCGGTGCGCCACTGGCGGGCGATACACGGCGGAACTCCAGACCTGGTCGGGCCGCACGATCGACGTGCCCTCGTGCTTTATTGCCGGCCGGAGCGACTGGGGCATCTACCAGAAGCCAGGCGACTTCGAGGCGATGGAGGCCAGTGCCTGCACGCACTCTATCGGCGTTCACATCGTCGGAGGCGCTGGGCATTGGGTTCAGCAGGAACAACCCGAGGAAGTGACCGAGCTTCTCCTTGCGTTCCTGCGGCGCTAGCCGCGCAGGCCCTCAGCTCGCCGCCGCTTTCATGCCCCGCACGCTGAAGCAGTCAACGGGCCGCTGAAACCCCTTGAGACTGAGCGACTGCGGCGGCTCCATTTCGAGGAGCCATGCCAGCTGCGCGAAAAATGGCTCACCGACAAGGTGGAGGAATTGCCTTGATCGAGCGTGCGCGAGCGTCGTAAGGTCACCCGCGAGTGGAGGCGCCAGACCGGAGGTCGTACTATGGCCGCCGGCCTGACAGCAACCATCGCACCTTCTGCAACGTTCTCTCTCGTGGTGGATGCGGTGCGCGTGGAGGGCGAGTACGTCGCCGGCGCCAAGAGCGGCATTTTGACGGTGCCGATGTCGCAGGGCTTCAGCCCCGTCCTTGCATGCGCCATTGACCTCACGGACCTTCAAGAGCATCCAATCGACTCGTCCTATGCTGCGTTCTACATATGCGACTCGCGATGTCGTCAGTGAGCTTCGGTGCCGTCACCGCGGTCGCCATCCTGATGAAGCCTCTGATGGAGGAATGGTCGACAGGCGCAGGCGCGATCGCGGGCGTCCACAGCGCGACGCTCGTGGCCAGCGGCATCAGTGGCGTGTGGTTCGGGCGCTTGCTGGATCGGTATCGCTTCTTCCCCATGGCGCTGGCGGCGGCGCTCGCGACGGGACTTGGACTGTGCGTCATCGCATGGGCGTCTCACCTCTGGATTGCCTACCTGGGTCGCATTGATGTCATGCTTCCTGCTGCGTTACCTATCGCTGCGCTACAAATGGAACCTGCCGCGGCCTTCAGGAAAGGGTGACCGCTGACCAGGGACTCAGACCAATCGCTTGCAGTGCTCTTCCAGGCATTCGCGGAATGCCGTCGCGCCGGGCGAGAGCGAACGCGCAGCGCGAGACCGTTGTGCAGCGTAAGCAGACCTCCAAGTAGGTGACCACGGAAGACCGCAACCTGGCACTCTGCTGCCACTGGTAGCGCCCTGCTCCGTGCCGCCGCCAGACGTCAACCAAGCTTCATCGGCGACCGCACCTACGATGCTTTCTTGGCCTGCCACCGCACAGAGGAGCCACTCATCAGTGAGCTCGGAAAGGGATGGACAGCCAGGCAGCGCGTCCCTCCAAGTGAAGACTTAGCTCACTTGGGCGATTTCTTCGACGATCTGCGAGCGGCCTCCAGCGCCGCTGACTTCTCGACATGCTTCTCTCTCGGGACCTGCGCGCCTTGGGCTTCTTGACGTCGTGTGGTTTCTTTGCTGCGTTCGGTGTGTCCTTGGGCTGGGAGTGATGCGTCTGCACCAGCCGGTCAATGGCCTTGGGGCTAGGTTCCAGCGCAAGGGCACCGCGTTTGTCGCGCTCATCCTTCACGCGTGTCCTTCGGGAAAACACTCATTTGGTTGGCATTGCAACTAGTTGATGTTGCAATCAAAATAGCGCCACCGAGCGGTCATGAGCTGGCGCACTCGGGCACGAATCACTACTGGAGACCCACGATGAAACTCAACCGTCGCGCCATTGCGTGTGCGCTCTTCGCCTCGGCCGGGCTGTCGCTGGCCTCGCCGCAGGCCATGGCGCAAGCCGTGAAGGTCGGCATCATCGGCCCCTTCTCGGGGCCGTTCGCGCACTATGGGTCCCTCTTCAAGGCCGCGACGGAAAGCTATGTCGCCAGCCAGGGCGGCAAGCTCGCGGGCAAGGACATCGAGTTCATCTACCGCGACACCGGAGGCCCCAACCCCGCGCTGACGAAGACACTGGTTCAGGAGTTGCTCGTCAAGGACAAGGTGGACTACCTGGGCGGCTTCGTCTTCACGCCCAACGCCATGGCGGTGGCGCCGCTGATCCAGCAGTCGCAGACGCCGACGGTCATCTTCAACGCCGCGACCTCGGCCATCACCGAGAAGTCCGACTACTTCATCCGCACCAGCTACACGCTGTGGCAGGTCACGGTGCCTGCCGCGCAATGGGCGGCGAAGCAGAACATGAAGAAGGTCGTCACGGCAGTCACCGACTACGGCCCGGGCATCGACGCCGAGACGGCCTTCAAGAGCGAGTTCGCCAAGCAGGGTGGCACCGTGGTCGAGAGCATCCGCATGCCGATCGCCACCACCGACTTCGGTCCCTTCGTGCAACGCATCAAGGCGAGCGGCGCGCAGGCGGTCTACACCTTTCTCCCCGGCGGCCCGCCCAACCTGGGATTCGTCAAGGCCTACAACGAGAACGGCCTCGCCAAGGCTGGCGTGCAGTTCCTCGGTTCCGCCGAGACCGATGAATTCGATCTTCAGAAGTTCGGGGACGCCGCCTTGGGCTTGACCACGGCCTTTCACTATTCAGGCGCCCACGACTCGCCCGAGAACAAGAAGTTTGTCGCTGCACTCAAGAAGCAGGACCCGAACGCTGTCGCCAACTACGCATCGGTCGGTGCCTGGGACGGCATGGTCGTGATCCACAAGATGATCGAAGCAACGGGCGGCAAGAAGGACGGCCCCAAGGCACTCGCCGCCGCCCGCTCGCTGAAGTGGGAGAGCCCGCGAGGGCCCGTGAGCATCGACCCCAAGACCCGTCACATCACGCAGAACGTCTACCTGCGCAAGGTTGAGAAGGTGGATGGCCAACTGGTCAACAAGGAGCTTCAAAGCTTCGGACCCCAGGCGGACTTCGGCCTGGAGAAGTGAACTCGCACCCCACCTCCCCTTCCTGAGTTCCGCCTCGTGAACACCTTCCTCAACATCCTGATCGACGGGCTGGCCTACGGCATGGTGCTGTTCGTCATCGCCGTCGGCCTGTCGGTGACGCTGGGCCTGATGCGCTTCGTGAACCTGAGCCATGGCGCCTTCGCCATGGTCGGGGGCTACTGCGCAGCCCTCCTGACCCGCGAAGCCCAGTGGAGCTTCTGGCTGGCAGTGCCTGCCGCCATCCTGGCGACGGCGTTGCTGGGCGCCATGCTCGAAGCCTTAGTGCTGCGTCACCTGTACCGCCGCAAGGAACTCGACCAGGTGCTGTTCACGATCGGCCTGAGCTTCGTGCTGATCGCGACGACCAATGCGCTCGTCGGTCCGCAGGTGCAGATGATCCCGCTGCCACCCCTTCTGGCGGGCTCGGTGGACCTGGGCTTTCGCACGCTGCCCGCCCAACGAATGCTCGTGATCGCTGCCGGTTGCACCGTCGCGGCGCTGGCAGCGTGGACCGTCACACGCACCCGCTTCGGCATCTGGCTGCGTGCCGCGGTCGACCACAGTGGCACCGCCTCGGCATTAGGCATTCCGATCCGCACGGTGCAATGCGCGAGCTTCGCCGCAGGTGCAGCGCTGGCCGGCCTGGGCGGCATCCTGGGTGCCGAGCTGATGCCGCTGGAGCCCTACTACGCGCTGAAGTACCTCGTGCTGGTGCTGGTCGTGGTCGCCGTGGGCGGCATGGGCAGCATCGCCGGCTCACTGGCTGCTGCCGTGCTTCTGGGTGTCATCGAGACCGCCAGCAGGTACCTCGCCTCGGATTGGGGGAGTCTTTTCTTCTTTGTCGCCATGGCCGCTCTGCTCGCCTGGCGTCCCAACGGACTGCTGAAGCGATGAACACCATGACAACGACGACACCGGCCCTTGCGGTACCGGCGCGGCAAGCTGCCACGCCGCGCTGTGCGCCGGCCTGGCGTGCGCCGGCTGCACTCCTTGTGATCGGCTGCGCGGCCTGCGCCTTGATGCCGGACCAGTTGGGCTTGATGACACGAATCTTCATCACCGCGCTGTTCGTGCTCTCGCTGGACCTGGTGGTCGGCGTCGCAGGACTGGCAACGCTGGGCCACGCCGCTCTGTTCGGCATGGGCGCCTATGCCGCGGGCATCTTCGCCCTCAAGGTCCATCCCGACCCCTTGGTCGGCCTTGGCGTCGGCATCGCGGCCGGTGCCGGCCTTGCGATGCTGTCAGGCGCCTTCCTGCTGCGCTACCAAGGCTTCACCTTTCTGATGTTGACCATCGCGGTCTCGCAGATCCTGCTGAATCTCGCGCAAAAGGCGCGCGACTGGACGGGAGGCGATGACGGTTTGTCGGGCTTCGTCATGGGGCCGGTGATGGGTCGGTTCGACTTCGACCTGGAAGGCCGCGTCGCATCGCTGTATGCCCTGGCCGTGCTGGTCGTCCTGTTCTACGCGGCGCGTCGAATCGTGGATTCGCCCTTCGGCCTGGCCGTGCGTGGCATCCATGAGAACCGCGCGCGGATGGCGGCGCTGGGCACGCCGGTGTTCGCGCGGCTGTGGGTGCTCTACACCGTGGCCGGCGCCATGGCCGGCGCAGCCGGTGCGCTGTCGGCGCAGACCAATGCCGTGGTCGGCATGGACAGCCTGTCGTTCGCGCTGTCTGCCGAGGCGCTGGTCATGCTCATCCTTGGCGGCGCCGGACGGCTCACCGGCGCGCTGATCGGTGCGGCGGTATTCACCGTACTGCACCACACCGCCGCTTCGATCAACCCCTACCACTGGCTGTTCGTCGTCGGCGGCTTGTTGATGCTTGTGGTGCTGGTGTCCCCGGCCAAGGCCTGGGCCTGGCTTCGTCGCCGTGCGGGAGGTGTGCGATGAGCGTTCTGCTCGAACTCAAGTCCCTGGACAAGCGCTTCGGCGGGCTGCACGTCACGCGCGGGGTTTCGTTCGCGCTGAACACCGGCGACCGGATGGCACTGATCGGCCCCAACGGCGCGGGCAAGACCACGCTGGTCAACCAGATCAGCGGCGTGCTGACCTCCGACACAGGCGACATCTGGCTTCGCGGCGAGAACGTCACGCGACTGAGCCAGGCCAAGCGGGTGCGCGCCGGCCTGGCCCGCACCTTCCAGATCACGACGCTGGCGCCGCACTTCGCAGTGCAGCGGCAGATCGAGCTCGCGCTGTTCGAACGCGAGGGGCTGACCGGCGGCATGTGGCGCAGCCTCGATGCCTATCCGGCCCTGCAGGCGGAGGCACAGGGCATCCTGTCTCGCTTTGGCTTGCGTTCGCACGCGGCCACGGCGACCGAGGATCTCGCCTATGGCGAACAGCGCCTGATCGAGATGGCACTGGCACTGGCGCTGCGGCCCAAGGTGCTCTTGCTGGACGAGCCGATGGCCGGTGTCCCCAAGGGCGATGGCGAACGCCTGCTCGCGGCGCTGGACGCCCTGCCGCGCGACCTGGCCGTGCTGATCATCGAACACGACATGGACCTGGTCTTTCGCTTCGCCAACCGAATCGTCGTGCTGGCCGAAGGCGCTGTGCTGGCCGACGGTTCCCCAGAAGACATCCGCCGCGACCCGAGAGTGCGCGCGGCCTACCTGGGAAATTGAACATGACTGAATCGATTCTGGAGCTCAAGGGCGTGGTGGCCGGCTATGGTCCGACGACCGTCTTGAACGAACTGTCGTTCGCCATCGCGGCGCAGCAGCGCTTGGCGATGATCGGGCGCAACGGCGTGGGCAAGACAACGGCACTGCGGGCGATCATGGGACTGGTGCCGCTTCGCAGTGGCCGCGTGATCTTCCGCGGACAGGACATCTCGACGCTCGCTCCGCATCAGCGCGCCGAGCTGGGCCTCGGCTACGTCCCCCAGACGCGGGACATCTTTCCATCGCTGACCGTCGACGAAAACCTGTTGGCCGGACTCAAGCGGCGACCGCGCAACGCGCTAGACGAGGCCTACACCCTGTTTCCGAGGCTTGCCGAGCGGCGACGTAATGGGGGCACCCAGTTGTCGGGTGGCGAGCAGCAGATGCTCTCGGTCGCCCGCGCCCTGCTCGGCCAGCCCTCGTTGCTCTTGCTCGACGAGCCGCTGGAAGGCCTCGCACCACTGATCCGCCAGGAGTTGCTGCGTGCCTTCAGGCACATGAGCCAGCAGACCGGCATCACCGTCGTCATCGTCGAGCAGCAGGTCGACGAGGCGCTCGGCTATGCGGAGCGCGCGCTTGTCCTCGACCACGGCGCCGTCGTGCACAGCGACGGCGCAGCGTCGCTGCTCGCCGACACGGAAGCGCTGGAGCGCTGGGTCGGCATGGCCGTGCATTGAGGAGATGAACATCATGACGAATGACCTGATGGTCCGCGTAGCACAGCGCATCGAAGAGGCCGACGGCATCTGCAGCTTCGAGCTCGTGCCGCAGGACGACAACCAGTTGCCGGCTTTCTCGGCGGGCTCGCACATCGATGTCCACGTGGCGCCTGGCCTGATACGCCAGTACTCGCTGAGCAACGATCCTGCGGAGCGACATCGCTATCGCATCGCAGTGCTGCGCGAGATCGCGTCGCGCGGCGGATCGGCGGGGATGCACGAGCGAGTGCGTCCGGGCGACCTCCTTCGCGTGAGTTCGCCGCGCAACCATTTCGCGCTGGCCGAAGCACCGCGAAGCCTGCTGCTGGCAGGCGGCATCGGGGTGACGCCGATCCTCGCCATGGCTCGCAGCCTGCACGCTCAGGGCCGGCCTTTCGAGATGCACTACTGTGGCCGCTCCGCAAGCCGGATGGCCTTTCTCGACGAGATCGCACAGGCCGGCTTCGCGAGCAGCGTGGTGATCCACGCCGACGACGTTCCCGAGCAGAAGTTCGATGCGCAGGCCGTGCTTGCCAATCGTTCCGAAGGCACCCGGCTCTATGTGTGCGGCCCGACCGGCTTCATGGACCACGTGCTGGAGACCGCCAGGCGCTTGGGATGGCCGGACGAGCAACTGCATCGCGAGTACTTCGCCGGTGTCGGCGCTGCACCACTGGCGACCGACAGCAGCTTCGAGGTGCGCATCGCGAGCACGGGACTGAGTTGCCAGGTGCCGGCGGGCAAGACCGTGATCGAAGTCCTGGCAGCGCATGGCGTGGAAGTGCCGACGTCCTGCGAAGCCGGCGTTTGTGGCACCTGCCTGACACGGGTCCTGCAAGGCACTCCCGACCACCGCGACACCTTCCTGACCGATGCCGAGCGCGCGGCCAACGACCAGTTCACGCCGTGTTGTTCGCGTGCGCTGTCCCCGCTGCTCGTTCTCGACCTTTGAATCGCCCCCGCCCTCAAGGAGAACCTTCGATGACCACGACCTGCATTCCCATCCAGAACGTCACCCAGAACCCCGATACCTCCCGCTTTCCTCTCGACCAGTGGTACGTCGCGGGCTTCTCTTCCGAACTCACGGACAAGCCGCTCGCTCGGACCTTTCTGAATCGGAAGGTGGTGCTTTTCCGCACGGGCGACGGCCAGGTGGCGGCACTGGAAGACCGCTGCTGCCACCGCTCGCTGCCGCTGTCTTGTGGCACCGTCGAAGGCGCTGGCGTGCGTTGCGGCTACCACGGCCTGCTGTACGCACCGAACGGCCAATGCATCGAGATCCCCGGCCAGGAGCGCATCCCATCCAAGGCGAAGGTCAAGGCCTACCACGTGGTCGAGAAGAACAAGATCATCTGGATCTGGATGCCTCGTAGCGAGGGCGCGGAGCCCGTCCGACCCGCGCCGGAGTACCCGTTCCATGACGACCCTCGCTACAAGTTCGGCAGCGGCAACTACCACTACAAGTCGCCTTGGCAGCTGATCCACGACAACCTGCTGGATCTGAGCCACCTGGGCTACGTCCACCTGCAAACCATCGGCGGCGACGCCAAGCTGCACATGAACGCGCCAATGAAGGTCACCTCCGAGGGCGACCAGGTCAAGGTCGTGCGCCTGATGCCCAACTCGTCGCCGCCGCCCACCTATCGCGCCGCCTGGCCGTTCGGAGACAAGTGCGAGCGCTGGCAGGAAATCGAGTTCGACGTCACCCACCTGCGGATCTGGACCGGCGCGGTCGAGCCCGGCACCGACGCCATCGACGACCCCAACCGCGGCGGCTTCCACATGCGCGGCTTTCACGGCATCACGCCGGAAACCGACGAGACATGCCACTACTTCTGGAGCATGGCGAGCACCAAACACCCGGACATGCCGGAGAACATCGACGCTGTCATCCAGCAGACCGCGTTCACGTTCGACGAGGACCGCACCGTCATCGAAGCGCAGTACAGGAACATGCTGGAGTTCGGCGAGAAGGCGAACTGGGTCGACATCCACGTCGACGCCGGTGCGAACCGGGCGCGGCGCATCGTCGCAGAAATTCTCAAGAGGCAGGCGAGTTCGGGCCTGGTCGAGGCCTGACTTCCACCGACCACCATCTTCCCGGGCGGCTACAGTTACGCAAGCCACTCTCGTTCTTTTCAATGTCCCGGACCAAGACCGCACCCGCACGCAAGACCATCTCCAGAAAAGCAGCGGGCGACGTTGTCGATCTCGACAACTACGCCCCCGCCTATCTCACCTGGATCGCCAACAAGCTGTCGAGCGGGGCCTCGCAGGCCTATCTTGCCGCGTTCGACGTCGGGATCGAGAGCTGGAGGGTCCTTGTGCTGCTGGCAATCGAGGGCTCCATCTCGGCGCAGAAAGCCTGCGGCATCATCGGCATGGACAAGGCCTCCATGAGCCGCTGCTTCAAGACGATGCAGGCACGCGGCTTCATCGAGCTTGCGCTGGACCCCCTGGACGGACGCGCTCGCATCGCCACGCTCACGCCGGCCGGCCGCGCCGTCCACGACCAGATTCGGGACATCGCGATGGAACGCGAGCGCGTCTTCATGTCGGTTCTGACGGTGGCCGAGCGAAGAACTTTTCTCGACTTGTTGCGCCGATTGCACGAGAACCTGCCGGCAGTCGAAGCCGCAACACGCGAACACCTGGGTCGACACCACCCCCATGCATTGCAGCGGCGCAGCGCCAAGAACTCCGATTCTTGAGCCCTCTCGTCTGGTTCGGGCTGCCTCAATGTGTCGCGGAGATCCAGGCAATGGGCCGACAACCCGGTGCCATCAACGCCGACATGAACCCGACCACCTGGCCGATTTGATCCGCCGACCCATGGCCCCCGGGCAAGTACGGCACGGGCGAAGACATCGCCAATGCAGTCGCGTTCCTCGCGAGCGGCTCCGTGACCGCTAGCGGCGGGAGCCGCCATCGGCCGCATTGAGCTGAACAGCGGCAACAAGTCGCGACTCGCCCGCAAAGTCCTTCTCAGCGTAAGTCAGTATGACTTCCGCGAATGCTGGCCAGCCGTAGCAACTGCTTGCGCGGGTTAGCAAAATGCCAGAGCCGCACGGCGTAGCGGGCGCTGCGTCGCGGGTTACTCGCCACGGAGGCCAGCATGCAAGACGATAGCACCGTATATGTTGGATTGGACGTTCACAAAGAATCGATCACAGCGGCGTATGCGATCGGTGACGGCGATGTGGAAGTGCTGGGCAAGATCGGCACAACCAAGACCGAGATCGACCGCCTGTGCGTACGGCTCGCCCAGCAGGCGCTCTCCCGGTTGGCCAGAAAGAATCACCCCCAACGATCGCACCATAGACAAGCGTCTTCAGGAAAAACACCGCTGCAAATGGCAGCGCATCCAGCCAGCGCATCGGAGCGCGAGACAGCAGGAAGATCTCGATGCCGGCAATCAACGACGCTGTAAGCAGAGCATCGATGACGCCAATAGGTACGGAGATCAGGAGGGAACCCAGCAATGAGCGAGCGCTGGGTCCTGTAATCGAAAAGGCATAGATTGCGCCGAAGCTGCCGCCAATGACTGTAGCAATGCGCATGATGCGCATGAAGCGCCTCAGTCGTTCGCGCGTGACGCCGGAAAGTGTCATTTTGGCTTTTAGTCTAGAGGCACCAACGGCTGATGTACAGGCCACGGCGGATTGGTCCAATCAACTTTGCCGACCTGCAGCCCGTGTTCGCCGGACTCCTGCTGCTGTCCAGCCCGGCCAGGAGCCGGCTCTCACGAAGGTCAGCCTGGAGGCATTCACACATCCTCCGTTCATCGGCGTCCAGGACGACAATGAAGCAAGACTGCAACGGAGCGATGCTATGGCCGAGCCCGCGCCCTGGACCTGTCCCACGTGCAAGACCGGCGTGCTGACGCCCTTCTGTCCCCTGTGCGGCGAAGAGCCACTCAAGCCGATTGACCTGACGCTGCGCGGAATTGCCGAGAAGCTCTCGCACGCCTTCACCAGCATCGACGCGCGCGTGCTGCGTACGGCACGCCGTCTCCTCCTGTACCCGGGTGACCTGACGCTCGCTTGGACGGAAGGCAGGCGCAAACCTTACGTCGCGCCGTTCCAGCTCTTCCTCGTTGCCAACGTGATCTTCTTTTTCCTCCAGTCCTTGACTGGCATCAACGTCTTCAGTTCGTCCCTGCACTCCCACCTCCACCAACAAGATTGGAGCGAACTTGCCCAAGCGCTTTTGTCCAACCGGCTGGAGGTGACCAGAACTTCGATCGACACCTACACGCCAATCTTCGATCGCGCGGTCGTATTGAACGCCAAGTCGCTCATTGTGCTCATGACGGTCCCGTTCAGCGCCCTCCTCCCACTGATTTTCTTCCGCAAGGGCAAGCCACTCATGCTGCACATCGTCTTTTCCCTCCACCTCTACACGTTCCTACTGCTCGTGTTCTGCCTCGCCCTCTTGGCGGCCAAAGCGTGCGAGTGGTCGGGGCTCGGAGGCCTAGACACGCCGGTCGTTGACAACGTGCTCAGCGTCGCGAACCTCGCGGCGTGTGCGCTCTATCTGTACGCGTCAATCGGGCGGGTCTATGGGGCGAAGGGTGGTGTCCGGGTGCTTCAGGCGGTCATTCTGGCGCTGGCGGTAGGCGTCATCGCGCTGGGCTACCGCTTCGCGCTGTTCCTGATCACCTTGTACGGGATCTGAGGTGGATTTCGCTGCCCGGCGATGAACGTCGCTTCACCGGCATCAGCTGACGCCAACCGGATACCGAGAGGACGTTCGCGACAAATCCGGCTCGGATCCGTGGAACCGATGGACCCGGCACTAAGCAAGCGGAACCGCCCTGCCCGGGTCGCAGCGTTTGCGGACCTTTCGCCTGCTGGACGCGAACGACCGCAAGCTCCCGCTCTTCAGTCCTCCCCTGCCCCACCCCGTTGTCGCTGCTCGACATCACGAAGGTGCCGGTTGCGGTATCGCCGGAGACACGGCTTCGTGAGCGTCTGGCGATTCCATCTTGCCGCTCGGTGACGAGGCCGTGAGGATGGTGCCCACCTCTTGATTTGGTGGGCACCTAATGAATCCCAATTCACAGCAGCTTCGGCGCAGGCACGCCCCCGGAGTTCAAGTCGATGGTCATCGCCGAGTGCCAGCAGCCCGGCGCCTCGGTCGCGGCTGTGTCGCTTGCGCACGACGGCTTCGCCCACCCTTCAGATCAGCAGGAGCTCGCCATCCAGAATCCGCTTGATCGGCGGAAAGCCCTCGGCATCTCTGTCCCAAGCCTCGCCGTGGATGGGAACGAGCGCGGCCGGGCGCATTGCATTGGCGAACGCGCGCAAGTCCGAAGCGCTGGCATGACCGCTCGAATGGATATGGCACGCAGGTGTGCCCCCATTGGTGAACCAGGCGCTAATAGATTTCCCATCTGGCTGCGTGAGATAGCCGCGCCACATGGACCACGACCAGGCGTCGTCGGCACAAGGCTCGATGCCGGCGCGAACGAAATCGCGCATCAGCGACGCGCGTAGCATCACGACCCATTTGCCCGGCGTACCCGCTAGCGCGCGGGCAGCAATGCCGTTCCTAGCCATCCGCTCCACGAAATCGCTTCGACCGGTGTTGCGATACATGCGGGCAAAGGCACTCGTGATCACGACGTTGATCTGCTTCCAATCCGGTTGAGGAATTTTCCCGTATTTCGCCAACATGTTCAGCACTTCGGCGGTGTACAGGTCGATTACCAAGGTTCTTCCGGCCTTCAGACATGCCCGGTACAGCGTCACCGTCCGGTCAATGTTTTGCGCTGACCAGACGACAAACACGCGCCCCGCCGTGCGGGCAAAGAGATCGCGGAAATCGTCTTCTAGGGCGGACTCGGGGGTACAGGGCTTGTCGCTGCCCAGGTTGGTGCCTTCCATAAGGAGCACATCGAGATCGGGCGGCGGCGCGTCCATGAAGGCCTCGACCAAAGAGGCCTTTCGCCCATGGGCGCGGAAGTCGCCGGTGTAGAGAAGGCGCTTGCCCTCGATCTCGATGAGCAGCATGTGCGCGTCGAAAGCCGAGTGGTCAGTGAGAAACGGTGTGATCCTGAACGAGCCCACCATGAAGGGCTGGCCGCTTGCCCATGTATGAAAGGAATGCCCAAGCGTGCTCCCGGTGATGGCGCCGGTCATCTGAATGAGTTGTTCGGTGGCCTTTCCGCAGTACACGGGCCAGTCGAGGGACAACTCGTTCAGCAGACCGTAGTGGTCCTGGTGCGGATGGGAGATGATCACCGCCGTGGCGCACCGGCTGCGATCCACCGTAGCGGGAAGCAAGTCCTGTTGATCGTTTCCAGCATGCAATGGACGCCCCACATCAAGAAAGATGCGATCGCCGTTGCTGGCGCAAAGCTCGATGCAGTTCCCGCCGATTTCCTGCGTGGCGCGGTGGACTGTCAGTTGCACTGCCATCAAGACCCTTCCACGGCAACGAACCGGAGTTGAAGTGAGGATTCCTCTGACTCAATGTGCAAGAGTGGAAATTCTCGAGCCAGTTTTTCGAGGTGGCCTCGCTTGCGTTTGTCCGCCTCACCGAAGACCAGCAGGCGCGGGGCACCGTCTATGGCCAGTACTGCGGGATTCGCGACGACCTCGGAAAGTAAACCGGACAAGGGCGCTATATCTGGGCGCAGCGCCTTGGCGGCAGTGTGAACGGCGGCTAGGGTGGCGCACGCATTGGCATAGGCCTTGACAATGTGTTCGCTGGCCTCTCTCAGAAAATGCGTGTATCGCTCCATCTGATCGAGGACCTTGGGTCTGGTTTGTGAGACGAGCCGCCCGTCGTCTACCAGTTTTACCTCCCAGAAAACAAGGAGGATCTTGCCGTCACGGCGTTCAAGGCTGACAAGATCGATTCTGCGGCTGCTGGACCAACCGAGGTAGCTGGCAGGCAAGCCCATTTCCAGATCGATGACATCGATATTGCTGCCAACCAGGCGGTCCACAACAGATTTCTCCTTGTCGCACTTGGTCTTTGCCACCTCAACTATCGCAGCGAGATCGGGCGCGTCATCGGCGCCATACAGAACGGGATCGTCGATGGTGGCTGTCTGGTCTACGTACTTCCTGCTGACGAGCAGACGCGGCTTCAACTGCTGATCATGGTCGATTAGGCCAACCGACTGGCCCCGGATATAGAAGTTGCAGGAGTTGTTTCGAACTGCGAAGCGCAGGCCATCTTCACCCTGACTGCCGCTCGGTGCCCACTGCTTGAGAAGGGCTGCCCACCAGACGGGGGGGTTTTCTTCCAGGGATGTCAGAGAAAACTTTCGTGCAAACGTACTCAAGAGGAATCCTTTGGATTGATGAAGCTGATGATCACGCTTTGGGCGTAGTTGAGCGAGATAGCCCATGGGACGAGCGAAGCAGAGGCTTCACGCAAGAACGGCCGGCCAGTCTCATAGGGGTATTCAAACGAAGGCCGTTCTAATTTACAGGCGCGCGCTCGTAGCGCCATGAATCGTGAAATGCTTCACGAAAAATGTGCAGCCCAGCATCGCTGCGGCACCGGCAGGCAGGTCGTGAAAGCGGCTGGTTGACAAGGTGTTCGCCAACTACCGCTCTTCTGGTCAAACCTGTCGACACGTTTGGACCCATGTGAGCCATGAAGCCAACTGACAGCAGTCCGCTGGACAATTGGTCGAATGGAACTGATCACCAATTTTCAACGCCCAACCAACGCCACAGTCTTGGCTGACCTCATCGCTTCATCGAAGAGGTCTACCCTGTGTTCCGGTTGGATAAAGCGCAAAGGGGCCGCCCTGCTTGTACCCTCAATCACGAAGGCCATTCGCAACGGCGCGAGCATCACTATCTATACCGAACAACGAACCACGCCAGAATCAGAGTTGGTCGACCTGCGCGCAATTCCTGGTGTCGGGATCTTCGTGGCCTGCACCAAAGTTGCGCTTCACACCAAGCTGTACTACTTCGAATCGGAAAGCAACTTCAGCGCCGTCATCGGTTCGGCGAACATCACATTGGGTGGCCTCCAGTCCAACGATGAGTTGTGCGTACATCTGAACGGAAGTCTGGCCGATCCTCTAGGGCAACAGCTCCGTGCCTATCTAGCGCATCTGAGTGCTGCGGTAGGCAGTGGACCAACTCGTCAGTCTGCCTAGTTCCCAGTACAGAAGATTGTGTGAGCGAAGTAGGCCAACCTTTGCTTAGTCCGGCAGCATGGTGCACGCATCGCAGCGAAAGCCGACGTTCGACTGGCCACGGGATGATGACTGCATCCCGTTGCTCTTCAGACAATCACGGCTGCACCTTCATCGACAGCCAGAAGTCGAGCACTTCGCCAGAATTCCACCTGAGCCTTCGAAGCATCGAGTCCCAAAGGGCTCAGTCGCTTGCTGGCACCTTCGCAGGCGCACCCTCTCCGGTAACCCAGAGTCGAACAGCGGCAACTTCGGCTTCATCAAGAACCAACTGTTCTCGCGCGCAAAGGAACAGGACTTGATCGACGAGTCGAGACCCCAACGTAACTACGTCGTCCTGGCCTTGGCCGAATACATGCCCGTTCAGCTGCATGCCCTTGATAAGGAAAGCCACGTCTCGCTGGCGCACACGCAGGCCAGTCGACGAGAGGCAGCGAGAACAAACCTGCGCGGCGGTTGTGCTTGGCTGGAAGGAACCTTCTGCGAGTTCGGTGCTGAGCGCCTTGAGAACCTGCCTCAGCTCCGTGGGCGCAAGCATTGGTGCCTTGGTGAGGGAACACACTTCTTTCACCACCGGAAAGATTTCGCCTTCTCCTCCCCATGGCGAATCCGGCTCGTCCTGTGTCGACCTCCCCTCTACCTCGTGACGAGCGGGGTCCAGCAGCCGGCCGCCAGATCCGCCCAGCCATACGAGGCGCGCTAGGTTTAAGGACGTAAGGAATGGTCGGAAGCCACCGGAACCATTCCAGTTCTCGAGTGCTTCTGGAAATTCAGCCTTCAGGCGGGATGCCAGCGGACCACCGTTCACAGGCGAAACAGATTCGTCGACGGTTTGCCAGATCCGATTGGCTATCTCCGACAATTCGCTTGCGGTCGCTGGCCTAGCCGATCTTGGGGCTGTCGGCGCCTGAGACGTTGTTGGAGCCGATGCGGGCGGACCGACAAGCGCGGGCGACGGGCGATCATTCAAGACGCGGTCGGAACCCTTCTGCTCGTGCCCCGTCAAAGGCCCTGAGTCAACATTGGCCTGCGCGGGATAGAGGGCCTCGCCGACAAACAAGCGCTCAGGAATGAGGAGGTCCGCCGACGCCTGGTACGCCGCCGAAGGAAAGCCAATCGCCAGCACGGTTGTGCGACGGTCATGGCGCCGAAGCTTGCGCAATAGCGGAGTGAAGTCGGCGTCGGCGGAAAACACAATGAACTCGTCATAGTGCGTACCGTGCTGCAGAAGATCCACTGCATCCAGGACCAAGTGAATATCGGTGCTCGTCTTCCCTTGGCTCGTTACCGGAGGACAGTCGACAATCTCAAACCCGGCCCGCAAAAAAGCGTGTCGGTAGACTTGGTACCAATTTGGGTTCAGGTAGCACCTTCTGACTAAGAGGCGGCGACGCTCACCCTCTGCATGGGGTTCGGGCATGGCGAACGAGTGAGTCAACCAGTGGATCCAAACGTCGGGGTGGCGGGCGAACTGTTCCGCGGCGCTGGGTTGCAGCTGACGGAGCAGAGAAAAGACGTTGTCGAAATCGACAAAAAGTGCGCTCTTCATGGTCTTCCGGATCTTAGCGTTGCCTCGACATGAGCCATTTTCGCTACAGTCGCGCGCAATGAATGAAGATCTACTTGACCTCCTAAAGGCGAGCGGCGTCGACCTCCACGCTCAACAGGTAACGCTGATGCGCCACAAGGACAAGCGATACCCCCTAGTCAAGTACATCGGCACCCGCGCGTTGACCTTGTATCAGGCGATGCAGCGCAGAACGATGCCTGTAGGAAGTCTTCTCATTGCCTTTCACGGCAACCGACCTGGCCACGCGCTCCTTCTGGGCATTTGGCGTGTTGAAGGCGTTGTGCCCGCCGGCGAGGCAATTCGCCAGGGGCTGCTCGAGGGAAGCTTCGAGCCACTAACGGAAGATTGGGGCGGCTACTACCACGACCTGTGCGAGCTCGATCTGCTTGCGCATCTGCGTCTAAGGCTGGAAATCGAATGGACCGGCAGAGAGCTGGCGTGGCGTCGTGTCCTACGTCCTCCCAAGGCCGCTCGGACGCGCGGCGCAACGCCAAATCCGTGTGAACAAGTCGATGGTGAATTCCACACAAGGGTGGGTCGCGGATACGCAATCACGGCGCAAGTGGAATCGGCGATTCCATTTCCAGGGCTTGCAGGTGCCTCGCTGGTGATGGCGGAACTCCGCATGGCACTACGAGATGCAACATGGCAGCAAGAATTGGCCAGCGTGACCGGAATCTACCTGATCACAGACGAGCGCGGTGGGCAGCACTACGTCGGATCAGCGTCAGGTGCCCAAGGGCTACTCCAGCGCTGGACAAACTATGCGACCACGGGTCACGGAGGCAACAGGATGCTCGCCGATGTGCTCGCGACGGGACCTGGGCGCGAGCTGGATCTGCGATTCACGCTCCTCGAGACGCTTCCGGCGAGCACACCGCGCAGGGAGGTAATCCAACGCGAGTCGTACTGGAAGGTCGCGCTAGGTTCGCGCACCTTTGGCTTGAATATGAACTGACACAACAACAAGGTAATCCGCTCCCCCACCGGCGGCCCAGACGCAACTCGACGCTCGCTTCAGAAGCTCGCTGTGAAGCGTTCATCGGCGCGATCGCAGCGAAAGCGGTCTTCCGACCCGGCCGATGCGGATGACTGCACCTTGGGTGCCCTTCGGTCGTTCGTGACGCCCCCATTCAAATCGTCTACCACCGAATCGAGCGGGCGAGGCGCAAGGGGCCGGCCCCGCCTGACGTGGCACCTGGGAGGACTCCCGGTACTCGCTCGGCGTCAGCTCTTGGGAGTACTTGAAGCGTCGGCTGGATTGGCCCGCTCGCTGAAGCTTGCAGAGCAGCAGGCTCTCGGCCCCAGACAGCGCGTTCCCATTGAGTGCCGCACAAACACGTTGAAGATGGCACACGGCGTAGCGGCCTGCAGAAAGGGACGGTAGTCGCACGCGGTGGTCGCACAAGGGTCGGATCATCCTTGCAACTCGAAATTCCTCTGCGCCAGCTTGCCCTAAGTTTCAGTCTTCGACGGCTTGATACGCCGCCAGTTCAGACCATGAGTTCGATCAGGAACGGCGCGCTCATGCCAAAGCTGCTCGTCATCAGATCCGCGCATTCGTCCAAGGTCGTCGCGCAAGCGGCTTCAACGCCCATGCCCTTGGCCAATCGAACCCAGTCGAGCGACGGGTTGCCCAGGTCCAGCATGCTCATGGCCGTGGGTCCAGGGATGGCGCCCACGCTCGTGTACTCGCCGATCAGGATGTTGTACTTGCGATTGTTGAGCAGGACGGTCGTAACGGGTAACCGCTCGCGCGCCTGCGTCCACAACGATTGCAGTGTGTACATGGCGGAGCCGTCGGCCTGCAGATTGATCACACGGCGCCGCTTTCCGGCGGCGATCGCCGCGCCGGTGGCCATGGGCATGCCGGCGCCAATGGCGCCGCCCACGAGGTGCAGCCAGTCATGGGGCGGTGCGGCATGCGTCAACGGGTAGAAGCCCCGACCGTAGGACACGCTCTCGTCGGACACGATCGCGTCATCAGGCATCAGCGCCGCGAGCGTCTGCGCCAATCCCTCCGGCGTCGGCGCGCCGCGTACCGGTTCGGGGCGCGGGCCCGGGTCGGGGACGGCCGCCTGCGGAGCATTGAGCGCCCGCACCAAACCTTGCAAGGCTTCGACAGGATCCTGGTCTGGCCGCGAGAGCACGTGGAATTGAGTTTGGGGATGATGCTGTACCGATGGCATGCCGGGGTAGCCGAAGAAGCCCACGGGCGGTTCCGCATTGACCAGAATGACGTGCCTGAACCGCTCCAGCGCCTCGAGAGCCTTGCCCATGGCGTACGGCACCCGCTCAACGGGCACACGGCCTCGGCCACGCGAAACGTGCGCGGCCATATAGCTGTTCATCAGCGACGCGCCGGTGGCGCAGGCCACGCGCCAGGCCAGGGCCTGCGCTTCGCTCAGCGCAGCGGGGCCGTCCAACAGGATCAGCACGTCGCTTTGGGTGCGCAGCATACGCGCCGCGCCTTCAATTGCGCCGCCATCGATGCCGGGGGGCTGTGGGGCTTCGATCGGCGCGCTCACCACACCGCCCTCTTCCCACGACACGTCAGCGGGCAGGATCAAAGTGGCAACCTGCCCCGGAACGACACGCGCCGCGCGGACCGCCTCCGCTGCATCGCGGCCGAGGTCGGCTGAACGGGTGCTGGTCCGCACCCATGACGACACGGTTCGCGCCATGCCAGTGGTGTCGGCAGTCAACGCCGCATCGAAAGGGCGATGGAACGTGGCCTGATCCCCCACGATATTGACGATGCCGCTGCGTGCACGGCGCGCGTTGTGCAGATTGGCCATGCCGTTGGCCAGTCCCGGCCCGCAGTGAAGCAGCGTACAAGCGGGCTTGCCGGCGATACGAAAGTAGCCATCGGCCATCCCGGTCACGATGTTCTCTTGCAGACCCAGTACGCAGTTCATGCCCGGCACTTGGTCCAGCGCCGCCACGAAGTGCATCTCGCTGGTGCCGGGATTGGCAAAGCAGGTGTCTACGCCAGAAGCCAACAGGGTTCGTACCAAACTCTTCGCGCCGTTCATGGGTCAGATTCTTCCTTGGTGATACGAGATGAGGTTACTCGCGCAGGAGGGGCGTCTTGCAGCATGGTCCGGCCAAGACTGCCATCGTGAACGTGTTGCGCGAGTTCGAGATGCACGGCATGGCGCATGTCGCTTGCGATGAGGCGGGTGGCCTCGAACGCCGTGAGCACCACGCGCCCGATCACCTTGGACAAAGACTTGGTGGCCTTTCTCATGTGGACTTCATCCTCTCATGCACGTGAAAGCATTCTCGAAACCAGACGATCCATCATCGCGTTGCTGCCGGGGCCTTGCTTTGCTTTCCATGTCATTCATTTTGCTTTTCGCGCCAGCAGTCAAATGTCCCAAGTTCGCAAGTTGATGTCCCAAATTCACAAGCCGCAGGACGGCCTGAGGGCACAAACTTGCGCCCACCACAATGGAGACATCGCGATGCAACAACACGTTCGCGCCGCTGCAGCAGCACTGGGAATGGCCCTGGCCTGCAGCGCCTGGGCCTGGCCAGACAAACCGATCAAGCTCATCGTTGCCGCACCGCCGGGCGGCACCATGGACATCGTGGCCCGCGTAGTGGGGCAGCAGCTGTCCAGCGACCTGGGCCAGCCCGTCGTGGTGGAGAACAAGCCCGGCGCGGGCGCGGCGATCGGGATCCAGGCCATGCTGCAGGCGCCCCCTGATGGCCACACGCTTGCGATTACGGCGAGCAATGCACTGGCCGAGATTCCGCATGTGATGAAGCCGCCCTATGACCCGCTCAAGGACGTGCTGCCCATTGCCTCGCTCGCGCGTTCGGGCGTGGTGCTGGTCACCTCCGCCAAGGTTCCGGCGACGGACTTCAAAAGTCTGCTGGCTTATCTGCAGACGCGAAAGGGAAGCGGCACCTATGCCAGCTACAGCCCCGGCACTGTCTCGCACTACGCGGGGCTGATCCTCAGCGACAAGGCCGGACTGGACTTTCAGCACGTAGGCTATCAAGGCTCTCCTCCGGCGTTGCAACACGTGCTGGGCGGTCAGGTGGACATGATGTTCGACGGCATGCTCACCTCCGTGCCGCTGATCAAGGCGGGCAAGCTGCGCGCCTATGGCTTCTCGGGAGCCAAGCGTTCGCAGCATCTGCCTGACGTTCCCACGATGACGGAACTGGGCTATCCCGAAATCCAGTTCGTGGGCTGGGTGGGAATGATCGGCTCACCCAAGCTCAAGCCCGAGCTGCTGGCCCAGATTCAGAAGGCTGTGACCAAGGCAGCCAGCGCACCCGGCGTGCACCAGAAGTTGCTGGACGTCGGCCTGGAGCCTGAGATCCAGACCGACACCGCCGCACTGAAGCGCGACACGCGCGAGATGTCCGAGCGCAACGCGGCGATCGTCCGCAAGTACGAGATCAAGATGTGATGGAGATTCGGCGATGAAAGTCCGGCAACTCACCCCCACCATCGGCGCCGAGATCAATGAAGTCCACCTGGGCGAAGCATCACGCGACCCGGCGCAGTTCGCGCCGATCAAGGACCTGCTGCTCAAACATCGCGTGCTGTTCTTTCGCGGACAGGACATCACCCGCGCAGAGCATGTGGCCTTCGCGCGCTGCTTCGGTCCGCTGGAAGACCACCCGGTGGTCGGCAGCGATCCCGACCATCCCGGCCTGGTGCGCATCTACCGCAGCGACAACCCGCACAGCTACGAGAACGTCTACCACTGCGACGGACTGTGGAGGCCCAATCCCGCCATGGGTGCGGTGCTGCGCTGCATCGAGTGCCCGGAGATCGGGGGCGACACCATCTGGGTCAACATGGTGAAGGCATACGAAGAACTGCCGGACTACGTCAAGTCGCAGATCGCCCCCTTGCGCGCCAAGGCCAGCATCGAGCACAGCTTCGGCGCGGTGATGACGCCCGATGCGCGCGCCAAGCTCGTGCAGGAGCACCCCGCTGCTGAACACCCGGTGGTGCGCACCCACCCGGAAACGGGCGAGAAGGTGCTGTTCGTAGGTGCGGGCTTCACGTCGCACTTCGTGAACTGGAGCACCCCCGAGAACGTGCGCCACGGCATCGACAAGTCACCCGGCGCATCGCTGCTGCTGAACTACCTGACCAGCCGCGCGAGCATTCCCGAATACCAGGTGCGCTGGTCATGGAAGCCGGGCGACATCGTCGTCTGGGACAACCGCAGCACGCAGCACTACGCCTGCAACGACTACTTCCCCGCGCCACGCAAGATGGAACGCGCCGGGATCGTCGGCGACATCCCCTACTGAATCCGATTTCATTCAAGTCTTTCCATTGGAGTGCAGCCATGAATTTCCTAGACGGCCACCTGTTCCCCGAGAACCAGCAACCCCTGATCATCACCGCCGCGCCCTATGCACCGGGCTGGCTGCCTTCCGACTTTCCCGAAGACATCCCGGTCACCATGGAGGAGCAGATCCAGAAGGCCGTGGACTGCTACAACGCCGGCGCGACGGTGCTGCATTTGCATGTGCGCGAGCTCGACGGCAAGGGCAGCAAGCGCCTGTCCAAGTTCAATGAACTGATCGCGGGTGTGCGCAAGGCCGTGCCGGAGATGATCATCCAGGTGGGCGGATCCATCAGCTTCGCGCCCGAGACCGAAGGCGCAGCGGCCAAGTGGCTCAGCGACGACACACGCCACATGCTGGCCGAGCTGGAGCCGGTGCCGGATCAGGTGACGGTAACGGTCAACACCTCGCAGATGAACGTGACCGAACAGGCCGAGGACGCGGACTTCGAAGGCACCTCGCGCCAGATCCCGTCCATCTTCAACGCCTACAAGGAAATGACAGTGCCCGCTCAGCCCGGCTGGGTGGAAGAGCACATCCGCCGCCTGACCAAGGCGGGCATCCAGAGCGCGTTCCAGTGCTACAACATCAACAGCTTCGAGTCGGTCGAGCGCCTTATGCGCAAGGGCGTCTACAAGGGCCCGCTGGTGATGAACTGGGTGGCGATCGGCGGCGGCATGGATGCGCCCAGCCTCTACAGCCTGGCCAACTTCGTGCGCGCCGTGCCCGATGGCGCGGTTCTCACCGTGGAGAGCAACGTGCGAAACGTGCTGCCCGTGAACATGTGGGGCATTGCCGCGGGCCTGCACGTGCGCTGCGGCACCGAGGACTGCCTGTGGAATCAGAAGCGCAGCGCCAAGGCCAGCACGGTCTCGCAGATCGAGCAACTGGTGCGCATCTCCGAAGAATTCGGCCGCCCGATTGCCACCGCGAAGGAAGCGCGCGAGATCAGCAGGATCGGCGTGTTCTACGACACCGTGGAACAGTCGCTGGCCGCCAATGGCTTTGCGCCCAACCGCAACGGAGGCAACCAGGGCTTCCTGCGCAAAGTGTTCACAGCCTGAACGGAGTCACCGCCATGGCCGCACCCCAGGACAAAGTCATCGTGACCTGCGCGATCACAGGTGCGATCCACACGCCGACGATGTCGCCGCACCTGCCGATCACGGCGGACGAGATCGCTCGCGAGGCCATTGCCGCCGCGCAGGCGGGGGCATCCATCGTCCACCTGCACGCGCGCAACCCCGAGAACGGTCAGCCCTCGCAGGACCCTGCCCTGTTCCGCGCGTTTCTGCCCGCCATTGCGGAGCGCTCGGACGTGGTGATCAACCTCACCACGGGCGGTGCACCGAACATGCTCGTGGAAGAGCGCCTGCAGCCTGCACTGCAACTCAAGCCCGAGGTGGCGTCGCTGAACATGGGGTCGATGAACTTCGGCCTGTACCCCATGCTCGGGCGGTACAAGGAGTTCCTGCACGACTGGGAGCGCCCCTACCTCGAAGGCTCCGAAGACCGGGTGTTCCGTAACACGTTCAAGGAGATTCGCTACATCCTCGAGTCCTGTGAGGACAACGGCACCCGCTTCGAGATCGAGTGCTACGACACCAGTCACCTCTACACTGCGGCGCACTTCGTCGATCGGGGCATCCTCAAGCCACCGTTTTTCCTCCAGACCGTGTTCGGTCTGCTGGGCGGGATCGGCACGCATCCTGACGACGTGATGCACATGCGCCGCACGGCGGAACGGCTATTCGGCAAGGACTACTACTGGTCGGTCCTGGGCGCAGGGCGCAGCCAGATCCCGATCTCATCCATGGCCGCCGCGATGGGCGGCAATGTGCGCGTGGGGCTGGAGGATTCGCTGTGGGATGGGCCAGGCAAGCTGGCCACTTCCAACGCGCAGCAGGTGCGGCGCATCGTCGCGGTGCTGGAGTCGCTGAACCTGGAAGTGGCCACGCCTGACGAGGCGCGCGCCATGTTGCGACTCAAGGGCCGCGAGTCCGTCGCGTTCTGAGCTGCATGACGCAGCCCACGACGCTCTCGGCTGACTTGCATCAGCCCGCGGTTAGCCAGTGGCCTGTTTGCGCCACTGCGTCACGCTGCAACCGAAGTGCGCCCGGAACCAATGACTGAAGCCGCTGGGTGCGGAGTACCCCAGCAGGTGGGCTATTTCCGACACGGGCATGGTGCTGCCGCGCAGGTGGCGCACCGCCAGTTCGCGCCGCACGTCGTCCAGCAGTGCGCTGAAACTCAGCCCCTCCGCGTCGAGGTGGCGGTGCAGCGTGCGCCGGTCCAAGCGCAAATGGCGAGCCACTGCATCCGCCGTGCAACGCCCCCCGGGCAACAGGACCTGGATGAGTTCGCGGCAGGTTTCACTGGCGCGGTTGCCCCGCTTCCGCAAGGCCGATTCCAGGTAGTCGCGGGCAAACCGCGCGATGCCAGGGTCCTGCATTCCGCGCGCCTGCCGCAGATCGGCTGCCGCGCAGACGATACCGTTGAATGGCTGGTCGAACAGCACCCTGCAACCAAAGAACGCCCGGTGCGCCGCCGCGTCGGCGGGTGGCGCGTGGGTGAAGCACACCTTGCGCGGGCGCCAGCCGGGGCCGATCAGTTCTGTGAGGATGCGGAACAACACGCCCACGGCCAGTTCCATGGACTGGCGCGTCGCCAGGCCGGAAATGGGCAGAAGGTCATCGCGGATGACGGTGTGGCCTCCCTGGTCCTCGATGCGCGTGATCAGCGAAGCGTTGAGCAACTTGCGGTAGCGGCACAGCGTTTCCAGCGCTTCGCGCGGGGTGGCCGCCTCGCGCAGCACCAGGCTGACCGGTCCGAGGTTGGACAAGGACCTTCGCGCCGCCAGCCGCAGGGCGAAGTCTTCAGCGCCCGTGGCGCGGGCCGCAAGCTCCAGCGCCTCGCGCACTGCGTTGTTGGGGATCAATGCCTCGGGATCCTGCAGCAGTCGGGCCGACAGGCCCACCTTGCGCAGCAGCACCTGCGGGTCGCCGCCGAGTGCGCGCACCAAGTCCGAGTACCCACTCAGGCTGGCGCTGCGGATGAGGCTGCCCAACGGCTTCGTCATCGCCTGCGCTTCGTGTTGCGCCACTCCTGCGGCGCACAGCCGAACTGTGCACCGAACCACCGCGTGAAGGCGCTATGGCTGCCGTAGCCCAGCATGGCCGCTATCTGCCCCATGTCGTAGTGCGGGTTGGCCAGGTAGCGTTGCACGAGATCTTGACGTACCTGGTCGAGCAGCGACGTGAACGACAGTCCCTCGGCGTCCAGCGAGCGCTGCAGCGTACGCATGCTGCGGCCCAGCCCCTGCGCCACATCCGCACATGTCGCACGACCCGAGGGCAGCAGCAGGTAGATGGCGCGGCGCACCTGCTGACCGGTGCTGGCGTCGCGGGCGCTCATCTGGGCGTCCACAAGCGTTTTGGCGTATCGCGCAAGTGCCGGGTCGGCGAGGGGGTTGGGTTCATTCAGGTCGGCCGCCTTGCAGACGATGCCGTTGAACTCCGCATCGAACTGCACGGGGCAAGCGAACAGCCGCTGGTACACGGACAGGTCTCCCGGGGCCGAGTGATCGAAGCAGACGCGCAGAGGCCGCCAGCGCTCGTGCAGCAAGGCCGCGCACATGCGGTAGAGCACGCCGATCGCCAGGTCCACCGACTGCCGCATGGGCCGCGAGGCCACGATGTCCTCGCGCAGGATGACCACGCTGCCCGCATCTTCCATCTGGATGGCGAGCGACTCGTTGAGCATGTGGGAATAGGCGATCAGCGTGACCAACGCCTGGCGCAACGTCGGCTGATGCAGCAGCAGGAGGCTGACCACGCCGAAGTGCGACAGCTGCCGCGATTCGGCCATTCGCAGGCCAAAGGTGTCGCACTGCGTGGCCTCCGCGGCGTCTTCCACCAGTTGCTGAGCCACCGCGGCCTCGATGAGTTGGTCGGGCTCCCGAACGAGCGCGCGCCGCAAGCCCGCGTGGCGCAGGGCCCTGTCCGCGTCACCGCCCAAGGCGCGCATGACCTCGGCAAAGCCGGTCAGCGCCGCTGCACGCACCAAAGTCACCATCTGGGGCCATCTCCTGGGGGATTTCGAGTGGCACGAAGAGTACAGCCGGTGGCATGAAATGCAAAGCAAGGGAATGCCCGCATTTCTACAGTTGCCCCTACGGGGACGACAGATCCACGCCCAATTCCACGAAGGAGACAACGATGCGTATCGAACCGCTCACCTGCGCCATCGGCGCTGAGGTCTCAGGCGTCAGCCTGGCCCACGCGGCCCATGACGCCGACCTGTTTGCCGAGATCAGGGCCGCCCTCCTTGAGCATAAGGTCGTGTTCCTGCGCGGCCAGGACATCGCTCGCGCAGACCACGTGGCCTTTGCGCGCCGGCTCGGCGACCTGGAAGACCATCCCGTGGTCGGCAGCGATCCCGACAACCCGGGCCTGGTACGCATCTACAAGTCGCCCGAGAGCCCCAACGACCGCTACGAAAACTCGTGGCACGCCGACGGCACCTGGCGCGAGGCTCCGTCCATGGGCGCGGTGCTGCGCTGCATCGAGTCCCCGCCGGTGGGCGGCGACACGATGTGGTCCAACATGGCGATGGCCTACGAGAAGCTGCCCCAGCGCATCAAGGACCTGATCGCGCCGCTGCGGGCACGCCACAGCATCGAATGCACCTTCGGTGCGGCGATGCCGATCGAGAAGCGCCACGCACTACGCGCCCAGTACCCCGACGCCGAACACCCCGTGGTGCGCACCCATCCTGAGACAGGCGAGAAGGTCCTCTTCGTGTGCGGCTTTACCACGCACTTCACCAACTTCCATACCCCGGCCAACGTGCGCGTGGGGCAGGACTTCGCGCCAGGCGCGGCGCAACTCCTCCAGTACCTCATCAGCCAGGCGGCCATTCCGGAATACCAGGTGCGCTGGCGCTGGAAGCCCAACGACGTCGCCATCTGGGACAACCGCACCACACAGCACTACGCGGTGATGGACTACCCGCCCTGCCACCGAAAGATGGAACGCGCCGGAATCGTCGGCACGCCCACGGCTTGAATTCCCACCCCCAAGGAGAAACACCATGAACTTCCTCGACGGCCACCTGTTCCCCGAGAACATGCAACCGCTGATCATCACCGCCGCGCCCTATGCGCCTTCCTACGTGCCCTCGGATTTTCCCGGCGAGATCGCGGTGACGATGGAAGAGCAGATCCAGATGGCAGTGGACTGCTACAACGCCGGTGCGACGGTCTTGCACCTGCACGTGCGCGAGCTCGACGGCAAGGGCAGCAAGCGCCTGTCCAAGTTCAACGAACTGATTGCCGGCGTGCGCGCCCGTGTGCCGGACATGATCATCCAGGTGGGTGGCTCCATCAGCTTTGCGCCCGAGACCGACGGCGCGGCGGCCAAGTGGCTCAGCGACGACACACGCCACATGCTGGCCGAGCTGGACCCGAAGCCCGACCAGGTGACGGTGACCATCAATACCTCGCAGATGAATTTCCTGGAGCAGTTCGACTACCGGGACGTGCAAGGCAGCTCACTGGAAGACCCGGTGGTCTTCAATGCCTACAAGGAAATGACCGTGCCCGCCCAACCCGGCTGGGCCGAAGAACATATCCGGCGCCTCACTGCCGCAGGCATCCAGAGCGAATTCCAGTGCTACAACCAGAACAGCTTCGAGTCCGTGGAACGCCTCATTCGCCGTGGCGTCTACAAGGGCCCGTTGGTGCTGAACTGGGTGGCGATCGGCGGCGGCATGGATTCGCCCAATCTCTACACGCTGGCCAACTTCGTACGCGGCGTACCCGACGGCGCGGTGCTCACGGTCGAGAGTTCGGTGCTCAACACGCTGCCCGTCAACATGTGGGGCATCGCCGCGGGCCTGCACGTGCGCACCGGCACCGAAGACAACCTGTGGAACCAGACGCGTACCGCCAAGATCGGCACCGCCAAGCAGATCGAGCAGCTGGTGCGCATTTCGGGCGAACTGGGTCGTCCGATCGCCACGGCGAAGCAGGCGCGTGAGATCTGCCGCATCGGCGTGTTCTACGACACGGTGGCAGAGACGCTGGCTGCCAACGGTTTTGCACCCAACGCGCCGGGCCGCCAGCAAGGCTTCCTGCGCAAGGCCGCATAGAAAAGCCTGCGGAGGAGACAAGCCATGCAACAACGATTCTCCCTCGTCGCCGCCGCGGCCTTGCTGTGCGCAGGTAGCGCGATGGCCTTCACCGACAAGCCCGTCAAGCTCGTCGTACCCGCGCCGCCCGGGGGCACCATCGATGTGTTCGCCCGCATCATCAGCGACCAGCTCTCGCAAGAGATCAAGCAGCCCGTGATCGTGGAAAACAAACCGGGCGCCGCCGGAGCGATCGCCATCAAGTACATGCTCTCGCAGCCTGCTGATGGCCAGGTCCTTCTGGTTAGCGTGACGAACGTGCTCACGGAATCGCCGCACGTGGTCAAGGGCGGCTTTGACCCGCTCAAGGACGTGAAGCCCGTCGCGGAGATGGCGCGCTCGTACATGCTGTTCATCGCATCGCCTCAGTTCCCTGCCAATGACGCGAAGGAAGCCATTGCCTACGTCAAGGCCAACCCGGGCAGGATTTCGGTGGCCTCCTACAGCCCCGGCACCTCGTCACATTACGCCAGCGCGATCCTGAACAGGAAAGCTGGGCTGGACATGGAGCACGTGGCCTTCGCCGGCTCCGCCCCTGCGCTGGCGCAACTCATGGGCAACCAGGTCCCGCTGATGTTCGACGGCTCGGTCACATCGAAGCCGATGATCGCGGCGGGCAAGGTCAAGCTGCTGGCCGTGGCCTACCAGAGCCGCATGCCCGAATACCCCAACGTGCCCACGATGGCGGAACTCGGCTACCCGGAGCTCAACTTCAGCAACTGGAGCGGCGTGTTTGCCTCGTCGCAAACGCCACCCGCGCTACTGGAAAAGATCCACGCCACGCTCACCAAGATCAACGCCTTGCCCGCCGTGCGGGCGCGCTACGCGAGCACCGGCTTCGAGCCCATCCTGGAAACGCGCTCGCTGGAACAGGCCGCAGAGGACGTGCGCACGGAATACGAGCGCAACGGCGAGATCGTGAAGGCCTTCGGTATCAAGCTGAACTGACATGCAACCTACCGTCCTCATCGTCCCCGGGCTGCGCGACCACGTGGATGCGCACTGGCAAACCTTGCTGGCTGCGCAACTGCCGGCGGTTCGCACCGTACCGCCCATGGGGCGCACCGGTGCGGGCCTGGACCGCCCGGCGCGCGTGGAGGCCATCGAACACGCAGCGCAGGCCATCGACGGCCCGATCGTGATCGTGGCGCACAGCGGCGGATGCCCGATGCTCGCGCATTGGGCCGCGCAAACCCGCCGGCCCGTGAAGGGCGCGCTGCTGGCCACACCACCCGAACTCGACCAACCAATGCCCGAGGGCTATCCGCCGCTCCAAGCCCTGAAGGATGGCGGCTGGCTCCCCGTGCCGATGCGGGCCCTGCCCTTCCCCAGCATCGTGGCCGCCAGTCGCAATGACCCACTGGCGCGCTTCGCGCAGGTCGAGCTGATGGCCCGCGCCTGGGGCAGCCGCTTGGTGGACCTGGGCGAAGTGGGTCACCTCAACCCCGCGTCCGGCTTCGGCCCATGGCCGCGCGCACTCGAATTCATCGCCGAACTTTCGGCATAAGCAGGAGATATCCCATGGTCAAAGCAGTTCGCTTCTACGAAACCGGCGGTCCGGAAGTGCTGAAGGTGGAGAACGTCGAAGTCGCCGCACCCGGCCCCGGCGAAGCGCGGGTACGCCACAGCTTCATCGCGCTGAACTTCATCGACACCTATTTCCGCGCGGGGCGCTATGCGCTCGATCTGCCCAACGGCCTCGGATCCGATGCGGTCGGGGTGGTCGAGGCGGTTGGCCCCGATGTGACGGACATCAAGCCCGGCGACCGGGTGGGCTACCTCATCGGTCCGCAGGGCGCTTACTCCGAGGTGCGCGTGATGCCCGCCGCGGTGCTGATCCCGCTGCCCGATGGCATCAGCGACCGCACCGCGGCCACACTGATGATGAAGGGGATGACGGCGCAGTACCTGTTCCGCCAGGTCTATCCGCTGCACGGCGGCGAAACCATCCTCTACCACGCCGCGGCAGGCGGCGTGGGCCTGATCGCCTGCCAGTGGGCGCGCGCCTTGGGCGTGACAATGATCGGTACCGTGAGTACCGACGAGAAGGCGGCTCTTGCCAAGGCCAACGGCTGTACGCACACCATCGTGACCTCGCGCGAAAACATCGTGCAGCGTGTCAAGGAGCTGACCGACGGCAAGGGCGTGAAGGTGGTCTACGACTCGGTGGGAAAGGACACGCTGATGGACTCGCTCGACTGCCTGCAACCACGCGGCTCGCTCATCAGCAATGGCACTTCCTCGGGGTCGGTGATCGTGGATTCTCAGTTGCTCGCGTCCAAGGGCTCCATCTGGATGACGCGGCCCGCGATGTTCCACTACATCCATCCGCGCCCGCACATGCTGGACATGGCCAGGGAGCTCTTTGACCACGTGCTCGCCGGACGCATCGTCAGCGAGCCGCAGCAAGAATTCGCATTGGAAGACGCGGCCGATGCGCATCGTGCCCTGGAAGGTCGCAAGACGGTCGGCTCCACCATCCTCGTGCCCTGAGGGGGCCGCCCCCTTTTTGCACGATGGTCACCGTGGGCCTTAAGCCTGCGATGCTGATGGTCGGCGAAGCGGTCCTTCTGGCCTGCCTGGTGCTCTCCATGCTGAAGTGGGGCCACCTTTGAATGGAACCAATACGGAACAGAAGCAACGGATGCTCGTATTGCAATCCCTGATTCGGCCCGAAGGCCAGTTGGAACTCTCGCTAGCCGAGATGGCACCGCCTCGCATCGCCGAACCCGACCAGGTGCTCGTCAGCATGGAGGCCGCGCCGCTCAATCCGTCCGACATGACATTGCTGCTGGGCGGCGCCGACCTGCACGGCGCGGAGCGCACCCGCGTGAATGGCCTGCCCGCCATGGTTGCCCCCATGCCGCCGGGCGCCATGGCCGCGCAAGCGCGCCGCGTGGGCCAACCGCAAGCTGTTGGCAACGAGGGCGCAGGCACCGTGGTGGCCACAGGAAGCGCGCCGGAAGCGCGAGCCCTGCTGGGCCGCAAGGTCGCCATGATGGGTGGCGGTATGTACGCCGAATACCGCGTCGCGGCGGCTAGCCAATGCCTTGCCTTGCCGTCAAACGCTAGCGCGACCGATGGCGCGGCGGCATTCGTCAACCCGATCACAGCCCTGGGCATGCTGGAAACCGCTCGCCGCGAAGGTCACAAGTCCATGGCCCTGACCGTCGCCGCGTCCAACCTGGGCCAAATGCTGCTGCGCCTGTGCGAAGCGGAGGACGTGCCACTGGTCAGCATCGTGCGCCGCCCGCAGCAAGCCAGGCTGCTGAACGACTTGGGCGCGCGCCACGTGGTCGACAGCAGTGCGGAGGACTTCGTGCCACGCCTGACCGACGCACTGGCCGAAACGGGTACGCGCCTCGCCTTTGATGCAACGGGCGGCGGAGAAATGGCGGGCCAATTGCTCCACGCCATGGAGGCCGCACTTTCGCGACAAGCGGGGCGGGCCTACGACCGCTACGGCAGCCAGATCCACAAGCAGATCTACATCTACGGCTACCTGGAGCGCATGCACACCACGCTGCCGCCCGGCCTGGGCATGGCCTGGGGCTTGGGCGGGTGGCTTGTCTTCTCGTTCTGGCGCGCTCTTCCGCCGGAGCGCCGCGCACAACTGCAAGCACGCGTGGCAGCGGAACTGAAATCCACCTTCGCATGCCGCTACGCGCGCGAATGCACCTTGCAGGAACTGCTCACGCCCGAAGCGCTGCGCCAGAGCGTGCAGATGGCCACGGGCGACAAGACGCTGCTGCGTCTCGCGCCAGGTTGACCAGACCCGCACAGAACACAAGAAGGAAATCACAGATGACGCACGAGCATTCCAAACCACTCGAGGCGGCAAGGCACGCCTCCAACAAGCCGCCGGTGCGTTTGCCGCTGGAGGGCGTGCGCGTCCTCGATCTCTCACGCGTGCTGGCGGGCCCCATGTGCGCGCAGGCGCTGGGCGACCTGGGCGCCGAAGTCATCAAGATCGAGCACCCCGGCCGTGGCGATGACACGCGCGATTGGGGACTGCGCGTGGGCTCGCGCAACACGGCTTACTTCAACAGCGCAAACCGCAACAAGCAGTCCGTCGGCATTGATCTGCAGAAGCCGGAAGGCCAACGCATCGCGCGCATGCTGGCCGAGAAGAGCGACGTGCTGATCCAGAACTTCAAGTTCGGCGGTATCGACCGGATGGGACTCGGCTATCAGGAACTGAAGGCGTTGAACCCCGGGCTCGTGTATTGCTCCATCGCTGGCTATCGAAGCGATGGCCCCGAGGCCGCACGCCCTGGGTATGACCTGGTCGTGCAGGGAGAGGCCGGCCTCATGGCGCTCAACGGCGAAGAAGGCCAGGGTCCGCTCAAGTTCGGCGTCGCCGCGGTGGACATGTTCACGGGCATGTACGCCACCCAAGCCATCATTGCCGCCCTGTTCGATCGACAGCGCACGGGCGTGGGCCGACATGTGGAGATGGCGCTATACGACTGCGGCCTCATGATCACGGCTTACTACGGCATGGAAGCGCTGCTCATGGGGGGAGATCCGCCCAAGTACGGCAACGCCCATCCATCTATCGTGCCCTATGGCGTATTCGATGCCGCCGATGGCCCTTTAGTCATCACCGTGGGCAACAACGCGCAGTTCCAACGCTTCTGTACGGAGGTACTCGAGCGGCCCGATCTTGCGGCCGACGAACGCTTCGCCACCAATATCGGTCGCGCGCGGAACCGCCACGTGCTGCTGCCGGAATTGCGCGCCGAACTCGGGCGGCGCCCCCGAGAACTGCTGCTGGCACGCCTGACAGCCGCGGGCATTCCCTGTGGCGAGGTGCTTGGCCTGCTCGAGGCCCTGCAATCCCGGCGCAGCACCGAGGCCGGTCTGGTAGTCGGGATGCCGAACCCCGAAGCCGGCCAGGTTCAGGTCATGGCGCCTCCCTATCGCCTGGACGGCGAGCGACTGCCCGTGCGGGCAGGGCCACCCCTGCTGTCACAGGACACCGAGAAGGTGCTTGGTGAACTGCTGGACATGGATGCCCGACGGATCGCAGGCCTCAGGCAGGACGGCGTGTTGTAGCTCGCAGATCACTTCGCCTTGGCCTCTCGGCACGAAATGCAAAGTCTGTGTCGCGCTTTGCCAAGCTGATCGCGTCGCCCATCCATAGAGTCTCTTCGCGCCACATCGGCCGCAATCCATCACCTTGAGGCAGGAGACAACATCATGCGATACAGAGCCGTCGTCGACGTCCTGTGCAACCCACCCCCTTCCCTGAACAAGGCGCTCATCGCCTTGGCCGTCCTTGTCGCCGCCAACGGCGCATCGGCGCAGTCGTCCCTCACGCTGTTCGGAGTGGTCGACGCCACGATCAGCAGCTACTCGAACAAGGCCGAGACACCACTGGGCGTCACCATCAAGACCGGCAGCACGGTGCAGAACAGCTCAGGCTATACGGGCAGCCGAGTGGGCTTCCGCGGCACGGAGGATCTCGGCGGCGGCGCCGCGGCGAGCTTCTGGCTCGAAGCGGGCTTGCTCAATGACACCGGTGCGGGCTTCTCGTCGGGCTCGCTCGCCTTCAATCGCCGCTCGACGGTGAGCCTGTCGGGCGTCTTGGGCGAAATCCGGCTCGGCAGAGACTACACACCGACATTCTGGAACGACGCGGTGTTCGACCCATTCACCTCCAACGGCGTGGGTCTCAACCTCATTGCGACCGCCAGTGGCTTCAACACGCCGGGTCAGGCGGCCAACGGCTTCCGGGCCAACGCCAATTACCTGCGTGCCTCCAACTCCGTGGGCTACTTCCTGCCGCCGACGCTGGGCGGCTTCTACGGTCAGGTCATGTATGCCTTCAACGAAGCGACCAAGTACGACCCGGGCACGCTGACGCCGGACGTGCAGAACAGCCAGCGTTCCGGACGCTACGTCGGCGGTCGGTTCGGCTACGCCAAAGGCCCGCTCGATGTCGCGTTCGCAGGAGCGCGCAGCACCATCGGGGACCAGTTCTTCGTGGGTTCGACGACGAGTCTCGACATCTGGAACGTCGGTGCCTCTTACGACTTCGGCGCTGTCAAGCTGTACGGGGAGTACTCGAACAACAAGATGAAGGTCGACTACTCCGGCATCCCGCCGGTCACCGCCGCGTTCGGCCTGACCAGCCCGGGTGCCAACGGCGCGCTCGTCGGGTTGACGGTGCCAGTCGGGCCCGGGCTGATTCGCGCCGTCTATACGCAAGTGAAATACAGCAACGTCACGGCGTCGAAACAGGTCGCTCCTGGGTTCGCTCCAGATCCGAAGGCCGAGAAGTACGCCCTCGGCTACGTACACAACCTGTCGACACGCACGGCCCTGTACGCCACGGTAGCGCGCATCGACAACAAGAATGGCGCCGACCTGACGGTGGGCGGGCCGAGTTTCTACTCGAAGGCGATCAACGGCTCCACGCCGGTCCCGCAGTCATCCACTGGTTACGACATCGGCATTAGGCACGTGTTCTGATTGCCGGAATCCGGAGGGGATCCGGCAAGTCCATGGCTTGCCGGGCCCGGGCGGTCCGGTTCAGTTGTCGACCGTGATGCCGGTGTCCGCGACGATCCTTTTCCACATCTGCAGGTCCTGGATCATCATCGAGCGAAACGCGTCGGGCGATTTCGTCGGCGGCGGTGCGATGTTCATTGCAGTGACCTTCGCCACCATGTCGGGCTGCTGTTGGATCTTGTTGATCTCGGTGTTCAGGCGCTGGACGATCGCAGCAGGGGTTCCGGGTGGGGCGAACACACCGAACCAGCCGACCGGCTCGAAGGCATAGCCCTGCTCGGCGAAGGTGGGGACACTGGCGGCGCGAGGCAGCCTCACCGTCCCCGTCACCGCGATGGCCCGCAACCGTCCGGACTCCATGAACGGCAGCGGAGCCGCAGGGTCTGCGAACCCGATCTTCAGTGTTCCCGTGGTCAGCTCCGTGAGCAGTTGCGGCACTTGCCGGTAAGGCACGTGGTCGATCTTCATGCCAGTCTGACGCTTGAGCCATTCCATGGTCATATGGCCAGACGATCCCACCGCCCAGGAGCCGAAGGTGAACTTGCCGGGACTGGACTTCACCAGTTCGACGAGCTCCTTGAGATTCCTTGCCGGAAGGTCGTTGCTGACCAGCAGGAAAACGCCGCCGGCGGCCGTCTGCGCGACCGGCGCCAGGTCCTTCGTCACGTCATAGGGAACCGACTTCATCAGCGCGGGCGCCATGACCATGTTGGTGGCGTTCGTGTAGAGCAGGGTGTAGCCATCTGCCGCAGCGCGCACCACCGCCTGCGTGCCGATGATTCCGCTGCCGCCAGCCTTGTTCTCCACCACGATGCTCTGTCCCAGCGCCATGCCGAGGCGGTGGGCCATTTCACGGGCCATGAGGTCGGTGCCCGAACCTGCCGAGGAGGGCACGATCATCGTGATCGGCCGGCTCGGCCAGGTGTCGCCTTGAGCGAACACCAACGATGCGGACATGAAGACGGCTGCCGCGATGGCGGCACGACGGGTTGCTGGCATCAGATTCACGGAGTCACCCTTGAAGTGGTTCGCTGTCGCCCTCCTGAGGCCGGACGGCTGAAGTCGGCCTCGTGGAGTGGCAAGACTTTGGTTGAAGAGAATTTCCTGTCGGCAATGCACCGCGTGCGTGTCACCCCTCAGTGACGTGGTGCCGCGTCGCCGCAACTTACGACGACGGTACCGACCTTGGTCCCGGCTTCCACGGCCTGATGCGCCCGCGCTGTCTCGTGCAATGGATGGACGCTGTCAACGGTGTGGATCGCATTCGGCCTGTCTGCCAGCCAGCGGCATACGCCTGACTGCGCCTCGTGCCGCCGGCTTGGATGCAGGCCCGACAGGTAGAGCCCCTGCAGCCTCAGGTTGCCTCGAATGATCCGCGCCATGGGCAACGCTGCGGTTGCCTGCGCACCGATGGCATAGGTCACCCAGGTGGCGCCCTCGGCCGCCGCGCCAAGCACGAGGTCGGTGTTGGCCACGGCATCGACGTCCACGATGCGCTGCACGCCGCTGCAGGCCGCGTCCCGCAGTTGCTCGAGCGCGTTGGGCGCGGTGTAGTCGATGACAACATCGGCCCCTGCGCGCGTCGCATGCGCCAACTTCGCGCGTGAACTCGCGGTGGCGATCACGCGGGCGCCGCCCCATTTGGCGAGCTGGATCGCGTAATGACCCACTGCGCCGGCGCCACCTGTGACGAGCACGGTGGCACCTTCGATGGCGCCCTGCCCGAACAATGCGCAGTACGCCGTCAGGCACGGAATGCCCAGGCATGCGCCCTCTTCGTCGCTCAGGTGCGCCGGAAGCTCGCACGCCAGGTCTTCGGCAAGACATATGAATTCGGCGGCGGTGCCGAACGGCCTGCTGCGTTGGCCAAAGCAGATCCAGACGCGCTGTCCGACACGCGCCGCGTTGACACCCGGGCCAACCGCATCGATCACGCCAGCGCCATCGCTATTGGGAATGATGCGCGGGTATTCCATCAAATGCAGCCGTCCGGCCCGCCGATTGGCATCGGCCGGGTTGACGGCCGATGCGCCCAGCCGCACGCGCACTTCGCCCGGCGCGGGCACGGGGGTCGGCATCTGCCCGCAGTGCAGCACGTCGTGCGCCGCGCCCTGCTGCTCGTACCACACCGCCCGCACCGGATCACTCCACCTGCACGAGCTGCTTGCCGAAGTTCCGGCCCGTGAGCATGCGGATGAACGCGTCGGGCGCGGAGCGCAGGCCGACGGAGATGTCCTCCTTGAACCGGATCCTGCCCTCCCTGACCCAGACGGACAGGTCGGCGAGCGCGGTCGGCCAATAGTCGCGGTGATCCGCGATGACGAAGGCATGGATAGCGACGCGGTGCATGAGCAGTTGCCGCATGCCCTTCACGCCGTACGGTTCCTTCGTGTTGTACTGGCTGATGTTGCCGCACAGCGCGATTCGCGCATGGTCTGCGATGCGCTGCAGCACGGCATCGAACACGGGTCCGCCGACGTTCTCGAACAGTACGTCAACATAGTCAGGAGTCGCTTGTGCAAGCTGCTGTTCGAAGTCGGGCGCGCGGTGGTCGACGCAGGCATCGAAGCCGAGTTCGTCCACCACGTAGCGGCACTTGTCCGCTCCGCCGGCGATACCGATCACGCGGCAGCCCTTGATCTTGGCGATCTGCCCAGCGACGCTGCCAACCGCGCCTGACGCGGCCGTGACCACCACCGTCTCGCCCGGCTTCGGATCGGCGAGCTTGAGCAGTCCGTAGTGCGCAGTGACGCCAGTCATGCCCAACACACCGAGCGCCGCCGACGGCGGGCCCATGGCCGGGTCGAGTACGCGCGCGTTGGCGCGGGTCACCACGCCGTGTGTCTGCCAACCCAGCGGCCCAGCAACGATCGCCCCCCTGGGCAGCGCAGGCTCGCGGCTCTCGACGACCTCCCCAACGCCAGCGCCGGGCATCAGCTCCCCGAGCTTCAAAGGTTCCACGTAGGAGCGCAGCGGGTCCATGCGCGGACGCATGTACGGGTCGAGCGAGAGGTAGCGGCTGCGCACGAGCGCTTCGCCCTCGGCAAGCGTGGGCAAGGCAGCCTCGACGATGTCGAAGTCGCCCGGCGACACCATCCCCTGCGGGTGGCGCTTCATCCTGACCTGCACGTTTCCGCCGCTCATGGCTTCGCTCCCGGCACATTGCGCAGCAGCGTCTCGGCGTTGCGGTACATGTAGTCTTCGAGGGCGCCATCGTCGATGTCGAGTTCGAGCGTGTCGCGCACCGACTCCTCCACGCCCATGAACGAATAGGCCGATGCGAAGATGAAGCGCTTGGGCAGCCAGTTGATGCCTTCCACGTAGGCCTTCCCGCCCGGCGCGAAGACATAGACATCGGGCGAGACGTACACGTTCATGAGGCCGGTTACCTCGCTCTTGAAGGCCAGCGCGATGGCCTCGTTCACATAGGGATAGCAGCCGTGGCCAAGCACCACCGGCATCGTGGAATAGCGGCGCGCCACACGATCGAAGCGCACCGGATCGGTATGGCTGATGTCCGGGCCGGCGAGCGGACCCGACATGAACAGGAGCGGCACCTTCAGGTCGGCGATGCGCTCGTAAAGAGGGAACAGCCTTTCGTCGTCAGCGTACATGGGCGCGCGGGCCAAGCCGGGCTCGATGCACACGCCGACCAGGCCCAACTCCTTCACCGCCGTGTCGAGGCCGGCCAGGATCTCCGTGATGGGCTTGTCGAAATCGATGCCGGCCAGGCCGAGCACGCGGTCGCCGGTGCGCCCTTTCAGCTCATGCAGGTCCTTGTCCTCGATGTGTACCGGCACCGGGCGGTTCACCGAGTGGCGCCCATTCATCAGGCCGAGACGAACGCCGACGGTATCCATCTCCTGGATCAGCGCGGCGAGCGCGCGGTCCTCGGAGTTGGGGCTGCTCTCGGTAGAAATGCTGTACGAGCGCGGCACATGGTGGCCCAGGAGCCTGTTCACATGGCCCACCACATTGGGCGTGAAGAAGGTGCGGTAGGGACCGGTGGGTGGGCGCAGGCGAAAGTCGATGATCTTGCCGGCAAGGCGCGCGAAGCGCTCCTGGGGGGTGCTCATGGGTTGTCTCCTGGTCGAGCTGGTGAGGGTGAGCGCGACTATTGCACAATTAATGTCGACATACAACATATTTCAACTGACACGCGTTCCGCAGTCGCCAACGCGGCGATATTGCATTTGTGTCGACATGCAGATCGACAATGCCCTGTGCTATGTTCCCGGCCATGGCGACCCGATCCCGCACCCCTGCCGCAGCTGACCCAGCCACCGACACCCAGCCTGCCCACGACCCGGGCCTTGCAGCGCTACTCGCGCCCAAGGACAGCACCATGGTCGCGGTCGAGAAGGCGCTGCTGCGCGGAGAAGGCGCACACGCATCGCCGCCCGTGGCCGAGCAGATCGCCGCGCGACTCGCGGGGCTGATCGCACTGGACCTTCTGCCGCCCGGCCAGCGCCTGTTCGAGACCGACATCAGCGAGATGCTGCGCGTGAGCCGCGCACCGGTGCGCGAAGCCATCCGCATCCTGGAGCGCGACCATCTGGTCGAGCTGAGCGCACGGCGCGGTGCCGCTGTCACCGCGCCCGACGCACGTGAGCTGCAGGACATCTTCGAGGTGCGCGTGGCCCTCTTCTCCATCCTGCTTGAGCAGGTGATGAAGGAACGTCATGCCGATCTGCTGCGCGTCTTCGGGCAGCACCTGCCGCGCCTGGAAAAGGCGGCCGGCGAGACGCCGCAGGCTTTCGCGGTGCAGAGTTTTCTGTTCAACCTTGACGTTGCCGACCTGTGCAGCAACCGTCTGGTGGTGGACCAGCTCAAGGCAATCTCGCTGCGAACGCTGCGCTATGTACGCCTGGGCCTGAGCGCCGCACCGGAGGCGGTCACGAAGGCAATGGGCCGATGGCGCACGCTGCACAACGCCGTCGTCAAGGGCGACACGGCGCTCGCGATCGAATGCGCGACCAAGCGCATCAGCGCCGTGCGCGATCTCACCGTATCCGCCCTGCGCAAGTCCAGGCCGGCTACCCACGAAGGACGGAAGCGCTCGACCGCCGCCCGCTGAACGATCGCCGTTCTCTCAGAACGGCACGTCGCCCACGATGCCGGCGCGCTCCATCTTGCGCGGCGCCGGCCAGTAATCCATCACCGCGTAGTGTTGCGTGGCGCGGTTGTCCCAGAGCGCCACGCAGTGGGGCTTCCAGCGGAAACGCACCTGGTATTCCGGAATGGTGGCCTGGCTCTGCAGGTACTGCAGCAGCAGTCCGGCGCCCGGGTTCTTGTCGATGCCCCAGCGCACGTTCGCGGGCGTGTGGTAGTTGAGCAAGTGCGTCGTGAAGCTGCCCACGTACAGAATCTTCTCGCCGGTCTCGGGGTGCGTGCGCACCACGGGATGCTCCACCGGCGGGTTCTGGCGGCCCAACTCGCGGCGCTTTTCGTCCTGCATCACGGCACCGAAGCTGTGCTCGATGCTGCTGCTGGCGCGCAGGCCATCGATCTTCGACTTCACGTCATCGGGCAGCCGCGCGTAGGCTTCGACCATGTTCACCCAGATGGTGTCGCCGCCTACCTCGGGGCACTCGACGCAGCGCAGCACGGCACCCATTGCCGGATTGGAGCGCCAGAGGCCGTCGGTATGCCAGTTGTTCTCGTACGGGTTCTTCTCTTCACTGCGATAGATCTGCACCAGGCCGGGATAGTCCGGATGGCTGCCCGCGACCGGGTGCGTCTCGAGCGGGCCGAAGCGGCTGGCGAAGGCGACGTGGTCCGCACGCGAGAAGTTGCCCAAGTCCTGGTCGCGGAAGAACAGCACGCGATGCCGCAGCAGTAGCGACCTGATCTCGTCGAACAAGTCGTCGCTGCCCACCGCGTCGCGCAGGCGGATACCCGTCACCTCAGCGCCGATGTTGACCGTCAGCCGTTCCACTCTCATTGCGCGTCTCCTTGGCCGGTGGATAGAAAGGCGACAAGGGGCGGCCCTCCCCTTGCGTCGCCGACGGACTATACATCATTAATGTCGACATAACTCATATTTGCATGATAAAGTTGTTCGCAACTCCCCACTTCCATCCGCAGGAATCCAGATGAAGGCAAGCAGAATCGTTCCCGGCCCGCAGGGGGGCCGGCTAGAGATCCACGACGTGCCGCAGCCCAAGGCCGGCCCCGGCCAAGTGCTCGTGCGCGTGATGGCCTCAGGCCTCAACCGCGGCGAGATCAAGCTGGTGCGCGATGCCACCGGCGGCGAGCCGCGCACTTCGGGCGTTGAGTTCGCAGGCATCGTGGCGGCCACGGGTCCCGGCGTTACGCACCTGTGCGAAGGCGATCACGTCGTCGGGCACGGCACCGGTGGCCAGGCTGAGTTCGCTGTGGCCGAGGCGCGCGCGCTGCTACGCGTTCCCCGAAGCCTGCCGTGGGCCGAGGCGGCCGCCTTCCTCAACGTGTTCATCACCGCGCACGACGCACTGGTGATCAACGGCGAACTGCGCCCCGGCGAAACGGTGCTGGTCAACGCCGCCTCCAGCGGCATCGGCCTGGCCGCGATCCAGATCGCATCGCTGATGAAGGCCGCCAAGGTGTTCGCGACCACACGCTCTGCCGAAAAGGCCGCGCGGCTCGCGCGCTACGGCGCCACGCACGCCATCGACGTGTCGACGCGCAACCCAGTGCAGGCCGTGATGGAGGCCACCGGCGGGCGCGGCGTGGACATCGTGATCGACTCGCTCGGGGGCGAGGTGTTTCCGGACAACATGAAGAGCCTCGCGGTGAAGGGCCGGCTCGTAAACGTCGGCCGCATGGCCGGCGCCACCGCGCAGATGGACCTGACCGATCTGTGGCTCAAGCGGCTCAAGCTCATCGGCGTGACCTTCCGCACCCGTAGCGAGGAAGAGCGCCTGCAGTGCATCGAAGCCGCGGGGCGTGACCTGCTGCCCCTGCTCGAGGCAGGAGCGATCCAGCTGCCGGTCGATCGCGTGTATCCGCTCGACCGCATCGCCGAGGCCCACGCCTACATGGAGACCGGCCGGCATTTCGGAAAGATCGTCATAGCAGTCGACGCGCAGTTGGCAGAGGCCGCCGCTGTCACGGCGTGAGGACACGCGCATGAAGATCGCCTCCCACGACGACAAGATCCGGCGCCTGTCTGCGCTGCGCCTGCGGCTCGATCCGCTGCGCGACTTCGAGCTCTGGTACTGGACCACGCTGACCGCCGGCACCAACATCTGGAATGCCACGCTGCACGCGGCAGGCCTCACAAGCGAGGAGCGCGTGTTCTCCACCATTCCGGGTGTGCATGTGGTGCCACAGCCTGACGGCAGCCTGCGCCGCGAACTGCGCGGCCCGGGGGACGTGAGCCACGTCGGCTGGCCGCCGATCCCCGGCGAGATGCCCAGGCACCTGCACCGGCTCGAAGCCGCGCTGCATGCGCTGGAGGCACATCGCGACCCCTGCCTGCGTGGCGACCGCGAACCCACGCAGACCATCGTGGACGAATGCGAGCGGGCCTTCGCCGAAGCCATTGCCGTCTACCAGCACGCAATCCGCTGAAGGATCTTCCATGACCCCCGAGAACCACAGAAACCAGGCCGAGCGCATCGAGCGCTCGCTGGCCCTGCTCACCGACACCGACTGGGAGATCCGCATCGAAGCCGCGATGCTCGCGGGCACCCACTGGGCCAACTTCGCCCTGCACCGCCGCGGGGTCAGCGTGGACAGCGAGGACATCGTGCATACATCGATGTGTGTGGTGAACACGCTGCGCAAGTACAAGCTCGCCGAGCAGGCGCTGCTGGAGCAGCTCGACGAGATCGAGGAAATCCGCGCGCCGTTCGTGCGCGGCGACATGGAGGGCGGCATCCAGGCCGGGCACCGCGCGCTGGCGCTGCTACGTGCCATCCGCGAACGCGCCCGTCGGCTGGCCTGAAGGAGAAGCCGATGCTCGGAAACATGATGAGCCAGCCGCTGCTGATTTCCTCGCTGCTGCAACATGCGGAGCGCCACCACGGCGACCAGGAGATCGTGTCGCGCCGCGTCGAGGGCGACACCCACCGCTACACGTTCCGCGAGATGGCCGCGCGCGCACGACGCCTGGCCAATGCGCTGCGCACGCTCGACATCGGCCCTGGCGGCATCGCAGCCACTCTGGCCTGGAACGGCTACCGCCACCTGGAGCTGTACTACGCGGTCTCGGGTGCCGGTGTCGTGCTGCACACGCTCAATCCTCGCCTGCACGCCGACCAGCTCGCCTGGATCGCGGACCATGCGCGCGACGAGGTGCTGTTCTTTGACATGAGCTTCCTGCCGCTGGTCGAGGCCCTTGCGCCGCGCCTCGCATCCATCAAAGCCTTCGTCGCCCTGGCGGACCGGGATCACATGCCCGCCTCGAGCAGCATCCCAGGGCTGCTGTGCTACGAAGACCTGCTGGCCGCCGAGGACGATCGCTACGAATGGCCGGTGTTCGATGAGAACACCGCCTCTTCCCTTTGCTATACGAGCGGCACCACCGGCAACCCCAAGGGCGTGCTGTATAGCCACCGCTCCACGATCCTGCATGCCTACGCCGCCGCGCTGCCGGACGCTCATAACCTCGGTGCGCGCGATGTGGTGCTGCCCGTGGTGCCGCTGTTCCACGTCAACGCGTGGGGGCTGCCCTACACCAGCCTGCTGTCGGGCGCCAAGCTCGTCCTGCCGGGCGCCGCTCTGGACGGCAAGTCGCTCTACGAACTCTTCGAGGAGGAGGGGGTCACGTTCACCTGCGGCGTGCCGACGGTCTGGCAGGGCCTGCTCGACCATATGAAGGCGCAAGGCCTGCGCTTCAGCTACCTGCAGCGCGTCGGCATCGGCGGCTCGGCCTGCCCGCCGGCCATGCTCGCCGCGTTCGAAGACGAGCACGAAGTGGACGTCCTGCACGGATGGGGCATGACCGAGACCAGCCCGTTCTGCGCCGGCTCCGTGTTGAAGGCCGCGCATGCGGGGCTGGAACACGATGCGGCGCTCACGGTGAAGGCCAAGCAAGGTCGCGTGGTCTTCGGCGTGGACATCCGCACCACCGACGACGAGGGCCGCGAGCTCGCGTGGGACGGCCGCACGCCCGGCCACCTCATGGTGCGCGGCCCCTGGGTGCTTGAGCGCTACTTCAGGGCCGACGTCTCGCCGCTGCAGGACGGCTGGTTTCCCACCGGCGACATCGCCACCATCGATGTCGATGGCTACATCCGGATCACCGACCGCAGCAAGGACGTGATCAAGTCCGGCGGCGAATGGATCGGCTCCATCGACCTGGAGAACGTCGCCATGGGCCACCCGGCTGTGGCCATGGCCGCATGCATCGCGGTGCCCCATCCGAAATGGGACGAGCGGCCGCTGCTGGTGGTGCAGCGCAAGGAGGGTACGGACGTGAGCCGCGACGAGCTCATCGACTTTTACGCCGGCAAGGTCACCCGGTGGTGGACGCCGGACGACGTCGTGTTCGTCGACGCGATGCCCATCGGCAACACCGGGAAGATGCTCAAGTCGGAACTGCGCGAGCGCTTCCGGGACCACCAGTTGCCCACCGCATGAAGGAGATGCAGATGCTCGCCTCGATCAGAAATTCTCCTTCCGTGGACCGCGTCCGGGAACTGGCACCCGGGATCATTGCCTGCGCCGTCATCGCGGCGGCGGCCGCGTTCCTCTCGGAGCACTATCAAGCGCCAATGATGTTGTTCGCGTTGCTGCTGGGCATCGCGATGAACTTCCTGGCCACAGATACCGGATGCGGGCCGGGCGTGGCCTTCACCAGTCGCACGATGCTGCGCGTCGGCGTGGCGCTGCTGGGGCTTCGCATCACCTTCGCCGACATCTCGGCGCTTGGCTGGCAGCCAGTGGCAGCGGTGGTGGTGTCGGTGGCCCTGACCATTCTCATCTCGATCGGCGTCGCCCGCCTGCTGGGTTTTCGCACCGCGTTCGGCGTGCTCTCCGGTGGCGCCACCGCCATCTGCGGCGCATCGGCGGCGCTGGCGCTAGCAGCCGCGATGCCACCGCACCCGCAGCGCGAGAAGGCGCTCAGCTTCACCGTGATCGGCGTGAGCACCCTGTCGACCACGGTGATGATCCTCTATCCCATCATCGCGCGCGCACTCGACCTGAGCGAGGTCGATTCCGGCATCTTCCTGGGCGGCACCATCCATGACGTAGCCCAGGTGGTGGGCGCCGGCTATGGCATGTCGAAGGTGACAGGCGACACCGCGACGGTGGTCAAGCTCATGCGCGTCGCCATGCTGCTGCCGGTGATCGTGGTCACTGTGATGGCCATGCGCAACCGCGACGCAGCCGCAGGGCCCCGGCCGCCGCTGCTGCCCTGGTTCGCGGTGGCGTTCGCGCTACTGGTGGTGGCGAACAGCCTGGGATGGGTCCCGCGCCCGGTAGCGACCGCCGGCACCACGCTGTCAGGTTGGTGCCTGGTCGCGGCCATTGCCGCGATCGGCATCAAGACGCAGGTTCGGCAGTTGCTCTCCGTCGGCGTGAAGCCGTTGGCGCTGATGATTTTCGAGACGGCGCTGATGGCTGCGATCGTGCTCGCGTTGATGCGGCTGTACCGCTGAGTGGCGCGGGCGCCTGCCCTTCGACGACGGCCTGCACAGCAGAATCACGCGAGACCTCGATGCGCCGGGTGGCGGTCGCCAGCACCTCTTCCACGTCGCGCCGGGCCACGGCGCGGTGCAGGGCGCGCCAGGACTTCATCGTCGTGGCCATGCGCGAAGGATCGGCCGCGTGCGCGAGGCGCACGTAGCGCAGGATGCGCAGCGAGATGGACGCCAGCATGTCCGCAATCAGCCCGCCCTCGGACAGCTTGAGCATGTCCATGTTCAGCAGGAAGCTCTCCAGCGCGTAGTCGTCGACGGAGCCCTGCTCCGACGCCTTCGCCAGCGCTGGCATATGGCGGTCGAAGACGGCTTCCAGGTCCGCCGGGCGGCGCTCCATGAGCTGGCGCAACAGAATCTTGAACAACGCGATGCGCACGACGTAGATGTCGGCGATGTCCTTGGCACCCGGCTCCGTCACGAGCACGCCTCGGCGGGGCCTGAACTCAACCAGCCGCTCGCGCTCGAGAATTCGCAACGCCTCGCGCACCGGCGCGCGGCTGACCCGGAGCACCTCGCCGATTTCAGTTTCGAGCAGGCGCTGGCCGGCGTGGATCAGGTCGAGCGTGATGACGCCGGCCAGTCGCACGGCGATCTGCTCGGCCACCGGGGCCGACGCGCTGGACCATTCGTGGCGGCGCAGGATGGCGTGCTCCACCGCCACCATGATCGGGGTCGGAGGTAGGAGCAGGCTGCTCAAGTCTGGGGTGTTGCTCGTCTTCTTGCGGGCCATATTCTGCGGAGATCCCCCGGGTGCGGGGGCTCCTTTCAGTCTAGCGCGATCTGCGCGCGGTTCGCGGCACTCGCCCAGCGGACCGCAGCTTCCCTCATCGATATCTGTTGCAGCCTGGGGTTGAGGATGCTGGATTCAGTCAATACAATTGTTATGTCGACAATAATAACAACAAGCAGTTTTCCATCCAGCATCCTAGGAGACATCCATGACCTCATCGCTGACGCGCCGGCACCTTCTCCTGGGGGGCGCAGCCGCCCTTCTTTCCGAATCACCGTGGGCCCAGAGTGCCCGAGATTGGCCGGTACGCCCGGTCAAGGTGATCGTGCCGAGCGGCGCGGGCGGCGTGGTCGATGTGCTGGCCCGGCAGCTCTACGACCGGCTGCAGAAAGGCTTCGGACAGCCGTTCGTAGTCGAAAACCGCCCCGGTGCCAATGGCCTGCTCGGAATGACCGCGGTCAAGAACGCGGCGCCGGACGGCTACACCATCCTCCACGGCTCGGCGTCGGCGACCGTCATGGCCGAAGCGCTGAACCCCGAACTGCCAGTCAGGACCATGCGTGACCTCGCGCCAGTCGCGCTGACCGCAGTCGGCGGGGTGCTGCTACTGGTGCATTCCTCGGTGCCCGCGAAGACCCTGCCCGAACTGGTAGAACTGCTCAAGCGCGAGCCCGAGAAATACCCGTCTTACGGAAGCTGGGGCGTCGGCTCCAACGGCCATCTCACGATGGAATGGATCAAGCAGCGCACCGGCCTCACGATCAACCACGTGCCCTACAAGACTGCGCCCGGGCTGTTGACCGACATGGTGTCGGGCCTGATCCCGATCGGCTGGGCGGATGTGACTTCACCGGTGGGCTTCATCCAGCAGGGAAAGCTGCGCGGCATCGCAGTGAACGGCACGGTGCGCAGCCCCAAGCTGCCCGATGTGAAACTGATGTCGGAGCAGGGGTACCCCTTCCCCGCCACGGGGTGGCAAGGTGTTTTCGCGCCCAGAAACACGCCGGTGCAAGTTCAGGACCGCCTGCATGCCGCGATCAACCGCGAACTCGGCACCCGCGAGTTGCAGGAGGCCATCCGCAGTGTCAACGTGGAGCCCCCGGCGACGGTGAGTCGCGAGGCGTTCATCAAGATCATCGAGGACGACCTGGCCGTGTGGCGCAAGATCGTGGTCAACGGCAACATCAAGCCGGAATAGAGCGGCGCACGGCACATCGTCAACCTGCTTCGCTTGCGCCATGGCAACCCTTGTTCGCGCCGCGTGCCTCACCAACTACCGTGAGATCGCGATTGGCTCAGGACTGAATCCGGAGCGCATGCTGCTCGACGCCGGATTGAGCCCCGGCGTGCTAGACGAGCCCGACCTGATGATTCCCGTGGAGCGGGTCGGCCGCCTGTTGCAGGCATCCGCGCACGCATCGAGCATCGAGTGCTTCGGCCTGTGCATGGCGCGGTCGCGCTTTCTGTCCAACCTCGGTGCCGTCGGCCTGCTGATCCGCGACCAGCCGACGCTGCGCGACTCACTCAACGTGCTGATGCGCTACCAGGCCATGCTCAATGGTGCGCTCACCCTGGCGATCGAGGAGCACGAGAAGATCGTGGTGATCCGCGAAGTACTCATCGCCGGCAGCACGCATCAGCCCACCCGACAACGTGTGGAGCTGGCCCTGGGGGTCATGGTGCGGATCGTTCAACAGCTGCTGGGTAGCGACTGGCGGCCGCGCAGGGTGTGCTTTGAGCACGCGCCGCCGAAAGATCTGGCCACGCATGTCCAGCTGTTTGGCCATGCCATCGAGTTCAACCGCGAGTTCAACGGCATCGTGTGCAGCAGGGCAGACCTGGATACGCGCAACCCCTCGGCCGATCCTGCCATGGCGCGCTATGCGCAGCAACTGGTGGATGCCTCGTTCAGGCAGCACCTTGCCTCCATGCTCGACGACGTTCGCCGGACTGCGCTGCTGCTGCTGCCCGGCGGGCGATGCAGCATCGAGAAAGTGAGTGAACAACTGGGCCTGGTGCCACGCACGGTCCAGCGCCGGCTGGCGGAGCAGTCGCAAAGCTTTTCGAGCGTGGTCAATGACTTGCGCAAGGAACTGGCCGTTCGATACGTCAACGAAAGCGATCGCCCTCTGAACGAAGTGGCGGACCTGCTGGGCCTCACGCCGAGCAGCTTCTCGCGCTGGTACCAGTCCCAGTTCAACTGCAGCGCCAAGGAGAGCCGCGCCCGCCAGTAGCCGCGGTGCGCGGCTGGCTGGCTGGAAGGCGGCGCGTTCACTTCGCGGCACCGGCCAGTCCCAGCTTGTCCAGGATCGCGCGGTTCTGGTCCCTGGTGCGCGCGAGCTTCGCCTGCAGCTCGTCGTAAGTCCCCGGCCTGGTTCCTTCCAGCCCCTGCGTCGCCAGCATCTCGCGGAACTTCGGTGACTGCTTGAGCCGTTCCGCTTCGATGCGGATGCGCTCGCGCATCGGCGCCGGCATGCTGCTCAGGACGAAGATCCCCACGCTGGCATCCGGCATGACGAGCTCGGGATATCCGACCTCACCCATGCTGGGCACGTTCGGCAGAAGTGACGATCGCTCGGCCGACACCACGCCCAACGCCTTGATCTTGCCGCTCTTGACGAGAGGTGCCACATTGGACACCACTTCGAAGGTCAGTTGCACCTGGCTCCCGATCAGGTCGATCATCGCGGGGGACGATCCCTTGTAGGGCACGATCAGGAGGCTGCCACCGCTCTTGTCCCGCAGCATCTCGCCCAGCAGATGGGAGCGCGTACCGATGCTCAGATTGGCGATACCGATCTCGTTCCTGCTTTGCTTGGCGCGATCGATCACCTCCGACACGCTGTTGGCCGGCAAATCGGAGTTGGCCACCAGCACGTGAATCATGCTGGCCACATCGGACAGGTAGGTGAAGGTCTTCAGCGGATCGAAAGGCGTCTTTACGATCAGCGGAAAGTCCGTCAGGATGCTGGACGGCCCCACCATCAGCGTATAGCCGTCGGCGGGGGCCGACATCAGCGCCCGCTCCGCCAGCACAGCCGAACCACCGGGCTTGTTTTCCACGATGACGGGCTGACCCAGATGGGCGCGCAGCTCCTCGCTCACAAGGCGAGCGACGTTGTCTGAAATACCACCGGGCGGCGCCGGCACGATGATACGGATGGGCTTGGAGGGCCAATCCTGCGCCAGCGCTGGGGCCAGTGCCGCCAGACCCAACAGTCCGGCCGCCATCAGCGACCGAATATTGACAGGGAAAATTCGCATGGTGTTAGTTCTCCGAACTGCGGCTGTCGCGCGTTGCTCCTGAGTCCGCTGCAGATGAGGCGGTCTTGCGGCACCGATCAAACGGGCTTGCGCAGGAAGCCCTGGTTGCCGCCGTTGCGGTTGGGCGCGAAGCCATTGGCCGCCAGCGTCTCTTCGGCGGTGTCGTAGAAGACCCCG
>NZ_FNRO01000025.1 GCF_900107745.1 Variovorax sp. YR216 | reverse complement strand
GAGGTCGTCCTGTCCAGCAGCGACTGCTGCGCGGTTGCGCTGCCGGGCGCCATGCCTGTTGCGCCCGTAGCGCCTGTGTTGCTTCCGGCGACGATCGGCATGCCACCGCCGCCACCGCCGCCGCAGGAGGCAATCAGCGCCAACGCGACTGCGATCAACGTGGCATGCAGGCAGTCCTTTGTCACGGTCGTCTCCCGCGTGGAGGATCCGGCGCTTCCGGATTCGCTTGTGATGCGCCGTCCTCGTAGTAGGCGTAGATGCCGACTCGCATGCGTGACGATGCCGACGTCGGCGCCTCAGTGAAGGCCTTCGTGAGCTCGCCCGAGAGTTCGTGATGCAGCGCACTCCAGCGTGCGCGGACAAGCCCGTGGATGCGTTCGCAATCTTCAGCGGCGATGCCCTTGGCAAAGACGGAGCGTTCGAGGAAGGCGGCTTGCTCGCCCAGGGTGTTCGAAACGGCCGCCATCAGATGATCGCGCGTGTTGTCGCCGAGAAAGGCCAGCATGCTGCGCATGTCCTGCGCGGGCACGAAGCCCTCAGCCTTGAGCTCCACGAAGCCGTCACTCTCCCTCACCATCCCGAGTCGCAGCAGCTCGTCGAGGACAGCGCGGTGATGCACGTTCCCATGGCTCGCTTCGTGCGCGACCGATTCGAATGAAGGAGTCTGCGCGTCAGCGCTGATCGGCAGCTTGCGGCACGACGGGTCATCGGTGCAGATATGCAACCATCGCGTCACAGTTCTTGCCGGGGCCGACGCTTCAGAAGATGGCAGCTGCTCGATCTCGTCGCGAACCATCGAGGTCACGGCCTTGCGGTGCAATCCGGTGGTAATCGAAAGCTGGCTGATGTTGGGTTCCACCCCCCTGCCCTGCCACATCCTCCGGGCTTCGTCGATCAGCAATCGACGCAGTACTTCGTCGAGATGAGCGTGCTTGACGCCCCGGCTCAGTGCGAGGCGAACGATCGGACGCAGAACGCGCGCGCAGGCGCTGAGCACGTCTTCCAGCTGGCCTTGAGCCAGCCGCGCGAGCTTCGCTGGCGGGGGCGTTCCCCCTGGAGCGCGATGACCGAACTCCGGGTCAGCGACCCGCCTGGCCATGCAACCCGCCGCAGTTGTTCCGGACGCTGGTCAAGTTTTCGCAACTATCTTGATGCACGGTGTTCTCCCGCCTCTTCGCGGCACCCACAGTGCGCGCCGTTTGAACTATCTGCCCGTTGAGCAATGGCCGCAATGCATTTTTCACATCTTCATGTTGGGGGTGCCTCGAGACCACGCCCAACGGGCGGCGGCATCGACTTCCTTTAGTCGCACGGGGAAGCTCTCTTTCTTCGCGCACCTCAACTCGGGAGATCGTAGACATGTACATCACCCAATCAGCGCTTAGCGGATTGATAAAGGAACTGGAGCAGACACTCGGCGCGCGGCTGATCGATCGGACCACTCGGCGCGTATATCTGACCGAGGCCGGGGAGCGCCTCTATCCGATGTTGGACGGCGTTATCCATGACCTGGACAACGTACTGCAATGCGTCGCCGATGATCGAACCAGAACGTCTGGTGCCGTCCGGATTGCCACCTCACAGCTTCTGGCATCGACGCTAATGCCCGAGTTGATCGCAACCTACCAGGCCAAGCACCCTCTCATCCACGTCAAACTGGTTGACGTTCCAGTGGAAAGCGTTATGGGCCGGGTTTTTGGTGGCGAGGTCGAACTGGGCATCGGCCCAGAGCGCGAACCGAACTCGGACATCACTTCGACCCGGCTGTTCGACGGTCCATTCATGGCCGTGTTTCCACACGGGCATCCCCTGGACCGGCGCCTGCGCTGGAGCGATCTGGCACCCCACCCGCTCATCACCTTGCAGGGACAGTTCACTGAAGGTCTGACGAAGGACTTGCGCACATCGGCGCCAGATCTGGCGTTCGAACCGGCTTGCGAAGTCGCCTACATGCCCACAGTGCTGTCTATGGTCAAAGCTGGGCTTGGCGTCGGCCTGTGCGTCGCGTACGCCGCCTCGCTGATCGAGGTTTACGGCCTGCGGACCACGCCCTTGGGCCCGGAGGTCTACCGCAGCTTCGAGGTGTTCACGCGCCGTGGGCGCACGCTCTCCATGGCCGCGCAAAGCTTCTTGGATTTCATCGGGCCCAGGATCCGGGCCATGCCATACCTGCGTTGACCTTGCATCAGGAGTTCAATCAGTTTTAGCCGCGCGGAAAGCCCCACATACCAGTCATGCAATAAGGGGCCGATCGTGTTGGGCGAGCCGCCGCCCAGGCGCTGGCGCACGCGCTCGATCGTGGGTTTCAGCCCTCGCGCGAGCAGCGCATCGGCTGCTTCGCAGACCTCTTCCAGTTGCACGCCGCGCGGGCCGCGGCGCGCCGTGGCCGGCCTCTACACCGTCCAGCCCAACTCCAATGGCAGCGTGCAAAATGCGGCGATCAATACTGCATCGCCCCGTGCCGCCGCTGAGCTTCAACCTGCCCTGACACCATGCGAACTCTCGTTTTGACTACAGCCTTCGCGACCATCGTCGCGCCGCTGGCCGCGCCGGCCCAAGTGTCGGTGAACATCAATGTGCCGGGGTTGATTGCCGTTGCACCGCCTGCTCCGCGCTATGAACCGGTGCCGGCTCCCCGCCCGGGCCAAATCTGGATTCAGGGCAATTGGTACTGGTCCAACAACAACTACGCCTGGCGCCCGGGGCGCTGGGAGCAGGCGCGCCCGGACTATGACTACGCGCCCGGCCGCTGGGTGCCCGGGGATGGCGGCTATCGCTGGGTGGAAGGCGGCTGGAAGCCCAAGGGCGGCCCTGGCAACGGCCACTGCCCGCCGGGCCAGGCAAAAAAAGTCGCTGCTGAACGCCCGCTCATGGCCGTTCAGCAACTTTGACGAAGGTCAGCGTTCCGTCCTTGCGCTCGGTTCGGTCCCATACAGGCACGTGCGGCTCGATGCCCTTGTCCTTGACCATCCAGCTCAGCATGGGCGCAGTGCCATAGGCTGTATCGCCCACCGGCCGCCGCGGCTTGTACTGCGCCCACTCGGCTGTCTGCTGTGGCGCGCTGGGTTCCGTGCAGCTCAGCCTTCTCCGGGCTGTGGTGCTACACCACGGAATGGGACGCGACCCGCCGCCTCCATTCGGCCACCTGACCGAAACTACTCTTAGTAGTTATGAAGCTACCCAAAGTAGCTACTCAGTGAACGGCCAAACGATGCGCCACGTATCAAAACCAAATTCGGCCCATCCGACTGGGCTGCCGGCATGTGACCAAATCGTGAACTTTCATTGACGGCCGCGTGAGACGCGGTGGCCAGACTTGCTTCCGGAGCGGTACCCGATGCGATGCAGCAACGCCCCACTCCGCCAAGCCTTCCACCTCAACCGTCCACAGGAGTGTCAAATGAACGCAAGTCATCAACTGGTCCAGGGCGCTATCGCCAGTCTGCTCGCACTGGGCCTCGGCGCGGCAAGCACCGGCGCCTTCGCGCAGAAGGTCGAGACCGAGAAGTGCGCCGGCATCGTCAAGGCCGGCAGCAACGACTGCGGCACGAGCAAGAGTTCGTGCGCCGGCACTTCGACGACGGACCGCGACCCCGAAGCCTGGATCTATGTTGCCAAGGGCACCTGCGCGCGCATTGCAGGCGGTACCGTGACCAACAAGCCCGAGAACGTGCACGGTGGCGCCGCCGCCGTGAAGAAGGGTTGAGGAGACCACCATGCACTACGCAGGCTCCATGACTCCTGCGCACGCGACCCGCGCCGGCCTGCACTCGCGCGTCATCACGCGGGTCCGGGCCGTCGGCCGCGGCCTCCAGGCGTTCACTCCGGCGGTCGACCTCGGCGTACGACTCTTCGTCGCCAGCGTGTTCTTCAAGTCGGGCCTGACCAAGATCGCCACCTGGAGCTCCACGCTGTCGCTGTTCGAGAACGAATACGCGGTGCCCCTGCTGCCGCCGGAGGTCGCGGCCTACCTCGGCACCGGCGTCGAGCTGCTCTTTCCTGTGCTTCTGGCCATCGGGCTCGGCACGCGCTTCTCGGCCTTCGTGCTCTTCGTGTTCAACATCATCGCCGTGGTCTCCTATCCCGATCTCGGCGCCGTGGGACTGCGGGATCACCAGACCTGGGGCCTGCTTCTGCTGGTCACGCTGCTGCACGGACCGGGCAAGCTGTCGCTCGACCACCTGGTCGCACGGCGCTTCCCCGCGCCGTGAACCCGGGAGCGCGCCATGCCCGCTGAAAAGAACATCGTCATCGTCGGCGGCGGCTTCGCCGGGACCACACTGGCGCGCTCGCTGGAAAGACAGCTGCCGCAAGGCTGGCGCGTCGTCCTGGTCAGCGAGGAGAGCTACACCACCTTCAACCCGATGCTGGCCGAAGTGGTGGGAGCATCGGTATTTCCGGAGCACGTCGTGGCACCGATCCGGCAGATGCTGCGCGGCGGCACGCGCAGCCAGTTCGTGATGGGACGCGTCCTCAGCATCGATCCCGAGCGACGTTGCGTACGGGCCGGCACGCTCGCCGGCATTCAGGACATCCGCTACGAGCATCTGGTCCTGGCCTTCGGCACACGCGCCAATCTTGACCTGGTGCCCGGGCTGGCAGACCATGCGCTGCCCCTCAAGCTGGTCGGCGACGCCATGTTCATCCGCAACCGCATGCTGCAGCGCATCGCTCGCATCGAGCTCGAAACGGATCCGGCGGTGCGACGGCGGCTCGGCCACTTCATCGTCATCGGCGGTGGATTCTCGGGCGTCGAGGTGGCCGGCGCGCTCGCCGACTTCCTGCGGGGCGCGACCCGCTACTACCCGCGGGTCAGGACCGAGGAACTCCAGGTGACGGTGATCGAGGGCGCCGATCGGCTGCTGGTCGAGCTTCCCAAATCGCTCGGCCTGGCCGCGGCGCGGTCGATGCTCGCACGGCGCATCGAGGTGCGGCTCAATGCGCGCGCCGCCGAGGTCGATGCCGGGGGCGTGAGGCTGGCGACCGGCGAGAACATCGCCGGCGCGACGGTGATCTGCACCATCGGCACGCGGCCCAATCCGCTGCTCGAGGCCCTCCCGGTCCCCCGGCAACGCGGGCGCATCGAGACCGCGCCCGACATGTCGGTGCCGGGCATGTCTGGGTTGTGGGCCCTCGGCGACTGCGCGCTGGTGCGCAACGGCATGACGCAGCAGTTCGCGCCGCCCACCGCGCAATTCGCCGTGGCCCAGGCGCGCTCGCTGGCACGCAACATCGTCGCCGCCATCGAGGGCCGTGCGACGCAGGCCTTCCGCCACGAATCCAAGGGAATGATGGCCACCACCGGCCACCTGAAAGGGGTCGCGAGCGTGTTCGGCCTGCGCCTGCACGGCTTGCCGGCGTGGCTCCTGTGGCGAGCCTACTACCTGCTCCTGATACCCACGGCCGGCCGCAAGGTGCGCATCTGGCTTGAATGGACGTGGAGCATGTTCTTTGCCGCCGACATCACGCACCTGCGCTTCACTCGAACGAACGAGGCCGACGCCGAGACGGCGCGGCCGGCGGTCGAGGCCCTGTCGAAATCCCAACCCCAACGCCAACCCTAGGAGCCTTCCATGCTCAAGCAAAAATCCGCGATCGTCACCGGCTCAACCAGCGGCATTGGCCTCGGCATCGCCCGTGCGCTGGCCCGCAATGGGGCCGACATCATGCTCAACGGCTTCGGCGAAGCGCAGGAGATCGAATTCACACGCACCGAGCTCGAGCGCCAGTTCGGCGTCGCGGTTCGCTACTCGAGCGCAGACATGAGCCAACCCGATCAGGTGCGGCAGATGGTTGCGCTCGCCCAGGACGAATTCGGCAAGGTGGATATCGTCGTCAACAACGCCGGCATCCAGCATGTCGCGCCGATCGAGGAGTTCGCCGACGAAAGATGGGACGCAGTGATGGCGATCAACCTCTCATCGGCATTCCACGTCATCAAGGCGGTGACGCCCGGCATGAAGGCGCGCCGCTTCGGCCGAATCATCAACGTCGCCTCGGCGCACGGACTGACCGCATCCCCGTTCAAGTCAGCCTACGTCGCTGCCAAGCACGGGCTGATCGGCCTGTCCAAGACGGTCGCGGTCGAGCTCGCCGAGTTCGGCGTCACCTCCAACACCCTGTGTCCCGGCTACGTGAAGACGCCGCTGGTCGAGAAGCAGATCGCCGATCAGGCCAAGGCCCACGGCATTTCGCCCGAAGAGGTGGTGCGCAACGTCATGCTGTCGCATCAGGCGCGCAAGGAGTTCATCCAGGTCGAGGAACTGGCGGCGCTGGCGGTCTTCCTGGCCTCCGATGCGGCCGCGTCGATGACCGGCGCTGCGCTGGCCATGGACGGCGGCTGGACACTGCACTGAGTGCAGGGAGACGAACCATGGCGCACTCACGCAAGGCGCGCACGGCGGCCGAGCACAGTGGCGGCAACGGCGAACTCCCAGGCCAGGTCGTGCTGGTGCTGCAGGGCGGCGGCGCGCTTGGCGCCTACCAGGTCGGCGTCTACGAGGCACTGCACGAAGCCGGCATCGAGCCCGACTGGGTCATCGGCACCTCCATCGGGGCGATCAACGCGTCGTTGATCTCCGGCAATCGCCCCGAACACCGGCTCGAGCGCCTGAACACGTTCTGGGATCAGATGCAGGCGTCGACGCCCGCCTTCGGCTTCCCGGACTGGATGGGCCTGGGCAACCTGATGTCGAACATGGCGACCGTGATGCGCGGTATCCCGGACTTCTTCACCCCCAACCTGCATGCGCTGCGCGGGTCGGCCGCGCCGCTCGGCGTGGAGGCGGCTTCCTACTACAGCACGGCGCCGCTGCGCGGGACGCTGCAGTCGCTGATCGATTTCGAGTACCTGTGCCAGTGCCGCACCCGCCTGACCGTCGGCGCGGTGAACGCCTGCAGCGGCGAAATGCGCTATTTCGACACCAGCAAGGAAGTGCTCGGCGTCGACCACGTGATGGCTTCCGGCGCGCTGCCTCCGGCCTTCGCTGCCGTACGCATCGACGGCCAGCCCTACTGGGACGGCGGCATCTACTCCAACACGCCGATCGAGGCCGTGCTCGACGACAAGCCACGCCGCGACTCGCTGATCTTCGCCGTCAATGTGTGGCACCAGACCGCGCCCGAGCCGGACTCCATCTGGCAGGTGATGGCCCGCCACAAGGACATCCAGTTCGCCAGCCGCGCCGACAGCCACATCGCGCGCCAGAAGCAGATCCACCGGCTGCGCCATGTGATTCGCGAACTCCACAAGCAGATCCCGGCATCGAAGCAGGCCGATCCGAAGGTGATGGAACTGGCCTCCTGGGGCTGCGGCACCACGATGCACGTGGCGCACCTGGTCGCGCCGCGCGTGGCAGGCGAAGACCACACCAAGGACATCGACTTCACGCCCTCGGGCATCCGCACCCGCCGGCAAGCGGGCTACGCCGATACGCTGCGCATGATCGGACGCGCACCCTGGAAGGAAGCCGCGGCCGATCCCATCGAAGGCGTCATCGAGCACCGCTGACGCTCGGGAGCTCCGAATGCTCGACTGCATCGAACAACTGCTGCGGGACCAGGTCTGCAAGTTCCGCGACACAGCCGGGGTGCAGTGATGGACATCGCGCTCGCCAGCCTCGCGTTCGCGCTCGCCGCGTGCTGCGCCGTCGTGATGGGCTTTGCGATCCAGCGTGGCGCCACCTGCACCGTCGCCGCCATGGAGGAGATCGTGGACGAGCGCAGTTCGGGCCGCCTGCTGGGCCTCGCCGAAGCCTCGCTGTGGGTGGCCGGAGGCCTGCTCGTGGCGCAGGCCCTGCACCTGCTGCCGGCCATGCCGCCGGGCTATCCGGTGAACGGCTGGACGGTGCTGGGCGGCACGCTCCTGGGCCTCGGCGCCTTCGTGAACCGGGCCTGCGTGTTCGGCTCCGTCGCGCGTTTCGGGTCGGGTGAATGGGCCTACCTGGTCACGCCGCTCGGCTTCTACGTGGGCTGCCTGAGCGTCGAGCCGCTCTTCGCGGCCGGCGCGCAAACCAGGCTGGCCTACGGCTCACCGGTGCTGCAGGCGCCGGGATGGGTGGCGCTGCCATTCGTGCTGTTCGTGGCATGGCGCATCGTGCGTCCGATCCGGGGCGGGCTGCGCCTGCGCGACGCCTTGACCACGCACATCTGGTCACCGCATGCCGCGACCACGGTGATCGGCATCGCCTTCGTCCTCATGCTCTTGCTCGTGGGCGCCTGGGCCTACACCGACGTGCTGGCCGAACTGGCGCGTGGCATGGCCACCAGTCTCACGGCGCGCTGCCTGCTCTTGGTGGCCCTGCTGCTCGGCGCGGTCTGGGGCGGCTGGACGGCCGGGCGCTTTCGCAGCACGCGCGTCTCGGCGGCGCAACTGCTGCGCTGCCTTGCCGGCGGCGTCCTGATGGGCTGGGGCAGCCTGCTGATCCCGGGCGGCAATGATGGGCTGATCCTGGTCGGCATGCCGCTGCTCTGGCCCTACGCCTGGGTGGCGTTCCTCGCGATGTGCACTTCGATCGGCGCGGCCCTACTGGCGCGTAGGGCGTGGGGGCAACCGCCCTGAAGTCGGAACAGCCAATCTTCACATTTCGATCACGCGTGCGGCGGCGCATCGGTCGATGCCTAGAATTCTCGTGACCCAGGAGGCGACGATGGACCAGCCCTCGAGATCGTTGACAGGATGTGCCGGCATCGGACTGCGATCGGAGCACTACGTCGAGTTCATCGAATCGCGTCCGCCCGTGGGGTTCATCGAGGTCCACAGCGAGAACTACTTCGGCCGCGGCGGCAAGCCGCTGCATTTCCTGAAGCTCGCCCGAGAGAGCTATCCATTGAGCCTGCACGGCGTGGGCTTGTCGATCGGCTCTGTCGACCCCTTGAGCGAGCCGCACCTTGCGCGGCTGGGCGAACTGATCGAGATGCTGGAGCCTGCGCTGGTCTCCGACCACCTGTGCTGGAGCTCGGTGGGCGGCATCCACGCCAACGACCTGCTGCCGCTGCCCTTCACCGGAGAGGCGTTGTCGCACGTCGTCTCCCGCGTGCAGCGGGTGCAGGAGCGCCTGCGCCGGCGGATCCTGCTCGAGAACGTGTCGAGCTACATGGAGTACGTTCAATCCGCGATGCCCGAGTGGGAGTTCCTTGCCGAGGTCGCGCGCCGCAGCGGCTGCGGGATCCTGCTGGACGTCAACAACATCTTCGTTAGCGCCCACAACCACGGCTTCGAGGCGATGCGCTACCTGCGGGCGATCCCTCGCCAGGTCGTGGAGGAAATCCACCTGGCCGGCTTCACGCGCAAGCCCGTGGGTGGTGGCGCAGAGATCCTGATCGACACGCACAGCGCGCCGGTCGCCGAAGCCGTGTGGACGCTCTACGCGGCCGCGCTGGAGCGCTTCGGCCCGGTGCCGACCCTGGTCGAATGGGACGCCGACCTGCCTCCCCTGCCCGTGCTGGTGGCGGAGGCCGCCAAGGCCAGATCGTTGATGGAGTTGCGCCATGCTTGCGCTGCCTGACATCCAGGCCCGTGTCATGGACGCGCTGCTGCGGCGCGACGGCACCGCTGCGACGGCGCTGGTGCGGCCCACGGCGTCGCTGTCCGCGCTGAAGCGTCTGCAGGTCTATCGCAACAACATGGTCGAGAGCCTGATCGCCGCACTGGGCGCCGTCTACCCGGTGGTGGCGCGCCTCGTCGGCAACGGTTTCTTCAGGCACGCGGCGAAGGCTTTCATCAGCGCGCATCCCTCGCGCTCGGGCAACCTGCAGGACTTCGGCGGCGAGATCCCCGCTTTCCTGCGCGCCTACCCCCCAGCCGCCGACCTGCCCTACCTGCCGGACGTGGCCGCGCTCGAATGGGCCCTGCACCGCGCCTACCACGAGATCGAGTTGCCCGCCCTCACGCTGGAGCGGCTGGCGCAGGTGCCGGTTGCCGGGCAGGCCGGGCTGCGCCTTCGTCTGCAGCCCAGCGCCCGCTTCGTCGCGTCGCGCTATCCGCTGCTGAGAATCTGGCAGTCGAACCAGCCGGAGGCCCTTGACGACGAATCGACGATCTCGCTCGACGAAGGCGGCGTGGATCTGCTGGTCGTCCAGCGCGCGCTGGAGCTCGAATTCAGACTCCTCGGCGTGGCCGAGGGCCGCTGGCTGCGCGCACTTGCCGACGAGGCCAGCCTGGCCGAAGCGACCCGGCGCGCGATGGACATCGATCCGGCCTTCGACCTCATGGGGGCGCTGGCCCGCCATCTGGGACTTGGCCTTTTCACGGAGGCTTCGACATGACCCGCCGCGTACTCGTGGTCGAGGACGATCCAGACATCGGCCGCCTCGTCATGCTCCAACTCGCGGAGCTCGACTGCGAAGGCCGCCTGATCGCCGACGGCGTGACCGGCCTGGCCGAGTCCGAGACCGGCAACTACGACCTCGTGATCCTCGACCTGATGTTGCCGCGCATGGATGGGCTGCAGATCTGTCGGCGCCTGCGCACGCATGCGCGCTACACGCCGATCCTGATGCTCACCGCCAAATCCTCGGAGCTCGACCGCGTGCTGGGCCTGGAGCTCGGCGCCGACGACTACCTGACCAAGCCCTTCAGCATGCTCGAACTCGCTGCGCGCGTGAAGGCGGTTTTCCGGCGAGCGGACCACCAGCAGGCATCCCAGGCGGCGCAGGCAGCCAACGAGGAGCGGCTGATCGAAGCCGGAGGCCTGCGCATCGACCTGTATCGCCACGAGGCGCTGCTGGACGGCAAGCCCGTCGACCTGACCGCCAAGGAGTTCGACCTGCTGGTGTACTTCGCGCGCAGTCCCGGGCGCGTCCACACGCGGGCGCAACTGCTCGACCAGGTCTGGGGCTACAGCCACAGCGGCTACGAGCACACCGTCAACTCGCACATCAACCGGCTGCGCAACAAGATCGAGCGCGATCCCGGCAACCCCGACTACATCCAGACGGTCTGGGGCGTGGGCTACAAGTTCGGCGAGCCGCGCCCCTGAGGACGGATCTCCCCGTGGACCTCTTCGACATGGCGATCGTCGCCCTCGTCTCCGCCGCAGTCGCCGCCCTGTACGTGTCATGGCGGGCCGCGCGGCGGCTGAAGCGACTGGCCGACACCGTCGATGCCTTCGCGCGGGGAGGCTGTACCAATGCCCTGCGCGTGACGGGCGCCGATGCCCATGGGGACGCGATCGACCGCCTTGCCGCGCACGTGGAACGGATGTCTGCCCGCATCGGCGAGCAATTCGCGGAGATCGAACGCGGCGTCGATCGGCGCCGCGAACTGCTCGCCAACGTCTCGCACGACCTGCGCACGCCGTTGACCTCGATGCAGGGCTACCTCGAACTGCTTCTGTTGCGGCACGGCACCCTGTCGCCCGCAGAGGAGCGCAACTACCTCGAGACGGCAGTACGCCATGGCGAGCGCCTGGGACGCCTCGTGAGCGACCTGTTCGAGCTCACCCAGCTGGAAGCCGCGGAAGCGTTGCCGCACCCAGAGGCCTTCTCGCTCGCCGAACTGGCACAGGACGTGGCGCAGAAGTTCGCCCTCGACGCCCGGAACCGCCACGTGGAGCTGCGCGCCGCCGAGCGTGAAGGCAGCGGCGCAGTCCGTGCGCTGGCCGACATCGGCATGGTCGAACGGGTGCTGGAAAACCTGCTCGACAACGCCTTGCGCCACACGCCCGGCGGTGGCCGCGTGACGATCGAGTTCGGCGCCGACGCACAGCGCGCCCGCATGGCCGTGCGCGATACCGGCTGCGGCATCGCGCCCGCCGAGTTGTCCCACATCTTCGAACGCTACGACCGCGCGAACCGTTCCGCACCGGGCATCCAGGGAGGCCTGGGACTGGCGATCGCGCAGCGCATCGTGCGCCTGCATGGCGGCGAGCTGTCGGCCACCAGCGTCGCGGGCGCCGGCAGCTGCTTCGCATTCGACCTGCCACTGGCGGCCACGAGGCCGGCCGCATCGCCGGCCCTACGCACGCAGAGGATGTCCCCATGACCACGCACCCCATGGCGCTCGCGCTCCTGTTCGCCCTGGCAGCGGCATTGCTCGCCGGGCTGGCCTGGTCGACCGCCCTGCGCGCGCGCCGACAGCGCGACGCGTCGGGCGAGCGTCTGGCGCAGGTCGAACGGCGTCTCGCCGAACAGCGCGCCGCGGTGGGCCGGGCCGAGGCCTTGCGTGCCGCTGCCGAGGCCGACCTGCGCGCCAGCGAGGAGCGCTATGTCGCGGCGATGCGCGGTAGCCAGGACGGCATGTGGGAATGGGACATTGCCTCCAGCCGGGTCGAGCTCTCGCCGCGCTGGAAGAGCATGCTCGGATTCGAGGCGAACGAACTCGCCGACGACCTGGAAGCCTGGCGTGCGCGCGTCCACCCGGAGGACCGGCCCGCGCTCGAACAGGCGCTCGCGCAGGCCCTCGCACCCGTTGGCGCCGACGCGCGGTTCGAACACGAGATGCGGCTGCTGCACAAGGACGGCAGCGTGCGCTGGGTGCTGTCGCGCGGCGTCACCATGCGGCGCGCCGGTGGGTCGCCCTATCGCATGGTGGGCCAGGACACCGACGTGACGCCGATCCGCCGCGTACTGCACGTGCTCCAGGCCGTGGCCGATGGCACGGCCGGGGCGGTCGGTGAAGCCTTCTTTCCGGCGATGGTGCGGCACTTCGCGCGCGCGCTCGGGCTCGATTGCGCCTTCGTCGCCGAATGCGCGGACCAGCCCGCGACGCGGGTGCGCACGCTGGCGTACTGGGCGGAAGGCAGCCTGCACGACAACTTCGAATTCGCCTTGGCCGGCACGCCCTGCGAGACCGTCGTTCAGGACGGGAGCGCATGTTTCCATCGCAGCGGCCTTGCGCAGATGTTTCCCCGGGAAGCGGGCTGGGAAGCCTATCTGGGGATGCCGATCATCGCGAGCGATGGTCGCACGCTCGGCCACCTCGCGTTCCGCCATCGCACCTCGCTGGGCGACGAGATACTGGTCGATTCCGTTTACCGCATCTTTCTCGCGCGCGCGGCCGCCGAACTCGAACGGATTCAGGCGCTGGCGCGGCTGCGCGCAGATGCATCGCCAGCGGGTGTGCCAGCCTCCTGAGGCGCCTGGGGTCGTGCCACCGGCAGACCGAACGAAAAGCAGCTGCCCTCGCCCGCCCGACTCTCCACGGCGATCTGGCAGCCGTGAAGCTCGACGATCCGCCGGGCGATCGCGAGGCCCAGCCCGGCGCCGCCCGATGCATCGTCGCGGCCCTCGCCTCCGCGATAGAAGCGATCGAAGACGCGGGGCAGCTCGGCCTGCGGAATACCGCGGCCGGAGTCTGCGACGTTCGCGATCACGCGCTCGCCTTCGACGCGCAGTCTCACGCTCACCGAGCCGCCGGCCGGGGTGTGCTTCAGCGCGTTGCCGATCAGGTTGTCGAGCACACGCTCGACAAGACCCAGGTCGGCATCGACCGGTGGCAGCGCGTGCGCGGCCTCGACCCGCAGCATCACCTCCGCGCGATCGGCCGCCAACTGGAACTTCTGCAGCACGTCAACGGCCAGTTCGGACAGCTGGAAAACCTCGCGTTCGAGCGCCAGGCCCTTGAAGTCAAGCCGCGCGAGCTCGAACAGTTCGTCGATCAGGGTCGCGAGATACTTGCACTGGCGCAGCGCGATCTCGATGTAACCGTGCCGCGTCGCGGGCGGCAACTCGTCGCCCTTCAGTGCCAACATCTCCAGATAGCCGCGCAGCGAAACGAGCGGCGAGCGCAGGTCGTGCGAGACATTGGCGATCAGTTCACTGCGCAGGTAGACGTTCTCAGCCTCCAGGTCCTCCTTCAGCCGCTCGACCTGAGCCAGCGCCTCACCGAGTTGCTGGCGTGCATCGCGATGCTCGCCGACCTCGCGCTTCAGCCCTTCGAACAGCCGCGCGTTCTCCAGCGCGATGGCGGCCTGGGTCGCGAGCATGCGCACGACCCGAATGCGGTCGGCCGTGAAGGCGCCCGCGAGCACGCTGTTCTCCAGGTAGAGAACGCCGACCATCCGTCCCTGCTTCTGCACCGCCACGCACATGACCGATCGCGGCCTGTGGCGCATCAGGTAGGGATCGCCGCCGTATCGATCGTCCGCGGCGGCGTCGGCCAACACAACGCTCTCCGCGGTGCGCCGCACGTAGTTGACGATGCTCGCAGGCAGGGTGCGCGATGCGGCCAGCGACGTGCCGGGTGCCATGGCCCACTGCGCCGTCTGCAGCGGATCGGGATCGGCGGCGTAGACCACGGAGTCGCCATCGCGTTCGAGAACCAGGCAGCCGCGTTCGGCGCCCGCGTTCTCGATCGCAATGCGCATGAGGCGCGCGAGCAGCCCGTCCAACTCGACCTCGCCGGCGATCGCATGGGCGGCCTTCATCACGCTGTCCAGGTCAAGGTCGACCTCGGGAACGTTCCGCGCCGGTGCGACGGATATCGGTGCTGGCGCAGGCGCATCGTGCGAAGCCATCGTCTCGTCGCGCAGCAGTCCGGGATACATCCGATCGAGCTGCCCGACCTTCGCCGCGGCGCCCCACCGCCCGTAGCAAGCGCGCGCCTGTGCCATGAACAGGCCCGCCAGCTTCATCTCACTGCGCGCGAGACGACATCGTGCATGGAGCTCGTTGGCCAGCGCGAGCTGCTGAAGCATGCCGGGCTGCCCGGCCGCGTATTCGATCGCCTGCTCATAGTGCTCGATCGCTTCTCGTTCGCGGCCTTCGATGCGGAGGAGTTCGGCAGCAAGCAGCAGTGCGGGGCAGCGAAAATTCTCGGCGCAGTGCACTGCCAGACCGTCGAACGACACACGCGCCTGGGCGATCCGGGCCAACCCCGCCCGGCGTTCCTCATCGTCCGCATCGGCATGACCAGCGGCCAGCGCGATCGCACTCCAGAATTCGTAGACGAGGGGCCACACCGTGCCGGCGACATGGTGCACCGTCGCCCCCGCCACGCGCGCTGCCGCCAGTGCCTGCGCAGGGGTGCCGAGCATGCAGCAGACGTGCAGCTTCGCCACGGCGTGGACAGTCGAAAAGAACGGGTTGTCGCGGTACACGCGAAGGTAGGCGTCCTCGTCGATCGCTTCGTCGGACAACGACATCGGCCCGAGGGTCGTGCCCTGCAACGCGCGGGCCCAGTTGAGGATGATCTTCGTCGAGTCGGCAAAGCCCTGGTTCTTGAGCCGGTGGATCAGTGCAACATTCGGTGTGTACTCGCGCACGAACTCGGCCAGGTCCTGCGTGGCAAGGATCGCCGACCAGAGCTCGGTGCCGGCGCCATAGGCTGCGTAAAGGAAGTCGCCGCTTTCCAGCCCGCTGCGGCAGGCTTCGCGCGCGTAGGGAATGCAACTCGCCCATGGCTGGCGCCAGAAGTTCACGTGCGCATGGAACTGCTGGTAGATCTTGGCGCGTCGTCGCGAGTCCTCGAAGCGATGGTTCACGGCGAGCGCCAGTTTGCCGAACGCATAGGCGCCCCGATAGTCGCCCCGCACCGGACCGACCGTGATGGCATGCGTCACATAGCCATACGCGGACTCCTCGATGTTGCCGTGCTCCAGGGACAGCCGCACCATCGTCGCAGAGATCAGCCGCGCCAGGGTCGGGTCGCCGAGAATGAAAGTCGAGGCCCAGATGTCCGTGAGCATGCTCATCACGATGAGGATCTTCGGATCGTTCATCACCGGCAGGTCGACCAGCGAGACGATGTCCCGCTCTCCCAGCAGTGACGCGATGAGATCCATCTCGCGGGCCAGTGCGTGCTCCTTCTCGGCGGCGCTCTCCGGCAGCGAGACGTCAAAGAGCGCGAGGCCCGCGCGCGTGTTCGCGAGAGCGTCCGCATAGCGCGAGGTGTGTTCGTACTGAACGCTTCGCAGGCGATGGACGCGCGCCCGGTCGATGTCGGTCGCGGCGCGTTGCAGCAGCAGTTCGTACTGCTGGTGCGCCGTCTCGTAGCGCCCGCAAAGGTACAGGCTCTCGGCTGCTTCGAGGTGCAGCGCGAAGCACAGCACGTAGTCCGATTGCCAATGCTCCTCCGCGAGCAGCCCGATCCCGGCTTGGAAGAAGTCCAGCGCGGCTTCGTGCGCGGTGGACGACTTGGCCTTGCGCCCGGCGTTCAAGTCGAGGCGCGCGACCTCGAGCTTTTCTTGCGCGGAGCCAATGAGGCCACTTCCGCGGTTGAGGTGGTGGACGATGTCGAAGAGGCCCTGGTCGACCTCGTGCGGCGTCGCTCGCGACAGCAGCAGGCGGCCGATGCGCAGGTGCAGCATCGGCTTGCGCTCTTCGGGAATCATCGCGTAGGCCGCCTGTTGCACGCGGTCGTGCAGGAAGGCGTGGACCGGCTCCGCGTCGCCGTCCCGGGCAGCCACCGGAACGATCAGGCCCTCGGCCGCCGCCCCTGCGAGATCCTCGGCCACTTCCGGAAACGGCTGTTCGCTGATGAGCGCCAGGGTGCGCTGATCGAAGCTGTTGCCAATGCAGGCAGCCAGCGTCAATGCGTACTGGGACCGGTGGGACAGGCGCCGGATGTTGCGCGTCACGAGGTCGACCACGTCATCAGCCAGCGGCGCCGAAGCGATTGCCTCTATCTGGTAGGCCCAGCAGCCCAGCGTCTCGTCGAAGCGCAGGTGGCCGTCCCGCACCAGCATCCTGAGGAACTGAACCACAAAGAAGGGATTGCCGCCGGTCTTCTCGAACAGCAGTCGCGCCAGGGGCTGCGCATCGGCGGGATCCGCAAGCAGCGTATCGCGGATCAGCGCACCGAGGTCGGCCAGCCGCAGCGGCTCCAGCACCACGCGCCGCACTTCGACGCCGGCTGCTTCGAGTCCATCGAGCGCCCGCGTCAGGCGCTGCGCGCCGCCGAGATCGTTGTCGCGGCAGGCGCCAACGAGCAACACGCCGCGGATGTCGGCGCTCGTGAGCATCGGCTCGAGCAGGCTCAGCGTGGCGGCGTCGGCCCACTGCAAGTCGTCGAGGAACACCACCAGCGGATGCCCGGGCTGCGCGACCGCCGCGACGAAGTTCTGGAACACGCGCTGGAAGCGATTGAGCGTCTCGGCGGCGCCGAGCGGAACCGGCAGCGGCTGCTTGCCGATGATGAACTCGATCTCCGGAACGACCTCGGCGAGAACGCCGCCGTTGGCGCCCAGTGCGTTCCCCAGGCTGCCACGCAAGGCATCGAGTCGGTCTTCGCTCTCCGTGAGCATCTGCCGAACCAGGCCGCGCAAGGCCTGGATCAACGCGCCAAATGGGACGCTGCGGGCCACCTGGTCGAACTTGCCCGAAACGAAATAGCCCTGCTCGCGGACGATCGGCTTGAAGAGCTCGTGGATCAGCGCGGTCTTGCCGATGCCGGGATAGCCCGAGACGAGCAGCATCGACGCCCCGGCGCGGCCGTCTCGTGCGTGCTCGAAAGCGGCCCGCAGCACGGCAATCTCTTGCTCGCGGCCGTAGAGCCTGGGCAGGATCGACAGCCGCTCGTCGATGTCACGCCGGCCGAGCGCGAATGGGTCGATGCGGTGCCGCGCGGCCCATTCGCGCTGGCAGATGGCCAGATCGTCGGCCAGCGCAGTGGCGCTCTGGTAGCGTTCCTCGGGCGCCTTCGCCATCAGCTTCATCACGATCTGCGACACGGGAAGCGGCAGGCTGGGGTCGATGTCGATCGGTGCGCGCGGCGTGCGCGCGATATGCGCATGGATCAGTTCCAGTGCGTCCGCCGAGCGAAACGGTGGCGCACCGACGAGCAGCTCATAGAGCACGACACCCAGTGCGTACAAGTCGCTGCGATGGTCCGGGGCGCGTTCCATGCGGCCGGTGTGCTCGGGCGACGCATAGACCAGGCGCACAGCGGGCATCGAGGCCGCCGGCGCCGACGCCCGGCCGCACATGTCACCGATGTCGATCAACCATGCGCGTTCGCCGACGGGATCGCACAGCACCGCTTCGGGGCGCACGCCGTTGTGAACCATGCCGCACCGATGCAGTGCGGCCAGCGCCGACGCGAGCTCGATGCCGAACGCAAGCACCCGACGCAGGGGCATCGGGCCCGCGGTCGCCAGCTCGGACAGCGGCACGCCGCCAGCTGCGGGCGGGTCGGACAAACCGGTGTCGGGGTTCATGGGCTCTTTGGCTTGATGGCTTGCAGGCCGCACTGTGCGCCCGTTTCACAGTCGATGGCAATGCGTGACCAAAGCGTGAAGATTCGTTGATGGAGCCGTGAAACGCGCAGTCCAAAGTGGATTCCGGAGCCGCCGCTGGGCGATCCGTTTCACCCCAACCACTTTCAGGAGTACACGCCATGCATACAGCCAACCTCCAGCGTCCCGCGATCTGGCGCCAGGCCGCCGCAGCCGCACTCGTCGCCGGCGCCTTCGCCACGCTCGCGCCGGCCGTCCATGCGGGGGAATGCCCTGCCGACAAGGTCGTCGCCGACGGGCAGGGCCAGAAACCCGGACCCACGATGCCGAAGGATGTGACCGATGTGGTCCGCTCCAGCACCGACCTTTCGAAGGAGCCGCTGGCACTGCAGGGGCGCCTGTTCCGCCTGCGCCAACTCGAGATGAAGCCCGGGGGCATCGTGCCCTGGCACAGTCACAACGAGCGGCCCGCCATGATCTACATCGTCTCGGGCGAGGTGGTGGAGTATGCGAGCAACTGCGCGGTGCCCATCACGCACCGGACGGGCGACGTAGCCCCGGAAAAGAACGGCACGTCCCATTGGTGGAAGAACACGGGCAACACGGCGGCCGTCCTCATTTCGGTCGACCTCTTCCCTGCCGAGATGAAGATGGACCCGCACGAGATGTGACGTGAGGCATCGGCTCGCAGACATCAAGGAAAGGCGGCCACCATGCAGACACCCTTCGACGCACTGATCATCGGTAGCGGCCAGGCCGGGCCTTTCCTTGCCGTGCGACTGGCTGCCGCCGGTCTGAAGGTTGCACTGGTCGAGCGCGCGCACCTCGGGGGCACATGTGTCAACGACGGCTGCATGCCCACCAAGACGCTGGTGGCCAGCGCGCGCGTCGCCTACCTGGCACGCCGCGCGGGCGACTACGGCGTGAACGTCGGCCCTTCGGTCAGCGTCGACATGCGTGCGGTCAAGGCGCGCAAGGACCTCGTCGTCCGCAACGCCGTGCACGGCCTCACGCAGTGGCTGGACGGAACACCGGGCCTGCATGTGATCCGCGGCCACGCCCGCTTCGTCGCGCCGCATGCCATCGAGGTCAACGGCGAGATGCTGGAGGCGCCAAGGATCTTCATCAACGTCGGCGCCCGGCCCATGCTTCCCGACTGGCCGGGGATCGCCGACGTGCCGGTGCTCACCAACACGTCCATGATGGACCTCGATGTCCTGCCCGAGCACCTGATCGTGATCGGCGCCAGCTACATCGGCCTCGAATTCGCGCAGATGTTCCGCCGCTTCGGCTCGCGCGTCACGGTGCTGGAATACGCGGATCGCGTCATCGCCAGGGAGGACGAGGAGGTCTCGCGCGAGGTGCAGGCCATTCTCGAGCGCGAAGGCGTGCGCTTCCTGCTCGGCGTGCGCGAGGCCGTCGTGTCGCAAGCAAACGGCGACGCGTCGATTCGCATCGCATTGAAGGCCGCCGGCGTCACGCATGAGGTGCAGGGCAGCCATCTGCTCGCCGCAGTGGGCAGGCGCCCCAACAGCGACTTGCTCGACCTCAACCGGGCCGGTATCGCGACTGACGCGCGGGGCTTCATCACCGTCGATGATCAATTGCGGACCAATGTCCCCGGCATTTGGGCGCTTGGGGATGTGAACGGCTTGGGCGCATTCACCCACACCTCCTACAACGACCACGAGATCGTTGCGGCCAACCTGCTTGACGGCGAAGCGCGGCGCACCACCGATCGCATCGCTGCCTACGCGCTTTTCACCGACCCACCGCTCGGGCGCGTCGGCATGACCGAGGCCCAGGTACGCTCATCGGGCCGTCCTGCCCTTGTGGGTGTCATGCCGATGAGCCGCGTGGGTCGCGCCAAGGAACGCGGCGAGACGCTAGGTTTCATGAAGGTGCTGGTGGACGCGGAAACCGAGCGCATCCTTGGTGCGGCACTGCTGTGCATCGAGGGCGACGAGATCGTGCATTCGCTGCTCGACGTGATGGCAGCCGATGCGTCCTACCAGGTGATCCGGCGCTGCGTGCACATCCATCCGACCGTCAGCGAACTGATTCCGACCCTGTTGGGCAGCCTGATGTCTCTCTCAGGCACACACTGAGCGCTGCGCTGGCGCTCCCGCCCGGCTCAGGCGCCATTGCTCAGGCAATGGACCTGAAGTGACCAGAATGCCATGTCAATGACCGAGCGGATCGGGTTCGGCGTAGTCCCGGTCAAGCAGATTGCCGGTCGCCCTATACCAGCAGATGGAGTCGTGCGCGGCGACGACCGCCAGCTTGATCTGCCCGGACGCTGCCGGGTCGGCTAAAGCCGCCCACTTGGCGCTGTCGGCCGCCTGTTCGAGCTCGAAGACGGACTCGTATTGGCCCGGGGCGTCGTCGCCTTCCACCGCGGGCCGCGTTTTCACGAACTTGCGCCGAAACTCCGCGACGACCGCCGCGAGGCGGGGGATGCCTTGCCACCGGCCGCCGGCGCGGCTTCAGCCACGCTCAAGCGGCCGTCGAGCTGTACGCAGACCTGCCGTGCAATCGAGGTCGTCATGATGCCCTCCAGCCGGTTAAGCCGCGCGTTGCCGAGGGCTTCATCACCCTTCTCGAGCTTTCGCAGTGACGCCTACATCAGGCGGAAACAAAACACCGCCCCCTTGTCAGGCCGCGGCTGCAGCTGGATGTCGCTGCCGTGCAGTTGGAGAATGCGCCTCACGATCACCAGCCCCAGGCCGCCGATGCGGCCGCCGGTCGAAGAGAGCATCGGCCGCGTGAAGATCGCAGTGCGCAGCTCGCTTGGAATGCCCGGGCCGGTGTCGCTGATCTCGACCCGCACGCCGGTCTTGTCCTGCTGCAACCGGACCATGATCTCGCCGCCGGCGGGCGTGTGGCGGATCGCGTTGTCCAGCAGGTTGGTGAGCACGCGCTCGATCATGCCGAGGTCGGCTGTCACGCCCGGCAGGTTCGGCGCGATGTCGGCCACCAGCCGTTGCTGCCGCGCTTCGGCGGCCAGCTCGAACTTCTGGAACACGTCCTGCACCAGGTCGGCCAGTGCGAACTGCTCTTTCTCGAGCTTGACGACACCGTATTCCAGTCGAGCCAGTTCGAACAGTTCCTGCGACAGCCGTGCGACCTTCCGGCTCTGGGCCAGCGCGATCTCCAGGTAGCGGCGCCGCTCTGCGACCTCGAGCGTTTCGGCCTTGATCAGGAGCGTCTCGAGGTAGCCGTGCAATGAAGTCAGCGGCGTGCGCAAATCGTGGGAGATGTTGGCAAACAGTTCGCGCCGCTGCTGATCCTGCTGCGTGAGCTCGCGCCATTGCTCGGCGATACGCCGTGTCATCTGCGCGAAGGCCTGGGCGAGCGTGGCGATCTCATCGTGTCCGCGGCCGACGCGCTCGAAGGCCGGAGCCACATCCTGAAGCGCCGCCATGCCGTCGTTCTCGAACTTGCGCACCGCGCCGGTCAGTTCGCGAAGCGGCCGCGTGATGAGGCGAAACGCCACCAGCCCGGCGACCAGACCCAGCAGAGCGACCAGCGACACCGACCACAGCGTGGTGCGCAACACATTGCTGGCCACGGCATCGGCCAGCAGCGCATCGCGCTCTTCGCCCGACAGCACCACGTAAACATAGCCCACCTCCCGGCCGTCGACGGCGAGCGGCGCCGCGCTGAACACCTTGCGCGTGCCGTTGCCGCGCGGGTCGTCGCCGACGATCGGCAAGGGCGCGCCGCCCAGCAGCAGCCGCACCGGCGCGAGATCGACCCGGTCGCGCTTCAAATGCCCCGGCGGGGCGGCCTGTCCCTGGATGCGGCCATCGAGGCCCAGCAGGTACACCTCCACGCTGGGATTGACGGCCATCAGCTTGTCGAACAGGTCCTTCACGGCCGCCGGATTGAGCCCGTCGCGCTCCATCAAGGTCGCGTTTTCCGCGATGTGCGCCGCAAGCCCGCGCGAAAGGCGCTGCGTCACTTCCTGCTCGTAGCGCACGTTGGCGTGCATCTGAAGCCAGATCGAGGCGCCGCAGCAGGCCAGCAGCAGCACGGCGAACACGACAGAGATGCGCCGGGACAGGCTCGCACGAAGGGTCATGAAGCACCCTCCTGGGCCGCCAGCTTGTAGCCGCGCCCCCACACCGTGAGGATGCACCGCGGCTGCGACGGGTCGGCCTCGATCTTCATGCGCAGGCGATTGATGTGCGTGTTGACCGTGTGCTCGTAGCCGTCGTGCTGGTAACCCCAAACATGGTTGAGCAGGTCGAGTCGCGAGAACACCTTGCCCGGATGGCGGGCGAAGAAATGCAGCAGGTCGAACTCCCGCGGCGTGAGCTCGATCGACCTGCCGTCGACCTGCACCTCGCGGGCGACCGGATCGATGCCCAGCTTGCCGATGTCCAGGCGCCCCGCTTCCATCCGCGCATTGCGCGCCAGCGCGTCGGTGCGCCGCAGCAGCGCCCGGACCCGCGCCACCAGTTCCAGCACGGAGAACGGCTTTGCCAGGTAGTCGTCAGCGCCGAGTTCCAACCCCAGGATGCGATGCACCTCGCTCGACCGAGCACTGGTGATGATGATCGGTGTATACCGCGTCATGGCTCGGGCCCGGCGGCAGATCTCGAGGCCGTCGACCCCCGGCAGCATCAGGTCCAGGATCAACGCGTCCCAGCTGCCGCGTTCGAGCTCCCGCATGCCGGCATCGCCATCGGCCGCGCGTGTGATGGCATAGCCCTCGTCGTGAAGGTGCATGCGCATCAGCTCGGCGATGTGGGCATCGTCCTCGACGATCAGAACGCGTTTGGCGGAGTCCATGAAGGTGGATTGTGCGGCGATCCGGGCGGCGCATTTATCACGATTAATTGAACTCTTCGTGATGAAACGGCCATCGGGCGCACCCAAGAATCTGCCCCATGCAGCGCAAGTCTCCATCCACCGGCAACGTGCCCATCCACCCGCTGTGGCTGCGCATCACGCATTGGCTCAACGCCCTCGCGGTGCTGGTGCTGGTCACGAGCGGTTGGCGCATCTACGACGCATCGCCGCTTTTCGGCTTCGAGTTTCCGGCCTCCATCACGCTGGGCGGTTGGCTGGGCGGCGCACTGCAATGGCACTTCGCCGCGATGTGGCTGCTGGCGATCAACGGCCTGACCTATCTCGCGCTCAATGTGGCGAGCGGGAGGCTCTGGCGCAAGTTCTTCCCGTTGTCACTCGCCGGCATCTGGCGCGATGCACTTGCGGCTTTGCGCGGCAAGCTGTCGCACGATGACCCGCGGCGCTACAACTACGTGCAGCGCCTGGCCTACCTGTTCGTGATGGTTGACATCACGGTGCTCGTTCTCTCGGGTCTGGTGCTCTGGAAGTCGGTCCAGTTTGCAGGTCTGCGCGAGTTGCTGGGCGGCTACGAATTCGCCCGCCGCATTCACTTCTGCGCCATGGCCGCGCTGGTCGGTTTCGTGGCGGTCCATCTCGTGATGGTGGCGCTGGTCCCGCGCACGCTGCTCACGATGCTGAGCAACCACGGCAAGGAAGCAGCATGAAGGTCTTCAAGCGCCCCTCCCTGACCCCTTTGGCCGGCGTGGACACGGACGCGGCCCTGGCCGAGGCACGCAAGCTGATCGGACGCCGCATCGAGCAGCCTGCGCGCCGCGCGTTCCTGCAACGCTCGCTGACGCTGGGCGGCCTGTCGCTGCTCAGCGGATGCAGCATCAGCGACAACGCGACGGTCGAGGCTGCCCTCCTGCGCATCTCGCGCTTCAACGATGCCGCCCAGGCCTGGCTCTTCGACCCGGACAAGCTCGCGCCGACCTATCCGGACTCGATGATCACGCGGCCGTTTCCATTCAATGCGTACTACGGCGAGGACGAGATCCGCGAGGTGGCGGAGGCCGGCTACCGGCTCGAAGTCACTGGCCTCGTCGCCGACAAGCGAAGCTGGACACTGGCTGACCTGCGCGCGATGCCGCAGCAAGACCAAGTCACGCGCCATATCTGCGTCGAAGGCTGGAGCGCGATCGGCAAGTGGGGCGGCATTCCCTTCGCCGATTTCCTGCGCAGGATCGGCGCCGACACGAGCGCGAAGTACGTCGGCTTCAAGTGCGCCGACGATTACTACACCAGCATTGACATGCCCACAGCACTGCATCCGCAGACCCTGCTCACGCTCACTTACGACGGCCAGCCGCTTCCTCCGAAGTACGGCTTCCCGATGAAGCTGCGCATGCCCACCAAGCTGGGCTACAAGAATCCGAAGCACATCCGGGCGATCTTCGTCACCAACACCTACCCTGGCGGCTACTGGGAAGACCAGGGCTACAACTGGTTCGGCGGCAGTTGAGTCGATCCCGATTCAGCGCTGTTGAAAGCGCGCGGCCGCGTTCTCTTGAACCGTGCCCATCGAAACTTCCACTCACAAGGACACAGAAATGAACAAGCTCACCGCAACGCTCCTCGCCGCCTTCATGGTCGTCGGCCCTGCCTCGGCATTCGCCGCGGACGACATGAGCAAGGACGCCATGTCGAAAGATTCCATGTCGAAAGACGCCATGGGCAAGGGTGGCGCCATGGCCAAGGACGGCATGAAGAAGGACTCCATGGCAAAGGACAGCATGTCCAAGGACTCCATGGCAAAGGACGGCATGTCCAAGGACTCCATGGCAAAGGACGGCATGAAGAAGGACGACATGAAGAAGGACGACATGAAGAAGGATGAAATGAAGAAGTAGCTCCCGCCCGGCGTTCCCCCCTCTGAAACGTCGCCACAGGAGCGAAGTCATGCGTATCGACGAAGACAAACTCAACAACCTGCTCGGCAGGATGGTTGCCGAATTCGGCGGGTTGGCCAGCGCGCGCGATGGCGGGTGCCGGGCCGATGGCGGTGGATCAGTTCAGCGAACGCACACGACTGCGCCTGCGTTACGCGCAGGAGTGGCTCAATGCGCAAGCAGCGAGCGGCTTCGTCGACTACGACCCGGATGCGCAAAGCTACAAGCTTTCGCCGAAGCGGCCCAGGTGCTGGCGGACGACACCAGCCCGGCCTTCATGGGCGGGGGTTCGAATGCCTGATGTCGATGTTTTTCAACATTGACAAGGTGCAGAAAGCCTTCCGCGATGGGTCGAGCCTCGCCTGGCACGAAAATCACCTGAGTCTTTTTCCGGCACCGAGCGCTTCTTCCGGGCTGGGCACAGCGCGAACCTGGAGCCGAGCTGGATTCCCGCATTGACGGCATGAGCGAACGGCTGGCAGCCGGCGCTCACGTGGCCGATGTGGGTTGCGGCTTCGGCGCCGACGATGATCTGTACCCCCTGCTCGCTGTCACAGGAAGTAGGGCTGGGACTCGGCGCCCAGGCCGGCGAATCGCGGCTTCGAAGGGTGGCGCAAGACGGAGGATTCGGCCGATTTCGGTGGGCGGCCCAGACGCCTTTCAAACTGGTTTTTGAAACTCGTCCGTAGCCTCATGGGAGTCGGGCGGCACGACGCGAAGCTCTTGCGGATGGCTTTGGCCTGAACTCGCGATGGAGGTCGTCACCAAGTGATGCGCCAGTGCCTCGTACAGGGGGCGACTGATCATGCGGGACACAAGGCTGGCCAACATGGCGCACGCCATCAAGCTCAGCACCATCGAATGTCCATCCACCATCTCCATGACGATGATGAATGCCGTTAGCGGCGCCTGCGTCACGGCGGCCAGGAAGCCCGCCATCCCCATCGCAATGAGGGCGGGACCCAGATCGGGCGTCGCGAACCGAGCCACGGTCTCGCCGATTCCCGCGCCAATGGACAGTGACGGAGCAAAGATGCCACCTGGCACGCCGCACCACGCGGTGATCCATGTGGCAACGAACTTAAACAGCGTGAAGAGTGGCGTCAGCTCTTCGTGTCCTGCCAGCATCCCCTTCACTGCCTCGGAACCGGCGCCGAAAGTGACCCCGCCGCTCACCAATCCGAGCACCGCCACCACAAGTCCCCCGGCGGCAGCAAATCGAATGGGCCAGCGCGCCCGCAAGGTGTTGAGACGTTGAGGCGAACCGGTGAGGGAGGCAATCATCAGTCGGGAAAAAAGTCCACCGGCCACACCTGCTCCCAAAGCCACCATCACGCCGGGCCCCGCCAGATCCAACCCCAAACGGGGTACTCTAATCACTCCAAAATAGCTCAGGTTGCCGAAGGCCGATACCGCCACCAGACCGGCCAGCACGATCGCGGTGAGGATGACGCCGCTCGCTCGCGCCTCGAGCCTGCCGGTCAGTTCCTCGATGGCAAACACCACCCCCGCAAGCGGCGCGTTGAAAGCTGCGGCGATGCCGGCCGCGCCACCGGCGACCAGGAGAGCGCGAATGTCGACGCTAGACCCTGCAGACAGCCACCGCCGGGCGTGTTGCATGACGCCCGCCGCGACTTGAACCGAGGGGCCCTCCCGGCCGACGGAGAGGCCGGCGGCAAAGCTCGCCGCCCCGAGCACCATCTTTGCCAGCGTGAGGCGCAGCGATACCAAGTTCCCGCGCCGCCCCGCGGGGAGATCTGCATGCAACGCCGCCTTGACCTGCGGAATGCCCGAGCCGGCGGAGCCCGGGAACCATCGCCTCGTGGCCCAAACAATGCACGCGGTCAGCGCTGGGGTCCACACCAGCACGGCCCACGCGTGTTTCGAATGCAGAGCTTCGAACAAGCCGAAGGCCCAGTTCGCGGCCAAGGTAAAAAGCACGACGAAGAGTCCGGCGAGCAAGGCATAGCCAAGGACGATGGTGCGATCGACCCACAGGCGCCAGCTCGATAACTCGGTGCGCAGGTTTGCCAGGAAGTCGGGTTCAACGTTCATCGCTCCGCCAATTGTGCCAACACACGAGCAGCAAGCCATGGCTCAAGGCGCGACGCGCCAGCCAGCGCCTCAATTCGGGAGTAGCGCGCTAGCGTCTGCTCGAGCGGTGACCGCGAGGTCCGCTCATGGCCCGACAAGGGAAGTCCTGGCCGCGTCGCGCGCGTGTCCGCTCGCAGTCTTGAAGCGACTTTCAGCATTCGTGGGTTTACACACGCTGCGCCCAGGTCGTTTTCCAGCAGGACGGATTCGACGTTGGCATCGATGCTCACGCGTCCTATGCTCCGCTTTGGCTGACGGTGGTCGAGCCTCCTTACCAGTCGTCCCCACCGCTCGAGTCGCTGCCGCCACTGTCCCAGGAAGACGAGTCCGAGATCCCGAAGTCGTTGCCGCCCATATTCGGGTCCAGGTCGGGTCCCAGGTCGTTGGCAAACGCGGGTGAATGGCCGCGGCGGTCATCGCTGTCATCCCGACCGACGCTCCGGAAGCCGTCGCTGCTCTCGTCGCGATGAGAAATGTGGCGCACCGCTTCTTCCACGGCCATCGCGCCGAGGCCCATCGCGGCGCCCGTCGCCAAGGCGCCGCCGATGCCCATGCCGCCGGCCGGCGCGGGTTGCGGCGGCATCGGTTGAGCATTGCCGTATCCGCCTGAATACCCACCACCGTAGGACGGTGCAATGGGCCCGCCACTGTGCCAGGCCGTGGCCGCCGAAATGTTGCGACGCACCTCAAGGTCCGACCAGGTGCGCTAAAGGCAGATCCGTGGCTCAGCGAACTCGCGGCCGACATCCTCGTTGAGATTCTGCGTCGAGGCCACGTCGCGCCGAGGCGCTTTGCGAGCACGCCCCAAGAGTTGGCTGACGGACGTCGCGGCCAACAGCGGAAAGGCCAGCATTGCAGACATCAACAACGCGCGCACACGATCCAACTTCAAGGGGGCCGCGCAGCCCAACAGAAACATAGGCGTCGCAAAACTCGTCACATCAACGCGGCCGGCGCGCTCGCGACCTTGTGTCTTCGGTCGGCGGAAGCAGGGGAGCCACGACTTCCGCAATGGCCGTCGCGTTGCGACCGCTGATTTTGCGCATCGATGCCGACAGTCGCTCATCCGCCTCGGCCGACAGCCAGAAGTTGTGAGCGGCCTCGAAGGCTTGCGTCCACACGTCGTGCTGCGCCCCCAATGATTGGAACGAGGGCGTGACAACTCGAAGCTCCGGCTCGATACCGCCTCCGACCGGCGAATACATCATCGGGAGCATGTCGTAAGCGGGCGATACCCCGACAGGGCGACCGCGTTCGTCCGTCATGAGCGACAGGTTCTCAAAATGACGATCGCCGTTGCCGATCAGCTCGGAATAAGCCGTGAGAACCTGGACCCGTTGAACGCCATGTGCATCAAGGAGGCCTTCGTCTGCGCATCGGTGAGCGAAGGCTGGCCACGTGTCGCGCATGCCGAAGAGTTCATCGTCGATTGCGCCCGCGGAGATCATCCCGCGACGGCCAAACCGACCTATGCGATCGAAGCGATCGACCTCGAGGAACCCATATTCGTCGCCCTCGAAGTAGCGGGCTGCCGCAGCCTCGACGCCCGCCGCGGAAAGCGACGAGAGCGCCAGCTCTTCGAGCACGAGCAAGTCGGATGACCGGCTGCGAACGCGCGCAAACTTCACGATGAGATGCCCTCGCGACGCTGTCTCGCACGTGAACTTGGGCTGTTCGCCGCCGGCGCTGCTTCCTGCACCCGTCTGGCTTGTGGCGCTTGCCAGCTCTTGATATACGCGCTGGATGTCGGCGTCCTGAATCGGCACCATGCGGCGCGAATTCATGTGAGCAGCGAATGAATCCGCCCCCCACATCAATGAGCCGGCCACGTCGGCACCCATGGTGCAAAGAAACTTGGCGCGGTGGTCGTCCGACCAGTCACGAAGGGAGGCCGGCACGCCGATCGCAGAAGCGACGACCTTCGCGATGCGCGCGCCTAGATATCCCGAGGGTGCGGCGAAAGCCATCGCCGGCGGAAGTCCTTCGTAGAACTGGCTGTCCGGTCCGGCAAGGTCTACCCATGTGCCACCGCCTTGGAGGAAATTGACCTTGCCGATCTCCGCCACCCTTCCATCCTCGTCGACTCGAAAAATGGGCTGGGGCGAAGGAACGGGCTCGTCTCGCAGGAGGGCATACCGCGGCGTGCGGATACCCGGTTGTCGAAACACGATCGCTTCGCTGCCTATCCGTTGAATAGTTCGCGAGAAAGTCGGCTGACTGATCTTGAGCTGGGCCAAGAGCTCGTCGGTTGGGCGCGGCCCATGCGCGAGGGCGCGGCGGACGGCGAGAGCGCGCTCCGACTGAAGATCGTCAGCGCGACTGCGTGCGGCATTCACTGGATAGTTTGATGAATAGTTCGACGCATGAAATATTGTAGCCCGGCACCCAGCGCCAGGAACCACATGCCTGCGTCCTCATCTCCGGCTTTCCGCGTTGCGATACATCGACGTCGTCCCAACCGACGCATGCCCAAGATTGTTCTGTACCACCCGAATGGGTACCGGTGCCTGCCCTTCCCTTCCCTGCAGCGCATGCGAGCCATGAGAATGCCGCAGCCAGTGGGTGCTCGCCTTCCGGAGGTGCTGCGCATCAGCGCCCTCCAGACAGTCGGCCGCCTGCGCGAGGAACGCTTTGATCGCCTGGTAGAGCCCTGAAGCGGACCACGAGGCAGGCCGTTCGACGTCCGGCTCGAATCGCGCCATGATTGGGATGCCCCGGTTGCTGACGGCGCCGACCTGTCGATCGAAGCCGTGGCGCTCGAGTTCGTCACCGAGCTCGCTAACCAATTCGTCAGGCACCCGCACCTGCCGGCTGCGGCCGCCCTTGCCGGCGACGCGCAGCAGCCAGTCGGGCGCAGTGGCTCCATGAGCCGCATGGTTTTCGGCAGGCTTCAGGTCCTCGCACCGCACGTTCGTGATCTCGGCCAAGCGCAGCCCGGTCGCATAGAGCCAGCGCATGGCGCGTCGCAGTCGCCTGCCTGGTTCGGTATCGGCGTGGCCCTGCAGCAAGCCGTCAATGTGATCCCACTGCGCGAAGCTCAAGGTCCGGCTCGAGCCTAGCGGCCGTTGTGGATTCGGCGGCAGCGCGACGGCCGAGAACGGGTTGCCGACCACGTAGCCCTGGCTCACCAGGAACGCAAACAGGCTGCGCAGGATGATGAGCGACTGGCGTCTGGCGGTGGGCGTCAAGGGTCCTTCGAGCGGGCGCCACAGCGGCGACCAGCGCTGGCAATGACGCGGGCCGCACCAGGTCGACGGTGGATCGACGAGGAAGCTGCTGAAGGCGGCTGCGTCTTCGACTGACAGCGACGACAGCGCCTTCTTCCGTTCAAGGATCGACCAAAGCAGCAGCCGCTCAGCCTCCTTGCGGTACGAGCGCTGGGTCGACGAGAGCTCGCCTTCGGTGCTTGCGCCGGATCCGTCCGGCTGCTTCGAGGCCAGCCACGCTCCGATCGCCGCGTGGTCGTCGGCCGCCATCAGGAGGCACTTGTCGTGCGGCGCGCGGTAGCGCCCTGCACGGCCGTCCAGGTCGGCAGGCAGCACGAATTTCTCGAAGGGAACGATAGCGGTCGCCGCAGGCACCACGGCGGACAGGACGCTCGGAGCCAGTTGCGCCCGCGGGCGCTTGACGTGAGCACCCACTCGCATCCCGAGGGCTTGCTCGTTCGCAAGCAGCCAATCCAGGATCCGGGTCGCCTTGAGTTCACCGACGCCGGGCACCTGAACCCACCACCGGGCACCGATGCCATTGATACGTTCGATGAGGTCAGAGAGCGTGGGCACGCCCGAGCGCTCGAGCCGGGCGGCGAGAGCCGGATGGAGCCAGGTGCCGACGCTGTCGCCCGGCCGCGGATCCTTCACGACCAGGCCCTCGAGCCACCGCAGCGCCTGCAGCTGGTGGTCGATCACACGGGCTCGGCGCGACGGCCGGGCGGATGCCCCGCCCTGCCCTCCCCGCCCCCCTCCGCCTCCGGCCGGGTAGGCGGCCTCGTAGGCCTCAATCTGCTCGGCTTCTGAGAAATCCTCCATGCCCTGCGCGGCCGCGAACTCGGCCAAGGTCGGAAGCGCCGGCGCGGACTTGAAACGGTCGGGATCGAGCAGGATCAGCCGCGCAGTGCCAGGCTTGTTCTCGCGTTTGGCGGCCGCCGCAAACTCGTCGCGGATCCAGGCGATCGTGCTTCGCACTGTCCGCAGGTCGGTGTGCTCGCCTTCCAGACGCAGGTAGCGCTCCCAACTTGTGCGTTCGTCCAGACCCTGGGCGAGCGCGCGCATGAACGCGAAGTGACCGCGGTGCAACTTTCGGTGCGGACCGACGTTGCCCTTCTTTGAGTTTGCGGACAGTCCGTCTTGCCGGGTCACCAGAACTTCCACCACGGCTTAGGTGGCGCGATAGGCGCCAGGGCATCGAGGTGCTGGAGTTCGCTCTGACGCAAGCGTCGTCGGCGTTCCACTTCGAAGGCGTGCGCAACACCAAACGCCCGTCGGTCCCCGCGTAAGGCTTGCGTGCGCCAGCCCGCGGCGAGTTCCTCGAGGCGATCGTCGGCGAGGTTCGCGATCTGGGAAGGGGTAGGCAAGTTGGTCATTGGTAACGAAGGTGGCCGATCAGAAGCTGGACAGTTCGGGCTCGATGACACGCAGTTGCGAAACGACGCGCCCTCCGTTCATGCCCAGGGAACCTCGGTTTTGGGCCGTTTCGGATGAGTGATTATCCACATAATCATCAATTTCGAAAACGTGTTTCAAAAGGAACGGGCCGAGCGGCGATCAAAATAAATTCAATTGAATCAAAGACTTATGCCGCTGCTCGCTGAATGAAAGCGAACAATGGTTTGATGCGAAGGCGGGTGTCGCGCCGTGCGGGTTGGGTTGCCAGAGGGTCTTCCGGACCGTTTCGGCGAACCCCTGGGGACGTGCCTCCACGCCGCCCATGGGTTGCGCACCTGCACGCCCATCGCCTCGAAGGGCCCGGTGTCGCGGGTTGCCACCGCCTCAATGCCACTGGCGGGCGCAACGGCCGCGTCGAGCATCTCCATGACGGTGCTGGCGCTGATGCACAGATGGTCGGCTACCTGGTCCTCAGCCAAGCGATCGCAGCGCGGCCGGCTTCAGAGGTTCTGCCAGGACGTTCGTGGCGAGCAGGATCATTCGAATGTCGCCGGTTCGTTTGGTCACCCTCGCGCCTGAATCCGGCCTCGATCTCCTCGTCGCCCATGCCTTCTCCAGCGACAGCGAGGCTCGCCTGGAACTGACGGCCGATGGTGGCAAGCTGGCTGTCCGGGCCAGGCCCCCGATTCCGAGTCGCATCGACCAGGAGCTTTCGGGCGAGATCTTCCACCCCGCGCCGACCGCCTTCGACTGCCATGACATTGAGTGCCGCGTGGGGCGCCTTCGGGAATATCGCGGATGGTGATCGTTGCCATTGCTATCACTTTGCTAGCAAGCATAAATCGAGGTGCTGTCTGCTACAACGTGCAGCTGGACATTTATAGGAGTAAGCATTCACTTAACGAGTAATTCCATTTCCGCCGGCCTCGTTAAGAACATCTGCGCCAGAGCTCTGGTACCGGAGAAAGCGCAAGCGCGCTGCCCCGCCATCAGCCTCTCCGATGACAACCCTCATGCTCGAAAGTCGCCACGTTCCCATTCACACGATCCGGGTTGTCGATGGGATGGAACTCAAGTTTCCGTTGGGGCGAGGTCGCGTCGCCGAACGGGCGATTGCAGACAAGATTTCGCGGTCTCCCCGGCCTCACGACGGCGGACAGGGCTTCCTTGATCGAGCGCCAAGTCGTGCTTGATGTGTTGCAGGCTCGAGCATCGCCGCAACACCTGCGGGGCCAGTCCGTCCCAACGCCACAATCTGCTGCCTGCGCCGTACCGCATTTAGGCGGGCTACGAGCTGCTCATCGCCCCGCGTGTCTGGGGGCCGCCTGGCCTCTGTAGTACGGTACTACGCCCCGGACTCTTCCTCCGCGTCCAGCTTTGCTCACTGACCTGAATCTCCAGCGGCGCCTTTCCCCGCAGAAGCCGAACGTCTAAAGGCGGTGGGAACGACGACCAGCACATTTCGGAACCCGATGGCTGGCAACCACGCGAGGCATATTGCCTTCATAGGACGCTGCGCGAGCCGCCGGATCTTGACTAGCTTGCCGGCACGTTCATTGCGCAGCTTTCGTTGGCGCCTCGGGGCGAGACCGTGGAGACACCCTATCCTGAGCAGGCCGTGTGGACTCGTCAGCGCGACATGGCAACCGGGTTGCCACCGTTTCTTTCAACGGGATCTAGCCCCCGCCCAACGTCCCAGTTTGGACCCGATGAGAAGATGAGAAGGGCATGGAATATCGTGTGAGCGCCCCGCATGGACTTGCGGTCCAGCCTTCGACTTGCGTCTGGCAACCCGGTTGCCGGCCTGCCTTGGCAACCCCAAATAGGCCAGCAATCGCTAGTTCGCAGGTTTCTGATTCCCAATCGGGCCTCGCAGCGTGTGAACGATTTCCTCCCCGCGAGCTGGCCGAAAAACCTAACCAGCGATAGCAATCGTCAGCCCCGCCATCGGCGGTCTGCACGGCCTTGCCCAGGTGGCTGCCGACTTTGAACTCAAAGTGCACTCCCTTGGCAGTCGCGTTTACCTCTAGAAGGGGCGCGACCCTCGCGCCGCGGGCGCAGCACGCAGCGGCCGATACAGCTTGGCCGTAGTACGGTACTACGCCCCTGCCCTCCACCCCTCCCGGTTGCACGGATAGGCCTCGAAACTGGGTGTAGTACCGTACTACGGCATCTCGTTGCTCCGAGGGGGCCCGGCACTCGGATGCCACAGGGCCCCCTCCAGCATCGGGGCGCAGCACGGTACTACGCCCCTGCGCTCCATCCCCTCCGGTCGCACGGATAGGCTTCGAAACTGGGTGTAGTACCGTACTACGGCATCTCGTTGCTCCGAGGGTGCCCCGCACTCGGATGGCGCAGGGGCCCTCCAGCATTGGGGCGTAGTACGGTACTACACCCCTGCTCTCCCTCCCTTTCCGGTCGCACGGATAGGCCTCGAAACTGGGTGTAGTACCGTACTACGGCGTCTCGTTGCTCCGAGGGTGCCCCGCACTCGGATGACGCAGGGGCCCTCCAGCATTGGGGCGTAGTACCGTACTACACCCCTGCTCTCCCTCCCTTTCCGGTCGCACGGATAGGCCTCGAAACTGGGTGTAGTACCGTACTACGGCATCTCGTTGCTCCGAGGGGGCCCGGCACTCGAATGCCACAGGGCCCCTCCAGCATCAGGGCGTAGTACCGTACTACACCCTCGCACGCGTGCGGCAACAAGAAAAAGGGGCGCCAATGCGCCCCTGATTCATGGAAGTGAAGGACGGCTCAACTTGCGTCCACGAAACGCTCCAGCAGTTTGGCTAGTTCGCGTTGACGGGCACTCGTCAATCGCACGTGGATTCGGATTACCGAGCGCCCTTCCCCATCAATCTTCATCGTAGCAACGGTCTTGCCTTCTCTTTCAAAAGCCTGCACCGTCGCCGGCGCTTGCGCCTGGACAGGGCTCTCCTGCGGTCCGGTCAGCGCCGCAAAAATCTGCTTCGGCGTCATGCCGCTGCGGTTGGAGATGATCTTGGCCGCCCTGCTTTCCAAGCCTGCCAAATCGCTTTCGATGGCCGTCTTGAATGCAGTCGACCAGCGGAACTGCAGGTCCAATGGCGACGCAAACGCGTCCAGCACCTTCCCCGGCAGCCGCGCCAAGACCAGCGCCTTCGACAGATTAGTTGCATCGACCCCGATCGCAGAGGCGAGTTGGCGAATCGAGGGGTAAAGGCCTCGATCCAGGGCACGGGCATACATGACCCCCTGCTCCCACGCGGACAGGTCGGCACGCTCCCGGTTCTCGCGCTCCATCGCTTCGAATAGCGCCTGGTCATCAAGGTTGTCCACGAATGCCAGGACCGGCAGCCCCAGTTGCGAACAGGCCTCGTGGCGGCGATGCCCGAAGACGATCTCAAATTGCGGTCCGTCACCTGGGTTGGCCACCGCCCTCACCTTGATCGGCTGCACGTTCCCACCGGCCTCCTTGATCTCCCGCTTCAGCGCTTCGAAGCCTTCGCTTTTGAAGCTGGACTCATGGCGGTTCGCATAGACGCTACGCTTGATGGCCTTGGGATCGAGCAGCCGGGTCGCTTTCGCGCCGTCCCAACTCTGAAGTTCCTCAACCGCGCTCTGCAGCCGGCCTTCCAATTCAACCGACTTGGCCGCCTGCTGGCGCAGAACGTCGTTCTCACGCAGCAGTTCGGAGCGCTGATCATTGGCCAGCGCCATCATGGCGCCGGGCGCAGTCTTTGGCTTCGCTGCTTCGGGGTTGAGCGGCGGTACCGGCATCAACGAGGCGAAATCGATCTTGGATGCCTTGTCCTTGAGTCCCATATCAGGCCGCCGTTTCCAGGATTTGTCGTTCCGCCACTTGGCGGGCCCAAACCGCTTCGATCTGCTGCTCAATCAGTTCGCACATGCGATCGTAGGCAACACGCGCGCGAGAGAAGGTCTTCGAATTCACCGAACCGCGGGGCAAGTCGTAGACCGTCCCGAACTCGGCACTCGCCGTGGCGGCGACGGACGTCTTGGGGATTTCGATCGGCAGGACCTTATCGCCATAGCCTTCGAGGATCCACTGCCGCACCACCGAACTGGCGGTGTCGGAAGGCTCGACACGCGAGAGCAGCACATCGATGAATTCAAAGCTCTTGTCCTTGCCGCGGCTTCGCACAAGCTGGTTGCAGAGGTCGGAGAACAAGTCCCAGAACTGGGCCGAGCTCGAGAAGTCAAGGGCCGAAGGGGGCAGGGGCATGATCACCCCATCGGCCGCCATCAGCGCATTGATCGTCACATAGCTCAAGGAGGGTGGGGTGTCGATCACGATGGCGTCGTACTTTTCCCGGGTGAGATCCAGCCCTCGGTCCAGCACCCGCCAGAACTCGAAGCCGGGGTCGCGAGCCTGCCGCGCTGGCAGATGGAACTCGGCACCGTAGAGGAGGGGTGCGGCACACACCAGGTCGATGTTGGGCCAGTAGGTTGGGCGAATCGCGTACTGAAGATCGTCCTGCTCTCCGGTGAACAGGGACATCGCCGTGTGCTCGGTCTCCACCTCGGCATCGGGCAACACACCAAACAGCGTGGTAGCCGAACCCTGGGGATCCAGATCGACCAGGAGAACCCTGTGGCCGCGCATCGACAGGCCCTGCGCAAGCGTCACGGCGGAGGTGGTCTTGGCGACGCCGCCCTTGAAGTTCGCCACGGTGATCGTGATGCCAGCGGCGCCCTCAGGACGCAGGTGCTCGGCACGCAGTTCACGAGCCCAGACCTGCGACTCCGCCATGGTCCACTCACGGCTGTTGCCATGAATTTCGCCAGCGGGCAGGTCGCCCCGCGTCAGGCGATACGCAATCTTGGATTTGTCGACGCCGCAGAGCTCGGCCAGTTGCACTGCCTTGAGGGTTGGAGCAGACTTCGCGGCGGTCGGCGCCAGCATCGCGGCGCGGATCCGCTCCATCATGCCGGCAACCTTATGTGCTTGGTGCTCGATATCCTCAAGGTTCTGTCGTCGGATGGTCTTCTTAATGTCCACGATATCTGCCTTGAAAGTTTGAGTGTCGTGCGATTATGCCAACCACCTTCGAAAAAACGAAGAATCGCGTGCGCATCTCGGTTTCCTTGAGGTCTTGGCAGGGGCCAGAAGGAGGTTTCTTGCTCAAGATCCCCCGAGATTAAGAAGAAGTCTTAAATACCTTAAATAGATTAAGCTTGCGCTTGATTGGAATTTCTTCTTATAAATCAATGACTTACATGCGGTCTGCTGGATGAAGTGTCCAGACTCTGATCGCATGCGTCCAGGTTTTGATCGGAGCCGTCCGTGTTCTGATCGGCAGCTGTCCGGAAGCTGATCGGGGCGGGGGTAGATATCCACAGGGCGCCATATCGCTGGTGGAAGGGCCTCAAAGTGGCGTCTGAAGCGCAATGTCCAGCTTCTAATCGACCCCAAAACAGAGCCCGAGATGGGTTGAAGTGCGAAGTGTCCGGGTTTTGATCGCCTCGGTCGGCGATCGCCTCCGGTCCGGGGACGGCAAAATGTCCAGCTTTTAATCGCCCAAACTCGCCCGGACGTCGTTGTCCGCGGTCTTCCGAGCTTCGAGGCGCCCGCGTGGTAGGTGCCGTCTTGTGTCCAAGCGGAGTTGGACATACGATCAGACCCCCATGAGCGCGTCAACGAACATCGTCACCCAGGTTTCCGGTTCGGAGGAGCCGCTCGAGTTGCGCAAGCCGCACGAGATGATCGTCATGATGCCGCGCTCGGCTCGCGTGACGCTCACTGGCCGACGCATCTACACGGCGCTCCTGCAGATCGCGCAGACGCGCCTGGTTGCCATGCCAACGATGCCAACGGCCGATTTCATGTTCGAGGCCCCGCTGGCGGCGGTGCTGCGCACCACCGGGTCGAGCGGCAGCGAGCGGACGGCGGCGAAGCGCTATCTGATCGAGATGCGCAGCCTGGAAGTCGACTGGGAGTCGACGGCGCCTGGAGATGGGGTCAAGTGGCGCGGTTTCTCGATGTTGTCTGAGGTGGCGCTCGAAGTGCGACGCGGCGAAAACTGGGTCAGCTGGTCCTACCCGCCAACCATCATGTCCGCGCTTCGCGAGCCGCAACGCTGGGCAACGATCGATCTCGAGGTGCTCGGCAAGCTGGGGTCGTACACCGCGGTCGCGCTCTACGAGATCTGTGTGCGCTATCGGGACAATCCCAGCGGGGTGACGAGCCGCAAGCCGGTGGCCTGGTGGGTCGATGCCTTGAGCAATGGCCCAGGGCCCGAGCGGCGCGAGTGGCGCAAGTTCAAGAACGAACGGGTCAAGGACGCGGTGCTGGAAATTAACGCCGAGACCGAGCTCGAGATCGAGTTGATCGAGCACAAGCAGGGAAGGTTGATCAACGAAGTGCAGTTCGCCGTGCGAAAGAAGAGGGTGGCCGCGGTGCCGCAGCCTGCTGCCGCACAGCCGGTGGATGCGAATCTGATTTTTCGCGCCGAGACCTTGGGAATTCGGGAGATCAAGCTGGAAGGGCTGATCAAGGAATTCGGGGACGATCGTGTGCGCGAGCAGATCGCCGTCCTGGAGAGGCGGGCGGCGAGCAAGAATCTGCGCTCGATTGAGAACGCCTTCTCGTATTTGCGGTCCTTGCTACGGAACGGCGCGGAGGAGGGTGCGCCGCCGGCGATTGCTCCTTCTTCCCCAAGCGTTCCCGAGGCGCCGCCCGCGCGGCCGGTGCAGCCGTCGGCAAGCGACAAGTCGACTTGGTTGCGCGAGCGCATCGAGGGAATGAAGCAAGAGGTCGCGGCGCTCGACGCGACGACTTTGCAGAAGTGGGTCAACCGCGCGTTGCAGGACTTGGCGCGCAAGGGTGCCCTGAATGCTGTCATCAGCCGGCGGGCGGCGCAGGGAGACGTTCTCCATGGGCTGCTCGGCTCGGCCGTGGTCTACGCGTATGCGGACGCGACCTACGGGCCGGACTGGAAGGTTGATCGGCAGCTGTTTGATGCGGAGGCGGGTAAGTAGCGTTGGTTCGCTGCGCCCGCCCGAAGCAGACGGGGCCGGCCGCAGATGGATCGCCCTGCGCGGCGTCCGGTGCACTCGTTAGCGACTCTTCATGGACGCCGCATACAGCGACGGCTGCAGGTCGCGCAGTTCCTTGCGTCGAGCAACGAGGTCGGAGTGGCGACCCTGCCGCTCCAGACCGAGAAGTTCCACCAGGAGTTCGAGAAGTGTTGCCGGGCAGCAGGTTGTCCGGACCCAGGCGGATCGTAGGCTGAGAGCACCGAGCCGTTCACGTTGTCGTTCCTCACTTCTTCGCGTGACGGAACTCGAATGGATTGAAGACGGGAACGTCGAACTGCTTGAAGTCTGCGACGTTTCGGGTGACAACCGTCAGGCGATGATGAATGGCCGTGGCGGCGATCATCGCGTCCTCGTAGGGCGTGTCTGATCGGCGATGCATCAGGCGCGCCCAGATGCGAAACGTCTGTGCATCCATCGATAGCAATTCGAATGCGTCGGCCATTTGCTGAGCCTATTGCTCGATCTCGGCTGCCTTCCACGTATCCTGCTCTCGGGTTAGTTCGATACCGGCTTGGATCTCATCGATGGTGACGTCCGAAATGCGCAGTTCGCCATCCGGTACTGACTGCAGTCAGGCTACCACCGCACCATGCGGCTTGGGACGGCGCAACTCGAATACGACATTGGTGTCCAGCAGATACATGCCGCGTCCTTAGGTCAGGGGCCTGACGGGGCGACGCCGTGCATGCCCGCCCTGGTGCTGGCGTTCGGGGGTCAGTTGTTCCGTGCGAGCTACTGCCGACAGCAACAAGTCCTTGAGGGAAGGACGTGCAGCCGCCTGCATTTGCTTCCATTGCGCAGCAGGTACCAGAATCGCTGCCTCGGTGCCACGGCGAGTGACCATCTGCGGTCCTTCGGACAGGCAACTGTCCAAGAACTCGCTAAACCGCGCTTTTGCGTCCTGGACAGACCAAGTGTTCACGGCGGGCTCCCCTATAAACTGACTGGTCGTTTTATCACTGACTCAGCGTCGGTCGCTCCTGCCATCGGGGAATCCCTTCTCACGAACTGCGAAGGGTCGGAGAAAATCGTCTGCGGCCGCAGATGTCACGAACGCAGAAGGGTTTGTCGCTTCCGATGCGGCATGGATGCCGGACACTCCCGGCGCGCGTAGGAGCGATGTGGCTATCGACGGAAGCCTTCCCGAAAGTCAGGACGCCGCAGTGGAGTCGACCGAAGCGCGAGATCTCGCTGCCATCGAGCGCAGCATTGGACTCGATGAATCGGCGGCACAAAGGCGCTTCCGGCAAAACGTTGCGGTGGCAATCATCTTCGCGCTCGCGGCGCTCACGCTGGTCGTGATCGTGCGACTGGGCCACGCGTTCTGATGAACTACCAAAGTTGTCCCCTTGGGCCGTGGGCGCCTTTTCTGCCAGCGTAGCCGCGACACTTGTCGGTATGGCGAAAGACCGTCACAGGAACCTCGAGTTGCTTCCTTCGGAGAAAGAGAGGGCCGCGTCTGCGCGCGCTCGTCGCAAGGGCGCGCCCTCGCGTGGGCGGGGATCCAAAAGGCAGCCTCTGCTGTTCGACTATGAGACTTGGCTGACCCTGACCGCGGGCGTTGCCCAAGCAGCGGCCGCCGCTAAAGCAAGCGGGACCGGCCGCGGGTAGTTCACGCGCCAGTCGTCAGCGACTCCTCATGTACGCCGCATAGAGCGAAGGCTGAAGGTCGCGCAGTTCCTTGCGTCGAGCAACGAGGTCGGAGTGGCGACCCTGCCGCTCCAGGCCCAGCAGTTCCACCAGCAGACGCATCGCCTGCTCCGGCGGGGTGTGCTGCGAGGGCTGCGTGGCTGCCAAATGCTCACGAAGATCCGGGCGCTCGATGAGCGCCCATGCGGCGAGCCAGCTGAGGTCGCCGATCTCGGCCCCACCCGTGCTCGCCTCGAAGCTGCGAATCAATCGTGGCAAGTGCGGGTCGGGCGAGCGTTGTGCGACGTCTTCCAACAGCGTTGGCGACAGCCACCCCAATTCCGCGAGCAACGGCCAAGTTGCTGGCAGTCCGAGCAGGTGCAACCGGGCCTCGGCCATCCAGGCCAGTGGCACCGGCTTGCGCCGCCACGATTCAATGGTGGCGACCGCCCGTGCGGCGGCCTCCCAGTTGCCTGCGCGCAGCCATAGTGGCGCCGCATGGTCTCGCGGTTCCGCGGCGTCGAACGCCAGCGACCCGGCGCGACGCGCGAGTTCCTGCCAGCTCACAGCGAGCCAGACACCGGAGCCCGGGTTGCCGAAAGTGCGGTGCGCAGCGTCATGGATCGACTCTTGCAGCATCCGTCGCGCTTCGCGTGAGGATGCGTGGTCGGTAAACGCAATTTCGCGGTTGCCCTCGGCGGCCTCGATGTAGCCGGCCAGAACGCGCAGCGAGGGCAGGGATTCGTCGTCAGGATATTCCTGGGAAAGGCGATCGCAAGCGTGCAGGGCGGCCAACGCGTCGCGTCGCTCGAGAGCGTGCACGACGTCGTTCCTCAGCATCACCTCGCGGCCGTTTTCGAAGATGTCGAGTTGCATCGGTTCACCTGTGCTTCATGCTCCCACACGCGCTCGTTCTCTCGCACCGGGGCGCGGAAAGATTCTGATGTGCTGTTGCGACCAAGCGGGTGCCGTCGAACAGGGTAAGAGCGGAGCCGGGCACCCCCGGAAATGTAGTGTCTTGCGCGCCGATGAACCGATCGAATCGCACACGGATCGCGCCCTTGCCCGGCTTTGTTTGCGGGACACGCGTGCCGGCGACCGGATCGCCGCATCACGGCATGGATCTTCCAAACGAGGCTGGCGCGCCGTCGGTCGGCCTCAAACCACAGAGTCGATCACGTTCTCATGTCGCATTGGCCAATTGACGCGCTGGTCCTGTGGAGAAACACGTGTAGATACGCGGGGGCCTCCGGGCTCCTGCCAACGGGAGCGACCATGCACACTGCAAAAGCCAAGCTCTTTGCCAGTGGGGGGAGTCAAGCCGTGCGACTGCCGGCGGAGTTTCGCTTTGAGGACGTCACCGAGGTCTACGTCCGCCGGGACGACATGACGAGCCGACAGCCATGGCACGCTGCGCGCCCACCTCAAAGCTCAAGGCCAGTCCATCGGGGACTTCGACGAGATGATTGCTGCCCATGCGCTCGCTGTTGGTGCAGATACGAAGCCGAGCGCCCATGAGTGGCTTCTGGGGTTCGGCCGCGTGATCGAGGGCGCTGGGCGGCTCAGCCGCCATTGGCCTTGCGCAGGAGCTTCATCTGCCGCGCCTCTTCGGCCTCACGGAGGCTCTTGGCCGCCCTGGCGGCAGCGAACTGCGCGTAGAGGATGTCGATCTCGCGGCGCCACGCCTTGCCGGGCTCGCTATGTTCGGGCGGCACCGCCACGCCAACTTTGGTGAGGATCTGCGCCTTGTGTCTCGCGCTGAGCATGTTTGGCTCCTGGGGTTCACGTGTTGCGCCTGTTGCATCTGCCGGATGCGCTCTAGCCTGAAGCAAGCTCCAGACTATGTCCGAGGCAGCCGGGTTTCATCGATGAAGACGCTGATGCGGGTGCGCCGGGGAGGGCGCAGAATGGGACTTTGTTTCCCGACGATCTGACGTTTTCCGCCATTCGGCGTCGCCGTCCTCCAGGTGGCGGTTTGCTTCATCTGAAGAGCCGATCGAATGGATGCATCGATCAGTGCGCGAACAATTGAAGGGCTTCGCGGCCTGCCTTCGGTCGCGACCCGGGCTTCCATCCCTGACGCGATCGCGCACATGATGGCGCCTTCTGGGTGCTCCTCCTGGGAGACGTCTTGTCAGACCTCTCCCGCCGGCGCTTCGCTTGGCCTCCCTCTCCATACCGCGGAACTGCCCGAGGCAGCTCCGCGGGCCTGCGCCTGATCGGCGCAGCCCATGGCCGCCTGCGGCGGCCAGCTGCACTTGCGTGCGATCAGCGCCGGCGTGACCGCCGGCGGTAGGCGCTCGGCGCGCGCCGGGTTCTGAGTGCCTGGCGCGGTGGCGCCGTGTTTCCGCACTTCCTGAGTTCCTCGCTTTTGCCGGTGACTTTGCTCCGGTGCTGGCCAGCGATCGCTTCGCTTCAAGGGTGCGGCTTCGCCCAGGTCCTCACCCGTTCGGTGCTCGCTGCGCTGCGCTCCGCATGCGGCCTGCGGGCCTGCCCTTGCTCCCTGTCCATCCCCTGCGCGGCAGTGCACCGGGCGACGAACTCAGGAAGTACGGCGGCAGCAACACCGGAGCTGCCGCATGCCCTCAGAACCCCAGTCGATGGGCTCTGAATCTTGGAACCCGGTCAGCTCTAGGAGTCAATGAAATGTCAGCTTTTGAAGCAACGAACGATGCAGTGGTGGAGGTCGAAGGCAACACCGTGCCGGTGGAGCAGGGCGAGCGTCGGATCATTCCCCTGAACCGTCTCTTCCTGTCCGCGCAGAACGTGCGCAAGGTGCGCAACCCGGAAACGATTCCCGAACTGGCCGCGATGATCGAGGCGCAGGGCCTGCTGTACCCGCTGTGCGTTGTGGTCGAGAAGCGCAAGGGTGCAAAAGGTGAGCACTTCGGCGTGGTGGCGGGCGGCCGTCGATTGGCCGCGCTGCAGTGGCTCGTGGAGATGGGGCGAATGGCAAAGGAGGTGCCGATCGAATGCCTGGTGTTCGATGTGGACCGAGCGGTGGCTGTGAGCTTGACCGAGAACGCAGCGCAGGAAGCCATGCATCCCGCAGATCAGTTGGAAGCGTTCAAGCTGATGGTGGAGGAGGGCAGGGCCGTGGGTCAGATCGCCGCGGCCTTCGGTGTGTCGGCTCTGACGGTGGAGCGGCGTCTCAAGCTCGCCAATCTGGCGCCGATGTTCATCGCACTGTTCCGCGAGGGCAAGATCGAGCAGGCGCAGATGCAGGCCTTGGCCCTCACAGAGGACCATGCGCAGCAAGTGCGCGTGTGGGAGTCGCTGTCTCACTGGGAGCGCAGTGCTCACAACATCAGGAGCCGGCTGACGGAGCAAGAGGTTCGCGCAGATCAGCCGTTGGCTCTGTTCGTGGGTCTCGATGCATATCGCGCTGCGGGGGGCAGCGTTCGCACCGATATCTTCGCCAACGAAGGCGAAGGCTTCTTGCATGACGTTGATTTGCTGAACCGGCTGGCTGCGGAGAAGCTGCAGGCCAAAGCTGACGCGGTCCGTGCGCTGGGCTGGAAATGGGTCGAGGCGAGGGAAGCCGGATTCCCGTACGCGGAGCGCTCGCGCTTCGCGCTGCTGACCTGCGCTTCGGTCCAGCCGAGCGCGAAAGAGGCCGAGGCCATCGAGGCCTTGGAGGCAGACCTCGCTCGCATCGTCCGCCGCATGGACGAACTGGAGGAACTGAACTCCTACGATGCAGACACCGACGAGGACCGGGAGTGGACGCCTGAACAGCAAGCCGAGTACGAGGCCCTCGAAGAGCAGCACGGCACGCTGGACGACCAACTCGACGCGATGCGCGATTCGCTGCGCGAATGGAGTCCCGATCAGAAGGCAATGGCCGGTGTCGTGCTCTACATCGGGGAGGGCGGCACGCTGGCCAGTGTGGAAGGGCTCGTTCGGGCCGAGGATCGCAAGGAAGCCAATCGCAACGTTGGTGGCGGCGGTGCCACCCCGTCGTATGAATCCGCACCCAAGGAGCGCGCGGAGTTCAGCGCTGCTCTGTGCCAGAGCCTTACCGCGCATCGCACCGCTGCTGTTGCCGCCGCGTTCACGCTGAGTCCGAAGGTCGCATTGGCTGCCTTGCTTCACACCTTGCTTTCGCATGAGCGCGAGCCATGGCAATCGTCGCCGCTCGGAGCGCGCTTCGACAACAACGCACACAAGATTGCCAGTGCCGCGAAGGACTTTGACTCATCTCCTGCTGCTCGGATGCTGGAGCAGGCGGAAGGGTGGGGCGACCACCTGCCCGGAGACTCTGCGGCTCTCTTCGATCGACTGCAGGCGATGGAGGTGAACGGATTGCTCGAACTGCTGGCGCGCGTTGTGGCACGTGCCTACAGCGTGCAGGGCCCGGATCCGGTTCGTTCGATTCAACGGGGATTTGATCCGGCGAGAGGCATCGAGACGGCATTGGGTATCGACATGGCCGACTGGTGGTCGCCGACGCCCGAGAGCTTCCTGAACCACGTCTCCAAGGCCAAGATGATCGAAGCGGTCACCCAAGCTTGCGGCGCAGAGGCCGCGCGGCCCATCGAAGCCATGAAGAAAGCGGATGCGGTGGCCGCTGCAGCTGCGCTTTTGGAGGGCAAGCGCTGGTTGCCTTCGACCCTGCAGTCCTATGTGGCCCCTGCGGTCAATGACGACGACGTGGTCGCAGTCGAAGAGGAGGGCGCGGAGGACTGATGGGAGGCGCCGCAGCTTCGCGCTGCGGCGCCTTCTTTCAGACGGCGAACAAGATCATGGACAGAAATTCATTGAAGCTTGCGGTCCGCTACAGCGGCGAGACACCACCCGCCACGCTGCGCGCCTGGTGCGACGTCCATCCAGAGCGCGTGTTTGAACTGCATGTCGGCGGCGGCCACAACACGGACCGGCCGGATGGCCGCGCCTACGACGTTCTGCTGCGGCCCGGCTGGCGCATGGCGGACGACTACTGCCACACCCTGATCGAGCCGACTGTCGCCGGAATGCTGCGGCAGTTGCGCGCTACAACGCCGTGCGAATGCGAAGATTGCAAGAAGGCGCTGGCCAAGGAGGACGGCGCATGGTGAACGTAGTGCAAGGTCAACATCGACGGATCTTTCCTGACGAGGCGGATGGCATCGCCTACTGGTCCTTTCGCGATTGGAAGAAGTGGGCCGTCCACATCGTGGCCGGACCGGCAAAGAGGCCGACCTACAAGCGCACGGCCTACGTCCGTGCGAGGACCGCACAGGCGGCGATCTCGGTCGCTCGCCGCGAGGTCTATCCCAGCCCGCCTCGATCCGCGCGCTTCGACGCGCGGATGGTCGGGCCGCGCGAGCTCGGCTGAGAGTGGAAAGATCTCGCCGACCGTACCGGCGCGAGGGGTCGCGTAGGGGCGCGCGAATTTGTCGTTCTCTGTTGCCAATGACCCCGGACCAAGACATCCAGCGCTGACCGCCGCGCTTCTGGGCTCGATCAGGCCCTGCCTAGTAGCAGGAGCCTTCGTGCGGGTTCACAGGTTGCCGTGGGGAAAAGGCCGTCAGACTTTTCCTGACGGCCTTTCAATGCCGCTTGGCGGCCTGCGCTGCAAGCGCTGATGCATCCCATCGTGCGCAGAGGCATTGCGCCCCACGGCGCAAAATGGCGCTTTCACGATCCATGTTGAAAATCAAGGAGGCGCACATGGAGCAATGGACCCAGAAGCAGGCGATCGACTACGAATGCGCGCGCGAGTGCATCACCGCGTTGATCGGCGTGTATACGTCGGAGCTCGACGAGCAGGAGGCTCGCCCTGATCCGGATGCGGTGGCGATCGCGGCACTGAACGAGACGATCACCCGGCTCTTCAACGAACGCAGGGATCTTCGGCTCACCGACGACGAGGAGGTGGCTCGTGTGAATTCCGTCTATGGATCAATGGTGCGATCCGCGATGGAGGCCACGCGGAGCCAACTGCAATCTTCGGCCGGGCCCACCTGAGCCGTGGATCGCAATGCAGATCTGCATCTCCTGAGCGAACCTGAAAACGAGCGGATCTTCGACCAACGAATTCGATCGCGCCTCTTCGCCGAGGCGCGTCCATCTTCCCTTCCGGTGGCAATCATCTTTGGTGGTCAACCAGGCGCAGGCAAGAGCGCGGCGCTCGCCGCCGCCATGCTCGAGATGGAGTCGCGTGGGGGAGCCGTGGAAATCATTGGCGACGACCTGCGCGCCATGCATCCGAGCTTCAAAAGGCTCATGGCGGCGGACGATCAGTCCGCCGCCTTCTACACCGATCGCGACGCCGGCAGATGGGTGGAGAAGGCCATCTCGTATGCCAAGGACCATCGCTACAACGTCGTGATCGAGGGCACGTTCCGTAGTAGCGATGTGGTTGCCAACACCATGCGGCAGTTTCGCGAAGCTGGCTATGAGATCGATGCGCGTGCCTTGGCTGTGAACGAGCGTTTCAGCCGGCAGGGGATCATCGAGCGCTACGAGGCGCAGCGGGCCGCTCGCGGCAGTGGCCGCATGACGATGCCCCACTCCCATCAGGCCGCCTATGACGGCATGCCGTTGACCATCGAGCGCATTGAGAGGGAGCAGCTCGTCGATCGCCTTGCGCTCTACCGGCGCGGCAACGAGGTGATCTACACGAACCAGGTGAAGAACGGCCGTTGGGAGAATCCGCCTCGGGCCGTCGAGGCGCTGCAGCAGGAGCGCGCCAGGCCGTGGTCAGAGCATGAGCGGACCGCGTTCCTTGATGCGGCGGATCGCATAGAGGCCATGTTGCTCGCTGAAGGCCGGCACGCGACGCAGAAGGAGATTGCCGCTGCAGTGCAGCTACGCTCGGCCATCGAGCCGGCGAGCACCGAGTTGGCGAAGGAGCAAAGCGGGCTCGTGGATCCGCTTAGCCGCTACCCTGAGATCGTCGCTGCAAGGGCTCGCGTTGCGGCGCGAGACCTTCAGCGTTCCCGCTCGCCCAAGGGCCCTGGCAAGGGGTTTGGACTTGAGGGTTTTGGGGAGTAGGTCGCTACTGCCTGTTTGGGAGGCAGCGTAGTGCGAAGCCGCGCCGGGCCTCGCTTTCGAGGCTTCTGGTGGATCAAATCCACAGCGTTATCCACTGAATTCTGGGATTGATCTTGCCGGGTAGGCCGCCGATGGTCGGCGTGTCCCGGCAGCGCGTCCCGGCCGGGCTGCCGGGCCTGGCGGCCCTACGGCCGTAGGCGCTGGTCGTACGCCGGTGCTGGCGTGCGCCACGGCATGCATTGCGCGGATCGCGATCAGGCGATGCGAATGTCGAGCCGTTTTCCCATCGCGTGCAGAGCCGCAGCGATGGTGTCGATCTTCGTCGCGTGATGCAGATCCACGAGGCGGGTTACCTCTTGCGGGCGCGTGTGCATCAAGCGCGCCAGTTCGGCAGGGCGCTTGCCCTGCGCAATCATCTCGTTCAGCAAAAGTACTTTTGCTGAAACGCTCACGGGCAGATCGACGGCGATCTGTCCCTTTTTCAACGGTGACGGCATTGGAACCGGCCGCCTATCCTCGAAGTAGAAGTCCATCGCGGTGGTCAGAGCGTCGGCCGCCAGCTCGATTGCTTCGGCTTTGTCTTTCGCACCGGTCACGGCTTCCGGGATGTCCGGGAAGGTCACCAGGTAGCCATCGCCATCCCGCGTGACACGTGCGGGGTAGCTAAACATCGGTCATTCTCAATCTTTGATGTCGAGTTGCCTCAGGATTGCCTTGCGCAATCCTTCGCCAAGTTCCTTGGCGTGTCGCGGCAACAGCGACTGTTTTCCGTTCCGATTTCATCTTTCCTTGGTGAGAAATCGAAGAGTTGTGGCCCCCCATTGGATTTCATCGAGGTGATCGAATCGTAAACAAAAATGTTGATTCAAGCGATCTGGATGGGTCGTCTCCGGCTCTCGCCGGCCGCGCTGTCGTGCTTCGCATCGAGCCCTAGCGGTCTCGCCCCCTTCGGGCTTCCATCCCTGACGCAGGCCTGCGCCTGGCAGGCGCAGGTCACGGCCGCCCGCGGCGGCCAGCTGCACTTCGTGCAATCAGCGCCGGCGTGACCGCCGGCGGTAGGCGCTCGGCGCGCGCCGGGTTCTGAGTGCCTGGCGCGGTGGCGCCGTGTTTCCGCACTTCCTGAGTTCCTCGCTTTTGCCGGTGACTTTGCTCCGGTGCTGGCCAGCGATCGCTTCGCTTCAAGGGTGCGGCTTCGCCCAGGTCCTCACCCGTTCGGTGCTCGCCTGCGGCTGTGCTCCGCATGCGGCTTCCGGGCCTGCCCTTGCTCCCTGTCCATCCCCTGCGCGGCAGCGCACCGGGCGACGAACTCAGGAAGTACGGCGGCAGCAACACCGGAGCTGCCGCATGCCCTCAGAACCCCAGTCGATGGGCTCTGAATCTTGGAACCCGGTCAGCTTCAGGAGAGGAAGATCATGCAACTCGCTTCACGTTTCGGCCGCAATTCGCACTCGTACCGCAGTCCCTCGCCGCTGTCGGATGAGCAACTGCGCAAGGTGGCTCCTTCGATCTTTGCGGAGGCGGCGCACGGCAGCCGTTCCGAGCGCTACACGTACATCCCGACTTCGCATGTTCTCGCAGGCCTGCGCAAGGAGGGCTTCGAGCCTTTCATGGTGTGCCAGACGCGCGTTCGCGATGAAGAAAAGCGGGCTTTCACGAAGCACATGCTGCGCCTTCGGCATGCGAGCCAGATCGATGACGCCGAGGCGAACGAAATCATTCTGCTGAACAGCCACGATGGCACGAGTTGCTATCAGATGCTGGCGGGGATGTTCCGCTTCGCGTGCAGCAATGGTCTTGTCTGCGGCACTCAGATCGCGGACGTGCGGGTGCGTCACAAGGGCGAGATCGTCGACAACGTAATCGAGGGCGCCTTCGAGGTGCTCGACGGCTTCGATCTCGTGCGCGAGAAGCGAGAACAGATGCGGGCCGTCACGCTGGAGCCGGTCGAGGCGGAGATCTTCGCTCGCTGTGCGCTCGCCCTGAAGTACGACGCCCCGGCGAAGCCCGCGCCAATCACCGAGGCCCAGATTCTTGCGCCGCGCCGCATCGCTGACGTCAAGTCCGATCTCTGGACCACGTTCAACCGTGTGCAGGAGAACTTTGTGAAAGGCGGACTCTCCGCGCGCACGTCGAACGGTCGCCGCCAGAGCACGCGCGCCGTGCAAGGCATCGACCAGAACATCAGGGTCAATCGCGCCCTCTGGCTGCTCGCCGAGGAGATGCAGCGCCTGAAGGCCTGACCTTCAAGCGCAGAAGCCGGCGACTGGTGGTCAGCCGCCGGCTTCTGACCATGCACCACGCAATGAGGAACACAACACATGGCTAAGCCAAATCATAGGGGGCAGGGCGCCCACAAGAAAGAACTGATCGGCCTCATGCGGGCGACCGCGCGGAGGCACCACTTGCACAAGGTTTTTGCGGACTTCTGCGAACTCAGCGCGCTCGCGATCAGCAACAGCGTCGACCGAATCCAGTTCGCAGCGCGAGAGGAACGCTACCTACATATCGTGAAAGGCTACGAGCCCGCAGAAGTCGAGAAATTTCCGCTGATGCTGGCGATCCTGGTCGATTGGCTGCAGTGTGGGCTTGCCGATTGCCTGGGCGAACTCTTCATGTCGTTGGAGCTCGGAGACCATTGGAAGGGGCAGTTCTTTACGCCCTCCAGCGTCGCGTCCGCGATGGCGCACATCAGCCTGCACGACGTGAAAAAGACTGTCGAGCGGGAAGGATTTGTCTCGATCTGCGAGCCCGCATGTGGCGCCGGAGGGATGCTGATCGCGTGCGCGGAAGCGGTATTGGAGCAGGGCGTGAACTACCAGACGGCCATGCACGTGACGGCGATCGACATCGACGCGACGGCCGCGCACATGGCGTATGTGCAACTGTCGTTGCTGAACGTGCCTGCGATCGTGATCCATGGGAACGCGCTCAGCCTCGAGCAGCGGAGCCACTGGGTAACGCCGGCGCACGTCCTGGGCGGATGGGATCGGCGCTTGCGAAGGCGATCGTCGGCCGACACGCCAGGTGCTCCGCAACACGCGCAGGAGGATTCGATGCGCCCGGCATCGTCGGCATACGGCGGCGCAGAAGCAGTCCCCATCGAGGAGCGTCGCGCGCGCGTGGTTGAGCAGAGGCTCGCGGAGCAGAAATCACTGTTCTAGCCACGAAGCGGCGCAGCTCGGAGGAGGCAAATCGGAAAGAGCTAACCGTTCTCGGGTGGATCCAATGAACACAGCACTTGTGCCCAACACAAGCCGCTCACGACCAACGCAACCACGAGCAGTCCGAGCAGCACGATGCTGGTGACTGCAAGTTCGGAGGGGCCGCGGCCGACGACCAGGAGGAATTGCGGAAGCACCGCGGACGCAACGATGCATGCCAGGAGTAGCCATGCTTGGGCAGTTCGATCGTCGAGGTTTTTCATGCTGTCTTTCGTCGTCCTCGGTCCGAAGATTCACGGGATTCGGCGATGCAGCATAGGAACACTGATGCGTCCCATGCATCAGAGGACTCTGAAACTGCGACACGCTAGCGGCTCAAGCAACCGGATCCCCTCAGGTAGGGCGGCGTCAATGGATCTGGCGAGATGCTCTCGCCAGATTGCACTCTTGTGTTTTTGCGCGCTTTGCTTGCCTTCGATCAGGCGCGCGTGGCGCGCAGAGATCGCCAGTGCTTTGCCTGGCGCCTGTTGTCGTTGCTGCGTGTCCCTCCGTCGGCTGCGTTCGTCCGCCCGGTGGTGGTTGATCTGCTTTCCGGTCCGCTCTTGTCGACGCATAGCGCATCAGCCAACTGCGCCAAGGGTTCGCTTCGCCGCGTCCTCACCCGTTCGGTGCTCGCCTTCGGCGGCGCTCCGCATGCGGCTTCCGGGCGCGCCCTTGGCCCAGCCGTCTGCTGCGCTCTTCATGCGTCGAGCGGCTCCGGAAAGCAGATTTATCAACCACCACCTGAAAGGGCAATCGTATGAACGCAGCCAACACACTCAGCAACGACAACAGCCAAGACGGGCTTTCCCCCCGTACCCCCCGAGCTCACCAAAAAGCAGGTGCTTGAGAAGGGAAGGGCGAACGATGAACTACGAAGAGGCTTGTGAGACCTCGGTGACCCGCGAGGAAGCGAGGGCGGAGATTGCGAAGCATGACATCGAGGGAGGCTTCGATCTCTTCTTGCAGGAGGTCGGGGATCGAGCCGAATACAAGGGCTCGGAGGTTCTCGACTGGCTGGGATACTGAAACAGGAAAGGGAGCAACAACATGAACCGAACGCAATTGATCGGCCGCCTTGGGCGCGCCCCGGATATCAATGAGACCGCCCGCGGCCTGGTGGCCACGTTCAGCGTGGCGACGAACGAGTACTGGAAGGACCAGGAATCAGGCGAGATGCGCTCGCATACCGAGTGGCACACGTGCGTGTGCTTCGATCGGCTCGCGCTGGTTGCGAGGGACTACCTGCACAAGGGCGATGAGGTTTACGTCGAAGGCAGGGTTCGATCGTCCCGTTGGGTGGACAAAGACGGTGTCCAGCGCGTCGACCGGGAGTTGCGCGTGGAGGAGATGCAGATGCTGCGGCGATCGCGCGTGGATGCCGTGTCGTCGGCCATCAGCATGCTCGAGTCGATCGAGATGTTGGCGCGCAGGATGGAAAACGGTGAAGTCGACGTGGCCGAACTGGGAACGGTCGCCGGGATGCTGGCGACGGTGCGGGAGACGCTGACGAACCCGGCACCACCCAAGCCGTCGACGAGCCGCAGGAGGGAGACACCATGAGCTGGCTGACCGCGCTCGAATGGGCGGGGGCGCTCACGGGCCTGGCGGGGGCGTTCATCCTTGCGACGAATTCACGCTTCTCGCCGATCGGGTGGTTGGCGTTCCTCTTGGCCAACTTCCTGATGGTCGGTTTTGCACTCGCTGGTGGGCACTGGGGATTGCTGACCCAGCAGGTCGGCTTCACCTTCACGAGCTTATTGGGGATCTACCGCAGCGGGTTGCTGAGGTCGGAGCGTTGAAACAAGCGGATCGGCGGCCCCGGTGCTGGGGGGCCGCCGATTCGCGGTCAATCGGCCGGCTTCTCCGAGGTGGGCGACGGTAGCTCGAGCAAGCAGCGCAGCGCGTCACGGTCGCCGTCAGCGGCCAGCATGTCGCGGGCGAAGTCGGCACACGCGCTTGCGAAGCGACTGGCGATCTCGCGCTGAAGAGGATTGAACCGGGTGGTTCCGGTGCATCCCACATTCAACAGCGTCATGGCTTCATCCAGGCTGTCGATGACTACGGCACACAGCGCGGTAGAGCGCTTGGTCGGGCGGTCGAGCCCGGGGAAAAGCCCGCGCAAGGCATATCGATCCAGACTTTCTTCGCTCATAGCAATGCCATCCGAGTACCGATGAAGCCGCCTAGCACGCTCGCGGCGAGCGCCACGCCAAAGATCACAGCGACGAACCGCATGCGACCGCGCTTGGCGTGATCCGCCGTCGTCGCGATCAGCGCAGACTTGCTATTTAGCTGGTTGCCGATCAGCGCGGCTCCGTACTTGCCAGCCTCCTCGAGCTTTTCCTTCTGCTCGTCCATCACAGCTTCGATGCCGGACTTGGTCGATGAATAGGCGCTTGCGGCCGCGTGCTGCATCGCCTTGGCGACTTTCTGACTCAGGGCCCCATCAACCCGCTCAAGTCGCTTCACCAAGTCATCGACGTCCTTGAGCAGCTCGCCCACGAGGGCCTCCCGGCCTGTAGAGAAATTACTCATATCGGGGCCCTCAAGCGAACAACGCCTTGTAAGCCGCGTCGAGATTCCGGTTCGCTGATCTGGCCAGCTGCTGTGTCGAGAGCATGGTGTTGGCAACATTCTTCCCAGTCTCGTCCTTTGCCTCTCGGCGTTGGGCCCGGTAGTCCGTGGTATCTGCCGCCAGCTCCGCGATCGACTTCTTCAGCGTTCCGATGCGCTCGAACACCTCGCTGATGAAAATCACTGCCCCGGAACTCAGCGTAAACAGCTTGTTCTTCTGGTGATAGGCGTGCAGCGCAGCGAATCGTCCAGGAATGTCGCCGGCGTCGTCCAGGTCCACCTTGTTGAACACGACGCGGATCTTCTTTGGCGGCACGCCCAATCTGGCCAGGGTGGCGATGGTGCCGATCGCGTCGACTTGCTGCTTCTTTTCATCGACAACCGGCACCACGTAGTAGTCGAACTCCTCGTGCGAGCCCTCGAACTGGCCCATCAGCTTGATGAACTGCTCGACGTTGGAGGCACCTACATCGACGATCGCGCTGTCCAGGTTGCCTATTTCGTCGAGCAGCGAGCCGTACTCCTTGCCTTTCAGGCGCTCAGCGTCGCCGGCATCGTCTTGCGCATTCGCGTTGATCGTCTCGATCACGAATTCGCTGGCGCCTTCCATCCGAGGCGCAAGCAACTGCTTGGCAACCGTGGTCTTGCCCACATTGCCGCTGAAATTGATGATGGCCACTTTCACTTCTTATGTCCCTTTGGTTGTAAATCCGTTCCCCGGCGATGCGAAATCGCTTGGTGCTGGGTGATGGCTTGATTCCGGCAAAGCCGGAGCGAAATGGTCTATCGGTTGGATTTGCGGCGGCTGTTTCTGACCATCTCCTTTCCCAAACGTTGGAGTTCGTCGTATTCGGCCTCCTGCCTTTCCGGATCGGGCTGCATCAGCCGCGTGAGTTCCTCCGGAGTGGGTGGGCTTGTGTGGACTGCGGCGGCGGTTGCGTTCGAGCCTGACATGGCGACAGCAGACGAGGGCACTGGGCCGCGGCTTTCGTCCGACGACTCTGGACCATCGATAGCCTTACGTGCTTCCTCGTCCCGGTCACAGCGGGCTTGACCAGAGCGCGCCATCGGCACCTGCTGGCTTCGTTTGCCGAGCTTCTTTCGGTGTTGGTAGAGATAGCTGCGCAAGGTGGCTTCGCTCAACTCGAGGCCCGCGTCATTCAGGGCCTTGAGGATGACGGCCAGGCGCACGCCGGCGGCGAGCTTGCGCTCGATGACCGGAAGGATCTCGCGCACGCGTGCGGCTTTGGTTTCGGGCTCAATCGCCTCCAACGCCCGAATCAAATCACTACTGGACATCTTGGTCGCATTCTCGAAATGCGAGTCATGCATCGGAATGAGACAAGTCTGAGATTCAGCTCGCATCGGATGTCTGATAGGTCCGCCTTCATTTCAGACACCGGTTGTGCAACTTCACCTCCGTTGCACATCAAACTCACCTCGATTTCGCATCGTCTTCCCACGGCCTTCGGCCTAAGTGGTGTGAACGCCCTCCTTAACCCCTGAGATTCCGGTCCTTAACAGGCCCAAAATCTCAATACACAGTACGCACCCCCTCCGGGGGAGCTAAGTCATTGATTTCAAACGAAGTCGGTGATTCGGAACTTTCTTGTAGGTCACCATGCGTTCACCATGAATCGGGCGCTAGACCGCATGGCTGCTAGATTCAGCATGGTGAATATGTGATCAGGGAGATACTGAAAGTGAAAAGCGGTGAAACACTGTCGGTTTGGCTCTCCGCGGAGGACCGCCGCAGACTCGAGGAAGCCTGTGCCATCGCCGGTTATCAGCACCTGTCGAGGTACGTAAGGGACAAGGCGTTGGGCAAGGATGGCGATGCGCAACGCAACAGATCTGACGAGTGGCAGCATCGACGCGACGTCGATCAGCGTCTGACCGAACTCGAGCGGAAGCAGGCAGGCACCAATGCCATGTTGGCTGCGTTGCTGGTATTGGCCCGCCGCAGGGCTACGACCGGCGAGTTGAGCGAGCTCGTGGCCGCCACGCGTCGCTCGGATTCGTCAGCTTCAGTACTATCGAGCTTGGCGCCTGAACTGGCCGATGTAGTGGCCCGATTGAGCAAGTCGGGGGATCCGGGCGGCCCGCTCTGACTCGTCGAATGCGGCTGGGCTAAAGGCTCGGGAAGTTTTCTGGCCTCTCATATGAGCGCGAACCCGCTCGCTTCTGTTTCAGCGCCGGGGGGGTTTATTCGTCATGAACAGCTACATCACGTCCGATGGTGGTCGCGCTGCAACGGGCCTGGACGAACGACTGGACTGCGCGGTTCGGGCTCTGGCATTGAGCACCGGTATGTCCTACCTGGAGGCACACAAAATCTGTGCCGACGCTGGCCGGCGCCCGCGAGAACAATGCGACCCACGGCAGTGCATGAGGTGTATGAAATCCACGCAGGAGCCTCCTGGGTGTCCTTCGTGAGCCGGCGACCAGCAATGCGGCCCACGGTTGCCCAACTTGTTCGCGATTTGTCCGTTGGTCGCTACATCTTCAGAGTGAAAGGCCACGAATTCGCTTTCGTCGATGGCGTGTGCCTAGATGTCTTTCCCAAGCCAGCTCCTCGCCAGGGAGTTGAAGGTTACTGGACCATGAATGCTGTTGCTGCGCCGCGGGCACTGTTCACTGTTCCGGCCTCGAGGGCTGAACAGTTAGAGCTGACATGGTAAGCATTGGCAGTGTTCGCGCGGATGCTTGCATCTGCACAACGAGCGCGCTCACGGCGCGGGTTTGAGGCGGCTCAGCAAGCGCGCCGCAAGGTCCCGGACCAGGTCGTTGTCGTCTTTGCTCATCCCCTGCAGGTCGCGGATCAGCTGATTTTTCAGGTACGGATTTGCGTCGGCAATCCTGTACATGGCAATGATCGCCGACATGCGTACCTTGTAGGCATCGTCTGTCAGGCTTTCCCGGACCTTGCGGTAATTGCGGATTGGCTCTTCGGAGCCGTGCGTCGCCGACCCGTAAATGGGGACCGAGTAGGTGACGGTCTTGGAAACGTTTCTGCCCTTGCCGAGATCAAATTTCTTGCCTTCGACCAGCAGATACTCATGCGACAGCTTCATCCCGATGAATTGGAGATCCTGAAGGGTAACTTCGAGATCGCCACCTGAAGTCGCGCTTACCCGAAAGTCCGATTGGACGGTCACGGTCGCCCATATCGATTGCGCTGGATCATCCTCCGCGAGTTTGTTGAACGCAGCCTCCTGCTGCGACAGGGCCTGCTGCAGCGCCTGGTCGATTTTCTTCTTCCGGAGATCATCATAATTTTCCTTGTGAATGTGCACTTCAGGCGGAAAGAGCAACATGAGCCCCACCTGCAGCAGCAATCCCGGGGCTTCCTCGGCCAGGAAGCGCCCCGCGCTCCTGAACCGGGATGCCTTGATGCCGGTACGCGTCGCGCCTCCTGCTCCTGCTCCTTCTCCGACTGGCGGCGTCTCAACTTTTGGCTGGGTCGCTGAACTCTCCCCCGAAACGGTCTTTGGGTCCGAAGCAGGAGGGGCCGGATTTTTTTCCACTTGCGCAGGTTTTGGCGGTGGGGCGTCGCCGCCCGGTTTGACCTCCGTCTTCTCCTTGGTGGCGGTCTGGCCTGCGTCCTGCTCCACTTTCGCCACCGCGTCCGCCGCGGCCTTGTCCTCCGTGGCTTGCAGCTTGGCCTTTTCCTTCGAGCTCATGCCGCGTCTCTTGGGAATGTTGGGATCGGCGTGCTTGACCCGCAACTGCTCGGCTTCGTCGATGAACTGCGTTTCCGTCTGCGGCTTGGTATCGGGGATGCCCTGACCGGGCCGGCCGAGCCGCGGACCCTTTCCGGGCACGCGCGTGTTGTCCCAGGGCAGACGCGCTCCGGCGCTCTCAAGCCCCGCCCGAATCTCCGACTCGAAGGCCTGGACCTTTGTTTTGCTGCGCGCGCGGATCGTCCAGGCGTCCACGGCGAGCTTGCGGCTCCACTTGTTCCCCGCGGCCACGTACTCGCCAAAACGATCAGCGATCTCGCCCACTGTTGTCTTTCCGACTTTCAGGAATTCGCCTGTCGTGGCGTCCCGCAAGACATAAACGATCTGCGTCTGACCGCCCTCGAACTCCAATGCCTGGCGCCACGCAGAGTTCGTCAGGTCGATCTCGATATGCTGCTTCGATATCGCAATCTTGGAAGGTCCTCGCTGGATCGCCGGCGCCGCAAGCGGGGAGGGCGTGGCAGTGCCCGCGCGCGCCTGCTGTTCGGAGGAATGCGCCGCGTCCAGCACCGGCGCTCTGGCAAGGTCCCGATCGTCGAAGGTGGCCTGCTGGACGATGTGGGTCAACTCGTGAAAAAGGATTGCGTGTCCCTCCACCGTCGCGAGGTCGATTGCGCCGTCTCGCGCGACAATGTGCCGGCCCAAGGTGAAAGCCGGCGCGCCGACCGCCAAGGCCGCCTCGTCCGCCCATGGGCCGCGGTGCACGCGAACATTCCCGAAGTCGTGCCGAAAGCGTTGTTCGGCCATGCGGCGAGCCCTGGGCTCGAGCGGCTCGCCCGGCGTGCGCATCAACGGGTCGGCGACTTCATCGTCCTCACGCTGAAATACGGGAATCGTGCTGAAATCCCATGCGGGGCCACGCAGCGTCGCCTCGTTCTTCATCGTCGGTTGGAGTGCTTGTTTGACCTCCGCCGGCTTCTGCTGGTATGCCGTGCCATTGGTCGAAACGTCCGTTCCTTTCGCCTGTGACTTGGCGATCCTCGGAGCAAACACGGCGGCCCTCCCGAGACACATGATCGGGTTCGATTTTGCGCCTTTTCCTGAGATGGCTCACATCGACGTCATCTACTTTGACGGCTGGCAGGGCGGTAAGCAGAACGAGCCTGAGCTGCTGGCCTCATGCTATCGGCGTGCGCTCGAGCTCGCGACGCTGGTCGACGCCAAGACCATCGCGTTTCCGTGCATCAGCACTGGCGTCTATGGCTATCCCTTTAATCAAGCCGCGCGCATCGCAGTCGCCCAGGTCCGGGCGTACGCCGCAGAAAACGCCGAGCTCGAGGAAGTGATGTTCTGCTGCTTTTCGGACACGGACATCGCGGTGTACGAGGCGTTGTTGCAATCGCCTGCACGGTCTCCGGCGGAAGCTGAGCCTGGCGGATGACGACCGTTCCGGCAACTTCCGGGGGTCGGTATGCTGAGACGGCACACGACGGCCAGAAGTTACCGCTCACGGGCTGGATCAATGTGCGACCGTGAGTGGCAGTTCAGGGAGCTCGATGACAAGATGTGGCGCAAAATTGTGCCGACTCGTGGGATCGGGTGATCGGATGATTGATCGTCGGAAGTTCGCACAAGCGATGGCGCTGACTTGGTCCGCAAGGTTCGGCTTCGGACGTGCACAGACCTCGAGCCGAACCTACCGCGTTGGCTACCTTGGCTACACCGAGGCCACGGCACCCGACGAAGTGGATGGCTGGCCCGCCTTCGTGCAGCGCCTGGGCGAGCTGGGCTTCGTCGAGGGCCACAATTTGGCGCTCCTGTCGCGCTATGCGGAAGGCCACGACGAGCGTTACGCGGACTTCGCGGCGGAATTTGCGCGCCTGGGTGTCGATCTCGTCGTCGTCGCCAGCGGTACGGCGGCACGCGCCGTGATGACCGTCAGCCCCGCGACGCCCATCGTGACCGTGGCCGTGCCCGACCCGGTGCGTGCCGGCCTCATCGCCAGCCTGGCGCGGCCGGGCGGGCGGGTGACGGGCATCTCCAACCTGGCCGACGACTTGACCCCCAAGCGCATAGAGTTGCTGAAGGCCGCGGTGCCGTCCGTGCGAAAGATGGCATTCGCGCGCTGTCCAGGCTGCGCGCTGAGCGCGGGCGAGAGTGCGGCGCAAGTAGACGCGCGGTACGCGCAGTACGCCGCCGCAGCCCGCGCGTTGGGCATGGACTTGTTGCCGTTGAACGTCAATGCCGCATCGGACTTCTTGGCGGCGCGCGCCATCGTGCACCGGGAGCGGCCAGATGCTTTGTTGATCGGTGCCACGCAGATCAACGTCGCGCTGCGCACCGAGTGGCTCGCGCTCGCCGCCGAGCAACGGCTGCCGGTGATGGCGCCGTACCGCGGCTTCGGCGCGATGCTGTCCTATGGCCCGGACTTCGTGGCCATCTACCGGCGCGCGGCGGAATTCGTCGCGCTGATCCTCAATGGCGCCAATCCTGCCGAAACGCCGATGGAGCAGCCGACCAAGTTCGAGCTGGTGGTGAACTTGAAGCTCGCGCACGCGGCCGGGCTCGAAATTCCGCAGGCGCTGCTGCTGCGTGCTGACGCGGTGATTCGGTGACCAGGAACTCCGCTGTCTGGAAAGTAATGCGCGTGCTTGGCAAGCCAGATGCCGACGTAAGTCATGGCTCGAAAGTCCAGGTTCGCCATTCATTCGTCAAGGCTCTGATCTACCGGCCCCTCGGAACATTAATAAGGTGGGCCCTCCTCGATCGGAAGTGAGAGGTCCCGCGACCACTCGTTCCAGGAGCCCAAGTAGAGCCGTGGCCGCGTGGATTATTGCGCGGCTTGAAGGTGTCGAGGCCGCTGAGAGCGCACTCCACTACGTTGCACCTGTGGGCGAGAAGGAGCAGTTCGTTTCGCGGGCGATGAGCAACATCCTCCCATTCCTGCCCGCCGCGCTACTCAAGGCTGCTTGAGGCTCGCTGGCCCTTGAAGGGCAACACCCCGGGGCCCGAAGCTCCGGCGAGGCTGACAGGCTACAGTCGGCCACAACCCCACTTTCGGCCTCTACGTTCCGCCTTCCACTGAGCGCTCCCGCGACGAACCCTGTGTCGGTATGCCACGGTGATAAGTTCGCCGGACCGGTCACTCGCTCGTCAGCGGCCGAAGAATGCAAGGATACAAGTGCCTAGCAGCACGACGGCGGCGAACAGGTCCGACAGCATCGCCACAGTCTCAAGGCGGTTACGGTGTGGCTGAAGCACGTGGGCCACGCCGGCCAGTGCATAGAAGATGCCTCCGGCCAGCGCGGCTGCCAGTTGCCAGGGCGGGACAGCGATGCTCAGGATGCCCAACGTTCCCATCGCGAGATTTGCGAAGCCGAGTTCGCGCACCACAACCAAGGACTCGTCGCTCTTGAGTCCCAGGATTTCTTGTGCGGTGTAGGCAGGCTGGGCTACCTGTCGGACACCCGCGAGGAACAGGCGCCATCCCACTGCCCAGAAGACGTACCACTTCGCGATGAGAAGCGGTGTGAGGGCCGCACCGCCATGCCCCATCTCCCAGATAACCGAAAGAACGGGCAGAGCAAACATCAGAACGGCCACTACGACGTAGTACATGCGCAAGTCCTTTTACCGGGTCGCAATGATGCCTCGAGGCCGGCTGGGAGGGTGCATGCTTCTGGGCGGCGCGTGATGGCGCAGCTGCGATGTGCAGGAGCAGGCCACAAGTGGCCTTCCCTGCTCGCATCTCTCAGAGCCCCGACGTCGATAGTGTCAAGGGCGAAGTCGGTACCGGAAAGGCCACCGACAACCTATGAGCAGCGGGTTAGGGCTTGTCGGAAATCGCCGTGGTGGCTTGAGTCATGACGGTCGCCCATGCGCCGTCAATACGCTTCCAGACCTCAACTACCCACAGCCCGCCGCTGAAAAAACGAGTGACTACAAGGTCTCCTTGCTGTTCGTGTTTCTCGCGTTCCCGCGGGACATAGGGCCGATGCTTCTGCGTTTGGAGGTTGCCAATCCGTTCGGTCCGAGACATGAACTGGCCGTTCTGCTGGACAGTCGTGAAATTGCTCGCTGTGTATCTACCCCACCGAGCCGAATCGACCGCGTAAAAGGCTTCGTCGCGTTCACGCATTGCGGCTTGAAGGTCAGGAGGGAGCGTGGTCGCGTCGGTCATAGAAGCACTGTAGCAAACGCCCATTCTTTGCTCCATCGCGAGACCCGAGGTCAGCCTTGGTCCCGAACGCCGAGACGACAGGCTACAGTCGACCAGAACCAATAGGGGCCGCGGCGGCCGGGGCGTGTGCACACGAACTTCAAGCTCGGCCACAACCAACGACGCTCATATGGACGTTGTGCTAATTGGCCTTTGGCTCGTGCTGGACACCATGCTTATGCTTACAGGTAAGGTGGCGAGCTAACGATGAAAATCAATCCCGCCAATACGTCAGCCGCGATGGCATACCTTCTAGGTTGCGTCGCAGCAATCGCAATTTGCTTGCTTGCAAAGTTCGTTTTCAAGAAAAAATTGACCCTCAATCAGGCCGAAGCCATTGTTGTCGGAGTCATCGCAGTGGGCTGCGTGATTTTGACGGTCTTGTATAGCTAACGGGCAGAGGCATCCGCAAGCGGCTTCTTCCGGCCAAGACTAGACGGTCGCCTGCACCCCAGACTTTGCGGGAAAGCGGGCGTTCGCGGCGCGCGCAAGGCCACTTGGTTCGAACTCCACTACACCAGTGGCGCTCGCCTAATGGATGATGCCGGAGACGATGACGGCGAGACCCGAGGCGCTGATTGCAAGGCCGATGACTTTTTGGAGCTTCATGCGTCCATGCTGCCATCGGGCGCGGCATCGCGGGTTTGCGAATCTAGATGCGCGCCATTGAGCGGAGCTATCCCATGCGCTGGGCCTTCCCCCGAGACGATGGCCGCTACAGGCTCCGGTCGGCCGACAGCAGACCTCGACCCTGAGAAGAGAACCTACTTCTCAACGACTGACCAGCCTGCTTGTTGGTTTGTCTTGTCGTTTTCGTACTCCCACCGCGTGCCGCAGGCGTCGCAACGGTAGCTGGTGATGGTGACCGTGTGACCGCCGCTATCGCCATCGCTGCGCTCCACCTTGCGACTAGACATTTGAACCAGTTCGGCATGCCCGGGCGCGCGGCGCCAGTTGCGCTGGACTGCGGCGCATGAAGCGCAAAGCGCCGGTTTGTTCAGCTCATCTTGTCGGTTCGATGCATCGGTCATACGGCTTCAGGTTTCTCTCCGGGCTAGACCGCGAGTTCCTCAAGCGTCTTGCCAGACGCGACTAGGTCCTTAAGCCATCCGGGCTGAGGCCCCATCCCTGCCCAAGTTTTACCACTCGCTGGGTCCGCATACTGTTTTTTCGCGCGACGCTTTTGCGCGCCCTTCGCAGTTTTGGCAGCGGCCGGCCTCGTCGCGGTAGCCCGAGTCTTGCCGGTAGCCGGCTTCGCCTGGGTCGAGGCCTTACTCACCAGGAAGTCCTCGAGCGACTTGCCGGCTTCCAGTTCCGCGCGCAACCACGCCGGTCGAGGCCCCATGCCTCCCCAGACTTGTCCCTGTCCATTGGCATACTTGGCTTTTCCCGCGCTCGGGGCCTTGCTTGAAGTCTTCTTGGCAATGACGCCCTTCGATGGGGAACCGAATCCGAGTTGCTCGGCGGTGATGCCATATTCAGCGATTGCTACCTTGATGCGGTCGATGACTCCACTCATCTCTCGCATCCGTAGCCTCTCTGCCTCACGTTGCAGACTCTGGATTTGCTTTTGAACTTGCAAGTACGTTTGGGCCATGACTTTCTCCTTTGCTGTTGCCATGCGCCCGACTGTATCCGTTGAAGCTGACTAACTTAGTCAATCCAGGGGGGAGTCAGCCGGAATAGCAGACGGACGAGGACCCTTCCCACATCGAGTTCGGAGGCTACACGTCTGCCGAAGCGACGACCTGCCGGAGCCTCACTGCGGCGATTGCGGCAACTCGTCGTCACCGTACTCGAAAAGCAGCTCGCTCATGGCTTCACCAACCCCGTAGCCGATGCTGTAGCTGGCACGGCACACGGCACCCAAACGTTGCATCAGAAGGGGGCGCTGCGCATCTGGCAGCCTCGCGATAGCCTGCAACGCCTGCTCGAACATCCGCACGAGCGCCGCGAAGAAGGCCTCATCCTGCAGCCCGACTTCGATGCTGAAGGCTGATGCGCGTTCGCAGTAGAAGACCATCAATTCAGCCAAACCCTCCGGTTGGCCAATGGCGTTCTTGTAGTCCGCGATGGCCTTCTTCGCCTTGGCGACGGAGACTCCCTGGTTTCGGAGCGTGTCGGGCCAGAGCCAACGGTTGATGGTGGCCTTGTACGGTGCCAAGCCATCTCCGCCGAGTTCGAAACGCGTATGAAGGAATACTTGGTTGTCCTTGCTCGCCGCGCAGAGGTCATGAACCAATCCGACCAAGCCGTCGCGGTCGAAGTGGGCCAGCTTTGCTTTGACATCGCCCCAGGACGCACCGTTGCTAGGTTTGTCGGATTTCATCTCTGTTCGCGCTTTAAGGTTGGCATCGTAGACCGAGCCGTTCGGAGAGAGTCCAGAGAAGCTGCCCGTCGCCAGAGCTACCAGCGCAGACTGAGGTTCCTTTCCTCTACAGGAGCTCATCATGCAAGCAATCTCGACGACTCATCGCGAAGCATGGAACAAGGGCAAGCTGGTCGGCCAGAAGACTCCGTTCAGGCTCAAGGAAATCTGGGCCATTCGGGTGCGGTTGGAACTGCAAGGTCGGGTGCGCGACCTCGCGCTGTTCAACCTCGGCATCGACAGCAAGCTCCGAGCCTGCGACTTGGTGCAACTCCGGGTCCGCGACGTCTCAAACGGTGAGCGCGCTGCGGCCCGCGCCAAGGTGATGCAGCAGAAGACCGGGCAGCCAGTCCAGTTCGAGATGACGGGGCCAACGCGGTTGGCCGTAGAGGCGTGGATTGCGGCAGCGCATCTGAAGGCGGGAGACTTCCTCTTCCCAAGCCGGATTCATGAATCGCCGCACATCGGAACTCGCCAGTACGCTCGCATCGTTGATAGTTGGGTTGAGGAAATCGGCCTCGACAGCTCGGCTTACGGCACCCATTCGATGCGCAGGACGAAGCCATCGTTGATTTACCGGCGCACGAAGAACTTGCGCGCCGTGCAGTTGCTCCTTGGGCACAGCAAGATTGAAAGCACGGTACGCTACCTCGGCATCGAGGTCGAGGATGCCTTGGAGTTGGCGGAGCACACGGATGCTTGACGGCCATTGGCGGCCCTGCACAATGCGCGGGCCGCCCGCAGCGTCAGGCCAGGAGCGGTCGTCACCCCTCGTTCAAGCTCCTAACACCCGCCGGCGTGCGTTAGCCAGCGCCAGGGGCTATAACAGACAAGGCCGGACGCGGCGTTGTAATCGGGTCTGCATGCCGATGAACGAGCTTCCACTTGTCTCCCTCCAGCCGAAAGACGCTGGTCACTCTAACAGCCACCGGTACGAGGTTAGCGCCGCCGCCAACCTTCGCCCGTCCGTGCTCGACCTCGACAATACATGCGAGCTCATCGGAGACGTACCGCTCGACCAGGTCGACCCCCGTGGCCTCTCCGTCGCGGTAGTTTGCGGCCGCACGGGCCAGTGTCTCCTCGACGTTACGCCGACCGCGCGCATAGGGGCCGAACGGGTTTCCAAGCGTCACGTCCTCGGCAGTGGAGAACAAGGACTCGTACCCACCGGGGTCGCCCCTCAAGATAGCATCCAGAGCCGCATGGCTCTCTGCGATGGCGCTGTCAATGCCGGTCTTTGCCATGTGCGCCCCCTTCAGGTCTTCGCGTCCAGCTTAGTTCCCTCTGGCCAGGGTTTCAACCGCGGGCAACATGCGGAACGCTTGGGCTCTCGTCGCAAGGGTAAGTGTGTTTGAGCCACCCCGCAATCTGCTCCGGCGACCACTGCAGCTTGAGCTTGTCCGCTCAGGCATGCGACGAACGGCCGCTTCCGAGCAAGCCCGATGACCGCTTAGGCGCGGACCGGCGCTGGCAAGCTCCGGCAGAATGCGGCCACAACCGGACCCTCGGGACGCATTCCTGAATGAGACTATCTACGAGCTTCAGCACGGCCAGGTTGTTCGCCGCGGGGACAGGTACTTCGTGCGCTATGACGCGGGGTCGCTGGTGAACGCATGGCGGGAAGATGAAATCACGGAAGCGGAGTTCCAACGTGCTATGGATAGCCCAAGGACGCTGTACGACGTTGTCATCGGAATTCAGAAGCGCCTTGGGCTTGATGCAAACACGTCCAACTGGACCCCGCCCAACGCCTAGACTGCAGATGGCCAACGGCGGACCTCCGATGCCGACCCCCACCAAGAACCTTAGATGAAGAACATTCAGGTCATCGACGGCGCAGTGAACTGCGTGTACGACATCTTTGCCGCTACTGACGAAGAATTCGCGCTCATCTTTCCTGAAGGTCAGGACATCGCTTTCATCGATGAGGTGTACGGGCGCGGCGGACACGAAGCAGCTCTCAACAGAGCATTCGAGGCGCTATGGGCGCGTCGAGTCGTCAAGGCCCAAGCGATGGGAATCCATGGGCAGCTGTTCTACGACCTCGACGAGAAGAAGCCGTTCTATCCGACGAGGCGCGATGAGGAAGCAGAGAACCCAGGGGGCTATCGCCTTCGATAGCACGCGGCCTGTGGCAGGATGCGGAACCAGACCTTCGACGCTCGTCTAGAAACTCCGTCCTCGCTTCCCCAACCGTCCAAGCTCAAGTCCTACTGTGTCCGAACAATTCTTCATCCGTCCAGCCGTTGAGGGCGACTTCGTGGCTTGGCTGTCACTCTGGAATGGCTACAACGCGTTCTATGGTCGCAGCGGAGCGACGGCGTTACCGGCCGACATCACGCGCACGACCTGGTCGCGCTTCCTTGATGCCGACGAGCCAATGCATGCGCTGGTGGCGGAGAACTCTTCGGGCCTTCTCGGCCTCGCCCACTTTCTCTTCCATCGCAGCACCATTCAGCGCGGCCCGAGCTGCTATCTGCAGGACCTTTACACAGTCGAAGCTTCCAGAGGGAGGGGCGTCGCACGCGCGCTCATCGAGGAAGTCTACCGGCGGGCGAGGGAGGCCGGTGCACCGCGGGTGTACTGGCAAACCCATGAGACCAATGCCACGGCGATGATGCTCTACGACAAGGTTGCCGAGAAATCGGGATTCGTTGTCTATCGGAAGATGCTCTGACCGCGGACTGACGGCGGCTCGTGTGAACCAATTCAGAATCCGGCCGTGAGACGACTTTCAGGCGCTCCCCAATCCATCTAAGCGATGCCTCTCCGACCATGACGACTCCAATAACTCGGCGGCCCCAAATTTGCGTGCTTGGTAGCGCCGAACCAGGCTCCTCGGCGTTTGAGCGGGCGGGTGAAGTCGGCGCGCTCTTGGCTTCGCTCGGCATGACCTTGGTTAGCGGCTGCGGTAGTCCCGCAACAAGGGTTGCTGCCGAACGTGCCATAGGTGCGGGCGGTCTGGTGTTGAGCATCGTGCCACCTGACCACATGCCGCCCGCTGATTGGCCCGCAACGGTGGTTGTGCCCTGCGGCATGGGTGACGCGCGCAACTTGCTCATGGCCTTGTCGGGTGATGCCTGCATCGTCATCGGTGGAAGGGCCGGCACGATTTCTGAGGTTTGCCTCGCTTGGCTGCACCGCCGTCCATTGCTACCTCTCGTAGGACACGGGGGATGGTCTGATGGTCTGCCGTCAAATCCACCGGACGAGCGAAATAACTCGGAAATCTTGCCTTGGACCACGACAGCCGAACTCGAGGAGCAACTGCGTAAGCTCGGATTGGTCCAGACACGAACCGAGGAGGCTCGAACTGGCCCATAGCCAGTTCGGCCCACGCGAGGCTCTCGATACAGTAGGCTGCGAGCACCTCGTCGCAACCGTGACCACTTCAAACTGGAGACTCGCAGATGCGCTTCCTCTCGTTCGTCGAGCAGCTTTGGACGTTCTGGTTGCCCTTGGTGGCTTCGCTCCTTTTGGTGGCCTTCGCATTCTCCGACCGGAATTTGGGCATGGGCGTCCTCGGCCTCGCGACGGGAGTTATGGCTTGCCTCTTCAGGGTGATTGCGGTGGGCGCCTCCAAAGGCGACCGAAACGCAAGCAGGTAGGTGGAGTAGCGCACTCGAGAGGCAGAATCCGGCCAACTCCGGACCTTCCGACCTCGGTCAGAATTTCGCTCCGAACCACTCTTCTTTCCTACGCGCCATGAGCCATTGGTTGTCGGTCCGCCAGCGCTTCCTCATGAAACTGGGCATAAGACGATGAAACTGGCCGAGGAACTCCCCGAAGTGTTCGAGCGCTTCGGCCGTGTGTCAGCCCGCCGCATGTTCGGCGGCCACGGCATCTTCCACGAGGGTCGGATGTTCGGCCTCGTGAGCGGCGAGCGCCTGTACCTCAAGACTGACGAGGAGAGCCGAGCGAAGTTCGAGGCGAAGGGGCTCGCGCCTTTCGAGTACATGCGCTCGGGCAAGCTGACGCCGACCTCGTACGTGGAAGCGCCGCCCGAAATCTATGAAGACCGCGAGGAAGCGGCACACTGGGCCCGCCTGGCCTGGGAGGCCGTCCTGCGCAAGGGCGGCGCGGCCGCGCGAAAGAAGCCGGCTGCCGGGGAGATGGCTGCGACGAAGGCGCCTCAGAAGAAGCCGGCCACGAAGAAGCGCTCCGGCGCAAATCGCTGACCCGCTGTGCCTGCTGCCTAGGCGTTTGGAACAAACTGACCATCGTCGGTCGTGTGGCAAAGTTCGGCCAACTACGGACTTTCAACCCCGGCCCAGAATTCGCCCATGCAGCAGGCAAATCGACGGTGTTCGACTCCGCTTCGGCACATGGCCTCGCTTCCTTGGCGGTGTTCGACCAGCCGCTCTCTCCTATCGCTCACCGGACCTGCTAGCTTCGTCTGAGGAACAGGCCGTCCGCAGAGCTGTTGTGCGCCTTGACCATCTGAAGGTGCGCCTTCACACTCGTCCATCCCAACACAACCTCCGAGGCCGATATGAGACTCAAAGGTAAGGTCGCCGTAGTCACCGGCGGCACCAGCGGCATCGGTCGGCGCATGGTTGAGCGATTCGTCCAAGAAGGGGCCTCGGTCCTTTTCAGTGGTCGGCGCGCAGAATTGGGCGCCAAGGTGGCCCAAGACACCGGCGCGACGTTCATCGAAGCAGACGCCGCGGTGGAAGCTGATGCCGCGCGCACCATTGCCGCCGCCATGGCCCAAAGCGGCCGCATCGACGTGTTGGTGAACAACGCTGGCAGTGCCACTGGAAGCGCCCGCCTGGAAACTGTGTCGCTGGAAGACTTCGACTACACGTTTGCGGTGCACGTGCGCGGTGCTATGGCGCACATGAAGCATGTCGCGGCGCTCATGCGTGCGCAGCAGCATGGCAGCATCATCAACATTGGTTCCATCGCCGGGCACCGCGCCGGCTATGCGGGAACGCTGGGCTACTCGGCCGCCAAGGCCGCGCTGATTCACCTGAGCCGCTGCGCAGCGCTGGAACTGGGCGAGGACAACGTCCGGGTCAATTCCATCTCTCCGGGCGGCATCGCTACTGCCATCTTCGGTAAGGCGTATGGCCTGACGGGTGCGGAAGCTGAAGCCAGCGCTGAAAAAATGAAGGCGGTGCTGGGCAAGATGCAAGCCGTGCCGCGTGCCGGCATTCCCGACGACATAGCCAATGCCGCCATCTACCTGGCCAGTGACGAATCGTCATTCGTCAACGGCACCGACATCGTGGTCGACGGGGGCGCAATTGGTGGACGCCGTTTCAGCGATGTGGCGGCCGGCAGGCAGGCCATGCGCACCCTGTTCGAATGAGAGAGGGGGCCGCCCAAAAGGTCTTGCCCCGGCTCAACATCAGCGTCAGCGCACAGACTGCCTATTCGCCCTGGAGAGGTCGGCTACGAGACCAGTGTTTCGAATGCCGTCACTGGCTACTGTCGGCCAAGACCCGTGGGAGCTGCCTAGTTCGCCTCTTGTGGGACCGACAACACCGAGAAGCAGCAGAATTGCTGGTCGCGCCAAATGGAGGCTGCTATGTCGATTTCACACCCTCTCGCTTCCCAACCCCTGCTTGCTTCCGGCGAGCGAACGGGCAAAAGGCATGCTGCGAGATGCATCCTGTTTGCGCTTGCCGCCGCGTCCTGCTGGGCAGCGTTGGTGCAGGCCGCAGGGCCAACGGACAACAAGGGTGTGACCACCAGTGTGCTGGGAAGCATAGACCTGAGTACTGAAATTCCTGAGGCGACTGGCCGTCAATTGGCCCACATTTGAATACGTGGTGCAAGGCAACGTGGTGGAGGTGAGGAACGGCGTTGAAGTGCCACATGCGGCCGGCGAAATGGTGCCGGCCGGCAATGGCGTATCTCACTACTGGGAGAATCGGGGCACTACCCCTGTCATCCTCATGCCGGTCGACGTCTTCAAGCCTTGACCTGTTCAAGCGACGCCCCGTGCGCCTCCCGGCCCTCAGACGGCGTCGGGAGGCTACGGTCGCATCGCTTCGAAGGTCGCTGATGGGTCGTTGAACCCATCCAGCGCGTCCTTCTTGACCAACAGCCCTTCGGCAACCAGCTTTTCCATCGCTCGTGTGGCCTGTAGAGGACTCACCTTGGCGGCCCTGGCCACGATGAAACCATCTGCAGGGCCCTTCGAATTGCGAAGCGCGGCGAGTACCGCGTCTCGGCTACTGATGCCGAATGTACCTTTGGATGTCACCTGTCTCTCCTCTTCTTCTCTGCTTTCGCCCAACGCGTTGCCTGCGCCAACGCGACCCAACCAGATTCCTGTGAGTGCTGCTGCGTAAGGTGGGAGGCAGACAGCGGGCTCTTCAACCGGTACGCAGGCTCGCTTCAAGTACCAAGAGTGATTGACTTCACCTGGCGCTCGAAATCTCTCGAATGGACCCGGAGCAAGCCATTGGCAAAGCGTCGAACCACACGGATGCTTTATGACGAGTACTTCCGCCTCGAGAGCGTGGTGGTCGCTGGAGAACCATCCGGACAATGCCTCTATGAAGCCTTGACCCTCATTGGCCCCAAAGAATTGGAGATTGGAGATGCAAAGGGCCGGAGCGCCGGCGACAGCGGCTTCGAACCAGGAATACTGAACGCGAGCCTGTAGCCCGGAAGATGTGTACCAGCGAGCGCCGCCGCCGACGCCTCGCACCCTTGTTTCAAACTCCCGGAGCCAGAAGAAGAACTGGCTCAACTCGTCTCTCACCCGCAACCCTGCACCCATGATGACTAAATCGTAAAAGCGTTGGACCTCCGAGCCGCGAATGAAAGCGCAAATCAGAGGCCATTCGGCTTCATCTGCTGCGTCGCAGCAACAGTTCGGGCTACTGCAGAGCTGAAAGAAAACGGCGCGATAACTTTTTGGAGAGCGTCACTACGGGTAGACGCGGGTGCGACACGATTGATTTGTCGGCGCGCGAAGGGAGCGCGGGCCACGCAGCTTGAACTCCATCACCGAAGCTCACGAGATGCTACGAGGGCTCCACATCGATGTCTGTAACGGTGACCTGCGCCGGCGCGTGTTCGGAGCCCTGGCTGCAAGAGCTATCCCGTTTGTCGGAAATCGACGGTCACTTGCCCCATATCATTTCTGCCCGGTCCCAGCTTTCGTGTTACTCATCAATGACCCAACTTTCATGGGATGACCTCTTTACGGACGCGTCTCATCTGGAATTTCAGCGCTTGCTCGACATGTGGCCCAAGACTGTGTCGGGTCCCCTCGTCCCCATCGGCGCTTCGGCCTTTGGAGACCTTTTTTTCCTGAGGCCTCCTGGCAATGTCGAGAAACTGGACGTCTTGGTCGGTGGCGTTCACTATGCCGCCTCTAGCTTCGACGAGTTCAAGAGCCTGATGAACTCCAGGTACTGGCGGGATATGAATTTGCTAACCGGCGGCGTTCGTTTGGCGCAAAGCAAGGGGCACTCGAGGAAGCCGACTCAGTTCTTCGGCTTTTCCGCGCATCCATCGTCTTCGGAACGAATTGATTGGTCTTCGGCGAAGCCGATGGATGCCGTCGCTTGGCATGCTGTTTGTGCGAAAAAGCTTGACGGCTTTTCGCAGTAGCAGCGAGTCCCGACGAAGGCCGAGCCCTCAGTCCGAGATTTCTATCTCCCGCGTCCACTTCGTCACGACACAAGACGTCCTCTGGGAGGCAAACTGACGCCATGGTCAGGACGCTCTTTCTGCTACTCGCTGTTCTCTTGCCAGTTGGACTGGTCTATGCATTCGGCGCGTGGGTACTTCTCTTGCTGTTCGGGGTGGCGGCCGCAACGCTGCTGTTGTCGACCCGGAAGGCACGCGGAGCCGAGGCGACGCAGGGCGGTAGGCTCACCGGGTACTACACCACCATGACCACTGACCTTTAGGCCTCATCGAACTCGTCCAGATGTAGACTTCGGGGTGAGGAACGGCCATGCCGACGTCAGCGTTCATTGTTGAGGTGCCATCAGCCGAAGCGCTTGTCGGCGACTTGCGGGAACGCTTCGACTCGACAGCTCAGCTCGGCGTGCCTGCGCACGTCACGGTCCTGTACCCATTCATGGACCCAGCATACGTGACTCCCGCCGTTCTTCAGAAAGCTCGGACGGCATTGGTTAGCGTCAGCTCATTCGAGTTCTCGCTCGAGGGCGTCGGGCGGTTTCGGACAACTGCGTACTTGGCACCTTTTCCTTTGGTGCCTTTCACGGCCATGACGGCTTCACTCGCGCAGGCCTTCCCGGAGTTCCCTCCATACGGCGGTGAGCACGCGGGGTCGATTCCTCACCTCACGGTGGCGCACGGAGACGTCATTCATGCAGAGGTTGCCGCTGCCGAGCTCGAGGACCGCCTTCGGCTGTACGGCCCAATCGAAACGCATTGCTCATCTGTCGTCTTGATTGAGAACTCCACAGGGCGCTGGGGGAGGATGCATGTATTTCATCTGCCTGCTGCGGTCAATGAAGCTCGTGACACCTGAATGCGGTCGAAGACGGTTCGATGGCCTTCTCGACGATTGGCATGGCGGATTCCTGGAACTTGGTCGGGGTTCGCTAGGCGACCATCGGTCCGCGCCTGGCGGTCGGTCCCTCAAACCATCAGTGCGAGGCCGGGCGAACGTCGGCTGGCCCAGAGATTGACCAAGGCGTCGAGCTCCGTTTGGAAGACGCCAGTGGTGGTCTTGTTCGCATGCTCACTGTCGCCGCCGATTACCCGCGACGCATACCATCGTCCGTCAGTAAGCAGCAGGTGGTGCCCCAGGCATTCGAGGCCATAGGGTGTTTTTGGACTGCGTGGCATTCGGCGCAGGAGGAGTCCCTTGGCTTTACTGCCAGGCACTCCGGCCAGCGATACGAGCAAATACAGTCCGTCGTCCTGGACGATTCGGTCGCCGAGGTTCGGGTGATATGACAGCTCGGGTTGTGCTGGTTGCTGAGGCTTTGACATGGCACCCTGAATAACGGCAGGCAGGCGACGAGCTTGAGCGCTGTTACACCGGCGGAACAGGCCCATTCCTTGAGCTACCTCAAGGAATGAGTGGCAATCCATGGCTCGAAACCGGCGTCACTTCGATGCGGGTTTCGGGCAAGAAGCTAGTGTGGCGTGAATACACCGCCTACAAGTCCGATGGGTCGTTCAAGGGCCTAAGGACAGGGGCGCCTAGCAATAATCAGAGCGTGAATTCACCATCCGAGTTTGAAGACCTCAGCGACGACCAGTTGGCAGCGCTAGCTACGCAATGGCGAACTCGAGCGTTGCATGGCGAACGAGACGCCAATGGCCGCGCTCACGAACTGGAGCGCGAACTGCGCCAACGGAGCGGCGCCGCGTGCACGCTGGGGGCAGCCTTGCGCGGCGACCCACGCCAACTTGAAAAGCCTTGGTGAAGCAGGGCGATTCGCACTCCGCCAGTACTTGGAAGTGCACGTCCGTGCTCCGCGCGGTGCCTGAGAGCCTTCTCAGGTCTTCGCAGACTTCTTTGCCGCTCTACTCGCGGCCTGCAGGGCCGCCGCCTGCGCAGCGTGCTTCTCGGCACGCGAGGGCCTGTGGGCCTTGCCAGCCGTGGCCTTCTTAGCCTCCTTGGGCTCCTTATTTCCCCAGGGCTTCTCCTTGGCCTGCGGGTGGTGCGTCCTCACCAGCTTGTCGATGGCCTTCGCCCTCGGCTGCTGCGCCTGCGCTTGGCGCTTCGCACGTTCCTCCTTGAGTAGGCGGCGCTCCTCGGCCAGCACCTGCTCGGCTTCTGACGGCTCATGGTCCGCACCCAGCGAGTGGACGCGGTCCATCGTCGCCTTGTGAAGCATCGCGCCGTTCTTCGCGATGCGGTGGGTCAACGATGCGATGCGAATCGGCATGGTGCGTTCCTCCTGGTGGGTGGAAGACCAATGTAGGCCGCCCGCCGCATCCTGCCAATCGATTTGTATGACTTCGCCCCTGCGACAGTGAGTTTCTGCTGCTGGAGAAGGGGCTGTCTGCGCTTCTGGCCGCACTGTCCCCTTGGCACGAAGGCTCTGGTGTGCCGCCGGGAAAAGCTAGGTCCTCGAGCAAAGCGGACCCCGCTGGTACTCGAGTGGTTGGGCGCGCTGAAATGGTCGCTTCAAGCCTGAGCAGTTGCTCTCCCGGCCCGGCCGTCCGCTTTCGCTGGAATTCTGGGACGGCTGTGACTGACCGGTATTCGCCGTAAGCGCGCTGTCGTACGCGGCCGATACTGGGCGATGGCAACCGGCCTCAGATAGGCGTCTATTTGCGCGCCAGCAGGTCGCCGAAGTTTTGGACCTGCCGTGCATCAAGTGGACGTCCGACAGCGGCCCCGAACACCTGTAGAGAACAAATCACCGGCGGTTTCGGGTGGATGACCTAGCTTTTCTTGGACGTCTTCGCAAAGAATTTCGTCGGCTGGTGCTGAACGGCTTCACTGGCGCACTTCGGGCAACGCAGACGAGCAGTCTCGTGCTCAGCGACGTGTTCGATGTGCTCGAAAACTTCGCCGCACTTTGCGCAACGATATTGGTACGTAGGCATGGCACTTCTCCACTCATGAGCGGGTTGTGCAAGTTTTGCGAGGGCGCCCGCTCCTGGCGTTTCATCCTACGACGACGGGGTTTCCGTGGAAACACTTTTTCGGGATGTGGTGGAGGTCAGCCAATGGCCGGGTCCGGCGGTTGTAGGAGGCTTGCCAAGCCAACCATTCTGGCGGAGATGCAGCTGTTGCACGTAGCCAGCTTCCTCCATCCGGCGCGGGTACTGCCCAGGGTCGAACAAGCTCCTGAATCGAGCGGAGCAGTTCGCTTCTTCGTAGACAACTTGGACAGATGCCGCATCGAAGAACGCTCTGAGGTGCCTCCTCACGGCCTGTGGAGTCGAGCCGTGGCACCGAAAGGCGAGCGAGATGAAGTCGACTTGGTTTGTCCTGTCTTGGTACATGTCGATGACGAACGCATTGAGCTCAGCGGCGCCGCTCTGAAACACATACACATCACCGCGGCCAAGGCGAGGTTCTTCAAAGAACTGCTCATACAGGGCAACGACGTCAGCTTCGACGCCGAGCAAGCGGCTGTAAAGGGGTTCGACCGGGGCTCCGGGCAGGGCCGGCGGAGGTGCCGCTCGCGAACGATTTAAATTGCAAAAAATTGAGCCTAGGATGGAGAATTCGCAGTTAAGCAAGAATATGTTGTGTGTAACGCAGGGTCTCGCGGTTGACCCTGAAGGCATTAAAGCATAAAATATAAAGCGTTAACTGCCATTTGCCATGATAAGGCACAACATGTTGCTATTTGAGCTCGCCACAGTCTCCGAAATCGGGACCGAAATCGGTCGGCGACTTCAGGCCCAGCGGCTTGCCCAGAATCTGACGCAGGCCGAGGTGGCGGCGCGCGCTGGCGTCTCGAAGGGCACCGTCCAGAACCTCGAAACGAAGGGGCAGGCGACGCTGGAATCGCTTGTGAAGGTCGTGATGGCCCTTGGCCTCGTGTCCGAGCTGTCTGGCCTCTTCGTACAACGCGCCACCTCTATCAAGCAGCTGGAAGCCGCCAGTGCTGGCCGCAAGCGTGCAAGGACTTCGAACAAGTGAAGAAACTGACCGTCATCTACGCCGGCTGGGGCGAGCTCTATCCTCTTGGGGAACTGGCCGACAACGGTAAGCAACTGCTGTTTGAGTACACGCCTGAAGCGATGGCACGCGGGCTCGAGCTGTCGCCGCTGAATCTCAAGCTACGTCCCGCAGCCTACGGGGACTTTCCGCACCACCAGTACGGACTGCCCGGCCTCATCGCGGATAGCCTGCCGGACGGTTGGGGCCTCGCTCTGCAGGACAAGCTCTTTCGCAAGAAGGGCTTCAATCCGGCTCGCGTGTCCCCACTGGACCGGCTGGCGCTGGTGAACAGCAACTCGATGGGCGCTTTGGTCTTCGAGCCACCGCAGGCTGAGCCACTGGAAAAAGCCGATGTCGACCTGCTGGCGCTGGCCAACGAAGTGCGCGACGTCATGGAGGACGAAAGCGTTGAGCTGCTGCGCGAGCTGGTGGTGATGGGCGGGTCGCCTCATGGTGCGCGCCCGAAGGTGCTGGTCAACTATGACCAGGCCAGCGGTCGCATGGTCAACTCGGAGTACGCCGCCGGTGTGCCTTGGCTCGTCAAGTTCCAGGCAGAGAACGAGCACAAGGAGGTGTGTGCCATCGAGGACTTGTACGCGTCATTCGCACGCAACTGTGGCCTCGACGTGCCGCAAACCCAGTACTTTGACCTCGACAAGAAGCTGGCGGCCTTCGGTATCGCGCGTTTTGACCGTCAAGAAGGCCAGCGCGCCCCTATCCAGACCGTGGCAGCACTGCTCAACGCCAACTTCCGCCTGCCGTCGTCGGTCGACTACACCTCGTTCATTCGCCTCACCCGGTTCCTCACTCGTGACGAGCGCGAAGTCATCAAGGCATTCGAGCGTTGCGTCTTCAACGTCGTGTTCAACAACCGCGATGACCACGCAAAGAACTTCTCTTTCCGAATGACGCGTGCTGGCGCATGGCAGCTGTCGCCGGCCTACGACCTGACGTTCTGCGAAGGTCCTGGCGGTGAGCACCAGATGGACATCTGCGGCGAAGCGCTCGCACCCTCCCGCGCAGACCTTCTCAAGCTGGCGCAGCAGATGGGGCTGAAGCCAAAGGCGGCGATAGACATCATCGACAACGTAGTTGAGAAGGCGGGCTGGTTCAAGGCAGCGGCCAAGAACCACGCAATCCGCAAGGCGACCATCGACCATATCAGCAGCGCAATCGAAGCCAACCGGGCGCGAATGAAGTAAAGCCTCACAGGGACCGAACCAGGCACGGGTGCTCCGCGCCGGATGAGAAGGTGCCGCCGAATTCTTCGGCAAGCTAGGCTTCAGCAATTCGACGAACGCGATGGAGCGTTTGCGGCGCTAAGCGCGCGCTCGATTCCGGGCGCGACACAAAAGGTGGAAGCCACCGGCAGCGAACATTTTGCTGCAACATCGACGGACGGGCCTGAACCGACTGGACCCAACCGCTCCGCGCGTCCCCGGGCGGCAGCGGCTAGGCGAACGGGGCAGACGTTCCGAATGTCGGGTTCTGGCCGCAATCGGCTTTGGGCGCATCGATGCCCAAGCAGGCACTCATCGGACGAAGGACCATAGGTGCTGTCACGTCTTCTTCCCTCGCCAGGACGCTGGATGGAGCATGGCAACGCCAAGCAAGAGGAACGCGCCTCCTGAAGCCACGAGGAACCAGCGGAACGCGCCGCCGTCCCGCATGACCTCAAGCGCCGCATTGCGTGGATTCCCTGGCTCGTAGATGACGGAGACCTGGCTGCCTATGGGACGAGTGCTTGCCTGCGATTCCGCCTCGCTGCGTTGGTGCTTGCACGCCAATGTGCCAAACGCCGCGCGACGATTGAAGGTAAGCGTGCGACCGAGGCCCTCTTGAATGCGACGTACTGTATGAAGACGATCGTGTGATCGTGCTCGCCGAAGGATGGTGTGCACTTCACG
>NZ_FNRO01000023.1 GCF_900107745.1 Variovorax sp. YR216 | reverse complement strand
GTGCTCGCGCTCGGTCAAAACTGCCCCGGGCATGCGGTAGGTCGTACTCATGGCTCGCATTAGAACCCGAACGTACGCCCGCCTCCGGCGCGACCGGATTGCCTGCGGCGGCCCATTCTCGATTCGGGTAGCGCTGAAAGTGCGGCGCGGCCGGCTGCGCAGCGCTAGTCGAGAATCTGCTTTAGTGCGCGACTCGGTTGACTGGTTTCAATCTTGTCCAATGCCATCTTGGCGACGCGATACGCGGCGCTGATGTCGCTATCGGCAGCTCGTCGGCGCTGCCTTTCCGCAAAGTTAAACTGCCCGAGTTCCTTGCGTCCCGCGGCGGCGAGTGCCGCGGCTTCCAACGCCTGTTGCATTTCCATGTAGCCCTGAACAAGCGCGTAGCTGCCAAGCTCATGCAATGGAATGGCAGCAAGAGCTTTCAGGCAGGTGCGAAAGGAACTCTCGCTGTAGGTTATCTGGTAATAGGAATCACAGGGTTCGCGTTCAAGATCCTGTACGAGCTCGAAGGCTCGGGCAGCGATCGGGAAGAGTGCGCGAACTCGCTCAACGTGTTCCCGATCCCGCAGTTGTAGTGCGTGCTCGAGCGCGGACTTGGATTGAGCTCGCCCGATGATCCATGCGCCCACGATGGCACCAATAGATCCAAAAGCCTGTACCCACGAGGCCCAGTCGGCCGCCTTCAAGTCTTCGCGGATGCCCCATCTGATGAGGCACCCCACCAAGACGAGCGTTAGCGCGGACATCGCCGTGCGTTTAGAAAGTCGCCACCCGAAGGGAAATTGCCTGAAGTGCGGATAGCGGCGATAGAGCCAATCTAAAGAGGAGTTCTGCATATGGCTGCTCACCTTAGCAGACCGCGACGCCGTCCGATATTGGCGAAGGGCGCCGAACATGCTCCAACTCTAGTCCATCGGGGCGCTGGCGGCTTGGGCACTACGTGGTAGTAGAAGTAGCCGAGCGACTTCCAGGGCGCCAAACTATCGCCGTCTGGAAGATGCCAGCGTTGGGTTGAGCCCGACTGAGTATGGGCGTCGGGGTGTGAGCTGCACGCGATTGCCGGGTCACGGCCGGCCCGTGCCCTAACGATGACGCTACGGTGTGTTCATGCGGACGTCACATACGCGCAATACGGACAAGAATCAAGCGTGTTAAGCAGTAGGCACAATCTGGTAGTGCTGCACCGATGCTGGTTCCCCAACATTGCAGTACACGTAGAGGAGCAGTGAATGTCCAAAGATGGTCAATCGACCCGAAAGAAGGGATTTGTCGCGGCCCATTGGCTGCGTCAGTCTGCCGAAGATTTTTTGCAATGGACGGTGACATCCGGTGAGGCGCGAAGCAGGGCGTCCACCATGGGCGATGCGATTGCTCGTGTAGTTCACCCGTCTTGGTATTCCGACATTCCCGGTTCGGTGGCACGCAACCTTCCGGAAGCCCTTAAAAACTGTGATGCGTTGTCCTTCTCCCAGGTCCCGGAGGCCGCCGCCTATGCTGGCCTGCATCTGCTCGACCGCTACGGGCGCGTAATGCAGGTGCTGGAGCACCTGATGCGCGCAGGGAGACTCCCCCTCAGAAAGGGGGGAATAAAGGTGTTGGAGGTGGGCTCCGGGCCCGCGCCAGCGCTCTACGCCTCGCGGGATTTCTATGCGATGTTGCGAGTCTGGCCCGGGCGAGGAGACACTGAGGTAGCACATGTTGAATTCGCTCACTCCCTCGAGCGTGGCCAGGCCTGGGACCGTGTTCTCCACCACCTGTCGGAGCATTTGATGATTGCACGAGGTGGCGACGGGGATGTGAACGGTTTGCCGTTTTCGCGAGCAATCGATGAGTTCACGGGCTTTAACGCTACTGCGCGACACCACCAATCAGTCGCTCAGCGCACCCAAAGAATCCTCCAGGAATTCAGCGCGGCAGACGAGCACATTACTCGAAAGGCTGCCTCCAGAATGGCATATCAGGAGGGAGGGTCGCCACCATCTGCATATGACCTAGTCTTCATGTGCAACTTCTTAACCCAGCCATCGATGACAGACGGTTTCCGTTCAGAACTACACGGACTTGCGCGTGCGTTGACTCCTGGGGGCGTGCTGGTAGTTATGGGAGGCACCGGCGTGCAATATCCAGCAATCTACGAGGCAGTGCGAAGCATCGCCTTGAAGGCGGGGTTGACCGAAATTAGCCCGACCGATGTTATTGATGCGAACCTCGGCCCCCATAGGGACATTGTGTGTGCACATGTGCGGGAAAACGTGGAATCAGCGCTTGCTGATTGCGACGAAGAAGAACGAGCCGACATCCGCTCAAAGCTGCCCACTGATCTCCGAAATCCAAAAGCAGAATTCGTGCTTCCAAAGTATCAGGCACTAATCTTCGTCAATCAAAGGAAGCCAAGTTTGGCAAAGAACTCTGGGGCCCCATTTCCCCCGGCGCGTAAGACCCAGGTAGCGCCCGATTCGGCATCGATGATGTGTTGAACCATCGCGCTCCCTACACGCTGACCCCGCTGAGTCTCGGCCACCACGACCATTGGACTTGGACTTGACCCTGTTGCGCGGACGGATTGGGACTTGATTCTCAAGTCGACGCCTTCTTCCGTAAGAATCGGGTGTCCGCGAAATCGGGTGAACTTCAAGACTAGCGAAAGCGAACGACTGCAATACTCTGCGTCTGGGCCATTCAAGCCGTCCAATGTCGCCATTGAGATGCTTTGAGCGACGGGAGGACACCTATAGTGGCGACGTCCTGACGCCATAACGTACAACCACTTAGACCAAAATTGTCAACCCGATCATGAGTGACGCCGCCACCGGTTCGCCGCCGATAGAAATCGACAAAGTTCGAGCATCAAAGGCGGGCCATGCCTTTCATGAGGCTTGGGCCGCGCGCACCGCCCTTGAACTCCTGCCCCCGTCAACCGACCTTACTGCTATCACGCTCGAGGGTTTCGATGAACGAGACGAACAGAGCTTGGGAACCGGTGCGGTCGAGATTGCCGATCTTGTCCGGTACCACGGCGGCACCGATGTTGCCCGGGCGCATCGAGTCACGGTCGTTCAGTTCAAATACTCGATCGCAAGCGCCGACACGGCAGTTCGAGCTGCCGACCTGGCATCAACTCTTGCCAAGTTTGCCGCGACCGATGCCGAGCTTCGGGCAACGCATGGCGATGATCATGTTCTCGACGTGGTCCGGTATGAATTTGCTACAAACAGGCCCATCCACGAGAACCTATGGAAGGCGATCGCAGCGGTTGTCGCGGGCACGCGAGAAACCGGTGATATTGCCCGCCAAGCGGGCCAGATCGCAGAAGCTCTGAAAGAGTATCCCCATCCCTCTGGGGACCTGCTGCGTCGATTGGAAATAGTCGGCAGCAAGGGAAGCCTGACCGAGGCTGAGCGTGCGATTTCAACAACGCTCGCCGCATGGAGCGAACCTGGGGATCCGGATGCGGAGAAACGCCTCCTTAAGTTGCGGAATCTCATCAGGATCAAGGCCGGTCCCGGTAGTGAGACGGACAAACGAATTGATCGGGTAGCGGTTTTGGCTGAACTGGAGGTGGAGCACGAGGACCGTCTGTATCCCACGCCCGATGCGTTCCCCGAGGTTGAGGTAGTCATTCAGCGTGACGTCCTTGGCGACATTGCAACCCTCGCCCGCGAAGCTGGTCTTCCTCTCGTAGTCCATGCTGCGGGCGGGATGGGCAAGACTGTCTTGATGCAAGGCCTCGCCGACCGATTGCGCGCCGATGGCCCCGTGGTGCTCTTCGATGGCTTCGGCGCCGGTCGCTGGCGGGATCCTGCCGACGGTCGGCATCTCCCAGAAAGGACACTTGTCCACCTTGCCAATCTCATGGCTGGGCAAGGCCTGTGCGACATTCTGTTGCCAGTGGCGGACGCAACGGGCTTGCTGAGGGCGTTCCGCCGACGGCTCGCCCAATCGGTGGAGACGGCTCGGAGAACTCGCAGCGATGCATGTGTTTCACTGGTGCTCGATGCGATCGATCACGCCGGGCTTGCCGCGCGGGAAACCGCGACATCGTCGTTCGCACACCTTCTCATGCGCAGCATCAGCGTCGATCCAATCGATGGCGTTCGCATCGTCGCATCGTGCCGGACTGAACGGCTCGCGCTGGCGACCGGCGATGCCTCGCACCGTCTTTTTACGGTTCCACTGTTCACTGACGCGGAAGTACGTGCCCTCGTTGAGCGGCGCGTGCCGGATGCTTCGGCCGCCGAGATCGCCGCTCTGCTGACGCGGTCAGGTCGCAATCCACGCTGTCTCGACAACCTGATTACGACCGGACGGCCGTTTGATCCCGTGTCTTTCCCTGGCGCCCCGGGAGAGCCGCAAGATCTGCTCGACGTGCTGCTTCTCAAGCGTCTCACCGAAGCGCGCGAAACTGCACGCGCTCGCGGTGCAAGCGATGCGGACATTGACCTCCTGCTCACAGGCATCGCCTTGCTGGCGCCCCCAGTGCCCATTGCAGAGCTTGCTGCGGCTCACGGCTTGATCGCGGAGCAGGTTGAAAGCTTCGCGGCCGACCTCACCCCCTTGCTTGAGCGAACGCCACACGGCCTGATGTTCCGCGATGAACCGACCGAGACTCTCATCCGATCGAGCTACGGCGCGAGGCAGGTCGGTCGAGATCGCGTTATCGCTGCACTCCAAGAACGCCAGCTCACCTCAAACTATGCAGCCCGGGCACTGCCAGCGTTGCTCACCTCGCTACGCGACGCCAATCAACTCATCCAACTGGCCTACGATCAGCGTGTTCCTCGAGGCGCTTCACAGGTAAGCGCACGCGACATCCGTCTATCGCGGATCACTGCCGCGATAGCACTGGTGGGAGAGCTGAACCGGCGCGACGATCTTCTGCGCCTGCTGCTGGAAGCATCGCTCGTTGCCGCGGGCCATGAGCGATCCGACCGCTTCCTATACGAGCATCCTGATCTCACCGCAGTGGCAGGAGACCCCGAAGCCTTGCGACGGCTTTCCGCGACCAATGTGGGCTGGCCTGGAGGGAAACACGCCGCGCTTGCACTTGCGAACGTCTTCGCAGGTGACCGAGACGAGGCCCGTCGCCACGCTCGGCGATCGATCGATTGGCACAATTGGGCCGCGAGTTCCAAAGGCAGCGCGCACTTGAGCGAATCGAGCGCCTCGAGGGAGTGGGACGATATTGGCTTCGCCTATGTCGAGATGCTGGCGGGCAATGACGTGCGCGTTGCAGAGTTCTTCGCTCGTCGAGACGAGGGTGTGGCCTTCGCCAAGTTTCGGGACTTGTTCGATCTTCTGGATCGACACCAGCGTTCGGCGCATCCGCCCAAGACGCGCATCGCAACGCGGTTGTTGCATTGCCGACTGCCATCTCGCGCACTCTACGCCGCCGCACTTCCATTCGTCGGCCGTGACCCATCTCACGCCAGAGGACTTGTCGCGGCACTTGCTGCTGCATCTTCTGCGAATGGCAAAAGCGAAGGCTTGGCGATAGCCAGCGTGCTGGCGTCGGCACTGGCGATAGACCTCGGCATGGAGAAAGAGGCAACAAGCATCCTCGCTGGAACTGCACTTAAATCGCCTAGCGTTTATGACTATTCCAGTCAGTATCCCAGCGACCGCGCGATCCACGTGGCACTACTGGCCGCCGGTGTTCGAGTTGCCCTGAGCAAGAAGCGCGCCGCCTTGATTGACATAGTGCCGGCTGAATTCATCGGATTGGTGCCTGCAAGTGCTCGATCACGGGGCGCAGCGACCTTCAGTCGGGTGCTCAACCAGAAGCTAGCGCCTCGGAAGTTCGATGGAACTCGGCGCCGACGGAAGAGGCGCGATGAACTCGACGAGGAAAAGCGATCGAACTATTCGCGTGCGCTTGGCAGCCGGATATTGCCGATGCTGAACTATGCGCAGGCTGTCGCCGACATCATTCGTCCGCCGAATGGAAAGGCGCGGGACGAGATGGTGACCGCTGCCTTTGACCGACTTGTCCATGATGTCGAGCAGTCATCCGACTATCCGTATCCGGACGGGAAGGCGTATCTCGCGCGAAACGGTTTCCGAGTGATTTTCGACCTTGCCGATGCGTTGGGTGGGCTCAATGCCGCGATTGCGAATCGCATGGCCGAGTGGGCACCGAGCGCGCCGGGCCTGTTCACACCGGAACTTACCAATGCGGTCGCTCGACTCTCACGTATCCCCCAGTGCCATGATGCTGCGCTCCTCCTTGCCGGCCATATCGAGCGCAAGATCCAACTCGATACCGATGTCGGAACCAGAATTTCATCCTATGGTGACCTCGCTCGCGCAGCATGGCGAGTGAGCACTGAAGAAACTGCGGCCTATTTTCGCCGTGCGCTCGATCTTGCCGAGGCAATTGGATCGGATGACTTTGATCGTACCAATCACCTGCTGGAACTGACTGGCCACTATTCGGGTCCCGAACTTTCGCCGGCGGCGACGCACACCCTGGCGCGCATCCTCGAACTGAATCAGAACGAGGATGGCAAATTCCCTTGGACTGAATACGCGAAAACGATGGTGCCGATTGCTGGTCGGGCGACGTTGGCTACGTTGGCACGGCTGGATGATCGTGACACTGCTCGGCTCGGACTGTCACTCGGCCCAGCGTTAACGGTCCTCGTTCGTGATTCGAAGCTTTCTGTTGAAGCCGCCGTCGCTCTGTTTGGCCTGGCTGCTCCAATCGAAACTTGGACATGGCGTATCTCGGGCTTCGCGTCAGAGGTCATTGACCGCCTACCTCAAGAGCGACGGGAATGGTTCTTCGATCTGCTTCTGGTCGAGATTGATCGCGAGGATCAACTGTCTCCCGCACGGGAGACGATCGAACGGCTACTTGACCTCGCTGAGCGTAGCCTTCCTGCCGCTTCTCATGCTCGAACACGAATCGAGGGCCTGCTCGTTCGCCTTGGACCAAAATCAGAATCGCGAACGGTCATGTCTGCGTCAACCGCGACGGAGCCGCCACCCGCCTTTCCGGTGGACCTCACAGACTCCGACGTCATTGACCGTCAAATACTCGACCAGGAGACTGATCGGTCGGGGCGGCGCTGGCCGGTTCGGACACTGACCGATCTGGCGAAGCGAGCAAACTCCCCTGCCGAGCGCCTCGGATTCGTCCGAGCGGTCGTCGAAGCAACGGCTGCCACGCTTGCCGACAAAATCCATGCGCTGGAGGATTACTTGGAGGCGTGGGGTAAGTCGTCGGCGGCAATGCGCGATGCTCTGCCTGACTTGGGGTTGCGCCTGGCGACCAAGCACGCCGCCGAACTCGCAGCTTCAAGCACCGATGCGTGGGGAGGCTGGCGAGGGTTGGAACAGCATTTTCACGCCGGCCGCGCGACCCTTGTCGAGCACGTAGTCGCAGCGCTCCGGAGCACTGCGGATAGCCTTGGCGGCAACGCTTGGCTTGCACTCGCTGCGAAGCTGGCGCCCGACGTCAGTGCCGATGCAATTGCGGAGGGCCTCGAACGGTTTCTGGCGAATACAGGTGAAAAACTGCCGTCCGAAGTTGGGGATGGACCGTGGGACGCTCGTTTTGCGGTCCCCGGCGACGAGGCGATATTCGTCGCAGGGCTCGTGTGGGCGAGGCTTGGCCATCCAATCGCAGCAATGCGCTGGCGCGCTGCCCATGCGGTGAGGCGCTTGGTGGTTGCCGGACACCCCGAAGTGGTTGAACGACTGATCGAGCGCTTTGGGTCTGCTCCGAGCTTGCCTTTCGGCGATGCGAAGCTGCCTTTCTACGTAATGCATGCGCAGCTCTGGCTGTTGATAGCGCTCGCTCGCGTAGCGAAAGACGCTGCCGCCGCATTGGCCCCTCATCGTGCGTTCTTCGAGCGAATCGCCTTTTCCGTTGAATTTCCGCACGTCGTCATGCGTGCGTTCGCGATAGACATACTTCGCGAGCTTGCGGATGCACTCGCACCCGAAGAGCGCGAAGCTCTTATCGCCAAGCTCGGCCCCGCAAATCAGTCGCCCTTCCCATCGGTCCCCCGAACCCGCTATCGCGAGTTCCGGTATGCCCCCAGGCCAGACGCCTCGCCGCGACCAGAGGATGGCTTCCATCTCGACTACGACTTCAACAAATATCATGTCGAGCGCTTGTGCCGGGTCTTCGCTTGTCCAGGCTGGGAGGTGGAAGACCGCATCAGCGCATGGGTGCGGCGTTGGGACACAACCGTTCGAGGAATGCACGATTGCCCACGTAGCAGAAACCATGACGCACCTTGGTCTTCGGGATATGTTCCGGGCCGAGATGGGTACGGGGGATACCTCGGATGGCACGCGCTCATGCTTGTGGCTGGTGAGTTGCTGGCGACACGGGCGGTTGTCGGCGAGGACTGGAACGGTGATGCCTGGGCCGCGTTCCTGAGGGAATACACGCTGTCAAGAAACGACGGTCTCTGGCTTGCCGATCTCACCGATCCGTTTCCGCTCGACCTGACCAAGGAGGCGGAGATGCCTATGCCGGAAAGCGGTGAGAGAAGCACGGTCCGCGAAGACAGCAATCTGTTGGCACCGTTGCTCGGCTTGCTGGACGGCAAGGTGGCGGCGGGTTGGCTTCCGGTCGCAGGACGTTGGTCGATCGGGCGAGACACAACTGTCATGCTTCAAAGCGTACTGGCGAACGCCGGCGATGCGCGAGCGGTGGTCATGGCCGTGCTGTCAGCTGAAGCATTCTTTAGATGGTTGCCTGACGATGAAGATGAGATTGCCCGTCACTTCGGCGACGACGGTCACACCGTTCAGCCTTGGGTTGCAAAGACACCGAACACAGAGCGCCAGCTCGATCGGCATGATCCTTATGGTGCCGCCACCGCACTCGACAGGCCTTTCCCATCGGATTGGACGCGAGACTTGTTGGGGACTGTCGCGGATGATGAGGTGGTCCGCTGCTGGTCAGTCGACGGTAAAGCAGCCTATCGCGCCGAAGCCTGGGGTGCTGAAGGCGGGCGGGGTGAGTACGCCTGGAGCGATACTGGATACCGCTTGTTCGTCAGTCGTGGCGCATTGCTTTCCCTGCTCAAGGTGTCCGAGCGGAGTCTTGTCGTTGCGCTCACGCTTCAGAAATATCATAGAGGGAAGTCGAGCGGACGTGTCGGGGACAATAGCGCCTTCACCCATCGGTCACTGGTGGTCGTCATTGACGAACGCGGCCAGAGTTTGTCGCCGCGAGGCCTCTCTCGACAAGCCAAGGAAGCCCTGGCGACGCTCGACCCCGATCGGAGACGCGATTTCTATTCGCGATTCCGCGCGATCGCATGCCTGCCCGATGAATCGCTATAGCGGCGCATTAGTCCATCAGGACCGATCGGAATTTGAACCAATCATCAACTGACTGACAGCCCGGTTTGTGGCATCAAGGAGACGGCTGAGCCGATCGCGCGGAACTTCTGCAACCAGTCTAGGTCAGTCTTCCAAGATGGGTTCGTAGCTGTCCTCGTCCGAGTGCAGAATGCCCCTCCATGACGAACATCGCATCAGTACTCAAGTCGGAAATCTCTCGCATCGCTCGTAAGGAGATCCGCGCCGAAATCGACGGCCTGAAGAAGGCGAACGCCCAGTGCCGCACCGCCATCGCCCAGTTGCGGCGGCAGGTCTCGGAACTGGACAAGAAACTCAAGCAGGCCGGCCGCGTTGCCCAGGCGTCTTCTCGCGCAGCAGAGCGCCAGGCCAGCGACACCTCGCGTCGATTCAGTGCTGCCAGACTGGCGGCGCATCGCGCCAAACTGGGATTGTCTGCCGCCGCCTACGGCAAGCTCGTGGGCATGAGCGGCGCCACGATCTACCTCTGGGAGCAAGGCAAGTCGCGGCCTAACGCCGAACAACTGCTTCGACTTGTGGAGGCCCGGTCCCTGAGCAGGAGCACAGCACTTCAGAAAATCGCCGGCTAACCCACGCCACCGATTGCTCGACCGGCGCATCGCGCGTTCGATCCGCCCTCGCTTACCAGAACTTCCAGAACGGCCGCCGGTTCACCGGATGCTCTAAAGGGGCCCCGATGGTCGTGCCGCTTCCAAAGCGCCGTCTTACCTCTCGCTCATGCTCGTGGGCGGGACCGCGCGAATCGGCATGCCCCCGCAACGCCAGCAACCGAAGTTGGTGAGCTCTGTCGAGCAGATCCTCGTCTGACAGTTGTGCGGGTTCGGTCATCATGTCAATCACATTGTGCCGCAGGCGACCTTCACTCTCTTCGAGCGGCTGAAGGGCGTCTGCTTTGAAAGGTGGCCGCCCTCCTCCACCCTCTTCTCGGCGATCGCCGCCATGGATTGGGGTCCATAAGCGCGCCTTATCGCGCCGCGTGATTCCCTGCCCCCTCCCCATGGCCGGTGCACTCCGCCGCACGAGCTTCGGAGAGGATTTGGCCAACGACCGTGGTGGCGGGCATAGCACTTTGTCGAAATCGCGCGTTCGAATGACGCGCTCCCTTCCTGTCTGAGGCGGAAATATGCGTCCCAAGGCGAGACGCTCCGGACTCTCGTGCCCGAACCAGGCTGCCAGTCAAACCGGTTCCTGGCGGCCACGCACACTCTGGCCAGTTCCTAGTAGGGGCGAATGCCTTCAAAGGACCTCTGCAGCAGCTCTCGGATCTCGGCGCGGTGCGCGGGTCCTATGGGGCGTGGATTCCAGTACGGATTGCCGACGGCGATCTCGGCTGCGGTCGAGGTCGCCCGCCTGCATGCCGATCTCGCGCAGTGCCACCGGCGCACCGTTGGCTTGCGCGAGGTCGAACATTCCCGACGCGGCGCTTGCCTTCGCTGGACGCCGAGTGCCCGCTCGATCCGCTGCATGGCCTGCGGTGCAGCCGCGGCATTGAAGGCGATCGCCTGCGGCAGGACCACTGTGTGCACTTCCGCATGCGGCAGGTTGAAACTGCCGCCCAGCGTGTGGCAGAGCTTGTGGTGCAGCGCCATGCCGACGTTGCCCAGCACCGTGCCGCAGAGCCACGCGCCGTAGAGCGCATCGCTGCGTCCAGCCAGGTCGCGCGGCTGCCGCCGCACGAGCGGGAGCGCCTGCGCCAGTGCGCGGATGCCCTCTTCGGCCATCAGGTCCATGATCGGATTGCTGTCCTCTGCATAGAGCCCCTCGGCGGCATGCGCGATGGCATTCATGCCGCTGGTGACGCTGAGCCCGACGGGTAGGGCGACGCTCAGCTCGGGGTCGTAGATCACGGTGCGCGGAAGCACCCGCGGATCGCGGCCCGTCTTCTTGAGGCCTGCGTCTGTGATGCCGTAGATCGGCGTCATCTCGCTGCCGGCGTAGGTCGTCGGGACGGCCAGCACCGGCAATCCGGACTCCAGCGCAATGGCCTTGCCCAGGCCGACGGTCGAGCCGCCGCCGATGGCAATGGCGCAATCGGCATCGAGTCGGCGGGCCTCCTCGCGGGCCTCGCGGGCGGTTTCGATCGGCACGTGCATCACGGCACGCGCGAAGACGCCCGCGGCGCGCGCCCCGAGGCGATCGGCCACCATCGTGGCCTGGCCCGCCTGGCCGGGCGTCGACAGCACCAGCGCGCGCTTCGACCCCAAGAGGTCGATCTCGCGTTCCAGATGGGCGAGCGAGCCTTCGCGTCCTGCCTCGACATCAAGGCCGTGCTGCTGCGTGACGCGTGACTACTCGGCACGAATGTGCCGGGCGCGGATCACCTCTGCCCAGCGATGCTGCTCCGATTGCCATAGCGCTTCGAACGAGCCGGGATCGGTGAATGCCGGTTCGGTGGCAGTCTTCTGGAAGAACTGCTTCATCTCGGGGCTCTGGACCGCCTTTGCGAGCACGTGGTTCAGCTGCTTCACAAGGCCGGCTGGCATGCGCGGCGGGCCCGCCAATCCCATCCAGAAATCGGCCGGCGCATCGAAGATCTTGTCCTCGACGAGCGACGGCACGTCCGGCAGCAAGGGCGAACGCTTTGCGGAAACGATCCCCAGTGGCGTGAGACGGCCGGACTGGATCCACGGCATCGAGGTGCTGATCTCGCCGAACAGAAGCTGCACCTCGTTGCCGACCGCTGCCTGCAGCATCGCCGCGCCACCCTTATAGGGGACGTGAACGATGTCCATGCCGGTTCGCAGCTTGACCAGTTCCATCACGAGGTGCGGATTGCTGCCGATGCCCGTGGAGCTGTAGTTCAGCTTCCCTGGCCGCTGCTTGGCGTAGCTCACCAGGCCTTCAAAATCACGAACCGGCACCGACTTGTTCACCAGCAGAACGGCCGATGTCCGCAGGAACTGGCCGATGGCCGTGAAGTCCTTTGCGCCATCGAAAGGCGGCTTGTCCAGCATCAGCGGCGCAGTGATCTGTGCCGACGGCAGGGACAGCAGCAAGGTATAGCCGTCGGGCGGCGACTGCAACACGTTGGCTGTGCCCAGTGTTCCTGCGGCGCCTGCGCGGTTGTCCACCACGACCGGCTGACCCAGTTCCTCGCGCAAACGCTCGGCGATGGCGCGCCCGGCCAGGTCCGCCGGACCGCCCGGCGGCACGGGAACGACCAGGCGGATCGGCCGAGAGGGATAGGCGTCCCGAGATTGCGCCAGTGCGAGAGCCGGGAGCGAGGCCATCGCTGCGAGCAGCCGGCGACGCGCAAGCGATGGCCGCGGCAAGGCGGCCGGGCCGTGGACGCCGCGCAGCGTCTTCATTGTGGATTCCGTCCGATGAAGAAGGCCTCGTCGGGATCCGAGGTTGGCGCGAGACCGGCGGCCTCGAGACCGCGCCGCAGGACCGCCATGTCGCGACCATGCAGTCGCGGCGTCGGCTGCGGGATCGGGCCGCCGTTGTAGCCCTGGAGCCAGGCCTGGTACTTCCAGATCGTCCGGTTGATGAGACCGCCCATCGCCATCGGGACAGTGCCGAACGCCTTGCGCGCCGGGTCGACCTGGTACCAGGCCTGTGTGGCTTCATCGAACTTGCCGGCCTGGATCAGCTTGTGAACGCGGGGCAGCCACGGTCCGTAGTAGGCCGAGTAGTTGGTGCCGCAGAAAGGAATGGGGATCACCTGCGCCAGTGGCACGAATTCGTATTCCAGCGGCGAGGAAATCACGACCTCCTTGTGGAACTCGCGATGCACCTCGATGGCCGACATGATGTGCGGCATGCCGCCTTCAGCCTTGATCGACACCACGTTCGGGCAGTCGTCCACGAGACGGCGCAGCAGCGGCAGCGGAATGTCCGCGGGGTGCAGCCGTCCGAATCCCCAGGCCGGGACCGGAAACAGGATCACACCGAGCCGGGTCGAGTCGCAGAACGCCTTGGTGTAGGCGTAGACGTCGTCAAGCGACTTCGGATGAAAGAACGGCGGATAGCCCAGCAGGACGAGGTCCGCGCCCGCTTCCTCGGCCAGCTTCACCGCCTCGATGCTCTCTTCGAGCGAGTTGAACACGGCATGGTGGATCACCATGATGCGGCCTGCGGCTTGCTCCACCATGGCCCGCGTGAATTCCGCGTACTGCGCCACGGTGATCGCGTGCTCCGAGCAGGCGAGCGTGCCGACGAAGCCGTGGCCGATCGCGGTCTCGACGTCGTGCCGTGCGGCCTTCGTGTTGATGCGCTTGAAGTCGGAGGTCATGGTCGGAATCGTCACGTTCGCGACGCCGTTCATGTGCTCACGCGCCCATTCGCGCGCTTCGTTGCGGTGGTATCGGGCCATCAGGTACTCCTTGGGGTGTGTCAGGGATTGCGCATCAGCGCTTGGATTCGAAATGGATGGGAAGCGTTGTGGCCAAGCCGGCCTCCAACGCCTTGCGTACGATGAGTTCGGCGACGACGATGTCCTGGAGGCCGCCGCCGACCGACTTGAACATGCGGATGTCGGCCGAACGCACACGTTCGTCGCAAGCGCCGCTCACCAGGTCATTGAGGCTGAACGACTTGTCCCGGAACGCCAGGCCTGCCGCCTTGGCAGCGATCATGTCGCCGGTCTCGGTCAGCACTTCTTCCAGGCTGTCGCAGACGATCAGGTCGCTGCGTTCGACGACGCTGGCGTCGATCTCTCGCTGCTGGGGAATGGTCGAGCCGATGGAGACGACCGTGGCGCGGGGCTTCAGCCAGGAGCCGAAAAGGATCGGCTTCTCCCCCTGGGAACGCGCAGCCGCCAGCACGATGTCGGCGCCATCCACGGCCGCCTCTGCATTGATCGCCGCGCGTGCAGGCACCCCGAGGTCGCGCGTGAGGGCCTGCGCGAAGGCGTCCCGGCGCTCCGGAGTCGGGCTGTACACCACCACTTCGGTCAGGGCGCGTACCGCCGCGAAAGCCCTCGCGTGATGGGAGGCTTCCAGGCCGCTGCCGAGCACCGCAAGGCGGGCCGGCGTGGCAGGCGCCAGTCCGTCCAGCGCGAGCGCCGACGTCGCCGCCGTGCGGAAGGCCGTGATGGCGTTGGCGTCCAGGAAGGCCGCGATGCGGCTCGTCTCCCGATCGAACAGCACGATCACATACTCGATGCCGGCGGCCACGCCCTGCACGCCCGCAGCCATCAACTTGGCTCCGAAGTAGCGGCCCGCCGGCGGAAAGGCCGGCAGCGTGCGAAGCCACGCCTTGCCCACGGTGGCAACCGTTCGAGGCGGCGTCGCCCCCGCCTGCTCGGGCAGGCGGTACGAGGCGCGCAGGGATTCGATGGCCTCGTTCCAGGTGAACACCTGGCGGGCAGCTTCGCCGGACACGAATACGGGACTGTCTGGATGTGTGCTCATGGTTTGTGTTTCAGTGGTCTGTCAGGCGAACGAAGGATGAAGGCCGTCCCAGCACAGGTACTTCAGTTCGAGAAACTCCTCGATGCCGTAGTGCGAACCTTCCCGGCCCAGGCCGCTTTGCTTGATGCCGCCAAAGGGGGCCAGCTCGTTGGAGATCAGGCCCGTGTTGATGCCGACCATGCCCGATTCGATCGCTTCGGCCGCGCGCCAGATGCGCGCCGCGTCCTTGCTGAATAGATAGGAAGCGAGCCCGAACTCGGTGTCGTTGGCCATCGCGATGGCATCTTCGTCGCGCTCGAAGCGCACGAGCGGCATCACGGGGCCGAAGGTCTCTTCCACCGCAACGGCCATGCCGGCCGCAACATCCGCCAGCACGGTGGGCTCATAGAAGCAACCGCCGAGCGCGTGGCGCCGGCCGCCAGCCAACACGCGCGCACCGCCGGCCACGGCGTTGTCGACGTGTTGCTCGACCTTGCTCACCGCGCCGGCGTCGATCATCGGGCCGATCTGCACACCGGGCTCCAGGCCGTTGCCGACCTTGAGTTGCTTCACGCGCTCTGCCAGCCGCGCGGCCAGCACATCGTAGATGCCAGCCTGGACCATCACGCGGTTGGCGGCGATGCACGACTGGCCGGTGTTGCGGAACTTTGCGACAAGGATGCCCTCGACGGCGGTGTCGATGTCGGCGTCATCGAACACGATGCAGGGCGCGTTGCCGCCCAGTTCCATCGAGCACTTCTTGATCGTCGAAGCTGACTGCTGCAACAGAACCCGGCCGACTTCGGTCGAACCAGTGAAGGTCACCTTGCGTACCAAGGGGTGCGAGGTCAATACGCCCCCGATGGCCCGCGTGTCGCTACCCGTGACGACGTTGAAGATGCCAGGGGGAATGCCCGCGCGCAGCGCGAGCTCACCGAGGGCCAGTGCGGTGAGCGGCGTCTGGCTCGCCGGCTTGACCACCATCGCGCACCCGGCGGCGAGCGCCGGACCGGCCTTGCGCGTGATCATGGCTGCCGGGAAGTTCCACGGCGTGATGGCCGCGCACACGCCGATCGGCTGCTTGAGCGTGACGATGCGCTGCGTCTCCCGGGGTGCCGGGATCACGTCGCCGCGCACGCGCTTGGCTTCCTCGGCGAACCACTGCACGAAGCCGGCGGCGTAGTCGATCTCGCCGAGTGCTTCGCTCAGGGGCTTTCCCTCTTCCAGCGTGATCAGCCTCGCAAGGTCTTCCCTGTTCTCGACGATCAAGGACCACCAGCGGCTCAGCACCTGCGAACGGTGCCTGGCCGTGGTCTGGCGCCACGCGCGAAAGGCCTTGTCGGCCGCCACGATGGCGCGCGTGGTCTCCTCTTCCTTGCAGCGCGGCAGTTTGGCGAGAACCTCGCCCGTGGCGGGGTTGCGCAGCTCCGCATGACCATGGGCTGTCTCGGTAATCCATTGCCCATCGATCAAGGCCGCTTCGCGCAGCAGATCGGGGTTTTTGAGAAGGTGGCGAGTCACGGCACTCCTTTGGGGTTCTCGTCCATGCGACCGGGCCTCGATTCGACCGCTCCGGACGGAAAGTCGACCTAGTCTTATTTCGATACGGGCCGTATTGTATAACTGCACGACGAACAAAAAGATCAAGGGAAAACCCGCCCCGGAAGGGGCTTTTCCTCCTTGAGTGAGTGATCGTTCATACGCCCTCCAGCGTTCGGGTTTGCCCCCATATCGAAACGATGCGATCAACTTACCATGAACATTAGTGAGACTAGTCGTATCGTATTTAAACGCGAGCGATTCCTTCAACAAGGGGACACCATGGACAGATCGATCGATGGCCTGAAAGGCCGCACCTCTCTCGTGCTCGGCCACTGCGCCGGCATGATCGACATCGTTGCGCTGCCCGTGTGGGTGGGCATCGTGCTGATCGGGCAGTTCGGCCTGGATCCGCAGCGCGCAGGCTCGCTGGTCACGCTCTTCCTGGCCGCGGTCGTCATATGCAGCCTGTTCGTTTCCCCGCGCGTCGGTCGCATTCGCGGAGCGATCGCGGTCCCTGCAGCCTTCGGCGTCGCCTCGGCGGCTTTCTTCGCGTTGTCCACCACGAAGGACTATGGAGCGATGGCAATGCTGCACTTCATCGGCGGCCTGGCCGTCGGATGCGGTCTGTCGATCACCCACTCGACCATCGGCGCCAGCGCGAATCCTCACCGGCTGATCGCCATCGCCTTCACCGCGCTGAGCGTGCTGTCGTTTGGCTTCCTGGGTGGTGTTCCGCAGCTCGTGAGCTTGAAGGGCGGGGCCGTCCTGTTCGTCGTGCTCGGCTCGATCATGCTCGCGGCCGCCCTGGCCGCAGCCATCGGCTTTCCCGCGCGGGCGAGCACGCCTTCGCTGGCCCACAAACCGGCCGTGCGCACGCCGCTGGCCCGCGGCGTCTGGTTCGCCATGGTCGGCACCAGCTTGATGACGCTGAGCCACTCGATGATGCTCAGCTACATGGAGCGCATCGGCGACGCGCACGGCTTCAGCAAGCAGATGGTGATGAGCGTGCTGCTCGCCGTAGGCGTCGTGAACCTGTTCCCAGGCGTGCTCGCCGCGGTGTTCGAGCGCAAGTTGTCCTCGCAGGCCGTGATGGTTGCCGGCCCCCTGCTGCAGGTCGTTCTGGGCCTGACGCTCACCCAGTCATCCCAGTTCGGCCCCTATGCCTTCGCGGCCGCGATCTTCCCGGCGGTGATGATCTTCACCCACACGTTCGTGTTCGCCTTCCTCGCTCGCAACGACGCCTCCACGCGCGCGGTTGCAGCAACGCCCGTCATCACGATGACCGGCTCCGCCCTGGGCCCGATCGTCGGCGGTGTGGTGGCCCAGAGCCTGGGCTACTCGAGCATCGGCTGGGCCGTGGCGGTGGTGGCGACGATCGGTGCGTTGTGCTTCCTGCAGGCCGGCCGGGGAACGGCGCGCGACGTGTCTGCTGCGGAAGCGGCCGCCACATGAGCGACACCGCCGGTCGCGCAGCACCTTCTTCTCATTTCCTCACTGAAAGTTGACCTCATGAACATCATCGGCCCCGACGAGCTCATCTTCGGCGTCACCGACGCCGCCGCCGCCGAACAATTCATTGCCGACTACGGCCTCCTGCCTCGGGGGCAAGGCCGTTTCGAGGCCCTTGACGGCACGGCCGTCATCATCAAGGCGGCCGACGATCCTTCCCTGCCCCCAAAGACCCTGGATACGGCGAACATGCTGCGAAAGACGGTCTACGGCGTCGCCGACGAAGAGGCGCTTCGCGCGATCGCCGAGGAACTTGGGCGCGACCGCGAGGTGAAGCGTCTGCCTGATGGCTCCCTCGAATGCATCGATGACGTCAGCTTCGTCCTGGGCTTCAAGGTGTCCGATCGACGGCCTGTCAACCTGCCCGCGGAGCGGGTGAATGCACCCGGCGACCTGAACCGGCCAGTCAACACGCCCGTCTCGCCCTCGTCGGGGCCCGGCCAACAACCGCGCCCGCGCACCCTGTCCCACGTCGTCTACTTCGTTCCCGATGTTGAGCGGGCCGAAGCCTTCTACACCCGGCGACTGGGCTTTCGCGTGAGCGACCGCTTCATCGGCATGGGCCCCTTCCTGCGACCTGCCGGGACGATCGAGCATCACACCCTCTTCATGATCAAGACGCCGCCCCACATGCAGGGTTGCGAGCATTTCACTTTCCACATGGGCGGTCCGGGCGAACTCCTGACGGCGGGCTGGAACCTGGCGCACAAGGGCTATCAGTCGTACTGGGGGCCAGGTCGCCACCGCTTCGGCTCCAACTGGTTCTGGTACTTCAACTCCCCGCTGGGCTGCCACATCGAGTACGACGCCGACATGGATCTTCACGACGACCAGTGGGTCCCGCGCGAAGTGCCCGCCGAGACCGACATGTCGCAGATCTTCCTCTTCGACTGGCGGGAGAAGTGGGCACCGGGCGGCCCGCCGCCCAAGGCTGAGTAGGTATGCCCGCGCGGCCTCTTTGCCACATCGACGGGTTGGAGGAAGGTTCCGCCCGGGGCTTCGCGCTCGATCACCAGGGCCGGGACTCCTTGTTCCTTGTGAGGCACGAGGGGTCGGTCTACGGCTGGCGCAATGACTGCCCGCACTGGCCCGGCAGCCCGATGGCGTGGCGGCGCGACGGCTATTTGAATCGCGACGCCAGCCGCATCGTCTGCAGCGGGCACGGCGCAGAGTTCGAGATCACGACGGGTCGCTGCACACTGGGCCCCTGCCTGGGCAGTTCGCTCTCGCCCGTGGAGCTGGAGATCGACGCGCGCGGGTGGATTCTTGCCGCGATCGATGTCGACACCCCCGTCTCGCCGCGGGACTGAGCATCAAGCTCCCTGGCGCAGATCAGGCGGTCTTGCGTCGCTGCGCCGGCGGCGCGACGGTCCCCGCCTGCGGCGGCACCAGCATCTGCATGACCGCGGCGCAATGCGTGTCCGCGAACTTCTTGTCCAACGGAAGGTGCCTCACGAGGAGCCGGAAATAGATAGGCGCGTAGAGCATGTCCATCTGCAGCTCGGCGTCCATGTCGCTCCGGATCTCGCCGAGCCGGCGCGCATCTTCGAGCACCTCCCGCACGACCGCGCGCCGCCCGTACCAGAAGCGCTCGCGGAACTCGCGCAACACCTCCGGATCGCCTTGTCCCTCGGCCAGGACCTGCGCCACGACTCGCCCCGACCAGCCGCTGTACTCGTCGATCAGCAGGTGGATGTGGCGGATCAGCGCCTCGCGCGGGCTGCCGACCCGCGGCATTGGCGTGTGGCTGAGGTGCGTGTGCAGGAACGCCTCGATGACCACCGCGGCCTTCGAGTTCCACCAGCGGTAGATCGTGGCCTTGCCTACCCCTGCTTCGCGAGCGATCGACTCGATCGAGATCTGCTGCAGCGGAGTCGTTCCCAGCAACTTGAGAGTCGCGTCCAGGATGGCGACGCGCGAGGCATCGCTGCGCGCACGTCCGGGCGAACGCGGAGGCGGGGCCCCAACTCCCGCCGTTTCGGGGCGGGCAGATGAGCGGCTGGAGGAACGGGTGCCGGTCTTGGCGGCCGTTCCTTTGGGAGAAGTCTTGGTAGGCAAGGTAGTGCGTAATCTAGAACGACACGTTCATTATCTGGGACTCACCTGCCTGACACCATATCTGTGACGGGCGATGCCCTTTGACGTTGCCGGGTACGGCCCTCGGTGCATTCAGAAGGCCATGAGGTCACGGGCCACTTTCACCGGACCCTTGTAGTGCTTTCGAACCCCGTCGACGAAGAGCGACTCCGGTTCTTCGCGGCCGGGGATCAGGTGAGTCAGGACAAGTTCCTTGACCCCGGCAGCCTGGGCCAGCCGCCCGACGTCCTCAGCGGTCGTGTGCTCCTGGACCATGTGCTGGTAAAGCCCCTCGGCAAGCTGCGGCGGAAGCTCCTGCTTCAGCAGTCGTTGAATGGAGGGCAGGTCGACCACTTCGTGCAAGAGCAGGTCCGCGCCGCGCGCGAAATCCACCATCGCCGCACATTGGCCCGTATCACCGCTGAAGACGATGGTCTTGTCAGGCGTCTGGATCCGGAAGGCATAGGACTTGTCGTCGCTGCGTGCGCCGCCCGCGGAAGCCGCATGGAAGTGGCAGTTCTCCACGGCCGTGACCGTGACGAGGTCATCCTTGAACACGAGCCCGGGGCCGACGATGTCGTGTGCCTTGAACATGTCGTTGGGGCGGCGCAGCCCCTTGGCGTCCGCCATGCGGATGCGCGCATTGGGCGCAAAGTACTGCAGGAAGCCCTGCAGCATGGATTCGGTGCCGGCGGGTCCCCAGACGTGAATGTCTCCGCGCCGGCCCGTGCTCCATGCCAACCCCATGACCGTGCCCCAATCGGCGTTGTGGTCGTCATGGTTGTGGGTGATGAAGATGTGCTCGACCTTGCGAAGGTCCAATCCGGCAGCCAGCAACTGCCGGCCGACGCCATTGCCGGCATCGACGAGATACACACGATCTCGAACGACCAGCGCATTGGCGGGTTGGGAACGCTCCAGCGACAAGACCGGCCCGCCCGCTGTGCCAAGTGTGACGACACGCGTTTGGGCACCCGCAAGCGCGCTGGTCAAGGCAAGAGTGGCGGCGACGAAGAGGGAAACGGGTCTTTTCATACGGAGATCAGAAAACGAAGGAAGGGGCAGGACGCTTGCAGGGGTCTGGGGGAACTTACGCCCTCTCGGCAAAGACGGCGAGCGACGACGTCGCACTCGCGATGAGGCGGGTGCCCTCCGCGTCGTAGAGCCTGGCATGGGCGAAGGCAACTTGCCGCCCCACCTTGTCCACGCCCGCCACGGCCACGAAATCGCCCTGCGTTCCGGCCGCCTGCATGTTCACCGTCAGGCTGATGGTCGCGCAGGTCAGTCCTGGCTTCAGACGCGACAGCACCGACATCGCCATGGCCAGATCGAGCATGCTGGCGAGCGTGCCGCCTCCGACGACACCATTGCCCTGGGTGGCCGACTGCGGTGCGGTAAATCGCATGACGATCTCGTCATTGGCCCGCCTTTCCACCAGCGTGGCCGACAAGCTGGCCAAAGCCGGGTTGATGTCCAGGACGACGTTCCTGCGACCGGAGGCGACGGCGTCGGCCACGAACGCCCGGGTGGGGTTGTCCGCCTCTGGCATCGAAATCACTTTGGAGGACATCTCGCGCACGCCCCTGCTCAATGGGCCAGCAATGCGGCGCGCGCGTGGTCGGGCGTGGCAAGCTCATAGCCAAGATCCTCGATGATCCTCGCCGCCTTGGTGACCAGATCGGCGTTGTCGCGCGCCAGCTTGCCCGGTGCGACATAGAGGTTGTCCTCGAGCCCCACGCGCACGTGTCCCCCGAGGATGGCCGCAATGGCAACCATGGGGAACTGGTCGGGACCGATGCCGAATGCGCTCCATGTCGAGCCGGTGGGCAACAATCGCTGCATTTCCGCGACCACGCCCGGCGTGGCCGGCGCTCCCCATGGCACCGACATGCAGAGCTGGAAGTAGGCGTTCTTGGGAATGGCGCCGGTCGCGATCAGATGACTGGCGAGGCGCGCGTGACCCAAGTCGAAGACCTCCAGTTCCATGGTCACGCCGCTCGCCTGGATGGCCGTGGCCATCTCGCGCAGGTGGTTGGCCGGATTCACGAAGACGGCGTCTCCGAAGCTCATGGTGGCGACGTCGAGGCTGCAGATGTCGGGCTTGAGCTTCACGACGTGCGCCACCCGTTCCTGCGGCGTCATGAGTTCGGCGTCGGCGATCGGCGCGATGCGGAATGGCGCGTCCGTGGGCACCGTCAGCATCGTGCCGGGACCGGTCGTGAGGTTGATCAGGACATCGCAGCGTGAAGCGCGAATCCGGTGCACGACCTCCTCGTAGTACGCGAACTTCGTCGAGGACTTGCCCGTTTCAGGATCCCGGACGTGGATGTGGACGATCGATGCACCTGCGCGCGCCGCGTCGATGGCCTGGTCGGCGATCTCGCGCGGTGAAGCGGGCACCGCGGGATTCTTGGCCCGGGTGTCGCCGGCGCCGGTGACCGCGCAGGAAATGATGACGGGAAGACGCTTGCTCATGATGTTCCAAGGTTGCGAGTGGAGATGAATGGGCCGCCGCGCGGGGCGGCCTTCGGGAGGAGGAAATGGGCCAGCGCGGGCAGCAGCACGAGCGCGCCAAGCATGTTCCAGAGGAACATGAATGCGAGGAGCACGCCCATGTCGGCCTGGAACTTGATCGGGCTTCCGACCCACGTCACGACGCCCACCGCGAGCGTCAGTCCCGTGAGCATCACGACCTTGCCCGTGAAGAGCAGCGCCCGGTAGTAGGCCTCGGAGAGGGTCTTGCCTTCCCGCAGCTGGGCCAGCGTGACCGAGAGGATGTAGAGGGCATAGTCCACGCCGATTCCCACGCCCAGGGCGATCACCGGCAGCGTCGATACCTTGACGCCGATCCCCAGGCCCACCATCAGCGCCTCGGCCAGGATGGACGTCAGCACCAGAGGCAAAACCGCGACGACCACCGCCCGCCAGGAACGGAAGGTGACGAAGCAGAGCACGACGACCGCGCCGTAGACCAGGAAGAGCATCCGGCGCCATGCATCCTTCACGACGATGTTCGTGGCCGCCTCGATGCCTGCATTGCCCGCGGCGAGAAGGAAGCGCACGTCGGCGGTATCGTTCTGCAACGCGAAGGCCTCCACGTGCTCGCGCACCCGCGCCAGCGTGTCCGCCCGGTGGTCCCGAAGGAAGACGTACATCGTCAGCAGGTTGCAGGCGTCGTTGTAGAGGCCTCGCGGGGCCCCGGCAGTCACCGTGTTGAGCATGTCCTGGTTCGGAAGGAACTCAAACCACTTCGGATTGCCTTCGTTGAGGCCGATGAGTACGCGCCGGTTCAGCAAGGCCAGGGTGTTCGTGCTCTCCACGCCGGGCAATTGGCGCAGCTGCCACTCCAGTGCGTCGACCTTGTTCAAGGTCGCATAGGACGAGCATTCGCCATCCGGCGTCTTCACCATGACCGCGAGCACGTCGCTCGACGCGCCATAGGCTTGGTTCATGAATGCGACGTCACGGTTGTAGCGGCTGCCGGGCCGCAGTTCGGGCGCACCGGGGTCGAGATCGCCGATGCGAAGCTGGCTGCCGGCCAGCAGTCCCGCCGCACCCAGCACTGCAGCGACTGCGACGGCCAAGGTCGCGAAGCGTCCTTGCGTAAACAGGTCGAGAAAGGCCCACAACCGGCTCTTCGAGCCCGCCGCATGCTCGGCCCGCAGGCTGCGCTGCGCGGCCTGCGCGCTCACGCCGGTGTAGCTCAGCAGGACTGGCAACAGGATGAGATTGGTGAAGATCAGGACACCGACGCCGAGGCTCGCGGCAATCGCCAGCTCTCGAATGGCCTGGATGTCGATGACCAGCAGGACGGCAAACCCCACGACGTCAGCCAGCAGTGCAGTCAGCCCGGCAAGAAACAGGCGCCGGAACGTCAACCTCGCGGCCACCTGCTTGTCGATGCCCCGGCCGATGTCCTGCATGATGCCGTTCATCTTCTGGGCGCCATGGCTCATCCCGATGGCGAAGACGAGAAACGGAACCAGGATCGAGTACGGATCGAGCGCGAATCCGAGCAAAGGCAGCAAGCCCAATCCCCAGAGGACCGCCACCAGGGAAGCGAAGAGAACCAGCGTGGTCGAACGCGCGCACCGCGTGTACCAGAACACCATCGCCGCGGCGATCAGCACGGCGATGCTGAAGAACAGCAGGACGGAGCGCACGCCCTCGATCAGGTCACCGACGATCTTCGCGAATCCGGTGACATGGATGGTGACGCCCTCCCCTTCGTATTTCTGGCGAAGCGACTCGAGCCGTTCGGCCAGGACGCCGTAGTCCAACGGCTGCCCCTTCGCGTCCTTCGCGAGCAGCGGGACGTAGATCACGCTGGAACGGGCGTCCACCGCGACCAGCTGGCCGATCTCGCCGGAGCGGGCGATGTTGGCCTGCAGCATGCCAAGACTGCGGGCCGAACCGTCGTAGCCGTCCGGGATGACGGGGCCGCCTTCGAGTCCATCCTCCGTCACGCCCACCCACCGCGTGGTGGGGGTCCACAGCGATTTCATCTGGTTGCGCGCGACGCCGGGAACCAGAAAGACCTCGTCACTCAGGCGCCGTACCGTGTCGAGATAGGGTGCCTCGTAGATGGTGCCCTTGGGATTCGCGATGGCGATGCGCACGGCGTTTCCGAGTCCGCTCAGGTCCGCCTGGAACCGGAGATAGTTCTGGATGTAAGGATGGTGGACCGGGATCGTCTTTTCGAAGCTGGCATTGAGCTGCAGCCTCGTGGCCTGCCAGCCCAGCACGAGCGTCACGACGACACAAAGCCACACGATCACTCCGCGGTGATTGAAGATGGCCCGCTCGAGCAAGGATCCGGTGGCCCGGTCGAATTCAGCGCTCGCGAGAGGAGCGGCGCTCGCCGTAGGGTGCATGGGAAGGCTCAGTTCGATTTGTTGATGGAAACGAGGTGCACGCCTTCGACGCTGAGCGCGAGAAGCGCCTGCCCGCTCACGGGGACCACGCCCGTCAGGGGCGGCAGCGGGGGAACTTGCAGGGCTGCGAGCGAGTCGCCGGCGCCCGCCAGCAACTGCCCGGCCTGACTGGCGAGCACGTAGCCGCCATCGGGACGCAAGGCCGATCCCGTGATCGCTGCCGGCGAAGGGACTCGCACCTGGTGCCAGCTCCCGCCCGCATCGGTGGAATGCCAGACATTTCCCCGCATGCCCGCAAGGACGATCTCTTTCGGGCCAGGCAGTTCGAGCGCGAAGAAGCTGCCCTGGTAAGGCACCGCCACCCGGTGAAAGCTGGCTCCGGCATCGTCCGACCACAGGAGCAGCCCTTGCTCACCCGCGATGGCCACCGCGCGGCCGCGGCGCCGGGCCGCATACAGATGGAGATTCCCCGGGTTGTCGAGCTGGCCTGAGCGCAGGGACCAGGTCTTGCCACCATCGATCGTGTTCAGGGCCAGGCCGAACGCTCCTGCGACGAACACCTCCGAGGGACTCGCAACGATCAGATCCAGCAAGGGCTTGTCGGGGCCGTCCGCGACCAGTCTCTGCGCAGCCTTCTGCAGATTGGCGTCCGAGCCACGCATCGCATCCTGCTGGACCAAAGCTGCGATGGCTCGCCCATCCAGTCGGTGCGCCCATGTCGATCCACCGTCCTCGGTGGCGAGGACCGTCCCGCCATGCCCGGTCGCGAACCCGTGACGATCATCCGCGAACGCGACAGCGGTGAGCGTGACGCTGACAGGCACCTGCGCCTGCTTCCAGCTGCGGCCGGCGTCGTCCGACAGGACAACGAGTCCGCGCTCGCCAACGGCGACCCAGCGCGCGCCCGCGAGCGCTGCTCCGAGAAACACAGAACGCGAAGGCGACTGGACCGCCACCGCCGGTCGGTCCAAGGCAGAGCCCACCGGCGCGGCCCACGCCGTTCCGAAGCTGGCGAGTGTTGCAAGTAGAGCGCGTCGATGCATCGAATCCGGGTCTCCGTGGTCGTTGGTCTTGACCGTCTTACGAGACGGTTCGTATCGTTGCCTATCGTAGGCGGACGGACGCAACCAGTCAATGGTGATGCGAAGCTTTCTGCACACCTGCCCTAGGGGTAAATACCGACGAATACAAATCAAATCGAGACGTACAGTTTCATAAGCAAAACAGCCGTTATTGGAGTCAAAGTGAAGCTCGGAAGATTTCTGGTTCAAGGCCTCGACGGCCTCGTCCACCGCATTTGCCTCGTGCAGCCTGAACAGTCGCGCGTCATCGATCTGCGTGCCGCGGAAGTTCTCCGCCAACAAGCCCGCGGCGCCAGCCGGGAGGCTGCACTTCGCTATGCCTCGACCGTCTTTCCCGAAAGCATGTCCGCGGCGATCGCGCTCGGGGAGGAGTTCCTGGAGACGGCAACGGAGGCCGCCCACCGGTTTGGCGACGACGCCTCCCTCCCCTTTGAAGGCCTGCGCTGGGCCGCGGCCTGCGATCCGTCGATCGTGCGTGACGGTCTCACCTTCGTGAAGCACATCCGCCAGTTCCACGAGCGCATGAAGCTGACGCCGGCGCCCGCCCTGCTGCAGGTGCCTGGCTACTTCAAGGGCTCGCCCTGGACCGTGATCGGGCACGACGCCGAAGTGCCGTGGCCCGCGCGCGCCGAGAAGATGGACTACGAACTGGAGATCGGATGGGTTGTGGGCCGCACGGCTCACAACATCACGCCCGATACCGCCCGTTCGCATCTGTTCGGCGTCACGATCTTCAACGACTTCTCGGCCCGCGATCTGCAGGCCAACGAGTTCGCGATCGGCATGGGCCCCACCAAGAGCAAGGACTTCGCCTACGGGATCGGTCCGTGGATCACGACCATCGACGAGTTCCCGCGGCTGGACAACATCCGGATGGCCGTGCGGGTCAACAACGAAACCTGGGGCGAAGGCGATTCCTCGGAACTGCTTTGGAGCGTCGAGGAACTGATTGCGTACGTGTCGCTCGGTGACCATGTTCAGCCTGGTGACGTGATCGGCTCCGGCACCATGGGCAACGGGTCGGCACTCGAGTTGGGGCGCAGCTTGAACCCCGGTGATGTCGTGGAGCTCGAAGTCTCCGGCGTCGGCGTCCTGCGCAACCGCATGGGCCAGCGCGAGACAGGTACGTGGTGGCCGGCGCCGCGCAAGCCCTTCATGTGAGCGACTGCAAATGAAGTTCTCTCTTGGAACCTTCTCCAGGGATGGCAGCGACAAGTTCGCCGCCATCTGCTTCGACGAGCGCGTGATCGCTCTGCGCGAAGTTCACGGACAAGCTGTACGCGGCGGGGCGACCTGGGCCGAAGGCGCGAGCGTCCTCGACCTTCTCCAGTCCTGGGATCGCCATCTGCCGCAGCTGCTCGCACTGGCCCAGGAGCTCGGCGCGCAGCCCGATGCCGGCGTGGCCATGAGCAGCTTGCGTGTGCATCCTCCCGTGGACCTTCCGCGCCAGGTGCTCTGTACGGGAGCCAACTATCGCAAGCACGTGGTCGACCTGACCCTGGACATGGGCGTGGGTCCGGAGGGTCTCCAGGGCGAAGCATTGCGACAGTGGGCCGAAGACATGATGGATGAGCGGGCAGCCAAGGGCGAGCCCTACGTGTTCCCCAAGCTGCCGTCCGCGATCACCGGCGCCTTCGACCCGGTCGTGCTGCCGGCCACGACGCAGAAGTCGGACTGGGAGCTGGAGCTGGCCGTGATCATCGGGCGGCCGGCGCGCAATGTCCGACGCGAAGAGGCCCTGGACTACGTCGCAGGCTATTCGATCGTGAACGACGTTTCCGCGCGGGACCTGATCGCCCGTACCGACTACAAGATGCTGGGAACGGACTGGCTGCGGTCGAAATCTCCGCCGAGCTTCATGCCCTTCGGCCCCGTGCTCGTGCCCGCCTGCTTCGTCGACGACCCGCAGGACTTGCGCATCACGTTGAAGCTGAACGGCCAGACGATGCAGGACGAGACCTCGGCCGACATGCTGTTTGATGTGGCACGGCAGATCGAATACATCAGCTCGCATGTGCAGCTTTGGCCAGGAGACCTCATCGCCACGGGATCGCCCGCCGGCAACGGCACTCACTACAACCGCTTTCTGCGCGATGGCGACGTGATGGATGCGGAGATCGAAGGCTTGGGCAGGCAGCGCAACGCCTGCATTGCCGAGCCCGGCGCCCACTGATGGCCGGGGAAATCACAAGGAGACACTGAATGACGAACACGAAACGCGTCCTGGTCGTCGGAAGCGGCATCGGTGGTGCGACCGCCGCATACGCCTTGCGCAGGATCGGCATGGATGTGCATTGCATCGACACCAAGCCCGAGACCCCGACTGCCGGTGCGGGAATCTGCCTGCTGCACAACACCATGCGAGCTCTCGGCACCATTGGCCTCGCCGAACCATGCCTGGACAGCGGCCTAGCCTTCCAGGTGTTCAAGCAGCATGACGCCACTGGCAAGCTGCTGATGTCCAATCCCGCACCGCCCGGCTGCGGCATGCGCCGGCCGGAACTCGCACGCATCCTTGAAGGAGCGGCGGAGTCCGCAGGTGCCGTGCTCGAAAAGTCCATGACGGTCAGCGACCTCATCGATCGCGGCGAGAAGGTTGAAGTGACACTTTCCGACGGCCGCGAGGAAATCTACGACCTCGTCGTGGCCGCGGATGGCGCGTACTCCGGGCTTCGCGACAGGGTCTTCGGAAAAGAGCACGCGGTCCGGTTTGCGGGCCAGAGCGCCTGGCGATTCAATGCTCCGCGGCCGAGCGAGGTGGATGGCTTCTGCCTCTACCGCTCCGCGGACGGAAAGCGCACCGTCGGGGCACTGCCGACCTCGAAGGAAACTTGCTACCTGTTCTTTCTCGAGAGCAGTGCCGAGCACCTGCACATGCCCGACGACCAACTGCACCTGCTGCTGCATGAAAGACTCGAAGCGTTCAGTGCACCGGTGATCCGGGATGCGCTGGCCCAGGTGACAGGACCCGCGCAGGTGACCTTCCGCCCCTTCGACATCACGCTGGTTCCGGCCCCATGGCATCGCGGCCGTGTGCTGCTGCTTGGCGATGCCGCGCACTCCCCCACGCCGCAGATGACCTCGGGCGGTGGCATGGCGATCGAGGATGCGGTGGTTCTCGCCGAGTGCATCGCCGCGCAGCCGACCATCCCCGACGCCTTGCAGGCCCATTCGAAGAGGCGCTTCGATCGCGTGAAGACGGTGTGCGACGCCTCCCTGCAGCTTTGCAGATACGAGCAGGATCCCATTCCCGATCCGCAGCGCTCCGCGGCCCTGCTACTGCAGACCTACCAGTTCCTGGGCCAGCCCATGTGAATCGCCGCGGGTAGCAAGCAAGCCTCTCTGTCCTGCGCGAGGTGCGTCGCACGCACCCGAGGGGGGCCCCTGCGCCCAAAGCCTTGATAACAAACGACCACCATCCACGAGGAGACACATTTGAAAAGAACCCATCGAAAGATTTCCGCGGCCCGGCAGGTCGCGTTGGCGGCCCTCGCGTCCCTTTCGGGCGTGCACGCATCCGCCTTCGAGTTCGACACGGGCAACCCCGATCTGAGCGTGCGTTGGGACAACACCTTCAAGTACAGCGCCGGATGGAGATTGAAGGACCAGGATCCTGCCCTGTTGCGAGGGCCGAACACGGACGATGGGGACAGAAACTTCAACAAGGGCCTCATCTCGAATCGTCTGGACGTCCTGACCGAGCTCGATGCCGTCTACGCCAGGCGCTACGGATTTCGCTACAGCGCCGCCGGCTGGTACGACTCCGTCTACAACCACACCAACGACAACCCGGGATTCGCAGGCGGCGCCTTTCCCAACCAGATCTCGGTGCCCTACAACGAATTCACAGGCGCCACCCGGGATATTCACGGACGCAAGGCTGAAACCCTCGATGCCTTCGCGTTCGCGGGCTTCGACCTCGGGAGCACCAGCGGGACGGTGCGCCTGGGACAGCACAGCCTCGTGTGGGGCGAGAGCCTGTTCTTCGGTGCAAACGCCATCGCCGGCGGAATGAACTCCGTCGATGTGATCAAGCTCACTTCGGTCCCGAACACCCAGTTCAAGGAGGCCATCCGGCCGATCCCGCAGTTGTCGGGACAGTTGCAGTTCACACCCAATGTCTCGGTGGGCGCCTACTACCAGTTCAAGTGGCAGGCCAATCGCCTGCCGGCCGTGGGCAGCTATTTCTCCGGCATCGACACGAATCCCGAAGGCGGGGAACGCCTCCTGCTGGCGGGACCGGGAAGTCCGTTTGCATTCAACGCGCCACGTTTGGCCGATCAGTTGGCGAAAGACAGCGGCCAGGGCGGCTTGCAGCTTCGGCTTCGCTCCGACGAAACCGACTACGGCGTCTACCTGATCCGCTTCCACGAGAAGACGCAGCAGCAAGTCATCGCCGTCGGCCTCGTTCCCTCCGCTTTCGGAGGCGTGATTCCCGGGCCGTACGGCTATCGCCTCGTCTACCCCGAAGACATCACCGCGCTCGGTGCCAGCGCATCGCGCACTTTCGGCGATGTCAACGTCGCCATCGAGGGCTCGATCCGCCACAACCAGGATCTGGCGAGCACCAGCGGCGCAGTGGACACGTCCTTCTTCGGCGGGCCGCCGAACAACAACAGCAGCAATCCGGCCTACGCGGTGGGTCGAACCGCGCACGTCAACCTGAACGCCATCTGGACGGTGCCTCGCACCGCGCTCTTCAACGAAGCGAGCTTCATGGGCGAAGTCGCCTGGAATCGCGTGCTGTCGGTCACGAAGAACCCTGGCGCGGTGGATGCGAACTCGACGCGCGACGCGGTCTCCCTGCGCATGCAGTTCGAGCCGCAGTACCGGCAGGTCCTCTCGGGCCTGGATCTCGGTGTTCCGATCGGGGTCGGCTACACCCCGAACGGCTCGCGATCGCGCGCGTTGGGCATTGCCATGCCGCCGGACGGCGGCGGGGACTTCACCCTGGGAGTGAACGGCACCTACCTGGGAGTTTGGAAGTTCACCGCCGCCTATACGCACTACTTCGGCCCCAAGGACACCCTGCTGGACGCCAACAACAACTTCTCTTACCGACAGTACCTGAGCGACCGGGACTTCTTCGCGTTGTCCGTGAGCCGCACGTTCTGAGATCCGACATCCAGGAGATTTCGACATGACGATGAAGACCATCCAGTACAGCGCGATCGTGCTTGCCGCGCTTGTTGCTTGCGGCGCTGCACACGCTGGCGTCAGCGCAGCGGAGGCCGCCAGGCTCAAAGGGGACGAGCTGACGCCGCTCGGCGCCGAGAAAGCGGGCAATCAAGCGGGAACCATCCCGGCATGGAACGGCGGCTTGACCACGCCCACACCGGGCTTCCAGAACGGAGGACGCCGGCCCGATCCCTTCGCATCCGAGAAGCCAACCCTTCAGATCACTGCGAAGAACATGGACCAATATGCCGACAAGCTGACGGACGGCACCAAGGCCATGCTGAAGAAGTATCCGGACAGCTACCGCATCGATGTCTATCCGACGCATCGGACCGCGGCCGCGCCGCAGTGGGTCTACGACAACACGTTCCAGAACGCCACCCGCGCGTCCGTTCAGGAAACACCTGCAGGGCCGATCACGAAGGGCGCGTATGGCGGGATTCCGTTCCCCATTCCCAAGAACGGGGACGAAGTCATGCTCAACACGCAAGTGCGGTGGCGCGGCTCCGCGTGGAACCAGCAGAGTACCGGCTACCAGGTCACGGCCGACGGAAGGCCGGTGCTCGTGCACCAGGTCAACGTGGACAACGTCGCCCCGTATTACTTCCGCGACGGCAAGGCCGAGAACTTCGATGGGGCCTACTGGATGGTCCGGGTGAGCACCTCCGCCCCGGCCATCCGGGCGGGCGAGGCGATTCTCGGGCACCTGCTCATCGACGAGAGCAAGACTGCGACATGGGTGTATCTCACCGGCCAGAGGCGCGTGCGCAAGCTGCCCAATTCCTGCTGCGACACGCCCCACCCCACCTCCGCCGGCATCGTGACGTTCGACGAGATCGAGACGTTCGCAACCCGGCTGGAGCGCTACGACTGGAAGCTGGTCGGCAAGAAGGAGATGTACATCCCGTACAACTCCAACCGGATTCTTCTTCCGACGAAGGACACCGACGTGTTGGGGCCGAATCATCTCCAGCCTGATCACGTCCGCTGGGAACTGCATCGCGTGTGGGTCGTCGAGGCGGCATTGAAGCCAGGCCAGCGACATACCTCGCCGAAGAGTCGCTACTACGTGGATGAGGACAGCTGGTGGCCCGTGCTCGCGGATCGCTGGGATGCCAATGGACAGCTCTGGCGCATGCCGTTCTCGATCCCGGTCGCGATGCCGGATCTCCCCGGCGTCGTCGGCACTGCCTGGGGGACCTACGACTTGCTCTCCGGCACCTACTTCGTCGCGGAGCTCATGAATTCCGCGAAGGAACAGTACCGGCTGCTGCCCGATGGCTTGCCGGAGAAGCACTTTTCACCCGATGCACTGGCAGGCGACGGCGTGCGCTAGGCATTGACGCGACAATCAATACGAACCGACTCGAAATCAAGGCAAATGAAAGGAATCCAGGCGTGACTACCGAAGCAACCATTGAACAGCGGCCCGAGAAGCCTCGCACGCTTCATCGGCCCGTGAGGCGTATCGTCACCGGCGAGAACGCGCAGGGCAAGTCCGTGTTCGTCTCCGACGGGCCCACGCCGAATCACACCACGGACCCTGGCTCCCCTGTGGCCCAGGTGGTCTGGGTGTCCGGAGAGGCAGCCGCGGCCGGAGACGATCCCGCACCTGCGGGCAAGGCATTCGGCTTTCACTCCAAGGGAGGGTCCCTGCTGCGCGTCGTCGACTTTCCACCGGACGAGTCCTACGACACGAAGGAGTTGGCGCGCTTCCTGGACGACCACGGCGTGCGCGACAAGAGCGACGCGCGGCACTTCTGGTTTCACAAGACCGAGTCGCTGGACTACGCCATCGTCCTCGAAGGCGAGATCTACGCGATGATGGACGAGGGAGAGACGCTGATGCGTCCCGGGGACATCCTCATTCAACGCGCAACCAACCATAGCTGGTCGAATCGTTCAGGAAAGCCCTGCAGAATGGCCTTTGTCCTGCTCGATCTGGAACTGGGCGCCTGAAGGCAGAGCGGCTTGCTGCCGAAGCCGCTCGGTGCATCTTCAGCCGGCGGGCAGCAAGGTACCGTCCACCAGCGCGTCGTAGTCGGTGTCGGCCCCGGGCAGACCGACCCGGCGGCGCTGCTCGATCAGCAGCTTCACTCCCGCCACGTCCGGACGCAGCGTCGAAGGGGTGGCACGCAGCATCGCTTCAACGGCCGGCGGCGGAAAGCCGGCCTGCGTCAGGGCCTCCCGCGCAGAACCGGGGTCGTTGCCCATCCGCTCGCGAGCGCCATCGAGTCCGTCCAGCCAAATCGTCAACGTCGGCCGCAAGCGCTCCAGCGAACCGGCACGTGCAACGAGACCTTGCCCGGGGAACGCCGGATAGCGTTCCTGCACGCTGGCGATTCGGCGAAGGCCTGCCTGCAGTGCCATGACGTCGAACGGCGGGCCGAGAAGCGTGGCATCGCCCCGCCCCGCAACCAATGCGTCGAAGCGCTCCTTGACGCCGCCCACGGGTTGCAGTGCGTAGTCTTCCGGACCGACGCCTTCTTCAGCAAGCATGGCCCGCAACGCCACGATGAAGCCGTTGCGGGGCGCGTCGACCAGGATGGTGGAGCCGCGCAGCGCCTCGAGATTCCGGCGGCCTGTTTGGCCGACCAGTGTCAGCGTTGTGGTCTGCTCCATCTGAGCGACGATCCGGAAGTCACCGGGCCCCTGCCGCAGGTTCCAGTCCATCACGTTGTCCATGGCGGTCACCACCGCATCGACGCGGCCAGTGGCGAGCGCTTCGAACTGGGCGTCGGACGAAGGGTTGCGCTCGGCTTGGAGTTCCACGCCCGGCGCGAGCCTCAGCGACTCCGCGACGACCGCGACGGGGGATGGAACGAACCAGAGAACTCGAAGTGTGTGCATTTTGAAGAGGGAGAAAGGGTGATGGAGTGCGGGTTTGTTCGATCTCGTCTCAGATGTCCAGCACGAGCTCGTCATCGAGAGCGCGCGAGACGCAAGGAATGATGGAGGAGTTGCCTGCTCTCTCTTCATCACTCAGGACGAAGTCACGATGATCGGCCCTGCCCCCGATCAGCGGGGTCTCACACGTACGGCACAAGCCCTCACGGCAGGAGCAGGGCAATGCGATCCCGTTGTCTTCCAGCGTCTGAAGGATCGAGCGCCCGCCCGGCACCATGAAGGTGCCGCCTGTGCGCTTGAGAGTGACTCGGAACGCTCCATCTGCATTTGCGTTCGCGCGTGCGCCCTCGGCCGAGAAGCGTTCGAAGTGCACTGCTTTCGAGGGATGTTCCGCGGCGGAGGCGGCGGCCTCCACTGCGTTCATCAGAGGTGCAGGGCCGCAGCAGTAGATGTGTGCGGTGCGCGAGACCGAGCGAATAAAGCCGGAGACGTCGGCGGGGCCACCCTGCTCTTCGTCGACATGCAACTGCACCTGGGCATGATGCTCCGCCAGCCGCCAGAGGTAGGCAGCACGCGCACGAGTGCGCACGCAATAGAGAAGCCGCCAACGCTCCCCCTTGGACCTGCATGCCTCGATCATGCTCATGATCGGGGTGATCCCGATACCTCCGGCAATGAAGACGTGCTCGTCAGCTTCGGCATTCAGACTGAAAAGAGAGCGTGGCGCACTGATCTGTATCTGGTCGCCTGCGCGCAACTGCTGATGTACATGGCGTGAGCCTCCGCGCGATTCAGGTGCAAGTCCCACGCCAAGGCAGTACCGCTCTTGCTCGCTCGGAGCATTGGTAAGGGAGTACTGTCGGCACAAGCCACCCGGCAGATGCAAATCGATGTGCGAACCTGCCGTGAAGGCAGGAAGCGTCCCATCCGCAGCGGCACGCAATTCAATGCCGAGTACCCCCTCCGCCTCATGCGTGAGGCGGGACACAACCACATTCAACATGGTCAGGCGGGCTGTCGATGTACTGCAATCGGCTGTGCGACGTCACCCGCCGCCGCGGCCGCCGTCTCTGCCGCTTCCTGTTCGAGTCGTCGGGCCACGACCCATCGAAACTGAGACAGCGCTGCGTCCATCGCAAACGGTGTCATCTTGAATTCAGGGTCCAGCGAGAGGTTCTTGTGCTGCGCCGTAATGATGGCTCGGTCTTCCTCGAACGCGGTCACGACGTTCTGGTGGATCGACTTCGTCACTTCGGGCTTGTCGATCGAGAAATTGTGCGGATGGGAGAAGAAGTAGTGCGTGGAATTTTCCGTCTCAGGCGTGATCGCCTGGCAGCCGCGAAACTCCACCGCATCGACACGCCGCCCTTCGGGAGCACCGGTCCCCGCCGGCGCGTTGCCTGAGTCCATGAGAAGGACGGCCGGAATCGTGAAGTTGTAGATGTTCCAGCGATCCACCTTGCCGGTCCAATCCTTTACCGCCTTCACGAACGGAGGTGGTTCGGTGTTCAAGGCCCAGCGCGTGATCCGCACGCCGTCCTCGAGTCGCTCGACCTTCGGTGGGTGCTCGGCATAGTCCGCGCCGCCACCCAAAGTCGTTGGATGCACGAACGGCAGATGCGAGAAGTCCAGCAGGTTGTCGCAGATCAGAAGGTAGTTGACGTCGTAGTGGATGTAGCCATCCAGACCTCGCCAGTCAGGATGGTCGAGCCATGGCGTTTCCGGGATCAGCGTGGGATCAGCTTTCGCGGGATCACCCATCCAGATCCAAATCCAACGGTGCTGCTCGACTACCGGATAGGTTCGAACCTTGGCCTGTGGCGAGATTCGGGTCTGTGCAGGCGCCTCGATGCACTGGCCGGCAGCGTCGAACTTAAGACCGTGGTACATGCAGCGCACGCAGTCGCCTTCACGCCTACCGACCGAAAGAGGCGCGCCTCGGTGGCAGCACCGGTCGGCCATGGCAACCAATTTGCCGTCGGCCGTGCGATACATGAGGATGGGCACGCCGATGATCGTGCGCGCGAAGAGTCCGTCGGTTGTGACTTCGTGGTCCCAGGCAGCTACGTACCAGGTGTTCTTGATAAACATTGCTTGTCTCCTACGGTGCGCCACATTTGCGCACGCGTGGGATAACGATACGATCGGACTCGAAATAAGTCAACCTCATGTCACTCATACCAAGAATGAGCGATACTCATGAAGATCAACGGGCAACCCTCCCTATGAGCAACGAAACGCGCCTCAGGCAACTGGACCTCAACTTGCTCACAATCTTCGACGCACTGCTGCGCGAAAAGAGCGTGACGCGCGCAGCCGAAGGCGTCGGCGTCACCCAAAGCGCCCTGAGCCACGCCTTGAATCGACTGCGCGATTTCTTCGATGACCCGCTGTTCGTCAAGGGGCCGGAAGGGATGGTCCCCACTCGCAAGGCAGAAGCACTGAAGCCTGCCGTGGTCGATGTCGTGGCTGCCATCAGGCAGCGCATCTTGTCCGAGGCGGCATTCGATCCGGCAGCGTCGCGCCGGATCTTTACGCTTTGCATGACGGACATGGGCGAGCTCGTGTTCCTGCCCCCATTGCTCAACCAGTTCAGAGCGCTCGCTCCGAATTGCCGAGTACGCACGTTACAGGTTCCGTCCGAGCAGATTGAAGGCCTTCTCTCCTCGGGCGAGGCGGACCTGGCGCTCGGATCCATTCGAACCGCGCCAGAGGGGCTGTATCGACAGCGGCTGTTCATGCACTCGCTCGTCACGATCGTGAGCGCCCAAAACCGCCAAGTCGGGCAGCGACTGACGCTCAAACAATTCGAGCAAATGCCACACGTCGCAGTGTCGCTCTCCGGCCGACCTGGAGACGCGTACGACAGCGCCCTCGAGGAGCAAGGCATCAAGCGAACAATCTTCTTGGCCACGCCCCACTTCCTGACGGTGCCACATTTGTTGGAGCAGCAACCGGATCTAATCGCGACGGTGCCTCTCGAATTGGCCAACGTCTTTCAACGCTACGGCACCGTTCGCGTCGTGCAGCCGCCAGTGGAACTTGCCCCATACGCTCTAAACCAGCATTGGCATCCACGCTTCCACCATGATCCCGCAGTCGTGTGGATTCGTGAGTTGGTCAAGCGTACCTTCGAGGGCTACCCGGAACACGGACGTAGCCGATAGGACAGGTCGGCTCGAATCGGCTCGCGCCTCGAGACGAGCCGATGCGCACCAGTGGCAAAACGTCAGGAAGTGAGTTCCAGCTTGATCCCGGAGCGCTTCACCACCGGAATCCACTTTGAGCGCTCGGATTGAATGTACGCGGTGAATTGCGCCGGTGTGCTCCCGACCGGCTCGCCGCCATAGTCGCGGTACCGCTCGGCCACTTCCGGCCTGTGCGCCACGGTGGCACAGGCAGAGGCCAACTTCTCAATGATCGGCTTCGGCGTCCCAGCCGGCGCGAGCAGGCCGAACCAGGTCGATGCATCGTAGTCGGCAATGCCGAGTTCCTGAAACGTGGGAACGTTCGGCAGTAGCGGATGTCGGCTGGTCCCCGTAACAGCCAGCGCTTTCAGCTTTCCCGCCCTAATGTTGCTCATAGAGGCGGCAAGTGCATCAAACATCACCTGCGTCTCCCCTCCCAACAGTGCGGTGTAGGGACTGGTCGTGTTGTACGGAACGAACTTGTACGTCGTACCCGTCAGTGCTCCAAACCACTCACCCAGCAGGTGCTGGAATGTCCCGATTCCGACCGTCCCTGCATTAATGGACCCTGGCTTGGCCTTGGCCAAGGCAATGAGTTCTGCGGCATTCGACGCTGGCAGGCTCGGGTGCGCAACCACAACGCTGCGAAGTGTCGTTAGCTGGCTAATCGCATCGAAATCCGTGGGCTTGTAGGGGATGTGCGTGTACAGCTCGGACATGTAGCAGAGCGAGCTAGGAATCCCCATGAGCAAGGTGTAGCCATCGGGGGCAGCCTTCGCGGCCAACGAGGTGCCGATCGTCGTCGCACCACCAGGACGGTTGTCTACGATGACGCTCTGACCAAGAACGCCCGTCAAGCCGGCGGCCCAAAATCGGGTATCAGCATCCAAGCCCGACCCCGGCGGATTCGCAACGATGATGCGAATCGGCTTGGTGGGATAGTCTTGGGCAAGCGCGCTCTTGGCCAGCCCCGCCGTCAACATGGCAGCGCCAGCACCCAACGCCTGCCTTCTCGTAATCGCCATGACCTCGTCTCCGTTTGCGGGCTCTCGGTGAACCTCGCAGTTTGAAATATTCAATACTAGACGACCCGTATTGCAATTAACCTATGGAAAGCCCCAATGGTGGATGGATAGCGCGATTGGGAGTTGGATTGACCCGTAGGCCGAGGAGGCCGGTTGCCGATAGCCCGGCACGCCCTCGCTGCTGCAGCGCACTAGCCTGGATCACCCCCGAGCGTTTGGCCGTTGTCGAGGATTCGTTCCAGGAACCCGCGCAGTTCCCCGACCTCTGAGTCGTCGAAACCTCGAAGGAGTTCCGCCTGAATTTGCTGAAGTTCGGGAGCGAGCCGCTTGGCGGATTCCCTCCCGCGCTCTGTAAGCATGACATTGACCACCCGACGGTCCGCAGGTGCACGAAGACGTTGGCAGAGACCCTGTCGCACTAGGCGATCGAGCATTCGGGTCATGCCAGCAGGGTCGGTCTCGCATAGCCTGGCCAGTTCCGCGACCTGGAGCGGCCCGCGAAGAAACAGATAGTGCAGGAGACGCCATTGCGTTCCAGTCGGCCCGCCCGCTTGCCGCAGGCGCGCGTCAAGGGTGGTGCGGGTGAGCACGAGGATCCGCCGGATCAGGTATGCAAAGCTATCGTCGATCCGGTATTCCGATGGCTGGTAGATCGAGCCCAACGAGCTGTTCAAGATGTTTAACCTCACTTTTGGCAATTGAGCGCACCGGCTTGAGAACGATCCGCGGAGCGCAACCGTTCCCACGATGGGAACGCCTGCTTCGAAGGCGATTCTGGAGCGCCGGTGGCCAAGCCTAGGACGATCGCATTTTGCCGCACTGCACAAGATCCTTGAGAACGAGTGGCTTCAACGCCGAGCATGGTCGCCGAGCCGCGTCTGCAGGAAGTCGAGCAAGGCCTTTTGCGCAGCACTGTTGTGGCGCCGTTGTGCGTAAGCGGCCGACAACCACATGTCCTTTCGGCTGAACATTTCGAGTGCCGGCACCAGTTCTCCTCGTTCAAGCTGCAGCTGAACAAGCAAGGACTGGAGCGTAGATCACACCAAATCCCCGCAAGGCGACCTGAATCAACGGGTGCACCTCCGTGGCCTCCATCACACTGCGAACTGACACATTCACAGTTTCACCCTCACTCTCAAATCGCCAGACCGAACTCAAGCCTTGGCGCAGGAGAGTCAGCGCATCGTGCTTGCGCAGATCGTCAGGAACTAGAGGCATGCCGCGCTTCTTCCAGTACCCAGGCGACGCGCACACAACCATCGGCATCTGCAACAGGCGACGAACGATGACGTTCTCGTCCAGTATGGGACCGAAGCGCAGTTGAACGTCGATCGCATCGCCGACCAAGTCAACCTCGTTGACCAGGTGCAATGAAAGGCTCACCTCAGGGTAGTAGCCCATGAAATCGGCCAATAGGTTCGGGAACGTGCCATTCGCCATTGCATATGGAGCTGCGATTCGCAGGCGCCCTTTTGGCTTGTTGGCGCGAGCAGTCAATTCCGCCTGCGTGAGCTCAATCAGCTCCCGCATGGGAGCACTTCGTTCCAAAAGAACCTGTCCCGCATCAGTGAGACTGACTGATCGGGTCGACCTATTGAGCAGGCGCACGCCCAAGCGAGCCTCCAACTCGGCCACATACTTGCTGACCGTAGCCTTGGATACCCCAAGCTTCTTTGCGGCACTCGAAAAACTGCCTCGAACCGCAATCTCCCGAAATACCCGTATCAACTCGAGGCTGTCCACACGTCCTCGCTCTTCAATCTGACCGTCCTTGCCGTTGCCAAGCGGATGCCTCCCACCGCAGTGCGCGATCGTCTTGCTCCAACGAGAGGCGACATCCGGCTTAGGAATCGCCTCGACGCGTCGTCAACGCTGCAGAGCACCGTGCAATCTCGGCGTTTCCCCCTAGCGCGGGCGTGCCACCACTCCATTGATGTCTGTAGTCGTCATACGTTTCGATACGACTCGTCTCCTAACTATTCTACCGAAGCCGATTTGCTTCGGTCTACCCAAAGGAGCACCAGCGCTTCGCGAATGCGCCAAAGCGCCAAAGCGCCAAAGCACCGACTATCGTCTCGAGGCTCAAACAAGGATTCTCTGTTTCGTCTCCCATGGACTCGAATGTGTTCCTGCGCCTAGCGAAGGATGCGGCGGTGGAAGATGCGAACATGTACCGCGCCGCCGGCATCCGGATGGACTGACCATCAGCAAGAGCGGGGGATCTCTCTCCATTTAGATCAGCGGTCTTGTCGCGCGTCACGAGCCGCGCTTCCGGCGCGAACTCGGGCGGCAGGCCACAACGGTCTACGCGCTTCCGCGAGTGACGATTTCAAAGCCCAGGTCGACGCATCGAGACTCCGGCTCGCGATCCGAAAGCCGTGTAAGAAGCATCTGCCCAGCCCGCTCCCCCATCTCGGCGCGACGGATTCGAATCGAGGACAACTGAGGCGCGGCGGCTCTCGCCATGGGCTGATCCCCGAAGCCAAGGACCGCGAGCTTGTTTGGCACCGGCCAACCCAGACGGTGACATTCGAAGAGCACAGCGGCAGCAAGATGGTCGTTGTTGCAGAACACGCCATCGAGGTCCGACTGACGAGCGACAAGCTGCTGGAGTCTTGCCGCCGCCTGATCCATCTGAGCCGGCGGCCGGATCAATTCGGCGGCGACGCTCAAAACACCCAATTTCGTAGCTTCGTCCTTGAAGCCTTCAAGGCGGCGGCGGGAGCGATCCTCCTCAGCACCGATAAAGCCAAGCGAGGTGCAGCCACGCTCGATGAGATGTCGCGCCGCATGCCGGCCGGCGTCGCGGTTGGAAAAGCCTACCACCATGTCAATGAGAGCTCCGCCGGCATCCGGTAGGTCCCAGGTCTGCACGACTGGAATGGCGGTGCGCTTCAGGCGCGCGATAAGCGCGGCGTTCTGGTTGCATCCGGTCAGCACCAGTCCGTCGACGCGGCGACCCAGGAACGCGTCGACCAGCGCGGCTTCGTCGGCGGCACGGTAGGCGCTCTGGCCGATCAGCAGTTGGTGGCCGGCTTCGGCCAGCGTCTGCGCGAGCGCCTCGATGGTTTCCGAGAACACTGCATTGGAAATCGTCGGCACCACCGCGGCGACGATGCGCGATCGGCTCGACGCCAGGCTGCCCGCGGTGAGGTTGGGCACATAGCCGAGCCGTTCGATCGCGGCTCGGACCACCGCCAGCGTTTCAGGCGCGAGCTTGTCCGGCGCGTTGACCGCCCGCGACACCGTGACCAGCGACACCCCCGCGGCCTGCGCGACGTCGATCATGCGCGCGCGGGAGATGGAGGCGGAAGCGTCGGTCATCGAAACGGGAATATAGCTCGATCGGAGGTGTTCCAGCCGACTCAAATGGAAGCGTTTTCATTCGCATTCATCGGGTTTTGGTGGAAACCCTAAGCCGCTTCGACATCCGGATTCCCATTCGTCGGGACGAATGACCTGTGCCCGGACCACAGGTGAATAGCAACCTCGTGCAAGAAACTGAAAATGGAAGCGCTTTCATCGCTTGCCATTCGAACAGGAGACTTCAACCATGAACCGACGACTGCTCTGCGCCGCCGCCCTTTTGCCTGCCCTCTTTGCGCTGGGGGCATCCGCGCAGAGCGCGAGCGACTATCCGACCCGGCCGGTGAAGATCATCGTGCCCTTCCCCGCCGGCGGCACCAGCGACATCATGGGGCGGCTCATCGCCGACGAACTCGGCAAGCAGCTCAAGCAGCCTTTCATCGTCGACAACCGGGGAGGTGCCGGCGGCGCGATCGGCACGGATCTGGCCGCCAAGGCGGCGCCCGACGGCTACACGCTGCTGCTCTCAGGCATCGGGACCAACGCGGTCATCCACGGCTTCCCGGCACCCAAGCCTGGCTATGCGGAGTCCGACTTCGTCCACATCTCGCAGCTGGCGGCGGGGCCGAACGTGCTCGTTGTAAATCCGAACTTCCCGGCGAAGAACTTCAAGGAGTTCATCGCGTGGGTGAAGGCCAATCCAGGCAAGTTCAGCTTCGGGCAAGTGACCGCGTCGTCGGGCCATCTCACCACCGAATACCTCAAGCAGAGCGCGGGACTGGACATGGTCGGCATACCGTACAAAGGTGGAGCCCCTGCTCTCAATGATGTGCTGGCCAACCAGATTCCAGGCATGTTCACAAACCAGGATGTCGTGTTGCCCCACGTCAAGGCCGGCAAGCTCCGCGCCCTGGTCGTGACAAGTCCGCAGCGCAACCCGCTGTACCCCGACGTGCCCACGGTGGCCGAGTCAGGGTACCCGGGCTTCAGTGCGGTGTCCTGGACCGGCCTCTCCGCGCCCAAGGGCACGCCGCAGGCGGTCATCGACAAGCTGCAGGCAGCGATGACCAAGGCGTTTGCCGAACCTGCCGCGCGCGCCAGGCTGGAGAGCACCGGATTCGTCGTCACCATCTCCAATCCGCCGGACTACACCCGCTTCGTGAACAGCGAATTGGCACGCTGGTCCGAGGTCATCCGCGTGGGCGGCCTCAAGGCTGAATGAGCCGCGCCACGTCATCCTCACTCACTTCATCTACAAGGACATTCCAAATGCAAGCCGTCGAATCGAACATCGTCTCCTACGCCAAGGTGGGTGCAGACGCCCGCACCGCTGCCGACACCGGCGACCGCATCGAGTGGATCAAGCTGTCGCTGACCTACCTGCCGCTGGCCACGCCGGTCAGCGACGCCAAGGTGCTCACCGGCCGCCAGAAGCCGCTGACCGAGATCGCCTTCATCTTCGCGGAGATCCGCACGCGCGACGGCCACGAAGGCATCGGCTTCGGCTATTCGAAGCGCGCCGGCGGCCCGGGCATGTACGCGCACGCGAAGGAGCTCGCGCCGAACCTGATCGGCGAAGACCCCAACGACATCTCGCGCCTCTTCACCAAGCTGCTGTGGGCCGGCGCGAGCATGGGCCGCAGCGGCCTCACCACGCAGGCCATTGCGCCCTTCGACATCGCGCTGTGGGACATGAAGGCCAAGCGCGCTGGCCTGCCGCTCGCAAAGCTGCTGGGCGCGCAGCGCGATTCTGTGCAGTGCTACAACACCTCGGGCGGCTACCTGCACACACCGCTGGACCAGGTGCTCAAGAACGTCGCGATCTCGCGCGAAAGCGGCATCGGCGGCATCAAGCTCAAGGTGGGCCAGCCGGACCTGTCGATCGACATCGAACGCGTGCGTGCAGTGCGCAAGCTGCTCGGCGACGGTTTCCCGCTGATGGTCGATGCGAACCAGCAGTGGGACCGGCAGAAGGCCACGCGCGCCTGCCGCGCCTTCGAGGAGTTCGACCTCACCTGGATCGAGGAGCCGCTCGACGCGCATGACTTCGAAGGCCACGGCCAGCTCGCCGAGCGCTTCGACACCGCGATCGCGACCGGGGAGATGCTCACCTCCTTCGACGAGCACGCGCAGCTCATCCTCGCAGGCACCGACTTCATCCAGCCCGATGCGCCGCGCGTCGGCGGCATCACGCCCTTCCTGAAGATCATGGCGCTCGGCGAGTTCAAGCAGCGCAAGCTCGCGCCGCACTTCGCGATGGAGATCCACCTGCACCTCGCGGCCGCCTACGGCATCGAACCGTGGCTCGAGCATTTCGAATGGCTCGGGCCGCTGTTCAACGAGCAGATGCACCTCAAGGACGGGCGCATGTACGTATCGGACCGTCCCGGCCTCGGCTTCACACTGAGTGAACAAGCCCGGCGCTGGACGCCCGACACCGAAGAGTTCGGCAAGCGGCCCTGAATGCTCAGACAGTCCCGCCATCTGGTACGGATCGGCGACGCTTGCCGCGAAGTGACGACCTGCGAGACGAGGGATTTCCGACAATTCTTCCAGCCATCGCAAGGAGACACTTTCCATGAAACGCATTGCCATCACCGGCGCAGCCGGTCTCGTCGGGACCGGGCTGCGCCGGCAACTTCTGGAACAGGGCTACGCGGTCGTTTCGCTCGACCTGCAGCCGATCAGCAACCCCGCGCCCAATGAAACCACGGCCGTGGTCGACATCACCGATCAGGCGGCTCTGACGCAGCACCTGGAAGGATGCGACGCAGTCGTGCATCTGGCCGCGTGCACGACCGACGCACCTTGGAAGGATCAGGTGTACCTCAGCGTCGAGGGCACGATCAGCCTCTTCGACGCCGCGCGCGCCGCAGGCGTGAAGCGCGTGGTCTATGCAAGCTCGCATCACGTCGTCGGACTTCAGCCGCGCAGTCCGCACGGCCCGCTGATGGGCGACACCGCGATCCTGCGTCCGGACAGCCGCTACGCGGTGGGCAAGGCCTTCGGCGAATCGCTCGGCGCGCTCTATGCCTACAAGTACGGGCTGCCGGTGCTCGCGATTCGCATCGGCAACGTCAACACCCAACCCATCGATCGCCGGCGCCTCGGCAGCTGGATCAGCTTCCGGGATCTCGCGCAACTGGTGAGCATCGGAATCGAGCAGCCCGACTTGGTCTTCGAGATCGTGTACGGAATCTCCGATGCAAGCGGCCGGCACTACGACAACGCCTCGGCCCATCGGCTCGGGTACCGCCCGAAGGACAGTTCCGAGGGATGGGACGAGCGCGTGCTCGCGGAAGACCCGCCGCCAGCACCCGGCTCGGACGCTGCGCGCAAGCCGTCGGAGGTCACACTCGGCGGGATGTTCTCGGAGTCCGAGTACGTCGGCGACACGCAGCGCCTGCTGCCCCGGCGGGAAGCGCGAACATGAAGATCACGAAGATCGATGTGATCGAGGCAGTCGTCCCCTTCGACGATGGCAGCGGGACCCCGATCCACACCTCGGGCAAGTGGACCACGCTCGATATGGTGCTGGTTCGGCTCGAAACCGACACCGGCCTCGTAGGCTGGGGCGAATGCTTCGCCTATTCATGCCGCACCGCGGTGGCTGCCGCTGCACGCGACATGGTCGCGCCACTGGTTCAAGGGCGAGACCTGCCCGAGCAGCCCGAGGCGTTGACCCTGGAGCTGCAGCAGCGGTTGCACATCTTCGGGCGCTACGGCATCGCGATGTTCGCGATCTCGGGCTTTGACATCGCGCTGTGGGATCTCGCGGCGCAAGTGCGCAGCGTCCCGCTGCATGCCCTGCTCGGCTCGGCGCGCGAGAGCCTCACGGCCTACGCGAGCCTCGTGCGTTATGGCGATGTGTCGCTCGTCGACAAGCACTGCCGCGATGCAGTCCGCGAGGGCTACCGCTACGTCAAGCTGCACGAGATCGACCCCGAGGTGATTCGCGCAGGACGCGCAGCCTGCGGTCCTGACATCGGCATCTCCGTCGACGTCAATTGCGCATGGACACCCGAAGTCGCCCGCGCGCGGATCGGCGTGCTGCGTGAAGTCAACGCGCAGTGGGTGGAAGAGCCGGTGTTCCCGCCCGAGGACATCCGCAACCAGGCTGCGCTCAATTGTGACTTTCCTGTCGGTGCGGGCGAGAACGCCTGCACCCGTCACGAGTTCGCCCGCATGGTCGAGGCAAAGGCGGTGACCTTCGCGCAGCCCTCTGTGATCAAGGTGGGCGGCATCAGCGAATTCATGGCGGCGGCGCAAGTCGCGCAATCGCATGGGGTCGCCGTGATGCCGCACTCACCCTACTTTGGCCCTGGCTACTTCGCCACGCTGCATGTCTCGTCGGTGCTGACCGGCGAGCCGCTGTTTGAACACCTCTACGTGCGCCCGCACGCCGACATCGCTTTGGGCGGGACGCCCCTGCCGAAGGAAGGCCGCGTTCGCGTGCCGCAGGCCGTTGGCCTTGGGTTCTCGCTCGACATGCAGGCGATCAAGCCCTTCCGCGTCTAGCGCCCACCGGAAAAGCCCCCGCACCGCAGCACGGTGGGGGGCGCCTGCACCGGGCCTGGGGCCCGACAGTCAGCTGGCTGAACTCAACTACCCGGCTTGACAATCTCCGCCGGCAGATCCGTTCCGTGGTACTTGCGATAGATGGCATTCAGCTTGCCGTCGGCCATGCGCGTCTTGACCCACTGGTCAAGGTAGCTTTTGAGCGCAGGATCGTTCTTGCGCAAACCAATTCCCACCGGAAACTGCGTGAAGATGAACTTCGGCTCCAACTGCCGCTGAGGATTGCGTGCCGCCACTGCGGTGAGCGTCGCAGGCTCCTGGATCACGATGTCGACCTGCCCGCTGGCAAGCGCAGTCATGTTGGTCGATTCATCGTCGAAACGCACCACTTCCACGCCGAGGTCCTTGGCTTTCTTGGTGAGCTCCACGTCGCCAGTGGTCGCGCGCGTCACGCCGACCCGCTTGCCCTTCAAATCCCCTTCCGACTTCAGTGCCAGCGACTTGGGCGCACCGACGATCTGCACCGCGCTCGCATAGGGCGCCGAGAAGTCGATGACTTTCAGGCGTTCCGGCGTGATCGAGAACGTGGACAGCACCACATCGGCCTTCTTCGTCTGCAGGAAGGGAATGCGATTCGGGCCAGTCACTTCCACGATCTCAAGCTTGACGCCGAGGTCGGAAGCCAGCAGTTCCGCTGCCTCCATGTCCGAGCCGGACATCTTCAGCTTGTCGTCCTTGAAGCCCCATGGCGGCCGGCCGAATTCAAGCGCGACGCGAATAGTCTTGGCTTCGCGGATGGCCGCAAGGGTGTCCTGGTCGGCTGCATGCGCGACGCCCATGGACAGAAGGCAGGCTGCGCTTGCCGCAGCAGCTAGCAGGGAGCGACGTCTCATTTCAGTGTTCCTCGTTAAGGCAATTGAAGATTCAGGCATCCGCGTGGATGAAGGCCGACAGCTCGGGGGTGGACGGGTGACGCAGGATGTCGGCCGACCCCCTCTCGTGCACCTTGCCGTCGCGCATGTAGATCACCTGGTGAGCGACATTGCGTGCAAAAGCCATCTCGTGTGTCACGAGAACCATGGTCATGCCGTCGGCCGCGAGTTGCTCCATCACGCGGAGCACCTCACCCGTGAGCTGCGGATCAAGCGCAGAGGTAACCTCGTCGAACAGCATCAGCTTGGGCTCCATCGCAAGACTGCGGGCGATGGCCACGCGTTGCTGCTGGCCACCTGATAGCTGCTCGGGGTAGGCACCCATCTTTTCTTTCAGGCCCACCTTGGCCAGCACGGCGGCCGCGATCTCCTGCGCATCCGAGGCCTTCATGCCCTTGACGGTGCGCGGCGCGAGCGTCACGTTCTGTTCCACCGTGAGATGCGGAAAGAGGTTGTAGCTCTGAAAGACGATGCCCACGTCGCGGCGCAGGGGCTTCAAGTCCACGTTTGGGTCGTGCAGCGAATGGCCACACACGTTGAGTTCACCGCTGTCGATGGTCTCCAGACGGTCCATGCAGCGCAGCGCCGTACTCTTGCCCGAGCCGCTCTGGCCGATGATCGCGGCGACCTGGCCGCGCTGCACCTCGAAGGTCACACCCCGCAGGACGTGGTTCGTGCCAAAGGTCTTGTGAATATTCTTGAGTTCAACGACGGCTGACATTGAGTTTCCTTTCGAGCTTGCGTGCCTGACGCGACAGCGGATAACAGACAGAGAAGTACAGGAGGCCGGCGAGGCCGAAGTAGATGAACGGCTGGAAGGTGGTGTTGTTGAGCACCTTGGCGTTGTAGGAAAGCTCGGCGAAGCCAACGACCAGCGAGGCCACCGAGGTGTTCTTGACGATCTGCACCATGAAGCCCACGGTGGGCGGCGTGGCGATGCGCAGGCCCTGCGGCAGCACCACCAGGCGCATGCGCTGCCAGCGCGAGAAGCCGAGGCACTCGGCCGCCTCCCACTGCGCCTTTGGCACCGACTGCAGGCAGCCGCGCCAGATCTCGCCGAGGTAGGACGCGGCATAGAGCGTCATGGCCAGCGTGGCGGCGACCAGCGGATTCACCGACTGAAAGCCCAACAGGCTGGGGCCGTAGAAGCACAGGCCCATCAGCACCAGCAGCGGCATGCCCTGCATGAATTGGATGTAGAGGCTAGTGGCACCGGCCACGCGGGCGCTGGGCGAGATGCGACACAGCGCAATCAACAGTCCCAGCAGGCCGCCAAAGAGGAAAGTGAGCACGCTCAGCAGCACTGTGTTCCACAGGCCCTGCATCAGCGAGCCGAGATATTGCATATTCATGGCTTGGCTTCCTGGGGTTCAGATCGGCGTTCCCAGCTTGCGCCGGCGGGTGAAGAGCGCGAGGTTGAGCAGCCAGAAGCCGCCGCGCATGATCAACGAGAGGCCCAGGTAGACGGCGCCCAGCACCACGAATACCTCGAAGTTGCGGAAGGTGTCGCTCTGCACGCGATTGGAGATGCCAAAGAGTTCTTCCACGCCCACCGAGGACAGGATGCTGGAGGCCAGCATCAGCAGCACGTACTGACTGGCGAGCGAGGGGTACACGCGCTCCATCGCGGGGCGAAGCACCACGTGCAGGTAGACCTGCGCGCGCGACAGGCCGAGGCACTCGGCCGCTTCGAGTTGGCCGGGCTGGATCGAGTCGATGCCGGCTCGCATGATCTCGGTGGTGTAGGCGCCGATGTTGACCACGAGCGCGATCACCGCGCCCACCAGGATAGGCAGCTTCAGGCCGATGCTGGCCATGCCGAAGATGAGGAAGTAGCTCTGAATGAGCAGCGGCGTGTTGCGGATCAGCTCCACGTAACCGGCCACCAGGTTGCGCAGCCACGCTGGGCCACTGGTCCGCGCGATGGCGCACAGCGTGCCGAGCACGAAGCCGAGCACCGTGGCGAAGAAGGCCAACTTCAGCGAGACCCACGCTCCCTCGACGAAGAGGGGCCAGTAGGACAGCACAGCGGCGAAGTCAAACTCGTAATTCATGGCGAAGATTGCAGGTGGTTGTCTCTCAGTTCCCGGTGGCGGCCGAGGCATCCATGCGATGCTGGTCAGTCCCACAATCCGGACAGCGTTGTCGTTCGCTGTGACTGGAATTCTCAGGAAATCACGGTGTTCAGAGTTGGTGCGGGTAAACCCGAGTCGGGCAAATTCGTCCCATCAGCTGGTACGCACATCTCGCATTTGCCACCCTCATACGGCGCCGTGACTCAAAAGAAAAAGAGGCGTTGGATGCGCCTCTTTTTCGTGGCGGCATGGCGGGACTCAGGTGCCCGACTTCAACACTTCCGCAGGGATGTCCGCGCCCTGGTGCTTCTTGTAGATGGCCTGAAGGTCGCCGCTCTTCAGGCGTTGTTCGACCCACTGGTTGACCCACTCCTTCAGGGCCGTCTCGTTCTTGCGCATGCCCACGCCGAACAGCGAGTTCTGCAGCAGCAGCTTGGGCTCCAAATCCTTGCCCGGACTGCGCTGGTTGATGACGGTGATGAGCGTCGTGGCCAAGGCCGTGACCTCGGTCTGGCCGCTCACCACCGCGGTCATGGTGGTGGACTCGTCCTCGAAGCGCACGATCTCCGCACCGGGCGGCGCCATGCGGGTGACGTCGGCGTCATTGGTGGTGCCACGGGTCACCGCGATCTTCTTGCCCACCAGGTCGGCCGGCGTCTTGATCACCATCGACTTGGGTGCGGCCACAAAGGTGGAGATACCCGAGTAGGGCTTGGAGAAATCGATGGTCTTGAGCCGCTCGGGGGTGATGGTCATCGCGGAGATCACCACGTCCGTGCGGTTGGTCATCAGGAGCGGAATGCGGTTGGCGCTGTTGGTGGGCACCACTTCCAGTTCCACGCCGAGGTCCTTGGCGAGCAGCTTGGCGGTGTCCACCTCTGAGCCCTTCATCTCCAGCTTGTCGTCCTTGTAGGACCACGGGGGCACACTCAGGTCGATGGCGATGCGGATCTTGCGCTCCGCGCGGATGCGCTCCAGCGTGTTCGTCTGGGCGGTGGCGGCCTGTCCCGTGAGGCCCAACGCCAGGGCGGCGCCGGCCAGCTTCATCGTCGCGGCAAGTAAGAGCTTGTTCATGTCTTTCTCCTGCTTTCAGGCCGTTGCGGCGCGCATCACTTCCGGCGACATTTCCGCGCCGTGATGCTTCTTGTAGATGGCATTGAGCTTGCCGTTGCGCAGGTTCTCGCGCACCCAGTCGTCGAGCTTTGACTTGAGCTGGATCTCGCCCTTGTGCAGACCGATGCCGGTGAGGTTGGTCTTGACGACCACCTTCGGCTCCATTGCGAGTTCTGGCTTGCGTTGATTCACTGGCGCGAGCAGGGCCGGCGCGGTGCAATAGCAGTCCGCCTGCCCGCTGATGATGGCGGTGATTGCGGTCGCGTCGTCGTCGAAGCGGACGATCTGCGTCCCGGACGGCGCGGCACGGGTCAGCTCGGTGTCGTTGGTGCTGCCGCGCACCACAGCGACCCGCTTGCCCGCCAGGTCCTCCAGCGAGCGCAGCGCGACGGCCTTGGGCGCGCCGACGACCACCTGGATGCCCGAGTAAGGCACCGAGAAGTCGATGACCTTCGCACGCTCCGGCGTGATCGACAGGGTCGAAATCACGAGATCGGTCTTGTCTGTCAGCAGATAGGGAATGCGGCTCGCCGGGTTGGTCGGAACGATCTCCAGTTCGAGCTTCCAGTCGCTGGCCAGCAGCCGCGCCACATCCACTTCGGAGCCCGCATATTCGAGGTGTGCATCCTTGGTCGAGTAAGGCGGCGCGGCCGGGTCGATCGAGATGCGAATCTTCCCGTTCTTGTCGATGTTGGAGAGCGCGTCCGCGAGCGCCGGAGGGCTCGCCGCCGCGAGGGCGATGAAGCCGGCCATGCCGGCAACGGCGGTGCGGCGGCTGATGGCGCCGGGTGGAAGGGTCTGCATGTCGTTGTCTCCTGCTGTGGTTGTCTTGATGATTGGGTTGCTACGACTGCCGCTATTGCCGCATCGGCCCGGGCCAATCCAGTCCGTGCGCCGCCATCGCAGGCGACAGCGCATCGACGATGACGTCCGCAAGCGGAACGCCCTGCGCCGTCGCTTCGCGCCCCCGGGTCAGCGCCTGATCGCCGGGCACGCGCACCTGCTGCACGCCGGGCCTCGGCGTGTTCGCATGGCATGCGCGCACGAGCCAGTCGGTCTCGTCCAGCATGGCCTTCCGGCCGCCGAAAGCCTCGGGGTCGAGGATCTGAAGAAAGGTGTTCATCACGATGCCTGTGGGCGCATCGCGCCGGCCGTAGCCTGAAAGGCCTTGCGTCAACGCCTCCACGAGTAGCGCCATGCCGTAGCCCTTGTGGCCGTGATCGAGTCCCCCGACGGGCAGCAGGCTGCCGCCCTGCTCCAGCAGCACACGCGGATCGTCCGTTGGCTGGCCGTCCGCATCCATGGCCCACAGGCCGGGGTAGCGTTCGCCGGCTTCGGCGAGCTGTATCGAGCGCTTGATAGTGGTGATGGAGCAACTGATGTCCAGCATCACCGGATCGCCATGGCTAGGGATGCCCGCTGCCAGTGGGTTCGGCGTGAACAGCCCCTTCAGGCCGCCGTAAGGCGCGACCCCCTGCGATGCCGGCCCCGAGCAGGCGATGACTGCCATGAACCCAAGCTGGGTGATGCGTGGCAAGTAGGTCGCCAGTGCACCGGTGTGATGCCCGTTCGCAATCGTGCAAGTCACCACGCCGTGGGCGGACACGCGTTCGAGCGCGACATCGATCGCCTGATCGATGAGCCACGCGCCCGGCAACCGTTGGCCGTCCCAGGCCAGGCAGGCGCCGCGGTCGGATATGACCTGCACCTCGCCGGCCGCCCGCATACCGCCAGAGCCCAGCTCTTCGAGGTACCACGGTGCGATCGCGAGGCCGTGGGTCGAATGGCCGAGCATGTCTGCTGTAACGAGGCTGGTCGCGACGCTGCTGGCTTTGCCCTTCTCCAGGCCGCGATGCTCGAACAGCCGCTGCACGACGGCGAGCAGATGTTCGACCGAGTACCGGCGCACGGAGAGGCTCATGCTGCCGCCTTTTCCTTGTGCTTCGCTGCCACGGCTTCGTCGACCATGTCGAACAGGCTGTAGCGTGGCTGGTAGCCGAGCAATGCGCGCGCCTTGGCAGCGCTTCCGTGCGTGCGGCCCAGCTCCACCGGAATTTTCGCTTCCACATACCGACGGCCGGTGGCCTTCGCGAGATACGGAATGAACTCCGCGAGGCTCACCGGCGTGGCCGGCGCGAGGTTGAAGGTCTCGCCGATCGCCTCGGATTTGTCGTGGATCAGCAGCAGTCCGTCCACGATGTCGCGCACGTCCACGAGCTCCTGCGTGTGCGGCTTGCCGTGTTGGTCGTAGGCCAGCAGCAGCGGCTCGTCTTCTGCGGTCAGGGGTTCGAGGATGTCGAGGATCTCGCGCAGTTCATTCTGGCTGGTCGCGCCCGCGTGATGCGTACTCGCGGCCTTGAGGCTGCGCACGCGGCCGTTGACGTAGAACGCGGCGCTCGAATACTCGCCATTGGGATCGATCAGCTCATGTGCGGCCTCGATGTGCGAGAACACCGCGATGCTGGTCGAGAGGTTCTTCTCGGACCGTCCATAGAACTTCACCATGTCCTCGCCAATCACCTTGCTCAATCCATAGAAGGTGTAGGGCTCGCGCGGATGAAGCTCGTCGGTCGGGCGATAGCGCGCGAAACGAGTCGGATAGACCTGGTCGCTCGACGCGAACACCAGGCGCACTGGCTTGGACTGCGAGATTTCCGCGGCCACGCGAAGGACGTTATAGGTGCCCATCACGTTGGCGTCCCAAATGAGGTCACGCGCCTGCGGCTGGAACGAGATCACCGCCGCCATGTGGAAGACCGAGTCACAGTCGCGCATGGCCTCGCGCACCGCGGCGAGATCGGCGAGGTTGCCGGTTACGCATTCGATGCCGGCCTGGCGCGTGGCTTCGAGCTGACGATCGTTGGGCAGGGCCAGGGTGCGTACCTTCCAGCCGCGCTCCATCAGCGCGCGGGCCAGAGTGCCGCCCACCCGCCCGGTCGCGCCCGAGACAAAAACTTGCATTGCAGAACTCCTTGTGTATTTCGAACAGAAGCAATCAGACCGTGTAGTCCACTGCGGCCCACTCGTAGTAGGTGCGCAGGTCCTGAACCAGAGCCTGGTGCAGGGGATGGAAGAGGTAGGCATCGAGCGCCTCGACATCGGTCACCTCGGATTCGAGGATCAGGTCCCAGGTGATCGGGGGACGCTGGAGCTCGTTCGCAGCCACGCGCCATGATTGGATGGCCGCGATCTGTGAACCGAGCCCGCGCATGCGCGCGAAGAGAGACCGTTCGAGCACCTTGTCGCGCTCGACGTCGGGCTTGCGCCTGAAAAGGACGACGTGCCTCAGCATGGCACCCCCTGGCGTTCGAGGAGCCACGCGGGCGCGTCCTGCAAGGCCACCGGCCGCAGGAAGCGATCCATCGCCGCATAGCCCACGGAAGTGCTCCAGGGTTGCGTCGAGGCCGGATACGGCCCGCCATGCTGCTGCGCGCCCGTCACGGCCACGCCGGTGGGAACGCCGGCGAAAAGCACACGACCCGCGATCTGCGAAGCCGCGCGCACCAGCGCCCTCGCCTCTTCGTTCTCGCCTTCCGCACCCCACAGCGTCACGGTCAGCGACCCGCCGATGGCTTGCAGCACTTCGATGGCCTGGTTGTTTGATGCGACCCGAACGACGAGTGCGCCGGGACCGAAGGCCTCCTCATGCAGGGACGCATCAGCGATGAAATCACGCGCCGCGACCTCGCCGAGGAACGGGCCGGGTGCGACCGCATCGCGGCGTGCCGGCGCGAGCAGCCCGCGCACCGCGGGCGATTCCGCCCACGCCGAGACGCCGCGATCGAAGGCGCTGCGAATGCCTTCTGTCAGCATCCCGTGCGGCGACTGCGTGGAGAGCGCCTTCGACAGCGCACTCACGAAGGCATCGCCATCGTCGCCAACCGGCACGACGATGACCCCGGGGCTGGTGCAGAACTGCCCGCTGCCCTGGCAGATGGATTGAGCGAGCGCGGCGGCTGGTGCTTCCACACCGCGTTGCAGCATAGCTGGCAGGACGATCACCGGATTGATCGATCCCAGTTCACCGAAGAACGGGATCGGGCGCGGACGCCGTGATGCGACATCGGCAAGCGCGGTTCCCCCGCGAAACGATCCGGTAAAGGCCACTGCGGCAATCGCAGGCGCCTGTACCAGCCGCACGCCGGTCTCGACCGAAGCGCCGTCGACGAACTGGAATACGCCTTCGGTCCAACCTTGCTGCTCGATAACGCGATGGGCGATTTGCGCCGTCTTGCGCGACAGCATCGGATGGCCTGGGTGCGCCTTGACAACGACGGGGCAGCCGGCCGCGAGCGCCGATGCGGTATCACCGCCCAGCACGGAGAAGGCAAACGGAAAGTTGCTCGCCGCAAACATCGCGACCGGCCCGAGCGGCACGCGCACCCGCGTCAGCCGAGGCCGGCCTGCAGGCGGTGCGCCAGCGACCGCAGGATCGTCTTCGACGCGATGCGCCGCGCCACGCTCCAGTTCGGTGGCGAAGCCGCGCAGTTGGAAGGCCGTTCGATCCAGCTCACCGTTCAGCCGCGGCAGACCGAGTCCGGTTTCCTGGTCGGCCAGCGGCACCAGCGATTCGCGCTCGGCTTCGAGCGCTTCAGCCAACGCACGCAGCAATCGCGCACGCGCTGCGGCTGAACTTGCCGCGAAGTCGCCCGCTGCCTGACCTGCTGCAAGGGCTGCAGCATCGATGGACACAAGATGCGACATCGCTCAGGCGCTCTTCAGGTGGTAGCCGCGCGCGGCGTAGTTGAAGCCCTCGAGCTCGTTGATGCGCACCTCTTTATCCGCGGGAGACGCGTAGTAGGCGCGGATCTCCTTGATCCGGTCGCCTTCGAAGATGTACCACTCGGCGCCGCGCAGCGCGGTGCCGCTTTTGTTCTTCCAGTGGGTCCACTCGATCATGGCCTCCGGCTTGTCGTGGCTGATCAGGATGCGGTCGATGGTCCACTGCGAGCCCAGCGTCTCGACGCACCAGATCCACTTGCGGCTGATGGTATCGGCGCTGCGCCAGGGCACTTCCGGCAGGCCCGAAGGAAAGTAGTGAACGGCGTCAGGCGTGAAGCACGACATCAGCGCGTGGTAGTCCGCGGCGTTGCAGGCGTCGAAGTAGCGCCGGATCAGCGCGTCGTAGAACTCGGGCGAGTGAGTCTGCTGGTTCATCTTCTCCTCCAGCTTCAGCGCGCGGGCGCAACGGGGTGGATCGGGGGACGGCCATCGGCCACCCATTGCTTGTGCGCAGCGCGCGTCTGCTCGCTCGGCGGATAGAGGCCCCACAGCGGCTCCCCGGCCTTGACCCGCAGCGCGAGATAGGCCTCGATGTCGTCGCGGCGCTCGCACAGGTCGGCCATTTCTTCAGCCAGATGCGCCGGGATGACGGTGATGTTGTCGCCATCGCCGTGGATCACGTCGCCCGGGTAGACCGCAACGCCCGCGCACCCGATGGGCACCTGCAGGTCCGCCACGTGGTGATAGGAAAGGCGTGTGGTCGCGGTGACGCCGGTACTCCATACCGGGAAGTCCATCTCCGACAGTTCAGTGCCGTCGCGGAAGCTCCCGTCGGTGATTACCGCTCGGGCGCCGCGCATCATCATGCGGGTGATGAGCATGTTGCCCATCGAGGCGGCACGGCCGTCGCGGTTGCTGTCGATTACCAGCACATGGCCGGGCTCGATCTGCTCGACGCCGACCCACTGCAGGTTGTCCGCGTTCGGGGTGGTCGTGAGGTTCTCGTAGAGATCGACATCCTCGCGCGCCGGAATGAAGCGCATCGTGTACGCGCGGCCGGCGAATGGCTTCACCTTGCGATTGAGCGGCGTGAGGCCGTGCAGGACGGGCTGGCGGAAGCCCTTGATGTAGAGCTGCGTCGTGAGCGATCCGCTGGTCACTTTGGCGAGCCTGTCAAGCACGCTGTCGGAGACATGAGGCACCGGGGGACGTTGAGGGATCGCGGTCAAGGGTGGAGGGGTCATGAATGACATGGTTGTCTCAAAATATGGGAATCGGTGGGCTTCGGAAGTGAGGTCTCTGTGACATCGATGCTAGTGACGAGGTCCCCAAAATAGAATCACTAGATGCCGACTCGGCGTCCCTGTCATGGCTTCGCGTACCACCAGTTGAGACAAACAAATGACAACCCGATCCACAGCGCCTCCCGCGCCCAAATCCACGCGCAGCGCGCAGTCGGGCGACGGCACCGGCGCGCTCGAGAAGGCGCTCGATGTGCTCGATGCGGTTGGCTCTTCTCCGCAGGGACTTAGCCAGAGCGAGGTAGCGGACCGGCTCGACCTCCCACGTACAACGGTCTATCGGCTGCTCGCCACCCTTATCAACCGAGGACTGCTCCGACGTGATCCGCTGCGCAAGGTCTACTGCCTGGGCTTTCGCTGCTTCGAGATGGCGAAGCAGGCGTATGCGATGCCCGACCTCGTGGCTGCTGCCGCCGCAGAACTGCGTGCGCTGCGCGACCTGACCGGCGAGACCAGCTACCTTGCAACGCTCGATGGCCGCGAGGTGATCTCCCTCGAGCGATGCGACGGCGCGCACAGTCAGCGGTCGGCCGCTGCACTCGGCGAAAGAAAGCCGCTGCATTGCACGAGCCAAGGCAAGGCCATTCTTTCGGCGATGACAGACGAGGAGCGCGATGCGATCGTGCGCGAGTTGACCCTCAAGCCGTTGACGCCGCTCACCATCACGGACCGCCGCCGGCTGCACGCAGAGCTGCGCATCGCGCGCGCACGCGGCTACGCGATCGACGACGAGGAGATCGTGCTCGGCGTGCGCTGCGTCGGCGCGCCGGTTAAGGACTCGTCTGGCGAAGTGCGCGGCGCGATCAGCGTCGCCGGTCCGGCATGGCGGTTGACCCGCGAACGACTCGAGCTTCTCGGCCCCGAAGTGGCGGAGGCGGCGCGGCGCATCGGCGCACAGCTCTCGTCCTCCGCCGCCCTTTCGGGCAACGATTCCGAATCGACAGTACGCGCAATCCCCGGGCCGTGGGCATTCCATGGCGCACACCCGGTGGTGATGGAACACGGGCTCGTTTATTGGGCTGACGTCCTCGCACCCAGCGTGCGGCTTTGGGACGGACACACCGACCGCGAAGTCTATGCGGCGCAGGCACCGATCACAGGCCTTGTGCGTACCCCCGATGGGTTGGCCGTCATTTGCGAGTCCGGCGCGGTTGAGCTTCGACCGGGACAGGAGCCCGCGGCATACCCGTGGCCTGAGGGCAAGTGCCTCGGCGCATGCGCCGGCGTCGACGGGACCATCTGGGTGGCCATAGGCTTACCGGAGGCCGGCTCCGCCATCGGACAGTTGATGCCCGATGGTCGGCTCAAGATCTTCTGGCGCATCGGCGAACAGGTTGCAGCGATGTGTTGCTGGGGCGACGACGGCGCCGTGTTCGCCACCATTCCGAGCTCCGGCACGATCCTGATGATGACGCCGGGACAGGGTGGCGTAAAGCGACTGGCGACCGTACCTCGAGGGTCCGGACGAGTCGGCGGCCTCACGTTCGACGATCAAGGGGGCGTATGGACTGCGCTGTGCGACGGCTGGTCAGTGGTTCGCTTCACCCTCGAGGGGCAGTTGGATCGGGTAGTCGGCCTGCCGGTACCTTGTGCAACCGACGTGGCTTTTCGACGCGAAGGAGATTGTCGCGAACTGGTGATCACCACGCAGCGCCAGAGTGTCCCGCTCGATACCTTGTCGACTGCACCACAGTCCGGCCGCCTCTTGGTCGCGACGCTGTAGTGCGAATCGGGTTTCCCGATGACCTCGAACGGAAGCTACTGACCGACCGTACAGCGCGTGGCGCCGACAAGCCCGCGCGCTTCAAGCCCTTGCCGACAAGCCGCTTGCGCGAACCAGGTTGACGTTCAGCCCATGCGCAAGCGACACCGCCGCGACCGAGACGCAGGGCTGCTGGCACTCGACGATGACCGTCGACTTGAACTCCGGGGCGTGCCTGCGCCGAAGCTGCTGTGAATTGGGATTCATTAAGTGCCCACCAAATCAAGAGGTGGGCACCATCCTCACGACACTCTCACCGCGAAGCAAGATGGGATGGCCAGCCGCTCACGAAGGATTGGTCGCCACGCTCGAACGCGCCCTCCAGTGGGTTGCACAGCAACAGATCGCGGGCGTGGGATTTGCTTCCATCGAGCATGTGTACTAGGGCGTCGCGTACAAGGAACCTTCTGCTTGACCACGTCGCGCAGGCTTTACAGCCGTCTCCTCGGTCGCTCCTGCCGTCTGTTGCATAGGGCGCGGCGCACTACTTGAGGTTGGGATAATTGTTGAAGGTGGCCTCTGGCGATCCCGGATCGGCGGCGACGCATGACGTGTGCCAGTTCGGCCCCTCGTTCCAGCCGTTGTTCAGGCGCATGCCGACGTGCGCTTGAGCGGAGAGGCTCCCGGTGAAGGCGGCGCATGTGGCGGGCGTAAAGGCCGCTCTCCCACTGGCGCTGTACTCGTCGAAGTCGCGAGTCCAGAAGATATGACCGTCGGTGGCGTAGGCGACGAAGACGACGACCTTGTCTTTCGGTATCGGCTCGGTCGCCGCGATCGGATAGGCAGGGCCGGGCACCAGATCAGCGAACGCACCGCGCTTCGGTGCGGGCGCGGGCTCTGGTGTGTCGAGCGGCGACCATTGGGTTTTTGTCTCGCACTTCACGGAGCGGATCTCCCGCTGGCTGGTCGATTCCCGCCAAATCTCGCTCGGGCCGTGCTCGCTCACGGTCGTGCCGGCAGGGGCTGGCGCAGCCAATTCCAGCGAATGCACCCTCGAGAGTTCGGCCTTGCAGGCCGCCATGTTGGGGAAAGTGCGAAAGTACGGCTGCGTGGGTGCCACGCCGATACCGGAGGAGGAAAGCGAGAACTGCGCCGGCTCAGTGGCCTCCTGATATTTGTTGTACAGGAACAAGCCACCAGCGACCAGGACGAGCACAAATCCGACGATCAGGGCGAGCGAGGCGAACACTCGCCAGAAGACCGCGACGATGACGATGCAGATGATCGCGATGAGGTAGGCCATGGCAGGTTCCTTTAGAGCCTCAGCACCAATACGGTGAGCAAATCTTCGCCTGTGGAGTCCGGGAATTGCTACGCCTCACCGCAGCCTCGGCTCCTGCGCGCGCGCGACATCGCCGTACCAGGTTTTTTGCGCCGAATGAATCGCCGCGTCGCTTAGGTCAGCGAGCATCATCGCCGCTTCCTTCCCAACGCGGCCGCTTAGAAGAATGAGGAGACCCATGAGCACAGCGCCTATTGCTGAAGCAACATTACCGCCCTTCCAAAACAGAGCCAGCACCGCGCCGGCAAACGAGACCACGGCAAGAAGGATCGAGAACCAGTAGACCAGGTCCACCACAAGGCGGAATGTTGGATAGTTGCTGTTGGCGCGAAGCTCATGAATGAAATTGAGTCTCTGTCTCACTGCGCTGTCCTCCCGTAGCTACTAGGTAATTGCATGTCTTGTAGTTTCGGTCGGCTCGTGGTCACGCATCCCCTCCTATGGGGAGGGGTGCGGACGCCCAGTCTGTGAACTATTGCCGCTTTCGTAGTCTCGCTCCGCCGTTGGGCCGGTAATACAGCTACCTCTCGATCCATGCGCGCTGGTACCGCGGCCGGACTCTGCTGTCGCCAGCCACCGACATTCGACAGGCCGAGGGCGACCGGCGGCCGCCAGTCTTCATGCGGAGTTCACGGACGTCGCCCTTGCTGGACCTGCCGGACGGTCGGTGGTGCGTTCCGCTCCTACAGCTTCGTGCCCCGTGCAGTGATCACCACAGGCCACCAAACTACATCTCGTGAATTTCTGTCCTGTTGATGATCAGCTTCAGGAAGTAGTACGCAAAGAACGGCGTGGCGATCCCAAAGGTCAGCACGATCAGCACCACCCAGATGAGGGCCTGCACGAAAATCTCGCCAAAACCGAGCGTGTTCACCAGCCTGTACTTCGCCATCGCCACCTCCTAGTCGTGACATAGAAAACCAGACTCTCTTTGGAGCCCTCGAACACCTGTGCGCCCGCACAGCCCGCCGTCTCGGCCCTGCAAGGTCGCAGTCAATCGGCCCGCGAGCCTCGTTTCGGTGGTCGTTTACCGACCTTCTGACCCACCGCAGCGATGGCTTGCGCGAGCGCCACTCGCGCGGCCGCGTGTGCAGCCTTCTCGTCAACCAATTGCTGATCGGCTGCCTCTAGCCTGGCTTCAAGTCCCTGACGAAGCGCCTGCGCTCTCAAAAGCTCCTCGCCCTTCCCCTGCAGCTCCTTTCGCAGCTCACGCTCCACGCTCCGCGCCTCCTGCAACGCAGCGCCCAGGGACGCCCGCTCTGACGCCGATGCATCTTCCAACTGCACGCGCCGCTTCTTCTCTTTGGCCATCTCCGCCTCAAGGGCCTTTGCGCCTTGGCGTGCGCGATCCACCTCGGCCAGAAAGCGCTTCTCATGCGCCGCCTCGCGCGCCTGCAGGCGCTCGCGCTCTTCGCGCCAGGCCGCCTCTCGCGCCTCCAATGCGTGAGCGTGCTCATTTCGCAAGGCGTCGTGGGCGCGGCTGGCCGTGGCCAACTCGCCGCGCAACTGGTCGATCTGTTGCCCGGTGCGCCCGCGCAGATCGGCGAGTTCTCTCTGAACAACCGCCAGTTCTGCGCGAAGCGCTTCGGAGGCCTCTTGCGTTTCGCTCAACGCCCTCTCGAGTGCGGCCTTGCTGCCAAGCCATTCCTCGTTTCGCGTCGCCAACGCCTCCTGATCTGACGCGAGCTGGGCCCTGCCCTGCTGCAGCGCCGCACGCTCTTCCTGCAAGGCCGCGTTCGCAAAGGCGCGCGCCTCGTGCTTGGCGTGGTTCCAGGCGCTGCGCAGATCCGTCGGCAGATCGTCCTCCGCGGGCAGCGGCACACCCGCGACACGCGCGGAGAGTCCCACGTACCAGTCATCGAGCAAAGGACTGATGGTGTTGGGCGAGCCGCCACCAAGGTGCTGGCGCACGCGCTCGATGGTGGGTTTCAGCCCTCGCGCGAGCAGCGCATCGGCTGCTTCACAAACTTCTTCGAGCTGCACGCCGCGTGGCCCCCGCCGCTTGGGGGTTGGAACGGGCGCCTGGACGCCATTGGGGTGGAGTTGCATCGAACACCTCCGTTTCGGGGTCGATAAGCGCGGATTACCGGCACCTATCTGCTCAATTGCATGCGATACCGTACATGCAATGCATAAAGCATACGAATTGCCCGCCCGCGCGTCCACTTTTGGCCAGGGCGCGGTCCCTCAGGGGTCGGGTGCGACGGGACGTACGGGTCGCCGTTCACAGCGCATTCGAGGGGTCCTTGCGCCGAACCACCAGATCGGCGCCGCCACCTTCTGGGCGCACATCCTTGCAATGCAAATGCGCAGCCCGGGCGCGCTGCGTGCCCGTTGGGGTGCCAAGCCCGAGCGGGCCGTGCGCCAAGCCCAAGGCTGCTCACCGGAAATCGCGGCTTCCGACCCGCAGCGTTCCGAGCAGCCTGGAGTGATCCACCAGCTTCATGGCCACGAGCGACTGGACGCCCTTCTCGCTCTGCCAGGTGCCTTCGACGCTCAGGAGCTTGGCCCCGAGCAGTACGGTGCGCTGCGCTTCGGCCACCTGCGGCCACACGATGATGTTCACGGTTCCGGTCTCGTCCTCGAGCGTCGCAAAAATCACGCCCTTGGCGGTGCCCGGGCGCTGCCGGTGCGTCACGATGCCGCTCGCGCGCACCGTCTGCCGGTCACGGGCTTTGCTGCGCAGTTGCTCGGAGGTCTGAATCCCCATTGCTGACAACTGCGACCGCAGCAGCGCAAGCGGATGCCGGCGCAGGCTCAAGCCGAGGGTTCCATAGTCGTCCGCAATCTCCGCGCCCTCCTCCGGGACCGCAAACGCGATCGGATCCTCATGCGTTCGCGCTTCGCGCAGCAGCTTGGTCGGCCGAGTGTCCACGCCTCTTGCAGCCCAGACGGCATCGGGCCGCCTCCCTGCCAACCCAAGCAAAGCATCCGCTCCAGAGAGACACCCGAGGTCATGGGCATCGAGTTCAGCGCGCATGGCCAGGTCCTCCACGCTTGCAAAGGGTCCGTGCGATCGCGCCGCCACGATCCGCTTGACCGCTTCCTCGCGCATGCCATTGATTCGCGAGAACCCCAGCCGCACCGCGCGCAACGGCTGCTCATACGTCGCATCCCACCGGGGCGATGCCTCGGCCTGGGCGGGCTCCTCCAATGATGTCTCCCAGTCGCTCACGGTCACATCGACCTGCCGGACCACGACGCCATGCTCCCTCGCATCGCGCACCAACTGTGCGGGTGCATAGAACCCCATCGGCTGGCTGTTCAGGAGTGCCGCCAACATCGCATCGGGATGGTGGCGCTTGAGCCAGCAGCTCACGTAGACGATCAACGCAAAGCTCGCCGCGTGCGATTCCGGAAACCCGTAGCTGCCGAAGCCCTCGACCTGCTTGGCGATCCTCAGCGCGAACTCCTCGCTATAGCCTTTCCTGAGCATCCGCTCGATGAGCTTGCGCTGATGGACTTCGAGCCCGCCACGCTTGCGCCAGGCGCCCATAGCGCGGCGCAACTGGTCAGCTTCGCCTGCGGTGAAATCCGCCGCCGCCATGGCGATCTGCATCACCTGCTCCTGGAACAGCGGCACGCCGAGCGTGCGCTCGGTGGCCTTGCGAATCTCGTCGCTCGGATACTCGATCGCCTCCTCGCCCGCGCGCCGGCGCAGGTACGGGTGCACCATGCCGCCCTGGATCGGGCCGGGCCGCACGATCGCGACCTGGATCACGAGGTCGTAGAAGCACCGGGGCTGCATGCGCGGCAGCATGCTCATCTGCGCGCGGCTCTCGATCTGGAAGACCCCCACGGTGTCCGCCTTGCAGATCATGTCGTAGGTCGCCGGGTCTTCCGCGGGCACGTCCTGCAGGCGCATCGGCGGGCCGCCGGCCTTCTCGCCGGCCAGGTCGAGCGCACGATGAACGGCCGTGAGCATCCCGAGCGCCAGGATGTCGACCTTGATGAGACCCGTCGAATCCAGATCGTCCTTGTCCCACTGGATGATCGACCGGTTCTCCATGGCGGCGTTCTCGACCGGCACGAGCCGGCTCAACCGGTCGCGCCCAATCACGAAGCCGCCCGGATGCTGGCTCAGGTGCCGCGGAAAGCCGCGGATCGTGTCGGCGATCGTGAGCCACTGAATGACTTTCAAATCGTTGGGATCGATCTCGTTCTCGAGCAGACACGCCTCGCTGATCCATTTTTCATCCGTGCCATAGGCGGTCTTGGCCAGGCGCTCGATCGTGTCGAGTGGGATCCCCATCGCCTTGCCCACATCGCGCAGCGCGGACTTGGTCCGGTAGGTGATCGCCACCGCGGTGAGCGCGGCGCGGTGCCGGCCGTACTTCTCGTAGACATACTGCATCGCCTCCTCGCGCCGCTGGTGCTCGAAGTCGATGTCGATGTCGGGCGGCTCCAATCGCTCCTCGGAGATGAAACGCTCGAAGAGCACGTTCATGCGTTCCGGATCGACCGAGGTGACGCCGAGGCAGTAGCACACGGCACTGTTGGCCGCCGAGCCGCGGCCCTGACACAGGATGTTGCGGCTGCGCGCCCAGTGCACGATGTCGGCGACGGTGAGGAAGTACGGCTCGTACTCGAGCCGCGCAATGATGGCCAGCTCGTATTCGATCTGCGCGCGCACCTTGGCCGGCAAGCCTCCTGGGTAGCGCTGCCCGGCCCCCTCGTAGGTCAGCTTGCGCAGGTGCGATGCGGGCGTCTCCCCTGCCGGCACCACCTCGCGCGGGTATTCGTACTTGAGTTCTTCGAGCGAGAAGGTGCACAGGCTCGCGATCCGTACGCTCTCTTCGATCCATTGGGCTGGAAACAGCTTCGGCAGGATCGCGCGCCCTCGCAGGTAGCCTTCTGCGTTGGCACGCAACGCGAAACCCGCCTCGGCCACGGTCGTTCCGATCCGCACCGCGGTCAGCACGTCCTGAACCGGCTTGCGCTTGCGCGTGTGCATGATCGGGCCCGAGCTCGCCACGATCGGCAGCTTCGTTCGCTCAGCCACCTGAATGGCCGTGCAGATCCTGATGTCGTCATCCAGCAGCAGCGGACTGGTCGCCACGATCCACGCGCGCTCCGGAAACCAGGTCTTGCACCACATGGCCTGCGCGAAGAGGGATTCGACGGTCGCGTCGTCTTCGGGCAGCAGGAGGACCAGGCACCCGGGCATGCCCGCCAGCTGCGGCGCCTGGATGTTCTTGCCCTCGACGTCGGTGACGAGCGCGCTGTAGCTCCCCTTCGCGGCGCGCCGGCGCGCAAGCGTGATGCACTCGCAAAGATTGGCCCACCCGAGCTTGTTCTGGGCGAGGAACACGACACGCGCGTGCGCGCGGCCGCGCTGGGTGGTCAGCAGGATCTCGCTACCGCAGATGAAATGCAGGCCCGCATCGCGCGCGGCAAGGTGCCCGCGCACGACGCCCGAGACCGAGCATTCGTCGGTGAGCGCCAGCGCCGAATAGAGCTTGGCCGCGGCCCGCTCCACCAGTTCCTCGGGGCTGGAGGCTCCGACCAGAAAGGTGAAGTTCGAGCGGCAGTGCAGCTCGGCGAACGGGGGTGGCTCATCCATTGAATACTGTACATAAAAACGGGGTATCCATTTAGCTCCAGCGAACGGAGGTATATGGATGTACATCCAGTAATCTACGCCACTTCTGCGGATTTGGGGATGTTGTCCACGACATCGCGATAGGTCAGCGGATCTGTGACGACGGCCTGCTCCAACAAGCGGTAGAACAGAAGCCCTCGCGAGCGCGAGGCGCGGCGATTGAAGCGAAAGACGAATTCGTCGAGATAGGCATCCAGATGCGCTGGTTGCACGGCGCCTTGGTGCGTGCCGAGCACCCAGCGCTTGACCAGCGCGGCCACGCGGTGAACGCCGACCATGGAGACGTGCGCGGGAACGTCGGAGCCCGTGTGAACGGTGCGCTGGTGCAAATAGCCCAGATCCTCGAGATCGCGGTAGACGGCCGAGCCGTCGGTACGCACCTGTGAGCCAAGCTCGATGTTGGCCAGCACGAAGGGGATGACCTGCTCGGTCGAGCCACGAAGGATGCGCTCGAGCCGCAGTCGGCCGAAGCCCTTGGGCTCATGCAGCTCTACGGCGATCGCCACGGGTATCTGATGCGTCTGACTTGTTCGACCCTTGCCCCGCCCGCGGGCGACAGGCTGCTCGCGATCGGTGATCGAAAGATACATCTCGTCGACCTCCACGATGCCGCCGAGCCGTTCGCGCTCGGGGCGCACCATCGCCCGGCGCAGACGGTGCAGCATCGTCCAAGCCGTTTGGTAGCTGCCCAGGCCGAGCACGCGCTGCAGTCCGAGCGCACTGACGCCATGCTTCTGGTTGGTGACGTACCAGGCGGCGGCTAGCCACACCCGCAGCGGCGTGCGGGTCTTCTCGAAGATGGTGCCCGCGGTCACCGTGCTCTGGGTCGAGCAGCTTCTGCACATCAGCCGAGCGCGGCTGGAGCGATAGGGCTCAGCGGCCACCCCGCAGCGCGGACACACGAAACCTTGCGGCCAGCGCAGCCGCTCCAGGTAGCCAAGACAGGCCTCTTCGGTGGCGAACCAGTCCAGGAACTGGTTCCAGTTCACGGGGTAGTCCTCTCCCGCCTTGGGGATTAACATATGGATGTCCATCCAGTGATGCTAGTTCAACTGGAGCTAAATGGATACCCCGTACATAAAACCAGTTACTCTACGCGCCTGAATCCCATCTGGAGCAGCTGTTACAGTTTTCTCGTACCGACCTTCAGGACCGCGCGCCCGCGCAGATGTCCATGTGCTATTCCGCCCAAGTTCGAGCCGAGTACAAGAATGATGTTGCGGCCCAAGATATGTGTTCCCGGCCTCCGTCCTGTCGTGTCTGGCCGACTGTGGGGAGCCGGCCACGCCGCACATAAGTTCCGGCAATCGTCACCCTTCTAAAGCTGCCTCAGGAAGTCCATGACCGCCGGCGCTTGTCGTCGCCGCGGCGAGGTGGGAAGCCCGGTGATGTCGACGCTGGCCAGTGCCCTGGCCTTCATTTCGAGGTCGACTTCGGCATAGACGTTGGTCGTATCGAGTGATACATGTCCGAGCCATGCCCGGATCGTATTGATGTCGACGCCAGCACGCAGCAGATGCACCGCGGTCGTGTGCCGGATGATGTGAGGACTGACGCGTTTCCCGATCAACGAGGGCAAGCGGTTCACCGCAAGTGCCGCGCAGGTCGTCACAACGCGGTGTACACCGAAGCGTGTCATCGGATCGCCTGTTCGACCTTTGAACACAGATTCTTCGGGGCCACGATCCCTTGCCAAGGGGCGCAGGACAGCGGTGGTCTGGGGCCAAAGCGGGCACACCCTCCACTTGCTTCCTTTGCCGAGGATGCGAACCGCCGGTGAGCTACCGAGCAGAAGATTGCCCACCCTCAAGGTCGCGGCTTCATCTGCCCGTGCTCCAGTGTTGTAGAGGAAAAGCAAGAGCGCATAGTCTCGTGCTCCGATCGAAGTGCGCCGGTCGGGCACCTGAAGCAACGCATCCAGCTCCGGCTTTTCGAGGTACCCGACCATCGACTTGGTCGTCTTTTTGAAGGGAACCGATCGAACCTCAGCGCACCACGCAGCATGCTCAGGCGAGCGCGCGCCGATGAAGCGCGCCATTGAGTGAAGCGCAGCGAGACGCTGGTTGCGTGTGAGCACGGTACAGGCGCGATCATGCTCGACGTGTTCCAGGAAGGCGCGCACCCGCTCGGCAGATACGTCCTCGACCAGCAGGCGATCAACATCCTTGCGTACGATCTTGGCCACGAAGGGCAGCAACTGGGCCAAAGAATCCCGATAGTTCACCTGTGTGTTACGCGCAAGATTACGCTCGGCCACCAGGTGTTCGAGGAGGAAGCGGCGCACCCAAGGCGCCAGCATCGCGTGATCAGGCATCGTCGTTCTCCTCGCAGGCGTCGAGTGCGGCATATTGGGCGAAGCGCACGCTGGCCTCATGCAGCAATTCAGGCGTCATGTGCAAATAGCGTTGCGTCGAAACGATGTTCACGTGTCCCAGGTATGTCGCAAGCCGAGGCAGCAGTTGTTGCACATCCTTGCCCTCTTGATACCAACTGATCACGCGGTGAACAGCCGCGGTATGTCGCAGGTCATGCAATCGGGGCGGACGGTGCTCGCCGGGCGGGCAGCCTATCCCGGCTTCGGCGCGGACCAAATGGAACACCGTGAGCACCCGCCGGTAACTCAGCGGACGCCCTGAACGTGACGCGAACAGCGCAGACGACGCTCCGTGCGGCATTGGCAGCTCGCGGCACCGGCGATCAACATAGCGGCTCAGGACCTGGAAGGCGTCTTCGCCGATCGGCACCAGCCTCGTCTTGTAGAACTTGGATTCGCGAACGGTGAGCATTCGCTGTGCCCGATCCATGTCCGCCAAGCAAAGCCCAAGTGCCTCGCTCACGCGAAGCCCAGTGGCGTAAAGCAATAACAGGAGTGAACGGTACGTTAAGCCTTGAAGGCGATTTGACCGCGACGTGAACCAGTCCGTGGCGTCCAGCAGCCGCTGCAGTTCGTCGCGCGAGTACACGTATGGGGTAATCTGGGGAGGTAGCTTGGGGCAGCCGATGAGCGCAAGCAACTGCTGCATCTCCTCTCGAAGATTGCCCCAACGGAGTCTTGACGCCTAAGCGGCTTCGACGATCCGCGCCTTTCCCCCTGGATTCCCGGCAACGCTTCGATCGCTGAACGTGATCAAGCGCGGCCGATGTCGGCTTGGGGGAAGAGCGGGCATCGACTACGGCGGCACGAGCGTCCGAAGATGGCCGAGGGCTCTAGTTCGACAAGTTCACGCAGAGGTCTGCAATGGGCACGTACCCGCCCATCCACCCTGCCCTCCCGAAGGACGCTTCACGCTGCACAACGGTATTCGACGGCTTTCAATCAGTGAAGCTTCGGTGTGCCGGCGCGTCATCGCAAATTGCTCGGAGCGGCTCATGGATCCACTTGAGAAAGCACTCGGCCACCCTTTATTCCAGGCCATGCGCCGCGAACATCTTGTCCATCCACGACTGGCGAACGTTCCCTGTCAGGATCTCCTCGCGGATGGCGCGCTCCGCAGCCGCCGTGCGCTCCGCGGCACTGATCAGGCGATCCGCTTCGGAAGGCGCGAAGACGACGAGACCATCTTCGTCGCCCACGATCACGTCGCCAGGCTGTACCACCTGCCCCCCGATGCTCACCGGAACGTTGATGGCGCCCGGACCCGTCTTGAACGGGCCGCGATGCGTCGCCTCCCGCGCGTAACACGGAAAGTCGGCCGCCGCGAACTCGGCGGAATCGCGAACGGCACCGTCGACAACGAAGCCGGCGCAACCCCGCTGCTGCGCGTAGGTCATCAACAACTCGCCGACGATCGCGTTGCTCGTGTTGCCACCTGCGTCCACCACCAGCACATGCCCGGGCGACATCATCGACAGCGCCTTGTACGTCAGCAGGTTGTCGCCTGCGCGTACCTTGACGGTCACGGCGGTGCCGATCAGCTTTCGTGACCGATGGAATCGTCGCAAGCCCAGGATGCCCTCCAGGCGCCTGAGGTTGTCGCTGATGTGGGAGGTGGGGACGCCGAGGAAAGCATCGAGCCATTCTTTGCGGGGACCCGGGGGAACCTCGTTGATCGTGAAGTTTTCGTTCATGGCGGTGCGGGTGTCAATGTGATCTGAGGTCAGAGAGGAACTTGCGGGCGCGATCCGTCTGTGGCGCAGAAAAGAAGCGCTCGGGCGCGGCGGTTTCGACGATGCGCCCCTGGTCCATGAACCACACGCGGTCGGCAACCTCGCGTGCGAAGTTCATCTCGTGGGTCACGCACATCATGGTCATCCCATCACGCGCGAGCGACTTCATGACCTGGAGCACCTCGCCGACCATTTCGGGATCGAGCGCACTGGTGGGCTCGTCGAACAGCATGGCCGGAGGATCCATGGCCAGCGCTCGCGCGATCGCGACGCGCTGCTGCTGACCGCCGGACAACTGGGTGGGAAAGGCATCGATCTTGGCCGCGAGGCCGACACGCGCGAGAAGTTGCTCCGCCCGCTCCCTCGCCTGCGCCTTGCTGCGCTTCAGGACGATGGTCGGCGCAAGCATGATGTTCTCGGCCACCGACAGATGAGGGAACAGATTGAAGCTCTGGAATACGAAGCCGACGTGGCTGCGGAACTTGTTGAGATCCAGCGACCGCGCATGGATGTCCTGCCCGTCGAAAGTGATCCGCCCCTTCTGGATTTCCTCGAGGCGATTGACGGTGCGAATGAGCGTCGACTTGCCCGAACCCGAAGGCCCGCAAACCACCACCACCTCGCCTTTGCCGATCTCGGCATCGATGTCGTTGAGAGCGTGGTAGTCCGAATACCACTTGTTGACGCGTTCGAAACGGATCATGGAAGAAACCGATGTCATGGCAAGCTCACTCCGCCGTTGCGGGAACGGCAATTGGCAGGGATGGCGCTGCCGCGGCTGCCGGCGCTCCCGCGCGGCGGCGGGCCACCCGTCGCTCGAGGTAGCGGGCGAGCTGGGTCAGCGTGAAGCACAGCACGAAATAGATCGCAGCCAGGATTACGAAAACTTGGAAGGGCTTGGTCATCAGGGAACTGTTGATCTGGTTCGCCGCGAAGGTCAGCTCGTTGACGCTGATGACGTAGCCCAGCGACGTTTCCTTGATGGTCGAGACGAACTGGCTCAGCATCGAGGGGACCATGTTGTAGAGCGCCTGCGGCAGGACGACCCTGCGCATCGCCTGCATGTAGCTCAGACCCACGGCCCGCGCGGCTTCGGTCTGGCCCTTCGGAAGAGACTCGATACCGGCACGCACGACCTCGGCGATGTAGGCGGCCTGATAGACCACCAGCGTCACGAGCATCGTGCTGAAGCCGCTGACCGGGCGGCCCAGCAAGGCCGGCAGGAAGAAATACACCCAGAAGATCAGCATGAGGAGCGGCACGCCGCGCATCACGTAGACAAGAGCGGTGGCGGGCCAGTACAGCCACCTGAACGGGCTGATCCGGGCGAGCGCCAGGACGACGCCGAGCGGAAACGCCAGGGCGACGCCCAGCACGGAGAGGATGAAGGTGATCGCGAGGCCGCCCAGCGGCCCGTTGGGGTACTGCCCCACGAGCAACAGGAGCCCATGGTCACGCAGGATGCTCAGGATGTCGTTCATGACTATCTCGCCGCGAGGGCCCAGCGACGCTCGGCCAGATTGCCGGCGAACATGATCAGAAGCGAGAAACCCAGATAGACGACCGTGGTGAAGAGATAGATCTCCACCGTCTTGAAGGTCTGCGTCTCGATCTCTCGCGTGGCATAGGTCAGTTCGGCGACGCCGATGGTCATGGCCAGCGCCGTGCCCTTGAACAGCAGCACGGTGTGGTTGACGAGCGTCGGCAGTGCGATCCGAAGCGCCTGCGGCAGGACGACGAGGCGGAAGGACTGCAGGTAGCTCAAGCCCAGTGCACGCGCGGCCTCCAGTTGCGATCTGGGGATTGCGCGAATTCCGCCGCGCAGGTCTTCGGAGACGTAGGCCGACATGGCGAGCGAGATGGAGATCGTGGCGAAGATGAACTCGCCTCCGTGGCGATTGATCCAGACCTGCAGCTCAGCGGGAAGCAACGCGGCAACGCCGAAGTACCACAGGAAGACCTGCACTAGCATCGGCACGTTCTGGTGGTACTCCACCCATGCGGCCACCAGGCCGCGTGCCACGCGGCTCGTGGTCATGCGCGCAAGGGCGAGCAAGGTCCCGATGAGCATGGCCAGCAACCACGCGAGAGCCGTCAGCTCCAGCATCGTGACCAGTCCGTTCGCGATCATCCGCGGGTAGTCGCCGCGCAGAAGGACCGAGAAATCGATGGGATTCATGGGGACGGTCTCGCCCGGCGCTAGCCTTTGATCGGCTCGATCTTGAAGCCGCGGCGCATCCCGTACGTCGTCCCGGTGCCCAGCCACTTGTCGAAGATCCTCGCGGCTTCACCTGACTTCTCCATGGACTCCAGCACGTCATTGACCTGCTTGAGCATCGCCGGTTCGCTCTTGCGAACGCCGATGCCCCACGGTTCGCTGAACAGCTCCGGCTCGAGGATGTCGATCGGGGCCGTCGCCTGGACTTCCTTCTGCCACTTGACGAGCACCAGTTCCGAGACCGCGATGCCGTCGGCCTTGCCCTGCTGCAGGGCCAGGAAGACCGCGGGCGGATCCTGGTAGGTGACCGTCGTGACGTTGGGGATCGCCTTGCGGGCGCCTGCTTCCGAGGTGGAGCCCTTGGTGGCGGCGACGCGCTTTCCGGAAAGATCGGTCGGCTTCTTGTAGCCGTCGGCCCGCCGTGTCGCCACCTTTGTCAAGCTCACGTAGTAGCCGTCGCTGAATGCGATCTCCTGTGCCCGTTCCGGCGTCCAGCCCAGATTGGCTGCGAGGACATCCACGCGACCCTGCTGCAACTCGGGAATCCGCGCGGGCACGGCCACCATCTTCACTTCGAGCTTCACGCCCAGGCTCTTGGCTAGAGCGGCGCAGAAATCGACGTCGTAGCCCTGAATTTCGCGCGTCTGCGGATTCGGGAAGCTGAACGGCTCGGCGATGCCCAAGGTGCCGCAAACCAGCGTGCCTCTTTGCTTGATGTCGGCCAGTTGGTCGGCATGAGCCAATCCAGCGGAAAGTGCGGCCATTCCGGCAAGAGCAAGCGATGGGATGGAAAACTTATGCATGGTCGGTTTCCTTCAAGGTTGATGGAACGGTCACGAGGGAAGAAACAGCTTCGGCGAGCGCGGCACAGCCCGCTTCGATCTGCTCGATCGAAGTTGCGAAGGACATTCGCACGTAGCCAGGCGCACCGTAGGAGCTGCCGTCGATGGCGGCCACACCGGCTTCATCGAGGAAGAACATGACCACGTCCAAGTCGTCGCGGAGCGTTTTTCCTGATGGCGTCTTTGCCCCGATGAGGCCAGCTACGGACACAAAGACGTAGAAAGCGCCGTCCGGTCGAGGGCAATGAATGCCAGGGATCTTGTTGAGCAACTCAACCATCCGGTCACGCCTGGCCTGGAACAAGGCCTTGGCGTCGGCCACGCAATCCTGCGGCCCTTGCAGTGCGGTGACGGCCGCCACCTGGCTGACCGTCGCGGCGCACGAGACGCTCTGTGTGAGCAAGAGCGTGATGGCCTTGATCAGCGGCACCGGCCCAGCGCCGTAGCCGATTCGCCATCCAGTCATCGCATAGGCCTTCGACACGCCGTTCACGATGAGAGCCTGATCCTTCAGCTTGGGTTCGATCGCCACGATCGATAGGTGACGCACGTCCCCGTACGCGAAATGCTCGTAGATCTCGTCGGTCATCACCCAAACATGGGGGTGCCGCAACAGAACGTCCGCCAGCGCCCTCAACTCTTCGGGCGAGTAGATCGCGCCGGTGGGATTGTTCGGGGAATTCAGGACCAGCCACCGCGTGCGCGCTGTGATCGCCTGGTCCAGCGCATCGGCAGACAGCTTGAATCCCGCGCTTTCGTCGCATCGCACGATGACCGGCGTGCCCCCATGCAACGCAACCATGTCCGGGTAGGAAACCCAATATGGAGCGGGAACGATGACTTCATCGCCCTCGTTCACCGTCGCTGCCAGCGCGCTGTAGATGATGTTCTTGGCACCGCACCCCACCACCAGTTGCTCGGGCCCGTAGGTCAGCCCGTTCTCCCGGTCGAGCTTCTCGGCGATGGCCCAACGAAGCGCCGGAATACCGGCCGAAGCCGTGTATCGAGTTTGTCCCGAGGTCAGGGCGCACACCCCTGCCTCCACGATGTGCGAGGGTGTGGGGAAGTCCGGCTCTCCGATGCTGAAGTCGATGATGGTGCGGCCAGCGGCGCGCAGTTGATCCACGCGGAGTTTGGCGCCCATGCTTGGAGATGGCTTCACGAAGTCGAGGCGGCTTGCGATCGGATAGGTCATGGGAAGGCTTTTGCGTTCGGTGTGAGCGCATTCTTCATGGACATCCGATTCGAAAAAAGCGATATTTTTGAATTCATTGTTATCACTTTTTTCGATTCATATCGGGTTAGCCCGAGGACCACGCACCATGATGACGTTCAAGCAACTGGAGGCGATCTACTGGGTGGTGAGGCTTGGAGGATTTGCCAAGGCGGCCGAGAAGCTGCACACCACGCAGTCGGCGGTTTCCAAGCGCATCCAGGAGCTCGAGGCCTTGTTCGATACGCCCCTGTTTGACCGCAGCTTGAGGACTTCGCGGTTGACGGAGAAAGGCGAGGAAATGTTGGCCGTGGCCAAGCGGCTGCTCGAGCAGCGCGATCTGGCCGTCGAGCAGTTCCAGAAACCCGAGGTCGTGGAACGCCAGTTCAGGCTCGGGATCACCGAACTGACGGCCATGACATGGCTGCCCAAGCTGGTGGCGCGGATCCGGGCCTTCTATCCCAAGGTCACCATACGACCCGCGGTAGACGCCAGTTTCGCGCTGCGAGACAAGCTCCTGGCTGACGAACTGGACCTCGCGATCGTCCCCGATGCGTTCCGGGAGCCGCGCTTTGCCGTTCACCCGGTCGGCACTGTGGAAGTGGTCTGGATGTGCAAGCCGGGCTTCGTGCAAACACGAAGGCCGCTGAGGCTGCACGAACTGGGCAAGTACCCCTTGCTCTTGCAGACCCAATCGGCCACGAACATGGTGCTCGATCGCTGGCTCGAATCGCAGGGCGTCAGGCTCACGAGTTCGATCAGCAGCAACAACATGCTCGCGCAGATCGGGATGACCGTCTCGGGCCTCGGCATCACCTACTTGCCGCTTCAATGCCTCAAACCGATGATCGAAAGCGGCATGCTTGCAACCATCAAGGTGACGCCTTCCGCGCCGGACATGTCGTACGTTGCGATGTACCGTTCAGAGCAGCGAAGCACGCTGGTCAAGTCGATCGCGATGCTGGCGCAGGAATGCTGTGACTTCTCCAGCATGTTTCAAAGAGAGGAAGCGATTGATCAAGGGAAATAGCCTGACTGGCGCCGACATTCGGCTATCAGGCGAGTTGAACGGGCTTAGCGAACGACGCTTCTGTCCGGGATGAGTGGCCTTCCCTAACTGCGGGAAGGCCTCTTACGTCCGGATGTTTTCAGCGACCACCTTGATACCGACCTCCATCGACGGGGTCCCCGTGTGATTGATGGACGCGAGGAAAATCACTAACCCAAGGACACGCCCTGGCCGGCACTTCCAGGCATGGCATCAGGCAGTTCGTGCAGTGGGCCGCCCGCCTCCGGTTCGATGCGTTGGGCCGAGTGCGACACATGCTCCTCGGACTTCCCTGAGACGTAGTCACGCCATACCAGCGGCAGGATACCGCCATGGCGCCAGTAGTCCACGTCTTCCTGCGTGTCGAGGCGGATGACGAGAGGAACGACCGTTATCGACCCATCGGTACGTCGCACGATGGCGTCGATGCGACCGGACACCTTCAGGTGTTGGGCGAGCGCAGGCACATCGATGGTTTCGCTGCCATCGAGGCCAAGCGATTCCGCCGTGGTGCCCGCTTCGAATTGCAGCGGCAGTACGCCCATGCCCACGAGATTGGTTCGATGGATGCGCTCGAAGCTCTCCGCAATCACCGCCTTGACGCCGAGCAGGGCTACGCCTTTGGCTGCCCAGTCGCGCGAGGAGCCACAACCGTAGTTCTTGCCAGCAATGACGGCGAGGGGCACATCGCGGCGCAAGTATTCCCCGGCGGCTTCGAACACGCGCATCTGCTTGCCTTCGGGCATCAGCTTCGTCTCGCCTCCTTCGACGCCAGGCACGATGCGGTTGCGCAGGCGAATGTTGGCGAAGGTCGCGCGGACCGCCACGTCGTGATTGCCGCGACGCGTCGTGTAGTTGTTGAAGTCGCGGCGCTCGACCCCCTTCGAGAGAAGGAAGTCGGCGGCGGGTGTCCCGAGGCTGATGGCACCCGACGGAGAGATGTGGTCAGTCGTCACGGAATCGCCGAGGATGACCAGCGGCCGCATGCCAGTGATGTCCTGGACCGGAGCAGCTTCGCGCGAGAGGCCTTCGAAATACGGGGGCTGAAGGATATAGGTGCTGCCGTCATTCCACGGGAACCGTTCGCTGCGCTCTCCAGCCAGGGCGTCCCATGGTTCACCCCCTTCGAACAGGTCGGCGTACTTCTGACGGAAGATTTCCGGCTCGTAGGCGCCGTCAACTGCCTTGGCGATTTCGACCGAAGTCGGCCAGATGTCGCGCAGGTACACCGGTTGGCCGTTGCTGCCGGTTCCGATGGGCTCCTTGGTCACATCGACCGACAACGTTCCGGTGAGCGCGTAGACCACGACCAACGCAGGCGAGCCGAGATAGGCGGCGCGCACGTTGGGATGAATGCGGCCTTCGAAGTTGCGGTTGCCAGAGAGCACTGCGGTACCTACCAGCTTTTCCGCTTCGATGGCCTCGACCACCGCATCGGGAAGAGGACCCGAACCGCCGTTGCAGGTTGTGCAACCAAAGCCGGCGACATGGAAGCCGAGCGCGTCCAGCGACTGCTGCAGCCCCGCCTTCTCGAGCACGGCAGCTGTCACATGGCTCCCTGGCACCAGGGAAGTCTTGACCCACGGCTTTGCCTTGAGGCCCAGGGCTACCGCCTTCTTTGCAACGAGGCCGGCGGCCATCATGTTCACGGGGTTGGCAGTGTTCGTGCAGCTGGTGATGGCTGCGATGAGCACGTCGCCGTCGTGCAGGGAGAACTGCTCGGCCTTCACGGGAGCAACGTGCTGTGGATCAAGAGGCCGGCCGGCAATCTCCTGGTAGTGCTTCACGAAGGCGCTTGGCACCGTCTCCAGGGGCAGATGGTCCTCGGGGTTGCGGGGACCAGCCAGGCACGGGCGGATTTCGTCGAGGTCAATGGTCACGACGGTGTCGAAGACGGGTGCGGGCGTTTGCGCGCTGCGCCAGAGCTTTTGCGCCTTGGCATACGCCTCCACGAGTTCGACCTGAGCGGCATCGCGGCCCGTCATCCGCAGATAGTCCATCGTGCGCTCGTCGATGGGGAAGTAGACCGCGGTGGCCCCGTACTCGGGCGCCATATTGGCGATCATCCCGCGGTCCCCCAGCGACAGGGCCTCCAGGCCGTTGCCGAAGAACTCGACAAACTTGCCGACCACGCCGAGCGCACGCATTCGCTGCGTAATGGCGAGGACAAGGTCGGTAGGGAGCACGCCTTCGCGCAGCTTGCCCTTCACCTCGATGCCGACCACTTCAGGCAACGCGAGCGCAACAGGCTTGCCGACCATCACGGCCTCCGCCTCGATACCGCCGACGCCCCAACCTAGAACGCCCAGGCCGTTGATCATCGGGGTGTGGCTGTCGCTGCCGACGCAGGTATCAGGAATTGCAAGTTCGCCTTGGCCATCCTTGTCCGCCCAGACCACCTTGCCGATGTACTCGAGGTGAATCTGATGCATGATGCCCTTGCCCGGAGGGACGATGCGCACGCCCTCGAAGCTGCTGCTGCACCACCTCAGGAACGCAAAGCGCTCGCCGTTGCGCTGATATTCGCGTTCGAGGTTGAGCTTGCGAGCCATTGGAGACGCCCAGCTGTCGACCTGAAGCGAGTGGTCGATGATGACGTCGACTGGGACCTTGGGTCTCACCTTGGACGCATCGCCTCCCGCATCTGCTACAGCGTCGCGCATGGCGGCCATATCCACCAGCATCACCTGACCCAGAATGTCCTGCCCATACACGCGCGTCGGATAGAAGGTGAGCCCTGCCCCCACCTTGCGGCCGAGAAGCGCATCGATCTCGGCCTGGGTGTCCACGTCACGGGTCGCCGCCTGGCGCATCAGGTTTTCCAGCAGGATGCGCAGGGAGAAGGGAAGCTGGTCGACGCCGTTTACGTCCGCGATAGAGACATAGCGCACCGTCCGGTTGGCCACGGGAAGTTGCTTAATCTGAGGTTCGGTTTTCATCTGATTTCCTTGAGTGGGGAGACGGGGCTGCGTCTAACGAACGTGGCAACGGTGCGGACCCCTGTGGGATTCATTAATGGGGCCTTGCATCGCTCAGTGCGTTCGAGTGCGCTGAACGACTCGATGCGGCGCGCTCGCAAGGCCTTGAGCGCGCCGGGAGCCTTCTTATTCGACCTTGATGTCCCGCTTCGTGACGAGCGCCTGCCAGCGCGCGGTCTCATCCGCGAGCAATTTGCCGAACTCAGCCGGGGTTCCGCCGGCCGGCGTCAAGCCGTCAGACGACATGCCCTTGGTCATTTCCGCACCGTGGATTGATTCGTTGATGGCCTTGTTGAGCTTGGCGACGATGTCCTGCGGGATGCCCTTGGGGCCGATGATTCCGTGCCAGTTCGTCACAGAGTAGTTGGGGAAGCCAGCCTCGGCAGTCGTGGGCACATCGGGAAGTGCTGCCAGCCGGTTGGGCGTCGTCACGGCCAGTGCTCTGAGCTTGTCAGCCTTGGCGAATGGGAGGGTGGAAGCGACGGTGCCGAAGACCACCTGGGTCTGGCCCGAGATGGTGTCGGTCAGTGCGGGGGCCGTGCCCTTGTACGGCACATGCATCATTTGTGCGCCCGTGACATCAAGGAAGTACTCGGTCGCGATGTGGACGATGCTGCCGGTGCCCGCCGAGGCGTAGCTCAGCTTGTTGGGCTCTTTTTTAGCCAAGGCCACCAGGTCCTTGAGGTTCTTGGCTGGCACTTCGGGGTTCACCGCGATGATGAATGGTCCTCGAGCCAACTGCGCGATGGGAGTGATGTCCTTGATGGGGTCAAACGTGAGCTTGTAGAGCGCAGGGTTCACGGTGTAACTGGCAGCAGCCAGGAACAACGTGTAGCCGTCTGCCGGCGACTTGAGCGCGGTGGTCGCGCCCAGGTTGCCGCCAGCGCCGGGGCGGTTTTCGACGATGACTGGTTGGCCCAGCTTTTCGCCAAGTCTCACCGCGACAAGGCGCGCGATGAAGTCGGAGCCACCACCCGGAGCGAAGGCCACGACGAGCTTGATGGGACGGTTCGGATACGGCGCTTCGGCCCAAGCGGGGTCAAAGAAGGCGCCCACCGCGGCGGTCGCCAACAGCGTGCGTCGCACTGCGCGAAAAAATAGCTTCTTTGTCTCGTTGGTTTGCATGGATGTTTCCTTCACTGCTCGTTGTGGAGACGGCGCGAAACGAGTGAATCTCGTCAGCGCCTTGTTATGTATTTTATGATCACTTTAGGCAATCTTGGCCGAGGGCATACCCTTTGAATGAGTAACGAGTTGCTCCAACCCCTGGCGCGACCGGGCATCCGGCGGGCGACGAGCCCGAGGGCTCAGTGGTTCAAGGAAGGAGCGGCCTGCTCAGGCCGCTTGGGAGAAAACGCTGGAGTCCTGCAGCTTGCCGCGGCGCGCGCCATTCAGGTGTGCACGCATCAAGTTGGCAGCTTGCATGAAGTCCTGGCGCTCGATGGCATCCAGGATGGCCAGATGCTCTGCAGCCTGGGTGTGCCGGGGGCCTCGCTTGGTGGCCTGCCGGTATTCCACCAACCGGCGCAGTTGATTGATTCGCCGCACCGACTGCAAGACGAATCGGTTGTGTCCCCACTGGGCAATCGTCTCGTGGAAGTGGCTGTTCGCCTCGAAGAGCTCGATGGGCGTCATCGTCTGGAATCCCCCGTCGACGATGCGCTGCTGCTCGCGCCTGAGCTGCTTGAGCTCGGCCGGCACGAAGCTGAAGGACGGTCCCAGGATGGACCCCGGCTCGATGGACTGCCGGAACAGGTAGCTCTCCTCGTACGCGTCCGGAGAGTCAATCAAGGACAGGAATCGCCATCCGTGCCCCATGCTCTGCTCAATCCAGCCCTCCTCGGAAATCCGGGACAGAACCTTCCGTAGGGTGCTTCGCGCCACCCCATATCGACGCATCAACTCGGCCTCGGTCACCTCGTCGGGCAAGATTTCGGACTGACGGTCCTCCGCAATACGAAGATAAAGAGGATCGTCCGTAGCCAGGAGACTGGACACAGAAGCGTCCCAGTCCTTGGCATCGACACTCAGAAAGAAGCCGCGGTTGGCGTCCTGCTGCAGGACGCCGAGATGAGCCAGGTGCCTCAGGGCGACCTGAATCGGCGAGCGGGAAGTCCCAATGTGCTGGGCGAGCTGAATCTCCGGCAGATGGTCCCCCGCGACACGGTTGTCCCTGCGCACCAAAGCAACGATCTCCCGGGCAACACGTTGCTGCAGGGAGGTCAGTTCCGGGGCAGAGGCAACTTCTTTCACAGGGGCCATGCTCGTAGTCTAGGTCAGTCAATCCTTATCCCATATTGCTTGATGAGCTTGGACCAGCGCTCGTTCTCACGCTGAATGAGTTCGGCGAACTCCTTGGGGCCCGCGCCAACGGGCTCGGTCATGCCCGCCGACAACTTCTCGGCGATGTCTTTTTCCTTCACCGCAGCCGAAGCGGCAGCGTGGATCTTCTGGACCATCGCGTCCGGAGTGCCCTTCGGCACGGTCAGCCCCATCCAGGAAGCAAACTCATAGCCGCTCACACCACTCTCGGCCACCGTCGGGACGTCCGGCAGCGCCTTCGAGCGGTTCTTGCCGGTGACGGCCAGCGCCTTGAGCTTGCCCGCCTTGATGTGAGGGAGAGCGGCCAGCGGGAATGCCACGACGGTGCTGATTTCACCGCCCAGCAGCGCGACGATGGCCGGCGCACCGCCCTTGTATGGCACATGGGTGATGTCCACCTTGGCCATCGACTTGAGCATCTCGCCGGCGATGTGGTTGGCGCTGCCATTGCCCGCCGTCCCGTACGTGAATTTCCCTGGGTCCTTCTTGGCCAGCTCCAGGAATTCCTTCATGTTCTTCGCCGGCACGGAGGGGTTCGCGACGATGACCAGGTCGATGGAGGTCAGCCATGTAACGGGAGCGAGGCTCTCAGTCTTGTAGCCAGGGTTCGGATAGAGCCAAGGGTTCAGGGACATGGTGCCCTGATTCACGAATGTCACGGTGTACCCGTCGGGAGCGGCCTTGGCGCCAAGGGCCGTGCCGATGTTGCCGCCCGCACCGGCGCGGTTCTCGATGACGACCGCTTGGCCCAGCACTTCTTGCATCTTCCTCTGGATGCTCCGGCACACCACGTCGGCGTCGCCTCCGGCGGGCTGGGGAACGATGAGCGTGACCGGCTTGGTTGGGAATTTGTCCTGGGAAAAGCTACGGCCGGCAAAGCCGAGGGGAAGGACAGCGGCGCCTGCCTGCAGCAGCGCGCGACGAGAAATGCGGGTCATGAGGTTGTCTCCAAAGAGTGGGCGGAAGGGCGTCGAGAATTGTTGATTGTCTAAACTAATCATATAATGCAATTTAAAGACAGGTCAAACCATGGAGACAATCCCGAACATCGACCATCCCGACGTCGCGTATCGCGCGTATGTCGGGTGCAGGACGACCGCGCTTCGGAACGCCCGGGGCCGCGGCATAGAGGTTTTCGATGTGTCGAGAGCCGGCCGATGGACCCACAGATGGACCGTTCCCGCCGGCGACAACCCGTCCTACCTCCTGCTGGATGAGCAGCGCCGCGCGTTGCACTGCGTTCATGGCGACGGCGGCGAAATCAGCAGCTTCAAAGTCGACGTTGATGGCCACCTTCACGGGCTGGGAACGCAGTCCACTCGAGGAACGAATCCCGTCCACCTGGCGATGAGTGCCGGCAAGCACTGGGTCGTCGCAGCCAACTACGCCTCGGGCAGCGTCGTGAGCGTGCCGATTCAAGAAGATGGCTCGCTTGGCCCAGTGGCACATCTGCTTGAGCTCCCAGCAAAGGCCGGCCCCCACAGGACCCAGCAGCGCGGCGCACACCCACACCAGGTCGTCCTCGACCCGTCGGGTCAGTGGTTCCTCGTACCGGACAAGGGCGCCGATGGCATCCATACCGTTGCCATCAACGAGGCAACAGGCGAACTGCGCCTGGTATCGACCCTCGAAGTCGCACCAGGGAGCGGCCCCCGGCATCTGGTCTTCCGTACGGACGGCGTGATTGCCTGGGTGGTGTTGGAACTGTCCAGCCAAGTCCTGCGGACGCGGTTCGACGCATCGACGGGTCGGTTGGAGCCCATCGCTCGCACCACGACAGTCCCCGACTGCTTCACTGGCGAGAACACAGGCGCTGGCATCAGCCTATCCCGAGACGAACGCCACCTGCTGGTGAGCAATCGCGGCCACGGCAGCGTGGTGCGCTACGACGTCAGTCCAACAGGCGGTGCACTGTCCTCTCCAACCTGGACCCGAGTCGAAGGCACCGTTCCCCGCTTCATCTCTCCCCTCCCCGACAGCGATGCCCTGTGTGTCGCGAACGAAGACGCCGACTCCATCGTCTGCGTCGCGGGTCCGTCTCTTGTTGAACTGCTGACCACAACCGGCAGCCCGGTGTGCGTCGCGTTCACCCATCCATCGAAAGGAAACCCATGACAAAGCAAGCTTCACAGATTGGCATTCGCGCGATGTACATGCGCGGCGGAACCAGCAAGGGAGTGTTCTTCACGCCGGACGACCTCCCGGACGCCGCTCGCCGACCTGGCGCGGCACGAGACGCCCTCATGCTGCGTGTCACGGGGAGCCCGGACCCTTATGGCAAGCAGATTGATGGCATGGGCGGAGCGACTTCCAGCACGAGCAAGGTTGTCATCGTGGGCCCGAGCTCTCGCCCAGACTGTGACGTTGACTACCTGTTCGGCGCGGTCGCCATCGAATCGCCCGTCGTCGACTGGAGCGGCAACTGCGGCAACCTGACCTCGGCCGTCGGTCCGTTTGCCATCGAGCGAGGCCTGGTAACGGCGCCGGAGCACGGCGTCGCAGTCGTGCGCATCTGGCAAGCCAACATCCAGAAGAAAATCATTGCGCACGTCCCCATGAGCGATGGTCAAGTCCAAGAAACTGGCGATTTCGAACTCGACGGGGTGACCTTCCCTGCAGCTGAAATCAAGCTGGAGTTCCTGGACCCCGGGGCGGACGAAGACGGCGAAGGGGGCGCGATGTTCCCCACGGGGAACATGATTGACAAGGTGGATGTGCCCGGAGTGGGCGTCGTCGAGGCGACTCTCATCAATGCCGGCAACCCCACCATCTTCGTCGACGCTGTCACGCTGGGTCTGAGCGGTTCCGAGTTGCAGCCTCGCGTCAACACGGACGCTGAACTGCTGGCAAAGGCTGAAGCCATTCGCGCGAACGCGACTGTCGCCATGGGCCTCGCGGCCACGGCCGCAGAGGCAACCGAAAAGCGACCGCACACGCCGAAGCTGGCATTCGTTGCCCAACCCACTGGGTACACAGCGTCCAGCGGCAAGGCGGTCAGCTCTGACGACATGGACCTGTGCGCCCGGATCTTCTCAATGGGGAAACTTCACCACGCCATGACCGGCACCGGAGCCGTCGCGATTGCGGTTGCCGCAGCAATCCCTGGCACCTTGGTTTCCCGCGTTCTCGGTGGGGGCCGTCACGACGAAATCCGCTTCGGTCATCCATCAGGTACGTTGAAAGTGGGGGCCGACGCGGCCGAGCAGGACGAAACCTGGTCAGTGACCAAGGCCCTCATGAGCCGCAGTGCTCGCCGCCTGATGGACGGGCAAGTCTTCGTCCCCTCCAACTGGTCCCCAGCGCAGTGAGGTTTCGTGGTGCACTACTCTGCGCATGACGCTGAAGCGCTCGCCCCGACCGGGGTGCTCCGAGCCACCATCAATCTTGGCAATCCTATATTGGCACGCCAGGAAGCAGGCAAAGAGCCTACGGGCGTGTCCGTGGACCTGGCTCGAGCGCTCGCCACACGCTTGGAGCTTCCGCTTGAACTCTCGGTCTTCGACGGTGCGGCCAAGGCCGTCGATGCCGTCTCGAATGACCGTGCGGACGTGGGCTTTTTCGCCGTCGACCCGCTGCGTGCTCAGGGCGTCCAGTTCACGTCGCCGTATGTGCTCATTGAAGGCTACTACCTCGTGCGCGAAAACGCACACTTCCAGACCCACGAAGACGTCGAGCAGCCCGGCGTCAGCGTCGTTGTGGGGAAAGGCAGCGCCTACGACCTGTACCTGACGCGTGCACTGCAGAAGGCCGAGCTCGTACGGAGCGCAACGTCCCCAGGCGTCATAGACCTGTTCATCGAAGGCGGTTACGACGTTGCGGCAGGTGTCAAGCAACAGCTCGAATCGGATGCCCAACGAGTCGGCGGGCTGCGCCTTCTGCCCGAGCGTTTCATGGTCATCCAGCAGGCGATGGGACTTCCTTCCACACGAAGCGCGCTGGCGGCATCGCTGCTTCAGCAGTTCATCGAGAACTGCAAGTCTTCCGGCTTCGTGCAAGAAGCGCTCAAACGCCACCGCATCGACGGCGCAGCGGTGGCGCCTGAGGCGACGCCATAGGATTGTTTGCACCGGCTGGTACACCGGTACACCCAAGCCCATCATTGACCGCCTGTGGACCGAAGTCATCGCCGCACCGAGGTCACACTTGGCAATCGAGCGCGTGAAGAATGGTGGCCGAAGGTGTCCGCCACGTGCGGGTGGCAGGTCGCCTTCGAGCAACGCCGTCATCACCTGCACGTCTGTCAGACCCTGAACCTGCTCAGGCCTGGCTAGGCCCGCATGTCCACCGCCGCGCTCGCGCCAGCGCCGCCGGACCTGCTCCACCTGCTGCTGCCAGGCTTGCAAAGGTGGCTTCGACCGTGTCGTCGTGTTTCATGTCGATTCCGATGACGGAGAAATTAGGCTGAGTGAGCCATCAGTTCTGGCTTCACTTCGGCGCCAGCACTCGGAACGGGCGTGTCCCGATCTCGGCGCCCGTCTGCCTTCGCGTGGACACGCGCCCGGCGGTGCGGCGCTGATGACCGCTACAGCGCCGGCGCGGCGGCCAAGCGCTTGCCCGCCTCGGCCGCCAGCGCAAGCACCACGCTGGCGGGCCGCATCATCACCATGAAATCGGTGATCCGGCCATGCGCTCGAGCATGTAGCCGGTGCCGCGCCCGAAGTGGCTGTGATAGGTGAAGTCCTGCATCACGCCGAACACCGCGCGCAGGATGGCCCCCATCGGGGCCTTGCCGTGATGCGGCGCGAAGGCCGCGGGGTTTCGGAGAACGACATTTTCGACCAGCAGGTCGGGCAACCGTTCCCAGTCGCGCGCGGCGACGATGCGGTGCCATTCCTCGAGGCCGGCATGCGCTGCCGCGTGTGGCTACCCCGGCTGCAGGTCGGTCGTTGTGACTGAAACGGTGTCGCTTATGGTTTTCACGCCAGCGCCTGGCCGAGGGCTCTAGTTCGACAAGCTCAAGCAGATGTCTGCAATGGGCACGTACCCGCCCATCCACCCTGCCCTCCCGAAGGACGCTTCACGCTGCACAGCCGCCGTAACACTGGGGCCGATGCGGCTATTACGAAGTGGCTGCCAGTTCGAAGCCCCGCGACCCGTCTGAATCTGGCCTTTCAGCTTGTGACTCGCGCGGTCGAACATCTAAATGCGTTTTTGACCATGGGTTTCAGCCCGCATAGGAAACTGAAAAGATGAACGCGGCCAACGGCTGAAATGATGCGCGCGCGGAGCCGGTGAAGCTGAGGCAGCTACTGAAAACTTCAACGCTTCCCTACACCGGCGACGCGAGCAGGCTAAAAGCGGCCAGCCGGCTATTTGAGTTCCCAAAAGGCTTGTTGCTCCGGAGAAGCGCGAGGCGTACAATTGCCTCACGAATCTCACGAAGGCGCCATGAACACTGCAGCCAAGGAATCGTCGAACGATGCCATGCAGGCACTCGTGACGCGCATCGACAGCATGCGGGAGGCCAGTCGCCTCGTCATCGACCGTGTGGCCCTGCTCCTCGGCGGAAGCGAGGACAAGGTGCTCACCCTGCAAGTTCGGGAGGCAATCAGCGATCTCGAGCGGCAATCGATGCAGGCGCTGGTCGACGGCGTTGAGCCCAAGCGAGCGCCAGCCACTCGGATCGAGCTCGAGAAGCGTGCCATCGACGCCGTGCTTCAAGGCACGGAGTGGAGCTCGGCCGCCGAAATCGGTCAGCGCCTGCACGCCAAGGCGGCGAATCCGCATGCGGCCGTCAGCCGCTGGAGTCAGAGCGGGCGGATCTTCGGGATTGACCACCGCGGCAAGAAGATCTACCCGGCGTACATTTTCGACACCACTTGGCAGCCGCTACCGGCAGTCAAGCGGGTGCTGGAGATCCTGGATGACTATTCACCGTTTCGGGTGGCGGCGTGGTTCGAGTCCACCAATTCGTTCCTGGGCGGGAAGCGCCCACGCGAGGTGATTTCGAGCAAGCCCTCTGCCGTCATTGCCGCCGCAGAGGATCACAAGGTGGGTGCGGTGCATGGCTAGTCCGGCGCCGCTTCTTCCTCCTCCTCCCAAAGCCCTCCGGATCCTGCCGCACAAGGCGGCGACTTGGTTTCGGGTGCATCCGTTCGATGCTGCGACCGGGAAGTACGCGCCGGCCGCCTTCAACGGCTCCGGACTCGGAAACGCACGATTCAGCCCCCTCTTCGATCCCGTCACGGGGAAGCCGATCCCGACGATCTACGCGGCAGAGAGCGAGCGCGGTGCTATCGCGGAGATCGTTTTGCATGACGTTCCCAACCCGTCAGCCGGCTACCAGCACGACCTGGAGCGCGACTACCGCGCCAATCTCCATCTAAGCCGCATTCGGGCGCCGGCGGCCAGGCTCGTCAACATGACCACGATGGGCCTCCAGGCCGCCGGCTTGGCGCCAGCCCACCTCTTCGAGGGCGACAAGGACGACTACGCCAGGACCAGAGAATGGGCCCAGTGGATCTGGCAGGACATGCCAGAGGCCCAGGGTCTGCGTTGGATGTCCAAGCGGGATAACCAGAGCGAGGTGATCATGCTCTTCGGCGATCGCGTAGACACGTCTGATGTCGACGACGACGGCAGCTCCCACCCGATGCAGGTGTACGAGAGCCTGGTCATCGAGCTGCTGGACGAGCTCGGCGCAGGCGTCTTTCCGTCGATCTGATGCTCCGCGCGGTCGGTCACGTGCTGAGGGAGCATTGTTCTTTGCAGCTCAGCGAAGGGAGCACCATAGAGCAGATTCCACGGATCTGGATCGCTGACGCTTGCATTGGCCGCTCCTTGACCTCAACGGCTGCTTCCGCCAGAAGCGGTCGTGGAGCGCAACTACGCGACCGACCGGATGTGGCGGGTTGCTCCAGTTCAACAAGCTCACGCGGATGCCCGCAATGGTTTAGGGTTGTCCGATACCTGCCCGTGCGACACGACAGCGCCGAGCGCGACAGCGGCCTGAGGGCAGGTGTTGGACAAGCCTCCATGGAGGAA
>NZ_FNRO01000007.1 GCF_900107745.1 Variovorax sp. YR216 | reverse complement strand
CGTTTAAAAGTCCGAAGACTTGAGTTCCGAAGAACTTGGCTGTTCGCCTCAAACGCCCACGCTTATCGGCTGTATGTTTTTAAGGATCCTGACGCCCGACATCTTCTGTCTTGCGTCTTGCTTGCTGCGATCAGCGAAGCCGTCGATTATGGCACATTTTTAGGAGGATATGCAACTCAGCAACGGCGCAATGGAAAAAAAGCCGCTCTCCCATGTCGCAGGGGGTGGCGAAGCGCTTTGCTCGCTGGTCATTGGTAAGGTTGCGGGACGGCGGCGTTGGTATGGCGCGAGACGGAGGTGGGAGCGAAGCGGCAGCCGATCGAATGTGGTCGAAGCACTTGCTCAGTTCGAGATGCGGCGGACGATGAGCAAGACCGGCAGCGGCCGGCCAGCGGAGCGTCCCCCACAGGCGGGTGACCGCCAGGTTGCGGAAGTTCAGGCGAGAAGCGCTTTGGGGATCATCGACAGCGGCCTGTATATCGCGTGACGCGAGCACGGCCTGCACCACGACCGCGAAACGACGTTCGACATGCCGCGCCAGCGGCGATAGACCAGCATCAAATTGTTCGCCGGCATCTCGACCAGCCGCGTGCGCGCGAATCCGCGCGCGTCGGCGGCGGTGTCGAGGTCCTCTACCCGCCGCAGCCCCCAGCGCGGATTGCGCGCTTTGAGCGAAGCGTCGAAACCCTCGTTCGAAGGTGCGGTCTTCACGCCCTCGCAGCGCCACGGGCCATAGAGGGTCAGCGGCGCTCCCTTGACCAGCAGCCGCTCCGCGCCTGCGACCAGCCCGAGAGTCGCTTCCCACCGGCTGATATGCGCCATGTTGATGCACAGCACCGCATCGGCGGCATCGACCGGCCAATCCGCCGACGCGGCGTCCAGCGCGAGCGGCGGCAAGACGTTTTCGAGCCCCGCGCACCAGCTTGCGATCGAGCCGAGCGCGCCTGGGTCCGGATCGGTCGGCTGTCAGACATGGCCGGGGAAAAACTGCGCGAAGAAAGCGCAATGCTCGCCCGATTCGCTCGCCACTTCGAGCACTTTGCCGGTGACTGGCAATTCCTCTTGCAGCACCTCGGCGATCGGCCCGCGGTTGCGCAAAGTGGCCGGCGCATGCTTGCGATCCGCACTATCGGCCGTTTCCACCAGGTCCACCCCCAGCACCACCGGCTCCGCCGCCAGGTCCACCTCCGGCAGCTCCGCCGCCAGGTCCGGCACCGGCTCCGCCTCCACCGGCGCCACCGGCTCCACCTGCACCGGCTCCACCTGCACCGGCTCCGCCTGCACCGGCTCCGCCTGCACCGGCTCCTCCTCCACCAGCCCCTCCTCCACCGGCTCCACCTGCACCGGCCCCACCTGCACCGGCCCCACCTCCACCGGCCCCACCTCCACCGGCTCCTCCTCCACCAGCCCCTCCTCCACCGGCTCCACCTCCACCAGCTCCTCCTCCACCTGCTCCACCACCTCCGCCAGATCCGCCGCCACCCGGATCAGATGGGCTGTTCGCCACAACGAGACCCGCCGACGTGGTTGTACCTTTGGACGCGGCTGTTCCACCGGCCGATTGAACGGACGGTGCGACGGTGCCAGGAGAACCCGGCATCGGCATGCCCAGCACAGGGGGGCTCACACAGATGGCTTCACCGAAGGGGTTGTATGGATCGCAGCGTGCCCCGTTGCTGGCAGCCGGTGCCGCTCCCTGTTCCATCGGTGCAGTCTGCTTCGCTGCCGTCGCGATGGTGTCGACGGCGGACTGGTCCGGCTGTATGACCGGCTGGATCTTTGCGACGCGTCGCACGGCCGGCGCCTGACGACCCCGGCCAGTTGTGCCCGCGGCATCGGAGGCCGATTTCCCATCGTGGGGCATAGCGCTCGCACGACGCTCCAGCACGGACGGCGGCGCTTGCGCAGTGGGAGCCCCGGGGACTTGCGCGCCGAAACCCTGTGACTCCGCCGTTGTTTCGGTGTCGGGAGGCATAGGCGTGTCGGAAGGTTGTTCCTCGAGTGCCGCAGCCTGCGGCGAAGCCAGGGCGGACGTATCGGCCTGAGTTGCAAGCGCGGCCTCTTGTGGCGATGGTGTTGGCTCGACGTTCTGATCGATGGTCGGTGCGCCTGCCACCGGCGCTGACGTCACCAGCGAGTTCTCCGCGGATGCCGAAAGCGGCGCATGCAGAGTCTGAATCCGCGATACCTCGCGAGGCGTAGCCAAGCTACGGCTGGCCTTGTGGTTCCAGTACCAGCCCACGAACGTCGCGTTCAGCAGGACAACGCCGATCAGGAGCAGTACAACGCTCACATCGAGCCCGGCAGGGAGAGCCAGTCGCGCAGTTAACTCCCTCCTTTTGGTTGTGTGCGGTGTGACGGAATACTCGGTCGTTGTCACCGCCCGCACTCGCACAGGTGGGATCACGTGAGCAGGCAGTTTGACTTCAGGTATCAGCGTTCTTGCGGCTGTTGATGCCTTCTCCTCGAGTAGGCATCCGTCCGAGGCCATGGCTGGGCTTCGAACGCCGCTGAACCGCGCTGCGCATCCCCGGCAGTACTTGGCCCCGTCCCGGTTTGCGGTGTGGCACGTCTCGCAGATCTTCGTCATGGCGATGAGCGTGGCAGCGAACGGATGGCGCGTCAGGAATGAGGCAGCGTTCCGACCGGGCCGCTATCCACTCCGTTGACCGGCATCCCGGATGCATCCGCGAATGCCTGTCTGAGTCGGAGTGAACAAGACGACGTCTGACCGGTGGGATGCGCTACATCGAAACCACTCGGCGCGGCGCCGATCGACATTTGGACTCCCGCGGTGGAGCTCTGCGAGATCCGCAGAGACGCGTACGTCGGTCACATTGATTCCCCTTGTTCATATGCTTTTGCGAGGCGTGCAGCTCGGTGAGGCGCTGTACGAACGGGGTGCGCAGGCCGCTCCTTCTTCTAGTTGTCTCTTACAAGGCAAGCCGCTGGACCGGCGGAGTGTCGCTGCGTGGAGAGGCGTAGTGCCGCTCAACCTGGCTGCGTGACCATATGTGAACAACGAAGAGAAAGAAATTGAGCGTTCGTCTTATTTACTAACCTGAGCACCAGTGATACTTTTGTCTTCTTTTGCTTGGGACAGGGTGCGAAGCCGCTGTTGACCCAGTACCGGCTCTCGAATCGGATCTGCCCCAAGCGCAGGCCGCGCAGTGTGTGGGAGAGATAGCGCGGCCGTAATCTCGGGCGTTCGGAGGAGGGTCATCATGAAAGTCCTTGCATTCCTCTGTTTGACGGCGCTCGCAGGATGCGCCCCCGCGAGCCCACAAAAGACCGCGCCTCAAGACGCCGCGATACAGAAGGCGCTCCAGATGGGGCAGCAGTCCTACCAGCAAAAGGCAAGCACCTATCAAGCCCGGCCTGCGCTCGCCTCCAGCGAGCGCGGCACTTACGGCCCCACGGCAAGTACTCAGAAGAAGCAGATGATGGTCTGTCGCTATGGTGGCACGTCCCAGTACCTGATCACTCCAGCGGATCAACCCTGCCCTAGCCGACCTTAGAAACGGACGCTTCGTCCTCAGCGAGGGCTTGGTGTTTTAGTGCGCTGCTTCCGCCAACGGCAGCAGCCGATCGATGCGCTCGCGCAGCGTCTCAGCGCGCTCTGCCCCAGCGGTGTGTTCGACTTCGACGAGCAAAAGTGCTGCGATGGCCAGCATCGACTCCCGGTCGCGTGCCTCGCGTAGGGCAGCACGAACCTCGTGCGCAAAATCCGGGTCGCGGCGAACAAACATGCGCTCGCACATGTCGAACAGGAACATGCGGGTGCTAGCGAGGGAACGTTGACCCTCGAAGCTATCTGCTGCGGTGTTGACGGGGATGAGCTCGGCGGAGGGAGCCATCTCCGGTGACGGAGCGGATACGGCGGCCATTTCTACCGCCGATGCGGCACTCAGGTCTTGCAGGTAGTCGCGCTCAACCAGCGTCAAGAGCACCTGCTGCGCCGCATCGCGGCTGGGGAACAGCGGACAGAAATCGGTCAGCGAACGCCGACCGTCTGCCATCAGGAGTAGGGCTCGCTCACGCTGGCTGAGTGTGCGTTGGCCGCCCTGGAGCTCGTCGCGAGCCTTGGCGCCAAACAGTTTTTTCTAGCTACGCCCTGCCTCGAGGCGGTACTCGATGGCCTCCGTTGCCGGCTGGCGCTTCCCTGAGGCAGGGTTCGTTTCTACCTCCACATATCGCAAGACGACACCTCGATAGCTCCGCCTTCATTCTAATACTCGCTAGAATGAACGTATGAGAGAATTGAAGACCCAGCTTTACGAACAGGTAGCGCGCATCGGCAAGGCCATCTCGAGCCCGAAGCGGCTGGAGCTCGTGGAATTGCTGTGCCAGGGGGAAAAGACCGTCGAAACCCTCGCTGTTCAGGCGGACATCAGCGTCAAGCTGGCAAGCGCGCATCTGAAGGAGCTCAGGCTTGCGCGCCTCGTTGACGCCCGCAAGGAAGGCAAGTACGTCTTCTATCGCCTGGCCGGCACGAGCGTGGCCGACCTTTGGGTCACATTGAGGTCCGAGGCCGAGGAGCGGCTTGTCGAGTTGCAGATGGCACTGGCGTCCATCACCGAGCACGCTGATGAACTGCATGGGGTCGACCGCGGCGACATCCTGCACCGCGCTGCCGCCGGCGAGGTTGTCGTGCTCGACGTCCGCCCGCAAGAGGAGTTCGCATTCGCACACCTGCCGCATGCACGCTCGCTGCCGGTGGATGAACTCAAGAAACGACTCATCGAGCTCCCGAAGAACGTGCCAGTGGTCGCGTATTGCCGCGGCCCGTTTTGCCTGATGGCCAAGGACGCGGTCGAACTGCTGCGAAAGAAGGGTTACCGGGCCTTCCACCTGACCGACGGGGTGGCCGAGTGGCGCGCTCGCGGCTTGCCGGTCGTCGAGTAACGCCCTGGAGCGCATGCATGCTCTTCCGACAACGTCCCGCCGCACGCCGCGTCGGTGCGCCGTACTACCCCCGCGAGAGCAACCTCGGACGCGTCCATTTCGACTTCTCGCCGTTGCAAGACGGACAACTGCCGGAGCACGCCTGAGGTCACCATGCGCTTCGGCATCCGCGTCAACTTAGGCCAGTTCTTGCTGCAACTGCTGCAGGTGCTGCTCGTGGGCATGACCATCGGGATGATGCGTACCGTCGTTCCTGCTCTGGCGGAGACCGAGTTTGGCGTGCCGCGCAATTCGTTCATGCTGCTGGTCGCGTTCGTCGTCGCCTTCGGATTTGTCAAAGGCGCCATGAACTTCGTCGCGGGTCGCATCGCCGAGGAGATGGGGCGCAGACGCGTATTGCTGCTCGGATGGCTCGCCGCAATGCCCATTCCGGCACTCATCTACTTCGCGACAAGCTGGTCGTGGGTGGTGTTCGCCACGGTCCTGTTGGGCATCAATCAGGGTCTGGCCTGGTCGATGACACAGACCGCGAAGCTTGACTTTACGCGGGCGGACCAGCGCGGGCTGGTCATCGGTCTGAATGAGTTCTCCGGTTACCTCGGAGTGGCCCTTGCTGGCGTCACGACTGGCTACCTGGCCTCCGTCCTGGGTCCACGCCAAGGGTTGTTCTGGTTCGGGGCCGTGGTCATCGGGCTGGCGACCGTCCTGGCTTGGCATTCCGTCGTAGAGACGCTTCCCTGGGCCCAGGATGAGGTCAAGCGCCATGCGCATCCTGAAGCGCACGAGCTGAGGCCTCGCTATCCAACGCGCGTGAGTCTTCGACCTTCGACCAGGGAGATGTTCGCCCTCATGAGCTGGCGTGACTCGCGCATGGTGGCCCTTTGCCAAGCAGGACTTGTCGAGAAGTTCGTCGATGCGCTTGTGTGGGCCATCTGGCCCGTCTACCTGCATCAGCGCGGGGTGAGCCTCCCTCACATCGGCTGGATTGTGGGCGTGTATGGCTTTACCTGGGGAGCCGCGCAGTTCTTCACGGGAAAGCTTTCTGACCGGTTGGGTCGCCACCTGCTCAACTCGTGGGGGATGTGGGTATGTGGCGCAGGCGTCGCGCTGATGCCGCTCGGCGACGGCCCCGTATGGTGGACCGTCTCGGCTGCCATATCCGGCCTGGGCATGGCGATGCTCTACCCGAACCTGAGCGCAGCTGTGGCCGACATCGCGCATCCGAGCTGGCGCGCATCGGCCATCGGTATTTACCGCTTTTGGCGAGACACTGGCTATGGCATCGGCGCATTGGGACTCGGCGTGGCGGCGACCCTGGGCGGCCGACTCGAGAACGCCTTCTGGTTCGTGGCCGGAGCCATGGCGCTTTCCGGTCTGGCGCTCTATCGTTGGGGCGAGGAAACGCATCCTCGACTCAACCCCGCGCAATGAAGTAGTCTGCAATGCTCGTGTCTTCGGTACGCCCATGAATGGTCTCGAACTGAAGGTGCCGCCACCGCTCGTTGCCCTGGTCTTGGCGCTGGCCATGTGGGCGGTCTCGTGGCTCACCTTTGCCCTTGAAGTCGATGTCTCCCTGCGTATCGCGATGGCGGCGGCCATCGGGCTCGTCGGGCTTGCGTTCAGCACTTCGGGCATTGCGGCCTTTCGCCAAGCCCGGACAACGCTGAACCCGATGAAGCCAGAAGCGGCCTCGACGTTGGTCACCAACGGCATCTACCGATTCACCCGCAATCCGATGTACGTCGGATTGCTCCTAGTTCTCGTTGGATGGGCTGCGTTCCTTTGCGCGCCGTGGGCTCTCGTCGGACCGGCGGTCTTCGTGCTCTACATGAACCGCTTCCAGATCGCACCTGAGGAGAGAGTCCTCCGGTCCGCATTCGGCGAGGGGTATGCGGCGTACCAGGCAAAAGTTCGACGCTGGCTGTAGGGACCGGCAGAGCGGTCAAGCGCTCAGGTCTGGTCTTTTCATCGAATGACCGCTTCGGAGAAATCCGTACAGCCAGCATGGCCCGACGGGCCCGGTCGCGCGACATGCAGAATGCGGCCAGGAACCGCCCTTCGACACCACCCTCCAATTCCCAAGGGCTCCGGGCTACCGTTCCCTTGTACAAGAGCGCTCAGAGCGCTGACCGGGCTGCCAGCCCAGGACAAAAAGAGCCACCAGGCAAAAGCCTGCGCCAGCATAGAAAGTCGATGCCGCTCCGAAAGCGTCCCAGAGGACGCCCGCAAACGTGCTTGCGACGAGCATGGCGAGGCCGCTGACCAGGTTGAACACGCCATACGCGGTGCCGCGCAAATCCTCAGGCGCCGTGTCGGCAACCATGATGGCGAGCAGGCCTTGCGTCATGCCCATGTGGACGCCCCATAGAGCGACACCGCTGAACAATGCAATCCAGTTCATGCCGGAGGCGAGAACAAGGTCCGCAGCAAGAAGCACGACGAGCCCAAAGGCCAAAAGCCGGCGGTGGTTCATCGAGTCGGCCAGTTTCCCAAATGGGTAGGCGGACGCTGCGTAGACCATGCTCATGGCAACCATCACCAGGGGAACCAAGGCTGTAGGGATGCCGGTCTGCTGTGCCCGCAAGACGAGAAATGCCTCACTGAACCTTGCCAACGTGAAGATGGCGCCGACAGCGACCACCCACCAATACGCGCCGGGGAGCCTTTTGAGGCTCTCTCGGCGAATGGGATTGGGTCTCGTCTGGGACCGGTCGCGCTTCGGCTCGCGCAGTCCAAACAACAGAAGCGCCACAGCCAGGAGGGCGGGAAGGGTCGCCACCCAGAATACCGCCCTGAAGTCGTTCGTCCACAACAGCATCAGGCCGACAGCGACCAGCGGCCCGACAAATGCGCCGGCTGTGTCGAGCGATTGCCTCAGGCCGAATGCGGCGCCCCGCACGTGCTTGGGCGCCAGGTCAGCCACCAATGCGTCGCGCGGTGCCCCTCGAACCCCTTTCCCAACGCGGTCCAGCAGGCGACCGGTGACGACTTCGCCAAAGCTTGTCGCCATGGCAAAAAGCGGCTTGCTGAAAGCGCTGAGGGCGTACCCGGCAACAGCCAATCCCTTTCGTTTGCCGAGGTAGTCACTCAAGGAGCCAGAGAAGACCTTGACGATGAGCGCGGTCGATTCGGCCAGGCCCTCAACGAGCCCGACTGAAAGTACGCTGGTACCGAGCGATGTCACCATGAACATAGGAAGCAGGCTGTGAATCATCTCTGAGGAGATGTCCATCAACATGCTGACAAGACCCAGTACCCAGACCCCCGCCGGAATCTGTCGCAAAGTGGATGAAGCCGGCGGGGTCATGATGAATTGTCTCCGACCAGGCAGGACGTGGTCGACCAGGAATCTGCTTTGCATTGGGCCGTGCCGTTGATGGCCCGGTCGCACGACAAGCTTGCACTGGACCTTCAACACCCGCGATGCTTTAAAGGCGGATGACGTCTTGGCCTGGCTGGTGGAGGAAAGGCAGCCAGCAGCGGCCTTGCCTTGACTTGCATCAATCGCTGGCGCATTGAGCGGCGTATCTTCGGCTGGATTCTTGACTGGCAGCTCGGCCAGGTGCAAGTTGCGGCACGACGGTGGACGATGCTGTCGAGCCGACCATCGAGGAGTGACGGTCATGACCATGTCGCACGGAATTGCGCTCGCCGCGTTGCTCACCGGCCTGATGAGCGTCGGGCCACCAGTTCTGGCTCAAGCGCAGGCTCCCGCCATGACATCCACTCCGTCCGCTCCGACCGATGCGCAGGTGAGCGAACTTCAGCGGCAGGTTGAGATGCTGCAAAAGCAGTTGGACCAGTTCGACGCCTCGCCAGGCGCTGCCGCCCGCCAGCAGCTGATGCAGCAGCACTGGCAGAGCATGCAAGGCTACATGGGCGAGATGCACGACCGGTGGGGCATGGGCTATCCGTGGATGAAGGGACACCCGTGGTCGATGACGGGGCCCGGGATGATGGGAGGCGGAGGATCGTGGCCCCTACCCCAGGGGGTGACGCCCGACCAATACAACCAGCAGATGCGCGACTACACGCAGCGGATGCAAGAGCAGATGAGCAAGATTGCGCAGACGACCGACCCCGAGGAGCGCCAACGGCTCATGCAGGAGCATTGGCAAGGCATGTATCAGAGCATTCAGACGATGCGCGGCAGGGGATGGATGTGGGGCGGCGGGATGATGGGCCCAGGCATGATGACGGCCCCCGGAATGATGGGTGGGGGGATGATGGGGGGCGGCCCGCCGCCGAGTTCGAACCCACTGCCGGAAGCGAAGTCAGCAGGCGCCAAACTGGTCTCGACCTATTGCGTCCAGTGCCACGCTGCACCTGCGCCCACGCTGCATACCGCCCAGGAATGGTCGACCGTAACTCAGCGAATGCACATCCGTATGAACAGCGGCTGGCCTGGCATCAAGGCACCGACTGAAAAGGAAATGAAATCTATCGTCGCGTACATGCAGAAGAACGCTCGCCAATAGTCCGTGCCGGATGCCCATGCGCACCACATGAAGTGCATGAAGGGGTTGAACGCCTGCTTCGCAAAATGGAAACAGCTGGTTTGGCTCGGTGCCGCTAAGGCCGCAACGCGTAGCTAGTTCAGAACGTGGCCCGTTTGGAGATTCAAATCCTCAAACCTCTCGTGACATGAACACTGCAGAGCTCGGGCAAGCGCCCTGGAACTCGGCCGAAGCTAGCAGTCCTGCTGGTGCCTGGCCTCGAGCTACGGTCAAGAATCCCATCTTCGAGAAGTACCCCGTTGCGGTCGTTGTGAGCAGGCACAGATTCTTGACGCCGCGTCGACGCGCTTCCGAATGGACAGCCTCGACCAAGGCGCGGCCGATGCCCTTCCCTTGAAAAGCGGGCGACACCGCGACCGAGCGTAGCAGCGCTGCATCTGCGTATGTCTCGAGGCCAGCGGTGCCCACCACGGCACCATCGGCAATTGCAAGCAAGAACCCGCTCAGGTGCTCCTGTGCCCCGTCCAACGGAAGCGCACGGACCCGCAGCAACTCTGCTACCGCAGGCCAGTCCGACTCTTTCGCTGGTCGAATAACGACGTCGGACATGGTGCTCGGCTCAGATGGACTTCTGGTTGACTCGCTTCGAGAGCTCGGCGGCGCTTTCCTTGCGTTCGCTGTATCGGTCGACCAGGTAACTGCTGACATCGCGGGTCAGCAGCGTGAACTTGAAGAGTTCCTCCATCACGTCGACGATGCGGTCATAGTAGCTGGAGGGCTTCATCCGGCCGGCCTCGTCGAATTCCAGGAACGCCTTGGCGACCGACGACTGGTTGGGGATGGTCACCATGCGCATCCATCGCCCGAGCACACGCATCTGGTTCACGGCATTGAAGGATTGCGAGCCGCCCGAAACCTGCATCACGGCCAGCGTCTTGCCCTGGGTGGGACGAACAGCGCCCAAGGCCAGTGGAATCCAGTCAATCTGCGCCTTCATGATGCCGGTCATCGCGCCATGCCGCTCCGGTGAGGTCCAGACCATTCCCTCGGCCCACTGCGTCAGCTCGCGCAACTCTTGAACCTTGGGGTGAGTGTCCGGCGCACTATCGGGGAGGGGCAAGCCCGCGGGGTCGAATATCCTGACCTCCCCTCCCATTGCTTCCAGGAGTCTGGCTGCCTCGAAGGTCACCAGACGACTGTAGGAGCGTTCGCGCAGGGAGCCGTAGAGCATCAGAAAGCGCGGCTTGTGGCGCGAGGGCGCCTCCACGCGCAGTCGCTCCGACGTCGGCGGGTCGAACTGCTCGACGTCGAGAGCTGGGAAAGACACGGGGGTTTTGAGGGGCGTGACTTCGGACATGGTGCGCTGTTCAAGTTGCAGGCTGCCCGGCTTCGTACCAGCCTTGCGTGCGGTTCACGACAGCCACGACGGCAAGCATCACCGGCACCTCGATGAGAACGCCGACCACGGTGGCCAGCGCAGCGCCGGACTGGAAGCCGAACAGACTGATGGCGGTGGCCACGGCCAGCTCGAAGAAGTTGCTTGCGCCAATCAAGGCAGAGGGCCCGGCCACGCAGTGCTTCACGCCGAGTTTGCGGTTGAGCACGTAGGCCAGGCCAGAGTTGAACACGACCTGGATGAGGATTGGCACGGCCAACAGCGCGATGACCAATGGCTGCTTCAGGATGGCTTCTCCCTGGAACGCGAACAGCAGGACCAGCGTCAGCAGCAGTGCCGAAATGGAGAACGGGCCCAGCTTGGCAGTCACGGCCTGGAAGTGCCCGACTCCTTGGCGCAGAAGTGCTTTGCGCCAGAGCTGCGAGAGGATGACCGGCACGACGATATAGAGGCCTACCGAGACCAGCAGGGTGTCCCACGGAACGGTGATGGACGAAAGGCCCAGCAGCAGCGCGACGATTGGCGCGAAGGCAACCACCATGATGGCGTCGTTGAGGGCGACCTGGGACAACGTGAAGTACGGGTCGCCCTTGCAGAGCTGGCTCCACACGAAAACCATCGCAGTGCATGGAGCCGCTGCGAGCAGGATGAGTCCCGCCACATAGCTGTCGAGTTGTTCGGCGGGAAGGTACGGCGCAAAGACATGGCGAATGAAAAACCAGCCCAGCAGCGCCATCGAGAACGGCTTGACCGCCCAGTTGATGAACAGCGTGACGCCGATGCCGCGCCAATGAGAAGTGACCTGCCCGAGGGCACCGAAGTCAATCTTCAGCAGCATCGGAATAATCATCACCCAGATGAGAAGACCCACCGGAAGGTTGACCCGGGCCACTTCGAGGCTGGCCACTTCCTTCGAGAAGCCCGGCACGACTTGGCCCAGGGCGACGCCGACGACGATGCACAGGCCCACCCATACGGTCAGGTAACGCTCGAAGAAGCTGATGGCGGGCCTGGGCGGCGCCGCCGCTGCGATGGTGGAGGTGGTCATCAGAGCACTAGTTTTTCGAGATGCGGGTGAGCGCGGCCTGCAACTCTGCATGGTCAAGGTCGGCCAGCGGCAGTGCCAGGAGTTGCAACATGCGGTACCCGATGGCCTGGCGCGTGAGTTCGAAGGCGGTCGCCTTGTCGGCCTCCGGGGCGTTCGAGGGGTCCGGGTACCCCCAGTGGACCTTGACCGGGCTACCTGGCCAATAGGGACATTGTTCGGCCGCCGCGCTGTCGCACACGGTGATGACGATGTGCATCTGCGGCGCCGCATCGCCGGTGAACTCGTCCCAGCTCTTGCTTCGATAGCCCTCGGTCTCTATCCCGGCAGTCTGGAGTGCCTCGAGGGCGCGAGGATTGATGCGACCGCTTGGTGCGCTGCCTGCGCTGAACGCCCGCACGTCCTTGCCGAGCGCCTTGGCCCAATGGTTGAGCATCCCCTCGGACAGCACGCTGCGTGCCGAGTTGTGGGTACAGAGGATGAGTACGTTGATGGTCATGGCTCAGCGCGTTCCAATATCCCTGACTTCAGCAGCAGGTGGAGGCAGGCTTGACGGCCACACCAACAGGCTTGCCGCGAGAGGTGGGCGCGCAACACGCAGGCGCCTGCGCTGCTGCTGGCTCCTTGCTGCCCTCGCCGAACACCGGAATGTTGTCCAGGGTGTGGAAGTGTTCCCAGGCAATGCCCTGCGGGTCGGTAACCCAGTGCTTCTCGCTGCGCGCGTAGCAGCAGCTGGTCTCGCCTTGGTCCAAAAGCGCCATGTCGGCCTCCGTCGCACGGGCCTTCAACTCGGCGAGTTCTTCCGCGTCGTCGGTCTGGAACCCGAGATGGTCGACACCCGCGGCTTCGCCGCGCGTCGAAATGGCGAAGTTGATACGCGGGTCTTCGAGCATCCACTTGGCATAGTCCGCCTCGACGCGGGCGGGTTCAGCTGCAAAGAGCTTCGAGTAGAAGGCGATGCTCGCCTTCAGGTCGTTGACGTGTACATGGACGTGAAATCGCTTCATTTGTCGCTCCTTCTTGGGTTCAGCACTTGCAGGATGTCGCCGCGTCGACGAGGCACTCTTCGCCTTGGCAGCAGTTTTCGGTGAGGTACCCCAGGACGCCATTCATCCGCTCGAAAGCGGCCCGGTAGATGATGTTCCGGCTGGCTCGTTCCTGGGTCACCATGCCGGCAGAGGCAAGCTCCTTCAGATGGAACGACAGCGTTGTCGCCGGCACTCCCAGAGCCTCCTGCATCACAGCCGGCGTAAGGCCCTGCTGCCCCGTCACCACCAAGGCCCGGAAAACCTGGAGGCGCAGCGGGTGGGCAAGAGCTGCAAGGGATTGAATGACGTCGCGTTCTTCCATTTGTCCATCATACCGGAAACATCGTAGTATCGACGAAGTCTCGAGATGGCATACATGTCATATCGTGGCCATGAGGCTTACTAGGAGACCATGGACAAGGCCGAACCACCTCTCTCGCTGCTGCGCGACGCCCCCACTTCCTCTTTTTTGCCCGGGGGCAGATGTTGGGCCCGCGGCCCGAGAGGCGAGAGGAGCCTCGATACGGCTCATGCCGCGCCCTTGCACGCCTAGGCAGCGCGGCCGCAACGCGAGATCGGAGACCGACCCAGTCTCGCTCTGATCCGGTTGCGCTGGCAGCAGTCACTGGGCCCGGCGCGCCGATATGGCTGTCACGACGAGGATAAACAGGGACAGGCTGAAAAGAGCGATCGAGACCGTATAGCTCGCCGTCAGCATGAGCTCGATGTTCTTGCGAGACTCCTCCGTCCAGAGGATCTCGTTCTCCTCGGCCTTCTCCAGCCCTCCGGACTCCCTGATTGCCCCGGACAACGTCATCTCGTGAATCAGCTTCTTTGCATAGCTGGTGTAGGTCCCGCGAACGTGAAGTTCTGGCGTGCCGAGTTCCGCAGGAGGATATGCAAAGACGAAGGTGTTCATGGCCCACATGTGAATGAACAGAAGAACGAGGGCGCCGAGGCCGACTTTCGCCGCGACCGCGGCGAGGCGATGTCGTTCGACCGACGAGGGCCTCGCGGGCAGCTTCAAGACCACCAGGAACAACAACAGCAGTGACGCCAGGGAAGCCAGCCCCAGGGCCTGAAGCGGTGACAGGCTGGACACGGGTGGCACCAGATGCTTCAGGAAGGCCCCAAACAGGCCAAGCACGCCCGCCACGACCGCCGCGCCCGAAGCGATGAGCGTGGCGATACGCTTGAGTTCCATCGCTCAGGGGCCAACAACCTTGTCGGATGCTTCGAACACCAGGTCGTCAAGCTGAGCCCTGGTCGCATCGACCGATCTGCTGTTCCTGACCCCCTGAGCCTGAATCAGGCGGGCCATCGAGTCGAAGGCGTTGCGCGGCCCTATCCAGACCGCATACGGGATGCCGGCTTCCAGTTCTCCGCTCGCCGGTGACGTCGGCGTCGTGAAGCTGAGGGTCTCGAGAATCCGTCGGATCTTCGAGAGGTCAAGTTGATCACCGGCCACCATGAAGCCCCTCGGGATGACATAGACGTCCATGGCCTCCGCTGGACGACCTTGAGGCGTCGGCTTCACGATCACGGTGAGCTTGCGCGGCGGCAGGGACACGGCCCGCGCAAAACTCTCGGTCGAGGCTGCGATCGTGTCGACGGCTCCAAGCGTCGACTGGCGTCTGGTCGCATCTGCGAATGCCGAAGAGTCCGCGTTTCGCAGCGTCTTTCCGGCGAGTTCGACCTGGGCTTCTGCGAGAACGCGTTGCCGCGGAGACATCCTCGCTGCATTGGCCGCGAAGATGGCATTTGCGCGTTCAACCTGATCCGTTGCCCCGAGCAGCCGCGCCTTGTCTGCATCCTTCAGGCTTGCATTGCTCACCATCGCGCGAGTGCGTTGGATCTCGACGCCTTGGTACCTGAACACCTCCGGGCTGACCGCGGCCGCCTTTGGCGACACGGCCACCTTTCGGTCGGGCAGATCCTGGATGGGACTCACGAGATGCACGGGCTTGCCATCCCCGACCTCCCGTGTCAGCGACTTGACCTCGGGATTCCAGCGTTTGATCGCGTTCACGGTCGCCGCGTCGTTGAGATAGCCGTTGCGCCGCGTGACGTCCAGAACGTTTTCGCCCGGTCCTGCCTTTTCCGTCTTGAATGTGAAACCGCTCGACGCGGGTATGGGTGTCCGATGGCCACCTGCATCGACAGCCTCCATCGCGGGGCCTTGCTTGATGGCCGTGGTACCGGTCTTGCCCGTGGCGGAGTGACTGCCTCCTTGGGCAATGGATTCCTGTATCTGCAAGCCAAGGCCCAAGACCAGGGCGATGGAGGTGATCGCAGTGTTCTTCATGGGCTTCTCCACGCCTTGACGATCCGGAGTTCCCTCGTTGTCGGACGTCAGTCTTGACGCCCAATGACCTGGTTCCATCGTGGCAGCGCCATTGGGAATCTAGGCTTCATTGAAGTCACGAGGTACCGGACGGACGGCCTATGCCATGCGAGGAAAAACGCGCCTGCCCAAGGTCTGTCTTGAACACCGAAAGCGGCCTCGCACGAAGCGAAAAGCGCACGGCGGGCAGACCTCACGGCGCGAAGTCGCCTGGAATCGCGACGGCGCCGCGTCGCGATGTCACGACCCCGGCGCAGCCGGCGATGGCCTGGCCCCCGGGGTATTCAGCGTCTCAGTAACGATAGTTCCGTTCGCCGCGATCATCCCAGTCGCGATGGTGATGGCGCCACGCTTCACCCCGCCAGTAGCCCGGCCCTGGCTGCACGTCGTACACGCGCGCCGGTCGGTAGTAGGCCGGTGGCGGGTAGTACGCGCGCGGTGCCGGCTCGTAGTACACGGGCGCGGGCGCCGAGTAGACCGGCGCGGGTTGGTAGTAGCGCACGGGGCCCGGTTCGGCAACGCCGATTGCGACGCCCGGTACGTCGATGCCAACAGACCAGTTCGCGCCCGCATTGGCCGAGGCTGCGAAGAGTGCGCTGGCGGCCACGGCACCAACTGCGGCCAGTTTGAGAAAGGAGGAACGATTGAGGCTCACTGTGGGGCTCCTGTACGGGCGAACACCGCCCTTGCCTACCTACAACGCCCTTCGCCCATCAAATGTCACGTCGCTCACATGAAGAATGTTGCAACCCGTAACTAGAGGTCCCCGCATGCAGCCGACCGAACTTGAACGGCGATCCGTGCGGCCCTGTGATCTTGATCTGCGTGGGTGCCATTGACGTGCAACCGCGTGGACGATCGTCACGCCACTAGGCAAAGGCCGCAGCCGGCCTACCGTGCCCTTGACGCCAACCTGAAAAAGCTCTGAATCCCAGCCGCACATGACCCATCACTCGCGGCCGGAATGCGTAACCCCTGGCGATGGCAGAAAAGGCTGCGTCGCATCACGTTCAGCCAGACTTTCGAGGATGGCAGCCTGGCGCAGGTGGTAGAGCACCTTGCGAAGTATGGGCTCCGCCTCGTGCTGCAAGAAGTCGTTGGCCTTGGGATCCTTGCGGTACATGCGAAGGACGGTCACAGCCTGCATTGCCTTTTGCCGCCCCATCAGTCCGTGCGATTGCGCGAGTTTGCGCAGCTCCTTTTTCACGTCAGATCGTCGATGGGGAAAGGGTTGTGACTTTTGCCGGGCCCAGTGTAGTTCAAAAGTTTGTAGATTCTTCTCGCAGCGCGGGGCTGCGCGCCGGCGCCTGGCCGCCGTGCACAGAACGGATAGCCTTGCCAGGCAAGCGAAGCAAGCCGTCATCAAGACGCGGCGAGCGAGATGAACGGGACCTTCTGGAACGAAGAGGGGCTCGATGCCCGTCGATCGCCCTATTGCTGAATCTTGCCCTCGCTGCTGATGATCGACAGCTCGACATATTTCGAGCCGGCCCTCGCGCCGGGCCTGAACCCGACGACATAGCCTCCGAGGTCGTAGTCGTTCAAGGCGCTAAGCGTGCTCGTCATTGCTTCGCGCGTAGGCGCGCGTCCCTGCCGCCGCACTGCCTCGATGATCACGCGGCCCGCGATGTAGCCCTCCATCATCACGTAGCTGACCGGCATGTCGAGCTTTTGCGCCTTGGCGGCCTCCGCGAACTCACGGGTGAGGCGGCTGCTGTTCTTGTACGGGTTGGGCGTGACCTGCGAGATGACGACGCCCTTCATCTGTTCCTCGCCCAGTCGCTGCGACAGCTGCTCGACCTCAGCGCCGGAGTACGCGACGAGTTGTGCCGCGCCGCCCTCCATGCGATAGCGCTCGATAAAGGCCGCCGTGACGGCGCCGTTGGCCACCATGATGATGGCCTGCGGCGGGGTCTTGAGAAACGCCGACACCAAGGGCGCGGTGCTCTTGCTGTCCGGCGCATAAGAGGCGCGAGTAACGAAGGTGGCCTTTGCCCGGCCGGCCGCCTCGTCGGCCGCCGCAACCACTGCGTCGGCTCCGGCCTCGTGAAGCAGGCCTAGACGGGTGATGCCCAGGGTCGCCAAGTGCTCGGTGAGCTTGGCCAGCTCGTCGCGGATGTCGGCCCTCACGTTGAACAGCAGCGGATGCGCGGGCGGAATCCCGGTCGTGCGATAGCCCACGAGCGCCAGGCGCTGCTGGTCCAGAATGCCGGAGGCCAGGAGCGCCGCCAGGTTGCGGCCGCCGAAGTAGCCGGCCAGCACGAGCGGGCGTTGCTCCGCGACCAGCTTGCGCGTTTGCTCGACGGTGGACGCGGGCTCGCTGCGATCATCGACGCGCGCGAGCGTGAAGGTATTGCCATTCACGCCGCCTTGCTTGTTGACGCTGTCGAAAGCGAGCCGCAGGCCGGCCGCGTAGCTCAGGCCCTGCTTGGATTCCAAGCCCGTGAGCGGCGCTACCTGCCCCACCACAATGTCGGCGGCGACGGCGCTCGTCACCATGGCGCTCGCGACGGCCGCCCCCAGAATCCAGCGGGCCAAGGCGCGTGCGTTCATCAGTTGCTTCGAAAGATTGCCAATCATGCGTTCTCCTGCTCGCCGATCCCGAATCGCTGAAAGAGTGCCGACTTCAGCCGCTTGATCTCCACCATCGCATCGGACTTGGGTGCCTGCTGTCCCGACAAGACTGCCGCAGCTTCGGCCGCTGCATCCCTTGCGACTCGGGCATTCAGCGAGCATCGAATCAACTCGCGCTTGCGATCCTTGGCGTCCACGATGTCGAAGTTCTCCATGAGCGCTTCTGCGACTTCAAGCGCCGAAACTGCTGCGGAGAGCGTCATGTGGACGCCAGCGCGCACACGATTCCCGTAGTCGGTCTCTTCCTTGACATTCAGCTCTCTCTCCCGCTCGTAGGAAGGGAGCGTGCCAATGTCGGTTGGGGCGAAGTACGGCACAGCCTGAACGCCATGCTCACGCGCCGAGATCACCTGCTGCAGCGCGACTCTGACCTTCTTGACGGTTTCTAGATCTGGAGATTGCATAGCCGTTGTCTTTTCACCTCGGGAAGAGTTGGACGCCTCGGATGCTTTTCCATGGTCGCCAACGATCGCAACGGCGATCGGAAGTTGCTCAATGACAGCGCGTGGAAACGGCAGTCATCGCCATGCAAGACATCGTGCAAGTCGGGCTGATGGATACAACTGTATCGAGATGTAAATCTACTGTGAAGACACTTTCCGGTGGATCGAACTCTGGCTATTGGACCTTCGTGTCGTGAAGCCCGGCACTCCAGACGACGCATCGGCAGTGCGCGCACCTGCTCCCCACCCTGGAATCTCACTCAGGCGGTTACAGTGCGTGGCGTAGTTCGATCCACCCCTGTGGCCCTATTGACTGCCGGAGAATGTCAATGTTCAAGCCCGGTTCGAGGCGCGACGCTGCCGCCGTCATTGCTCTCATTGCGCTTGTCGCCGCACTGTTGGCCTACATCGCCTACCAGCAGCGGTGGTCGTTCAGTCCCCAGCAGCGCCTCTACGTCGAAGCGCCCGATGCGGCCGGAATCGCCGAGGGCATGCGGGTAACAACGCGCGGGGTCGTCATCGGCAGCGTTCGCAAGATCGAGTTGCCCACGGCGCAGTCCAATGACCAAGGCGCCAGGATCGAATTGGGCATTGATCACGGCTACATGGCAGGCCTGTCGAAGGGAACCCGCGCGCGATTGATCCAGGACACCACGATCGGCCAGCCGACGATCGACCTCGTGCCCCCGCGCGGCCGCACGCAACCTCTCGATCCCGGCGAGTTGCTTGCTTTCGAGCGCAACAAGGATGGCGGCCAGTTCTTGCAGGAGATGCAGGCGGCATGGATGCCCGTGATCGCTGACGCGCGCAAACTGACCGAGAGCCTGACGGATCCGGAGGGAGCCTTCCAGCAGACCCTGAAGGCAGGCCAGGACGTCGTGTCGAAGATGCCCGCCATCGCCGAAAAGACCGGCGAGGTGATCGATCAGACCGGGCAGACCGTGAAGACCATCGAGAGCGGCGCCGTGGCGACGATGCAAAGGGCCAGCCGCACCATCGAAGTCGTGGAGCAGGCAGCGCCGGCGGTAATCGACAAGGTGCAGCAGGCTGCGGCAACCTCACAGAAGGCCAGCGCCGACGTGCAGGCCATGGTGGCGCAGGCTTCCGAAAAGCTGCCAGGCGTGCTCGACCAGGTGCAGGCCGCCGCAACGCAGACGAACCAGATGGTGAGCAGTGCGCGTCAGACCTGGCCGATCAGCATGTTGACGGGCACGCCCACCACGCCGCAGTCATTGCCGATCGACAGCATCGGCGGCCTGCCGCTGCCTGGAGAAGCGCCATGAGCCGCGCGCGCCGACTGATCGCCTGCGTCCTGTGTGTAGCGGGAGCGGTCCTGCTTGGGGCGTGCTCGACGGCGCCCGCCCGCTCGGCTGCGCAGATCCAGGCCCAGGGCTCCAGCACGCAGGGGATGGATCGCGTCAAGGCCGGCGATCTGCCGCGCGCCCTGGTGTCTTTCCAGCAAGCCCTCGTGATCGCACAGTCGGTCGAGGACGATGACGCCATCGCAGCCGCACGGCTGAACCTGGCCACGGTCTATGTCGGTCTGGGTCGCCAGGACGAGGCGCTCAAGCAACTGGACATGGTGCTGGAAGAACCACGACTCGCGTTCAGCGCGGACCGGCGCGCTGAAGCCGCATTGAGGCGCGCGATGGCCGTGCAGGCGAGCGATCCTGCCAGCGCCCAACAATCGCTCGATCGGGCTGGGGCCCTCTGCGGCAGCAGTTGCAGTGTGAAGGGAAAGATCCTCAATCTGAAGGCCTACATGGCTTTGAATGCCGGTCGTGCCGAGGAGGGGTTGCGATTGGCGCAACAGGCCCACAGCGCGCTGGCCAAGGACGATGCGCTGGAACGGGCGAACGCACTGCGTCTGCAGTCGAGCGCCTACATCGCCTTGAGGACGCCGGCCGCTGCAGTGCCTCTGCTTCAGGAAGCGTTGAAGATGGACAAGGCTGCGGGCGCGAGCGAGAAGATCTATCAGGATCTGCTGCTGCTGGGGCATGCGTCCACGAACAAGCCAGAACTTGCCAGAGACTATTGGGCCCGGGCCCACGACGTGGCGGTCGCGGCGAAAAATAACGCTGGTGCCGAACGTACCGCGAAGTTGTTGGCGGCAATCGCGCCATAGGCTGCAGCGCGGTATTCCTGTCTTGATCGCCGACCTTGATGTGCGAATCGGACGGCACTCGCGCTCGACAAGCCTCGCCAAGCTCCGCTTGTTTGGTTCAAAAATTTTCGTCTCGCGACAGCAACCGACGCAGGCGGCTGCGCAGGCTTCGCCGGGCTTCCGGTGCGAGCACTTCGCAGTCGCGGTAGATCTCCCGCTCAAGCTTGAGACATTGGCCAAGCGCCGCAAGATTGAGCTCGTTGTACGCCCACACCCCATGGACCACAAAGTTGCCCGGTGTTGTTGAATCTGGCTGTGGGCTGATCGTGACACGGTGCGTTCCGATCCGTTGTAGCAGTGCCGCCCGCGCAGAGGCGATCTTCAAGCCATCCTCGTAGGATGCGACTTCGCTGCGCAAGGAAAAGCTCACGGTCTGAACGGCGAGGAAGCGCTCCGAGATGAAAGAGATGACCTCGAGGAGCACCAAGGGATCGATGTTCCGCTTTCCGGCTTTGAGAAATCTCGTGGCAATGAATCGGCCAATATGAACGTTCGTTCCAGCTCGGGTCACGTGAATGGGATCAAGAGTTCCCAGTTGAACGCTTCGGTCGTGGACGTACATCGGTTCGCCAAGGACATAGGGCGCAAAGTCCGGCCCACTGATGCGCAGTTCCTTGAATGTCATCGTTGTTTCGAGGCGACGTTCATGCGTGGCCGCATCGGCCTTGCACAGATTTCCCACCCGTTTCCCCGCACAGGGCCACGCACGCTGCGCAACATCAGCGCTTCTGGCCGTGCAACGGATTCGCCGCCCCGTCGATGTCGATCAGCAGGCCGGGAACCGTCAGGAGGCGCAGCGCGTCAACCTGGCTGTATTCCTGGTCGTTGGCTAGAAAGCGCATCTCGCACTCGCCGATCTTGATGCTGTCGCCGTTCGCCAGAACCAGCGTTTCGACCTTGACGCCGTTCACGAACGTGCCGTTGCGGCTGCCAAGATCCCTCAGGGTGACGAACGCCGGACCGACCATGATGGACGCATGCACGCGGCTCACCTGGTTCACGTCGATCACGATGTCGTTGGTCGAGGCGCGCCCGATCTTCGTTTCATGTGGTCCCAGCGACACCTGCCGGGTCTTCCCGGGGTGCTCCATCAGGATGAGTTTTGGCATGTTTCTCCCCTTTGCTCATGCGAATCCTGTATGCACTGTGGCCTTGGGCTTGCTGGGCGTCTACTGCCCGAAGGGGAAGTTGCAGGCGCCTGCCCGCGATGGCCATCAGGTCGTCAGGCGGCGGATGGCCTCGAGAACCCGGACGCCGGAATCGCTCTTGCGAAAGTAGGCAGCGCAGCCCGCGGCCTGCGCACCGGCGCGCGTTTCCGGATCGTCGTGCGCGGTGATGAAGATGAAAGGCGGGTTCCCACCCCCCTCCGCGACCAGGCGCCTGGCGAGTGCGATGCCGGACATACCGCCAAGCTGCACATCGAGCACCAGGCAATCGAACCGGGGCGGCTTCGTGTCCGCGAGGAATGCCTCCGCCGACACATAGGTGATGGGCTGCATGCCCGACGCACGCAGCAACCGTCCGAGCGATCGGCCGAGGCTTTCATCGTCATCGATGACCGCGACGTAGATAGGAGGCTGGGTGCTCATCGAAAGTCCGTGTGCACACTGTGGGCGTCGCGGCGCCGCCCGTCTACTGCCCCTAAGGGAAGGTGGGCGCGTCGGCGGGCATGACACCGGCCTCCTGGGTCAGTCGCGCGAGTGTCGCGACCGATCGCACCCCCAATTTCGTCATGATCGCCGTGCGGTGCAACTTTACGGTTCGCTCCGTAATGCCAAGGTCGCTGGCCATCTGCTTGTTGAGCCGTCCCCGCAGGACATGGGAGAGTACTTCGAGTTCGCGGGCCGAAAGCGCGTCGAAGCGCTCGCGCAGCGCAAGTCGCCGGGCTCGTTCCTCGCGTTCCTGCGCATTGCGCGCCAGGGCGCGCCGCACAGCGTCGAGCAGCTGTTCCATGGGCGCGCGCTTCTCCAGGAAGTCCTCCGCACCGCCGCGCATCGCGCGCACGGTCGAGGCGATATCGCCTTGGCCGCTCAGAAAGAGCAGCGGCATCGGATTGGATGCCTGGGCGAGCGCCGCTTGCAGATCCAGTCCGTTCAATCCGGGCATCTGCAGATCAGCCACCACGCAACCCGGCGCGTCGGCGACGGAATGCGCGAGGAAATCGTGCGCGGACTGGAAGGTCTGCACCGCGAATCCGCTGGCTCGCAGCAGTCGCGACGTGGCCGTGAGGAACGACACATCATCGTCGACGAGGTAGACCGTGGATGAAGTCGCGTTCATGTCGCGGCAACCTCCGTCGCCGCGTCCGAGGGCACCTGCGAGGAAATCGGCAGCGTGAAGCGAAGCCTCGCCCCACCATCATCGAGATTCTCCGCCCACAGCCGACCGCCATGTGTCTCCACGAGGGTGCGCGAGATCGACAGGCCCATGCCCATTCCCGCCGGCTTGGTGGTGAAGAATGAACCGAAGATCTGCTCGAGCCTGTCGGCGGGGATGCCCACGCCGTTGTCGCTCACCGCAATCTCCACGGCTCGTGCCCCGTCGCGAACAGCGCTCACGGCGATGCGCCGGACCTTCCTGCCCGCTTCGTCGATCGAGTCCATGCCATTGGAGATCAGGTTGAGCAATACCTGCTGAAGATGTACACGGTCGCCAAGGACCGGCGGCACGTCGTCTGCGATCTCCAGCACCAGACTCACCTGCCGCGCCGCGGCGTCGGGACGCGAGAGCGCCGCAACGTCGCCGATGAGCTCGTCCACGTCGAGCGGCTGGATCTCGATCTCGCGTCGCCTGAGCAGCGCGCGCATGCGGTCGACGACTGCGCCGGCACGTTGATCGTCGCTGAGGATGTCGTCGACGATCGCGCGGATCTCGTCAAGGTCCGGCGAGCCCGCCTGCAGCAGGATCGATGCCGCCTCCGCATTGCGCTGGATCGCACCGAGCGGCTGGTTGATTTCGTGCGCCAGCGCGGAGGCGAACTGGCCCATCACCGAGACCCGCCCCGCGTGGACGATCTCGTGCCGCAGCTGCAGCATTTCCCGCTCCGCCTGTTTGCGCCCAGTGCAATCAGTGCAGGCGCCGCGCATGCGAATTGGCCGCCGATCGGCGTCGAGGTCGACCCGGCCTTGCGCCGCAATCCAGCGGACGCGGCCGTCCGGCAGCGCCAGGCGAAATTCCGACGCGTACTCGCCGCCGTCCGCGACCGCCTTCGCCAGAGCCTGCCGGACCGGGTCGCGATCATCCGGATGAAGTTTCGTCAGCATTCGCTCCAGGTCCACCTCTTGCGCGGGTGCAAAGTCGAACAACTCGCGCCACTTGGCGCTGGCCCAGAAGTCCTTCCGCGCGAAATCCCGGACCCAGATCCCAACGTCTGCAGCCTCGGCGGCCAAATTCATGCGCTGTTCGCCTTCGCGCAACTCGTGGACGAGCTGCGACGCCCGAAGTACTTCTCTGCTCACCTCGTACCCGATCAAGACGATGATCCCGGGGTAGACCAGTTTGAGCGTGGTGGGCGCCTTGATGACGCCCCACACCAGGAGCGCGGACTGCCCCGCGGCAGCGAGCAGCAGAAGCGCAAGGATGCCTCCGACCCTGAGCGCCGTGCGCCTGTTGCCGCGACGCCAGGCGGTGACGCTGGCGTCGGCCACGTAGATCAGAATCAGCAGCACGCCCAACTGCCCGACCAGCATCCATGGATTCGGCACGCCCACGGGAACAGACACGAGCTCGCCGAGAAACGAAACGCGCCGGAGTTGGGTGATCTCGTTGTAGTTGAGGTTCTGTCCCGTCGTGAAATTGAGCAGCAGCGAGATCGTGCGCAGCCCGATGGCGCTCCACGCGAGCCACGGGCGACCAGCGTTCAGGTATACGCGTACGAAGGCGACAAGCGACACGAGCAAGAACCAGATCGGCACATGGATCCACTTCACCGCGGAGCTGAACTCTTCGGGGGTCTGCGCTTGAATCATCCGCAAGTCGCAGAACACGAAGCCCGTGGTCGCCACGGCCATGAGCGAAAAGAAGAAGTAGGGTCTGGCCGTGCGATCTCTGACCCAGACCGGCAGCAGCACCCCGGCGAGCGTGAGGCACGCCGCCGCGACCATGGACCAGATGACGGTGATCCAGCTCACAGTGACCCGCGGCCCGGCAGGCGGATCCGCTCGGCGAGATGCTTCGGGCCCCACACCGACGGGCCGGCCAGGGCCGCGCCGGCTCTCGTATGCAATTGGCGGTTAACAGAAATGTGCATCTCTTCGAAGTTGCGCCTGGCACGTAGTTCAGCGGGATGGACCGGCCACATCGTCCCAAAGACGACCACACTGGGGATGCCGTTCCTGGCCATATTTTCTTGGGCGACAGGGGCGTTCTTCGCCATCCCGAGCATGAGCGCGCGGATATGATTTTGCACCTCCCGTACCAGCAGTTCCACGCAGTCTTATGAACACCAAGATCAATGTATTGAAGACGCAGTTCAGGGAGGGCCGACGTGCAGAAGCCATTGCGGAATGCGAGGCCCTGTGCTCGCAGGATGACGCGGCGATGGAATTCAAGCGCCTGTGCGCGACGATGCACCTCATGGAGCGCAATTTCGCGCGCTCGCGCGAGTGGCTGGTGCAGGTTCGCGCGAGCGAGCCGGGAAATGCGGACGTCCTGTTCAACATCGGGCTGTGCGAGCGGGAACTGAAGGACTTCACGCAGGCTGCGGGCACGTTCACCCTCTACACGGACAAGTTTCCAGCCGATCCGGGCGGCTGGACCGGGTTGGCCGAGAGCAGGCTCGGATTGCACGAGTTCGATGCCGCCTTGCGCGCCGCAGGCCGTGCAATCGAGATCGATCCGGCCTGCGTTCCGGCCTGGACGGTCCGCGCAAACGCCCAGAAGGCGACCGGGCGTTACGAGGAAGCCCTGGTTTCGTTCGCGCGCGCGATCCAGCTCGCCCCGAACGACATCGACCTTATGCTCAGCCAGGGGGATACGTACGAAGCTGCTGGAAACCCCGAACAGGCGGCCGCGAACTACAAGGCGGTACTCGCGGCAAGGCCGGACGACGGTGCCACCTTGCAGAAGGCCAGCGTCTGCCTGCTCCACCTCAAGCGCGGCGGTGAAGCGATCCAGCTGTGTCGCGACATCCTGAAGGTCAGTCCGGACAACCTGACCGCCAAGTTTGGCAAGGACTGGCTGTTGAGCCAGTTGGTCCCCTACTGGCACGTCCCGATGATGAACGAGGAGGAGCGCAACCTCGCCTATTTCGAAGGGCTGAAGGCCGTCGTCACGCCCGAAAAGACGGTGTTCGAGGTCGGCACCGGGTCGGGCCTGCTGGCCATGATGGCCGCCAGGTTGGGCGCGCGCAAGGTCGTCACGTGCGAAGCGGTCGACCTGGTCGCACACACCGCCTCGGAGATCGTCAGGCGCAACAACTTCCAGGATCAAGTGAGCGTCCTGGCGAAACCTTCCTTCAAGGTTCAGCTCGGCACCGACCTGCCGGAGAAGGCCGATGTGCTGGTGCACGAGATCTTTTCCAGCGAACTGCTCGGCGAGCATGTCCTTCCTGCGCTCGAAGACGCAAAGGCCCGGCTGCTGAAGGAAGGCGGCGAGGTGCTGCCGGCGCGCGGAAGCCTCATGATCGCTCTTGTCTCGGGCGACGAGCTCGGGACGGAACTGCACGTGGACAAGGCCTTCGGCTTCGACCTGAGCCCCTTCAACGCCATCTATCCGAAGAAGCGGCCCATCCATCGCGAGGACTTGCCGCGAGTACTGCTAAGTGCCGACGTGGAAGCCTTCCGATTTGACTTCGTGGCGCAATCGCAATTTCCGCCAGAAAGGAAGCGCATTGATATTCCCGCGGTGACGAGCGGCCTTTGCTACGGCGTCATCCAGTGGATCCGGTTCGAGTTCGGTCAGGGCGTGGTGTTCGAAAATCATCCCTCCCGCCCCAGGCCAGCGGCGAACTGGCAGCACACGGTCTACCTTTTCGATGCACCTGTGCAGCTTGAAGCGGGTGAGGTCGTCGCGATCAGCGCCATGCATGACCGCACCCGCCCCTGGTTCGAACGGGTCTGCTGAAGCCCGCCCGCACCTTTTCCGCTCGCTCGGCAGCAAAAGCGGACTTCCAGCAGGCGACCACTGAAGGCTGCAAGCTGGCGCTCAACGGACATTCGCAGCGCCCTACTCGGTTGTCGGCTCCCGCTGCGGCTCGAGCGCGCGACGGCCCTTGTCGGTCAGGTTGACCAGCATCTCGTCCTGATCCTCCGATTCAAGCGCATGCACCAGGCCAGCAGCCTTCAGCGCAAGCACCTTGTTCATGGAATCGTTCTCGCGCACCAGCATCGGCAGCGATTCCTTGCCCATTCGGGCGAGCAACTTCAACGGCATTCTCTTGTCTCCATTCACAAACAAACGGCGAGGAAAGCAGTCCGCCACCAATCCGTTTGAACGATGCGGCAGCGGGGCGGCACTACCTGTCCCCCAATTCCCTCTCGCAGAAGATCTCCGCGGACCTCGACACCTCATCACGGCAGAATGCCTCCACATATCGCGGGCCACTCACGTCGTTCAGGTACTGGATCGCCAACGCGTGGTTCAGGAGATCCTGGGAGGTGAATTCGGGCGCAACGACCTTTGCAAGCACCTCGCTCCGCTCGAAATCGATCGATAACACCGGAGCCTGCCCTTCCCAATCAGCATCAGCTGGATGCAGGGGGGCCTTTGCCACGAATCGAACAACCCGATTGCCGACCTTCGGGAAGAACTCATGCATCCGTTGCAAGACCACCAAGGCGTCGCTGGCGAACTCGGCCACGACGCTCGCCGGGTACATGGGCGAGGCCTGGAGGAGCGTGATTTCGAGTGCGCCGTCGTCCGGCGCGCTCTCCACGACATGACTGATCTGGGGATGAAGCTCGCCGAGCACCAACGGGACGGACGCCAATGCCCGGGGCAACTCGCGGCTCTCCTTGTCCAGGAAGATCGCGCCTCCGAACGTCAGGAACACCACCGCCAGAACGGCAAAGAACATCCATTCGGGCCAATCCGTCACGCCGAGGGTTCGGTGCGCCGGTATTGGTTCCCGCTGGGTGCTGCCGGTCGGCTGCTGATGCCCCGCATCCAATGGAACCCGTGAAGTGATGATGTCGCCAGGAAGCACCTCCCCCGTCGCATCTCTGGCATCGGACCTGCGTACCAAGGATTCAGAGTTCATGAGCCGCAGGGAATAGCACAGAAGACACGTCCGTCAAGGTAACGCCTGGCCTTGTTCGCGCCGTGGCATCGAACGGACGTTCAAACGCGCCGCGCAATGCAGGCGTGGCGGGATCAGGCGATGTGAAGTCGATCAAGACCCTTACGGGCATGGATGGGCAACGGGCAAAAAGGCGCGATTCTGGCTGTCCGGCACGGAGAGAAAAACGGCGGTGGGTCACATATTTGCAGGCGCTCCCGGGCGCTTCCACGCAGACGATCCCTCCCTCTTCACAGCCAGAGAAAAGCGAATACTAGGGTTAACCCTTAAAATTGAGGGCTACATCATCACGACCCTCCAGAGGACCTTCCCTATGTCGACCACGCTTGCCAACGGTCTTTCCATCAAGGCGCCCCGCGACTCGTCTTTCCCCAACGCACTGTCCCGTCGCGCGCTGGCTTGGCTTCTGCGCCTGTTGACCGGGTGGAAGATGCCGGCCCCCGACGTGCCCTTGACGCGCAAGGCAGAGGCCGACGCACTACGTGACTGGGCATGGACCTTGGCCCACTCCCACCGCGGCTTCTCGGACGACCTCTTCGCAGCTGCCGACCGCCACGAACGCACGGGCTCCTGAGCGCGCCCCTCCGGGCCGTGCGTAGCGCGTCCTCTGAGTGGCGGGCTATCGAGGGGAACGGCCACAGTTGCCCTGAAGGCCGGCAGCGCGGGAAAGTTCTTACCACCTACCCGCGCCATGGCGTGATGCGCGGTAACCATCGCCTCACGTTCGCCCGGTAGCGCCTGTACCAGATCGCAGTCTGGAGTGAACGACCATTCCATGCTCGGCCAATGCATCCGGTCGAGAGTGCATGCACAGTCGTCGGATCGCTTCGCTCCCACATGCTATTGCGTGTCACAGGGTGCAGTGACACGTGTCACATCGCTGCAGTCCCTGGCCCGTGGGGAAACCCGTAGGCCCCCACTTGGCGCCAGAGGAAAGGCCACTTGCTTGCCGGCCTCTGGCACGCCGATTGCGCAATAGAGGCCATGTCACATGCGCCCAGCTTCGCATCTCCGGTCGTCGGCCTGATCGCCAACCCCGTCTCCGCACGGGACATCCGGCGCATCGTTGCCAATGCAGGCAACCTGCAGTTGCCGGACCGCGTGAACATCGTCCTGCGCCTGCTCTCCGCGCTGGCGGCCACGGGCGTTTCGCGCGTCCTGATGATGCCGGACCGCGCCGGACTGGTCGCGATGCTTGCGCGCCACCTTGCGCGCGAACAGCGCCAGGGCCATGTGCTGGCGCAGGTCGAGCTGCTGGACATGGTGCCGGTCGCCACGGTGGAGGACAGCTGCCGCGCCGCGCGACTGCTGCGCGATGCCGGGGCCACCGCGATCGTGGTGCTGGGCGGCGACGGCACGCACCGCGCCGTGGTGCGCGAGCTGGTGGCAGGCACCGCCGACTGGCGCGACACCGTGCCGGTGTGCGGCTTGTCCACCGGCACCAACAACGCCTTTCCCGAGCTGCGCGAATCCACCACTGCCGGCCTCGCCGTCGGCCTGTACGCCACGGGCCGGTTGCCTGCCGAGGTGGCCCTGGCCTCCAACAAACTGCTGGACGTACGCATCGATAGCCCCGCCGGCACGCGCTGCGACATCGCATTGGTGGATGCGGTGCTGGCCGACGAACGCCTCATCGCAGCCCGCGCGTTGTGGAAGCCCGAGGGACTGCGTGCCGTCTACCTGGCATTCGCCGAAGCGCAGGCCATCGGCCTCTCTTCCATCGGCGGCCTGCTGCAACCGGTGCCACGCGATGCGCCGGGCGGGCTCGCCGTGCATCTGGCGCCCGAGCCTGCGCGCCGTAAGCGGATCGTGCGCGCGCCCATCGCGCCGGGCATGGTGCGCGCCATCGGCATCGAACAGGTCGAGGCCATGCCGCCAGGCCAGGACTTCATCGCGCGCCATGCGGCCGGCGTGGTCGCGCTGGATGGAGAGCGCGAGCTCGCTTTCGGCCCCGGCGAACGCGTGCGCATCAGCGTGCGCGCGAACGCCTTTTCCACCATCGACGTGGGCCGCTGCCTGCATGAGGCCGCCTTGCGCGGCCTGCTGTGCAGCGCGGCCTGAATGGCTTCTTCGTTACTTACCACCACCCCAAGGAGACGCACCATGCCTAGTGACAACCCCTTCCCGCTGGACAAGCCGGCCCTGCTGGCGGCCTATCGCCGCATGCGCACCATCCGCGAATTCGAGGAGCGCCTGCACGTGGACTTCGCGCGCGGCGACATTCCCGGCTTCGTGCACCTGTACGCCGGCGAGGAAGCCACCGCCGTCGGCATCATGAGCCACCTGGGCGATGGCGACCGCATCGCCTCCACCCATCGTGGCCACGGCCACTGCATCGCCAAGGGCGTGGACGTGGTGGGCATGATGAAGGAGATCTACGGCAAGACCGGCGGCTCCTGCAACGGCAAGGGCGGCTCCATGCACATTGCCGACCTCTCCAAGGGAATGATGGGCGCCAACGGCATCCTCGGTGCCGGCGCGCCGCTGGTGTGCGGCGCGGCGCTGGCCGCCAAGTACCGCGCGAAGGCAGGCGGTCCCAGCGATGTCGGCATCTGCTTCGTGGGCGATGGCGCCAGCAACCAGGGCACCTTCCTCGAAAGCCTGAACCTGGCCGCGGTGTGGAACCTGCCGGTGATCTTCGTGGTGGAGAACAACGGCTATGCCGAGGCCACCTCGCGCGACTACGGCACCGCGGTCGACAGCTACGTGGACCGCGCTGCCGGCTTCGGCCTGCCCGGCGTGACCGTGGACGGCACCGACTTCTTCGCAGTGCACGAAGCCGCGGGCGAAGTGATCCGCCGCGCCCGCGAAGGTGGCGGACCTTCGTTGCTGGAATGCCAGATGGTGCGCTTCTACGGCCACTTCGAGGGCGACGCCCAGACCTACCGCGCCAAGGGCGAGCTGGAGCACATCCGCGCCAACCGCGACTGCCTGCGCCACTTCGCCGATGCCGTGACCGGCGCCAGCCTGGTGAAGGCCGACGAGCTGGCCGCCATCGACCGCGAGGTGCTGGACCTGATCGAGCGCGCCTGCACCGAAGCCAAGGCCGCCCCGCAGCCCGCGCCCGCCGCACTGACCACCGACGTGTACGTGAAGTACTGAACAAGAGAAACCCAGGAGACCAACATGGCCAGAAAGATCAGCATGAAGACCGCCATCAACGAGGCGATCGACCAGGAGATGGCGCGCGACGCGAGCGTGATCATGATGGGTGAGGACATCGTCGGCGGCGCCGGTGCGCAGGGCGAGCAGGACGCCTGGGGCGGCGTGCTCGGCGTGACCAAGGGCCTCCATGCCAAGCACGGCGACCGGCTGCTGGACACCCCCCTGAGCGAAAGCGCCTACGTGGGCGCGGCCATTGGCGCCGCGGCCTGCGGCATGCGGCCCATTGCGGAGTTGATGTTCATCGACTTCATGGGCGTGTGCTTCGACCAGATCTTCAACCAGGCGGCCAAGTTCCGCTACATGTTCGGCGGCAAGGCCGAGACGCCCGTAGTCATCCGCGCCATGGTAGGCGCGGGCTTCCGGGCCGCGGCGCAGCACTCGCAGATGCTCACGCCGCTGTTCACCCACATCCCCGGCCTGAAGGTGGTGTGCCCCAGCACGCCCTACGACACCAAGGGCCTCCTGATCCAGAGCATCCGCGACAACGACCCGGTGATCTTCTGCGAGCACAAGAACCTGTATGGCCTGGAAGGCGAGGTGCCCGAAGCCAGCTACGCCATTCCCTTCGGCGAGGCCAGCGTGGTGCGCGACGGCAAGCATCTGAGCATCGTCACCTACGGGCTGATGGTGCACCGTGCGCTGGAGGCCGCCGCGCTGCTTTCCAGGGAAGGCATCGAAGCCGAGGTGATCGACCTGCGCACGCTCTCGCCGCTGGACATGGACACGGTGCTCGAGAGCGTGGAGCGCACCGGCCGCCTGGTGTGCGTGGACGAGGCCAGCCCGCGCTGCAACATCGCCACCGACATCGCCGCGCAGGTGGCGATGCAGGCCTTCGCTGCGCTGAAGGGGCCGATCGAGATGGTCGCGCCGCCGCACGTGCCGGTGCCCTTCTCACCCGCGCTGGAAGATCTCTATATCCCCAGCGCAGCGCAGATCGCCGCCGCCGCACGCCGCACCTTGGGCAAGGGAGCGCACTGAGATGAGCGATACACAGATCACCCCTATCGTGATGCCCAAATGGGGCCTGGAGATGCGCGAGGGCACGGTGCAGGACTGGCTCGTGAAGGAAGGCGAGCGCATCGCGGTCGGCCAGGCAATCGTCGAAGTCGAGACCGACAAGATCTCGAACGCGGTCGAGGCCGCCGACGCAGGCCTGCTGCGTCGCATCGTGGGCCAGAGCGGCGAGCTGCTGCCGGTGAAGTCGCTGCTGGCCGTCATGGCCGAACCCGAGGTGGGCGATGCCGACATCGACGCCTACATCGCTACATTCGAAGTGCCGGAAGCAGGTGCCGACGACGAGGACAGCGGCCCCGCCTTCGAAAGCGCCGAAGTGGACGGCATCCGCATCCGCTATGCGAGGCGAGGTTCCGAACGGGGTCTGCCGGTGCTGTTCATCCACGGCTTCGGCGGCGACCTGAACAACTGGCTGTTCAACCTCGACGCCGTGGCCGAGCGGCACCCCGTCATCGCGCTGGACCTGCCGGGCCACGGCAGCAGCGATGCCAAGCTGCCCGGCACCTCGCTGCCTGCGCTTGCAGGCTTCATCGCGCGTTTCCTCGATCAGGCGGGCGTTCAAGGCCCGGTGCACCTGGTAGGCCATTCGATGGGCGGCGCCATCGCACTGCAACTGGCGCTCGACGCATCCGAGCGCGTGGCCAGCGTGGCACTGGTCAGCCCGGCCGGGCTGGGCGACGAGATCAACACCGGCTACACCGACGGCTTCGTGCAGGCGGAATCGCGGCGCGACCTGAAGCCCGTGCTGGAGCAGCTGTTTGCCGACCCCACCCTGGTCAGCCGCCAGATGGTGGACGACATGCTCAAGTACAAGCGACTGGACGGCATCGAGCCCCTGCTGGCCGAGCTGGGCACCGCGCTGTTCGCCGAAGGCCGGCAGAACACCGTGCTGGCCGAGCGGCTGGAGGCGCTGGACAAGCCGCTGCTGGTGTTCTGGGGCGAGGACGACCAGGTCATTCCCGTCGCGCAGGCCGCCAACGCGGGGCCGCAGAGCGAGGTGATCCGCTTCGCGGACACCGGCCACATGGCCATGCTGGAAAAGGCCAGCGAGGTCAATGCGGCCCTTCTGAAGCACCTGGCGCGGGCTGGTTAGCATCGCCGCATGCTGCTGCCACGCTTTGCCATGCTCGAGCACCATGTCATGCCATTGGCCGATGGCATCGCCGCCGAGCGCGGCTGGGCGCAGGCGGTGGCCGCAGGGTCCGGGCCGCAAGCGCATCTGTGGCAAGGGCAGCCGGGCTGGGCCGTGCCGGCCAGCTACGCGCGCGCGCCGGGCTGGGCCGACTGGCAGGCGCGCTGCGCGCAGTCGGGCACACCCGCGCACGTGCGTTCATCGGGCGGAGGGCTGGTGCCGCAAGGGCCGGGCCTCTGGAACCTGAGCCTTCTGTGGCGCACGGTGCAATCCGAGCCGGCGCAGGCCGATGCGGTCTACCGTGAACTGTGCGAGTTGCTGGAACGCACGCTGGCCGCGTTGGGCGTGGCTGCATCGCCGCAGCCGGTGGAAGGCTCGTTCTGCGATGGCCGCTACAACCTCGCCGCCGGTGGCCGCAAGCTGGTGGGCACCGCACAGGCATGGCGGCGCGTGGAAGGTGTGCCCGTCGTGCTGGCGCATGCCGTCATCGTGCTGGACGCCGACCCGGCCGAGCTCACCGCCGCCACCAACGCCTTCGAAGAAGGCCTGGGGCAGGCGCGCCGTTACCGTGAGGACGCCCTGACGAGCGTCGCGGCCGAAGCAACGCGGGCCGGGCGAGCAGCGCCCCCCGGTGGCTGGGCTGGCCGGCTGGCCGAAGCGTTGCGCCAGAAGGGCCTCGATGGCGCCATGTGAGCAAACGCAAGAGAAGCAAGAGACGCAACAAAAGGAAGACCCATGGTTCTGCTCGAATTCCAGATCTCGCCGCGTGCCGACGGCGACAGTGTCAGCGCCTACGTGGCACAGGTCATCGACATCATCGACAAGAGCGGGCTGCCCTACCAGCTCACGCCGATGGGCACCATCGTCGAGGGCGAGTGGGACGAAAGCTTTGCCCTCGTGAAGGCGTGCTTCGACCATCTGCGCCAGGCCGGCTGCACGCGCATCGGCCTGAACCTGAAGGTCGACTGGCGCGACGGGCCTGGCGGACGGCTGCAGGCCAAGACCGCGAAGGTCGAGCAATTGCTCGGACGCAAGCTGCGCACCTGATCCTGCGCGGGGTTTATATTGGCCGCCACCGGGGCGGTGGCGATGCCGCATCGAGCCCACAGCAGGAGACAGCGCATGCAGACAGCGCAGAGCGAGCACATCCACGAGGTGATCCGGCTGGTCGACCCCCATGCGGGCATCGCCGGGCCGGACATCGACCCGCTCATCCGCGAAAGCTGGTCGCGCTGCGTGCACCAGCACAAGCTGGACCCCACGCGCATGCAGGAAGCCATCATCCTGCCCTCGCAGCGCGTGCGCGAGCACCGCGAGCGCATCGAGGAATTCCTTTCCATTGCGCGCCACGGGCTGGAGGCCATCCACCAGCAGGTCGGTGACCTGGGCTATTGCGTGCTGCTGGCCGACGCGCGCGGCGTGACGGTGGACTACCTGGGCGACCTGCGGCTGGACCCGGACCTGCGCCGCACCGGCCTGTACCTGGGCAGCGACTGGAACGAGCACCTCGCCGGCACCTGCGCCATCGGCACTGCGATTGCCACGGGCCAGGCACTGGTCGTGCACCAGACCGACCACTTCGATGCCACCCACATTCCGCTGACCTGCACCGCCGCGCCGATCTATGACCCGCTGGGCCACCTGACGGCCGTGCTCGACATCTCGGCGCTCACCTCGCCGCAGGCCAAGAACAGCCAGCACCTGGCGCTGCAGCTGGTCAAGCTGTACGCGCACCGTGTGGAGAGCGCGAACTTCCTGCGCTGGTTCCGCAGCGATTGGGTGCTCAAGCTCCATCCGTCGCCGGAGTTCGTGGAGATCAGCCCGGACTACCTCGTCGCGCTGGACGCGGGCGGCCGCGTGGTGGGCCACAACCGCGCCGCCCAGTTGCTGCTGGAGGATGCCCACGGCAGCTGCGTTCTGGGCCTGGCCTTCGAGCAACTGTTCGAGCTGCGCCTCAATGACCTCGGCCGCTATCTGCGCGCCATGCCGGGCGAACGCCGCGCCGTGGCGCTGCGCGGCGGCACGCGCCTTTTCCTGCACGCCATCGCGCCGCCCAGCCGTGTGGTGGCGCACGCGACCGACGTCATCGACCTGCCCTCGCCGCTGGCCGCGTTGAGCGGTGGCGATGCAGCGCTCGACCAGCAACTGCAGCGCGCAGCGCGCCTGGCAGAGACGGAGGTCAGCGTGCTGGTCACCGGCGAAACCGGCAGCGGCAAGGAGTACCTGGCGCGCGCACTCCATGCGGCCAGCCCGCGCCGTGACCGGGCCTTCGTGGCCGTGAACTGCGCCGCGATTCCCGAGACGCTCATCGAAAGCGAGCTGTTCGGTCACCTGCCCGGCGCCTTCAGCGGCGCAGCACCCAAGGGCAAGCGCGGCCTGGTGCAGGAGGCCGATGGCGGCACCTTGTTCCTGGACGAGATCGGCGACATGCCGCTGGCCATGCAGGCGCGCCTGCTGCGCGTGCTCGCCGAACGCGAAGTGCTGCCCATCGGCGCCACGCGTGCCATCAAGGTCGACGTGCGCGTGCTCGCCGCCACGCACGCCGACCTTCCGGCGCGCGTGCGCGAAGGACGCTTTCGGGAAGACCTGTACTACCGCCTGGCGGGCGCGCACCTCACGCTGCCACCGCTGCGCCGGCGCCGGGACCTGGCCTGGCTCGTCGGCCGCTTTCTCAGCACTTCGGCCGACGGAACCCAACTGGACCCGGCGGCCGAGCAGCGTCTGCTGGCCTACGCATGGCCCGGCAACCTGCGCGAATTGCGCAACGCGCTGGACTTTGCGCGGGCCATGGCCGGACCGGGCGGCACCATCGGATTGCCGGAGCTTCCCGAGAGCGTGCTGGCCGCGACGTCCGCAGCAGCCCCGGAAGCCGCGGAGCCGACAGCAGGCTCAGGCGACGGCGCCAGTCCGGCCGGCAGTCCGCAATCGCCCGAAGCCATGCTGCTGCTGCAGTACCTGCGCGCATCGCGCTGGAACATCAGCGCGGTGGCTCATCAGATGGGCCTGGCACGCATGACGGTGTACCGGCGCATGCGTCGCTGGGGAATCCGGCCGCCGACCTGAAGGCTGGAGACAGCAGCATGAAACGCATCATCGCCTTGCTCATGCCACGCGCCGCGGCTGGCCTGTTGATCCTTGCGGCTGCAATCTGGCTGCCGCCTGCGTACCCTCAGCCGGTCGAGTCGGGGCCCATGGTCGTCAGTGGTTCTCTCGTCGTGATGGGGCCTGTGACGGTGGACGGATCCGTCACGGTCGCCGGGGATGTCCACGTCCGTGGTCCGCTGACGGCCGCATGGCTTGCCCGGGTGCCTCCCAACGAACCTGCGGCACGGAGATACCGAGGCCAAAGGGTGTTTCGTGGACCCCTCACCGTACACGGCTCGCTCATCGTGCATGGCGACCTCGAAGTGCACGGGCCACTCACGTCGGACGGCCCTGTTGGAGCCGTCGGCAGCATCGATGCCGAAGGCGCGATAACCGAGCGTCGTTGAGTGCTGTCGGTCCATCGCATCGCCATCATTGCCTCGGCGCAAGAAGTCGTGCATGCCTGTCTCCGCAGGAATGGGGAGCGCGGATCACCACGCCCGGCTCAGCGGCTTGTCTACTCGTCGCGGATGCCGTTGCGCAGCACGCCGATGGCGTCCACCTCGATCTCGCACACATCGCCCGGCTTCATGAAGACCCGCGGCGTGCGCTTGTTGCCGACACCGCCGGGCGTGCCCGTGACGATGACATCGCCGGCCTCCAGCGGGAGGAAGGCGGAGATGTAGGCGATCTGGCGCGGGATGCTGTGCACCATCATGTCGGTGGTGGCGCGCTGCAGTTCCTGGCCGTTCAGGCGGGTGACGAGCGTCATCTTCTGGTCGGGCGCGATCTCGTCCGAGGTCACCATCCACGGGCCAAATGCGCCGGTCTTCCAGAAGTTCTTGCCCGGGGCCCACTGCGAGGTGTGGACCTGCCAGTCGCGCACGCTGCCATCGTTGTAGCAGCTGTAGCCGGCGATGTGCGACCAGGAATCCGCCTCGGAGATGTGGCGGCCGCCCTTGCCGATGACGATCGCGATCTCTCCTTCGTAGTCGAGCCGCTCGGAAACGCGAGGGCGCACGATGTCCTCGCCATGCGCCGCCTGCGAGTCGGCCACGCGCAGGAAGACCACCGGCTTCTCCGTCACTTCCTTGCCGGTCTCGCGGATGTGCTCGGCATAGTTCAGGCCGATGCAGAAGATCTTTCCGGGGTTGGGGATCACCGGCTGCAGCTTCACTTCATTCAATGGCAGCGTCGCCTTGGCAGCCGCGACTTTCGCGGATGCGTCCAGGACGAGGTCCGCGGCGATGAACGCCTTCAGGTCCGGTGCACGCACGCCGTAGATCTCGCCCAGGTCGACCACGCGGTCGCCGACGACGGCGCCGTAGCTGTCCTTGCCGTTGTATTGGTAGCTGATGAGTTTCATGAAGATTCCTTGATAGCGATAGAAGGAGAGTGGGTTGGATCTAGGCCAGCCGACCTCCGATGCGCGTTGCGGCCTCGGTGATCAGATGGACCATCTTTTCAAGGTCGACGATCGCCAGGCGCGAGGTATCGAACACCAGGGAGATGGCGGCCCAGGCACCGCCATCGGGTTTGAGGATGGGCGCCGCCACGGCCGCCAGTTGCTGCTCCAGCTCGCCCCTGGACACGTAGTGCCCCGCCTTGCGGATCGCCGCGTAGTAGCGCCGGAACTCGGACCACTCGGCCGGAAGTCCGCAGCGCACCAGTTCCTTGTGTCTCGACTCGAAGACCTTCTTCAGCTGCGTCGAGCCGAAGGAGGCGAGCAGCACCTTCGGCGCGGCACCCAGGAACAGGGGCCGCGGCCGCCCGCGTCCATAGGCGAGACTGGCCGGGGAACTGCCCATTTCCCGATAGGTATCGAGCACCTGCAGGCCGAACACACCGGTCAGCACGCAGTCGAATCCGGTCGCATCGACCAGCTCCCGCAGAACAGGCAGCCCCACCCTGAGCACCGGATCGGCGCGCCGGATGTAGTGGTCCAGCAGGATGATGCGCGGCCCCAGGGCGTAGTGCGAATCCTCCACCCGTTGCAGCAGTCCGGCCTGCAGCAGGAGCCGCACATAGCGGTAGCTCGTGGGCAGCGACACATCCAGCGCCGCGGCGATGTCCTCCGCCGTGCGCATCAGATGAGTGTCGTCGAAGAGGTCGAGTACCCCGAGCATGCGCTCCAGGCTGGACGTTGATGATTCCGACAAGGAGATTCCCCGATGAATGATTCATGGCGCGACGGGGAGGTATTGCGAAATGCGATCCAGATCAGCCCCTGAACGCGCCACGCCGACGATATATCGGTCAGGGCGGAGTATCACGGCACCGGCCTCGTGCGAGCGCAACCATTCCGCGAGGCTCGCATCCGGCTGGTCGATGACGATGGCGCCGCTGCGCTGCCAGAGCGACGCGGTGGCGGGCGATACCGCGGAGAGCACCTGCCGGCTGCCGATGACGGCGCCACGGCGCCCCAGCAGCTCGTCGAGCAGGCGCCCATCGTCCAGCTTCGGCTGGGGAAAGGGCCGCCCGGCCAGTTCGGGCACGCTGGGATCGAACGCGCCGGCACCGAGCAGTTGCGGCGGAAGCTCGAAGATCTCGGGGCGCCCGGCCTGGAACTTCGCGTCGCGCTCCGCCGCGAGCGCGGGGTCCGTCGTCTGGATGATGTTGCCCAGGCGCACCGCCAGTTCGATGAGCGCGCGCACATGCGGCTTGCGCTCGGACTCGTAGGTGTCGAGCAGCGCATCCGATGCCCGGCCCGCCAGCGCCGCGTCCAGCTTCCAGGCCAGATTCGATGCGTCGCGGATGCCCGCGCACATGCCTTGCCCGAGGAAGGGCGGCGTCTGGTGGCAGGCGTCGCCCGCCAGGAACAGGCGCCGGTCGCGCCAGCCGTCGGCGACCACGGACTGGAAGGTGTAGATGGCCGCCCGCTCCAGGCTCGCCTCGTCGCGGCGCACCCATGGGGCCACCATCTTCCACAGGTTGTCCGGCTGCACGAGCGCCTCCCGGTCGTCGCCCGGCAGAACCATGATTTCCCAGCGGCGACGCTCGCCCACCACGTTGCAGTAGGTCATCGGCCGGCGCGGATCGCAGTACTGGACGGTGTAGGGCGGCAGATCCACCGGCTGCTCCAGCACCACGTCGAACACCAGCCAGGGCTGGCGAAGGCCGAGGTCGACCATCCGGCTTCCGATGGCTTGCCGGATGGGGGAACGTGCGCCATCGCAGCCCACGACGTAGCGGGCCTGCGCGGCGTGGGTCCGGCCGGATTCCGTCGAACGAAAGGTCACGGTGGCGAGCGCATCGCCCTGCTCCACCTCGACCAGTTCGTGGCGCAACCTGACGTGCACCTGCGGGAAGCGCGCCAGTCCCTCGCGCAGCACGGCCTCCAGCTGCGGCTGGTGGAAGTAGTAGTTGTTGGCACACCCATGCGGGCCGGCAGCGGCCGAACCGCCGCGGATCAGCATCGTCTCGCCCGCGCCATTGACGAAGTGCATGCCCTGCGTGCCGGGTCGCGAAATGGCCAGCACCTGCTCGCGCAAACCCGCAGCCTGGAAGATGCGCAACACCTCGCCGTCGAAGTGGATGGCGCGCGGCAGCGGAAAGATGCCGGACTCCTTCTCCAGCACCAGCACCGAACGCCCGGCCGCGCCCAGCAGGTTGGCGAGCGTCGCCCCGGTGGGGCCCATGCCGACGATGACTACGTCGTAGATGTCGGCACGCTCAGGCATTCTGGTCTTCCTGCATGCGGCGTGCGACTTCGGCCTGCCATTGCGCACGGCTCATGAACTTGGGGAAGCGCCTGGCGATGGCCTCGGCCTGCGCCAGGATGGCTTCGTCCGGCTGGCTCAGGTCGATCGGCTCGCGCAGCGGCTGGTCGCAGTACCAGGGCGTGTCCATGAACAGCTCGAGCCGATTGCCCTCGGGATCGCGGCAGTAGACGGACACCGCATTGCCATGCGTCACCGGGTGCATGTCGGTCGCGCCTTCGGCCAGCAGCCGATCGTGGAAGCGGCGCAGCGCGGCGAGGTCCGGCACCCGGAACGAGATCTGGTTGACCACGTTGAAGGCCATGTCGGCCGGACGGCCGGTCGCGAGCACCAGTTGGTGATGCTCGCCCGGGTCGCGGCTCAAGAAGACCAGTTGCACCGGGCCCAGATCGCCCTCGTCCGTCTGCGTGAAACGCAGCGCCTGCTTGTAGAAGCGCGCCATGCGGGGCAGATCCGTCACGTACAAGCCGATGTGGCTGAACCGCAGATCCGAGAGATTAGTCGCTTGCATCCGTTGTCTCCTGTCGAGAATGATTGTCTGAATATTCGTCAATCTTGGACGAATATTATTGTCATTATCATAATTTGACAATAGACACTGTTTTCGTATGATCCGACCCCGTGCGACTGGCACGTATTCGCAAACGGAGACATTTCATGAATTTGCTCAAGAGGCTCATCTCTCATTCCGCCGCCTTGGCCACGGCCGCCGGCTTGGCCTTGTCGGCTTCCGGTGCGGCGGCCCAGGCCAACTACCCGACCAAGCCGGTGCGGATCATTGCCCCCTTCCCTGCGGGCAGCGGGCCGGACGCCAATGCGCGGGAACTGGCGGCCGAACTCACCAGGATCCTGGGCCAGTCGTTCTACGTGGAGAACCGCCCCGGCGCCTCGAACATCATCGGCACGGAGGTCGCCGCCAAGGCCGCCAACGACGGCTATTCGCTGTACATCGGCACCACGAGCTCACTCTCGGTGTTGCCTCACCTGTACGGCAAGCTGCCCTTCAATGCCGAGCGCGACTTCGCGCCCATCAGCCTGATGGGCGTGCTCAACACGGGTCTCATCGCCCACCCCGGCGTCCAGGCCAGGGACGCGAAGGAATTGATCACCGAGCTCAAGGCCAGGCCGGACTCCGTCTCGGTGGCCACGCAAGGCATCGGCAGCTACTCCCACCTGTCGGCCGTGTGGTTCAACAACGCAGCGGGGGTGAAGTCGAACCTCGTCCCCTACAACAGCCAAAGCCCCTACGCGGACCTGCTGGCCGGACAGGTCCAGTTGATGTACGACGGGATGCCCGCCGCGGCCACGAGCGTGCAAGCCGGCAAGCTCAAGCTGCTGGGCATCACGGGCAAGGAGCGTCATCCCAGCTTCCCGAACGTGCCGACCTTCGCCGAGCAGGGCCTGCCCGACTACACGCCGATCGCCTGGCAGGGGCTGCTGGCCCCGGCGGGCACGCCGACGGCCATCCTCGAGAAGCTGAGCGCCGCCATGGCCAAGGCCTGCCAGTCGCAGGAACTGGCGAAGAAGTGGCGCGACTACGGCGGCGAACTGCGCTGCAACACGCCTGCCGAGTTCACAGCGTTCATCAACGCCGACCGCGCGATGTGGGGCAAGGTGATCCGTGCGGCGGGGGTGAAGCTCGACTAGAGTCGAGTCAGTTGCCGGCCACATGGTCCGGATGGCGCCGCTCCGGTGCGCGCTCGGCGCAGCCTTTGACGAATCTGGAGGTCTGACATGAAACCTGTGTCGCGCTACGCTGCTTCGTCCCGCTGGCTGCACTGGCTGACCGTGCTGCTGCTGCTCGTCATCCTGCCGCTCGGCGTCTGGATCGGCTTCTTCGAGCCGGCCGACGAGGCCTTCAAGCTGCGGCTGTACAACGTGCACGAGAGCCTGGGCGTGCTGGTGTTCGTGCTGGTGCTGATTCGTATCGTCAATCGCCGCCTCAACCCTCCGCCGCCGCTGCCGGTAGACATGCCGGCATGGATGCGCTCGGTCGCTCATGCGAACCATATCGGCCTGTATGCGCTGCTGGTCCTGATGCCGATGATCGGCTTCCTTGCCACCAACGCCTGGGGCTTTCCCTTATCGCTTTTCAATGTGTTGCCGATTCCGGCCCCGCTGGGCAAGGACGAGGCGCTCGCCAAGGTGCTGTCGTTCCTGCACTTGTGCGGGGCGATCGCGATCGGGCTGATGATCCTGGGACATCTGGCAGGCGTCGTGCACCACACCTTCATCCGGCGCGACGGGTTGTTGGGCCGCATGCTGTGAAGCCTCCCGCAACGGTTTGGGCCACGAGTGCGGGCCTGCGTTGGCGTCGCGCCGGCTTCGCGCTCGCTGTCGCAGGCACGGTGCTCGGCCTTGTCTGGTTGATGGCTGCGACGCTGTTCGTCGAAAGCGTGGATGCGGCGGGCCTGGTGATGCTGCTGGCCTTCGCGGTCACGCTGCCCTGGACGGTGGTCGGATTCTGGAATGCGGCCATCGGCTTGACGCTGATGGTCGGCAGCCGCAGTGCGGCCGCCGTGGTAGCGCCGCATATCCAGGCGGCCGACCCGCAGCAGCGCATCGAGACACCCACGGCGCTGCTGGCCTGCGTTCGCAACGAGGATACGGACCGGCTCTCTCGTAATCTGGCCTGGATGCTCGAAGGTCTGATCGATAGCGGTCAGGCTGCGGCATTTCGCCTCTACGTCCTGAGCGACAGCGACGAGCCCGAGATCGTGGCGGCCGAGGGCGGCATGATGTCCCAACTGCAGGCGCGCTTCGGCGCGGACATCTCGCTGCACTATCGGCGCCGCGAGCAGCGCAATGGCTTCAAAGCCGGGAACATCCGCGATTTTTGCGAACGCTGGGGCCCACTGCACGACTACGCGATCGTGCTCGACGCCGACAGCCTGATGACGCCGCGAGCGATGCTGAGGCTGGTGCGCGTCATGCAGGCGCAGCCCGCGATTGGCATCCTGCAGACGCTGGTGACAGGGCTGCCCAGCGCCAGCGCCTTCACGCGCATATTCCAGTTCGGCATGCGGCTGGGCATGCGTTCCTACACTCTGGGCGCGGCCAGCTGGCAGGGTGACTGTGGTCCCTATTGGGGCCACAACGCCATCTTGCGTCTGCAACCGTTCATCGCCCACTGCAAGCTGCCGGAGTTGCCCGGTCCGCCCCCGCTCGGCGGCCCGGTCCTGAGCCACGATCAGCTCGAGGCCGTGCTGATGCGGCGCGCTGGCTATGAAGTCCGCGTCTTGCCGGACGAGGACGGCAGTTGGGAAGAGAACCCGCCGAACCTGCTCGAATTCATCCGGCGCGACTTGCGCTGGTGCCAGGGCAACATGCAGTACCTGCAATTGCTCGCGATACCCGGACTGCGCCCGGTCAGCCGATGCCAGCTGCTGTTGGCGATCGCGATGTACCTGGGCGCGCCAGCCTGGCTTGCCTTCATGGTGCTCGGGCTGTGGCGTGAACAGCCCTTCAGGTCCGACCTGGGGCTTGCGCTGTTCCTCATGATGCTGGGCATGAGCGTGGCCCCCAAGCTCGCCACCCTGGTCGACGTGCTTTTGCGCGGTCCGTTGCGTCGGGCCTATGGCGGCGCGCCACGCATCGCTTGCGGCTTCGCGCTCGATTTCGGCTTCTGGGTGCTCACGGCGCCGGTGGTGGCCATCGCCACCACCGGATTCCTGCTCGGACTTCCCTTCGGCCGCCGCGTCGGCTGGGTTGCACAGCAGCGCGAAGTACGGCGCATCGACTGGCAGGTTGCGTTGCGCAGCCTGTGGCCGCAGACGGCGCTGGGCCTCGTGCTGGCCGGGGCGGTGTTGTCGCGGATGCCGGGTGCTCTTTGGTTCTGGTCGCCCGTCCTGGTCGCACTGATCGGATCGATCCCGTTCGCCTGGTTGAGCGCGCACCCGGCGGTCGGCCGCTGGCTGGTGCGTTGGGGACTGTGTCGCATACCGGAGGAAGCGCCGACGGCATCCGGACCCGGGCCGCTGGGCAGCGCACCGGTGTCGGCGTCGGCTTCGGTGACGCCGCCGGCTGTACCGGCGGCGGAATGAAGTCCCCGCCTTCACGAGTGCAGATGCCGGTGCCCCAGGCAAGAGATTCGCTACGAATCGAACAGAAACGCTATATTTGGTCACCGCCACCGCACCGCCCCGCCCGCATGGACAACGACGAGGTCAGCCAGCTGCTGGTACGCATCGGCCGCGAAGACCAGGCAGCGTTTCGTCAGCTGTACAAGGCGTTCAGCCGCAAGGTGTTCGCGTATGTGCTCAACATGCTGAACGACCACGCGCGAGCGGAGGAAGTCCTGGCGGACTCGTTCTATGAGGTCTGGCGCCACCCTGATCGCTTTCGAGGCGAGTCGCAGTTTTCCACGTGGCTCATCGGAATTGCGCGCAGAAAGGCGCTGATGGTCCACCGTGCGCGGCGGCCCGACGAGGTGCACGGCGATCTCGACGACATCGCCGAGACCACCGCCGCCGACACGCCGGACGGCTATGCGGAGCTGGCTGGCAAGCAGCGGCGCGAAGGCGTGCAACATTGCATGGGGAAGCTGTCGGACGAGCATCGCGAATGCCTGCACCTGGTGTTCTACGAGGGCATGAGCCTCGCTGACGTGGCACAAGTACAGAACTGTCCCGAGGGCACCGTCAAGACGCGCCTGTTCCACGCCCGCCAGAAGATCAAGAATTGCCTGCAGGCGCTGCTGCGCAGCGAAGGTGGTGCCCCGGACGCCAGAGGCGCCCTTGCATCCTGAAGTTGCGGCGTATTTGGCGATTGCGCGAAATAAATTTGAACCGTCCAGCGGACTCGCGCAACCTAGGGTCTGACACGGGTATGCCCCGTGCAGGAATGATCATCATGAAAGAACGCTTCGAAGAACTACTTCCCTGGTATGTCAACGGCTCGTTGGGAGCCGAAGACCGCGCCTGGGTCGACGCATACATGGAGCGGCATCCGGAGGCCCGCAGCGAGTTGGACTGGTATCGCTCGCTGCAGGCGCGCGTTCAGGAAAATGCCCCGGCCGTGCCTGCAACGATCGGCCTGGCCCGCACCATGCGCCTGATCCAGGGCGACCGGCCGACACTGGCCGAGCGCATCGGCGCCTTTTTCGGCAACTTCGGCATGCGCCCGAGTTACGCGCTGGCCGCGCTGGCGGTCATGGCGGTGCAGAGTGGCGTCATCCTGAACCTGCTCGGCAGCGCTCGCGACAGCGAAGACGAAATCCGCGCGCTGCACGCGGTTCGCGTCGAAGAGGCCCCGATGCTGAAGGTCAGCTTCGCGCCGGACGCCAAGGAGACCGACATCCGCATGCTGTTGGTGCAGGTCCAGGGCGAACTGGCCGGCGGCCCTGGCCAGCTGGGCGACTACTACCTGCGCGTACCCGCCGGCAGTGAAGCGGCGGCGCTCGCCCGGGTGCAGGCTGCCCCGATCGTCCAGGCCGCCGCGCTCGTGGCCGGCGTGCCGCCCCGGGAGTAACCGACATGGCCACCCTGCTGACCCGTCGTGCGCTGCTGCGCGGCGCGTTGGGCACCGCAGCCCTGCCCTTCGGCCCTGCCATGAGCGCCCCCGCCGATGTCCAGGACACCGGATCGCGTATCGCACTGGTGATCGGCAACGGCGCCTACCGCACTGCACCACTGAAGAATCCGCCGGGCGACGCCGTCGCCGTCGCGGCGGTGCTGCGCGACCTTGGCTATGCGGTGACCCTGCGTCAGAACACGCGACTGCCGGAACTGATCGAATCGCTGCGCGAGTTTTCGATTCGTGCGCCGAAGGCGGCGGTTCGCGTGGTGTTCTATGCCGGCCATGGGGTTCAGGTGAAGGGCCGCAACTACCTGGTGCCGATCGATGCCGACCCCCAGTCCGAAGAGGAAATTCAGCGGCAGAGCGCGGACGTCGGCGAGTTCGTCGACCGGCTCAGTGCGATCGGCAGGGGCGCCAACATCGTCGTGCTCGATGCCTGCCGTGTGAACCCGTTCGCCGGCGGCGTCATCGTGGGTCCCGATGGACGCCGTCTGAAATTCCGCGGCGCGACGCCGGGCGGTCTCGCATCGCTCGATGCGCCAGTGGGCACTCTTGTGGCCTTCTCGACCGCACCGAACGGCGTGGCGCTCGACAGCGCCGGCAGCGAGCACAGCGTCTATGCACGTCACCTGCTGGCCAACATGGCGATGCCGGGGCTGCAGATCGAGCAACTCTTCAAGCGGGTGCGTATCGGTGTGGCCGAAGACACCGGCCGCGTGCAGGTACCCTGGGAGTCCTCGAGCCTGACCGCTGACTTCTGCTTCAAATCGGACGCGAACGGGCGCTGCGGTAGCTGAGCCGACCGCTCACGCGTGGTCTTCGATGAAGTGCTCGAGCTCGCGCGCGAAGCGCAGCGGCTCGCTGACATGCGGCGAATGGCCGGCGTGCGAGTAGATCGAGATCTGCGCGTGCTTCACCGTGTCGCGATACCAGGCTTCGAGCGGCACGCCGGCATAGTGCGGGCTGCGGGCCCCGAGCACCACGAGCAGCGGCGCGTCGAGGCGCGACAGCGAAGCGCGGAAGTCGGCCTTCGCGATGGACTCGGCGAGGTCGAGCAGCGGCCCGGCATCGATGCGCCCCAGGCGCCGGCGCAGAATCCGTCCGAGCGGCGCTTCAAGAGTCAGGCGGCGCTGCAACCAGGCGCCTCCGAGTGCGCCGATCTCGTTCAACAGCATCTCCGCCAGATCGCGGCGCGCGCCAGCGATCAGCCCCGCCAGCATGGCCGCGCTGCAGCCGCCGAACAGCCCGAGTCGCCAGCTGTCGTCCGTCACGATGCGCGGCGACTGGTCGACCAGCGCCACCGCGGCAACGCGCTGCGTGCCATGCAGATGCAGGTATTGCATCAACGTCAGCGCGCCCATGGAATGCCCGACGAGGATCGAGCGCTGCAGCCCGAAGTGGTCGAGTGCCTCGGCCAGGTCGTTCGCAAGTCGCGCCAGCGTGATGCTGCCGCTCGTCGACCGGCAACTGCCATGGCCGCGAGCGTCCCAGGCGAGAACGCAATGGCGCCGTGCCAGCCTTCGGGCCACCGGCAGCCAATCGCGATGCGAGCATCCGAATCCATGCACCAGCACCAGCGGCGACCCGCGGCCGAGCACGCACACGGGAACCACGTGGCCATCGGTGGTCGTGAAGCTGTCGTAGTCGCTCGCTTCGGGTGAGCCCAGCCCCATCAACCCCAGGTTGCGCAGCGCATCGAAGGCGCCGCGCAAGCCCGTCAGGCGTGCGGGGTTCGGAGGCGGATCAGGCGGCGCGCTGTCGGGCATCGCGGGCGATCCTACCCCTCGCGTGACGTTCGCCCGAAAACTCTTTGAACCGGATTCGGAACCCCCGCAACCCATGGGCGGGAAGGCAAGCAATTCGGCAAGCCCGACCTCAAACCTCTCATCACTTTTCTGGAGATCATCATGCAAGTCGTTCGCAAAGCATCCATCCTCATCGCCCTCGGCTTCGCCTTCGGTGGCGCGATGGCCGGCGAAATCGCCAACTCGACGGTGCTGTCCACCAACGCCAACAACAACTCGTCCGGCTTCCTGGCCACGGCGCGCCAGAACATCGGCGTGTCCGAGGGGAACTCCAAGATCGCCAATAGCACGGTGCTGGTCAACGGCGCCAACAACTCCGCCTCGGGCTTCCTGTCGACGGCGAACCAAGACGTCGGCCGCGCACGGGACAACGGCCAGATCACGAACAGCACGGTTGTCGGCACGAACCTGAACAACAGGGCTTCGGGCTTCCTCAGCACCGCCACGCAGGAAGTGGGCTTCGCCAAGGGCAACGGCCAGGTCACCAACAGCACGGTGCTCGCCAATGGTGCAACCAACACCGCAAGCGGCTTCCTGTCCACGGCCAGCCAGCAGATCGGCGGCGCGCAGGGCAACGGCAAGCTGACCAACTCGACGGTCATTGCCAGCGGCTCGAACAACACCGCGAGCGGCTTCCTGTCCACCGCCGCCCAAAGCATCGGCGTCGCCAAGTAACCCGCGCCGTGCTTTCACCCTCGTCCGCCAGCGCCGATGCGCTGGCGGCTTTCCATCAAGGAGACCCCCCATGAATTCGACCCTCGTCCGCACCTCCCGCATCATCCTCGTCGCCGTCACGCTGGGCGCATGCGCCAGTGCATTCGCGGGGCAGGAACTGCTGGAGGTCGACTCGCGCTTCCGCGCGAAGATCGCGAAGGAGAAGATCCGCCTCGGCGCACAGGAACGCAAGGCTGAAGAACAAGGAAAGTCCCTGGATCAGAACCAGGGCACCTGTGGGAGCCAGAGCATCGGCAACATCGACACTGGCGGGCGCATCGGAGCCGCACCGCGCGAAGTGTTCGTGTTCGCCCCCAATGCCATCAACATCGTCGGCCGCGGCAGTTGCCAGTGACCTGACCCCCTCAGATCGGAGATGTCATGAAACCGCCCCGCATCGTGCGCTTCCTGGCGCTTGCAGCAATCGCGGCACTCGCCGGTTGCCAGGCGCTCGAGGTCAAGCAGCCGACCATCGAACAGACGGCCGAAATCCGCGTCGGCCCCGAGCAAAAGCCCCAGCGCTCGATCACGGGCTTTACGCAGCCGCTGCGCTGCATGGACACGCTGATGCTCGACTACGGCGTGCGCGACGTGACGATGCTGACCGAGGAAATCAACGACGAAACGAAGAAGCTGAACGCCGGAACGCGCGACATGCTGATCTCGGCGGTGTCGGACATGTCGCGGCGCAGCCGCGCCGTGCGTCTGGTCGCGTTCGGCAAGGACACGTTGAACGTGGTCAGCTTCCTCTCGGCAGCGCAGACCACGGCGGTCTACCAGGCGATTCCGCGCTACGACATCAAGGGCTCCGTGTCGCAGTTCGACGAGAACCTGATCAAGAACCAGAAGGACCTCGGCATCGGCTACTTCCCGTACCTCAACCTCGGCGTTGCAAAGGATGCATCCACCAGCATGCTGGCACTCGACCTGAGCGTGCTGTCGACCAGTGACATGGGGGTACTGCCGGGAGTCACTTCGCGCAATGCCGTGGTGATCATGAAGCAGGGCAAGGGCTTCGACGGCGATGCCGCCTACCGCAAGTTCGGAATCAACTACAGCATGAACCTGGCGCGTTCGGAAGGTCAGTCGCAGGCGCTGCGCGGGCTGGTCGAGCTGGCCGTGGTGGAGCTCATCGGCAAGCTGACGAAGACCCCCTACTGGTCCTGCCTGGGCGTCACCGACCCGAAGGCGAACGAGGAGACGCGTCTCGAGATGCTGGATTGGTACAGCGCGATGGCCACCTCGCGCATCGAGCTGATCGCCTACTTCCAGAACCAGCTGCGCCACCGCGGGTTCTACGACGGCCCGATCGACGGGGAATTCAATCCCGCCATCGACGAGGCGATTTCCAACTATCGCGAGCAGCTCGGCCTGAGCCGCGCGGCAGTGCTCGACGAGAAGTTCTTCAGCGCCTTCCTCGCCGCGGACCACGGCAAGGTCCAGCGTCCGACGCAACCGGCACGCTATGTCGCACCTGGCACGCCTGGTACGGCTGCCACGACCGCCGGATCGCAGACGGCGGCAGCCACTGCACCTGCAAGTGCCCCCGCACCCACGGCGGCGCCCCTGAAGCTGTCGGTCTCCGCCCCAAGCCAGCAGACGCGATTTGCCCGCGGGGAGTCGATCAGCCTCTCCCTTGCGCCGTCGCAGGACGCGCATGTCTACTGCTATCTGCGGGACGAGGACGCCAAGGTCATTCGCTTCTTCCCCAACCGGTTCACGCGGGACTCGCGCATTTCTTCGGCCAAGCCACTGACCTTGCCCGGCTCGATGCGCTTCCAGCTCTCGATGAATGCGAAGGGCGTGCCCGAGACAGTGACCTGCTTCGCAACGCCGCGCGACGTGATGTCCTCGCTGCCCCAGGCGGTGGTCGGCATCGACTTCGAACCCCTGCCCGGCGCCACGCTCGAAACGATCCGCGCCGCCTTCGACAAAGCCAGCGGCGGCACGCTCGCCCAGGAGAACTTCCATGTACAAGCCAAGTGATTCCCTTCCCCATCGCCAGGTGCGGCGCGGCGCCCGCCTTGCAGCGGTGTCCCTGGTGGTGATCGTCACGATGACCGGCATCGCTCTGCAGTGGCCCCGCGGCGCGACCGCAGCTGTCGCGGCAATCATCGGTGGCGATGACCGTGTCGCGCCCCAGGTCGCTCCAGCGCTGCCGGCAGCGGGCGGGAAGGCACCCGCCACCTATCAACTCCGCTGCTGGCAGTATGGTCGGCTGCTGTTCGACGAGGGGCCGGTCACCCTGGGCGCCGAAGCAAGGCAGGGCGCGAAGATGGTGGCGACCGACCGCCGCGGCGGCGCCTTGATCGTCACCGCCGATCTCGGCGGGACCACCTGCCTGGCGCGCCCATACCCGCCCCCGCCGAGCCTCTGGCTGCCACGCTGAGGCCCATGTTCCCGCCACCTGGGAGCCCTGTCATGAACTGGTTCACCCAAGCCTTCCCGCAACCACCTTCGCTCCGGGCTGCGGCACTTGTCGCCAGCTGCGCCGCGGTTCTGGCCGCGACGCCTTTCGGCCCGGCACAGGCGGCCACCGAAACCCGCAGTGTCGCCAATTTCGACGAGGTCGTATTTGCCGTCGCCGGCGATGTCAGCATCGAACAGGGCCCACGCGAGTCGTTGACCCTGGAGGCCGAGCCTGCGGTGCTGCGCAAGATCACGACCGAGGTGCACGACCGGCGCCTGCTCATCGGCCTTGCGCCCGGCCGGGTCGAGACGCGCGAGCCGATCCGGATGAAGCTCGGCGTCCAGACGTTGCGAGCCTTCGAATCGCGCACTGCCGGTGCGATCAGCATCGGACCACTGCGCAGCGACACGCTTGCGCTGGTGCTGGCGGGCGGCGGCTCGATCCGCTTGGAGCGCCTGGACAACGCGCGCAGCCTCGACGTGCGGATCACCGGCGCAGGCGATGTCGCCGTCGGCGGCGGCAAAGTGACGGTTCAGCAGCTTGCCATCGCCGGCATTGGCACCTATTCAGCACCCAGACTCGCCAGCGAACGCGCCGACGTGTCCATCGACGGCAACGGTGAGGTGCAGCTCGCCGCCAGCAACGCGCTTGCGGTGCGCATCGGCGGTGTCGGCAACGTGCGCTACCACGGCGACCCGGCGGTGACGCGCTCCATCCGCGGCATCGGCTCGATCGAAAAAGAGTGAACCGGGCAGGCGGCGCGCGCAACCCATGGGCATCGACGAACCCCACACCCAAGGAGCCCCCATGATCCGCTACTTCACTACCCTCGCCCTCGCCATCGCCGCCGCACTGGCCACCCCCTTGGTGAAGGCCGAGAAGGTCATGATCTACCGCGAGGGCCAGCTCGTGGTGCCGCAGGACGTGGCGGACGTGCTGAACCGTTCGATCCGCCTGCTCGACGATGCGCCCGCAGCCCCGGCGAAGGCCACGGCAGTGGCCGCGGGTTCGCGGGTCAACGCCTCGGCGCGTCCCTCGGAATCCGCGCTCGCGGCCCGCTACGACTCGAAAGACGCCGCCTCGGCGCTGTCCCTGCCGGTGCGGTTCGCTTTCGATTCCGCCGAGATCCTTCCTGCCGCACGGACCCAGCTCGACGCACTCGCCAAGGGCATCAAGCTGCTGGCACCTGGAAGCATCGTCGTCGTCGAAGGTCACACCGATGCCAAGGGCAGCCCGGCCTACAACCTCGAGCTCTCGCGCAACCGGGCCCGCGCCGTGCGTGACTATCTCGTTCACGAGCACGGCATCGACGCCGCACGCCTGAAGACGGTCGGGTATGGCCCCAGCCAGCCGATCGAAGCCACTGATCCGTACGCCGCCATCAACCGTCGCGTGCAGTTCCGCGGCGCCTGAGCGTTCGCCGCCGCTTGCCCACTGCGGACCGGATCGCGGCGGCTCCGCCCTCCCCTTGTGCCGCCGCAGCGCTCGCCCGAGAATGACATGCGATCGCCAGTGGAGTCCTCGAGGTCCGCAGCATCCATTCTTTGGCCGTCACCATGAATCGCCGTCGCCTGCTCGCCTGCCTTGGCTTCGGTTTCGGGTGGAGCCGGGCCGGCCTCGCGCAACCGCAGCAGGCCACGATCGACTCACCTGGGCAACGCCGTGTCGCACTCGTCATCGGCAACGGACGGTACCCCGAAATCCCCCTGAACAATCCCGAGCATGACGCTCGGCTGGTCGCGCAGACATTGCGCAGCCTCAACTTCGAGGTGGGCGAGTATCTGAACCTCAACGCGCGCGACTTCAAGCGCGTGCTGCGGGAATTCGCGCGCCGAATGGACGACGATCAGGTCGCGTCGGTCTTCTACTACGCGGGCCACGGCGTACAGATCGGCGGGCGCAACTTCCTGATGCCGGTCGACATCGCGTTGCGCGACGAGGCCGAAGTGCGCGACGAGGCCATCGACTTGCAGGAAGCCCTGCTCACGCATGTCGACCGGGTGCGTCCACGCGCGCGCATCTTCATCATCGACGCCTGCCGCGACGACCCCTTCGCGACGCGCAGCGCCGCTTCGCGCAAGACCAACGGCCTTGCCGAGATGGCGGCGCCGGGTGCCCTCATTGCCTTCTCCGCTGCACCCGGTCGCGTCGCCGAGGACGGGCCGGTCGGCGGCAACAGCATCTACACGCGTTACCTCGCCTCCGAGATGCGAACCCCCGGCGTGGATGTCGAGGAAATGATGAAGACCGTGCGCATCAAGGTGCTGCGCGACACCTCGGAGCGCCAGATCCCCTGGGTCAACACCTCGATGGTCGTGAATTTCATGTTCAACCCCGCTCCTGCACCGACGCTGGCCGGGCCGAAACGCAACCTGCAGCTGCTCGTGCAGGCGCAGCGCAGCCTGAACACCGATGCGCGCGATGCATCGGCCTCGTTGGCGTTGCGGGTCTACGTGCTGAGCGATGCGAGCGGCTTTGAAAAGGCGAGTTTCGACAGCCTCTACGACGATGACGAGGCCACCCTCGGGTCGAACATGCTCGCGCGCCAGAGTCTGTTCCTGCGCCCCGGCGAGGCGCGCGAGCTGGACCTCGAACTGCGCGGCGACGCGCGCGCCGTCGCGGTGTTCGGTGCGTTCCGGGAAATCGAGAGCTCACAGTGGCGTGCCGTCCTGCCCTTGCCGGGTGGATCGTTGGCCCGCGCGCGCCTCGACGCGCAGGCGCGCCGACTGCAACTGGGGTGGGCCAAGTGATGCGCACCGGCGCCGCGCCAGCGTCGCCGGGCAACGGTGCGCCGGATGGCGCCAATGAGCCGGCCGCCGCGCGCGCACTGCGCGTCGAAGCCCTCCCCCTCGTTGCCCTGCTGTCACGCTTGCGCGACTCGGCGCCTGTCGATCCGGCCGAATTGCGCCGGACGCTGTCCGCGGCAGTGGCTCATTTCGAGGCCCATGCGCGCGTCGCAGGCATCGACGAGGCAAGCGTCGCGGCCGCGAGCTATGTGCTTTGTGCCTGGGGCGACGAGCAGATCGGCGCGGCGCCGTGGGGCGGGGGCGCCCCCGGACTGCTGCAGCGCTTTCACGGGGAGGCCGACGGCGGCGACAAGCTCCTGCGCCTGCTGTCGCGCCTGGCCGAAAAGCCGCGCGAGCATCGCGCGCTGCTCGAACTCTTCCATACCTGCCTGAGCCTCGGGCTGCGCGCGGGCATGGCGCCCGACGGCCGCGACCATGAAATCCTGCGCACGCGCGTGCACCTCGCGCTCGAACAGGCGTCTCCGGTTCCGGCGTTGGTAGCGCCATGGCACTGCGCGCCGGCTGCGGCCAGCCCGCCGAAGGCGTCCCGCGTTGCGCTTCCGGCGGTGCTGCTCCTCGGCGTGCTTGCCGTGGGCATCTACACGGCCAGCCAGCTTCAGCTTGCAGCGCGGGTCGACGGCGTGCTGGCGTCCTTGCAGCGACTCCTGCCGGCACCGGCCGTCGCCGCGCAGCCGGCCGCGGGGGCAGTGACGGTGCCGCCGCGGCTGGCAGCGAGCCTGCGTGACGACATCGATGCGGGTCGGCTGTCCGTGCGAGACGAGACGCTGCGCAGCGTGGTCGTGATCGGCGCCAATGCGCTCGGCGATGCCACCGGCCCGTTGGAGCGCCTGGGCTCGGCGCTGAAGAAGGTCCCGGGGAAGGTGCTCGTCGTCGGCTACACCGACGGCAGCGATCCGCCGACGGCGCGCACGCCCTCGGCCTGGCACCAGGCAATGGAATGGGCGCGCGCTACCGCCGACGTCCTGCGCCCACAACTCGGCGACGAACGGCTGGCGGTCGAGGCCCGCGTCGACGCCACGGCCGGCGCGCCGCTTCGACGCGTCGAGATCGTTCTGTTCCCGGAATGAAGGCCTCGCCACGCCTCGTCCAACGCGCCGTCAACCTCGGCGCCGCAGGTGTCCTGTTGTGGTTCGCGGCACCGCTTCTGGCCGCGGGCAGCTGGCACCCCTTCGACGACATGCGCGCACGCGCGGCCCTGCTCGCGCTGGTGGCGCTCCTGCTGGTCGGCCTGCGGGGACTGCGCGGATGGCTGGCCCGTCGGCGCAACGAGCAATTGCTCAAGGGCCTCGAATCCGGCGATGCCGCCGTCGAGCTGAGCCAGCGTTTCCGCGAGGCGCTCGCGATGCTGCGCCAGGGGTTTGGGGCGCCAGGTGCGCATGGCTGGTGGCAGCGCCGGCGACAGGTGCAGCAGTTGCCCTGGTATCTCATCATCGGGGCGCCCGGGGGCGGCAAGACCACCGCGATATTGCATTCGGGTCTGCGCTTTCCGCTCGCCGAGAAGCTCGGACGAGACCCGCTCGCGGGCATCGGCGGAACGCGCCAATGCGACTGGTGGTTCAGCGAGGACGCCGTGTTCATCGACACGGCGGGACGCTATACGACACAGGACAGCGACGCCGCAGTCGACGCCGGAGAATGGCAACAATTCCTCGCGCTCCTGCGGCGGCACCGGCCCGTGCAGCCGATCAACGGCGTGATCGTCAGCGTCAGCGTGCCCGACCTGCTGCAAGGTGGAGCGGAACTCGCGCGCCAGTCGGCTGCCGTCGCATCCCGTCTGGCAGAGCTGCGCCGTGAGCTCGATCTGGCTTTTCCGGTCTACCTGCTGGTGACCAAGGCCGACCTGCTCGCCGGCTTCGTCGAAACCTTCGGCGATCTCGACGCCCTGCAACGCGAGCAGCTCTGGGGACTGGTGTTCGACGCCGACGTTGGAGGCATCCCGGCCGATCTCGGCGCGCGCCTGGGCGACCTCGCGCAGCGCCTGGCGCAACGCAGTCCGAAGTTGCTGCAGCAGGAACGGATGCCGCAGCGCCGCCTGCCGATCTACGCCTTCGCGGCACAGTTCAAGGCCCTGCTCGCGCCCCTCGAAGGATTCGTGCGCGATGCCTTCGCCGACATTGCAGCCGAGCCGGCGCAGCGCCTGCGGTCGATCGCGCTGACGAGCGGCACGCAGGAGGGCAATCCGATCGACCGGGTGATCGGCGAACTCGCGCGCAGCCATGGACTGGCGCTCACGCCGCTGCCTCGCCCTGATGCCGGCGGCAAGTCGTTCTTCCTGCATGCGCTGCTCAAGCGCCTAGTGATCGCCGAAGCGCCGCTGGCAGGCCAGCGGCTGCAGCAGCTGCGCTTGCGCCGGCGCGCCGGCATGTTCGGCGCAGCGTTTGCCGGTGCCGCGCTGCTCACCGCCTCCGCCCTGTGGTGGCAGAGCTTCCGGCACAACCTCGCCTATGTCGACGCCGTGCGCGCTCGTGTCGAGCAGTTGACCCGGCGCATCGGCCCGCTGGGATCGGCAAGTCTCGAACAGGTGTTGCCGCTCTATTCGGTGCTACAGCACCTGGCCGCGAACGACGGCATCGATCCGGATGCGCCGCCTGCCGGCTTCGGCTTCGGGTTGTTCCAGGGACCGCGCCTGGCGCGTTCGGCGGAACAGGTCTACCGCGAGATGCTCGATCGGAGCCTGGCGCCCTTGCTCATCGAGCGATTGCGCCGCGATCTGCGCGAGGCCGAGGACAGCGCGACCCGCTACGAGGCGCTGCGGACCTCGCTGATGCTCGCCAACCCGCCGCGGTTGGTCCGCGGCGAGTTGCGCGACTGGGTCGAGCAGACGCTCGCACAGGCGAGCGGCGCCGGCGAACGTGGCGAGGTGGCGCGCCATGCCGAGAACCTGCTCGAACGAAGCGGGCTGCCCGAGGCCATGCGCCCCGACGACGACGGCGTCCGGGCGGGGCGCAGCGCCCTCGCAGCATTGCCGCTGGCGCAACGCGTGCACGAGCGCCTGCTGCGGCGCGTTCCCGACCCCGAGCCGCTGCAGGACCTGCCGACCCGTCTCGGCGCCGCCAGCGCCCTCCTGTTCGCTGCGTCGAGCGCCGGGCCGATGCCGGCGCATTCGAGCGCCAGCGACTGGCGGCGCAACCTGGCGCCAGCGCTCGAAACGACCTTGGATGAACTCGCGAACGAGGCGGACTGGGTGCTCGGCGACACCGGCGGCGAAGTACGCCGCCTGCAGAAGGACCGCGTCTGGCGCGACGAAATCGCCACCCAGGTCGGCAAACGCCACGCCGAACGCGTGATCGCCACCTGGTCGCGCCAACTCGATGCCCTTGCGTTGGCGCCCGGCAGCGATGCGGTTGACGCATCGCGGCAGGCCACGGAACTCACGGCGCCCGATTCACCGCTGCGCCGCCTCCTGACGCGCCTGGCCGACGACTTCAGCGCGACCTCGCAAGGCGCAGGCGCGGCCGAGGTCGCCTTCGATGGCCTGCTCCGGGCACGCTTCGGCTCCCTCGGCGACTACGCTGCAGGTCCCGGACCGCAAGCGCTCGATCGCCTTCAGGCCCTGGTCGCCGGCAAGCGCGACGAGACCCGAGGCGCCGAACTCGACGCGACCTTGCGCGCCGAGGCGGCCGGTGCGCCGGCGGCGCTGCGCAGGCTCTATCTCGACCTTGGGGCACTGATTCGCTCGCGCGGTCGCGCCAAACCGGGTTTCGACACCGCGCTGGTCGAACTCGCGCAGGCTTGCAGCACCCTGACGCGCGATCGCTTTCCGTTCAGCGCCACCGCGACGCGGGACATGGCGCCGTCCGACTTTGCGCGCCTGTTCGGACCCGGTGGCCTGTTCGACGAATTCCGGCGCAACCAGTTGACCGAACGCGTCGACACGTCGACCCGGCCATGGAAGGTGCGAAGCGCGGGCCCCAGTTCGGGCAACTCGAATGCGTTCGAGCAGGCGGCGGCGATCGGCAGCCTGTTCTTTCCCCAAGGCGCACCGCTGCCCGAACTCAGGCTGCGCATCACGCCGCGGCGCATGGATACCGAACTGCTGCAGTTCAGCATCGATGTCGATGGCCAGCTCTTGCGCTTCGAGAACGGCCCGCCACGCGCCAAGGACCTGGTCTGGCCGGGCCCGGCTTCGACGCAAAAAGTGGTGCTGCGCGTGCTGCCGCCCGGCCCGACCGGGATCGGCGCCGAAGTCCATGAAGGGCCGTTCGCCTGGCTACGGGTGCTGCTGCGAAGCGACTGGAAGGGCGAGCGCGGCGCGCCGGCGCGGCTGACCTTCGTCGTCGACACGCGCACCCTCGACGTCGAGGCGAGCGGCGCCGGGGCGCCCGACGCCGATGTCTGGACCCTCCGGGAACTGGCGGGTTTTCATTGCCCGCAGGCATCATGGTGAAGTCGCCAGCGCGTCGCGTCGCCTGGTATGGCAAGTTGCCTGCGCGCGGCGACTTCGTGGGCCGCGGCCTGCCCGCACGCTGGCGCAGCGACTGGGACGGGTGGCTGCAGCGCGGCCTCGCCCTCGCCGCCACGACGCTGGACGCCGCCACGCTGCGAGAACGCCTTGGCACCTTCGCGCCTTGGCGCTATCTGGCGCTGCCGACGCACGGCGAGATCTGGTGCGGGATCTTCACGGCGTCACATGATCGTGTCGGACGCGCCTTTCCGCTGACGCTTGCGGAACGCTTCAACACGCCGCCTTCACCGGACGAGGGTGCCGCAAGGCTCGCATCGCTGCTCGGCGCGGTCGCGGGAGGGCCCGAGGCTCTCGAGGCCGCGATCGCCGCCCTGCCGCCCCGGCCGGAGCAGGCATTCAAGCCGGCCGAGCCCTGGCCACCGGCGCCGGCCAGCCTCTGGTGGCCGCTCGCCGCCGCCCACGATGTCGATGCGCGCCCTGCGGCCTGGCCGCCGGAGCCGGCACTTCTGCTCGAACTGATCGGCATTCAGCCACCCGGCTCGCACCAGATCGCGAGCGCGGAATAGTTGTCCTGGTCGTTGCGATCGGCTCGCCGAACGCCCGCTTCGAGTCGATCGAGCCAGGCCTGGATGCCGCTGCAGCCGGCCAGGCTGCGCTCCATCGACAGGTCGTCGAAGGCGGACCAGAGCCCGTCGCTGCACAGCAGCAGGGCATCGCGGGCAGCAAGCACCTGGGGCGTTTCCAAGATCTCGACGTCGAAACCATCGGGCGAGCCGAGCGCCGACGTCAGCTGCCCGAGGGCGGCGTCGCTCGCGTTCAGCCCGGCATCGCACAAGCTCTGCGCGAGGCTTTGATCACGCGTGCGCCCGAGCAGTCGGGCTTCATGCCAGCGATACAGGCGGGAGTCGCCGGCATGGGCCCAGAGCGCGGCGCCGCTTGCGAGGTCCAGCAGCAGCACGACGATGGTGGTGCGCATGTCGGCCGTCATGGTGCCGGCAACCTGCTGCGCGACCACCGCGTCGTTCGCCCCTTGGACAAGCCGCTTCAGCGCGTTCGGGCTGACCTCGGGTCGGAGCGCAAAGGCTTCGAGCACATGCGTCACGGCCGCGCGCGAGGCCGTCTGGCCGCCGCCGTGCCCGCCCGCACCGTCGCACAGGGTGGCGACAAGGAAGTCGGCGCCCTGCCAATAGCCGAAGGCGTCCTCGTTGCGCTCGCGCCGGCCGGTGTGCGACAGCGCGGCCACCGAGACGTTCAACGCGCGATGGGCCATGGTGGCTCCTTGAGTGGGGCGTCGGCATCGGCGTCGAGGCGCGACTGAGCTTCGTAGGCTCGCAGGAATTCCCGTCCGAAGATGGTCTCGAAGTCGTCGTCCAAGTGCTCGAGCAAGTGGGCGTGTTGCAGCCGATGGCGCTCCCAGAGTGCCGCGGCACGGCGCATGGGCAGGCGCGAGAGAATGTCGCGCGGCGGCCCCTCCGCGTTCTCGACAGCCTCGGGACCGAGCCGGGAGAACAGCTCGAACACCGCCGCGCGCATGCCGGCGACCATCGCCACCTGGTGCACCAGCAGGTCGCGATTCGCGTCGTTCAACGCCGCCACGGGGTCGAGGAAGCCGGGGCTCGGGTCGCGCTGCAGCATCCGAGTCAGCGCTTCGGTCGCGTTCGGCGAGAACTTCAAGGGGTTGTTGTGACGCGGCGCGATCACCGTCCCCTCGGCGCGCATGTGGCGTTTCGCGACGGAGCGGCTTTTCAGCAGCGCCAAGGTGCCTTCAGCAGTCGCCCGCAGGAGCGCGCCCAGATGTTCCATCAACTCCGGCGTCAACGGCGGCACCTGGGCGCCGCCCAGTGCGGCGCCGCGACCGAATGCCGCCCCGAGTTCGGCCAGGTCCGGCGACACGGCCTCGGCGGCCGAAGCCGGGGTTGATGAAGAAAGAGGCGCGGGCGCCGTCGATGCGGCAGTCGCTGCGGTGGGCGGCTGCGGCGGCTGAGCGGACTCGGTGGCTTGCAAGGGCGGCGAAGCCGGCAGCGCCGAGGGCACGCTCTGCACTATCGGTGTGCCGGTCCGCACGACCAGCGGATCCGTCTTCCAGGACACCACCGCACTTGCCGACGCCGCCTCCGGCGCCGGCGCAAGGGCCGGCAGCGGCGATTGCGCAGCAAGCGGATCGGACGCGCCATCCAGATCGAACCAGCGATCCAGGCGCGCGCGCGGGGTTGCTGGCGCCGCGACGGACTCGACGGCGAGCTCGAACCCGCCGATGCGCAGGCAGTCGCCCACCGACAGGGGCAATTGACCCCCGGGGGCGAGCTGCGTGTCGTTCACCCAGAGCGGGGTGGTGCCGCTGATGCAGCGCACGAGGGCGTCCTGGCCGGCCATGGCGACTTGTGCGTGCTGGCGCGACACCCCGCGCAGCGGGTCGGCCAGCACCAGGTCGCATTCGGGAGCGCGGCCGATGACGAGGCCCTCGGGCGGAAGCGGAAGCGCCGTCGCATCGGGCTCGGTGACGCCGGGGCGGCGCACGACATGCAATGCGATCACGGTGGTTCCGTCCGAATTCAGCCCAAGGCTCGCCACAGGTCAGCCTGCACACGGCGGGCATCGACGGTTGGCGCGAGCTGTTCCACGACGCTGGCAACGAATTGCTCGCGAGTGCTCGATTTCGCCGCGCAGCGCTTCGCGACGACCCGCGCAATCGGTCCCAGCGAGGAAAGGAGTGCGGCGGCCGCCTTGTCGACATCGCCTTCGCGCATAGGCATGCCGCCCGGCGCCGCGCCCACCGCTCTCGAGACCTGGGACCCAGAGGCGCCTGCTCCTGCCGAGACTGCGCCATGGGTCGGCGGCACGCCGGCCCGGGCCAGGAAACGCTCGCGCTCTTCGATGTCGATGATCGTGCTGGCGACGGCGTGGCGCACTTCCGCCAGCGTGGATGCCCCACGCGCGGCGCGGCGCACCAGCACGCGCGCCACCGCGCCCACATGCTGGGCCAATTCGCGTTCGACCTCGGTCAGCGCGGCGGCGTCCCATCCGGTGGGTGTGGGGATCGAAGGCGGAACGGTGGTGGCCAGCGACTTCGGGGGCGCCGGGGAGTTCCGCGCCGAGTCAGGCACTGTCTGCACGACCTGAGCGCCCCCGGCGATCTCGGACGCGTGGCGCAGCGTCGGGACCGGCATGCTCGGCTCGAGGTTCTCGAGGAGCGGCGCCAGCAGGATGTGGGCCGGGAGCACCTCCGGCAAGGCCTCGGTGGCGAGCGCCAGCAGCGCCGTTCGCATCGCCATCGCGCTGGGATAGCGCTGCGCCGGGTCCTTCGCCAGCGCCCGGTCCAGCACCACATCGAATGGCTTGAGCGTGGCGTCGTTCGTCGCTTCGCTCAGCGGCCTGTGAGGCTCGTAGACGATCTTGTACATGATCGCGTCGTCGGTGCCGACGAAGGGCGTCGTCCCGCTCAGCATCCGATAGAGCAGCACGCCCGCCGAGAAGACATCGACGCGGCGGTCGATCTCGCGGTTCGTGTACTGCTCGGGCGCGATGTAGCCGGGCGACCCGACGACCGAATTGGCGCGGGTCAGGTTCGAAGTCTCGGTTCTGGCAATACCGAAATCGGTGATCTTGAGGCGCCCGTCATCGGCAACCAGGAGATTCGCCGGCTTGATATCCCGGTGCACGATGCCCCGCTCGTGCGCGTAGTGCAAGCCGTCGAGCAGTTGCATCATCACGCACAGCACCTGCGGCACCTCGAGCTTGCGCGGTGCCTGGACATAGTCGCGCAGGTTCCGTCCGGCCACGTACTCCATGACGATGTAGGCGAAGTCGTTGTCTTCGCCGAACTGGTAGATCGAGACGATGTTGCGGTGGGTCAGCCGCCCTGCCGCCTTGGCTTCCACGCGAAAGCGGGCCGCCACGCCCAGGTCGTCGCCCGATTCGAGCAGGCGGCGGTGGATCGTCTTGATCGCCACCGCACGGTCGATCGCCGGATCGTGCGCCAGATACACGATGCCCATCCCGCCCGATCCGATCACGCCGCGGATGGGGTACGGACCGACGTGGGTGGGCGGCGACATACGGGTGGGGGCCTCAGGTATCGATCATCTTCATGGCCTGATCGAGGCTGCGGCGCATGCGCGTGAACGATTTCGCCAGGGTCCCGATTTCGTCACGGCCATCCGTCGCGAATTCCGGCACGTCGGGTTCGCCGAGGCTGACGCGGTTGGCCACCTTCGACAGTGCCGCCACCGGCCGGATCACGAGCAGGTAGAGCATCACGTTCAACACGATGCCGATGGCCACGAAGATGCCGACGAGCGAAGCCATGAAGACCTTGAACGTCTGTTCGGCGCGCGCCAGCGGCACCGACATCGGCACCGAGACGACCTGCGCGCCGATCACCTCGTTCATGTGCCAGCCGAAACCGTTGGCAGGCCCGTACTTCTCGATCACCGTGCGCGGCGCCGCCTCCACTGTGCTGTGGCAGGCCAGGCAGGCGGCGTTCGTGATACGGATCGGGTGCGCGATGTAGAGCGCCCGCCCGGTGCCCGACTCGCGCTCGCCGACGAACTCCTTCTGGTCGGCCTGGGCGCGAAAGCGATTCACGATGTCGGCCTCCCAGTCGACTGCCCGATCGCGCGGGTTGGTCGGATTCAGGGTCGCTTCCTTGTAGGTGTAGTCGGGAAAGCTCTTGGCCAGAGTCGCCAGCACTTCCGTGGCGGAATAGGCCGGGACGGTCTGGGGCAGGAAGGTGTATTTCATCTGCGTTTCGAGCAATGGGCGGATCTGGTCATTGGTGTAGGCGCGTACCGCCATCGCCTTTTCCATGGTCAGGCGCGCGTGGTTGAGCACTTCCTGCTTGGCGTTGCTCTGCAGCAGGTCATAGGAAATCTTGCCCGTACCAGCTACACCTGCGACGAAGACAACCAGGAAGATCAGATTGAACTTGAATAGAAGGCTCATGAATTTCTCCAGTTCTGCTCGTCGGTAGTCGCTGGGTTGCGCCACGACGCGGAACGGTTCACTGAGTTGTGCCGCGTCCGGCGCTCGTGCCCGAGGCCGCGGGTGCAGATGCAGGCGCAGGGCCTGGTGCGGGTGCGGCGACAGCGGAGGCTGCAGCCGCTGCAGCGGCTGCAGCCCGGGCCCGTGCAGCGGCGGCCGCGGCCTCCCGCGCGCGGCGACGCTCGGCCTCTTCGGCCAGACGGCGCGCATAACCCTCAGGGTCGGCATAGCGCTCCCATTCAGGGTGTTGCGCCAGATCGGCCTTGGCCCCCGCACGGAAGTCCAGGTCGGTCGCGCGCGACTGCCACAGCGGCAGCAGCGGAAGCCGCAGCGCCGGTTCGGTACGCAGCCAGGCAGCCACATCGGCGTAGGTGATTTCGCCGCGCGGCTTGGGCGCGACGCTGCGCTTGGCGTATTGCTCCCCGCGCGCGGGCAACTGGTCGCGGAACTGGCGCGGCACCTTGCCCAGGAACTCGGGCGTGGCACGCTGCCCGACCGTGGGGGTGCTGCCTTCGCGCCGCTGCGCGAAGTCGCCGCCGGCCAGTTGCGCGACCGTCTGCGAGCCATCGCGCAGCGTCAGCCTGGCGGAGCCGGATTCGACGAACAGCTCGTACTGCGCGCCCTTGGTGTAGATGACAGCCGCTCCGCCTTGCGTCGCAACGTCGATGCCGGGGCTGACGTAGCCGAAGGCGCCGCTGGCGGTGGTCTTGAGCCAGCCCTCCAGCAGATAGAGCGGCGGCGCCGACAGCCCCTTGCCAACGCGAGGCCGCAACATCAGCCGCGTCGATTCACCGATGCCCACAAGGACGCCCCCGGGAAGTTCGATCTGGGCAAATGCGCCGGGCGTTGTCTCGATGATGTCCTGATCATTCAACAACACGCCTTCGGCGAGCGTGTAGCGCGTGGTCTGGCGGATCAGCGCGACGTCGCCTTCGACGATGCCGACGATGCCGTTCGATCGCGCCGGGGTCGGCGAGGCGCTGGTGGATTGCGCACAAGCAAACGGTGACGCGAAAAGGGTCGCGGCGCACAGCAGCAGGAACCCGAACAACACCCTTGCGAGCCGCAATGGCGTAGTTCCGCTGGCAACGAGCATCATGGCATCTGTCTGCAAGACAAATTTACAACTTCCATATTACTCAGTCCCTCGTGCCGTGTGCGTCTTTTTCCGCGTGGAGGAGCGCCGTCACCCCTCGTCGGTGGTAGTCGACACAAGCAGTGCGCCGCCAGACAAGCGGCCATGATCTTCTCTGACACCTGACTCCCAGGCGCTCAGCGACCCTATGGATCAGTCCAGGAAGCGTGGGCGCAGCCTCCTTGAAGGCGGATTGAGCTGCCAAGGGCCCGGAGCATTCGAAACAGACTTTGCGAGGACGGCGCGCACCCTGTAGCAGGCGCTATCGCCTGCATCATCCGTCTTCTCAAGGCCACCTATCGCAAGTACGCTGATACAAGCTGCCTTGGTGCCGTCACTCGCGGTCTCGCCGAAACCGCGGCGCGGGTCCTCAGCGGTACCAGCGCGGACTCGTAGCGCGCATAGAGTTGAAACCGACCGAAAGCTGATCGTGAAAACCTTGATCCTCGTGCGGCATGCCAAGTCGAGTCGCGACGATCCGTCATTGCCCGACCGGGAGCGACCGTTGGATGGCCGCGGCCGCCAGGACGCCCCGACGATGGGCAAGCGACTCGCAAAGCGCGAGGTAAGGCCCGACCTGCTCGTCTCGAGCCCAGCTCTGCGCGCGCTGACGACGGCGCAGCTGATCGCCGACGAGATCGGCTATCCACGCAAGAGGATCGTTGTCGATGAGCGGCTCTACGCGAGCAGCCCGGATGACTTGCTTGCCGTTGCTTGCGCACTGGACAACAAGCTGAACTGCGCGATGCTCTTCGGCCACAACCCCGAGTTCACCGAGTTCGCGCATCGGCTTTCGAGCGAAATCATCGACATGCCCACCTGCGCGGTCGCCGAGTTCCGCTTCGACGCAAAGGCGTGGGCGGATGTCGCTGGGATCGATCCGGTGAAGGTGAAGCTCGACGCGCCGAGAAGATAGTCCGCACCGCGGCTGCTGCGGCGCCAGACGGTGTCGAGAGAGGCCCGGACCTGTCTGCCGGCGGTTCGACCATCCGCGCGCTTTTCAGCAAATGCAAGATCAAATTTTCAATTTGCATGAAGTCGGAGAATGGCGACCATGGTTCCTCGCGACATCGCGCCGCATCTCAAGCGGCGTGAAATGGAGCGGGTCTGCCAGTACGGCGCCTGTGCCCGGATGCACAACTTGACGCTCAAGTTTGTCGCACACAGCGGCCCATGCAGCACCATGACACAGGACACGCTGGACCAGGTGCAGGGCGAATCAGTACCACCGCCCGACTTCGAAAGCGGCAGCAACCAATACGACGAGATCGGAGAGGTCGTCTATCGTCATCATTCAATGACGGGCTACCTGAGCGAGCTTCCGTCGCTGAATTAATCCGCAAGCGCTCTACGCCCCAGGCACCTCCGATAGACTTGCGGGCTTCATTCCGAAGAAGGGCAAACCGATGTTGCGCGTGGTGTTCAACCAAAAGGGTGGCGTGGGCAAATCCACGATCGTGTGCAATCTCGCCGGCGTGAGCGCCGCCCAGGGATTGCGCACGCTCGTGATCGACCTCGACCCACAGGGAAATTCAAGCCAGTATCTTCTGGGTGCGCAGGCCCAGGACGCAAAGCCCAATATCGCGACTTTCTTCGAGTCGGCCCTGAACTACAGCTTCAAGGAGCCCAAGTTCGAATCGTTCATCCATGAGACCGAATTCGAGAACCTCGACATCATCCCGTCGAATGTCGATCTCGACACGTTGACGGGCAAGCTCGAGTCGCGCCACAAGATCTACAAGCTGCGCGACGCGCTCAAGGACCTCGCCGGGTACGACGCGGTATATATCGATACGCCGCCGGCCATGAACTTCTTCACGCGCTCGGCACTCATTGCCGCCGCGCGCTGCCTCATCCCCTTCGACTGTGACGACTTCTCGCGCCGTGCGTTGTACTCAGTGCTCGAGAACGTGAAGGAGATCAAGCACGACCACAATCGGCGTCTCACGGTTGAAGGAATCGTCATCAACCAGTTCCAGTCACGCGCCGCACTCCCCCAGCAGCTCGTGAACGAGTTGATTGAGGAGGGGCATCCGGTGCTGGATTCCTACCTTTCGCAATCCGTGAAGATTCGCGAGAGCCATCAGCACGCCACGCCGATGATCTACTTGGAGCCACGCCACAAGCTGGCGCAGGAATTCGTGGCGCTGCACGACGAGATCAACGCCTAGGAGGCTGGGCGGCAGGCGCAGAACAAGACACTACTCAAGCGCGCGCAGCGAATGGCTGCAATGCAGACCGCGTAGGCCCGAACTCCATACCTTCTGCCGCCCAGACTCCAAGGCCTTGGCTGTGTCACCTGCAGCGGGGAAACAGCTTTTCCATGTTGCCGCGGTTGATCGCGGCCCGCGTCGCGTCCGGCATCTCGAACCCATCGAGCAGGCGCGCGAAGTGCAAGGAACGCTCCTTCGGCGCGTACGGCCAGTCGCTGCCGAAGCTGATGCGGCCGGGGTCCGCGAAAGCCAGCAAGGAAGGCAGCGCATAGGCACTGCTCGACAGCGCCGTGTCGAAGTAGAAGCGCCGCAGCCGCTCGATGCCGCTCGCCTGATCGCCGTCGGGCGAGCAGATCCTCGCGATCCGTTCGGCGGCATACGGTATGAATCCGCCACCGTGCGACAGGATGATCTTCAGATCGGGATAGCGGTCCAGCCAGCCTCGCCGTGCCATGTTGATGGCTGCGCGCGTGGTGTCGAGCAGGAAGTCCGCGGCGAAGGGCGGAATGCCCGGAACGGGCGGCGCCGGCAACTCCGACGGGTGCACGAACACCACGGCCTTGCGCCGATCCAGCTCTTCCATCAGGGGCTCGATCGAGGCATCGCCCAGATAGGTGCCACGCACATTGGTCAGCAGCACGACGCCGTCGGCGCCCAGCACGTCCAGTGCATGGGCGGCCTCGGCCAGTGCGCCGTCGACGTCCGGCAGTGTCAGTGTCGCGAAGAAGCCGAAGCGGCCCGGGTGCCTCCGAGCCACGTCTGCGGCGAACTCGTTCACCGCGCGCGCCATGCTGCGCGCCTCGGCGTGGTCGCCCAGGTGCACGCCGGGTGTCGAGACCGACAGGATGCCGGTCGCGATGCCGGCGCTTTCCATCAGATCGAGGGCCCCCTCCGCGCTCCATGTCGGGATCGGCAAGCCGCCGGCGAGGACGCCGTGCCTGTCAAGCCACGCGGCGTAGTCGGGGGGAACCATGTGCTGGTGCGTGTCGATGCGTCGCCGGTTGTTGGCCATGGGTCGATGTCCTGCTGATGGGGTTGAAGGTGTCATTCGGCTTTCAGGCCGGCCTGCTGCACGCCGGCCGCCCACTTCTTCTTTTCCGATTCGAGAAACTGGCGGGCGTCGGCGATCGAGCCGCCGACCGGATAGTTCGCGGTCGCCTGCAGCTTCTGGATCAACTCGGGCGACTTCAGCGCGGCGTTGACCGCCGCGTTGATCTGTTGAAGGCGAGGCTCCGGCGTGCCCTTGGACGCCAGCAGCATGAACCAGCCGGTCATCTCCAACCCGGGAACCGTCTCGTTCGCCAGCGGCAGCCCTTCCAGTCCCGGCAGCGCCTTCTTCGATGTGACGGCAAGCGCCCGGAGGCGGCCCGATCTCACCATCGGCAGCAGGGGCGCGACACCGTCCACCGACATGACGGTATCGCCACCGACCACGGCCTGCAGGGCCTGGCCACTGCTGTTCATCGCCACGCTGTTGAATTGCGCGCCGGTCATCTGGCCCAGCAGCACGCCTGCCAGATGCGGAATGGAGCCCCGCGCCGTGCTGCCCAGGGCAAGGGCGTCCGGGCTGGCCTTGGCCTGCGCGATCGCGTCGGCCAGCGTCTTCGGGCCCTTGCCCGGGTTGGCGACGAACAGCATGGGCGTCTCGGCCACCGTCGCGACGGGCTCGAAATCGGTGGCCAGGTCGAACCTGGCCGCGCGGTAGGTCAGCGGCGTCACGGTGGCCACGGCCGCGTGAACGAACAGCAGCGTGTTGGCCCGGTTCGCCGCGGCCTTCGCCCCCATCACCGCGATGATGCCGCCCGCACCCGGCTTGTTCTCGATGATGAAAGGCTGGCCAAGCCGATGCTGGAGTTCGTCGCCGAGCAGCCGCGCGACGATGTCCGGCGCGCTGCCCGCGGCGGCCGGCACCACCATGGTCATCGGTGGGCTCGAATTCAGGCCCTGGGCCCATCCGTGGCCAAGAATGGCACACAAGGTGGCCGCGCCAGCCACGACCCACCTGAAGAGCTTGAACATTCGCGTGTCTCCATCTCGTAGTGAATGCCCTGCAGGTTAGGACGCAGTAGAGTTCCTGAATAGCGCAATTCGCCGAAATCTAGAATCCATGCCATGAATATCAGGGCCATCGACCTCAACCTGCTGCCGGTGCTGGATGCGCTGCTGAGACATCGAAGCGCCACATTGGCCGCCCGCGAACTCAACATGAGCCAATCGGCGTTGAGTACCGCGCTGGGACGGCTGCGCACGCTGCTCGACGACGAGCTGTTCGTTCGAACCGGCCGGGGCCTTCGGCCTACAGCGCGGGCCAGCGCACTCGCCGAGCCATTGGCCGAGATCATCGAGCGCGTGCGAGACCGGGTGCTGCAGAGCGTCACCTTCGACCCGCAGGCGTCCAGCGCGGCGTTCCGCATCGCGCACTCGGATGTCGGCGCCTACGTCCTGTGGCCCAGGGTCGTGCGGGCCGTGCGCGCGCGTGCGCCCGGCGTGCGGCTCTCGCTCAAGACCCTGCAGCAGTCGGAAATAGCCGATGCCCTGGCCGAAGGACAGGTGGACCTCGCCATCGGCAGCTACCCGGGCTTGCCCGACACGTTGTTCCAGCAGCGCCTGTTCGAACGGGTCTACGTCGCGCTCGTGGCTGCGAGTCATCCACTGGCACGCAAGTCACTCACGCTGCGCAGCTTTGCCGCTGCACCCCAGATCGTCGTGCGGGCTGCGTCGGGCGTGCAGGATCGGATCGACGCCACCTTGGCACGCGCCGGACTCACCCGCACGGAATGTGTGGAGCTGCCCTCATACCTCATGATCCCGCCCTTGCTGGAGGGCGGTGACTTTCTGGCCGTCGTGCCGGGCCAGCTTGCCGACGCCTTCTCGCGCCGCGGGGACTTCGTGAGCCGCAAGCTTCCGCTTCCCGTGCCGCCATCGGTCATTCGCATGCACTGGCATCGCCGCTTCAATGAAGACGCCGGCAATCGGTGGCTGCGCGCGCTGATGGTCGAGGAATTCGGCAGCGGACCTGCCACCTCACGCGCCTAGATGAGGGCGAGCGTCGCGGATGCGGTGGCTAGCGACCCATGTCCTTCGAGCTCCCGCACACGCATCTTCAACCCCACCGGCGCCATGGCCAGCTGCAGCAGTTCGCGCGGCTCCTCGCCGTTGGCCGTCCCGACGTCCAGGATGTCGAAGCGACTCAGCAGGACCGCCATCGCCATCTTGATCTCGACCAGGGCGAGGTAGCGTCCGGGGCAGATGCGCGGGCCGGCGCCAAAGGGCATCGAGATGCGCTTGGCAGCGCTGGCGCTCTGGCTGGGGTTGTCATCGGCCAACCAGCGTTCGGGGCTGAAGCGGGCGGCATCGTGAACGTGCGCCTCGCTCACGGCGTCGCGACGCATGACCGCGATCACCAGCATGCCGGCCGGGATGTGGACGTCACCCAGCGTGGTGTCGCGCAGGGCCTGCATGGTGTTCTGCGGCGCCACCGGCTTCAGGCGCATGGATTCATGGGCGCAGGCCTCGATGTAGTCCAGTTGACCGATCTGGTCGACGGTGGGCGGCTGCCCGTCCGAACACACCCGGCGCGCCTCCGCGGTGGCCTTGGCCAGGGCGTCCGGGTTCTGCCACAGCAGGTGGATCATCCACGCCAGCGTGTTCGCGGTGGTGTCTTCCCCGGCCAGCAGCATGGTGAGCACGTTGCCTGCGACCTGCCTGTCGTCCATGCCGCTGTCGGGCTCGTCCGCCGCGACCAGCATGGCCTCCAGCAGGTTGGATGGATGCTCGCGGAGTGCAGGGTTTTCCTGCAATCGCTTGCGGCCTTGCGCGATGAAGCCGTCGACCGCGGCATTGACTTCAGCCACGCTGCGCACGAGGGCGCGATCTTCGGCCGACGGGAACCAGCGCCACATCGGAAGCGGCGCGAAGATGCGCCTGAACACGGCGGGGAAGAGGCGGTTCAGGTGCTCCTGGATCACATCCTCCCCGCTCTGCAGCGTGTTGACCTCGGCGCCAAAGGCCAGGCCGGCGATCGCATCCACCGTGAAGCGCATCAGGTCTTCGCGCAGGTCGATGGCGGCACCCTGGCGCGCGGCCTGCTGCCAGCGCTGGACCAGGCGCAGCGCGACGCGTTGCAGTGCCGGGTGGTAGCGCCTGACATGCCCGGGGTCGAAGGCGGCCATCACCATGCGTCGCTGGCGCCGCCAGGTCTCGCCATTGGCGCCGAACACGCCGCCCGTGAGGCCGAGTTCGGTCCAGACCTGCTCGAGCCTGGTGGTGCGGCGAAAGCCGTCGGGGCGGTCGCGCAGGGCCGCGGCAATCAGCTCATGGTCGCCCACCGCCACCGCACGGCGAGGGCCCAGGCGCAGCTTGAAGATCGGGCCGTACGCCTCGCACCAGTGCTCGAGTTGCAGGTGCAGCCGCGTGGAGTCGACCTGGAGCAGGTTGCCGAACACCGGTACGCCACGCGGGCCGGGCAGGTCGTCGAACTGGCGCAGTCGGGTCGCCGTGGTGGGTGCGGTGGTCATGGGCGTCTCCATCCGATGAATTCAGTTTGGGTTCTCAAACTCCGCAATCGGCGTTCTGGATGATAGCGGCGGCCTCCCACAATCTGGCAACATCGTCGTTCGCCTACGCCACGCCAACCTGCCCTGTCATCCGGCCGGGTGGCCCAATGAATGGGAGCGATGTCTCATGGAACTCTCGAACCACACGCTCAAGGACCTCTTCAGTCAGCTCGGCCTGCCCGATTCGCATGGGGAGATCGAAGCGTTCATCGCAACGCACCGCCCCCTTGCCGATGACGTCCCTCTCGCGGACGCCCCGTTCTGGACCTCGTCGCAGGCGCGCTTCCTGCGCGAGGAGATCAACGAAGACGCGGACTGGGCCGAACTGGTCGACCAGCTGAACCTGAGCCTGCGCGCATAGCGCGACGCAACGCCGGTCGAGGGGCCACGCCGGCCGCCGCCTGCTCGCGCGCGACCACTTGCGTCTACAGTCGCGCCCAGACGATGGACCGGACTACGCCCCTGCGCTGGCGCTGGCTGCCTGTGGAAGGCAGTTGGCGCTATCACCTGTTGCTTGCGGTGGCAGGCATGTTCGTGCTCGGGCCGCTGGCAGGCGTGACCGCGGCCTACATGAACTTCTCGCTCGGCTTCTTCGTCGGCGGGCAGGTGCTCGCGGGGCTGCTGGGGTCCGCGGTGACCGCGGGCTACGGTGCAGCCGGCCGCCATGGCGCGAACTACATCCAGACCGCCGCGGCCTCGGTCGCGAGCATGAGCGGCCTGGGCGTGCTGCTGCAGGCCATGGCATGGATGGGACTGCCGCAACCGCCGGCCTGGCAGATGGTGCTGTACCTCACCTGCGTCGGCATGTTCGGCGTCGGCGTGGGCATGCTCTACACGCCGGTGCTGGTGGATCGCATGCGGTTGACCTTTCCGTCGGGTCTCGCGGTCGCGAACATCCTCCGGGCGCTGACCGATCCCGATCTGTTGCGCCGTTCGGTGAAGCAGCTTGGCGGCGGCGCGGCAGTCGGCCTTGCGTCGGGCCTCGCGACGAGTCGCCTGCCGCTGCTCGGCGCGATCGAACTCTCGGCATCCACCTTCGGCGCGGGGCTGGTGATCGGTGCACGCATCGGCATCCCGGCCGTGGTGGGCGGACTGATCGGCGTGGCGCTGAAGCCGCACTTCGTGGGCATCGGCTGGCTCCAGCCCGGCGATCCGCCGCGCAAGATCATGTTTCTCATCGCGCTCGGCACCATCATGGGCGCGGCGCTCATCGACCTCGGGCTGATCTTCGCGCGGGCACTGCCACGTGCGCGGCGTGAAGCGGCTGCCCGTGAGCCGACACCGGCCGTCGAAGACTGGAAGCGCGTGAACATCGTGCGCCTCGTGCTGTGGGTGCTGTTCTGGGCGATCGCCACTGTCGTCAGCGGCCATCTGCTGCTCGGCCAGCCGGTGTTCTATCTCGCGGTGGCCGTGGCGCTGGTGTTTCTCTTCGCGCTGGTGAACGGGATCTCGGTGGGCATCAGCGATTCCAATCCGATCTCGTCGGCCTTCGTGGTCACGGTGATCATCCTCGCGGCGCTCGGCCTTCGGGACCCCGGCGTGGGCCTGATGGCCGGCGCCGTGCTGCTGGTGGCGACGAGCGTCGCCTGCGACATGCAGCAGGACCGCTCCACCGGCTGGCGGCTCGGCACGCCGCGTGTGCTGCAGTTCCGCTACCAGGTGCTGGGCATCCTGATGGGCGCGACGATGGCGGTGGTCTTTGCGCGCCTCTTCATGGCCGCGTATCCCGTGCTGTTGCAGGACCAGACGGTGATGAAGGCCGACCAGCAGCCCGCCGAATGGGCTTCGGCCATGACCTACAAGCTCGTGGGCGTGCTGCGCGGCCTGACCGACGAGATGCCCTACCAGCGCACCGCCATTGCGATCGGAGTCGCCGCCGGTGCGGTGATCGAGGTGCTGCGCAAGCGGCTGCGCCCGCGCAGCTTCTGGCTCGATGCGATCGTGCTGCCTTCGCCCTATGCGCTGTCGTTCGGCGGCTTCGTCAACCTGCCGACCTCGCTGTGGCTCGGCGCGGGCGGCGTGGCGGGCAGCCTGCTCGATGCACGCAATTCCAGACGCAAGGACGTGCCGCCGGACATGGGAATCGCCTCCCTGTTCGGCGGCGGCCTGATCGCCGGCGACGCGCTGGCGGCGGTCGGGATCGGCGTTGCGAGCCTGCTCGCGGCGTTGGTCTAGCGGTTGGCTACGGCGCCAAATAGCTTTCAGCCAGCAGCGCCCAGTAGGCCGCCCCGATCGGCAGGTTGCTGTCGTTGAAGTCGTACCCGGGGTTGTGGACCATGCACCCGCCATGTTCCCCACCGCGGCCGTTGCCGATCATCAGGTAGCAGCCGGGCCGCTTCTCCAGCATGAAGGCGAAGTCCTCGCTGCCGGTCACCGGCGCCGCCTGCATCTCGACATGCGCGTCGCCGACCAGCTGGCGGCCGATGCTGCGCGCGAAGTCGGTTTCCTCCGGCGTGTTCACCAGCACCGCGTAGCCCGGGCGGAAGTCGATCTCGGCGCGTAGGCCGAAGCTCTCGGCCTGCGCGTTCACCACCGCCTTGAGCCGCTGTTCGAGGAGCACGCGCGTCTCGCGGGTGAGCGCGCGCATGCTGATCTCCAGCGTTGCGGACTGCGGGATCACGTTGTTGGCCTTGCCGCTGTGGATCGCGCCCACGGTGACGATCGCCACCTGCTGCGGATCCGCGTTGCGCGAGACCAGTGTCTGCAGCGCCATCACGAGGCTAGCGGCGGCGACGATCGGGTCGCGCGCGTGGTGCGGCATCGCGCCGTGGCCGCCCACGCCATGCAGCGTGACGGTGGCGTAGTCGGACGAGGCCATGGTCGGCCCGTCGCGAAAGGCGAAGTCGCCCTGCGGGCGCCCGGGCATGTTGTGCATCGCGAAGATGGCATCGCAGGGGTACTTCTCGAACAGGCCGTCTTCCATCATGCGCACCGCGCCGCCCATGCCTTCCTCGGCGGGCTGAAAGATCAGGTTGAGCGTGCCTGAGAAATCGCCTTCGGTCGCGAGGTACTGCGCCGCGCCGAGCAGCATCGCGGTGTGCCCGTCGTGGCCGCAGGCATGCATGATGCCGGGCCGCCGGCTGCTGTAGGCGAGACCGGTCTTCTCCTCGATGGGCAGTGCGTCCATGTCGGCACGGATGCCGATGCTCCTGCCGGCGCTGCCGCGCGTGATGCGACCGACCACGCCGGTGCCGCCGAGGCCGCGCTCGACCTCGTAGCCCCACTTCTGCAGGCGCTCGGCCACCAGCGCGCTGGTGCCGTGTTCCTCGAAGCCGAGTTCGGGGTTCTGGTGGATGGTCTGCCGCACGGTGACGAATTCGCTCGCGTGGTCGCGCATGTACTGCAGGTAGTGTTCGGGACGCTTGGGCACAGGTTCTCCTTCGGGATCGATGGGATGGTGGTTCAGGGGCGCAGGGACATCGAGGCGGGCAGCTTCGTCCACGGCAGGTCGGCCGGGTCGGCAGCCATCGGGCCTTCCGCCTTGGCCACCAGGATGTGGCTGGCGATGGGTGCGAAGTCGGCGCGGAAGTGCACCGAGCTCTTGTTGACGAGGATCTTCATCGCCTCGGGCGCGATGCCCAGGAAGCGGAAGAGCTCCCGGTCGAGCATCTGGGTCTTGCGGGTGCAGACGCCGACGAGCACGCCCTGCACTTCGAGGCACGCGCTCGGGCCGAGGCGCACTTCGCCGCCCATGCCCATCGGGCCCTTGAGCGTGACGTGTCCGTCGCCGAGCCGGCGCACGGTGGCGCGCGCGATCACCGGCGCGTCGCTCTGCCGTCCGCCCCAGGTGGGTACGGTGCGGCCGAGTTGCACGTCGATGTGCGCGCCCTCTCCCGCCGCATGGGCCTGCGCCGCCGCTTCGGGGTCCGCGAGCAGGCCGATCGCGACCTGGCCCGGAAAGCGCTCGCCTGCCCTGCAGGCCAGCAGCGCGTGCAGCATGCCGGTGGTGTTGCTGTCGCCGCCCGCGCCGGGGTTGTCCTGCGTGTCGGCGATCACGACGGGCTTGTCCGCCTCGGCAGCGAGTTCCATGGCCTGCCGCACCGCCGCGTCGGGTGTCTTCAGGTCCAGCCGCCACTGGCTGCGCGGCTGGTCCACGCGCGCGAAGAGCGCTTCGACCGCCGCCGCGGCCTCGTCGCCATAGCCCCAGATCACCGGCCCGCACTCGGCGATGTCGGCGGCGGGAAAGCCCATCGCGAAGCTCAGCACGCTGCCGTGGTCTTGATCGAGCCGCAGCAGTTCGTCGTAGACCGCATTGGCCGGTGCGGTCATGGTGCTTTGCGCGTTGAGCGGCAAGAGGAAGTCCAGCCGCCGCACCGCCAGCGGCTCGCGCACGCCGCGTTCGATGCGGCGCGCAAGCAGCGTCGCGGCGAGCGCGCCAGTGTCCTTCATGTCCACATGCGGGTAGGTGCGGTAGGCCACGAGCGCATCCGCCACGTCCAGCATCCCGGTGGTGACATTGGCGTGCAGGTCGAGGCTCGCGACGATGGGCACCCGTGGGCCCACGCGGGCGCGGATGCGCGCAAGCAGTTCGCCTTCGGGGTCATCGAGATGCTCGGTGACCGCCGCGCCGTGCAGGTCGAGGTAGACCGCATCGACGCCCGGCCCCGCGAGCGCGGCGCACAGGTCCTCGTCGATGTCGCCCGCGATGCGCTCGAAGGCATCGCGCGTGACATGCGCCGAGGGGTTGGCGCCGGCCCAACCGGATGCGGTGAGCGACCAGCCGCGCGCCTCGGCTTGCTCGATGAAGCCGCCGATCGGGATGGCCCTTCCGCGATAGGCCTCGATGATCGCGGGCCCGCGCCGGTACGGCGGAAAGCCCGAGCCCGCCTCGAAGGCGGCCCAGTCGGCACGTGTGGGAGCGAAGGTGTTGGTCTCGTGCTGGAAACCGGCGATGAAGACGTTCATGGAGTCGATCATGGAAATGGGTGGGGTTCGGTTCAAGGTGCATGACCCACGGATTGGCCCCGGCCGAAGGCGAAGCCTCGTCCGGGTGCGGCCGCGAGCAGCGCGCGGGTGTAGTCCTCGCGCGGCGCGAGGAGCACGTCGCGCGCGGGACCCTGCTCGACGATCGCGCCCTGCCGCATGACGATCACGCGGTCGCAGATCTGGCTGGCGACCCGCAGGTCGTGCGTGATGAAGAGGATGCCGATGCCGGTCTTCTGCTGGATCTCGTCGAGCAGCTTCAGGATCTGCGCCTGCACCGACACATCGAGCGCGGAAACGGCTTCGTCGGCGATCAGCAGCTTGGGCTCGCAAGCCAGCGAGCGCGCGATGCACAGGCGCTGGCGCTGGCCGCCGGAGAACTCGCTCGGATAGCGCCGCAGCGCCTCGGGCTTGAGGCGCACGAGGTGCATCAGTTCCTCCGCGCGCTGCCATGCCTTCTCGTAGGGCACGCCGAAGTTCAGCGGGCCTTCGATGATCGACGCGCCGACCGTCTGGCGCGGGTTGAGCGAGCGATACGGGTCCTGGAAGATCACCTGCACATCACGCCGGAACGGCGACAGCAGCCGCCCGCGCAGATGCGCGACCGAGCGCCCGTTGGCGTGGATCTCGCCGGCGGTCGGGTCGATCAGCCGCGCGATGCAGCGCGCGAGCGTGGACTTGCCCGAGCCCGACTCGCCCACGATGCCGACGGTTTCCTTCGGCCGCACCACCAGCGACGCTTCCTTGACCGCGTGCACTTCGCGCCGCTTGCCGGGCCAGCTTCCGCTGACGTAGGTCTTGACGATGCTGCGGGCATCCAGCAGCGGGAAGTTGTCGGTGATCGGCGGTCGCGGATGCGCCGCGAGCTCGGGCACCGCGGCAAGCAGCATTTGCGTGTAGGGCTCTTCGGGCTGCGTAAGCACACGGCGCGCAGGGCCGCGCTCGATCATCTTGCCCAGTTGCAGCACCACCACCTGGTCCGCGATCTCGGCCACCACACCGAAGTCGTGCGTGATGAAGAGCACCGCGGTGCCGTTCTCGGTCTGCAGCTCGCGGATGAGCTTGAGGATCTCGGCCTGCGTGGTCACGTCCAGCGCGGTGGTAGGCTCGTCGCAGATCAGCAGCGCCGGCTTGAGGATCAGCGCGATCGCGATCACGATGCGCTGGCGCTGCCCGCCCGAGAGCTGGTGCGGGTACGAGTCATAGATGCGCGGCGGGTCGGGCAGCCGCACCCGCGCCATGATGTCGAGGATCGCCCGGCGGCGCTGCGCCTTGTCCATGCGCACATGCTGGGTGAGCATCTCGTCGATCTGCTCGCCGCAAGTCATGACCGGGTTCAGCGCGGTCATCGGCTCCTGGAACACCATCGCCATCTTCGGCCCGCGCAGCGCGCGGAACTCGCCCTGCGTGGCGCCGACCAGTTCGCGGCCATTGAGTTCGATCGAGCCCGCGACCGGCGCAAGGCCGGGCGGCAGCAGGCCCATCACCGCACTCGCGATCACCGACTTGCCCGAGCCCGATTCGCCCAGCAGGCAGACGATCTGGCCTGGCGGCACCTCGAAGCTGATGTGCTCCACCGCATGGGGCCGGTCGCCGCCGCGCGGCAGCGCCACCGCGAGGTTGCGCACCGACAGCACCGGCTGCAAGGCCTCGCGTGCGGCGGCCGCCTCCATCACTTCCGTCTCGACGGTCATCTGCATGGTCCTACTCCGCGCGCTTGTTGAACTTGGGGTCGAGCGTGTCGCGCAGACCGTCGCCCAGGATGTTGACCGCCAGCACCGTGACGGCCAGGAAGATGCCCGGGAAGAGCACGTTGTGCGGGTACTGGTTGAACTGGGCACGGCCCTCGGCCATGATGTTTCCCCAGGTCGCCATCTCGGCCGGCAGGCCCACGCCGAGGAAGGACAGGATCGCTTCCACCAGGATCGCCGACGCGCACACGTAAGTGCCCTGGATGATCAGCGGCGCAATCGCGTTGGGCATGATGTGCCTGGCCAGCAGCTTCCAGGTCGGTGTGTCGAGGGCGATGGCGGCTTCGACATAGGGCTCCTCGCGCACGCTCAGCACCACCGAGCGCACCAGCCGCGCCACGCGCGGAATCTCGGGCACCGCGATCGCGAACACCACGGTGGCCAGCGTGCCGCCGAAGAGCGCGACCAGGCTCACCGCGAACAGGATGCCGGGGATCGCCATCACGCCGTCCATGAGGCGCATGACGATGCCGTCGAGCCGGCGGAAGTAGCCGGCGGTGAGGCCGACCATCAGCCCGAACACCAGCGCCAACACCGCCGCCGCGAGCCCCACCGTGATCGACACGCGCGCACCGTAGAGCGTGCGACTCCAGATGTCGCGGCCGAGGCTGTCGGTGCCCATCACGAACAGATGGTTCTCGATCACGTCGCCAGAGAGGCTGTTGAAGTCACCGCGGCTGCCGGGCATCAGGTTGCCGCTGCCGGGGTCCATCGCGACCGGGTCGATGGTGCCGAGCCACGGCGCGGCGATGGCCATGGCGACGAGCAGCACCAGCGCACCGCCGCCGAAGCGCACCGCGCCATTGGCCAGCACGCGGCGCCAGAGCGGCTTGCGCCTGGCCGGCGGTGGCGCTTCGGCCGCGGGATCGATGGACAGGGGGTCCAGGATGGCTTGTTGCGTCATGGACGTTCCTTCAGTAGCGGATGCGGGGATCGAAGACCAGGTAGCTCAGGTCCACCAGCAGGTTGACCAGCACGTAGATCACCGAGAAGAAGAGCGTGATGCCCTGGATGAGCGGAAAGTCGCGCGAGAGCACCGCGTCCACCGTGAGCGAGCCGAGGCCGGGGATGGCAAATACCGACTCGGTGACCACCACGCCGCCGATCAGCAGCGCGATGCCGATGCCAATGACGGTCACGATCGGCACCGCCGCGTTGGCCAGCGCATGGCGCATCAGCACGCGCGCTTCGGGGATGCCCTTGGCGCGCGCAGTGCGGATGTAGTCCTCGGTCATTGCCTCGGCCACTGCGGCGCGGGTGACGCGTGCGATGAGCGCCACGTAGATCACAGACAGCGCCACCGCCGGCATGATCAGGTTGCGCAGCCACGGCCAGAAGCCGTCGGCGATGCGGTTGTAGCCCTGCACCGGCAGCCATTGCAGCTTGAGCGCGAAGAACCAGATCAGCAGATAGCCGATCACGAACACCGGCACCGAGAAGCCCAGCGCCGAGAAGCCCATCAACGTGCGGTCCAGCCAGCCGCCGTGGCGCCATGCGGCGAGCACGCCGAGCGGCACCGCGATCAGCAGCGTGAGCAGCAGCGTCACGCCGGCGAGCGCGAGCGTCGGCTCGATGCGCTGGCCGATCAGTTCGGCGACCGGCTTCTTCATGAAGAAGGATTCGCCGAGATCGCCACGCAGCAAGTGCGCGCCCCAGCGGCCGAACTGCACCGGCAGCGATTCGGTGAGGCCGAGGTTCTTGCGCACCTGCGCGAGGTTCTCGGTCGTGGCGTTGTCGCCCACGATGGCCGCCGCCGGATCGCCCGGGGCCAGCCGCGTCATCAGGAAGACGATCAGCGCCACCACCACCAGCACGGGCAGCGTGGCGACGATGCGCCGCAGCAGGAAGGCCATCATGGTTCTTGCTCCGGTCAGTTCTTCTTGATGCCCCAGAGCACGCCCACCGGGCCCGAGACCAGGCCGGAGATCACGCCCTTGCGATAGGCAGTCAGCGGCTTGTATTCGCCCACCGGCGCGAACACCGCGGCGTCGTACACGCGCTCCTGGATCTTCGTGGCGAGCGCCTTGCGCTGCGCTTCGTCGCTGGTCTTGAGGAACTCGCCCTTGAGCTTCTCGAGCTCGTCGTCGGTGGTCCAGCCGAACCAGCCCTTCTCGCCGTTGCCGGTCATCGGCGCGAAGAACATCGGGTTGATGTTGTCCGCGAGGCCCCAGCCGGTGATGAAGGCATTCCAGCCGCCTTCGCTCGCAGGCTTCTTCACCGCGCGGCGGGTGACCAGCGTGGGCCAGTCCATCGACTGCAGGTCGACGTTGAAGCCGGCCTGCTTGAGCAGCGCCGCCATGACCGGCGGGAACTTGTTGATCGCCGGGAAGTTGGCCGGGTAGAGGAAGACGATCGGCTCGTTCTTATAGCCGGCTTCCTTGAGCAGCGCCTTCGCCTTCTCGAACTGCGGCTTGCCGGTGAAGTACGAGGTCTTGGTCGAGTGGAAGGTGGTGCCGGTCGGGTAGATCGACGGGTTGGTGTTGTACAGCTCCTTGTGCACCATCTGGGCGCGCAGCAGCGCCTCCTGGTTCATCGCCATCAGCGCGGCCTGCGCGATCTTCGCGTTGTTGAAGGGCGGCACCAGGCGGTTCAGGTGCAGCGCGTAGGAGCCGGTGGGCACCGGGCTCGCGAGCTCGATCTTCGGGTCGTCCTTGAGCGCGAGGTATTGCTCGGAAGGCACCCACTCGATCATGTCCACTTCGCCGTTGGCGAGCGCGTTGGCCTGGGTCTGCGCGTCGTTGAGCACCACCCATTCCATGCGGTCCACGTTGACCACCTTGCCACCCGCGGTGCCGCTCGCGGGCTCCTTGCGCGGCACGTACTTGGTGTTCTTGACGTAGACGATCTTCTCGCCGGGGCGGTATTCATCGGCCTTGAAGATGAACGGGCCCGAGCCGACGGTGCTGGTGATCTGCTGGTCGGCCGGCGTCTCGGCCACCGACTTGGGCATGATGAAGGGCGGGTTCGACGAAGGCTTGGAGAGCGCCTCCAGCACGAGGCCGAAGGGCTCCTTGAAGGTCATCACGAAGGTCTTGTCGCTCTTCGCCTCCATGCTGGCGAGTGCGGCCATCATCTTCTGGCCCAGCCCGTCGCGCTGGCCCCAGCGCTTGATGGACTGGATGACGTCGGCCGAGGTCACCGGCTTGCCGTCGTGGAAGGCGAGGCCGTCGCGCAGCGTGAAGGTCCAGGTGTTGCCGTCGGCGCTGCGGTTGTAGTCGCCCACCATCTGCGGATGCACCTTGCCCTGCGCATCGACGCCGAAGAGCGTGTCGTACACCGCGTAGCCGTGGTTGCGGGTGATGAAGGCGGTGGTCCAGATCGGATCGAGGATCTTCAGGTCGGACTGCGGCACGATGCGCAGCACCTTGTCCTGCGCCTGCACGAGCGGCGAGAGCCCGACGAGCGCGGCACCGATCAGGACGGCGGCGAGAGACTTCTTGAACATGGATCAGCTCCTGGTGAATGAAAGCAAAGGGGAAAAAAGAAAAGCAGGCAGGTGGTCAGGCCATGAAGCGCCGCGCGTCGCGCGCATCGCGCTCGACCTGCTGCGTGAGGCGCTCCAGGCATTTGTCGAACAGCGCGCGCTCCGAATCGCTGAGCACGCTGAGCAGGGACCGCTCCATCTTTCGGCCCAGCCGGTTGCACTGCTGAACGACGTGGCGGCCCTCCTCGGTGAGATGCAGGTGCACCCAGCGCGCGTCCTGCGCACCGATCTCGCGCAGCAGCAGTTGCCGGCGGACCAATGCAGTGACGAGCTTGGACACCAGCGTCTTCTCCAGACGGCTCGCGGCCACGACCTCGCCCTGCGTGATGCCCGGCGTGGCATAGGCGAGCCGAAGCACCCGCAGCTCGCGCAGGCTGACGCCGTGCGTCTCTTCATAGACGTCGGTCGCCAGTTGCTTGGCCTGGTCGTTGAACACGTCGATGCGGAAGGTGAGGAAGTCGTTCAGGCCGGCCATGTGCTGCTCCATCGATGCACCATCAGGTGCGACTGGCAATAGTTGAAATTTGCAACCATTGCGTGAAGGAAAAGCAGCATTTGTGCCCGGCATCGGCACCATCAGCGGGCGCTCGATGACGAAAGAAGAAAGAACGAAGAAAGGAAGGACAGTGACACGGTGACCTCGGCGACAGACGCGGACGTGGCAATGCCACGGCCGTCATCCCGCGCTGTCCCTTGTGCCTGAGAGATTCACCGCGCGCGCACTGTGCGCCTGCGGCTTGCCCCTTCGGCGGCTGGGCGGTCGATCCGTCCAGCGCTCTCCAGCGTTTTGGTGCATCCAGTCCTGGAACCTGAGCGTTGGTGGGAACTCGCCTTCGGTAATGCACCGTCATGAATCACGAGCGGGCATTTCTCCTGGATGCTGCGGGTGGGGTTGCACGTTGCGTGCCAACCCGCCGGGTCGCGGCGTTGGTCTAGCATGCGGGCGCAACAACACACGGGAAGCGAAGCAATGACATCCGACAAAGTGGCACTCATCACCGCAGGCGGCAGCGGCATGGGCGCGGCCGCCGCCGAACGCCTCGCGGCAGACGGCTTCAAGGTCGCGATCCTTTCGTCGTCCGGCAAGGGTGAAGCGCTGGCCCAGCGGCTCGGCGGCGTCGGCGTCACCGGCTCGAACCAGTCGACCGACGACCTGCGCCGACTCGTCGATCTCGCGATGAACCAATGGGGCCGCATCGACGTGCTGGTCAACAGCGCCGGGCACGGCCCGCGCGCGCAGATCCTCGAGATCACCGACGAGGACTGGCACCGCGGCATGGACACCTACCTGATGAACGTCATCCGCCCGACGCGCCTCGTCGCACCGGTGATGCAGCGTCAGAAGTCAGGCGCGATCATCAACATCTCGACCGCATGGACCTTCGAGCCGAGCGCCCTCTTCCCGACCTCGGCGGTGTTCCGCGCCGGGCTGGCATCGTTCACGAAGATCTTCGCGGACACCTACGCGGCCGACAACGTCCGCATGAACAACGTGCTGCCCGGCTGGATCGACAGCCTCCCCGCCACGGAGCACCGCCGCGATTCCGTGCCGATGAAGCGCTACGGCAAGCGCGAGGAAGTCGCCGCGACCATCGCCTTTCTTGCGTCCGAGGGCGCGGGCTACATCGCCGGCCAGAACATCCGCGTCGACGGCGGTCTGATGCGCTCGGTCTGACCGCGCCTCACGCGCGCGGACCGGCTGTCTCGCGCAGGATCTCGAGGAAGCGCCTGGCCAGCGGCGAGAGCACGTGGTCCTTGCGCATCAGTGCGCCGATCTCCCGGGCGAAGCAAGCCTCCGCGAAGGGCAGCGGCGCCAACCCTTCGCCGGCAGGGCCCGCCAGCATTGCCTGGCTCATCAACGCCACCAGGTCGCTGCGGATCACGAGCCGGCTGAGCTGCGATGCGGTGTTGCTCACCTCGACCGCGACACGCGGCGGCGGCATGCCCGCTTCGGCCAGCCGCGCTTCGACGCCGCGCCGACCCGCGACGCCGGGCCCCGGCAGCATCCAGTGCGCGTCCACCAGGTCCTGCAGCCGCACGCGGCGCCGCCGGAGCAGCGGATGGTCTTCGCGCACCACCATGCACAGGTCGTCGTTCATCAGCGGCACCGCTTCGAGGTCCTCGGGCAGCACGCGCGGAATCGCGTTGATGCTGAGGTCCAGATCGCCAAGCCGCAACGCTCCGAGCAACGCATCGTTCAGGTTGACCATCACGCGCAGGCGCGCAGCCGGCCGCTGCTGGTGAAGCTGGAGGCACGCAGGCACGAAGAGCCGCTCCGCGTAGAGCGGCGACACGCCGACGCGCAACAGGCCCATCGCGCCAAGGTGCAGGTCGGAGGCCTCCTTGATCGCATCGCCGAGGCTCGTGCGCAGTGTCTGCGTGCGCTGGCGGAATTGCTCGGCAACCGGCGTGAGCGTCATGCCGCGCGCACCGCGGTCGAACAACGGAAAGCCCAGTTCCTTTTCGAGCCGCTGCAGGCCCTTGGTCAGCGCCGGCTGCGAAAGACCGAGCGCCGCCGCCGCACGACGCACCTGGCCGTGCTCGGCCACCGCCAGGAAGTAATCGATGTCATCCAGCCGCAGGGCCATGGCCGCCTCCTTGAAGATTCCCGCCGCATGAGGGCGTCACCGCTCCGATAACGCTGCGTTATCGGAAAACGCGGCTGGATTATCCGCAGACGGGCGTTCGATTCCTAGACTTTCTCCATCCACTTCAGGAGACAAGCAATGAAGCACCGCCCTGCCCGACCGGAGGCCCGCCCATGAATCTCGGCATGTACCTTGCGCGCGGCGCGCGCCAATGGGGTGATCGCCCCGCAGTGCTGTTCCGCGACCGCGCGCTCAGCTACCGCGACCTGGAGCTGCGCTCCAACCGGCTCGCGCATGTGCTGGGGGCACTCGGCCTCCGGCGCGGCGACCGCGTGGCCGTGGTCTCCCCCAACCGGCCGGAGATCGTCGAGCTCGAATGCGCGCTCTACAAGGCCGGCCTGGTGAAAGTCGCGCTCAACTCCCGCCTCGCGCCGCAGGAACTGGCCGATGCGCTCGCCAACGCCGAACCCGCCCTCTGCCTGGCCGGTCCCGAACATCGCGGCATGGTCGACGAGGCCGCGGCCGGCGTGCCCTCCTTGCGGCACCGGATCGCGTTCGACCCCACGCCCGAGAGCGACAAAGGCGGCTGGCTGCAGTACGAAGCCTTGCTCGCCGGGGTGTCCGACGCTCACATGCACGAGGAGATGAAGCCCGACGAACTCGCCGTGCTGCACTACACCTCCGGCTCCACCGGCAAGCTCAAGGCCGCGATGCAGACGGTGGGCAACCGCTTCGCGTCGCTGCGCAAAAACGTGATGGGCCGCATGCATGCGCAGCCCGGCGACGTGCTGATGCTGTCCGGCCCGATCACGCATGCCAGCGGCATGTTCATCCAGCCGGTGCTCTACCAGGGCGCGACGATCCTTCTCATGGAGGGATTTCGCCCGGCAGAGTACCTCGATGCGATCGAGAAGCACCGCGTCACCATGGCCTTCCTGGTGCCCGCGATGATCTACGCGCTGCTGGCCGAGCCGAGCCTTCGCGGGCGCGATCTCTCCAGCCTGCGGCTCTTGAGTTACGGCGCCGCGCCAATGTCCCCGTCGCGCATTCGCGAAGCGTGGGCCGCGTTCGGGCCGGTGCTTGCACAGGGCTATGGCGCAGGCGAAACCACCGGCGGCGTCGTCGGGCTCGGCATCGCCGACCATGCGGCGGCCATCGAGGGCGGCAACGAGGCTTTGCTTTCCGCCTGCGGGCGTCCGTTCTGCGAGTCCGACGTGCAGGTGCTCGACGATGCGGGCCAGCCGGTCAGCGGCGACGCGATCGGCGAGATCTGCGTGCGCGGCCCCGATGTGTTCGCGGGCTACTGGCGCGCGCCCGACCAGACCGCGCAGGCGCTCGATGCCAGCGGCTGGCTGCACACCGGCGACCTCGCGCGCGTGGACGATCAGGGCTACATCTACATCGTCGACCGCAAGAAGGAAATGCTGGTCTCCGGCGGCTTCAACATCTACCCGAGCGAGGTCGAGTCGGTGCTCGCACAGCACCCGGCGATCTACGAAGTGTGCGTGGTCGGCGTGCCCGACGACCACTGGGGCGAGACGGTCAAGGCCGTGGTCGTGCTGCGCGACGGCGCGGAGGCGGACACCGGCCAGATCATGGATTTCTGCCGCGGCCGGCTCGCGGACTTCAAGCGCCCGCGTTCGGTGGACTTCGTCCCGCAACTGCCCAAGAACGCGAACGGCAAGCTCTCGCGCAAGGACGTGCGCGAGCATTACTGGCGCGGCCGCGAGCGGCGCGTGAACTGAGGAGCCCCGAGATGGATGCAATGACCACCCCTATCCCGGCGCTGCGCGCGCCGATGCCGCCCTTCGAGGGCTCCGACGCAGCGCGCGACTTCATCGCCCGGCTCGACACCTTCATCCGCGACGAACTGCACCCGCTGGCCCAACAGCACGGCATCGACTCCGAGAACGGCGCGCCGCGCGCCCTGCTGGAGCAGGTGTGGAAGCGCTCGCGCGATCTCGGCTTCTACGGCATGACGCTGCCCAAGGCGCTCGGCGGCGCCGGCTTCAGCGTGGTCGACCACGCGCTGGTCAAGGAATTCATCTACGCGAGCGGCTCGCCCTTTGCGCCGCACGTGCTGGGCGAACTGACCGGCCCGCCGCGCGTCGGCGCGCTCGCCAGGCAGGCGACGCCGGACCAGATGGAGCGCTTCATCCTGCCGGTGGCGCGCGCCGAGAAGGCGATCTGCTTCGCGATCACCGAACCGGAGGCCGGCTCCGACGCCGGTGCGCTGCAGACGCGAGCGGTACGCGATGGCGATGAATTCGTGCTCGACGGCACCAAGCGCTTCATCTCCGGATCGCCCTTCTGCGATTTCGCGGTGATCATCTGCTCGACCAGCGACGATCCTGCGTTGCGCGAGACCACCGCCTTCTTCGTGGAGCGCGACCGCCCGGGCTTCCGCGTGGAAGCCGGCTACAAGACGATGGCGGGCCAGTCCCACACCGGCAACATCGTGCTGACCGGCTGCCGCATCCCGGCGGCGAACCAGATCGGCGAACGCGGACGCGGCCTTGCGCTGGCGCTCGGGCGCATCACGGTCAACCGCCTGCTGCATTGCCCGGCGATGCTGGGCCTGGCGCGCCTCGCGCTGGAGGACTCGCTGGCCCATGCCGCCAGGCGCCGCCAGTTCGGCCAGCCGATCGGCGCCTTCCAGGCGGTGCAGCATCTGCTCGCGGACATGGCGACCGAGCTCGCGGCGGCACGCGCGCTGATGCTCGGCGTGGCCCGCAGCCTCGATGCCGGCACCGACGCGCGCGCCGAGGCCTCGATGGCGAAGCTGTTCTGTTCCGAAACCGCCTTCCGCATCGCCGATCGCGCGGTGCAGGTGCATGGCGGCGAGGGCATCGTGCAGGGCAGCCGCGTGGAGTTTCTCTTCCGGCTGCTGCGCATGTACCGCGTGCTGACCGGTACCAGCGAGATCCAGCGCAACACGATCGCGCGCGAACTGCTGGGCCCGGCGGTGCGCTGAAGCCGCACACTCGAACCAAAGACAGGAGACAAGCATGCAGACAATCAACAGACGCAGCCTGCTGCTGGCGGCCGCCGGCCTCGCACTGGCGGGCCCGGGGTGGGCGCAGGACTACCCTTCGCGGCCGATCAAGTGGATCGTGCCCTACCTCGCGGGCACCGCGCCCGACATCACGGTGCGCATCACCGCCGAGGCGATGTCGCAGGTCCTCAAGCAGCCGGTGGTGGTCGAGAACCGGGGCGGCGCCGCCGGCAACCTGGGCGCCCAGATCGCGGCGCGCGCCCCGGCCGACGGCTACACCTGGGTGTATTCCGCCACGCCGATGGCGACCAACATGCGCATGTACCGCAAGCCGGGCTACGACGTGATGAAGGACTTCATCCACGTGGGCGGCATCACCCGCTCGGATGTCGTGCTGGTGGTGTCGGGCGATTCGGACATCGACAGTACGAAGGCGCTGGTCGAGCGCATGCGCCAGCAGCCGGGCAAGCTGTCGTACGCCTCCGGCGGCGTGGGCACGCCGGCGCACATGGGGGCCGAGCTCATCCTCAAGAGCGCCGGAGCGCAGGCGCTTCACGTGCCATACAAGGGCGCGTCGGAATCGGCGAACGCGGTGCTGGGCAAGCAGGTGGATTTCGCGCTCACCATCAGTTCGGTATCGCTGCCGCACATCAACGCCGGCAAGCTCAAGGCACTGGCGGTGACTGCGCCGACGCGCAATCCGCGCCTGCCCGACGTGCCGACCCTCGCCGAGGCAGGCATCGCGGGCGTCACGCTGGTGTCCTTCGGCGGGCTGTCGCTTCCGGCCGGCACGCCGAAACCCATCGTGCAACGCGTCTCGCAGGCACTTCAGCAGGCCCTGGCCGACCCTGCGGTGCGGGCGAAGCTGGAGGCCAACGGCGCCGAGGTCGTGGCCAGCCAGGCCGATGATTACGCGCGCTACCTTGCCTCGGAGATCTCGCTGACCGAGAAGATGATGAAGGTCGCGAACATCGCCGCGCAGTGAGGCGCGGGCCACCCGCTCAATTAGCGTTCTGGTAGCGCTCGATCTGGCAGGCGTAGCCCCCGGGGTCCGTCGCGCAGACCGAGTAGGTCCGTGGCGCCGGGCTGGCCGCGCAGCCGCACAGGGCGCCGACGGAACACGAGAGAAGAAGCGCGCTCAAAAGCTTGCACATGTCATCGGCCGCTCAGTGCGGCAGCTGCGCCTCGCCGAGCAGCTGCAGGATCGCAACGCGCACATGCTTCTGCATGGTCGAAACCGCGCGCTTGTCGCCGTTGAGGTGGCGGAGCAGGCACTGCTGGAAGAGGCCGTCGAACACCGCATAGGCCACGCCCGGCGGCACCGTCAGCGCCCTGCCGCCCAGCTCGGAGAAGCGCACCATGATGCGCCAGACCATGCGCTCGAGGCTCTTGTCGATCTCGGCCACGTCGGCGCGGAAGGCGTCTTCGAAGAGCGATTGCGAGCGGAGGTCATACCACAGGCGATGCAGCGGTGCCTCGTCGCGCACCGTCGCGCCGAGCGCATCGAGGAAGCCGTCCATCAGTTCCTCGAAGCTGGCGGACTCCTCGACCACCTGGTCGTAGCGCTTGACGCACACCGCCTTGTACTGGCGCACGCTGCACAGGATCAGGTCCACCTTGTCCTTGAAGTAGTAGTGCAGAACGCCATGCGAGTACTCGGAGTTCTGTGCGATCTCGCGCAGGCTGGTGCGCGCGTAGCCGAGCGATGCAAGTGTCTGCAGCGTCGCTTCGCCGAGCTCGGCGCGGCGCTGCGAAAACTTGTCGACCTGAGAGCGGGAAATGCGTTCCATCGCACGAAAAGATAGCACACAGGGCGTGTTTGACACATGCCCAGTTTTTTCTTGACACCTGTCAAGCCCACTCCTAGCATGACCTCGGCTTCGTTTTCCCGATTCATAAATCACAACCGGAGACAACATGACGAAGATCGACCTGACCGGCCGCAAGGCCCTGGTCACTGGTGCCGCGCGCGGCATCGGTGCTGCGATTGCGAAGGCACTGACCGACGCAGGCGCGTCGGTGATGATCGGCGACGTGCTCGCCGACCTGGGACGGGAAACCGCGCAGACGCTCAGTGCAGGCGGCTCGACCGCCCGCTTCGTGAAGCTCGACGTCACGAGCGACAGCGACTGGGAAGCCGCCGTCGCCGCCACCGTAAAGGAGCTCGGCTCCTTCGACCTGCTCGTCAACAACGCCGGCATCGAGATCACCTCGCTCGTGATCGATGTCAAGGCCGAGGATCTGCGTCGCATGTTCGACGTCAACGCGGTCGGCACGCTGCTGGGCATCAAGCACGCATTCCGTACCATGAAGCCCGGTGGCGCAGCGGGCCGTGGCGGCTCGATCGTCAACATCGCATCGGTGGCCGCGACCATCGCCTTCCCCGCGATCGCCGGCTATTCCGCCACCAAGTCCGCCGTCGACCGCATGACGCGCATTGCCGCCAACGAGTCGGGCAAGCTCGGCTATGGCGTTCGCGTGAACTGCGTCTACCCCGGCCTGGTGCCGACCGAGATGGGCATGAAGCTCGCCCACGACATCGTGGCCGCCGGCCTCGCGCCGAGCGTGGAGGCTGCGGTGGGCGATGTGATCGCGCAAACGCCGCTGGGCCGTCTCGGCGAAGTCGGCGACATGGCCGATGCGGTCGTGTTCCTGAGTTCCGACGCCGCCCGCTTCATCACCGGCATCGGCCTGCCGGTCGATGGCGGCATGGGCATGTAGCAGCACCCGATCCGATCCACACAGGAGACACGCATGAGCAGCAGCAAGAAACCCGTGATCGTCTACGGCGCGTCCGGCTACACCGGGCGCCTGGTGTGCGAATACCTGCGCGAGTACGGGATTCCCTTCATTGCGGCCGGCCGCAGCGCAGAGAAGCTGAACGACGCGATGAAGAGCCATGTGCCCGGCATCGAGACCGCGAGCTTCGAGGTGGTGGAGGTGCAGCACACCACCGAGGCACTGACGAAGCTCTTCAGCGGTGCATCGGTGGTGCTGAACACCGTCGGCCCGTTCGCGAAGTTCGGCCATGAGGTGGTTCAGGCCTGTCTCGCGGCGAAGTGCCACTACACCGACACCACCGGCGAGCAGGACTGGCTGATCACGCTCGAACGCGAGTACGGCGCGCAGTTCGCATCCGCCGGGTTGCTGCTGTCGCCCGGACTCGCGCAGATGTACACCACCGGCGAGATCGCGGCGCAGCTGTGCCTCGAGGAGCCGGGGCTCGACACGCTGGACATCGCAGTGTTCTGGGGTGGCAGCCCGACGATCGCCTCGACCCAGACGATCCTCGTCAACGCGGCGACCTCGAAGGCCTACTACCTCGAGCAGAAGCAGTACGTCGAATGGCCCGCCGATGCAGGCCTCTACCAGGTGGCGATCCCCGGCCAGCACGAATTGGCGCTGGCGCTGCCATGGGGCGGCACCTCGCACCCGGTGTGGTTCAAGCGCGATCCGCGTGTCGCCAACGTGAAGGTGCTCGGCGGCGTGTTCAATCGGCCGCTGATGCTCGGGGTGCCGCAGATCGTCGCGGCAGCACTGAAGGCGACCGAAGGCATGAACGACGACGACCGCTACGCCGCGCTGGCTCAGACGGCCGCGAGCGTGATGAACACCATGCCGCCGCGCGAGAACCCGCGGCTGAACCGCTCGCTCGATTCGGTCTACGCCTCGGGCCCGATGGGGCGCGCGCATTGCGTCATTCATGGCCACTGCAACTACAAGCAGACCGGGCTGATGCAGGCGTTTGCGGCCTACTCGCTGCTGCAGCAGCCGCCACGGCGCGCAGGCTTCGCGTCGGGCTGCCAGGCGTTCGGCCACCGCGAACTGCTCGGCGCCCTGAAGACCTTCGGCCTGGTGATGGACCCGGTGCTGACCCGTTCCTGAGCCACCATGCGGCTGACCGACTACCTCGACAAGGGCGCGCAGCTCGGCACCGATGCGCCCTGCCTCACAATGAACGGGCAGGACCTGAGCTATGCGCAGGTGCAGCGCATCAGCCACCGGGTGGCGCGCGCGCTGCAGCGCTCGGGCATCGCGCCCGGTGACAAGGTTGCCGTGCTGTCGGGCAACGACGCGAACGCCTTCGCCTGCGTGTTCGGCATCTCGCGCGCGGGCGCGGTGTGGTGCCCGATCAATCCGCGCAACGAGGCGGCCGAAAACAGCTACGTGCTCGATGCCTTCGATTGCACGGCGCTGATCTTCCACAGCGCCTTCCTGCCGATGGTCGAGCAGATGCGTACGCAGCTGCCCAAGCTGAAGACGCTGGTCTGCCTCGATCGCGCGTGCGACATCGCACCATCCTGCAGCGACTGGCTCGAAGGGGTCCCGGACGAACCCTTGCAGGTCCGGCCGCCCGACGACGTCGCCATGATCGCCGGTACCGGCGGCACCACCGGCCGCCCCAAGGGCGTGATGCTGACCGGCCGCAACCTGGAGACGATGTCGGCGCTGACGCTGATGGGCTATCCCTTCGACGGCCGGCCGGTCTATCTCGCGCTCGCCCCGCTGACGCATGCCGCCGGTGTGCTGTGCCTGCCGGTGATGACGCTCGGCGGGTGCATCGTGATCCTTCCCAAGCCCGATATCGGCGATTTCCTCGCCGCGATCGAGCACCACAGGGTCACGCACACCTTCCTACCGCCGACGTTGATCTACATGCTGCTCGCGCACGAGAAGCTCGCGGAGACGAAGCTCGATTCGCTGCAGTGCTTCTGGTATGGCGCAGCGCCGATCTCGGCCGCGCGGCTCGAAGAGGCGCTCACGAAGATCGGGCCGGTGATGGCGCAGCTCTTCGGCCAGACCGAGGCGCCGATGATGATCTCGATGATGCATCCGCGCGATCACTTCAGGGCCGACGGATCGGTCGCGCGGGAGCGCCTTTCCTCGGCGGGCCGGCCCGGACCGCTGGTGCAGGTCGCGATGATGGACGGCGACGGCCGCGTGCTGCCGCGCGGCGAGACCGGCGAGATCGTGGTGCGCAGCTCGCTCGTCATGGCCGGCTACTACAAGGACGCCGAGGCCACCGCCGAGGCCTCGCGCCATGGATGGCACCACACCGGCGACATCGGCTACCTCGATGCCGACAACTTCCTTCACATCGTCGACCGCGCGAAGGACATGATCATCAGCGGCGGCTTCAACGTCTATTCGGTCGAGGTCGAGCAGGCATTGATGCAGCACCCCGACGTGCAGGACAGCGCGGTGGTCGGCCTGCCCGACGACAAGTGGGGCGAGCGCGTGGTGGCGGTGCTTCAGCTGCGCGCGGGCAAAAGTGTCGACCCGGTCGACATCCAGGCCTTCGTCAAGGCGCGCATCGGCAGCGTGAAGGCGCCCAAGCAGGTCGAGATCTGGCCCGACCTGCCGCGCTCGAAAGTCGGCAAGGTGCTGAAGAAGGACGTGCGCAAGGCGTTGCTCAAAGGGACTTGAGCCGCTGCAGCATCGTCGGGATCAGTTCGCTGACGGTGGGGTGGATCGGCACGCTCGTCGCGATGCTGCGCACGTCGCCCCCCGCGTTCAGGATCGCGATCAGCGAATGGATCACCTCGTCGGCCTCGATGCAGACGAAGGTCGCGCCGATGAGCCGCATCGAATCGGCGTCGACGAGCACCTTCATGAAGCCGCGCGTCTCGGAACGTTCGCGCGCGCGGCCCACGTCCTTCATGGGCATGAGCCCGACGAGCACGCGCCCGCCGCGTTCGCGCGCCTGCTGTTCCGAATCGCCGATCCGCGCGAGCGGCGGATCGACGTACAGCGCATAGCGCGCCACGCGCTGGTCGATGCTGCGCGCCTCGCCGTCGAGCAGGTTCGCGGCCACGATCTCGTGGTCGTTCCACGAGGTGTGCGTGAATGCACCACGGCCGTTCACATCGCCCAGTGCCCAGATGCCGGGAACATTGGTGCGCAACTCGCCATCCACGCGGATGAAGCCCCGCGCATCCGTGGCGACCCCCACAAGATCGAGCCCGAGGTCTTCGGTGTTGGGCTGGCGGCCGACGGCGACGAGGACATGCGTCGCGCCCCTGCGCTCGCGAATCGGACCGCAGGCGAAGCTCACCATGACGGGCTCGTCCTTCTCTCCCGCTTCGAGGCCGAAGCAACTCGATCCGAGCTCGAAACGGACGCCATCGCTTTCGAGCGCGGCGCGGACTTCCGCGGCGGCCTCCGGGTCCTCGCGCGGCAGCAGGCGCTCGCCCATCTCGAAGAGGGTCACCTGGCTGCCCAGCCGCCGGAATATCTGTGCGAACTCCAGCCCGATCGCGCCGCCGCCCACGATGGCGAGATGCGGCGGCAGCGCCTCCAGCGAGAGCAGCGTGTCGCTCGTGAGGTAGGCCACGCCCGACCGGCGTGCCCAGTCCGGCTGCACCGGGCGGCAGCCGACGTTGAGGAAGATCTTCGGCGCCTGGAGCACGCGCTCGCCCACCACGAGCGTGTCGGGCGCCGAGAAGCGGGCATGACCCGAGACGAGTTCGAGGCCTTCGGTCTGCGTCAGCCACTTTTCAAGGCCGCTCGACGACTGCCCGACGACGCCGCGCATGCGTGCCATCACCCGTGCGAAGTCGATGGAGACTTCTCCGCCAATATCGACGCCGAACTCCCCGGCCCTGCGGGCCAGTGCCGCGACGCGCGCACTGGCAACCAGCGTCTTCGTCGGTGTGCACCCGGTGTTGACGCAGGTGCCGCCGAGGCGGTCGCGCTCGATGAGTGCGGTCCGGTGACCGGCCTGCGCGAGTCGCACGGCCAGTGCCGGCCCCGCCTGGCCGGCACCCACGACCAGCGCATCCCAATGCTCGGGGGTCATGTGCTCTCCTTCTCTCGCCGGGGCGACTCGGCAGGACGCCCGCGCCCTGCGTCATTGTGCTCGCGGCGGGGTTGGCTTTCCGCTGTTCCTTTGGGAAGATATGCCCGCCGTACGCCCGCGCCTGTGCATGGATTGCACAAGCGCCGCGCATCGTTCCATGCATCGAGGGAGGTCCATGCTTCAGGCACGTGTTGCCGCGGGATTCGCGATGGTGTTCCTGGCCGGTTGCGCCGGCGCGCCCTCGATCCCGCTCGCCGGTGCGTATTTCCCGGCGTGGCTGCTTTGCGCGCTGATCGGCGTCGTGGGCGCCGCCGTCGCGCGCGCCCTGTTCGTCATGAGCGGCGTGGCGCAGTTGCTGCCGCTGCAGCTCTTCGTGTGCACGGCCATCGGCGCGGCCATCGCGGCGCTGCTCTGGTGGGTCTGGGTGGGGCTGTGACGAAGAACGCCGGCCGATCGACACGGGGGCGGCGTCTGGCGCTTTCGCTGGCGATCATCGCGGTCTGCGCCGTGGTGGCAGTGGGCGTCAACCTGGCGAGCCGGCCTTCGACGGACGACGCGACCATCGATGCCGACATCGTCCACGTGGCCGCGGCCGTCGGCGGCCGCATCATCGAACTGCCGGTGCGCGAGAACCAGCAGGTGCGCAAGCGTGACCTGCTCTTCCAGATCGATCCTCTGCCCTACAAGCTCGCGGTCGCGCAGGCCGAGGCCAATGTCGACGTTGCTCGCGCGGCGCTCGATTCGCAGCGGCGCGTCGTGTCCACGCAGCGTTCGGCGGCGGTGACGGCAGCTGAACAGACACGTCGCGCCACGACGAACCTGGGCCTGACCGAGCGCACCGAGGAGCGCCTGCGTCCCCTTGTGCAGAAAGGCTATGTGCCGCAGCAGCAGCTCGATCAGGCGCAGACCGCGCGGCAGGACGCCGCCACCTCGTTGCGACAAGCCAGGGAGCAGGCGCAGGCCGCGGAGCGCGCGATCGCCGACGATGCAGGCGGCGTCGCCGCGGTCGCTGCGGCCGAAGCGGCGCTCGCCATCGCCAAGCGCGCGCTGGACGACACCTCCGTGCGCGCGCCGCACGACGGACGCATCGTGGGCCTCACGGTGTCCGCGGGCGAAATGGTCGTGCCGTCGCAGTCGCTGTTCACCCTCATCAACACCGAGGAATGGTTCGCCATCGCCAACCTGCGCGAGACCGAGCTGCATCAGGTGCAGGAAGGCCAGTGCGCCACCGTCTATTCGATGGTGGACCGCCGCCAGCCGATCCGGGGCGTGGTCGACGGAATCGGCTGGGGCGTGCTCGCCGACGATCGCCTCAACCTGCCGCGCTCGCTGCCCTATGTGCAGAGCTCGCTGAACTGGGTGCGGGTGGCGCGGCGTTTTCCGGTGCGGGTGCGCCTCACGGAGCCGCCGCCCGCGCTCACGCGCGTCGGCGCCAGTGCCGTGGTCGAGGTGGGACATGGCGCCGCCTGCCGCTGAGGCGGCCTCATCCGGCGCGATGGGCTGGCTGCGCCTGCTGGCCCCGGAGCCGGGCCGGCTCGAATTCGCCGCCCGGCTCGCGCTGATCTGCACCCTGACCGTGATGATCACCGCGCTCTACGGCACACCCGAGCCGGCGCTCACGGCCTACGTGGCCTTCTTCCTCGTCAAGCGCGATCGCGCGACCAGCGTGCTCCTGAGCGTTGCCGCCGCGCTGCTGATCACCCTGCTGATCGGCTTCGTCCTCTTCGTCGCGAACGCCACGCTCGACCGGCCGCCGTGGCGCGTCGCGAGCATGACGGTCATCGCCTTCGGTCTCCTGTTTCTCGTCTCGGCGAGCAAGCTCGGCGCCGGCGGCGGCATCGTGGCGCTGATCGTCGCCTATGCGCTGGACGTGCTCGGCCGGATGCCGATCGGCGAACTCGCGACGCGCGGGCTGCTGTACGCATGGCTGTTCGTCGGCATCCCGGCCGCGGTGGGCGTGGTGGTCGCGCTGTTGATCGCGCCCTCGCCGCGCCAGCTGGTGCAGCGTGCCCTGGCGCATCGCCTGCGGCTCGTCGCTGCGATGCTGCGCGAGGCCGAACCGCAAGCCGCGCAAGCCTTCGCCGATAGCGCGCGCGAGGGCGATGGCGAGATCCGGACGTGGCTGAAGCTCGCGGGCGCCGAGCGCAGCGCGCCGGCACCGGAAACGGCAGCGCTGCGGCAGGCGGCTGGCAGCACTTCCGAGTTGATGTCGCTCACCGCGTTCGCCTCGCAGACGCCGCAGGCCCAGCTGCCGCAGGAGGCGCGCGAGGCGCTCGCCCGTTCGGTCGACGCGAAGGCGCAGGACATCGCCGCAGGCCGCCTTGACGCACCCGACTCCGACGCGGCGGACACCGCGAACGGCGCGCCCGCACCCACGCTGGCCGCGCGCGTGCAACGCGTCTTCGACCACCTGCTGGCTCGCTTCACCCTACCGCAACGGATCGCACCCGCGGCGCCGCAGGAGCGTGGCGGCTTCCTGCGGCCCGATGCCTTCACCAACAGCGACCACGTCCGCTTCGCGTTGAAGACCACCGGCGCGGCGATGTTCTGCTACCTGCTCTATTCGCTGCTCGACTGGCCGACGATCCACACCTGCTTCATCACCGTCTTCATCGTGTCGCTCGGCACGGTCGCCGAGAGCGTGGAAAAACTGAGCCTGCGCATCGCAGGCTGCCTCGTGGGCGCGGTGCTCGGCTTGTTCACGCTGCTCTATGTCGTGCCGTCGCTCCACTCGATCGGCGGCCTGATGGCGGCGGTGTTCGCGGGCACGCTGATCGCGGCCTGGGTCGCGGCCGGCAGTCCGCGCATCGCCTATGCCGGCTTCCAGATCGGCTTCGCCTTCCTGCTGTGCGCGGTGCAGGGCCCCGGCCCGTCGTTCGACATGCTGACGATCCGCGATCGCATCATCGGCGTCCTGATCGGCAACCTGGTGGCCTATGTGGCGTCGGCGCACTTCTGGCCGCTCGGGGTGGCAGCGCGGATCGAATCGGGCATCGCAGATGCTCTCGCGCGCCTCGCGGCCGAATCGCGCACCGGCGCGCGGCCGCCCGAGGCCGCCGGCGAATGGCTCGGCAGCCTGGGCGCGATCGAGTCCGATCTCGACATCGCGCACTACGAGCCGGATTCGGTCCGCCCTTCCGACGCATGGCTGGCGCATCGCCGCGAGATCGTGCGACAGGTCGGCGCGCTGCAGGAACCGTTGGCGATGCTCACGAGCGAAGGCGCAGCATCCGCCTTCCTGCCGCGGCTGGAGCGCATCGCCGGCGCCACCGCGCCCGAAGCGCGGCCGGCGCCGGCGCCGGACCTGCAAGATCCGCTTGAAGCGCTCGTGAACCAGCGGCTTCACGATCTCGAAGCGGCACTTGCGACGTCGGAGCCGCTCGGCTCGACAAGCGCCGAGACCGCATCGGAGAGGCCCCGTGAAGCGACGTAGCGTGTCGATCCCCTTGGCGGCGGCGTTCCTGGCGGCCGCATGCGCTTCGCCGCCGGCCGATCTCGCGCCGCCCGCGCCCGACCGGCCCTGGAAGGCCTCGGTGGACGCGGCCGGCAACATCCGCCCCCCGAAGACGGCCGGCGACGCGGGAGGCACCGCGGCGTCGCATGTGCTGCCGTCCAACCCCGCGCTCGGCGTCCTGCCGCCCGCGCCGACGTCCATCGACGCGGACCACGCCTATACGCTGCCCGAGCTCATCGACATCGCGCAGTCCAACAGCCCACAGACGCGCGTCGCCTGGGCCACCGCGCGTGCGGCCGCGTCGGCGGTGGGTGTCGCACGCGCGGCCTATCTTCCGCATCTGTCGGCCAGCGCGGTCGGCGGCTATCAACGGTTCAACGCGAACAACTCCACGCTCGGCATCGGTGTCGACAACAACGTCTCCGGCAGCGGCGCCGTCGGCGCGCTGGCGCTGCAATGGCTGCTCTTCGACTTCGGCGAACGCGACGCGGTGGTCGACGCGACCGAGCAGCTCTCGTCCGCATCGAACATCGCATTCACCTTCGCCCACCAGCGCGTGATCCACGATGTCTGCCTGGCCTTCTATGCGCACGCCGCTGCGCGCACGCACGTCGACAACGCGGAGAAGGCGCTGGTCAACGCCCGCGAGATCGAGGCCGCCGCGCAGGACCGCTACAAGCACGGCGTCGGCACCGTCATCGATGTCGCGCAGACGCACCAGGCGACCGCGCAGGCGCAGCTCGCGCGCGTGCAGGCGCAGGGCGCGGCGCAGAGCACCTACGTGGCCCTGATCGCGGCCATGGGCATCTCGCCGCTCACCCGGCTCAAGGTGGCGGACGTGTCGGGCCGCAAGCTTTCGGCGTCGATGGCGGATCCGGTGGAGAAGATCGTGTCCGAGGCACTCGCCCGCCGCCCCGACATGCTGGCTGCGTATGCGGCGCAGAAGGCGAGCATGGCCAAGGCCGCGGCGGCCGAAGCGGCCTTCAAGCCCAAGGTCTTTATGTCGGCGGTCGGCACCTACGGCACCGGCCGGCTGGGCGTGACCGCACTGCCGTCGTTCGACCAGCAGTCGATCACCAACAACGTCACCAGCCGCGGCGCCGGAGGATCGGTGCTCTTCGGCGTGGCGGTCCCGCTCTACGACGGCGGCCTGCGCAACGCCGCGGTCGAACAGGCGCGCGCCGACGTCGACAGGGCGGCGGCGACCCTGGACAAGGCGCGCTCGGACGCGGTCCTGCAGATCGTGCAGGCGCAGGATGCGCTGCAGACGAGCCTCGCGGCGCACGAAGCGGCCACTGCACTGGAGGCCGCGGCGCGAATCACCTTCGACGCGCGCCTGGATGCCTACCGCCACGGTGTCGGCACGGTCACCGAGGTTGCGCTTGCCGACACCCAATGGCTGCTGGCCCGCAATGCCGCGGCCGATGCGTACAGCCATGCGCTGTCGGCGGCGGCGACGCTGGCCTTCGCGACCGGCTCGCTCGGTGCCGCGCCGCAGTAGCTTGGCTACCGCGCAGAAGTCGAAGCAGGGACCGGAACGTCCAACGTCGTGCCGATTCAGGCTCTGCGCAGGAGCCTGCGACTGCGCCAACGCCAGCGAGAACGGCAACGAGGGTCAGGACGCGATGAAGGTGCCGTCAGGTGGCAGCGGGCCACTCTGGAATCGGGACCAAGGTCATCGACCACGAGCGTGTGTTCAGCTTGCGAGAACGGCCTTTCGAAGTTGTGGCGGTCTACCACGTGGCAAACGGGCTCATCGAACGCGTTTGGCTATTTCCTGAGGAATGAGCGCCCCAGACTGACCGCGACACGGTCACGCTGAGCCGGATGAGTCAGTGGCCAAGTCCGGCGCTGCAACAAAGCTATCGTGGCTGGCGACCGTACACGATCGACTGCACCACGCCCGAGCGCAGGAAGACAGTGGCCATCAAATCGCCCGGCCCGCGCTCGTAGAGCCATTGTTCGATTTGCTGGCACGGCACCACAGCCGATGCGAAAGGCTCTGGAACCACATTGAGCGTGCCGCCGTAGTACACCGGCGCACAGTACGTGTCCGTGAGCACCGGCTGGCCGCACTTGTAGATGACAGACAAACGAGAGTCACCCTCCGCGACGATGCCTCCAGGGCACCGCAGCGATTCCGCAGTTGCCAGGCATGGCAACCCGACCAGGACCGCGACGCACGCGAGCTTCAGAAGCTTCATGGCCGTTTCTTTCATTCCGCCTTTCCATTTTGCTCCGCGATCGGGACGAACGAATCGCGCTGACTGCAGCTGCACGCCGTGTGGCACAGTTCGGCCAACAGCGGACTGTCGTGCTCGGTCTCCGCGCAAAACGCACTGACAGCTGGCCAAGCAACCATCACTAGCAATTTCATATCTGTGAAGAACGTCTTGAGTGCAATCTGCGTGGTCGTGCTTGCCTGCGGCTGCGCAACTCAACCGTCGACCGTGCCGGGTCAAGGTTCAGGCGCGGCCTACGCTCCGATGGTCGATATGGAGGGTGTTCAGGCCGATGCCTTTGCGAAGGACGTTGAAACGTGCCGGACCGTAGCGTCGAATATGCGGGTGCAGCGCACCAGGATGTACGGCAGCGAAGTCTCGGATGTCATCGTGATTGGCGTGGCCATGGTCTTTCCCGTGGCGGTGGCGGGCGCAGCGCTGGTCGGGGGTATCGCCACTGCGGTGTACGACGAGGCATATCCGGGCGGCGGGCCCGCGGAGCCGAGGATGCAGCAATCGGCCTTGGTCGATTGCATGGCCCGCAAAGGCTATAGGAACATGGACCCGAACGTGACGGTCACATATGTCGCTGCCACGCCGATTGGACCTTCATTGCCAACCCGCAAGACGGGTCTGGATACGTACGTCGCCGAGAAGTTTGCAAAGGCCACGAACTGCAGCACCGTGCCGCGGGCCGTCCTTGAAGAGAAAGGGCCCGGCTTCGAGCGATACAGCGTTCAATGCGCCAACGGCCAGACACTTGCCCTTCGCTGCGAGTTCGGCAACTGCTCGAAGGAAGCGGCCGTCGGGAATTGACCATGAAGGACGGAAGCTGACGACGTGCAACATTGATCAACTGGAACGTCTTGGACCGTTCGTGCCGGCGGAATGTGACGGGATGCGGGCCAGAACCCGACGCTCGTCGACCCGGCTCAGTTTGCTCGACAGCCGACTTTGACGGGGCAGGGATTCTGCCCAATGCACTTCCTAGCGAGATTTTCCCTGAGGCAACATCGCCACGAGCACCCCGTCCTTGAGCACCACATGATGGAGGATGGCGGCAACGGCGTGCAGGCCGGCGAGCCACATGATGGAGTCACCCAGGAATTGGTGCACGTCGCCCCAGTCAGCCAGGCCAGCGACCCGGGATTCTGCGATGAAGGGCATTCGGTCGATGCGTACGCCTCCCAGGAGCGTAAGGGGATGGCCTTCGCTTCCCAGGGCCAGGAACGCGGTGACGGGCAACGCAAGAAGCAGCACCCACAGCGCAATCCTCACCAGCTTGGCTGCCAGATGCATCCACCTGGCCATCTGAAACTGCGGTGCGGCCGGGCGTAGGGCCATCCATGCCAGACGCAGCACGGTCAGCACCAATACGAGCATCCCCAAGGACTCGTGCCATACGATGTCGCTTCGAGTGGCCGGGTCGACCCCTTGGCGCATCAGGCGACCGAAACCACCTGGTCCGAGGATGAATGCGACGGTTACGGTGATGGCCGTGACCCAGTGGAGGACCTGGCTGAAACTGTCATAGCGGGAAGCGGGCTGCTGATTCATGGTGTAGCGAGAGCGGAGGCTATACGAGGCGTGACTCGCCGGGTATATCACCGACGCGTGACTACTTGGCCCCGGGAGGCGCCGCCGCGGCGGCGCGCGCTTCCGGCACCACGTCGTAGGTATAGAGGCGCTTGCGGAATTCGGCGTGCGCGGAGAGCTCCGCGTCACGGGCACGGAGATCGATGTCGGTCGAGTCGAGACGAAGTCCATTCTGTCGGGCACCAAGCTGAATCTCCGCCACGCGCTTGCGACGCAATCGCTCGTAGACAAGCAGCGACGCCGGTACTCTCGATGTGTCCACCTGGCCCAGAATCGTCGCGAGCGCCATGCCGTCCTCGATGGCCTGGTTGGCCCCCTGACCCAGATGCGGCAGCATCGGATGTGCCGCGTCGCCGAGCAGTGTCAACCGGCCCTTGGTCCACGTCGGTAGCGGCTCACGGTCGTAGAGTGCCCATCGAAATGTCTTGTCGACCTGCTGCAGCACATCGGCGATGCGCGGGTCCCAACCTTCGAACTCGCGGCGCAGCGCCACTGGATCACCGGGCGCGGACCATGATTCCTTCATCTCCTCATCGGTCGGCACGAAACCGACGTAGTTGACTATCGTTCCGTGACGAACAGGGAAGACCAGGAAATGCCTGGATGGGCCGGCCCACATTTGCCAGCGATCCATCGGCCAGTTCGGCAGGCGCTCGCGCGAGACCAGACCTCGATATGAAACGGTGCCGTGGAAGACGGGCTTCGAGGGCGGAAAGACGTAGGAACGCAGTTCGGAATGTATGCCGTCGGCGGCAACCACGACGTCGGCCTCGGCGATGGCGCCGTTGGCAAACTCGACGCGGGCTACGTCGTCAGTCTGCTCGAAGCCGATAGCACGATGGCCGGTATGGACGATCCCGGCGGGCAGGTTGGCAGCGAGGAAATCGACAAAGTCGGCGCGGTGCATGCCATAGGTCGCGTTCCAGCCGGAGGCATCGGACACCTGCACCGCGGCGATTGGCGTACCGTCGTGGCGAAAGTAGCAGGAGCCGGGACCGACTCGCGCCCCCCATCTCTCGACGGCGGGCCCGAGGCCCACACGCTGCAGGTGGCGCACCGCATTCGGTGTCACAAACACACCAGCGCCGATCTCGCCCAGCGCGGACGCCTGTTCGTAGACAGAAACGCGCAGCCCCTGGCCGATCAGCGCATTGGCGGCGAACAAGCCGCCAATGCCGCCTCCGACGATCAGGACGTTTGGTCGAAATGCCATTTCCACCCAATCGAAAATGACTCAACAGGGCATTGTGCGAGCGTGACTGGCAGAGGGCAACGGCAATGACGAGGAGCTCCTTCGCGCTTGCGGCCGGGTTCAAGGCGCTGCGGAGTTCGACACGAGCTTCGCCCAAGGGGAGCGTGACCCATGCTGATGGGTCAGTTGCACTGGATGAATTTCCCGTTGGTCTGGCACAGCCTTCCTTCCGGACTGATGAACCGGGACCCGTCGCCCGTGCTGTTGTACAGCTTGCCCTGACTGTCCCAGCATCCTCCCGCAGTGCAGTTGCTGAGCGGCACCGGGGACGGGGCCGGTTGCGGCACCGCGGGTTGCCGCGCCTGATCCTGCTCCCGCGCGCGCAGCGCATCGGCTGCGCCCCCGCTGTCGTAAGGGCGACCAATCTGGACGGGCTGAACCGTGATCGGCGACCCACCGCCCGTCACTGAAATCGGGGCCTGGGCCGTGGCGCCGGTGACGGCAAGCGTGACGGCCAGGAAGACAACGGGTCGGCTCATTTCTGAAGCACCTCTCAAACTCCAGCAGCGCACTCCGCGTGCAGCCTAGACCTATCGCCTCGAAAAACCAAGTCCGCGCGACCTAACGCTGCAGCTTGAAGACCCCGACCGCGCGCGACAGCTGGCTGGCCTGATCCTGAAGCGATCCGGCCGCCGCCGACGCCTGTTCGACCAGCGCGGCGTTCTGCTGGGTCACCTGATCCATCTGCGTGATCGCCTGGTTGATCTGCTCGATGCCCGAGGTCTGCTCCTGGCTCGCCGCCGCGATCTCGCCCATGATGTCGGTGACGCGCTTGACGCTTTCGACGATCTCCTCCATCGTGCGGCCCGCTTCGGCCACCTGCCGCGTGCCTTCCTCCACCCTTTCCACCGAATCGCCGATGAGTGTCTTGATCTCCTTGGCGGCAGCGGCGGATCGCTGCGCAAGGTTGCGGACCTCGGAGGCGACCACCGCGAAACCGCGTCCTTGCTCCCCCGCGCGCGCCGCTTCCACCGCGGCATTCAGCGCCAGGATATTGGTCTGGAAGGCGATCCCGTCGATGACCCCGATGATGTCCACCACCTTGCGTGACGACGAGTTGATCGAGTCCATCGTGCCGACCACCTCGCCCACGACGCTGCCGCCGCGGATGGCCACCTGGGACGCCGACAAGGCCAGCTGATTGGCCTGACGCGCGTTGTCTGCGTTCTGCTTGACCGTGCCGGTGAGCTCTTCCATGGACGCAGCGGTCTGCTCCAATGAACTGGCCTGCTGCTCGGTGCGCGACGACAGGTCCTGGTTGCCAGTTGCAATCTGGCCGGACGCCGTCGCGATCGTGTCCGTTCCGGTGCGCACTTCCCCGACGATCTGGATCAGGCTCGCATTCATGTCGTTGAGTGCCAGCAGCAACTGTCCGGTTTCGTCGCGGCTGTCTGCCTCGATCTTGATGGACAGATCGCCGGATGCCACTGCTTGCGCGGCCGTCACGGCCCGGCGCAGGGGCCGGGTGATGCCGGTCGACAGTCGCCAGGCGAAGAAGCCACCCAGGCACAGCACGGCGGCGCCGAGGGCCAGGAGCAGATCCCGGCTGGTTCGATAGCTGGCACCGAGCTGGACCACCGTGCCATCGATCGCGCGGCGCTGCATGTCGAGCAGGCGCTGCACGTTGCCCAGGTAGGTGTTGGCGACAGGGATGAACTGCTTCTCCAGGGCGGCGTTGGCCTCTTCCTGCTTGCCCTCTGCCTTGGTCTTGACCACGACGTCCCGCGCTTCGAGGTATCGGGTCCGCACCTCCTGGAAGTCCTTCCACAGCGCCTTTTCATCCTCGCTCGTCAGCAGCGGCTCGAGCTGCTTCTGCATCGCCTGTGCGGCTTTCGTGGAGTTCGCGCTCTCCTCGGCGAAGTAGGGCCCGAGCGACGGATCCGAGCTCTTGGCGATTGCGGTCGTCCGGCGAACGCCGATCTCCACCAGCCTGTACCAATCGCTGATGATCCGTTCCTTGGCGAGCGGCTGATGCGTGATCTCTTCGGCGGCCGCCGTGGTTTCGCGCAAGCGCCAGATGCCGAGCGCCGTGATCAACACCATCATGGCCAGCACGAGGCCGAATCCCACGCCCAGGCGGGCACCGATCTTCCAGTTCTTCACGCCAGTTCCTTTTGGTCGGCTCGTCCGACTGTCACGGCATATCGGCAGTCCGGCGCAAGAATTGAGGGCATCTGCGCGGCAGCTTCGCCTTGATTTCGGCCTGTACCGAAATAAACCTTCGGGATACGTGACCTACTTCACGCGGGGAAGGTCACCAGACCCGGTCCTGTCATACGGGCCTCATAGCCTCGCGCCGCATGAATTCACCGCAACTTCCTTTGCGCCGCCGCCTCCTCCAGGCCACGGCCGCCACCGCCGCGTGCGCCGTCACCGGCGCACCGATGCTCGCATTCGCCCAGTCACGTGCCGCCGACAGCGCAGGCCCGCGCGTCACGCAGTTGCTCGACATGTCGCCGGACCAGCAGGAGTTCTCGCGGGACTACGCGACCGGCATCCGCCTCGCCTTCGCCGAATTGCGCAAGGCCAACGCCGCCGCGCCGCAGCTTTCCACGGTGGAAACCGACGGCACGGAGGTCTCGGCGCACAATGCGATCCAGCTCGTCAGGAACGATCCCGCGCAGGTGGCCCTGCTGGGCACGGTGGGCGAGGCGCTGGCCCTGTCGAGCCTCAAGGAGGCCGCGGCCGCGAAGCTGGACATCGCCCATGTCGCACCGTGGCTTGCCGATTCGCAGTTCGACCGCGATCCCCATGTGTTCAGCCTCTTCGCCTCGCGCGAGGACCAGATCCGCTACGTGCTCAGGAACCTCGCCGAGATGGGCGTTTCCGAGCTCGGCATCGTGTACCCGAACCCCGCGCGTGCCGAAGCCCTCCGCGCCAGCACCGAGGCGATCGGCGGCCGGCTGAAGATCAAGCTGCGCACGCTGGCCATCCCGGCCGGACAGGACCCGGCGGCCTATGCCTCGCAGCTGCGCCCGGATGCGCCCTTCTTCCTCGTCTTCATGGGCGCGGGCATCGAGCTCGCGCAGTTCACGCAGGGCCTGAGCCGCCGCGGCATGCAGCGCTATGTGGTGTGCCTCGCCGATGTCGACACCAACACCTTCATGCAACTCAATCCCGGCAAGTCGGTGCCGATCATCTTCACGCAGGTCGTGCCCAACCCGCGCTCCAGCAAGGTGCCGGTGGTGCGGGCGTATCGCGATGCGCTCCAGCGCCTGTTCGACGAGTCCCCCACGCCGGTGAGCCTGGCCGGCTACCTCGCCGGCCGCTACGCCGCGCAGGTGATCGCGAGCACGGGCGCGAACCCGTCGCGCGCCAAGGTGCTCGCGGAGTTCCAGCGACGCCGGTCGTTCGATGTCGACGGCTGGCGCATCGAGTATGCGGACGGCGGCCGCGCGAGCAGCTTCGTCAGCCAGACGCTCCTGAACGCACAGGGCGCCTTCGTCGGCTGACGTGCGGGGCGGGGGCCGCTCCCTATACTCGCGGACGGGTCCGGGGCCTGTCGCGCGGCAGGTACTCGTCATCAGCCATCCACGCCTGCCATCCGTTCAAGAATGACCGCCACGCACGCCCCCGATTCGATCGCCACGGAACAACGCAACAGGGGGCGTCTCGGGACCATCGCAAGAACCGCCTGCGCGGTGCTCCTGGCGGGGCTGCTCGCGGCCTGCCACGCGCCGGTGCGGCTCATGCCGACGCCAGCGTCCTTCAGCAACGGGGATGTCGACCCCTTCGAGAAGATCGGCGCCAAGCTCCAGACCACCGAGGTGCCGGTGTTCTACGCCACCAACCGCGTGGCGCTGATCGAGCACCCGGACCCGATCCACACCATCGTGCCGAGCGACGACCTGCGCATGGGCATCGCGCACGTCCGCGTCGGCGACGAGACGCTGGACTGGGAGACGCTGCACCGACTCTCGACCAGCACCGATCCGGACGAGCGGCCGATCGTCCACCTGGACCGTCTCGAACAGATGGCAAAGCTGCGCGCCAGCGAAGACGTGAAGAACTCGCCCGATGCCAAGGCCTTCTTCGCGATGGTGAACCAGGCGCTGGCCGCGAGCCCGAACAGCGAACTGCTGATCTACGTGCACGGCTCCAACAACACCGTGCCGCGCGCGGCCGCGCAGGCGGCGCAGTTCCGGCACTTCACGGGCCGGCGCATGGTGGTGCTGGTGTTCATGTGGCCTTCGGCCGGGTCGATCCTTCGCTACCTCACCGACGTCAGCAACGCCGAAGCCTCGGTCCCGCCCTTCGCGCGCATGGTCGAGCTGCTGGCCGAGAACACCAGCGCCTCGAAGATCGACGTGCTGGCCTACAGCGCCGGCGCGCAGGTGCTGAGCCCCGCGCTGGTGCGCCTGGGCACGCCCCGCCCCGGAGAGACGCGCGAACAGCTCCAGAAGCGCCTGCGGCTCGGGCAGATCTACTTCACCGCGCCCGACATCGACACACGCCGCTTCGTCAACGAGCTGGGCGGCTACATCGACGTCATCGAGCGCGTGAGCATCGCGGCCAACCTCAACGATTCGGTCCTGCGCTTCGCCGCGATCGTCGGCCGGGCCTCGCGCGCGGGGCGCCCCGACGTGACCGAGCTCGACGAGGAACAGACCCGCTTCCTCGTGGACGCATCGCGCAAGCTGCGCTTCGACCTGATCCGCGTCGACCCGAAGGACATCCCCAACCTGCCGGAGACCTCGCATGCCTTCTGGTACGACGACCCGTGGGTCAGCGGCGACATGCTCGCGCAGTTCGTGCTGAACGCACCGCCAACCCGGCGCGGGCTCGACGAGCAGCTCACGCCGGGCGGCGCGCGCTACTGGCGCTTTCCTGCGGACTTCTACGACCGGATCTACCGGCTGTTCAGGCCGTGACTGCCCGCGGCCTCGCACCGCTGCTGCGCGACATCCGTGCGTGCACCCTGTGCGCGCCGCAACTGCCGCAGCCGCCGAGGCCCGTCCTGCAGGCGCACCGCGCCGCGCGCATCCTCATCGCAGGCCAGGCGCCGGGGAGAAAGGTGGACCGGAGCGGCATCCCCTTCGACGACGCGAGCGGCGATCGTCTGCGCCTCTGGATGGGCGTCGACAGGGAGACCTTCCACGACCCCACCCTCATCGCCATCGTCCCGATGGGCTTCTGCTATCCGGGGACCGGCGCCTCGGGCGACCTGCCGCCCCGGCCGGAATGCGCCACCGCCTGGCGTGATCGCGTGCTGGCCGGGTTGCCGAACATCCGGCTGACACTGGCGATCGGCCAATACGCGCAAGCCTGGCACCTCGAGCACGGTGCCGGCGCCACGGTGACCGGGACGGTCCGCGCATGGCGGGACCATTGGCCCGCCATGCTCCCCCTGCCCCACCCGAGCCCGCGCAACAACGTCTGGCTGCGCCGCAATCCGTGGTTCGACGAGGAAGTGATCCCGGCGCTGAGGGCGCAGGTGCGGAAATTGATCGAACTGCCCTAGCGCACCAGCAGGCTGCGCAACCCCTGCAAGACCCCCGGCGCCGGCCGCGCTTGCGACGCCCACTTCGTGTAGCGCAGGCGCTCCTCGACCAGCACGACGCCAAGCGCCCGGAGGTTCTCGCGGCTGTAGTGCCATTGCCCGGACACCACGAAGTGGCCCGCCATCGCATGGGGCGTGATGGTCACGTCGACTGCGCCGATGCGCTCCATCGTCTCGGCGCGCGCGGCCGCCTGCTGCGAGCCGCCGCCGAGGATGTCCACCCGGCGCGTGAAGGCGAAGCTCACGGTCTGGACCTGTTGGAAGCCGTCGGCCAGGAACTGGCAGATCTCCAGGAAGATCAGGCGGCCGATGTGGATCTGCGCATCGCTCACCACCTTGGCGGGACGGAAATGCTCGATGTGGACCGCGCTGCCGCCGCTGCTCACCGGCACCGGGTCGATCGTGCCCAGCAGGTCCCCGCCGTCAAGAATGTTCATGACCCCGCCCAGGCGATAGGGCGAGCCGGAGGGACCGGTGATCTGGAGTCTTCGCAGGTTCATGGAGCAGTCGCGTGGGTTGCACGCGCCTTGCCGACGTCCGACGCTGCACGCGCAACAAGGCTTGCTCGTGTCTATCGGCGCTTGCGGCCAAAGGTTGAGGCGGGATCGACGAGTATGTCTCAAGCCGCGCTCGCTCCAATTAGGCGCACACGCCTAGAAGAGCCCTACGGCAACAATTCGAACTTGAGCTCCGCCAACGGCGTTACTTTCTCGTCCCGCGTCAGCTTGTACTCGGTGTTCGGGCCGAGCCACTTGGCCCAGAGCCTGTCGATCTCGCCCGACTTGTCGAGCGCATAGAGCGCGGCGTTGACCTTGGAGAGCAGCACCGGCTCGTCCTTCTTCATGCCGATGCCGATCGGCTGGTAGACCATCGGCTCCTTGATCATCTTGAGCTCGACCCCCGAGGTCTTCGACTGGTTGACGAGCTTGGTGATGGTCATGGTGTTCGCCACCATGCCGACCGACTTGTTCTGCTGCACCGCCATGAAGGCCGAGCCGGTGTCCTGGAAGGTGACGGGTTCGGAGCCGTTCATCTTGATCGACAGTTCGGACGTCGATCCCTTCGTCGAGCTCAGGCGCTTGCCCTTGAAGTCGGCCTTGGTCGTGCCCGGGTCGGAGGCCTTGACCGCCAGCATTTCCTTGGCGATGTAGTACGGGTCGCTGAACTGGATCTGCTCGCCGCGGCTCTTGGTGTAAGCCAGGTTCGCGACCGTGACGTCGACGCGCCCGAGCTTGACTTCAGGCACCCGCGCCTCTACCGACAGCGGCGTGACCTTCGCCGTAAGGCCCAGCTGCTTGGCGAGCGCGTTGCACAGGTCGACGTCGAAGCCGACCATCTCGCGCGTCTTGGGATCAGGTGCGGCGAAAGGCGGGACGTCCGCGAAAGTGCCGCACTTGAGCTCCTTGCGCTGGCTGATCTCGTCCCATTGGTCCGCGTGCGCGAACACGGTGAGCGCGGACAGGCTGCAGCCGATGACGGCCAGGCGGATCGCAGTCTTCTTCGACATGATGAACTCCAGGTGACGTGGTTTGCTGTGAAGGGTGGAATGGCGGCGGCTCAATGCGCACGCAGATCGGAAAGGAAGCGCTTCGCACGCGGATGCTGCGGGTTGCAGAAGAAGGCTTCGGGGTCGGCTTTCTCCAGGATCTGGCCGGCGTCCATGAACCAGACGCGGTCCGCGACTTCGCGCGCGAAGTTCATCTCGTGCGTGACGCACATCATGGTCATGCCCTCGTTGGCAAGGCTGCGCATGACCGAGAGCACTTCGCCGACCATCTCGGGGTCGAGCGCGCTGGTCGGCTCGTCGAACAGCATCGCGGGCGGCTCCATGGCCAGGGCGCGCGCGATCGCCACGCGCTGCTGCTGGCCGCCGGAGAGCTGCGCGGGATAGGCGCCCGCCTTGTTCGCAAGGCCCACGCGTTCGAGCAGCTGCATCGCCTTGTCGCGCGCCACCGCGCGCTTCACGCCCAGCACGCGCGTCGGCGACAGCATGATGTTCTCGAGCACCGACAGATGCGGGAACAGGTTGAAGCTCTGGAACACGAAGCCGATGCGGCTGCGCAGCTTGTTCAGTGCGGCGCTGCCCATCGGCGCGTGGATGTCGTGGCCGTCGAAGAGCAACTGGCCCGACTTGATCTCTTCCAGCCGGTTGACGGTGCGGATGAGCGTCGACTTGCCCGAGCCCGAAGGCCCGCAGACCACGACCACCTCGCCGCGCTTGACTTCGGCGTTGACATTGGTGAGCGCCTGGTAGTCGCCGTACCACTTGTTGATGTTGGAAAACAGAATCATCGGTGTGTCCTCTGCGGCCGCTGGCGGCCTGCGCTGGGCTGTGTCGGGTGTCATGCTTCTGTCTCCTTTTTCGTCGTTCCATCGTGCCGTCGTGCGCGGCCTCACGGATTCGTCGCGACCGTCGGCGGCAGCGTGCTTTGCGCTTCGAGGGGTTTGGCCGCCGCCATGCCGAGCCGCTTGTGGGCGATGCGCCGCTCCACCCACTGCGCCAGTTGCGTGAGGCTGAAGCACACCACGTAGAACGTGACCGCCAGGATGAAGAACACCTGGAACGGCTTGGTCAGCAACTGGTTGTTGATCTGGTTCGCGGCAAAGGTCAGCTCCTGCACGTTGATCACGTAGCCGAGCGTGGTCTCCTTGATCGTGGAGATGAACTGGCTCAGCATGCTCGGCAGCATGTTGTACAGGGCCTGCGGGAGGATCACGTGCCGCATGGTCCCGAGGTGGCTGTGCCCCAGCGAGCGTGCCGCCTCGACCTGCCCCTTGGGCAACGCCTGAATGCCGGCGCGGACGACTTCCGACAGGTAGGCGCCTTCGTAGATCACCAGCGTGCAGAGCATGGTGGTGAAGCCCGAGACGTCGCGCCCGATCAGCAGCGGCACGAGAAAGTAGACCCACAGGATCACCATCAGCAGCGGCACGCCGCGCACCACGTACACCAGCACCGCCGCCGGCCAGCTCACGAGCTTCCACGGCGACAGGCGGGCCAGCGCGAGCAGAACCGAGAGCGGGAACGCCATCAGGATGCCGAGCACCGAAAGAATCAGCGTCGCGCAGATGCCGCCGAGCGGGCCGCTCGGGTACTGGCCGACGAGCAGCAGCAGCCAGTTGTCGCGCAGGATCTCGAAGATGCTGTACATGGCTTACCTCGCCCCTGCGATGCGATAGCGGCGGGCCACCCATGCGCCGATGGTCATGATGACCAGCGACAACACGAGGTAGAGCACCGTGGCCACGCTGTAGGCCTCGAAGGCGCGGAAGCTCTGGCTTTCCACCTCCTTCACCGCGTGGGTCAGTTCGGCGACGCCGATCGCCATGGCGAGGCTGCTGTTCTTGAACAGCGACACGCTGTGGTTAACCAGCGCCGGGATCGCGTTGCGCATCGCCTGCGGCAGGATGACGTGGCGCATCGAGCCGATGTAGCCGTGGCCCAGCGCGCGCGCCGCTTCGGCCTGCCCCGCGGGGATCGCGCGAAGCCCCGAGCGGATGTCTTCGCTGAAGTACGCCGCCTGGCACAGCCCGAGCGCGATGATCGAGATGAGCGCTTCGGCGTTGTGGTCCGACAGCCAGGCCTGCACCGCGTCGGGCAGCACGCTGAAGATGCCGAAGTACCAGAACATCAGCTGCACCAGTGTCGGTACGTTCCGGTGGTAGGAGATGTAGGCGGCGACCACGCGTTCGGCGATGCGGTGGGTCGTGAGCCGCACCATCAGCAGGACGATCGCGATCGCCATCGCGAGGAGCCACGAGCCGGCCGCGATCTTCAGCGTCATCTCCACGCCATGCAGCAGCATGGCGCCGAACTCGGGCTTCAGAAGGACGGCGAGTAGATCGAAGTCTTTCATGATCCGTGCCCTCTCCGTGGGTGTTGTGCCGATGCGGCTGCGGGCTTCAGGCCTTGGCCTCTTGCGGCCGGGTGGTGGAAAGCCCGCCCGGCACCTGCAGTGTCGGCGTGATCTCCATGTGGCCGACGTTCACCGCGATCGGCGCGGCGATCGCGAAGGCGATGGCGTTGGCGATGTCCTCGGCCTGCGGCAATTCGAAGCCTTCGACAAAGCGCTTGTAGGTTTCATCCGAATCGCCATGCACATGCGCAAAGATGTCCGTGGCGACGCGGCCCGGACAGATCTCCGTGACCCGCACGCGCTTGCCGAAGAGATCGATGCGAAGCTGGCGCGACAGCATGCTCACCGCCGCCTTGGTCGCGTGGTAGGTGCTGTTGCCGTTGAAGTTGTAGGCCGCGGCGATGGAGCTGATGTTGACCACATGGCCGCGATCGCGCGCCGCCATGCCCGGCACCACCAGCCGGCACAGGTGCAGCACTGCGCGCAGGTTGACGTCCACCAGCAGGTTGATGCCTTCCTCGTCGGCCGCAAGGATCGAGCCCGGCCGGTCGACGCCCGCGTTGTTGACGAGCACGTCGAACGGGACTTCCTTCGCCAGCCGCGTGATGCCGTCGGTGTCGGCGACGTCCAGCGCATGGGGAATGCAGCCGGTGCGCGAGGCCAGTTCGTCCAGCTTGCCGGCGCTGCGCGCAATCGCATGGACCTGCAGGCCTTCCTTGCAGAGGCGCTCGACGACGGCGGCGCCGATGCCCGACGAGGCGCCTGTGACGAGTGCGGTCTTGTAGTCGGAGAACGGCATCTTTGCTTCTTTCGTTAATGAAATTTCACTGTATCGAGCCGAGGGAATCGGCGCCAAGACGGAATGTCTGTGGAGAGATAAGGCGTCCTTATGTCCGGGTTGTCAGGGGTGCCCGGGCGAGTTGCTGCGAGATCGGCACCACGCGGCCGGCGGACTCGACCACCCCGCGCACCGCGCGTGCCAGCGCCACAGCGCCGGGCGTGTCGCCGTGCACCAGGATCGAGCGGGCCTTCATCGGGATGCGATTGCCGGTGTAGGTGGTGACGGTGCCGTCCTCCAGCAGTTGCCGCACCCGGGCCAGCACCGCATCCGGATCGTGAATCACCGAATCGGGGAGCTTGCGCGGCACGAGAAGGCCCTCGTCGTCGCACGCGCGATCGGCCAGGAAGGTGGTGGCCACGCGCAGGCCGCATCGCTCGGCGGCGCCCTCGATCGCGCGGCTTGCGGAGGAACTGATGATCAGATCGGGGTCGAATTCCGCCACGGCGCGCACCAGCGGTTCCGCCAGCGCGGCATCCGCTGCGGCCATGTTGCCCAGCGCGCCATGGAAGCTCATGTGCGTCATGCGAAGCCCGGCGGATCGCGCCATGCCGGCCAGCGCACCGAGCTGGTAGGTCACATAGGTGGCAAGTTCCGCCGTATCGACGTGCATCTGCCGGCGACCGAAGCCCATCAGGTCCGGAAAGCCCACATGCGCGCCGATGTCAACGCCCTTGCTTCCTGCCGTGCGCACGGTGCGGTTCATGATGACCGGGTCGCCGGCATGGAAGCCGCAGGCAATGTTGGCGGAAGAGACGACCTCCAGCAGCGCCTCGTCCTCGCCCATGCGCCAGGGGCCGAAGCCTTCGCCGAGATCGGCGTTCAGATCGATGTCCATGTGGTGCCCCTTTTGCTCGTTCAGTCGACGCGCAGTTCGAAGAGCGCGGTGCCGTAGCCCACGGCCGCGCCGGTGTCCTCTCGCACGCCGGTCACCTGCCCCGCCGTGGGCGCGGTCACCGGCAGGAGCAGCGGGCCGATCCGCAGAAGGCCGAGGCCCTGCCCCGCCTTGACCCGTTCGCCCATGCGAACGACAGGCTTGTCGTGCAGCGGATGGGCCTGCAGGAACACGCCGACGTTCGGCGCACTCGCGATGGCTTGCGGGGGCGCAGCCTCGTCATCCTGCGCCTCGTCCGCCAGTTGCACGATCTCGCCCGAATCCGGCTCACGGCTGAGCCGGATGCTTCCGTCGGGCGTGCGCAGTTCCAGCAGGCCGATGTCGGTGTCGGCCAGCCACGCGGCCATCTGCTTCAGCTCGTCTGCAGTCGGCATGTCACTTCCTTCGCGGCGCGCTGCGGTGGAGTTCCACGATGCGGCTCACCTTGCCGAGCCACGCCTCGGTTTCGTCCAGCGCGGCGACCGCCTCGGCCCAGCCGACTTCGACGAAGCGGATGCGGCTGCCGATCGGCGCCTGCCCGAGCCGCCAGAGGTCCGCCTCGATGACCGTGCCGAACTTCGGATAACCGCCCGAGGGTTGCGCGTCGCGCATCTGGATGATGGGCTGCCCGCTGTGCGGCACCTGGATCACGCCGGGCACGATGCCGTGCGAGCGAATCTCCATCGGCGCGACCGGCTGCAGTGCCTCGCCCTCCAGCCGGTAGCCGTAGCGGTCGCTCTGCGCGGTAATCTTCCATTCGCCCGCCCAGAACGCGGCGCGCGAGGATTTCTCGAAGCCGAGGTACTCGGCGGCGGGCAGCACGCGCGCCGCGGGCATGCCATCGACCTGCAGAGGCAGCGCCAACGAGGGCGGAACCAATCCAAAGTGGGTGCGGCACGCCTCGCCCGCGCCGCCCGCCCGCAGCACGTCGCCGCGCCGCAGCGCACGGCCTTCGTGGCCGCCGAAGGCACCGCGCAACTGGGTGCTGCGCGAGCCCAGCACTTCCGGCACATCCACGCCGCCGGCCACGCACAGCATCGCGCGGCTGCCGCGCTGTGCGCCGCCTTGCGGCAGGCCCAACGTGAGCACCTGGCCCGCCTGCGCCTGATGCACCCACCAGGGCATCAGCGGTGTGTCGTCGAGGCGCGCGGCGCAATCGGCGCCGGTCAACGCGAACGCGCAGTCTTCGTCGAAGCGCACCTTGAACGGAAACACCGGCACCTCGATGGCCGCCGCGTTCAGGTCATTGCCGAGCATCAGGTTGCCGGCCGCGAGCGCGAGGTTGTCCATGGCGCCCGAAGTGCCCACGCCCCAGCGCAGGCTGCCCTTGCGGCCCGCGTCCTGCACGGTCGCGAGCGCAGCAGATGAAAGGACTTCGATCATCGGATGATTCCTTCCACGCGAAAGCGGATCATGTCGCCCGGCTGCAGCAGCGCGGGCGGGTCCTGCGCGGGGTCGAAGAAGCACATCGAGGTGCTTCCGATGGTGTTCCACCCGCTCGGGCCGGCGGAGGCCGACACGCCGGTCTGCGCACCACCGATCGACACCGCGCCGCCCGGGATGCTGAGCACCGGCACCTTGCGGCGCGGCGTGGCGATGCGCGGGTCCATGCCGCCGAGGTAGCAGTAGCCCGGATGGCTGCCGAGCGCGTAGACCGGATAGGTCGGCGCGCTGTGCAGTTCGACGATCTCTTCCACGCTGAGCCCGGTGTACGAGACCACGTCCGCCATGTGCGGCCCGCCCTCACCACCGTACACCACGGGCAGCTCGACCACGCGGCCCTGCAGCGGCAGCGCGACGGCCGCATCCCACGCGGCATGCACGCGCGTCTCCAGCGCCGCAAGTGCCTTCGCATCGCGTGGCGGGCGCTCGAAGGTCAGCATCAGGTTGTTCATGCCCGGCACCGCTTCGCGCACTTCGGGCCAGTCCTGTGCCTCGCGGGCCAGCGCCCAGATGCGCTGCTGCGACGCCAGCGCCATGTCGCCGGGTGCCTCGAACAGCAGCGCGGTGGTTCCGAGCAGACTGATGGTCCCGGCCGATGGTGCGGGTTGCGCGGATGACGCCTTGCCGGTCGCGCGCGTCTTCGGGGCGGTCGCCTGCGGATTCATGTCGTGCTCCTTTGCGCAAGCCAACGTTCGAGATGGTGGATGTCCACGCCGCCGGCGGCAAAGCCCTCGTCGCGCAGGATGTCGCGGTGAAGCGGCACATTCGTCGCGATGCCTTCGACACGCATCTCGGCGAGCGCGAGCCGCATGCGGTCGAGGGCATCTTCGCGGCTGCCGCCCTGCACCACCAGCTTGGCGATCATCGAGTCGTAGTAAGGCGGCACGCGATAGCCCGCATTGGCGTGCGAATCCACGCGCACGCCGAAGCCGCCGGGCACCTGCCAGCCGGTGATGCGGCCGGGCGACGGCGCGAAGGTGGACGGGTCTTCCGCGTTGATGCGGCACTCGATCGCATGGCCCTGGCAGCGCACGTCAGCCTGCGCGAACATCAGGTGCTCGCCGCGCGCCATCCGGATCTGCTGCTGCACGATGTCGATGCCGGTCGTCATCTCGGTCACCGGATGCTCGACCTGCAGGCGCGTGTTCATCTCGATGAAATAGAACGCGCCGCGCTCGTAGAGGAACTCGAAGGTCCCGACGCCGCAATAGCCGATCTGCCGGCACGCAGCCGCGCAGCGCTCGCCGACCTCGGCGATCAGCGCCTCGTCGATGCCCGGTGCGGGAGCTTCCTCGATCACCTTCTGGTGGCGGCGCTGCAGCGAGCAGTCGCGGCTGCCGAGCCACACCGCATGACCATGGCTGTCGGCCAGCACCTGGATCTCGACATGGCGTGGGTGCAGGAGGAACTTCTCGATATAGACCTCGGGATTGCCGAAGGCGCGGCGCGCTTCCTCGCGGGTCAGCGCCATCGCCTCGGGCAGCGCGGCCTCGTCGTGCACCACGCGCATGCCGCGTCCCCCACCGCCGCCTGCGGCCTTGACGATCACCGGGTAACCGACGTCGCGCGCCAGTGCCTTGACCGCTTCCGGGTCGTCCGGCAGGCCGTCGTCCGGCCCCGGCACGCAGGGCACGCCGGCCAGGCGCATCGCACGCTTGGCGGCCACCTTGTCGCCCATGGTCCGGATGCAGTCGCCACTCGGGCCGATGAAGACGAGCCCCGCTTGCGCGACACGGTCGGCGAAGGCGGCGTTTTCCGAGAGAAAGCCGTAGCCGGGATGAATGGCCTGCGCACCACTCACTTCGGCGGCGAAGAGGATGGCCGACTGGTTGAGGTAGCTGTCGCCGGGCGCCGCGGGGCCGATGCAAAGCGCCTGGTCGGCCTGCGACACGTAGCCTGCGTCGCGGTCGGCCTCCGAGTGCACCACCACGGTCCTGAGCCCGAGGCCGCGGCAGGCGCGCAGGATGCGCAGCGCGATCTCTCCACGGTTGGCGATGAGCACGGTATCGAACATCGCGTCACCCTTGCGCCAGGAGGCGGAACAGCGGCCGGCCGGCCTCGACTTCTTCTCCGGAGCAGACCAGCACCTCGGCGATCGTGGCGTCGTGATCGATCTGCACTTCGTTGAAGACTTTCATGGCCTCGATCACGCAGAGCGTCTGCCCGGCCTTGATCGTCTGGCCCGCTTGCACGAAGGGCGGCTCGCCGGGACTCGACTGGAGATGCACCACACCGTACAAGGGCGCGGGATATTCGGCCGGTGCCGATGCAGCGGGCGCCGACTGATCCTCGATATCCGGTGCGGGCCCACGCATCGTCTTCAGCGCTGCGCGGCGCGGCGCACCGTTCAGTGCCGCCTGCTTCACCAGCCTCAGCGTGCTGCCGTTTTCGCTGTACTCCAGCTCTGAGAGGTCCGAGCCTGCCAGCGCGTCGATGAGCGTCTTGATCTGTTCCTGTTTCATGCCGGGTCCGTCGTCGAGACAGAACGTCCTTTGTTGGCATGAAAGGTACTGGCCCGGCGGCCTGCTGCCAAAGACGGATTGGCTGTGCCGGGATAAGGCCCGCTTATGACGGGTCCGTCAGGACAGCACGGTCAGCTCCGGCTCCGGCGTGGAGGCAACGGTGCCCGCGAGGTCTACCACCAGTTCGAGCAGGATGTCCTTGACCGCCTGCGCGGGCTCGGAGAGCGGCAGATGGTCCGACTGGCACAGCGCGAGCGGCGCCTCGATCACCGGCTCCACGATCTGGAACTGCCACGCGCCGCAGGCTGCGACGACTTCGCGCGCCATGGAGGCGGGCAGGATGCTCGCGCCCAGCCCGTCCGCGATCGCGGCGGTGAGCGTGAACGCCGATTCGATCTCCGCCACCACGTGCGGCACCATGCCCGCGCGCACGAAGGCGGCGTCGACCAATTTGCGAACAACGTTGTACGGTCGCGGCAGCATCAGCTCGATGTCGCGCAGATCGGCCAGGCGCACCGGCGCGGCCGGGGCGGGCGTGGTCGCCGGCCCGACGAGGTACAGCGGCTCCTTGAGCAGCGGCAGGAAGGTCAGCCCGTGGATCGCCTTGTCGCCATAAAGAACGGCGAGGTCCATTCGGCCGTTCATGATCAGCTCGCTCAGCGTGGTGCCGTAGTTCTCGTTGAGGTAAAGCAGGATGCCCGGATGGCGCGCGCGCACCGTGCGCAGCAGCGGCAGCGAAAGCGCCGAGGCCGCGGTGCCCGGCGCGAGGCCCACCGACACCTGCCCCGAGAGCCCCTCGCCCGCCGCTTCCATGTCGACCCGCGCCTGCTCGCATTGCCGCAGGATGATCTGGGCGTGGCGGTAGAGCACCTTGCCGGCCTCGGTCGGCGTGACGCCGCGCTTGGTGCGCACCAGCAGCTGCTGCCGCACTTCGCCTTCGAGCGTCGCGAGCTGCTGGCTCAGGGCCGGCTGGGCAATGAAAAGTACTTCGGCGGCCTGCGTCAGGCTGCCGATGTCCACGATCTTGACGAAGTATTTGAGGCGTCTGAGGTTCACGCCTTCTCCCCAAGCAAAAGCCAAGCCCGAGCCTAGCACCGGGGCGCCGCAGTGCCTATCGGGCCGCACCATAAGCTCTGCCTATCGAACCAGAGCGAACTTGTCTTGGCCGAGTGGGAGCGATCTGCGTACCGTTACGCCCCAATGCATCCCCCACCCCAAGGAAGAGCCGTGAACACCTCCCGCATCGCCGCCCGCGTCCGGCGAATCAAGCCGTCGCCGAGCACCTCTGCCGCCGACCGTGCCAATGAACTGCGTCGCCAGGGCAAGTCGATCGTCAACCTGGTGGTGGGCGAGCCCGACTTCGACACGCCGCAGCACATCCGCCGCGCCGCGGCCGAAGCCATGGACAAGGGCGCGACCCGCTACACGCTGATGGCCGGCACGGTCGAGCTGCGGCAGGCGATCGTCGCCAAGCTGGAGCGGGAGAACGGCCTGCGGTACGAGATGAACGAGATCATCGCCACCAGCGGCGCCAAGAGCGCGATCTACAACGCGCTCGCGGTCACGCTCGAACCCGGCGACGAGGTGATCATTCCCGCGCCCTACTGGGTGTCGTACCCGGACATGGTGCTGGCGTGCGAAGGCGCCCCGGTGACCGTCGCCTGCCCCGAAGCCAACGGTTTCAAGCTCACGCCGGCGCAGCTCGAGGCGGCGATCACGCCGCGCACGCGCTGGCTGCTCATCAATTCGCCGAGCAACCCGACCGGCGCGAGCTACACCGCCGCCGAGTACCGCGCGCTCGCCGACGTGCTCCTGCGGCACCCGGACGTGATGGTGATGACCGACGACATCTACGAGCACATCCGCTTCGACGGCCAGTCCACGCCGCACATCCTGGCGGTCGAACCCGCGCTGCGCGACCGCACGCTGGTGGTCAACGGCGTGTCGAAGACCTACGCGATGACCGGCTGGCGCATCGGCTACGCGGCCGGACCGCGGGACCTGATCGTCGCGATGGACACGCTGCTGTCGCAGTCCACCGGCAACTGCTGCTCCGTCAGCCAGGCCGCGGCGGCAGCAGCGCTCAATGGCGACCAGAGCTTTGTTTCCGAGAGCGTGGCCGTCTACAAGCAGCGGCGCGACCGGACGCTCGCGCTCATCAACGCGATTCCGGGACTCAGCTGCGCGACGCCTCCGGGCGCGTTCTATCTCTACATCAACTGTTCCGGCCTGATCGGCAAGACAACGCCCTCCGGCAAGCAGTTGAACGAAGACGGCGATGTCGTGATGTACCTGCTGGAAAGCGCAGGCGTCGCGACGGTGGCGGGCACGGCCTACGGTCTCTCGCCGTACTTCCGCCTGTCGATCGCCACCGCCATCGAAACCCTCGAGGAAGGCTGCACGCGCATCGCGCGGGCGGTCGCCGAGCTGCGCTGAACATTGAAGGAAGCACCATGCCCTACAAAGCCATCCGGAAGAACCCGTCGTCCCCCTCGGTCGACCCGAAGATCCTCGCCGCGCTGCGCGAGATCCCCGTCGCGGCGCTCAGTGACAACATGCATCGCAACATCGGTACGAGCGGGCTCCACCCGTACCACCGCCCGGTCGCACCGACCATGGCGGGCACCGCGGTCACCGCGCGCTCGCGCGGCGGCGACAACCTGACCTACCTTCGCGCCCTCGAGTTCTGCCGCCCCGGCGACGTGCTGGTGGTCGATGCGGGCGGCGACCTCAACAACGCAGTGGTCGGCGGCATCCTGTCGTTCTATGCGGCGCAGATTGGCGTGCAGGGCGTGGTGATCGACGGCGCGATCCGCGACGTCGCGGAAATCCGCGAGCGGGAGTTCCCGGTGTACGCGCGCGGCATCACGCATCGCGGCCCCTACAAGGACGGCCCCGGCGAGATCAACGTGCCGGTATCCGTGGGCGGGATGGTGGTCAATCCCGGCGACATCGTGGTCGGCGACCAGGACGGGCTGCTGGCCTTCGCGCCGGACGAAGCCGCGCTGCTGATCGAGAAGGCGCTTGCGCACCTGGCCGCCGAAGCAGAGACGATCAAGGCCATGAAGGAAGGCCGCTGGGACCGGTCCTTCATCGACGCGCTCGAGGCGCGCTGCAACAACTGATCGCTTCTGGAGACAACGTGCGCCCATCGATCCTCGTCACGCGAGCCACCTTCCCCGACATCACCGCCCGTCTTCGCGCGCATTTCGACGTGGAGGACAACCCGTCGGACACACCCTGGAGCCGCGACGAACTCAGGGGTCGCCTGCAGGGCAAACTGGGCGTCATGAGCACCGGCAGCGAGCGCATCGATGCTTCGCTGCTCGATGCCTGTCCGTCGCTCAAGGCGGTCTGCAACGTCGGCGTCGGCTACAACAACATCGATGTCGCGGCCTGCACGAGGCGCGGCGTGCTCGTGACCAACACGCCCGACGTGCTGACCGAAACCACCGCCGACTTCGGCTTCGCGCTCATGATGGCGACCGCTCGCCGGATCACCGAATCCGAGCGCTTCCTGCGCGGCGGCGGCTGGACCCGCACCGGCATCTACGACATGTTCGTCGGCAGCGACGTCTATGGCGCCACGCTCGGCATCCTCGGCATGGGCCGCATCGGGCAGGCGATCGCGCGACGCGGGGCGGCCGGCTTCGGCATGAAGGTGATCTATCACAACCGCTCGCGCCTGCCCGAAGCGCTGGAGTCCGGCTGCGGTGCGCGCTACGTCGACAAGCAGACATTGCTCAAGGAAGCCGACCACCTCGTGCTGGTGCTGCCCTACTCGCCTTCTGCGCACCACGTCATCGGCGCGGCCGAACTGTCGCTGATGAAGCCGACCGCCACGCTGACCAACATCGCGCGCGGCGGCATCGTTGACGACGCAGCATTGGCACAGGCGCTGCGCGACCGCACCATCGCCGCCGCCGGTCTCGATGTCTTCGAAGGCGAACCGGACATCCATCCGGACCTGCTCACGGTGCCGAATGTGGTGCTCACGCCGCACATTGGCAGCGCCTCGGTGCGCACGCGGCTTGCCATGGCATCGCTCACGGCCGACAACCTGATCGCCGCGCTGGGTTTCGGCACCAGTGCAGGCCGTCCGCCGACGCCGGTCAATCCCGAAGTGCTTGCGGACTGAGCCATGCCGCACAAGCTGCTCGTCATGGGTGTCGCCGGTTGCGGCAAGTCGACGGTGGCCGCGGCGCTCGCGCATGCGCTGAATGGCCTGCTCATCGAAGGCGACGACCATCACCTGCCCGAGAGCCAGGACAAGATGCGCCGCGGCATTGCGCTGAACGACAACGACAGGGAACCCTGGCTCGCGAAGCTCGGCGCGCTGCTGGCCGCCGCACCGGACCACGCGGTGCTCACCTGTTCCGCGCTCAAGCGGGACTACCGCGATCGCTTGCGCCGCACGGAGCCTTCGCTGAAGATCGTCTACCTCGAGATCAGCCGCGAGGCGTCGAAGGCACGTGTGGCCGCCCGGCCGGGGCACCTGTTCCCGGCCAGTCTGGTCGACAACCAGTTCCTGGTGCTCGAACCGCCCACCGGCGAACCCGGGGTGTTTCTCAGCAGCGCCATGGCGCCGGTGCACGCGCAGTGCGACGCGGTCCTGCGCTGGCTCGAAGAATCGGAAATCACAACCGGAACGACTGGAGACACTTTTGCAGCCCATCCTCAAGCAGTTTGACCTGACCGGTCGCACCGCCCTCATCACCGGCTCCAGCGCCGGCATCGGCTACGCCATCGCGCGCGGGCTGGCCGGTGCCGGGGCCCGCGTGATCCTCAATGCGCGCTCCGCCGACAAGCTGGAGCGCGCCGCCACGCAGCTGCGCGAGGAAGGCGCGACCGTGTTCACGTCGACCTTCGACGTGAGCGCGGGCGATGCAGTGAACGCGGCCGTCGACCGCATCGAGGCCGAGATCGGCCCGATCGACATCCTCGTCAACAACGCTGGCATGCAGCGCCGCGCGCCGCTCGACCAGTTCGAAGAAGCGCACTGGCACGAGCTGATGAAGACCAATCTCGACAGCGTCTTCCTCGTCGGCAAGGCAGTGGCACGCCACATGATCGGGCGCAAGCAAGGGAAGATCATCAACATCTGCTCGGTGCAGAGCGAGCTCGGCCGCCCCGGCATCGCGCCCTACACCGCGAGCAAGGGCGCGGTGAAGATGCTGACCAAGGGCATGGCCATCGACTGGGGTCCGCACGGCCTGCAGGTCAACGGCATCGGGCCGGGCTACTTCAAGACCGAACTGAACGATGCGCTGGTCAAGAACGCGGACTTCAGCGCCTGGCTGATCGGCCGCACGCCTTCGCGCCGCTGGGGCGATGTCGAGGAACTGATGGGCGCGGCCGTGTTCCTCGCGAGCGATGCGTCTCGCTTCGTGAATGGCCACATCCTTTACGTCGATGGCGGCGTAACAGCAACGCTCTGAACCAACGGACACGAACACTATGGAAGCCCTTGTCATTCACGCCCCCGGCGACCTGCGCGTCGAGGAAGTCCCGACGCCCGAACTCGAAGCGGGCCAGTTGCTCGTGCGCGTGCGCTGCGGCGGCATCTGCGGCTCGGACCTGCACTACTACCAGCACGGCGGATTCGGCACCGTGCGCATCCAGGAGCCGATGGTGCTCGGCCATGAAGTGGCCGGGATGATCGAAGCCGCCGGCCCGAGCACCTCCTTCAAGGCCGGCGAGCGCGTGGCGATCAGCCCGAGCCGCCCCTGCGGGCTCTGCAAGTACTGCCAGGAGGGCCTGCAGAACCACTGCCTCGACATGCGCTACTACGGCAGTGCGATGCGCACGCCGCATGTGCAGGGCGCGTTCCGCCAGCAGATCGTGGTGGAGCAATGGCAGGCGCATCGCCTCGCCGATTCGGTGAGCGACGGCGAAGGCGCAATGGCCGAGCCATTGTCGGTCGCGCTGCATGCGGTGCGACGCGCCGGGCCGCTGCTGGGCAAGCGGGTGCTCGTCACCGGCTGCGGGCCGATCGGCGCGCTCGCGATCATCGCGGCACGGCGCGCGGGCGCGTCGCACATCGTGGCGACCGACGTCGGCAACCACACGCTGGGCAAGGCGCTCAAGGTGGGTGCCGATGAAGCGATCAACGTGGCCGAGCAACCCGACGGCCTCGAACGCTTCACCGCCGACAAGGGCAGCTTCGACGTGCTGCTGGAAGCGAGCGGCAATTCGCGCGCGCTGGTCGGCGCCTTCGCGGCGCTGCGACCGCGCGGCGTCATCGTGCAGCTCGGACTGGCCGGCGGCGAGATCCAGCTGCCGATCAACACCATCGTCGCGAAGGAGTTCGACCTGCGCGGTGCCTTCCGCTTCCACGAGGAATTCGCGGTCGCGGTGGAGCTGCTGAACAAGGGGCTGGTCGACGTGAAGCCGCTGATCTCGGCGACGCTCTCCTACCGCGATTCCGCGCGCGCCTTCGCGCTGGCGGCGGACCGCTCGCAGGCGATGAAGGTGCTGCTCAGTTTCGAGTAGCGCCCTCGTTCGGGCCGCGCGGCCTCAGCCGTGCGCGAGGCCCGCGGCCTGCACGCCGGCGATGCAGATCGCTTCGTCCTCGTCGCCGGTGCCACCGCTCGCGCCCACCGCGCCGATCAGCTTGCCGGCCGCATCGCGGATCACCACCGCGCCGGTCTGCGGCAGGAACCTGCCGTCGGCGGTCGCCGCCAGCGAGACGAAGAAGTTGGGGTTGTCCTTGGCGCGCTCGGCGAGCTTGCGGCTGGCCACGCCCATGCCCACGGCGCCCCAGGCCTTGGCACGCGCGACGTCGAAGCGGAACATGCTGGCGCCGTCCTCGCTCGCGAAGGCCTTGAGGTGGCCGGCGGCATCGAGCACCGCAATGCCCATGGGCTGGTAGCCCGCTTCCTTCGACTTCTTCAATGCGGCGTCGATGATGGTCTGGGCTTGCTGCAGGGTCAGGTGGGTCATGAGTGTGTTCCTTGTCTTTCAGTTCATTGGGCGGCAGCGGGCGCGGACAACGCCTCGAAGCCGTAGCGGTTCATGCTGCCGAAGGCGGGCATGGCCGGATGCGGCACGAAGCGGGTCTGGCAGTCGATCACCGCCGGCAGGCCCGAGGCCAGCGCGCGCCGGATCGCCGGGCCCACTTCGGCCAGCGCCGTGACCCTCTCGCCGTGGCAGCCGAAGCCGCGCGCGATGGCCGCGTAGTCCGTCTCGTCGAGCGCGGTGCCCAGCTCGAAGCCGAGCGCATTGCGCTGTCCGGCGCGGATGATGCCCCAGGCCGCGTTGTTGTGCAGGATGCAGAGCACCGGAAGCCGATAGCGCCGCGCGGTGTCCAGCTCGTTGAGCGTGAAGCCGAAGGAGCCGTCGCCCGTGATGAGCGCCACCTTGCGTGCGGGGTCCTGCGCTTGCAGCGCAATCGCATAGGGAAGCCCGAATCCCAGGTGGCTCATGCCCGGCTCGTGGAAACGCGTGCGAACGTCGCGAACCGGCGTCAGGTCGTTGCTCCAGAAGGTGGTGTGGCCGCCGTCGAACACGGCCAGCGCATCCGCCGGCAGCGCTTCGCCGATGGCGCGGGCCAGTGCTGCGGGATGCATGGGCTGGCCGGGTTCGCCCTCCTCGGCGAGTTCGGCAAACCGCGCCTCATAGGCGGCGCGCGCTTGCCTCAGACTCGGTAGCCAGTCTCGATCGACGCCGCCGGCAATGTCTTCGCCGCAGAGGGCCAGCAGATCATCAAGTGCTGCGCCTGCATCGGCCTGCAGCGCCACCTCATGCAGCGCAGGCTGGCCCAGCGCAGAAGGGTCGATGTTGATGCTGATCATGTGCTGCGAGGGACGCGCGAGCGGTCCGCGGTCATCCCACATCCAGGAGGACCATCGGCACCCGACTGCAAGGACAACGTCCGCGCGCTCGAAAGCCTGGCGCACCGGTTGACCGGCGATCAGACCCCCGTGGCCGATGAAATGCGGGCTGTCCGATGCAACGACGCCCAACGCCATCTGCGTCGGCAGCACGGGTGCATCCCACCGCTGCGCAAGTGCGCGCAACTGCGCGGTCGCACCGCTGGCGACCACGCCGCCACCGGCCACGATCAGCGGCCGCCGGGCCGCTCGCATGAGCGCCGCGGCGCGTGCAAGGTCATCGGCATCAGGGCGGATGCGACCCAGCGCGCGATAGCGAGAAGGCGGAAGTTCGAGTTCCGATTCATCGATCCGGCAAGGCTGGCTGAGCACGTCCTGCGGAACATCCAGATGCACCGGGCCGGGCCGTCCGCTCAGCGCTTCGCGGAATGCGCGGCGCACCAGCTCTGGCAGGCGCCGCGCGTCGTGGACCACCGCGTTCCACTTGGTGATGGGCCGGGTCACGGCCACGGTGTCGAGATCCATGAACATGCCGCTGTGCGGATAGCTCGCGGCACGATGCTGGTTGGTGGTGATGGCCACCAGCGGCAGGTTGTTGCCGAAGGCGACGCCGAGCCCCGACGCGAGGTTGAGTCCGCCCGGCCCCATCTCGCCCAGCGCGACTGCGATCTGCCCGGTGCCGGCGTAGGTCGCGGCGGCCATCATCGGCCCCGCGGCCTCGTGCCGCACGCCCAGGAACCGAAGCTGCTCGTGCTGCGAGATCGCATGCAGCAAGGGGCCGAGCTTGCCGCCGACGATGCCGTAGATGTCGCGGACCTTCTCCGCCAGAAGGAGCCGCGTGAGAACCTGCGCGCCATTCAGTTGCACGACTGCCACCGTCAATCCTCCGCCGTGAAGTTGGCTGCCTTCACGATGGGCGCCCAGCGCTGCTGGTCGGCGCGCACCATGCGGGCGAATTCCTCGGGACTCTGGTGCATCGGCTGCAGGCCGACCTTGGCCAGCGACTCGATGAACTCGGGCGACTGCAGGCCCTCGCGCACCAGTGCGTTGAGTTGCTGCACGATGTCCGGCGAGGTGCGCGCTGGCAGGAACCACCCGAGCCACTCCTGCACCACGAGGTCACTGAAGCCCTGCTCGGCGAAGGTGGGCACGTCGGGCAGGAAGGGCGAGCGCTGCGCGCTCGACACCGCCAGGCCGCGCAGCTTGCCGGCGCGGATGTACGGCATCACCTCGCCGAGCACGCTCACGCTCACCGGCACCTGGCCGCCCAGCACATCGTTGAGCAGCGGCGCGCCGCCGCGATAGGCCACCGCGGTGAGCTGCGTGCCGCTGGCCTTCTGCAGCATCATCCCGACGAAATGCAGCGCGGAGCCCGCGGCGGGCACGCCGTAGTTGGCCTGTCCGGGATTGGCCTTGGCCCACTTCAGGTAGTCGCCCACCGTCTTCATCTCGGCCGGCAGGCCCGGCCCGGCGGTGAGCACGAAGGCGTAGTTGGCGGTGGTGGTCACCGGCGCGAAATCGGTCAGCGGGTCGTAGTTGAGCTTGCGGTAAGTGCTGGGGTAGAGCGTCATCGGCGAGCTCGGGATCTGCAGGATGGTCAGCCCGTCCGGCGCGGCGCGCTTGACGTATTCCACTGCGATGCGGCCACCGGCGCCGGTCTTCGCATCGACCAGCACGCTGGTGGCGTAGCGGCCGCGCAGCTTTTCCGCGAGTGGGCGCGCCACGTTGTCGCCCATGCCGCCCGCGGGAAAGCCCGAGATGATCGATGCATTGCCGTTGAGCTGGGCGAAGGCCCGGCTCATCGGCGCGAGCGCGGCCAGCGCGCCGCCGGCCTGGAGAAGGTGAAGGAAGTGTCTGCGGTCCATGGCTTGTCTCCTGGGCGTGCGTGCCCTTGTTGTCTTTGCCTGGATGGTCGGCCCACCGGGGGCTGCTGCGAATGGACAAATCGCGCCGGGGCGGGTAGTTTTCCGGCCTCGATTGCATTCATCCTGCCGTGAAGCCTGCCGCCGCCCCCCTGCTCCTCGTTCCATTCCGGGAAGTCCGGCACGAACAGCCCGACGATTGCCTGCACTACGAGCCCGTTGCCGTGCGCGGTCAGGAAATGGACTGGACGATTCCGGCGCATCGCCACGAGGGCCTGCACCAGATCCAGTTCCTCGAACGCGGGCACATCAGCGGCACGGTGGACGGCCGCGCGGTCGATGCGCAGGCGCCGGCCATTCTGCTGATCGCGCCCGGTTCGGTGCACGGCTTCCGCCACACGCGCGACACCATGGGCCACCAGGTGACCATTCCCAGCGCGACTTTGCAGCAACTGCTCTCGGGCACGCGCCTCGCCGATACGGGCCTCGCCGGCTCGTTCGTGCTGACCGGCCTGGCGGACGAGGCGCGCGACGAATGCGCATCGCTCTTCGAGAAGCTCGCGCGCGAGTTCCGCGGCCACGGCACCGGCCGCGTGCCCGCGTTGCTGGCCCTCGCCACGCTGCTGGCGGTGCTGCTCCTGCGCCTGCATGGCGAGCACGTCCAGAAGACGCAGCTCCCCGGCGCCCGCGACGCGTTGGTGCAGCGCTATCTCGCCCTTGCCGAGAAGCACTTCCGCGAACACCGCGGCCTGCCGTTCTACGCCGAGGCCCTGGGCGTGACGCCCGACCACCTGAGCCGTACCTGCCGCAACGTGACGCGACAGTCGGCCCTTCAGTTGCTGCACGAGCGCCTGATGCTGGAGGCGCGAAGGCTGCTGGCCTACACGCCGATGTCGGTGCTGGAAGTGGCCGCCGCGATCGGCTATCAGGACCCGGCCTACTTCAGCAAGTTCTTCACGCGCGCGATGGGGTGCTCGCCTTCTCAGTACCGCGCCCAGGCGGCACAGGGCGTCAAGGCGCCTCGCTAGACGGCCAGGCCTCAAGTGTCGCTGGCAAGGTCGAGCGCGCGCTCGATGCCGGCCTTGAGCGCCAGAAGGCGCGTCGCGAGTTCGCGAACCGTCTCGTCGAAGGGATCGAGCGTCGACACGCTCACGTTGAGCGCATAGTGCGCGCCGTGCACGACCAGTGAAGTGGCAACCGCCACGACTTCGGCCTGCCACGATGCGGCGCAGTAGCCCGATTCCTCCATGCAGCGCAATGAGGCTTCGATCTCCGGACCCAGCGTTCTCCATTGCGTGCGGCGCAAGCGCCTGAAGTGGCCGAGCAGTGCCTTGCGCCGCGGCTCGGGTGCGCTGTAAAGATAGGCTCGCCCCAGTGAAGTCAATTCCATCGGGACACGCTGACCCGACACGACGGAACGCAGCGAAGGCCGGCGGTTGTAGCGGATGGACTCGAGATAGACCATCTCGTCCCGGTCCGGCGCTGCGAGCCCCACGTTGATCTTGTTCGCCTCTGCAGTGGCGCGCATCAGCGGCGAGGCGATCGAAAGCACCGCCGAGCCCGAGCGCATCGAGTGCGCGAGGCTCAGCACCCCAGGCGCAAGCCGATAGGCACGCGTGGGCGGATCGGGCTGGAGCATGCCGATACCCACCAGCGTCTGCGTCAGGCGGGTGACCGTGGCCTTCGGCAGGCCGGTGCGCTCGGCCAGTTCGGCATTGCCCAACAACGCGGCGCCTGGCCGGAAGGCGCGAAGGATCTCGATGCCGCGCTCCAGCGAGCGATTGGCGGCTGAAAGCCCCGGCTTCTCGACGTCGAGCACGCGGCCGGCGCTTCGCTGCGCGGAAGAGTCACCGACGTTCTGGTTCATGCGCGGCAGTGTAGCGGCCTCGGCATCGAATTCCACTGCATGGAATTTGGCGGGTGCCAATCGCGACCCGGGGTTCTAAGCTTTCCCCCATGCAGCGCGGCACCCGAAGCCGCCCATCAACCCAAGCCTTTCGAGGCAGGAGACACGCATGACCTTCCGCTTTTCATCCTTGCGCGCGCGACTCGGCGCCGGGCTGGCCGTCGCCACGCTCGCCGCGAGTTCCGCATTGGCCGCCTACCCCGACAGGCCGATCCGCATGATCGTGCCCTTCGCACCCGGCGGCGGCACCGACAGCATCGCGCGGACCCTGGGCGCCGGCATGTCGCAGACGCTCGGACAACCGGTGATCGTGGACAACAGGCCTGGTGCCGGCACCATCATCGGCACGGACCTCGTGGCCAAGAGCACCCCAGATGGCTACACCGTGGTCGTGGCGACTTTCGCGCATGCGGTCAATCCCAGCCTGATGGCGAAGCTGCCCTATGACACCGACAAGGCCTTCGCGCCGATCGCGCTTCTTGCGCGCGGGCCCAACGTCCTGGTGGTCTGCGCGGACAGCCCCTACAAGTCGGTTCAGGACGTGCTGGACGCCGCACGCGCCCATCCGGGCAAGCTGACCTTCGCCTCGCAGGGCAACGGCACCTCGGCCCATCTCGCGGGCGAGATGTTCAACAACCTGGGCAAGGTCCAGACGACGCACGTGCCGTACAAGGGCGCGGGCCCGGCGATGACGGACCTGCTGGGCGGACAGGTGGACATGATGTTCGCCACCGCGGCGGCGGCCGCGCCGATGGTCGCCAGCGGCAAGCTCCGCGCTCTGGGCGTGACCACGCCCAAGCGCTCGCCCGCGATGAAGGACGTCCCCGCAATCGCCGAGAGCGTGCCCGACTACTCGATGGAAAGCTGGTACGGCATCTTCGCGCCGGCCGGAACACCCGCGGACGTCGTCGCCAAGCTGAATGCGGCGGCGAACAAGGCCACCGGGAACGCCGAGTTCCGCAAGCGGCTCGAGCCGGAAGGACTCAGCGTATCGACCGGTGCACCGGCCGAACTCGATGCCTACGTGCGCGGCGAAGAAGCCCGCTGGCGCAAGGTCATCAAGGAAAACAACGTGAAGCTCGACTGAGCCGTCGCCAGCCCCACCTCGGAACCACACCATGAGCACTTCCCTGATCCAACTGCAGATCGAAGGCGGCATCGCCACCCTCACTTTCAACCGTCCGGACAAACGCAACGCGATGAGCGACGACATGCGCACCGAGTTCATCCACGCGCTGGAGCGCGTGGCAGCCGACAAGGCCATCCGCGCCCTCGTGCTGACCGGCGCAGGCAAGGGCTTCTGCGCGGGCGGCGACGTCGCCGGCATGGAGAAGCGCATGAACGCACCGGCCGGCGAGATCGCTTTCAACGGCTGGCACCGTCAGCAGCGCGTCCACTACACGCAGGCGCTCCTGCACACCATGCCCAAGCCCGTCATCGCGGCGGTCAACGGTGCGGCCTCGGGCCTGGGCGCGGATACGGCGCTCGCATGCGACTTCATCATCGCAAGCGAATGGGCCAGCTTCACCTGGTCGTACATCCACCGCGGCATCGTTCCGGATGGCGGCGGCATGTACTTCCTGCCTCGGCGCATCGGCCTGCCGCGCGCCAAGGAACTGATCTTCACCGGCCGCAAGGTGGCGGTGGACGAAGCGCTCGCGCTGGGCATCGTCGATCGCAGGACGAGCGCGGACCGTCTGCTGGCCGACGCGCAGGAGTGGGCCCGTGCGCTGAGCCAGGGGTCGGCAACGGCGCTCGCGCTGGGCAAGCGCATCCTGGACCAAAGCTTCGAACTGTCGGCCGAACAGGTCTTCGCGCAGGGCAGCCAGGCACAGGGCATCTGCTACACGAGCACCGAGCATCGCGAATCGGTGATGGCATTCCTAGGAGCGCGGGCATGAACGCGATCACCCGGCTTCTCAAGCCACGCAGCGTGGCGGTCATTGGTGCCTCGGCGGATCCGGCGAAGACAGCGGGCCGGCCTGTGTCCTACCTGCTGAAGCATGACTTCGGTGGTGCGATCTACCCGGTCAATCCGAAGGTCCCGCAGATCGGCGGCCTGACCTGCTACCCGAACGTGGCCTCGCTGCCCGAAACACCCGACGTGGGCATCGTGCTGCTGGGCGCCGAACGCGCACACCTGGCCGTGCGCGAGCTCGCGGCCCGCGGTACGGCAGCAGCCATCGTGCTGGCGAGCGGCTATGCCGAAACCGGGGAGCACGGCGTGCGCCGGCAGAAGGAACTGATCGACGCCGCGGGCGCGATGCGCATCCTCGGCCCCAACACCATCGGGCTGGTCAACCTCACGGACAACATCGTGCTTTCCGCGAGCGGCGCGCTCGAGATGGACGACTTTCCCAAGGGTGCGATCGGCGTGGTGTCGCAAAGCGGCGGCATCCTCGGCTCGTTGCTGTCGCGGGCCGCGGCGCGCGGCATTGGGCTTTCGAAGCTCGTCTCCACGAGCAACGAAGTGGATCTCGAACTCGCGGACTTCATCGACGCGCTGGTCGATGACGAAGCAACGCGGGTCATCGCGCTCTACGTGGAAGCCATACGCAACCCCGAGAAGTTCCGGACCGCGGCGCTGAAGGCCGCGCGCGCGGGCAAGCCGATCGTCGCATTCAAGATCGGGCGCTCGGAGGCCGGCGCGAAGGCGGCCGTCTCGCACACGGGCGCGCTGGCCGGCACCGATCGGATGTACGACGCACTGTTCCGCCAGACCGGCGTCATCCGCGCCCAGGCCTTCGGCGACCTCCTGGACATTCCCGCCGCGCTGGCGACGGGGCGCCACTTGCGCGGCCGTCGCGTGGCGGTGCTGACCTCGACGGGCGGCGCCGGAACGCTGGTCTCGGACAGCCTTGGCATGTCGGGCTTCGAGACGCCCGCACCCGATGCAGACACCGCCGCCGCGCTGCGCGCCCTGCAAACCGGCGACCACGCCGCGCTCGACCGCAATCCGATCGACGTCACCCTGGCGGGCCTGCAGCCGGACCTGCTGCGCGGCGCCATCGAGGCATTGCTCGCGAGTCCCAGCTACGACGCACTCGCGATCATCATCGGCTCCTCCGGCCTCGCGATGCCGGAACTCATGGCCGATGCGATCCGGGACTGCCTTCCGCTCTCCGACAAACCGGTCGTCGCCTACGTGAGTCCGCATGCGCCGGAAGTGGCGGCCTTGCTGACCCGGCGTGGCGTGCCGGCATTCGCCGCAGCGGAAAGCTGCACGGCCGCGCTCGACGGCTTGCTGCGCGCCAGCCGTTGGAGCGAACCTGCGACGCAGGCGCCGCCCGCCAATGTGCCGATGGATGACCTCCCGTCGGGTTCGCTGGACGAGGCACAGGCCAAGCAATTGTTCGCGCGCTTCGGCGTGCGCTCCGTGCGCGAGATCGTTGTGCAGACGCCTGAAGAAGCACAGCGCGCCGCGCAAACGCTCGGTGGTCGCGTGGTGCTGAAGATCCTGTCGGGCGAGATCACGCACAAGAGCGATGTCGGCGGCGTGGCCGTGAACCTGACGCCGGATCTCGTGGGAACGCGGATGACCGCGATGGCCGACGAAGTCGAAACCAGAACGCGCGTGCGCCCCCGGGGCTTTCTCGTGCAGGAGATGGTCATGGGCGGCACCGAGCTCATCCTCGGCATGCACCGCGACCCGCTCGGCACCGCCATCCTGCTGGGCATGGGCGGCATCACCGCCGAACTCTTCAAGGACACCACCATGCGGTTGCTTCCGCCGCAAGGCGGCCTCTGTCGCGAAGAAGCCTTGGGCATGGCGCGCGAGCTCGCGACCTGGCCGCTGCTCGACGGCTTCCGCGGCCGGCCCAAGGCCGATGTCGACGCACTGGTCGACGCGATCGTGGCGTTCTCCGGGATGGTCGCGCAGTTCGGCGATCGCGTCCTGGAGGCAGAGATCAACCCGGTCTTCGTGCTGCCCCAAGGACAGGGCGTGCGGGCCGCGGACGGCGTTGTCGTGCTGCGCTGATCGGCCCCGCGTGCCCGTGTAGGCCAGATGCTTCATGAAGAAGCGGCTGTCGCTGGCATGGCGGCGGCGATCGCGGCGGGCACCCTCGCGAGGTTCCGATCCCTACGCCGGAGATGTTCATGCGCCGCTCTGCCGTCCGCCTCGTCGCGCCCGCCCTTGCCTCGTCCTGCCTGCTGATGCTGACCGCATGCGGCGGCGGCGGAAGCGGCAGCAACAGCGCGCTGGCGCTGGCCATCAACGGCGCCAACACGACGCCGCAGCGCGGCACCGCCCTCACCGCTGTACCGGATCGCGTCGTGCGCCTGTCGGCGGACCAGTTCAAGACGCTGCTCGAAGCCACCTCGACCGGCAAGCGGGTCGAACAGGCCGCGGGCGTGCCCAAGTGCGGCATCGATGTGCGCTACCTGCAATACCAGACGGTGGGCGCGCAGGGCGAATCGGTCCCGGCCAGCGGCGCGATCATGCTGCCCGCAGGCACGGACCCCGGCTGCAACGGGCCGCGCCCCATCGTGCTGTACGGCCACGGCACCGCGACCGAGCGCAACTACGACATCTCCAATCTCACCAACACCAACCAGCCGGCCGCTGCCGAAGGCGTGATCGTGGCGGCGATGTTCGCGGCGCAGGGCTACATCGTGGTGGCGCCCAACTACGCGGGCTACGACAAGTCGACGCTGCCCTATCACCCCTTCCTGAATGCCGACCAGCAGGGCAAGGAGTTGATCGATGCGCTCAAGGCAGCGCGCTCGACGCTGGCGGCGCTCTCGGCATCGGACGCCGGATCCCTGCTGGTCACCGGCTATTCGGAAGGCGGCTATGCGGCGCTCGCCGCGCATCGCGAGATGCAGGCGACGGGCATGACGGTGACGGCATCGGCCCCGATGTCCGCACCGTCAGCGGTAAGCCTCTTGATCGACTACACCGCGAGCGGGCTGCCCGAGTTCGACAGCACGGTGTTCTTCCCGCTGATCACGACCAGCTGGCAGAAGCAGCTCGGCGGCGTCTACGCGAGCACGCGCGAGATCTACGAAGACGCGTTCGCCACCGGCATCGACACGCTGCTGCCGAGCTATCTATCGCGAGACGACCTGTTCGCGACAGGCAAGCTGCCGAGGTACGCCTTCTTCCCGGCCGATGCCACGCCCGGCCCCTTGAATGCCAGCGTGGCGATCGACTACGGCGCGAACAACCTAGTGCGCCAGAGCTACCTCACGACATGGTTCAACGACGTACAGGCCAACCCATGCCCCGGCAATGCACTGCCGGCAACGCAGGCTTCGCTCGCCACAACGTCGCCGCTCGGCTGCACCCCGACGACCGGCCTGCGCAGGGCGGCGGTGGCCAACGACCTGCGCAACTGGCTGCCTGTGCATCCGGTGCTGATGTGCGGCGGCTCCAATGACCCGACCGTCAACTTCAACAGCAGCCTCGCGACCGCCGGCTACTTCCGCGCGCGCGGGATGCCCTCGTCATCGCTCTCCGTCGTGGATCTGGAAACGACAGGCGTGAACGACGCGTACGCGGCGGCGCGCGCAGGCTTTGCGCAGGCCAAGGCGCAGAAGCGGGCGGACTCGACGGGCACCGATGCGCAGCGGGACCAGTCGGTCGCCTTTGCCTACCACGGCGAACTGGTGCCGGCCTACTGCATGCAGTCGGTGCGGGTGTTCTTCGACGGCGTGCTCAATGCGGGAAGCTAACCCGCATTGCGGCGCAGATATGACGACGCGAATTCGACGAACCAGTCGATGCTCTCCGGCCGGGCCAGCGCATCGCGCTTGACGACACGTTCGGGCGCATGGCCGAGCATCAGCTTCTTCACCGGCAGTTCCAGCTTCTTGCCGGTGATCGTGCGCGGGATGGCCGAGACCTGGACGATCTCGTCGGGGACGTGACGCACCGACAGCCCGGTGCGCAGCGCGTCGCGGATGCGCTGGTGCAGCGCCGCATCGAGCTCCCGGCCGTCGGCCAGCTGCACGAACAGCGACATCCACGACGGACGCCCCAGGTACTCCAGGTCGACCACCAGGCTGTCGACCACTTCATCGAGCGCCTCGACCACCCGGTACAGCTCGGCCGTGCCCATGCGCACGCCCTGGCGGTTGATGGTGGCGTCGGAGCGGCCGTAGATCACGCCGCCCACCGCGTCGGGCCTGGGCACGAGGCGCAACCAGTCGCCGTGGCGCCAGACGGGACGGCCCTGCGCGTCCTGGAAGGTGTCGAAGTAGCTCTCGCGATAGCGGCTGCCGTCCTCGTCGCCCCAGAAGAACAGCGGCATCGATGGCAGCGGGTTCGTGCACACCAGCTCGCCCACCTCGTCGACGACGGGCTGGCCCGCATCGTTCCAGGCCTCGACGTGCGCGCCCAGCGTTCGGCATTGCATCTCGCCCAGGTACACCGGCAGCGTCGGCAGGCCGACGAGAAAACCGCCGGCCAGATCGGTGCCGCCGGAGACGACGTTGAGCCACAGGTCCGGCTTGACGGCCTCGTAGAGCCAGCGGCAGGCCTCCGGCGAGAGCGGCGATCCGGTCGAGCCCACGGTCTGCAAGGCGCCGAGGTCGGCGATCTCGCGCGGCACGATGCCCGCCTTGAGGCAGTTCTGATGGATCGCCGCACCCGCGCCGAAGAACTGCACGCGCGTGCGGGCGGCCAGCTTCCACAGATGGCCCCAGTCGGGCTCCTTGCCGGCGCCGGTCACGCTGCCGTCGTACAGCACCACGGTGGCACCGCCCAGCAGGCTCATGACGTGGGCGTTCCAGACCATCCACGACGTGTTGACCGCCCAGAGGATGCGGTCGCCGGCGTGCAGGTCGTTGTGCAGGATCATGTTGACCATGCCATTGGCCAGGACGCCCCCGTGCCCATGCACGATGGGCTTGGGCAGCCCGGTGGTGCCCGAGGAATAGAGGATCCACAGCGGGTGGTCGGACGGCACGGCGACCGGCTGCAGGCCGGCGTCGGACGCCGTCGCCTCGCTCCAGCGCAGCCAGCGGCGACGGGTCACTTCCACCGGCGGCGCAGCGCCCGTGTCGAGGTGCGGAATCCAGAGCACGCCTTGCACGCTGGGCAGGCCCGCCAGGATCTGGTCGAGCGCCGCGCGGCGATCGAAGGGCTTGCCCGCGAAGCGGTAGCCATCCACCGTGACCAGCACCTTGGGCTCGATCTGCTGGAAGCGGTCGCCCACGCTCACCGGCCCCATGTCCGGTGCGCACAGCGTCCACACGGCGCCCAAGCTGGCAGTGGCAAGGAACGCAACCACCGTCTGCGCGATGTTGGGCAGATAGCCCGCGACGCGGTCGCCCCGCTCGACACCCAGTTCACGCAACGCGGCGGCGACGGAGCCGACCTGCCGGCGCAATTCGCCCCAACTCATCTCGCCGGATCCCGCAGCCTCGCTTTCATAGACGATGGCGGGCGAGGCGAGATCCGAATGCCGCAACACCTGATCCACGAAGTTGACGCGGGCGCCGGGGAACCATTCGGCGCCGGGCATGCGCGCATCGCCGAGCATGCTCTGCGGCGGCGTCTCGAAGCGCAGGTCGAAGAAGGCCAGCACGGCGCTCCAGAAGCCCTCTGCGTCGTCCACCGACCACTGCCAGAGGCGCTCGTAGCCGTCGAAGCGCAGGCCGCGCTCCTTGGCGAGCCAACCCTCGAAAGCAGTGATCAGGGCATCAGCCTTGCGGCGGGCCGACGGGGTCCACAGGGGAGCATTCGTGTTTGTGGTTTCGGTCATGCGGTGTGTTGCCTCAGGTATCTGCGGGGAAGCCGATCTTCTTGATGTTGACTCGCCAGATGTCGGTTTCCGCACGCAATTGTGCGGCCAGCTCCTTGGAGCCGAGGTAGCGCGCCGTCAGCGCACGGCCGCATCTCACGACTGACCGCCTTCCGCTCGTTGCCATGACGGCGGAGGGCCCCACAACGGCATCGACGCCAAGGACCCGTAGAAATTCCGGTAGCAAGCAGGGTCTTCCACCACCACTTGCTTGACCTTGCCTGCGTGGGAGGCTCGACATTGGTCTCGTCAACAACAGCTTTGTGCCCCATGCCCTTGCGCCGGCCTGTGGCCCATACCTCCACACCATGGATTCCGAAAAGCCATCCTCCGACCGAGTGGCGCAGGCCGCCGACGTCTATCGAAGCCTCGCTGCGTGCAACGACCACATTGCCCGAGGAAACCTGCGGACAGTCAAGGCAACAGACGGTTGGCAGGGCTGGACGGCGCATCGCCTGTGAGCGCACGGCGCTCACCGACATGCATTCAGGAGGCTCGGGGTTTCGAGCAAAAAGAGGTAAGTCGCGTTTAGCGGGCGGACTCGATGTACGTCACCGTCGCTTCGCCCTTCTTGACTTCAGCGTTAAATCGCACCTTGTCGCCAGGCTTCAGCTTTCCAAGCATCCGCCTGTCAGTCACAGCGAAGCCCATGGTCATCGCTGGCATACCGAGGTTGGGCAAGTCACCGTGGTTGATGACGACCTCGCCGTGCTCCTTGTCGACCCTCTCCACTTCCCCCTCCGTGAGAGCAATCCCGGGACGAGTGCCAGCGCTCCAAGCTTTGCCTGGTGCTGAAGCCGGCCCTTTGGGTGTCTGTGCGCTCGCACCAGCGCAGGCCATGAGCCAGAGCGCGACGAAGATGCCCACGCGGTTCATCATGACTTCGACGGTGCCCGCTGAGCGGGATAGCTGGCGAACACGGTCTCACGCCCCTTGCGGTCAATCAGGAGAACCTTGTACGAGTCCTTGCGGTCACCGTACTCCATGCCTGGCGACCCCACGGGCATTCCCGGAACGGCGAGCCCGACAGCTTCGGGCCTCATAGCCAACAGGCGCTTGATGTCAGCGGCGGGGACATGACCTTCAATCGCATAACCGCCGGCGATACCGGTGTGGCAGCTCCCGAGGCGGTCCGGCACTCCAAGGCGCTGCCGCACGGCGGATGTTTCGTCCGTCTCGGTCACTTCGACGGAAAAGCCGGCGGACTTCAGATGCTCGACCCATCCAGTACAGCATCCGCAGGTGGGATTCTTGTACACGTGGACCATGGGGGTCGCAGCCTGCACAGGAAGCGATTGAAGCAACGTAAGCGCTGCAAAAGAGCCGAAGAGCGAGCGTCTGTTCATGAGGTTCATCTTTCTAGGTCCAAATGTATCGGTCCGGGCGCGATTCAAGTTGCCTCTGCTGCCGCTGCAGCGGCGGAAGGACTCCGCCTCCATGCTCCACCAGACGGGAGGCGGCCCCTCGGACAGGCGCAATCAGAGGCCCCTATAGGGTGGGGGCGTAGTCCTATTGCGGAGCTGCTGGGAGTCCACAAAATAGAGCCCGCTGAAGCTTTGGAAGCTGCGTCCAGGAAAGCCAGGTAGGTACAGAGCGCGTTCAGGAACGTCCCACTTGTCCCACAGTGTGTAGCCGCATTCCTCGATTTCTTCGATGAATCGGCCACGATTGAACACGCGCACCGGTGCGAACGAGCCCGAGCCGATATTCTGGGTCGTGACGAAATCGTCGCCCGAGTGGAGAGGCAACTTGTTCAACAGGATGTGCTTCGGCCGCGCCACGCACAGCTTCAGGAGTCGGGCCGGCCGAGCATCTTCGACGTACTGCAGCGCGCCAGCCGAAATCCAGATGTCGCTGGTGGATGCCATGACCGCCTGGTCCAGGTCTTCCGTGAATGACAGGGCCGTCGCGGCGCTGGTCATCGCCAGATTTCTCCCGATGGCCACCATCGTTGGAACTTCGACCACGCGCCAGGTCAAGCCCTCCGGCAGTTGTATGTAGCGGCGGTAGGCATAGTAGTGAACCCCCACCGAGCCTCCGATGTCGAGCACACTCGTCGCGCCCGCCTGCAACGCTCGGAGCAGCCAGAGCAGTACCGGATAGTCGTAGGCAAAGACTCTTTTCGTGCGAACTTCGACGAACTCCTCCGCGATGGGCGCGTGGTCGAACTCTTTGCTTGGAGGAAGCCATGCCCTGGCGTCCCGGAAGCTTTCGAACACGCCGTAGTAGAACCCGTATCCCTGGCTCGACAGAAAATGCTCGCGCTTCCATTGAAGGAGCACGGGCCGGGCCACCGGCCCGTCGAGGAGACGTCTAACGATGCGCGCAGCACTTAGCAAAGACATATGACCTCGCAGCGCGAATGCGCTGAATCCACGACGCCGACCTACCTCCGGTGACTGAATGACGTGATACGGACAGGGTCACTTTGGAAGCTGAATAGCCGCTGAATGGTGGAGCCCTCCGCGGGCCCTGGGCGTCTCATCGAGTCCACGGTCACTCCACATTCACCGTGCGCAGGCGAAGCGCGTTCGTAATGACGCTGACCGACGACAGCGCCATGGCAGCCGCCGCGACGACCGGCGACAGCAGCAGCCCGAAGAACGGGTAGAGCACACCGGCCGCCAGCGGAATGCCAGCGACGTTGTAGGCAAAGGACAGGAAGAGGTTCTGGCGAATGTTCCGCATCGTTGCCTGCGAGAGCGTCCTCGCGCGCACGATGCCCATCAGGTCGCCCTTGAGCAAGGTGATGCCCGCGCTTTCCATGGCGACGTCCGTCCCCGTGCCCATGGCGAGACCGACCGTGGCCTGCGCCAAGGCCGGTGCATCGTTCACGCCGTCGCCGGCCATCGCGACGATTCGGCCCTCGGACTGAAGTCGCCTGACGACGGCCGCCTTGTCCTCGGGGAACACCTCTGCAACGACCTCATCAATGCCGAGCTGACGTCCCACGGCCTCCGCCGTGGTCTTGCCGTCCCCCGTCAGCATCACCACGCGGACGCCGGCACTCTGCAAGGCCTTCAGCGCCTGCGGCGTCGTCGCCTTGATGGGGTCGGCAATGGCCACGAATCCGGCCAGCCGACCGCTCACGCCGACGAAGATGACGGTCGCCGCCCGCTGGCGCTGGGCCTCGGCGGATGCCGCGAGGCTCGAAGTGTCGATGCCCTGCTCCGCCAGGAACTTGGCGCTGCCTGAGACGACCACCCGACCGTCCAACGTGCCGATGACGCCCTTGCCGACCGGCGAATCGAAGTCCGTCACCGGCGACAGTGGCAGCTTGCGCTCCGAAGCATTCGTCACGATGGCCATGGCCAATGGATGTTCGCTGGCACGTTCGACGCTCGCCAGCTTCTGCAGCACATCGTCCGCAGAGAAGCCGCCGGCCGGTTCGACGTGAACCACCTTGGGCCGGCCTTCGGTCAAGGTGCCCGTCTTGTCGACGACCAGCGTATCGACCTTCTCCATCTTCTCCAGCGCTTCGGCGTCGCGAATGAGCACACCGTGCTGCGCTCCCTTGCCGACGCCGACCATGATGGACATCGGTGTTGCCAGGCCGAGCGCGCAGGGACACGCGATGATGAGGACGGCCACCGCAGTGATGAGCGCGTAGCTGAACGCCGGCGACGGCCCCCAGACCAGCCAGGCCACAAATGTGAGAACCGCCACGAGGATGACGACCGGTACGAACCAGCCGGCCACTTGATCGGCCATCCGCTGGATGGGCGCACGGCTGCGTTGGGCAGCGGCCACCATGTGCACGATTTGCGCGAGCAAGGTATCGGCGCCCACCTTTTCGGCGCGCATCACGAAGCTGCCGGTCTCGTTCAGTGTGCCGGCCGTCACCTTGGACCCCACCGCCTTGGCGACCGGCACCGGCTCGCCGGTCACCATCGATTCGTCGAGGTTGGCCTTGCCTTCCGTCAGCTCGCCGTCGACCGGCACCTTCTCGCCCGGCCGCACGCGCAGCAAGTCTCCGACCTGGATGGCTTCGACCTCGACGCCCCTGTCGTTGCCGTCGGCATCGACCTTCACGGCCGTCTTCGGCGCGAGTCCGAGCAGGGCCTTGATGGCGCCGGAGGTCTTCTCGCGCGCCCTGAGCTCCAGCATCTGCCCCAGAAGCACCAGCACCGTGATGACGGCGGCGGCTTCGAAGTACACCGCAACGGCGCCGTCTTCACTCCGCAGCGCCGTGGGAAACAGTCCCGGCGCGAGCGTCGCGACGATGCTGTAGAGCCATGCCGCGCCGGTGCCCAGCGCGATGAGGGTGAACATGTTCAGGCTGCGGTTCTTCACGGAGGCGACTGCCCGAACGAAGAAGGGCCACCCTGCCCAGAGGACGACCGGCGTTCCGAGCAGCAGTTGGACCCAGTTCGACGTCTGCTGCGCGACGAGGTGGTGGATGTTGAAAAGGTGCCCGCCCATCTCGAGCGCGAAGACCGGCAGCGTGAGCGCCGTGCCAATCCAGAACCGGCGAGTCATGTCGCGCAGCTCGGGACTCTCGCCTTGCTCTGCGGTCGCCAGCACAGGCTCCAGCGCCATACCGCAGATGGGGCAGTTGCCAGGCCCCATCTGCCGCACCTGCGGATGCATCGGGCAGGTGTACTCGACCTGGCGTTGGTCGCCCGCGGGCGCCGGCTTCATCGGGGCCGGCGCATGCGCATGGTGGGCGTGCTCGTGCCCCGAATGGTCATGGCGCTCAGTACTCGATGAGGGCATCGGGGACTCCATTTCTTCTTCGCAGTTTCGTCCTTGCCCGCTCCTGCGCTGGGCTCGTGTCCACCCCGAAGCATCTCAAACCCGACCGTCCTTCTGGTCGACCTGCTGGTGGTTGTCGTGACTGCCATGACTGCCATGACTGCCATGACTGCCATGACTGCCATGACTGCCGTGACCACCATGGTGATGACCGAACAGATGCATCAGCGGGCATGCCAGAAGAATGAGATACGGAATCGCCTGGCGGACGTGGGTGAGGTGCTCGGTGAGCAGGTAGTAGACGCCGACCGCACCAGCCAGGAGCATGAAGATGCCCACCGGTGAGCGCCAGCGCGATGGAGGGGTTGAATCATTGTTCATGGTCAGGGCAGCCGCCTTCCGGTCACTTCGCGGGGGAGGACCGGGCCGCTTCGCGGTCCACCATCATCTGCATCATCATTTCCATCATGTCCATGCGCCTGCTCATGGCGCCGGGACCCATGCCCATCCCCGGGCCACCGCCCGGGCCCATGGCACCCATGCCGCCACGCATGTGGCCCATCATGGACATGCCCTCCTGCATGGTCTTCATGTGCGCATTCATCAGGGATTGGCGCTCCTCCGGCGTCTTGGCAGCCATCATCTTGTCGTGCATTTCCTGCATCGACTTCATCATGGCGTCCATCTGCGCAGTGGACGGCGCACTGGCTGCCTTGGAACTCTTGGAAGGAGTCTTTGGGCCCGTCTTTGCCGGCGCTGTCGACGGCGCAGAGGCGGAAGCACCCGCGGCGCGGTCTTGGTCGGAAGCTCCGGTCGGCGCGGTCTGGGCGAGCGCACTCGCACTGAAAAGGATGGCAGCGGCGATTGCGGGAAGGGAACGCATGGTCTACTCCAGAAGTTGATTCAAGTGATGCGACAGAGCCAATCAACGCGCGTCAGCAGCAACAGCCGCAGCACCCATCGCGGCGCGTCGATTTCCCTGCTGTCGTGGGTGCCTCAGCGGCAACTTGCACGGGGGTGTAGCCCGCTTCGGCGATGGCGTTCAGCAGTTCGTTGACGGCAGCTCCGGTCGGCTCGATGCGAACCAGATGTCGCGACAGGTCCACGTCCACCTTCGCACCGGAATCGACCGATTGAACGGCCCTCGCGATGGCGCCGACGCAGTGGCCGCAGGTCATGTCTTCGACTCGATATGTGAGCATCGTGAACTCCTTTTGCCGTTGATGCGCTTACTCTGAACCCTTCTCCCGTTGGAAGGTCAATGCGCTCGAGGCGGGTTCTTTGATGCAAATCAACTGCGGCTCTTGCAGCGCCAGCATGAACGGGTGAGGTTCACTACACGATGGGCTTTCGTGGCAGGCAGGTGGTCAGTAGACTGGCGGCAGAGCCGTTCAACCATGAGTACACAGCCCGCAACCCGCTACCGAGGCGATTTCGTAGCCTGGACTGGCGTTTGCGGGTTCATAGGCGAAGGCGGCGGTGCTCCCATCGAGCCGCACTCACACTACGCCATCCAGCTGGTCCTGGGCGCGCCCGCGGGCCTGCGTGTGCAGCTCGGCCGTCATGGTGCATGGCAGGCATGTGCCGCAGCACTGGTGCCGTCCCGGGCGGTACACACCATCGACGTGAACGACTGCGACATGAGCGTGGTTCTGTTCATCGAGCCGGAGACGCCTGAGGGGAAGGCACTGGCCACTCGCCTGGAACATGGGCCCGAGCTCCTCGACACCGAAACGGTGGCGGTCACTGCAGAGCGTCTGGAGAGAGCTTGGCGGGTCGAGAAGAGCCACGAAGCGGTGCAAGCGGTGTGCATGCAGCTTGTCCGGGAGCTGTCCGGAGCGGCGCCGAAGGAGCCGTCCGACCCGCGCGTCCTCGCTGCCATCGAGTACATCCGGCAGCGGGTCGACGAAAGCGTTTCGCTCCCCGACGTGGCCAAGGCGGCGAATCTCTCGCCGGAGCGCTTCCGGCACCTGTTTGTCGAGGAAACGGGCATGCCCCTGCGGACCTACGTCCTGTGGCGACGACTCCTGCACGTGTGGACACTGCTCATGGCCGGGGTAAATCTCTCGGCCGCGGCGCACGCGGCCGGCTTCGCGGACTCTGCGCACCTGTCGCGGACGGCGCGAACGATGTTCGGGCTACCGCCCTCTGTATTGCAGATGCGCGGCCCCCTGAGCTCGCAGACGCGCGAGCAACATCACTTGGCCTGAACGACGGGGCCGGTGAGCGTTGCCAGGAATGCGGCCAGGTCCTGTATGTCGGCGGCGGAAAGCTGGATGGCCTGCCGGTCAGCGTGCTTCTCGCCAGGCTGCGCCAGTTCGCTGTGGCCCAGGACTGCCTTGGGCGACCGGGCATAGTGCTCCACCACCTGCTCGACGCTGGTGAACTGCCCGGCATGCATGTAGGGCGCTCTTTCCGCGACGTTTCGCAGGCTGGGCGTACGGAATGCTGCCAGTTGCCCAGGGTCGTTCGTGGCAAGGAACTGAAGCTCACCACACTGGTCGGGTCTGGCGTCGCTGTACCGGCCCAGGCAGTTGAACTCGTCCCTCAGCAGCTTGCGTAGCCCATCGGCGCGACCGCGGTCCGGACTCGCGGGGTTGATAGGCGGGATGCCGGTGTTGTGGAACGCATGGTCTGTCAGCAGTGGGCCGTTGTGGCACGTGACGCACTGGCCCTTGGTGAGGAACAGGCGCAGGCCTCGCACCTCCTGTTGCGACAGCACGTCCTGCCCCCTTCCGTCGCCGGCGACGGTTGCTTCGGCGTAGCGGTCGAAGCGCGACTCCCCGTACGAGATGTTCCGCTCAAACGCCGCGATGGACTTGCCCATGTTCGCGAACACCCGGTTCACTGCTTCCCGGCCGGCTTCTGGCATTGCCGCCCAGGCGGCTTGCTCGGACGGCGTACCGGCGGGCGAAGCGTCGTCCGGGAGCTTCTCCAGGTCGGGCATCGTCCCGAAGACGGCCTGGTACCGGTCCTTGTAGTGAGCCTGAACGAACTTGACCAGGCGCACGCGGTTTGCGCCATGCTCCGCGGCGTCCTCGAACGGGCCGAGGGCTTGCGACCAGGCGCTGTCCTTGCGACCGTCCCAGAAGAAGAAGGGCGAGTGCGCGGCGCCCATGACCGGCATGGTGCGGCGCTTGCCGATACCGATGCCCTGGCCGAACTGGCGACCGTCCTGAAACTGCTTGTCTGCGGAATGGCAGCTGGTGCAGGCCACCTGACCGTTTTTGCTCAGGCGCGTGTCGTTGAAGAGCGCGCGGCCGAGCGCCGCTGCGTCGGCCCGCTGCTCCCACGAGTTGGACGGGTCGACCGGCCGGGGACCGGCTTCCTTCAGCCGCATGGATGCCAATGTTGCCGTTTCTTCCACCGTCCATCTGTCGCGCAACGGAGCCTTGTCCAGGGCCTGCGCGGCGACTACCGTCAGCAGGCACCCGGTGAGAAGGGTCGAGGTCCACGCGAACCACGATGTGCTCGCCGTCGACACATGCCGTCTCACTGCCGCACCTTGGGACTTTCGATGACCGTGTTGAAGGTCACCTTGTCCGCGCCCTGCGGGCCGTCGATGGCGAGCTTCACTTCCCACCAGCCAGTCATGCTGAACTTCATGCCATCCAACTGATACGTGCCGTCCGCAAGCTCTCGCGTGACACGCGGCTGCGTGGGGAGGCCATGTCCGTGCTGCGGCATGCCGCCATCGACGGCGAACCTGGCCCCCTGCACCGGGATGCCGTCTGGCGTGGCCAGCTTCACATTCCAGCTGTGCAGCTGATTGATGGCAGGCATCCGGGCCGGCGGCACCAGAGCGACCCGATAGACACCTGCTGCGGACTGCTTTTCGAGCGAAACGTCGAGGTCCTTGGGCGCGATCATGCAGCCGGTCAGCCCTGATGTGATGAGAGCGGCGACGGCGGCGCTGGCCGCTGACAATTTCCGGCGTGCCGTCGGTTGTTCCGGCTGCAGACGGGCGGTCTCGATGATTGCCCGGAGGTCCCGTGGCACAGGCATCCTGCGAAACCCGCTGACGTTTGCGCCGCCGGTGTTGCCTTCAGGGACGAGTCCGAAGGCGGTGAAGAGGGCAGCGGTAACGATGCGCCAGGCTTGGCCGAACGCTTCGCCGGTCATGCGATTGCGCACCGCAAAGCGGAACATGCGCCAGTGCACGCGCACGTGTTCGCCGGTGGTGGACTGACTAAGCACATGCGCGCGCTCCAGGTGCTGGAAGGCCGTATGGAAGTGTCCGAGCGATTCAGTCGACGCCGCGGCGTCGAGCTCTGCTTGCACGATGGGTTTGATGCGAAGGGCGAAGGTGGTCATGGTGTGCTCCGAGCGGGTTCCGATGCACACGAATTCTTGTGGTCCGACGCGTTTTGGCCTTGAACATATCGGCTGAACTCGCAGCCGTTTCGTTCAAGCCAGCACTCGGTCTCCGGGACGGCAGGCCCCCTACCGCACTCAGTCAGAGCGGCATCCCGGCCCCCGCGTCACGGCGGTTGACCGCGTGGAAGACGTCGCGCAGCCAGCGGTTCGCGGGATCGTTCTGCATGCGGCGATGCCAGAACTGCCGCACCTGCAATTGCGGCGGCCTGAACGGCAGCGCGATCTCGCGCACCTTGACCAGTCGCCCGAGGACCGTCGCGATGTCCTGCGGCACCGTGGCGATGAGATCGCTGCCCGGCAGGATCGACACCAGGCTCATGAAGTGCGACAGCTCCAGGCTCACCGACCGGTGCCAGCCCTTGTCGTCGAGGTAGCGGTCCAGCAGGTGCTCCCGCCCGTCGGGCCGCACCACCACGTGCCGGGCCGCGAGGTACTGCTTGAGGGTCATGCGATCGCCCGCCGCCTCGTTGCGCGCGCACGCGACGCACGCATACGAGCTCGTGAACAGCCCCTGCTGGAAATAGCCCGCGCGCTGCAGGTCGGGAAAGAAGCCGACCGCCAGGTCCGCTTCGCCCTTTTCCAGTGATTCCGCGGCCGCGGCCCTCGGCCTGGAAACCGCGTGCAACTGCACGTGAGGCGCCTCCTGCCGCATGCGGCGCAGCACGCCCGGCAGGAACGCCACCTCGCCGATGTCCGGCGTGAGGATCGTGAAGGTCCGCTCGGCGCGAAGCGGATCGAAGCTCGGCTGCTGAAGGATCTCCGACTGGATGGCCTGGACCACCCTGTGCACTGCAGGCGCAAGTTCCAGCGCGCGCGGCGTGGGTTCCATCCGCGATGCCGTTCGCACGAACAGCGCGTCGTCGAACACTTCGCGCAACCGCGACAGCGCGCCGCTGGTGGCGGATTGACTCAGGCCGATCTCCTCGGCCGTCTTGTTCACGCTGCGCAGGCGGGCCATCGCATCGAAGAGCACCAGGAGGTTGAGATCGACTGAACGAATATCCATGAAACCGATTTTATGTATCGGCCAAAACGTCTGTACAGGATTGGCACCCGTTTCTAGGATTGCGCCCCGGAGACAGCCTGAACAGATGAACCACACGACCGCCTGCCCCTGCGGCATCGACGTGCATGCGCACGTGGTGCCCGAGCACTTCCCGCGCTACATCGGCGCCAAGGTGCCTGCCGACTGGCCGTCGATGGCCCCTGCCCACGCATGCCATCGGCACGTGATGATCGCGGACAAGGTGTACCGCACCGTGTCCGATGCGTGCTGGAGCAGCGCTCGCCGCCTGGAGGATCTCCCGGGGATGGGCCTGGCGCTGCAAGTGGTCTCGCCGATGCCCGAGCTGCTGTCGTACTGGATGGCGGCAGGCGACGCGCAGCAACTGCTTCGCTACACGAACGACTGCATCGCGGAGATGGTCCGCGAGAGCGACGGGCGCATCGCCGGATTGGGGGCCGTGCCGCTGCAGGACATCGACCTGGCGATCTCCGAGCTCGAATACGTCGTGAAGACGCTCGGCTTTGCCGGGGTGGAGATCGGCAGCAACATCAACGGCGTGCCGGTCGGCGCCCCGCAGCTCGATCCGTTCTTCGAAGCCTGCGAGGACATGGGCGCGGCGGTGTTCGTGCATGCCTTGCGGCCCGCCGGCATGGACCGCCTCGTCGGGCCCGCGCCCCTGCAGCAGGTGCTGGCCTATCCGGGCGACGTGGGCCTGGCAGCGGCGTCCGTCATCACCAGCAACCTGCTGCTGCGCCGACCGCGCTTGCGCATCGCCTTCAGCCACGGCGGCGGCACGCTGGCCTCGCTGCTGCCGCGCCTGCAGCAGGGATGGGGCGTCTTTCCGGCGCTCAAGGAAGCCATTGGCGCCTCTCCTGTCGAGCAGGCGCGCCAGCTCTTCTACGACACCCTCGTCTTCGACACGCCGATGCTTCGCCATCTGGTCGATCAGTTCGGTCCCGGCCAACTGCTGGTGGGGACCGACTACCCGTTCAACTTCCACGATCGCACGCCGGTGCAGCGCATCGAAGCCGCCGGCTTCGACGCCGACACCATCGCGGCGCTCGTGCACCGCAATGCCGAGCGCTTTCTCGGCCTCACGACGAAAGAGACCACCCCATGAGTTCACCCTGGATCGAGAGCCTGCGCAGCGTGGCGCTCCTTGTTCCCGACCTGGCCAAGGCCGAGGACTTCTATACGCGCACCTGGAACCTCGAAGTGGCGCATCGGACCGACGACGCGCTGTACCTGCGCGGCACCGGGAGCAACACCTACCTGCTGGCGCTGCATCGCGGCGGCGAGGTTCCGCAGCTTCGACAGGTGACATTGCGTGCCCGCAGCCGCGCCGCGCTGGATGCGATCCAGGCGCAAGTCATCGCGGCCGGCGGGACCCTGCTGGCGGCACCTCATGAACTGACGCGCGATCCGGCCGGAGGCATCGGCCTCAAGTTCAAGGATCCGCATGGCCGCGTCTTCCAGGTCGTGCACGGCGACGCGCGCCGCCCCGAAACAGCGGCCGTCGCCGACCGGCCCATCCGCCTGACCCATGTGGTGCTCAACAGCCATGCGGTGGACGAGACGCAGGCCTTCCTGCAGCAGGCGCTGGGCTTCCGGCTCGCGGATCGCACCGGGATCATGGCCTTCATGAACTGCGACAGCGATCACCACACGATCGCCATCGGCATCTCGGACAACGACGCGCTCAACCACATTGCCTTCCTGATGCCGGACTTCGAGTCGGTGATGCGCGGCGGCGGCCGCATGAAGGATGCCGGCTTCCCCATCCAATGGGGACCGGGCCGCCATGGGCCCGGCAACAACCTCTTCAACTACTTCCTCGATCCGTTCGGCGTGGTCATCGAATACACGGCCGAGGTCGAACAGATCGACGACAGCTATGCGTCGCACGGCCCCGAACACTGGAAGTGGCCACCCGGCCGCGTCGACCAGTGGGGCATCTCGCCGCCGCCCGGCGCCACGCTGAAGGAAGCGCAGAAGCGCATCTTCTTTGCACCGAATCCCTGATCTCCAACCCAACCACCCCTCTCCATGAAATTCACCACCTACCTGCGCGACGGCGCGCCCCGCCTGGCCGTCGTCGATGGCGACACCCTCGTTGACCTGAACGACGCGCAACCCCAGGTACCGGGCGATCTGCGCCGCGCGCTCCAGGCGGGCGTCGACCTGCATGCCGCCGGCCGCGCCGCGCTCGCGAACCCGAAGTCCAGGGCGAAGCTGGCCGACACGCGCCTTGCTCCGCTCGTGCCCGAACCCGGAAAGACGGTCTGCCTGGGCCTCAACTACTTCGATCACGCCAAGGAAGGTGGCCGCGAGAAGCCGGACTACCCGTGGTTCTTCTTCCGCGGCGCAAGCTCGCTGATCGCGCATGGCGATGCGGGCGTGGTGCCCAGCGTGTCATCGAAATTCGACTACGAAGCCGAACTGGCCGTGATCATCGGCCGCAAGGTGCCGCGCCACACCAAGGAAGCCGACGCGCTGCAATACGTCTTCGGCTACAGCTGCTTCAACGACATGAGCGTGCGCGACTACCAGAAGCGCACGCCGCAATGGACCATCGGCAAGAACTTCGACGGCACCGGCGGCTTCGGCCCCGTGCTGGTCACGGCCGATGAGCTGCCGCCCGGCGCCGTGGGCCTGAAGATCCAGGGCCGACTCAACGGCGAGGTGATGCAGGACGCGAACACCACCGACATGATCTTCAACGTGGCGGAGACCATCGCTCTCCTGGCCGATGTGCTCACGCTGGAGCCCGGCGACGTGATCGTGATGGGCACGCCCGCGGGCGTGGGCCAGGCCCGCACGCCGCCGGTGTGGATGAAGGCCGGCGACACCTACGAAGTCGAGATCGAGCGCATCGGCGTGCTGTCCAACCCGATCGTGAACGAGGCCGCATGAGCGAGGCCGCCTTCGACGTCGCGATCGTCGGCTACGGGCCGGCCGGCCAGGTCGCTGCAGGGCTGCTGGGCCAGCGTGGACTGCGTGTCTATGTTTGCGAGCGCCTGACCGACGTCTACCAGATCCCCCGCGCGATCGCGCTGGACCACGAGATCATGCGCGTGTTCCAGCAACTGGGCGTCGCCGAGGCCGTGCAGCCCTTCTGCGAGCCTTTTACCAACTCGGAGTACTTCGGGGTCGATGGCCAGCTCATCCGGCGCATGACCATGATCGATCCGCCGTACCCCCAGGGGTACACGCCGTCGATGGTGTTCACGCAGCCGGCGGTCGAGCGCACCCTGCGCGCACGGGTGGCGAGGATGCCGAACGTCGAAGTCGACCTCGGCGTCGAGATGCTGCGCATCGACCCCGACGCGAATGGCGTCTCGCTGTCGATCGACAGCCCCGGCAAGGGCACGAAGACCGTTCGTGCCCGCTACGCGATCGCGTGCGACGGCGGGTCGAGCACGGTGCGCACGCAGCTCGACATGCCGCTCGAGGACCTCGACTTCGATGAGCCGTGGCTCGTGGTGGACGTTCTTGTCAACGAGCGCGGCCTCGCCAAGCTCCCCCCGGTAAGCGTCCAGTACTGCGAACCCGAGCGGCCCTGCACGATCGTGATCGGTCCGAAGAACCATCGGCGCTGGGAGATTTCGCTGAAGCCCGGCGAGGATCCGCGCGAGGTCGAGAAGGCCGAGGAAACCTGGAAGCTGCTCGCGCGTTGGCTGACGCCCGAGGATGGACAGCTGTGGCGCCAGGCCAGCTATCGCTTCCACGCCCTGGTCGCGGCGGAGTGGCGCCGGGGCCGGGTCTTCCTGGCGGGCGATGCGGCGCACATGCAGCCGCCCTTCCTCGGCCAGGGCATGTGCCAGGGCGTGCGCGATGTCGCCAATCTGACGTGGAAGCTCGGCGCGGTCCTCGCAGGCGAGGTGCACGGTGCGGCGGCCGACGCACTGCTCGACAGCTACGGCACCGAACGCAAGGCGCACGTGCGTGAACTCACGAGCCGGATCAAGGGCATCGGCGCGGTGATCTGCGAGCGCGATGCCGGGAAGGCGCGAGAGCGCGACGCGCGCATGCTGGCCGAATGCGGCGGGCAGGTCCGCGACACGCCGCGCCAGGACGTCCTGCCCCGGCTCGAAGATGGCCTCCTGTCGAAGCAGGCGCATGCCGCCCGGGGAACGCTCTTTCCGCAGCCCTGGCTCCACACACGCACGGGCAAGCAGCGCATGGATTCGGCATTCGGCCATGGCTGGCGACTCGTGCTGGCCGATGCGGCGACCTACCGCGGACCCACGAACGCGCCGCCCGGACTCGAGATCGTCGACCTCGCATCGACGCCTGAAGTGGAAGGCGTCACGGCGAACTGGTTCAAGCGCAACGAATGCGGCGCGGCACTGGTGCGGCCCGACAACTACGTCTTCGGCGTGGCTGCCGATGCCCGCGCAGCCGCCGATCTGATCGAAGAAGCCGCGGCAACGCTCGGTGTCGCGCTGGCGTGCCCCGCGTGACGGCGACCCACAGGAACAAGACCTACCCACTCAGGAGACATGAAATGAATCGACGTCAATTCACCCTTTCGGTCAGCGCGGCGGCGCTTTACTCCGCCAGCTTCGCCGCCTCAGCACAGAGCTGGCCCGACAAGCCGGTCAAGCTGGTGCTGTCGCAGCCGGCCGGCTCGGGTGCCGATGCCATGGCGCGAATGATCAGCGACCAGCTGTCGAAGAAGTGGAACCAGCCGATCATCGTGGAGAACAAGCCGGGTGGCCAGAACGCCATCGGCGCCCAGGCGGTGACCCGTGCCGCCCCCGACGGCTACACCTTCTACTTCGCCACGGCCGCAGCGCTCGTCACCAACGTCTACCTCTTCAAGAACTTGCCCTACGACCCCAGGAAGGACTTCGTTCCCGTGGGCATGGTGGGCAAGGTGCCCTTTGCCATCTCCGTCAATGCGAACTCGAAGATCAAGACGCTGTCCGATCTCGTCGCCTACGCCAAGGCCAACCCCGATCGGCTGGCGGTCGCCAACGAGGGTCCCAAGACCTTCAGCGGCATGATGACGCGCCTCATTGCCGCACAACTCGGCATCCAGGTGAACTCGGTGCCCTATGCATCGGTGTCCGCCGGCGTGACGGACACGGTCGGCGGGCAGACCGAGGTGATCGTGAGCGACGTGCCCTCGATCGCCCAGATGGTCAAGGCCGGAAGGCTGCGCCCGCTCGCAGTGACCACGGCAAAGCGCATCGCCGGCTGGGAGAGCGTTCCGGCACTGGCGGAAAGCCTCCCCGGCTTCGACTACGCCGGCTGGATCGGCATCGTCGCACCCGCCCGCACGCCGGCCGCAGCCGTCCAGCGCTTCAACCGCGATCTCGATGCAGTGCTGAGCGACAAGGACATGGCGGCGCGCCTGCTCGACATCGGCCCCATAACCGAAGGCGCGGGCACCGTGGACCAGATGGCGGCCTTCCTTGCCGCCGAGCATTCCCGCTGGGCCAAGCTCACCGCGGACCTCGAGATCCTTCCCGAATAGAAATCAGGAGCACCCGACATGGCATTCCTGATGAACGCCTGGTACGTCGCAGCATGGGCGGACGAGCTGAGCGCGAGCATGCTGGCGAAGCAGTTGCTCGGCAAACCCGTCGTGATGTACCGGCGCAGCGATGGCGTCGCGGTGGCACTCGAAGATCGCTGCCCGCACCGGTTTGCACCGCTGCACATGGGGCGCCTTGTCGACGACCAGATCGAGTGCGCCTATCACGGCCTGCGATTCGACTGCAGCGGCGCATGCACCCTCAATCCTCACGGCAACGGCAACATCCCGCCGAAAGCGGTGGTGCGAAGCTACCCGCTGGTCGAGCGCTACAACCTCCTCTGGATCTGGATGGGCGACGCGGCAAAAGCAGACGCAGGCGCCATCCCCGAGTTCGAGTTCCTGATCGATCCAAGCTTCCAGAACGTCAAGGGCTACACGCTGGCGGAAGGCCACTACGAGCTCATGACGGACAACATCATGGACCTCGGCCACATCGAGTTCCTGCATCCCGGATTGCTCGGAAGCGATGCGGTGCGCCGCGCCCAGACGGAGATCGTCCAGGACGGCAGCACCGTTCGCTCGAATCGCCTGACCAGCAACGAGGTGCTGCCCCCGGTGCTGCAGAAGTGGTACGAGGCCGGCGATCGGCGCGTGCAACGCTGGCTCAACGTCCGCTGGGATCCTGCCGGCGTGATGAAGCTCACCGTGGGCGTCCTGCCTGAAGGTGAGCCGCACGAGAACGCGCGCGAAAGCCAGGGCTGCCACCTGATGACGCCGGCAACAGAGACCACGACCCACTACTACTGGGCGCAAGGGCGCAACTGGGGCGAGCGGGATCCTGCGATGGATGCCCTGCGGCTGGACTCCTTGCGCAAGGCCTTCGACACGCAGGACAAGCCCATGATCGAGGCCGTGCAGCGCAACATGGGAACGACCGATCTCGATTCGCTGCGTCCGGTGATGCTCGCAACGGACGGCGGCCCGGTGCGCGCGCGGCGCGTGCTCAAGCAGCTGATCGCCGACGAGTCAAAGGCAGCGCAGGAAGGCTGAGATGACACTGCTGCAGGTTCGTGTTGCCGCAAGACGGCAGGAAGCCCAGGACATCTGTTCGTTCGATCTCGTTGCGGCCGGCGCAGCAGCGCTGCCTGGCTTCTCGCCAGGGGCTCACGTCGATGTGCACGTCCCCGGCGGATTGGTGCGTCAGTATTCGCTGTGGAATGATCCGACAGAGCAGGGCATCTACCGGATCGGCGTTCTCAAGGAGCCCAACGGGCGTGGCGGATCCCGCGCCATGCATGAAGCGGTCGAGATAGGGACGCTCCTGCAGGTCAGCGCACCCCGCAATCAGTTCGCCTTGAATGAGTCGGCCGGGTCGAGCCTGCTTCTGGCCGGTGGGATCGGCATCACGCCGATCCTGTGCATGGCCCAGGCGCTCGCGCGGCGCGAACGGGCATTCAGCCTTCACTACTGCACGCGATCACGCGATCGCGCCGCGTTCCTGGAGCGGCTGTACGCCGCAGACCTGGCCGGCTCCGTGCATCTCCATTTCGATGACGGTCCCGCTTCGCAGCGGCTGGATATCGACGCGTTGCTGCAGCGCCAGGACCCTGCCACGCACTTGTACGTGTGCGGCCCCAAGGGTTTCATGGACGCCGTGCTCGATGCCGCGAAGAAATCCGGCTGGCCGGACGACCGCGTGCACTACGAGTTCTTTCGCGCGGATCCGGTCCACCTGGAAGGCGACGCGCCATTCGAAGTCCGCCTGGCGCGCTCCGGCCGCATCGTGGCGATCCCTGCCGACCGGACGGTGACCCAGGCGCTGGCCGAGGCCGGTGTCGACGTGCCCACATCCTGCGAGCAGGGGATCTGCGGAACCTGTGTCACGCCGGTCCTCGAAGGAACGCCGGACCATCGCGATTCCTACCTGATGCCGGATGAGCACGCGGCCAATGATTGCTTCACGCCATGTTGCTCCCGGTCCAGGTCGCCTCTGCTCGTCCTGGACCTGTAGGGCGGCAGGTCGAGGGCGGCATCAAGCCGCGTGATGACCTTGTCCGGTCGCTGCGGTGGCGACGCGAGAACAGCGCGAGGTTCGCGATGTCGTCGAGGCTTCCGAATCGCTTGAGCGGCACCGCATTGCGTGCCGCTTCGCGCGCACTTTCGGAAGGTGCCATCAGCTTGCGAAACCCCTCGGTGCCATCGATCGGCCCGGGCGAGATCGAGTTGACGCGCACGCCCTCCCCGCCAGCACCCGGTCGGTGTTGAGCCACATCATCGGTTCATGCCTTGCTCAGGAACGTGCCGCTGCGCGCTCCAGCTGCGCTTCGGCCAGCTTCCTCAGCCGGCGGCGCAATCGCACCAGGCCCATGTCGTGCGAATAGAGCATCTCGCGCCGGTTCGCGTCGCGCTCCATGGCTTCGACTGCGACGCGGTCCTGCTCCAGCACCTTCCAGTGGCGCTCCTCCAACCGGTTCTTGTAGAGAAAGCGCCAGGTGTCGCGCTGCCACCCACTGACCTTTCGGCAGCGCCAGAAGAACACGCTGGTGGTGTTCTCCGGCCCGGGCGCACAGGCGCCGACGATGGTGAAGTTGCCGCCCGGCCCGCCGGTCTTCGGATACGGGATCTCGAGCCGCATGGTGTGGATGTTTCCAGCCTCGTTCCATTCGGACCAATCGAAGTTGACATCGCGCTGTCCGACTTTCTCGAAGATGAAGCCTTGCTCCAGGTCGCGGATGCGGAACTCGGCGGTCATGTCGCCCTCGCTCATGGTGTGCGACTGCTTGTGCAGGTAGGCGCCGTGCATGGGGTCCATCACGTTGTCGACCACGTAGCGGTAGTCGCAACCCCATTCGACGTAGCACAGGAAGGACGACCAATCGGGCGACGTGAGCTGCTCGGGCAGCACCAGCGGCGGCGGCGTGTCGATGTTCTCGCTGGCGTTGAACAGGAAGATGGCGCCGTTCGCCTCCTCGATGTGGAAGGCGCGCGTCGGACGCGAGCCTTCGAGCTTGCATCCCGGGCTGCCGGGCACGCGCATGACGGTGCCGTCGCACCGCACTTCGACGCCGTGATAAGGGCACGCGATGCGGTCGCCCAGGATCACGCCCAGCGACAGCGGCGCGCCGCGGTGGGGGCAATGGTCTTCGAGCGCATGGACCTTGCCGGTCGCGTCGCGCCACAGCGCGAGCTTGCGGCCGAGCCGGTACAGCGAGACCGGGTCGTTCTTGACGAAGCCCGACGGGCAGATGGGGAACCAGAGGTCCTTGAGGCCGATTTCGAGCGCGGAATCGACAGGGTCGGCGGCATGGAGGGGGGTCGCAATGGTGTCCATCGTGATCTCGATTCGTGTGGAAGGTCAGGCACCCAGGCGGGCCATTTCCCGGGCATAGCCGTCGACGGTCCAGGGTTGGCCGCTTGGGGCGATCGGGCCGGTTTGGTTGAGGTAGTTCACCAGGCCCTCCAGGTCGTGCAGGCCCTGGGCGTAGGCGCGTTCGATGGCGTCGCCCAGCAGGCTCTCGTAGGCCGTGGGCGCGGCCTCGCGGTTCTGGAAGGTTTCGTTGTAGAGGGGTTTCTTCATGGGAGTCTCCTTGTGCAAATCAGGGGGCGGAACGCGCGGTCAGGAACTGCGCGCCGGGGGCGGGAGCGTCTTTCTGCCGCCGCGTGTGGCCATCGATGCCGCCCTTGATCGCCCATTCGGCGAAGACGGTGGGCCCGGGCGAGAAGTCGCGCGGCTGCCAGTCGGCGGTCAGTTCGTCCTCGTCGGTGTAGTACTCGACCAGCGCGCCGGCGGGGCTGTCGAAGTACCAGAAGATGGCCGAGGAAATCGGATGCCGGCCCGGGCCGAGTTCGGTGCTCCAGCCCTGCCGCGCCATGTGCATGCCGCCGCCGAAGACCTCGTGCACGTCGCGCACGGTGAAGGCGACGTGGTTGAGGCCCGCGCGCGGCTCGGGCGGCTGGAGCAGGAACATGTCGTGGTGGCCGCCTTCGGGCGCGCAGCGCATGAAGTGGCCGCGGCCCGGGTAGCGGTCGGACACGACGAAGCCCAGCGTGTCCTCGTAGAACGCGCTCGTGGCCTGCAGGTCCTTCACGAAGAACACGACGTGGCCGACCTCGATCGGCTCGGCGCGTTCGTAGGCCGGCCCCGGCTGGTTGACGCGGGGACGCTCGCCCCACGTGTTGGTGCGCGCGCACGACAGCTTCAGCGCGCGCTTGCGCGTGACCTGCAGCCGCACGGCCAGCCCGTTGGGATCGGTGCAGCCGATGCGCGCGCCGCCGTCGAACCAGCCCGGCTGGCCGTGCAGGCGCTCGCGCGCCTGGGCAAGCGCTTCCGCGCCGTCGACGCCCCAGACGACTTCCCGCAGCGTGGGGTCGGGTTCCAAGCCCGGCGGCAGCCCGGGCGTGTCGCTGTGCGCCACGCGCACCCGGCAGCCATTGAGCGACTCGAACAGCAGTTCCAGGGGCGTCTCTTGGACGAGGCGCAGTCCCCAGTCGAGAAAGAACCGGCGGCAATGCGCCACTTCGCGGCTGGCGAAGGTGATCTCTTCAATGCCCGTGACCTTCATGGCCGTGTGCTCAGCGCTTGACCTTGAACAGCGGATGGCTGGGCGGATAAGTCGGCGTGACCGGCTTGGACGATCCGACGATGACGCACATCAGCGCCTCCTCGTCACCGACGTTGATCACGCCGCGATACACGCCCACGGGCCAGGAGATCAGATCGCGCTCGCCGGCCTCGGCTTCCCAGGTTTCGCCATTCAGTTCGGCGATGAGCTTCACGCGGCCGCGCAGCACGAAGAACACTTCTTCCGCGTCGGTGTGGATGTGCAGCGGCCCCTCCGCGCCGACGGGCAGGATCATCGTGGAGAAGGTGAAGTGCTCGGAAGGCACCGTGTTCGAGTCGCTCGCCACGCCGGTGGCGCCCGTGCCGATGTAGCGCATCTGCGCGCGGCGGTACTTGGGGTCCAGGTCGGCCTGGAACTTCAGCGCGTTCCAGTCGTAGCGGCGGGAGGCGCGGGTGGCCAGGCGGCTCTTCATCCATTGGGCGAGGTCCATCCCGGCGGGCGGACGGAAACTGGGGGCTTCGGCGGTGGCGGTGCTCATGGCGGGTCCCTTTCAAGCTGTGGTTGATGGCTCATTTGATCCACCAATGAATCAATGAATCATTACTGGAACGAAAATGATTAAAGCCACAAAGCCGCCAAGGCGCCAGAGGGGTTCTGCGTCATTCGGAGCCAAGAATGCGGGGAGGTTGACTTGCATCAAATTGGAGTGAGATACGCCCCAGCTGGCAGCCAGAAGGCGTGTATTCACCGCATGGGCGGAACTGCACGTTCCTTTTGGGGCCTTGCATCAAGGCTCTTGACGCATCAAATGCAATAGATGACCATTGCATTTGCAAATATCGAACGCTTTTCCCCTCTGACCATGACAGCCAGTCCCGCCCCCAGCAAACGTCGACCTGCCAAGGCGCGGCAGTACCCCGGTCCCGCCGGCAGCGCCATCGTTGCCGTGGCGGCCGAGGACGTCGCCGCGCACGGCCAGGCGGCCAAGTTCCAGCGCGTATTCGAGTCGGCCTACGGCGCGGAGGCGCAACGACGGCTCTGGGTGGTTTTCTCCGATGACAAGGGCGCGGGGCATGCCGCCCTGCTCTTCGACCGCGGCCAGGCGGCAGAGCTCGCGAGCCATCCCGTGCAGGCGCGGGTCATCGACGAATGGTTCGCGGCCTCCGGGCTCGAACGCCGCAAGGATCTGCAGATCGCGCTCAACCTCACGCCCTCGATGCTGTCGCGCAAGGGCAGCGGCGACAAGGACCTCGATGCCAGCGTGACCGAACGCATGCTGCGCCACTCCGACCTGCTGGTGCGCGCCGCCGAAGTCTTCGGCGAAGACGGTCCGGCCTGGATGACCAAGCCGCATCCGGTGCTCGACGGCAAGACGCCACTCGAGTTCGCATCCAACGAATTCGGTGCCGAGCGCGTGCGCGAGATCCTCAACGCCATCGAGTACGGGGGCGTCGTTTGACGCTCTCGGTGTGGCGCATCGCGAGCACCCGAAGTCTCACGCTCGACGCGATGTGGATCGGCTCCACGCTCGCGGCCGGGCGCTGGCACCCGATGCCGCCGACCGGCAAGCCTGTTGTCTATGCCGGTTCGAGCCGTTCGATCTGCCAGCTTGAAAAGCGCGTGCACAGCAACGGCATCGCGCCGAAGAACATGGCGCTGATGCGTCTCGATCTCCCCGCCGAGGCGAAGTTCGACGAGATCCTCGTCTCCGACCTGCCGGCAAACTGGCCGAGGAACCAGGCGATGACGCAAGCGCTCGGCCTGCAGTGGCGCATGGCCGGCAAAACGCTGGGTCTGTGGGTGCCGTCGGCGGTCGAGCCCGGGGATCGCAACCTCGTCATCAACCCGGACCATCCGCACTACCGCCGGATCGCGGTGAACATCGAGCGCAATCCCTTCGTGTTCGATCCGCGGATGTTCAGCTGATCACCGCCCCTGCCACACCGGCGCCCGCTTCTGCGCAAACGCCGTCGCGCCAGGTGCGCGATGCATCGACGATCCGCTTGCTGGCCGCCACGGCGAGCGGCGCGTTGGCGTCGATCTGCGCGGCGATCAGGTCGCATGCGAGCGCGATCTCGAAGGACTGGCGCCGACATGAGTGAACTTCCCTGATGAAACGAATTGCACGAAACGTTCCGAACGTGTGTTCGTTCTGTGCCCATCGCGCCATCACCGAAAACTGGTAGCCGGCCTTGAATATCGCCATCTCCGCGAGGAAGGCATCGGCCGGAGATTGCGCGTTATCGAGAGGAGCCACTCGTCGACGGATCGACGCTCTTGAACGCAATCCATGCGCTCCAGAAAAGGCTGGAGAAGAACCGAAGCGGTCGATCGAAGCCTGCCGCGGCGAGCTTCGCCTCGACTTCAGCCTCCGAGGCCGGAGGGACCGCGCCCAAGCGAATCTTGGCCAGCTTTGCAGCGACTTCTTCCTCGCTCGCGCCGGCCATGCGCCAGCGCCGGGCCCATGCCTCCAGGAACAAGGGCTGCGACTCATAGATGCAGCGATTGCACGCGACGACAAGCGGTGCGCCCGGATGAAGACGCGCGGACAGGTCGCGCAGAAGGCTGTTCTTTCCTTCATCGCTGGGAACGTGGTGCAGGACCCCGATGAGCGTTGCGGCATCAAACATGCGCGTCATGGGCAGCGATTCAACGGCCCCGTCGAACCGCTCGACGCGATTCGAAAGCCCTGCTCCCTTCACGCGTTCCATCGCCTGTTCGAGCATCGGGACGGACGGGTCCGCCGCAACGAAGGTCCACCGAGGCTCGAGCTTGCCCATGACGAGAAATTCCTGGCCAGTTCCTCCGGCTCCAGCAACCAGAACGTGCTTGGGCCCGGACCCGAGGGAAGCGGACAGGAGGCATGAGGACAGTTCGTGGCAGGCGTCGTAGCCGGCGAGCGCAATCCGGCTTTGCGTCTCGTACTCTGTGGCTCTGGAGTGGTCGAACTTGGCGATAGGGTCGGCGGTGGTCATAGGACAGGCATTCTGTCCAGCGCGTGCGGGCAGCAAAAGCATCGTTTCGAGAGCGCCCTCATCTGGAATCGAGAAGAGCCGCATCCGGCAGGCGAGCTTGCCGCGCACGCTGTCGATCACCGCGACGTGCTCCTCGCCGGTGACCAGCGTGTGGATGCGAACATCACGACCACGAACATCGGGTCGACTCGGCGTAGTCCCTGCGCGTGTCGTCGCAGCTCAATGCCGGCTGGCGGGGCACGCGCGCGGCGCGGCGGGACAGCCATTCATGCAGGCCGACCGCGTGCGCGCCGTGCGCCGTGGGGTCGGTTTTCAGCGGCCGGTCCATGTCGGCTTGCGCTTTTCGTTGAAGGAAGCGAGGCCCTCCCTGGCGTCCTCGGTCATGGCGAGCACCGCGATCTGGCTCTCGGTGTAGGCGATGCCTTCGTCGAAGGACATCGCTTCGAGCGCGCGCATCGCGTACTTGCCACGCCGGATCGCGGTGGGCGACTTGCCGGCCAAGCGGTCGATGAGCCATTGCGTCTTGTCGTCGAGCTCCGCGGTCGGAACGACGTAGTTGAGCAATCCGCCCTCCTTCGCTTCCGCCGCGCTGAAGGGCTCGCCGCCGAGGCACCACTCGCGCACCGTGCGGCGCGGCGCGATGCGCTGCAGGAGGCTCAGCACCTGCATCGGGAACAGGCCGATCTTGACTTCGGGCAGGCCGAACAGCGCATGGTCCGCCGCGACCGCCAGGTCGGTCATGCACAGGAGGCCGATGCCGCCCGCCATGCAAACGCCGTTGATGCGCGCAATGGTCGGCAAGGTCGCGTTCTGCGCTTCGCGCAGCATGTCGGCGTAGTCGATGTTGGGGCGCGAGAGGTCGAAGGCGAATCCCACCCCGGGCTGGAGGTCGCCACCCGCGCAGAAGGCCTTGTCACCCGCGGCGGTGAGCACGATCACGCGCACCTCGGGGTCCGCATGCGCGCGCCGGTAGCCTTCGCGGATGCCGGCGATCACGTCCTTGTTGATCGCATTGCGCTTGTCGGGCCTGTTGATCGTGATCCAGAAGGCACGGTCACGCCTGTCGAGCAATACGGCGTCGTTCATGGCTTCGCTCGTCACTTCGCACCTCCGTCTTCCGCGATCGCTTCGATCTCGGCCACGACGCGGCTCGCCGCGACCTGTTCGCCGGTCGCGACATGGACCGCGGTCAACTTGCCGCGCAGCGGCGCAGTGTGGACATGCTCCATCTTCATCGCCTCCAGCGTGACGATCGGCTGGCCGGCCTGAACGATCTGGCCGACCTCGGCGAGCACCGCGACCACGCGGCCGTTCATCGAAGCCCGCAGCTTGCCGTCGCCGCCGCTCTCGCCCTGCCGCGCCGAGGCGGCGCGTGTCTTGTCCTCGACCCGCAGCGAGAGCCCGCGGTATTGCATCAGCAGCGTCGCGCCATCGCGATGCCAGGCGGCAGATTCGAGCACGCCATCGCAGACGAAACGTGCACTGTCGTCCGTGAGCGCGGCGATCTCGATGACGAAGGTCCTGCCGCCCTCCGCGACCTCGAAATGCCGGTGGCTGCCCAGCACGAGGCTCGCGTTGTGCGTCACACCACCAAGGTCGAAGCGCAGCGAGATCGGCAGCTTGTGCGGCATGCGCCGGCCCGGCGGCCCATGCCGGCGGCCATTCGCGGTCTCGTGCAGCAGGACCGCCGCCAGCGCGATCGCCCTTTCGCGGGTGGCCGGGTCTGGCGCGAGCAGCGCATCCTGGTGCTGCCCGATGAACGCCGTGGTGGCCCCGCCCGCCGCAAACACGGGGTGCAGCAGGCAGCTGCGCAAAAAGGCCTGGTTCGTCGTCACGCCGAGCGCGACCGCATCTTCGAGGCCGGAGGCCAGCTTGCGGCGCGCTTCATCGCGCGTGCGGCCGTGGCTGATGAGCTTCGCGATCATCGAGTCGTAGAACGGCGGCACCTCGCCGCCGGAATGCAACGCGTCCTCCACGCGCAACTGCGCGGGCATCTTCCAGAGCGCCACGGTGCCGCTCTGCGGCATGAAGCCCTTGTCGGCATCCTCGGCGCAAAGGCGCACCTCGATCGCGTGGCCCGATAAGCGGACATCCTCCTGCGACAGCGGCAAAGGCTCGCCGGCGGCGACACGCAACTGCAGCTCCACGAGATCGAGCCCCGTGATCGCCTCGGTGACCGGGTGCTCCACCTGCAGGCGCGTGTTCATCTCCATGAAATAGAAATTGCCCTCGCGGTCGAGCAGGAATTCGAGCGTGCCTGCACCCTCGTAGCGGATCGCCTTGACGGCGGCCACCGCGGTCGCGCCCATGCGTGCGCGCAGTTCGGCATCGACCGCGGGCGAAGGCGCTTCCTCGACCACCTTCTGGTGCCGCCGCTGCACCGAGCAGTCGCGCTCGCCGAGGTGGATCGCGTTGCCGTAGCGGTCCGCGAAGATCTGGATCTCGATGTGGCGGGGCTCGACGATCGCGCGCTCGAGGATCACTTCGGGGTCGCCGAACGCACTCTGCGCCTCGGAGCGCGCGCTGCGCAGCAGGTCCGCGAATTCCTTGGCGGTCGGCACGAGCCGCATGCCGCGTCCGCCGCCGCCGGCCGTGGCCTTGATCATCACCGGGAAGCCGATGCGCGCGGCCTCCTGCGCGAGCCGCTCCTCGCTCTGGTCCTCGCCCTGGTAGCCCGGAATGCAGGGCACGTCCGCCGCCTGCATCAGCGACTTGGCGCCGGCCTTGTTGCCCATCGAGACGATGGCCTCGGCCGAAGGACCGATGAAGACGAGGCCGGCGTCCTTGCAGGCCTGCGCGAAGTCCTCGTTCTCGGCCAGGAAGCCGTAGCCCGGATGCACCGCGTCGGCGCCGGTGAGCTTCGCCGCCTCGATGATGGCCGGGATGCGCAGGTACGACTGCGCCGGCAGCGGCTCGCCGATGCAGACGGCCTGGTCGGCCTCCTGCACGTGGCGGGCACCGGCGTCGGCGGTCGAATACACGGCCACCGTGCGGTAGCCGAGCGCGCGTGCGCTGCGAATCACGCGCAGGGCGATCTCACCGCGGTTGGCGATCAGGATCTTGTGGAAAGGCGTCGCGTGCTGTGTGGGGACGGTCATGAATCGGGTCCGTGTGAATGTCGTTGCGCCTGTCACTATGAAAGGTGCTTCCATGACGCGTTCAGGGCCGGGCGACCGAGAACTGCATCTTCTGCGGCTGGCGCAACTCCGCGTCGCGGCAGATCGACAGCACCTTGGCGAGCACCGCCCGGGTGTCGCGCGGATCGATCACGCCGTCGTCGAGCACGTGCGCGCTGGTCGTGAAGACGCTCATCTGGCTGTCGAAGCGGTCGATGATGCGGCGCTCCATCTCCTGCAGCTTCTCGCGGTCGACCTCGCCGCCCTTGCGCTTCATCGCGGCCTCGGTCACGTTGACCATGGTCTGCGCGGCCTGCTCGCCACCCATCACCGCCGTCTTGGCGTTGGGCCACGAGAAGCAGAAGCGCGGATGGAAGCCGCGCCCGCACATGCCGTAGTTGCCCGCACCGAACGAGGCGCCGCAGTAGATGGTGATCTGCGGCACGGTGGCATTGGTCACCGCCTGGATCATCTTCGAGCCGTGCTTGATGATGCCGGCCTCCTCGTAGTCCTTCCCGACCATGAAGCCGGTCGTGTTGTTGAGGTAGAGGATCGGCGTCTTCGCCTGGCAGCAGGCCTGGATGAAGTGCGTGGCCTTGGTGGCGCCGGCCGGATCGATCGGGCCGTTGTTGGTGATGAGGCCCAGCGGCAGCCCTTCGATCTTGATGTGGCCGCAGACGGTGGCGCTGCCGTAGTTCTCGCCGAACTCGAGGAACTCCGAATCGTCGCCGATGCGCACAATCACCTGCTTCATGTCGACCGGGCGCTTGTGGTCCATCGGCATGATGCCGAGCAGCTCCTCGGTGTCGTAGCGCGGCGGCTTGAAGCGGCGCGGCGCCTCCTGCGGCATGTCGCGGTTCCAGTCGATGTGGGCAAGGATTTCGCGCGCGATCCGGATCGCATCGCGGTCGTCTTCGGCCAGGTAGTCGCCGAGGCCGGAGATGGAGGTATGCATCACCGCGCCGCCGAGCTCTTCTTCCGTCGCGATCTCGCCCGTGGCGGCCTTCAGGAGCGGCGGCCCCGCGAGGAAGGCCCGGGAGCGCCCGCGCACCATCACGATGTGGTCCGACAGGCCCGTCTGGTAGGCCCCACCGGCCGTCGAGGAGCCGTGCGTGACGGTGATCACCGGAAGCCCCGCCGCCGACATCAGCGCGAGGTTGCGGAACAGGTTGCCGCCGGTCACGAACTCCTCGACCTTGTAGGTCATGAGGTTGGCGCCGGCGCTTTCCACGAGCTGGACGTAGGGCAGCTTGTTCTCGAGCGCCAGCTCCTGCATGCGCATCTGCTTCGGAATGCCCATGGGCTGCAGCGCGCCGGCATCGATGCCGGAGTCGGAGGCATTGACCATCACGCGCACGCCCGAGACCCAGCCGATGCCACCGATGACCCCGCCGCCGGGCACGCTCTTCTCCATGTCGGGGTTGTCCAGGCCCAGCCCTGCGAGCGAGGAGATCTCGAGGAACGGCGTCCCCGGATCGAGCAACAGCGACAGGCGCTCGCGAGGCAGCAGCTGGCCCCGCTTCTCGAATCGTTCGCGCGATTTTGCCGAGGTGTTGACGGTGCGCTGCTCGTAGCGGTGAACGCGCTCGATGAGCGCCAGCATGCCTTCGCGATTGGCCTTGAAGGCCTCACCGGCCGGGGAGATGGTCGATTCGATGGTTGCCATGTTCTTGCGATGTGTGTGTTGCAGGAACTTTAGGCAGCGGGTTCCGCGCGGTCTTGCGCGAACTGGCTGATGTGCGTGGACTCAGCCGCGCAACCGCACCCGCAGCTTGGGAACCGCGCCGTCCTGGTGGCCGTACTTTTCGCGCGCAATGGCGCTGATCTCCTTGCCCGTTTCCAGCACGGCATTCAGGGCCGCAGTGTCGCGGGCAAAAGCCTCCGCATCGGTGGCGGCCAGCAGCGCGGTCTCGTCGAAGATGCAGAGGTGGGCGATCTCATCCCACGGCGTCCAGCCGTAGAACTCGCTGCGAAGTTCCACTGTCCGGGCGTGAGCGTGCGGCAGAGGTCGGCGAGTTCGCGGTACTCGGCGCGGAGGTCGTCGGCGGTGTCTTTCATCGTGCGTTGCCCTTGCGCTTCAAAGGCCCAACTGCCGCGCGGCGAGGTCCTTCATGATCTCCTCGGAGCCACCGCCGATCATCATGACCTTGACCTCGCGGTAGATGCGCTCGGTGCGCGTGCCGCGCATGAATCCCATGCCGCCGAGCAACTGCACGGCCTGGTCCGCACAGAACTGCATCGCCTGCGTGGCCTGCACCTTGGCCAGGCAGATGCGCGCGACCAGCTTGGCCGGATCGGCCAGCTTGTGCTCCACGCGGTAGGCCAGGTCGTAGACCAGCGTGCGCGCGGCATCGATGCGCAGCGTCATGTCCATGAGCTTGTGGCGCACGACCTGCCGCTCGGCGAGCGGAACGCCGAAGGTGCTGCGCTGGCGGGCCCAGTCGACGGCCTCTTCGAGACACACCTCCGCGAAGCTGCAGGCCAGAGCGGACATGAACAGCCGCTCGGTGTTGAAGTTGTTCATGAAGGTCTTGAAGCCCTTGTTCTCGACCCCGACGAGGTTGGCCACCGGCACGCGGCAGTCGTCGAAGCGCAGGTGCGCGGTGTCGGAACTCCACCACCCCATCTTCTTGAGCGGCGTCCGGGTGAGGCCCGGCGTGTCGCCATCGATCACCAGTACCGAGATCCCGCCCGCGCCCTTGTTGGCAGGGTCCGTGCGCACGGCGGTGGTGATGAAGTCCGCGCGCATGCCGGAGGTGATGAAGGTCTTCTCGCCGTTCACCACGTAGTGGTCGCCGTCGCGGATCGCGGTGGTCTTCAGCGCCGCGACGTCGGAGCCGCCCGAGGGCTCGGTCACGGCCAGCGCCGAGATCTTCCGGCCGGCCAGCACCGGCGGGATGATTCGCTGCTTGAGTGCCTCGCTGCCCGCATGCAGGATGGGCGGCAGGCCGATGCTGTGCGAATTGAGCGAGGCCTGCACTCCGCCACAGCCGCTGCGTGCGAACTCCTCGGCGACGACGATCTGATAGAACACATCGGCCGGCGTGCCGCCATAGGCTTCCGGGTAGCCAAGGCCTTGTACGCCGAGTTCGGCGGCCCGCTCGTACAGCGCACGGGGAAAGGTCTCCGCCTCATCCCATTCGGCGGCGTAGGGTGTGATCTCGCGCGAGACGAACTCGCGCAGGCTCTTGCGGAACTGCTCGTGGTCGGGCGTGAAATAGATCGGCAGCGGCGGCGCGTCCAGGAATTCCATGGTGTCTCCTTCTTGCCGCGAAGGCTATCCGCAGCCGGGCGTACGGTCTTGCGCGGACTGGCTGCGCGAAGGCCGCCGGCCTGTGCCGAATCCGGAGAGGACCAGGAAGAGGTACGGCTCATCGCGCTGGCGTGGTCACGCAGCGGCGACAAGGGCAATCTCTCGAACATCGGCCTGGTGGCGCGCAAGGCCGAATGGCTGCCGCTGCTCTGGAGCCGGGTCACGCCCGAGCGCGTGCACGCGTATTTCGCGCACCTCGTCCACGGAAAGGTCGAACGCTTCTATCTGCCGGGCACGGCGTCGATGAACCTGCTGCTGCATGAAGCGCTCGACGGCGGAGGCCCCTCCTCCATGCGCTTGGATCCGCTGGGCAAGGGCAGGGGGCAGATGCTGCTGGACATGACCGTCCCGGTGCCGCGCAGCGTTGCGGCTGAAGTGCGCAGAAGGTCCTGATTCCGTCGCGCATTCAGAAACGATGTCCCACCTATCGCGACTGTGGCCCGGCTCGATCCACGCAGGTCTCGATTCGTCCTAGGCCGGACCGCATTCATCGGATCGGGCTCGCCGCTCGAGATGGGCTGAAGTACCTTGAGTCTCAGGCCATCTCAGGAGAGTCAACATGACACGCAGCGGACTCTTCGCCATCGTGCGAATCGCCATCCTCTGCTTCGGGCCATTCGGTACGCACACGCAGGACCCCTTGGCAGCAGTACCGGACGTGGAGCTCGCCGGTGCCGTGCACCAATCGTTCGTGCAGCGCCGCCTCATGGAGTTGGCGTCGGCCCGCTTCCTGGACAACGCCGACACCGCATCACCTCAGAATTCGCGCGTGAGGCGGACGTCAACCGAATACTTGAAGTCGAAGACGAATTGTCCCCAGACGAGCCTTTGCACCGTCGCGGACAGCGTGTACTTGTCGTCGAGGCGGTAGTCGAAGCCGGCGCCGACATTGGCGTAGTTGTGCATGGCGCGCTGGTCGTGGTGGTACCAGAGCTCGGTGGTCTGGTCATAGGGCCCGGTGTAGCCATTGCCCTTCTTGCCGGTAGCGAACGCCTTGACCGTCCACGTGTCGTTCAGAAAGTAGCCCACCTCCACGTCCAGCCGGTTGTGGTCGATGTTCTGGCCCAGCGTCTTCTCCGCGAAGACGTGACCCAGGTGCACCCGGTAGTAGAGATTGCTCAACTCGAATTGATGCGCGAGATCCACCGCGACTTCCAGTTTCCGCAAATCCTGGCCGGGCGCCGCTTGTGCGAAGAAGGTGTAGTTGTGGCTGGGTATGTACGCCGTGACCGACGGCGTGATCAGATAGTCGCCGATATTGGTGTGATAGGCCGCTCCGATGTTCCAGTCCTGCCACGTGCCGTGGTAGTGGCCATCGTCGAGGAACTTCGATTCGGGGTGCGGCTGCGCAGGCACCACCGCGCCCCGGCATTGCGGCGGCATCTGCGAGACGCAGTGCGGCGAGTCGCCGCCGTAGCGGCTTTCGACGAACGGAATGCCCAGGTGCCCTGACCAGCGGTCGGCAAAGAAGTAATCCAGGTCGAGCGAGATGCTTTGCACCCGCACCGCACCGATCGGCGCTTTTCCGCCGGGCACCGGCACGAAGAAACCGTCGATGTAGGTGTTCTGGTAGCCGATGGACATCCAGCCGTGGCCCTTGGCGGTGCTCTCTTCGTCGGTCAGATCGAGCGCGGGCACCACGAAGGCATTGCCGATGCCGCGCACGGTCTGGGCGGCGCACGGCATTGCGAAGACCGCGCCGATGGTGGCCAGCAAGCCTGACAGCAAGCCCCCTCCCACACGCAGCCCTGCGCGACGCGCGGGGTGCGCTCGTTCGTGCTTCGAGCACACGGTGGTTTCGCTAGGCACTCATGGCCTGCTCGATGGCCTTGAGCAGGTCTTTGAAGTTCCCGGTCACGAGCCGCGGGAAGTGCTCCCGCATTTCGCGCTCGTTCGACTCCTTGTCGAGCACCGGAATCAGCTTGGGCTCGGGAGTGGCCTTCGTGAATTGGTCGGTCGCTCCCAGCATGTCGTCGGCATAGGCGACGATCACGTCGTAGCGATGTTCGGCAAGCGCATGCGCCAGCTCACCCGTGCCTCGCGCCATGCTGACCTTGTGGCCCACCTTCTCCAGGTTGTCATGGAGCCTGGGATCGGTGGCCGCAGGGCGCTTGGCGTTGCCTGTCGGGTCGTCCGAGTACAGCAGGATGGCCGCTGGATTGCGGGTCACGAACGCGTGGTAGCGCATCGTCCCGAGCGCGCGCAGCATGACTTCGCCACAGGCGTGGGCCTGCGATGCGGCGGCGCAGAGGGTGACGACCAGGGCTGCCGATGTCTTCCTTCTGGAGGCATTCATCGCTGTTCTCCTAGAACATACGGGCCGCGGACTGCTTTGACAGGCGTATCGGGCACTCTACACCTTGCCTTGAGGATCGTCGACGGTCAAGCGACCCAGCCGCGCAGTGCCAGCATAGGCATCACCGCCCACTGCGGCGGCCTCTTCCGACGAATACCCGGGATTCCGGGACGAACGGCCACAGGTGCGGACGAATGCAGCTACATGTGCTTGAACAGATGCGCGTATGCCGCGCTGACCCGCAGCGTCTCTGGACGCTGCTTCAGCCGCAGTTCGAGATGCCCCCCCAGCGCGCGCCGCACGCTCTTGATTGCGTTGATGTTGACGATCACGCCACGGTGGATCTGCCAGAACATCCCCGGGTCCAGCCGCTCGGCCAGCTCTTTGAGCGGCGTCGTGATCAGCGATTCGCTGTCGGCCGTGACGACGGCGATGTACTTGTTGTCGGCCCGGAAGTAGCAGACGTCCTCCACGGTGATCAGGTGGATGTCGGCGCCGCGCAGGACGGTGATCCAGCGCAACCGATCGCTGGTGGCTCGACGCTGCAGTTGATCGAGCAGGCCGCTCATGTCCGCAGGCGGCATGGCCAGGCGCTCCTGCACTCGGCGCAGCGCCCGCGCCAGCCGGGCCGGGTCGAGCGGCTTGAGCAGATAGTCGACTGCGCCTTCCTCGAAGGCCTGCACGGCGTATTGGTCGAAGGCCGTGATGAAGACCACGTGGGCGCGCGTACCCATGGCACGCGCGACCTCGATCCCGGTGAGGCCCGGCATCTTGACGTCCAGGAACAGCACCTGCGGGCGATGCCGCTCGATCTCGCGCAGCGCCTCGTTGCCATCATGGACCGTGGCGCAGATGACCAGCCCGGGCCACAGGTGCTGCAGTTCTTCGCGGATCTCCGCGGCCAGTACCGGTTCGTCTTCAGCGATCAATGCCGTGGTCATCGTGGTCTCCGAGCAGAAGCGGCAGATCGAGCGTCAGGCACGGCGGCGATGCAGAGACTGCCAAGCGGGCGGTCTGTCCGAATAGCCGCGAGAGCTGCTCGTGCAGCGGCGCGAGGTTGGCCTGTGCCAGCAAGGCGGCGGCATCGGTCTCGTCAGCGGCATCCGGCTGCAGCGTGACGAGCAGGCGCTGCCGGACGAGTGCGGCGCTCAAGCACCACTCGATCTGAATGGTGCGCGGCACGGCCAGTACGTCGCGCAGCAGCGGCAGGACCAGCATGGGTGCAATGCCGACCTTGGCGCTGCCGGGAGTCATGTGCAGTTGAATCTGGGCACGTGCGTGCCCCGCACTCCTCGACACGCGCAGCCAGGCCTCGACGAGCGCGAACTCTCTTTCGACGGTGGAGGTGTCCGCCCTCGCGTTAGGCTGCATGGAGCGCAGCAGCGTGATCAGTTCGGCCAGCAACGCGTCTGCCGCCTGTGGTGCGCGATCGTGCAGGTCGCCAACCCGCCGCAGCGCATCGAACAGCAGCTGCGGCTCGACTCGCGACTGAAGAGCGAGCAATCGAGCCGTCTGCACCCGCTGCTCACTGCGCACGCGTTCGGTTTCGGCAGCCTGGGCCCGGCGCATCGCCCGTTGCGTGACGCGCCAGTGGGCGTAGATGGACATGCCAAAGCCGCATTCGTACAGAGTGACGAGCATCCACCACACGAGTTGCGCCGCGCCGTCCTCGATCCCCGTGATGGGGTGGCCTGGACCCGGTTCGTCGGATCGCAGCCGGGATGCGATGAAAAGCCCGTACAGCCGGGTCGTGACCGGAAGGAAAGCGACCATCGCGATGACGGCCAACCCGTACGCACGCAACGGGGGGACGCCATCATCGAAAGCCTCGTCGGCCATCAGCACGGCAAAGATGAGGGGGATATTGCCGACCGCCCAACTGCCGTCGAGAAAAGGAATCAAGGGATGAATCAGCTCCACCGGCGGAAAGAAAATCCCCCCGAGCGGATTGATCGCGTCACGCAGGATGGCGATCAGGAGCGCCAGCAGCACGTGCCTCCAACCCATCCGACGCCAGGCTCGCGCCGCCCACGCGCCGAGGCGCCAGCGCGGCGTCGTGAGAATCTCGTGTGCGAGCACGTTCACGCTACATGCACCGGCAGGTGGATTTGCGCCACGATCCCGCGTGGCTCGTTGTGTCGCAGCGACAGGCCCGCCGCCGCACCGTACATCGCCCTCAGGCGCGCACGGATGTTGGCCAGGCCAGTGCCCCCGCCCGATCCCGCCACGAGACCGCGACCGGTATCGGCCACCTCCAGCACGAGCCTGTCGTTGGCTTCCGTGGCCGCGACGCTGATCGATCCGCCCTCGGGAAGCGGACCGAGCCCGTGCTTCAGCGCGTTCTCGATCAGCGTCAGCAGCATCATCGGCGGCACGACGCGCCGGCCGAGAGCCTCGGGAACGTCGATGCGGAACTGAAGCCGCGCGCCCATGCGTACCTGGTGCACGGCAAGGAACGCCCGGATCAGTTCGGCCTCGCGCGCGAGCGTCGAGCTGTCATCGCGCATGCGGGGCAGCGCGCTTTCGAGGTAGAGCATCAAGTCGACGAGCATTGCATGGCCCGCCCCGCCGTCGGTGCGCAACAGCCGGCGAACGTTGGCGAGGGAATTGAAGAGGAAGTGCGGCTCGATCTGCGCCTGCAGCACCTGCAGCCGCCCCGCCGCCAGCTCGCCTTCCAGCCGGACGCGATTCAGCTCGGCTTCATGCAGCAGCGCCGCCGCGCGAAGGCTTGCCCAACGGTATTCACCGAGCACGCCCACCAGCAGCGCCAGCACGAACATCGTGTGAAGCATGTAGGGTCGCTCGCCGTCCGAGATGGGCTCGCCGCTCAGCAAAAGAGTCAGGCCGTCCTCGGCGAACCAACCCAGTGCCGCGGCCGCGACGATCACCAACGCCAACGCCGGCCAGCGCAGCGCCCGTCGTTCTGGCAACCATGCGGTGCCGACGGCCAGGACAAAAAACAATGCGGCCACCGCCACAAGGGCGCGAAGAAAGCACCAGGCGAACTCGCGCCACGCGTCCGAAAAGGAGTCCGTGAAGAAGAACCACAGGCTTTCGAACGATGCGAGCATCAGCGCGCAGGCGGCGCATGCCGTCAGCCAGATCCCGGCGCTCTCGAACCATGCGCGATGGCGTTGAAAAGGGACACCGGCCATGACAATTGCCCTTGTTCCTGTGCTTATCGACCGATCTCACATGCGAGCATCGAACCCGGAGTCCTTGCGGGGCGTTCGTCTCCCGCGCTGTGTGGGCGCAGGCTGCGGCCCACGCGCGGTTTGACACCATCGACGCCCACTGTCAAGGCCCGCGGCGCACCTGAGCAGGTTATGCGGGTCGTAGCGGCAGTACCAGCCGCATCCGACGAAATGGTCGCTTTAGGGTGCTAACCCCCGGCGAATCCGGATGGCCGAACACTTGCATGGCGCCCTTGCGTGAGCGCCGCGTGAAGTGAATTCACCCCTGCTTTCGGTGCCTTGGTACCGCGATTCCTGCGTTTGGTCGCATAGTCCGCCGCTCTGTCGAGCAGCAGCCCATAGTTCCCTTCAGAGATTTTCCTAGGTCAAGGCCGCGCCGCCTTGTGAGGAGCCCTGTATGGAATCGCCGTGCTGTCGAACAGGTGCCATGGCAATCGCCCTGGTCATCTTCGCCTGCTTCCCCGCGAGCGCACGGACCCAGAGCAGCATCGCCGGGTTCAGCGTGTCGACATCGGCCAAGGGCGCGGAGACCGAAGCTGAACTCCTCGGATCGGCGATCTACAGCCCGTACTCAAACGGCGCACCCGCCAAGCAGAAACGTCCACCCCTCGCATCCACTCCCCGGAGTGAACGCGATCCCGATCTGACGATGACGCTCGCAGCGAGCGCAGGCGGCGCTTTCGCTCTCGCCTGGCTGCTGCGTCGGATCTGATGGGGAGTCATGGATGTCGCATTTCCTTTCTACCTGTCCGCTCATCCAAGGAGTTCACCATGAACGAAAGAGCAGCCCTTCGGCATTCACTCGGCGGTTACCTGATCGTGCTGGGTCTCGGCGTCGCAGGCGCAACTGCGACAGGCCAGGCTGCTGCGGGCTGCAGCATGTTTCCCGGGCACGGCGTGGCACCACCGAGTTGGACGCAGCAGGAGAAGAACCCGGCGAAGCCGTCGAAGCGCACCAGCATCGTTGGAATGTGGAAGGTCAGTCTCGTGTCCGACGGCACGGCCTACCCGGCCATCATCCCGGCTGGGGTACCACTTGATTTCGGCACCGCACAGTGGCACAGCGACGGAACCGAATTCCTGATCTCCGGCGGCCGCGCGCCGAGTACGGGCGACGTCTGCATGGGTGTGTGGGAGCAGACCGGAAGCGCGACCTACAGGCTCAAGCATCTGGCCCTCGCATATGCCAGCAGCGACTCCAACCCGCCTGCCGTACCCGCCGCATTCGTGGGCCCTGGGGTCTTGCAGGAGACGGTGACGCTCAGCCCATTGGGAGACAGTTACGAGGGCACTTTCACGATTGACCAATACGCGGCAGACGGAGTCACGTTGATCGAGCACATCGGAGGCTCGGTGACCGGCATTCGTTTCACGGTGGATTGAGTCGAGGAGCGACTCACCAGGAAGGAGGCCCCCATGTCCCCGGGCAACGTCTATTTCCTGAGCATCGGCATGGCTGTCGTCGGCACGGTCCTCATCGGAGGGGCAATCTGGTTCGGGTTTCACGTGTGGGGTCAGGCGGGCCGCAAGTCGTCTCACTTGCCGGCCTGCGAGCCCAAGGAAGTGCAGCCCATCGAACCCCATGCCCCACCCCTTGTGCAGATGGTGCAAAAAGGGTTCGAACTTCAGAACGCCGGCCAGCACCGAGAGGCAATCAGCCTTTTCGAAGCGGCGCTCGGGCAGGGTGGCGACGCGGCCGAAACACTGCGGATCTTGAATCTGAGCGCAGAGAGCTACTACCGCCTTGGGGAATACGCACAGGCGCAAACCAAGGGCCTTGCTGCCTTGCAGATCGCTCGGGCTGCCGGGGCCACGGCGGAGGCAGGATCGGCTCACTGCATCTTGGGGGAGGCGGCACTCAAGCTGGGCGAATGGGGGACTGCGGCCGAACACTTCAATGAAGGGGTCGACCATTTCTCGCAAGCAGGAAACGAGAAGGCGGCCCGGAGGGCGCTCGGCCGCCTGACAGAGGTCCTCGGGCAGGCTGCCGATCCGGAGAGCGCAGAGTTCTATCGTAGTCTCGGCTCTGAGCTTCGAAGCAGGGGGTCGCTCCTGACCGTTCACGATAGAGCGCTGACCCAAATCGGAACCTAGAGTGATCGTGGCGCCGCGAAGACGCCCCGTCGAACCGTCACCCGATCACGCGCTTCTCGCTGAGCGACTGCAACTGCGCATCGCTGACGTCGAGCAGCTCGCGCAGCACCTCGTGGGTGTGCTCGCCCAGATGGGGCGGCTGGCGCCGCAGCCCCGCGCGCTGCCCATCAAGGACGTAGGGCGGCGCGTGAACCGCCTGCGTACCTGCTTCCGAATCCTCGAACTCGCACCAGACTTTCGCTTCGGCGGTGCGCTCGGAGCGAATGGCATCGTAGAGACCCAGCACCTCGCCGCAGGGAATGCCGACACGCTGCATGCGTTCGATGAGTTCCGCGCGTGAAAGGGACCTGAACTTCTCCTGGAGGATGGGCAGGAGCACCTGGCGATTGCGGGATCGCTCGGTGTTCTTGGCAAAGCGCGGGTCATCCGCGAGCGCCGGGCAGTCGATCACCGACTCGCAGAGCTTGCGGAACTGGCCGTTGTTGCCCACCGCGATCACCAGCGGCCCGTCCCCGGCGTCGAACACGCCGTAGGGAACGATCGAGGGATGCGAGTTGCCGAACTTCGCGGGGTCTTCCTGGTTGAGCCACGCTGTCAGCCCGTAGTAGGAGCTGATCATCATGCCGCTGTCGTAGAGGGACATCTGGATGTGCCGGCCCTGCCCGGTTCGCGCGCGCTCGTGCAGCACCGCGAGGATCGCCTGCGCCGCATACATGCCGGTGAACATGTCGACCGCGGCGATGCCGAACTTGAGGGGGCCCTGCCCTTCCTCGCCGTTCATCGCCATCAGGCCGGTCTCGCCCTGGATGACCAGGTCGTAGCCCGGGCGGTCCTTCTCGTTGCCGAGCGCCGAATAGCCGGAGATCGAGCAGTAGATGAGCTTCGGGTTCGCGGCGCGCAGGTCGTCGTAGCCCAGCCCGAGCTTGTCGGCCCCGCCGTGCTTGAAGTTCTGGATGACGATGTCGCTGCGGGCCGCGATGTCGCGCACCAGCTTCTGGCCGGCTTCGTCCTGCAGGTCGACGCAGATCGAGCGCTTGTTGCGGTTGCAGGCATTGAAGTAGGTCGTGTTGCTTCGACCGATGCGCACGCCCCAGTCGCGGGTGTCGTCGCCGCGCTCGGGGTGCTCGACCTTGATGACGTCTGCGCCGAGGTCGGCCAGCGCCATCGCGCACATCGGGCCGGCCAGCACTCGCGAAAGATCGAGGACGCGGATGCCGGCAAGCGGCTGGAGAAGGGAACTGCTCATTCGGATGTCGATCGTTTTCAGCTCTCCACGGTCGCGCCTGCGCGCAGCGCCGTGATGAATTCGTCCAGTGCGCCCGCAGCGCCATCGGCGTCGCGGGCTCTCAGGCGCTCCACCACCTTGCGGCGAAGCGGGAACACGTCCGGCCTTGGATGCGCCGGAATGACGAGCGCCATGCGCTCGCGCAGCACCGCGGTCATCGTCCGCGCCATGAGCTGAAGCGCCTCGTTGTGGCCCGCCAGCGCGATCGACGAGAAGAAGCTCGCCATGGCCTCGATGCGCTGCGGCAGCGCCTTCTCGCCCTGGTTCTGTTCGATCTGGTCCACGGCCTCTTCGATCGCGTCGACTTCCGAGTCGGAAGCGCGCGCACAGGCCAGCCGCAGCAGGGTCCCGTAGAGCGCCCGGTAGGCCTCGTCGATGTCGTCGGTGCCGAGCTGTCCTTCGAGCACCAGCTTGCGCAGCGACTCGGCCAGCATCATGTAGGCGCCCTTGTAGAACACCAGCGCATGGTCCGGAGCGCCGGGCGCCATGTGCCTGACCTCGCCGATAAAGATCTCGTGGTCACCCGCCTCGTGGCGGGCATGGACGCTGCACTCGAAGCTGGCAAGGCAGTCGTCGATCAGGGGCGTGCCGAGCGGACCGCGGCGCCAGGCCACGCCCTCGAACTTGTCGGCGATCTTGCTCGATGCAAAGCGGCCCGACAGCACATCCTGGCTCTGCGACAGGATGTTGATCGCGAAGCTGCCGGCCTGGGTGAAGGTCGGCAGCAGGCTGCTCGCCTTGCGCAGGCTGAACAGCACCAGCGGCGGCTCCAGCGAAACCGAGCTGAACGAGTTGCAGGTCAGCCCCACGGGCCGGCCGTCCGCGTCGTTGGTGGTGACGATCGCCACCCCGGTCGGAAAGCAGCCGAGGAGCTGGCGAAACAGCTTGGGATCGATGGCGTCGATCTGCGTCACTGCGGCGTTCATGATGCCGGCGCCGACTGGCGCTTGAAGAGTTGAACGATGTTGCCCTCGGGATCGCGCAGCGACAGCACCGCGCCGTGCGCCCCCATGTCGCGCATGCCGAGGACCTGGCCGCCCGACGCCGCGACACGTTCGGCGGCGGTGTCGAAGTCTTCCACCTCGAAGACCATCACGACACCCGAGGTCGCAGGCGCCGCTTCCTCGCGGCACGCCAGCGCGAAGCTCGTGTTGCCGACGCCGTACTGGATCCAGCGATCCTTGTCGCGGAACTTGAGTTGGAGGCCGAGTGCGGACTCGTAGAAGGAATGAAGCTCGGCCGGCCGTTCGGCCACCACGAACACGTTCTGCAGGCGCTTGGGCGATTCCATGGTTCTGTCTCTCACTTGCTTTGGATGTTGGTCAACGTCGCCTTCAGGAAGCCACCGTCGACCACGATGTCCTGTCCGTTGACATAGGCCGAGGCATCGCTGGCCAGGAAGGCGACGACCGAGCCGATGTCCTCCGGCCGGCCGATGCGGCGCGCCGGGATGCTCGAGGTGCGGTTCTGCAGGACCGCCTCATTGCGGTAGTGCGGCTCCGACAGCGGCGTGCGGATCATTCCCGGACTGACCGAGTTCGCACGGATGCCGCGCGGACCCCACTCCACGGCCATCTGGTGCGTCAGCGCGCGCAGGGCCGCCTTGGTCGGCCCGTAGGCGCCGAACCGCGTCGGCGCCTGTGCGGCGATCGAGGCCACGTTGACGATGCTGCCCGCCTGCTGGTCGAACATCAACGGCACCAGCGCCTGCGCGCACAGCAGCGCGCCGCGCAGGTTGACGCGAAAGACGCGGTCCCAGAGGTCGATCGGCAAATCGTGCAGGCCCACCGGCGACCCGCTGATGCCGGCGTTGTTCACCAGCACGTCGCAGCGGCCGAAGCGCGAGCGAACGCGCTCGGCCATCGCGGCGACGGATGCGGGCTCGCCGATGTCGCAGTGCAGGATCAGCGCGCCTTCGCTTTCGGTGGGTTCAGCCGGGTAGCTGATGTCGAGCTGCACCACCGAGGCGCCCGCCGCGCGCAGGTGTTCGCAGATCGCAAGCCCCAGCCCCCCGGAGGCGCCGGTGACCACGGCCACCCGCCCCTTCAGGGCCTGGCTGTCGAAAGCGGTTTGAGAAGCCATCGCCGACACGCGCGCTTCAGGCGGAGACCGTGTTCATCGAAGCGACCTCCTTGCGGATCGCCGGGATGATCTTCTCGCCCCAGAGTTCGATCTGGCGCAGCATGGTCTTCTGGTCGCAGTCGCCCAGCTGGGTCTGCAGCGCGATGTGCTTGGGACGCAGGATGCTGATTTCCTCAAGCATCTTGTCGATCACCTGGTTGACCGAGCCCACCGGCAGGTTCTTGCGCAGCTGCTCGAAGGTCGGGTCGGTGGGCGACGGGACTTCCTTGACCATGTAGCCGTCGTCGGACTGCGCGCGGCGGAACTTCAGGCTTTCGGAGATGCGGCGCTGGAAGCGCGCGTTGTCCAGGTAGTTGTCGATCTCGGCCTGGTTGTCCGATGCGAAGGCGCAGCGCAGGAAGCCGAACTTCACGTCCTCGTCGAGGTCCGCGCCGTTGTCCTGTGCCACCTTGTCGAGGCGCTCGCGCAGCGCGACGATCGCTTCGGTGCCATTGAGCAGTGCGGTGACGAACAGGTTGTGGCCTTCGCGCACGCCACGGCCGAGCGTGACCGGATTGCCCGAGGTGATCCACAGCGGCGGCATCGGCGACTGCACCGGGCGCACCGCGATCGAGCTCGGCGGCAGCTTGAGGAACTTGCCGTCGTAGGAGACGATCTTCTGCGTCAGGCCCTTGGGGATGATGTCGAGGAACTCGTTGTAGATCGCGCCCGATTCCTCGATCTTCACGCCGAAGCGCTCGAACTCGAACTCCTGGTAGCCCGAGCCGATGCCCAGTTCGAGGCGGCCGTTGGACACGGTGTCGGCAAAGCCCACCTCGGCCAGGAAGCGCGCCGGGTGATAGAGCGGCAGGATGCACACCGCGGAGCCCAGGCGAATGCGCTGCGTCTTGGCGGCCATGTGCGCGATCATCATCAGCGGCGAAGGCGAGAGCGAGTAGTTGTTGAAGTGATGCTCCGCATACCAGGCCGTGTTGAAGCCCGCCTGCTCGGCGACCACGGTCTGCTCGATCGAGTTGTTGATGACCTGCTGCGAGGTCTGGTGATAGCCGCGCTGCTGGGCCAGGATGAATACGCCGAATTCCATGAAGTCCGCCTTCCGAAGGGTGGTGTGCAATGAAGGGAATTCTCTTGATCCACCCCGCGCTCGTGAATACGAAAGGAACGTGGATCAGTCCTGCAGAAAATGCAGGATGCGCGTTGCGAAGGCGCAAAAAAAAGACCGGAGCTTGTGGCTCCGGTCCGCTTGCGCATCGAGGCAAGAAAGGCTGCGCGGCCTACTTCTCCTTCAGGTCGGTCGTTCGCGCCAGGCCCTGCCAGATCGCGGCGTCACGCTTGATGGAGGCCGCGTACTGCTGCGCTGAGGCGCTCGCGGGCACGATCATGTTCTGCCCTTCGATCTTCTCGCGCACCGCGGGGGTCTGCTGGATGCGGTTGATCTCGGCATTGAGCCGGTCGATGATTTCCGGTGGCGTGCCGGCCGGTGCGAACACGCCGTACCAGCCGTCTGCCTCGAACTTGTAGCCCTGCTCCGACAGCGTCGGCAGGTCCTTGGTGGCAGGCCAGCGCTGCGAGCCCGTCTGGCCGAGCCCGACCAGGCGGCCGGCCTTCATGTGCGGAATCGGCGATGCGATGTCGGTGAAGCCGACGCTGATGTTGTTGCCGATCAGGTCGGTCACTTCGGACATCAGCGTCTTGTACGGCGCATGCGGCATATCCAGGCCATAGCGCGCCTTGATGCCTTCCATTGCCAGGTGGCCCGAGGAGCCGGTGCCCCACGAGCCGTAGGCCAGCTTGCCGGGATGCTTCTTGGCATAGGCCACCATGTCCGCGAGGTTCTTGAAGCCTGTGCTGGGATTGGCCACCAGCAGGATGCCCGCTGCGCCCACCTGCGCGATCGGGAGCAGGTCCTTCTCCGCGTCATACGGCATCTTGGGATGGATGACCGGGTTGATGAGGATCGCGGAGGACGGCGCGAACAGCAGCGTGTAGCCGTCGCCCGGCGACTTGGCGACCGCGTCGCAGGCGATCAGCCCGTTGGCGCCCGCCTTGGGGTCGACCACCACCGGCTGCTTGAGCGCTTCGGACAGCGGCGCGGCGATGAGGCGGGCGAAGATGTCGCCGCCGGCGCCGGACGAGCCGGCGACCACCATGCGGATCGGGCGCGAAGGCCAGTTGCCCGTGCTGGTGTTCGTGTTGGCGAAGGCGCTGGCGCCGCTGCCCAGCAGCATGCCGCCGAGCAGCAAGGTGCGCCGGTTGATCGATGTCTCGTTCATTCAAGTCTCCTGTCTTTGAGGGGTGCCCAGTTCCTTCTGGATCGCCGGGATGATCCTTTCGCCCCAGAGCTCGATCTGCCTGAGCATCGTGTTCTGGTCGAAGTCGCCCAGCTGGGTCTGGATCGCGATGTGCTTGGGCTTGAGGATGCTGATCTCTTCGAGCATCCGGTCGATGACCTGGTTGACCGAGCCCACCGGCAGGTTGCTGCGCAACTGCTCGATGCTCGGGTCGGTGTCGTAGGGCACTTCCTTGATCATGTAGCCGTCGTCGGACTGCGAGCGGCGGTACTTGAGGCTCTCGGAAATGCGGCGCTGGAACAGCGCGCACTGCAGGTACGCATCGATCTCGGCCTTGCTGTCCGAGGCGTAGGCGCAGCGCAGGAAGCCGAACTTCACGTCACGGTCGAGGTCCTTGCCGTTGTCGTCCGCCACGCGCTCGAGCCGGTCGCGCAGGCCCCGGATGGCTTCGGTGCCGTTGAGCAGCGCGGTGACGAACAGGTTGTGGTTCTCGCGCACCCCGCGCCCGAGCGTGACCGGATTGCCCGACGTGACCCAGACCGGCGGCATCGGGCTCTGCACGCAGCGCACCGCGATCGAGCTCGGCGGCACCTTCAGGAACTGGCCCTCGTACGAAAAGATCTTCTGCGTGAGCCCCTTGGGCAGGATGTCGAGGAATTCGTTGTAGATCGCGCCCGAGTTGGCAATGTCGATGCCGAAACGCTCGAATTCGAATTGCTGGTAGCCCGAACCCACGCCCAGATCGAGCCGGCCATTCGAGACCGTATCGGCAAAACCGACCTCCGCCAGAAAGCGGGCCGGCTGATAGAGTGGCAGGATGCAGACGGCAGTGCCCAGGCGAATGCGCCGGGTCTTTGCCGCCATGTGGGCCACCATCATCAGCGGCGACGGCGAAAGCGAATAGTTGTTGAAATGGTGCTCCGCGTACCAGGCGCTGTGAAATCCAGCCTGCTCGGCAGCAACGGTCTGCTCGATCGAGTGATGGATGACCTGCTGCGAAGTCTGCTCGTAGCTGCGCTGCTGCGCGAGAATGAATACGCCGAATTCCAAGGTTGTCTCCGCGGGAAAATGGCGCCCGCATGTATTCAGAAATTCTAGAGAGACGCACCGCAACGGCTATGGCTGAAACTGCAGATCAGAACTGCATCAACTGGAGGATTCATGGATAGGTTGCGCGCCATGGAACTGTTCCTGTCGATCTCCCAGACACGCAACTTTTCCGAAACGGCACGACGCTTCGGCATCTCGGCGACCGGGGTGTCGCGCATGATCACGGACATCGAGGAGGAGCTGAAGGTCAAGCTGCTGCTGCGCTCCACGCGCCAGATCGCGCTGACCGAATCGGGCCAGGAATACGCGCGCCAGCTCGAAGGCATTCTCTGGCGCATCAACGAGCTGCAAAGCAACATCACCGCCATCAGCACCGCGCCGCAAGGTTCGCTCCGGGTGCATTCGCGCATGATGTTCGGCCTGGGCGTGCTGCCGCAGCTGATCGCCGGCTTTCGCAAGCTCTACCCCGAGATCCACATCGAGCTCACGCTCGGCGAAGCGGCCGTGGACCTGCGGCGCAACCAGTTCGACGTCGACTTTCGCATCTCGCCGCCGGTCGAAGCCGGGGTCAAGCGGCGCATGCTGTTCCAGAGCGAACGCTACCTCGTCGCCTCGCCGGCCTACCTCGCGGGCAAGCCCGGGCTCGACGAGCCCGAGAGCATCCTGGCCCACGACTGCCTGGCCTACCAGCTGCCCGGCGACGAATACACCTGGCTGTTCAAGCAACAGGATCAGCTCAAGCCGATCGCGTTCCGGCCGCGCCACATCACCAACAGCGGGATCGCACTGCTGGAACTGGCCCGCCTCGGCGAAGGCCTCGCGCTGCTCGACGACTACACCGTTCACAACGACATCCGCCAGGGGCGGCTGGTGCGGGTGCTCGGCGACTACAGGATCAGCAACAAGGGCTTCGACGAAGGCATGTACGCCACCATCCTCGACACCCCGATCGTGCCGGCCAAGATCCGCCTGTTCCTCGACTTCGTGGCCGAAAGAGTGGCCGGGCCTGAGCTGCGCTTTCTCGCGCACGGCAAGGCGGCCGGACTCGACCCCGCGCCGCCCGCGACCACCTAGAGCGCCAGCCGGCACACCGGCCGCGCGCTGCCCCGGAAGCCCACGCCGGTCAGCTTGAGCACGGCGCCGTCGAGCGGTCCCGAGGCGTGCAGGCGCCCGCTGTCGCTGATGCTGGTGACGAAGAGATCGGCCATCTCCGGCCCGCCGAAGCACAGTGCGCTCGGGTGCGCCACCGGCACATCGATCCATCGCGTGAGGCCGCCCTGCATGTCGAAGCGCGCGATGGCGCCGGTGCGCACCAGCGCGGTCCACAGCCCGCCCTCGCTGTCGAAGGTGCAGCCATCGGGCCCGGAGTCGTAGGCGTCGGTGCGGAGGAACACTTGTTTGTCCGCGAGCGTTCCATCCGCTGCGATCGCATACGAGTAGATGACCCGCTCCGCGCTGTCCGCCACATGCAGGCGCCCGTTGACCGGATTGACGCACGGCCCGTTCACGATGCCGAGCCCTTCGTCCAGCTTGTGCAGGCGCAGGCCCGTGTCCAGGCGGTACAGCCCGCCCAGCGGCGCCTCGCCGGGCTCGCGGAACACATGCATGGTGCCGGCCACGAAGCTGCCGTCGGCCAGGGCGGTGCCGTCGTTGAGCCGCAGATGGGGGTGGCTGGCTTCGATGCGCGCCAGCGAGCGCAGCGATCCGTCCCGCAGATTCAGCGCGGCGATCTCTTCCTTGAGCGACAGCACGATGCAGCCGTCGCCATTGAACGCGAAGGAGCCGAGGGGGGCCGGCGCCTCGTGCCGCGCGGTCACCTCGCCGCTGTCCGGGTCGAGCGCGAGGATCAGTCCCTGCCGGCAGTCCAGCAGCCAGAGGCGGCCTTCATGCCATATCGGGCATTCGCCCAATGCCAGTTTCAAATCGCCGAGGCGCTGAATATTCATTGATTTCTTTCGGCGCTCGATTTCTATTTCTCAATTCACACAAAGAGGAATTGAGATTGGAATTCGGATGAATTCCACAAGTCTCCGGATCCAGGCGCCGGGGCATCCTAGCAGCCCCGCAGCCGGGGAATGCTGCATTTTCTGCAGGACTCTCCTTCAAGATGACCGGCAAATGATTTCGGGGGTCGTTCCTATAATTTTTTGCACGAGACAAACCGGCGACAGCGGTGCTTTCCTCTGCCACCAAAGCCGCCTTTTTATTCAGATGGATGCCGCACGAGCCGGCGCCCGTCCTCCAGGTGATGTATGAGCAATGAACGGATTCGTGCGAAGCAGACTGCCAGGACGTCCAGGGGCCGTCGCGCGCTGTTCGGCCTGGCCGTTCTTTGCGCCGCCATCGTGTCGCTGCCCGCGACGGCGCAGGCGCCGCACTACCCCTCGAAGCCGCTCAAGCTGATCGTCCCCTACCCGCCGGGCGCCGCGACCGACAACATCGCACGCGCCTTCGGCCAGGAGCTCGCGAAGGTCGTGGGCCAGCCGGTGATCGTGGAGAACCGGCCCGGCGGTGGCTCGTCGCTCGGCATCATCGCCGCGAAAGGCCAGCCCGCCGACGGCTACACCCTGCTGGTGCGCGCCGAGGGCTTCTACAGCGCCAAGCTCGCCACGCCCAGCCTGCCCTACGAGTTCTCCGATTTCGAGATCCTCGCGCCGCTGGCCCAGAGCAGCTACGCCTTCATCGTGGCGGCCGACCGCGGCTGGAAGCGGCTCGACGACCTGAAGAACGCGCGCCGCGAAATCGACGTGGGCAGCCTCGACCTCGGCGTGGGCGTGTACTCCACGCTCGCCGCCCGGATGGCCAGGGACCTCGGCATCCGCTATCGCACCATTCCGTTCAAGGGCGGCGCCGAGGGACTCACCGCGATCCTCGCGGGCCAGATCGACGCCTACTTCACGACCATCGGCACCACGCAGGCCGTCAAGGACAGTCCCAAGGTCAAGGTGCTGGCCACCACCGGCCTGCCCGGCGGCAACAACTTCCTGCCCGGCGTGAAGACCTTCCAGGAGCTCGGCCTGCCCAACATGGTGTTCAGCAGCAGCTACAGCCTGAACGTGCGCAGCGACACGCCGGCCCCGATCAAGGAACAGCTCTCGCGCGCCGTGCAGCAGGCCCTCGCATCCGAGGCCATGAAGACCGCACGCCGGCAACTCTTTCTGGAGCCGTACGCCGGCAGCGCCCTGGACTATCGGCGCGACCAGGCGCGCGTGCTCAAGGAATTCGAAGCCGCCGCGGCCGAAGACGGCAAGGCGGCGAAGTAGGTCTTTTCTAGAGGTGATGTATGAGTAATGAATGGGTTCGTTTGGAAGTGTCCGAGGGCGTCGCGCTGGTCACGATGGACCGCAAGCCGGTCAATGCACTGAACCGCGAGATGCGTCGCCATCTGGTGGCGACCTTCGATGCGATCTCCGAGCGCGAGGACATCCGCTGCGCGGTGCTGACCGGCACCGGCAGCGTCTTCTGCGCCGGCGCCGATCTCAAGGACCGGCCCGACAGCACGGTCCCCGGCGACTTCCTCGACCACAACCGCATCACGCGCGAAACCGGCAACGCCATCCGCGAATGCACCAAGCCGGTGATCGCGGCCATCAACGGCACGGCCCTCGGCGCGGGCCTCGGCCTGGCGGCCTCCTGCGACATCCTCTACGCCTCGGAGAACGTCACCGTCGGGATGCCCGAGATCAACGTCGGCCTGGCCGGCGGCGCCTCGATGCTCAAGACGCTGTTCGGCCGATCCACGCTGCGCCGCATGTTCTTCACCGGCCAGCGCCTGACCGCACAGGAGCTGTTCAGGCGCAACGTGATCGAGGAAGTGGTCGCCGAGAAAGACCTGCTGCCCGTCACCATGGCGCTGGCCCGCGAGATCGCATCGAAGGCGCCGCTGGCGGTGGTCTATGCGAAGCGCGCGGCCAACATGGTCGACCTGATGCCGCAGCGCGACGCCTATCGCTTCGAGCAGGAGTTCACCGTGGCGCTGTCGAAGACCGAGGACGCGCGCGAAGCACGCATGGCCTTCCTCGAGAAGCGCGCACCGGTCTTCAAGGGTCGCTGAGCATGTTGAAGCAAGTTCAGGCCACGCCGGGCACCGGGCTCGACGCCTTCTTCAGCGCCGCCAGCGTCGCGGTGATCGGCGCCTCCGACGACATCACCAAGATCGGCGGCCGTCCCGTGCAGCTGCTGCGCAAGTACGGCTACGCGGGCGCGATCTATCCGGTCAACCCCAAGGGTGGAACCATCCAGGGACTGACAGGCTACGCATCGATCCTGGACACGCCGACCGCGCCCGACCTGGCCGTCGTGGCGGTGCCTGCGCAGGCGACGCTGCAAGCGGTGCGCGACTGCGCGAGCCGTGGCGTGCGCGGCGTGGTCGTGCTGTCCACCGGCTTTGCCGAAGCCGGCCCCGAGGGCGCGCAACTGCAGGCCGAACTGGTCGGCGTGGCGCGCAACCATGGCATGCGCCTGCTGGGGCCGAACTGCCTCGGCGCCGTGAACGTGGTCGACAACCTGGTGGCCTCGTTCTCCATCGCCCTGGAAGAAAGCATGCCGCCCGCCGGCCAGGTGGGCATCGTCTCGCAGTCCGGCAACATCGGCAGCTTCACCATGCGCTGCATGGCCGATCGCGGCCTGGGCGTGAGCCGCTTCATCGCCACCGGCAACGAGGCCGACGTGGACGTGGCCGACGGCATCGCCGCGCTGGCGAACGACCCGGCCACGCGCATCATCCTGTGCTGCATGGAGACCTGCCGCGACGCCGGCCGCCTGACCCTGGCGCTGGACATGGCGCGCCGGCAGCGCAAGCCGGTGATCGTCCTCAAGATCGGTGCCACCGAGCAGGGCCAGGCCGCCGCCGCCTCGCACACCGGCGCGCTGATGGGCTCCGACGCGGTGTTCGACGCCGTCTTCCGCCGCTATGGCGTGCTGCGCGTGCACTCGTTCGAGGAACTGCTCGACGTGGGTCACGCGGCCGTCCTGCTGGGCGCGCAGCGCCTGCCCACCACGCGCGCGGTGACGCTGGTCGCCGCATCCGGCGGCTTCGGCATCATGATGGCCGATGCGATGGTGCAGGCCGGCATGGAACTGCCCCAGCTCGCCGACACGACCAAGGCCCTGATCCGCGAGGCGGTGCCCACCGCCGGCACCAACAATCCGGTGGACGCATCGGCCCAGATGTCGGCACGGCCCGACATCCTGCTCAAGATGCTGACCGCGCTGCAGAACGATGCAAACGGCAGCACGCTGGTGCTGCTTCTGGCGCTGTCGCTCTACAACCCGCGACTGCGCGGCGTGTACCTGGAGGCCCTGTCGAAGATCCGCGCCAGCCATCCCGACCGGTTGCTGGTGATCATCAGCCGCGGCCCGGCGGATGCGGTGGCCGAGATCAATGCGCTGGGCATCCCGGTGTTCCCGAGCATCCCTGCGGCGGCCAGCGGACTGGCCGGCCTCGTGCGCCTCGGGCAGCTTGCCGGCCTGCCGCCCGCCGCTGCCTACAACGGACCCGTCGAGAAGGTGGACGCCGCGGTGTTCCGCAACGAGTTCCATGCCAAGAAGGCGCTGGCGGCCGCGGGCATCAGCGTGCCGCGCGAAGAGGTGGTCGCCTCGGCGGACGACGCCGTCCGCAGCGCGCAGGCGACGGGCTATCCGGTGGTGCTCAAGATCGCATCGGAAGACATTGCCCACAAGACCGAGATCGGTGGCGTGGCGCTGGACCTGAAGGATGACGACGCCGTGCGGCAGGCCTACGACCGCCTCATGGCCAACGCGAGGCAGCACGCGCCCGAAGCGCGCCTGGACGGCGTGCTGGTGGCGCCGATGGTGCGCGGCGGCGTCGAGCTGATTGCCGGCGTCTCGCGCGACCCTGTCTTCGGACCGGTGGTCATGGTGGGCATGGGCGGCATCTACGCCGAAGTGCTCAAGGATGTCGCGGTGCAGGTCGCGCCCGTGTCCGAGGAAGAAGCGACCCGGATGATCCGCAGCCTGCGGATGTTCCCCCTGCTCGACGGCGTACGCGGCCAGGCCAGGGCCGACGTGGCCGCGGCGGCGCGCACGGTGGCACGGCTGTCGGAATTCGCATGCCGTCACGCCGGCGACGTGGCCGAGATCGACATGAACCCGATTCTGGTCAGGCCCGAGGGCGAGGGCGCGCTCGTCCTCGATGCCCTGATGGTCCCGACCCCATCTTCAACCCCTGGACATTGAAGGCTCACATGCACATGGACAAGCACCCGGCCATTCCGGACGCCTCGGCGGGCCCGGCCGTCTACCGCCAGTACGCGCGCGAGTGGCTGCGCGCCAACCTGCCCGAACACATGCGTGCCGACAGCCTCGCGTACCGCACGCCCACGCTGGACGAGTGCCGCGACTGGGAAGCGTCGATGTACGACGCGGGCCTGGCCGGCATGACCTGGCCCAAGGCCTATGGCGGGCTGGGGCTGACGCTGCGCGAACACCTCGCCGTCAACAAGGAAGTGGGCGCGCTCGCCATGCCCGAGAGCGTGAGCTCGATCGGCAAGGAACTGGCGGGGCCGATCATCCAGACCGTGGGGACGGAAGAACAGAAGCAGTTCTTCCTGCCGCGCATTCTCTCGATGCGCAACTACTGGTGCCAGGGCTTCTCCGAGCCCGACGCGGGCTCCGACCTCGCGCGCCTGCGGACCAAGGCAGTGCAGGAGGGCGACACCTGGCGCATCAACGGCCAGAAGATCTGGACCAGCGGCGCGGCCAAGGCGCACTACTGCCTGTTGCTGACGCGCACCGGCACGGTGGCCGACAAGCACCGCGGCCTGCTGATGTTCGCCGTCCCCATGGACACGCCCGGCATCCGCGTGGTGCCCATCAAGTCGATCGACGGCAAGGACTCGTTCGCCGAAGTGTTCTTCGACAACGTGGTGGTGCCCGACAGCGCGCGACTCGGCGCGCCGGACGAGGGATGGAACGCGGCAATCCGCGTGCTCTCGATCGAGCGTGCGACCAACCGCATGTACCGCGCATGGCGCTTCGAATGCGAGCTGCGCCAGATCGTCGCCGCCTGCAAATCCGACCCCGAGCTGTCGAAGCTGCTCGATGACGGCTACTACCAGCGGCGCATCGGCGATGTCGTGGGCGAGATCGCCGCACTCAAGGGCCTTGTCGAACGCACGGTGGACCAGCTCGCGGCGGGCGACCGGATCGGTGCACGCGGCTCGCTGACCAAGCTGTACTGGTCCGAGTGCCACCAGGCCTTCATGGGCCTGGCGCTGTCGGTGGTGTCGAAGGTGACCCCGCGATCGAGCGCGCTGGCGCAACGTGCTCGCAAGCACTTCACCACGGCTTACCTCTATGCCCGTGCCGAAACCATCTATGCGGGCACCACCGAAGTGCAGTTGGACATCATTGCCCAACGCATCATGGACTTGCCCAAGGACCTCCAGGAGTCGCAGAAATGAGCGCATCGGACAACGATCTCCAACCCGAAGAGTTCGCACAGGCTGCGGCCGATGCGATCGCCGATGCGCAGGCACGCGGCTTCCGCGAGGCCGCCACGGTGCTGGCCAGCGCCGGCCTTTGCGGCGTCTGTGCCAATGAAGATGCCGGCGGGCTCGCGCTGGGCATCGAATTCGCCCTGCCCATCGCGGCCGAAGCGGGCAAGCTGCGTTTGCAATGGCCCTTGCTCGAAACCATCCTGATCGCCAAGGCGCTGGGTGATTCCCCGCTGGCCGCGGAACTGGCCGGCGGCCAGCGCGTCGCCACCTGGGCGCTGCAAGGCAGCCTGCAGGACGGCTTCGCGGGCCACGCCCGCTACGCACGCGACTGCGACTGGGTGCTCGTCGCGAACGGTCAGGGCGGCGGTGCGCTGCTCGACCTCGCATCGGTCGAGATCCAGGACGATGCCGCGCTCGACCCGGAGCATCCCCAATCGTGGCTGACGCTGGGCGGAGCCAGGGTGCTCGCGGAAGTGGACGCGTCCACCTTCACCGCACTCCAGCGCGACAGCGAGATCCTGATCGCCGGTTTCGTCAACGGCGCCGCCGAAGGTGCGCTCGCCGCAACGGCCGCATACATGTCCACCCGCGTGCAGTTCGGACGCCCCCTCTCGGCCAAGCAGGCCGTGCGTCATCTGCTGGCGCGGATGCGCCTCGTGCAGGAGGCCTCGAATGCGGGCATCCAGCGCGTGCTCCGCACCGACGAAGACGGCCGCGTGCGCAGCACCGGGCCGGTGCTGGCCAACGCGCTCGCGAATGCGGCGTTCGTGCTCGAGAAGTCGATCCACCTGCATGGCGGCATGGGCTTCACCTGGGAAGTGCCCCTGCACTACGCCTTGCGCGAGGTGCGCAAGTTCGATGCGGCGTTCGGCTCGGGATCGCTCGCGCGGAAAGCCGGCCTGGACTTCATCCAGTCCGTATGAATCAAGGAGTTCGAATGAATCAGGATCTGCTCGGCCGCGTGGCCCTCATCACCGGTGCGGGCGCCGGCATCGGCCGCGAAACCGCATTGCAGATGGCCGCCCGCGGCGCCGTTGTCTGCGTGAACGACATCAAGGAAGAACTGGTCATCCCGGTCGTCGACACCATCAAGGACCGCGGCGGAAAAGCCTTCGCGGTCCCGATGAACATCGCCAGCCGCGAAGGCATCCGCGACGCGATCCGCCGCTCGTTCGAGTTGGGCGGGCGCTTCGACATCCTGGTCAACAACGCGGCCTGGGTGCGCTACCAGGCCATCCCGGAAATCATGCTGGAGACGATGGACCGCATGCTGGACGTGGGCTTCAAGTCCGTCGTCTGGGGCCTGCAGGAAGCGATGGCGGTGATGGACCCGCAGCGCGGCGGCTCGATCGTGAACGTGGCCTCGGTGGCGGCCCTGCGCTCGGCCGCGAGCTCGGTGGTCTATTCGGGCATCAAGGCGGGCATCCTCGGCATCACGCGCGCGGCGGCGGCGGAACTCGGCGCGCGCAACATCCGCGTCAATGCGGTGTGCCCCTCGGCCGTTCCCACCGAAGGCACGCAGCGCAACCGCAATGCCGAGCGCGATGCCAACCGCATCGCGCGCACACCGCTGGGCCGGCTGGGCACGGTGGAAGACATCGCCCGCGCCATCTGCTTCCTGGCCAGCGACGACGCGGGCTTCATCACGGCGCAGGCCCTGACGGTGGACGGCGGCATCACGCTGACCAACATCTGAAGCGACGGAAGCGCAGATGCAGACGGTTCTGATCACCGGTGCCGCTTCGGGCATCGGCCGCGACGCGGCGCGACTGTTTGCCGCTGCCGGCTGGCAATGCGTGCTGGTCGACAACAACGAGCAGGCATTGCATGCGTTGGGCCGAACACTGCCCTCCCCCCCTTCCGCAGCGCATGTGCTGCGCACGGTCGACCTGACCGATACCGGGCAGATCGCATCGCTTCGCGACGGCACGCCGGCACTGGACGCCATCCTCAACAACGCCGGGATGTCGGATGCATCCAACACGCCGTTGGCCGAGCAGTCTCCCGCGCAGATGGCCCGGCTGCTCGCGCTGAACCTGGCCGCGCCGGCGGCCGTGGTCGATGCATGCACGCACCTGCTCAAGCCTGGCGCGCGCATCGTGAATGTCGCGTCCGGCGCCGGCCTGCACGCCATTCCATGGCGCGGCGCCTACAGCCCGAGCAAGGCCGGACTCATCGCCCAGACGCGGGCCCTGGCCCAGGCACGACCCGAATGGTGCGTGTCGGTGCTCGCGCCCGGATTCGTGCGAACCGACCTGGTGGACGGCTTGATCCAGGCCGGCCGGATCAAGCCCGAGAACGCCGTGGGCAAGATTCCCCTCGGCCGCATGGCTTCGCCCGCCGAGATGGCGCAGGCGCTGTTCTTTCTCGCAAGTCCTGGCGCTGCGCCTCTGCGGGGACAGGTGCTGGCATTCAACGGCGGTTCTTCCATCTTCGGCGGAAGCCAGCGCTTCGAGCCGGCCGCATTGGATCTGCTGCCGCTCGACATGCCGATGCGGCTCGAAGTCTGCGGCGGCGATGGCACGCCCTGGCAAGCATTGGCGCAGGCGCCATCCGCGCAGCCCTGCTATGACGCATGCCTCGACCTGTCGCCGCTGTCCTGTGAGGGGCCGGGCCTGCTGCACGCGGTGCATGCGGCGGCTGCGCGTTTTTCCGCCCGTTACGCACAGCAGGCCAGCCTGACCGTCCTCCTGCCCGCTTCCCGTGCCGGCCGCTGGCAGGACGCGGGCGACAGCGCCGCCGCGCGCATGCTGGTGTCGACCCTCGCCTGCGAATGGGGTGGCCGCGCACTGCGCGTCAACGCGCTGGAAGTGCCGGACGCGTTCGATCCGCAGTCGCTGCACCCGCTGCTGCGCTTCGTCTGCGGGCCTGCCGCGCAGTACCTGACCGGACAGACGCTCGCTTGCCGCGGCACCGCACCGGGAGCATCGCCGTGAACCCGAAGCCGGCCGACACGGCGGATGCAGAGTCCGCACGGATCAAGGAATACTTCATCGCCGAACGGGGCTACTGGCGGCCCTGGACCGAGACCATGCTGCAGGCGTGCCCCGGTTTCGTCGAGCAGTACGCACGCTACGCCGGCTATCCCGCACGCACGGGGCCGCTGACGGAGCGCATGGTGGAACTCATCTACGTCGCGCTCGACAGCTCCTCGTCCCACCTCTTCGAATCGGGCCTGCAGACCCACATGAAGCGGGCACTCGAGGTGGGCGCGACACAGGCGGACATCTTCGACGTGCTGCACCTCGTGGCCGTGCAAGGCGCCGTGAATGCGTGCCAGGCCGCCGATATCCTGGCCGAGTTCACCGGCGCGGATGAAGCCGCTGTGGTTGACGGGGAGCTTCGGGCACGGATCGAAGCGCTCGGCGCCGCACACGCGCTCTCCCTTGCGGCAGTGGCGAGGATGGACCCTGGCTATGCCGATGTGCTGCTCGATTTCATCGAGCAGGGCCGGCCGGGCACCGGGCTCAGCCCGGGCGAGCGCAGCCTGGTTCAGTTGGCGCTGCATGCGTGCTTTACTGCCTTCAATCCCGATGCGATACGGCGGATCGTGCCCGTGGCTCTTTCACAGGGCCTCGCGCCGGCCGAGCTCCTGCAGGCCATCCAGCTGGGATCCCATCTGGCGGTGCACGGCACGGCGCTGGGCGCGAACGTGTTCCGGCAAGTGACGGAACAGCGTGCCGGACCGACATCGACCCGGCGCTGATTGCGACGAAGCGGTCGTAGGCCTGAGGAACGCGCGGCAAGTCCCTACGGATGGTTGACGTCTCGTGCTGCGCGGGCATCAGGATTTCGAGCAGCTACAGTCCTCGGGCGCGGCACAGTTTCCACAATTGGCAACAATTGTTGCTAAAGTTGATAGCGAAATGGGTCGACAAAACGAAGCGCTGCGGTGGCGCCTGATAGCACTGGTATTCGCGGTCCTGGGCTTCTCGTGGAGCGTCTCGGCACATGCCCTGACGCTGATCGAGGAAGCGGAGCTCACGCTGACCTTGCACGGCCAGGCGCGGGCCCATGCCGAGAAGCCGCAGACCGTGACCCTGCCCTTTCACTGGGATCAGCGACAAGGCGCGGTCGATGGTGAGGCGCGGTTCACGTTCGAGGTACCGGTAGCCCAGGCCGACGCTCCGATGGCGCTGTTCGTGCCGCGTCTGGGCAACAGCTTTCGTGTATCCGTGGACGACCAGGAACTGGCCCGGTTTGGCGCCTTCCCGCCGGGGCCCTACGACGATGCTTCCTTTGCGCCGCAGTATGTCGAGCTGCCAGCGTCTCGCTCGGCATCGTCGCGGCGCGTGGAGGTCACCATCGCGGCGCAAGCGGCTCGCCAGGGCGGGCTGTCGCCGATCGTGGCAGGCACCGTCGAGGAGATTCGTCCGCTCCATGAACGTGCCGAGTTCTGGCATATCAGCGGTGGCCGCTTCATTGCCATCGTGAGTGGCGTGCTGGGCGCGCTGTCGCTGCTGGTGTGGCTGCGCCAGCGCGAATCCATCTATCTCTACTACGGGCTGGGCGAGCTGTTGTGGTCCGTGCAGACGGCACGCGTGCTCTTCACGCATGCGCCGCTGCCCTGGCCTTGGTGGGGCGTTCTGCCGCTGGCAGCTTTCCAGGCGGCGATTCCGCTGCTGTGTCGCTTCGCGCTGGCCGTGGTGGGACGGGACGATACCCGCCTGGCGCGCTTCCTGGGCGCGATGGCTTGGTTGGCGCCGGTCGCGGCCGCGCTCGGCATCATGGTTCCGTGGCTGTGGCTGACGTCGCTGTGGCAGGGGCTGAACCTCGTGGTCGGGCTGGCGATGATGGTCACGGTGCTGCGCGTGGCGCTGCGCAGCTCCGTGCTCGAGCACCGCGTGCTCGGCCTGGCCGTGGTGCTGGTCGTGCTGGCCGGTGCGCGCGACATGTGGGTCATGCGCTACTCGCCCCAGGCCTACGACGTGGTGCCCTGGATCCGCTTCGCCTGGGTTGGCTTCGCCATCTCGCTGGCCTGGGTGATTGCCGAGCGCATGCGCAAGGACGCTCGCGCGATGGCGCAGATGAACGCCTCGCTCGAAGCAGAGCTCGCCAAGCGCAACGCAGCCCTGGAGGCCGCCTTCACCCGCGAACGGGAGGGAGAGAAGGCGCGCGGCGCACTCGAGGAACGCCAGCGCGTGATGCAGGACCTGCATGATGGCCTCGGGGCGCAACTCGTGGGACTCCTGAGAATGGCCCAGCAGCCGGGCGCGGCCCGCGACGATGTCGCATTGCATCTGCGCGACGCGGTGGACCAGCTGAAGCTGACAGTGGACGCGATGCATGACGGCGATGGCGATGTGGCCTCGGCCCTGGGCGCCGTGCGCTACCGGCTGGGGCCTCGCCTGCAGGCTGCTGGTATCGATCTGCGCTGGGACGTGAGTCCGCTGCCGGCGATGACAGGCTGGAGCGTGCGGGAATCTCACCAGATGCAGATGCTGCTGTTCGAGGCGTTCTCCAACCTGATGACGCACTCGGCGGCAACGCAGGCCTCGCTGATTGCGCGCGTGTTGCCCCCCGGGGGTGCGGATGGTGCGGAGGGTGAAGTCATCGAGATCGAACTATGTGACAACGGCCGTGGCTTCGATACGAGTGGCGTGTTGCGCGGCAGAGGGCTGGCGAACATGCGTGCTCGCGCCGCTGCCTTGGGAGGCATGCTCATGCTGAAGTCGCGGCCCGGGGAGACCCGCCTGCGCTTGCGCCTGCCGATGCCGGTGCCGGCGGCCGTGGCCGGCAGCACGTCAAACGAGGCCATGACGCGCCTTTCGGAGGCAAATCCCGAACTGCAGGCGAGCGGTCAGGCGGGTTGGCGCCCGGCACTGCGCTAGCCATCTGACATGGCGGCCTCGACGGTCGCACGAACTCGGCGGCGAAGCGCTTGATGTCGTCGGCGCAGTTCGCACAAAGCTGCGGCATTGCGGACTATTTCGTGGAACGGAACACCGTGTTCATCCGCAACGGCTTTTTAAGGGCGGCACGCAGGACTAGATTTGAAGCATCGCAGTCCGTCGGAGATCGTCACCATGTCCCAGCCGAGTCACGCCGCGTCCGGTGCCCGTTTCGAGGTCCGGTTCCGGTCGCTGTTTCGCGAGGGCCGCGGCTTTGCGTTTCCTTGCGATGCCAGCGGCCACGTGAATCTCGAATCGTTGTCCGAGCGCGGTCGCAGCAACTACCTCTTCGCCAGCGCCATGGTCGGCCGCGAATTCGCGGCGCCCAGCGTCACCATGGCGCTGCGATAGTTCATGTCACGATTGACGACTGTGTGCACCATTTGCGACATGGACGTCAAACCGCACCTCAAAAAAAACCGGGACATGCCCGGTTTCTTCTTGGATCGGCGTAGCGCCAGTTCATAGCGGCAGTTGCTGGCCGTGGGCCGCTGCAAGGGCCTGCGCGCGCACGGAAGCGCGGTCCACGCTACCCGACGCCGTGGCAACGCCTTGCCCGAAGCCTTCCGCATAGGGGTTCGCGCTGTGCGCTGCGGCGACTGCATCGTTGCGCACCGTTGCGCGGGCGACCGACGAGGTCGGCAGCGACGCCACGTGCGACGAGACAGCATCGCCATAGGGGTTGTCGCTGCGCGCGGCGACCACGGCCCCGGCCCGTACGTCGGCACGGCTGTTGGCCGACACCAGCGGTTGCACACCGTCATAGCTTTCAGCTTGCGCGCCGGCAACGGCAAAGAGCGATACAGCAGCAGCGGCGATGATCATCGATGTCTTCATTTGGTTTCCTTCGTTGGGTGAATTTGGCTGATCTCGAACGGGTCTCCGTTCATTCCAGAGCAGCTGATGTCTGCCCCGTGGGGAGAAGTTTGCACCCAAACACTAGGTAAAAACCCTAGTAAATCATCACAACCCTGTTGCCGGGATCGAAACAATCGCGGCGCGAAGACACGATGAAGCCTCAGTCGATCGGCACGCTGGCCTCCTTCAGCACCCGCAGCACGAAGTGCGACTTGCTGTGGCGGATGCCGGGAATCTTGTAGAGCTTCTCGCGCAGCAGCCGCTCGTAGTCGCGCGTGTCGCGCACCGCGATGCGGATGTAGTAGTCGTAGTCGCCCGAGACGAGGTAGGCCTCCAGGATCTCCGGGATGGTCGCGAGCACGCGCCCGAACTCGTAGAGCGTTTCGTCCGTGTGGCTTTCGAGCGTGAGCTGCACGATCACCGAATCGCGGTAGCCGAGGCTCGCGGGATCGACGTCGACCGTGTAGCGCCGGATCACGCCTTCGGCTTCGAGGCGCTTGATGCGGCTCCAGCAGCTGGTGGCCGAGAGTCCGACCTCGGTGCCGATGTCCTGCAGCGAGCGGCGCGAGTCCTGCAGCAGGATGCGCAGGATGGCCAAGTCGATCTTGTCGAAAAATTCTTCGTCGGATTTTTGATTCTTCCTTTGAATCTTCAAGTAATTCTCCTTTCTCGTCGAATTTCCGAAGCACATTCTGAGGCAAAGCCAGAAGAATTACGGGATGGAAATCACCACGAAAGACCCGGCACCGACCGGCACTGAAGAAGCCCCCGCCTCCCTTCGCAACGGCGCCGAACGGCTGCTCGATGCGCTGGTCGAAGGCGGCGTCGACACCCTGTTCGGCTACCCCGGCGGCGCCGCATTGCCGCTCTACGACGCGCTGCACGGAGAGCCCCGGCTGCGCCACATCCTCGTGCGCCACGAGCAGGCGGCCGTGCATGCCGCCGAGGGCTATGCACGCACCACCGGCAAGGTCGGCGTGGTGCTGGTGACTTCCGGCCCCGGCGTGAGCAACACCATCACCGGCCTGCTCGACGCCATGAGCGACTCAGTGCCGGTGCTGTGCATCAGCGGCCAGGTGGCGACGAGCGTGATCGGCACCAACGCCTTCCAGGAGAGCGATGCGCTGGGCATGTCGCGCCCCGTCACCAAGTGGAACTTCCAGGTGCGCTCTGCCGCGCAGGTTTCGCAGGCGGTGCGCGAGGCGCTCGCCATCGCGAAGAGCGGGCGGCCCGGCCCGGTGCTGCTCGACGTGCCGAAGGATGTCCAGTTGGCCCGTGCAGATGGCCTGCCGACCCCCGACGTGCCGCGCGCACGCGCCACGCCTTCGCAGCCCGCCGTGCCGCGCGGCAGCCTGCAACGTGCGGCCGACCTGATCTCGACCGCTCGGCGTCCGGTGTTCTACGGCGGCGGCGGGCTCGTGAATTCAGGCCCCGAAGCGTGCGCCGCCTTCACGCGACTGGTGCGCGCCACCGGCGCGCCTTGCACGCTCACGCTGATGGGGCTGGGCGCATTCCCCGCTTCCGATCCACAGTGGCTCGGCATGCTCGGCATGCACGGCACGCTCGAAGCGAACCTCGCCATGCACGAAGCCGATCTGGTCGTCAATGTCGGCGCGCGCTTCGACGACCGTGTCACCGGCAAGCTCGACGAGTTCTGCCCGCACGCGCGCAAGATCCATATCGACATCGACCCGAGCAGCATCCACAAGACACGGTGCGCGCCGATGTGCCGATCGTGGGCGACTGCGGACAGGTGCTGGGCGGCCTGCTCGATCTGCCAGAGCTGCACGGCCTCGCGTCCGAACGGCTCGCGCCATGGTGGGAGCGCATCGCGCGCTGGCGCGATGCGCGCTGCCTGGACTTCGCCACGCGCCCGGACGAGATCGTGCCGCAGCAGCTCATGGCCGCGCTGCAGTCGCGGTTGCAAGGTCGCGATGCCATCGTCTCCACCGACGTGGGCCAGCACCAGATGTGGGCCGCGCAGTACCTGCGCTTCGAGCGGCCCGCGCGCTGGCTGACCTCCGGCGGCGCGGGCACCATGGGCTATGGCCTCCCGGCCGCGATCGGCGCGCAGGTGGCGCATCCGGATGCGCTGGTGGTCTGCGTGAGCGGCGATGCCTCCGTGCTGATGAACATCCAGGAGCTCTCGACCGCGGTGCAGCACGCAACGCCCGTCAAGCTGGTGCTCAGCAACAACGGCTACATGGGCATGGTGCGCCAGTGGCAGGAGCTGAACCATGGCAACCGGCTGTCGCACAGCTGGAACGCCGCGCTGCCGGACTTCGTGGCGCTGGCGAAGGCCTTCGGCTGGGGCGCACGCCGTGTCGCGGATCCGCGCGAGTTGGACGACGCGCTCGCCGAATGCCTGGCCTTCGACGGCCCGTTCTTCCTCGATGTGCAGGTCGCGCCGCAGGAGAACTGCTTTCCGATGATTCCTGCGGGCGCGGGACATCACGAAGTGATGCTGGCCAAGGACCGCTGGCACGAGGAAGAGGCGTTGTGACGCCGCCGCCTACTCCAGCTTCATCCCGGCGCTTCGGATGAGCGGCCCCCACTTCTCGCGTTCGCTGCGCGCGAAGCGGTCGAGGCTCTCGGGCGTCCCGCCGGCCGGCTCGTGGCCGAGATCCAGCAGACGCTGCCGCGCTTCGGGCTGCGCCAGGATCTTTGCGATCTCCGCATTGAGCTTCTGGACGATCGCCGCCGGTGTCCCGCGCGGTGCGTAGAGCCCATTCCACGCGACGACCTGGAATCCCTCCAGCCCCTGGCTGGCCGCCGGCTTCGTCCCCGGCAGGAGCGCCGAGTCATTGAGCGACGTCACTGCCAGCGCCTTGAGCTTGCCGTTCGCGATGAAGGGCCGCGCCGCGCTGGCCGTGTCGATGCCGACCAGCACCTGCCCACCCATCAGATCGGTCATGGAGGTGCCGGAGCCCTTGTAGGGGACGGACCGCATCACGACGCCGCCCTGCTTCTGGATAAGCTCGAGCACCAGGCGCGACGTCGTGCTCGGCAGACCCACGTCGACGGCGTCGGGCCGCGCCTTCGCGGCCGCGAGCAGGTCCGCCAGGTTCTTGTAGGGCGCGTTCGGATTCGCGAGGATCACCATCGGAAAGGTGCTGACCAGCGCCACCGCCTCGAAGTCCTTTTCGGGATCGAACGGCATCGATGGATAGAGAAACTGGTTGAGCACATGGGTGCCGTTGGTCCCCATGAGCAGCGTGTAGCCATCGGGAGCGGCCCGCGCGACCTCGGCGGCACCGATGTTTCCGCCGGCGCCCGCCCGGTTGTCGATCACCAGGGGCTGGCCCAGTGCACGCCCCAGGTGCTCGGCCAGATAGCGGGTCGCGACATCAGTCCCCTGCCCCGCCTGGTAGGGAACGATGATGCGTATCGGCTTCGTAGGATAGGCCTGCGCCACCACGAAGGAAGAACCCAAGAGCGCGACGAGCGCAACCAAGATGCTGACGATCCGTTTCATTGCAGTGTCTCCTTTGTTGGTTGTTTCCGCGATCACCCTTGTTCAGGGCACCGCTTCCGGACAGATGTCGATGGCCTGCAGATGGCTGATCTGTCCCTGGTCGAATCCCGCTTCACCGAGCACCTCCTGCGCGTGCTGGCCAAAGCGCGGAGGAGGCTGGCCCGGCCGGCCCGGTGTTCGCGAAAGGCGCACGGGCACACCGATGCCCCGGTAGCCATCGATGCTCACGCTCATGCCGCGATGCGCTGCATGCGCCTGTGCAAAGGCCTCCGGCACGGTGTGCACCGGCCCGACCGGCACGCCGCTTCGCATCAGCGCGCTGCACACCGACTCGCGCTTCCAGCCTTGCAGCACGCCTTCGATCCGTCGCCGCAGTTCATCGCGATGCTGCAGGCGCGCCGCATTGGTCGCGAAGCGCGGATCGCCCGGCAGTCCCTGGAGATCCATGACGGCGCAGAACTTCGCGAACTGGCGGTCGTTGAGGATTCCGAGAAACACCTGTCCGTCTTCGCACTGGAACTTGTCGTAGGGCGCGATGTTCGGATGCGCGCTGCCGAGCAGGCCGGGAACCTGGTCCGAGTGCATCCAGTTCGCGCCATGCGGCACCAGCAGGCTCAACGCGGTGTCGAACAGCGTCGCCTCCACGCGCTGGCCGAGGCCCGTGCGATCGCGGTGGTGCAGCGCCAGCAGGATGCCCGTCAGCGCGGTGTAGCCGGTCAGGTGGTCGACGATCGGAATGCCCATGCGCGTCGGGCCCGAGGCAGGATCGCCATTGACGCTCATGAGCCCGCACATGGCCTGCAGCACGGCGTCGTAGCCCGGCAGGCCGCCCAGCGGTCCATCCGCGCCGAAGCCCGAGATCGCGCAGTAGATGAGGCCGGGAAAGCGCGGCTTCAGTTCGTCCTCGAAATCCAGCCCCCAGCGCTGCATCGTGCCCGGGATGAAGTTCTCGACGAGCACATCGGCGTCCTGCAGAAGACGCAGCAGCGTTTCACGGCCTTCGGGGTGCGCGAGGTTCAGCGCCAAGGCGCGCTTGCCCCGGTTGACCGCCGTGAAGTAGGCCGCGTCGCCGTCGTCATTGAAGGGCGGTCCGAGCGTGCGGGTCTCGTCGCCGTTCGGCGGCTCGATCTTGATCACGTCGGCGCCGTGATCGGAAAGGATCTGGGTGCACAAGGGGCCGGCAAGGACCCTGGACAGGTCGATGACCCGCAGCCCCGCGAGCGCCCCGTGCCCATCGGCACCGCGCCTTGAAGTATTTGGCATAACAGATCCGATAGGGATTGCCGCGGCAGTCGGCGCGAGCCGGCCTGCCGGGCCATCCGGTTTGCGATCCTGCCTTCGCCCCGGCCGGGGCGAGGCGACTCAGCCGCGCGTGGGGAGCTCCACGACGCCTGATCCGATGACCGACAGCTCGTCGTCCTGGTTGTGGGCCTCCTGGGAGATCTCCACGAGATGACGTCCGTTCTCGATGAACTTGCGCTTGACGTAGCCCTTGATGAACAGCATGTCGCCCTCGGGGTTGTGGCGGCGGATCTTGCAATGCGCCTTGCGCAGGAACCCGTCGTCGCCCATCCAGTTGGTCAGGTGGTGCGTGAGCCACGAGGTGCGTTCCGGGCCGTAGTCGTAGGCGCCCGGTGCGCCGACCTCCAGGGCAAAGTCCTCTTCCCAGTGCACGCGCTCCGGCACGTCCGGAATGCCGAAGCGGTTCGTGATGCCGACGCCGGGGTGCGCGTCGATGAGCTTCCACGCCAGCTTGTTGGCGCGAATGTAGAGACCGCCCCAGCCTTGCGCATAGGCGATGAAGCCGGTCACGGTCATCGGGCCCTTGAACATCACCGGGAGCGCTTCGCCTTCCTTCACGTCTTCCCAGTAGCGGGGCGTGCTGCCGCGGACTTCTTCCTTGGCGTAGAGCTTGTAGGCCTCCTGGATCTCCTCGGTCGAATAGCGGCGCGGCGCACGTGCACGCACTTCCTTGTACTTGCTGCCCTGCTCGCGCGCATGGTCGCGCTCGGTGCGGAAGCACCAGCTGTCCGCCTCGGCCACCTTGTCGCCTTCCTGGTTGAAGAAGTCGACGTGATAGATCTGCTGCACCGCGCGGCCGGCAAAGCGGGTCTGGTGCTCGATCAGGTCCTTGAGGTAGGCCTCGGTCCGGATGGTGTCGTTGCGATGGACCGGCTTGTGCCATTCCCAGTCGGCGCCCGACCACATGGCGTGGACACCTGGCAGGCCGCCCACATAGCCCGAGACGATCCGGCTCGTCGAGAACAGGAAGCTCGGCAGCGCGATGATGCCGCCGTACTTCGTCTTCGCGGCATAGTCCGGTTCACACCACAGGGGGTTGTCGTCGCCGATACCGTGCGCGTAGTGGCGGATGTTGTCGCGCGTCGCTTCGTAGCACCACGGCTCGGCCGTTGCGCCAATCTTCTGTCCGATGCGCTCTCGCAGCTCGTCCAGGCCGTTGTCGGTGATCTTCGGGAAGGTTCTTTCGTTGGTGGTGGTGGTGGTGGACATGCCGTCTCCTGTTGAATAAATGGGGGATTACGAATGGGCGGTTGCGCCGGCGGCTTCCTGCTCGCGCAGCTTTTTCCGGTGAATCTTTCCGGCGGGCGTCTTCGGCAGCTCGGCGACGAATGCCACCTGCCGCGGGTACTCGTGCTGGCTCAGGCGCGTGCGGACCGCGTCCTGGATTTCCTCGATGAATTGCTCGCCCGCGGGGCGGTCCGAGACCACGAAGGCCTTGACGACCAGTCCGCGCAGCGCGTCGGGCACGCCGATGGCCGCGGCCTCCTTGACGTCGGGGTGCTTGAGGATCGCGTCCTCGACCTCCACCGCGCCGATGGTCCAGCCGGCCGAGATGATCACGTCGTCCGCGCGGCCGCCGTGCCAGAAGTAGCCGTCTTCGTCGACACGCCCAAGATCCTTCGTCGCGACCCATTCGCCACGGCGCCAGAGCTTCAGCTCGCCGGTCACACCGGGCGCGCAAGGCTTGCCATTGACGTCTTGCACCTGCACTCGAAGACCGGGGATCGGCTTCCCGAGCGATCCCGACTTGACCGGGAAATCCGGTGCGCCGGGATAGGACACCAGACACACGCCGATCTCGGTGGTGCCGTACATGCTGCAGGCCTTGTGGCCGAAGGTCGCCTCGATGAACGCAGCGGTCTCGCTGTCGATCGGCTCGCCGGTGAACGACACCTTGTCGAGGGCGTACGCATACTTCGACGCCGCGCCCGAGTTGCGCATCATCCGGTAGTGGGTTGCGGCCGCCGACAGGTTGTTGAACCGGTGCGACGCCAGCGCCTGCAGCAACCGCTCGCCATTGAACTTGCCTGCGTAGGCGCCGATCGTCACACCCATGGCGAGTGGCGCCAGCGTGCCGTGCCAGAGCCCATGCCCCCAGGCCGGCGATGAAGGGCACATGAAGCGGTCGCCCGGTCGCACGCCGGTGCCGTACAACGCGGCGAGCATCAGCGTGACGATGGCCCGGTGCGTGTGCTTGACCGCATCCGGCAGCTCCCGCGTGGTGCCGGAGGTGTACTGGAAGATCGCGAGATCATCCGCCCGGGTGTTGACTTCGAAGCGTGGAGAGAAGCGATCGAGCGAGCCGATGAAGGCCTCGTCGGCGACCACCACCTTCAGATCGTCGGACGCCGGCACGACCTCCGCCTTCTCGGGGTTCGTCACGAGCAGCCTGGGCTTGCAGTCCTGCACGCGCAGGCGGATGCCGTCCGGGCCGAACAGCGTGAACAGCGGAACCGCGATCGCACCCAGCTTGATCGCGCCGAAGATCGCCACGTAGAAGGCCAGCGAGGGCTCGAGCATCACGGCCACGCGGTCGCCCGCCCGGATGCCCTCCTCCGCGAGGAAGTGAGCGAATCGCGACGAACCCTCCGAGATCTGCCGGAAGCTCAGCGCCTCGTCTTCCCCGTTGGCACGCACGAGGACCACGGCCTCGTTGTCTCCATCCACATGGCGATCGATGCACTCGTGCGCAATGTTCATGCGCGTCGCATCGCCGTCGAAAAGCTCCCATAGGCCTGCGGTGCTGCAGTGCGCTTGCGCGTCCGCGTAGGAGGTGAACTGCGTCAGTCTCGTCATCGCTGTCTCTCGTTGCTCGTGATGGAGAGACTTTGCTCGCCCGCGTTTTAATTGTCAATAGCGTCTATGAATTGTCTATAGACAATTATTGAAAAGACTGGGTCAGGCAGCCAGGGCGGTGCAGCGCGTCACGGAGGGGTGCGCGCAACAAAGCGTCGTATGCTTCGCCAACCTCGTGATCCGCCATTCCCATGCCTGTCGCAGCACCTGCATCTCCGCCCGTCAAAGGCCCTCGCGTTCGCCCCGTGCCTGCGGTTTCCCGCGCGCTCGCCATCCTTCGGTTGCTGGCCGCGAACGCCGAGCCGATGACGCTCAAGGCGATCTCGGAGGAGCTCGATCTGGTGACGAGCACCTGCCTTCACATCCTTCGCGTTCTGGTCGAAGAAGGAATGGTCAAGGTCGAGGCCGGGACGAAGCGATACAGCCTCGATGTCGGCGTGCTGTCCCTCGCGCGCAGCGTGGTGGAGAACAACCCCTTCCCCATGCGTGTGCAGAGCGCGCTCGACCGCATTGCCGAGCGGTGGAACGTCACCACGATCGGGATGAAGGTCTCCGGCCTCGACGACCTCGTGGTGCTGGCCCTGGCGCGGTCACGAGGGCCGTTCCGCCTGTATGTGGAAGTGGGCAGCAGGGTGCCCGCCCTCACCAGCGCGACCGGGCGGATCGTCGCCCACTACGCGGGCTTGAGCGATAGCGAGCTCGCCCGCCAGTTCAAGTCGCTGCACTGGGAGAACCCGCCTTTGTTCGAGACCTGGCTGAAGGAAGTGAAAGCGGTCCAGCGCAAGGGGTTCGCCATCGATCGTGGCAACTACATCAGCGGCATCTCGGTTCTGGCCGTTCCGATCCTCGATGCGCATCGCCGCGTGACGCACGCGATTGCCGCGCTGGGTGTGGCGGACACGTTGACTGCGTCAAAAGTGCAAGCCCTGGCGACGGACATGCAGGAGGAGGCTGCGGGCCTCGCGCAGTGACGGCGAACCACGTTTGAAAGCGGACATGAACGATTTGCCTGAGCGAATGGAAGCACTGCAAGCAGCCGGCTGGAAGCAACGCTCGCTGGGTGGCTTCGCAGACCGCATCGGCCCCATCTGGACCCGAAAAGAGAACGACGGCTGGGCCTACGGCATTCTTGCCACGCCAGAACATCTGAATCCGGCGGGCTTCGTACATGGAGGCGGGTTCTGCGCGCTCTTCGATCACGTCGTCAGCGCCGTCGCCTGGGAGGCCGTCGGCAGGCGCGCATGCGTGACGGTGCAGCTCAACACGCAGTTCCTCGCTGCGGCGCGCGAAGGGCAGTTCCTCGAAGCCCGCGCCCGGGTCACGAGGGCGACGAACTCGTTGGTGTTCGTCGATGGCGCCATCGAGTCGGGTGGGACGGAGCTGCTTCGCGGCTCGAGCGTGCAGAAGATCGTCGGCTAGGAACGGCGCCCACGTCATTGAAGCGGGAAGCGCGCATACGGCAGCGCCGCGGGCAGCGGGTGCGTGACGATCTCCGGCGCCCGGGCGCGGACTGCCGCGTCGCTGACCGCATAGCCCCAGTTGATCAGCTCGCATTGCTCCTGCTCCGTGAACCGGTCCAGGCGCGTACGGATGCTGCTGAGATCGGTGATCTTCTCCGCAGCAACGGGTAGCGCGCCCGGTGCCTCGAAGTCCCCGATGGGCGTATTGATGGCCCAGAACGCCCCAGCGACCGTCTTGCGCTCGTACTCCCGGATCAGCATGCGCTTGCGCAACGCCAGCGCCTGGTTCAGCCCGATGTCCATGACCCTGAAGATCTGCTTGGGTGCAAGGCTTGCCATGCCCGCATCGAGTTCGAACGGCTTGCCCGCGTCGCTCGCCAGCACGGTGGTGTAGCGACCCCACACGGTCTCGAGCCCGAGGTTGTCGTAGACCCCGCCGTCTGCAAGCAGCAGGCGGCGGCGGAAATCCTCCTGCGGCCACAGGTCGGCCCCATCGGTCTTCTCGAACAGCCCCGGGTCCACGTCCAGCTCGATCGGCGCGAGCACCGGCGGAAAGGCGCTGGAGCAGGCGACCGCCGTCGCGACGTCGAACTGGGGCTGGCGGATCAGCCCGATGCGGTAGTCGCCGGCAAAGGGCTTCGAGAATCGGAAACTCACGCCGGTCGCATAGTTGGTGGCGTTGAACACGAAGCGCGGCGCGTCCGGCAGATCCTGCAGCGACGCGCCCATGCCCAGGTACTTGCGGTACGCGTTCGCCACCTCCTCGCCCGCGGACCGGAAAGGATTGAGCGCGCCGGAAATGACCGAGCCGACGTCGATGTTCCGGGAGCAGAAATCCCGGAGTGGCGCCTCGACCTCGTCGATGAAGTTCGAGGCCTGTGCGTTGGCGTCGAAGCGCAGACGCGACCAGTGCAGCGCGAGAACGCCCGCGGTGATCGACCCGCCGGACACGCTGGAGATGCGCGCGAGCCTGGCCAGCACACCCAGTTCGTTGAGGCGCCGGAGCACCCCGACATGAAACAGCACGGCGCGGAATCCCCCACCGGACAGGGCGAGTGCGATGCCCTCCTTCCTGGCCTCGTCGCTCAATGCCATGGCGCTTCTCCAATGATCGTTGAAGAGGACAGGCTAGGACCCACGCCGCTTGCGCGCATCCACCAGTCTGGGTAGACCTGAAGTGGGTACCGGCGACGCGCTCAGGTGATCCACCAGCAGTCTCGCCGCAGGAGAGAGCTGATCGAAGTCCCGGTAGCAGATGGCGAATCGCCTTTTCGCCCACGCCTCCTTGAGCGTGACCACCTTGGTTCGCGCAGGGTCCCGCGACATCTCCGCGATCTGCTTGGGAACCACCGCAAGGCCCAGTCCGGCTGCAACACAACGCAGCGACGCATCGAATGTCGAGACGACGGCCCGATAGAAGATCGGCTTGCCGATGATCGCAGCGGCACGGGCGAGCATCGTATGCACTGCCGTGTTGGCCGGCAGGCCCACGTGGTCGTGGTCCAGTGTCTGGGCAAAGGTGCAGGCCTTGAGCCTGGCCAGGGGATGGTCCGCGTGCACCACGATGCCAAGCTCGTCGCCCCGATAGGGCCGGGTCTGCAGTCCCTCCAGGTCCGCGGCGTCCCAGCACACGCCCACGGGCGCCAGGCCTTCGCGAAGCGCGCTGACCAACTCGCCGCTGTTGCGTTCCTCGATGTCCACGCGGATCTGCGCATGCTCGGGCCGCTGCAGGAAGGTGGCGATGTCATCGGGCAGCGACTCGGTGATCGATGACACGGACGCGAGCATGCGAACCTGCCCCTTGATGCCATGCCGGTAGGCAGCCATGTCCCGCGCGACCCTGTCCGCGGTGGCCAGCATGGCGCGTGCGTGTTCGAGAAGGATTTCGCCTGCGGCCGTCGGCACCACGCCGCGGCGGTGACGCTCGAAAAGCGGCGCATGCACCTGCGCTTCCAACTGGGCCAGCCGCTTGCTGATCGCCGACGAGCCGATGTGTTCCTGCTCCCCCGCCCGGGCGATGTTGCGGTGATCGCAGGCGGCCACGAACAGCCGCAATGTCGTGAGGTCCAGGTCGCGCATGGTCAGACTTTCCCGATTGGAAATACAAACTCGACAATTTATCGCTTCACCAGCGACACGGGCAACTCTAAAGTTCGGCAAACAGCTGGACCACCGGAGACACGCCTCATGACAGCCCCCCTCGCTTCCCTGCCCCGAAAGGTCGTCATTCGCGAAGTCGGTCTTCGCGACGGCCTGCAGAGCATTGCCACCGTCGTCTCGACCGAACACAAGCGCGAATGGCTTCGTGACGCCGTGCAAGCCGGTCAAACAGAGATCGAGGTTGGATCCTTCGTGCCGGCCAAGCTGATGCCCCAGCTCGCCGACACCGAGAAAGTCCTTGCCTATGCGAAGACGCTGCCGGGCCTGTTCGCATCCGTGCTCGTTCCGAATCTGCGCGGCGCCGAACGCGCCCTCGACGGCGACGCCGACCTGATGATCCTGCCGCTCTCGGCGAGTCACGCCCACAGCCTCGCCAATCTGCACAAGACGCCGGACGACGTGGTCGCCGAACTGGGCCGCATCCGCGCCGCGCGCGATGCCGCGGGCAGGAAGACGCTGATCGAAGGCGGGGTCGGCACCGCGTTCGGCTGCACGATCCAGGGGCACGTCGAAGAGACCGAAGTCCTTCGCCTGATGCAGGCGCTGCTGGACGCGGGCGCCGACCGCGTGAGTCTGGCGGACACCGTCGGCTATGCCGATCCGGCCTCGGTCAGCCGTCTGTTCGAGAAGGCGCTGAAGATCGCGGGCGACCGCTTCTGTTGCGGGCACTTCCACGACACGCGCGGCCTGGCGCTGGTCAATGTGCACGCCGCGCTGCAACTGGGTGTCGGCCGCTTCGACGCTTCGCTCGCCGGCATCGGCGGCTGCCCGCACGCGCCGGGCGCGAGCGGCAACGCGTCCACCGAAGACCTCGCGTTCATGCTGGAAGCCATGGGCATCGATACCGGCCTGGACATTCCCGCGCTGCTGACGCTGCGCGCCAAGGTGGCTGGCTGGCTCGAAGGCGAGCCGACGCACGGCACGCTCTGGCGCGCCGGGCTGCCCCGGACTTTCGCGACCCCTGCAACCGCCTGACCTCCCTCCACACCATGAACCAAGACAACACCCTGCCGCTCGCCGGCATCCGCGTCCTCGAATTCACCCACATGGTGATGGGCCCCACCTGCGGGATGATCCTCGCGGACCTCGGCGCCGAGGTCATCAAGGTCGAGCCTCCGGGCGGCGACAAGACGCGCAAGCTGCCGGGCCTGGGCATCGGCTTCTTCCGCAGCTTCAATCGCAACAAGAAGAGCGTGGTGCTGGACATCACCAGCGAAGCCGGCCGCCAGACCGCTGCCGAACTGGCCGGAAGCTGCGACGTGGTGCTCGAGAACTTCCGTCCCGGCCTCATGAGCGAACTCGGCCTCGACTACGAGACGCTGTCGAAGAAGTACCCGCGCCTGATCTGCGTGAGCCACAAGGGCTTCCTGCCCGGCCCCTACGAAAAGCGGCTGGCGCTCGATGAAGTGGTGCAGATGATGGGCGGGCTCTCGTACATGACGGGGCCGGTGGGTCGACCACTTCGCGCCGGCACCAGCGTCAACGACATCATGGGCGGCATGTTCGGCGCCATCGGCGTGCTCGCGGCGCTGCGCGAGCGCGATCGCACCGGCCGCGGGCAGGAGGTGCAGAGCGCGCTGTTCGAGAACTGCGTGTTCCTGTCTTCGCAGCACATGCAGCAGTTCCTCATGACCGGCGAGCCGCCGCCGCCGATGCCTTCGCGCGTGTCGGCGTGGAGCGTCTACGACGTGTTCTCGCTCGCGGATGGCGATCAACTGTTCATCGGCGCGGTGAGCGACAAGCAGTTCAACACGCTGTGCCGCGTGCTGGAACGCACCGACCTGCCGGCCCGTCCGGAGTACGCCGACAACGCGGCGCGCGTGGCCGTGCGTCCTCAACTGCTGGAGGAACTTGGCGCCATCCTGGCCAACCATCGTGTCGGCGAGCTGACCTCGAAGCTGGAGGCCGCAGGCATCCCTTACGCCCCGATCTCCCGGCCCGAGCAACTGGTGAACGACCCCCATCTCAAGCAGAGCGGTGGTCTCGTCCCGATGACGACGGACGACGGCGGAAGCACCGAGGTGGTGTTGCTGCCCCTGACGATGGGCGGCCGTCGCCCCGGCGTTCGCATGCCGCTGCCCAGGATCGGCGAACACACCGAAGAGGTGCTCGCCCGGCTGAAGAAGGCGGCGTGACGCGCCAGTTCCGCCATTCGTTCCATACCCATCAGAAGGAGACAGACATGCATTTCAAGACCATTGGCCGCCGCTCGCTGCTCGCGCTCGGCGCCGCAGCGCTGGCCGCCAGCTTCGCCGGCACTGCAGCCGCCCAGCCCTCCATGCCCTTGCGCGTGATCCTGCCCGTCAGCGCCGGATCGGGCGTGGACGTCATCGTCCGCTCCGCGCAGGTCGCGCTCACGAAGGCGCTCGACGGGCAGCCGGTGGTCATCGAGAACCAGCCCGGTGCCGGTGGGATCACGGGGACGCAGAACCTGGTCAAGGCGGCGCCGGACGGCAACACGATCTCCGTCGTCTCCAACAATCACTCGGTCAATCCGAGCGTCTTCAAGAAGCTGCCTTACGACAGCCTCGCGGATATCACGCCCATCACCATCGTGGGCGGCTCGCCGTTCGTGCTGGTCGTCAACCCGAACAAGGTGAGCGCCAAAAATGCGAAGGAACTCCAGGCCCTGATGAAGGCCAGGCCGGGCGAATTCAACTACGGGTCCTCGGGCAACGGAACGATCATTCACCTCGCCGGCGAGATGTTCGTCGATGAAGCGGGCGTGAAGGCGCGCCATATCCCCTACAAGGGGATGGGACCCATGATCACCGACATCGTGGGCGGCCAGGTCGAGATGGGCGTGGGCGCTGTCGCCGCCGTGCAGGGTCAGATCAAGTCCGGCGCCCTGCGGCCCATCGGCGTGATGGGCAAGGAACGCGTGCCATCGCTGCCCGACGTGCCCACCATCGCCGAACAGGGGTTCCCGGGCGTCGATGTCGCCGGCTGGTTTGCAGTCATCGGCCCCAAGGGCCTGCCGCCGGCACAGGTCAAGCGCCTCCACGATGCATTTGCCACCGCATTCAACGATCCCGACGTCAAGGCCGGCTTTGCAAAACGCGACGACGTCCTGATCCTGAACACACCGGAAGAAGCCGGCAAGTTCCTCAAGTCCGAGCAGGAACGCTATGCCAGGCTGGTGAAGAAGGCGAATGTCACGCTGGAATGAGCCGGAGGCCCGGCCCGGCCGAGTGCCTCCTTGCCCATCAGGGTCTCCGGGTTGAAGTTGCCGGCGCGCTTTGCTCAAATTGCCGGTTGAACGCGTCTTCGCCGCGTCCAACCTTGTGGAGGCAATCATGGCGAGACTGGTCATGCGCACGCGCAGCAAGCCCTATCCGGTCGACATCGGCGGCGAGACGAAATTCATCTGCGGCTGCGGCCTGTCGGCGAGCCAGCCCTTCTGCGACGGCACGCACAAGCTGACGCGCGATGAACAGGAAGGCGCGCTCTGCTGGTACGACGCCGATATGCAACGCAAGGAGATGGCTCACGCGTTCCCCAACATTCGCACGCCGAGCGAATAGGCCCGTCCCGGCATGCCGGAAGGCACCATGAGCGAACCCGACTTCACGATGCTGCGGCAGCGCATGCTGGCCGAGATCGCCGCCAAGACGGTGTTCTCGACCACGTATCTGGACAAGGCGGCGCTGGATCCGAGGGTCATGAACGCCGTGGCCACGGTGCCGCGCCACGCGTTCGTGCCGCTCGAACTGCGGCCCTATGCCTACGTCGATACACCTTTGCCAATCGGCTATGGCAAGACGATCTCGCAACCCTTCATCGTCGCCGTGATGACCGACCTGCTCGGCGTGCAGCCGACCGACACGGTGCTCGAGATCGGTACGGGACTGGGCTACCAGTCGGCCATCCTGTCGGAACTCGCGCACCGCGTCTTCACTGTCGAGATCATCGAAGAACTGGCCGAGCAGGCCGCGCATCGACTGGCCGACCAGGGGTGCGACAACGTCGAGATCAGGGTCGGGAACGGTTGCCATGGCTGGCCCGAACATGCGCCATTCGACAAGATCATGGTGACGGCCGCTCCCGAGCTGATTCCGCCGGCGCTGATCTACCAGTTGAAGCCGGGCGGCACGATGGTGATACCCGCCGGCCTGCCCGACGCGCAGCAACTCATCCAGCTCCGCAAGGACGCGCAGGGTTCGGTCACGACGAGGGAGATCTTCCAGGTTCTTTTCTCGACGCTCGAGGACGTTGCCTTTCCGTGATCTTCAGGCTGCAGGGCGCGGCCCTGTGCTTGCAGCCTCGCCGTGGAGCCATGACAGGAACGCCTCGACCGGCGCGCGCTTCGCATGGCGCGCCGGGTACACGACGAAGTGCGCCTTGACGCGCACGGCCTTGTCCAGGCTCAGGATGGGCTTGAGCTTTCCCTCGGCCATGTGCCGTCCCGCAATCGTGTAGCTCTCCAGGGCCACGCCCAGGCCCTGCGCAGCGGCGTCGAGCGACATCATCGCGCGGTCGAAGCGAAGGGCGAAGCGTTCGGGTGCGCGCTTGTTGGTGTGGGCCTTGAACCAGTCCGACCACTGCACCACGCTGACGTTGCTCTGGATCAGCGGAACCTCCAGCAGCTGCTCCGGCCGCTTGAGGCGGTGCTGGCGAATGAAGGCGGGACTCGCCAGCGGCACGATCTGTTCCTCGAACAGTGGTTCGATCACGAGGTCGGGCCACTGCGGCACGCCGTAGCGAATGTCGATGTCCGCCTGCCCGAGTGCGAAGTCGCTGTGGGTGTGCGCGGCCGACAGGTTGAGCGCGATGTCGGGGTACGCCTGCGCAAAGGCGGGCAGGCGCGGCAGCAGCCACAGGCTCGCGAAGCTGGGCGTGGAGTGCACATAGAGGCTGTTGCGCACACCCAGGCGCAGGTCGTCGCTCGCCGCGCCGATCGCGTGCAGCGCGCCGCTCACGCGCGAGAGGTATTGCTCGCCCGCTGCACTCAGACGCACGCCGTGCGCGCTGCGTTCGAACAGGCGCACGCCCAGTTGCGATTCGAGCCGCGCAACCTGATGACTGATCGCGGAAGCGGTGAGGTGCAACTCGGCAGCAGCGAGCGCAAAGCTGCGGCGACGGGCCACGGCCTCGAAAGCCTGGAGGTTTACGAAGGGAGGAATGGAAGCCATCGGGGGAACCCTCAGGTCAGATGAATTCCTGTCATCTTAGGCTGACAACTCTTCGCTTGTCGTCAAGTGCCTGCGCGCCGAACATCGATCCGTACCGATCCACAAGTTCAAGGAGACAAGCGAGATGCCGAACCATGCCACCCATGCGGCCCAAGGTCGCGCCATGCCGCAAGCCCGTGTCGGGAGCCTGAAGTGAGCACCGCGCTGCTCGAAGCACACCCCGTGCACCCGGACGATTCCCTGCTGGCGCGCGCCGAATCGTGGCTCGGCCACGCCATCGAGATTCCCGCCGCCGCGCTGGTCGTCGGCGAAGTGGTGGTGCTGCTGGCGGGCGTGATCATGCGCTTCATCTTCAACAGCCCGATTCCCTGGGCCGACGAACTCGCGTCGATCCTGTTCCTCTGGCTTGCCAACCTGGGCGCGGCCGTCGCTTTGCGCCGCGGCTCGCACATGCGCACCACCGCGCTGGTGTCGCGCTGGGGCCCTCGGGCCAGGGCCTGGGCGGAAACCCTGGCGATCGCGGTGCCTTGCCTGATGCTCGTGATCCTGATCGGTCCGATGACCGAGTACGCAGCCGACGAATGGATCGTGCAGACGCCGGCCCTGTCGTGGCCGAACACGATCCGCGCCGCGGCGGTGCCTGCCGGCGCCGCACTGATGATTGCCCTCGGCCTGCTGCGCCTGACCCGCGTCGGCATCGCCGATCTCGTCGGCGTGGCGGCCACGATCGCGGCGCTCGCCATCGCGCTCTACTTCGGCTCGGGCTGGTTGCAGTCGGTCGGCAACTGGAACCTCGTCATCTTCTTCGCGCTGCTGCTGGGCGCCGGCGTATTGCTCGGCGTGCCGATCGCGTTCTGCTTCGGCATGGCGACGGTGGCCTTCCTGCTCTGCGTGACGTCCACGCCACTGGCAGTGGTCAGCGGCCGCATCGACGAGGGCATGAGCTCGCTGATCCTGCTGGCGGTGCCGTTGTTCATCCTGCTCGGGCACCTGGTCGAAATGACCGGCATGGCCAAGGCGATGGTCGACTTCCTGGCTTCGCTGCTGGGCCATGTGCGGGGCGGCCTGAACTACGTGCTGCTCGGGGCGATGCTGCTGGTGTCCGGAATCTCGGGTGCCAAGACGGCCGACATGGCCGCCGTGGCCCCTGTGCTGCTGCCGGAGATGAAGAAGCGCGGCAACGACGAAGGCGAACTGATTTCGCTGCTCGCTGCATCCGGCGCCATGGCCGAGACCGTGCCGCCTTCGCTGGTGTTGATCACCATCGGCTCGGTCGCGGGCATCTCGATCGGCGCGCTATTCACCGGCGGCCTGCTGCCGGGCGTGGTACTGGCGGTGATGCTGGCCTTGCTGGCCCGCTATCGCAGCGCAGAAATTGCGCACGGCCTGAAGCGCGCGCCCTTCAGCGTCATCGGCCGCACGCTGCTGATCTCGTTGCCGGCGCTGTTGCTGCCGGTGCTGATCCGCACCGCCGTGGTCGAAGGCGTGGCGACCGCCACGGAGGTGTCGACCATCGGCATTGCCTACGCCGTCGTCGCGGGCCTGTTCATCTATCGCCGCTTCGACTGGCGCCGTCTCTATCCGATGCTGGTCGATACGGCGGCCCTGTCCGGCGCGATCCTCTTCATCATCGGCACCGCAACAGGCATGTCGTGGGCACTGACGCAATCGGGCTTCTCGCACAGCCTGGCAGACCTCATGACCAGCGTGCCGGGCGGCAAGTACGGCTTCCTGCTGGTGTCGATCGCGGCCTTCATCGTGCTTGGCAGCGTGCTCGAAGGCATCCCCGCGATGGTCCTCTTCGCGCCGCTGCTGTTCCCGGTCGCCAAGGCGATCGGCGTGCATGAAGTGCACTACGCGATGGTGATCATCCTGGCCATGGGCATCGGCCTCTTCGCGCCGCCCTTCGGCCTGGGCTACTACGCCGCCTGCACGATCGGCCGCGCCAACCCCGACGTCGCCCTGCGCCGCATCTGGCCGTATCTCGGCGCGCTGCTGATCGGCCTGCTCATCGTGGCCTTCGTGCCCTGGTTCTCCATCGGGCTGCTCTGAGCCCCTCCCCTCACCGACTTTCAACACAAGGACTCCCATGTCTGATCTGACGACGAATCTTCGCGAGCGGGCTTACCGCATCCGCCGCTTTGCCCTGCGCATGGGCGAGGTCCAGGGCCAGGGCTACATCGGCCAGGCGCTCGGGTGGGCGGATGTGCTGGCCGTGGCCTATGGCCATGCGCTCAACTACCGTGCCGACGAGCCCGAGTGGGAAGGCCGCGATCGCTTCCTGCTCTCGCATGGCCACTACGCCATCGCCTTCTACGCGGCGCTGATCGAAGGCGGGATCATCCAGGAGAGCGAACTCGAGACCTACGGCAGCGACGACAGCCGCCTGCCGATGTCGGGCATGGCCACCTACACCCCGGGCATGGAGATGTCGGGCGGCTCGCTCGGCCAGGGCCTGCCGATCGCGGTGGGCATGGCGCTCGGCCTGCGCCAGAAGAAGAACCCGGCCTTCGTCTACGTCTCGATGTCCGACGGCGAGCTCGACGAGGGCTCGGTGTGGGAAGCCGCCATGGGCGCTGCGCATCACCGGCTGTCGAACCTCATCTGCCTGGTCGACATCAACAACCAGCAGGCCGACGGCCCCTCCAGCAAGGTGCTCGGCTTCGAGCCGCTGGCCGACAAATGGGCGGCCTTCGGATGGGACGTGCAACGCGTGGACGGCAACGACATGCAGGCGGTGCTGAAGGCTTTCGGCAACGCACGCGACCTGCCCGAGGCGAAGCCGCGCGTGATCCTGTTCGACACCCTGATGGGCAAGGGCGTGCCCTTTCTCGAGCAGCGCGAGAAGAACCACTTCATCCGCGTCGACCCACCCGAGTGGCAGCAAGCGCTGCAGATCCTGGACGACAGCTGGTCGGCCGCCCAACAAACCGAAGGAGCACTCGCATGAACACCGTCGTTGCGGAAAAGAAGCCGCGCCTCACCACCTCGGCGATGATCGCCTCGATCGCCTCCGAAGGGCAGCGCGTCAAGGCCGCGCCCTTCGGCAAGGCACTGGTCGAGTTGGGCGCGCAGCGTCCGGACATCGTCGGCATGACCGCCGACCTGGCCAAGTACACCGACCTGCACCTGTTCGCGCAGGCCTACCCGGACCGCTTTCACCAGATGGGCATGGCCGAGCAACTGTTGCTCGCCGCAGCTGGCGGCATGGCCAAGGAAGGCCTGGTGCCCTTTGCGACCACCTACGCGGTGTTCGGAACGCGGCGCGCGTATGACTTCATCCACCAGGTCATCGCCGAGGAGAACCTCAACGTCAAGATGTGCTTCGCGCTGCCCGGCCTGACCACCGGCTACGGCCCCAGCCACCAGGCGACCGAGGACATCGCGATGATGCGCGGCATTCCGGGGCTGACGATCGTCGATCCTTGCGATGCGCTCGACATCGAGCAGGCGGTGCCGCAGATCGCAGCCCACAAGGGGCCTGTCTACATGCGCCTCTTGCGCGGCAACGTGCCGCTGGTGCTCGACGAGTACGACTACAAGTTCGAGCTCGGCAAGGCCAAGATGCTGCGCGACGGCAATGACGTCCTGGTCATCTCCAGCGGCTTCATGACGATGCGTGCGCTCGAAGTCGCGCAGGACCTGGCTGCCGACAACGTCGGCGTGGCCGTGCTGCACTGCCCCACCATCAAGCCGCTCGACGAGGCCGCCATCGTCGAAGCCGTCCGCTACAAGCATCGCCTCGTGGTCGTCGCGGAGAACCACTCCGTCATCGGCGGACTGGGCGAATCCGTCGCCAGCGCGCTGCTGCGGCATCGGGTGCAGCCGGCCGGCTTCGAGCTCGCCGGGTTGCCCGATGCCTTCCTCGACGCGGGCGCTTTGCCCACCCTGCACGAGCGCTACGGCATCAGCCGCGAGGCGCTCGCCGACCGCATCCGCAAGTGGCTGGGCTGAAGCCCCGGCCGGACCCTTTCATTCAACACACCACAACCCTTCATTGGAGATCGACATGCTTCTCGCAGACAAAGTAGCCCTCATCACCGGCGGCGCCGGCCTCAACGGACTCGGCTTCGCCACCGCACGCATGCTGGCGGCGCAAGGCGCCCGCGTCGTGATCCTCGACCTCGAACGCGCCGACCCGGCGGGCGCCGCCGCCAAGCTCGGTCCGCAGCATGTGGGCCTGGTGGCCGATGTCACGGACAAGGCCTCTTGCGAACGCGCCGCCAAGGCAGCCGTGGAGCAATGCGGCCGCATCGACATCCTGGTCAACAACGCCGGCATCACCCAGCCGCGCAAGACGGCCGACATCACCGGCGCGGACTACGACGCGGTGCTCGACGTGAGCCTGCGCGGCACGCTCTACATGTCGCAGGCCGTGCTGCCGGCGATGCGCGCGGCCAAGACCGGCTCCATCGTCTGCATCTCGTCGGTGTCGGCGCAGCGCGGCGGCGGCATTCTGGGCGGCCCGCACTACTCGGCGGCCAAAGCCGGCGTGCTGGGCCTGGCGCGTGCGATGGCCCGCGAATTCGGCATCGATGGCATCCGCGTCAACTGCATCACGCCGGGCCTCATCGCAACCGACATCAACAAGGGCCTGATCCCCGACGACCGCAAGCAGGGCATCCTGGACCAGATCCCGCTGAACCGCATCGGCGAACCGGCCGACGTCGCCGGCTGCGTGGTCTTCCTGGCGAGCCCGCTTTCCAAGTACTGCACCGGCATCACCCTGGACGTCAACGGCGGCATGTTGATCCACTGATCGGCTGCTTCACACAACCCCTACGGAGACAAACGATGACCAAGCCCGAAACCTCGCGAGTGAGTCTGACCCGTCGGCAATGCCTGGCCGGCGCCGCCGCCCTGCCCCTCGTCGCCATGCTGCCGCGGCGCGCGCATGCGGCCGAATTCACCTACAAGCTGGCCACCGGACAGGACCCCAGCCACCCCGTCAACAAGCGCGCGCAGGAAGCCATCGAGCGCATCAAGGAAGCGACCAAGGGGCGCCTGGAGATCCGCCTGTTCCCGGCCAACCAGCTGGGTTCGGACACGGACCTGCTGGCGCAGGTGCGCAACGGGGGCGTGGAGTTCTTCAACCAGGCCAGCTCGGTCCTGTCGACGCTGGTACCGGCGGCCGGCATCGTCAACACCGGCTTCGCCTTCACCGACTACGACCAGGTGTGGAAGGCGATGGACGGCCCACTCGGCAAGTATGTGCGCGGCCAGATCGAGAAGGTGGGCCTGCTCACCATGTCCAAGCCCTGGGACAACGGCTTCCGCCAGATCACGACGTCCACCAAGCCCATCAACACCCCCGACGACCTGAAGGGCCTGAAGTTGCGGGTGCCCTCGGCCCCGATGCTCTCGACGCTGTTCACCGCGCTGGGCGCCAGCCCGACGCCGATCAACTTCAACGAGGTGTATTCGGCGCTGCAGACCAAGCTGGTCGAAGGCCAGGAGAACCCGCTGGCGATCATCGCCACGGCGCGCCTGTACGAAGTGCAGAAGTACTGCAGCCTGAGCAACCATGTGTGGGACGCGTACTGGATCCTCGGCAATCGCAAGGCCGTGGACCGCCTGCCCAAGGACATCCAGGAGATCGTCTTCCGCGAGTTCGACAAGTCCGCCGATGACGAGCGCGCCGACATCGCCGCGCTCAGCAAGTCGCTGCGCGGCGATCTGCAGGCCAAGGGCCTCCAGTTCATCGAGCCCGACAAGAAGGCGTTCAAGGCCACGCTCGCCAAGACCACCTTCTACAAGGACTGGCGCGGCAAGTTTGGCGAAGATGCATGGAAGCTGCTTGAAGAAAGTGCAGGGTCGCTCGCATGAGTGCGGTGCTTGCCCCGAGTGCCGACGCTGTGGCCAAGCCTGCGTTGTCACAGCTTGCCAACGCGATCCGCTTTCTCGCGATCGATGCCATCGTGCGTGCGGGCGAAGGGCACCAAGGCGTGCCGCTCGGCATGGCCGAGATCGCCACCGCGCTGTACACGCGTCACCTGAAGTTCCTGCCGTCAGACCCGACGTGGGCTGATCGCGACCGCGTCGTTCTCTCGAACGGCCACGGATCGATGCTGCTCTACGCGCTGCTCTACCTGACGGGCTACGAGGCGATCTCGATAGACCAGGTGCAGCGCTTTCGCGAGATGGGCTCGCGCTGCGAAGGCCACCCCGAGATCGCACCCGAGCATGGCATCGAGGTGACCACCGGCCCCTTGGGCCAGGGCATCGCGAACGCCTTCGGCATGGCGGTGGCAGAGGCCTACCTCAACGCGCGCTTCGGCAGCGGGCTGGTCGACCACCACACCTACGCCTTCGTCGGCGACGGCTGCCTGCAGGAGGGCATCGGCCAGGAAATGATCTCGCTGGCCGGACATCTGCGCCTGGGCAAGCTGGTGCTGCTGTGGGACGACAACCGCATCACCGATGACGGCAGCACGGCCTTGTCCATCAGCGAGAACGTGGCAGAGCGCTTTCGCGTGGCGGACTGGCACGTGATCGAAGTTGACGGCCACGATCTCGAAGCGGTTTCGGCCGCATTGGCTGCCGCGAAGCTCGACCCTCGCCCGTCGATGATTGCTTGCCGCACAGTGATCGCACGCGGCCTTGCGCGGCTGCAGGGCCAGCGCGGCGGCCACAGCGGGCGGCTGCATCCCGAAGACGCGGACATCGCCCGCAAGGAACTCGACTGGCCTCATGCGCCGTTCGAGGTGCCGGCGTCGGTGCTGCAGCCCTGGCGCGATGCCGGCTGCCGGAGCGCAGAAAAGCACGCGGCGTGGAAGGCACGGCACGCTGCGCTCTCGCCCGCCGAGCGCGCAGAGTTCGATCGCGTCATTGCCGGCGAACTGCCCGACGGCTGGCGCGAGACACTGCTCGCCTACAAGCGGCAAGCCACGCAGCGCAATGATTCGACCGCCGGCATCATGATCTCGGCGGAGATCAACGACCTGCTCACGGACGTGTTGCCCGAGCGCATGGTGGGCTGCGCCGACCTCGAGGCGCCGACCAGCCACAAACGTCGCCTCGCGGCCTTCACTCCGGCCGATCGCAGCGGCGCGTATGTGCACTGCGGCGTGCGCGAACACCTGATGGGTGCCATGGCCAACGGCATGGCCGCGCATGGCGGTGTCATTCCGCTGGCCGTCACCTACCTCGCCTTCTCGGACTACGAGCGACCCGCCATGCGCATGGCGGCGTTGATGGGCCTGCCGGTGAAGTTCGTGTTCAGCCATGACTCCATCGGCGTCGGCAAGAACGGCCCGACGCACCAGCCGGTGGAGATCCTGGCCTCGCTGCGTGCCATGCCCAACATGCTGGTGCTGCGTCCCGCGGATGCCGTCGAGGCCGCCGAGTGCTGGGAGCTTGCGCTGGAACACCGCAGCGGTCCTGTCACGATGGTCTTCGCGCGACAGGCGCTGCCACTCGTGCGGCGCACGCATCTGGCCGAGAACCTCTCGCGCCGCGGCGGCTACGTGCTGGCCGAAGCCGAAGGCGGCCCGCGACAGGTGACGCTCATGTCCACCGGCTCCGAGGTGGCGATCGCCTTGCAGGCGCGCGAACTGCTGCAGGCGCAGGGCGTGCCCACCGCAGTGGTATCGATGCCTTGCTGGGAGCTCTTCGATGCGCAGGACGCCGCCTACCGGGCTTCCGTGCTGCCGCAGGGCGGCGTCCGCGTGGCCGTCGAAGCTGCGGTGCGCTTCGGATGGGACCGCTACCTGGGCGAGCGCGGCGGATTTATCGGCATGGCTGGCTTCGGCGCGTCCGGGCCCGCCGACGAGCTGTACGCGCACTTCGGCATCGTGCCCTCGGCGGTGGTCGCCGAGGCGAAGCGCTGCCTGCAACCCAGCAACTGAATCGAGACACCGACATGCAAAGAATCGTTTTCCTGGACCGCGCGACCATCGCGCCGCAGATCCAGCTGCGCCGGCCGAACTTCGAGCACCAGTACGTGGAACACGCCTGCACGACGCCCGACGAGGTCGCCGAGCGCCTGGAGGGCGCGAGCATCGCCATCACCAACAAGGCGCCGATCACCGCGGCCACGCTGGAGCGCCTGCCCGCGCTGCGCCTCGTCGCGGTGGCGGCCACCGGCACCGACTGCGTCGACAAGGCGGCCTGCCAGGCGCGCGGCGTCGCGGTCGTCAACATCCGCGGCTACGCCATCAACACGGTGCCGGAGCACACCTTTGCGCTCATCCTCGCACTGCGGCGCAACCTCGTCGCCTTCCGCGAATCCGTGCTCCGCGGCCGCTGGCAGGAGTCGGGGCAGTTCTGCTTCTTCGACCACCCGATCCGCGACCTCGCGGGCGCGAGGCTGGGCATCATCGGCGAAGGCGTGCTTGGCCAGCGTGTCGCCGAACTGGCCCGCGCGTTCAGCATGGTGCCACTCTTTGCCGCCCACAAGGGCAAGAGCGGACTGGGGCCGTTGTACACGCCCTGGCAAGAGGTCCTGGAAACCAGCGACGTCATCACCCTGCATTCGCCGCTGACGAAGGACACGCGCGGCATGATCGCGATGCCCGAGTTCGAGGCCATGAAGCGCCGCCCGCTGATCGTCAACACCGCGCGCGGCGGACTCGTCGACGAAGCCGACCTGGTGCGTGCCCTCGATGCGGGGCTCATCAGCGGTGCGGGCTTCGACGTCGTCGACGGTGAGCCACCATCGCCCGACAACGCGCTGATGCGCGCGGCTTCGCGCCACAACGTGATACTCACGCCGCATGTGGCATGGGCGTCCGACGAGGCACAGCAGGCGCTGGCCGATCAGTTGATCGGCAACATCGAAAGCTTCGTCGCCGGCAGGCCGGCGAACCTGATCCTAGGCGCCTATTGAACCGGCCGGCTTCCCGACGGGCGGCGCGATCGGGCCGATGTCGGCAGGGATCCGGGCGTGGCAACCACTGCAAAATCGCATCATCATGATGACCGAGCCAGGAAAACTTTCCGACGAGGACCTCCTCGAGCGCGCACACCAACTCCGCCTGTTGGCATTGCGCGGTCATGGAGACGCACGGGGACCCGCCCACGATCACGAACGCGAAGTGCGGCGACGCTTCGGCAGCGGGACCACGACGAGGGCGACGCTGGAGCCGCTTGCTGCACGCAAGCGGCCCTTCTGGCGATTCTGGCAATCCCCAAAGTAGCGGTCTGACCGAGACGCGGATTCCGCGTGGGCCCCTCACCTGCCGAGGGCGTGATTGCGCGACGGCTGTTTTCGCAGCAACTGATCGTCTGCGCTGCGAGACACTTTCAAATCGAGTGCACGAGCTCGATCCCGTAGATGCGCGCGGCGTTGTCCCGGAACAGCATCCGTTTCTCCTGCGCACTGCAGCCCGCCGCGAGGCGCTTCAGCGCGTTCCAGACCACCCCGTACGACGCCGAGCTGCGGTCGACCGGGAAATTGCTCTCGAAAATGCACCGTTCGGTCCCGAACAGTTCCAGTGTGGTCTCCACCATCGGCCGCCACGCATTCGCGAGCTCGAGCGAACCCGGCGGCGAGGGCCGCGACGCGAAGTCGAACCCGAAGACGGCCGTGCCCAATCCACCGATCTTGACCGACACGTTGGGACACTGCGCAAGCCGCTTCATCGAAGGCAGCCACTCGCGCCACGCCAGGTCGGGCCGGCCCTCGTAGTCCGCGACGCCGAGGATGCCGCCGATGTGGTCGAGGACCAGGGGTGTATCGGGAAATGCGCGCGCCAGGTCCACCACTTCGTCGATCTGCGGGTGATAGATCCAGGCGTCGAAGCTGAGCCCGTGCCTCGACAGGCGCGCATACCCCTCGCGAAAGGCCCGGTCCGCGTAGAGGCCCGGCATCGGTCGCGGCAACACGCCATGCCTGAACCCGGCGTGGAATGCACCGCTGTTGCGGATGCCCCGGAACCTGCCCTGCCCGGCCGCCCGCTGCGCTTCGAGGACTTCATCGACTGCGGCGCCGAGGCGCAAGTCCGCATAGCCCACGATGGCTGCCGCCACGCGGGTCCTCGCCGAAGGCCAGGCGCACTCACGCGTGACCTCGACCACGGCTTCCGTCTCGCCCACCGGTTTCAATGCGTCCGGTCCCGTGGCCCTGTATTGCCAGCCGCACTGGATGTAGACGGTGGCGATGAAGTTGTGGCCCGCGCCGTCTTCGAGCAAGTCCTGCGGCATGTACCCGCCCCAGTGCTCGGAGAAGTGGTGGTGCGCGTCGATGATTTCGAGCGCGGGCTCGATGGCCTCCTCGCGGCTGGCAAGGAGCCATTCCGCGTCGGGCTGGCGATGCTGGACGAGGCGAAGCTCGGGGGATGAGGTGATTGCGTCCATGCGACTAGACACCAAGGTAGGCCTTGCGCACGAAGGGATCGTCGAGCAGTTCATCGCCCTTGCCGGACATGACGACCTCGCCGTGTTCGAGCGCATAGGCGTTGTGGGCGAGCCTGAGCGCCAGTCGGGCGTTCTGCTCGACGAGAACGATGGACATGCCATCGCGATTGAGCCGGCGTATGGCATCCGCGATCTCCGCGACGACCTTGGGTGCGATCCCGAGCGAAGGCTCGTCGAGCATCAGCAACTTGGGCTGCGCCATCAGCGCACGACCGATCGCCACCATCTGCTGCTCGCCGCCGGACAGCGAACCGGCGAGTTGGGACCTGCGCTCGTGCACGCGCGGAAAGAGCTCATACACCAGATGCAGCGTCTCCGAACGCCTGGCGGCGGACTTCACCGTATGCGCGCCGATCAGCAGGTTCTCCAGCACCGTCATCCGGCCGAACAGACGACGACCTTCCGGCGACAGCGACACGCCGCGCAGCACGCGCTGCTCCGGCGAAAGGCGCTGGATCTCTTCACCGTCGAGCCGGATCGTCCCGCCAGTCGCATGGACCAGACCCGCCACCGCCTTGAGCGTGCTGCTCTTGCCTGCGCCATTGGAGCCGATCAGCGCGACCAGCTCGCCCTTGCCGACCTGGAAGTCCACCGAGCGCACGGCCTGCAACTGGCCGTAGTGAACGCAGAGCTTCTGTACTTCAAGCGTGGGCATATTCGGGGGCTCCCAGGTAGGCTTCGATCACTGCAGGGTTGACGCGCAACTCATCCGGCGAACCCTCGGCGATCTTCTCGCCGTGCACCAGCACGACGATGCGCTCGCACACCTCCATCACGATCGCCATGTGGTGTTCGACCAGCAGGATGGTCAGGCCCTGCTCGTCGCGCAGGCGCCGCAGCAGGCGCGTCAGCTCGTTGCACTCTTCGTGATTGAGGCCCGCCGCGGGCTCGTCCATGAGAAGCATGAGCGGCTGGGTCGCCAGGCCGATGGCGATGCCCAGCTTCTTCTGCAGGCCGTACGGCAGGGTGCCCGCGATCGCATGCCGCCAGTTCTGCATGTCGACGATGGCGATGATCCGGTCGATCTCCGCCCGCACCTCGGCCGGCGAGACGAGTCCGGTCTTGCGGCCCATGAGAACCTGCGGCGCGGCGCCCCGGATGCGCGAGAGCAGCGCGTACTCGATGTTTCGCTCGACGCTTTCCTCCGCGAAGGTGGTCGTCGACTGGAAGGTCCGAGCCAGACCACACGCCACGATGGCGCTGGTACGTTGGCCGGTGATGTCCGTGCCGTTGAACCGGACCTGCCCGCGCGTGGGCGTCAGAGCGCCGCTGATCGTGTTGAACGCCGTGGTCTTTCCCGCGCCGTTGGGGCCGATGAGGCCGGCGATCTGTCCCTTGCCGATCGAGAACGACAGGTCCTTCACTGCGGCCAGGCCGCCGAAGTGCTTCGCCAGGCCCTTGACTTCCAGAAGGCCGCTCATTGGGACTCTCCCTTCTTTCGCTTGATCGGCAGCACGCTGGCGATGCCGCCCGGCAGGAAACGCAGGATCACGATCAGAGCCGCGCCGTAGAACATGTGCTGCGTCTGCACCGCGCCGCGGAACAACTCGGGCAGCGGTGTCAGCACCAGCGCGCCGAGGACGGGGCCATAGAGCGACTTGCGTCCGCCGATGACAAGCATGGTGATGAGCGCGACAGACACGCCGGTGTTGAACGACTCCGGCGAGATGAAGCCGATGTACCGTACCGTCAGCACACCGCCGAGGCCGGCGAGCATCGACCCCCCCACATACGCGACGACCTGCGTGCGCAGCACGCTCAGCCCGCTGGCCTCGGCGAGCAGCGGATTCGCGGCCACCGCGTTCATTGCATGCCCCAACGGCCTGCGGAACAGCCAGACCATCAGCATCACCGAGCCGGCGGCGAGCGCGAGGGCCAGCAGGTAGAAGCGTTCGCGCGAGTCGAATGCGATGCCTGCCACCTGCAACGGAGGAATGGCCGCGATGCCGCTCGCTCCGCCGGTGATCGACGTGGCATCCAGCAGAACCAGTCGTACGAGTTCCGCGAAGGCGAACGTCACCAGCACGAAATAGACGCCGCGCAGACGCAGGATCACCCATCCCAGCAGGCCGGTGACGACGCCGACGACCAGCAGTGCGAGCACCGCCGACATCACGGAACCGAGTCCCAGCGATGACGACAGCAGCACCGTGGTGTAGGCCCCGAGCGCAACCGGCGCGGAGTGTCCGAACGAGAGTTGTCCGCACCGGTCGATGAGCGACAGGCCGTTGACGATCACGATGTTGATGCACACCAGGATCGCCAGGTGCAGCACGAACTGGCCCGCGATCCAGGGCCATGCGGCCAGCAGGAGTCCGGTGACGGCGACGGGCACCGCCCAGCGGTTCCGCGTCGCGAAAGCGCCTGCCGGCGCCGGGAGCGTGCGTTCGATGAATGACGAACTCATTTCAGGCTTCTCCCCGGCCGATCAGGCCGCGCGGAAACACCAGCATCCCGACCACGACGAGCACGAAGATGAGCATGTCGGCGGTACTGCTGCTGAGGAACAGTGTCGAATAGCTCTCGAGCAAGCCGAGGCAGAGGCCTGCGATGGCGGCGCCCGGAATGCTCCCGAGCCCACCCAGGATCACCACCATGAAGGCCTTCAGGAGCGGCGTCTGGCCCATGAAGGGCGACACCGAGAACAGAGGCGCCATCAGGGCCCCGGCGATGGCGGCAAGGCCCACGCCGATGCCGAACCCGAGCGGATAGTAGAGACGGGGCTTGACGCCTTGAATGGCCGCGATTTCCGCGTCTTCCACGACCGCGCGCAGTCCGCGCCCGGCCGGTGAGTGACGCAGGAACGCATAGAGCACCAGCAGCACCGCGACCGCGAACATCACGACCACCAGCCGCGAGTTGGCCACTGTGATGCCGAGGACCGTGGTCGCCCCGGAAGCGATCGAGGGCATCGACAGCGGATCCGCCCCGAAGAGCATCAGCGCTGCGTTCTGCAGGATCAACGCGAGCCCGATGGTGACGATCATCCCGTTGAGCTCGTCCTTGCGGAACGGCTTGAGGATCAGCCATTCGATCAGGCTCCCGAACACGATGGCCAGCACCACGCTGATCGCCACCGCGAGCAGGAACGGCATGGAAAGCTTGACCACCAGTGCATAGGCAGCGAAGGCGCCGAGCATGTAGAACTCGCCGTGCGCGAAGTTCACCATGCGCATGACGCCGAAGACGAGGGTGAACCCCACCGCCATCAGCAGGTACAGAAGGCCGACGACCAGGCCGTTGATCGTCGCCTGGCCGATGAGTATTTGCCAGTCCATGGGAGTCGCGCTTCAGTTGCAGCCGTCCGCCACCGTGCAGCGGGCACGCACGACTTCCACGCCATTCTTGATCTCGGCGATGTAGAAGGGCACGGCGAGCTGGTGATCGACGCCGTAGTTGGCCTTGCCGGTCCACTTGAGCGTGCCGAGCACGCCGTTGTAGCTGCCGAGCTTCTCGAGTTCCTGCCTCACCTTGCCGCTGTCAGTCACGGTGCCGGCGCGGCGCATGGCCTCGAACAGCATGTTGGTGAAGTCGTAGTACGAGGGGCTGAAGCCGTTCGGCGCGGTCTTGTACTTCGCGACGTAGCCTTCGATGTAGCCGCGCGTCGCAGGTGCTGCGGGGTCGAGCACCGCGTGGACCATCATCCCTTCGACGACCTCCTTGCCCGCGACGTTCAGGATCTCCGCGGTGGCCGGGCCGCCGGTGCGCACGATCTTGCCCTTGAAGCCCAGCTCGCGCGCCTGCTTGGCGATGAGGCCGGCCGTGCCCGGCGCGTTGCCGTCGAGCTCGATCGTGTCGATGCCGCGTGCGAGCACGCGCGTCAGCAGCGGCACGAAGTCGACGCGCTCGCGCTCGAAGAATTCCTTGGCGACCATGTCGCCGCCGGCCTTGCGATAGGCCGCTTCGAGATCGCGCGCGATCACCTGGCCGGACTCGTCGTTCGGGAACAGGCCGCCGACCTTCTTCACGCCGTGCTGCTTGACGAGCCACGCGATCTGCGGCTCGGAGAACTCCAGCGTCGTGATGACCGGGCGGAAGCTGAAGGGCTTGTCGGTGCCGAGCGCCTTGTTGGTGAAGCCCAGCGTGGAGGTGATGACCTCGTTCTTCTCGGTGATCGGCTGCACGGCCAGCGTCGGTGCCGATCCCGTGGGGCCGATCATGTACTTGACCTTGTCCTCGAAGACCAGGCGGTTCGCGACCGTCACCGCCTCGCCTGCCTGGTACTTGTCGTCGTAGGCGACGATCTCGACCTTGTACTTCTTGCCGCCGACCTCCAGGCCGCCCGCCGCGTTGACCTTGTCGGCCGCGAGTTCGGCGGCATTCTTCATGGCCTGGCCCCATGCAGCGCCGGGACCGGACAACGTGACCAGTGCGCCGAGCTTGAGCGTCTCCTGCGCAGAGGCGTGCAGCGTAACGCCAGACAGCACTGCCGCGAGTGCACCGAGAGTGAATCGATTCATCATGTCTCCTGGAAAGTTTGGAATCGCGGTCGATTCTTTCCGTGGGAGCACGGGATGAACAATTGACAGTGTGGATGGATCTATTGCAGCGGCGAATACATGGGCCGCTGCGGACGATGCATTCGAGGCATTGCGCCCCGCGAGGGTCAGATCAGCGGCGAGAACTCGCGATGCAGGTGATCGCGAAAACTCTTGACGGCCGCCGTGGGCACCACGCGCCGCGCCACGATGCTGCCGTAGCTGCGCACGGCCTCGAAGTCCGCGAGTTCGACGATCGATCGCGACTCGCGCGCGTTGACCTGGGCCATCGATCGCGGGAGGAACGCGACGCAGCTGCCGGTGTCGAGCATGCCCATGAGGGTCGGCAAGGTGGAAGCCGTCGATGCGTTCATCGTCGCGCCGCGCCGCGCGAACTCGCCGGCCAGCCGCTCGCGCATCGTGGTGTAGCGGTCGAGGAAGATCAGGCGAAGGCCGAGGATCTGATCGATGGTGATGCGTGCCTCATTCGCAAGCGGATGCTTGGCAGGCACGACGAGCACCACGGGCTCCGCAGCCAGCGCCTGGAACTGCAGGTTGTCGTAGTCACCATCCATGGCGGTGACGCCGATGTCGGCTGCGCCGTCGCCGATCGTCTTCAGGAGGACCTCGAAGGGCATGTCCTTCAGCACGACGTCCACGTCGGGAAAGCGCTGGGCGTACGAGTGAATGATGCCGGGAAGAAAGGTGGCCGCGAGCATGGGCGTGGCGGCGACCACCACACGGTTGCGCGCCGCTTCGGATCGTTCGCGGAACTGGCGCAGCACGGTATACAGGCCTGAAAGCGCCTCCTGGGCCGCTGTTCGCAACAGTTCGCCGTCTTCGGTGGCATTGACGCTGCGCGGATTGCGCTCGATCAGCTTGACGCGCAGCACCTCTTCCAGACGCTTGACCCGGCTCGACACCGAGGGCTGGGAGATGCACAGGCGCTCTGCGGCGCGACTGAAGCTGCCTTCCTCGAGAACCACCAGAAAGGTTTCGAGTTCCGGCAAATGAAAACGTAGCTGGGGATGTCTGCTCAAGGTGGCCTCGGGCGGCGAGCATACCAAAAGGCATGCTCGCGAGCCGCCGGCCCCGGGCTATCCCCGCAACGTTTCAGTGATGGTGCGAACCTTGGTCGAAGGCGATGCGGACAACACCGTGTCGAGCACCTTCCCGAGGCGGGCTTCAGGCAACACGATCCCGGCCGTGCCGTGGAACTTGGCAATGATGTCGTCGCGGCCGAGGGCGCGTTCGCCGCTGCCGAGGTTGACCGGCACCCGGCGGGTAAGGGTCTCGCCCGATGCGAGTTCCACCGTGACTGCGCCCGAGAAGTGCTTCGGGAACTGTGAGTCCTTCTCCACGATGCAGGTGATGCGTTGCGTCAGGTCCAAGGTGGCACGGTCGGCCAGGCTCGCGTCCTCCAGCTCCGCGAGACCGAAGCGGCCGCGCAGCAGGCAGGCGGCGACCACGAAAGGCGCGCTGAACTTCGCTTCGTAGTCGCTGCGTGGAATCGCCTTGGCCGCCGCGGGTTCCGCCACGATGGGGATCGTGGCCTCGGGCAGCTCGCAGGTCACGCGCGCGATCGTCGCGGAGGGGCCGATCGCGGCGTGGAGTTGCAGCGCGGCCTCCGCGCAGCCATGAATGAAGTGGCAGACCGGGTAGGGCTTGATGGAGGTGTCGAGCATGGCCCAGCGGCTGCCGAGGCCCTCGCCGATGGATGCGAAGTCCACCTCGTCCAGATGGGCCTGCATGTGCGTTTCGAAGAAGCCGAACCGGCCCTCGTAAGGCCGCACCGGCGCCGCGAACCCGTTGCGCGCCAGGTACGCCGCGGTGATGCCGGCGAGCGCACCCCAGCCTGGATGCATGCGCTTGGTCCACGCGCCGTTCTCCAGGAACACCTGCACACCCGACGAGGTGCTGGCCGCAATGCCTTGCGCGCCGACGATCTGCTCGGCCGACAGGCCGAGGAGCTTGCCCGCCACCACCGCCGAACTGAAATGCGAAACGAGGCCGGTGGCGTGAAAGCCTGAGTGGTGGAAGCCGCCATGCACCGCCTGGCCGAGGCGGATACATGTCTCCATGCCCGCCGCATAGGCTTCGATCAGTTCACCCCAGGTGGCATTCTGCGTTTCGGCCACCGCCAGCGCGGCGGGGAGGCAGGCGACCGTGGGGTGCACGATGCTGGCCGGATGGGTGTCGTCGAAGTCGAGCCCGTGAAGCAGGTAGCCGTTCGCCATCGCGGCATCGCGCGCGGAGAGCCGCAGCGCGCTGCCGATGACGCTGGCCTCGCCGGTGCCTCCCGCGGCGGCGATGCCGGCGAGGCCCGGCGCCGCGAACGGAAAGTGGTGCGACGCGAAAGCCAGTCCGATGCCGTCGAGGATGTGATGCACCGACTTGGTTTGGACGGCCTCGGGGATGTCCGTCACGCGAAGGCCCGCGGCAAAGCGGGCCAGTTGGCCGGCGATGTTCTCCTGCGTGGCCGGGGTGGATGTAGCAGCGTTCATGAATGCAAAGGTGATGGGTGTCTGAAGATTAGATCGGCACATCGATGTCGAGCAGCGGCGCATGCTGCTGCGCGCCATACACATCGGTGTCGCCGACCGCGCCGGACGCGATGCGCCGCGGAATGGTCGCTTTCCATGCGAGCGCCGGCGCGTACTCGGTGAACTGTACGGATTCCACCGGGACGCCGTACAGCGTCGCGATCAGATCGGGCCGGATCACGCCAGTGGCGCGCACACGCTCGAACAGCCGTGCGTCGTCGAACATGATGTCCAGCGTGACGTGGAACGGCCCCGCATTCTTGCTCTTGCAGGCCTTGGCGATGTCTTTCAGCCGTGTCATGCAGCACCTCCGACTTGTTCGTATGCGATCGGGAACATGCCGAGCGGGTCGTCGGTCGCGAGCACATGCTGCAGCATGAACTCGTAGATCGCGCCGCGCTCGACATCCGAGGGAGAGAAGGGAAAGGCCATGTTGCCCTCCCTGCACATCCGGCCCGGGAAGTCCGAATGCAACAGCGTCACCCGCGCGAGCGAGAGCACCGCATTGGCGATCTCCTGCGTGTCGGCGACGACTTCGGCGATGAGCGGCAGTTCGATCGGAAGGGCGTCCTTGTTCGGCTCCCAGTTGCCCATGACGCCGTCCTGTCCGTAGACGCGGACCACCAGGCGGTACTGGTCGGGCGAGATCCCGAGCGCCTTCACCTTCGTGGCGGTGGAGCCGTGGACGAATTCCAGGAAGCTGTCGAACTGCCCGATCAGCCCCGGGTCGCGCGTCGCGGCGATGGTGAAGGCACTGAAGCCCACGCGCCGCGCGCCTTCGAGCTTGACGGTGTACGGCGTGGGCTTCCACGCCATGCCGGTGATGCGCACCACGCGGTCGCTGACCGGTTCGAGCTTGCAGTGGGTGGTGTCGACGATGCCGCCGGGTTCATAGCGGATGACGGGGCTTGCGTTCTCGTGCAGCGCCTGCACCGCCACGGACATCGGCGTGCAGCGCAGTTCCGGATTGAGCGGTTCGGCCTCCACATAGTCTTCGCCGACGGTCACCAGAAGACAGTCGTGCTTCTTCGGGATCGCTGCGTTGCATGCGCATTCGAGCATCTTGCCCGCGTACCAGGCGGGCGCCGGCGGCAAGCCGTGGTGCATGGCCAGCGCGACCCATGGCGCAGGGTCGGTGCCCCGGCCGCCGAGGATCACCTGCGCGCCCGCGGCCAGCGCCTGGCGATAGGGCTCGGGGCCCATCATCGCGACGATGCGCTCGGCGGATTCGATGTCGCTCGCCTGCAAGGCCGGCGCGTTGCCGAGCGGGGAGATCTTTTCGCCTTCGAGCTGTTCAAGAAGAAAGCCCTTGTCCTGCTCGGCGCGGATGAGCGCCATCTTGAAACTCAGGCCATGCTCGCGCGCGATCTCGCGAATGATGTCCGCGCACGCATCCAGATGCGGATCGCCGCCCGCGCCGCCGCAAGTGCCCACCATCATCGGGATGCCGTTCTCGATGGCGCCGCGCAGCAGCAGCGAGAGATCGCGCTTCATCGCCATGCGCGAGTTGAGCGTCTTGCCGGAGCCGAGGTAGTGCGGCCCCGGATCGGAGCTGCCGCCATCCACGCCGATCATGTGCGGCTTGCGTTCGAGCGCGGCCTTGAGGGACGCCTCCGGAAATCCGTAGCCGAGGATGCCGCTCGCGGACATCATCCGCACAGCGGGTGTCGGGTTCTGCTTCTGCATCAGGCGCTCCGACGCCAGTCGCCGGCGCGAGGCCGGGCCAGGCCCACGTTCTCGCGAAGGGTCGATCCCGCGTATTCCTTGCGGAAGAGGCCGCGCTTCTGCAGTTCGGGGATCACCAGCCGCACGATGTCTTCGTAGGTGCCCGGAACCGTCGTACCCGACAGGACGAAGCCGTCGCACGCCGTCTTGAACCACTCCTCCATCTGGTCGGCCACCTGCTTGCCCGTCCCCACGAAGCACGGGCCGTCGTTGAGCGTGCCGCGTCCCGAGGCCTCGACGAAGTCGCGCACCGAGGGGTTCTTCTTGCCGCTGACCTGGATGACCTTGTCGCGCAGGCTCTGCCACGACACCGCTGCAAGCTCTTCATCGGTGAACGGCTGGTCGTACGGGCGAGTCGAGAAGTCGATGTTGAGCGTCTCGCCGATCATGGTCAGGCCGTCGATGGGGCGCGACATGCTGGCGATGAAGTCGCGCTTCTCCTTCGCCTGGCTCTCGGTCTCGGCGACGATGATCTTCAGCTCCGGGGCGATGCGAACGCTGGCCGGATCGCGACCCGCGCTCGCGATGCCGTCCTTCAATGCCCTGTACTGCTTGCGCCCATTTTCGAGCGTCGGGTATTTGGCAAACACCAGCTCCGCCCACCGTGAGGCGAAGGCCAGGCCACGGCCGCTTTGACCGGCCTGCAGGATCACGGGATGCCCTTGCGCCGAACGCGGCACCGACAGCGGTCCGCGCGACTTGAAGAATTGGCCTTCATGGTCGAGGCGGCGAACCTTGTCGGGGTCCGCGAAGATGCCTTCGATCTTGTCGGCCACGATGGCGTCGTCCTGCCAGGTGTCCCAGTGACCCATGACGACTTCCATGAACTCGTCGGCGCGGTCGTAGCGCAGGTCGTGCTCCAGGTGCTCCGACTTGCCGAAGTTCGCCGCCTCGGAATCGTTCATCGAGGTGACGACGTTCCACGCGACTCGGCCCTTCGTCATGAGGTCGAGCGTCGCGAAGAGGCGCGCGACATGGAACGGCTCGTAGTAGGTGGTGGAGTAGGTGGCGCCCAGGCCGAGCTTCGACGTGACCATCGCCATCGCCATGAGCACCGAGGTCGGCTCCAGCTTGATGGCGCGCACGCCGTACTTGACGGTGTCGCGATGACTGTTGCCGTAGATGTCCGGCATCGCGAGACGGTCGTCGAAGAAGGCCATGTCGAACTTGCCTTCTTCGAGTGTCCGCGCGACGCGCTGGTAGTACTCGGGCGACAGGTAGTCGGTCATGCTCGAAGGGTGGCGCCACGAACCTGCGTAGTTCGTGCAGTTTTGCGCCTGCATGAAGGCGATGAGCGTCATCTGACGGGGGTTGGATTGCATGAGGGTCTCTTCCTTTGAAGCGTCTGATAGCCCTGCTGGAGGGGTCCGGACGAGTATTCATGCCAGGGCGCCACGCGGCAATTTCCGGACCTTGATGAAGCTATAGGCGCCGCGAATAGATCGAGCGCACGACGCGCCATCCATTCAGCGGACGGATAGCTCCATTTAAGTTGCCGATTGGCGGCAAGTGCGAGCGATTCCTAGACTGCGTTCATCGTCAGTCAAGGAGACCGTTGTGGAGACAGGGTGTGTATCCAGACCCCGCAGAGAAGGAGCATCGAGCGACACGTTCGACAGCGTCGACTCGGCCATCGCCGCCATCGGGCGTGGAGAGTTCGTGGTCGTGGTCGATGACGAATCGCGCGAGAACGAAGGGGACCTGATCGTCGCGGCCGACGCGATCACGCCGGAGGGCATCGGCTTCATGCTGCGCCATACCAGTGGCCTGATCTGCGTATCAATATCCGGTGACGTGGCCGATCGCCTGCAACTGCCGCCGATGGTCGCGCAGAACTCGGAGTCGTTCCAGACCGCCTTCACGGTGAGCGTCGACAAGCGCACGGGTGTCAGCACGGGCATTTCGGCGTCCGATCGCGCGGCCACGCTGCGTGCGCTGGCCGACCCGCATTCGGTGGCGGCCGACTTCGTGAGGCCGGGGCATGTCTTTCCTCTGCGCGCCAGGTCGGGCGGCGTGATGGTCCGGCCCGGTCACACGGAAGCCGCACAGGACCTCGTGCGCCTCGCAGGCCGCGAGCCCGCAGGCGTGTTGTGCGAGATCGTGAACGAGGACGGCGAGATGGCGCGCAGGCCCGATCTCTTCCGCTTCGCACGCTCGCATGGTCTCGCAATCATCACCATCGCCCAACTGATCGACTGGCGGCGCGCGAATGCGCCGCACGCTACTTGTGGAGGAATCTCGAAATGAAGCTCGACCCCAGAAATCTTCGCCAAGTGCTCGGGGCCTTCCCGACCGGTGTGACCGTGGTGACGACGAAGGATGAACAGGGGCAACCGTACGGCGTGACGGCGAACTCCTTCAGTTCGGTGTCGCTGGACCCGCCTCTGATCCTGTGGAGCCAATCCAACACGTCGAGCAGCCATGCCGCGTTCAGGGACTCGGAGCGCTTCGTCGTGAACATCATGGCGGACGATCAGATCCAAGTGGCGAACCAGTTCGCGAAATCGGGACCGGACAAGTTCAGCGGCATCGCGGTACGTGAAGGCATCGGGGGCCTGCCGGTGATCGAGCGCACGGCGGCGCACCTGGAATGCCGCAAGGTGGCGGCCTATCCGGGCGGCGACCACACGATCTTCGTGGGGCTCATCGAGAAGTACGAGCGCACGGGCCGCAGCTCGCTGGCCTTCGGCAACGGGCGCTATGCGATGACTTTCGCGCACGACCTGGGCGGCTACGTGGGCGCGGGGGATGCGCATCCCGACATGTCGATCGAAGCCGTGCGGCTCGCAGGCGCCGCGCTCGTGGACATCTGCGAGGAGATCGGCCAGCGGACGGTGGGCATCGCAGTGTGGGGAAACCTCGGCCCGACGATCGTTCGCTGGGAGCCTTCGAAGAACCCAGTGAGTCCGCATCTGCAGACGGGTGTGGTGGTGAGCCTGACCCAGTCCGCCACAGGCTTGGCCTTCGCGGCATTCATGGACCCGGCGCGAACGGCTCGCGCGGTCGAGGACGAGTTCAAAGCCCGGACGGTTGCGGGTTTCCCCGATGAAGGGCAGTTCGCTTCGCGTGTCGCGGAGGCGCGGGAGCATGGGCTGGCGCGCGTGATCGGGCACGGGCCCTCCGCACGACACCAGGTCACAGTGAACGCCTTCAGCGCGCCGGTGTTCGATGGCAACGGAAACATGGTGCTCGCGCTGTCGACCACATGCGAGGCCGAGCGCCTTTCGCCGGACTGGGACGGGCCGGTTCCACAGGCGCTCACGCGCGCGGCCCGGAAGCTCACCGCCCGGCTGGAACAGACCGGCCGCGTATCGAACGGCTGATTCCGTTCCCGAATCTTTGAAAGACGAATTCCATATTGGACTGCGCGCACGCTGCGCCACTACAGTGCAGCCGCACACAAGAGCGCAGCGGCAAGCAGACCGTTTCAGCAAGACCAAGGAGAGACAGTGATTCGTAAATATGGCCTTTACATCGACGGCCGCTATGTGGAGCCGCTCAGTGGCCGCAGGCTACCAAGCGTTAACCCCTACACGGGGGAGGTGTGGGCGGAAGTTCCCGATGCGGGCGCCGAGGATGTCGAGCTGGCCGTGGCAGCCGCGCGGCGCGCGTATCGCGAGACGTGGAGCCAGACCTCGGGCGTCGCGCGTGCCGCGCTGATGCTCAAGCTGGCATCGCTCATCGAATCGTCGGCCGACCGCATGTCGACGATCGAGAGCAGCGACAACGGCAAGATCGTCCGCGAAACCCATTCGCAGATGAAGTGGGTCGGCCGCCAGCTTCGCTTCTTCGCGGGCTATGCCGACAAGCTCTTCGGCCAGCACATTCCGCTGGACCAGCGCGACACGCTGGACTATGTGGTGCATGAGCCCTATGGCGTCGTGGGCCTGATCACCGCCTGGAACTCGCCGCTGGCGTTGCTCGCCAACAAGCTCGCGCCGGCGCTGGCGACCGGCAACTGCGTGGTGGTTAAGCCGTCGGAACATGCGTCGGTGTCCACCCTGGAGTTCGCCGCGCTGGTCGAAGAGGCTGGATTCCCGAAGGGTGTCTTCAACGTGGTGACCGGTGGCGTGGAAGCCGGTCGGGCGCTGGTGGATGCACAGGGCGTGGCCAAGGTGAGCTTCACGGGCAGCCCGGGCGTGGGGCGCGAGATCGCGGCCGCCGCAGGCCGCCGGCTGGTGCCCGTCACGCTCGAGCTCGGCGGCAAGTCGCCGAACATCATCTTCGACGATGCAAACCTGGACAAGGCAGTGGTCGGCGCGCTCGCCGGCATCTTCGGCGCCACAGGGCAGACCTGCGTGGCGGGCTCGCGGCTGCTGGTGCAGCGCGGGGTGTACGACGAGGTCGTCGCCCGCGTGTCCCGGCGCGCGGCGGAGATCCGGATGGGCAACCCCCTGGACCATGCCACCGAGATGGGCACGGTTGCCAACGAGCCGCAGTTCCGCCGCATCCTCGCCGCCATCGAAGAGGCCAGGGCGTCGGGTGCGCGACTTGTAACCGGGGGCCGGCGCGCGACCGGGCCGGGCCTCGAATCGGGCTACTTCATCGAGCCGACCGTCTTCGCGGATGTACGCAACGAGAGCCGCCTTGCGCAGGAGGAAATCTTCGGCCCGGTGCTGGCGATCATTCCCTTCGATACCGAGGCCGAGGCGATCGCGATGGCGAATGACAGCCGCTTCGGGCTGGCCGCGGGCATCTGGTCGAACGACATCTCGCGGGTGCTGCGCGTAAGCCGCGCGGTCCAGGCGGGCAGCGTGTGGGTCAACACCTACCGCGCACTGGCGGCGCAGGCGCCATTCGGCGGCTTCAAGGAATCCGGCATCGGCCGGGAACGCGGTGAAGCGGGCTTGCTGGAATACCTCACGACGAAGAACGTGATGATCGATTTTTCGGACGCCGAGCGCGATCCGTTTGCGATCAAGAACTGACACGCAAGAGAGACAGGAGACAAACAATGCAGACAACCATGCACAGCCGCAGAGGCTTGCTGAAAGCGGCGGCGGGCGCCGCACTCGGAAGCCTGGCCCTGCCGGCGCTTGCGCAGCCTTATCCGAGCCGACCGATCAAGCTGGTGGTGCCCTTTCCGCCCGGCGGGTCGGTGGACACGGTGGCGCGTGCGCTGCAGCCGCAGCTCCAGCAGCAACTGAACCAGCCGGTCGTCGTCGAGAATCGCCCCGGCGCGAGCAGCGTGCTCGGGGCGGAAGTGGTCAAGCGATCGCCCGCGGACGGCTACACGATCCTGCTGAATGCGTCGCTTCAACTGGTCAATCCGCTCATCATGAGTTCGGCCAGGTACGACATGGAGAAGGACTTCGCGCCGATCTCCTACATCGGTGCGCTACCCCAGCTCGTGGTGGTGTCGGCGAGCAGTCCGTATCGCACCGTGGACGATCTGCTGGCCGATGCGCGCAAGCGGCCCGGTCGTGTGCAATGGGCCACGGCCGCCTACGGCTCCGCGGGGCATCTCGCATCCGAACTGCTGAAGGTCCGCGCGAAGGTCGACATGCCCGTCATTCCCTACAAGGGCGGCGGTCCGGCTTTGACCGATGTGATCGGTGGGCAGGTCGCCTCCATGGTCGAGCCGATGGCCTCGGCCTATCCCCAGGTGAAGAGCGGCAGGCTGAGAGCCCTTGCGGTCACGACGCCGAAGCGGCTTTCGGACCTGCCCGATCTCCCGACAGTTGCAGAAGGCGGCTTCCCGGACTTCAACATGCCGAGCTGGTACGGATTCTGGGCCCCGGCCGGAACACCGCAGGACGTGATCGACAAGCTTCATGCCGAGATCCGCTCCGCGATGCAGGCACCCGAAGTGGTGACACGACTGTCGGCCATGTTCTTCCAGCCTGCGGTCACGTCGCCCGCGGAGTTCGCGAAGTTCATCAAGCGGGAGTCGGACATGTACAAGAGCCTGGTGGCTGCGGCCAACATCCGGCTCGATGAATGAGCAAATCAGGAGAAACAGAGATGGTGAAGATTGAGACGATCGGCTTTGTCGGCCTGGGCGTGATGGGCGAACCCATGAGCGCCAACCTCGTGCGCAAGGCAGGCATTCCGGTGCATGTGTACGACCAAAACCCGCAAGCGGTGGAACGGCTGGTCGCAGCGGGCGGAATCGCCGAGAAATCCGTCGAAGACCTCGGCTCGAAAGTCGATGTCGTCTTTCTTTCGCTGCCTTCCATCGTGCAGGTGGAAAGCGTCTGCGAAGCGCTGCTGCGCGCGCCCCGCGTGCCGAAGCTCATCGTCGACATGAGCACCAGCGAAGTGGCGCGCACGCGCGTGCTCGCGGGCAAGCTGGCCGATGCGGGCGTGCTGTTCGTCGATGCGCCGGTCGCACGCACCAAGGAAGCGGCCGTCCAGGGCACGCTGTTCATCACGGTCGGCGCGACGAAGGCGCTCTTCGACATCGTCCGGCCACTGCTCGCGCACATGGGCAGCGATGTCCTTCATTGCGGCGACACGGGCTGCGGGCAGGTGGTCAAGATCCTGAACAACATCATGGTGTTCATGACGGTCAACGCGCTGTCCGAAGTGCTGACGATCGGTCGCCGTGCGGGCATGGACGGCAAGGAGCTGTTCGATGCGCTGTCCAAGGGATCCGCGGACAGCTTCGCGCTGCGCAACCACGGCATGAAGTCGCTGGTGCCGGACACGTTCCCGGAGAAAGTGTTCCCGGTCGAATACGCGATCAAGGATGCGTCCCTCGCGCTGGCGCTGGCGGACCAGGCGGGCTTCGAGCCTCACATTGCGCGCTACACCCACGACCTTCTCTGCAAGACGAGGGCGGCGGGCTTCGTGCAGAACTACCACCCCGCGCTGATCCAGCTCGTGGACGGCCGCGTGCCGATCAAGGCGGCTTGAGCAGCGAAGGATCGTCCGGCGGCAGATCGTCGTCCGCAAGGATCTCAGTCAGGCGCGGCGCCAGCGCCTCGATGACTTTCCGGGTCAGCTCGGAGGCCTGCCGCTCGTTCCAGATCAGTTCGATGCGCACGCTGGCGTCGTCGACGCCATCGAGGTCGCGCAGCACCACGCCCGGGTAGCCGCCCAGCCTGTAGGAATGCGGCACCAGCGCAATGCCGAAGCCCATCTTCACCATCTGGAAGATGGTGAAGGGGCTTCGCGCGGAGTGCTTGATGTTGGGACTGAATCCTGCGCGGGTGCATGCCGCAATGATGGCGTCGAACACCGTGGGCGCGTGCGGCCGGGAAAGCGCAACCATGGGTTCGTCCGCCAGATCGCCCATGCGCAACAGCGGCGTGCGCGCAAGCGGATGCCCTTCGGGCAACACGGCCGACAACGGCTCGCTCAGGATTTGCCTGCGCGCGAGGTTCACCCGTTCCGGCCTCACGTGCACGATGCCGATGTCCAGCGAGCCCTGGCCGACCGCCAGCACCTGCTCGTCGGACTGCAGATCGCTCACCCGCACGTCGATGCTCGGGAATTCGTTCCGGATCAGCGTGAGGAATGTCGGCATGACCCTGAACAGCGCCGACGTGACGACGCCGATGCGCACCGTGCCGACGTTGGCCTCCTTGGCCTGGATGGCGGCATTGACGGCGATCCGGAACTGGTCGAGCAGGCTGCGGCTTTCCCTGAGGAACACCTTGCCCGCGTCCGTGAGCCGCACTTCCCTGCGATTGCGAAAGAACAGGGACACACCCATTTCTTCTTCCAGCGCCTTGATCTGCTGGGAAAGCGGCGGCTGGGACATATGCAGCTTGGTGGCGGCCTTGCTGAAACTGAGCTCCTCGGCCACGGTGACGAAGTAACGGAGCTGCTTGATGTCCATTGGATTCCTGGAAGCGACGGTGAACTTCCGGAGCATACCGTCCGAGCTGCCTGCCGAACGCCGAGCCCGTGCGTCCTGTGCGGGACGTCCGCCGAACGCTAATCGGGCTCGAACGCGCCGTGCAACTCGCGCATGCCGGCCTCGATGAGCCAGTCCATCGCGTAGTAGACGAAGGTGCAGCCGCGGCCTCGGAACTGCGGCAATTCCGCGAGTGGCCCCGGCATGCCATAGCGCTTGCCGAGCACCTGCAGGCGCCGGCAGATGTCGTCGACGATCCGCGTCATCTGCGGGTTCTTCGCGCCACGCCTGGCGATTTCTCGAATGTAGAACATCGGTGTATACCAACGCCTTTTCACGGATGGATCGAGTCACGAAATGGCGCAACTCACTGCCGACGAGCTCATCTCCTACCGGGACGAAGGCTGGGTCCGGCCCGCGTACCGCCTGCCTGGCGACCGAACGACATTCATGCGCGGGGCGCTGGACGACCTGATCCGGTGCAATCCCGGCGTGCGCCCCGAAAAGCTGGTGTCGGCACACATCGAGGGTGACAACGGGGAAGGCGTCCGCGGCAGTGCGGCATTCCTGGAACTGGCGCGCGATCCGGAGTTGGTGGAGTTGGTGTCCGGCGTCGTCGGAGACGATGTCATCCTGTGGGGCTGCCACGTGTTCTGCAAGCCAGCGGGCGACGGCTACGAGACACCGTGGCACCAGGACGGCCACTACTGGCCGATCCGCCCGCTCGCGACATGCACGGTCTGGGTCGCCCTGGAAGACTCCGATGCCGGCAATGGCTGCCTGCGCGTGATCCCCGGCTCGCACAAGGAGCGGCGACTGCACGACCACCTCCACGAAGACCGCGCAGACCTGACGCTGACGCAGCGGCTCGCGCCCGGCACCTTCGACGAGAGCACGGCCGCGGACGTCGAACTCGCGGCCGGAGAGATGTCGCTGCACGACGTCTACATGATCCACGGCGCACGCGCCAACACTTCCAATCGAAGGCGCACCGGCGTGGCATTGCGCTACATGCCCTCGACTTCCCTGTTCGACCGTTCGCTGAAGCCCGCGGAGGGCAAGAGCGGCGTACCCGTCGACTTCGCGCGCCGTCCACTCTGGCTCGTGCGTGGGGTGGACCGAAGCGGTCGCAACGATTTCAGCATCGGGCACAGGTGCTGAAGCTCGTGTCGGCGGACGTACCGATCGCATCTCCACCTGCCAGCCGCGCGTCTGGCATCCGCGAGGGCGCAGGCGCTGGGCCGTGCGCGCTGGGAGTACCGGTGCGTCACCTGATGACCCGGTCAGCCCGCAGAAGTACCGCGCGGGGTATCTCCAATCCGATCGCCCGCGCTGTCTTCAGGTTGACGACGAGCTCGACTCTCGTTGGCAGTTCCACCGGCAAGTCTGCCGGCTTCGCACCCCGCCCGATCTTGTCGACGAAGGCTGCCAGGCGACGGTACACCTCCTCGATGACCGGGCCATAGATCATCAGGTTGCCCTCTTGTGCAAACTCCGCCCACCCGTCGATGGCGGGGATACGCTGCCGCAGCGAGAACGCGGCGATGCGCGAGGCGAAACTCATCGTGAATCCGTCGGCAAAGGCCACGATCGCGTCGTCGCCGTGCCGGGCAATGTCCGCAAGAGCGAGGTCGAGTTCGGCTTCGTCCTTCATCGGGAAGTAGCGCACGGCGATCCCGAGCCGGGTCGCAGCCTTCCGTGTCGTATCGAGTTCCTGCGACTCACCCGGATGCTGCGGATTTGCGATCAGGGCGACCTTGTTCGCGCTCGGGAGAATCATCTTCAGGAATTCCAGCCGCTTGCCAATCAGCCCCAAAGTGAACAAGCTGACACCGGTCATGTGACCACCCGGGCGTGAGAAGCTCTGGACAAAACCGGCCGCAACGGGATCGGCGCTGACACTGAACACGATCGGCAGCTTGACGTCGGTGCGGATCAGCGCTCCAAGCGCCAGACCACCAGAGGCGAGCAGCACATCAGGCTGCGCACGCAGAATGTCCGGCACCCATCTCTCGACTTGGTCGCGCGAGCCTTCGCCCCACCAGGCATCTATGTGCAGGTCGCGCCCTTCGGTGTAGCCAAGTTCACGCATGCCGGAGCGAAAGGCCTCGAAGTTCTGTGAAGGACGGTCCTTGCGCTCAGTGGATACGAAGGCGACGCGCAAGGGCTGCTTCAACTGCGTGGTCGCGCCAAGCGCCACCGAGAACGGAATCGCCGCCAACGTGCAGTGAAATGCTCTTCTTTTCATTCGAGCCCCTGGTCGGCACGCAGCGGAATCGCTGCTGAAAGGAGTCCTATGGCTTGCGCGGCCCCGGGAATGACGACTTGATATTAGTGGTTAGTCAGGCTTGGGCGCACTACTTCTTATGGCCGAGCAACCCGAAGGGAAGGCGTGCCAAGACCCGTCAGAACGGCAATCCGACATAGTTCTCAGCAAGGACACCCTTGGCTCGATCGGAGGACAGCAGGTAGTCGAGTTCGGTCTGCTGCAACTCGTTGTCGTAGCCGCTGTTCTGCGGAAACGTGTGCAGCATCGTGGTCATCCACCATGAGAATCGCTGCGCTTTCCACACGCGGGCGAGCGCCTTGGCTGAGTAGTTGTCCAGTCCGGCGGAATCACCCTTGAGATAGTGGTCCACCATGGCGTGGTAGAGGTAGTAGATGTCGGATGCGGCCGTGTTCAGGCCACGAGCGCCTGTGGGCGGCACGATGTGCGCCGCATCGCCGGCCAGGAAGAGGCGTCCCCAGCGCATCGGTTCCGCAACGAAGGAGCGCAACGGTGCGATCGACTTTTCGATCGAGGGGCCGGTGATGAGATGCCCGGCCACGTCAGCAGGAAGGCGGCGCTTGAGTTCAGCCCAGAAAAGATCGTCCGACCAGTTCTCTACCGTGTCGGAGAGCGGCACCTGGATGTAATAGCGGCTGAGAACCTGGGAGCGCATCGAGCACAGCGCGAAACCGCGCTCATGCTTGGCGTAGATCAGTTCCGGGGATACCGGTTTGGTCCGCGAGAGCACGCCCAGCCAGCCAAAGGGATAGACCTTCTCGTACTCGCGCAGCACGTCCGCGGGGATCGACTTGCGGCTGACGCCATGGTAGCCATCCGCGCCGATCACGAAGTCGCAATCCACGCGGAGGAGTTCGTCGCCTTTGCGATAGCTGACCCAGGGTGCGTCGGTGCCGAGGTCGTTCGGCTTGACGTCCTGCGCGTCATGCACGACCTGGCCCTTCGCGCGGTCCCGCGCCTCGTACAGGTCGCGCGTCAACTCGGTCTGTCCGTAGACCATCACCGAATGCCCGCCGGAGTGCTTGTGCAGGTCGATGCGATCGAGCCGGTCGTCGTGCGCAATCTGAAAGCCGTGATGGATCTCTCCCTCGCGGTCCATGCGTTCACCGCATTGGGCCTCCCGCATCAACTCGGCGAACCCATGTTCGAGAACGCCCGCCCGAATACGAGCGAGCACGTACTCGCGACTGTGCTTCTCCAGCACGATGTTCGAGATGCCCTTGAGATCCAGCAATTGAGAGAGGAGCAGACCCGACGGGCCGCCTCCAATGATGCAGACCTGAGTTTTCATGCGATGTCTCCTATGTGCGGTTTAATGCGCCGGGGATCGGCAGCGCAGGCCCTACGTTAGGATCAACAGGCGGCGGGAGGAATGGCTGGATCGAGCCACTACTTGTACGATTCGAACATCATGCGCGCACCGGGTTCACAGGCGAGCTCCATCCGCTCGTACAGTCTCTTTGGCGAATCGAGCCCGTTTCCCGACGTGCTGCATTGCGAGACCATCGCTGCGCGCTCCATGCTGCACAGTTGGGAGCTGGCATCGCACCGGCATTCGCGCCTGCATCAATTGCTGCTCTTGCGAACAGGCCGCGGCATGGCGTGGCTTGAAGCCGGCTCCATGGCACTGGGCAGGCACACCTTGGTCAACATTCCCGTCGGCGATGTGCATGCCTTTTCCTTCTCGCCAGGCACCCAGGGCTGGGTCCTGAGCCTGCCCGATGAGCTATTGGCGCAGCAACTGGCCAACGAGCCGAGGCTGCGTCAAACGCTGGCACGTGCCGCCGCGATACCTTTGAAAGGGGACTTCGCGACCGGGTTGATTTCGCTGTTCTCCTCGCTTTGGGCAGCCTACGGGGAAGATGACATTCCAGGACGCTCTCTCGTGCTACTGGGTTTGGGCACAGCCGTCCTTGGGCTGGCTGGAAAGGCTTTGGCAGAGGCTTCGGAGCCGGTTGGTGGTTCCGCGAGCTCCCGGGTACTGCGCAATTTCGAAGCGCTGCTGGAGAAGAAGTTCGCATCGGCATGGCGAGTGCGCGACTACGCAAAAGCCCTGGGCGTCACGCCAACGCATTTGAGCCGCGTCGCTCGCAGCGCCACGGGCTTGCCCGTTTCGCGCCTGGTGGATGCCCGTCGAATGCGTGAGGCCCGCCGGCTGCTCGCCTACACCACGGCGAGCGTGGCGGCGATCGGCGAGCTGCTTGGCTTCGATGACCCCGCCCACTTCAGCCGAGTATTCAGTCGCACTTGCGGATGCTCGCCCCGCGCGTTCCGCGCGAGCGTGACCCAGCTCACATGACGATCGTCATCATGACGAAATAGCCGACGGCACGGTCTTTCAGAATCAGGCTTGAACCGGAGTGGTCATTGCCAGTTGCACCGCGACTTCGGTTTCGCGCAAATGCGCATCCATCAGAGCGATCGTTTCCTCCATATCGCGGCGAAGCACCGCATCGAGGATGGCCTGGTGCTCCGCCTGTACGTTGCGCGCCTCCAGGGGCCCTTTCAGACGGATCATGCGATAGCGCTCCGAATGATCTGCAAGCTGGTTCCAGAACCGTAGCAGCCATTCGGACCCGCACGCGCTAACGAGCGCTGCGTGAAAACGCCTGTGGTGCGCCTCCCATTTCGCGGTAAGCACAGGGTCGGTGAAGTCTGGCAGCGGCGTGCGCGTCAGCACGTGCAGCGCGGCAATGACCTCCGCTTCCCACTTCGAATCGCCGAGGCGGATGGCTTCGGCAAGACAAAGCCGCTCGATTTCGCGCCTCGTCTTCATGAGATCAGCGAACTCTTCGGGCGAGGTTTCCCGCACGCGGGCGCCGCGGTTGGATTCCATGAGCACGAGGTCTTCTGTGCCCAGCCTTACCAGGGCCTCACGTATCGGCGTCAGTCCGAGGTCATAGCGCGCGTCGAGGTCAGCCGCACGCAGGCGCTCGCCCGGCGCGAGTGCGCCCTGAAGGATTTCGGCGCGCAGGCGCTGATAGGCGCGCTCAGTCCGCGATCCAGGGTCGGCCGCTCCGCTTAACACAGACTCGTTTGTTGGCATATAGGTGCTCACACGCATGCTTGCATTCATGAAGACAAATACATTTCATGAAATATTCAATCATTCATGACAATGCACAACAATTATCGCATCCTGCACCTGATGAGTGCACGCTCCCGCGCGTCCAAGTTTTCGCCCACGGCCGCCGCACTGCTCGCGGCACTCTCAGCCTCCCCGAGTTGGGCGCAAAGCACCGCGACGGTCTACGGCTTGGTGGATCTGGGTTTTGTCCGCGAAAGCGGCGGTCCGAAGGGCGCCAGTGCCAACAAGTTGACGAGCGGTGTGCAATCCGGATCCCGCCTCGGCTTCAAGGGGACGGAGGACATGGGTGGGGGACTCGGCGCCTTCTACACGCTGGAGATGGGTCCATTGGCCGACACCGGCGGGCTCGCACAGGGCGGGCTGGGTTTTGGCCGCTTGGCGGTCGTAGGCCTGCAGGGCGTTCTGGGCAGCGTGACGCTGGGGCGGCAGTACACGCCGGTGGCGATTGTCCAGACCGAGACCGACCCGTTCGGGACCGGCCTGGCGGGCGATTCCGCCAACCTGATCAGCGCGGGTGGCGCGGGTGGCAACAACCGCATGGACAACACCGTCCGCTACGCATACACCCACAGCAGCGGCTTCACCGCCGACGTTGTCTACGGGTTCGGAGAAGTGGAGAACCACGCCAGCTACAAGCGCCAGTACGGCGGCGCGTTTGGCTACGTTTCGGGACCGGCCTACGTGAAGATCGGCTATCACAACGTCAACGATGCCAACGGTGTCCCGGGCTGGCTCACGTTCCTGGGCGCGAAATACGATTTCGGAATCGCGACCGCGCACTTCAACTACGTGGTGAACAAGGGCTCGGCCGTCTTCGGCATCGTCAACGCCGATTCGCGCGACGTGATGGTCGGCGTCGCCGTGCCTTATGGGCAGGGCCGCTTCCTGGCCTCCTACATCCACAAGGATGACCGGACGACTCAGAACTACGACGCGAACCAGATCGCCTTCGGCTACGTGCACTTCATTTCGAAGCGGACGAACTTCTATACCTCCATCGCGCGTATCGACAACAACGCGCCGGCGGGCTCGAAGACGGGCTTCTACCGCGTGGGCAACGCAACCGAGCAGGGCCTGGGCTCGCGCGCCTACAACCTCGGCATCCGCCATGTGTACTGACGAATTTTTTCGCGCTCTCGCTGCCAACCTCGAAGATCCAAGGATTCACCCATGAAGACTCTCCAAACCCGCCGCTGCGCGCTCGCGACCCTCGCTGCCCTCGCCGTCGCCATGGGCGGCACGCTCGGCACTGCCCGCGCCGACACGCAGCACTATCCGAGCAAGCCCATCACGATCGTGGTCGCCTACCCGGCCGGCGGGGACACCGATGTGCTCGCCCGCGTGGTCGCCGAGAAGCTCCAGACACGCCTCGGCCAACCGGTCGTGGTCGACAACCGGACCGGCGCAGCCGGCACGATCGGGACGGCCTACGTCGCCAAGGCCGCACCCGACGGCTACACGCTGCTGCTGGCGCCCAACACGATCGCGATCACTCCACACGTGCTCAAGGGCGTTGCCGGTGCGCAAGTCGATCCGACGCGCGACCTCACCTCGATCTCGCAGTTGGGCAGCCAATCGCTGTTCGTGGTTGCGACCACCGCATCGGGCGTCACCAGCATGAAGGACCTGGTCGCGGGCGCGAAGGCCGGCAAGATCCAGACGTACGCGAGCCCCGGCGCCGGATCGCCGATGCACATCCTTGCCGAACTCTTCGACAGGTCGGCCGGAACCAAGATCACGCAGGTGCCTTACCGCGGCAGCATGCCCGCCGTGGCGGACCTCGTCGGTGGCCAGGTGCCGATGATGTACACCACGCTCGGCCCGGTGCAGCCTCACATCAAGGCCGGCAAGCTGGTGCCGCTCGCGGTCGCCGATTCGAAGCGCTCGCCTTTCCTGCCCGATGTGCCCACGCTGGCCGAATTGGGCTACAAGGGTGCGGAGGTCGGTGCATGGCAGGCGCTCATGGGACCAAAGGGCATGCCGCCGGAGCTGGTCAAGCTGCTCAACCAGCATGTGCAGGAGATCCTCAAGATGCCTGATGTGGCCGCACGCATGGAAACGATCGCCCTCACACCCACGGGCGGCGACCCGGCCTCGATGAGCAAACTGGTGCAGAACGACTATCAACGCTACGGCCAGATCGTCAAGGAATTCGGCATCCAGGCCAACTGATCTCGCATGACAACACTCATTACTGGCGCGGGTGTCATCGGTTGCCACACCGCGCGCGTGTTGGCACGCCGCGGCGAGGACGTCCTGCTCGTGGACCGGCACCCGGCGCGCGAGGCGATCTCGACGATCGTCGACAGCCCCGCGGTGCATGTCGTGCAGGCCGACGTGACCGATTTCAGCGGACTGTCGGATCTGATCTCACGCCACGACGTGCGACGCATCGTTCACACCGCAGCGCTCCTGTCGACTGCGATACGAGAGAACGCGCTGAAGGGCATCGAAGTCAACGTCATGGGCACCGCCAATGTGCTCGAAGCGGCTCGCCGCCATCGGCTCCAACGCGTTGTCGTCGCGAGTTCCACGACGGTGGGCTACCCGGTCTTCGGAGACTTCGAGGGAGACGCCTTGCCGGAAGACTTCGCGCTGCGATCCATCCGGCATCGACCCGGCTCGATCTACGCCGCGACAAAGGTCATGCCCGAACATCTGGCGTTGCTCTACCGCGATCTGCATGGTCTGAGCACGGTGTCGCTGCGCTATGCGGCCGTCATCAGCGCATGGAACGGCCCCGGCACTTCGGTGCCGGGCCGCGTGCTCTCGTCGCTCGCCGGCCCCGCCTCCCGCGGTGAGGCGTCGGTGATCGACGATCCGTATGTCGTCTGGCGTGGTGGTGAGGAATTCATCGACGCACGCGATTGCGCACTCGCGAACGTCGCGGCGCTCGACGCACCAGAGCCCGCGCAGGGCGTCTACAACATCGGCCTCGGCAGGCTCTGCACCTTCGATGATTTCGCCGACGCGGTGCGCCTTTGTCATCCGGCGTTGCGCACCGAGATGCGAACTACCGCGACCGGCGGCTTCGCGGGCTTTCCTCATGTTCGCGAGGCGGCATCGGACATTGGCCTCGCCGAACGAGAGCTGGGATGGCGCCCTGCGTACTCGCTCGCCGATTCGGTTGTGCACTTCGCGCCTATGTGCATCGCTGCGAGGACCTGAGCGATGCGAGAGCCCTCTTCCTCCAACGAAAACCGCATGCACGATGAAGACCGCGACTTGATGGACCCCGACCATCAGATGCGCCTGCCTTTTCCCGAAGCCGAGGACTACGCCCGCCAGGTCATGCGCTGGTCCCGCGACCTGGCGACGGACAGCCTGGACGTGCGGCGCGACGTCGCCTACGGATCGCACCGGCTGCATCGCTATGACGTGTTCGGCCCCCGAGGCGCTCGCAACGCGCCCGTGGTCGTCTTCTGGCACGGTGGCGGCTGGACGAACGGCTACAGGAGCTATGTCAGCTTCATGGCGCCGCACCTTGCGCGGCTGGGCTGCGTCCTCGTTGCGCCGTCGTACCGGCTGGCGCCGGCAGACAAGCTCCCCGCTGCTTACGAAGACAGCCTTGCGGCGTTGCGCCACATCATCGAGCACGCAGAAGCCTATGGCGCAGATGCGCGGCGCATCCACCTTGCCGGCCATTCCGCCGGAGCGCATCTCGCGACACTGGTCGCGCTGCGCCAGGCCGATCGGCAACGTGCCGGCATCCCCCACGATGCCATTCGCGCCTGCCTTCCCATCAGCGGCATCATGGACTTGCACCATCCGCAGCCCGCGGCCGGGAGTCTCGAGGAACGTATCTACTCGATGGTGCTACGCGATGGCCGCGAAGACGCGGTCATGAGCCCGCTCTGTTGGGCTTCGGGAAACACCGTGCCCATCTGCCTGAGCTTCGGCGAATTCGACAGCGCGCGCGTGCGGCTCTCCAACCAGCGCCTGGCCGCGCTCCTCGCGCAGCAACCGGGCATGAGCTCGGAGTTCATGGAACCCGGACTCGACCATTTCGGCACGCACACCGCGCTGCAGAACCCCGATGCCCCCTGGTATCGGCGGCTGGGGCAGTTTCTGCGAGGCGCACAGCGATGAAGCAGTCATCGATGTCGGTCTCCCGGCCATCGGCCAACCGTTCTCGTCGGCGCCGTTTGAACTTTGACTTGGGGATGGAAGCCGGCATCGTGGATGCCGACTGTGCATAACTCTAGTGAGGCGGTCCAGCAGCGCAGTGGTCATCCCGCCCAGCGACCAGCAGGGCATAGGGCTCGGTTTCACCACGCATGCCTCTGAGGTCGGCTGCGGTCAAGCCTAGAAGCGCCCGACCAGCTCGCCTTGAGTAGACGACGGCACCTCCGAAGTAGAAGGCGGAGGCCCCGGGTATCGCAAGAAGCGATGCGGACACGAGCCCTCCCGCAGAGGATTCAACGACCGCGACCGACTCTCGCCGCCTGCGCAAGGATGCACCCACGCGTTCCGCGAGAACTGCCAGTGATGGAAGGTCGGACCCTAGAGCTTCATTCATGGCTGTGCCTGCAAACTGCATCCATGCTAGCGACCTATTCGTTGGGTGGTGGCCTCCAACGTCTTCAGTTGGCCGGCCGTATCTTGTCCGTCGTTCGCCTCTTCGCAAAGGCCTCGCGCAACGTACCCAATAAGACTGAGTCTTGATGGGTCTCCAGCCACGTTAAAACGGTGCGCAAGACCCGTCACGCTCGGTGGAGAGACACCCATCGGGAAGCAGCTTCGCCAAAAGAGTTGGGCCGCAGAGCGGCCCGATTCGTTGCCTCCTCGGCCGAGACAGGCCGACTGAGCAATCATCTCGCGGACGCTCCCGTCTCGGCGGTCAGCCACCGAAGGTCATGGTCACGATCACTGTCCTTCGGAACTGTGCAACGCGATCTGCGAGCGCCCAAGCAGTGCTGGCCACGACGGGCGCCATTGGCTGCATCTCGCCGAAACCGTGGCGCGGGTCCTCAGCGGTGCCAGCGCATTCGTAGCGGGTGTAGAGTTGAAGCCGACCGAAAGCTGATCGTGAAAACCTTGATCCTTGTGCGGCATGCCAAGTCGAGTCGCGACGATCCGTCATTGCCCGACCGGGAGCGACCGTTGGATGACCGCGGCCGCCAGGACGCCCCGACGATGGGCAAGCGCCTCGGAAAGCGCGGGGTGAGGCCCGACCTGCTCGTCTCGAGCCCAGCTCTGCGCGCGTTGACGACGGCACAGCTGATCGCCGACGAGATCGGTTACCCACGCAAAAACATCGTTGTCGATGAGCGGCTCTACGCGAGCAGCCCGGACGACTTGCTTGCCGTTGTTTGCGCGCTGGATGACAAGCTGGACCGCGTGATGCTCTTCGGCCACAACCCCGAGTTCACCGACCTCGCGCACCGGCTGTCGAGAGAAATCATCGACATGCCCACATGCGCGGTCGCCGAGTTCCGCTTCGACGCAAAGGCGTGGGGGGATGTCGCCGGGATCGGTCCGGTGAAGGTGAAGCTCGACGCGCCGAGAAAATAGTCCGCACCGCGGCTGCGACGGCGCGAGACGGTGTCGAGAAAGATCCGGCCCCCCTCACTCAGGTTGAATCCCAGCGTCGCGGATGACCTTGCCCCACTTTCCGAGGTCAGCCTTCATTCGCGTCGCGTACTCCTGGGCCGTGCCGCCCTGCACCTCGATGCCGGCGGCTTCCAGTTTCTCGCGCACATCCGGCTGCCTGAGGGCCGCGTTGATCTCTGCATTGAGCCTGGCGATGAAGGGTTGCGGTGTCCCGGCCGGAGCCAGGAAGCCACCATTCGTATTGGCCTCGTAGCCCTTGAGGCCCTGTTCGTCGGCGGTGGGGACCTCGGGCAGCGAAGCGGCCCGCTTGAGCGAGGTCACCGCGACGCCACGCACGGAGCCGGCCTTCACCTGTGCCTGGATCGCACTCACGGTGTCGATGTACAGGATGGTCCTGCCGGCCAGTAGATCCGGTTGCGCCGCAGACGAGCCCTTGTACGGCACCATCAGCATGGGTACTCCGCTGGCGAGCCGAAACAACTCCGCTGCCATCTCCTGGGCGCTGCCGCGACCGGAAGTCGCAACCTTCGCCTGGTCCGGATGGGCCTTCATCCACGCAATGAGTTCGGGCAACGTCCTGGCCGGGATCTGCGGATAGACAGCGAAGACGAGCGGGACCTCGTGCGTGTAGACGATCGGCTCGAAGCTCTTCTCCGGATCCCACCCCAGGTTCTTGAACAGGAACTTGTTGATGGTGTGGCTGCCACCGACGATACCGATGGTGTAGCCGTCCGGCACTGCCTTGGCGAGAACCTCCGTGCCCAGGTTGTTCGACGCGCCGGGCCGATTGTCGATAACCACTGGCTGCCCCATCGAGAGGGAGAGCTTGTTGCCGACGACGCGGGCGAGGATGTCGATGGCCCCGCCCGGCGGCGCGGGCACGATGATCTTGATCGGACGGCTGGGATAGCTCTGCGCAGCAACCGAACTGGTTGCCACCACGGCAGTCAGCGCGACGGCCAGAAGCTTGAACAATGAGATACGTGGCACGGATGTCTCCTCGGCTCTGATGGGGGAACGGAAAGGGTCGGACGTGTTCAGCCTCGACCGACGAAAGGCATGGAACTGGCCATGACAGTCATCGTGAGCACATTCACATCGAGTGGAAGCGCCGCGATGTGGCGCACGGCATTGGCAACGTGCACTGCGGGCATCATGGGCTCGGGTGCCACGGTGCCGTTGGCCTGGAGCACGCCTCGCGTCATGCGCTCGGACAACTCCGTCAAGGCATTGCCGATGTCGATCTGGCTGGCCACGATGTTGAAGGCTCGGCCGTCCAGCGCAAGGGCCTTGGTCAGTCCGGTGACCGCGTGCTTGCTGGCCGTGTACGGGGCGGTGAAAGGACGCGGTGTGTGGGCGGAGATCGACCCGTTGTTGATGATTCGCCCGCCTTGCGGTGACTGCCGGCGCATCAGACCGAACGCGGCGCGTGCGCACAGGAATACACCCGTGACGTTGGTATTGATCGCGTTGAACCATTTCTCCAATGGCAGTTCGTCGACGGGCACTGCCGGAGCATTGACTCCGGCGTTGTTGAACAGCACGTCGAGTCGCCCGTATGTGCGTTCGATGGTGTCGAACAGCGCCTGTACGCTCGCCGGGTCGGTGACATCGGTAGGCACTGCCAGTGCCTTCTGACCGCGTGCCGCGGCTTCCTCCGCCAGTGCTTGCAGGGGTTCGACCCGGCGGCCCGCCAGGACGACGACAAAGCCATCGCCCAGGAGACCCAAGGCTGTAGCGCGACCGATGCCGCTGCCTGCGCCAGTGACGAGCGCGATCCTGGATTCGGCATTGGATGTCATAGGTTCGTCTCCTCGAAGATGTGTGAGATTCGGCGCTCCCCGGCCGGATCAACCGTGACGGAAAACTCGCCGATCCCGCTGATTCCGCCCCGCACGACATCGCCCGGATGCAAGGGGCCAACGCCTGCGGGGGTGCCTGTGAAGACAAGATCACCTGGCAGCAACGTGACAGCGCGCGACAACATGGCCACAAGCTCGGAAACGGGCCACAACAGTTCGCCCACATCCGATCGTTGCCGCTCTTGACCATTCACGCTCAGCCAGATGGCGCCGTGCCTGGGATGGCCGCAAACATCGACCGGCACAACCGGCGTGCAGGGTGCGGACTGGTCAAAGGCCTTCGACGCTGCCCAAGGACCTCCCACGGCCTTGGCCTGCTGCTGCAAATCGCGCCGCGTGAGATCCATGCCGACCGCGTAGCCCCAAACGTGTTCGGTCTCGATCCGCGCGGGATCCAGATTGCTCCCACCGCGGCCCAAGGCGACGACGAGTTCGATCTCATGACAGAAGTCTGAAGTGTCCGATGGGTACGCCAACGTGCCCCGTGCTGGAACCACGGCTTGCGGTGGTTTCAGGAACCAGGTCGGCATGTTTCGTGGCGCCGACTCATTGGCCTGCCAGCGGTAGTTGCGGCCGATACAGAAGACGCGCTGGACCGGGAAGGAATCGCTACGGCCAGCCACCGGTAGCACCACCTGTTCGGTCGGTGCAAAAACGTAGTCCATTGCCGGACGTCCTCAGTCGATGGTGATGTTGCGACTGCGGATGACCTGGCCGTAGCGGCCACGGTCATCGGCGATGAGCTTGGCGAACTCCTGGGGAGAGCTTGCGCGGGGAACGCCGCCGAGCGCTGCAAACCGGGCCTTCACGGCATCATCGGACAACACGGCGCGCACGTCGGCCGCGATGCGCTCCACGATGTCGGGCGGGGTACCCGCAGGCGCCAGCAGACCAATCCACGAGATCGCGTTGAAGTTGCGAAGGCCACTTTCGGCGAGGGTCGGTACGTCAGGCAGTGCCGGGACCCGCTTCTCGCTCGTCACAGCGAGCGCCCGCAGCCTGCCGGCCTTGATATGACCGGATGCCTCCAGAACCGTCAGGAACGACATTTGCACTTGGCCACCAAGCAGGTCGGTGATGGCCGGCCCGCCGCCGCGGTATGGCACGTGCAGGATGAAGGTGCCCGTGCTGTCCTTGAAGAGTTCTGCAGCCAGGTGTGGTGCGCTTCCTGCGCCCGAACTGCTGTAACTCATCTGACCCGGCTGCGCCTTGGCGAGCGCGATCAGCTCGCCCGGTGTCTTGGCAGGGACGCCCGGATTGACCATCAGGGCCAAGGGCAACTCGGCGACCAGCGACACTGGAGCAAATGCCTTGTCCGGGTCGTAAGGAAGCTTGCGATACAGAGAGGGGTTGATCGACTGCGTTCCGACGTTGCCGAACAGCAGCGTGTAGCCGTCGGGCCGGGCCTTGGCCACGCTGTCAGCGCCAATCTGCCCGGCCGCACCACCCTTGTTGTCCACGACCACCGGGTGACCCCAACGCTTGCCCAGTTGCTCGGCCATGAGCCGAGCACCGGTGTCGGTTCCGCCGCCGGGCGGAAAGGGAACGACCAGCGTCACCGGCTTCGAAGGGAAGGTTTGGGCAAGACCCACGCCGTGCGCGAAGGTCATCAACAGTCCGGCCAATGCGGCCGCAATGCGGGTTGCAAACATGTCTTGTCTCCTGTTTCTCTTGGATGGGCGATTGCCCAATGCTTCGCGATCCGTCTGATGAGCCGCGCTCGGCTCAGGTCGTCAGGCTCATCGCCGGCCTTTCGCCACTGAATGCCTGACTCAAGCTGTCGAGGACCATCTCTGCCATCGCAGTACGCGTCTCCCATGTGGCGCTGGCTCGGTGCGCCTGCAGCGTGGTGCGACCGGACTCACGCAATTCGAGCGGTACGTTCGGCTCATCGACGAAGACGTCCAGGGCCGCGCCGGCAATGCCTCCTGCGGCGACCACGCGGGAAAGCGCAACCTCATCGACCAGGCGGCCCCGCGCCACGTTCACAAGGAATCCGCGCGGACCCAAGGCGTCCAGCACGGCTGCGTTCACGATGCTCTCAGCCTTGTCTGCTGCAGCGCAGAGCACCAGCGCATCCACTTCTCGAGCCAGGTCAATCAACCCGGGCAGGAAGCGGTGTGGCACATCGCCCATGCGCTGCAGATCGGTGTAGCTGATGGTGCAGCCGAATGCGATGGCGCGCTGCGCCACGGCACGGCCAACACGGCCCATGCCGACGATGCCCACACGCATGCCGCTGAAACGACGTGCCAGAGGGAGCGCGCTCGGCTGCGGATTGGCGGGCCAGTTCCCGTCGCGCACGAAGCGATCGCCCGCGCACAGGTTGCGGCAGGCCGCGATGAGCAGGCCGATCGCCAGATCGGCCACATCTTCCGTCAGCGCGCCCAACGTGGCCGTGACCGGCAGGCCGCGCGCTCTGCAGTACCCAAGGTCCACGGCGTCGGTTCCCACGCCGTTGATCGCCACCACCTTGAGCGCGGGCATCTTCTCCAGCATGGCCCTGGAGACTCCTGTGTGCCCTCCGGTGATGACGGCCTCGATGCTGTCGACATTCGCATCGAGCCAGGCTTGTTTGTCATCGATCTCGAAGAGTCGATGGACGTCGTACAGCGTGGCCAGGCGTTCGTTGACGGACGGAACCAATATTGGATTGAGTTGAAGGATCTTGGCTTTCATCGAGCAGGAGTGTGTGTTTAGTTGATCAACATGACAATCTTGATCATTAAAATCAACATAATTTCAATTAAATTCAACCCGTGATGGCAACCTGGATCTCGATGGACGACGCGTGCCGCCAGCTGGATGTGCGGCCCCAGACGCTTTACGCCTACGTGAGCCGAGGCAAGTTGGAGGTCATGCCTGACCCGGCAGACTCGCGACGCAGCCTGTACCGCGCCGAGGATGTCGAAGCCTTGTCCAGGCGCAAGCAGGCTGGCCGCAAGCGCGAGACGGTGGCAACGAACACGCTCTACGGGACTGAGCCCAGCATTCCCACAGCCCTGAGCACCTTCTACCGGGGTCGGGTGTTCTATCGAGGCCACGATGCAGTGCAACTCGCGCAGTCAGCCACCCTCGAAGAAGCCGCTCAACTGCTCTGGGCCGCCGAGAAGCCAGTGGACTTCACCGCCGCCGGCGCCACGCGCCCGCCGCAGGCCGGGCGGTCCGCTGCGTTCACTTCACTTGGTGCGCTCGCCGCAGTCAGTCATTCGACGAGCGGCCGCATGACCCGCGTGCTGCATGAAGAAGCCGAGGACCTGGTGGGGCATGTCGCTTGCGCGTTCGGCGCGCAGCCGGGCACGCAGCCCTTGCACCGGCGCTTCGCCACGGGCTGGCGACAGCCCGCGCGAGTCGCGGAAGTACTGCGGGTCGCCATGGTGTTGATGGTCGACCATGAGCTGACAAGCTCGGCTTTCGTGGCTCGAATCGCCGCATCGACCGGCGCTTCGCTGGCGGCTTGTCTTCTGGCTGGGCTGACAACGCTATCGGGTCCGCTGCACGGCGATGCGTCCGGCAGAGTGCGCGCCCTCTTTGGCGAAGTGGAGCGCCTCGGAGAGGACGCAGTACTGGGCCACTACCTCTCCACCGGCCTGCCCCTTCCGGGTTTCGGTCACCACATATACCCGGAAGGCGACCCCAGGGCAGCGGCGCTGTTTGCGATGTTCGAACCGCCAGAAGCGATCTCGCGTTTCATCGAGAAGGCGCAGGCGCTCACCGGATTGAAACCAAACATCGATCTGGCGCTTGCCGCACTCGTGGCGCGGATGCGGCTTCCTCAGGATTCGGCATTCGGCCTGCAAGCGACTGCGCGAAGCATCGGACTGCTGGCACACAGCCTCGAACAACTGAGCGCGCCGCAGGTCATTCGACCAAGAGGTCGGTATGTGGGAGTCAATCCAAACACGAACGAAGAAACCGCAGTCGTGCAAACGCACAACGTCGCTGCACGTCCAGTCCATCGCAACGACACGCCGAAGACACCGTCTCGCAGGCGTTCGGTACGGACCGCTCAATAGCGATGCGCACCCCATCGAGATACCGGGAGTTTCCTATGCAAACCATTGAACGGCGCCGGGCGCGCAGCCTGAGCGCCGATGTCGTCGACGAACTGAGCAAGCGGATGAGGATCGGCCCGCTGCGCCCGGGCGACAAGCTGCCGACCGAGGCGGCGATCATGCAGGAGTTCGGCGTGAGTCGGACCGTGGTGCGCGAAGCGCTCTCGAAGTTGCAGGCCGCAGGCATGGTGCGGCCGCAGCGCGGCGTGGGCACCTTCGTGGTTGGGGCGTCGCGCGCGAAACCCTTTCACGTGGACAGCAGCCCGGACGACAGCCTCGCGCAGGCGATTGCGCTCATCGAACTGCGCATCGGCCTCGAAACCGAGGCGGCGGCGCTCGCGGCGCAGCGTCGAGACACGAGCGACCTCGCGGCCATCAAGAGCGCGCTCGACGCCATCGAGGCCGCGATGGACCAAGACATGGATACTGCCCTGCCCGACTATCAGTTCCATCTCGAAATCGCACGTGCCTCGCACAGCCCGCATTTCGCGGCCGTGCTGGAGGCGCTGGGGCCGACCTGTGTTCCGACCGCGTTCCTCAAGACGGCAGACGGGAACGAAGAGGGAGCTAGCGAAGCGTTGGGCGACCAGGTGCGCCACGAGCACCTCGGAATCTACGACGCGATCGCGCAGCAAGACGTCGAAGCCGCCCGCGCCGCGATGCGCGGCCACCTGGTCAATGGCCGCGAACGGCGGCGTGCCTCCAAGGGGCCTCAGGAGCCCGGTCGAAGCTAAGTGGCGGTCGATTGCCGCTCGATCATGCGGAAGCCGACATCGATGACCGGCTGATCGATCACCTCCCCCTTGCAGCGAGCGACGATCAGGCGGGCGGCGAGACGACCGATCTCGGCGCCATCCACATGCACCGTGGAGATCGACGGAACGGTGTGCGCGCCGAAATCCGCATTGCCGAAGCCGCAGACCGCAAGGTCCCGAGGAACGCGCAAGCCTCGCGCGAGCGCTTCGACAATCACCCCATGGGCGAGTTGGTCCGAACTGCAGCAGACCGCCTGAAGTTTGGGCTCCTTCTTCAGAAGTTCGCCAAGCGCGCGGCGGCCCAGTTCGAGGCTGCTGGGCGCCGGCACGAAAACCGTCGGCACCTCGCGGCCGAGCGTGGTCTGGAACCCGTCGCGCCGCATGCGCGCGCGGTGGTCATCGCCGCTTGCGATGCCGATGCGTTTCCACCCCTTGCCGAGAAAGTAGCCGCCGACCGCGCTGCCGACCTTGACGTGCGAGAAACCCACGAGCATGTCCACAGGGCGGTCGCTCAGGTCCCACGATTCGACGACGGGGATGCCCGATCGCCGCAGCCGGTCCCTCGCCTTCTGCGACTGCACCAGGCCGGTCATGAAGATGCCGTCAGGCTGCCGGCCGATCATTGCGTCGAGCACCGATTCTTCCTGCGCCGCGTCGTAGGAGGTCTGCCCAAGGATCAACTGATAGCCCGCCGCCGCGAGTTCGGTGGTCAACGCCTGCAGGGTCGGCAGGAACTGCGCCACCGACAGCGCCGGCACGATGCCGCCCACCATGAGGCTTCGCTTCGACTTGAGGCCGCCCGCGAGGCGGTTCGGGATGTAGCCGGTCGCCTCCACCGCTGCTTGCACCTTCTCGATGGTCGCTTTGGACACCACGCCAGGATTGCCGAGCGCGCGCGAGGCGGTGATCAGCGAAACACCGGCGGCCTTCGCCACGTCGTGCAGCGTGGCCGGCTTGGGGGAGGAAGCGGGATTCATGCGGGGCGCGGCGGATGGTCATGACAACGATACCAGAAGCGCTGTGCAGAGGGAAAACCCGCGGGAACTCCTCCGTTGACCATAAGAAATGACAACGCTATCATTCTCGCAAACTGGATGAATCCTTCAAACAGCCTTTTTGCGACGACGAAGTGCATCCCAAAATGACAACGTTATCAATTGCTTAAGAATCACCCCAACCAAGGAGACACCCCATGAAGAAATGCTTCGCCGCCATCGCCCTCGGTCTCGCGGCGTTCGCCGCCGGCGCCCAGAACTGGCCCGACAAAGCGGTGACGCTGGTCGTGCCCTTCCCGCCTGGCGGCTCGACCGACCAGGTGGCACGCGCCATCAGCCCGCGCCTCACGGAAAAGCTCAAGCAATCGTTCCTCGTCGACAACAAGGCCGGCGCCACAGGCACCATTGGCGCCACCTTCGTCAAGCGCGCGCCACCCGACGGAGCAACGTTTCTCGTGACGTCGCTCGGCCCCCTGGTCATCGTGCCGCACCTGATGAAAGGACTTCTGTACGACCCGCTCAAGGACTTCGACCTCATCACGGTCGCCGTGGCCTCGCCCAACGTCCTCGTGGTGCCGGCCGATTCGCCGCACAAGAGCGTGGCCGACGTGATCGCCTACCTCAAGGCCAACCCCGGCAAGATGACCTTCGCATCAGCCGGCAACGGCTCCAGCGACCATCTGACGGCCGAGCTTTTCTGGCAACAGACCGGCACCACCGGCATCCATGTGCCCTACAAGGGCGGCTCGCCGGCGCACACCGACCTGATGGGCGGACAGGTCAACGCCTCGTTCCAGAACATCAACTCGGTCATGCAGTACATCAAGAGCGGCAAGATGCGCGCGCTCGCCGTCACCAGCCCCAAGCGCTCGCCCGTGCTGCCTGACGTGCCGACCCTCGCCGAAGCGGGCGTCAAGAACGTCGAGGTCGCATCGTGGCAGGCCATCGTCGCGCCCAAGGGATTGCCGCCCGCGCTGCGTGACAAGGCCAATGCCGCCTTCGTCGAGGCGCTCAACGATCCGAAGGTCAAGGACCAGTTCACCTCGATCGGCTTCGAGATGGTCGCCAACACGCCGGCGCAGTTCGCCGAGTTTCAGCAGAAGGAATACGCGCGCTGGAAGAAGGTGATCGAGACCGGAAAGATAACGATTGATTGACTCTCCCCCAGGCTCGCGCACTTCGTGTCGCTCTCCACCCCCTCACCGGGGGCAACCCCGGCGGCCCGGCAAAGCCGGTTCCGCGGGGTTTCTGGAATCAGCCGCGCGGGTTCTCAGCCAGGGGCAAACCGACATCGAAAGCAGTTGCACATGACCAGCCCTACACCCTCCTCCGCCAGCGACAGCATCACCTGGGTCCGCATCTCGTCGTGCTATTTGCCGCTTGCCAATCCGATCAGCGATGCCAAGGTGCTCACCGGCCGGCAGAAGCCGATGACCGAGATCGCGATGCTCTTCGCCGAGATCGAAACCAAGGACGGCCATCGCGGCCTGGGCTTCAGCTACTCCAAGCGGGCCGGCGGTCCGGGCCAGTTCGCGCATGCCAAGGAAATCGCTCCGGCGCTGATTGGCGAAGACCCCAGCGACATCTCCAAGCTGTGGACCAAGCTGTGCTGGGCCGGTGCATCGGTCGGCCGCAGCGGCATGGCGGTGCAGGCCATCGGCGCGTTCGACGTGGCGCTCTATGACCTCAAGGCGCGGCGCGCCGGGTTGTCGCTGTCGAAGCTGCTTGGCTCGCAGCGCGATTCGGTCCAGTGCTACAACACCTCGGGCGGCTTCCTTCACACGCCGCTCGACCAGTTGCTGGTCAACGCGGCGGCATCTCGCGAGCGCGGCATCGGCGGCATCAAGCTCAAGGTGGGCCAACCCGATCGCGCGCTGGACATCAAGCGCGTGGAAGCGGTGCGCAAGCACCTCGGCGACGACATGCCGCTCATGGTCGATGCGAACCAGCAGTGGGACCGCCCGACCGCGCAGCGCATGTGCCGCATCTTCGAGCAGTTCAACCTCGTCTGGATCGAAGAGCCGCTCGACGCCTACGACTTCGAAGGCCATGCCGCGCTCGCGTCGCAGTTCGACACCCCGATCGCCACCGGCGAGATGCTGACCAGCGCGGCGGAGCATGGCGAGCTGATCCGCCATCGCGCCGCCGACTACCTGATGCCCGATGCACCGCGCGTGGGCGGCATCACGCCATTCCTGAAGATCGCGGCTCAGGCAGAGCATGCGGGCTTGAGCCTCGGTCCGCACTTCGCGATGGAGCTGCATGTGCATCTTGCTGCCGTCTATCCCACCGAGCCCTGGGTCGAGCACTTCGACTGGCTCGAGCCGCTCTTCAACGAGCGACTGGAGATCGGCAACGGCCGCATGCTGGTGCCAACGCGCCCCGGCCTGGGGTTGAGCCTGAGTGAGCAGGCCAGAGGCTGGACACGCGAAGAAGCCGAAGTCGGCAAGCGCGCCTGAATGTCGAGTCATGGCTGAAATGCTCTCCCGCCCGCCCCTGTACATCACCATGCACGAGCGCGACAACGTCGCGATCGTGGCCAACGACGGCGGCCTGCCCGCGGGCACCGTCTTTCCCTCGGGCCTGACCCTGCGCGAGAAGGTCCCCCAGGCCCACAAGGTCGCATTGGTCGACATCCCCGAAGGCGGCGAAGTGCGCCGCTACAACGTCACCATCGGCTACGCGCTCAAGCACATCGCGGCCGGCAGCTGGGTGCACGAGCGCCTCTTGAAGATGCCCGCCGCGCGCGAGCTCGAAGGCCTGCCGATCTCCACCGTCAAACCACCGGAGATGCCACCTCTGGAAGGCTTCACCTTCGAGGGCTTTCGCAACCCGGACGGCTCGGTGGGCACCCGCAACATCCTCGCGATCACCCAGACGGTTCAATGCGTGGCCGGGGTGACCGACTTCGCCGT
>NZ_FNRO01000008.1 GCF_900107745.1 Variovorax sp. YR216 | reverse complement strand
CCAACCAGTGGCCGTTCACCTTCGACGTGCAAGCCTCGCAGAAGCCGACGGTGGTCAAGACGGTGTCGCTGGGCGCGCGTCCGACCGCGGTGAAGACCACGGTCTCCGAGCGCTACGCGACGCGGGCCTGGGTCGCGACGCAGGACGGCACGCTGCACATCTACAGCCTGAATGGCTTCGCGCCGGGTGACGGCTACAACATGACGGCCAATCCGCCGGCGAGCAACATCGCCGAAGTGGGCACCGTGACGGGCATCGGCCGCAACCCGACGTCGCTTGCGACCTCCAAGGGTGAACCGACCAATACCAGCCTCGATGCGGGCAGCCAGCAGGTCATCGTGGCCTCCCGTGGCGACAACAAGATCAACTGGGTGCGCTTCGCCTCGAACGGCAACAGCGGCAGCATCGTGCGCACGATCCAGCACAGCGAGATGAAGGACCTGATCGCGGTGGAGGATTCGGACAACTTCTCCAACGAGAACTACGTGCTGAGCGCGCTCGACTACACGGGCAAGGCGGTGCGCAACTACCGCTACGGCCAGGTGACCTTCGCTGACGGCGGACTCTGCCCGTGGCCGACCGGCTGCGCGATCAACGCGATCAACGGTGCCGCGGCCGAATACGGCGGTGCGATGGCGCTGCCCGGCAAGCCCTTCCAGATGAATTCGTCGAACGTGCCCTGACACGCGCTTCGCGACAGGCACTGTGGAACGAAACGGCCCGCTTCGAGCGGGCCGTTTTTCTATCTGTTCAGCTCGGCCAGCCGTTCGGGCGTGCCGACATCGGCCCAGCGCCCGGTGTAGAGCTCCGCACCGACGAGGCCGGATCCCATTGCAGCACGCAGCAGCGGCGCCAAAGCCGCCTTGATGCCTAGCGGATTCCCGGTTTCGATGTCGCAGAGCGGGGGTGCGAAAAACGCGGCACGGTACAGCGCGATCGTCGAGAAGGTGTACTTCCGCGAAGCCTCGCCCAGCGCGCGACCGTCGTCGGCGATGCCGAAGTCACCCTTCGGGTTGTGCGCCGGGTTCGGCACCAGCCACAGATGGGCGAGATGCCCGCTCGCCACGAACCGTTCCACCGCCTCGCGCGTGAAGCGGAAATCCGGCGCGAACACATCACCCGCGGCGACCCAGAAGACGTCACCCAGCATCGGCAGCGCGCGAACGATGCCGCCGGCGGTTTCGAGCGCCCCGCCGAAATCCATGCCCTCGTGCGAATAGGCGATGGTGCATCCGCCGAACCGATCGCCCAAGCGCGCCGGGATCTGCTCGCCGAGCCACGCGGTGTTGACCACAAGCTCCGTGAACCCGCCGGCGGCCAGCGCCTCGATGGGCCATTGCATCAGGGGCTTGCCCGCGACTTCGAGCAGTGGCTTGGGCAAGGCGTCCGTCAGCGGCCTCATGCGCTCGCCGCGCCCGGCGGCGAGGATCATCGCTTTCACGTTCGTCATGCGGCTTCGGCCTTGATCGAGCCGCGCTGCAAGGCTTGCCGCTCGGCGTGATGGGGCTCGAAGAGCGCCTCCAGCGAATCCATCACCGCCCTCGCCTTCGCCGAATGGTCGCCGCCAAAATTGCACACGTAGACATCGAGCGTCACGCCGCGTTGCTCGGGCCAGGTGTGAACGCACAGATGCGATTCGGCGAGCAACACCGTGGCCGTGACGCCCCCTGGCCCTTGCGATGTGGCCGGGAAGGCGTGAAAGAGCTCGCCGACCACCTGGAGGCCGGCCGATTCCGCCGCATCGACGCAGGCCGCGCCAAGCGCCTGCGCGTCGAGCAGCCAGTGCGCCGCGCAACGGCAATCGTGCAGATCGGCGGTGAGGTGCAATCCATGCATGGCCGGCACTCTAGCAGCCCATCGGCGGGCCGCCGGGAGGGGGCGCGACCTCGCCCGCTAAAATGCCGGGTTCCCCCTAACTTGCTCCCAGGAAGCCACAGATGGCCAACCAAGCCTTGATGGCCAACGCGATCCGCGCGTTGGCAATGGATGCCGTACAACTCGCAAACTCGGGGCATCCGGGCGCACCCATGGGAATGGCCGACATGGCCGTCGCGCTGTGGGGCGAACATCTCAAGCACAACCCGGCCAATCCGCACTGGTTCGATCGCGATCGTTTCGTGCTGTCGAACGGCCATGCCTCGATGCTCATCTACGCGGTGCTGCATCTCACGGGCTACGACCTTCCGATCGAAGAGCTGAAGCACTTCCGCCAACTGCACAGCAAGACTGCCGGTCACCCGGAAACCGGCATCACCCCCGGCGTCGAGACCACCACCGGCCCGCTGGGCCAGGGCATCACCAACGCGGTCGGCTTCGCCCTCGCCGAGAAGCTGCTGGCTTCGGAATTCAACCGCAAGGGCCACGACATCGTCGACCATCACACCTACGCCTTCCTCGGCGACGGCTGCCTGATGGAAGGCATCAGCCACGAAGCCGCGGCGCTGGCCGGCGCATGGAAGCTCGGCAAGCTGATCGCGCTGTACGACGACAACGGCATTTCCATCGACGGCCCGGTCAAGCCCTGGTTCATCGACAACACCGAGGAGCGCTTCAAGGCCTACGGCTGGCACGTGATCGGCCCGATCGACGGCCATGACACCAAGGACGTGTCGAAGGCCATCGAGAAGGCCAAGAAGCACGACGACAGGCCGACCCTCATCATCTGCAAGACGCAGATCGGCAAGGGCAGCCCGAACCGCGCCAACACCGCCAAGGCCCACGGCGAGCCGCTCGGCGCCGACGAGATCGGCCTGACCCGCAGCGCGCTGCAGTGGACGCATGCGCCCTTCGAACTGCCCGAGGCGGTCTACCAGGAGTGGGATGCCAAGGCCGCCGGCGTGAAGGCCGAGGCCGCCTGGAACGAGAAGTTCGCAGCCTACGCACAGGCGTACCCCGATCTCGCGAACGAGTTCACCCGCCGCATGAAGGGCGAGCTGCCGAAGAACTTCCACCAGACAGCCCTGGACACGATCGTCGCTGCGCACACCAAGGCCGAGACGGTCGCGTCGCGCAAGGCGTCGCAGCTCGCGCTCGAAGCCTTCACCGCCGCATTGCCCGAACTCCTCGGCGGCAGCGCCGACCTGACCGGCTCGAACCTCACCAACACCAAGAGCACGCCGAGCCTGCGTTTCGACGACAAGGGTGCGGTGGTGCGCAGCGAAGGCAACGAGCAGTTCCCCGACGGCCTGCCGGGTCGCCACATCAACTACGGCGTGCGCGAGTTCGGCATGGCGGCCATCATGAACGGCGTGGCGCTGCATGGCGGCTACATCCCGTACGGCGGCACCTTCCTGACCTTCAGCGACTACAGCCGCAATGCGATCCGCATGGCGGCGCTGATGAAGCAGCGCGTGATCCACGTCTTCACGCACGACTCCATCGGCCTCGGCGAAGACGGCCCGACGCACCAGTCGATCGAGCACGCCGCGTCGCTGCGCCTGATCCCGAACCTCGATGTCTGGCGCCCCGGCGACACGGCCGAGACCGCCGTGGCCTGGGCCGTCGCGCTGCAGAACGCCAGCCGCCCGACCGCGCTGCTGCTGTCGCGCCAGAACCTGCCCTACTCGCCCAAGAGCGACCTGAGCGACATCAGCAAGGGCGCCTACGTGCTGGCCGAGCCGCTCCAGGGCAAGAAGGCCAAGGCCGTGATCATCGCGACCGGCTCCGAAGTGCAACTGGCGCTCAAGGCCCAGGAACTGCTGGCCGCGAAGAAGATCCCGGTGCGCGTGGTCTCCATGCCTTCGACCACCACCTTCGACCGCCAGAGCATCGACTACAAGAAGAGCGTCCTGCCCCAGGGAACGCCGCGCATCGCCGTGGAAATGGGCGCCACGGACGGCTGGTGGAAGTACGGTGTCGCCGCCGTCGTCGGCATCGACACCTATGGTGAATCGGCACCCGCGGGCGTGCTGTTCAAGCATTTCGGGTTCACGGCAGAAAACGTCGCTGCCACGGTCGAAGCGGCGCTCAAGCGCTGATCTCGATCGCCTCTTTCGGTTTTCAATCATCCAGGAGCAAATGACATGGCTATCAAACTCGGTATCAACGGCTTCGGTCGCATCGGTCGCAACGTGCTTCGCGCCGCGGTGCAGAACTTCAAGAACGACATCGAGATCGTCGCGATCAACGACCTGCTCGAACCCGAGTACCTGGCCTACATGCTCCAGTACGACTCGGTGCACGGCCGCTTCCAGGGCGAGATCAATGTCGAAGGCAACACGCTGATCGTCAACGGCAAGAAGATCCGCCTGACGCAGGAGCGCGACCCCGCGCAACTGAAGTGGAACGAAGTCGGCGCGGACATCGTGCTCGAATCCACCGGCCTCTTCCTCACCAAGGAAACCGCGCAGAAGCACATCGACGCCGGCGCCAAGAAGGTGCTGCTGTCGGCCCCGAGCAAGGACGACACCCCCATGTTCGTCTACGGCGTGAACGACAAGAAGTACGCGGGCGAAGCGATCATCAGCAACGCCAGCTGCACGACGAACTGCCTGGCGCCGCTCGCCAAGGTGCTCAACGACAAGTGGGGCATCAAGCGCGGCCTGATGACCACCGTGCACGCCGCCACCGCGACGCAGAAGACCGTCGACGGCCCGAGCAACAAGGACTGGCGCGGCGGCCGCGGCATCCTCGAGAACATCATCCCGTCGAGCACCGGCGCCGCCAAGGCCGTGGGCGTGGTGATCCCCGAGCTGAACAAGAAGCTCACGGGCATGAGCTTCCGCGTGCCGACCTCCGACGTGTCGGTGGTCGACCTCACGGTGGAACTCGAGAACGCCGCCACCTACAAGGAAATCTGCGCCGAGATGAAGGCGCAGAGCGAAGGCGCGCTCAAGGGCGTGCTGGGCTACACCGAGGACAAGGTCGTCGCCACCGACTTCCGCGGCGACCCGCGCACCTCGATCTTCGACGCCGAAGCCGGCATTGCGCTCGACGGCACCTTCGTCAAGCTCGTGAGCTGGTACGACAACGAGTGGGGCTACTCGAACAAGTGCCTCGAGATGGTCCGAGTCATTTCGAAGTAACGGACCACCCCTAGCCTCGCCCACTTCGTGTGGCTCTGCACCCCCTCAAGGGGGCGCACCCGGCGGCCCGGCGGAGCCGGTTCCGCGGGAGCCTGCGAACGAAAAAGCGCGCCCGAGGGCGCGCTTTTTTGCTTTGGGGCTGTGGATCAGGCGGGTTCCAGGACGTGGATCACGCGGCTCTCGGTCCATTCCTTGGTCTTGGCGCCGTAGGCGGCCATGTGCGGGGCGGCGGCGTGGGCCTGCAGCGCGGCGAGCGTTGCCCATTTCTCGACCACCACGAAGGTGTCCGGTCCGAAGGTGCCCTTTGAAGCGGGCATTCCGGCCGCGTCCACGGTGGCGGTGTATTCGATGCAGCCTTCCTCGGCCAGCACGGCCGGCCGGTTGGCGCGGTAGGCCTCGAGGATCTTGTCGCGTTGGCCGGGCTTGGCGGTGATGACGGCGACGACGTGAATCATGGGCGGTTGCTCCTTGGGTTCTCAGGGATGGAACCGCCGAATGTACGGGCAGCCGGCCGCCCGCGCCTGTCGCCTCGGAGGCGCGCCGCGATCAGGCCGGGTCCTGCATCACCACGACCATCCAGGACACGCCGAAGCGGTCCGCCAGCATGCCGAACGCCGGCGAGAAGAAGGTCTTCCCCAGTGGCATCTGCACCTGGCCGCCGTTGCCCAGCCCGTCGAAGAGGCGCCTGGCTTCCGCCTCGTCCTTTGCGACCAGCGAGAGGGAAATGCCCTGGAACACCGGCTTGCCGTCCACGGTCATCCCGTCGGACGCCATCACGGTCGATTCGCCGACCGTGAAGGCCGAGTGCATGATCTTTTGCCCGTCGACCGGGGCGCATCCGGGCGGCGGCGGTTCCGGGCTCTCGCTGAAACGCATCAGCATCGTGACCTGCGCGCCGAGCGTCTTCTTGTAGAACTCGAGCGCTTCTTCGCAGCGGCCGTTGAACATCAGATAGGGCTGGACCTGCATGGAGAACTCCTTTTCGATGGGATGGAGAAGATCGAATGGGGAAACCGTTGCGTTTGTGTACAACGTCCACAAGACCATAGCAAAGATAATGGACGCTGTCCACATGAAAGACCGCATGACCATCCGGGCCACCTCCGCACCGCCTGCGCGCAGCACCTACCGCCATGGCGATCTCCGGCGCGCACTGCTCCAGGCGGGCGTCGAGCTGGCACGCGATGGCGGCCCCGAGGCCGTGGTGCTGCGCGAGGCGACGCGGCGCGCGGGTGTGGTTCCCAATGCGGCCTATCGGCACTTCGAAAACCGGCAGGCGCTCCTGCAGGCGGTCAGGGCGGCCGCGCTGGCCGCAGTCGCGCGCGCGATGGAGACCGAGCTCGCCACGCTGAGCCCGACGCGCGATCAGGTTGCCTTCGCGCGCGCGAGCGTACGCGCAGTGGGCACCGGCTACTTGCGCTTCGCGCAGTTGGAAACCGGCCTCTTCCGCACCGCCTTCGCGACGCAGGTGGACGTCGGGGCGCAACCCGATCAGGCCAAGAGCGGCGACAGCGGGCTCAATCCCTTCCAGCTCCTCGGTGCCGCGCTCGATCGCCTCGTCGAAGCCGGCGCCATGCCGGCCTCGCGTCGTCCGGGCGCTGAATACCTGGCGTGGTCTGCGGTCCACGGCCTGGCGATGCTCGTCATCGACGGTCCCTTGCGCGGGTTGCCGCGTGCGCAGGTCGATGCACTCGGGCAGCGCCTGCTGGACATGGTCGAGAAAGGCCTCTAGGGCGAACGAGCCCTAGACGCCTCGCGCCTGCGTGAGCAGCTCCAGCGCATCGTCGCGCCACCATCCGAGCGCCGCGAAGTAGCCCTCCCAGACGCAGCCGTTGCAACCCCGTCCGCAGCAAGTGGTGGGTTCCGGCGGCGGCGCGCGGAAGCCGGCGATGCCCTCGTTGCGAAGGCGATCGCCGAGCCGCTGCGTCAGTTCGCGGGCAGAGGCGGCATCGATGAGTTCAGGCAGGACCACGCGTCGATGCTAGCCCAGGGCTGCGGGCTCACCCCCCTGCGCAACGCCGCGCAACAGTGCTTCAATCGGACCACCGGCCATCCAGGCCCGGACCACGGAGACACGCATGCAAAGTCGCAGCCCCCTGTACTTGCTCGAGCGCTCGGACGTCGGGGTGGTCCAGCTCGACCGCGACTTGCGCGTCGTCGCGATGAACAGCTTCGCTCGCCGGGTACTGCCAGTCGAAGACAAGGAACCGTTCGAGAAGATGGTGCTGTCGTTCCACCCCGAGCGCTCGCAGCCGAAGGTCAAGTTCCTGCTCGACCAGGCCGAATGCCCGGTGAGCAATCCGCCGCCGATGACGATGATCATCAACATCCCCGAAAGGGTGCTGCTCATCAAGGTCGCGAAGCTGTCGGACCTTCGCGGCGACACCGCGAGCTACACACTGATCTTCTATGACATCACCGAGCTCGTGGCCGGCGAGGAGCCGGCGGTGCAGAAGCCGCAGGCCAAGCGGCAGCTGCAGAAGATCCCGACCGTGTCGCAGAACCGCATCGTGCTGGTCGACATCGAGGCGGTGACTTACATACGCGCGGAGGGCCACTACACCTGGGTCAGCACCGCGCAGGGGTCGAGCTTCTGCAACCTCAACATCAGCGATCTGGCCGAGCGGCTCGACGGCGTGTCGTTCCTGCGCATTCATCGCAGCTACCTCGCCAACCTCGACTACGCGGAGCAGATCCTGCGTGACGACGGCAAGGTCAGCCTCAAGCTGCGCGGGGAAGCGACCCCGCTGCCGGTCGCGCGCACCAGCGTCCCGCGGCTGCTGGAGCAGCTCGGTATCGCGGAGATCGAGGCCTTGCGCGGCTGATCCGGCGCGAGCCGGGCGCGCCCGCTCCGCATCGCGGCCCGACGCATTTCATGCAGCGGAGGCGCATTTCGTGCACGCACCGCCGACCTTCGTGCGGCAAATCGCTGTCTTTCGCGCGCTGGAACTAACTTATCCGCCGACCCGCAAACCCGGGCCCGGCACGCGCTGCGCGTCAGAACAACAGGAGACAGGCACGATGATTCCCTCCGGATTCGACTATCACGCGCCCCGCTCGGTGGGCGATGCCATCCAGCTCCTGGGCACGCTCGGCGGCGACGCCAAGCTGCTGGCCGGCGGTCACAGCCTGCTGCCGATGATGAAGCTGCGCTTCGCGCAGCCGACGCACCTCATCGACCTGAACCGCATCGACGCGCTTCGTGGCATCCGCGAGGACGGCGGGGCGGTCGTGATCGGCGCGATGACCGTCGAGAACGAACTCATCCGTTCGCCTCTGTTGTGGCAGAAAGTCCCGCTGCTGCCCGAAGCGGCGCAGCAAATCGCCGACCCGCAGGTGCGCAACCGCGGCACCATCGGCGGCGACATCGCCCACGGCGATCCGGCCAACGACCATCCGGCGCTCTCGATCGCGCTCGATGCGGTTTTCGTGCTCGAAGGCCCCAAGGGCCGGCGCGAAGTGAAGGCCGAAGCCTTCTTCCAGGGCACGTACATGACCGACATGGCGGAGGACGAAATCCTGGTCGAGATCCGCGTGGCTGCCTTCGCGCCGAAGACTGGCTATGCGTACCAGAAGCTCAAGCGCAAGACCGGCGACTGGGCCACGGCCGCCGCCGCCGTGGTGTTGCGCATGGACGGCGCCAATGTCAGCCACGCACGCATCGCGCTCACCAATCTCGCACCGACGGCGCTGCGTGCCGCGGACGCCGAAGCCGCGCTGATCGGCAAGCCGCTCGATGCCGCATCCATGGCCGACGCCGCCGCGAAGGCGATGGCGATCTGCGACCCGGTCGATGACCTGCGCGGCGACCGCGACTACAAGATCGCGATGGCCGGCCAGATGGTCCGCCGCGCAATCGCGAAGGCCGCCGCACGCTGCCAATAGACGAACCGGAACGACGGAGACCCAACTCATGACCAAGCAACTCGTTCACATGAACGTCAACGGCAGGCGCGTCGAGAAGGCGGTCGAGCCGCGCATGCTGCTGGTGCACTTCCTGCGCGAGGAATGCCAGCTCACCGGCGCGCACATCGGTTGCGAGACGTCGCATTGCGGCGCCTGCACCGTCGACCTCGACGGCCAGTCGGTCAAGAGCTGCACGCACCTCGCGGTGCAGTGCGAAGGCTCCGACGTGCTCACCGTCGAAGGGCTTGCGCAGGGGGCGGTGCTGCATGCGGTGCAGGAGGGCTTCTACACGCAGCACGGCCTGCAATGCGGCTTCTGCACGCCGGGGATGCTGATGCGGGCCTACCGCTTCCTGCAGGAGAACCCGAACCCGACGGAAGAGGAAGTCCGCGCCGGCATGAGCGGCAACCTCTGTCGGTGCACCGGCTACCAGAACATCGTCAAAGCCGTGCTGCACGCGGCCGCGAAGCTCCAGCAAACCGAAAAGGTGGCCGCATGAACGCCCCGATCGACCCCGCACTGCTCGAACGCAGTGCTGCGCTGCAAGGCCTCGGCGACAGCCGGCTGCGCAAGGAAGACGCCCGCTTCATCCAGGGCAAGGGCAACTACGTCGACGACATCAAGATGCCCGGCATGCTGCACATGGACATCGTGCGTTCACCGCTCGCGCATGCCCGCGTGAAGAAGATCGACAAGACCGAGGCGCTGAAAGTGCCGGGCGTGATCGCGGTGCTGACCGCGGACGACCTCAAGCCGCTCAAGCTGCACTGGATGCCGACGCTTGCCGGCGATGTGCAGGCGGTGCTCGCCGACGAGAAGGTGCACTTCCAGATGCAGGAAGTCGCAGTCGTCATCGCGGAGGATCGCTACGCGGCCGCCGACGGCGTCGAAGCGGTGCAGGTCGAGTACGAGGAACTGCCTGTGGTGATCGATCCCTTCGCCGCGCTTGAACCGGGCGCGCCGGTGCTCCGCGAAGACCTGGCGGGCAAGACCGAAGGCGCGCACGGAAAGCGCGACCATCACAACCACATCTTCACCTGGGAGGCCGGCGACAAGGCCGCGGCCGACGCTGCCTTCGCCAGTGCACCGGTGACCGTGGCCGAGCGCATCTTCTATCCGCGCGTGCACCCCTGTCCGCTCGAAACCTGCGGCTGCGTCGCGAGCTTCGACCCGGTCCGCGGCGAGCTCACCACCTACATGACCTCGCAGGCGCCGCACGTGGTGCGCACGGTGGTGTCGCTGCTGTCGGGGCTGCCCGAATCGAAGATCCGCATCGTTTCGCCCGACATCGGCGGCGGCTTCGGCAACAAGGTGGGCGTGTATCCGGGCTATGTGTGCGCGATCGTCGCGAGCATCGTGCTCGGCAAGCCGGTGAAGTGGATCGAGGACCGCATCGAGAACATCTCCAGCACCGCCTTCGCGCGGGACTACCACATGGACGGCGAGCTCGCCGCCACGCAGGACGGCAGGATCCTCGGCCTGCGCGTGAACGTGATAGCGGACCACGGCGCCTTCGATGCCTGCGCCGACCCGACCAAGTACCCGGCGGGCCTCTTCCACATCTGCTCGGGTTCCTACGACATCGCGGCGGCGTGGTGCAGCGTGAAGGGCGTCTACACGAACAAGGCACCGGGCGGCGTGGCCTACCGCTGCTCCTTCCGCGTGACCGAGGCGGTGTACCTCATCGAACGCATGGTGGACATCCTGGCGCAGAAGCTGGGCATGGACAAGGCCGAGATCCGCGCGAAGAACTTCATCCGAAAGGAGCAGTTCCCGTACGCCTCGCCCTTCGGCTTCGAGTACGACTCGGGCGACTACCACACCGCCCTGCAGAAGGTGCTCGACGCCTGCGACTACAAGGCCCTGCGCGCCGAGCAGGCCGCCAAGCGCGCCGACTCCGACTGCCCCACGCTGATGGGCATCGGCCTGGTCTCGTTCACCGAAGTCGTCGGCGCCGGGCCGAGCAAGATGTGCGACATCCTCGGCGTCGGCATGTTCGACAGCTGCGAGATCCGCGTGCACCCCACCGGCAGCGCCATCGCGCGCATGGGCACCATCACGCAGGGCCAGGGGCACCAGACCACCTACGCGCAGATCATCGCGACCGAACTCGGGCTGCCCTCCGAGGTCATCCAGGTCGAGGAAGGCGACACCTCCACCGCGCCCTACGGCCTCGGCACCTATGGCTCGCGTTCCACGCCCGTGGCCGGCGCGGCCATCGCACTGGCGGCGAGGAAGATCCACGCCAAGGCGCGCAAGATCGCCGCGCACCTGCTCGAAGTCGGCGAGGCCGATCTCGACTGGGAGATCGACCGCTTCAAGGTCAAGGGCGACGACGCGAAGTTCAAGACCATGAAGGACATCTGCTGGGCCGCCTACCACCAGGCGCCACCCGGGCTGGAACCCGGCCTGGAAGCGGTGCACTACTACGACCCGCCCAACTTCACCTTCCCCTTCGGCATCTACCTGTGTGTGGTCGACATCGACCGCGGCACCGGCGAGACCAAGGTGCGCCGCTTCTATGCGCTCGACGACTGCGGCACGCGCATCAATCCGATGATCATCGAAGGGCAGATCCACGGTGGGCTGACCGAAGGCTTCGCGGTCGCGATGGGCCAGCAGATGCCGTTCGACGCGCAGGGGAACCTGCTCGGCAACACGCTGATGGACTACTTCCTGCCCACCGCGGTCGAAACGCCCAAGTGGGAGACGGACCACACCGTGACGCCGTCGCCGCATCATCCGCTCGGCGCGAAAGGCGTGGCCGAATCGCCGCATGTCGGCTCGATCCCGACCTTCACTTCGGCGGTGGTCGATGCCTTTGCGCATCTCGGCGTCAAGCACATGGTCATGCCGCACAGCGCTTATCGCGTCTGGCAGCAATTGAAAAAGAGCGGCGTCGCTCTCTGAGAAGGACACGATGGAAGTCAAGCTCGACAAACGCTATCCGCTCGATGTGGACGCAGCTCGCGCGTGGCAGGTGCTGCGCGACGTCAAGACCGTGGCCGGCCTGATGCCCGGCGCGGCAATCACCGAACAGGTCGACGACACGCACTACAAGGGCAACGTGAAGGTCAAGGTCGGCCCTGCCAACGCGGCCTTCGCGGGCGACATCGAAGTGCTCGAACTCGATGACGCGGCGAAGAAGCTGCGCATGCTCGGCAAGGGTGCCGACCGCAGCGGCTCGTCCGCATCGATGGAACTGGGCGCGACCATCGAGCCCGGCGAAACGCCGGCCACGTCGGTGCTGGCCGGGCAGGCGGTCGTCACAGTCAGCGGCAAGTTCGCGCAGTTCGGCAGCCGTCTGCTGGTGCCGGTCTCCGACATGCTGCTCGTGCAGTTCGTCGACAACTTCCGTGTTGTCGCGGCGGGGCTGCCGGGGCCTGCCAGCGACGATGCCGCGCCTGCGGGTGCACCCGAGCCCGCCGCCTCCGCCGCCTCCGCCGCATCTGTCGCGCCACCCAGGCAGCGCGAGCTCAACGCACTCGCGATGCTGTGGGCCCTCGTCAAAGGCTGGTTCGCGGGGCGCGGCGGCAAGCGAACCTGATCCCATGACCGAAGCCGAGCTGCGCGAATCCCTGCACCGCGCCGGCTACATCGCCGACGAGGCGCTCGCCACCACGCTGTGGCTGGCGGCCGAGTTGCAGCGGCCGCTGCTGGTCGAAGGCGATGCCGGCGTCGGCAAGACCTCGCTCGCGGATGCGCTTGCACGTGCCCAGGGCCGCGCGCTGGTACGCCTGCAGTGCCACGAAGGGCTGGACCTCTCGCAGGCCGCCTACGAGTGGAACTACGGCCGGCAACTGCTCGCGATCCGCCTTCACGAGACCCAGCCGCAGGGCATGAAGGAAGCCGATCTCTTCGCGCGCGACTACCTCCTCGAACGCCCGCTGCTGCAGGCCATCTCGAGCGATGCGCCCTGCGTGCTGCTCATCGACGAGATCGACCGCGCCGACGAGGCATTCGAAGCCTTCCTGCTCGAAGTGCTGGCCGACTACCAGATCACCGTGCCCGAGCTCGGCACCCTGCGCGCGAAGCACGTGCCGCAGGTGGTGCTGACCAGCAACGGCACGCGCGAGCTCTCTGATGCGCTGCGGCGGCGCTGTCTCTATCACTACCTCGAGTACCCGACGCTTGCGCGCGAGATCGCGATCGTGCGCGCCACGCTGCCGCAGGCCGAGAGCGCCCTGATCGAGCAGGCGGTGGCCTTCGTGCAGCGCCTGCGGCGCGAGGACCTGGAAAAGGTGCCCGGCATCGCCGAGACGCTGGATTGGGTGCGCGCGCTGCACCGTCTCGACTTCAAGGCTCTGCCGGACGATCCGCATGCGCTCGCGGGCACGCTGGCCTGCCTGCTCAAGACGCGCGAGGACCGCTTCCAGCTCGGCGAGGAGCGGGTGCGGCAGCTCATCGAAGGCCGGCGCACGGTCGGCGTCGCCGAGAAGGCGCCGCAACCCACATGAACACACTCGCTCGACCGCTCGACAGCATTGCCGGCTTCGCGGCGCTGCTGCGCGACCACGGCCTCACGGTCGGCATCGCGGAGCAGCAGGCGATGGTGCAAGCCGCCCTGCGGGTGCCGGTCGAGCGCGCCGCGCGGCTCGACGCGGCGTGGCGCTCGATCGCCTGCCATGACGCGCGCGACTGGCGCCGCTGGCCGGAACTGTTCGACGCCTACTGGCACCCCGATCGTGTCAAGGGGAAGACGCGGCTGAGCGGCGCGACGCGCCCGAGCCGCCACCTGCCGCAGGTGGTGAAGAGCCTGCACGAGCAACTCGACGCCGCCTCGCCGCAGGCGCGCCCGTCGACTTCCGACAGCGCACTGCACCCGCCTGCCGCCCTGCCGCAAGAGGAAAGCCGTGACCGAGCGCAAGGCGGCGCGAGCCGCACCGACGCGCTGCACGACCGGTCGTTTTCGCAGTGGCTGCCGCAGGACCTCTCCGAACTCGAGCGTCTCGCGGAACGCATCGCGCGGCGCCTGCACAGGCGGCTCACCCGCCGCCTGCGAGCCAGCCCGCAGGGCCGCCGCCTCGATGTTCGCCGCACCCTGCGTGCGAGCCTGCGCACCGGCGGCCTGCCGCTGCATCCGGTATGGCGCGCCCCGCGCCGCGACTGGCCGAGGCTCTTCATCCTCGTCGATGTGAGCCGCTCGATGGAAACCCACGCGCAGCTCTTCCTGCGCATCGCGCGCGCCTTCGTGTCCGCCATGAACGCGCGCGTGTTCGTCTTCCACACCCGTCTGGCGGAAGTGACGCCCCTGCTGCGCAGCGACTCGGCGGCGGTGCAGGAGAAGATCAACGCGGTCACCGCCGACTTCGGCGGCGGCACCCGCATCGCGACCAGCGTGGCCGACTTTCACCGCGTGCACGCGCGGGCGCAGCTCACCCGCAATGCACGGGTCTGGGTGCTGTCCGACGGTTTCGATGCCGACGAGCCGCAGCGGCTCGCCGAGGAACTCGCACACGTGCGGCGGCGTGGCGCGCTCATCCGCTGGTTCCATCCATCGGACAAACCGCCCGCCTCGCAGGCGATTGCGCACGTGGCGGCGCACGGCAATCTGGTCGAAGGCTTCGAGCGGCTGAACAGCCTGCGCGACCTCGCCGAACTCGCGCGCCACCTGCGATGAACAACCGTCATCGAACACGATCCAACCGAGGTCTTCGCCGCCAGGAGAAGGAGTTGCCATGACCCAGATCGACACCGTCCTCGATGCCGCGCACCGGCTGCAACAGGCCGGCACGCCTTACGCGCTCGTCAGCGTGATCAAGGCGCTCGCGCCCGCATCGGCGCATCCCGGCGACAAGGCCGTGGTCACCGCCGACGGCGCATTCCACGGCTGGATCGGCGGTGGCTGCGCGCAACCGGCCGTGATGCGCACGGTGCGCCAGGTGCTGGCCGACGGGCATGCACGGCTCATCCGTATCGCGCCCACCGCCGAAGGCGAAGAAAAGGATCTGGGCGACGTGCTCGAGTTCGGCATGGCCTGCCATTCCGGCGGCACGCTCGAGCTGTTCGTCGATCCGGTCCTGCCGCTGGCAAGGCTCGTCGTGATCGGCGCGTCGCCCGTCGCCGCGAGCCTCGCCCAACTCGCGCCGCGGGTGGGCTTCGCAGTGACGCTCGTCGCGCAGGACGCCGACGCCGGTGCGTACCCCGATGCGCGGCAGGTCTTCGCGACCGACGATCCGGCGATGGTCACGCCGCAGATCGCACCCGGTGCGTGGGTGGTGGTCGCGACGCAGGGGCGGCGCGACCTGCAGGCGCTGCGCCTCGCGCTCGGACTCGCAGCGCGGCAGGTCTCCTTCGTCGCGAGCGCGAAAAAGGCGCAGGTGCTGAAGGCCTCGCTCGTCGCCGCCGGCGAACAAGCCGATGCGGTCGAGGCGATCGTGGCGCCCGCCGGCTATCCGATGCCCGCGACCACGCCCGAGGAGATCGCCCTGTCGGTGCTCGCTGCGGTGGTGTCGCACCGTCACGGCGCCGAAGCGAAACCTGCTGCCAGCTGCTGCGGCCCATCGGCCGAGTTGCCGCCGCTGCCGGCGGTGAAGTCATCGTGCTGCGGACACTGACATGGGCTGCATCCTCAAAGGCGGCGGCGGCCTGTATGCGCGCATGGTGATCGGTGCGGTATTGCTCGCGGCGGGGGCGGGCAGCCGGCTCGGCGGACGGCCGAAGTCGCTGCTCGAACTCGGTGGCGTGCCGCTCATCCGGCGGCAGTTGATTGCGTTGTCGGGAGCGGGTGTCGACGAAGTGGTGGTGGTGCTCGGGCATCACGCCGAAGCGATCGAGGCGGCGGTGCGCGATTTTCCGGTCACGCTGGTGCGCAATCCTTCGCCCGACGACGGACAGGCTTCGTCGGTGCGCACCGGCCTGCAGGCGCTGTCGACCAGGCTCGATGCGGTGATCGTCGCGCTGGCCGACCAGCCGATGATCAACGCGCAGGACATCACCGCCCTCATCGGTGCGTTCAAGAAGCGCGGCGATGCCTCGATGGTGGTGCCGCGCGTCGCGGGCGAGCCCGGCAACCCGGTGATCTTCGAGGCCGCGCTGCGCGACGAATGGCTGGCCGGCGAGGCGAACGCGGCCTGCCGGCGTTGGCGAGATGCGCATCCGGAGCGCGTTCGATGGTTCGACACCGACAACGTGCGCTACCGCGTCGACATCGATACGCCCGAGGACCTCGCGGGCTTCACCGCGCGCACGGGCCACGAGCTTCGCTGGCCGGTGGCGCTGGCCACGGCAACCTGAGGGCGCACGGCTTGTAACACAGCCCCGTTGTTGCGCACGGGCTGTGCCACTAGTGTGGGGGTGCGAAGAGGAACGCATCCCGATGGCATTGCTGATACTGATGACCCCCAAGGGCCAGACCACGCAGGTCCCGGTCACCGAACCCGAAATGACCATCGGACGGGCCGAGCACAACCATGTCGTGCTCGCCTCGCAGCGGGTGAGCCGCTTTCACGCGGCGCTGGCGACGGACGGGCCGGTCGTCACGATCCGCGACCTGGGCAGCCGCAACGGCACTTTCGTGAACGGGCGGCGTATCGAGATGCAAATTCTCGTGAACGGCGACAACATCGATATCGCCGGCTACTGGATCCGCTTCCTCACGTTCGATCAGGAGCGCATCGCCGACGAGGCCATGGAACTCATCACCGAACGCGGACCGCTGGTCTGATCAGCGCGTGTGGTAGCTCGGCGCCAGTTCGTACACCGGCGTCGGAATGCCTTCCATGCGCGCCTTGAGCTGCAGCGACAGGAACTGCGAGTAGTGCCGCGACTGGTGCAGGTTGCCGCCGTGGAACCACAGTTGCGGCACCTGCGTGGGCTTCCACATGTTGCGCAACTCGCCTTCCCACGGCCCCGGGTCCTTGGGCGTGTCGGAGCCCAGTCCCCAGACCTTGCCGACCTTGTCCGCGAGTTCCGGCGAGATCAGGTCCGCGAGCCAGCCGTTCATCGAACCGTAGCCGGTGGCGTACACGATGAGATCCGCCGGCAGCTCGGTGCCGTCGCTCAGCGTCACCGATTTGGGATTGATGCGCTCGATCGTCACCCCGCTCCTGAGCTTGATGCTGCCGTTGGCCACCAGCTCCGAAGCACCCACGTCGATGTAGTAGCCCGAGCCGCGCCGCAGGTACTTCATGAAGAGGCCCGAGCCGTCCACGCCGAAGTCCAGCAGGAAGCCGGCCTTCTCCAGTCGTGAATAGAGATCGGCATCGCGCTTCTTCATCTCCTCGTACACCGGCACCTGCAGCGGCGCCATGATCTTGTAGGGGATCGACGCGAAGATCAGGTCCGCCTTGTCGGTGGTCACGCCGGCCTTCACCGCTGCTTCGGAATAGAGGCCGCCGAGCGCCAGCTCCATCAGCGAATCGGAAGGTGCGATGTGCGTCGAGCTGCGCTGGATCATCGTGACGTCCGCGCCGTTCTCCCACAGCGCGGCGCAGATGTCGTGCGCCGAGTTGTTCGATCCGAGCACCACGCACTTCTTGCCGCGCCAGGCTTCGGGCCCGGGGTGTGCGCTGGAGTGGTGCTGTTCGCCTTCGAAAGTTTCCGCGCCAGGGATCTTCGGCACGTTCGGGTAGCCCGACACGCCGAGCGCGAACACGAGCTGCTTCGGCCGCAGCACGATTTCCTTGCCGTCACGTTCGACCGTGACTTCCCACTCCTTCTTCGCTTCGTTGAAGCGCGCCTTCTTCGCGGTGGTCGAGCCCCAGTAGTTGAGCTCCATCACCTTCGTGTACATCTCCAGCCAGTCGCCGATCTTGTCCTTGGGCGAGAACACGGGCCAGTCGTCCGGGAACGGCAGGTACGGCAGATGGTCGTACCACACCGGGTCGTGCAGGCACAGGCTCTTGTAGCGCTTGCGCCAGGAATCGCCGGGCCGTGCGTTCTTCTCGACGATGATCGTCGGCACGCCCAGGCGCCGCAGCCGCGCGCCGAGCGCGATGCCGCCCTGCCCGCCGCCGACGATCACGACGTACGGCTGCTCGGTGAAGCCCAGCGTCTTCGCTTCGTCATCGCGCTTCTCGAGCCAGGTCCTGCGCTGCGTGTTGGCGCCGTGCTCCGCGCCCTTGATGCGGCGATCGCCCTTCCTTTCCTCGAAGCCCTTGAGCTCCGTCATCGTGGTGAGCAGCGTCCATGCCTTGCCGTTGCGCAGCCGCAGGTGCCCGCGTCCGCGCGCGACCGCGGTCTCGAAGGTGAACCACGCGTCGACGATCCCATCGGCCTCGGTCGCGTCGCCTTCGACCACAAAGCCAGTCGGCTTCGTGTCGGCAAGACGCGCATCCAGCATCGCCCGTATCGCGTCGGGCCCTTCCTGCGTGCGGATGTTCCAGGTGAAGGCAACAAGGTCGCGCCAGTAGCTGTCTGCGTCGAACAGCGCCACGGCCGCATCGATGTCCTGGCGTTCGAGTGCGGAGTTGAAATCGGCCAGCCAGGCGCTGGCGATCTGCGTCGGATGCGCGGACAGATCGGTCATCGGTTGTCTCCTGCGTTCGCACCTGCGTGTGGGCGGCGGCCGGCAACCGTACGCCGTTCGCGGGCGGACGTCAAACGCCGCCGGTGGCGCATCTTGCGCGCCGGTCGCGAACGTGCCAGTCTCGGCCGCACCCATTCGAGGAGATCGCATGTTCAAAGGCCTGCTGCTCGACAAGGCAGACGACGGCGCCACGAGGGCCGTCGTGACCGACATCGACGAAGCCCGGTTGCCGGAAGGCGAAGTGCTTGTCGACGTTGCGTGTTCCACCGTCAACTACAAGGACGCGCTCGCGATCACCGGCAAGTCGCCGGTGGTGCGCAAGTTCCCGATGGTGCCCGGCATCGACTTCGCGGGCACCGTCGCCGGGAGCACCGACGCGCGCTACAAGCCCGGCGACGCTGTGCTGCTCAATGGCTGGGGCGTCGGCGAAACGCACTGGGGCGGCCTCGCGCGCAAGGCGCGGGTCAAGGCGGATTGGCTGGTGCCCATGCCTTCGGGCCTGGATGCGCGGCAGACCATGGCGATCGGCACCGCCGGCTATACCGCGATGCTGTGTGTGATGGCGCTGCAGGATCGGGGCCTCACGCCCTCTTCAGGCCCGGTGCTGGTCACCGGCGCGAATGGCGGCGTCGGCAGCATCGCGATCGCGCTGCTCGCCAGGCTGGGTTTCGAGGTGCACGCTTCCACCGGCCGGCTCGCCGAGGCCGAGCACCTGCGCCGGCTCGGCGCGCGCGAAATCATCGATCGCGCCACGCTCAGCGAACCGGGCAAGCCGCTGCAGAAAGAGCGCTGGGCCGGCGCGGTGGACAGCGTCGGCAGCCATACGCTTGCCAATGTCTGCGCGAGCCTTCGCTACGGCGGCACCGTGGCCGCATGCGGCCTCGCGCAGGGTCTGGATCTGCCGGCGAGCGTCGCGCCCTTCATCCTGCGCGGCGTCACGCTGGCGGGCATCGACAGCGTCTACGCGCCGCAGGCGCGCCGGCTCGCGGCCTGGCAGCGTCTGGCGAGCGAGCTGCCGAAAGACCTGCTGGAAGCCAACACCGAAACCATCGGGCTGGAGGCGGTGATCGCGCTCGCGCCACGGCTGCTCGCCGGGCAGGTACGCGGGCGCGTGGTGGTGGATGTCGGCGCTTCGTAGCGAGATGTATCGATCGGCCCCCTTGCCTTGACATGGGATCGAGCGGCCTGATCTCATCGTTTCGTGCTAGACAACTTCCACCCCGCCGTCGCCAACTGGTTCAACGCGGCCTTTCCGGGCCCGACGGAGGCCCAGGCCGCCGCGTGGCCGGCGATCGCCGCGGGGCGCCACACGCTGGTCGCTGCGCCGACCGGTTCCGGCAAGACGCTGACCGCATTTCTGGCTGCGCTCGATGGCCTCGTGCGGCAGGGGCTCGAGTCCGGCGGCCTCGCCGACGAGACGACGGTGCTCTACGTGTCGCCGCTGAAGGCGCTTTCGAACGACATCGGCCTCAACCTCAAGGCCCCCCTCGCGGGCATCCGCCGCGAACTCGCAAAGCTGCATCTGCCCGACGTCGAGATCCGCACCGCGGTGCGCACCGGCGATACGCCGAGCAAGGAGCGCCAGCAGAGCCTGCGCCAGCCGCCGCACATCCTCGTGAGCACGCCGGAATCGCTCTACGTGCTGCTCGGCTCGGCATCGGGGCGCAAGATGCTCTCGACGGTGCGCACCGTGATCGTCGACGAGATCCATGCGGTGGTGGCGAGCAAGCGGGGCAGTCATCTGGCGCTCTCGCTCGAACGGCTGCAGGCCAATTGCACGGGCCCGCTGACGCGCATCGGCGTGTCGGCCACCCAGAAGCCCATCGACGAGATTGCGCGCTTCCTCGTCGGCGCGGGCGCGGTGAAGGACGGCGTCGCCGATTGCGAGATCGTCGACATCGGCTACGCCAAGCAGCGCGACCTCGCGCTGGAACTGCCGCCGACGCCGCTCGCGGCCGTGATGTCGACCGACCAATGGGAGCAGGTGTACGCGCGCGTCGCCGCGCTGGTGCGCGAGCACCGGACCACGCTGGTCTTCGTCAACACGCGCCGCATGGCCGAACGCGCGGCGCGGCATCTGGGCGAGATCCTCGGCAAGGAGGTCGTGGCTGCGCACCACGGCAGCCTCGCGAAGGAAGCGCGGCTCGACGCCGAGCAGCGGCTCAAGCGCGGCGATCTCAAGGTGCTGGTCGCCACCGCATCGCTGGAGCTGGGGCTGGACATCGGCGACGTCGATCTGGTGTGCCAGCTCGGCTCGCCGCGATCGATCGCGACCTTTCTCCAGCGCGCCGGACGGTCGGGCCACGCGGTCGGCGGCGTGCCGAAGGCGCGGCTCTTTCCGCAGTCATGCGACGAACTGGTGGAGTGCGCGGCGCTGCTCGACTGCGTGCGGCGCGGCGAACTCGATGCGCTGCACATGCTGCCGGCGCCGCTCGACGTGCTTGCGCAGCAGATCGTCGCGGAGACCGCCAGCCGCGAATGGAGCGAGGACGAGCTCTTCGCCCTCGTTCGGCGCGCGTGGCCCTACGCGCAGCTCACACGCGAAAGCTATGCGGCCGTGGTGCGGATGCTGGCCGACGGCTTCACCACCCGGCAGGGACAGCGCGCGAGCTACGTGCATCGCGATGCGGTCCACCACCGCTTGCGCGAGCGCCGCGGCGCCCGTCTCACCGCGCTGACGTCCGGCGGCACCATTCCCGAGACCGGCGACTACACCGTGGTGCTGGAGCCGCAGGCGCAGAAGATCGGCACGATCAACGAGGACTTCGCGATCGAAAGCCTCGCGGGCGACATCTTCCAGCTCGGCAATGCGAGCTATCGCATCCTGCGCGTCGAGCCGGGACGCGTGCGGGTGGAAGACGCGCTCGGCGCACCGCCGAACATCCCCTTCTGGCTCGGCGAGGCGCCGGGCCGCACGGACGAGCTGTCCTTTGGCGTCTCGCGCCTGCGCGGCGAAGTGGCCGACAGGCTGCGCGCACAGGGCATCGATGCCACGCTGGATTGGCTGGTACGCACCCTCGGCATGGATACGGCCGCGGCGCGGCAGATCGCCGACCATCTCGCGCGCGCCGCGAACGCGCTCGGCGGTCTGCCCACGCAGGAGCGCATCGTCATGGAGCGCTTCTTCGACGAGTCCGGCGGCATGCAGCTGGTCATCCACTCGCCCTACGGCAGCCGGCTCAACCGGGCGTGGGGGCTGGCACTGCGCAAGCGCTTCTGCCGCCAGTTCAACTTCGAACTGCAGGCTGCGGCGACCGAGGACGCCATCGTGCTCTCGCTGTCGACGAGCCACAGCTTTCCGCTCGAGGAGGTCGGACGCTACCTGCATTCCGCGACCGCGCTGGACGTGCTGATCCAGGCGCTGCTCGATGCGCCGCTCTTCAATGTGCGCTGGCGCTGGAACGCGACCACCTCGCTCGCGCTGCCGCGCTTCGTCGGCGGCCGCAAGGTGGCGCCGCAGTTGCAGCGCATGCGGTCGGAGGACCTGCTCGCCTCGGTGTTCCCCGATCAGGTCGCGTGCGCCGAGAACCTCACCGGTGCGCGCGAGATCCCCGACCACCCGCTGGTCGCGCAGACGCTCCAGGATTGCCTCTACGACGCGATGGATGCCGAAGGCTGGCTGCGTTTGCTGCGGCGCCTGGAGTCGGGCGAGGTGCAGATCGTGGCGCGCGACCTGCCGGCGCCCTCGCCGCTCGCGGCGGAAGCGCTCAACGCCAAGCCCTATGCCTTCCTCGACGATGCGCCGCTCGAGGAGCGCCGCACGCAGGCGGTGCAGAGCCGCCGCTATGTCGATCCGGAAAGCGCCGACGACCTCGGGCGGCTCGATCAGGAAGCGATCGACAGCGTGCGCGAAGAGGCGTGGCCCCGCGTGCGCGGCATCGATGAGATGCACGAGGCGCTGAATGGGCTCGGTGTCATCACCAGCAGGGAGGCATCGGCGAATGCCGACTGGCCCGCGTGGCTCGACGCGCTCGCGCAATCGGGGCGCGCAACCTGCCTCGCAATGCCCGGCGGCGGCCTGTGGGTGGTGGCCGAGCGTCTTGCGCAGATCGCGATGCTGTACCCCGACGCATCGATGCAGCCTCGCATCGAGACGCCGGCCGAGTACGCACAGGTGGACGGCGGCGCGGACGATGCGCTGCGCGAACTGCTGCGTTCGCGGTTGACCGGCCTGGGGCCGATGACCGCGGCCGAACTCGCAGTCCAGCTTCAGCTTCCGCCGTCGCGCATCGATGCGGCCCTCTCCGCACTGCAGGGCGAAGGCTACGTGCTGCAAGGCCGCTTCACGCCCGGCACCGAAACGGCCGAATGGTGCGAACGGCATCTGCTGGCGCGCATCCACCGCTACACGCTCAAGCGTCTGCGGCGCGAGATCGAGCCGGTCGAGCCGCGCGACTTCGCGCGCTTCCTGTTCGAGTGGCAGCACGTCACGCCGGACACGCGGGTCGGCGGGCCCGATGCGCTCGCCGGCATCCTCGCGCAGCTCGAAGGCTACGAAGCGCCCGCCGCGAGCTGGGAGCCGGAGCTGCTGCCCGCGCGGGTGAAGGACTACACGCCGGCCTGGCTCGACGACCTGTGCACCGCCGGTCGCACGCTGTGGACGCGGCTGCGTCCGCCCGCGCTCGACGGCCGGCCGGGCGGCGGCGGCGCATCGCTGCGCTCCACGCCGGTGCTGCTGCTGCCGCGCCGCGCCGCGACGCTCTGGACCGGCCTTGCACCCGCGCCGGTGGATGACGCTGCGCTCGGCTCGCGGGCGCAGCGCGTCGCCGCGTTCCTCAAGGAGCACGGCGCCTCCTTCTTCGACGAGATGCTTCACGGCACGCGGCTGCTGGGCACCGAACTCGAGGACGCGCTCAGCGAACTGGTCGTGCGTGGCCGCGCGCACTGCGACAGCTTCGCCGGTTTGCGCGCCCTGCTGATTCCGCCGTCCAAGCGCGCGTCGACGCATGCGCGCCGGCGCCGGCGGACCTCGCTCTTCGGCATCGAGGACGCGGGCCGCTGGTCGTTGGTGCGCCAGCGCGCGGCCGCGGCGGACGACATCGCGAGCAGTGCCATCGAGCAGGTCGCGCGCATCCTGCTGCGACGCTACGGCGTGGTGTGCTGGCGTGTGCTGGAACGCGAGGCGTCATGGCTTCCGCCATGGCGCGATCTGGTGCGCGCCTATCGACGGCTCGAGGCGCGCGGCGAGATCCGTGGCGGCCGCTTCATCGCTGGTGTCGCGGGCGAGCAATTCGCGTTGCCCGAGGCCATAGGACTGATGCGCGAAGTGCGGCGCCGGCCCGCCGACGGCCACTTGGTCTGCCTTGCGGCCACCGACCCCGCGAACCTGCTCGGGACTGTCGTGCCCGGCCCGAAGGTCGCGCGCGTGCCGGGATCGCGCGTGGTGTTTCGCGATGGCGTGCCGCTCGCGACCAGCGCGGCTGGCACGGTCGAGATGCTGGTGCAGTTGACGCCGGCGGATGCGCAGGCCGTGGCGCGTGCGCTGACTTCGGAGCCGTCGTTGCGCTTTGCCGAACTGGCGGCGCAGGCATCGGACTGACCCGCGGCTGACGATGGACGCGCGTCCGGCACGAATCCGGGCCGCTGTCTATGATCGCCCCCTGCCCAGCGAACGGAGAGTCTTTTTCATGAGCATTCCCACCACCCGCCTCGGCCGCACCGGCCTCACCATGTCCCGGCTCGCCCTCGGCACGATGACCTTCGGACTGCAGACCGACGAGGCCGTGTCGCACCAGATCCTCGACCACGCGACCGAAGCCGGCATCAACTTCCTCGACACGGCCGATGTGTACCCGCTCGGCGGGACGTGGGAGACCGCCGGCCGCACCGAGGAAATCATCGGCCGCTGGCTGCACGCCAAGGGCAGCAGCCGCCGCAGCGAGTTCATCATCGCGACCAAGGCCGCGAACAAGGTCGGGCCCCGGAGCTGGGACCAGGGCAATTCGCGCAAGCACCTGCTGGATGCGATCGATGTGTCGCTCAAGCGGCTGCAGACGGATTACGTCGATCTCTACCAGCTCCACCACGACGACCGCGAGACGCCGCTCGACGAGAGCCTCGAGGCGCTCGACGTGATCGTGCGTTCGGGCCGCGCGCGCTACATCGGCGTTTCGAACTTCCTCGCCTACCGGCTCGCGCGCGCGATCGGTCGAGCCGAGCTGCACAAGCTCACGCGGGTCGTGTCGGTGCAGCCGCGCTACAGCCTGCTGTTCCGCGAGATCGAGCGCGAACTGCTGCCGCTCGCGGCCGAGGAAGGCCTGGGCGTGATCCCCTACAACCCGCTGGCCGGCGGCCTGCTCACAGGCAAGTACAAGGCGGGTGCGAAGCCGGAGGACAACACGCGCTTCACGCTCGGCACCGCGGGTTCGATGTACCAGGACCGCTACTGGAACGAGCGGTCCTTCGCGACCGTCGCCCAGTTGCACAAGCTGGCGGATGAAGCGGGCGTGCCGCTCGCGACGCTGGCGGTGGCATGGGTGATGGCGAATCCGCTGATCAGCGCACCCCTGCTCGGCGCGAGCCGGCCGGAGCAGCTCGATGCGACGATCGCGGCGGCGGACTACAAGCTCGATCCGGCGCTGAAGCAGAAGCTCGACGAACTGACCGCTGAATACCGGAAGGGCGACGCCCCCCGCTGATCGATCAGGCCGGCGTCTTGGCCGGCTTTGCGTCGATCGACTCGACAGCCCTGCGCGCGTAGCGCTGGGCCAGCACCGCGCAGACCATGAGTTGCATCTGGTGGAAGAGCATCAGCGGCAGCACGATCGCGCCGACGGCGTGCGAGGCGAAGAGCACCTTCGCCATCGGGATGCCGCTGGCGAGGCTCTTCTTGGAGCCGCAGAACACGATGGTGATCTGGTCGGCCTTGTCGAAGCCGAGGGCGCGGCCGGCCCAGGCGGTGATGGCGAGCGCGAGGCCGAGAATCACCGCACAGACGACGAGCAGGCCGACGAGCGCCGACATCGGCACCTGCTTCCACAGGCCCTCGATCACCGCGGCGCTGAAGGCGGTGTAGACCACCAGCAGGATCGAGCCGCGATCCACCAGCGTCAGCACCGAGGCCCGCTTCTTGATCCAGCCGCCGATCCACGGCCGCATCAGGTGGCCCGCGACGAAGGGCACCATCAGTTGCAGCAGGATGCGGCCCACTGCGTCGAGCGATGCCCCGGCCGCGCCGTGCTGGACGACCATCAGGTTCACGAGAAGGGGCGTGACGAACACGCCGAGCAGCGTCGACGCGGAAGCGCTGCACACCGCCGCAGGAATGTTGCCGCGCGCCATGGACGTGAAGGCGATCGCCGATTGCACCGTGGCCGGCAGCACGCACAGGAAGAGCACGCCGGTATAGAGGTCGGGCGTGACGAGCGGCTGCAGCATCGGCTTGAGGACGAGCCCGAGCACCGGGAACATCACGAAGGTGGCCGCGAACACCAGCACATGCAGCCGCCAGTGCGTGATGCCGCCGAGGATCGCCTCGCGCGAGAGCTTCGCGCCATGAAGGAAGAACAGCAGGCCGATCGCGACCGTGGTGAGGCGCTCGAAGAAATGCGCGGTGCCGCCGCTGGCGGGCCAGAGGCTGGCGAGCGCGACGACGACCACCAGGGCGATCGTGAAGTTGTCGGGGAGGTAGCGTGAACGGGCCATGGGTCGCGATTGGACGCGCTTCGGATTCAAAAGAGAAATGGATTTATCTGATAGATCTATGATCAGCTGCATGAGCCTCAATGTGACCCTCCGGCAGCTTCGCGTGTTCCAGGCGGTGGCCGAGGAGCGCAATTTCAGCCGCGCGGGTGATCGCGTCGGACTCACCCAGCCGGCAGTGAGCCGGGCGATCGTCGAGCTCGAATCGCAGCTCGGCCTGAAACTGCTCGACCGCACCACCCGCGAAGTGGTGCTGACCGAGGCGGGCCACTCGCTCGCGCTGCGGCTCGACCGGGCGCTCGACGAGCTCGACCAGACGCTGGCCGAAGTGCACGGCATGGCGGGCGCGCGGCGCGGCAAGGTGCGAGTCGCGAGCAGCCCGACGCTGTCGGCCAACCTCATGCCCGCCTGCATTGCCGAATGCGCGCGGCGCGATCCGGAGATCGAGCTGGTGCTGCTCGACCGCATCCAGCAGGACGTGCTCGACAGCGTGCGCGCCGGCGAGGTCGATTTCGGCGTGGTGGTCGAGCCCCCTTCGGCGGAGGACCTGCACTGCGAGGCCATCCTCGACGACCCCTTCTGCCTGGTGATGGCGCCCGGCCACCGGCTGGCGGAGAAGGCCTCGGTGCGCTGGCCGATGCTGGATGGCGAGCCGCTGGTGCTGCTCGACTACGCCTCGGGCAGCCGGCGGCTCATCGACGATGCGCTCGCCACGCACGGCGCGCGCTGCGAGGTGCGCCAGCAGGTCGGCCACCCGACCACCGCGTTCCGGATGGTCGAGCAGGGCATCGGCATCAGCGTGATGCCGGCGATGGCCATGCCGCCGATGGGCCTGCCGGCGCTGGTCGTGCGGCCGCTGCTGCCGAAGATCCAGCGCTCGATCATGCTGGTGCACCGCCGCAACCGCGCGCCTTCGCCGCTCGCGCAGCGCGTATGGGCGCTGATCCGCGAAGTGGCGGGGCAGCGCGTGCGGCGCTGACGCACCTCAGGCGGTGGTCGCCGCGTGGTCCTGCGGCTTCTCTTCCCTGCCGTCCGGATGCTTCGCGAACCGGGCCGGGTCGCGGCCGTGCACCGGGGCCTCGTCCTTCCACGGCCAGCCGCCGAACTGGGTGCGGCGGTAGTCGGCCATCGCCTGCGCGATCTCGGCGGACGTGTTCATCACGAAGGGGCCGTACTGCGCCACCGGCTCGCCGATCGGGCGGCCCTGCAGCACCAGGAACTCGCTGACCTCGTCGCCGTTGTGCAGCTCCACCGCGAGGTTGGCGCGCAGCTCGATCGCGGCGCGGGCGGTCACGTCCTGGCCGCCGATGTTCACCGAGCGGCCCTTGAAGAAGTAGAGCGTCCGGCGCGTGCCGTTGCCCGTCGCGGCGGGCAGCGTCCAGCGGGCGCCGGGCTCCAGGCGCAGGGTCCAGATCGCCACGTCGGCATCGGGCTGCGCGGCCCATGAATCCGGTGGCGGCGCGAGCGGACCGCCCGCGCCGGGGGCGCCGTCCACCGGGCCGATCCGGCCCGCGATGCATGCGACCTCGGTCTTGCGGCCCTCCCCGTCGGTGGCGGTGAAGCGCGGCACGTCCTCGGCCCAGAACATCGTGAAATGCGGCTCGGCCATCTTGTTGCGCGCGGGCAGGTTCAGCCAGATCTGGAACAGCTCCAGCGGGTTCGGCGCCGCCGCATCGAGCAGCGGGAACATCTCCGAATGCACGATGCCCTTGCCGGCGGTGAGCCACTGCACATCGCCCCCGCCGAAGCGTGCGGCGGCGCCCAGCGAATCCGAATGGTCGATCAGGCCGCGGCGCACGATCGTCACCGTCTCGAAGCCCCGGTGCGGATGGCCCGGAAAGCCCGGCACGGTCGCCCCGTGGTACATGCTCCAGCCGTCCTTGCGGCTGAAGTCCTGGCCGATGTCCCGGCCGGCGAGCGGCGCGTCAGGACCCATCTGCGCGTTGCCGCGCGGATAGGCGTCATCGTGATAGGCACAGAAAAGGAAAGGGTCGATCGTCTCCCACGGGAATCCGAGGGCCTTGATCTGGACGATGGGGCTGGTGGTGGTGGTCATTGCTCTGACTTCCTGACTGACTAAGGGGGTGCCCCGTCCGATCCGACAGGGCGATGCATGGCATATGAGGGCGCCGGGCCCGCCCGAAAGTACCGCTGATGGAACGCTCTGGGTGCGCCGGCGCAACGCCGCGTCGGAACCGGCCTACGCGGATGCTGGGGCGTCGGCCTACAGGGTGTCCCCCTGTCCCTTCCCAGAATCGCCGTCAGGCAACAATCCGCCCGGGAAGAACATGGACGTTTCATTGGATGAAGAGCTGACCGCGCTCGAGGCCGCGAGAACGACCGCGACGCAGGCGCGCGAGCTCGCCCAGGACCGGATCGTGCGGGCCTTCCGCTCGCAGCTGGAAGGCACCGGCCCCGGCCCGTCCGACGCGGACGTGCAGTGCTTCGCGCGGCTCGCGCTGGTCGAGAAAGCGCTGCAGAAGGAGCTGCGCGGCTTCGCGGAACTCGTCGGCCTGGACCGGCTCGCCGAGGCGCCGGAAACCATTCAATAGCGCTCAGTGATGGTGCCCATGCTCGCCATGCACATGGCGGTGGGCGATTTCCTCTTCCGTGGCGGCGCGCACGCCCGTCACGGTCATGCTGAACTTGAGTGCCTTGCCGGCGAGCGGATGGTTGCCGTCGAGGATCACCTGCGGGCCCTTGATCTTCACCACATTGAAGATCTGCGGCTCGCCCTGGTCGTTGCGCCCTTCGAGCTGGCCGCCGACCTTCACGCCGGGCGGGAAGTCGCTCTTGTCGATCGTCCGCACCAGTGACTCGTCACGTGCGCCGAAGGCATCCTCGGGCGCCAGGTTGAGCGTGGCCTGGAAGCCGGCTTCCTTGCCGTCGAGCGCTTCCTCGATCTTCGGGAAGGTGTTCTCGTAGCCGCCGTGCAGATAGACCATGGGGTTGCGGCCCTCGTCGATCAGTTTTTGGGTGGTGGCGTCCGACACCTTGTAGCGCAGGGTGACGACGGCGTCTTTCTGGATCTTCATGGTTGGGTGGTAGCTCGCTGCTGTAGACGGCGGGCAGCATAAATGAACCCGCCGCGGGCGCCCGCCCGAGCGCGCGATGCCCTTCTTTCGCGCTGCCTGCCCGAAGGGCGGGCGAAAACCCCCGTTTCGTCTTTATCGGCTTCCCCCGCGCTTTCTTAAGTGCCGGGTTCGTGCGCTTGCGTGTGCAGCTGTTCTCAATTTTGAGAACTTAATTCGCAATCGATCTGTTGGTTTTAGGCCTAAGTGATTACAGAATGCGACGCCAATTTCAACAATTTGTATCTTTAGTAAACATTTAACAAAGAGACTGGAATGAATCGAGTTCACCGCATCGTTTTCAACCGCGCCAAGGGCGTTTGCCAAGCTGTATCGGAGGTCGCCACGGCGGCGCGTGGGGGAGTTGGGGGGACAGCTTGCGCAGCCATTGAGCTACCGCGCATGTCAGTGCTCGCTTCTGCTTGCGTCGTGGCGTTCGCGGCGATGGCGGGCGGGAATGTCTGGGCGGACGGCGGCCAGGGAGGTACGGGTACCACCGGGGCGACCGCCGGTGCTGGCGGCACCACCGCTCAAGGCGGCGCCGGTCTGGCGGCCTCGGGAATCGGCAGCGGTGGCGGTGGCGGTGGGGTCACCACCACCGGCGCCGGTGCGAACGGCGGTGCAGGCGCGAGCGGCGGCTTGGGGACCGCCGCCGGCGGAACCGGTGGCGCGGTCACGACGACCTTCACGACTGGCAACAGGACCGTGAACGCGGTGTCCACGGGCCAGAGCGGCGGCGGCGGAGCGGACTCGCAAACATCCGGGAATTCCCGGGTCGATGGCGGGGCGGGCGGCGGCGGCGGCGGCGGGGCAGGCGTCGTCTCCACGACAACCGGCACGTTGACGATCACGAGCACGTTGTCGGGCGGCAACGGCGGTGACGGCGGCGCGGCCGGCGCGCGCAAGGCGGGCGTCTACGGCCGAGGCGGTGGCGGCGGCGGGGGGCAAGGCGGCACCGGGCTGCTTTCCAGCAGCGGCGGCAATGTGACGATCAGCTCGACGGGATCGGTGAAGGGCGGGATCGGCGGCGCGGGCGGCAACGCGACGCTCGGCAACGCCGGTTCCGGCGGCGGCGGCGGCACGGGCGTCGACATCGCGGGGGCGCGGACGTTGACCAATGCCGGGACGATCCAGGGCGGCGCCGGTGGCGCCGGCGGGACCACGGCCGTGGTCGCGGGTCAGCCTGGAGCCGCGGGCCAGGCCGGCGCCGGCGGCGTGGCCATCAAGGCCAGCGGCGGCGTGACCATCATCAACAGCGGAACCATCACCGGTGGCCTGAACGGAACCAACGCCGCAGGCACGAACGCGGACGCCATCCAGTTCTCCGGCGTCGGCAACACGCTGGAGCTCCAGTCGGCGTCGTCGTCGATCACGGGCAACGTCGTTGCCGCCGCGGGTGGCACCGACCGGCTCGTCCTCGGCGGTGCGACGAACAACAGCTTCGCCGTCAGCGAGATCGGCGCCACGGTGAAGTACCGCAACTTCGCGAGCTTTGCCAAGACGGGCACGAGCACCTGGACGCTGACGGGCGTCACGAGCGCAGTCACGCCATGGTCGATTACCGGCGGCACGCTGTCGATCGGTGCGGACGGCGCCCTCGGCGACGCTTCGGGCGCGCTGACGCTGAACGGCGGCACGCTCAACACCAGTGCGACCTTCACTTCGGCCCGCGCGGTGACGGTCGGCGCCAGCAACGGCACGATCGACACCAACAACGCGACCACGCTGACGCTCAGCGGCGTCGTGTCGGGCGCGGGGCGGCTGACCAAGCAAGGCACCGGCACACTGGTGCTCACCAACACCGAGACGTACGGCGGCGGTACCGCCATCACGGCAGGTACCCTGCAGGTGGGCAACGGCGGTACGAGCGGCGCGATCACCGGCGACGTGACCGACAACGGCGCGCTCGTGTTCAACCGTTCGGACAGCACCAGCTACACGGGCAGCGTCTCCGGCTCGGGCACTGTCACCAAGAGCGGCACTGGCACGCTGGTGCTCACGGGCAGCAACACCTATGGCGGCGGCACCACGATTTCGGGTGGCACGCTGCAATTGGGCAATGGCGGCACCACCGGCTCGATCACGGGCAACGTGACCGACAACGGCGTGCTGGTCTTCGATCGCTCCAACGCGGTCAACTTCACCGGCAACATCTCCGGTTCGGGCGCGGTCCAGCAGATCGGCGCCGGCGTCACGACGCTCAGCGGAAGCAACAGCTACGGCGGCGGCACCTCGATCCTCGGCGGCACGCTGTCCGTCGCGACCAGCGGCAGCCTCGGCACCGGCGGCCTGACGATCGATGGCGGCACGCTCAACACCACGGCGAACATCGTTTCGGCTCTGGCGGTGACGATCGGCACCAACAACGGCGCGATCGACACCAGCAGCGGGACCGCGCTGATGCTCAGCGGCAACGTGTCGGGTGGCGGGCGCCTGATCAAGCAGGGCGCCGGCACGCTGGTGCTCGCCAATACCAACCCGTCTTCGTACACCGGCGGCACCACCATCTCGGCGGGCACGCTGCAGGTGGGCAACGGCGGTACGAGCGGCACGATCACGGGCGACGTGATCGACAACGGCGTGCTCGTGTTCGATCGCTCCGATTCGATCGGCATCGCCGGCAACATCTCCGGCTCGGGCTCGGTCCAGCAGATCGGCACCGGCCGCACGACGCTCAGCGGAAACAACACCTATGCCGGCGGCACCTCGGTCACGGCAGGCACGCTGTCCGTGGCGGCCGATGGCAACCTGGGCACCGGAAGCCTGTCGGTCAACGGCGGCACGCTCAACACCTCCGGCACGTTCACGACGAATCGCAACCTGGTGATCGGCGGCAATGGCGGCACCTTCGACACCAACACCGGGACCTCGCTGACCCTCGCCGGCCCCGTGTCGGGCGCAGGCCGGCTGACCAAGCAGGGACTCGGCACGCTGGTGCTCGCGTCCGCGGACACCCACGCGGGTGGCACCACGATCGCATCGGGAACCCTGCAGGTCGGCAATGGCGGCACGTCGGGCACGCTGGGCGGCGACGTGATCGACAACGGCGTGCTGGCCTTCGATCGCTCCGATGCGCTCGCCTTTGCCGGCAACATCTCCGGCTCGGGCTCGGTCCAGCAGATCGGCAGCGGCAGCACGACGCTCAGCGGAAACAACAGCTACAGCGGCGGCACCTCGGTCACGGCGGGCACGCTGTCCGTGGCGGCCGACGGCAACCTGGGCACCGGCGGCCTGTCGCTCGATGGCGGCACGCTCAACACCGCCGGCACGTTCACGACGAACCGCAACGTGGCGATCGGCGGCAACGGCGGCACCTTCGACACCAACGGCGGGACCTCGCTAATCCTCGCCGGCCCGGTGTCGGGTCTGGGCCAGCTGACCAAGGAGGGCCTCGGCACGCTGGTGCTGGCGTCCGCCGACAACCACACCGGTGGCACCACCATCGCCGCGGGCACGCTGCAGGTCGGCAATGGCGGCACGTCGGGTACGCTCAATGGCGACGTGGTCGATGAGGGCGCGCTGGTCTTCAACCGGTCCGACGCGCTGACCTATGCGGGCGCCGTGTCCGGGTCCGGCACGCTGGCCCAGCAGGGCATCGGCACGCTGACCCTCACGGGCAGCAACACCAACACCGGCGGCACCACGATCGGCGCCGGCACGCTGCAGGTCGGCAGCGGTGGCACCACCGGCTCGATCACCGGCGATGTGTCGAACAACGGCGCGCTGGTCTTCAACCGCACGGACGACACGAGCTTCGACGGCGTCATCACGGGTTCCGGTTCCGTGACCCAGCGCGGCAGCGGCACGCTGGTGCTCACCGGCAACAGCAACTACGCCGGCGGCACGGCCATCGAGGCGGGCACGCTGCAGCTCGGCAATGGCGGCACGAGCGGATCGATCACGGGCAACGTGGCCAACAACGGCACGCTCGCGTTCAACCGCGCCGACAACACGACCTACGCGGGCGTGATCTCCGGCGCAGGTGCGGTGACGAAGAACGGCGCAGGCACCACGACGCTCACCGGCGCCAACGTCTACACGGGCGGCACCACGGTTTCCGGCGGCACGCTGCGCGTCGACGGCTCGCTCGGCAACACGGCGGTCGATGTCGCGAACGGCGGCACGCTCACCGGCTCGGGCTCGATCGCCGGCGCGGTGAGCGTCGCCGACGGCGGCACGCTGCGCGGCGCCAGCGGCCAGACGCTGACCACCGGCGCGCTGACGCTCGCCAGCGGCTCGACCATCAATGCCGTGCTGGGCACGCCGAGCAGCCAGGCGCTGTTCCAGGTCAACGGCGCGCTGACGCTCGACGGCCAGGTCAACGTCACCGACCTCGGCGGCTTCGGTGCGGGCGTGTACCGGCTCATCAACTACACCGGCGCGCTGACGGACAACGGGCTGGACGTCGGCACCGCGCCGGCAGGCTCGCAGCTCTCGGTGCAGACGGCCGTGGCCCAGCAGGTGAACCTGGTCAACACGGCCGGCCAGACCCTGAACTTCTGGGACGGCGGCAGCACGTCCGGCTTCAACAACGGCGCGGTCAACGGCGGCTCGGGCACCTGGACCGCGAACGGCAGCAACTGGACGACGCAGGACGGCTCGATGAACGCCCCGCGCTCGTCGACCGGCTTCGCGGTGTTCCAGGGCACGGCCGGCACCATCACGGTCGACAACTCGCAGGGCGCGATCAGCGTGACGGGCATGCAGTTCGCGACCGACGGCTACGTGCTGAACGGCGACCCGCTCATCCTGAGCGGCACGCAGGCGATCATCCGCGTCGGCGACGGCTCGAACTTGCCGGTCACGGCGGTCGTGAATGCGAGTCTCACGGGCGGCGCGCAGCTCGAGAAGACCGACCTGGGCACCCTGGTACTCGCCGGGACCAACACCTACACCGGCGGCACGCTCATCTCGGGCGGTACCCTGCAGCTGGGCAACGGCGGCACCACCGGCTCGATCGTCGGTGACGTGACCAACAACGGCACCCTCGCCTTCGACCGCAGCGATGCCGTGACCTTCGCCGGCACGATCACCGGCACCGGCGCGGTCAAGCAGATCGGCAGCGGCACCACCACGCTGACCGCGGCCAATGACTACACCGGCGGGACCGTGATCTCGGCCGGCACGCTGCAGCTCGGCAACGGCGGCACCACCGGCTCGATCACCGGCGACGTGACTGACAACGGCACCCTCGCCTTGAACCGCAGCGATGCGGTGACCTTCGCGGGCGCCATCACCGGCAGCGGCGCGGTCAAGCAGGTCGGCAGCGGCACCACCACGCTGACCGGCACCAGCAACTACACCGGCGGCACCGTGATCTCGGCGGGCACCCTGCAACTCGGCAACGGCGGCACCACCGGCTCGATCACCGGCAACGTGACCGACAACGGCACCCTCGCCTTCAACCGCAGCGATGCCGTGACCTTCGCGGGCGCGATCACCGGCAGCGGCGCGGTCAAGCAGGTCGGCGGCGGCACCACGACGCTCACCGGCGCCAGCGACTACACCGGCGGCACCGTGATCTCGGCGGGCACCCTGCAACTCGGCAACGGTGGCACGAGCGGCTCGATCACCGGCAACGTGACCGACAACGGCACCCTCGCCTTCAACCGCAGCGATGCGGTGACGTTCGCGGGCGCCATCACCGGCAGCGGCGCGGTCAAGCAGGTCGGCAGCGGCACCACGACGCTCACCGGCGCCAGCGACTACACCGGCGGCACCGTGATCTCTTCCGGCACGCTGCAGCTCGGCAACGGCGGCACCACCGGCTCGATCGTCGGCAACGTGACCGACAACGGCACCCTCGCCTTCAACCGCAGCGATGCGGTGACGTTCGCAGGCGCCATCACCGGCAGCGGCGCGGTGCAGCAGGTCGGCAGCGGCACCACCACGCTGACGGGCGCCAACACCTACGGCGGCGGCACCACCATCAGCGCGGGCAAGCTGGTCGGCGCCGCGGGCAGCCTGGGCACCGGCACGATCGCCCTCAACGCCGCGCTCGAAATCCGCCAGGCGAGCGACGCCGCGATGGCCAACACGATCTCCGGCAACGGCAGCATCACCAAGACCGGCGCAGGCGCGCTGAACTACACCGGCAACGGCAGCGCCTTCACCGGCGCAACGCTGGTGCAGGCCGGGACGCTGGCGGTCAACGGCTCGCTCGGCGGCACGCTCACGATGGCGAGCGGCACGACGCTCAAGGGCAACGGCACGGTCGGCACGACGGTCGTGCAGTCCGGTGCGACCGTGGCGCCGGGCAACTCGATCGGCCTGCTCAACGTCGCGGGCAACCTGACGCTGGCGCAGGGCTCGACCTACCAGGTCGAAGCCGCCGCCGACGGCCGCAGCGACCAGATCCGCGCCACCGGCACGATCACCCTGCAGGGCGGCACGGTCGCGGTGCTGGCCGACGGCAACTGGAACCCGACGACGAGCTATTCGATCCTCGGCGCGGCCGGCGGCGTCAATGGCACCTTCGGCAGCGTCACGGCCAACTTCGCGTTCCTCGATCCTTCGATCAGCTACGACGCAAAGGGCGCCACCCTGAGCCTGAAGCGCAACGACGTGAGCTTCTCGTCGGTCGCCACCACCGGGAACGAGCGCGCCACCGGCACGGCCGTGCAGGCCGCGGCCTCGGGCACGCTGTACGACGCGGTGGTCCAGCTCGACGCGCCGACGGCGGCGCGCGCCTTCCGGCAACTCACGGGCGAGGTCCATGCCTCGGTGAAGTCCGCGACCATCGAGGACAGCCGCTTCGTGCGCGACGCGAGCCTCGACCGCACCCGCCTGGCGCAGGGAGGCGTCGCAGCGCCGGCCGACCTGGCCGGGAAGAACGGCGTCTGGGCCCGCACCTTCGGTTCGTGGGGGGACATGCGCAGCGACGGCAACGCCAGCACGGTGGACCGCTCGACCAGCGGCATCCTGATCGGCGGCGACACGCTGGTCGGCGACGACTGGCGGGTGGGCGCGCTCGGCGGCTACAGCCGCGCCAACGTCGACGTGCATGCGCTCAATTCGTCGGCCAGCAGCGACAGCTACCACCTCGGCGTGTACGGCGGCAAGCAGTGGGGCGCGCTCGGCCTGCGTGCCGGTGCGAGCTATACCGACAGCAGCATCGACACCAGCCGCATCGTGAGCTTCACCGGCTTCGCCGACCTGCCGACCGCGAGCTACAAGTCGCAGACCGCGCAGGCCTTCGGCGAACTGGGCTGGCGCATCGATGCCGGCACCGGCGCGATCGAGCCGTTCGCGGGCCTCGCCTACGTGAACCTGCACACCGACGACTTCGCGGAGCGCGGCGGCATGGCCTCGCTGCACGGTGGCGGCGGCAGTACCGACACCACCTTCAGCACCCTGGGCGTGCGTGGCAGCAACAACGTCGATATCGGCAGCATGAAGGCGACGGTGCACGGCATGCTCGGCTGGCGTCATGCCTTCGGCGACGTGTCGAACACCTCGTCGCTCGCGCTCGCCGCGCAACCGGCTGCCTTCACCGTGGCCGGCGTGCCGATCGCGAGGAACGTGGCGGTGGTCGAAGGCGGCCTCGACCTCGTGCTGAAGCCGAATCTCACGCTGGGTGTTTCCTACATCGGGCAGTTCGGCAACAGCGTGGAAGACCACGGCGTGAAGGCCGACCTGGTCTGGAAGTTCTGAGGACGCCCGGAACGACCTACACCGCGCCCACGCTTCCCGTCACCGGCAGCACGATGCCGGTGATGTAGCTCGCACGGCGCGGCGAGGAACACATAGGCCGGCGACAGCTCCTCGGGCTGCGCCGGCCTTTTCATGTCGGTGTGCCGGCCGAAGTCCTTCACCTCGTCGCCCTGGCGATCGGCGGGATTCAGCGGCGTCCAGACCGGCCCCGGCGCCGCCGCGTTGACGCGGATGCCCGCGTACAGCAGGCCCGGACTCGACGAAGTCCCACAGCGCGCAGGGGACTGTGCCTATGCGGCGGCCGAGCCTGGCCAGCCAGAGTGATCCTCCGCCCCTGAAGACCGGAGCCGCCCATGAGCACACCCGCCAGCCCTGCAAGCACCGACGTCCGCGCCGACGGCGGGCGATGGTGGTCCAAGCTCGGCCCGGGGCTGATCACCGGCGCCGCCGACGACGATCCGAGCGGCATCGCGACCTATTCGCAGGCCGGCGCGCAATTCGGCTACGCACTGGGCTGGACCGTGGTGCTGACCTTTCCGCTGATGGTGGGCATCCAGCTCGCCAGCGCGCGCATCGGGCGCGTGACCGGGCGCAACCTCACCGAAAACTTCGCGCGCTTCTGTCCCGGCTGGATCGTGGTGAGCCTCATCGTGCTGCTGCTGGTGGCGAACGTCATCAATCTCGCGGCCGACCTGAGCGCGATGGGCCATGCGACCGCGCTGGTGCTGCCGGGCCATCCGGCCGGCTACGCGGCCGGCTTCGGCATCGTCTCGCTGCTGCTGCAGGTGTTCGTGAGGTACGACCAGTACGTGCGCGTCCTCAAATGGCTGACGCTGTCTCTCTTCGCCTACGTGGGGGTGGTGTTCGCCGTCGACGTGGACTGGATCGCCGCGGCACGGGGCATCTACGCACCGTCCTTCCAATGGAGCCGCGAGTTCGTGACCACCGTCGTGGCGATTCTCGGGACCACCATCAGTCCCTATCTCTTCTTCTGGCAGGCCTCGCAGGAGGTCGAGGAGATCCGTCGCATTCCCGAGGACAAGCCGCTGCGTCATGCGCCCGAGCAGATACGGCGGCAACTGCGGCGGCTGCGCCTCGACACGATCGCCGGGATGGGCTTTTCGAACCTCATCGCTTTCTTCATGATCACGGCCACTGCCGCGACCCTGCATGCGCACGGCCAGACCCACATCCAGACCACCGAACAGGCGGCAGCCGCGCTGCGGCCGATCGCGGGCGATGCGGCCTTCATGCTCTTCGCGCTGGGCATCGTCGGCACCGGCATGCTTGCGCTGCCGGTGCTCGCCGGATCGGCCGCAGACGCGGTCGCGAGCTACTTCCACGTACGCCGGGGGCTGAATCTCACGCTTTCGCAGGGGCGCAGCTTCTACGGCATCCTCGCCGCGGCGATGGGGCTGGCCATCGCGGTGAGTCTCTCCGGGCTCGATCCGATCGCCGCACTCGTGGGCGCGGCGGTGATCAACGCGGTGATCTCGGTGCCCGTGATGGTCGCGGTGATGATCGCCGCCTCCAGCCCGAAGGTGATGGCCGGCATCGTGCTCTCGCGCAAATGGAAGGTGCTCGGCTGGCTCGCCACCGCGGCGATGGCGGCGGCATCGCTCGCCCTCCTCGTGACTTCGATCATGTGAGTCCACGGGCAATAGGGAGTGGGGGGCGTAAGCTCGCGCTGTATATTCATCCAGCGCGATGCTCCCCTCTTCCCCTGAATCACCCTCCACCGCCGAAGGTCCGGCCACGGCGCTCACCGTTTCGGTGAAGACGCTGTGCGCCTTCGCCGCGAAGGCGGGCGACCTCGACCTGCGCTTCGTGCCGGTTCCGAGCGCGCAGGAAGGCCAGGGCGGGCACCGCCTGGTGCAGAACCGCCGGGGTCCCGCCTATGAAAGCGAAGTCATCCTTGCCGCGGCGTTCGATCGCCTGACCGTGCGCGGCCGCGCGGACGGCTACGACCCGCATCGCCGCCGCGTCGAGGAGATCAAGACCTTCCGCGGGGAGTTCGCGGCCATCAAGTCCAACCACCGCGCGCTGCACTGGGCGCAGGCGAAGACCTATGCGTGGATGCTGTGCGAACGCGACCAGCTCCAGCGGATGGGCGTCGCCCTGGTCTATCTGGACCTCGACAGCGAGGAAGAAACGGTGCTCGAAGAGACCTGCACGCGCGACGAACTGCGCGCGCATTTCGAGACCCTGTGCGGCCGCTTTCTGGCCTGGGCCGAGCAGGAGGCAAAGCATCGAACGGACATCGACCACGCGCTCGGAGCGCTTGCCTTCCCCCACGGCGACTTCCGCCCCGGCCAGCGCGATCTCGCCGAAGCGGTGTACCGCGCCGCCGCGTCGGACCGCTGCCTGCTGGCGCAGGCGCCGACCGGCATCGGCAAGACGGTGGCGACGCTCTTTCCACTGCTCAAGGCGAGGCCCGCGCAGAAGCTCGACAAGGTCTTCTTCCTCACCGCGAAGACTTCGGGCCGCGGGGTGGCGCTCGAAGCGCTGCGCGCGCTCGACCGCGAACGCGCGCCGCTGCGCGTGCTCGAGCTCGCCGCCCGCGAGAAGGCCTGCGAGCATCCCGGGCGCGCATGCAACGGCGAGGCCTGCCCGCTGGCGCGCGGCTTCTACGACCGCCTGCCGGCTGCGCGCGGCGAGGCGGTGCAAGCCGGCTGGCTCGACCGCATCGAACTGCGCCGCATCGCGCTGCAGCACGAGGTCTGCCCCTACTACCTCGCGCAGGAGCTGGTCCGCTGGAGCGACGTGATCGTCGGCGACTACAACTACTACTTCGACGGCAGCGCCTTCCTGTATGCGCTGACGAAAGAGGAAGACTGGCGCGTCGCCCTTCTCGTCGACGAGGCGCACAACCTGCTCGACCGTGCGCGCGGCATGTATTCGGCGGAGCTCGCATCGACCGCGATCGACGGCGTGATGGAGAAGGCCCCCGTGCCGATCCGCAAGGCGCTGCGCAATCTCGACCGCGAATGGCGGCTGCTGCAGCGCGAGCAGGTCGCCGCCTACGAGGCGCGCGATGAAATCCCCGAGGCGTTTGCGCGCGCGCTGCTCGACGCGGTCGCGGTGATGGCCGAGCATTTCACCGCGCATCCCGACGAGCCGCTCGGCCCGCTCCAGCAGTGCTTCTTCGATGTGCTGCGGTTCGCCCGGCTGGTCGATTCCTTCGCGCGGCACTCGGTCTTCGAATGCACGCTGGGCCCGGACGGCGCACGCGTGCTCGTCATCCGCAACCTCGTTCCGGCGCCATTTCTTGCCGGCCGCTTCGGCGCCTGTGCGTCGGCCACCTGCTTCTCGGGCACGCTGGCGCCCTTCTCGTTCTACCGCGACACGCTGGGGCTGCCCGACGACACCGCGACGCTCGACGTGGACTCGCCCTTTCGCAGCGAGCAGCTCACGGTGCGCGTCGCCATGGATGTGTCGACGCGCTTTCGCGATCGGCCACGCTCGCTCGCAACCCTGGTGGACATCATTGCGGAGCAGTTCGCGCAACGCCCCGGCAACTACCTGGCTTTCTTCAGCAGCTTCGACTACCTCGCGGATGCATCGGCCGCCTTCGCCGACCGGCATCCCGACGTGCCGACCTGGGCGCAGTCGCGCGGCATGCGCGAGGCCGACCGGGACGCCTTTCTCGCGCGCTTCGTGCCGGGCGGCCAGGGCATCGGCTTCGCGGTGCTCGGCGGCGCGTTCGGCGAAGGGATCGACCTGCCGGGCGATCGCCTCGTCGGCGCTTTCGTCGCGAGCCTCGGCCTGCCGCAGCACAACGAGCCCAACGAGGTCATGCGCGAGCGCATGGACGCGCTCTTCGGCGACGGCTACGAATACACCTACGTCTACCCCGGGCTGCAGAAGGTGGTGCAGGCGGCCGGCCGCGTCATCCGCACCGAGACGGACGCGGGCGTGCTCTACCTGCTCGACGACCGCTTCGCGCGACAGGAAATCCGCGCGCTGCTGCCGGCGTGGTGGCGCGTGCAGCCGATGTTCGCGTCAGAAGTCGGCGCCGCGCCGCGCGGCGGTCCGCCCGATCTTGCGCAGCTTGGCCGATAGCTGGACCTGCGTTTCGAGCTCGCGCTGCCACAGCTCGTAGCCCGCGTCGCTCGGATGCAGGCCGTCCCTCGAGTGCATGCGGCGGGAATGGCGCGCGAAGGGATCGTCCTCGCGCTCCTGGTACAGCGAAACGCAGAGCGCGCCGTTGGCACGCGCGACTTCCGAGACGATCGCATTCAGCCGCCGCGAGCGCCAGGCCATCCACCAGTCCCATGGCGGCAGGAACGGCCGCGCGTTGCCGAGGTTGCCCGGCGGCATGAACACCACCAGGCCGGCCCGCACGCGGGCCCGCTGCGCGACCCGCTCCACGGTGTGGCGCAGACCGGCCAGGCGCGTCATGCGGATCACGTCGTTGCCGCCGCCGAGGACCAGCACCGCATCGAAAGGCTCTTCGCCATCGAGCTGCGCCAGGAAGTCCTCGAAGCGTGCACCGGGCTGCGCGTGGTTGACCACGGTGAGCGACGGATTCGCGCGCGACAGAAGCCCCGGGAGGCTGAATTGCGGATCGCTCGCGCCGGCGCCGCTGCCGGTGCTGTCGCCGATCACCAGCAGCCTCGAGCCTTCGGCCCCGGCGACCTGGTCGTAGGAATGGCCGCGGCCCGCCAGCTTCGTCGACCGTGCGAGCCGCAGGACGGCATAGCCTGCCGTCCCCGCAGCCAGCCCGACCAGCAGGGACAGGCCTGTCAATACGGCGATGTTTGCGCGTTTCACGCTGGCTCCTTGGTTTTCGTCTCCAAGCGTAACGGTAGCCGGATCGCGCGCATGTAGGAACCGGCCGAACGGCCAGCCGTGGCGCAGTCGTGCAAGCGCTTGCTGACGTGGGCCGGCCTGAACCTCCTACCCGCATCGCGTGCGCCGGGCCAACGATTGAGAACCTCATCCACTGAAGGAGCCGCACCATGCCAAGAGGTGACAAATCGTCGTACACCAACAAGCAGAAGCGTCAGGCCGAGCACATCGAAAAGGGCTACGAGCACCGTGGCGTCGCGAAGGGCGAGGCCGAACGCCGCGCCTGGGCGACGGTCAACGCCGAAACCGGCGGCGGCAAGAAGAGCGGTTCGGGCCGCGGCAAGGCCGAGAACCACGCGCCCGCCCACAAGGGCGGCCGGCTGGGCGGCGCGGCCTCCGCATCGCGCAGTGCCGCCGAGCGGTCCGCCTCGGCGAAGAAGGCCGCCGCCACCCGCAAGCGCAACGCCGAGCACCGCGGCTGAGCGAGCCCGCTCAGGCGGAGTCGACGCTCGCGTCCCGGCGCTTGATGACTTCGCTGAGCTGCAGCTCGATGCGAAACAGCCGTTCGTTGAGGATGGCGGTCTGAAGCCGCAGCGCCTCGATGATCGCGCGGGTCTGCGGATCGGCGGCGTTGGTCGACAGCTCCTGCAGTTCGTGCAGCTTGTTGCGCAGCTCGTTGCTCATGGCGGGACTCCGTGGGGTAATGGGGTCGATCGTAGAGCCGTGGATCGATTGAGCAAGGCCCTCAGCCGTGGGGCGCCGGCTGCAAGGTCTTCAGATAGAGAAACAGCGCCCGCACATCGGTATCGCTCATCTCGCGCAACGAACCGAAGGGCATCACCTTCACCGCCGTGCCGTCCGGCCGGTTGCCGGTCTTGAAGAGCTTCGCGAAGGCTTCCGCGTCAGGGTAGCGGGTCATCGCGGTGCCTTCGCCCGGTGTGAGATTCGCCGCGGGCGGCCAGTCGGGCGGACCGCCGGGGATCTTGCCGCCGTTGAGCTTCGCGCCATGGCAGCCCAGGCACATGTTGGCGACATAGGCTCCGTGCGTGGTGGTTACGCCGTCGGGCACGGGTGGCTCGGGTGGGCGCGTGTGGTCGATCTTCGCGGCCGCATCGCGAATCACGCCGAAGCCATACAGCACCCGCACCGGCAGCGGCAGCTCGACCACCGGCCCACCGCCGTTGGCCGGCGCGATCTGGCGCAGGTAGGCGACGAGCGAGGCGAGGTCGTCGTCGGTGAAGCGGTTGTAGTCCTCGCTCGGCATGACCATCAGGGCGCGCCCCTTCGGATTGACACCGTGGCGGATCGTGCGCTCCCAGTCCGCGGGCGTGTACCCGGCGACGACGCTGCCCGGCCCGGGGCTGATGTTCGGGCCCGCGATGCGCAGGCCCTTGCCGTCGTCGACGAACACCGCGCCGCCGCCCTTCGCACCGTGGCAGTCGACGCAGCCTCGCGAGGCGAACAGGTAGCGCCCGCGCTCGATGGCCGCGGCGTCATCGCGGAAGGGAACGCCCTTCACCGCGACGTCGACGTGGCGCTGCATCCTGGCGCGGCCGATCTGGTCGCCGGCGAATATCGCGACGGCCGCCAATGCGATCAGTGCAACGAATGTGACCGCGATGCGCCTGAGCCAGCGGCGGCCCTTCGCGGCGCTCATGCCAGCTCCTTCGCCTGGCGAGTGGCGCCCGACATCTTCTGCGCGATCAACCCGGCAGCCATCTTCAGCTGCAGGCGCAGCCGGGGCTTGTGGCCCCAGGTGCTGGTGATCTCGGTGTGATGCGTTTGCCAGCCTTCGGGATGGATCGTCTGCGTGCCGGCGCCGATCTCGAAGTCGAACCCCGATGGCGTCTCGCCATAGAACGAGAAGGTGCTGTCCGGCGCGGGATGCTGGCCCAGTTCCAGGCTCAGCGGCACCTTGTGAAGGCGCGCGCGCTCGAAGGCAAGCCCGATGTCGCACAGGCGCTCGGCCTGCAGCATGAAGTGATGCATGCGCTTGCGCAGTGGCATGTCGAAGAGCGCCAGCGAATGGTGGCGCTGGTTGCAGTGCAGGAACACGCCGCGGATGTCCATGGGCCCAACCCGCGTCGCCAGGCGCTCGGTCACGCCGAAACCGAGTACCTCGACATAGAACGCCTCCATGCGCTCGATGTCATGGGACACGAGCACCGCATGGCCCAGGCCCAGATCGCCGGTCCGGAAGCCCTCGGGAAAGGCCGCGGAGCTGAATGGTGCGGCGGACCGCTCGGGCCCCGTGAACAGTTCGACCGCGTTGCCGCATGGATCGACGCAGCGATGCAGCCGCTGCACGCGGCGCGCGTGGCAAAGCGCCGCGTCGCCTGCTTCGACGGCGCAGCCAGCCACGTGAAGGCGGTTCAAGATGCGGTCGAGCGCCTCGTTGCTGCCGCATTGCAGGCCGATCGCCGCCAGGTCGTCGGCGGGGCCTTCGCGCACGATCAGGCGCTGGCTGGCTTCGTCGAGCTGCCACCCGGTGCTCCCGTCCGTGTTGGCGACCGGCGCCGGGAGACCCAGCATGTGTTCGCAGAAGGCCGCCCACCGGTCGGGGCGGCGCACGTCGAAGACCAGATAGCCGAGGCGGAGATCGGGAGGCATGGCAAACTCCTATTTAAATGGGTGGTTCGTTCAAAATTGGATGTAGCGTGCAAAAATGGATGATCGCGTGAATTTTGGTGCCGGGTCAATAGCACCTTTGCCAGAGGCCCTGGCCGAAAGTGTGTGGCGCGCCCGGCCCGGCCTGCTCAAGCGCGAGCGCACGCGGGTGCAGCTGGTGCAGGCAGCGATCCGGGTCTTCGGTTCGCGCGGCTATGTCGATGCGACGATCCAGGAAATCGCCGCGGTTGCGGGCGTCACGACCGGTACGGTCTACAACCACTTCAAGACGAAGGAAGACGTCGCCCGCGGTGTCGCGACGCTGCTGGCCGACACGCTGTGCCGGCGCATCACCGAGAGCCAGCAAGGCGTGGCCGAAGGCGCGCAGCGCATGGCGATCGGCATCCAGCGCTACATCTGGCTCGCCGAGCAAAGCCCGCAGTGGGCGCTGATGCTGATGGAGGTTTCAGTCGCGGCGCCTGAACTGCTGATGCAGATCCGCGATTACGTGCTGGCCGATCTGCGGCTGGGCGTGAAGCAGAAGGCGTTCCGCGTGCCGAGCGAGGCGGCTGCAATGGACATGATCAACGGCTCGGTGCAGCAGGCGATGCGCAGCGTGGCGTTCGGCCGCGCACCTGAAAAGCACGGGCGCGAGGTGGCGAGCTGCCTCCTGCGTGGATTGGGCATGGAATGGGCGGCCGCGAAGCAGGTGGCTTTCCGGCCGCTGCCGGTCTTTCCGCCAATGGAAGAGGCGGCGGCGCCTGCTGCGAAAAAGACGGCGCGCAGGGCCTAGTCAGGAGCGTGCGTCGGGTCGTCGAACGACGGATCGCCCCAGCCCAGGAGTTCGGCGAGGCGTCGCGTGACCCATTGCGCCTCGGCGGGGGAAAAGCTGGATCCGGTCGCGGCGAGGCCTGCATGGATCTTCCCGAGGATTTCAACCTCGGACGGAACCTCGACGTGGTGCAGCGTCAGCGCCTGCTGGACGAGATGGTTCGCGAGGTCTTCGCAGACCTCGTAACGCTCACGCACCACGGCGATGGGCTCGTACAGGCGCTGACGCCGGTCGGTGAAGAGCGCGAAGAACGAGGGCGGAATCTCGATCTGGTAGTCGTCGGACATGTGCGGCGGGAGCTCCAATGAAAAACGCGCCCGGAAGGCGCGTTCTGCGGTGTTCAGCGAGCCGGAGCACACATGCGCGCCGGACCGGTGAAGCGATCAGCCGCCCTTCTTGGCGCGCTTGCCGGGGTTCTTCTTGCTGCGGGTCGCGGTGCCACGCTCAAGGCTCACCTTCTGGCCGCCACCCATCTTGGGCAGGCTGTAACCGGGCATGGGAACGGGCTTGGGGGACGCCTTGCGGTCGGCTTCGGTGCGGATTTTGCTGGACATGGAAAGCTCTGGTTGATGAGAAAGCGAAAAGCGTAATTAGGCCACATCCTCGAGCAGCCGCACTTTGACGGTCTTGCCCTTGACGCGGCCTGCGGACAGCCTGCGCAGGGCCTCGCGGGCGATGCGCCGGTCGACCGCCACGTAGGTGGAGAAATCGTTGACGTTGATCTTGCCGACCTGTTCGCGGGTGAAGCCGGCCTCGCCGGTGAGCGCGCCCAGCACGTCGCCGGCGCGGATCTTCTCCTTGCGACCGCCGGTGATCTGCAGCGTTGCCATCGGCGGCTGCAGGGGCCCGGCACTCCCGGAGGTGAGTTCGGCCAGGGGATGCCATTCGGATTCGCGGCCCTGCAACTGCTCGATCTTCCCGACGCTGCCCATCTCGTCCATGGCGGCGAGGTTCAGCACCAGCCCTTCCGCGTCGCCGCGGCCGGTACGGCCAATGCGGTGGATGTGGACCTCGGGGTCGGGCGTCACGTCGACGTTGATCACCGCTTCGAGCTGCGCGATGTCGAGCCCGCGCGCCGCGACGTCGGTGGCCACCAGCACCGAGCAGCTCCGGTTGGCGAACTGCACGAGCACCTGGTCGCGTTCGCGCTGCTCCAGTTCACCGAACAGCGCCAATGCGCTGAAGCCCTGCGACTGGAGCACCTGCACGAGGTCGCGGCACTGCTGCTTGGTGTTGCAGAAGGCCAGCGTGCTGAGCGGACGGAAATGGTTGAGCAGCAGGCTCACGGCGTGAAGGCGCTCGTCGCCACGCACTTCGTACCAGTGCTGGCGGATCTTGCCTGCCTCGTGCTGCGCCTGCACGGTGATCTGCTGCGGGTTCTTCATGAACTGCGCGGCGAGCCGTTCGATGCCTTCCGGGTACGTGGCCGAGAACAGCAGCGTCTGTCGTTCTGCGGGACATTGCCGGGCGACCTTGGCGATGTCGTCGAAGAAGCCCATGTCGAGCATCCGATCGGCTTCGTCGAGCACGAGCGTGTTGAGTGCTTCGAGATCGAGGCTGCCACGCTCGAGGTGGTCCATGATGCGGCCGGGCGTGCCAACCACGATATGCGCGCCGTGCTCGAGGCTGGCGAGCTGCCCGCGCAGCGCGACGCCGCCGCAGAGCGTGACCACCTTGATGTTTTCCGCGGCTCGGGCAAGGCGGCGGATTTCGGTCGTGACCTGATCGGCGAGTTCACGCGTCGGGCACAGCACCAGGGCCTGGACCGCGAAACGGCGCGGATTGAGATTCGCCAGCAGCGCCAGCCCGAAGGCGGCCGTCTTGCCGCTGCCGGTCTTGGCCTGCGCGATGAGGTCCTTGCCGAGCAGCGCCGACGGCAGACTGGCCGCCTGGATCGGCGTCATCTGCGCGTAGCCGAGCTGCGCCAGATTCGCCAGCGTTTGCGGCGAAAGCGGGAGCTGCGCGAAGTCGGCGGACGGACCGGTCACTGCAAGATCAGCGGCGCTGCGAGTTGTTGCCGCCCGTGGTAGGCGGGGGGCCACGGCGTTCCAGGTGACGGAACGTGATGCGGCCCTTCGTCAGGTCGTAGGGCGAGAGCTCGAGCGAAACCTTGTCGCCGGCCAGGATGCGGATGTGGTGCTTGCGCATCTTGCCGCCGCTGTAGGCGATCAGTTGATGGCCGTTGTCGAGGGTCACGCGGTAGCGGGAATCGGGCAGCACTTCAGTGACTGCGCCGTTCATTTCGATCAGTTCTTCCTTTGGCATGAATTACCTTTGAATGTTTGTCGTAATTGGACAGGAAAACGGTCGGCCGGTTCAAGCGCGGCCCGGCCGGGGCCATGCGCCCACCGAAGCGGACAGCGCGCCATTCGCTTCAACAAGGTACGAAGGCAGTGAGCGACGTGCATCGGCCATCGCTGACGCACCGACCCACGGAGGGAGCCGGCCTGGGCATCCATGGGTCTCGCGGTTTCGAACCGAATGCGGACCCTGCCGGCGATCTGACGAAATGCTTCGTCGCGGTATCGAAACGAACCCGACATTCTACTCGACTGGCATAACTGTTGCTTTTCGGTGCGTCGCCCCCCTGCTTAGTCGTCGTACAACTTTTGTCGAGCCATGGATAATCTGGCCCCGTTGTATGACAAGTTCGCCAGGTAATCGCGCTTTCTTCAGCGACCGCAAGGTCGTTTTTCTTCTTGCATCGCTGTGCTGCCTGCTCTGGGGCAGCGCCTTTCCAGCCATCAAGAACGGCTATGCGCTCTTCCAGATCGCGCCGGGCGACATTCCGTCGCAACTGGTCTTCGCTGGCTATCGCTTCCTCTTCGCCGGACTGGTGTTGCTTGTCGTTGCCGCATTCAGCCGCAGGGCGGTCTTCGGCTTCGACCGCCGTTCGCTCGGCCGGATGACCTTGCTGGGCCTCACGCAGACCAGCCTGCAGTACCTCTTCTTCTACCTGGGACTGGCGCACACCACGGGCGTGAAGAGTTCGATCATGAACGCGACGGGCACCTTCTTCAGCGTGCTGCTGGCGCACTTCATCTATCACAACGACCGTCTCAGCTTCAACAAGGTGCTCGGCTGCGTGGTCGGCTTCGTTGGCGTGATGGTGGTCAATTTCGGCCGGGGCGCGATGCAGTTCGATTTCACGCTGCTGGGCGAAGGCTCCGTCGTGATGGCGGCGCTGGTGTTGTCGGCGGCGAGCATCTACGGCAAGAAGCTCTCTCAGCGCATCGATTCGGTGGTGCTCACCGGCTACCAGCTCGCGATCGGCGGCGCCACGCTGCTGCTGATCGGCTTCGCTCTGGGCGGCACCCTTCGCGAGCCGACGCTCGGCGCGCTGATGCTGCTGGGCTATCTGGTGGTGCTCTCATCCGCGGCGTTCTCGCTGTGGACCACGCTGCTCAAGTACAACCGCGTGAGCATGGTCACGGTCTTCAACTTCATGGTGCCGATCTTCGGGACGCTTCTGTCGGCGCTGTTCCTCGATGAGCGCTTTCTCGAATGGAAGAACGCCCTCGCCCTGCTGCTGGTGTGCGCCGGCATCTGGCTGGTGACCCGCGAAGAGGTGCCGGGTGCGCGGGCCTCGCTCGACCCCCGATAGACGGCCCCGCCGGGAGTCGTTCGGGCTTGCGGGCCGCGCCCCGGCGGCGCACCATGGGGGACCATCGTTCCAAGGAGCGCGGTCATGCGGACGCAAGGATCACTCATTCGATCTTCGCTGGCGTCGGGCCTTGTCCGAGATCGCGTTCGGTGGCTCGGCAGCGTTGCCGCATGCGTGGCCGCGTTGCTCGGCCTCTCGGCAATGGCTGCGACGCCGGCCGAGACCGCGGCGATGAATGCGCAGGTGCGCGCGCTCAAGCGTGCGGGCGACGCGGTCGTGGCGCTCAACGTCACCGCGACGGAAGGCGCGACCTCCGCCGACAGCCTCGGCCAGCGGCGGTCGGGTTCGGGCGTGGTGATCGGGCCGGACGGGTTGATCCTCACCATCGGCTACCTGCTGCTCGAAGCGGAGACCATCGAAGTGCTCACGCAGGATGACCGCGTGCTGCCGGCGCGCCAGGTCGCCTATGACCTCGCGACGGGCTTCGGCCTCGTCCGCCCGCTGGTGCCGCTTCGGGGCATCGAGCCGGTGCCCATGGCCGGTGTCGCGAGTCTGAAGGATGGCGAGCCACTGCTGGTCGCCACCGGGAGCAGCCGCGGCACCGAGGTCGGCTTCACCCGCCTGATCGCGACGCGGCCGTTCTCGGGCTACTGGGAATACCACATCGAAAGCGCGATCTTCACCAGTCCGCCGGTGGCCAATCACAGCGGCGCCGCGCTCTTCAACAGCCGTGGCGACCTGCTCGGCATCGGCAGCCTGTTCGTGCTGGAGGCCGCGGGTCCGGAGCGGACGCTGCCGGGCAACATGTTCGTGCCGGTCGACCTGCTTCGGCCGGTGCTCGCGGAACTGCAGACCAACGGCCGCACGCGCGCGAGCATCCGGCCTTGGCTCGGCGTCTCGTCCTCCGAGCGCGACGGCCATGTGGAGATCGTGCGGGTCGATCGCGCGGGGCCGGCGGTCGAAGCCGGCCTGCACCCCGGCGACGTGGTGCTGGAGATCGACGGCATCGAGGTCACCACCCTCGAGGCCTTCTACAAGCAGCTCTGGAAGCGGCCGGTCGCCGAAGGCGACGTCGAGCTCACGGTGCAGCAGGGTTCGGAGGTGCGCAAGATCAAGGTCCACTCGATCGATCGCATGCAAACCCTGCGCAAGCCCGAAGGGATCTAGACGCTCGCGATCAGGTGAGGCCGAGCATTTGCCTGTTGGCGGCGGTGTTGACGCCGCCGCCCGCGAAGTCGTCGAAGGCGCGGTCGGCGACGCGGATGATGTGATTCGCGATGAACTCGGCGCCTTCGCGCGCGCCGTCCTCGGGGTGCTTCAGACAGCACTCCCATTCGAGGACCGCCCAGCCCGGGAAGTCGTAGGCGGCCATCTTCGAGAAGATCGCGCCGAAGTCCACCTGCCCGTCGCCTAGCGAACGGAAGCGGCCGGCGCGGTCGAGCCACGACTGGAAGCCGCCGTAGACGCCCTGCTTGCCGGTCGGATTGAACTCGGCATCCTTCACGTGAAAGATCTTGATCCGCTCGTGATAGTGGTCGATGTAGTCGAGGTAGTTGAGCTGCTGCAGCACGAAGTGGCTCGGGTCGTACAGCAGGCAGGCGCGCGGATGGTTGCTCACGCGCTCGAGGAACATCTCGTAGGTCACGCCATCGTGCAGGTCCTCGCCGGGGTGGATTTCGTAGCAGACGTCGACGCCGACTTCGTCGAAGCGGTCGAGGATCGGCTTCCAGCGGCGCGCGAGCTCGTCGAAGGCCTCTTCGATCAGGCCCGGCGGACGCGGCGGCCACGAATAGAGATACGGCCATGCGAGCGCGCCCGAGAAGGTCGCATGCGCGGTCAGTCCCAGATGGGCCGAAGCCTGTGCGGCATAGTGAAGTTGTTCGACCGCCCAGCTCTGCCGTTTGACCGGATCGTTGCGCACTTCCGGCGCGGCGAAGCCGTCGAAGCCCGCGTCGTAGGCCGGATGCACTGCGACGAGTTGTCCTTGCAGGTGCGTCGAAAGCTCCGTGATCTCCAGCCCATGGCGAGCCAGCGTGCCCTTCACTTCGTCGCAGTAGGTCTTGCTCTCGGCCGCCCGCTGCAGATCGAAGAGGCGGGCGTCCCAACTCGGAATCTGCACGCCCTTGTAGCCGAGGCCTGCCGCCCAGCCGGCGATCGCGTCGAGGGAGTTGAAGGGCGCGTCATCGCCCGCAAACTGGGCCAGGAAGATGGCCGGCCCCTTGATGGTCTTCATCGTCTGTCTCCTGCGTTGGGCTCGCGATGATGCCATTGCGAGCGCGTTGCGAGCGTCGTCCGACTTCGCATCGCGGTGCTCGCTGCCGTGCATCGGGCGCGGAATCGTTTCAGAATGAACGGGAAGTCAACAGCGTGGCCCAGCCACACGTTTCCCGGAATACGATGGCACAAACCGTATCCGGCCGCCTGAAGATCGGCCTTTCAGCCTGTTTCTCACATGCGGACCCGGCGCGCTCCCTGTTCGCCAACAAGACGCTCCAGTACGTCGAGCAGTCGATCGCGCACTGGCTGATGTCCGCCGGCGCGATGGTGGTGATGGTGCCGTGCCCCACGGGCGAGACCGCGCGCGGCGACACCAAGCTGTCGCACTACGCCGAATGGCTCGACGGCGTGGTGATGCACGGCGGCGCCGATGTCTGGCCCGGCAGCTATGGCGAAGTGCCGCTCAAGGACGCATGGATCGGCGATCGGATCCGAGACCTCTACGACCTCGCGCTGGTGGAGGCCTTCGAGCAGGTCGGCAAACCGATCTTCGGCGTCTGTCGCGGCTTGCAGCTGATCAACGTGGCTTTCGGCGGCACGCTCTATCAGGATATCGAGGCCCAGCACCCCAATGCGCAGCGGCATCGCGACCCCGTGGCGTACGACCAGAACTTCCATGACATCCGCGTCTCGCCGGGGTCGCGGCTGTCGAAGCTCTATCCGGGCATGGAGACGGCGCGCGTCAACAGCATCCACCACCAGGGCGTGAAGGACCTCGCGCCCGGCTTCGAGGTCGATGCGTGGAGCATTCCGGACCGCGTCGCAGAGGCCATCCGGCGCAAACCCGACCGGGGGCGCAGCTACATCGCGGCCACGCAGTGGCACCCCGAGTTCCACAAGTACGGCAGCACCGAGACGCTCGACGACACGGCCATCCTCGAGGATTTCCTGTGGGCATGCGCGACCGCCAAGGTCAACCAGCACAATCCGCTGCGCTCGGCGCCGGGACGGATCCGCAACCGCGCCGCGCGCTTGCTGCGGCAGGCGCTGCTGATGCGCTGAGCGCGCCCGCTCAGCGGCTCTGGTTGCGGGAGCCGCTGACGCCCGCGTCGATCTCGCCGAAGACGGTGATGCCGCTTCCGCCCGAAGACGCGGCGCTGCCGCTCGCCGAGCCTTGCGATGCGCAGCCCGCGAGCAGGCACATGCAGAACGCGAGCAGTGCGGTGACGGAGGGCTTCATTCGAACAACTCCTTGGATCAGCTCAGATGCTTGCCGACGATGCCGGCGAGCTCGAACATCGTGACCTGGTCCTTGCCGAACACCGGCTTCAGCTTCGCGTCGGCATTGATCGCGCGCTTGTTGGCGGCATCCTGCAGGCCGTTGGCCTTGATGTAGTCCCACAGCTTCTTGATGACTTCGGTGCGCGGCACGGGTTCCGCGCCGATCACCGCAGCCAGCGCATCGCTTGGCTTCAGGCCGGCCGCGGGCTTGCGCGGCACCTTGGGTGTCGCCGCCTTCTTCGCTGCCGCCTTCTTGGCGGGTGCGGCCTTTTTCGCGGCCGCGGGCGCTGCCTTCGCGAAGGTCTTGCGCGGCGGGAACTTGCTTTCCCTCGGCTCGAACTCGAAGGTCACCTTGCCTTCGTCCTTGTTCCAGGCCAGGAAGGCCTTGAACGCGCGACGCGTGCGCATCGAGACGAACTTGTCGAGCAGGTCCGTCTTTCCGGTGGCGAGCAGCTTCTCGACCTGGGCGCGGTCCACCGGCTGCTGCAGGATGATCTTGCCGGTCTTGAAGTCGCAGCTCGGCGTGGGCTGGTCGCTGGTCGGCACGGACTTCTCGCACACGTAGTTGCTGCCGTACTCGAAGACGCGCGCGCCGCACTTCGGGCACGGCCCGAGCGACTCCTGGCCCGCGAAGTCGACGATCTCGCCCGTCTCGGCATTCTTGTCGTCCCCGAAGTCGAACTCGAGCTTCCAGTTCTTCGCCTCGTCGTCGTAGCGCAGCACGATCTCCGAAGTGAAGGGCCAGCCCGCCTTGGAGCGGAAGCCCTCCAGCGGGCCGATGTGCTTGTCGCGCAGCAACTGCTCGGCCTCCGCGAACTCGAAGGTGCGGCCCGCCGGCGACTTGCCGAACGAGAAGCCGCAGGGCTCCTGCCCGGCCTTGCCGGTGCACGAGTAGCGGCGGTAGTTTTCCTTCACCACGCCGCCGCAGTTCGGGCAAGGCGTCTGCAGCGTCACGTAGTCGCCCGGCACGGTGTCGCGGTCGTATTCCTTCGCCTTCTTGACGATGTGCTCCGTCATCTCGGCGATCTCGCGCATGAAGGCTTCGCGGCTGAGCTTGCCGTGCTCCATCTGCGCGAGCTTGTATTCCCACTCGCCGGTGAGTTCGGCCTTGGAGAGCTCTTCCACGCCGAGGCCGCGCAGCAGCGTCATGAGCTGGAAGGCCTTGGCGGTGGGAATCAGCTCGCGCCCCTCGCGGTGGATGTACTTCTCGGTCAGCAGGCCTTCGATGATGGCCGCGCGCGTGGCCGGCGTGCCGAGGCCCTTCTCGGTCATCGCGGCGCGCAGCTCGTCGTCATCGATGGTCTTGCCGGCGCCTTCCATCGCGCCGAGCAGCGTGGCTTCTGAATAGCGCGCCGGCGGGCGGGTCTTGAGGCCCTTGATCTCGGAGGACTGCACCTTCACCATCTCGCCGGGTTTCACCGGCACCAGACGCTTGCCGTCCTTGTCGTCTTCTTTCTCGTCGTCCTGGGCTTCCTTGCCGTAGATGGCGAGCCAGCCCGGTTTCACCAGCACCTTGCCGTCGGTGCGGAACGGATACTTCTTGCCAGCATGTTCCACGGTGCTGATGCGCGTGGTCACCTGGTATTCGGCGCTCGGGAAGAACACCGACAGGAAGCGCCGCACCACGAAGTCGTAGAGCTTCTGCTCGGCCTCGGAAAGGCCGCTGGGCGCCTGCAACGTCGGAATGATCGCAAAGTGGTCGCTGATCTTGGCGTTGTCGAAGATGCGCTTGGACGGCTTCACATAGTTGCCGTCGATGGCCTGCTGCGCGAACGGCGCGAGGTGCCGCATGCCGCTGTTGGCGAGCATGCCCATGGTCTGCTTGACCACCGGCAGGTAGTCCTCGGGCAGCGCGCGCGAATCGGTCCGCGGATAGGTCAGCGCCTTGTGGCGCTCGTAGAGGCTCTGCGCCAGCGCCAGCGTGGTCTTCGCGCTGAAGCCGAACCGGCTGTTGGCCTCGCGCTGCAGCGAAGTGAGGTCGAACAGCAGCGGCGACGCCTGCGTGGTGGGCTTGCTCTCTTCGGTGACGCTTGCGACCTTGCCGCGTGCGGCTTCGGCGACTTCAAGCGCTTCGCGTTCGCTCCAGACGCGGTCGGCGCGCTGCTCGGGGTCGGGTGTGCCGTCCGGGCCGGGCGGCGGCTTCTTCCAGTCCGGGTTGAACCACTTGCCGGGATATTCGCCGGCTTCGGCGAGGAAGGTGCCGTGTACTTCCCAATAGTCGCGGCTCACGAACTTGCGGATCTTTTCCTCGCGTTCGACCACCACCGAGAGCGTGGGCGTCTGCACGCGGCCCACGGTGGTCAGGAAGAACCCGCCATCGCGCGAGTTGAAAGCCGTCATCGCGCGCGTGCCGTTGATGCCGACCAGCCAGTCCGCTTCCGAGCGCGAGCGCGCCGCATCGGCCAGGCCCTTCATCTGCTGGTCGCTGCGCAACTGGTCGAAGCCGTCGCGGATCGCCTGCGGCGTCATCGACTGCAGCCACAGCCGCTTGACCGGCTTGCCCAGCGACGACTTGCCGCCGGCGTATTGCTCGATGAGCCGGAAGATCAGCTCCCCTTCGCGGCCCGCGTCGCAGGCGTTGACGAGCTCGGTCACGTCCTTGCGCTTGGCCTGCCTGACCACCGCGGCCAGGCGCGTCTTGGTCTTGTCGACCGGCTTCAGGTCGAAGCGCGGCGGGATCACCGGCAGGTTGGCGAAGCTCCACTTGCCCCGTTTCACGTCGAACTCTTCCGGCGCCTGGATTTCCACCAGGTGGCCCACGGCGCTCGTGACGACGTATTTCTCGTTCTCGAAATGCTCTTCGTGCTTGTCGAACTTGCCGGCTACCGGCGTGAGCGCCCGCACGATGTCCTGGGCCACCGATGGCTTCTCTGCAATCACCAAAGTCTTCATTGACTCGTCATCCTTACAATCTGGCGCTTCTCGCGTGCGCGCACGCACGCGCATGCGTACATATTCAAACTATCAGACTTCGCCGATGCCTTCCAAATCCTTCGTTTCAGGTGGTGGCCGCCGCATCCAGACCCGGCGCTCCGACGTCCATGGCAACGGCGTTTTCGCCGTGCAGGATATCGCGGAGGGCGAAACGCTCATCGAGTACAAGGGCGAAGTCATCACCTGGAAGGAGGCGCTCCGGCGCCATCCGCACGATCCGTCGCAACCCAACCACACGTTCTACTTCCACATCGATGACGAGCGTGTGATCGATGGCGGCGTGAAAGGCAACGCCGCGCGCTGGATCAACCATTCCTGCGACCCGAGCTGCGAAGCGGACGAGCAGGACGGCCGCGTCTTCATCAAGGCCCTGCGCAATATCGCGGCGGGCGAAGAGCTCAGCTACGACTACGGCCTGATCATCGACGAGCCCTATACGAAGAAGCTCAAGGCCGAGTTCCCCTGCTGGTGCGGGTCAAAGAACTGTCGCGGCACTTTGCTTGCGCCCAAGTCCGACGAAAAGAAGAGCAAGGGCAAGAAGAAGGACAAGGAAGCCAAGAGCGCCAGCAAGGGCAAGAAGGACGCGGGCGAGGCCCGCAAGGAACCGAAGAAGAAAAAGGACAAGGACAAGAGCGCCAAGTCCTTGAAGTCCGGCAAGCGCTGAGCATGGCCGCGCCCTGGTTCGAGGACGAGATCGCCGGCGCCCTGGCGCCGAGGCTGCCGGGGGTGAGCGTCGAGGTCGTTGCCGAGATCGATTCGACAAGCAGCGAGCTCATGCGGCGGGCGCGCGACGGCAATCACGCTCCCGTGTTCCTGGTGGCCGAACGGCAGACCGCCGGTCGCGGCCGGCTGGGTCGGGACTGGCAAAGCGCGCAGGACGCGCAGCAGCCGGCCTCGCTGACCTTCTCGCTTGGCCTGCCGCTCGCGCCGCGCGACTGGTCGGGGTTGTCGCTCGCGGTGGGTGTGAGCGTGGCGGAAAGCCTCGATCCCTCCAATGCCGCGGGCCTGGGGCTCAAGTGGCCGAACGACCTCTGGGTCGGCGAGTGCAAGCTCGGCGGCATCCTGATCGAAACCGCCCTCCTCCAGCCTGACGCGGCCGAGCGCTACCTGGTGATCGGCATCGGCATCAACATCGGCCCGCGCGAAGCCGCCGGGATGCGCACCCCGCCGGCTTGGCTGCAGCAGTGGCGCCCGCAGGCGACGCCGGCGCAGGTGCTGCGCGAGATCGCGGTGCCTTTGGTGGAGAACGTCCAGCTTTTCGATGCGCGGGGCTTCGTCCCCTTCGCGCCGCGCTTCGCCGCGCGCGACGTGCTGCGCGGGCGCGAGGTGCGGCTCAGCGACGGCACCGAAGGCCGTTGCGAGGGCGTGGGCTGGGGCGGTGAACTGCTGGTGCAGACGGCCTCCGGCATGAAGACCATCACCAGCGCCGAAGTCAGCGTGCGCCCTGCCTCTTCGACGCCATGATGCTGCGGCTGCTGGTCGTTCTTCTCATCGTCGCGAATCTCGGCTACTACGCCTGGTCGCAAGGCGCGCTCGCGCTGTTCGGCACGCAGCCCGCGCGCTTCAGCGAGCGTGAGCCGCAGCGCCTTCAGCAGCAGGTGCGGCCGCAGATGCTCGAGATCCGCAAGGTCGATCCCGGCAAGGTCTAGGGTGAACACGCCCTACGCCGCTCAGTGCGGCCCGCCGGCGCGGCGTTCGCCCTCGTTGCCGTCGAAGCGCAGGCTGACGAGCGTGCCCGGCGGATGTCGGCCCGGATGGGCGTCTTCCAGCCGCACGGTCGCGAAATGCTGGCGCGCGATCTCTCGCACGATCGGCAACCCGAGGCCCGATCCGTCGGCTTCGTTGCCCAGCACCCGGTAGAACGGCTCGAACACGAGCTCGCGCTCGGCTTCGGGGATGCCGGGGCCGTTGTCTTCGACCTGCAGCATCACGATGCGCCCGAAGGGGTCGGCCAGCACCCGCGCGGTGATCACGCCCGGCCGCTCCGGCGTCGACGGGGTGTAGTTGATGGCGTTGTCGACCAAGTTGCGCACCAATTCCTTGAGCAGGGTCGGATTGCCGTCGATCGCCACGCCGGGTGCGCCGGGCTGGGCGCCCTCGTAGCCGAGGTCGATGCGCTTGTCGATCGCGCGCGGCACCGCCTCGCGCACCACCTCGATCGTGAGTCGCGCGATGTCGCAGGACTGCCGGCCGATGCTGCCGCCGTTGCCTTCCGCGCGCGCGAGCGAGAGCAGCTGATTGACCGTGTGCGTCGCGCGCACGCTGGCACGGCCGATCTGCTTGAGGGACTTCTTGAGTTCCTCGGCATTCGCGCCTTCGCGCTGCGCGAGGTCGGCCTGCATGCGCAGGCCCGCCAGCGGCGTCTTCAACTGATGCGCCGCATCCGCCAGAAAGCGCTTCTGCGTGCCGATCGAATCGTTGAGCTTGCGCAGCAGGTCGTTGACCGAGAGCACCAGCGGCACCACTTCGAGCGGCACCGAGGATTCGTCGAGCGGGCTCAGGTCGCCTGGCCGGCGCTCGCGGATGCGCGCTTCCACCACCGACAGCGGCTTGATGCCGCGCACCAGCGCCAGCCAGATCAGCAGCACCGCCAGCGGCAGGATCGCGAACTGCGGGAGCAGCACGCCCTTGATGATTTCCGTGGCCAGCACCGATTGCTTCTCGCGCGTCTCGGCCACCTGCAGCAGCGCCATCGGCGCCTCGGGGTTGGTGCCGGCGATCCACAGCGAAGCGATGCGCACCTGCTGCCCCTGGATCAGGCCGTTGCGCAGGTAGACCACGCCGGGCATGGGCGGCTCGTCGGAGCTGGGCGGCGGGACGTCCGGCTCGCCGCTGAGCAGCCCGCCGTGTTCGTCGAGCAGCTGGACGTACACGCGATCCGCCTCGTCGCCGCCGAGGATCTCGCGCGCCGGCTGCGGCAGCACGAACTGGACGCGGCCGTGGTCCACGTCGACGAGGCGCGCGAGGGTCTGGATGTTGGATTCGAGCGCCCGATCGAACGGCGCATTGGCGATGCCTTGCGCCACGAGCCATGTCACGCCGATGCTCACCGGCACCAGCAGCAACAGCGGCGTGAGCATCCAGTCGAGGATCTCGCCGAACAGGGAGCGCTGGGCGCGCTGAAAGAGTTTCATGCTCGCCCGGCCGGTGATCTGGGCATCAGGAAGGGATTTTTTCCAGGCAGTAGCCGAGGCCGCGCACGGTCGCGATGCGCACCGGGCCCTTTTCGATCTTCTTGCGCAGGCGATGGATGTAGACCTCGATCGCGTTCAGGCTGACCTCTTCGCCCCATTCGCACAGGCGCTCCACGAGCTGGTCCTTGCTGACGAGACGGCCCGCGCGCTGCAGCAGGACTTCGAGCAGGCCGAGTTCGCGCGCAGAGAGTTCGATCATCTTGCCGTCGATGGTCGCCACGCGACCGGCCTGGTCGTAGACCAGCGGACCATGCTTGATCGCATTGCTCGTGCCGCCCATGCCGCGCCGGGTGAGCGCGCGCACGCGGGCCTCCAGTTCCTGCAGCGAGAAGGGTTTGGCCATGTAGTCGTCGGCGCCGTAGTCGAGGCCCTTGACGCGTTCCTCCACGCTGTCCGCGGCGGTGAGCACGAGCACCGGCAGTTGCGAGCCGCGCGCACGCAGCCGCTTGAGGATCTCCAGGCCGTGCATGTTCGGCAGGCCGAGGTCGAGGATCAACAGGTCGAATTCGCTGTTGGTCATCAGGGCCGCGTCGGCTTGCGAGCCCGTCGCCACATGATCGACCGCCGAACCGGAGGTGCGCAGGCTGCGCAGCAGGGCATCGGCCAGCACCTGATCGTCTTCCGCAATGAGTATTCGCATCTTGAGTTCACCCCCAGCCTCGCCCACTTCGTGTGGCTCTGCACCCCCTCTCCGGGGGCAACCCCGGCGGCCCGGCAAAGCCGGTTCCGCGGGGTTCCTGGCTTGGTCGGGCCCACCTTTGAAATTCTAGGCGGCTGCGTAGGCTTCGAGGCCGATGGTTACTACGGTGGCGATCTCGTCGCCGACGCTCGCGCGGAACTCGGATTCGGCCTGCGCCACCGCGTTGCGGAAGGCTTCGAGCCATGCCAGGCCATCGGCGGTGAACATCACGCGGCGGGCCCTTGCATCGAGCGGATCGGGCTCGCGCGTGACCAGTCCCCAGGCCTCGCACTGGTCGACCAGCGTGCCCATCGCCTGCTTGGTCATGCCGGCACGCTCGGCCAGTTCGGTCAGGCGCGAGCCGTCGCGCGACAGGTGCCGCGTGATGTGGATGTGCGCGGCGCTGACCTGCGCGCGTGCCGCAAGGTTCGAAAGCGCAAGGGGCACGTCCGCGTCGTGCGCCATCAGGCTGAGCACGCGCTCGTCGAAGCGGCGCATGGCATGGCCGAGCAACCGGCCCAGGTGGGTCTGACGCCAGGCGTCGTGGTCTGCGGAAGAGAGTTGATCGGCCATGGCGATTTGATAGTAAATCAAACTGACCAAAAAATGGGCCAATGCCGATCCATTGGCCCCTACACTACTGTTCAAGCATCCAGCCTGTGGTTAAGCGCAGCGGGATGAATTCAATACAACCCATTGATATTTCAAGGAGTTTCCAGATGGACGCAGTCGTCAAGGGCGCAAGCATCTCCGGTGCCAACACTGAAAAGGCCAAGGCCCTTCAGGCCGCGCTGGCCCAGATTGAAAAGCAGTTTGGCAAGGGCACGATCATGCGTCTGGGCGAGGGCGAGGCGCTGGAGGACATCCAAGTGGTGTCCACGGGCTCGCTCGGCCTTGATATTGCGCTGGGCGTTGGCGGATTGCCGCGCGGGCGCGTGATCGAAATCTACGGTCCGGAATCCTCGGGCAAGACCACGCTCACCTTGCAGGTCATCGCCGAGATGCAGCGCCAGGCTGGCACCTGCGCCTTCGTCGATGCCGAGCACGCGCTCGACGTGCAATATGCGCAGAAGCTCGGTGTCAATCTGTCGGATCTGCTCATCAGCCAGCCAGACACCGGCGAGCAGGCACTCGAGATCGTCGATTCGCTGGTGCGTTCGGGCGCGGTCGACCTGATCGTGGTCGACTCGGTCGCCGCGCTCACGCCCAAGGCCGAAATCGAAGGCGAAATGGGCGACTCGCTGCCCGGCTTGCAGGCCCGCCTCATGAGCCAGGCCCTGCGCAAGTTGACCTCCACGATCAAGAAGACCAACTGCATGGTCATCTTCATCAACCAGATCCGCATGAAGATCGGCGTGATGTTCGGCTCGCCCGAAACCACCACCGGCGGCAACGCGCTGAAGTTCTACGCTTCGGTGCGCCTGGACATCCGTCGCATCGGCACCATCAAGAAGGGCGACGAGGCGATCGGCAACGAGACCAAGGTCAAGGTGGTCAAGAACAAGGTGTCGCCGCCCTTCAAGACGGCGGAGTTCGACATCCTGTTCGGCGAGGGCATCAGCCGCGAGGGCGAGATCATCGACATGGGCGTGAACGCCAAGATCATCGACAAGTCGGGCGCCTGGTATGCCTACAACGGCGAGAAGATCGGCCAAGGCCGCGACAACGCGCGCGAATTCCTGCGCGAGAACCGCGAGCTGGCGCGCGAGATCGAGAACAAGGTGCGCGAGTCGCTGGGCATCCCGCTGCTGGCTGCGGAAGCGGCGGCCGAGGCACCGTCCGAAAAGCCTGCGAAGGGTGACAAGTAAAAGGGAAGAGGGAAGGGCGGGCCCGTCGCTCAAGGGCCGCGCCCTGCGCCTGCTCAGCCAGCGCGAACATTCGCGCGCCGAGCTCGAGCGAAAGCTGCGCAAGTACGAGGAAGAGCCCGGCACGCTGGCCCGCGCACTCGACGAGCTGGCGGCCAAGGACTTCATCAGCGAAACAAGGGTGGTGCAGTCGGTGTTGCACCAGCGCTCGGGCCGGCTCGGCGCCGCACGTGTACGCCAGGAGCTGCTGCACAAGGGCATCGCGCCCGAAGCGGTGGCGCAGGCTGTGGCAAGCCTGCAGGACACGGAGCTGGACCGCGCGCGCGACGTGTGGCGCCGACGCTTCGGGGAATTGCCGCAGGACATGACCCAGCGTGCGCGGCAAGCGCGCTTTCTGCTCGCGCGAGGCTTCTCGAGCGCCGTGATCGGCAAAGTGCTGCGCGCCGATTTCGACGACTGATCTTTCCCTGTCCATTGCCGCCCGCTCCGATCGGGGTTTACCCGGCTTTGGGGCTTCGAACGGGTTTTGTCGCTCAAATTTGACCAAAAATTTTCAAATAGAGGATATATTTGTAATTCGATTCTCATTCGCCCTCTCAAGTGCCCTCCCTCGTGGAATTCCCCGAAGCCAGCGACAACACCACCGTGGCGCGCCGTATCGCGCACGCCCTGCCACGCCTGACCCGTGCGCACCGCAAGATGGCCGACCACGTGCTCGCCCATCCGCTGGAGGTCGCCACGCAGCCGATCGACGAGCTTGCAAACTCGGTGGGCGTCTCGGTGGCCACGGCCAACCGCTTTGCGCGTGCCCTGGGCTTCGAGGGCTACCCGAGCTTCCGGGCCGAACTGGTGCGAGGCTTCGAGGCGCTGCTCGCGCCGGTGGAGCAGCTGCGCGGCAACCTCGCGCAGCCGAGCACGGTGGCCGAGGTCTTCGCCAGTTCGCTGGAGGAAACCCAGCACAACGTCGAGGCCACGCGCAAGTCGCTGGACTACGCGGCATGCGAAGAGGCGGTGCGCCGCATCCTGGCGGCACGTACCGTCTCCGTCGTCGGCTTCGGCGCCAGTGGCTGGCTCGCGGGCCTGCTCGCGCATGGCCTCGACTCCTACTGCGCCGACGTGCGGACGCTGGCCGGCGTGGGCGGCGTCAGCAGCGCTGCGCGGGCGCTGATCCGCAGCGGCCCTGAAGACGTGCTGATCGCGCTGACCTTTCCGCGCTACCTCGTCGATACCGTCACACTGGCCAAGACCGCGCGCGCGCGCGGCATGCAGGTGCTGGCCATCACCGATCGACCCAGCTCGCCGCTGGCGCCGCTGGCCGACGTGGCCCTCTATGCGCAGACCCGCTCGCGCTACCGTCCCAACTGCGAGACCAGCGCGCTCGCCCTCATCGAGGCGCTGACCAGTGCCGTCGCGCTGCGTGCGCCTGGCGCCTTCCAGGTGGCGGGCCGCGTCGTCGAAACCCTGGCGCCCTGGCTGCATGGCGCGTCCGGGCTGCAGGTGATGCCGCCCGATGCGGACGCCGGACCCAAACAAGCTTCCCAACGCAAGCGATCCTCATGAACACCTCGCCTGTCATCGCCATCCACGGTGGCGCCGGCACCATCAGTGCCGCCGCGCTCAGCCAGGACGCCGCCCGCGGCTACCACGAGGCGCTGCATGCCATCGTGCAGGCCGCCCAGAAGCTGCTGCTGGGCGGCGGCGCGGCCGTCGACGCCGTGTGCCTCGCGGTCGAGATGCTCGAGGACTGTCCGCTGTTCAACGCCGGCCACGGCGCGGTGTTCACCCACGACGAAACGCATGAGCTCGATGCCGCGGTGATGGATGGCATTGACCTGCGCGCCGGAGCCATCGCGGGCGTGAGCCGCATCCGCCGACCGGTGCGGGCCGCGCGCGCCGTGATGGAGGACGGCGCGCATGTGCTGCTCGCCGGTGCCGGCGCCGAAGCCTTCGCGCGTGAACGCGGCCTGGAACTGGTCGATCCCTCGTACTTCTCCACCGAGGCGCGCCGCGACCAGCTGCATCGCGTGCGCGCTGCAGGGCGCGTCACGCTCGACCACGACGGCGCCGCGCTGGCAGCGGCTGCCGCCGAAGCGCCGCTCGACGAAGACCGCAAGATGGGCACCGTGGGCGCTGTCGCGCTCGACACGCGCGGCCACCTCGCCGCGGCCACGTCCACCGGTGGCATGACCAACAAGCGCGTGGGCCGCATCGGCGATTCGCCGCTCATCGGCGCGGGCACCTACGCCGACGACCGCACGGCCGCGGTCTCGTGCACCGGCAGCGGCGAGATCTTCATCCGCGCCGCCGCGGCCTACGACGTCTGCGCGCGCATGCGCTACGCCGGCCAGTCGCTGGCGCAGGCCACCGAAGCGGTCGTCATGCAGACCCTGCCGGCCATCGCCGGCGCGCGCGGCAGCGGCGGCCTGATCGCCGTCGACCGCGAGGGGCACCTGAGCCTGTGCTTCAACACCGAGGGCATGTACCGCGGTCATGCCCGCGGCGCCGAGCCGTCCATCACCGCCATTCACCGCTGAGTCGCGACCTCGCGAGAGACCATGTCCGCCGTCCTGCGTGCCCCTACCCCCTCCCCGGCGCTCGCGCTGCCCGAACAGCGCGTGTTGGCTGTCGACGATCTCACCGTGCGCTTCGCCACCTCGGAGCGCACCGTCGACGCGGTGCGCTCGCTGTCCTTTCATGTCGATCGCGGCGAAACGCTGGCCATCGTCGGCGAATCGGGCTCCGGCAAATCGGTCACCTCGCTGTCGCTGATGCGGCTGGTCGAGTGGGGCGGCGGGCACATCCTGAGCGGGCGCATGGCCTTCCGCCGCCGCAACGGCGAAGTGCTCGACCTTGCGCGCGCGTCCAATGCCACGATGCGCGGCATCCGCGGCGCGGACATCGCGATGATCTTCCAGGAGCCGATGACCTCGCTCAATCCGGTGTTCACCGCCGGGGACCAGATCGCCGAGGCCATCGCCATCCACCAGGGCAAGGACCGCGCGGCCGCGAGCGCCGAAGCGCTGCGCATGTTGGAGCTGGTGCGCATCCCCGAGGCGCGCAGCGTGCTGCAGCGCTTTCCGCACCAGCTCTCGGGCGGCATGCGCCAGCGCGTGATGATCGCGATGGCCCTGTCGTGCCGGCCCTCGCTGCTGATCGCCGACGAGCCGACCACCGCGCTGGACGTGACCATCCAGGCGCAGATCCTGCAGCTCATCCGCGAGCTGCAGCGCGAGATGAACATGGGCGTGGTCTTCATCACGCACGACATGGGCGTCGTGGCCGAAGTGGCCGACCGCGTTCTCGTGATGTACCGCGGAAACAGCGTCGAGGCCGGCCCCTCGTTGGAGATCTTCAAGGCGCCGCAGCATGCCTACACGCGCGCACTGCTGTCGGCCGTGCCCCAACTGGGCGCGATGCGAGGCACCGAGCTGCCGGCCAAGTTCGAGCTGCTGCAGGTGGATTCGCCCGCCACCCCGGGCGAAGCAGCGCGGCCGCACGACACGGTGCGCCGCGACGAGCCGCCGGTGCTGCGCGTCAAGGACCTGGTGACCCGATTCGAGTTGCGCAGCGGCTTGCTCGGGCGCGTCACGCGCGAGGTGCATGCGGTCGAGAAGGTCAGCTTCGACCTGTACCCCGGAGAAACGCTGGCGCTGGTGGGCGAATCGGGCTGCGGCAAGTCCACCACCGGCCGCTCGCTGCTGCGCCTGGTCGAAAGCCGGCGCGGAAGCATCGAATTCGGCGGCCGCGACATCCTCGCGCTGCCCGAGCGCCAGGTGCAGACGCTCCGGCGCGACATCCAGTTCATCTTCCAGGACCCCTTCGCCTCGCTCGATCCGCGCGTGACGGTGGGCTTCTCGATCATGGAGCCGCTGCTGGTGCACGGCGTGGCCGAGGGCGCCAAGGCGCGCGAGCGCGTGCGCTGGCTACTCGAGAAGGTGGGCCTGCCGCCGGATTACGCGCAGCGCTATCCGCACGAGTTCTCCGGTGGGCAGCGCCAGCGCATCGCGATTGCCCGCGCGCTGGCGCTCAACCCCAGGGTGGTGGTGGCCGACGAATCGGTGTCGGCGCTGGACGTGTCGATCCAGGCGCAGATCGTCAACCTGATGCTGGACCTGCAGCGCGAACTGGGCGTGGCCTTCATCTTCATCTCGCACGACATGGCGGTGGTGGAACGCGTGAGCCATCGCGTGGCGGTGATGTACCTGGGGCAGATCGTCGAGATCGGCCCGCGGCGCGCCATCTTCGAGAACCCCCAGCATGCCTACACCAGGCGCCTGATGGCGGCGGTGCCGGTGGCCGATCCGACGCGCCGCCACCTGGAGCGCGCGCTGCTCTCGGGCGAGATTCCGAGCGCCATCTTTCCGGTGGGCCACGAGCCCGACCCGAAGCCGCTGGTGGAGGTCGGCCCGGGACACTTCGTCGCGCGGCATCCGATCGCCGGTGGCTTCTGAGGCGCGAGGCCTCCTGCCGCGTCCTTTTTCACTTTCGCTCACTCAATCGACTTCAAAGGAGACAGACACATGAAGAACCCTCGCCACCTGCCCCGCTTCCTGGCCGTGGCCCTTGCGCTCGCTGGACTCGCCGCCAGCGGCAGCGCGCTCGCCGCCAAGGACGTCGTGCTGGCCATCGGCTACCAGCCCGAGACGCTGGACCCCTACAACACCAACACCACCATCACGACCGCGGTCACCAAGTCGTTCTACGAAGGACTGTTCCAGTTCGACAAGGACCTCAAGGTCGTGCCGGTGCTGGCCGAGGGCTACGAGGTGTCGAAGGATGGACTGGTCTACACCCTGAAGCTGCGCCAGGGCGTGAAGTTTCACGACGGCAGCGACTTCAATGCCGAGGCGGTGAAGTTCGTGCTCGACCGCGTGATGAACCCCGAGAACAAGCTGCTGCGCGCGAACCAGTTCAACCGCGTGAGCAAGGTCGAGGCGGTGAATCCTTCCACCGTGCGCATCACGCTCAAGGAGCCCTTCGCGCCTTTCATCAACACGCTGGCGCACGGCTCGGCCGCGATGATCTCGCCCACCGCGCTCAAGAAGTGGGGCAACAAGGACATCGCCTTCCACCCCGTGGGCACCGGCCCGTTCGAATTCGTCGAGTGGAAGCAGACCGAGGCCGTCAAGGGCAAGAAGTTCGACGGCTACTGGAAGAAGGGCTACCCCAAGGTCGAGAGCGTGAGCTGGAAGCCGGTGCTCGAGAACAACACGCGCGCGGCGATGCTGCAGACCGGCGAAGCCGATTTCGCCTTCCCGCTGCCCTACGAGCAGGTCGAGCTGCTCAAGAAGAGCGACAAGGTGAACGTCGCGGTGACGCCGTCGATCATCACCCGCTTCCTGAGCTTCAACATGCTGCAGAAGCCCTATGACAACCCCAAGGTGCGCGAAGCCATCGCCTACGCCATCAACAAGGAAGCGCTGGCGAAGGTGGCCTTCAGCGGCTTTGCCATGCCGGCCGAGGGCGTCGTGCCGCAGGGCGTGAAGTACGCCGAGAAGATGCCGCCCGTTCCCTATGACCTGAAGAAGGCGCGCGAGCTTCTGAAGGAAGCCGGCTATCCCAACGGCTTCGAATCCGTGCTGTGGGGCGGCTACGCCAACACGACGACCAACAAGGTGCTCCAGTTCGTGCAGCAGCAGCTCGCGCAAGTGGGCATCAAGCTGCAGGTGCAGGCGCTCGAGGTCGGCCAGCGCACGGAATGGGTCGATGCCTGGCCCGATCCGGCCACGGCCAAGGTGCGCCTGTACTACATCGGCTGGTCGTCCTCCACCGGTGAGGCCGACTGGGCGCTGCGTCCGCTGTTCGCCTCGGAGTCCTGGGCGCCCAAGCTCCAGAACGTGTCCTTCTACAAGAACGAGCTGGTGGACCAGAGCATCGCCCGCGCGCTGGTCACCACCGACGAAGGCGAACGCGCCGCGCTCTACAAGAAGACGCAGGAGCAGATCCTCAAGGATCTGCCGCGCGTGCCGCTGGTCACCGAGATGAACCTCGCGGCCACGTCCAAGCGCCTGTCGGGTGTGCACGTGATGCCCGACGGAAACATCAACATGGACGCCATCGCGATCAGCGACTGATCGCCACGCACGTCACGCCAGGACGCACCGGCCTCCCATGCTCAGCTATTTCCTGAAACGACTCGTCGGCCTGATCCCGACGCTGCTCATCGTCGCGGTGCTGGTGTTCCTGTTCGTCCACATGCTGCCGGGCGATCCGGCGCGTCTGGCCGCGGGCCAGGACGCGGACGAGCAGACGGTGGCCCTGGTGCGCAAGGACCTGGGCCTCGACCGCCCACTCCACCAGCAGTTCGCGAGCTTCTTCGGCCACATGCTGCAAGGCGACTTCGGCACTTCGATCCGCACGCGCCGCCCGGTGTCGGCGGAGATCTTCGAGCGCCTGTTCCCCACGGTCATGCTCACCATCACCAGCATGGCCTGGGCGGTGCTGTTCGGGATGGGCATCGGCATCGTCTCGGCGGTGTACCGCAACCAGTGGCCCGACCGGGTGGGCATGACGCTGGCGGTCTCGGGCATTTCATTCCCGGCCTTCGCCCTGGGCATGGTGCTGATGGAGATCTTCTCGGTGGGCCTCGGGTGGCTGCCCACGGTCGGCGCCGACAGCTGGCGCCACTACATCCTGCCCTCGCTCACATTGGGCGCGGCGGTCGCCGCGGTGATGGCGCGCTTCACGAGGGCCTCTTTCGTCGAGGTGATCCAGGAGGACTTCGTGCGCACCGCGCGCGCCAAGGGCGTGGCGGAAAAGCGCGTGATCCTCAAGCACTGCCTGCGCAACGCGCTGATTCCGGTGGTCACGATGATGGGGCTGCAGTTCGGCTTTCTGCTGGGCGGCTCCATCGTGGTCGAGGCGGTGTTCAACTGGCCCGGCGTCGGCCGGCTGCTGATCGATTCGGTGACCATGCGCGACTACCCGGTGATCCAGACGCTGGTGCTGCTGTTCTCGCTGGAATTCATCCTGATCAACCTGGTGGTGGACGTGCTGTACGGCTTCATCAACCCCACCATCCGTTTCAACAAGTGAGCCGGCCATGAGCACTGTTCCCGCCAACGGCGATTCCGTCCCGCGCGTTGCGCCCGTCGACACGGCCGCTGCCGCGGTGCGCACGCCGTGGAGCGAGTTCTGGCGCAAGTTCCGCAAGCAGCACGTGGCGCTCGGTGCGCTGGCGTTCGTCATCCTGCTGGTGCTGGTGGCCGTGCTGGCGCCGTGGATCGCGCCGTACGACGCCGAGAACTTCTTCGACTACGACCGCATCAACGCAGGGCCTTCGCTCGAGCACTGGTTCGGCGTCGACCCGCTCGGGCGCGACATCTTCAGCCGCATCCTCATGGGGGCGCGCATCTCGCTGGCTGCCGGTTTCCTGTCCGTGGTGCTCGGCGCGATCATCGGCACCGCCGCGGGCCTCTTGGCCGGCTACTACGGCGGCTGGTGGGACCGCATCGTGATGCGCATCTCCGACGTGCTGTTCGCCTTCCCCGGCATCCTGCTGGCGCTGGGCGTGGTCGCCATCCTGGGCAGCAGCATGACCAACGTGGTGGTGGCGGTGTCGGTGTTCAGCGTGCCGGCCTTCGCGCGCCTGGTGCGCGGCAACACGCTGGTGCTGAAGAACCTGACCTACATCGAGGCCACGCGCAGCATCGGCGCCCCGGACCGCACCATCCTGCTGCGGCACATCCTGCCGGGCACGGTCTCCTCGATCGTCGTGTACTTCACGATGCGAGTGGGCACCTCGATCATCACGGCCGCGAGCCTCTCCTTCCTGGGTATGGGCGCGCAGCCGCCGACGCCGGAGTGGGGCGCGATGCTCAACGAGGCGCGTGCCGACATGGTGAATGCGCCGCACGTCGCGCTGTTCCCCGCGATCGCGATCTTCCTGACCGTGCTGGCCTTCAACGTCCTGGGCGACGGCCTGCGCGACGCGCTCGACCCCAAGATCGACAAGCTATGACGCCCGCGGTCCCGCGCATCGGCGCGCTGCCATCGGGGCCGCGCGATGCGATCACGGATGTGGCCGACGTGACCGTCGGCCATGCCACGCTCGACGACGGCGACGTGCACACCGGCGTGACCGTGGTGCGCCCCCATGCGGGCGATCCCTACGCCCAGCGCGTGCCGGCCGGCGTCGCGGTACTCAACGGCTTCGGCAAGAGCGTAGGGCTGGTGCAGGTGGAGGAACTCGGCCTTCTGGAAACGCCGATCGCGCTGACCAACACCTTCTCGGTGCCCGCGGTCGCGGCGGCGCAAATCCGGCAGTGCATCGCGAGCCACCCGGAGTGCGGGCGCGGCCTGCCCACGGTGAATCCCCTGGTCTTTGAATGCAACGACGGCTATCTCAACGACATCCAGCGCATGGCGGTCGGCGAAGCCGACTATCTCGATGCCTTGGCCGCCGCCGGCAAGACGGTGGCTCAGGGCTCGGTGGGCGCCGGGCGCGGCATGTCCAGCTTCGCGCTCAAGGGCGGCATCGGCACGGCCTCGCGGCGCGTAAGGGTGCCGGGCGCCGGGCCGTACACGGTGGGCGCGCTCGTGTTGTCCAACTTCGGCGTGCTGGCGAACCTGGTGATCGCCGGGCAGGCGGTGGGTCCGCGGCTGGCCAGGCAATTGACGCCTGGCGTCGCCGAGCCCGAGAAGGGATCGATCATCCTGCTGCTCGCGATCGATGCCCCGCTTGATGCCCGCCAGTTGCGCCGTCTCGCATTGCGTGCCGGCGCGGGCCTGGCGCGCACCGGCTCGGTTTTCGGCCATGGCAGCGGCGACATTGCGCTGGCCTTTTCCACCGCCTACACCGTGCCGCTCACCCCCGACTCGCCGATGCCGGCCGTCGCGCTGCTGCACGATGCGCTGCTCGACGGGCTCTTCCAGGCCGTGGCCGACAGCGTCGAGCAGGCAATCCTGCATGCGCTGTGGCATGCCCGCGCCTTCGTCGGACGCGACGGCCACGTGCGGCCCGCGCTCACCGATCTGCTCGCCGGCTGGCCGGCCGATGCTTTCTCCCGCTCTTCCGGATGAGTTCCTCATGAAGATCCTGATCTCCGTCGACATCGAAGGCGTGGCCGGCGTCTACCACTCGCAGCAGGTGCGCGCCGGCAACCCTGAGTACGAGCGCGCGCGCCGCCTCATGACGCAGGAGGCCAACGCAGCCATTGCGGGCGCCCTGGAGGCCGGGGCCGCCGAGGTCTATGTCAACGATTCGCATGGCGACTTCCGCAACCTGCTGCCCGACGCGCTGGACCCTCGCGCCCAGGTCATCCAGGGCAAGCCGCGCTACCTGAGCATGGCCGCGGGCGTCGAATTGGGCGTGGCCGGCCTGTGCATGGTCGGCTATCACTCGCGCGCCCAGGGCCGCGGCATCCTGGCGCACACCATCAACAGTTTTGCCTTTGCACGCGTCGCGTTCAACGGCGAGCCGATGAGCGAGGCGGGCATCTACGGCGCGCTGGCCGGCGAGTACGGCGTGCCGGTGCTGATGGCCAGCGGCGACGATGCCTTCATCGAGGAGAACCGCGCGCTCTTCCCGCGCGCGGCCTTCGTGCAGACCAAGCGTGCGACCGGGCAGAACAGCGGCGTGTCGTTGTCACCCGGGCACGCCTGCGATGCCATCCGCGCCGGCGTCGTCGCGGGGATCGCCGCACGTGCCGACGCGCGGCCGCTGAAGCTGGCGACGCCGCTGCGCATCGATCTTCACACCCAGACGCCCGCGCTGGCCGACCTGTTCTGCCAATGGCCGACGTTCGAGCGCGTGGCGTCCACGGAACTGCGCTTCGATGCCCCGACCGTCGAAGCGGCGGTGCGCATGCTCAACTGCTGTTCAGCGATGTCGACGATGCTGCGCTGAGGCAGCCACGCCTCAGAGCGACAGCATCAGCTTGAGGTTCTGGACGGCCGCGCCGCTGGCGCCCTTGCCCAGGTTGTCGAGGCGGGCGATCACCACCGCATGCCGGTGATCTTCGTTCGGGAAGACGCGGATCTCGAGCTGGTTGGTGTCGTTGAGCGCGATCGCGTCGAGCTTGCCGTCCACCGTGGGCGGCAGCACCTTCACGAACTGCTCCGGCGTGTTGCTCTTCGCGTAATGCGCGGCCAGTGCGTCGTGCAGGTCGCTAGCTTTCGGGCGGTCCGGCAGGTCGTCCAGGTGCAGCGGAAGCTGGACCAGCATGCCCTGCTTGAAGTTGCCGACGGCAGGAATGAACACCGGGCGATTGGTGAGGCCGGTGTACTTCATGATTTCAGGGATGTGCTTGTGCTTGAGGCCCAGCGCGTAGGTTTCGAATGGCGGCGCCTCGCCCTTCTCGTAGGCCTCGATCATGGTGCGCCCGCCGCCGGAATAGCCGCTCACGGACGGCAGCGCGATCGAAAGGCCGGGCGGCAGCAGCCCCGCGTCGACCAGCGGGCGGACCATGGCGATGGCGCCCGTCGCATAGCAGCCCGGGTTGGCCACGCGCTCGGCCCGGGCGACGGCGTCCTTCTGGCCGGCTGCGAGTTCGGGGAACCCGTAGACCCACCCCGGCGCCACGCGGTGCGCGGTCGAGGCGTCGATGATCTTCGGACGGCGGCCGTCGAGCTGGTCGATCAGCGCCACCGATTCGCGCGCGGCGTCGTCATGCAGGCAGAGAACGACGAGATCCACGCCCGCCATCAGGTCGTGCTTGGCGGCGACGTCCTTTCGCAGCTCGGGAGCGATGCTGACGAGTTCGACTTGCGGCATGTTCTGCAGCCGCTCGCGGATCTGGAGGCCGGTGGTGCCGGCTTCGCCATCTATGAAGACCTTGGGCATGGTGGGGCCTCTGGAGAAAGTACGTATTGACCGCAACGAAGGGTCTGCCGTGGTGCGGCGCACCATGATACAGTCCTTGGCTGTCCGCCGCCCCCGCCTTCGGCGCCGTGGCCTGTGGGCAACAGCCAAAATTCTCCCGTTCTCCAAACCCCGTTCCGAGAGACACCCTCATGAAGATTCACGAGTACCAAGGCAAGGAAATTCTTGCCAAGTTCGGCGTGCCTGTGCCGCGAGGCATTCCGGCGTACACAGTGCAGGAGGCGGTCGAGGCCGCCCAGAAGCTCGGCGGCCCCGTCTGGGTTGTCAAGGCGCAGATCCACGCAGGTGGTCGCGGCAAGGGTGGCGGCGTCAAGGTCGCCAAGTCGATCGAGGACGTCAAGAGGCTGGCCGGCGAGATCCTCGGCATGCAGCTGAAGACCCACCAGACCGGCCCTGAAGGCCAGAAGGTCCGCCGCCTCTACATCGAAGACGGCGCCGACATCCAGAAGGAATACTACGTCTCCGTCGTGACCGACCGCGCCACCCAGAAGGTCGCGGTCATCGCCTCCAGCGAAGGCGGCATGGACATCGAGGAAGTGGCGCACTCCACCCCCGAGAAGATCGTCACCGAGTTCGTCGACCCGCTTACCGGCCTCGGCGACGCCCAGGCCAAGAAGATCGCCGACGCCATCGGCATCCCGGCCGACTCCACCGCCCAGGCCGCGGACGTCTTCAAGAAGCTCTACACCTGCTACATGGAAACGGATGCCTCGCTGGTCGAGATCAATCCGCTGAACCGTGACAGCAAGGGCAACATCGTCGCGCTCGACGCCAAGTTCAACTTCGACAGCAACGCGCTGTTCCGCCACCCCGAGATCGTGGCGCTGCGCGACCTGGACGAAGAAGACCCGGCCGAAGTCGAAGCCAGCAAGTTCGACCTCGCCTACATCAGCCTCGACGGCAACATCGGCTGCCTGGTGAACGGCGCGGGCCTCGCCATGGCCACCATGGACACCATCAAGCTCTTCGGCGGCGAGCCGGCGAACTTCCTCGACGTGGGCGGCGGCGCCACCCCCGAGAAGGTCACCGAAGCCTTCAAGATCATGCTGAAGAACAAGAACGTGAAGGCCATCCTGGTCAACATCTTCGGCGGCATCATGAAGTGCGACACCATCGCCACCGGCGTGATCGCAGCCTGCAAGGCCGTGAACCTGCAAGTGCCGCTGGTCGTGCGCATGAAGGGCACCAACGAAGCCGAAGGCAAGAAGCTCCTGGCCGACTCCGGTCTGCCGATCATCAGCGCCGACACCATGGCGGAAGCGGCCCAGAAGGTCGTGGCAGCGGTCAAGTAAGGAACAGTCATGTCGATCTACATCAACAAAGACACCAAAGTCATCACGCAGGGCATCACCGGCAAGACCGGCCAGTTCCACACCGAGAAGTGCCAGGAATACGCGAACGGCAAGAACTGCTTCGTCGCTGGCGTGAACCCGAAGAAGGCCGGCGAGTCGATCTTCAACATCCCGATCTACGGTTCCGTCAAGGAAGCCGCCCAGCAGACCGGCGCGACCGTGTCGGTAATCTACGTGCCGCCACCCGGCGCCGCCGCCGCGATCTGGGAAGCCGTCGAGGCCGACCTCGACATGGCGATCTGCATCACCGAAGGCATTCCGGTGCGCGACATGCTCGAAGTGCGCAACAAGATGAAGGCCAAGGAAGCCGCCGGCGGCAAGAAGACGCTGCTGCTCGGCCCGAACTGCCCCGGCCTGATCACGCCCGACGAGATCAAAATCGGCATCATGCCCGGCCACATCCACCGCAAGGGCCGCATCGGCGTGGTCAGCCGCTCCGGCACGCTGACCTATGAAGCCGTGGCGCAGCTCACCGAGATCGGCCTCGGCCAATCGAGCGCGGTCGGCATCGGCGGCGACCCGATCAACGGCCTGAAGCACATCGACGTGATGAAGGCCTTCAACGACGATCCCGACACCGACGCCGTGATCATGATCGGCGAAATCGGCGGCCCCGACGAGGCGGACGCCGCCCGCTGGTGCAAGGAAAACATGAAGAAGCCGGTCGTCGGCTTCATCGCAGGCGTCACGGCGCCTCCCGGAAAGCGCATGGGCCACGCCGGCGCGCTGATCTCCGGCGGCGCCGACACCGCGGACGCGAAGCTGGCGATCATGGAGGAGTGCGGCTTCACCGTCACCCGCAACTTCTCGGAACTGGCAAAGCGCCTAAAGGCGCTGATCTGAGTTTGCCGCTCGCGTTCTAACCACAAGAACGAAGGCGCCCGCAATCCAGGTTGCGGGCGCTTTTTTAATCAAATAACAGTGGGATACGAGACATGGAATTTCTACAAACGACAGACTTCTGGATCGGTCTGCTAAAGATCGTCTGGATCAACATCATCCTGTCCGGCGACAACGCCGTGGTCATCGCAATGGCGGCGCGTTCGCTCCCGCCGCAGCAGCAGCGCACGGCGGTGCTGTTTGGTTCCGGCGCCGCCGTGGTGCTGCGTATCGTGCTCACCGTGGTCGCGGCAAAGCTGTTGGCGCTTCCTTACCTGCAGATCATCGGCGGCGCGCTGCTGCTCTGGATCGGCACGCAGTTGCTCAGCGAAGAAGACGAAGGCGAAGGCGAAGACAAGGAATACGGCAGTATGTTGGCCGCCGTGCGCACTATTCTTCTGGCCGACCTGGTCATGAGTCTGGACAATGTGATCGCCGTTGCGGCAGCCGCCCAGGGCAGCATGGTGCTTCTCATCCTTGGCCTGGCGATCAGCATTCCGCTGGTGATTTTTGGCAGTACGCTCATGATCAAGCTTATGGAACGTTTCCCGATCATCGTCATGCTTGGCGCCGCCCTCATCGGCTGGGTCGGCGGCGAGACGATCGTGAGCGATACGATCCTGAGCGATGTCCTGGCAGCGAATCCTTGGCTCCACTATGCCGGGGCGGTGGCCGGTGCCGTCTTCGTGGTGTTGATCGGCCGCTGGCTCCAAAAGCGCGGTCAGACCGAGAAACTGGCCACCTGATACGCAAGACCCGCATACCCATGTCGAACACGAGCGCGCCCGTATCCGTCGAAGCAGCCGGCGCGCTGTCGTGGGATTTCGCCGCGCTCACGGACCCAGGCCGGGTGCGCGCCAACAACGAAGACACCATCGCCTTCGATGCCTCCCTGGGGCTGGTTCTTCTGGCCGACGGCATGGGCGGCTACAACGGCGGCGAAGTGGCGAGCGGCATGGCGATCGCGCTTCTCCAGGCCAGCTTCGGGCGGTGGCTGGCCCACGCGGGGCCGCATGCGCATCCCAAGGCGATCCGTCGTGCTTTACAGGCGGGCACCGACGAGGCCAATGCGGCGATCCTCGAGGCAGGCATCGCCAATGTGCAACTCCAGGGCATGGGGACCACCCTCGTGCTGGCGACCTTCGGGCAGCAGCGAGTCATCGTGGGCCACATCGGAGACTCCCGTTGCTATCGCCTGCGCGGCGAAAAGCTCGAGTTGCTCACGCGCGACCATTCGTTGCTGCAGGAGCAACTCGATGCGGGCGCCATCACGCCGGAGCAGGCGGTCCAGTCGCCGCATCGCAATCTGGTGACGCGTGCGCTCGGCATCGAGCGGCACGTCGAACTCGAGATGCATGAGCACAGCGTGCGGCCGGGCGATCTCTTTCTGCTATGTTCTGACGGCTTGAGCGAAATGGTCCCGGACGCGCAGCTTTTCACACTTTTGTTACAGAATATCGCTCTACCGGAAAAAGCAACACTTTTGGTTGCAGCTGCAAATGAAAATGGCGGCAGAGACAACATTTCAGTTGTCTTGGCCCGGGCAAGTGGAGCAGGAGTGCCCGAGACACCCGCGTAGACGAAGGAACTTCCACAATAAGGGCCGCTGTGTACAAAAAGAGGATATCCAGGAGTCGGCCATGCCGAAATTGATCGTTTCGATCGACGGGGTCGTCATCAAGGAGGTGACGCTCGCCAAGGACCGCACCACGCTGGGACGGCGCCCGTACAACGACATCGTTGTCGACAACCTCGCCATCAGCGGCGAACATGCCGTGCTGCACATGATCGGCGGTGATGTCTACCTGGAAGATCTCAACAGCACCAACGGCACCTACGTCAATGGACGGCCGATCAAGAAGCAGGCGCTCGAGCAGAACGACGTCATCGAGGTCGGCAAGTACAAGGTGCGTTACGTGGCCGGTTCCGGCGCTGCAGATGCCTCCGTCGCGACGCGTGCAGTCGTCCCGCCGGCGCCCTCTGGACCGATCCCCCTTTCGTCCGCACCAACCGTGCAGGCCCCGCTCGGCGGCGGTACCGCAGGCGTCGCGGTCATTCGTGTCCTCTCCGGCAGTGGGGCCGGGCGCGAACTGTCGTTGCAGAAGGTCGTTACAACCATCGGCAAGCCGGGTGTGGCCGTGGCGGCAGTCACCCGCCGCCTGCATGGCTACGTGGTGGCGCCGATCGACGGCGGCACTGCGCTCAATGGCGAACCGCTCGGCAGCGAGGCTGTTGCGCTGCAGGATGGCGACGTGCTCGAACTTGGTGGCACGCGGATGCAGTTCGTCGTCAGCTGACCGTTCGCCGGGGCGCGTCACTCCCGGGAGCTCGCCGCAATGAGTGTGCTGCGCCAGCACTGGGCGCGGATCGCCATCACGCTTGTGCCGATCGTTCTCGCGCTGGCGCACGCGGGCGGCTTGTGGCGCTCGTCCTTCCTGGACGCGCTCGAAAACTTCATCTACGACACGCGCCTGCGCGCCACCATGCCGCGGACGCTCGATCCGCGCATCGTGATCATCGACATCGACGACGCGAGCTTGCAGCAAATGGGGCAATGGCCCTGGCGTCGCGACCAATTGGCGAAGCTCGTCACCGAAGTGATCGACCGCCAACAAGCGACGGTGCTCGGCTTTGACGTGCTGTTCGTCGAGCCCGATTCATTTTCCGCACACGATGTTTTGCAGCGCTTGGAAGAGGGCGCTTTCGCCGGCCAGCCGCAAGCCGTCGAGGCGATCAGGCAGTTGGTGCCGAAGGTGGATCCGGATGCCATCTTTGCGAGTGCGCTTGCCGGCCGTCCCGTCGCGTTGGGCTTTTACTTCACCCGGAGCAAGGTGCCGCAAGCGAGGGGGCAACTGCCGGCCCCGGTCTTGCCGCCCGACAGCTTCCCGGATGGGCGTGAATACGCGACGCGGTGGAACGGGTTCGTCGGAAGCATCCCGCAGCTGGCCCAAAGCGCTCCCGCCGCAGGCTTTCTCAATGTGCTGCTCGACGCCGATCAGGACGGTGTCGTCCGCTCAGTGCCGCTCATTGCGCGCTACGTCGGGCAGGTCGGCCAGCCCGGCTATTACGAGTCCCTCGCCCTCGCAGTCTTCCGGATGGCCACGGACTCCCGGGCGCTGATGCCGATCTTTGCGCCGGGTGGCGGCGGCGGCGCATCGCCGATGCAGTCGCTCGCGCTCGCCAATGATGGTGGGCAGGTGCGGGTTCCGCTGGATGCCAGCGCCAGCATCCTTGTTCCTTATCGTGGCCCCGGCGGCGCCAACGGAGGATCGTTTCGGCACGTCCCGGCGGCCGACGTGATCCATGGGGCGCTGGCGCCCGGCGAACTCAAGGGCAAGATCGTGCTGGTGGGATCCAGCGCACCGGGGCTGGAGGATCTCCGTTCCACGCCGGCGGGCGCGGCCTTTCCGGGCGTCGAAGTGCATGCCAACATCATTTCCGGCCTGCTCGATGGCCGCCTCCAAGGCGTTCCCGACTATGCCGCGGGCTACGAGTCGATCGTCCTGGTCCTTGCCGGCCTCGTACTGGCGTTCGGGCTTTCCCTTGGCACCGCGCAACGTGCGGTAGTGATCGCCGGGCTCACCGTCGCGGTCGTGATTGGCATCAATACCTTGCTCTTCCTGCACGCCAACCTCGTGCTGCCGTTGGGCGCGACGCTGGCCATGATCGGGGTGGCCTTTGTCCTCAACATGAGCTGGGGCTACCTGGTCGAGGCCCGCGCAAGCCGGCGTTTGGCCAACCTGTTCGGCACCTATGTGCCTCGTGAACTGGTCGCCGAAATGCAGGTGGACCCCGCGCGCTACAGCATGCGGGCCCAGAGCAGGGAACTCACCGTGATGTTCTGCGACATGCGCGGGTTCACCCGGATGGCAGAGCACATGGCGCCGGTCGATCTGCAGGACTTCCTGAACGTGATCTTCAGCCGCCTGACCGAAGTCATCAGCGCGCACTGGGGAACGGTCGACAAATACATCGGCGACTGCGTCATGGCGTTCTGGGGCGCGCCGGTGGACACCCCGAACCACGCCGAACGGGCCGTCCGGGCGGCGATCGACATGGTGGCCGCGGTTCGCGAGCTGAACGAAATCAATCGCCGCACAGGCCGGCCGCAGATCAACGTGGGCATCGGGCTGAACTCAGGCGTCATGAGCGTCGGCGACATGGGCTCCGCCATCCGCCGTAGCTACACGGTCGTCGGCGACGCGGTCAACCTCGCCTCGAGGATCGAGGGTCTGGGCGTGCACTACGGCGTGGAAATCGTCGCCACGGAGGCAACGCAGGCGCTTGCGCCGTCGGTTGGCTGGCAGGAACTCGATTGCGTCAGGGTCCAGGGCAAACTCAACCTGGTGCGGATCTTTACGCCCACCGCGGCAGATCAGGACGCCCTCACGCGCTGGAATGGAGTGATTTCGGCCTATCGCGCGCAGGATTGGCAGCGCGGCCAAGCTATGCTTGCGCCCCTGCTCGCCATGGATGCCAAAAAAGTCCTTTACCAGCTGTACGAACAGCGATTAGCCTCAATGGCGTTGCAGCCAAAAGACCCGGATTGGGACGGTGCGACCCGGTTCGAATCGAAATAACAGCCGACGAGCTGAAAGGTCAAGGTCTAGCGAAATGCAGGTGCGTGTATTGGGGTGCTCCGGCGCGATCGCCAAGGACTGCCGCACGACTTCGTTTCTGGTCGATAGCGACCTGCTGGTCGACGCTGGCACCGGCGTCGGCGACCTCACCCTGGACGAGATGGCCGCGATCGACGACGTGGTTCTGACCCATTCGCATCTCGACCACGTGGCGGCGCTGCCGCTGATGCTCGACGCCATCGCCAGCCGCCGCACGCGGCCGCTGCGCGTGCATGCGCTGCGCGCCACCATCGAGGCGCTGCGGGCACATGTCTTCAACAACGTCATCTGGCCCGATTTCGCGAGCATTCCGAGCCGCGAGGCGCCGTTCGTGAGCTTCCATGACCTGGTGATCGGGCAACAACTGCAGCTCGGCACCAGCGCGCTCAAGAACATCGAAGTCCTGCCCGCGGTTCATACCGTGCCGGCCTGCGGCTTTGCCGTGCGCTCCGCCAAGGGCGGGCCCCACTGGATCTTCAGCGGCGATACCGAGCGCAACGCGCCGTTCTGGGACCGCGTGAACCAGCTCGATGTCGGCATGCTCGTGATCGAGACCGCGTTCAGCAACCGGGAAAAGGTGCTGGCGCAGCGCAGCCTGCATCTGTCGCCCTGCGCCCTGGCCGGCGAGCTGGCGCAGATCGCCCCGGGCAAGGACTTCCCGATTTACATCACCCACACCAAGCCCGCGGAAACCGGCGAGATCATGAGCCAGATCGAGGAGCTCACCAAAGGATCGTGCCCGGACGGCAACAAGGGCTGGGACATTCGGTGGCTTCAGGCTGCTGGCATGTTCGAACTTTGACGAGTTTTGGCAGGGAGTGACAAAAAACGTCACCTCATGTTCGGTCCGCACAACAAGGTTTGTCACACGTTGTAACCAGAACGTGAACAAGTTCCTGCTCAGTGGGCCCCCAGGCGACGGTGGCACGCATGGCATGGATGCTGCGGTTACTTCAGCGCACCGGGGGCTCTCCTCGGGGTCCCTAGAAACCAACCTGGAGTAGTGAAATGAACCGTCGTTCCATCGCACGCCGCGCACAAGCCGGCTTCACCCTTATCGAATTGATGATCGTTGTGGCGATCATTGGTATCTTGGCTGCCGTGGCTTTGCCGGCGTATCAGGACTACACCGTCCGCGCCAAGGTTTCGGAAATGGTCCTGGCCGCTTCGTCGTGCCGCACCAGCATCACGGAAATCGTTCAGGCCTCGACGACGCCTGACTTCTCCGCTGCGCTGACCGCTGGCCCCTGCACCTTCACCGCCACCAAGTACGTCGCGTCTGGTTCGGTTGATGCCACGACCGGCGCAATCACGGTCGTTGGCAATGAAACGAATCTGGCCGGCAGCACTTCCGCGACCGCCAACGCGATTTCGCTTATTCCCTTCACTGATGCCGCAGCAACCGCAGCCCTGGCCCCGACGACTGATGGCGGCAAGACCGTTGCTGCCTGGAAGTGCGGCCCCGCAGCGACCAATCCGCTGCCCTCGAAGTACCTGCCGGGTTCGTGCAAGGGCTGATCGCCTCGCACTCGAACAAGAGCCGCCCTCGGGCGGCTTTTTTCGTCTTGCTTTGCCGGAGCCTCACCGACGCATCGCGTACAACCCCGATGATTGACTCTCGCCCAACGGCTTGATCGGGGGGCGCTCGTGCGCGGTTGGAATAGGCGTCGTAGGCGGTCGTTCCGCTCGTGCTAGCGTTGCATCCCCGTCTGCTTGCCCCGAACCCATACTGCGCCCGTCACGTCAAGGCGTGATCGGGATTGGCGTCCCATGTAACTGCTGCGACGCAAGCCGCAGTCTCTACCGCAATAGTTTTGCGGCTTCGTCGTTCGTGCCTCCATTTTTTTGGCGGCTTGAGCGGGAGGCTCACGCCCTGCCGGTTCTCGCAAGGGCTTCCCGGTCTTCCAACCCGTTCGAGCTGCCGCCCTCGTTTGGAAGCGTGGGCAGCGGTTTCAGCAAACCGAAGCTCTTGGAGGCCCATTTTGGCTGAACGCATTCGCGCATCTGCGCACCCGCTCGCAACACCCGCCCAAAGACTGGCCGTCGACGTCGCCGACCGTTTGGGTGACATCAGGACATTTATCGCGCCCTATGTCTGCATCGAGCCCTTCATACGCCCGATGCACCTGCGCGAACACGACGAGTTCACCGCCACGCCGGCCGAATTGGGCGCGCTCGTGGCAGCGGTCAACACGGAGTTCGAGGGGCTTCTGCAAGCCGTGGACGACGCCGGGGAGGCGTTGAGCAAGGCATTGCGCAAGGCGGCCCGGAAGACCCTGAAGGCCAAGCCAAATAAGAGACAGAAGGCGCTCCGACGAACGGCATGAACGCCTCGCGCTGACCAACTCAGAAGTCAGGCTGCGCCTGCTCGTCAGTGCAGATTCCCCAATGGCGTGTTGTCGAACACAACCTCCACCCGCACCCGGGACTTCACTGCCTTTCCATCGACCTGCCCCGGTGAGAACCTTGCAGCCATGAAGGCCTCGCGTGCGGCCTGCTCGAAAGCCTCGGGCAGTCTCGGCTCCTCCGCTCTGATGCGCCGGACCTGGCCATCTTCATCGATGAACAGTGAAAGAACGGCAGTGTGCCGATCGAGGTCCGATACATCGGATGGCGCGCCAATGATGACGGGGCCCTGTGCAACCGGAACGGACGAGAGTTGGGGTCGGGGAACGTATTCACGCTCTTCTTCTTCAGCCGTGGGAAGTGCGGGCGCGGCGATGTGCGACGAGATCGGCGCTTGTTCAGTCGGAGCGCTGTTGTCAGGGATTGATCTGCGCGCCAGCCCGCGACGTTCTCCGGATCGCTGGAGAGGCGGCTCCGCGGTATGGCCTTCAGGACGCGCTGATGCGGAAGAGTTGCGCGCAAAGGCCATGGTCTCCGCGGCCGGAGGTGCGATTCGCGGACTCTGGATAAGTCTGGCTTGCAGCGCTCCGGTCGAGCCCACGTTAGCAAGCTGGGGTCGTGCCTTTTCAGAAGGCATCCCCAGATTGATCAACACCAGATGCACGACCAGGGATGCCGCCGCGCACAGCGGCAATGCACGCCGCAATTCGCTCTCCCGCCATCCCTGGTCTCGGCGAATGCCCCCACTCGCTGCAATCGCGCCCGTCATTGGCCCTTCAATCCGACAGTTCCCGCCACGAAGTGCGATGCGCGCTGCCGGTGCCACTCGACGGCTTGTTGGGTGGCGTCTTGACGGCAATGCTGCCGTCGCTCCCCTGCACGATGACGCGGACGTTGCCGTTGGTGTCCTTCACCCAGCTCAGACCGACGACCAGCGCGTTGGGGCTGAATTGCTGGCCGACGGGGTTGGTCGTGATCACGCCCCCGTTGGTCACATTGAGGAAGTAGAGCCACGACGAGCCCCCCGACGAGCACGCATCGCCGGTCGGGATGGCCGATGAAACCACGAGGGAGTTGAATTGCAGCCCCATGTTGGTCACCACACGCTCGCCGCTGTGCGGCATGTCGACCCACCAGCCGCCCTTCGCGGTCCAGTCCACCGTGGTGTTCGAGACCGAGGCGGACACGGCCGCCGCGGCGGTACCGTTCAGCGTGAAGGTCTGCTGCACGAAGTCGGCCGTATCGGCGCGCACGTCGCCCCAGGAAGTGGCCGTCAACGGATCCTTGACGGCATAGATGGACTGCTGCGTCGTGTCGCTGATGTCAGTCACACCGAGGTAGCGGCCCGTTCCCACCACGACCACTGGCTTGCCCGAGACCTGCGCCAGTTCCGGCTTGGTCGTGATGGGCTGCGGCGTGGTCGTGTTGACTTGGAACTTCGCGAGCTGTTGCGCAGCCTGGTTGGGCGCCACGAGTTTGTCGATGTCGAACCGCCAGAGGTTGCCCTTGAGGTCGCCGCCGTAGTAGCGCTTCGCGGTGTTGTCCGAAGTGTTGTCGATCCACGCGTTGATCTTCGCCAGGCCGCTCGGATCGCTGCTGCTGCCGACACCTGTCGAGATGTCGAACAGCTTGGCGCCCGTGGCGGCATTGAGCACGTAGAGGTGCCCCTGGCCGTCGCCGCTCGTGTTGTTGTAGCCCGAGGTGAATGCGACCACCCAGGTTCCATCGGCGCGCTTGGTGATGATCGGATTGCCGTAGGTCAGCCCCATGTTCGCGTCGGTGAACTCCCAGAGCGCCACCGGATTGTTCGGGTCGGTGATGTCGAGCGCGTAGTAGCTGCTTCCGCCGGAGTTGAGTCCGGCGACCAGGATGGTCTTCCAGTTGTTTCCGACCTTGATGTCGCCCATGACGGGTGCGCCGTCGGCGAAGTACTGGTGCTTGTTCGCGTAGTTCGAATCGGCCAGCTTGTAGAGGTTGGGCAACACCGCGGTGGGGACGTAGGCCCAGAGCTCGGTGCCGCCCGAGGCGGTCGCGTCCGCCTGGAAGGCATGCAGCATGCCGTCGTTTGCCGCGACGTAGACGACGTTCGTGCGGGTGCTTTGCGCCGTCACGAAGTCCGCGTAGCCCGCATCACCGTACTTGAACGGCGGCTTGCCCACATGGACCGGTGCGCCGTTGATGATGTCGCCGAGCACATGGTCGCGCTTCCGGTAGAGCGCTGACGTTGTGGCGCTGATGCCCGTGGAGGCCGTCGCGACGGCGGACTCGTAGGTCCGATCCCCCTTCAGGTAGTTGATCAGGTTGGCTCCGGAATTGGCAGTCGTCTTGTCGGTGGTGCTCAGCGTCGCGCATTGCGACGCCACGACGGTCTGCGAGCACAGGTTGTCGAAGAACGTCTTCTGTGCCGTGCTGAGGTTGCCGTAGGCGAAGCTCTGCAATCCACCGATGCCGCTGAAGTAGATTTTCCGGCTCGAGACGCCCAACGCGTCGAGCTTGGCCTGGGCGGACCAGGTGGCCGTCGGGGTGATGGTGGCATCCGTGGCGCTGAGCGGGAAGGCTTGCAGGTCGCCGGTCCACGAAACGGTCGTATAGCTGGCGCCATAGACCTGGTTGTTGTTGCCCGCGACGAGTTCGAGCGAACTGGTCGACGCCGCGGATGCAGAGCCCGCGACCTGCTGGACGCTGTTGATCACGCCGTTGATCGCGTCGGCCAGCAGGCCGGCGTTGAGAGCGGAGTAGTACTGGCCCCGGCCATTGACCGCGGCGTGCCAGAGGTCGTCCACGTTGGTCGCGTTGCCGCCGTTGCTGGTCTCCGACGGCGCCGGCCAGTTCAGCGCGCCGCTCTTCAGGTCGGCGAAGGCGCCTGAGGTCTGCGTCAGGTAGTTCCGGTCGTAGGGCAGGGTTCCGCTCACGCCCAGGCCGATCGTGAACGTGTTCATGTGCTGCTTCGTGTTGTTGTCGCCGGCCGCGGGGCGGACGATGTCGGAGCAGACGTTCTCGCCCGAGGAACCCGAGGTGCAATTGTTGAGCGTGCTGTCCCGCAGGTCGGTCGCGTAGTAGTACTCGGCAACGTCCGCAAGGGTGTTGGATGCGCCGCCCGAGGTCGAAGGTGTCTGTGTCGTGCTGGTGGTGACGACCGAAGAGACCTGGGCCGTGGTGTAGGTGTAGGTCAGGGTGGGAGACCAGCTGCCGTCCACGTGCGTCGAGCCGACGCTCGGCAAGGAGGGATTCTTGTCGCAGGAGAGGGTCGTGGTTTCTGCCGAATAGGCACTCGCGGGCGGCTCGATCGGATCAGTGATGGTCGGAGAGGTGGTGCCTGCGCCATTGGTGTCGGTGATCGCGACTGTCGCCGGGTTGTTGGGGTCGTTGGCCCAATTGGCGATCGTGGGCGTGGTCTGGGAGGTGGAAGTCACGACACCGTTCGTCGTCACGACCGTCGAGGTGTAGGAGGACGTTCCGACCTGCGGCGTGGTGAATTGTTGCGTCTGCGTTTCCGTCGCCGTCCGTTGCTTGACGGTGCTGAGGTAGTAGCCCTTCTTCGTGCAGCTGGTTGTCGACGTGCCGCCATTGTTCTGAGTGCCAGGGCCGGTACTCGTCGCGCTGGTGACCTTCGTCCAGTCGATGGTTCGCGACTGCTTGTTGGAGATCTGGCTTCGCGTCGCCGGTGACGAGTAGGTCGTCACCTTGGTCAGGATATTGACCGTTTCGTCCAGCATGGGACGGACTTCCGCGCCGTCCTGGTTGCCGACCAGGGTCGCGTTGTCGAGCTGGTACGGCCCGAACTTCGGCGAGTTCGTGCTCTCGAGACCGGTGTTCCAGTAGCCGTCGGTGGACAGCAGCGCGTAGTTGCGCTGGCAGGAGTACTGGACCGGGTCGTAGGTCTGTCCGGACACCTTTTTGGCGTAGTAGCGTCCAGCCTTCGAGAGCGCGCCGCGCAGCGGCGTGTTGCCGCTGGGGGACGCGGCATACAGGCTGCTGTAGAAGTTGGTCTTTTGCGTGGCGTCGAAGTCCTTGACGTCGCGGAAGTTGTTGGTGCCGTCCACCGCCGACTTGTCACTGATCGTGCTGAATCCGACGCGATAGCTCGAGTCGAGCGCCGAGATGGCGCGCCCCATGGCGGTCCGCATCAGGAGGTAGCGCTTGCGGTAGTACGAATACCAGTTGGCGTAGTTCTGGGCCTCGGTGGCTGTGCTGGCCACCGTGACCTTCGTGAACACGGAACTGGAGCTACCCGACGAGGTCGTGCACTCCTGATAGAAGGGCGTGTTGAGAGGACCGTTGGTGTCATAGGTCCAGCCCATCTTCGGCTGTTTGGTCCCGTTGTTGCCGTTGTAGACGTAGTAGTAGTTGTTCGAATTGGAGAGATTGGTCGTGGTGCTCGACGACGAGAAGCCATCGTCCTTCGCAGCAATGAAGCTTGCGTTGGGGAAGGAAGTTCCGTCCGCGTTGAGCGGTGGCACGTAAGTCAACGTCGGGTCGTACGCGACGCCGTTGCACTGGGCCGAGTAGTAGCCGTAGGTGCTGGTACCGCTCATGTCGTCGGGCATGTAGGCCGATCCCATACTGCCCGAGTTGTCCAGGATGAACAGCAAGTTGGGTTTGGCCTGCACATTGGGGCGCGTCGCCAGCGGCTGGTTCGACAGGTCGGTCACGCCGGCCGTGGCCGATGGCCCGAATGTCGCGATCAACAAGGCGCACACCAGCGTCAACCTGGCGCACTGGACGGTGCGCCCGCGTTGCACGAGGGCCAGGGGAGCGATTGCAGTGGTCTTCATGGCAGTAGTTCCTCTCTCCGTGGGCGCTGGTGACGCGCTTCCTCGTCAGAAATGCACGATCGTTTCGGTGAAGCTGGTTGTGTTGCGCGCACCCTGCGCACGCACGACGATCCGGTAGTACGCGGTGATTGCAGAGCAGTCCAGCGATTGGTTGGCGTAGTCCTGGGCCCCCTTGGCCCCACACGAGGCGGAGGTGGTGGACCGTTGCGCGCAGTTGATCGTCGTGTCGGTGGTGAAGTCGCCGGGCTTCGAGCAGAGCCTGAAGATGACATAACGGGCCGTGTTGCCGTTGATCGTGCCAGCGCTCGCCGTCTGGATGCTGCAGCCGTTGTAGCTGCCGCTCAGCGCGCTCTGACAGTTGTTGCCGTCCCAGTCGATCAGTTGGCGGTTGGCCGTGGTGGCGAGTTGCTGGCCTGTCGCGTCGACGGGGGGTCTCACCGTGACGCCGTCTGCCGCGAGTTCCTGCGTGCTGGCGTAGTAGCCGTTTCCGGCGATGTCGGTATTCAGCGTCGTGCTGTTCACTGTCAGCCAGTTGATGGCCTGGCGCGCGGCCTGGTCCGCAGCGGCCGTCGCGTCCTGCTTGAAGCCGATGTTGCCCAGCAACAGCGCGCCGGTATCGACAGAGCGGACCAGCGCCAGCGTCGCAAGGGAAAGGGCGACCAGGGCGAGCAGCGCGAACAACAGCGACACGCCGCGCTGGCTGCGTGGACTCGAGGAGACGGGTGAATTTGGGAGCTGCATGATGCTTGTTCAGGAGTTCCACAGCACATTGCGCAGCGGGACGATCGTGTCGTAGACCTTGTAGCGGTAGTGCTGCCAGTCAGTGAGTTGATTCACCTTGAGCGCGATGCACTTGCTGCTGCCGTTGCATGTGGTCGTGGTGGGGCCCGTGATCGTTGCGGTGGATCCGACGTCCCACTGCGGTGCATTCGCAGTCGTGGTGACGATGTCTTTCTCGTATTCGGCACTGCGCGCCACGACGGCGATGCGGATCGCGACCACCCTGCGCCAGTCGGCATTGGTCAGCGGCGTCACGTTGTCGTAGGTATCGACGATGACGTTGCCGCTGGGGTCGACGGTTCCCTTGCCGTAGAGCGCCTGCAGATTCACGATCTGCGGATAGAGGTCTTGCGGCGAGGACAGGCCGTTGGCAAGCGAGAGATCCGCGACCTGGAGGGCTTCGGCGTTGTTCGTCGTGTTGATGGAATATGTGCGTGAGACGAACGAGCCCATGTTCAACAGGTAATCGCCCTTAACGTAGCCGGCGGCGGGAAGCACGCTGTTCTGGTTCCATTTGCTGCTGCTGGTCAGCACGTGCGGCACCACGGTCGGGCTCAGCGTGGTCGTGACGTCGGAGGTGTCGTTCGTCACGCTGAACAGGCTGCACCAGTGGGTCGCGTCCTGCGCCGTGGGCACTGCGATCATCCAGGTTCCGGCCGTGGTGCCGAACGATGCATTGACCGAGAAGTGGTTGTCGGTGGCGGTATGGGCGCCCGCAAGGGCGATGGGGATCGAGAACCCCGCGGACCTCCCGCGCAGGATGGTGATCGTGTCGGGGGCGCCGTTCGCGCCGTCGTTGATGATGACCGGCGCCAGCGTGAAAGTGAACGGGGCACCGGTGTCGAACTGCGCGTGCACGGGACAGCCCAGCGCGTCCAGGCTCTGCGTCGCGCCGTAGCCCGCCATCTGGATTTCGCGCTGTATCGTGTAGAGCGCCATTGCGCCGTTCACCTGCGCGTCGCTGCCCATGGCCACCGAGCGCTTCTTACCCTCGGCGAGAACCAGGACCTGCGTGATCACCAGCACCGTCAGCATGCCGAGGACGAGGCCGACCATGAGCTCGACCAGCGTGAATCCGCCCTGGCCGGTACTTTTGAAGTTCGACTTCCGCATTTCGATCAGCCCCCGGGTTGTGCGACGGTGGTGTGGGTCACGTACTGGTGCGACTCGCCGCCTGGCACGCTCCAGGTGATGGTGACCGCCACATCCCCGGTCGTCGCATCGACCGTGACGGCGCCGGTGCCGGCCGGCAGGCTGTTGCTCACCTTCGTCTGCCATTCCTTGCACATCGGCTTGGACGCACACCCCGTGCCGTTGTAGCTCGCCATGTTGGTCAGGTCGGACCACATGCGACCGACGATGTCGTTGGCGAGCAGCGACGCGTCGGCCCGAAACTTGGCGTTGGTCTGTGCATGCGTCATCGCGGTCTGAAGGCCGACCAGGCCGATCACGCCGAGCATGAAGATGAGCATCGCGACCAGCACCTCGATCATCGCGACGCCGCGGGCTCGATCGCCGGCAGACGCACGCTGCTTTCTTCGGTTCAGCTTTCGGGAGTGCATCTTCATTCCTCGCTTCAGCACTTGCGCGGATCGGTGTTGTCGCTGATGCGGGGGTCGCACATGCGAACCAGCCCGGCCGACGAAACCACGAGCTGCAGATTGAGGCTGTTGCCGGTTCCTTTGACGTCGATCTTCCGGATGGAGTCGGTATTCGTGACGCGGCCAAAGCCGTCGAACGTGACGGTGGTGGCGGGTGTGGTTCCGTCGGACTGCATCGCGGCAACGGTGACGTTGCCCCCTGCATCACCGATGGCGCGGCCCGTGACCAGCATCGGCGAGGAGGTCGTCGACGGACCGTCGGCGCAATGGCCGACCGGTGAATTCACGCTCACCACCCAGGAGCCGCTGACGCTCGACAAGGTGCAATCGTTGCTGAGGACGCTGGGGTTGCTCGGTGCCACCAGCCAGAACGACACGTTCTGATTGCGCCGTACCGCTTCGCCGCGGGCAATCTGGATTCCGTTCTGGAGCGTGTCCGCGACATTGCGTATGCGCGCATTTCCTATCCAGCTGGCGACATTGGGCGCCGCGACGGCAAGGATCATCGCGAGCACCGCGACGGTGACGACGAGCTCGACGAGCGTGAAGCCGCGTTGGCGCATGGTCCGTTCCGTCCAGCGGTCAGCAGGTGGGGGATTTCATGAGCCAGCAGGTCACGTTGCTCATGGTGGTGCCCTTGAACTTCGTGGTCGCACGATCACCGTTCTGGTTGATCGTGTACACGTTGCCTAGTGCCTGGCCGGCGTTGCCCGTCGCCGTGACGGTGTAGGTCTGTTGCGTGGTGTCGCCGGTGCCCGTGTTGGTGGCGCAACTGAAGCTGAAGTACTTCGCGCTGGTCGGCGCGAAGTTGTTCCAGCTGCTGGCCGTCGTATCCGGTGCGCATGCCGAACTGGAGCCGTAGTTGCGGTTGTCCTGGTAGTACTGCTCCATCTTCGACCGGTAGTCGGACAGAAAGCCGAAGGCCTCCTGGATCTGGCCGCGCCGGATGTAGTCGTTGTACGCGGGCAGCGCGATGGCGGCCAGGATCCCGATGATCGCCACCACGATCATCACTTCGATCAACGTGAAGCCGCGGGCGCCAAGGCGTCCGACAGAAGTGCGCGAGCAGGGCTGTTTTTTCACGATGCGGGGCTTTCGGGTTGCGGAGCAACTTGCAGAGAATCAGATGTTTCTCATTGTGTTGCCCGATTTTTTGAGAGCCAGAGCCGCTGATCAGCGTCGGGACACCGTTTGTCTTTTTTGACCGGTCTCAAGCCAATTCCTGCACGTTTATGCGAATTGGCTGATTTGGATGAGAGATTTAATTACCGGAGCGCACGGAATGACCTGCCGATCGCTTGGGCGGTAATGAAATGGTGTGCACCTGCATCGCGGGGTGCCTTCGCCCCGGTCAGGCGATGAATGGACGCTTGGACGCGCGCTTCAGCGCCCCGCGACGTAACTCCCCGACTTCCCCCCATGCTTCTCCAGCACGTGGATGTCGGTCATCGTCATCCCCCGGTCCACCGCCTTGCACATGTCATAGACGGTCAACAGCGCCACCTGGACCGCGGTCAGCGCCTCCATCTCGACCCCGGTCGGCCCGACCGTTTCGACGGTCGCGGTGCAGGTGACCTGGGGCACGGGGCTGTGCGCGAGCGCAAAGTCGACCGCCACCCGCGTCAGCGCCAGCGGGTGGCACAGCGGAATCAGGTCGCTGGTCTTCTTGGCTGCCTGGATACCGGCGATCCGGGCGACGCCGAGCACATCGCCTTTTTTTGCCGTGCCGGATTCGATCAGCGCCAGCGTGGAGGGCTGCATCTCGATGCGGCCGGTGGCCACTGCCACGCGGTGGGTGGCCGGTTTGGCGGCCACGTCGACCATGTGGGCCCGGCCCTGGGCATCGAAATGGGTGAGTGTGCTCATTGTGAACGTTGCGCTGAGTGCCGCATCATACGAGGCCGAGACGATGACGACGAACCCCGCGCTTTGATGACTTCATCCTCTGATTCCACCTCCAGGCAGCGCTCTGCTGCGCGTCGCCGGCTGCGAACCCTGTGTGCCGCGTTGGCGGTCTCCGCTCAGCTGGTGCTCCCCGTCCCGGCTTCTGCCCAGCTGCCCAGCATGGGCGACAGCGAAATGACCGCCGCGGCCGAACGCCACCTCGGCGACGAAATCGCCCGGGAGCTCTACCGCGACACCGACTACATCGACGACCCGGTGCTGCTCGAATACGTGACCGATATCTGGCAGAAGCTGCTGGCCGCGGCCCGGGTGCGTGGCGAGCTCACGCCCGAACTGGACGAGCGCTTCGCCTGGACCATCCTTCTGGGCCGCGATCGCAACATCAACGCTTTCGCGCTGCCGGGCGGCTACCTCGGCATCAACCTGGGGCTGATCGCGGTGGTCGGCAGCCGTGACGAGCTCGCCACGGTGCTCGGACACGAAATGTCGCACGTCACCCAGCGCCACATCGCGCGCATGATGACCTCGCAGAACAAGCAGTTACCGCTGATGCTCGCGGGCATGATCCTCGGCGTGATCGCGGCAAGCAAGAGCCGTCAACCCGACGCCGGCCAGGCCGTGATGATGGGCAGCCAGGCGGCTTTCATGCAGAACCAGCTGAGCTTCTCGCGCGACATGGAACGCGAGGCCGACCGCATCGGCTTCGGCGTCATGTCGCAGGCAGGCTATGCCCCGCAGGGCGCGGCGTCGATGTTCGAAAAGCTCCAGTACGCCTCGCGTCTCAACGACAACGGCTCGTACCCCTACTTGCGCAGCCACCCGCTGACCGGCGAGCGGATCGCGGACATGCAGGCGCGCTTCCAGATGCAGCCCGGAACGAAGACGCCCCTGCCTTTGCTCATGGATCACTCGATGATCACCGCCCGCGCGCGCGTGCTGACCCGTCCGGGCGTCGATGTGCTGCGCCAGTGGGTCGATGTGCCTTCCAGCGGCGAGTTCGCCCGGAGCTCGCCCGCGCAACAGGCCGGCACCCTCTACGCGGCAGCGCTCTCGGCGAGCGAGCTGCGTGATTTCAAGACGGCCCGTGCCTTGGCGCAGCAGCTGCAGACGCGCACCGCCGGGGATCCCTCGGCTGCGCGACTCGCGCGCCTGCTCTCGGCGGAGATCGAGTTGGCGGCAGGCGCCGCGCCGGCCGCCGCGGCGCTGCTCAACCCCAAGGCCCAGGACCGGCCGGAAATGCTGCTCGCCGCCCAAGCCGCCGTGGCGACGCGCAATCCGGCGCCGATGGTTCAGCCTCTGCGTGACTGGGTCGCGACGCATCCGCGCGATGCGACCGCATGGCGGACCCTGTCGAGCCTCTATGGCGCGCAGAACGACACCGTCCGCGCAATCCGCGCCGACGCCGAGGCCAATGTCGCGACATTGGACTATCCGGCGGCGAGGGACCGCCTCAAGGCGGCGCAGGACTTCATCCGCGCCAGCGCGCGAACGCCGGGCGCTGCGGTGGACAACTACGAAGCCTCGATCATCGACACACGTGCTCGCGCAGTGGAGGCACTCGTGAAGGAGCAGGCCGCGGACATGCGCGCCAACAGGTGACCAAGGTCAGCGCTCGGAGAACAAGCCGCCCAGCGCCGATTCGATGATCAAGCCCAGGATCGAGTAGAGCAGCGATCCGATCAGGGCGGCGATGAAACCATCGACATGAAAGCCCGGCAGCAACCCTGATGCGGCCCAGAAGAGCAGCGCGTTGATCACGAACAGGAACAGCCCCAGCGTGACGATCGTGACCGGCAGGGTCAGCACCACCAGCACCGGGCGCATGAACATGTTCAGGAAACCGATCACCGCGGCAGCCAGCAGTGCCGAGGTGTAGGTCGTGACCTGCACGCCGCTGTAGACGTAGGCGACTGCCAGCAGCGCCAGCGCGCTCAGCAGCCACTTGATGAGAAGTCGCATTCGGCCGGTGCCGCGCTTACTCGGACATCTCGTTGGCCAGCATCAGCAGCGCGCCCATGCCGACCACTGCGCCCGGGAGTGCCCAACTCGATTGCCCGGGCGGTGCCACATCCGGGGCCACGGGTTCGAGATCGACGCCCACCTTGGGTCGGCGCCCGTCGATCACCTGGGCTACACCATGCTCGAGCTTCAGTCGCTTGGTCAGGTCTGTCAGCGGCCCCTTGGCCAGGACCGGCGTGACCAGGCTTCCCCGCGACTGCAGCAAGGGCAGGAGTTGTTCCTGCACTTTTGCGAACCACTTGCCGCGCCAGTTCTCGCGTGCGCTGTGGCTGACCCACTTGCTGATGCGGTGCGTCATGCGCGGTGCACAGGCCACCAGCACCCAGTGGCGCACCTCGACATCGGCCTCCGAGGCCGCCATCCGGGCGAGAAACTCGCGCGCGTAGGCGGGGTCGTCGACGTAAAGAATGACCTTTTCCATGAGTGCTCCTTCTTTCGTTGGTTGGAGTGGCAGAGACATTGAGTCCAGAGTGCGGATCAGGCCGTGACGGTCTCGCCCGGCTTGGCGCGGCGGCCGGCCAGCCACTTGCCGATCGCGAGCACCAGCAGCGCGCCGAGGACACCTGCGGCATAGCGGACCACGTCGGTTTGCGGCAGCTTCGGCACCCAGGTCCAGTCGGCCGGGTTGGCGATGGACGGGTCCGACACGGCCATCGTGCCGGCAATCCAGCCCAGCAGCATGCCGCCGAGCGTGATGATGATCGGGAAGCGGTCCATCAGCTTGATGACCAACTGGCTGCCCCAGACGATGATCGGGATGCTCACGAGCAGGCCGAAGATCACCAGCGGCATCTGGTGCCCCTCGCCGGCGCCTTGCGCGGCACCGGCGATCGCGATCACGTTGTCCACGCTCATCACGAGGTCGGCCACGATCACGGTCTTGACCGCGGCCCAGAGCTTGTCGCTCGCGGCGATGTCGCCGTGCGCATCGTCATGTTCCGGGGCGAGGAGCTTGACGCCGATCCACACCAGCAGCAGCGCGCCGGCGAGTTTCAGGAACGGGATGGCCAAGAGGGTGAGCGCGAAGAAGATCAGGACGACGCGCAAAAGAATCGCGCCCGCGGTGCCCCAGAGAATGCCCTTCGTGCGTTGCGCTGGTGGCAGCTTGCGGCAGGCAAGCGCAATCACGACGGCGTTGTCGCCACCGAGCAGGATGTCGATCATGATGATCTGGCCGACCGCGACCCAGAACTCGGGGGTCAGAAACTGTTCCATAAAGTCCTCTGTTCGTTTCGATTCCTTCCATGCAGGTCGGATGAAGCGGCCGGATGAGGACCATCGCCCTCGTGGAACACGCAATCGCTTCGATCGAACCTGCACAGGTCAAATCGAAGGTCTTGCTCGACAGCGTGGGGCTGCCCGACAGGCCGGAAGTGTTGTGCTTCGTATTGACGACCTGGCGATACCCGCTTCTCGGAAAAGCGGGCGGGAGCTACTCCCCTTCGTGGGCGGGATTAGAGCATCGCAACTTGGTCGTGGCAACCCGACGCGCAGGGGGATTCAAAAGAAAGGCGCTGGAATGCCTCGCCACAAAAGGACTGGATGCTATGTATTCGATAGCGCGCAAATCCTTTGCAGATCCCGGGAAATAGCCGGACTATGATCGCCGCCTTGCATTTTTTGACCCATGGCCGCCATTCACATCACCGACATCGAGGCCGCCATCAATTACTGGCGCGACCGGAAGCCCTCGCCCGACGGCATCACCCTCGCACCCGAGCTGCGCGCTCTGGCGGAGGTCTATGCGCTGATGATCTTCCATCACGAAGACGAGGTCGACGAAGTCGGCTTTCCCGCCAAGGCCTGGGACGCCTGGCTCACCTGGTACCAGACCACGCCCGACACGCCCTGCATCGCCATCTGCTCCACCAGCCAGGGCGACGATGAGTGCAAGGGCTGCGGACGCAGCTTCGACGAAGTCCAGCATTGGCCCGCCATGACCCCGGCGGAGAAGCGCTCGACCTGGCGCCGCATCACGATGCAGGATTCGGCCTGGCGCTTCAACCGGTATGCCGAGCGCGCCCGTGAAGCCGAACACGTCCGTCCGGAAGACGAAGGCGGCGCGCCGGTCCCCGAAAGCGACAAGCACGCAGGCTGAGCCCATGCGCCGCATCGCGCAAGCCCCCAACCTCGCCATTGCGACCCTGTGGGTGCATGCCCTGCGCGAGGGCGGCGTCGATGCCTCTGTGCAGCGCGAATACCTGGGTGCCGCGGCCGGCCAGCTGCCGCCCGATCAATGTCTGCCGGAGGTCTGGATCGAGGACGAAGCCCAGCTCGATCTCGCCGAACGCCTGCTGCACGAATTGCGGCACCGACCTCAACGGCGCTGGCAGTGCCTCTGCGGCGAACTCGTCGAAGGCGGCTTCGAGCAGTGCTGGCGATGCGGCGCGATGATGCCGGGCATTTAGCTTACCCCCAGCCTCGCCCACTTCGTGTGGCTCTGCACCCCCTTTCAGGGGGCAACACCAGCGGCCCGGCAAAGCCGGTTCCGCGGTGTTTCACCAACGGGCCTGGCTTCGCCGGCCACCTGGGCACAAGCTACTTCAATCGAAGTGGTTCGATATCGATGTTGTGCGTGCCGTCGCCGAGCATCAGCACGCCTTCCTGGATCGTGGCCTGCAACTGCATCGAACGCTGTGCAAGCGCCGCCAGCGATTGGGCCGCTGCGGTCGGAATGCGGAACACCGACAGGTTCTGTGGCCGCGTCAGCTTGCTTTCGATGCCGCGCCACCAGATCTCGGCAGCGTGGTTGAAGGCGTAGACGATCACTTCCTCGGACTTGCCGCAGGCTTTCACGATCGGCTTGTCCTCGGGCTGGCCGACTTCGATCCAGAGCTTCGTCTCGCCGGTGAAGTCGCGCAGCCAGACGTCCGGCTCGTCCGGATTCGAAAGCCCGGCGCCGAAAGCCAGCGTGCCATCGCCGTTGCAGACATCCTGCAGCTTGTACGCGTTGAGCGCCAGCGCGGCGAGACGAATCATCATCCGCTCGTCGGTCTCGCTCGGATGACGCGCCAGTGTCAGCGCGTGGTCCGCGTAGTAGCCGTGATCGATGTCTGCGACGGCGAGGTTCGCCTTGAAGATGGTGGACTTGAGTGCCATCAGATTCGCCGCCGGGCCGCCTCAAGGCGAATCAGCCCCCTCGGGGGGCAGCGAGGACACGAAGTGCCGAGCGTGGGGGCGTTCATGCCCGCCGGGCCAGTTCGGCGGCTTTGCCGATGTAACTCGCGGGGGTCATGGCCAGAAGACGCTCCTTCTCGGCTTCCGGAATTTCCAGCGAACGGATGAGGCCGTGCAGCGCCTCGGCAGTCACGGTCTTGCCGCGCGTGACTTCCTTGAGCTGCTCATACGCACCCTGCACACCGAACCGCCGCATGACGGTCTGGATGGGCTCCGCGAGCACTTCCCACGATGCGTCGAGGTCTTCCGCCAGGGCTTCCTCGTTCAGCTCGAGCTTGCCGAGACCGGTGGCGAGGCTCGCATAGGCCAGCGTTGCGTAGCCGAGCGCCACGCCGATGTTGCGCAGCACGGTGCTGTCGGTCAGGTCGCGCTGCCAGCGGCTGATCGGCAGCTTTTCGCTCAGGTGGCGCAGCAGCGCGTTCGCGAGGCCGAGGTTGCCCTCGGCGTTCTCGAAGTCGATCGGATTGACCTTGTGTGGCATCGTCGACGAGCCGATCTCGCCCTTCTTCAGGCGCTGCTTGAAGTAGCCGAGGCTGACGTAGCCCCAGATGTCGCGCGAGAAGTCGACCAGGATCGTGTTGAGGCGCGCCACGGCATCGAAGATCTCGGCCATGTAGTCGTGCGGCTCGATCTGGATGCTGTAGGGCTGGAAGGTCAGGCCCAGGCCCAGCGGCGCGGGCGTCTCGATCACCTTGCGGCTGAAGGCCTCCCAGTCGAAATCGGGCCAGGCGGCGATGTGCGCGTTGTAGTTGCCCACGGCGCCGTTCATCTTGGCGAGCAGCTTCACCCCGGCGATCTGCTCGCGTGCCTTCGCGAGGCGCACTGCGACGTTGGCGATTTCCTTGCCCACGGTGGTCGGGCTGGCGGTCTGGCCGTGCGTGCGCGAAAGCATCGACACGTCGGCGAACTTGATTGCCATTTCGCGCAGCGTCGCGATGATGCCGTCGATCGCGGGAAGCACCACCTTCTCGCGCGCCGCCTGGATCTGCAGGGCGTGGCTGGTGTTGTTGATGTCCTCGCTCGTGCAGGCGAAGTGCACGAACTCGGAAGCGGCAAGCAGCTCGGGACGGGCCTCGAACTTGGACTTGATCCAGTACTCGACCGCTTTCACATCGTGGTTGGTGGTCTTCTCGATCTGCTTGATCGCGATCGCGTCGGCTTCGGAGAAGTTGGAAACGAGTCCGAGCAGGTACTTGCGGGCGCCGCCGGTGAGGGGCTTGAATTCGGCGAAGCCGCAGTCGGAAAGGGCGATGAACCATGCCACTTCCACCTGCACGCGCCTGTGCATGTAGCCCTGTTCGCTCATCAGCGGACGCAGGGCCGCCAACTTGGCCGCGTAGCGGCCGTCGAGCGGGGAAAGGGCGGAGACAGTGGAGAAAGTCATGCGCGAATTTTAGGTCGCGCCATGTTCCCGGCAATTTCAGTCGGCCGTCGCCGGGTGCGTCGAGCGCGGCATCAGGCGGACACTCGTCGGCCAGGGCGATCGTCTGGTCTCGTTCTCATAGAATCAAAGCGCTACAACGATGACCCTGATGGGGGGAATGCCCGCATGAAACTGATCGGATCCGCTGCCAGCCCTTATGTGCGCAAGGTACGCGTGGTCATGGCCGAGAAGCGGCTCGACTACCAGTTCGTGTTCGAAGACGTCTGGTCTGACGACACCACGATTTCCAGCGCCAACCCGCTCGGCAAGGTGCCTTGCCTGATCATGGACGGCAGTGAAGCGATGTTCGACTCGCGCGTGATCGTCGAGTACCTCGACACGATGTCGCCGGTCGGCAAGCTGATTCCGCAGCAGAGCCGCGAGCGCGCCGAGGTCAAGACCTGGGAAGCGCTGGCCGACGGCGTGATGGACGCCGGCGTCCTGTGGCGTCTGGAGGTCACCTGGCCCAAGCGCAGCGAGGGCGAGCGCAGCCAGGCATGGATCGATCGCCAGCGGGCCAAGGTGCTCGCCGGCATCGCGGCGATGTCCAAGGGGCTGGGCGACAAGCCCTTCTGCAGCGGCATCCACCTGAGCCTGTCGGACATCGCGGTCGGCTGTGCGCTGGGATGGATCAGCTACCGCTTCCCCGAGATCGACTGGCGCGCCGACCACGCCAATCTCGCCAAGCTCTACGACAAGCTGATGCTGCGCCCGAGCTTTGCCGAAACCCAGCCCTGACGCCCGGGCGGCCACAAAGCAAAAAGCCCCGCATTGCGGGGCTTTTTGCTGTCCGGTCGCTGATCAACGCCGGGAGTCGGATGAAAAATGTTGCGAGGCGCCCCGAAACGAAGGAGGGAGGGAGGGAGGAGGAGAAGAATCGCCTCGGGATTTCAACCAAACGGCAGGCGCCTGGAAGACCTCGCAACATGAAAATCGTCGGGTGTTTCGCACCCGAAATCGTATGAGCGCGGCCCTGCGACCCGGTTCCCTGCCTAGAGGTAAACATTTGTGACGCCTCGGTAAAGAGACTGTCAATCCGGGTTGACCGCCAGTTGTTTTTCCACGTCGCGGATGAAAACCCGATCGTCCGGCGACGTGAGGCTCGAGTAGGACTCGACGACCTTGCCGTCGCGCGCGATCAGGTACTTGTAGAAATTCCACTTCGGCGTGGTGCCGGAAACCTGCGCCAGCTCCTTGAACAACGGGTTCGCGTCGTGTCCTCGCACCGAACTCTTGGTGAACATCGGAAACTTGACGCCGAAGGTGCTTTCGCAGAAATCGGCGATTTCCTTGTTCGAGCCCGACTCCTGTGCGAAGTCGTTCGAAGGAAAGCCCAGCACCACCAGCCCGCGCGACCGGTACTTCTGGTCGAGCGCCTCGAGACTCTTGTATTGGGGCGTAAAGCCGCAGAAGCTCGCCGTGTTGACCACGAGAACGACTTTGCCGGCGTATTGGCACAGCGCCTGGGGCTTTTCGTCCTGGAGCCGCGGGAAGGTGTGCTGCAAAATCGCGGGGCAGGTGGTGGGTGTGGTGTTCTGGGCGGCGGCGGTCGTGGCCGCACAGCCGGAAATCAGGGCGAGGAGACAAATACGGATCGAGCTTCGCATTGCGAATTCCCTTCGAAATAGCGGGGGCAAAAGGCCGCGCATATCGCTGTGCCGCCCCGGTGCGCAACCGCATCATCGCTCGCCTGTCATGGGGCCGCCAAACCCCCCCGATTAAAATCCTGCGGCTCAAGAAAGATACTTATGCTGTACCCGGAACTCTTCAGACAACTCGAATCCGTCCGTTGGGACATGGACAAGGACATTCCTTGGCAGTCCTTCGACGGGTCGCTTCTGTCGGAAGAACAGGCCCAGACCATCAAGATGAACGCGATCACGGAATGGGCTGCGCTCCCGGCCACCGAGATGTTCTTGCGGGACAACCGGCACGACAGCGATTTCTCCGCGTTCATGTCCATCTGGTTCTTCGAGGAACAGAAGCACTCCCTGGTGCTGATGGAATACCTGAAACGCTTCAGCCCGCAGCATGCCCCGACCGAGCAGGAGCTGCATGACGTGCGCTTCGACTTCGATCCCGCGCCGCCGCTGGAAACGTTGATGCTGCACTTCTGCGGCGAAATCCGCCTCAACCACTGGTATCGCCGCGCGGCCGAGTGGCACACCGAGCCGGTCATCAAGCACATCTACACCACGCTGAGCCAGGACGAGGCACGCCACGGCGGCGCTTACCTGCGCTACATGCGTCGCGCACTGGAGAAGTTCGGCGACGAGGCGCGTGCCGCCTTCACCAAGGTCGGCGTGCTGATGGCCAGCGCGCGGCGCACCGCGCAGGCCCTGCACCCGACCAACCTGCACGTCAACAAGGCGCTGTTCCCCAACGACACCATCCAGAGCCGCGTGCCGGATCCGAACTGGCTCGAGCACTGGCTCGACAAGCAGATCAAGTTCGACGCCGTCTGGGAAACCAAGGTCGGCGACCGGATCCTGCACAACCTGAGCCTGCTGATGAACCGCAGCTTCAAGACGGTGCAGGAGCTCAACCGCTATCGCAAGGAAATCGCCGCCTCGCTCGGCCCCAAGGCCGAGTACCAAGGCGCATAAGGAGCTCGCCCCCAGCCTCGCCCACTTCGTGTGGCTCGGGCACCCCCTGCCGGGGGCAACACCAGCGGCCCGGCAAAGCCGGTTCCTCGGTGTTTCACGAATGGGCCTGGCTGCGCCGGCCGAAATCCCGATCAGCGGCGTTCGACGATGACGGGCGCGAGCTGGAGCCCATTGCGGACCTGCTCGGCCGCGTCGCGCGCGAGGTCGCGCGATGCGTAGGGGCCGGCTTGGATCCGGTGGACGCCCCGCTCGCTGAAGACGTTGAGAGACGGCGCCAGTCCCGGCATGTCGCGCGCCACCTGGTGCTGAAAGCGCACGGCGCCGTCGCGCTGGCTGAAGGCGCCAAGCTGCACCCAGAATCCCGCCGAGGGGCCCGCGGCCGCTGGTGCGGCGGGCAGCGGCGACGCATTCCGCGGTGCTGCAGCCGGCGCGTCGATCGGCGTCATCGGCGGCAGCGCCGTCACTTCCATTGTTTCCACGCCCGGCGTCGCTGCGACCGGAGCGGTCAGTGCCACGGGCACGGCGACGCTTTCTGTTGCAGCGACCTGGATCGGCCTTGCGACCGGCGTCCCCTGCTGCGCGAACTGCGTCGTGTCGGCGTTGCCGCGCCGCCATGCCCCCGTCCGGATGTCCTCGTTCGTGATGCGCTCGATCTCCACGGGCGCGACGCCGCGCAGCAGGTCCAGCTTGAGCGCGGCGGTGTAGCTCAGGTCGATGATGCGATCGTCGTGGAACGGCCCGCGATCGTTCACGCGCACGATCACCTCGCGCCCATTGGCCGGATTGCGCACCCGGACGTAGCTCGGCAGCGGCAGGGTCTTGTGCGCCGCAGTCATCGCATACATGTCGTAGGGTTCGCCGCTCGCGGTCGACTGGCGATGGAACTTCGTGCCGTACCACGACGCCAGCCCGCTCTCGCGGAAGGGCCGGTCGTCCACGATGGGCACGTACGACCTGCCCAGCACCACGTACGGCTTGCTGGTGCCGCCGTTGCCGCGGATGGCTTCGATGCGCGGCTCCGCGTCGGGAACCTGGCTGAGATTGCCGGGTGGACTGGCCTCGGCGCCGTCGCGGCCGCCGCGCGGGCCGCTCGCGCAGCCGGCGAGAAAGAGAAGCGTCGCGCCCGCGATCAACGCCAGGGCACGTTGCGATGACCGGCGCCGCGCCTCAGTCAAAGACCGCCTTCCACAGAGTCAACATGGCTTCTCGCTCAGCCACGAGCGACGTCAGCGGAACCTGCGTCGGCTCCTCGTTGAGCCGCGCCCGATGCTGCACCCGGCGCAGTTCGCGATACGCCGCGGCCGCTTTCTGCCCGACGCCTTCAGGCAGCAGGCCTGCGTCTTCGGCGCGCTGCAGCAGTGCGATGTTGCCGACGTTGGGGATCAGTTCCGGGTGGTCCTTGGCCGCTGACAGCAGCAGGAACTGCACCGCGAACTCGGCATCCACCATGCCGCCCGCGCTGTGCTTGACGTCGAAGCGGTCCGGTTTCACCGGGCGCGCCGAGCGCACCTTCTCGCGCATCGCGACGATCTCGGCCTTGAGTGCTTCGCGGTCGCGCGGCGCGGTGATGACCGCCTCTCGAACGCGATCGAAGCGCTCGCCCAGCGACGGCTCGCCGAGCACGAAGCGCGCGCGTGTCATGGCCTGGTGTTCCCAGGTCCATGCGGTGTTGCTGCCACGGCCGAGCTGGTATTTCTCGTAGGCCTCGAAGCTCGTCGTGAGCAGCCCCGAATTGCCGTTGGGCCGCAGCGCGGTGTCGATCTCGAAGAGGTCGCCCTCGCGCGTCTGCACCGTGAGCCAGTTGATGAGCTTGCGCACGTAGGCGGCATAGACCTCGCCGGCGCGGTCGTCGTCATCGTCGTAGACGAAGACGATGTCGAGATCGCTGCCGTAGCCCAGTTCCTTTCCGCCGAGCTTCCCGTAGCCGATGATCGCGAACTGCGGCTGCTCGCGGTGCGGGTTGCGCACATGCGGCCAGCACCACCGCGCGGTCACGCGCAACACGGAGTCGGCCAGTGCACTCAGGTCGTCGGCCACCTGCTCGACCGTGATGCGGCCGTCCACGTCGCGCGCGAGCGTGCGGAACACCTCGGCGTGATGCGCGTGGCGCAGCAGGTTCAGAAGCCGCTCCTCGTCCGCCTCGCCGGTGCGCGTGAGCGACTCGCGGCGAGCCTCCAGCTCGCGCTCGAACTCCGACACCACGAAGCGGCCCGACAGCATCTCGTCGCTCGCGAGCTCATCGATCACGCCCGGGTGCTGCATCAGGTAGCGCGCGGGCCATTTCGCCGAACCCAGCAGGCGCAGAAGACGTTCCTGCACCGCGGGACGCTCGACCAGAAGCGCGATGTAGTTCTCGCGCCGCAGCAAGGGCTCGATCCAGTCGGCCCAGCGCAGTGCGCCTTCGACGTGGTGGCCGACCTTGCCCGGCGCTTCGCTGTCGGGCTCGCGCAGCCACTGGCCGGTCCGCTGCACCAGCTGGCGCAGCCGTGCCCGCGTTTCGTCGCGCAGCGCAAGTATCCGCGGGTTGTCGCGCCAGGCCTTGATGCGCTCCGCAAAGGCCTCGGGCAATTCCTCGATCAGGTCGGAAAAGTCGGCCGGCGGCGCACTGCGCCCGCCGCCGTTGCAGCCCTTGCAGGGCGCCTTGCCGCCGAGCAGCTTGTCGAACTCCTGTGCGACGAGCTCGCGATGTGTGTCGAGTTGCGCGAGAAAGGCGCAGCAATCCGCATAGCCGAGCGTCTCGGCGATCCACCGCACGTCGTCGTCGTTGACCGGCAGCACATGGGTCTGCTGGTCGTCCAGGTACTGGATGCGGTGCTCCACCCGACGCAGGAATTCATAGGCCGAGGCCAGCGCATCCGCCATTTCCTGCGGCATCAGGTTGGCGCGCGCGAGGCGTTGCAGCGCATCGAGCGTCGGGCGGGTGCGCAGCTCCGGGAACTGGCCCCCGCGCACCACCTGCAGCAGTTGCACGGTGAACTCGATCTCGCGAATGCCGCCGCGCGACAGCTTCACATCGTTCGCGCGCTCCGGCCGGCCCGCGCTGCGGCGCGAGGCCTGCTCGCGGATCTGGCGGTGCAGCGTGCGCAGCGAATCGAACACGCTGTAGTCCAGGTAGCGGCGGAACACGAAAGGCAGCACCACGCCACGCAATGCCTGCGCCGAGCCGCTGGTCACCACCGAACGCGGTGCGACCACGCGGCTCTTGAGCCACGCGAAGCGCTCCCATTCGCGGCCCTGCACCTGGAAGTACTCTTCCAGCGCATCCAGCGAGACCACGCTGGGGCCCGAGTTGCCGTTGGGTCGCAACGCGAGGTCGATGCGAAACACGAAGCCGTGCTCGGTGGTGTCGCCGACCAATGCATAGATGCGCTTGACCGCCCGTGCGAAGTACTCCTGGTTGGAGAGCCTGCCGCGTCCGTCGACATCGCCCGCGGTCTCGCCGTCCTGGTCGTAGAGATAGATCAGGTCGATGTCGCTCGAGACATTGAGCTCGCGCGCGCCGAGCTTGCCCATGCCGACGACCCAGAGCTGGGCGCGTTCGCCGTTGGGGCCGATCGGCGAGCCGTGCATCGTGTCGAGCTCCGCGCAGGCTTCGTGGCAGGCGACGTCGAGGGCGAATTCGGCCAGCTCGGTGACCGCAGTGGTCACGACCGCGAGCGGCGCCTGTTCGTCGCAATCGAGGGTGATGAGCCGCTCCATGACGAGTTGCCGCACGGTGCGCAGCGCGTCGGCGACATTGTCCCCTCGGTTGCGAAGGGATTCGTACGCCGCGGCCATGTGCGCCAACACCGGTGCGCCCGGCGGCAGCAGCGGGAGTTCCGCGGCATAGCGCCGGCGCAACCTCTGCACGAATCGCGAATGGCCCGAGATGGGCGAGGGGAGGCTGGGGGGTGGCGATGGCCGATGCGACACGGGGTGGGGGTGGGTGGAACCCGGTTGGAGGCTGGCAGTCATAATTCCCGGCACAGCGCGATCCTCAATGAACGACACGACGTCTTCCCCTTCACGTCTGCTCAAGGTCACCGCTGTCGCGGCGCGCTGGCTGCTGGGGCTTCTCGTCGGGGCATGGCTGCTGCTGGCGCTGTCAGTCGTTGTCCTACACGTCTGGATTGTGCCGCGAATCGGCGACTACCGTGGCGCGCTCGAGGCGCAGGCCACACGCGCCATCGGCGTACCGGTGCGCATCGGCTCGATCGAGGCCCGGTCGGGCAGCTTCTTCCCGACGGTCGAGTTGCGCGACGTGGTGCTCGAAGACGGCCGCCGGCAGGAAGCCCTGCGACTGGTGCGGGTCGTCGCCAGTGTCTCGCCGCGCTCGCTCTGGAACCTGAGCTTCGAGCAGCTCTACATCGAGCAGCCGCAGGTCGACGTCCGGCGCGATGCCGAAGGCCGGCTGCACATCGCGGGGCTCGAGATGTCCACCCAGACCAGCGGCGGCGGCGATGGCGCCGACTGGTTCTTCGCGCAGCGCGAAGTCGTCGTGCAGGGCGGCACCGTGCGCTGGATCGACGAGGCTCGCAAGACCGAGCCGCTGCGGCTGACCGACGTCCAGTTCGTGGCCCGCAACGGCGGCCGCAGACACGCGATGCGCATCGACGCCACCCCACCGGCCGGTTGGGGCCAGCGCTTCACGCTGATCGGCGATTTCCGCCAGCCGCTTCTCTCCGTGCGCAGGGGGAACTGGAAGACCTGGGGCGGCCAGCTCTTCGCCAACCTCCCCTACATCGATGTGACGCGCCTCGGCCGCTACGTGGACCTCGATGCCCGGATCCGGGAAGGCAGCGGCGGCGTGCGCCTCTGGGCCGACGTCAAGGACGGCCAGCTTTCGGGTGCGGTCGCGGATCTCGCGCTCATGAAAGTCGACGCCTCGCTCGCCAAGGACCTTCAGCCGCTGGTGCTGCAGGGCGTCACCGGCCGCCTGGCCGGCCGGCTGGACGACGGCACCTTCGAGTTCTCGACCACCAACCTGCACTTCGAGACCAACGACGGCATCCGCTGGCCCGGGGGCAACGTCTGGTTGCAGCACACACCAGCGAAAGGCCGGGTGACCGAACGCGGCGCCTTCCGTGCCGACCGGCTCGACCTCGCGGCGCTGGCGCTGATCGCAGACCGGCTTCCGATCGGTGACGCGAGCCGCAAGCTCATCGATTCCTATGGCTTGCGCGGCCTCGTGGAGCGCATCGATGGCAACTGGCAAGGCTCGCCCGGCGCACCCGACAAGTACCAGTTGCACGGTCGCGTGAGCAATTTCAGCGTGGCATCGCAGCCGGGCGAACATGCCGAGCCGGCGGCCGAGCCAGCCCGCGCTGCGGCCGCCCGCAACGGCCAGCATGCCGGCGCGCCGGCGAACACGGCGAACACGGCGGCCGCGGAGCCGCCTCGGCCACCGGTGGGCGTTCCCGGCGTACACGGTGCGACGATCGAGTTCGATGCCAATCAGGCCGGCGGCAATGCCAATGCGTCGATCGCCAAGGGTTCCCTGGACTTCCCGGGCGTGTTCGAAGAGCCGGTGATCCCCATCGACCAGCTCTCGACACAGCTGCAGTGGAAGATCGACGGCCCTTCAGCCCAGCTGCAGATCGCGGGCCTGCGCTTTTCCAACGCCGACGCGGAAGGCGAGGCGACTGCGAGCTGGCGCACGAGCGATCCGGCCGTGTCGCACGGCCGTGGGCGCTTCCCCGGCGTGCTCGATCTGCAGGGCAAGCTCAGCCGCGCCGACGGCACGCGCGTGTACCGCTACCTGCCGCTGGAAATCCCCAAGCAGACGCGGGACTACGTGCGCGACGCAGTGACCAGGGGCACCGCGAGTTCCGTGGACTTCAAGGTCCGCGGCGACCTGTACGACATGCCCTTCATGGACCCGAAGCACGGCGACTTCCGCATCGCCGCGCGCGTGGCCGACGTGACCTATGCGTACGTGCCGCCCGCGCACACCACCGTTGCCTGGCCCGCGCTGACGGCCCTGTCCGGCGAACTTGTCTTCGAACGCGCGGGCATGCTCGTGCGCAACGCGCGAGGCCGCATCGCCGGTGCACCCGGGGTCGAGGTGACGAAGGCCGAGGCGCAGATCGCCGACATGTCACACCATGCGCCGCTGCTCAAGGTCGACGCGCAGGCCAAGGGACCACTGGGCGAAGTGCTGAAGGCCGGTGCGCCGCTCACCGGCCCCGCCGAATCGACCGTGGCCGCCATGCGCGCCACCGGCCAGGCCGAGTACAAGCTTCGGCTCGAACTGCCTCTCGCGACCATGGAGAAGTCGAAGGTGCAGGCCAGCGTCGCGCTGCTCGACAACGAGATCCAGCTCGCGCCGGCCGCACCTTCGCTGACGCAGGCGCGCGGCACGCTCAATTTCACCGAGGCCGGCTTCTCGCTGGCCGGCATCCAGGCCCGCGCGGCGGGCGGCGCGGTGCGCCTCGATGGGAGCGGCCGCTTCGGCGCGTCGGGCGACATGAGCTTCCGCGCCCAAGGCACGGCGACCGCCGAAGGCCTGCGTGCGACGCGCGAAGTCGACTGGCTCGCGCGCCTTGCGAAGAACGCGTCGGGCAGCACCGCCTACGCTGCCAATCTCTCGGTGCGCGACGGCACGCCAGAGTTCCTGGTCACCAGCAGCCTGCAGGGGCTCGGCCTGCAACTGCCGCATCCTCTGACCAAGGCACCCGAGGAGTCGATGCCCCTCAAGGTGGAAAAGAAGGTGGTGTCGCGCGAGAACCGGTCAGGCGGCGCGAAGCCGGTGGTGATCGACCAGATCTCCGCCGAACTCGGTCGCGCCGTCTCGGCGACCTACGTGCGCGACATCTCCGGCGACGACGCGCGCGTGCTGCGCGGCGGCATCGGCGTGGGGCTGGCCGCCGGCGAATCGGCCGCGCCGCCCGAGCGCGGGGTGTTCGCGAACCTGCGATTCGAACGGCTCGACATCGCGGCGTGGCAGGCGCTCTTCGGCGAAACCACCGGCAGTTCGGCCGGCAAGGCATCGGATGCGGGCAGCGGCGATGCGGCGGATGAATTCCTGCCGACGCAGATCGCGTTGCGCGCGCAGGAACTCGCCTTCGGCGGCAGGACGCTCCATAACGTGGTGCTCGGCGGCACGCGCGACGGGCCGGTGTGGCGCGCCAACGTCGATGCGACCGAACTCAGCGGCTATGCCGAATACCGGCACGCGCAGGCAGGGCGCTTGTACGCGCGGCTGGCGCGCCTGAAGATCGCGCGCTCCGAGGCCACCGCGGTCGAGTCGCTGCTCGACGAGCAACCGAGCACGCTGCCGGCGCTCGACATCGTGGTCGATGACTTCGAGTTGTTCGGGCACCGGCTCGGTCGCGCCGAGATCGATGCGGTCAACCGCGGCGGCCTGGGGCGCGAATGGCGGCTCAACCGGCTCGCGATGATCAATCCCGATGCGACATTCACCGCGCAGGGCAGTTGGGCGGCGGCGCCGGGCGTGACGGGCGCGACGGGTGCCGGCCGCGACGCGCGCCGCACCAGCATGGACTTCAAGCTCGAAATCGCCGATGCCGGCGCGCTGCTCGGCCGGTTCGGCATGAAGGACGTGGTCCGGCGCGGCCGGGGCCGGCTCGACGGCGACGTGAGCTGGAACGGCTCGCCCTTCTCGCTCGATTACCCGAGCCTCGCCGGGCAATTGCAGATCAACGTCGAATCGGGGCAGTTCCTCAAGGCCGACCCGGGCATTGCCAAGCTGCTCGGCGTGCTCAGCCTGCAGGCCCTGCCGCGGCGGCTCACGCTCGACTTCCGCGATGTGTTCAGCGAAGGCTTCGCCTTCGATTTCCTGCGCGGCGACGTGCAGATCGATCAGGGTGTAGCCTCCACCAACAATCTGCAGATGAAGGGCGTCAATGCGGCCGTGTTGATGGACGGCTCCGCCGACCTCGCGCGCGAGACGCAAAGCCTGCGCGTCGTGGTCGTGCCCGAGATCAACGCCGGTACCGCCGCGCTCGTCGCAACCGCGATCAATCCCGCGATCGGGCTTGGCACCTTCCTTGCGCAGATGGTGCTGAGCAGGCCGCTGGTCGCGGCCGCGACGCAGGAATTCAAGATCGACGGCACCTGGACCGACCCGAAAATCACCCGGGTGCCGCGCCGGCTGGCGTCCGAAGCGGCGGGTTCGCCCGCCACGCCGGCCCCGCGATGAGGACAAGGAGTCATCACACATGAGAGTCGCTGCAATCCAGATGGTGTCGGCCATCGAGCGCGAGGCCAATCTCGCGCGCGCCCACTCGCTGCTCGCAGAAGCCGCAGAGGCGGGCGCCGAACTGGCCGTCCTGCCCGAGTACTTCTGCATGATGGGCGCGCGCGATACCGACAAGCTCGGGCTGCGCGAGACGGCCGGCACGGGCACGGTGCAGAACTTCCTGGCCGATGCTGCGCGCGAGTTCGGCCTGTGGATCGTCGGCGGCACGCTGCCGCTGGAGACGGACGACGACAGCCATGTGTTCAACAGCTCGCTCGTGTATTCGCCCGAGGGCGCATGCGTCGCACGCTACGACAAGATCCATCTCTTCTATTTCGACAACGGCCGCGAGCGCTACGACGAACGCCGCGTGATCGCGCCGGGCAGCAAGCCGGTGCTGTTCGACCTGCCATCGCGCGACGGCCACAGCTGGCGCGTGGGCCTCAGCGTCTGCTATGACCTGCGCTTTCCCGAGCTCTATCGAACGCTTGCGCGCGAGGGCGCGGAGCTGATGCTCGTGCCCAGCGCGTTCACCCGCACCACCGGCGCCGCCCACTGGGAGGTGCTGCTGCGCGCGCGGGCGATCGAGAACCTTGCCTGGGTGGTGGCGCCCGCGCAGGGCGGCAAGCACGAGAACGGGCGGCAGACCTGGGGCCAGTCGATGGTGGTGGACCCGTGGGGCACCGTCGTCGCGCAGCAGCACGTGGACGAGGCCGTGGTGCTGTTCGACATCGATGCGCAGCAGGTCGAGCGCGCACGCGCCCAACTGCCTGCACTGTCCCACTGCGTGCTCTGAAGCAAAGCAAGCCGGTGTCCGCGCCCACGTTGCCAGTCTCCCGCGCGCTGCGGCCCGCATTTGCGCGGCTGCGCTTTCTGCGCTCGGTGTGGCGGCGGTGGTTCCTGTGGGTGCTGCTGGCGATCCTTGTCCTGGCGCTGCTGGTGACCGTGGTCTGGCTCGCGGGCCGGCATGAGATCGAGCAGACGCAGTCGGTGCTGGAGCGCGACACCGCCGACGCGGTGGCGGACCTTCGCGGCGACCTTCAGCGCAATGCGCAGACCCTGCGCGCCTCGCTGGCCGGCGGCGTCAACGCCGAGCAGTGGGAAGCGCGCGCCACGGCGCTTCTGCGCGAGCACCGCGAATGGCTGCGGCTGGAATGGCTCGATCCGAAGATGCGCACGCTTGCGGCGTCCGACACGCCGTACCGCCGCCGCATCTTCGATGACCAGCACCGCTCGGAGAGCTTCCCCGACGTCGCCCTCGCCTGCGTCACCGCACGCAAGCTCGGCGCGCCTGCGTTCTCGCCGAGTCACTACATCGCGATCGCGCAAGGCAGCGGCCTCGAGGTCATGGAGATGTGCCTGCCGGTCGAGGGCGGCAGCTACCTCGTGGCGGCCTACTCGCTGCGCGACATCCTGATCGAGCTCGTCGCGCCGACGCTCAGCCGGGGCCAGGAAGTCGCCTTCACCGAAATCGACGGCACGCGCCTGGTGGCGATCGGCGCGCAGCGCCGCATGGGCACGCGCGTTTTCACCGCCCAGCAACTGGTCGATCTGCCCGGCGCGCCGGTGATGTTGCGCGTCGACGGCTGGCGCGCGGTGCCGGACCTTTTTCCGAACGTGCTCACCGCGCTGGTCACCGGCATCTCGATCGCACTGGTGTCGGTGCTGGTGCTTCTTGCGCGCGATACGCGGCGCCGCCAGCGCGCGGAGGAGGACCTCGCCGATGCGCTCGGCTTCCGCAAGGCCATGGAGGACTCGGTCATCACCGGCCTGCGGGCGCGCGACCTGCAGGGGCGCATCACCTACGTGAATCCGGCGTTCTGCGAGATGGTCGGCTTCAGCGCCGAAGAGCTCATGAACAGCGATCTCGAGGCGCCTTACTGGCCGACCGAGCTCGCGCACGAGTACCAGCACCGGCAGGCCGTGCGCCTGGCCGGCGCGGTGCCGCCGCGGGAGGGCTTCGAGTCGGTCTTCATGCGCAAGGACGGCAGCCGCTTTCCGGTGCTGATCTTCGAGGCGCCGCTCATCAACGCGCATGGTTTTCAGGCCGGCTGGATGAGCGCGTTCATCGACATCAGCGAGCAGCGCCGCGTCGAGGAACTGTCGCGCGCGAGCCAGGAGCGGCTGCAGGCCAGCGCGCGGCTCGCCACCGTCGGTGAAATGGCGTCGCTGCTCAGCCATGAGCTGACACAGCCGCTCGCGGCCATCGCCAGCTATGCGACCGGCTCGCTGAATCTGCTGGAGGCCAAGGGCCCGTCGGGCGACAGCGACCATGACGATGTCGCGATGGCGGTGCGCCGCATCGCCGAGCAGGCCGATCGCGCGGGACAGGTGATCCGCAGCGTTCACGACTTCGTACGGCGGCGCGACCGCACGCGCGAGGCGGTCGCGCCGCAGGCGCTCATCGATGCGGTGCTGCCGCTGGTGCGGCTGCAGGCACGCAAGCTCGGCGTCGACCTCGAGGTCGTGCTCGATGAGCGTCTGCCCATGGTCTATTGCGATCGCACGCTGGTCGAGCAGGTGTTGCTCAATCTCGCCCGCAACGGCATGCAGGCGATGGACGTGCCAGAGTTGACCGAACGTGTGCTGCGCATCAAGGTGGTTCGCGCGGGCGCGATCGGCCGCGGCGGCGAGGCGGGCACGCCGGCCGATGCGCGCCGCTGGCTCGAGTTCTCGGTGACGGACTTCGGCGCCGGCATCGGCGCCGATGTGGCGGCGCGCCTGTTCACGCCTTTCTTCACCACCCGCTCGGACGGCATGGGCCTGGGCCTGAGCCTGTGTCGCACCGTGGTCGAGCAGCACGGCGGCGTGCTGATCTTCGAGCCGCAGCAGCCACGCGGCACGGTCTTCCGTTTCACGCTGCCGGTCAAGTGATGTTCACCCCCATGCGCCTTCGGCGCTCCCCCTCTCCGGGGGCGCACCCGGCGGCCCGGCGAAGCCGGTTCCGCGGGTGCCCTGGCGTGCGCTGCGCTGGTTGGAAACTCCATTTCTATGCAACCTCTCATTGATGCCCTGATCTTCATCGTCGACGACGATGCCAGCGTGCGCGAGGCGCTGGCCTGGCTGCTGCGTTCGCGCCGTCTCGCCAGCGAGAGCTTTCCCAGCGCGGAGGCCTTCGAGGCGTACCTGGCCGAGGAGCCGCTGCGCGCCCAGCCGCATTGCCTGCTGCTCGACGTGCGCATGCCCGGCACCAGCGGGCTGGTCCTGTTCGACCGCCTTGCAGAGCGCGGCCTCTTGGAGACGCTGCCGGTGATCTTCCTGACCGGCCATGCGGACGTGCCGACGGCCGTCGATGCGGTCAAGCGCGGCGCCTTCGATTTCTGCGAAAAGCCCTTTTCGGACAACGCGCTGGTCGACCGCATCGAGCATGCGCTCGGCGCGTCGGTGCGCGCCATCGAGGCGCAGCGCACGCGCCAGGTGTTGAAGAGGCGCATCGACGAGCTCACGGATCGCGAACGCGACGTCATGCACTGCGTGATCGAGGGATTGCCCAACAAGCTGATCGCCGATCAGCTCTCGATCAGCGTGCGCACGGTGGAGGTCCACCGCGCGCGCGTGTTCGAGAAGATGGAAGTGAAGTCGGCCGTCGAGCTCGCCAACCTGCTCCGAGGGATCTGACGCGCGTCCGAGCCGGGGGTCAGCCCTGTCCTGCTTGCCTTTCGCCGACGTAGATTTCCACGCGGCGGTTTTGTGCACGGCCTGCGGGCGTGCTGTTGTCGGCCACCGGTTCGCGCGAGCCGCGGCCGTCGATCTTGAAGGCCGTGGGCGACACGCCGCGCGAGACGAGGTAGTCGCGCGTGGCGGCCGCGCGCTGGATCGACAGCGGATCGTTGATGGCATCGGTGCCGGTGCTGTCGGTGTGCCCGATGATCCGGACTTCGGCGTTCGGGTTGTTGCGCAGGCCCTGCGCGAACTGGTCGAGGATCGGCGAGAAGTTCGGCTTGATCACCGAGCGGCCGACATCGAAGGAGATGTCGCTCGGAATCGCGAGCTTGAGCTCGTTGTTCTGCGTCTGCGTCACTGCGACACCGGTGCCGCGCGTGGCGGCTTCCATCTGGCGCTTCTGGTTCTCCATGCGCTGCGACCACAGGTAGCCGCCCCCCGCGCCCGCCAGCGCGCCGATCGCCGCACCGGTGCCTGCACTGTGACCCGTGGCGGAGCCGATCGCCGCGCCCGCCAGCGCGCCGATACCGGCGCCGATGCCGGTGGTCGTGGCCGTGCTCTTCTGCGATTCGCTCATGTCCGCGCAGCCCGCGAGCAGGTACACCGCGGCGCAGGTGGCAAGTACGATTTTTTTCATTGGAGTCCTTCCTTTGGATGATGGAAAAAGGCCGATCGATTATCCGGAGCGCAAAGGGGCTTCGAGCCGTTGCCGCGGTTTCGGCATGTAACACGCGGCGCGCATCGATGCCCCACGGGCTGCGCCAGAATTGACAGTTTCGCTATTGAAAACGTAGCGCGCGGGATGTGCGCCGACACATCCACGCGGCATCGAACGACAGTGTCAGTCGCGCCCCGGCGGCTCGTCGCGCGCGGGCGCGCCGCCTGCCGCTGGCTCGTCATCGCGCAGCTCGCCGCGCTTGCGGCCCGAGAACATGGTCCACCAGATGATGAGGATGAACACGATTCCAGCGGCAAGGGCTTCAAGCAAAATCAGACCCATGAAAAATGGACTCCAGTGGCTGGTTGGGCTCGCGATCGTAGCAACGCTCGCCGCCTGTTCCACCGGCACCCGGCAGCCCGAATGGACTTCGCAGACGCCGCCGGTCACCACGCCGCCGCGCGATCTCGGTCCGCTCACCGGTTCGCTCGCGCATCCCAAGAGCCGCTGGGTGCCTGTCGCATGGTCGGAGCTTCCGGGCTTCAACGATGACGCGCTGCATGAAGGCTGGATCGCGATGATCACCAACTGCGCACGGCCCAACGCGGCCTTCGCGCCCTTGTGCCGCGAAGTCCGGCAACTGTCGCTGGCCGAGAACGACGAGCAGCGCGAATGGATGATGCAGCGCCTGCAGCCCTATCGCGTCGAGGCGTACACCGGCCCGACCGACGGCAAGCTCACCAGCTACTACGAGCCGGTGTTCGAGGCGACGCGCCGCCCGACCGCGACGAACATCTATCCGCTCTACCAGGCGCCGGCGGGGCTGGTGCCGAAGCGGCCGTGGTACACGCGGCAGGAGATCGACACGCTGCCGCAGGCCCAGGCCGCGCTGCGCGGCCGCGAGATCGCGTGGCTCGCCGATCCGATCGACGTCCTCATGCTGCATATCCAGGGCTCCGGGCGCTTGCGCATGACCGAGCCGGATGGCCTGCAGCACGTGGTTCGCGTGGCCTTCGCGGCGACCAACGAGCAGCCCTATCGCAGCGTGCAGCAATGGCTCATCAGCCAGGGCGTGACGAAGATCAGCGCATGGCCCGACGACACCAAGCAGTGGGTGGCGCAGAACCCGCAGCGCCTGCAGCCGCTGCTGTGGAGCAATCCGCGGTACGTGTTCTTCAGGGAGGAAGCCTTGAGCGAAGTCGATGCGGCTTCCGGGCCGGTCGGCGCGCAGGGCGTGCCGCTGACGCCGGGGCGCTCGATCGCGGTCGACCGCGACAGCATTCCCTATGGCACGCCCGTCTGGCTCGCATCGCCGGGGCCGGCGCTTTCGCTGGCGAAGCTGGTGGTCGCGCAGGACACCGGCAGTGCGATCGTCGGCGCAGTGCGGGCCGACTATTTCGCGGGTACCGGCGCCGAGGCGGGCCGTGTGGCTGCCCGCATGAACCAACCCTTGCGCCTCTGGGCCCTCTGGCCTAAATGAAGTTCGCCCCCAGCCTCGCGCACTTCGTGTCGCTCGGGCACCCCCTTCCGGGGGCAACACCGGCGGACCGGCGAAGCCGGATCCGCGGTGTTTCACCAACGGGCCTGGCTTCGCCGGCCCCTGGCGGCTTCAGAGTCCGATCACGCCGCCGTCGTCCTTGGTGATCATCACCGTCGCCGAACGCGGCCGTGCGGTGGTTCCACCTGGTCCGTAGGCGGCCACGCCGGCGCCGTTGCCGGGCCAGTGGCTTTCGAACTTGCTCGGATCCGCGATGTTGGCCGCGGCCGTGTTTTCACCCGGGTGCTGGATGTTGATGAACAGCGCCTTGCCATCGGGCGACTCCGCGAGGCCGGTGACCTCCGCGCCCAGTGGGGCGGTCAGGAAGCGCTTGAAGATGGTGTCGTTCATCTTCTTGCCCGCATAGGTGGTCACCGTGACCGGTCCGGTGCCTGCCGAGCCGGGCTTGCCGTTGGCCTGGTTCACCACGTCGATCTTGCCGCCGTCGCCGTACTGGCCCGGAACGGCCGCCAGCAGCATGCAGTTGCTGACATCGGTGTAGGCGTTGTCGTCGGTCTGGATCCACAGGATGCCGCTCGCGCGCGAGAACCAGCAGCCGTCGGGCTTGGAGAGGTCGTTGAAGTCCGAGAGGCCCGACAGGTTCACGTTCTTCTGGTAGTTGACGTCGTCGAGTCCGGCGTCGGCCTTGGCCTGGCTGCCGAAGAGGTAGATGTCCCAGTTGAAGGTGGTGGCCGACGCGTCGCTGTCGGTCTCGCGGATGCGCATCACCTGCCCGTTCACATTGCCCTTGAGCGTGGTGGCCGACGCGTTCTGCGTGGAGACGCCCTTGTTGTCGAGCCAGTAGCGCGGGAAGGCCGGGTCCACGTCGGGGTTGGGCAGGTTGTTGCTGCTGGTGGTGCCCACCGATCCGCGGTCGGGGTTCTCGGTCATGGTGATGTAGATCTCGCCGTTCTTCGGATTCACGGCGGTCCACTCGGGGCGGTCGCACTTGGTCGCGCCGGCCGCATCGGCGGCGAGGCGGGCATTGACCAGCACGTCGGCGAGGTCTGCGAAGGCGTAGGTGCTGTTGCCCGAAATCGCGGGATTGCTCAGGTCCAGCTTGAGCCAGGTGCCGGTGCCGTCGGCGTTGAACTTCGCGGCATAGAGCGTGCCGTCGTCGAGGTACTTCGCACCGGTTGCGAGGCGGTCTGCGGGGTTCGCGTCGGCAGCGGCCCAGACGGCCTTGGAGACGTACTTGTAGACGTATTCGCTGCGCGAATCGTCGCCCATGTAGAAAGCCAGCGGCTTGCCGACCACCGGGTTGCTCGGCCATGCGCCTTCGTGCGCGAAGCGGCCGAGGCCGGTGTGCTTCACCGGCTTCGAATTCGGGTCGTAGGGGTCGATCTCCACGACCCAGCCGAAGGTGTTGACGGTGTTGCGGAAATCGTCGGTGCCGTCGGTCGAGGCGCCGAGCTTGCTCGTGTCCCAGCGCGCGTACTCGGTGCTCGTGCCGTCGGCCGGCACGACGGTGGCCCAGCGCTGGCCGCCGCCTGCGCCTTGCGAAAGGCCGATGCGCTTGAAGGCAAGCAGTTCCTTCGCGGTGCGGGCCGCGTCATCGGCCGAGCCGCGACGGAAGAAGCCTGCGAAGTTCTCCTCGCAGGTGAGGTACGTGCCCCAGGGCGTGTAGCCCGAGGCGCAGTTGCCGATCATGCCGCGCGTATCGGTGCCGGCCGGCGAATAGGCGGTCTTCAGCAGCGCCGAGCCGCGCGCCGGACCGCCGAAGGCCATCGGCGTGCGCGGCGTGATGCGGCGGTTGAACGCCGAGTTCTTGACCACCGCGAACTTGCCGCCCGACTTGGCGATCTCGACCACCGATGCGCCGTGCGCCTCGACTTCCTTGAGCGCTTCGGCTTCGGGGCGCGGGCCGGCGCTGGAACTGGAGTTGGTCTGGCCGCTCGCATGCATGAAGACCACCGTGCCGTTGATCGCCTCGTGGTTGATCGCCATCAGCGCGCGGTCGTTGGACGTGAGGGTCGGCTTGCCGATGGCGTCGAGGCCGAAGTAGTGCATGCCGTCGTGGTGGTCGCCACTGCGGCGGCCGAAGTTGTCGTCGGTGCCGTCGTTCCTGTAGTCGGTCACGGCCGGGTCGATCGAGTCGCCGGTGGCGTAGATCACCGTGGCGGTGTAGCCGGCCGGCACCGTGACCCGGTCGGCAAGGTCCTTGGCGACGGCGTTGAAGCCAAGCTTGGGATCGGCGGCTGCGGGTGCCGGGGCTGGTGCCGGCGCGGGCGCCGGAGAAGGCGCTGCCGCCGCCGGCGGAATGAATCCGTTGTTTCCACCGCCGCCGCAGGCGGACAGCGCGAGCGGGCCGAGCGTCGCTGCGGTCAGCGCACCGACGCCGCCGCGCAGCAGGTGCCGGCGATGCATGCGCGCGGCGATGACTTCGTGAAGGCTGGCGTTCGAACTGGTGTTGTTGTCGAGGTCGTCCGGATCGATCGATTCAATGGGCGACGCAGGCGTGGGCAGATGTTTCATCGTGATGGGTTGACTGACGGGAGTCTGACCATAACGATGCAATATGAAACTTTTGTTGCACCCCGTGCCGGTTGCGGACCACCGCCCGAGCCACGGGGCGCTTCGTCGCCACCTTCGCGTGCAGGTGGGAATGCCCTTGCTTTTCAAGTCGGTCGCTTCCACAGTGGTCCGACAACGCGGCAAATTGGGGGCGAGCATGGAAACCGATGCACTGGGCACAGCACGCGCAGGCGAACGTCTTGAAGAGGTCGTCGACCTGATTCGCACCCGGGTCGCCACGGACCAGGCGGACCTGCTCGCCGGCTTCGCGCGTCGGTACTTCGGTCAGGTGGACCCTGAAGACCTGGCCGATCGCCAGGTGGCCGACCTGTACGGAGCCGCGCTGTCCCATTGGAGCTTCGCGCGCAAGCGCGAGCCGGGACTCGCCCGGCTGCGCGTGTTCAATCCGACGATCGCGGAGCACGGCTGGCAGTCGACACACACCATCGTCGAGATCGTCAACGACGACATGCCCTTCCTCGTCGATACGGTGACGATGGAAGTCAACCGCCACGGGCTGACCCTGCACCTGATCATCCATCCGCTGGTGGCGGTGATCCGCGGCAGTGACGGCGTGCTGCAGGGCCTGTCGACGGAAGCGCCTTCGTCCGAGGCGCGCCGCGAGTCGTTCATCCACGTCGAGGTGGATCGTGTGGCCGAGCCGGGCCAGCTCGAGGCATTGGCCGCCGACCTGGCGCGCGTGCTCGGCGACGTGCGGCTGGCCGTGGCCGACTGGAAGGCGATGAAGGAGCGGGTGCTGGCCATCGTCCAGGGCCTCGACGAGCGCGCGCCGCCGATCCCGCCACAGGAGCTGGCCGAGGGCCAGGCGTTCCTGCGTTGGCTGTCCGAAGACCATTTCACTTTCCTCGGCCACCGCAGCCACGAGCTGGTGAAGGTGGATGGCGAGGACGCGCTCAAGGTCGTGCCGGATTCGAGCCTGGGCATCCTGCGCGAGGTGATCAAGGATCCGGCCGCCGCCTACGCGGCGCTGCCGCCGGAGGTGCGCGCCTACGCACGCCGGCCCGAATTGCTGGTGGTCACCAAGTCGACCTCGCGTTCCACCGTGCACCGGCCCGGCTACCTGGACTACATCGCCGTCAAGCGCTTCGATGCCGAAGGCCAGGTGTGCGGCGAGGACCGTTTCCTCGGGCTCTTCACCTCCACCGCGTACAGCGCCAACCCGGCCGAGATCCCGCTGCTGCGGCGCAAGGTGGCCGACGTGATCGAGCGCGCGGGTCTCGCGAGAGGCAGCCACTCGGGCAAGGCCCTGGTCAACATCCTCGAGACCTATCCGCGCGACGAGCTGTTCCAGACCGGCACGGACGCGCTGCTGTCCACGTCCATGGGCATCCTCCACCTGGGCGAGCGGCAACGCTTTCGCCTCTTCGTGCGGCGCGATCCCTTCGAGCGCTTCGTGGCGTGCATGATCTACGCGCCGCGCGAGAACTACACGACCGAGCTGCGCCAGAAATGGCAGGCGATCCTGATGCAGGCGTTCAACGGCACGAGTTCCGAGTTCAACGTGCACGTGTCGGAATCGGTCCTGGCCCTGATCCAGATCACCGTGCACACCCGGCCCGGCCAGATCCCGCCCTTCGACGTGCACGAGGTCGAACAGCGCCTGGTCGCGGCCGCCCGCCGCTGGGACGACGACCTGAAGTCGGCGCTGATCGAGGCGACCGGCGAAGCGCGCGGCAACGAGCTGCTGCGCCAGCTCGGCAGCGCCTTTCCGGCCGGCTACCGCGACGAGTTCGCGGCGCGGGCCGCCGTGCACGACATCGAGCTGATGGAGCGGCTGAGCGACGCGCGACCGCTTGGCATGAACCTCTACCGGCCGCTCGAAGCGGCGGCGGGCACGCTGCGCTTCAAGGTGCTGCGGCGCGGCGAACCGCTCATCCTGTCGACCAGCCTGCCGATGCTCGAACACCTGGGGATGCGGGTCCTGGACGAACATCCGTACCGGATCGCCCCGCAGGGTGCATCGCCGATCTGGGTCCATGACTTCGGCCTGCGCAGCGCGCTGGGCGATGCCGAGATCGAGGTCGACGCGCTGCGGCCGGTCTTCGAGGACGCGTTCGCCGCCGTGCTCGGCGGCGAGGTCGAGAACGACGACTTCAACCGCCTGGTGCTCGCGGCGCGCCTGCCCGCGAATGAGATCGTCGTGCTGCGCGCCTACGCGAAGTACATGCGGCAGATCGGCTTCGCGCTGTCGCAGCCATTCATGGAGAGCACGCTGGTGGCCAACGCGCCCATTGCGCGCGCGCTGGTCGAGCTGTTCAAGCTGCGCTTCGATCCGGCGCCGGTCGCCGGCGCCGACAGGCTGGCCGGCGAGAAGGTGCGCGAGATCGAAGCCGCGCTGGAGGACGTGGCCAACCTGTCGGAAGACCGCGTGCTGCGGAAGTACCTCGCGCTGATCCTGGCCACCACGCGCACCAACTACTGGCGCCGCGACGCGGGCGGGCGGCCGCGCGGCTTCCTGTCCTTCAAGTTCGATTCATCGAAGGTGCCCGACCTGCCGGCGCCCAAGCCGATGTTCGAGATCTTCGTGTACGCGACGCGCTTCGAGGGCGTGCATCTGCGCGGGGGCCGCGTCGCGCGCGGTGGACTGCGCTGGTCGGATCGGCCGGAAGACTTCCGCACCGAGGTGCTGGGCCTCGTGAAGGCGCAGATGGTCAAGAACACCGTGATCGTCCCGGTGGGGTCCAAGGGCGGCTTCGTGCTCAAGCGCGCGCCTGCGGCGAGCGACCGCGACGCCTACCTGCGCGAAGGCGTGGCCTGCTACCAGGACTACCTGCGCGGCCTGCTCGACATCACCGACAACCGGGTTGGGGACACCATCGTGCCGCCGCCGCAGGTCAGGCGCCACGACGACGACGATCCCTACCTCGTGGTCGCCGCCGACAAGGGCACTGCCACCTTCAGCGACTACGCCAACGGCATCAGCAAGGAATACGGCTTCTGGCTCGGCGACGCCTTTGCCTCCGGCGGTTCGGTGGGCTACGACCACAAGGCCATGGGCATCACGGCGCGCGGCGCCTGGGAATCGGTGAAACGTCATTTCCGCGAGATGGGCATCGACACGCAGACGACCGACTTCACCGTCGCCGGCATCGGGGACATGTCGGGTGACGTGTTCGGCAACGGCATGCTGCTTTCTCCCCACATCCGCCTCGTGGCGGCCTTCGACCATCGACACGTCTTTCTCGACCCCGATCCCGACGTGGCGAAGAGCTTTGCCGAGCGCGATCGCCTGTTCAGGCTGCCGCGTTCATCGTGGGCCGACTACGACGCATCGCTGATCTCCGAGGGCGGCGGGATCCACGCGCGCAGCGCCAAGTCGATCCCGATCACGCCGCAGGCGAAGCAGGTGCTGGGCATCTCCGCAGACGCGCTCGCGCCGACCGAACTGGTGAACGCCATTCTCAAGGCGCCGGTCGACCTGATCTACAACGGCGGCATCGGCACCTACGTGAAGGCCAAGAGCGAGAGCCATGCGCAGGTGGGCGACCGCGCCAACGACGCCTTGCGCGTGGATGGCCGGGAGCTGCGCTGCAAGGTCTTCGCCGAAGGCGGCAACCTCGGCTGCACGCAGCTGGGCCGGATCGAGTTCGCCCGGGCCGGGGGGCGGATCAACACCGACGCGATCGACAACTCGGCAGGCGTGGACACGTCGGACCACGAGGTCAACATCAAGATCCTGGTCGGCCTGCCGATCGCCGAAGGCGAGCTCACCGAGAAGCAGCGCAATGCGCTCCTGCCGGAGATGACCGACGACGTGGCCGCCCTGGTGCTGCGCGACAACATCTTCCAGACCCAGGTGCTGTCGGTCACCGGGCGCATCGCGCCGCAGCTGCTCGATGCGCAGACCCGCTTCATGCAGTACCTGGAGAAGTCCGGGCGCCTGGACCGCGCGATCGAGTACCTGCCGTCCGACGAGGAACTGGCCGAGCGCCGCGCGCAGGGCCAGGGCCTCGCCAGTCCCGAGCGTGCGGTGGTGCTGGCCTACAGCAAGATCTGGCTCTACGACGAACTGCTGGCGTCGCCGCTGCCCGACGATCCCTGGGTGGCGACGGCGCTGGAGCGCTACTTCCCGAAGCTGCTCGGCGAGAAGTTCGCGGCGTACATGCGAAGGCATCCACTGCGGCGCGAGATCATCGCAACCCACGTCACCAACAGCGCCGTCAACCGCGTCGGCAGCACCTTCGTGCATCGCCTGGTCGAGACCACCGGCGCTCGCGCGTTCGAGGTCGTGCGTGCCTACCTGTTGAGCCGCGAGATCTTCGGCATGGTGCCGCTGTGGCTGTCCATCGAGGCGCTGGACAACCGCGTCGACGACGCCGTGCAGTCGAGCCTGCTGATCGGCACCAGCCGGCAACTGGAGCGGGGCACCAAGTGGTTCCTGCGCTCGCGGCGCCTGAACGAGGACATGGAATCGACCATCGAGCACTTCACGCCGAATGTCGAGGCGCTGTCGGCACGGCTGGCCGAACTGCTGGACGCCGACGAGCGCGCCCGCGTCGACGCCGCGGTCTCGCACTACCTGGCGGCCGGCGTGCCACGCGAACTGGCGCAGCGCGTCGTCACCTTCGACTCGTTGTACGCCACGCTCGACATCGCCGAAATTGCCGGCAGTGCCCGATGGCCGGTGGCCCTGGTGGCGGCCATCTACTTCGATCTCGCGAACCGCCTCGGCATGCCGTGGCTGCGCGACCGCATCGCGGCATTGCCCGGCGACCAGCATTGGCAGATGCTCGCGAAAGGCGCGATGCTCGACGACCTGTCGAGCTTGCAGCGTTCGATCACCGGCGCGGTGCTGGGCGGGGGCGGCGAGATCGAGTCGCCGACGGCGCTGGTCGAGGCGTGGCACGCCACGAACGGCCGGGCGCTCGAGCGCGCGGCACAGCTGATGGGCGAACTGCGTGCGGTCCCCGCGCCCGACGCCGCGATGCTGTCCGTCGCGCTGCGGGAACTGAGGGCGCTGGGATGACGGGCCGTGCCTATTGCGGCAACGGCAGCGCCGTCTTGTAACGCACCTGCTTGAGCGCAAAGCTCGAGCGGATCTTCTCGATCCCGCTGATCGGCGTGAGCTGCTCGAGGATGAATTTCTCCAGCGCAGCGATATCGGCGACGGCGACGCGGATCAGGTAGTCGCTGTCGCCGGTCATGAGGTAGCACTCCATGACTTCGTCATGCTCGGCAATCCGCTGCTCGAAATCCGCGAGCGACTGCTTGCTCTGCGTCTTGAGGCTGATCGAGATGAACACGTTGAGCCCGAGGCCGAGTGCGCTCGCGCTGGCGAGCGCCACATAGCGCTGGATGACGCCTTGGTTCTCCAGCGCCTTTACCCGCGCGAGGCACGGCGATGGCGAGAGGTGGACGCGGCGCGCCAGCTCGACGTTGGAGAGCGAGCCGTCGCGCTGCAGCTCATCAACAATGCGCAGATCGATCGCGTCCAGTTCCATTGAATGCTGAAAAATAGATGATTTACAGCAGTTTATGCCGCATATGTCCCTGAGGCGGTGTAGAAAACAGCATCCCATTCCATTGGCTGCGGCCTAGAGTTCAGTCATGAACGCCCCGATCCCGCCCGACCAGTTCCGCGCATTGCTCGACACCGCCCTGCATGACGCGGACCCTGTAGAAACCGCCGAATGGCGCGAGGCCTTCGTCGCGCTCGCGGAAACGCAAGGGCCGGCGCGCGCACGCTGGATGCTCGACGAACTCGCGCGCATGGCGCGCGCGCAGCGCATCGGCTGGCAGCCGGAACTCTCGACGCCCTACGTCAACACCATCGCGGTGGAAGCCCAGCCGCCCTTCCCCGGCGATCTCGCCATCGAGGAGCGGCTCGCATCGCTGATGCGCTGGAACGCGCTCGCGATGGTGGTGCGTGCCAACCAGGCGTACGGCGAACTCGGCGGCCACATCGCGAGCTACGCGAGTGCCGCGGATCTGTTCGAGACCGGCTTCAATCATTTCTTCCATGCGCGCACGCCGACGCATCGCGGCGACCTCGTCTTCTTCCAGCCGCACAGCGCGCCCGGCGTGTATGCGCGCGCCTTCCTCGAAGGGCGGCTCGGTGAAGAAGACCTCATGCACTACCGCCAGGAGCTCACCGCGCCGGCCTTCGCCTCCGGCCAGGGCGCACGGGGCCTCTCCAGCTATCCGCATCCGTACCTGATGCCGGACTTCTGGCAGTTCCCGACCGGCTCGATGGGCATCGGGCCGATCAGCTCGATCTATCACGCGCGCTTCATGCGCTACCTCACGCACCGCGGCCTGCTGAACTGCGAAGGCCGCAAGGTCTGGGGCGTGTTCGGCGACGGCGAGATGGACGAGCCTGAATCGATGAGCGCGCTCACGCTCGCGGCGCGCGAGAAGCTCGACAACCTCGTGTGGGTCGTCAACTGCAATCTGCAGCGGCTCGACGGACCGGTGCGCGGCAACGGGCGGATCATCGACGAGCTCGAGAAGCTCTTCGCCGGCGCCGGCTGGAACGTCATCAAGCTGGTGTGGGGCAGCGACTGGGACGGGCTCTTCGCGCGCGACGTGAACGGCGCGCTGACGCGGGCCTTCGCGAACACGGTCGACGGGCAGATGCAGACCTTTGCCGCGAAGGACGGGCGCTACAACCGCGAGACCTTCTTCGGGCAGGACCCGGAACTCGCGCGGCTGGTCGAAGGACTGACCGACGAGCAGATCGACCGCTTGAAGCGTGGCGGCCACGACCTCGTGAAGATCCACGCCGCGTATGCCGCAGCGGCCGCTCATCGCGGCCAGCCGACCGTGATCCTCGCCCACACCAAGAAGGGCTACGGCATGGGCAGCGCGGGGCAGGGCAAGATGACCACGCACTCGCAGAAGAAGCTCGACGACACGGACCTCATCGAGTTCCGCAACCGCTTCAACCTGCCGCTGTCCGACGAACAGGCGACCACGGCGGCGTTCTACCGGCCTGCCGACGACAGCCCCGAGATGCACTACCTGCTCGGCCATCGCGCCGCACTCGGCGGCAGCATGCCGCGCCGCGAGACCGCGTGCGAGGTCGTGGCCAAGCCGGACATCTCGGCCTACGCGCAGTTCGCGGTCGCTGCGGCCGGCAAGGAGATGAGCACCACCATGGCCTTCGTGCGCATGCTGGGCAATCTCATGAAGGACAAGGCGCTCGGTCCGCGCGTGGTGCCCATCGTCGCGGACGAGGCGCGCACCTTCGGCATGGCCAACCTCTTCAAGCAGGTCGGCATCTATTCGAGCGTCGGCCAGCGGTATGCGCCGGAGGACATCGGCTCGGTGCTGTCGTACCGCGAGGCGACCGACGGGCAGATCCTGGAAGAAGGCATCAGCGAGGCCGGCGCGATCGCGAGCTGGACGGCGGCTGCGACCAGCTACAGCGTGCACGGGCTCGCGATGCTGCCGTTCTACATCTACTACTCGATGTTCGGCTTCCAGCGCGTGGGCGACCAGATCTGGGCGGCGGCCGACCAGCGGCCGCGCGGCTTCCTGCTCGGCGCGACCTCGGGCCGAACGACGCTGGGCGGCGAGGGTCTGCAGCACCAGGACGGATCGAGCCACCTCATCGCCGCGACCATCCCGAACTGCAAGGCCTACGACCCGGCATTCGCAGGCGAGATGGCGGTGATCATCGACGCGGGTATCCGCGACATGATGGTCGAGCAGAAGGACGTGTTCTATTACGTCACGCTGATGAACGAGAACTACGCGCAGCCGGATCTTCCGGCGGACGCGGCGCCGCAGGTGCTGCGCGGCTGCTATCGCGTCAGCGGCGGCGAGAAGGCGAAGGTGACGCTGCTCGGCTCCGGCGCGATCCTCACCGAAGTCGTCAAGGCAGCCGGACTGCTGGCCGCCGAAGGCATCGAGGCCGAGGTGTTCAGCGTCACGAGCTGGAGCGAGCTCGCCCGCGACGGCCAGGCGTGCGAAGAACGCGCGCTGGCCGGCGATCCCGACGCGGGCACGCCCTTCATCACGGAGCAGCTCGCGGATGGCACGGGCCCGGTGATCGCGGCGACCGACTATGTGCGTGCGGTGCCCGAAAGCATCCGCGCCTTCATGCCGCAGGGCCGTCGCTATCTCACGCTCGGCACCGATGGCTTCGGCCGCAGCGATACGCGCGCGGCGCTGCGCAACTTCTTCGGCGTCGATGCACAGAGCATCGTGCGTGCGGCGCGCCACGCGGTGGTCTCGCGCTGAGCGAAAAGGGGGTTAGTCCGGCTGTACGGCGCGGGCGTGGATTCCTAAGATCGAGGGTTCGTGCCGCGTGGCGTTTTCATGCTGCCGGCCTCCATTCGACTTCCACGGGAATCTCCATGAAGAAGGCAGGACTCATCGGCCTGGGCGCCATGGGCGCCGGCATCGCAGCGACGCTGCGCGGGCGCGGCTTCGAGATGCATGTGTGCGATGTGCGGCCCGGCGCCGCACTGCAGTTCGCAGAGCATGGCGGCGTGGCGTGGGGCACGCCGGCGCAGGTGGCGGGCGCGTGCGATGTCGTCGTCTCGGTCGTGGTGAATGCGCAGCAGACCGAGGCGGTGCTTTTCGGCGAGCACGGCGCCGCCGCGGCGATGAAGCCGGGCAGCGTGTTCATCATGTGCTCGACGGTGGACCCGAACTGGTCGGTACTGCTCGAGGAGCGGCTGGGCGCACTCGGCATTCACTACATCGATGCGCCGATCTCCGGTGGCGCGGCCAAGGCCGCGAGCGGGCAGATGACCGTCATGAGCTCCGCGAAGCCGGAGGCCTACGCGAAGGCCGGCGACGTGCTCGACGGCATGGCCGGCAAGGTGTACCGGCTCGGCGACCGCGCCGGTGCGGGCAGCAAGGTGAAGATCATCAACCAGCTCCTCGCCGGCGTGCACATCGCCGCCGCTGCCGAAGCCATGGCGCTCGGGCTGCGCGAAGGCGTATCGGCCGAGGCGCTCTACGAGGTCATCACCCACAGCGCGGGCAACAGCTGGATGTTCGAGAACCGCATGGCCCATGTGCTGGCGGGCGACTACACGCCGCTGTCGGCGGTGGACATCTTCGTGAAGGACCTCGGGCTGGTGCTCGACACCGCGCGTGCAAGCAAGTTCCCGCTGCCGCTCGCATCCACCGCGCACCAGATGTTCATGCAGGCATCGACCTCCGGCCACGCGAAGGAGGATGACAGCGCGGTGATCAAGATCTTCCCCGGCATCGAACTGCCGCCATCGAAGGCCAGCAAATGAGTGTTCTGCTCGGCTGCATCGCCGATGACTTCACGGGCGCGACCGATCTCGCGAACAACCTGGTGCGCGCGGGCATGCGTGCCGTGCAGACCATCGGCGTGCCTGCGGCGGCGCTGGATGCCGACGTGGATGCGGTGGTGGTCGCGCTCAAGTCGCGGACCATCGCGCCGGAGGAGGCCATCGCGCAGTCGCTTCATGCGCTGCGCTGGCTGCAGGCGCAGGGCGCGCGGCAGATCTACTTCAAGTATTGCTCGACCTTCGACAGCACGCCCAGGGGCAACATCGGCCCGGTCACCGAGGCGCTGATGGATGCGCTGGGCTGCGACTTCACCATCGCCACGCCCGCCTTCCCGGACAACAAGCGCACGGTGTTCAAGGGCCATCTCTTCGTGGGCGACGTGCTGTTGAGCGAGAGCGGCATGCAGAACCATCCGCTCACGCCGATGACCGATGCGAACCTCGTGCGCGTGATGCAGGCGCAGACGCGGCGCAAGGTGGGGCTCGTCGACTACGCGACGGTCGCGCGTGGTGCCGAGGCGATCCGTGAGCGCATCGCGCAGCTGCGCGCCGAAGGCGTGGGCGTCGCGATCGTCGATGCGGTTTCCAACGACGACTTGATGCGGCTCGGCCCGGCGTTGGCAGACATGCCGCTGATCACGGCCGGTTCGGGCGTGGCGATCGGCCTGCCGGCGAACTTCGGCATCGTGCCTTCGTCCGCTGCGAGCGCGTTGCCGAAGGCGGGTGGACTTCGCGCGGTGGTGTCCGGAAGCTGCTCGCTCGCGACCAACCGGCAGGTGGCGGACTTCGTCGCCGCAGGGCGGCCCGCGCTCGCAATCGATCCGCTGCAGATCGCCGCCGGCATCGATGTGGTGTCGAAGGCGCTGGAATGGGCCGCGCCGCTGCTTGAGCGCGGACCGGTGCTCGTCTATTCGACCGCCGATGCATCCGCGGTGAAATCGGTACAGGGCCGCCTCGGCGTCGAGGAAGCCGGAGCGATGGTGGAGCGCACCATCGCCGCGATCGCGCGCGGACTGGTCGAGCGCGGCGTGCGCCAGCTCGTGGTCGCCGGCGGCGAGACCTCCGGCGCGTGCGTGCAGGTGCTGGGCATCGCGCAATTGCAGATCGGCGCGCAGATCGATCCCGGCGTGCCCTGGTGCCACGCGCGCAGCGACGCGGCCGGTGGCGCTGGCCTGCATATTGCGTTGAAGTCCGGTAACTTCGGCGCCGATGATTTCTTCTCCAAAGCTTTTACGTTTCTCGAATGAGTGATGCCCATCTCCGGGAGGAAATCTGCCGTGTCGGCCGCAGTCTTTTCGAGCGCGGCTACGTGCACGCGACGGCCGGCAACATCAGCGTGCGGCTCGATGACGGATTCCTCATCACGCCCACCGATGCCTGCCTCGGCCATCTCGATCCGGCGCGGCTCGCGCGGCTCGACGCGAACCTGCGGCAGATCCACGGCGACCTTGCCAGCAAGACCATCGCGCTGCACGCCCGCATCTACGGTGCCGCGAGAAACTTCGACCCCGGCACGCGCTGCGTGATCCATACCCACAGCACGCACTGCGTGGCGCTCACGCTCGATGCGCCCGATGAAGAACTGCTGCCGCCGCTCACGCCCTATTTCGTGATGAAGGTCGGCCATGTGCCGGTCGTGCCGTATCACCGGCCGGGCGCGCCGGAGGCGGCGGCGCTGGTCGCCCAGATCATCGAGCGCTACGGCACGCAAGGCACGCCGATCCGCGCGGTGGTGCTCGAACGGCTTGGGCCCAATGTGTGGCACGACACGCCGGCCGCCGCGATGGCGGTGCTCGAGGAGCTGGAGGAAACCGCGAAACTGTGGTTCATGAACCGATTCCTGCCGCAAGGCGCACCGGCAGCTTTGGACGCAGACCAGGTCAACGACCTGCGCCGCAACTTCGGTGCAAGGTGGTGATGTCACCCCCAGCCTCGCCCACTTCGTGTGGCTCGGGCACCCCCTCTCCGGGGGCGATGCCAACGGCCCGGCGGAGCCGGTTCCGTGGCATCCCTGGGTTGGGAGTGCCGATAGAAATTTCCTGGAGTTGTTGATGCCCCGATTCGCCGCCAATCTTTCGATGCTCTATCCGGAGCTGGACTTTCTCGACCGCTTCGAAGCCGCCGCCCGGGATGGCTTCAAGGCCGTCGAATATCTCTTCCCCTATGCCTACGATCAGCGCGAACTCGCCGCGCGGCTGTCGGCGAACGGTCTGCAGCAGGTGCTTTTCAACGGCCCGCCCGGCGATTGGGACCGCGGCGATCGCGGGCTGGCGTGCGTGCCGGGGCGCGAGACCGAATTCCGCGAAGGGCTCCTGAAGGCCATCGACTATGCGGTCGCGCTCTCGTGCCCGCGCATCCACGTCATGGCGGGGCTCGTGCCCGAGGGCGTGGAGCGCGAAACCGTGCAGCCCACCTATCTCGACAACCTGCGCTGGGCCGCGGTCGAGGCGGCCAAGGCCGGTCGCGACGTGCTCGTGGAGCCGATCAACACCCGCGACATCCCGCGCTTCTTCCTCAACCGGCAGGATCATGCGCACGAGATCATCGATGCTATCGGCGCGCTCAACGTGCAGGTGCAGATGGACCTCTATCACTGCCAGATCGTCGAGGGCGACGTGGCGATGAAGATCCGCAAGTACCTGCCCACCGGCCGCGTCGGCCATTTCCAGATCGCCGGCGTGCCCGAGCGGCACGAACCCGATGTCGGGGAGATGAACTACCCCTACCTGTTCGACGTCATCGACGAGGTGTCGGCGCAATGCGGCTGGCAGGGCTGGGTGGGCTGCGAGTACAGGCCCCGGCGCGGCGCGGTGGCCAACGGCACGAGCGACGGGCTCGGCTGGCTGCGCGCGCTGCCGCGCGCGGCGGTTGCCCAATGAGGCTCGAAGCGGTACGCATTCCTCCGCGACTGCGAGCCTTCTCGGCGGGGGACGCCGACGTGTTCGATGTGGCGATCGATCGTGGCGTGGTCACGTCGATCGAACCCTCGACGCAGGCCGCGCGCGGAACAATCCTCAGCGGCCTGGTCGATGCGCACGCGCACATCGACAAGAACTACACCGTGCGCGACGTCGGTGCGGCACAAGGCGATCTCTTCGCGGCCATCGGGCGCATGGCCGCGCACCGCGCCGGCTGGACCGCCGACGCGCTGCGCATCCGGATGGCGCGCGCGCTCGGCGATGCATGGCGTTCGGGCACGCGCGCGCTGCGCACGCATCTCGACTGGGGCGAGGCGAGCGCGCCCACATCGCTCGCGGTGTTCGAGGAACTGCGCGAAGCATGGCGCGGCCGCGTCGAGCTTCAGTTCGTGGCGCTCACGCCGCTCGATCTGTTCGCCGACACCGAGGCCGGCGCGCGCATTGCGCGCACCGTGAAACGGGCGGACGGCGTGCTTGGTGCGTTCGTCTATCGCAACGAAGGCATCGTCCACAAGCTCGGGCGCGTGTTCGATCTCGCGCAGGAGCATGGGCTCGCGCTCGACTTCCACGTCGATGAAGGGCTCGATGTGCAAGCGACCGGGCTGCGCACCATCGCGCAGCTCGCGATCGCACGCGGCCTCATCGGGCGCGTGACCTGTGGGCATGCCTGCTCGCTCTCGGTCCAGGACGATGCGGCGGCGCACGACACGCTGGCGTTGTGCGCGCAGGCCGGCATCCATCTGGTCGCGCTGCCGACCACCAACCTTTACCTCCAGGGTGCGTGGGACCGCACGCCGCTGCAGCGCGGCATCACCCGCATCCGCGAGGCCGCATCGCTGGGCGTGCGCGCCAGCCTCGCGACCGACAACGTGCAGGACGCCTTCTATCCCTACGGCAGCTACGACCTGGTCGAGACCTTCGGGCTCGGCGTGCAGATGGCGCATCTCGCGCCCGCGTCCGATTGGCTCGATGCGATCACGGTCAGCCCGGCGAAGGCGCTGCGCCTTGCCTGGGACGGCCGGATCGCACCCGGCTGCCCGGCGGACCTCGTGCTGCTGGCCGCCGCCGACGAATATGAACTTCTGGACCCGCGCGGGCGACGCCGCACCGTCATCCGCGCGGGCCGCATCGTGGAGAACACTGAATGAGCATGGGCAAACCGATGGCCAACTACGCGGCCGCCAAGCGCGTGGGGGACTTCGTCTTCACGAGCGGCGTGGTCGCGGTCGACCCGGTCACGCGCCGCGCGGTCGCGAGCTACGACGACATTCCGGAAGCGGCGCGCGAAGCGCTGCGACCGCTGGGCTACGCCACCGGTCAGATGTCGGTCGACATCTTCGAGGCGCCGATCGTCGCGCAGAGCTGGTTCGTGCTCGAGCGCATCCGCCAGATCGCCGCCGAGCATGGCGGCACGATGGACGACGTGGTGAAGCTGGTGCAGTACTTCACGCATCTGCCGAACTACGCGCCGTACAACCGCGTGCGCGGCCTGTTCTATCCGGGCGAGCCGCCGGTGAGCACGGTGGTCGAGGTGTCGCGCTTCCTGCCGGGTGACGAGGTGCTCGTCGAGGTCGAGGCGACGATGTACCTGCCCCAGCACTGAAGCACCGAGCTTCAGCGCACCGAGGCGCCCTTGAGGAGGAAATCCGTTACCTGCTCGATGAGGTAGCGCCGATCCTTGTCGTCGGCCTCGGCGGTGTTCCGGAAGTACGCCACCTGCGTCGCGTGGTCCGCATAGAACTGCGTCACCGCCCACAGGTGGAAGAGAAACAGCATCGGGTCGACCGGCCCCATCAGCCCCTGGTTGATCCAGTTCTGGATCACCGCCACCGCCTGCTCGGTGCGCTGCTTGCTCGTGCCCATCATCTCCCTGAGCACCGGCGCGCCGCGCATCATCTCGGCGGTGAAGATGCGCGAACGCAGGGGATGCTCGAACGAGAACATCATCTTGCGGTGGACCAGGTCGGAGAGCACCTTGCGCGGCCCGAAGGCTTCGTCGCTGAAGCCGAAGACGCCGATCCAGTCGTTGATGATGTCCTGCAGGATCTGGCGGTAGAGCGCTTCCTTGCTCTCGATGTAGTAGTGCAACTGCGCCTTCGACAGCCCCGCCTTGTCGGCGATCGCCTGCGTGGACGCGCCGGCCAGCCCGTCGTTCGCGAACACCTCCACCGCCGCCTGGTAGATCACCGCGAGCACCTGCGTGTACTTGCGCGCGCGGCCGCGCGTGGCCGGCGTCTCGGGGCCGTCTTCGATGGATTTCAGCGGGGCGCTGCTTCGTGCGGTGCTCATCGGAAATGCATGGTGCCAGAGTGGTCACCGAAGGGGATCAGAGATCGATCGCGAGCGCGTCGCCCTTTGCGCGCGAACAACAAAGCGCCACTTTCTTCGCGCGTTCGCCGCGGGTGAGGCAAAAGTCGCGATGTTCGGCGCCGTCGCCGTCCGCATCGACCACGCAGGTGCCGCACAGGCCCTGCTCGCAGGAGACGGGCACATCGATACCGAAGGCATGCAGCGCATCGACCGCCGTCTGGTCGCCGGCCACCGGCACCGTGATGCCGCGGCGCCGCAACTGCAGCACGAACGGCTTGCCGGTGCCCCCGGCCGCATCGGCCGGCGCGGCGAAGTACTCGGTGTGCACCACGTCGTCGGGCCAGTGCGCGGCCGCGTGCCGCACCGCCTGCATGAAGCCTGCGGGCCCGCAGACGTACAGGTGCATGCCGGGCTTGCGCGCAGCCAGCAACTGGCGCAGGTTGATCTTGCGCGACGCATCGCCATCGTCGAAGTGCACGCGCAGGCGCGATGCGATGGCAGGATCGCGCAGTGCGTCGGCGAAGGCGAGGTGCTCCTCGCTGCGCACGAACAGATAGAGCTGGAAATCCGCCCCCGCGCGCGCCAGCGCCTGCGCCATCGCGAGCAGCGGCGTCATGCCGATGCCGCCGGCGAGCAGGATGTGGTGCTTCGCCTCCTCGCGGATCGGGAAGGTGTTGCGCGGCGTGCTGACCGGCAGCAGGTCGCCTTCGCGCACGCGCAGGTGCATCGAATGCGAGCCGCCGCGGCTCGCGGGCTCGCGCTTGACGCCGATCAGGTACGACGAGGCACCGTCCTCCGCGCCGGCGTCGCGCGCCAGCGAGTACTGCCGGGTGAAGCCGCCCGGCATGTGCACGTCGATGTGCGCGCCGGCCCGGTAGCCCGGCAGCAGGCGGCCCATCGGATGCTTCAGCTCGAAGGACAGGATCTCCGGCGTCTGGCGCGCGATGCGCGAGACCTGGACCGTGAGGGTGCGCTCGACCATGATCGCGCCTTCCTTACTTGGCGGCCGCCTTGCGGAGTTCCACGCCCGTGCCCTTGTTGACGAACTGCGTGGTATAGGCGTCCCGGTAGTTGAAGTCGGTGGACTTGTAGAGGCCGGCCGAGACGGTCTTGTCGTAGAAGTCCTTCATGCGCTCGTCGCTCATCGCGCCGATGCCCTTGGTGGTCGCGTCGCCCACGTCGATGTGCGCGCGAAGGATCGGGATCGACTTCTCGATGTACTCGTCGGTGATGTCGGGGTTGATCTTCTTGATCATCTCGTCGGCCGCCTTGCGGTCGCCGTACAGGTAGTTGTAGTAGCCGATGTTCGAGGCCTCGACGAAGCGGCGGACCATGTCGGCCTTGTTCTTCACCAGATCCTGGCGCGTCTCGATCACCATGCCGTAGGTCGACCAGCCCGCATCGGCCAGCGACAGCACCACCGGCTTGAAGCCGGCCTGCTTCTCCACCGCGAGCGGCTCGGAGGTGGCGTAGGCCTGCTGCACCGCCTGCTTGTCGGCGAGGAACTGCGACAGGCTGTAGTTGTACGGACGCACCTGCTCGTCGCGCATGCCGTAGGCCTTCTTCATCCACTGCCAGTAGCTGATCTGCCCGTCTTTCGCGAGCAGCACCGTCTTGGCCTTGGCGAGATCGGCGAACTTGTCGAAGCCCTGGCCGGGGTGGGCAATGATGGCCTGCGGATCCTTCTGGAAGTAGGCCGCGACCACGACCGTCGGCACCTTCTGCTTGATGTTGTCGAAGGCCATCAGCATGTTGCCGGTCATCAGGAAATCGACCTTGCCCGCCGGCAACATCGGGCGGTTGTTGACCTGCGGGCCGCCCTGCTGGATGTCGACGTCGAGGCCGTACTTCTTGTAGGTGCCGTCGGCCAGCGCCTGGTAGAAGCCGCCGTGGCCGGGCTGCGCGCGCCAGTTGGTGGCGAGCACGACCTTGTCCTGCGCGAACGCCGCGGCGGCGCTGCTGGCGATGAGCGCGGCGACCAGGCCGCGCGCGATGAAGTCCGGTTTGAAGTGCATGGTGGTTCCTTGGGTTGTCTCTGTTGGTGGAAAAAGATCAGGCGTCGCGGGCCATTTCGGGCCGCCAGCCGCGTGTCTTGCCGGGGTTCATCAGGCCCATCGGGTCGCTGCGCTTCTTGAATTCGATCTGCTGCGTGTCGATGGTCTTCATGCCGCCGTCCTCGATGGTCACGACATGCGGGTTGAAGATCTGGCATCCGCCCTGCGATTCGATCTCCCGGATCACCTCGTACTGGTGCGCCTCGCCCTTCCAGCGCACGAGCAGGATCGCGAAGGTGCCGTACTCGCCGCCGGCGCGGGCGAACTCGTGGTGCTGCAGCACGTCGTCGCCGAAGATCGCGATGTGCCGGTCCACCACCGCCGGGTCGAAGGGCTGCGCGTAGGCCACCTGCAGGTAGGTCCAGGTGCGGTCGACCTTCAGCGCCTGAAGCGTGGTGTGGTTGTAGGCGCACTCGTAGGCCGGTGGCAGGCCGGCGGCGTGGAGCTGTGCCTCGGTGCCTTCCAGCGAGATGCTGCCGCCGTGTACGGCGACGAGCGCGCGGAACCGATCCATCGAGTCCGGCGCGACCATCGCGAACATCGCATGCTTGTCCGGCGGAAAGTGCGCACCGAGCATCGCGTAGTACGGCGAGAAGCGCGCATCGACGGCCGACAGGAGGAAGAGTTCCAGCGACGGCGTGCTCGCGGCGACGCCGAAGTCCAGCACGCGGCGGTAGGTGTCGAAGAGCGCGATGCAATGCACCCATTCCACGGCGGGGCTCAGTGCCACTTCCACTTCGGTGATGACACCGTTGGTGCCGTAGGCGTGGTGCACCTGCTGGATCTCGTCGCCTTGCAGCTCGATGATTCGGGGCTCGCGTTCCACCGTCATCACGCGCGCGCGCAGCAGGTTGCCCGGGTCGCGCAGGATGCCGTGACGGATCGAGCCGATGCCGCCGAAGCCGCCCGCGATGAAGCCGCCGATCGAGGCGACATGCCAGGTCGACGGCCACATGCGCAGTGCCTGCCCGGTCTCGGCGACAGCCTGTTCGATGTCGTGCATGCGCGCGCCGGCCTGCACGCGCACCCGGCCGTCGGCGATGTCGAGCACGCGGCTCAACTGCGTCACGTCGAGCACCAGGCCGCCCTCGAGCGGCACGCACTGGCCGTAGTTGCCGGTGCCGCCCGCGCGCACGGTGATCGGCAGCTTCCACTTCGCCGCGACCGCGACGGCCTGCCGGACATCGTCCTCGGTCGAGACCTTGACCACGAGATCGGCCACGCAGCCGGCAAGCTGCTCCGTGAGGATCGGGCTGTACCAGTAGAAGTCTTTGGAGAGCTGCTTGCGCTGGCCCGGCGAGACGATCACGTTCAGGCCGTGGAGGTCGCGCTTCACGGCTTCCCAGTCGATGGCCGCAGCCTCGGGGCGTTCGATGAGTTCGGTCGAAGACATCGTGCGTTCCTTCAGCGCTCGCCGCGCATTTCGCTCTCGTGCCAGTGGCCGAGCACCGTGCGCGAGAGCGCTGCGAACACGAGGAAGATCACGATGCCGAGAAGCGACACCAGGAGCAGCGCCGCGAACATCATCGGGATCTCGGTGCGGAAGCTCGATTCGAGAATGCGCGAGGCCAGCCCCGTCTCGCGGCCTGCGGTGCCTGCGGTGAACTCCGCGACCACGGCGCCGATCAGGCTCAGCCCGCCGGCGATCTTCAGCCCGGCCATGAAGTACGGCAGCGCGCTCGGCACCAGCAGGTAGCGGAACAGCTGCCATGGCGAGGCCTTGTAGAGCTGGAACAGGTCGCGCAGGTTGCTGTCGGCGCTCTTCAGGCCGATCACCGTGTTCGACAGGATCGGGAAGAAGGCCACGATCCACGCGCACAGGAGCAGCGCGGCGGTGGTGCTCGACACATAGATGAGGATCAGCGGGGCGATCGCGATGATGGGTGTCACCTGCAGGATCACCGCGATCGGGAACAGCCCGATCTCCACCCACTTGAAAAGCGCGAACGCGATCGCGAGCAGCACGCCGCCGACGATGGCCGCCACCAGCGCGAGCAGCGTGAGCTTGACGGTGAACCACAGTGCGCTCGACAGCGTGTCCCAGTTGTCGATGAGCGTGGTGAGGATCAGCGACGGCGCGGGAATGATGTAGTGCGGCACGTTGTTCACGCGCACCAGCACTTCCCACAGCAGCAGAAGGCCTGCGATGACGACGGTGGGCACCGCAACACGCAGCAGCGATTCGCGGCGGCGGATGCGATCGTCGCGCGCCTGCAGGTCGGCGGCCGAGGGGGTGGCCTGCACGTCGGCGAGCGCCGGATTGTCAGTGATCGATGTCGATGCCATGGAGGGCTCCGTGCAGGGACTGGGACACCGCGGTGCAGTGCGCGTTGTAGCGGCTGGAGGTGCGGAAGGCTTCGCCGCGCGGGTAGGGCTCGTCGATGCGGATCTCCTCGATCACACGGCCGGGCCGGGGCGCCATCACGACGATGCGGTTCGACAGGTAGACCGATTCGTAGACGCTGTGCGTGACGAAGATGATCGAGAACCGGTGCTCGCGCCAGATCGCCAGCAGGTCGTTGTTGAGCTTGATGCGCGTCATCTCGTCGAGCGCGGCGAAGGGCTCGTCCATCAGCAGCAGGCGCGGGCGGGTGACGAGCGCGCGCGCGATGGACACGCGCATCTTCATGCCGCCCGACAGCTCGCGCGGATAGACGTTGGCGAAGCGCGAGAGCCCGACCATTTCGAGCGCCTGCGAGACGACCGGCTCGGCCGCGTCGCGCTTGACGCCGGCGAGCTTGAGCGGCAGCCAGACGTTGTCGAACACCTTGGCCCAGGGCATGAGCGTCGGCTCCTGGAAGACGAAGCCCAGCTCGCGGTCGATGCCCGACGATGCGGCGCCCGCCTGGGACCATGCCACCTCGCCCGCGCTGATCCGCGTCAGGCCCGCGATCAGGCGCAGGGCCGTGCTCTTGCCGCAGCCCGACGGGCCGAGAAAGCTGATGAAGTCGTGTTCGCCGCAATCGAGCGTCATGCCCTGCAGCGCGAGTGTGCCGTTGGCGAAGCGCTTGCTGACGTTGCGCAGGCTGACCAGCGGCTGCGCGGGGGTGCTCGTCGTGCTCATTGGGTCACGCCCAGGCTGGTTCGTTGTCGAGGCGTTCGAGCGGGAAGCGGTCGACCTCGCGCAGCAACAGGGCGAAGCGCTCGCCCACGTGATCGAGCACCGCCTTGCCCTTCGCGGCGGTGGCGCGGGTGGCGTCGCCGGCCGCGCCCGCCGGGTTGATGTCGTGCATCTGCCAGCCGAGCTTGCCGCTGGGCGTGATCGAGAGGTACCTGTTCTCCTTCGCGAGGTCTTCCGTCATCGAGTGGAAGTTGCGGAAGTTCTCGGGCCGCACGTAGTCGGGCGTGAGGTGCAGCATCACCGAGCTTTCGAGATCGCCGGCATGCACGCCGTGCTTGCCTTCGTGCGCAGTGAAGAGGCCTTCGGGCAGGCCCAGCGTGTACCAGTTGGCCGCGACGACCATCATCCCGTGGGCTTCGCGCAGGTCGCGCGCGACGATGTCCATCACCGACATCTGCCCGCCGTGGCTGTTGTAGAGCACCAGCTTGCGCACGCCGGCCTTCGCCACGCTGGCGCCGATGTCCGTCCACAGCGAGATCAGGGTGGTGGCGGAAACGGTCAGCGTGCCGGGGTAGCGCGAATGCTCGTTGCTCTTGCCATAAGGCACCGTGGGCAGGAAGAGCACCGGAAGATCGTTCGGCAGGTGCGGAAGGGTCGCCTGCACCATGCCGTCGATGGTGGCCGTGTCGGTGGACATCGGCAGGTGCGGGCCGTGCTGCTCAGTGGCGCCGACCGGCAGCACGGCGATGAGCCGGGAGCGATCGAGGCGGGAAAACTCTTCGCTGGTCAGGTCGGACCAGAAGCGGCTGCGCGGTCGGGTGGAACTCATCGAACACCTCGTTCATCGTGAAGGTGTCTAAATTATCCACTCGGTCAAAAAAGGAGGCTTAGCGTTTTCCCGATGTGCTGCTGTTGGTGATGAAACGAACGGTAATCGCGGCATGAACAGGGGGTTTTAAGTGACCGATCGGTCAAATTGGCGTCTTCGCGATCCGTCTCGATGCGCGGCGCATGGCAGGCCGCGCCATGCGGTGCGGCGGCGGCGCGTGCCCGACGCCGGCCGTAATATCTGCGACCTCTCACTCGAACCCGTGATGTCGAACTCGCAGATGCCTTCATTGTCCGCGTGCGACGTGCTCGTAATCGGCGCCGGGCCCGCCGGCAGCGCCTGCGCGCAGATGCTGGCGCGCGCAGGACTCGATGTCGTGCTCGCCGATCAGCACGACTTCCCACGTGACAAGGTCTGCGGCGACGGTTTGATCCCGGATGCGCACCGCGCGCTCGAGCGCCTGGGCGTGCAGGGCGAAGTGCTCGCGCGCGCCCGCGCCTCGACGCAGGTCGGCTGCGTGGGGCCGAGCGGCGGGCGGGTCGAGGTGCCCGCGCGGCTGGCGGTGCTGCCTCGCCGGGAGCTCGATGAAATTCTCAGACAGGCTGCGCTCGGCGCGGGTGCGCGCTGGCTCGCGCCGGCGAAGTTCGAGGCGCCGCTCGTCGATGCCGGCGGGCGCGTTGCCGGCGCGCGGCTCGTGCTGCCCGGCGGCGTTGTGCGGCCGGTGGCTGCGAAATGGACCGTGCTCGCCACCGGCGCCGCATCGGGCCCGCTGACGGCGGCAGGCCTGTGCACGCACAAGGCGCGAAGCGGCATCGCACTGCGCGGCTATGTGAAGCACGAGGCGATGGCGGCGCGCTGCACCGGTCTCGAAGTGGTGTGGCACCGCGCGCTGCGGCGCGGCTACGGCTGGATCTTTCCGTGCGCCGCCGGCGTGTTCAACATCGGCGTCGGCGTGACGCACGATGGGGACGTGAACCTGCGGGACCTCTTCGATGCCTTCAAGCGCATCCATCCGCCCGCGCGCGAGCTGATGGAGGGCGGCGAGCTGCTCGGCCCCTTCAAGGGCGCGCCGCTGCGGTGCTCCCTCGCGGGTGCGCGCTGGTCAAGGCCCGGGCTGTTGGTGGCGGGCGAGGCGGCCGGCAGTACCTACCAGTTCACCGGCGAAGGCATCGGCAAGGCGCTGGAAACCGGCATGCACGCCGCGCAAGCGATCGCCGAGGCACAGGACGCGGGCGCGGACGAGCAGGTGAGCGCGCGCTACGAGGCCGCGCTGGATTCGCTGAAGCCGCGCTTCGCGGCCTACGAGCAGGCGAATCGCATCAACAACCACCCGTGGCTCGCCGACCTCCTCGTGTGGCGCGCGCGGCGCAGCCCGAGCTTGGTCAAGCGGTTGAGCGGCGTGCTCGAGGAGACCCATGACCCCGGCCGCCTCGTCACTGCAGGCGGCGTCCTCCGGCTTCTCCTGCCGCTGGGCTGACCCGTCGATCCGACTTGATCAACGCGCCCCATGGGCATATAAGTCGTCATGGTTCCTTATTCGTCGAAAGACGGAAAGGAGGGTGCGATGCGCAGACGCATTTACTGGCTGATGCCGGACCTGGCGAGCGCCAGGCGCGCGATGCACGATCTCGTGCAGGCGCGCGTCGACGTTGCGCACATTCATTTCGCCGCTTCGGAAGGCACGGACATGGCCGGCCTTCACGCGGCGAATGTCTGGCAGACCTCGGACCTCGTTCACGCCGCGAAGACCGGTTGGGCCATCGGCAGCGCCTGCGGAATGATCGTCGGGCTGATCGCGGGCCTCAACTTCCCTGTCATGGGCGACGAGCCCGAATGGGAGCTGGTGGTGGTGCTGGGCGTGATGGGCGGCGTGGTCGGCGCCTGGTCGGCCAGCATGATCGGCATTTCGATCCCTAGCCCCTGCCTGCAGCGCTTCGAGGGCGCGATGAACCAGGGATGGATCCTGCTGATGGTGGATCCGCCGCGTGCGCGCGCCGAGCAGATCGAGTCGCTGCTGCGCACGACGCATCCCGAGGCCCTCTTCGAGGGCGAGGCGCAGGAGGTCCCGGCGTTTCGCTGAAGCGCCCGCGGACCACCCCCCACGATGGCAATGACGAGACGAGGAACCCCCCATGGTCATGGCCATCGTCCTCCTCGTCATCGTGGTCGGCTCCGTGCTGTTCCACCTCTTCAGTCCGTGGTGGACAACGCCGCTCGCCTCCAACTGGAAGTCGATGGACGACACGCTGACGATCACGCTGGTCATCACCGGCATCTTCTTCGTCGCGATCAATCTCTTCGTCGTCTATGCGCTGATCCGCTATCGCCATCGCGAAGGACGGCGCGCGCAGCATGAGCCGGAGAACAAGAAGCTCGAACGCTGGCTGATCATCGGCACCTCCGTGGGCATCGCGGCGTTGCTGGCGCCGGGGCTGGTGGTGTATGCCAACTACGTCAGGTCGCCGCCGGATGCGCTGGTGCTCGAAGTGCTCGGCCTGCAATGGCAGTGGCACTACCGCTTCCCGGGGGCCGACGGCAAGCTCGGCGCGACCGACGCGCGCTTCGTGGTGGGCGGCAATCCCTTCGGCCTCGATCCGTCCGATCCTGCGGGGCAGGACGATCTGCTGGTCGCGTCCAACGAAGTGCACCTGCCGCTGGGCAAGCCGGTTCTGGTGTTGATCCGCTCGCACGACGTGCTGCACGACTTTTACGTGCCACCCTTCCGCGCGCGGATGAACAGCGTGCCGGGGCAGATGAGCCGCTTCTGGTTCACGCCGACGGTCGCGGGGCGCTACGAGGCCCTGTGCGCGCAGCTCTGCGGCGTGGGGCATCCGAACATGCGCGGCTTCGTCGTGGTGGAGGACGCGGCGGCCTTCCAGGCCTGGCAGGCGACGTTGCCGACGTTCGCGAAGACCCAGGTCAAGGCGGCGCCTGCACCGTCGGGCGAGGGTGCAGCCGGCGCCGGTGCGCGCATCGAGCAGGGGCGCGCGCTCTCCGAATCCAAGGGGTGCGTGGCCTGCCACACCATCGACGGCAGCCCGCGCGTCGGGCCGACGTGGAAGGGCCTGTTCGGCAAGACCGAGACCATGGAAGACGACTCGCGCGCACTGGTCGACGAGGCGTACCTGCGCAGCTTCATCACCGACCCGATGGCGCGGCGCGTGAAGGGCTTCCCGCCGGTCATGCCCAAGATGGATTTGAGCAAGGAAGAACTGGATGCGCTGGTGGCCTACATCCAGAGCCTCGGCAGTACGCCCGCGCAGCCCGCCACCGAACAGAAGGCACAGCGATGAATCCGCACGACGAAGACGACAGCGGGCATCAGCACGAGCCCAAGAGCTTCCTGACGCGTTACGTCTGGAGCCAGGACCACAAGGTGATCGCGGTGCAGTACGCCTGCACGGCGATCACGGTCGGCGTGGTCGGCCTCGTGCTGTCGAACCTGATGCGGCTGCAGCTCGGCTTCCCGGGGCATTTCGAGTTCATCAACCCCGAGCGCTACTACCAGTTCGTGACGATGCACGGGATGATCATGGTGATCTACCTGCTCACCGCGCTCTTCCTCGGCGGCTTCGGCAACTACCTCATCCCGCTGATGGTCGGCGCGCGGGACATGGTGTTCCCCTACCTCAACATGCTGAGCTTCTGGGTGTACCTGCTGTCGGTGCTGGTGCTGATGGCGAGCTTCTTCGTCGGCAGCGGGCCGACCGGCGCGGGCTGGACGCTCTATCCGCCGCAGTCGATCCTGCCCGGCACGCCGGGCTACGAGGGCGGCATCCAGCTCATGCTGGTGTCGCTCGTCATCTTCATCGTCGCGACCACGATGGGCGGCCTCAACTACGTGACCACGGTGCTGCAGGCGCGCTGCCAGGGCATGACGCTGATGCGCATGCCGCTCTCCGTCTGGGGCATCTTCGTCGCGACCATCCTCGCGCTGCTGGGCTTCCCGGCGCTGTTCGTCAGCGGCGTGATGCTGCTGCTCGACCGCACGGCGGGCACCAGCTTCTTCATGCCGGCACTGGTGTCGATGGGACAGGTCACGAACTACAAGGGCGGCAGCCCGCTGCTGTTCCAGCACCTGTTCTGGTTCTTCGGGCACCCCGAGGTCTACATCGTGGCGCTGCCGGCCTTCGGCATCGTCTCCGACCTCATCAGCGTGCACGCGCGCAAATGCATCTTCGGCTACCGGATGATGGTGTGGGCGATCGTCGCGATCGGCGTGCTCAGCCTCGTCGTGTGGGCGCACCACATGTTCGTGGCTGGCATGAATCCGTACTTCGCCTTCTTCTTCGCGACCAGCACGCTGATCATCGCGGTGCCGACGGCGATCAAGGTCTACAACTGGCTGCTCACCTTGTGGCGCGGCGACATCCACCTGTCGGTGCCGATGCTGTTCGCGCTGGCCTTCGTCTGCACCTTCGCGATCGGCGGGCTCACAGGGCTCTTCCTCGGCAACGTGAGCGTGGACATCCCGCTGTCGGGCACCTACTTCGTGGTCGCGCACTTCCACATGGTGATGGGCGTGGCGCCGCTTCTGGTGGTGTTCGGCGGCATCTATCACTGGTACCCGAAAGTCACCGGCCGCATGCTGGACGACCGGCTCGGGCACCTGCATTTCTGGATCACCTTCCTCGGCACCTACCTGATCTACTTCCCGATGCACTACCTCGGCGTGCTCGGGATGCCGCGGCGCTACTACAACTTCGACGGGTACAAGTTCATTCCGCAATCGGCGTTCGCGCTGAACGAGTTCATCACGGTGGTCGCGCTCATCGTCGGCGCCGCGCAGTTCGTCTTCATCGCCAACCTCGCGTGGAGCCTGTGGCGCGGCCGGCCTGCGACCGCCAATCCCTGGAAGTCTGCATCGCTCGAATGGCAGACGCCGACGACGCCGCCGCCGCACGGCAACTGGGGGCCGCACCTGCCGGTGGTCTATCGCTGGGCCTACGCCTACGGAACGCCCGGCGCGAAGGAGGACTTCATCCCGCAGAACGCCCCGCTGGAAGCCGGTGGCGTGGAGCCCGAAGCGCACGGCAAGGGCGAGGCCCATGGAGTGCCGGCATGACCGCGACATGGGTCGCCCCGCGCATCGACCGCGGCACCGGTCCCGGCGAGGCCCGCGCGAACGCGGCGAGCATCGGGCTCTGGGTCTTCATGGGCGTGGTCACGGCGCTGTTCTCGCTCTTCGCGATGGCCTACCTGATGCGCATGAACAGCAGCGATGCCGTGACGCTCGCGCTGCCGCGGCAGCTCTGGATCAGCACGGCGCTGCTCGTCGCCGGCAGCCTGGCCTTGCAGCGCGCGAGCGCGGCGGCGCGTCGCGCGGACGCGATGCGCACGCGCGGACTGCTGCTCGCCGGCGGCCTTTGCGCGATCGCATTCCTGTGCGCGCAGCTCTGGGCCTGGAACGCGCTGCTAAATGCGCAGGTGATGCCTGCCGGAAACCCGGCCGGCAGCTTTTTCTATCTGCTGACCGCCATGCACGGCTTGCACGTGGCCGGCGGGCTGATCGCGTGGGGCTGGGTGATGCGCACCTTCCGGCGCGAGACGATCGATGGCGGCTGGCGCATCGCGCTGTGCGCACGCTACTGGCATTTCATGCTGGCGGTGTGGCTGGCGCTGTTCGCGCTGCTCGCCTGGGTCACGCCGGAGGTGGCGCGCTTCATCTGCGGCACTGTCTGAAAGGGCCTCCATGAGCACCGTGACCGTTGCACCTCACGCCACCGCGGGCGCCGCCGCCGAAGGGCTGCGCGGCCTGGTCACCGACTGGTCGTCCGACCGCCGCGCCTTCCACGTCTCGTGGGGCAAGGCGATGATGTGGATCTTCCTTTTGAGCGACACCTTCGTCTTCAGCTGCTTCCTCATCGGCTACATGACGGTGCGCGTGTCGACCACCGCGAACTGGCCCAATCCGAGCGAAGTCTTCGCGCTTCATGTCGGCGGTGCGAACGTGCCGTTGCTGCTGATCGCGATCATGACTTTCATCCTCATCAGCAGCAGCGGCACGATGGCGATGGCGGTCAACTGCGCCTACCGCCGCGACAAGATCAACGCGGCCACGCTGATGATCGTGACCGCCACCTTCGGTGAGATCTTCGTGGGCATGCAGGCCTTCGAATGGTCCAAGCTCATCCTCGAGGAGGGCGTGCGGCCCTGGGGCAATCCGATGGGCGCGGCGCAATTCGGCTCGGCCTTCTTCATGATCACCGGCTTCCACGGGCTGCATGTTTCCGCGGGCGTCGTCTACCTTCTCACGGTGGCCTTCAAGCTCGTGCGCGGCGACTACGACAAGAGCGGCAACTACCAGATCGTCGAGATCGCGGGCCTGTACTGGCACTTCGTCGACCTGGTGTGGGTGTTCATCTTCGCGCTGTTCTATCTCTGGTGAGGTCGACCATGAATCCATCCGGCACATCCAGCGGCACCGGCCAGCAGCATCCGATCAGCCTCTATCTCAAGATATGGGGGCTGCTCTTCGTGCTGAGCACGATGTCGTACCTGGTCGACTACTTCCACTTCCAGGGCCTGCTGCGCTGGTCGCTCATCGTCCTCTTCATGCTGCTGAAGGCGGGGTTGATCGTCTCGGTCTTCATGCACATGGCGTGGGAACGGCTGTCGCTGGTCTATGCGATCCTGATGCCGCCCCTGGCCCTGCTGGTGCTTGTCGGGCTGATGTTCGCGGAGGCCGGCCACACTTTCGTGACGCGGCTGCTGTTCTTCAAGTAGGCGGCTACGGCCTGGCGGTGGTCGCGTCGACGAAGCGCGCCGCCTCGTCGTCGCTGATCGGCGTCAGCGGCAGCCCGAAGGCTTCACGCAACCGCGCGAGGATCGATTGCGCCCAGAGCACGTTCCAGGCGAGGCCGGCGTGGTCGTCCACGAGCATGGTGTTGCCGGGCTCGTCGCCCATCGTGTGGGTCACCGTCAGTCTTCCGAGGTGGACGGATTTGAAGTCCGGCTCGCCATGGGGGCCGCGGACGCCCCAGCGTTCCACGGCCCAGGCATTGGCGTCGAAGAAGGCGATCCGCTTCGGATCGGCCTCGGCGATCCCGCGAAAGGCGGCGTTGGCACCGGCGAGCGCCTTGCGGATGTTGGATGGCGAGGTCGCGTCGCGGTACTTTCCGTGCAGGGCCGGGTCATCGCCCTGGTTGGTGATGCCGGCGAGCAGGATGCGCACCGAGGGGTGCAAGGCATGGATCGCCTCGATCGCGCGGCCGATTTGTTGCGTGCAGTAGCCGATCACGCGGCGCAGTTCGGGTGCGTCGGGGTCGCGCGCCATCACGTCCAGGTAGGGATTCCAGTCGTTCGCGCCGATGTAGATCACGACCACGCCGTTCTGCCAGCGCCCGGGCTGTTCCTTCATCAACGCAAGCAGTCGCGGCACCTGCGGATACCGGAAGCCGAGCCCGTCGCCCATGAGGTTCTTGCAGGCGCCGCCGGAGGTCGCGAAGTTGTACAGGTAGTCTTCCTTGATCGGCGTGCGCGACGGCAGCAGTCCCACCCGATCGCGTGCCCAGGCCGACCACCACGGGCGTCCCCAGTGCACCCAGGGGCCGAAGTCGAGTTCGTTGCCGCGCAGCCGGGCGAGCACCTCGGTCCACTGGAAGGTCTGATCCCGCAGCGCGCCCCCGCGCTCGTGGCTTCCGAGCGGAAAGGCAACGCGGTCCTGATAGGAGTGGCTGTTGGAGTCGCCCAGCACCGCGATCGGGAGCGTTCCCGGCGGCGCGGGGGGAGGGATCGTGCCCGGCGGCGCACCGTCGCTGCGCGTCAGCGCCACAGCGAGGGCTGCGAACGCCAGAAGCACGACGGCACATGCGACAAAGAGGCCGAGGAGGCGATGGTTCATTGGGTAACTTCCATGCTTCGCACTGCAGTGCGAGCCCCCATCGGAATGATCGGGCGGGAGCTCATGCCCGCGGATTGTGACTCAGCGATGGACGATGTAGCGCGTGATCACGGGCAGCGATTCGCCCTTGTGGAAGGCCAGCCGCCGCTCCCGCAGCGCCATGTCCGCTGCCGTGGCGCGATGGAAGCGCCGCAGGTGCTCGGTCCACGTCTCGTCGGTGATCTGCTCGACATAGCGATGGGGCTCGGCGATGTCGTGAAGCAGTTCCCAGGCGATCGCGCCCTGGCTGAGCCGCGCGCGGCGCGTCTCGTGCATCACCAGCCGGAAGGCGGCGGCGCGGGAGGGGTCGATCAGGTACTCGACCGTGATGATCACGCGGCCTTGCTCGTCGGGCGGGCTGTCGGGTGGTCCCTGGGCCCAGCCCTGGGTGGCGGGACGGGTGTCGTCCTCCTCGCCGGCGCCGTCGGTCACATAGCGCACGGCGGTCCACATGCACACCACGCCGCTCGCCGCCGCGACGCCGAGGCTGACATAGAGTGAGGTGATCTCGGCCACCTGTCCCCACAGCGCGGCACCGAAGGCGCTCGCGCCCATGATCCCCATCTGGTACATCGACATGCCTCGCGCACGAACCCAGTCAGGCAGCGCGAGCTGGGCCGAGACCGACAGCGAATTGGCGACGGTGATCCACGCCATGCCGCTCAGGAGCATCGCCGGGACCGCCACCCACGCATTCGGAGCGACCGCCATCACCGCCGCCGCGGCGGATTGCAGCATCGTGCCCCGCAGGACGAGCTGGTCGCGCGCCATCGCCTGACGCAGCCGGGGCAGGAAAAGCACCGCCACGATCGCGCCCGCGCCCATCGCGGCCAGCAGCAGCGTGAAGGTGCCGGCCCCGCCGCCATGGAGGTTGCGCGCCAGCAGCGGCAGCAGCGCGAGCAGCGCGGTCGAATGCAGGAAGGAGATCGCCACCCGGGTGAGCACCGCGCGCATGCGCCGCGACTGGCGCACGAACTGCACGCCCACGCGGATCGCGCTGACCAGCTTCTCGCGGCCGAGCGGGCTCGGCGTGTGCTCGCGCCGCCAGTGCAGCACCACGAAGCCCGAGGCCACGCACATCACCGCGTTAAGCCCGAACACCCACACCGTGCCGGCGCTCGCGATCAGCGTGCCCGCGAGCAGCGGGCCGATGATGCGCGAGGCGTTCATCGCGATGCCGTTGAGGCCGAGGGCGGCCGGCAGTTGCGTGCGCGGCACCAGTTCGGGCACGATGGCCGAGAACACCGGCCAGCGCATGGCCAGGCCGATGCCGTTGGCGAAGGTCAATGCGAGCAGGAGCGGCGCGGTCATGAGGTCGAGCACGACCGCGGCGCACAACACGATCGCCGCACCGGCGAGCCAGAACTGGGTCGCGACCAGCCAGCGCCGCCGGTCGAGGATGTCGGCCAGCGCACCGCTCGGCAGCCCGAGCAGGAACACCGGCAGGGTCGATGCCGACTGCACCAGCGCGACCCACATCGGCGAGGTCGTGAGCGAGGTCATCATCCACGCGGCCGCCACGTCGTTCATCCACATGCAGATGTTGGCGATGAGCCAGGTGCTCCACAGCATGCGGAACACGGGGAGCTTCAGGGGTTCGAGAGGACCGACGCGCGCCGGCAGCGCGCGGGCGGAAGGCATTTCCTGGGGAGAGATCGGCGGCATCGAAGGCTATTGTGGCTGCGTGTCAGCGCGCGGTGCGCAGGGCCAGATGCCCGAGGGGCAGCGCGTGGCTCGCCTTGACCTCGCCGAGCGAGAAGCTGGTGTGGATGTCCTTCACGTTCGGCAGGTTCAGGAGGTGCTGAAGTGCGAAGCGCGAGAAGCTGTCGAGGTCCTGCGCCACCACCTGGAGTTCGAAGGTGCCGGTGCCGCTGATGTAGTGGCAGGCGATCACTTCCGGCAGCTTGCGGATCGCGTCCTCGAGCCTGCGCGTGAGGTCCCCGGTGGTGCGTTCGGTGTCGACACGCACGAAAGCGAGCACGCCGAGCCCGATCTTGTGCCGGTCGATCTCGGCGTGATAGCCCTTGATGTAGCCGGCTTCCTCCAGTGCGCGCACCCGGCGCCAGCAGGGTGCGGCCGAGAGGCCGACGCGTTGCGCGAGTTCGGCGTTGGTGAGTCGCCCGTCGGTCTGCAGTTCTTGCAGGATTGCGAGGTCGAACTTATCGATGCTTTCCATTTCTACGCATTTTAAGAAAGAGTCTTTCTGAAAGGCGTGCGGAATGGGCAAAGAACGCAAACACCTGTCAGAAGAGCAGGCATACACTTTGCGACATGATGGCCGAGCGGTATCCAAACCCGGACGCCGCGCAAGCCACGCCCACGAGGCAAAGCCCACTGGAGACAGACACGATGAACGCCCCGCTACCCGAGCACATCCGCAAGGCCCTCGAAACGGTCACGCTCGACGACAAATACTCGCTGGACTACGGCCGCGCCTTCATGAGCGGCGTCCAGGCGCTGGTCAAGCTGCCGATGCTGCAGCGACTGCGCGACCAGCAGCAGGGCAAGAACACCGCGGGCTTCATCAGCGGCTACCGCGGCTCGCCCCTCGGCGGGTACGACCAGGCGCTGTGGAAGGCCAGCAAGTACCTCAAGCAGCAGAACATCGTCTTCCAGCCGGGCGTGAACGAAGAGCTCGCGGCCACCGCGCTCTGGGGCACGCAGCAACTGGGCTTCGCGCCGCCGGGCACCAACAAGTTCGACGGCGTCTTCGGCATCTGGTACGGCAAGGGCCCGGGCGTTGACCGCTGCTCCGACGTCTTCAAGCACGCCAACATGGCCGGCACCACCCCGTGGGGCGGCGTGATCGCGGTGGCTGGCGACGACCACATCTCCAAGAGCTCGACCGCCGCGCACCAGAGCGACCACATCTTCAAGGCCTGCGGCACGCCGGTGTTCTTCCCGGCCAACGTGCAGGAAATCCTCGACCTGGGCATCCACGCCTTCGCAATGAGCCGCTTTGCCGGCATCTGGTCGGGGATGAAGACGATCCAGGAGATCGTCGAATCGAGCGCCACCGCGATGATCGATCCCGAGCGCGTCGAGATCGTGATGCCCACCGATTTCCAGATGCCGCCGGGCGGCCTGCACATCCGCTGGCCCGACCATGCGCTGGAGCAGGAAGCGCGATTGATGCACTACAAGTGGTACGCCGCGCTGGCCTACATCCGCGCCAACCGGCTCAACCACAACGTGATCGAAGGCCCGAACGACCGCTTCGGCATCATGGCCAGCGGCAAGGCCTTCAACGACACGCGCCAGGCGCTGATCGACCTGGGCCTCGATGACGCGGCCTGCCGGCAGCTCGGCATCCGGCTGCACAAGGTCGCGGTGGTGTGGCCGCTGGAGGCGCAGCTCACCCGCGACTTCGCGACCGGCCTGCAGGAAATCCTGGTGGTCGAGGAAAAGCGCCAGGTCATCGAATACCAGCTCAAGGAAGAGCTCTACAACTGGCGCGGCGACGTGCGGCCCAACGTGGTCGGCAAGTTCGACGAAGGCGAGGTGCACGAGGCCGAGGGCTACTCGGGCGGCGAATGGTCGATGCCCAACCCGACCGCGCATACCCTGCTGCGCGCCAATGCCGACCTGAACCCGGCGCTGATCGCCAAGGCGATCGCGCAGCGGCTCAAGAAGACCGGCATCCTCGCGGCGGCCGGCGCCGACATGGCGGCGCGTATCGATGCGCAGTTGGCCATTCTCGAAGCCAAGGAGCGCGCCATGGCCGGTCCGCAGATCGTCAGCGCGGCCGATGCGACCCGCCAGCCGTGGTTCTGCTCGGGCTGCCCCCACAACACCAGCACCGTGGTGCCCGAAGGCTCGCGCGCGATGGCCGGCATCGGCTGCCACTTCATGGCGACCTGGATGGACCGTTCGACCATCGGCTTCACGCAGATGGGCGGCGAAGGCGTGCCATGGGTCGGCCAGCAGCCGTTCACGAACGAGCAGCACATCTTCGCGAACCTCGGCGACGGCACCTACTTCCACAGCGGGCTGCTCGCGATCCGGCAGAGCATCGCGGCCGGCGTGAACATCACCTACAAGATCCTCTACAACGACGCGGTCGCGATGACCGGCGGCCAGCAGGTCGGCGAGCGGCCCGAGGGCCACTCGGTGCTGCAGATCGCCGAGAGCCTGCATGCCGAAGGCGCGGCAAAGGTGGTCGTGGTCACCGACGAGCCCGAGAAGTACGAAGGCCTGCACGTGCCGGGCGACAACGTGAAGGTGCGGCATCGCGACGAGCTCGACGAGATCCAGCGCGAGTTCCGCGAGATCAAGGGCACGACGGCCATCATCTACGACCAGACCTGCGCCACCGAGAAGCGCCGCCGCCGCAAGCGGGGCACGGCGGTTGATCCGGCGCGGCGCGTCGTCATCAACGAGCTGGTGTGCGAAGGCTGCGGCGATTGCAGCGTGCAGAGCAACTGCCTGTCGGTCGAGCCGCTGGAGACCGAGTTCGGCCGCAAGCGCACGATCAACCAGAGCACCTGCAACAAGGACATGAGCTGCCTGAAGGGCTTCTGCCCGAGTTTCGTGACGGTGGAAGGCGGCCAGCTCAAGAAGAAGGCCAAGGGCAAGGGCGCGGCGCCCGCCGAGCTGGGTGCGCTGGCCGAGCCGGCGCTGCCTTCGCTAGCGGGCGGGCTGGTCTGGGGGGTGGTCGTGGCCGGCGTCGGCGGTACCGGCGTGATCACCATCGGCCAGCTTCTCGGCATGGCTGCGCACATCGAAGGCAAGGGCATCGTCACGCAGGACGCGGCCGGTCTCGCCCAGAAGGGCGGTGCGACCTGGAGCCACGTGCTGATCGGCGACACGCAGGACGACATCCGCACCACGCGCGTCGGCACCGCGGCGGCCGACCTGGTGCTGGCCTGCGACCCGCTGGTCAGCGTGAATGCCGAGACGATGGCGCGCATGCGCGAAGGACGCACGCACGTCGCGCTCAACAGCCACAGCAGCCCCACGGCAGCGTTCGTGCGCAACGCCAACTGGCAGAACCCGCAGGAAGCCTGCGCGGCCGAGATCGCGCGCGCGGTCGGCGCCGATGCGGTCGGCGCCTTCGATGCCGACGCGGCGGCGACCTCGCTGATGGGCGACAGCATCTACGTCAACCCGATGATCCTGGGCTATGCCTGGCAGAAGGGGTGGATCCCGCTCGAGCATGCGTCGCTGATGCGCGCGATCGAGCTCAACGCCGTGGCGGTCGAGAACAACAAGATGGCTTTCGAGTGGGGCCGGCAGGCGGCGCAGCGGCCGCAAGAGGTGCAAAAGCGCGTCCAGCCTGGCCAGATCATCGAGTTCAAGAAGCGTGATTCGGTCGATACGCTGGTTGCGCGGCGCGTCGAGTTCCTGACCGGCTACCAGAACGCCGCCTATGCGGAGGAATACAGGACCTTCGTCGCCAAGGTGCAGAAGGCCGAGTCGGCGCTGGGCAAGACCAGTCTCAGTGAAGCGGTGGCGCGCTACCTGTTCAAGCTGATGGCCTACAAGGACGAGTACGAAGTCGCGCGACTGCAGAGCGATCCGGCCTTCCTCCAGCGAATCGAGGGCATGTTCGAGGGGCAGATGGGCAAGGATTTCAAGCTCAACTACCACCTTGCGCCACCGCTCACCGCGAAGAAGAACGCCAAGGGCCAGCTCCAGAAGCAGAAATTCGGCCCGGCCATGCTCACCGGCTTCCGGCTGCTGGCGAAGCTCAAGGGGCTGCGGGGCACGGCGCTCGACGTCTTCGGCCGCACCGAGGAACGCAAGACCGAGCGCGCCCTGATCGGCCAATACCGCGCGAGCATCGACGAGGTGCTTGGCGGGCTGACCGCCGCCAACCATGCGCTCGCCGTCGAGATTGCGGGCCTGCCCGAGCAGATCCGCGGCTATGGCCACGTCAAGGACCGCAACCTGGCCGCGGCGCGCACCCGCTGGGCCGAGCTGATGGGCAAGTGGCGCGATCCGCAGCCCGCCCGGGCGGCGGCATAGCCCCTACTCAGGCTAGGCCTGTTCGCGAAACACCGCGGAACCGGCTTTGCCGGGCCGCTGGTGTTGCCCCCGGCAGGGGGGTGGCGAAGCGACACGCAGTGCGCGCAGCCTGGGGGCGAGCAACATCTACAATGCCCGGTGCTGTGCGCGGCCAAGCCCCGCGCTGCGCGGCGTGCTCGCATCGCCGCGGACCGGCGGACCTCCTGTGTTGTGCGGGAGGCCGGCGCGCTTGTTTTCTTCCCTCTGCTGGAGATTCCCTTGTTCATTTCTTCTGCTTTCGCCCAGTCCGCGCCCGCCGCCGGCGGCGGTGACATGATGTCGTCGCTCGGTAGCATGCTGCCGCTGCTCCTCATGTTCGTGGTGCTGTACTTCGTCATGATCCGGCCGCAGATGAAGCGCCAGAAAGAAGCCCGCGCCATGATCGAGGCGCTGGCCAAAGGCGACGAAGTCGCCACCGCGGGCGGCGTGCTCGGCAAGATCACCCAACTCGGCGAGCAGTACCTGACGATCGAAATCGCCAAGGGCGTCGAAGTCCAGATCCAGCGCAGCGCGGTCGTCCAGGTGCTTCCCAAGGGCGCAATAAAGTAAATGCTCCCCCCCAGCCTCGCTCACTTCGTGTGCTCGGGCACCCCCTACCGGGGGCAACACCAGCGGCCCGGCGAAGCCGGTTCCGCGGTGTTTCACCAACAGGCCCGGCTTCGCCGGCCATATCCAATGAGCAAAGACCTTTTTCAGCGGCTGTGCGTAGCGCGCCGCGTTCGTGGGCTGCCGTGGAACCGGCTTTGCCGGGCCACCGGCAGCGCCCCCGGTAGGGGGTTGGCGAAGCGACACGAAGTGCGCGAAGCCTGGGGGCGAGCATGAATCGTTATCCTGTTTGGAAGTACGCGATCATCGTGATCGTGCTGCTGGTAGGGCTGATCTACGCGTTGCCCAATTTCTTCGGCGAGGCGCCTGCAGTGCAGGTGTCGGCGGCCAAGTCGACCGTCAAGGTCGACGCTGGTACCCGGACCCGGATCGAGGAAGCCCTCAAGGCCGCCGGACTGGCGCCTGACCTGCTGACGCTCGACGCCACTTCGGTGCGCGCCCGCTTCACGAACACCGACGACCAGCTCAAGGCACGCGACGTGCTGCAGCACGCGCTGGTGCCGGACCCGAGCGATCCGCCCTATGTGGTCGCGCTCAACCTGCTGTCGCGCTCGCCGTCCTGGCTGACCGCGCTGCATGCCTTCCCCATGTACCTCGGCCTCGACCTGCGCGGCGGCGTGGACTTCCTGCTGCAGGTCGACATGCAGGGCGCGATGGACAAGCGCGCCGAATCCTTCGCGGGCGACATCCGCACCGGCCTGCGCGACAAGGGCGTTCGCGGCACGTCGGTGACGCGCGTCGGCCAGACCGTCGAGGTGCGCTTCCGCGACACGGCGGGCCTCAATGCCGGCAAGGCGCTGCTCCAGGACCAGTTCCCGGACCTGGTCGCGGTCGAAAGCCAGGAAGGCGCCGACTACAAGCTCACGCTGTCGATCAAGCCCGAGGCCGCACGCCGGCTGCAGGACGCCGCGCTCAAGCAGAACATCACCACCCTGCACAACCGGATCAACGAACTGGGCGTGGCCGAGCCGGTCATCCAGCAGCAGGGCCTGGACCGCATCGTGGTCCAGTTGCCGGGCGTGCAGGACACCGCGAAGGCCAAGGACATCCTGGGCCGCACCGCAACGCTCGAAATGCGCCTGGTCGACGAGAGCGCCGAGGGCCGCGCGGCCGAGCAGGGCACCGGCCCGGTGCCGTTCGGCTCCGAGAAGTTCATCGATCGCACCGGCCGTCCGGTGATCGTGAAGAAGCAGGTCCTCGTCACCGGCGAGAACCTCACGGACGCCCAACCCGGCTTCGATTCGCAGACGCAGCAACCCAAGGTCGACCTGACCATGGACGCCAAGGGCGGCCGCATCATGCGCGACGTCAGCCGCGAGAACATGCACAAGCGCATGGCGATCCTGATCTTCGAAAAGGGCCGCGGCGAAGTGCTCACTGCGCCTTCGATCAACGGTGAGCTGGGCAACCGCTTCCAGATTTCCGGCGCCATGAACGTGGTCGAAGCCAACGACCTCGCGCTGCTGCTGCGCGCCGGTTCGCTGGCCGCGCCGATGGAGATCATCCAGGAGCGGACCATCGGCCCGAGCCTCGGTGCCGACAACATCCAGAAGGGCTTCAACAGCGTGATGTACGGCTTCCTGGCCATCATGGTGTTCATGTGCCTGTACTACGCGCTGTTCGGCCTGTTCTCGTCGATCGCGCTGGCCGTCAACCTGCTTCTGCTGGTGGCGATCCTGTCGATGCTGCAGGCCACGCTGACCTTGCCGGGCATCGCGGCCATGGCGCTCGCGATCGGGGTCGCGATCGACTCCAACGTGCTGATCAACGAGCGCATCCGCGAGGAACTGCGCGGCGGCGCGTCGCCGCAGGCCGCGATCCATGCCGGCTACGACCGGGCGTGGAACACGATTCTCGACTCCAACGTGACCACGCTGATCGCCGGCATCGCCCTGCTGGCCTTCGGCTCGGGACCGATCCGTGGCTTCGCGGTGGTGCATTGCATCGGCATCGTCACCTCGATGTTCTCGGCCGTGTTCTTCTCGCGCGGCCTCGTCAATCTCTGGTACGGCAGCAAGAAGAAGCTCAAGACCCTGTCGATCGGCACCGTGTGGAAGCCGGCCAACCAGGCCGCCGCCGACGCGAAGTAAGGGGCAGACCAAATGGAATTCTTCCGTATCCACAAGACGATCCCGTTCATGCGCCATGCGCTGGTGCTGAACGCGGTTTCGGTCGTCACCTTCATCCTCGCGGTGTTCTTCCTGTTCCACCGCGGGCTTCACCTCTCGGTCGAGTTCACCGGTGGAACGGTCATGGAAGTGGCCTACCAGCAGCCGGTCGACATCGGCAAGGTGCGCGAAACCATCGGCAAGCTCGGCTACCAGGACGTGCTGGTGCAGAACTTCGGCACTTCACGCGACATCCAGATCCGCCTGCCAGTGCAGAAGGGCCAGACCTCGGCCCAGCAGAGCGAGCAGGTGATGGGGGCGCTCAAGGCGGTCGATGCGTCAGCCACCTTGCGCGGCACCGAGTTCGTCGGCCCGCAGGTCGGCGAGGAACTCACCACCAACGGTCTGAAGGCGCTGGGCATGGTGGTGGTCGGCATCATGATCTACCTGGCCTTCCGCTTCGAGTGGAAGTTCGCGCTGGCCACCGTGCTGGCCAACCTGCACGACGTGGTGATCATCCTGGGCTTCTTCGCCTTCTTCCAGTGGGAGTTCTCGCTGGCGGTGCTCGCTGCCGTGCTGGCGGTGCTGGGCTATTCGGTGAACGAGTCGGTGGTGATCTTCGACCGGGTGCGCGAGAACTTCCGTCGCTATCGAAAGATGTCCACGCGCGAGGTCATCGACAACGCGATCACCTCGACCATCAGCCGGACCATCATCACCCACGGCTCGACCCAACTGGTCGTGCTGTCGATGTTCTTCTTCGGCGGCCCGACGCTGCACTACTTTGCGCTGGCACTGACCATCGGCATTCTTTTCGGCATCTATTCCTCGGCCTTCGTGGCCGCGGCCATCGCGATGTGGCTGGGGGTGAAGCGCGAGGATCTGGTCAAGGGGCCGGTCAAGCGCGAGGGCGATCCGGACGACCCGAACGCGGGCGCGACCGTCTGAACATGAAAGGCCGGCGCTGCGTCACCGTGGTGTTGGGGTTGCCGAGCATTGTCGGCTCTTGTGCGCTTTCCCTTCCCGATGCAAGCTCGTGATTGTCGAATAATCAAATAGACGTTCTGACTCACTCCTCCATGCGCACGCGGTCCCACGCCTCTTCCCTCCAGATCTCCCGCGAGACGCGCGAGCGTTTCGTCGCCGCCACCGAGGGGGTGATCGAGCCGGTGGCCCATGCGATCACCGAACGGCTGGTGGCGTTGGCCTCGCAGACCGGCAATTCCCGGGACATGCAGGAGAACCGGGACGGCTTCCTGGCGTTCCAGTCGCACGGGGCCGCCTGGGTCGCGCATTCGCGCCAGGCGTGGCGCAAGGCGCTGGCCAGCAGTTCATCGGGCGGGTCGTCTTCCAACTCGCTGCGCCTGGAGCTGATCGGCGACGAGGTGGTCGAGACGAACATCCTGTCGTCGCGGCTCGCGCAGACGATCCAGGACAAGGCCAACTTCGAGCTCAACGACCTGCGCCTGCGCATCCAGCACCTCGAAGGGACGAGCGAGCTCGACGCCAAGGACGTCCTCAAGCCCGAGGCGTTCGCGAAGGTGCTGGTCGACCAGTGGCTTGCCAGCGGCCTGAGCCGCGGGCTCTGGACCAAGGTTCAGGACCAGATGCAGACGCACATGGTCGATGCGATGTTGAAGGCCTACAAGGACGCCAACGCATACCTGATCAGCCGGGAAGTGATGCCGGAGATCGACCTCAAGAGCTTCGTGCGCCGCACGGGTTCGGTCAATTCAGGTGCGGCGGCGCTGGGCGGCAGCTTCGCGGCTTCCCATGCCTCGGGAAGCGCGTCGATGGGCGTGACGGCGCAGTTGCCGCCGGGTGGACGGGGTGGCTACGCCTTGCCTGCAGGCAGCTTCGCCCCGGCCGCGATCGGGGTCGGCATAGGGCGCGGCGGCGCGGCCGTGTCTTCTGCCGACGTGATGGGCGCCACCGGGGGCTCGCCGCTTCTTGTTGCGCGCCAGCGCGCCCAGGGCGTCCTGCTCAATCTCAAGCGTTTCGTGACGGCGCGCATCGGCGGCGATATCACGCAGCATCGACCGGCAGCCGGCGCCGGCGATGGGGCGGGCGGGCCGATGGGTGCGGGGGGCGCGCCGGCCTTTGCCGCGGCCATCGCGGATGCCGAGGTCGCCTACCAGGCCGCGGCGTCTCAGTATGTCGTCGGCGATGAGGCCACGGCCGTCCTCCAGGCCACCGTCGACCTTCGGCGGCGCAGCGCCGAGCTCAAGAAGCGGGCGCCGACGACGGCCGACAAGGCGACGGTGGAAATCGTGGCGCTGATGTTCCAGGCGATCCTCGCCGAGGAGCGCATCCCGTTCTCGGCGCGCGTCTGGTTCGCGCGCCTGCAGATGCCCGTGCTGCGCGTGGCCATCGCCGAGCCCGAATTTTTCGGCACCCTGCAGCACCCGGCGCGCATGCTGATCGACCGCATGGGCTCCTGTGTGATGGGCTTCGATGCCGCCGCCATTTCGGGCAGTGCGCTCGAAGGCGAGATCCGCCGCGTCGTGCAGGTGATCGAGCAATACCCGGAAACCGGCCAGCGGGTGTTCAAGCTGGTGTTCGACGAATTCGTCGCCTTCCTCAATAAATACCTCACGCAGAGCGACACCGCCCAGAAGGTGATGAGTGTCGCGCAGCAGGTCGAGCAGAAGGAGACGATGGCGATCCAGTACACCATCGAGTTGCGCAAGATGCTCAACGACATGCCGGTGCGCGAGGAGATCCGCGAGTTCCTCTTCAAGGTCTGGGCCGAAGTTCTGGCCATCGCCGCGCTGCGCTACGGGCCGCAGGACGAGCAGACCGTGATGCTGAAGCGATCAGCGTCTGACCTCGTCTGGGCTGCGAGCGCCAAGCCGAACCGCAACGACCGTACCCGCGTGATCCAGGACCTTCCCAAGCTGCTCCAGCGCCTGCGCCAGGGCATGACGCTGCTGGGCATCGTCGGCGACGCGCAGGAGCAGCACATCAAGACCATCGGCGCGACCTTGTCCGATGCGTTCATGTCGAAGACCGAGGCGATCCCGCAGGCCAAGATCGAAGCGATGGCGAAGCGCCTCGCCAATCTCGAGGATTTCGTGTCCGACGAGGGCACGATGGACGTGCCGCTCGACGCCGCCAGCATCGAGCTCCTGCTCGGCGTGGATGCCGCCTCGATCGAGGTCGTGCCCGACACCGGCACCAAGGTGGGCGAAGACATGCTTTCGTGGGCGCACGAACTCCAGGTGGGCAACTGGTTCATGCTCGACCACAACGACCGGGTGAGCCAGGTCCAGTTCGTGTGGCGCAGCGAGCGCAAGCAGCTTCACCTGTTCGCGTCCAGCGACGGACGCAGCTTCCTGATCCAGGTGGGCCGTCTGGCGTCTTATCTGCAGGCCGGCCTGCTGGTGCCCGCCGAAGAGGAAACCCTCACCGTCCGCGCAACCCGCGAGGCCCTGGCCAAGCTGGACGCCAACCCCGAGCGCCTGCTGAATTAGCTCGCCCTCCAGCCTCGCTCACTGCGTGTGCTCGGGCACCCCCCTACCCGGGGGGCAACACCGGCGGACCGGCCAAGCCGGTTCCGCGGTGTTTCACCAACGGCCGAGCTTCGCCGGCCCGTGAATACCGACGTCGTTCGTGATCTGTCTTCGGCGGCGCGCAGCGCACGCCTGTTCGCGGGCAGTCGCGGAACAGGCTTGGCCGGGCCGCCGACTGCGCCCCCGGTAGGGGGTGGCGGCTACACGAAGTGAGCAAGCCTGGGGGCGAGCCTAATGTGCGACACGGCTGTCGGTGTCGTCGCAGAGCTCGTCCAGCACCAGCGCATCGGGCTCGAGCCCGGTGGACCAGTGCACCATCAAGACGATGATCTTGAGCTCGTCGATCGTCAGCGGCTCGCCGGACGTGGCCATCGCGCGTTCGATCACGATCTCGCGCATGCCCGTCGGCAGCACGCCGGAGGATTCGAGGAAGCTGATGAACCCCAGGCATTCGGCGCCGATGTGCTCCTGTTCCGTGTTCGAGTAGACGCGGATCGAGTTCGGCGATTGGGGAATGACCTCATCGCTCCGGCTGCGAATCCCGACCGTCGCGGTCGTCTCGTCGGCATGCCGGATGAGCTGGATGCCCTGAGTGGCGAGGCTTAGGCCGTCGAGCCAGTGCAAAGCTTCGCGGATTTCGTCCGCATCGAAGCCTTGTGCGCTGAGCTTGCGGCCCAATTGTTCGGGTGCGGGACATGCATCGCCGCGCCAATAGCTTTCGTAGACAAAAACAAGCACTTCGAACATGGGTTCAATATAGCCCAGTCAAGATGCCGTGCCGCGTCAGTTGCGTGAAGACCACGATGTTTGTGTGAAGGACTGGTTCATGGTTCAGCCTCGCGCGACGCGCTGAAACAGCCCGCCCGGAAGTCGGGCGACGTGGCCTTCCAGTTCGAGTTCGAGCAGCCGGGCCTGCAATTGCGCCGCACCGTAGCCGGTGCGGGCACACAGCGCATCGAGGCTGACCGGGTCGAAACCGAGATCGGCGAGCAGGCCGGATTCAGCGGCGGCTTGCTCGGACTGTGCAGCGTGTGCAGGGTGTGAAGCGTCAACTGGCGCATCGAATTGCAGCTCTTCGAGTACGTCTCCGACCGACTCGACCAGCTTTGCGCCCTGGCGTATCAACGCATGGCAGCCGCGCGATTGCGGCGAATGGATCGAGCCGGGGATCGCGAACACCTCCCGGCCCTGCTCCGCGGCCAGTCGTGCGGTGATCAGCGAACCTGAGCGAAGCGCGGCCTCGACGACCAGCGTGCCGCGGGTGAGGCCGGCAATGATCCGATTGCGCTTTGGGAAGTTCTGGTTGAGCGGCGGTGTGCCGAGGGGGTACTCGCTCACGATCAACCCGTGGGCCGCAATGCGGTGGGCCAGATCGCGATGCCGTGCGGGGTAGACGCGGTCGAGTCCGGTGCCGACCACGGCCACGGTGGCGAGGCGGCCCGCGCCGCCGCCTGCCTCGAGTGCCCCGCTGTGCGCCGCGCCGTCGATGCCCAGCGCAAGGCCGGACACCACCGAGATACCCGCCTCGCCGAATGCCCGTGCGAATGCGCGCGCGGTCTGTTCGCCCTGTGCGGTGGGATTGCGGCTGCCGACCATTCCGATGCTGCGGTCGAGCTGCGTCAGATCGAATGCCGGGGCGCCGAGCAGGTAGAGCATCAACGGCGGATCCGCAGTTTCGAGCAGTGAAGCCGGGTAGCCCGCATCGCCCAGCGTCACGATGCGCCGGGTCACGCCGTCAGCATCAGTGCCTTGCAGCCAGTCCGCGGTGCGCCGGAGCTGCTCCTCGAAATCGCGGGGCAGCGTCTGCAATGCATGCGTTTGCGCATCGGTCACGACCTGCAAGAGCGCGTCCCGCGATTGCGCGAAGACCTGCGACGGGAGCCCGAACGTCGCCAGCAGCTTGCGCCCGGTCGTGCTGCCGATGCCGGGCGTCAGCGCAAGTCGCAGCCAGCCTGCGAGGTCCTCGCGTTCCACTCGAAACCGATAGCCGCCTCAGGGATTGACGAGCAGATCGCCAATGCGCGGGGTGTCGTTGATCTCCAGCACCAGGGCATAGGACACCTTCTCGAACGGGCGGAACACCATCAGCAGTCCGATGCGTTCGTTCGGCAGCTTCAGGGTTTCCTTGCCGGCGCCGGTCTTGTCGACGATGGTCTCGCCGTTCTTGAGGATCGCCAGCACGTGTCCGGCCTCGATGCCGTCGCGCAGGCCCTTGTTGATCGCCACCACCTGGTTCTGCGCGGCGAACTGCACCGCGTTGCCGTAGACCGAGACGATGCGGCCTTCGATCGGCTGCTGCGGTGCGCGGGGTGCGTAGCTCAGGAGCTGGCGCGCGGGCTCCGGCAACAGGCGGTCGCCGGCGCGCATTTCCTCGCGCGCGGCAATGATGTCGATGGTGGCCGGCACGACGCTGACGACCTCCTTGCCGTCGACCATTTCGCTCAGGGTCGATTCGCCGCGCTGCAACTGGGCCTTGCCGAGGTACTGGGCTTCGTAGCCGAGGATCTCGCCGGTGCCCGGGTCCTTCAGCGGCGTGGCGTTGCGGAAGATACGGAAGGTCTGGATCGGGCCGGCTGTCTCGACGAGCGGTGAATTGACATCACCGCGTGCGTAGGCGCGATCGCCGCGGGACAGCAGCACGCGGCTGTCGTTGCCCGCGACGATGCGCGGAGCGGTGAGCAGGGTGTTGTCGTCCACCACGACCGGCTCGGCGAGGAACGGTTCGATCAGGCTCGGGTTGAGCGTCGGCAGTGCCATGCCGGAGAGCGATTCATAGCGCGTGCGCGGCGACAGTTTGATGGTGCCTTCCGGCGCGCCGGAGCCGCGCCGGGTGCTCAGGCGGGCACGGCCGCCGGTCTTGTCGAGATAGAGCACCTGGCCCGGGTAGATGCGGTGCGGGTTCGAGATCTCGCTGATGTTCATGCCCCACAGCTCGGGCCAGCGCCAGGGGCTGCGGAGATAGAGGCGGGAAATGGCCCACAGCGTGTCGCCGGGCTTGACCGTGTATTCGTCCGGCGCATTGGGCGCCAGCTCGCTGATGGGAATGCCGGCCTGCGCCGTCTGCTGGGCGGTGGCGCGCTGTTGGGGCGTGACGGGATAGTTTTGTGCGGATGCCGTCGTACCTGCAAGACCCGCCACGGCAAAGGCTGCCAGCGTGGCGAAGAGGCGGGGACAAAGATGTTCGTTGATTCGGAATTTATTCATGGTTGATGGTGTGCACACACTGCGCCACGCAGAACGTACGAATCCTCACAATTTGCTACGAATTTTGCGCTGAAGCCCCAGATCGGGCAATGTAAATCCCGCCAGCCGCTCCGGGCCGTCGCGGAAATGGCGAAAATAGCGACAACTTTTCCTCGCTTTCATGTCAAAACGAACCATTTTGAGTTACCCCGACGTTCGCCTGCACACGGTGGCCAAACCGGTGCAGGGCGTCGATGCGCGCATCAAGACACTGGTCGCCGACATGCTCGAGACCATGTACGACGCCAATGGCATCGGGCTCGCCGCCACGCAGATCGATGTGCACGAGCGGCTGGTCGTGATCGACGTGTCCGAGGACCGCGACCAGCCCCTGGTGCTCATCAATCCCGAGATTGTCTGGGCGAGCAACGAAAAAGTCGTCAACGAGGAAGGCTGCCTGTCGGTGCCGGGCATCTACGACGGCGTGGAGCGCTCCACCGCCGTGCGCGTGACGGCGCTCGACGCCGAGGGCGAGCCGCAGACCATCGAAGCCGACGGCCTGCTCGCGGTCTGCATCCAGCACGAACTCGATCACCTGCTGGGCAAGGTCTTCGTCGAGTACCTCTCGCCGCTCAAGCGCAACCGCATCAAGAGCAAGTTGCTCAAGCAGCAGCGCGAAGAACAGAAACTCGATCAGCGCGAAGGGCGTCGCTAATCATGAAGCGTTCCTGGCTCGCGGCCGTCGTGGTGGCGTCTGCCTTGGTGGGGTGTGCCAGCGAGCCGACGCGACTGCCGCTCGGCACCGCGCGCGACCAGGCACTTCAGCAACTGGGTACACCGACGGCCACCTATCCGTTGCAGGGCGGCGGCGAGCGGCTCCAGTATTCCCGCGCGCCGATGGGCTTCGAGGTCTCGAACATCGACGTCGACGCGAGCGGCCATGTGGTATCCGTCCGCCAGGAACTCTTCGAAGGGCTCTTCGACAGCACCATCAAGCCCGGCGTCTGGCGCATCGACGATGTGCTGCGCACGTACGGGCGGCCCTACGAGATCACCCGCGTGACCTCCTTCAACGGCGATATCTGGACCTGGCGCTACAAGTCCATGAATGCGCGCCGGCTGCTCTATATCTATGTGAGGCCGGACGGCGTGGTGGACCACTATCACACGGGCGACGACCTCAACGTCTTTCTGATCAACCGGTGAGCGCCATGAAGGTTGCGTTCGCGGGTACGCCCGAGTTTGCCCGCGTCGCGCTGGAAGCCATCGCCGCTGCCGGCCACGAGATCGTCCTCACGCTGACCCAGCCCGACCGCCCGGCGGGCCGCGGCATGAAGCTGCAGGCTTCGCCGGTCAAGCAGTTCGCGGTGTCGCGCGGCTGGCCGGTGATCCAGCCGCGAAGCCTGCGACTGGACGGCAAGTATCCGGGCGACGCCGAAGCCGCGCGCACTGCGATCGCGGATTCGAAGGCCGAGGTCATGGTGGTGGCCGCCTACGGCCTGATCCTTCCGCAGTGGGTGCTCGATGCGCCGCGGCTCGGCTGCCTCAACATCCACGCGAGCCTGCTGCCCAGATGGCGCGGCGCCGCGCCCATCCATCGCGCGATCGAAGCCGGCGACGCCGAGACCGGCATCACCATCATGCAGATGGACGCTGGCCTCGACACCGGCGACATGCTGCTGCGCGAAGCCGTTCCGGTCGGCGACGACAACACCGCCCGTCTGCACGACCGGCTGGCCGCGCTCGGCGGCCGCATGATCGTCCAGGCGCTGAAGCAGGCGGAAGCCGGCGCGCTCCGCGCCGTTGCGCAGCCCGAGGAGGGCGTGACCTACGCGCACAAGGTCGAGAAGGCCGAGGCGCAGGTGGACTGGTCGCAGGGCGCCGACGCGATCGTTCGCCGCGTCCGCGCGTTCGATCCGTTTCCCGGTGCAAGCACCGTGCTCGACGGCGAGACCATCAAGCTGTGGGCCGCGCAAGCGCGCGGGGATGCACCGTCCGAAGCGCCCGGTACCGTTCTTGCCGTCGGCGGGGCGGGTATTGCAGTCGCCGCCCAGGGCTCGACGGTCGTCGTCTCCGAACTGCAGCGCGCAGGCGGCAAGCGCCTGCCGGTGGCCGATTTCCTGCGGGGCTTCGACGTGAAGCCCGGACAGGTCTTCGGCTGATGTTTCTCTCCTCGTCCGTCCGCAGCCAACCGGAGTTTCGCGAAGGCATTCGCGACATGTCGCCGATCGCCCTCGGCATCGGCGCCTGGGGCCTCATGACCGGGGTCGCGATGCTCAAGTCCGGCATGAGCGTGGTCGAGGCGGTCGCGATGACCCTGCTGGTCTACGCGGGCAGCTCGCAGCTTGCATCCATCCCCTTGCTGATCGCCGGCGCGCCCGCCTGGGTGATCCTGGCGACCGGCTTCTGCGTCAACCTGCGCTTCGTGGTCTTCAGCCTCCACCTGCGACCGTATCTCATGCACATGCCGCGCTGGCGCCGCATGACGCACGGCTATCTCACGGCCGACATGAGCTACGCGATGTTCACCCGCAGGTACACCCGGCCGCCCGAAACCGAAGCCGAGAAGCGCGCGCAGGAGGCCTATCTCACCGGCAACTACTGCGTGACCTGGTGCTCCTGGATGGTCCTGAGCCTGCTCGGCATCGTGCTGGCGAACATGATTCCCCAGAGCTGGGGCCTGGGTTTCGCGGGCGTCCTGAGCCTGGTCGCGATCGTCTGCTCGATGGCGACCACGCGTCTTCGCGTGCTGGCGGTGGTGATCGCCGGGGCCACTGCGGTCGCGGCCTATGCGTTGCCGCTCAAGCTCAACATCGTCGCGGGCATCGGCGTTGCGGTGCTGCTGTGCTTCTGGCTCGAAAAGCAGTTCGGGCTCGATCCCGACGCGGAGGATGACAATTGAGCCTTGCCAGCGGGCAGACCGATTTCTGGACGCTGGCGGTCATCGTCGGCCTCGCGGGCGTCACCGTGTTGACGCGCTGCTTCTTCTTCATCCTCGATCGCCCCTGGGGCCTGCCGGACTGGGCCCATCGCGCCCTGCACTACGCGCCGGCGGCTGCGCTGGCGGCGGTGGTGATTCCCGAGGTCGTCATGACGCAGGGCCATCTCACGACGACGCTGCAGGATGCGCGTCTCTATGGCGCAGTCGCCGGCGTCCTCTACTACTTCTGGCGCGGCGGCGTGCTCGGGACGATGCTCGCGGGCATGGCGGTCTACCTGCCGCTGCACCTGGGCCTCGGCTGGTAGGCGCTCAGGGCGATCGCGGCGCGACCCGGCTTTCCAGCGAAGCCGGATGCCAGCCCGGCTGGATGTGGCAGTCGTTCTTCCCGTCCGGGCGATAGCGCGGCATCACGGCCTTGCACAGTAGCGCGATGCTCTCGGGCGTGGGCTTCTCGCCCTTGTCGATCCAATCGAGCAGCGAGGTGAAGAGCGCCGGATATTCCGAATCGCTCAGGTAGCTGTGCTCGCGCTCGGCGCTGAAGGTCTGCACCAGCTTGTCGCTGGTGCCGGCGGATTCGCGGATGCGGCGGTAAAGGTCTTCCAGTTCGACGAAGGCCGTGGGATCGTCGATCGCATGCAGCGTCACCGTCGGCAGCGAGGTGCGGCCGCTGGGCAGGCTGTCGGCCGCCAGTTCGCCCTGCGCCTGCGGGTCGGCCGCATAACGGGCGACGCCCGAATTCAGCGCCGCGTCGTCGTTCGAGCCGCGATAGACCACGCCGATGTTGCCGAAGGGGTTGCGACCTTCCAGCCGCAACTGCACCAGATCCTGGAACAGCCAGGTCGCCCACGACAGATGGCCGACCAGCGAGCGTTCCTCGATCTTCGTGGCGGCAAGGATCGTCTTGAGCCGCGCCGCCTGCTCTGGCGTGCGTTGCGCCGCGGGCAGGCCGACGCCGGTGCACTCCTTGATCCGTTCGGCAAGTCCCGCGCGCGTGAGCTTCGAATCCTTCGGCAGACCCATCCAGAGTGGGTACTGCGGCTCGTCGGGCCGCGGGTGGTTGTGGCACACGTACTGGTAGACCACACGCAGGTCGAGCCGGAAGTCGTAGGCGTTGTTGCCGCCGCCGAGCACGCCGCTGGTCAGCACCAGGCCGTCGTAAGGACTCTTCGCGCCGGGCGGTGCATACAGCTCCGCGGCCCTCGAAGCCACGCCGCCGCCGTAGCTCTGCCCGTGTAGCAGCGTGCGGCGCGGCGTGCCGAAGTGGCTCACGAAGATCTGACGCAGCCGCTCGGTGTCCTCCGCCGCCATCGTCACGCCGTAGCCGCCGCGCCGGTAGGTGGACGCGGCCCATGCGTAGCCTGCGCGCACGGTCACGGCCCAGCGCTTGAGGTCTTCCTCGCTGCGCTCCAGCTTCGGCGGTCCGGTCTCGGGGCCGCCGTGGGCGTGCATCACGAGCACGCGGTTCCAGTCCTTCGGGATCGCGATCACGTAGAAGGCGCCGGCGCCGTCCTCGCCGGTGTAGCAGCGGGTCGAATCGGGAACAGGTGCGGGGCACTGTGCGGACTGGGACGCATTCGCGGCGTGGGCCTGTGCAAGGCAGAGCGAAAGCGCCAGCGTGGGCAGCAGATGTCGTTTCACGTGCATGTCGGCGTCTTCGATAGAGGGGCGAAGCGATCATGCACGAGATCACTTCGCCATCGCCGCACCGCTAGTCGAGTTGCACGCCGGCCGTCTTGATGATCCGGCCCCAGCGTTCGTTCTCGCCTCGCGCGAGCTTGTAGAAGTCTTCCGGCGTTCCGGGCAGGGCCTCGAAGCCGAACTCGGCGAAGAGCTTGACCACCTTCGGCGCCTGCATCGCCTTGTTCAGCTCGCTGTTCAGGCGCGCCACCACTTCCTTGGACATGCCGGCCGGGCCGATCAGGCCGTGGAAGGCGTAGGCGTTGACGTCCTTGAAGCCGAGTTCGGTGAAGGTCGGCACGTCGGGCAAGGCGGCGGCGCGCTGCGGCAGCGCGATGGCCAGCACCCGGACCTTGCCGGACTTGATCACCTGCAGGCCGGAGGCGAGGTCCAGCATCATGGCCGGCACCTGCCCGCCCATCACGTCGGTCATCGCCGGCGCGGCACCCTTGTACGGCACGTGCTGGATGTCGATGCCGGCCTTCTGTTTGAAGAGCTCCATCGCCATGTGGTGCGGCGAGCCGTTGCCGGGCGATGCGTAGCTCACCTTCTGCGGATGCGCCTTCACGTAGCTCACGAACTCCGCGACCGTCTTCGCCGGAAAGTCCGGATGCACCACCAGCGCGACCGGGAAGCGGCCGATGGCGCCGATGTAGGTGAAGTCGGTCGCGGGCTTGTACGGCAGCTTCGCGAACATGTGCTCGTTGAAGAGCAGCGCGGCGTTCTCGGCCTGCATGATCGTGTAGCCGTCGGGCTTGGCCTGCATCATCACCTGCACGCCGATGTTGGTCGATGCACCGGGGCGGTTGTCGATCACGATCGGCTGGCCGAGCGACGGCTGCATCGCCTCGGCGAGTGCACGGGCCAGGTTGTCGGTGCCGCCGCCTGCGACGTAGGGGACGATCCAGCGCACGGGTTGCGTGGGATACGTGGACTGGGCCGGCGCGTGGCTCGCCAGGGTGATCGCGAGGCTGGCGGCCAGCAGCTTGAGAAGTCGTCGCATTCGGTTTGTCTCCGTTTTTTTTGAAAGATAGGGGCGGATCAGCCTCGAAGCACCTGCCAGAGCTCGCGGTCGCGCTCGGCGGTCCAGATGACCGGGTGCTCGATGCCGCGCAGTTCGTCATAGGCGCGCGACACGTCGAAGGGCAGCACATGCTGGAAGACCGGCCAGTCGCCGAAGCGCGGTTTCATCGCCTGCTCGGCGCGCTCGAAGCAGCCGCGCAGGCTGTCGCCGGCGGCAATGCCGGCGCGCACGCTGTCGAGCAGGGTCGAGAGGAAGGCCTTGGTGAGCTCGACGGCTTCTGCGCAGGCGCCTTCGCCCCGCACCACCGCGCCGCGACCGGGCACCAGCACGCGCGCCTTGAGCGCCGCGACGGCATCGAGCGTGCCGGCCCAGTCCTGGATGTAGGCATCGCCGGCATACACGCCGCAGCGGTTCTCGACCACGTCGCCAGAGAAGAGCACGCCGCAATCCGGCAGCCATGCAACCGTGTCGCCGCCCGAGTGGCCGCGGCCGAGGCACATCAGGCGCACTTCCCGCTGGCCCAGCCAGAGGCTCATCTCGCGCTCGAAGCTCATCGTCGGCTCGGTGAGGCCGGGGATTTCCTCGACGCCCGCGAAGAGGCGCGGAAAGCGACCGACTTCCGAATCGAAATCGGCCTGGCCGCGCTCGCGCACCCAGTCGAGCGTGCCCTTGCTCGCGATGATCGCCTCGACTTCGCCGAAGGCGCTCGCGCCCATCACGCGCACCGCGTGGTAGTGGGTGAGCACGATGAACTTGATCGGCTTGTCGGTGACCTTGCGGATGTCGGCCAGGAAGTCGCGCGCCATGCGCGGCGTGGGCCGGGTGTCGATCAGCACCACGTGCTCGTCGCCGACGATGAAGCCGCAGTTGGGATCGAAGTCGCTGATGTAGCCGTAGACGTTGGGCGCGAGTTCGCGCACCTGCGGCTTCTGCTCTCGGGTGTCGGCGGCAGAAGCGAAGGAGACGGTTGTGTTCATGTGGGGTAGCGGTGGTTGTCGGTGGCTCAGGGCGTGCCGCCTTCGCGGGCGGCGGCGATGCAGTCCAGCAGCACGGCCTGGTCGCCGCACTGGTTGGCCAGCAGCAGTACCAGGCGGGCGTTGTAGTCGGCGCTCTGGGCTTCGGTGAGGCCCTCGTGCGCGGCGATCCAGGCCGCGTAGAAGCCGTCGGGGTCGGGGATGTGGGGCTCGGTGATCATGGTTCTCCGGGGTCAGCGTTGCGCCAGCGCGGTGCGCAGCGCGGTGGCGATCGATGCGGGCGACGGGTCGTGCAGCAAGGCGCCGCGATAGGCGTCCGGCCGCACGATGCAAAGACTGCCGGCTGTTGCACCGCCGAGATGCCGGGCCAGCACGTCGTGGGGCTGCAGGGTGGGCAGGCCGCTGTCGCCGCCGACCGCCACGAGCCGCAGCGGCAACGAGGCATCGATGTCCGCGATCGCATCGGCCTGCGCGCGCGTCGGCGCGAACCAGAGGCCGAGGCATTGCGTGCCTTCCGCGAGCAGTTGTGCGATCGTGGTCGGCGTTCCGCCCTGCCATTGCAGCGAGAGGTTCTGAACTGTCTTCGCGCCGGTCGGCAGATGGCTCGCAGCAGGATAGTCGTTGGCGACCGACATGCGGCCGGTGTTGACCAGCGCGCGAGCGAACGGGTAGCGCTGCGCGAGCGCGACCACCGCACGGCGCATCGTGTGCTCGGCCGGCGAGCGTGGCGCGAGGAAGCGCGCGGAACGGCTGGTGACGCGCAGGTTCTCCACCGCGGCGGGGCGGCGCTCGGCGTCGTAGGTGTCGAGCAGCGCATCGTCCGCAAGCCCTCGGGTGACGAGCGCGAGCTTCCATCCGAGATTCGCTGCATCCTGGATGCCGCTGTTGCCGCCGCGCGCGCCGAAGGGGCTCACGACGTGCGCCGAATCGCCGATGAACAGGATGCGCCCGTGGCGGAAGTTGTCGAGCAGATGGTCGCGGTAGCCGTAGGGACCGATCCAGACGAACTCGAATTCGACGCCGGGGCCGAGCTGTTCGCGCAGCCGCGCGCCGGCCACTTCAGGCTTGCTGATGTAGGCGGTGTCGCAGTCCTCGGGCATCTGGTAGTCGATGCGCCAGACGCCGTCGCCCATCAGGTGTTGCCACACCGCGCGGCCGTCGTTGAAGGGCGCGTCCACCCAGGTCCAGCGCTCCACCGGCAGCGGCTTCTTGAAGCGCACGTCGGTGATGCACCAGCGGTCGGTGCTGCGCGACGGATGCGCCTCGATACCGAGCTGCGTGCGGATCGGGCTGTTGGCACCGGTGGCGTCGATGAGGTGGTCGGCCTCGATGGTGTAGCTGCCCGCCGGCGTTTCCACCGTGAGGCGTACGCCGTCGGCGAGCGGCGTGACCTGCGTGACATGGTTCTTCCAGCGCAGGTCGGTCAGGCCGAGTTCGTTGATGCGATCGACCAGGAACCACTCGATGTAGAACTGCTGCAGGTTGATGAAGGGCGGCTGCACAGAGACGCTGTCGGTCTTCAGGTTGAAGTTGTAGACCTCGGTGTCATCTGAGAAGGTACGGCCGAACGCCCAGGTGATGCCTTTGTCCGCGATGCGCTCGTAGATGCCGAGCCGCGCGAAGATCTCCAGGCTCTTCTGCGCATAGCAGATGCCGCGCGACGAAGCGCCGCGCACGCCGACCGTGTCGTCCTCGTCGAGCAGCACCGCGCGCACGCCGCGGCGCGCGAGGTCGCAGGCGAGCGTGAGCCCGGCGGGGCCGGCGCCGACGATCACGATCGGATGGCGCACGACCGACGTGCTTTGCAGTTCCGGTGGCGGCACGAACGGCCAGCTCGGCAATTCATAGGGGGGAGCGAAGGTGAAGGTTTCCATTGGGGAATGCTGTGGGTTCACAGGGCGTGCGCCCATTCGGCGATCGCGTCGGCAGCTTTCGGAACCAGTTCCGGCTGGCCCGCCAGGTAGTGGTTGCCGCCGACGATGTCGACATTGCGGATGCGATCGCCGCCGGCCGCCATCCATGCGTCGCGCGTGCTCGGGAAGGTGGACTGGTCGGCGGTGTAGGTCAACAGCAGCTTGGGGCAGGTGGTGCGTGCAAGGTTCGTCGGGCCATCGGCCTGCGAACGCGATGACCATTGCGAGAGAAAGGCGGTGAGCGAGGTGGTGCGGCCCATCGCGTTGCATGAGTAATTCACTTGCCGTGCATCGCCCCAGACGCTGCCCGGCGCCCGGTCGTTCGGGTCGAGCGAGAGATCCACGCAGCGCGGATCCGCATGCGTGCGGTAGACGATGAAGGCCTGGTCGCGCGGTGCGCCCGGCGTGCTGCGAAGCTGGCGAAGCCGCTCCAGCGCCCAGTGCTCGATGCGGTCCAGTCGCGCCTTCTGCGCTGCGCTGAAGCGCGCGAGGAAGTCGGCGTCGTACGGCACGCGATGGCGCGCGTCGTACATGTCGAGTTCGGGATCGACCGAGAGCGGATCGTGCTCGTCGGTCACGGAAGGGTCGATCCAGTCGCGCATCAGCCGCGTGCGCCCGAGGTGCGCGGCGCACAGCGCGATGCCGTCCACCGGCGGGAGATCGCCGGGATGCAGGTGCGTCGGATCGCCGTCCGCGAAGTGGTGCGCCGTGAGCTTCTCGGCCTGCGCCTGGTAGAAGCTCGCGAGCGCCGCGCCGCCCGAGTTGCCGATGAGCACGACCTTCTCGTAGCCCATCGCGCGCAGGTGCTTCACGCCCGCGCCCAGGTCCTGGATCGCGCGCTCCATCAGCAGCACGGTGTCGTTGCCCATGTAGCGTGAGTTCAGCCCCATGCAGCAGATGCCGCGCTCGGCCAGCGGGCCGATCAGGTAATGGCCCATGAAGTTGCTCGTCGGGTGCATCACGATCGCGGCGAGCTTCTTCGGTCCGGCCGGCGCGCGATACGCGCCGTAGATGCGCGGGCGCAGCATCTGCAGGCCCGACTGGCTTTCGAGCGCGGCGCCCGGCTTGACGTCGATGACGGCGAGTTGCAGATCAGCCATGCGCCGCCTTTCGCAACCCGGCCTTGCGTTCGGTCCATGCGTCCAGTGCCGCGCGGGCCTTGAGGGCGTGGGCGTCCATCTCGGACTGCGGCACCGTCGGCGTGGTCAACTCGAGCCGGATGCCGTTCGGATCGAAGAAGTAGATCGATTCGATGATGTGGTGGTCCGTCGGGCCCAGCACCTCGACGCCGGCGGCTTCGAGCCGCGACTTCGCGGCCATCAGGTCCTCGACCGAATCGACGCGCAGCGCGATGTGGTTGACCCACGCCGGCGTGTTGGGCGAAGGCAGCGCGGCGACGTCGTCGCCGAGGTCGAAGAAGGCGATGTACGAGCCGTCGCGCATCTGGAAGAAGATGTGCACGTAGGGGCAGTATTCGCCGGTGCTCGGCACATGGTCGCTCTTGATCACGTGCGTGAGGGGCAGGCCCAGCAGGTCTTCGTAGAAGCGGCGGGTCTCTTCGCTGTCGCGGCAGCGCCAGGCGAAATGGTGCAGGCCGCGAACCGGCACGGCGGCGGGCATGGGCGGTGGTGCGAGAGGCGAGGTCTCGACAGGCATGGTTGTCTCCAGCAGGGGGCTCGGCGTGGATTGGGCCTTGCTTCCTCTTATGATTCAATCGAAATAAATTCATCGATTGATGAAGAATTGCCATGAATCTCACCTTGCGCCAGTTGCGCGCCTTCGCCGCCGTCGCCGAGACCGGCAGCTTCACCGCCGCCGCGTCGAGCCTGCATCTCACGCAATCCGCACTCAGCGTGCTGGTGCGCGAGCTCGAGCGCGAGATGGGCGTGCTGCTCTTCGACCGGCATACGCGGCGCGTGCAGCTCTCCGAGGCGGGCCGCGAGTTCCAGCCTTCGGTGCAGCGTCTGCTGGCCGATCTGGCGGGCGCGGTCGCCGGCGTCACCGACCTGCGTGACAAGAAGAAGGGCGTGCTGCGCCTGGCCGCGCCGCAGCTCATGGCCTGCACGCTGATGCCGCGCGTGATCGCCGCGTACCGCGAGCGGCATCCGGACGTCGACGTGCGGCTGGCCGACACGCTGCCGGAGCACTTGCTCAGCGGCGTGCTCTCCGGCGAGGTCGAACTGGCGGTGGGGCAGGACGTGGCGGTCGACAGCGCGATCGAGCGGCGCACGCTCTTCCGCGACCGTCACTGGCTGATCTGTCCGCCCGACCATCCGTTCGCGCGGCGGCGCAAGGTGCGCTGGCATGAGCTGGAGCCCTATACCTTCATCGCTCCGACGCGCGACTTCCGCCAGCGCGTGCTGCCGGAACTGGATGCGCAGGCGCGCGGATTCATGATGCGACCGACCACGCAGGAGGTCTCGTACATGACGACGGCGCTGGGCATGGTCGCCTCGGGGCTGGGGCTGACGGTGTGCCCGACGTACTCGGCTTCGCTCGTGCGGGCGCACGGCCTGCAGATGGTGCGGCTCGACCAGCCGGACTTCCACCGCGAAGTCTGCATCTACGGCGCCTCGAAACGATCGCTTTCGCCCGCGGCGGCGAGCTTCGTCGAGCTGCTCGAGGGCTTCGTGCGCAAGCCCGGCCTCGGAGGCTGAAACCTACAATGTCGGCTGCCGCCCGCCGGGGCGCCCTCATTCGCATTCACTCCGCCGACATCCCATGAACGTTCTTCGATTCACCGACCTCTGTGCGCAAGGCAAAGTCACCGGCCAGCGCGTGTTCATCCGAGCCGACCTCAACGTGCCGCAGGACGACGCGGGCAACATCACCGAGGACACGCGCATCCGCGCCTCGGTGCCGTGCATCCGCCAGGCGCTCGATGCCGGTGCGGCGGTCATGGTGACGTCGCACCTGGGCCGCCCGACCGAAGGCGAGTTCAAGCCCGAGGACTCGCTGGCACCCGTCGCCAAGCGGCTCGGCGAGTTGCTCGGCCGCGAAGTGCCGCTGGTTTCCAACTGGGTCGATGGCGTCCAGGTGCAGCCTGGGCAGGTCGTGCTGCTCGAGAACTGCCGCCTGAACAAGGGCGAGAAGAAGAACGACGAAGCGCTTTCGCGCAAGCTCGCCGCGCTGACGGACATCTATGTCAACGATGCCTTCGGCACCGCGCACCGCGCCGAGGCCACCACCTACGGCATCGCCCAGTTCGCGAAGATCGCCTGCGCGGGTCCGCTGCTGGCGGCCGAGATCGATGCGATCACCAAGGCACTGGCCCAGCCGAAGCGCCCCCTGGCTGCGATCGTTGCCGGCTCGAAGGTCAGCACGAAGCTCACCATCCTCAAGAGCCTGGCCGACAAGGTCGACCAGCTCGTCGTCGGGGGCGGCATCGCCAACACCTTCATGCTGGCTTCGGGCCTGAAGATCGGCAAGTCGCTGGCCGAGCCCGACCTGATCGACGAAGCCAAGGCCGTGATCGAAGCCATGCGCGCGCGCGGCGCCGGTGTGCCGATCCCGGTCGACGTCGTCACGGCGAAGACATTCGCGGCCGATGCCGCCGCGACGATCAAGGCTGCTCAGGATGTGGACGACGACGACCTGATCCTCGACATCGGCCCGAAGACCGCCGAACTGCTGGCTGCCCAACTGCGTGAGGCCGGCACGATCGTGTGGAACGGTCCAGTCGGCGTGTTCGAGTTCGATGCATTTGCAAACGGCACGAAGGTGATCGCCCGGGCGATCGCAGAGAGCAAGGCCTTCTCGATCGCCGGCGGCGGCGACACGCTGGCCGCGATCGCCAAGTACGGCATCGAGGACAAGGTCGGCTACATCTCCACCGGCGGCGGTGCCTTCCTGGAAGTGCTCGAAGGCAAGAAGCTCCCCGCGTTCGAGATCCTCGAAAAAAGAGCCGCGTAAGGCCTCTGGCGGCTGGTGGAAAAAGTGTATACAGTTCAGAATACACAACCGGAGACCTGAATGAGCACGCCCCGCCTTCCCCGCCACGCCACCAAGATCGTCGCGACGCTTGGGCCGGCCTCGAGCAGGCTCGACCTGTTGGAACAGATGATCCTGCACAAGGTCAGCGTCGTTCGGCTGAATTTCAGCCACGGCACGGCACAGGACCACATCGACCGCGCGGCGATGGTCCGCGAAGCCGCCCGCCGCGTCGGGCGCGAGGTCGCGATCATGGCTGACCTGCAGGGGCCGAAGATCCGGGTCGGCAAGTTCGCCGAAGGCAAGGTCTGGCTGGAGCCGGGCGAGAAGTTCGTTCTCGATGCATCGCGCACCGAGCCCGGTGACATCAACGAAGTCGGCCTCGACTACAAGGACCTGCCGCGCGACGTGAAGGCCGGCGATACCCTGCTGCTGAACGACGGCCTCATCGTGCTCGACGTCACGGCGGTCAAGGGCGATGCGGTGCACACCAAGGTGCGTCTGGGCGGCGAGCTCTCCAACAACAAGGGCATCAACAAGCAGGGCGGCGGCCTGACCGCGCCGGCGCTGACGGCCAAGGACATGGAGGACATCAAGACCGCCATGAGCTTCCAGGCCGACTACGTGGCGGTGAGTTTCCCGAAGAACGCGACCGACATGGAAATGGCGCGGCAACTCTGCAACGTGGCAGCGGCCGAATTCGGTCACAAGCCGGGGATGATCGCCAAGATGGAGCGCGCAGAAGCCATCCCCAAGCTGGAGGACATCCTGCGCGCGAGCGACGGCATCATGGTCGCCCGCGGCGACCTCGCGGTCGAGGTCGGCAATGCGGCCGTCCCGGCGCTGCAGAAGAAGATGATCCGCATGGCGCGCGAGATGGACAAGGTCGTGATCACCGCCACGCAGATGATGGAGTCGATGATCACCAACCCGGTGCCCACCCGCGCCGAGGTCAGCGACGTGGCCAACGCGGTGCTCGACGGCACCGACGCCGTGATGCTCTCCGCCGAGACGGCTTCCGGGCGCTATCCGCTCGAGACCGTGCAGGAAATGAGCAAGATCTGCGAAGCCGCGGAGGCGGCGGAAGACCCGCACCTCGACGCCGATTTCAGCGGCCAGAGCTACAGCCGCATCGACCAGTCGATCGCGATGGGCGCGCTCTTTACCGCGCACCACCTGGGCGCCAAGGCCATCGTCGCGCTGACCGAATCGGGGTCCACGCCGCTCTGGATGAGCCGGCACCGCGCCCATATCCCTATGTATGCACTGACTTCGCGCCTTGCGACGCAGCGCAAGATGGCGCTCTACCGCAACGTGCGGCCGCTGTTGATGGACTCCGAAAGCGATCGCGACACCGCGCTGATGCAGGCCGAAGCCCATCTGAAGAAGCGCGGCATCGTGCAGACCGGCGACGTGTACGCCATCACCTGCGGCGAGCCGATGGGCGCGCCGGGCGGCACCAACATGCTGAAGATCTGCCGCGTCGGCTGATCGCTGGCCGGATCAATCGATGACGGCCGAAGCCCCGCTCCTCGGGAGCCAGATCGTCGTCCAGGTCTGCCTGTTTCTTTTTGCCGCCATCGGCATGTTCGGCGGCGCGGTCCAGTTCTTCCTCGGGCAGCCGGATACCACTGCGCGGCTGGACAACGTCCACCGCTTCATGGCCGGCATCTACTTCACGACCGGCGTGATCTGCCTGTGGACGGCGCTGACGATCCGGCAGCAAGGCACGCTGGTGTACATCCTGGCGTTCGGCGTGCTGCTGGCCGGGATCGGACGGATCGTCTCGATCGCGAAAGTCGGCCTGCCCAAGCCGGCGGCCGTCTGGCTGGGCTATCTGATTCCCGAACTGGTGCTCCCGATCATCATCCTCGTGGCTCACCGGGCGCCCGCCTGAGGCTGAGTGCTGGGCAAAATCGGCCTCTGGCGTGGGGCTTCTTCCCACAGGGGGGTCGGTAGAATCGTTGTAGTTTTTTCGTTTCCACCCTAGATTCCTGCGAGGTATTCCCATGGCACTCGTCTCGATGCGCGAACTGCTCGACCACGCCGCCGCCAACGGCTACGGCATTCCGGCTTTCAACGTCAACAACCTCGAACAGGTCCAGGCCGTGATGGAGGCCGCCAAGGAAACGGGCGCGCCCGTGATCCTCCAGGCCAGCGCCGGTGCCCGCAAGTACGCTGGCGAATCCTTCATCAAGTACCTGATCCAAGCCGCGATCGAGGCCTACCCGCAGATCCCGCTGGTGATGCACCAGGACCATGGCCAGAGCCCCGACGTGTGCCGCGGCGCCATCGACCTGGGCTTCAGCTCGGTGATGATGGACGGCTCGCTCGAATCCGACGGCAAGACCATCGCCAGCTACGACTACAACGTCGACGTCTCCAAGAAGGTGGTCGACATGGCGCACAAGGTCGGCGTCACCGTCGAAGGCGAACTCGGCTGCCTCGGCTCGCTCGAGACCATGAAGGGCGACAAGGAAGACGGCCACGGCACCGACGCGACCATGACGCGCGAGCAGCTGCTGACCGACCCCGAGCAGGCCGCCGACTTCGTCAAGCGCACCCAGATCGATGCGCTGGCCATCGCCATCGGCACCAGCCACGGCGCGTACAAGTTCACCCGCAAGCCCACCGGCGACATCCTCGCGATCGACCGTATCAAGGAAATCCACCGCCGCATCCCCAACACCCACCTCGTGATGCACGGCTCGTCGAGCGTGCCGCAGGAGCTGCTGGCGATCATTCGCCAGTACGGCGGCAACATGAAGGAAACCTACGGCGTGCCGGTCGAGGAAATCCAGGAAGCCATCAAGCACGGCGTGCGCAAGATCAACATCGACACCGACATCCGCCTGGCGATGACCGGCGCGGTGCGCAAGTTCCTGGCCGAGAACCCCGAGAAGTTCGACGCCCGCGAATGGCTCAAGCCCGCGCGCGAAGCCGCCAAGCAGATCTGCAAGCAGCGCTATATCGAGTTCGGCTGCGAAGGCCAGGCTGCAAAGATCAAGGGCGACAACCTCCAAGTCGTCGCGGCCAAGTACGCGAAGGGCGAACTCGCACAAGAAGTGGTCTGATCCCTTCGCCGCAACGCAGAAGCCACCTTCGCGGTGGCTTTTTTCTGTGCGGCGCGGCGCGCACAATCCTCGAGTTCCAGCCCCCGCCTTTCAAAGCATTTCGCCATGACCACCGTCCACACTTCTTCCATCCAGAGCCTTCCGCTGCTCGCGCGCGGCAAGGTGCGCGACAACTATGCCGTCGGCAACGATCGCATCCTGATGGTCGCGAGCGACCGCCTTTCCGCCTTCGACGTGATCATGGGCGAGCCCATCCCGGGCAAAGGCGAGATCCTCACGAAGATGGCGCTCTGGTGGTTCGACCGCCTGGGCCACCTGTGCCCCAACCACCTGACCGGCGAGGCGCCCGAAAGCGTGGTGAAGCCCGAGGAGGTGTCGCAGGTGCAGGGTCGCTCGATGCTGGTCAAGCGGCTCAAGCCGATCCCGGTCGAGGCGGTGGTGCGTGGCTACCTCGCGGGCAGCGGCTGGAAGGAATACCAGGAAAGCCGCTCGGTCTGCGGCGTGCCGCTCCCCGAAGGGCTGACCAATGCCAGCAAGCTGCCTCGCCCGATCTTCACGCCGGCTGCCAAGGCGGCCGCGGGCGAGCACGACGAGAACATCAGCTACGACAAGGTGGTCGAAATCGTCGGCCCGCTGCTCGCCCAGCAGATCCGCGACACCAGCATCGCGATCTACGAGGCGGCGGCCGAGATCGCGCTCGGCAAGGGCATGATCATTGCCGATACCAAGTTCGAATTCGGGCTGGACGAGACTGGCACGCTGGTGCTGATGGACGAGGTGCTCACGCCCGACAGCTCGCGCTACTGGCCGGTCGAAGGCTACGAAGAAGCACTCGCCGCCGGTGCCAATCCGCCGAGCTACGACAAGCAGTTCGTGCGCGACTGGCTCGAAGCCGTCCGCATCAACGGAAAGCCCTGGGACAAGACGCCGCCCGCGCCGCGCCTGCCGGCCGATGTCGTCTCGAAGACCGCGGCCAAGTACCGCGAGGCGCTCGACCGTCTCACCCATTGAGGGGTTGCGCGCCCGGGCCGATGTGAATAAGTCACAAAGCGCTCGGCAATACTCACATCCCGGAAAGGCGGCTGTCTTCCAAACTCTCCTCATCCCGATCGATGAGGAGTGCGAAATGGAAATGCTGTCCGAGTTCCGGTTTCCTTACGTGCCGGCCGCCGAGCGGACGCCCGCGTCGCCGCCGGATCCGCTCCAGCCCGGCATGCTGGCTCGCGTGCTCGACGAGATCGACCACGGCCTGCTGTTGCTGGATCTGACGGGGCGCATTCTTCACGCCAACTTCCCGGCTCGCCGGGAACTGACGAGCGCCCATACGCTGCGGAGCGTCGACGGCATGCTTTGCGCGAGCCAGGCAGGCTCGCAGCCGAAGCTGCGCCAGGCGCTCAAGGACGCCGAGCGCGACTATCGAAGCATCGTCGAACTCGACGAGGACCCCGACGATCCGCTCTCGCTGGCCTTCATCCCGCTGGCGGCGCTGCATGGCGCCACGACCGTGGATACCGTCCTGGTGATGTGCAGCCGGCGCCCCGGGTGCGAATCGCTCACGATGCAGATGTTCGCGCGCTCCAAGCGGCTGACCAGGGCCGAGCAGAACGTGCTCGCCCGGCTGTGCGCGGGTCATGGCGCGGAGGAAATCGCCTGCCTGGAGGGCATCCGCATGTCGACCGTCCGTACGCACATCAAGAACGTCCGCCAGAAGACCGGCAGCAGCAGCATCCGCGAGGTGGTCTACCGCGTCTCGCGCATGCCGCAGATCGTGTCGGCCTTGCGAATCGCCAGCGAAAACTGAGTCGCTCCGCGTCCGTCCATACGCATTTGCAGGCGCGGGGCCGTATAGTCCCCGCATGCCGCAACCGACTGCCGCATCGCGCCCCGATCCCGCAGCCGCCTTGCCGCTGCATGTGCAGAAGCTCGCCGCGCTGGGCGTGCAGCGCCGCTACCGGACCCACAGCCTGCTGATCGAGGAAGGCGACGAGGGCAGCGCCGTCTACATCGTGCTTTCGGGACGGCTGCGGGCTTTCGTGTCGGATTCGCGTGGGCGGGAGGTGACCATGGCGCTGCATGGCCCCGGCGACTACGTCGGCGAAATGTCCCTCGACGGCGGTCGGCGCTCCGCCAGCGTGCAGGCGATGGAGCCCACGCTCTGCGCCATCGTGACGCGCGAAACGATGCTGCACCACATCCAGAAGGACCCGGAGTTCGCGATGGCGCTGATCGTCCGGCTGATCCGTCGCGCCCGGCTCGCCACCGAAAGCGCCCGCAGCATGGCGCTGCTCGATGTCTACAGCCGGCTGAAGAACCTGCTGGAATCGCGGGCGGTCGCGCAAGCAGACGGCACCCGCGTCATCACGGAACGGCTCACGCATCAGGCGATCGCGAGCGAGATCGGCTGCTCGCGCGAGATGGTGAGCCGGCTGATGAAGGATCTGGAGTCGGGCGGCTATCTGTCGCTGGTCCAGCGACAGGTGGTGCTCACGCGCGACCTGCCGGCGCGCTGGTGACCGGGCCGGCTGCCGCCGGGTCGCGATCTCAACGCGCGCTCAGCACCGCCAGCGTGCGCCCACCCGAATCCAGCAGCGTCATGCGCGAACTGCCCTGCAGGCGATAGCTCGTGGTCGATTGCAGCGCCGCGAAGAACTGCGCTTCGTTGGCGCCGCGCGCCGGATCTGCACAGGCCATGCGGGTCGCAGCGAGCTGGTTCATCTTGAGGGCGCTGCCACTGCGCTGGAAGGTGCCGGTCACCCGGTTGCAGCCGCCGGAGCCGGTCACCTGGCTGTTGCGGCGGTCGAACTGCAACTGCGCATCGCGCTGCGGATCGCCGCTCGGCGCGACCGGGGCGTCGCCCAGCTGTTCCAGGCGCCAGACCGGTCCTTCGATCGGCTCGTCCAGACTGATTCCGCTGCCGCATCCAGCCAGCAGTCCGGCAGCGAGCAAGGTCATGGCGGCCAAGGGCGCGGCGGTCGGTCGGGCAGCGGGGCGAAAACGCATGGCCTGTCTTTCCTTCTGTAACAAAATGGATCGGCGCGCCATGGTAGTCGACGCCGGCGTCAGCTCAGGACGACGCTGCTGAGCCGTCGCCGGTAGCTTGCCACCGTCGGGTCATCGGGGGGAATCTGCCCATCGGCCACCTTGACCCTGGGCGGCTCGATGATGTCGAGGATCGCGATGTAGGTCTTGCGCGCGAGATCGTCGTTCCAGCCCTTGTCGCGCATCAGGATGTCGAGCAACTCGTCCATCGCGTCGGTCCAACGCTGGTCGGCCATGAGCAGGCGCGTGCGGTCGAATCGGGCCTCGAAGTCGCGCTTGTTGGCGGCGATGCGGCCGTCGAGGTCGGCGATGGCTGGCGCGCTGCCGCTGACCGGCTTCGCAAAGTCGACGGCGTCCATCCAGCGCTGGAGCGAGTCAAGGCGCCGCACCATCGAGGTCTTGCCGATCACCGGCGCGAACGCGACCTTGGCGTCGTCGAAGCGGCCTTCCTGGAGGAGCAGCTTGACGTAGTCGAATCGGGTGTCGTCGTTGGACGGGTCGGTCGCGACCGCGTGCTGCAGCTTCTCCAGCGCACCTTCGGTGTCGCCTTCCGCCAGCGCGGCCTGCGCGGATTCCTCCTGCTCCTGCGCCTCGAGCTCGTCCGCGCCCGGCACGTGCTTGTCGAGGAAGGCTCGGACCTGCTCGGGCGGGAGGGCGCCGACGAAGCCGTCCACTGGCTGCCCATCCTTGAACAGCACGCAGAACGGGATGCTGCGCACACCGAACATCTGGCTCAGCTGCTGCGAAATCTGCGGCACCTTGTCCGCGTCGAGCTTGGCGAGCGCGAAGCGGCCGCCGTATTCGACCTCGAGTTTTTCGAGGACGGGACCGAGCTGCTTGCAGGGGCCGCACCATTCGGCCCAGATGTCGAGCAGCACCGGTTGGTTCATCGAGCCTTCGATCAGCTCGGCCTGGAAGTTTTCGAGGGTGATGTCGATCATCGCTGGAAGTTGGGGGTGAAACGTAAAATTCGAACCATGAAGCAAGCAATTCAGGTCGGTGTGGTGATGGGCTCCAACTCCGATTGGGAGACGATGCGCAACGCCGTCGAGATTCTCCAGCAATTCGGCGTCGCCCACGAAGCGCGCGTGGTCTCGGCCCACCGCATGCCCGACGAGTTGTTCGCCTACGCCGAAAGCGCCGCGCCGCGCGGGCTGGCGGCGATCATCGCGGGCGCCGGCGGCGCCGCGCACCTGCCCGGCATGCTGGCCGCCAAGACCACGGTCCCGGTGCTCGGCGTGCCGGTCGCCAGCCGTCATCTGCAGGGCGTGGATTCCCTCTACAGCATCGTGCAGATGCCCAAGGGCGTGCCGGTCGCCACCTTCGCCATCGGCAACGCCGGCGCGGCCAATGCGGCGCTCTTCGCGGTCGCGATGCTCGCGGTCGGCGATCCGGCCCTGCGCAGCCAGCTCGATGCCTTCCGCGAAAAGCAGACCCAGGCCGCGCAGGCCATGACCCTGCCGACGGGCGAGGCGGATCCGGTGTCGCCGTTCACGCCCCAGGGCGGGGGTGCGCTGTGACGGTCATTCTCCCGGGCGCCACGCTGGGCGTGATGGGCGGCGGGCAACTCGGACGGATGTTCGTGCATGCCGCCCAGCAGATGGGCTACTTCACGGCGGTGCTCGATCCGGATGCCGACAGTCCCGCCGGCCGGGTGAGCCACCACCACATCCACGCCGACTACACCGACGTGGACGGACTCGCCCGGCTTGCTGGCCTGTCCGACGCCATCACGACCGAATTCGAGAACGTCCCCGCGCCCTCGCTCGAGCACCTGGCCGTCTCCCGGCCAGTTTCGCCGGGGGCCGATGCCGTCGCGATCGCGCAGGATCGCATCCGCGAAAAGGGCCATTTCGTGCGCTGCGGCGTCGACTGCGCGCCCTATGCGGTCATCGAGACGGCCGACCATCTCGCCGCGGTGCCTTCGGACCTGCTGCCCGGCATCCTCAAGACCGCGCGCCTCGGCTACGACGGCAAGGGCCAGCGCCGCGTCGCCACCCGCGCCGAGCTCGAGGCCGCGTGGAGCGATGCCGGCGGCGTGGCCTGCGTGCTCGAGAAGCTCCTGCCGCTGGACTTCGAATGCTCCGTGATCGTCGCGCGCAGCGAGGACGGGCAGATGGTGAATTTCCCGGCGCAGCGCAACCTGCACCGCGACGGCATCCTCGCGGTCACCGAGGTCTACGCGGACAACATGCCCAAGGCGGCCGCGCAGCGCGCCATTTCCGCGGCGCGGTCGATCGCCCAGGGCCTTTCCTACATCGGCGTGCTGTGCGTCGAATTCTTCGTGCTCGCCGACGGCAAGCTGGTCGTCAACGAAATGGCCCCGCGTCCGCACAACAGCGGCCACTGGACCATGGACGCCTGCGACGTGTCGCAGTTCGAGCTGCAGGTGCGCACGCTTGCAGGGCTGCCGCTCAATCCGCCGCGCCAGCACAGCGCCGCGATCATGCTGAATCTCCTTGGCGACCTGTGGTTCGTCGATGGCGGCGAAGCAGTCGAGCCGCGCTGGGCCGATGTGCTCGCGCTGCCCGGCACGCACCTGCACCTGTACGGCAAGACCGAGGCGCGCCGCGGGCGCAAGATGGGCCACTTGAACATCACCGGCGAGAGCATCGAGGCGGTCCGAAGCACCGCCGACTTCGCTGCCGCGGTGCTGGGCCTGCCGATTCCGCTTTCCGAGTGAGCGCGATGATCCGCGACGGCCAGTCCCCCGACGCCATCGAGGACGCCGCGCGCGTCCTGGAAGCCGGAGGGCTGGTCGCGTTCCCGACCGAAACCGTCTACGGCCTCGGCGCCGATGCGGGCAGCGATGCGGCCGTCGCCGGCATCTTCGCGGCCAAGGGCCGGCCGAGCGACCACCCGCTGATCGTCCATGTGCCGGCCGGACCGCAAGGCACCGATGCGCTGTCCCGGTTCGCCCAGCCGCTGCCGCTCTTCGCGCAGAAGCTGGTCCAGGCTTTCTGGCCCGGTCCTCTGACCTTGATCGTCGCCCGCCAGCCCGGCGTGGCGACGGCGGCTGCCGGCGGGCAGGACACCATCGGCGTGCGCTGTCCGTCGCATCCGGTGGCGCAAGCCCTGCTGTCTGCATGCATCGAGCACGGCGTGTACGGCGTCGCAGGCCCGAGCGCCAACCGCTTCGGCCGCGTGAGCCCCACGACCGCGCAGCATGTGCGCGACGAGTTCGGCGACGCGCTTCTCGTGATCGACGGCGGCCCGTGCGAAGTCGGCATCGAATCCACCATCGTTGACTGCAGCCGCGGCGTGCCGGTGCTGCTGCGTCCCGGCGCCATCACCCGTGCACAGGTCGAAGCGGCCTGCGGCGAGGCGCTGCGTGACAAGGAAGCGCTCGCGCAGCCCGATCCGCGAGCCTCCGGCACGCTGGAGGCGCACTACGCGCCGAGCGCCAAGGTGCGGCTGATGGATGCCAAGGCGCTGCAGGCTGGTCTCGACGTGCTCGGCGCGAATGCGGCGCACCTCGCGGTGTGGTCGCGCACCGCGCTCAAGAGCCGCTCCCAGCGCGTCGTCATGCGACGCATGCCCGACGATGCCGCGGCCGCCGCGCAGCAGCTCTTCGCGGTGCTGCGCGCCTTCGACGCCGAAGGCGTCAAGCTGATCTGGATCGAGACCCCGCCCGACACCCACGAGTGGGAAGGCGTCCGAGACCGCCTCCAGCGCGCAGCGAAGGCCTAGGCGGGTTCAGAGGCTCGACGCCAGCACCGATTGGAAGAAGCCGCGGGCCGATGCCAGGCAGAACGGCGGCACCAGTGTGCTGTGGTAGGCCTGGAATACCGCCGAGGCCTGGTCTGCCGGCGTACCGGGCGTCGAGGCCACGAGATTCGCCTTCGCGGTGGCGAAGCCTGCGCGCGCCGACGAGAAGGCATCCGTGCGGCTCGAATCCTCGAGATCGACGACCGTCAGCGCCGTGGAGGACATGCCGCGTGCGGTGAAGTACCCGGCCGTCGCGCGCGTGCTCAGGAAGTTCACCGTCGGGTCGTTGGCGCCGCCGCACATCATCATCGGCCGGGTCGGCAGCCAGTTGCGCAGATCGTTCGCCACCGCCGCCTTGCGGAAGCCGAGCAGCGGCTGGCAGTTGAGCGGCGCGCTGGTGCCGAGCGAACCCGCGCTCGCCGGCAGCGCATTGCCCGGGCAGGGGTTGGCCAGCAAGTCGCTGGCGGCCTGCGTCAGGTAGCTTTGCCGGATCAGGTTGTTGGGGCCGTAGAAGATCGACAGCGAAGGATCGACCGGCCCCGGAACCGCATTCGCCGGGTAGAGCGCCAGCGGCGGCAGCTTGCCTTGCGCGTACAGGGTGTTGATCGGCGTGTTGCTCGGCAGCAGCGTGTCGATCCCGTTGGCGTATTGCGCCTCGTAGATGTCGCCGGTGGCCGTGTAGACATTGCCGAACTGCTTCTGCCAGCTCGTCGAGAGCAGTGGTGTGAACAGCGTCGACCCGAATGCGGGCCAGCCGCTGAAGCTGTAGTCCGCCAGGAGGCTGATCGCCGACGGGGCGGAGAGCGGCGCCGAGGCGGTCACTGCCTTGCCCGTGGCCTGCATCTCGCGGTGCGCGGCCATCGCGACGTAGCCGCCCTGCGAGTAGCCGGTGATCAGCAGCTTCCCGGAGTCGGACGCGGAAATGCTCGCGAATGTCTTGCGCGCCGCGGTCAGCGCATCGACCATGTCCTTGCCCTGCTGGTCGCCGTTGAGGTAGGGGTGGTAGGGCAGCGTGGACTTGTCGTAGCCCGCATAGTTGGGCGCGACCACGATGTAGCCCTGCGCGGCGAAGGTGGCCGCGACCAACAGGCCCTCGCCGGCCGCCGGCTGGGTCGAGTCCGTCATTTGCGCGAGGTTGTAGTTGCGGGCGGGCGAGGTGCCGTGCGCGTAGAGCACGACAGGACGGGGCCCGCTGCAATCCGAACCGTCCCCGTTCGGCACCATGATCGCGGCCGTCGCGTTGGTGGCCTCGCCTTGCCCGCCGACGGTCCGGTATTCGAGGTAGCGCAGGTCGAAGCCGCACTTGGGCGTGCCGGCGACCTGCATCAGCGACTTGCCCTGCGCGGTCGAGTTGAGCACGGTGATGAGTTGGGCAATCGAGAGCGATGCGGTCTGCGAGGGCGGCGACGTCACCACCGAACCACGTCCTGTGTCGGCGGTGCTGGGCAGGAAGAAGAACCCGCCGCCCCCTCCACCACCTCCGCATCCGGAAAGCATCAGCACGGTGCCTGCGAACGCGGCGGCGGTGAGTCTCTTCATTCGCGTGTCTCCTTCGTTGTGGGGAATCGAGGGTGAGGCATTCTGGGCAGGCACCGTCACGCGCGCAAGCAGGGCTTGCCTGCACATGCGGGGTCAGCGGCGGGTCAGTCCTGCGCGGCCCAATCGACCAGCGCGTCGAAGGCAGGACGCGCGGCGACCGCATTGGCATGGTTGGCGATGGCGATCACCACGTAGCGCCGCCCGCTCGCCGCATGCACATAGCCGGCCACGCCCGCGGCATCGCGCAGCGTGCCGGTCTTGAGATGTGCCGCGCCGCCTCCGCGCAGCGCGCGCTTGCGCAGCGTGCCGTCCACGCCCGAAGCGGGCAGCGAGGAGACGAACTCGGGCATCAACGGCGAGCGCCATGCGATCTGCAGCATCTTCGCGAGCTCGGCCGAGGTGATGCGCTCGTCGCGCGAGCGGCCCGAGCCGTTGTCGAGCACCGGCTGGCCCTCGCCGGTGCCGATGCGGTCGTTCCACCACTGGCGCACCGTGGCGCGCGCGGTCTCGAAGCTGCCGCGCCGCTTCTGCTGGAGGCCCAGCGTCAGGAAGAGCTGCTGCGCCATCACGTTGTTGCTGTACTTGTTGATGTCGCGGATGACCTCGGCGAGCGGCGGCGAGCTCAGCTCGAACGCCGGCCGCAGTTCCGCCGGCACCCGGCCTTCGCGCACGACCCCCTTGATGCGTCCGCCCATCTCGATCCACAGGCCGCCGATCGCGCGCGCGGCATAGCTGCGCGGATTCGAATAGGCCACGGGCCATTCCTTCTCGCCGCAGGCCGCCGGGAAGCTGCCGGTGAAGCCGATGCGCGCCGGGTCGTTGAAATCGCCGCCCAGGCTCGTGCGCCAGTCGTTGCATTCGCCGGCCGACAGCGGCACCGTGGCCTGCATCGCCACGCCCGCGAGCGGGGGCTCGTACGTCACTTGCGCGGCCTGCGTCGCGCGGTTTGGCACGAAGGTCATCACCACCGATTTGAAGTTGACAAGCAGCGCATCCGGTGCGGCGTTGTAGGGGCGCAGGCCTTCGCCGTCGAAGGCGAAGGGATCGATGTCGGGCACCTCGAACGCGCTGCGGTCGAGCACGATGTCGCCGTCGATGCTCTGGATGCCCATTCCCTGCACCCGCCGCAACAGCAGCCACAGCCTTTCGATCACCAGCTTGGGGTCGCCCTGGCCGCGGATGTAGAGATTGCCTTCGAGCACGCCGTTGCGCACCGGGCCGTCCACGTAGACCGGCGTGGTCCAGACGAATGCCGGCCCGAGCAGGTCGAGCGCCGCATAAGTGGTGACCAGCTTCATGATCGACGCCGGGTTGACCTGCGTCTGCGAACGCCATGCAAGCCGAGGCGGACGGACGCCGTCCGCGTCGGCCACCAGCATCGTCACCGAATCGCGCGGCACCTTGGCGCGGGCCAGTGCGGCGTCGACTTCCGGCGGAAGGGGCTGCGCGCCGGCGAGCCCTGGCGTGAGGGCGGCAAATGCAAGAAGCAGCCCGAAGCTGCGGGCGAGAAGTCGGGAGGCAAAAGACATCGGCAGATTATCCCGACCCCTGTACCAGGAACCCCGCGGAACCGGCTTTGCCGGGGCGCCGGGGTTGCCCCCTGGAAGGGGGGTGGAGAGCGACACGAAGTGCGCGAGCCTGGGGGTGACCCGATAATCTTTCGATGCCCCCCCGTTTTTCCCCTCGCACCATCGGTTTGGGCGCGGCCATCGTCACAGTCCTGGTCTGGACCGCCTTCATCGTGATCGCGCGCGCCTCCGCAGGCCGGTCGCTGACGCCGTTCGACATCGCCTTTGCACGCATCTGCGGCGCCAGCCTGGTGCTGATCCCCTGGGGTGCCTGGATCGTCGCGCGCGACCGCGATCCGGCGCGCTGCTCGATGTTCGGCCTGTCGCCGGTTTCGCTTCGTATCACCGCGACCGCCGGCATCTTCGGCGGGCTCGCCTACGCGCTGCTGGCCTACAGCGGCTTCTTCTTCGCCCCGGCGACCCACGCCTCGGTGCTCCTGCCCGGCAGCCTGCCGCTGTGGACCGCGCTGCTCGCGGCCATCGTGCTGCACGACCGCATCACCCCGGGCCGCGCACTCGGCCTGCTGCTGATCGTGCTGGGCGATTTCTTCGTCGGCGGCGGGAGCCTGCTCCATGCGCTCGAGGGCGGGGTCATCTGGAAAGGCGACCTGCTCTTCATGAGCGCCGCGTTCTGCTGGGCGTCGTACAGCGTGGTGGTGCGCAAGCACAGCCTCGACGCAGTGCGCGCGACCATCGCGATCACCGTTTTCGCCTTCGTGACCTACGTGCCGGTCTACACGCTGCTCGCGGCAACGGGCGTGATCACGAGCCACCTCGCCACCGCGCCGGTGGGCGAGATCGCGTTCCAGATGGTCTTCCAGGGCATCGGGTCGGTGGTGATCTCGGGCATCACCTTCACGCGGATGGTCCAGTACTTCGGGCCGGTGCGCACCACCATGATCACGGCGCTGGTGCCGGGGCTGTCCGCGCTCGGCGCGGTCGTGTTCCTGGGCGAGCCGCTGCAATGGAATCTCATCGCGGGGCTGATGCTGGTGACGGCCGGCATCGTGTTCGGCGTGCAGCGCGTCCGGGCGGGTGCGCTGCCACAGGCACCCGTGCGGGCACGCACGGCAGGAGGCGGCGCCGATGCCTGACAAGCTGCTGGCCTTCGACACCAGCACCGAGACACTCTCGATCGCGGTGCGCCATGGCGACCTGCTGCTCGAGCACACCGGCGACGGTGGCGCGCAGTCGTCGTCGACGCTGATCCCGCTGATCCAGAAACTGCTCGGCGAGGCCGGCCTCGTGCTGCGCGAGCTCGATGCGATCGCCTTCGGGCGCGGGCCGGGATCCTTCACCGGCCTGCGCACCGCCTGTTCGGTGGCCCAGGGACTGGGCTACGGCGCCGGGTTGCGGCTGCTGCCGATCGACACGCTGCATGCGGTCGCGGAAGAAGCCCGCCATCGCTTCGGCGCGCAGCAGGTGGTCGCGGTGCTCGATGCGCGGATGGACCAGGTCTACACGGCCTGCTACGACCTCGGCGTCGAAGTCGCGACCAGCGAGCCGGACCTGCTCGAGCCCGAGAACGTGGTCGTGCCCCCCGGCTGGGCGCTCGCCGGCAATGCCTTCGCTGCCTACGGCGACCGCCTGCCGCGCGCGGCGGAGCGGCACGCGGTGCTGCCAACGGCTGCCGCGATGCTCCGTCTTGCGCCGGCCCTGCTCGCGGCGGGCCGCACCGTCGCGCCGGCCGACGCATGGCCTCTCTACGTTCGCGATAAAGTGGCGCAGACCACCGAGGAGCGCGCCGCCATCAAGGCGGCCGCCGCCAACCAGCCATGAGTGCAGTTCTTCTTCAGTCGCGTGAAGCCCGGCTCGAACCGATGACGGTCGAGCGCATCCCCGCCGTCTGCGCGATCGAGCAGATGGCCTATACGCACCCGTGGACGCCGGCCAACTTCATCGACTCGCTGGCGGCTGGCTATCACTGCCAGTGCCTGGTCGGCCCGGCGGCAGAGGGCGACGCATCGGCCCAGCCGCGCGGTGCGCGCGCATTGCTGAGCCGCGCGCTCTCGCGACCGGCCCCCGAGACCATCATCGGCTACTTCGTCGCCATGAAGGGCGTGGACGAAGTGCATCTGCTCAACATCACCGTCGCGCCTGCTTTTCAGCGCCAGGGATGGGCGCCGCTGATGCTCGAAGCGCTGGAGGGCTGGTCGCGGGCGCAGAACGCACAGTGGCTGTGGCTGGAAGTGCGCGCGAGCAACCATCGCGCGCTTGCCATCTACGAGCGCAACGGCTTTCGGCGCGTCGGCATCCGCAAGGGCTACTACCCGGCGCATGTCAACGCGCGCGAGGACGCGGTCGTCATGAGCCTGCGACTCAACGAATCCAACAGCGCATGGGGAGGGTTGGCATGACGCCCCGGCAGCGCGCGATGCTCGAAGAAATGGGCATCAAGCTTTTCTGGTGGCCCAAGGAAGGGGCGGGCGATGTGCCGGCCGTCGCGGCCGAGGCGCCTGCCGCCGTGCCGGTGGAGGAACCGATCGAAGCGCCGGCCGAACGCGATCCCGCGCCCGTCCGGGCTGCACGCCCGGCCGTGTCCCCTGCGCCGACGGCGCCCGCGCGCGCACCGATTGCGCCGACGCACGGCGCCACCGTGCTCGCCGACGCGCCGCAGCATCTCTACGGTGGCGAGGCCATGGCCAAAGGCGGTTGGCTCGTCATCGCCGACATGCCGCCGGAACTCGACGGGCGCCATGGCGAACCCTTCGCGAGCGACGCTGGCCGGCTGCTCGACAACATGCTGCGCGCGCTTGAGCTTCACGCCGGCGCGACGCCGGTGCATCTGTTGCGCACGCATCGGGGCGTCGCTTCGGGCCAGCAGGGCAGCCCACGGCCGCTCGGCGAAGTCTTCGCCGAAAGCGCCGATGCGCTCGCGCCACGCCTCGTGCTCGCGTTGGGGCCGTTGGCCGCGCAGAGCCTGCTCCAGAGTGGCGATCCGCTCGGCAAGCTGCGCGGACGCGCACTGCCCGCTGCGATGCTGCCGGGGTTCGATGCGCCCGTCGTTGCCTCCTATCACCCGGCCTACCTGCTGCGCAATCCGGCGGACAAGGCTCGCGCCTGGGCCGACCTCTGCCTTGCCGCAGAAGAGCTCTCCCGGGGCGCTCACTAAAATCCTGCCCATGACCTTCCTGGACAAGCTGCGCGCCGCCGAGCGCCAGAACGGCTCGCTGCTGTGCGTCGGGCTCGACCCCGAGCCGACGAAATTCCCCGCCCATCTCAAGGGTGACGCCAGCAAGATCTACGACTTCTGCGCCCGCATCGTCGATGCGACCGCCGACCTGGCCATCGCGTTCAAGCCGCAGATCGCCTACTTCGCCGCCCATCGCGCCGAAGACCAGCTCGAAAAGCTCATGGAGCACATGCGCCGAAACGCGCCGCAGGTGCCGACCATTCTCGACGCCAAGCGCGGCGACATCGGGTCCACCGCCGAGCAGTACGCGCGCGAAGCCTTCGAGCGTTACGGCGCCGATGCAGTCACGCTGTCGCCCTTCATGGGTTTCGATTCGGTCGAGCCCTACCTGCGCTTTGAAGGAAAGGGCGCCTTCCTGCTGTGCCGCACCAGCAATCCTGGCGGCTCCGATCTGCAGGGCCAGCGCCTGGCTGGCGTACCGGGGGAGCCTTTCCTGTACGAGCACGTCGCGAAGCTGGCACAGGGCCCGTGGAACCTCAACGGCCAGCTCGGGCTCGTGGTCGGCGCGACCTATCCCAACGAGATCGAGCGCGTCCGCGCGCTCGCCCCGACCGTGCCGCTGCTGATTCCGGGCGTCGGCGCGCAGGGCGGCGATGCGGTCGCGACCGTCCGCGCCGGGTGGCGTGCAGACGCGCCGATCGTGGTCAATTCGTCGCGCGCGATCTGCTACGCCTCTGCGGGCGACGACTTCGCCGAAGCCGCGCGCCGCGAGGCCACGCGCACCCGCGACGCGCTTGAAGCCGCCAAGGCCTGAAACGACATTCCGCGTCATTCCGCAAGGTGCCCGTTGCGTCGTTGTGACGAAAAAAGTCACATTTCTTAACGCTTGTAGACCTTAACGCCTCACCCAGGCGGCGGCCGCACGCGCGCGGCCGCCGGCACGGCACTTGCCTCGCAGAGCCCGGCGCCGGAGCGCCGAGGAGTGAGGAATCCCATGGTGGAAGACATCGCAACCGGTCGCGCCGAGGCGACCGAGGCGTCGGTGCGCGTGGATGGAGCATCCGCGGCGGGCCACACGCCTCTCCAGTACAACCCGTTGCCCGTGGCGACCGCCCTGGCGGCCGCCGCTGCGCTCGCCGCCTGTGGCGGTGGCGGTGGGGGCGGTGGCGGCTTCGCATTGACAGCCGCGAGCGGCTCCGGCACGCAGGCCGGTTCGCTCTCCTCGCTGGCATCGACATCCACCGGGCAGACCTACGTCTACACGCAGGCCAAGAGCGACGACGAGGCCGCGCGCTTTCTGCTGCAGGCGCAGTTCTCGGCGTCCGAGGCCGAGATCGCGGCGGTGCGCAGCAAGGGCTACCTGCCGTGGCTCGGCGAGCAGGTCGACCGCGATGCGACACAGACCGGCTGGGACTGGATCGCGAGCAAGCCCTACAACACCGTCAACGTCGACGACATGATCTGGAACCAGCTCATGACCGCGCCGGACGGCTTCCGAAAGCGCGCGGCTTTGGCGCTCTCCGAGATCTTCGTGGTCTCGGCCACCGACATCGGCTCCAGCTGGCCCGACCACATGATGGCCCAGTACTGGGACACGCTGGTCCGCGGCGTGACGGGCAACTTCCGGCAACTGCTGGAGGACGTGACCCTCAACCCCGCGATGGGCTACTACCTCAACACCAAGGGCAACCAGAAGGAGAACGCCCAGGGCCGGCAGCCCGACGAGAACTACGCGCGCGAGGTCATGCAGCTGATGACCATCGGGCTCTACCAGCTCAATCCCGACGGCACGCTCAGGACCGGCGCGGACGGCGCGCCGCTCGACACCTACACGCTGGACGACGTCACCAACCTCGCGCGCGTCTTCACCGGCTACGACCTCGACATCCGCACCGACGAGAAGAGCGGCACGGCAGGCGCCTTCACGCCGCCGGGCGCCACCTACACCATCGAGGGCAACGGCTGGACGACGCGGCCGATGGCGCTGACTGCGTCGCGGCATTCGACACTCGAAGCGAAGTTCCTCGGCGCCACGGTGCCGGCGGGCACGGATGGCAAGGCCGCGCTCAAGATCGCGCTCGACACGCTTTTCAATCACCCGAACGTCGGGCCCTTCATCTGCAAGCAGCTCATCCAGCGGCTGGTGACCAGCAACCCGAGCCCGGACTACGTGAAGCGGGTGTCCGATGTCTTCGCCAACAATGGCGCGGGCGTGCGGGGCGACATGAAGAGCGTGTTCGCGGCCGTGGTGCTCGACAACGAGGCGCGCAGTCCCGCGGGCCTCGCCGACGCGAATTTCGGGCGCCTGCGCGAGCCGATGCTGCGCTTCGTGCAATGGGCACGCACCTTCGGCGCGGCATCGGCCACCGGCAACTGGAAGATCGGCAATCTCTCGCGGCCCAACGACCAGCTCGGTCAGAGCCCGTTGCGATCGCCCTCGGTCTTCAACTTCTTCCGGCCGGGCTACGTGCCGCCTTCGACCGCGATCGCAAGCGTGAAGATGGTCGCGCCCGAGTTCCAGCTGGTGAACGAAACCAGCGTCGGCGGCTACGTCAACTACATGCAGAGCGCGCTGCAGAAGACGACCAAGGACGTCAACGTCGCCTACGCGAGCGAGCTCGCGCTGGTACTGGATCCGGGCGCGCTGGTGCGGCGGTTGAACCTGCTGCTCGCGGCCAACCAGCTGCCCGCCTCGACGGTGGCGCTGATCACCAGTGCGCTCAACACGCCCGCGGTGAGCGCGACGAGCACCGACGCCGTCAAGCTCAACCGCGTCTACGCGGCGGTGCTGATGGTGATGGCCTCGCCCTCCTACCTGATCCAGAAATAAGGGCCGCCCGATGTACCTGATCGATCCTGCCGCCCACTCCCGGCGCGCCTTCCTGCGCCGTGCGGGCCACCTGGCGATGGCCGGCACCGCGATGCCGTTCGCGCTCAATCTCGCCGCGATGGGCGAGGCCGCCGCGCAGGCCGCGCCGTCCGACGACTACAAGGCACTGGTTTGCGTCTTCCTCTTCGGTGGCAACGACTATGCGAACACCGTCGTGACCTACGACGACGCGAGCTACAACGCCTACAGCACCATCCGCCTGCCGCAGGCCGCGGGCGGCATCGCGATCGCCAAGGATGCGCTGCTGCCCACGCTGCTCGCGCCGACCACTGCGCTGGCCGACGGCCGCCAGTACGCGCTGCATCCGGCGATGACGGCGCTGGCCGACCTGTTCAACACCACCGGCAAGATGGCGGTGCAGCTCAACGTCGGGCCGCTGGTGGTGCCGCTCACGCGTGCGCAATACAACAACAGCAACAAGAAGCTCTATCCGCAGCCGCCCAAGCTCTTCTCGCACAACGACCAGCAGTCGATCTGGCAGTCGTCCTCGCCCGAAGGCTCGACCGTCGGCTGGGGCGGCAACATCGGCGATCTCGCGCTGTCGCAGAACAGCGGTGCGCTCTTCACCTGCGTGTCGGTGTCGGGAAATGCGGTGTTCCTCTCGGGCGACAGCGCGCTGCAATACCAGGTGAGCACCAGCGGCGCGGTCGGCATCAACAGCGTGAAGAACAGCACGGTGTACGGCTCGGCCACCGTCAAGTCCGCGATGGCGCAACTGCTGCAGGAGGCGCGCTCGCACGCGCTGGAGAACGAATACAACCGCGTGACCAAGCGCGCGGTCGAAGCCGAGACCACGGTGACCGCGGCGATCCAGCCCGCAACGTTCTCCACCGACACCTTCCTCGTGACCAACCCCGACGGCACCAAGTCCGCCAACAACACGGGCCTCGCGAACCAGCTCAAGATGGTGGCGCGCATGATCCGCGGCCGGATTTCGCTGGGCGTGAAGCGCCAGGTGTTCTTCGTCTCGATGGGCGGCTTCGACCTGCACGACAACCTCATCGCCAACCAGCCCGGGCTGCTCAAGCAACTCAGCGACGCGGTGGCCAACTTCCACGCGCAGATGGAAGCGCAGGGCCTCGCCGACAAGGTGACCACCTTCACCGCGTCCGACTTCGGCCGCACGCTCGCAAGCAATGGCGATGGCTCCGACCATGGCTGGGGCAGCCATCACTTCGTGGTCGGCGGCGCGGTCAAGGGCAAGCAGTTCTATGGCACACCGCAGGTGGTGAGCATCAACAACGATTCGAAACTGGCCGGCTACGAAGGCCACGTGGGGCAGGGCCGGCTGATCCCGACCACCTCGGTGGACCAGTACGGCGCGACGCTCGCCAAGTGGTTCGGCGTGCCTGATGCCGATCTGCCGGGGATCCTGCCGAACCTGAAGAACTTCGGCGGCAACGTCAACGGCATCGACTATCCGAAGGATGTCGGCTTCATGAGCTGAGGCGCGTGGAGTAATCTGCAGGGCCGTCCGCAACCGGTCGGGCAGATGAAAGGAGACACGCGATGAGATACCAGGGTCGCTGCCACGACGACGGGCGATCGCGATGACCGCTGCTTCTGCCGACGCCTTTCCCGCCGAAGGCGGCTGCACCTGCCGCGCGGTGCGCTACCGGATGGCGACGCGGCCGCTCTTCGTCAACTGCTGCCACTGCCGCTGGTGCCAGCGTGAAACCGGCACTGCGTTCGCGCTCAACGCGATGATCGAAAGCGACCGCGTCGAACTGCTCCAGGGCGAGGTCGAGATGGTCGATACGCCATCGCTGAGCGGAAAGGGCCAGAAGATTGCGCGCTGCCCCACGTGCCGCGTGGCGCTCTGGAGCCACTACGCGGGCGCGGGCGAGGCGGTGAAGTTCGTGCGCGTCGGCACGCTCGACAACCCCGACCTGCTGCCGCCGGACATCCACATCTTCACGGGCTCGAAGCAGCCGTGGGTGGTGCTGCCGCCGGACATGCCGGCGGTCGAGGCGTACTACAGCCGCTCGCAGTTCTGGCCGCCCGAGAGCATCGAGCGCTTCAAGGCCTTGAAGCGATAGCGCCCAGCCGCTCGGACACCTGGTCGGCGCACGCCTTGAGCGCCAGTGCGATCTCGCCGTCCCATCGCGTATCGAAGATCGCCGCCGGCCCGATGGCGGTCAGTGCGAGCACGATCGCACCGGTGTGATCGAAAGCCGGTGCCGACATCGCGCTCACGCCGGGCAGGATCTCGCCCTCGGAGCGGCTCAGGCCGCGGGCGCGCACTTCGTGGAGCTGGGCCTCGAAGTCCTTCCAGCCCGGCAGCGGCTGCACCGGCGGCATCCCGCGCTGCGGCGGTTCGGCAATGCCCTTGCGTTCGCGCTGGCGTTCTTCTTCGAGCAGGCGCTTGACCACTGCTGAATCGAGATAGGCACCGAAGAGCCGCCCCGACGCGGTATTGGTCAGCGAGAACACCGTGCCATGCCGCATGTTCACATGCAGCGGCGCGGGCGACTCGGCGATCCGCACGATGGTCGCGCCCCGATCGCCCCACACCGCGATCGCCACCGTCTGCCCGATCTGCTGCGCGAGCTCGGTGATCAGCGGCGTCGCGACATGCACCGGGTTCGCCTGCTGCAGGCTGATCAGCCCCAGTTGCAACGCGAGCGGACCGAGCAGATAGTGGCCGCTGGTGCGGTCCTGCTCGATCAGCCCGAGGCGGCCGAAGCTGACCATGTACGGATGCGCCTTCGCCGGGGACATCTCGGCCTCGCGCGCGAGGTCCTTCAGCGCCATCGGCCGGCCGTGGTGGACCAGCGCGCGCAGCAACTGGCCTCCCACCTCGATGCTCTGGATGCCGCGCTGCGCGCGATCGCCGTCGGTACTCATGACCGTGTCCCTCATTTGTTCATGGAGAAAGCATTAGACATTAACTGATCATCCGAATACACTCCGCGCATTCGTTCCCTGCAAACTAGTTTGCTTTAGTCAAATTTCAAGGAGACTCCCGCGATGAGCCAGACCAAGAAGTTCGCCAGCCAGGCCGATCTGGAAGAGAAGAAGGTCACCTTCAGCCAGATTTCGGAACACGCCTGGGCCTACACCGCCGAGGGCGACCCCAACACCGGCATCGTGATCGGCGACGACTGCGTGCTGGTGGCCGACACGCAGGCCACGCCCGCGATGGCGCAGGACGTGATCCGCCGCATCCGCGAAGTCACCGACAAGCCGATCAAGTACGTGGTGCTCACCCACTACCACGCGGTGCGCGTGCTCGGCGCGAGCGCCTACGGGGCCGACCACGTCCTCGCGAGCCAGGACACCTATGACCTGATCGTCGAACGCGGCGAGCAGGACAAGGCGAGCGAAATCGGCCGCTTCCCGCGCCTCTTCGCGGGCGTCGAGACCGTGCCGCCCGGCATGACCTGGCCGACCATGACCTTCACCGGCAAGATGACCCTCTGGCTGGGCAAGCTCGAAGTGCAACTGCTGCAACTCGGCCGTGGCCACACCAAGGGCGACACCGTCGTCTGGCTGCCCGGCGAGAAGACGCTGCTGTCCGGCGACCTCGTCGAGTTCGACGCGACGCCCTACGCCGGCGACGCCTACTTCCAGGACTGGCCGAAGACGCTCGACAACCTCGCCGCGCTCAAGCCCAAGGCGCTGGTGCCCGGTCGCGGCGCGGCGCTCACCACCCCGGACGAAGTCGCCAAGGGCCTCGCCGGCACGCGCGACTTCATCGCCGACGTGTGGGCCAGCGTGAGCGCCAGTGCGAAGTCCGGCAAGGACCTGAACACCGTCTACAAGGAAACCTACGCCAAGCTCAAGCCCAAGTACGGCCACTGGGTGATCTTCGACCACTGCATGCCCTTCGACGTGACGCGCTGCTATGACGAGGCGACGAAGTACGCCGACCCGCGCATCTGGACCGCCGAGCGCGACGTCGAAATGTGGAAGGCACTGGAAGGCTGAGCCCATGCAAGCCACGGTCGACTACCAGTCGCTGCGCTTCGACTACAAGCACCACCCCGACCAGGACGCCGCACAGCCTGTGCGTCATCCGGTCGTCGTGGTTGGCGCCGGCCCCGTGGGGCTCGCGCTCGCGATCGATCTCGCGCAGCGGCAGATCCCGGTGGTGCTGCTCGACAACGACAACACCCTCTCCACAGGCTCACGCGCGATCTGCTTCGCCAAGCGCACGCTCGAGGTCTTCGATCGCCTCGGCTGCGCCGACCGCATGGTCGACAAGGGCGTGTCGTGGAAGATCGGCAAGGTCTTCTTCAAGAACGATCAGGTCTATCAGTTCGACCTGCTGCCCGAGGCGGGCCACGAACGTCCGGCTTTCATCAACCTGCAGCAGTACTACGTCGAGGGCTACCTGGCCGAGCGCGTGGCCGAGCTGCCTTTGATCGACCTGCGCTGGAACAACAAGGTGATCGGCATCGAGCAGGACGCCGGCCGCGCGCTCGTCACCATCGAGGCGCCGGAAGGCAACTACCAGCTCGAAGCCGACTACGTGGCGGCCTGCGACGGCTCCAAGTCCAACATGCGCCAGATGCTCGGGCAGGAAGCCAAGGGCCGCATCTTCCGCGACCGGTTCCTCATCGCCGATGTGAACATGGACACCGACCTGCCGACCGAGCGCAAGTTCTGGTTCGACCCGCCGTTCCATCCGGGGCAGAGCGTGCTGCTGCACAAGCAGGCCGACGACATGTGGCGCGTCGACTTCCAGCTCGGCTGGGATGCCGATCCGGTGGAGGAGCGCAAGCCCGAGAAGATCATCCCGCGCGTGCGCGCGCTGCTCGACAGCATCGGCCACCACGACGTGCAGTTCACCATCGGATGGGCCAGCGTCTACACCTTCGCCTGCCAGCGCATGGATCGCTTCCGCCATGGTCGCGTTCTGTTCGCGGGTGACTCGGCGCATGGCGTTTCGCCCTTCGGCGCGCGCGGCGCGAACTCCGGCGTGCAGGACGCGGACAACCTCGCGTGGAAGCTGGCCGCCGTGGTCCGCAATGAAGCGCCCGATGCGCTGCTCGACACCTACGCGAGCGAACGCGAGTACGCGGCCGACGAGAACATCCGCAACTCGACCCGCGCGACCGACTTCATCACCCCCAAGAGCGAAGTCAGCCGCCTCTTCCGCGATGCCGTGCTGGAGCTGTCGAAGCGCCATGCCTTCGCGCGCACGCTGGTGAACAGCGGCCGACTGTCGGTGCCTTCGACGCTCGGCGATTCCTCGCTCAACACCGCCGACGTGGATGCGTTCGCCGGGCGCATGGTGCCGGGTGCGCCGGCCGCCGATGCGCCGATCGTCCGCGCCGACGGCAGCACGGGCTGGCTGCTGCGCGAGTTGTGCCCTGCGTCGCAAGCGAATGCGGCGACCTGCTTCACCGCGCTGGTCTTCGGCCAAGGCGAAGCGGCCGAACGCAGCCGCGAGGCGCTCGCGAAATCCGACGTGCCGCTGCACATCGTCAGCGTCGACTGCACCGGTGAAGGCGCACTGGCGGCGCAACGCTACGACGCGAGGCCGGGCACCGTCTACCTGCTGCGTCCCGACCAGCACGTCTGCGCGCGCTGGCGCCATCCGACTCCCGCGAACGTGCGCGCCGCGCGCGACCGCGCATTGGCAAAGGCGTGAAGACATGACCACCGCGAACCTCATCATTACGCCGAACCTCGAGGCGCCCGACGATTTCTACGAGGCGCTGATCGAGGCACATCAGGGCCTGAGCACCGAGGAGAGCCACGCGTACAACGCGCGCCTCGTGCTCGTGCTCGCCAACCACATCGGCTCGACCGCCGTACTGCGGCAGGCCTTCGAAGCCGCGAAATGAATCCCCACCCCCGTTGCTTGCTCACTTCGTGTAGCCGCCTCCCCCCTCAAGGGGGCGCACCCAGCGGCCCGGCCAAGCCGGTTCCGCGGGTGCCCTGGACTTGGCCGTTCCGGGTTCAAGCGGCTTGGGTCAAGCTGCACCTGATGCAATACTGAATGAATAGAGAGGACTCCATGACGAACGCATCCGCCGCCGAGCGCCGCTACCAGAGCGGCTTCGGCAACGAATACGCCACCGAGGCCGTTCCCGGTGCGCTGCCGCAGGGCCGCAACAGCCCGCAGCGCGCGCCCTTCGACCTCTACCCCGAGCTGATCTCCGGCACCGCCTTCACCGCGCCGCGCCACCAGAACCGCCGCACCTGGGTGTACCGCCGCCAGCCGTCGGTGGTCGCGGGCCGCTACAAGGCCTACACGCAGACGCTCTGGAAGACCGGCGCCGACCGCGAGATTGCGCTGCCGCCCGAGCCGATGCGCTGGGGCCCGATCCCGCTGGACAACGCCGAGGTCGACTTCGTCGACGGCATGCGCACGCTCGCCGCCAACGGCGATGCCGACGCGCAGGCCGGGATTGCCGCGCACGTCTACGTCGCCAGCAAGTCGATGGCTCGCCGCGCCTTCGTCAATGCCGACGGCGAGATGCTCTTCGTGCCGCAGCAGGGCCGCCTCGAGATCACCACCGAAATGGGCGTGCTCGACGTGAAGCCCGGCGAGATCGCGCTGGTGCCGCGCGGCGTGGTGTTCAAGGTCGACCTGCCCGAAGGGCTCTCGCGCGGCTACGTCTGCGAGAACTACGGCGCGCAGTTCCGCCTGCCCGAACTCGGCCCGATCGGCTCGAACGGCCTGGCGAACGCGCGCGACTTCCAGGCGCCGGTGGCCGCGTATGAAGACGCGACCGTCGCCTACGAACTCGTCAAGAAGTTCGGCGGCCGCTTCTGGTCCGCGCCCACGAAGCACTCGCCCTTCAACGTGGTCGCCTGGCACGGCAACCTCGCGCCGGTGAAGTACGACACCGCGCACTTCATGACCATCGGCTCGATCAGCTACGACCATCCGGATCCGTCGATCTTCACGGTGCTGACGTCGCCGTCCGACACGCCCGGCACCGCCAACTGCGACTTCGTGATCTTCCCGCCGCGCTGGCTGGTCATGGAGGACACCTTCCGTCCGCCGTGGTACCACCGCAACCTCATGAGCGAGTTCATGGGCCTGGTCTACGGCGAATACGACGCCAAGCCCGGCGGCTTCAAGCCGGGCGGCGCGAGCCTGCACAACTGCATGGTGCCGCACGGCCCCGACGAGGAAGCCTTCGAGAAGGCGAGCCACAGCGACCTCAAGCCGCAGAAGCTCGACAACACGCTGGCCTTCATGTTCGAGAGCCGCTATCGATTCATCCCGAGCGGGTACGCGATGCAAAGTCCCGTGCTCGACCAGAATTACGCCGACTGCTGGGCCGGCCTCCAGGACAACTTCAAGCCATGACGAACGCTATCAACGCAACCCACGACCCCAAGCTCAAGAGCTGGGTGGCCTCGGCCAACGCGGCCGGCTGCGACTTCCCGATCCAGAACCTGCCGTTCGGCCGCTTCCGGCCCGCCGGCAGCAACGAGCCCTTCCGCATCGGCGTCGCGATCGGTGACCAGGTACTCGACCTGAAGGCGGCCGGGCTGGTCCACACGGACGACATGAACGTGCTGCTGGCCCGGAGCGCTGCCGAGCGGCAGGCGCTGCGCGCCGCGCTTTCCGATGGCTTGCAGGAAGGCAGCACCAGCCAGGCCGAATGGAGCAAGGCGCTGCACGCGCAGTCGGCTGTCGAGCTCACCGTGCCCTGCCGCATCGGCGACTACACCGACTTCTACACCGGCATCCATCACGCCACTACCGTCGGCAAGCTGTTCCGCCCCGACCAGCCGCTGATGCCCAATTACAAGTGGGTGCCGATCGGCTACCACGGCCGCGCGTCGTCCATCGCCGTGAGCGGTCAGCGCTTCAAGCGTCCGCAGGGTCAGACCAAGGCGCCCGATGCGGAAACACCGACTTTCGGCCCGTCGAAGCGGCTCGACTACGAGCTGGAGCTGGGCTTCATCGTCGGGCGCGGCAACGGTCTCGGCGAGCCGATCGCGATGGCCGAGGCCGAGCAGCACCTGTTCGGCGTGACGCTGTTCAACGACTGGTCCGCGCGCGACCTGCAGGCGTGGGAATACCAGCCGCTCGGCCCCTTCCTCTCGAAGAACTTTGCGAGCACGATGTCGCCCTGGATCGTGACGATGGAGGCCCTCGCCCCCTTCCGCGCGAAGTTCGAGCGCCCGGCCGGCGATCCGCAGCCGCTGCCTTACCTCGACTCGCCCGCCAACCGCGAAAGCGGCGCGCTCGACATCACGCTCGAAGTCTGGCTGCAGACCGCGAAGATGCGCGAAGCCGGCGAGCCCGCGGTGCGCCTCACGCGCGGCAATACCGCCGAGGCCGCCTACTGGACGCCCGCGCAACTGGTTGCCCATCACACGGTCAACGGTTGCAACCTGCAGCCGGGCGACCTGTTCGGCTCCGGCACGCTGTCGGGTCCGACGCAGGACCAGTCCGGCTCGCTGCTCGAACTGACGGTGGGCGGCAAGCAGCCGATCACGCTGCCCAATGGCGAAAAGCGCACCTTCCTCGAAGACGGCGACACGCTGAGCCTGCGCGGCTACTGCGAGCGCACTGGCGCGGTGCGCATCGGGCTCGGGGAGGTCAGCGGGACGGTGCTGGCGGCGGGCTGATTTCGCCCGCACGGCATCCGGCGGCGGCTTCGCGCAGCCGCTGCTGCAAACTTGCCTTCAGCTCGCGGCAGCGGCCCGCGCGGCTTCCAGGTGCGACCGGGCACGCTCCGCCAGGGCCATTTCGCCGGGGGTGCCGGGCGTGTAGGCATCCACTTCGAGCGGCCGGCCGTGCGAGTCGACCGAGACGAAGACGATCAGGCATTCGGTGGTCTTGTGCATGCCGCCGCCCTTCATGTCGCCGCTGCGCACCTCGACCGAGATGTTCATGCTGGTGCTGCCGGTGTAGGCCAGTCGCGCTTCGACTTCCACGAGGTCGCCGATCATGATCGGCCGGTGGAAGCGGATGCTGCCGATGAAGACCGTCACGCAGTAGCGCTTGGACCAGCTCGTGGCGCAGGCGTAGCCGGCCTCGTCGATCCACTTCATGACGGTGCCGCCGTGGACCTTGCCGCCGAAGTTGACGGTGCTGGGTTCGGCCAGGAAGCGCAGGGTGATGGCTGACATGGTTCGGCGTGGAGTTGATTGCTGCGGATTATGCGAGCGCCGTGCCAGTTTGGGGCCCGAACAGCTGCGCCACCGTGCGCCGGAGCCAGGCATTGCCTGCGTCGGCGTGGAATCGCTCGTGCCAGTGCTGCTTGACCGCATAGGCGGGCAGGGCGAAGGGCGGGTCGAGCAGCTTCACCGGCTCCTGCGTGACCAGCACTTCGCCGAGGATGCGCGGCACGATCACGATCAGTTCCGTGCGCGCCACGATCCGCGCCACGCTCAGGAAGCTGGACAGTCGCGCCACCACGCTGCGCGTGATGCCCAGCCGGGTGAGGGTCTTGTCGATGATCGCGTGGCCGGTGCCCGATGACGAGATCACCGCATGCGCCTCCGCCTCGAAGCGCTTGAGTGTGAGCCGTGCGCCGATGCGTGGGTGGTTCTGCGCCACCACGCAGACGAAGTTCTGCATGAAGAGCGTCTGCTGGTAGAAGCCCGCGTCGAGATGCGGCATGAAGCCCACGGCGAGGTCCACCTCGCCGTCTTCCAGCCGGCGGCCGCTGTCGGTCGAGACAATCTCGGTCTCGATGTGCACGCCGGGCGCCGCGCGCCGCAGGTGGTCCAGCAGGCCCGGCAGCAGCACCACTTCGCTGATGTCGGTCATGCAGATGCGGAAGTTGCGCCGCGCCTCACCCGGGTCGAAGGCGATGCGGCTGCCGCGCGCCTGCTCGAGCTGCGAGAGCACTTCGCGCACATGGGCGCACAGTCGCTGGGCGTAGGGCGTGGGCTGCATTCCCTGTGCGGTGCGCGCGAAAAGGCGATCGTCGAAGTGCGCTCGCAGCTTGTTGAGCATCGTGCTGGCGGCCGCCTGGGCGATTCCGAGCCGGTCGGCGGCCCTCGAGACGCTGCCGGTCTTGTAGACCTCGTCGAAGACGGCGAGCCATTCGAGATCGAGCTTGGACATGGGGGTTCTCCGGAATCCATCATTATCGAAAAACGGAATACCAAGTATTGGCCAGCGGCCTTGAACAGATAGTGGTCACGTCGAACAATCACGCATTGGCCCCGCTGCCAGGAGACAAGACGCATGAACACCACCACCCAGCCCGCGCACCGCGACGCAGCCGAACGCCGCGCCTACTACGAGCGCATCCGCCCGCTGAATCTCACGCCGCTCTGGGAGTCGCTGCACGCTCTCGTGCCGCGCGAGCCGCAGACGCCCTGCGTGCCGGCGCTCTGGCGCTATGACGAGATCCGCCCGCTGCTCATGGAATCGGCCGACCTCATCACCGCCGAAGAGGCCGTGCGCCGCGTGCTGGTGCTGGAGAACCCGGCGATCCCCGGCCGCTCGTCGATCACGCAATCGCTCTACGCGGGCCTGCAACTGATCATGCCAGGCGAGGTCGCGCCGTCGCACCGCCATGTGCAGTCGGCGCTGCGCTTCATCGTCGACGGCAAGGGCGCCTACACCACGGTCGGCGGCGAGCGCACCACGATGTATCCCGGCGACTTCATCATCACGCCGTCGTGGGCCTGGCACGACCATGGCAACGAAGGCATCGAGGGCGTGAGCGAGCCGGTGGTCTGGCTCGACGGCCTCGACATCCCGATGCTGCGCTTCTTCGATGCCGGCTTTGCCGAGAACGACGATGCCAAGGTGCAACACGTGTCGCGGCCCGAAGGCAACAGCCTCGCGCGTTTCGGCCACAACATGGTGCCGGTGCGGCACGACCACGCCAGTGCCACCTCGCCGATCTTCAACTACCCCTACACGCGCAGCCGCGAGGCGCTCGCGCAACTGCAGAAGCAGGAGGCGCCCGATGCGTGGCTCGGCCACAAGCTGCGCTACATCAATCCGCTGACGGGCGGTTCGCCGATGCCCACCATCGGGACCCACCTGCAGCTCCTGCCGAAGGGCTTTGCGGGCAAGACACACCGTGCGACAGACGGTGCGGTCTACAGCGTGGTCGAAGGCCGCGGCACTGCCGAGATCGGCGGCCAGCGCTTCAGCTTCGGCCCCCGCGACACCTTCGTCGTGCCCTCGTGGGCGCCGCTGCGCCTTTCGGCGAGCGAAGAGACAGTGCTGTTCAGCTTCTCGGACCGCCCGGTGCAGCAGGCCATGGGCGTGTTGCGCGAAGCCTTCCTCACGGATTCCTGATCCGCTGATCGCTGCCGCGGCCGATGGCGGTCGCGGTTACTTTTTTCCACTTCCTGTTCTGACCGATGTGCCGCGATACGCGGCAGGAGCCCCCATGTCTTTCGTTGTCACTCCCCCTTCCGTCGTCGGCCTTTCCATCGCCGGTTCGAGCGATCAGTTCCCGGTGCGCCGCGTCTACTGCGTGGGCCGCAACTACGCGGCGCATGCGCGTGAAATGGGGTTCGATCCGGACCGCGAGCCGCCCTTCTTCTTCTGCAAGCCCAACGACGACGCCTCGATCGTGCCGGTGGCCGCCGGCAAGTCCGTGGTCATCCCGTACCCGCCGCTGACCTCCAACTACCACTACGAAGCCGAGCTGGTGGTGCTGATCGGCCAGGGCGGCCGCAACATCGCAGTCGAGGATGCGGCGAAGCACATCTATGGCTACGCCGTCGGCCTCGACATGACACGCCGCGATCTGCAGATGAGGATGCGCGAACAGGGCCGACCCTGGGAAATCGGCAAGGCCTTCGACTTCTCCGCGCCGGTCGGCGTGGTGCGCACGAAGGCCGATGCGGGCGAGATCACCTCCGGCGCGATCACGCTCGAAGTGGACGGCCAGGTCCGCCAGAAGAGCGACCTGACCCACCTCATCTGGTCGGTCAACGAAGTGATCGCGAATCTGTCGACGCTGTTTGCGCTGCAGCCCGGCGACCTGATCTTCACCGGCACGCCCGAAGGCGTCGGCGCGGTGAAGCCGGGCCAGACGATGAAGGTGCGCATCGATGGGCTGGAGGCCATCGAGGTCAAGGTCGACTGAAATCGCGGGAGACTTGCAATGGTTCGCCGGGGCAATATCGGCCTCGCGTAACGACTGGTCACAGGTGGGGCTATCCTTGTGGCCCTTCCTTTTCTTCTCCCCCGTTTCGCCTTATGCACGCATCCAAGAGAGCTCTTCTTGCAGTCGCCTGCGGCCTCGTCGCAGGCGCCTTGCCGTTTGGCGCCATGGCGCAGGCCGCCGCATGGCCCACGAAGCCGATCCGCCTGCTGGTGGGCTTCCCCGGCGGATCGACCCCCGACATCGCGGCACGCACCATCGCCGAGCCGCTGTCCAAGGCCCTCGGCCAGCCGGTCGTGGTCGACAACAAGCCGGGCGCGTCGGGCAACATCGCGGCCGACCAGGTGGCCAAGGCCACGGACGACCACACCCTCGGCATCGTCATCAACGGAAATCTGACGTCGTCGAAGATGCTGTACCCAAAGCTGCCGTACGACCCGGCCAAGGACTTCACCTACCTGTCGCTGATCGCCACCGCGCCGCTGATGCTGGTCGCGCCCGCGAATCTGCCGGGCGGCACCGCCTTCTTCGACGCCGCGCGCAAGGCCGGCGACACCTGGAGCTACGGTTCGGTGGGCGTGGGCTCGGTCGGCCATCTCGGCATGGAGCAGCTCAAGAGCCGCGTGCCGGGCATGAAGGCGATCCATGTGCCCTATCAGGGCAACCCGCAAGTGGTCACCGGCCTGATCGGCGGCCAGGTGCAGATGGCGCTGATTCCTCCGGGCGTGGCGCTGCCGCAGGTCAAGGCCGGCAAGCTCCGCGCCGTGGGCCTCACGAGCGGTCGCAGCACGCTTGCGCCCGAAGTGCCATCGCTCTCCGAAGCCGGCGTGAAGGACTTCAACCTCGAGGTGTGGACCGCACTGCTCGGCCCGGCGAACCTCTCGAAGACGGCCCAGGAGCGCATCAACAAGGAGCTGGCGATCATCATGAAGTCGCCCGAAGTGCGCCAGAAGCTGTTCGACCAGGGCTGGCAGGCGGTCGGCACGTCGCCTGACGGCATGCGCGCGCGCGTCAAGGACGAGGCGGCGATCATGTCGAAGATCATTTCCACGAACGGAATCAAGCTCCAGTGACCGCAGCGACAGTCATCGAGCCGCAGCGCAGCCTGCCGGTGTTCGGCGAATACGACGTGGTCGTGGTCGGCGGCGGCCCGGCCGGCATCGCCGCCAGCGTGAGTGCCGCGCGCCGCGGTGCGCGCACGCTGCTCGTGGAGCGCTACGGCTTTCTCGGCGGCATGGGCACTGCCGGCGGCGTGACCAACTTCGCGGGCCTCTACGGCAAGCGCGACGGCGAAATGACGCAACTGGTGCACGGCGTGGCCGACGACCTGCTCGATCGCATCGACGCGCTGGGCGGCCTCAACAAGCCGCAGGACGGCATGCAGGGCCGCATCAGGGTGCGCTCGTACGACACCTCGGTCTACAAGTGCGCAGCCGATCAGTTGCTGCTCGCCACCGGCGTGCACCTGCTCTTCCATGCGCTCGCCGCATCGGTGGTGATGGACGGCCAGCGCATCGCCGCGCTCGTCGTCGAGACCAAGTCGGGCCGGCAGGCGATCCGCGCCAATGCCTTCATCGACGGCAGCGGCGATGCCGATATCGCGGCCTTCGCGGGCGTTCCGTTCGCGGTCGGCGACGGGCATGGCAGCGGGCTGTTCCCGTCCACGATGTTCCGCGTCGGGCACGTCGATGCAGAGCGCGCGCTGGCGGCGGTGGGCGAGTTCAAGGCAATCAACGACCTGATGGCGAAGGTGCGCGAGCGCGATCCGGATGCGTACCGCTTTCCTCGCGAAGGCGCGATCCTGCGGCCGCAGATCGACCCGCGCGAATGGCGTGCCAATGTCACGCAAATCCGCAATGCGGCGGGCAACGCGATGAACGGCGTCGATGCGCACGAGCTCAGCGACGGCGAGATCGAAGGCCGCCGGCAGATCGCCGAGTACTTCCGCTTCCTCAAGGCGGAGGTGCCGGGCTTCGAGCAATCGGCCATCGTCGAGATCGCGCCGCAAGTGGGCATCCGCGAGACGCGGCGCATCGAAGGGCTCTATGCCTTGACCGGCGAGGACATCCTCTCGTCCGCGCGCTTCGACGACAGCATCGGCATCAACGCCTGGCCGATGGAGATGCACGCGGCGGGCCGCATCGAATGGGCCTTCCCGCGCGACGAGCGCCGCACCTACAACCAGTTGCCATGGCGCATGGTCGTGCCGCGCGGCGTGGACAACCTGGCCGTGGCCGGGCGCTGTGCGTCGATGACGCATGAAGGCCAGTCGGCGGCGCGCGCCAGCGGCGGCTGCTTCGTGATGGGGCAGGCGGCCGGTACGGCGGCGGCGTCGCTGGGCGGCGGCAGCTTCGCGGCGGTGGACGTGCCGGCGCTGCAAGGCAAGCTGGTCGCGGATGGCGTGGACATCGATCACTGAGGCGATGGCACGCTGACAGCAAAGAGACAGCGCGGCGGCTATCTGTTTGCTATCGTTGCAGGCTCGTTTCTGCGCTATTTCTCATGACCGACCCCGCGACCGCCGCCCGCCTCGTCGACGACCTCGTCGAGCTGATGCACCTCGAACCCCTGGGCGATGACCGATTTCGCGCGCAAAGCGAAGACATCGGCACCCCGGCCGTCTATGGCGGCCAGGTGCTCGGGCAGTCTCTGATGGCGGCGTGCCGCACCGTCGGCGCCGATCGCCCGGTGCATTCGATGCACGCCTACTTCCTCCTGCCCGGCGAGCACGCGCCCATCGAGTACGCGGTGGACCGCGTGCGCGACGGCCGCAATTTCACCGCCCGGCACGTGATTGCGCGGCAGGGCAATCGGATCATCTTCGAGATGTCGGCCTCGTTCCAGACGGTCGACAAGGGCATCGAGCACCAGCTCGCCATGCCCCACCTCGACGGCCCCGAAGGCCTGCCGAGCGAGCTCGAACAGCGCATCGCCCTCGGTGACCGCCTGCCGGCGTACTTCCGCGCCAAGGGCCTCGTGCCGCACGGCATCGAATACCGCCGCGTCGAGCCCGACGATCCGCTGGACCCGGCCCCGCGCCCTTCGGAAAGCGCACTCTGGATGCGCGCGATCGCGCCGCTGCCGGACGACCCGCTGGTGCATCGCGCGCTCCTCGCCTACGCATCGGACCACGGCCTGCTGCGCGCCGCGATGCTGCCGCATGGCCTGAGCTTCATGAGCGGGCAGGTTCGCCCCGCGAGCCTGGACCACGCGATGTGGTTCCACCGCGATTTCCGCATGGACGAGTGGCTGCTCTACGTGCTCGATTCGCCGAGCGCGGGCGGTGCGCGCGGCTTTTGTCGCGGCAGTGTCTTCACGCGCGACGGCCGGCTGGTCGCCTCGACTGCGCAGGAAGGGATGCTGCGCATCCTGCCCAAGGGAAGCCTGTTGTCGAGTGCGGGCCGCGCGGCGCCGATCTAGGGGCGCCCGTCGCCATCAACCCGCGGAGTTCGCCATGAGTGCCCTTTTCTCGCCCTACGCGCTCGGCGCGCTGCCGCTTCGCAACCGGATCGTGATCGCTCCGATGTGCCAGTACTCGGCGGAGAACGGTAACGCGGGCGACTGGCACATGATCCATCTCGGCCAGCTCGCGTTGTCGGGCGCCGGGTTGCTGATCATCGAGGCGACCGCGGTGGAGGAGATCGGCCGCATCACGCACGGTGACCTCGGGCTGTACACCGACGACAACGAGGCCGCGCTGGCGCGCGTGCTGAAGGCCATCCGTCGACATTCGCGCATTCCGGTCGCGATCCAGCTCGGCCATGCAGGCCGCAAGGCTTCGAGCCACGTGCCATGGGAGGGCGGCCAGTGCCTGACCCCGGCCGAGGGCGCGTGGCAGACGGTGGCGCCGTCGGCCCTTCCGCACGCGCCGGGCGAACCGCTGCCCGTGGCTCTCGATGCCGCGGGGCTGGCGCGCGTCAAATCCGCGTTCGTCCGCGCGGCGCAGCGCGCCGACGCGCTGGGTCTCGACGCGATCGAGCTCCATGCGGCGCACGGCTATCTGCTGCATCAGTTCCTTTCCCCGATCGCCAATCAGCGCGCCGATGCGTACGGCGGTTCGCTTGAGAGCCGCATGCGTTTTCCGCTGGAAGTCTTCGATGCGGTGCGCGCGGCAGTGCCCGGGCGCGTGCCCGTGGGTGTGCGGATCTCGGCCACCGACTGGGTCGAGGGCGGCTGGGACGTGGAACAAAGCATCGCCTTCGGCAAGGCGCTGGCGCAACGCGGCTGCAGCTTCATGCACGTGTCTTCGGGCGGTGTCTCGCCGCAGCAGAAGATCCCTATCGGGCCGGGCTACCAGGTGCCGTTGGCCGAGCAGGTGAAGCGGGGTGCGGGGCTGCCCACCGTGGCGGTCGGCCTCGTCACCGAGCCTGCACAGGCCGAAGCGATCGTGGCGTCCGGCGAGGCCGATCTGGTGGCCGTGGCGCGCGCGATCCTGTTCGAGCCGCACTGGCCCTGGCGCGCTGCCGCCGAACTCGGCGCGCAGGTCGAGGCGCCACCGCAGTACTGGCGCTCCCAGCCGCGCGAACTCAAGGCCCTTTTCGGCGACGCCCGCATAGGGCAGAGATAGCTCACCCCCAGCCTCGCCCACTTCGTGTGGCTCTGCACCCCCTGCGAGGGGGCAACACCAGCGGCCCGGCCAAGCCGGTTCCGCGGTGTTTCGCGAACGGGCCTGGCTGCGCCGGCCGCGGGGACGTCGGCATTCAGCGGATGCGTGCAACCTGCGGGTTGGCTACCTGAACGGATTGGCGGTCGCGAACCACAGGCCGATGCCGGTGGCGATGATGAACGCCGCGTCCGTCACGCCCGCGATCAGGAAGAACTGCGTCTGCAGTGTGTCCTTGAGTTCCGGCTGGCGCGCGGTGCCTTCGAGGAGCTTCGAACCGACGATGCCGATGCCGAGGCACGAGCCCACGGCGGCGATGCCGATGAGGAGACCTGCAGCGAGGGGGAGGGTGTCGAAGCCGTTCATGATGCTCTTTCGTTGGCCTTGGATGTTCGGCCCGGTTGCTGCCGGCGCCGCCTTGGCGCCGGCTTGCCTCCAATGTCCTAGAGCAGGGGAACGGCGTCGATGACCTCGGAGGTCATGTCGCGGCGGCTTCGTCAGCCGGGCAGCAGCCGCTTGAGATAGCGCCCGGTATGGCTCGCCTCGTTCGCCGCGATCGTCTCCGGCGTCCCCACCCCCACCACCGTGCCGCCACCGGCGCCGCCTTCCGGCCCCATGTCGATCAGCCAGTCCGCGGTCTTGATCACGTCGAGGTTGTGTTCGATCACCACGATGGTGTTGCCCGCGTCGCGCAACTGGTGCAGCACCTTGAGCAGCAACTCGATGTCCGCGAAGTGCAGGCCGGTGGTCGGCTCGTCGAGGATGTAGAGCGTGCGTCCGGTGTCGCGCTTGCTGAGCTCGAGCGCGAGCTTCACCCGCTGCGCCTCGCCACCCGACAGCGTCGTCGCGGCCTGTCCCAGCTTGATGTAGCTCAGGCCGACGTCGAGCAGGGTGCGCAGCTTGCGTTCGATGGTGGGCACGGCCTTCAGGAACTCGTAGGCGGTCTCCACGGTCATGTCGAGGATCTGCGCGATGTTGCGGCCCTTGTACTGCACCTCCAGCGTCTCGCGGTTGTAGCGCTGGCCGTGGCACACCTCGCAGGGCACGTACACGTCGGGCAGGAAGTGCATCTCGACTTTCACCACGCCGTCGCCCTGGCAGGCCTCGCAGCGGCCGCCCGCGACGTTGAAGCTGAAGCGGCCGGGGCCGTAGCCGCGCTCGCGCGCGGTGTTGGTCTCGGCCATCAGTTCGCGGATCGGCGTGAAGAGGCCGGTGTAGGTCGCCGGGTTGCTGCGCGGCGTGCGGCCGATGGGCGACTGGTCGACGCTGATGACCTTGTCGAAGTACTCGATGCCCTCGATCGCCTCGTGCGCGGCCGGCTCCTCGTGCGCGCGGTAGAGCGTGCGCGCCACCGCGGTGTAGAGCGTGTCGTTGACCAGCGTCGATTTGCCCGAGCCCGAGACGCCGGTGACGCAAGTCAGCAGGCCGACCGGAAAGGCCACGTTCACGTTCTTGAGGTTGTTGCCGGTCGCGCCGACGACGCGGATTTCCTGCACGTTGCTCTGCGTGGCGAGATGAGCGGCTTCGCGCGCGGCGCGTCGTTCGGCCGCGGCGCTCGGCGGGAAGCGCGACGCTTTCTTCGCCGTTTCAGGCGCGTCTTTCGTGACCACCGGCAGCCATGGCGTGCGCCGTGCCGGAACGGCGATCTTCTTTTCGCCCGAGAGGTACTGGCCTGTGAGCGAATCCGGATTGCCCGCGACCTGCGCGTAGTTGCCCTGCGCCATCACGCGTCCGCCATGCACGCCCGCGCCGGGGCCCATGTCGATGATGTGGTCGGCCGCGTGGATCATGTCCTCGTCGTGCTCGACCACGATCACGCTGTTGCCGATGTCGCGCAGGTGCTTCAGCGTGCCGATGAGGCGGTCGTTGTCGCGCTGGTGCAGGCCGATGCTGGGTTCGTCGAGCACGTACATCACGCCGGTGAGCCCGGAGCCGATCTGCGAAGCGAGGCGGATGCGCTGCGCTTCGCCGCCGGAGAGCGTCTCGGCGCTTCGGTCGAGACTCAGGTAGTTGAGCCCGACGTCGTTGAGGAACTTGAGCCTGAGGCCGATCTCGCGCACCACCTTGTCGGCGATCTCGGCCTTGGCGCCGCGCAGGTGCAGCGTGCGGAAATAGTCGAAGCTCTCGCGCAGCGTGGCGTGGCTGATCTCGTAGATCGCCATGCGGCGCGGTTCCGGGCCTGCGTCGTCCACCAGGAACACGTTGCGCGCCTCGCGCCGCAGGCGCGTGCCTTCGCAGTCGGGGCAGGGCTGGAGGTTGCGGAAGCGCGAGAGGTCTTCGCGCACCATCGCGGAATCGGTCTCGCGATAGCGGCGCTCCATGTTCGGGATGATCCCTTCGAAGGGATGCTTGCGTACCAGCTTCTTGCCGGCCTGCTGGCCGCTTTCCATCACGTAGGAGAACTTGATCTCTTCCTGCATCGAGCCGTTCAGCACCGCCTGCTGCACCGAAGCGGGCAGCTCCTCGAAAGGCTTGTCGATGTCGAACTTGTAGTGCTTGGCGACGCTCTCCAGCATGCTGAAGTAGTAGCCGTTGCGGCGGTCCCAGCCCTTCACCGCGCCGCTGGCGAGGCTCAGTGACGGAAAGGCGACCACTCGCGCGGGGTCGAAGAACTCCCGGTTGCCGAGGCCGTCGCACGTCGGGCAGGCACCCACCGGCGAGTTGAAGGAGAAGAGGCGCGGCTCGAGTTCGGCCAGCGAGTAGTGGCAGATCGGGCAGGCGAACTTTGCGTTGAAGAGGTGCTCGCGCGCGGGCGGCAATCCGGATGCAGGCGTCTCGGTTGCAGGTGCATCCATTTCGAGCGCGATCGCGCGGCCGTCCGCGAGGCGAAGCGCGGCCTCGAAGCTCTCCGCGAGGCGCTGCTGCATGTCGGGGCGCGCGCGCAGGCGGTCGATCACCACGTCGATGTCGTGCTTCTCGGTCTTTTTGAGCTTGGGCAGGTCGTTGTATTCGTAGGTCTGCCCGTCGACGCGGAAGCGGATGTAGCCCTGCGCCTGCATCTCGGCGAAGAGCTCGAGAAATTCGCCCTTCTTCTCGCGCGCGACTGGCGCCAGGATCATCAGCCGCGGCTCGTCGGGAATCGCGAGGACCGCATCCACCATCTGGCTCACCGTCTGCGCCTGCAGCGGCATGTCGTGATCGGGGCAGTAGGGCGTGCCGGCGCGCGCGTACAGCAGGCGCAGGTAGTCGTGGATCTCGGTCACCGTGCCCACGGTGGAGCGCGGGTTGTGACTGGTCGCCTTCTGCTCGATGCTGATCGCCGGGGACAGGCCTTCGATGACGTCGACGTCCGGCTTGTCCATCAACTGCAGGAACTGCCGCGCATAGGCCGAGAGGCTCTCCACGTAGCGGCGCTGCCCCTCGGCGTACAGCGTGTCGAACGCGAGACTCGACTTGCCCGACCCCGACAGGCCGGTGATCACCACCAGCTTGTTGCGCGGGATGTCGAGGTCGACGTTCTTGAGGTTGTGCGTTCGGGCGCCGCGAATGCTGATGCGCTGCTGCGCAAGCACGGCACCGAGGTAGGCGTCATCGGGGGTGGGATTCACGGGGCGGTCGATTCTGGGCAACCGGACATGATAAGTGCCTGCGTGTTTCGGGGCATGTGCCGGGAATTCGGGCGCGGACACGTGTGCCCTGGCAAGAAATCCTCCCTTGCGGACAAGAAGAATCTGAAAAATGACCCTCAATCGGGGAAAGGTCGCCGATCGCAGAGGGGCGCCGCTATGCTCCGCCGCTGATGTCAACGCAAGGGAGAAATATGCATTCAGTAGTCGTCGTCGACGGTCACCCGGCGATCCGCCTGGCGGTTCGGACCGCACTGACAGGCACCCATCAGTTCGAAGTCATCGGCGAGGCCGGGGACGGCCCTTCGGCCCTCGAGACGATCCGCGAACTGGCCCCGGAACTGGTGGTCCTTGATCTCGAACTGCCCCGGCTGAACGGGCTCGACGTGATCGAGCGGGTCCGCAAGGCGTTGCCCGAGACCAAGCTGATCGTGCTGTCGGGCCAGGAAGAGTCGATCTTCGGTGCCCGGGCGGTCAAGGCCGGTGCGAATGCGTTCATCAGCAAGTCCGAGGATCTGCAGCGGCTGATCCATGCAGCGCACGCTGTTCTCGCGGGCTACAGCATCTTCGCGACATCGATCCTCGCTTCGCAGTCGACCCTGCTGGACGGCTCGCGCCCGAATGCCTTGATCCGCCGGCTGTCGGACCGGGAGCTCACGGTTCTCCAGCATCTCGCGCGCGGGCTGAGCAACAAGGAAATCGCCGAAATCCTGCTCATCAGCAACAAGACGATCAGTGGCTACAAGGCGCGAATCTTCGAGAAGCTGAACATCTCCAGCCTGGTCGAGCTGGTCGATTTTTCTCGCACCCACCGCCTCGTCACCTGACGCGACGCCGGCTCACGCATGCAGGCGGGCAGACGCCGTCGCCCGCTGCACGACGCTCCGGCGTGGATCGAAATACCAACAACAGGTGCACGCGCCGCGCAGTGCACCAGGGAAACAACATGACTGCCTCAGTGGCCCAAGGGCTGGCCTTGCCGACCCCACTTCCATTCTCCCGGGATCACGTTCCCCTTCAGTGCCGGGCGCTGCCTGGCGGTGCGCGCGGACGTCGATCCGCCTTCGCGCGCTGAACGGGGCCGCACCACCATGCGTTGTTCCGCCGCCCGCCGGCGAGTCGGTGTGCTCGCCTATAGCTTGCGTACGCGCGAATTTGCGCGCCGCATCTTTCGCGCCGCCGGCTATGCGCCGCTCGTGTTCGTCAGCCTCGATGAACTGATCGAGGTCGGCCCCGATGCATCGATGCTCGAGATGCTGCTGGTTGGCGAAGTGCCAGTCGCGGACAGCCTCGGGCGGCCATTCCTGCAGAGCCTGCGCGAACTCGTCGGCCCGAAACTCCCGTTGCTGCTCGCCCGGTTCGGGAGGGACGCCGGGCCGGTCCCGCCGACCGACAACCTGGTCGTCGCCTCGCCCCGATATTTCCCGGACCTTTGCATGGCGGTCCTTTCGCTGTTCAGTGCCATCGGCATCGACAAGGCGCCGCTCAAGATGGCCTGGGGCGACTACACCTTCGAGCCGGCGAGGCGGGTCGTCGCTTTCGACGGCCGTCAGACCGGGCTCGACCCGGTTGCCTTCGACATCGCGCTGGAACTCTTCTTCCGCGCCGGCCAGATCGTCCCCAAGCGGACGTTGACCCTGATGCTGCCGCCGGACGAACAGGGGCTGGCGCGGCACCGGATCGACAACATCGGGAGTGTCATCAAGGAGCTGCGATCCTCGCTCCGGCTGCGCGGCCAGCACGGCTGGGATCTCGAGACGTGCCCCCGCCTCGGCTATCGCCTGACGCAGACGGAGCGCTCCAGCAAGCCCGCCGGCGTCCCCATGGCCATTGACGAGGCCTCGGCGCAGGTGTTTTCCCCAGCCTGTTGAAGCGCCGACGCGTACGGCGGGCAGCGGGCGCGGCGAGTTAGACTCGATCGATCGGAAAAGCCGCGCCAGCGCGCCCGCGACGGTGCGGCTTTGGCATCCGAGGCGCAGGACAGGCTTCCTGCGGCTCAAATCTCATTTCTGTCACCAGGGGCAGTACACATGGCATCGGTCAACAAAGTCATTCTCGTCGGCAATCTCGGACGCGATCCGGAAACACGCACCTTCCCCAGCGGCGATCAGGTGTGCAACGTCACCCTCGCCACCACGGACAAGTGGAAGGACAAGCAAAGCGGCGAAATGCGCGAAGCCACCGAGTGGCACCGTCTCGTCTTCAACGGCCGGCTGGCCGAAATTGCCGCGCAGTACCTACGCAAGGGTTCCCAGATCTACGTCGAGGGTCAGATCCGCACCCGCAAATACACGGACAAGGATGGCGTGGAGAAGTTCGCCACCGACATCCGCGTCGACCAGATGCAGATGCTCGGCAGCCGCCAGGGTCAGGGTGCGCCTTCGGGCGATGACGATGGCTACGGTGGTGGCGGTGGTTACGGCGGTGGTGGCGGTGGCGGTGGCGGTGGCGGTGGCGGCTATTCGCGCGCCCCGGCGGCCGCTCCCCGGGCGCCAGCGCCTGCGCCTCGCCAGGCGCCTTCCAAGTCGTCGACGGGATTCGACGACATGGATGACGACATTCCGTTCTGATCCGGCTGTTCCGATCCGAACCCGGGCCGGTTTCCGCGAGGAGACCGGCCCTTTTCATTGGGCCGGGATCGGCACGTCGTCGAAGCGCTTGAACTCCTGCAGCGAAAAGCTCGTCTGCACATGCCGCACGCCGGGCAGCCGGTGCAGCTTGCTCTGCAGGAGCTCCGAGTAGGCGTCGAGGTCGTTGGCAATCACCATCAGCAGGAAGTCCGCCGAGCCGGTGATGCCGTGGAACATCACGACCTGCGGGATCGCGCGCACCGCTTCCACGAACTCGACCGAGCGCGCCTCATTCTGGAAGTCGATGCTGATGCTGACGAATGCGACCACGCCGTAGCCAAGCGCTCGCCTGTCGAGCCGCGCGTGGTAGCCGTCGATGAGGCCCGATTCCTCCAGGCGCCGTATCCTGCGCCAGCAGGGCGATTGCGACAGCCCCGTCATCTGGGCGAGTTCCCCCGTGGTGAGCCGGGCGTTCTGCTGGAGCGCCGCCAGGAGCTGTCGGTCGGTATTGTCCAGATCAATGGGCATAAAAATTCCTGCAATTGGTCGATTCAGGGCGAAATTATGCGGATCGAAAAATATCCTTGGCAAGGATGACCCAGTCAAGAAAAATCTCGCCACCTCCCCTGCCATGACGAGTAGCCCATGACCTCAGCGACCGCTTCCCTGTTCGACCACGTTCCCGTCTACGGGGGCGACCCCATCCTTTCCCTGATGGAGTCGTTCCAGAAGGACCCGCGGCCCGAGAAGGTCAGCCTCAGCATCGGCGTGTACTTCGACAACGAAGGCCGTCTGCCCGTGCTGTCGTCCGTGCGCAAGGCCGAGACCGCGCTGCTGCAGGAACTCGGCCCGCGCCCCTACCTGCCGATGGAAGGCCTGGCCGATTTCCGCAGCGGCGTGCAGCGCCTGCTGTTCGGCGCCGAACATGAAGCGGTGAAGAGCGGTCGCGTTGCGACCCTGCAGACGCTCGGCGGCTCGGGCGGCCTCAAGGTCGGCGGAGATTTCCTGCGCCGCTATTTCCCCGGAAGCGGCATCTGGGTGAGCGACCCGACCTGGGAAAACCACCACGCCATCTTCGACGGCGCGGGCATCGAGGTGAAGACCTACCCCTACTACGACGCGAAGACCGGCGGCCTGCGTTTCGACGACATGCTGACCACGCTGCAGGGCCTGCCGCGCCACAGCATCGTGCTGCTGCACGCGAGCTGCCACAACCCGACCGGCGTCGACCTCACCACCGCGCAGTGGCAGACGCTGATCCCGGTGCTGCGCGAGCGCGAGCTGATCCCGTTCATCGACATCGCCTACCAGGGCTTCGGCGACGGCCTCGACGAGGATGCCTTCGCGGTGCGCGCCATGGCGGAGGCCGGCCTGCAGTTCTTCATCGCCAACTCGTTCTCGAAGAACTTCTCGCTGTACGGCGAGCGCTGCGGCGGCCTGAGCGTGGTGTGCGTGAACCGCGACGCTGCGGATGTGGTGCTCGGCCAGCTCAAGGCCACGGTGCGCCGCAACTACTCCACGCCGCCCACGCATGGCGGCCGCATCGTCGCACGTGTGCTGCAGGACCCGGCGCTGTTCGCCGAGTGGTCGAACGAAACCGCCGAAATGCGCAAGCGCATCCGCGCCATGCGTGAGCGGCTGCATGCGGTGCTCACCGACAAGTTCCAGGGCCGCCGCAGCTTCGACTACTTCCTTACCCAGCGCGGCATGTTCAGCTACACGGGCCTGAGCGAAGCGCAGGTCGATCGGCTCCGTGAAGAGCACGGCGTGTACCTCGTGCGCTCCGGCCGCCTGTGCCTGTCGGGCCTGACGACCAGCAACGTGGACCACGTGGCGCAATCCATGGCCGCCGTGCTGGGTTGATCCGCATGACCGCGCAGGCCCCCGGCTCGGTGCCCGAGCACATCGTTCACGAAGAGAAGGCGCAGCTCGACTTCAGCCGGTCCATGAGCTACGGCGACTACCTTCATCTCGACGAGATCCTTCACGCGCAGAAGCCGCTTTCTCCGGCGCACGACGAGATGCTGTTCATCGTGCAGCACCAGACCAGCGAGCTGTGGATGAAGCTCATGCTGCACGAGCTGGGCGCTGCGCTGCGCTGCATCGCGACCGACGAGCTCGACACCGCGTTCAAGATGCTCGCGCGGGTGTCGCGCATCATGGAGCAGCTCGTCCACGCCTGGGACGTGCTCGCTACCATGACGCCGCCCGAGTACACCGCGATGCGCCCGTACCTCGGTGCATCGAGCGGCTTCCAGAGCTACCAGTACCGCTGCATCGAGTTCTCGCTGGGCAACAAGAACGCGGCGATGCTGAAGCCGCACGAACATCGCTCCGACCTGCTCGAGCGCGTGCGCACTGCCTACGAGTCGCCTTCGCTGTACGACGAGTCGCTGCGGCTCCTGGCGCGGCGCGGGCTCGCGATCCCGGCCACGCACCTGGCGCGCGACTGGACCCAGCCCTACGTCGCGAGCGACGAAGTCACGCAGGCCTGGCTCGAGGTCTACCGCGACCCGCGCATCCACTGGGACCTCTATCAACTGGCGGAAGAGCTCGTCGACCTCGAGGATGCCTTCCGGCTCTGGCGCTTCCGCCATGTCACCACGGTGGAGCGCGTCATCGGCTTCAAGCGTGGCACCGGCGGCACCGGCGGGGTGAGCTATCTGCGCAAGATGCTCGACGTGGTGCTGTTCCCCGAACTCTGGCGCGTGCGCACCGAGCTTTGAGCAACGACATGCCGGTGCTTTCCCTCGAAGACCGCGAGCGGGAGTACTCGCCGAGCTCGTGCATCGGCGGCGACTACGCCCCGTTCCTGCGCGCCTATGCGGACCAGAGCGCGGCAGCGCTGCGGGCGCGCGCCGCGCAGCGCGACCTGCCCTACGGCGACAAGCCGTCGCAGCGGCTCGACCTTTTCGTCCCGCCGGAGAGGCCAGACGGGGCGCTGCCGCCGTTGCTCGTCTTCATCCACGGCGGGTACTGGCAGGAGTTGTCGAAGAGCAGCTCGCTCTTCGGCGCACCCGGCGCGCTCGACGCGGGCTTTGCCTATGCCGCTGTCGACTACACGCTGGCGCCGCACGCGAACATCGGAGCGATCGCGCTCGAATGCAGGAACGCGCTGCGCTGGCTGCATGCGCGCGGCGCCGAGCTGGGCTTCGATCCTTCGCGCATCGCGGTGGCTGGCAGCTCCGCCGGCGCGCACCTCGCCGCCATGTGCTGCGTGCGTGGCTGGACGGAAGACCGCGACCTGCCCGACGGCATCCCTGCCGCCGGTGTGCTGGTCTCGGGCGTGTACGAGCTCGAGCCGCTGATCGGCACGTCGATCGACCAGGCGCTGTCGCTCACGCCGGGCGACGCGGCGACGTTGAGCCCGATCCGCCTGCCGCTGGATGGGTTCCCACCGACAGTCGTCTGCTGGGGCGAGATCGAAACCGGCGAGTTCAAGCGCCAGAGCCGCGCATTTGCCGGTGCGGTCGACGCAGCAGGCGCTCCCATGCTCGAACACTTCGAAGTTCCGGCACGCAACCATTTCAACGTCATCCTCGAACTGTCGGAACGTGGCACGCTGCTGGGCGACGCGACGCTTCGTATCCTCGAATCCTTGTGAGACCGCACCCCATGAAGGAAATCATCGACACCGGCCTTCCGCCGCTCAAGCAGCCGTTCTCCTGGGCCGTCAAGGCATCGGGCCTGCTGTTCACCGCGCACGGCCCGGTACGCACCGACGGCAGCATCGACACCGGCCCCATCGCGGCGCAGGCGCGACTGACCTTCGCCAACCTGAAGCGCGCGGTCGAGGCTGCCGGCGGCAGCCTTGATGATGTGACGCAGGTCCTGATCTACATGACCGACGTGAAGGACATGCCGGTCATCGACGAGGTCTACCGCGAGTTCTTCGCGGCGCCGTATCCGAACCGCTCCAGCATGGGCGTCGCGGGCCTCGTGGTGCCCGGCATGAAGATCGAGATCGTCGCCTACGCGGTCATCGGCTAGAGCGGCAGCAGCCACGGGACCAGCGTGATCGAGAGCAGCAGCGTGAGCAGCACCAGCGGCACGCCGACGCGCACGAAGTCCATGAAGCTGTAGTCGCCCGGTCCCACGACGAGCGTGTTCACCGGCGACGAGACCGGCGTCGTGAACGCCGCGGACGATGCCAGCGCCACGATCATCGCGAAAGGCAGCGGCGATGCGTTCAGCTGCTGCGCGATCGCGATCGCGATCGCGACCGGCGCCATCAGCACCGCCGTCGCGGTGTTGGAGATGAACATGCCCAGCAGCGCCGTGACGATGAAGACCGCGGCCAGCACGGTGCGCGGTCCCGCGTCGCCGATCGCGCCCACGAGCATTTGCGCCGCGATGTCCACGCCGCCGGTGCGCTGCAGCGCCAGCGAGAACGGAAGCATGCCGACGATCAGCAGCAGGCTCTGCCAGTGGACCGACCGGTAGGCGCTCGGCAGATCGATGCAGCCGAAGAGGCCCATCAGCAGGCAGCCGATCAGCGCGGCGTGCACGTTGGGCAACACGCCGCTCACCATCAGCGCCACGACCAGCGCGAGCGAGAGCAGCGCGAGCGGCGCGCGCGGCGCTGCCGGCGCGACGTCGTCGAATTCGGTCGGCAGGTTGAAGACCACGAGGTCCATGTCCGAGCGGAGCTTGCTGATCGCCTTCCAGAGCCCGACCACGAGCAGGGTGTCGCCCGCTTCGAGCCGCTCGGGACGCAGGCCGTCCACGCCCTCGGCACTGCCGTGCCGCAGGCCGATGACGGACACGTCGTGCGCGTCGCGCAGGCGTGCCTCGGGAATTGTCTTGCCGACCAGCGCGGAGCCGGGCGGGATCATCACTTCGGCCATGCCGATGTCCTGCGCGTGCTCCGAGAAGTACGCGCCCGCCAGCGGCAGCCGGCTCACGCCGAAGCGCAGGATGAGCGCGTCGAGGTCGATCGCCGGATCCGACACATCGACAAAGAGCACGTCGCCCGCCTCGATGCGCGCGCTCGGAGGCAGCAGGTGGGTCGCAAAGCGAGTCCGGCGCTCGACGGCCAGCAGATTCACGCCGGGGAGGGGCTCCAGCGCCAACTCTTCGAGCGTCTTGCCGGCGAGCAGCGAGTCCGAGGACACCGCGAACCGATGCTCGCGCCCCGCGAGTCCGTATTCCTCGATCCACTCGCCGAGGCCGGTACGCTGGCTCGGGTGCGCCGCCGACGCCGCCGCCGACCCGCCGAGCCAGCTTCGCGTGAGCAGCATGTAGACGATCGCCACGACCAGCAGCGGCAGCCCGAACGGCGTGAGGCTGAAGAAGCCGAAGCCCTTGAAGCCTTCGCGCACCAGCTCGCCGTGGATCACGAGGTTCGGCGTGGTCGCCACCAGGGTCAGCGTGCCGCTCACCAGCGCGGCGACGCTCAACGGCATCATGAGGCGGCCCGGCGCGAGCCCGGTGTTGTGCGCGATGCGCAGCACGATGGGGATGAAGATCGCGACCACCGCGGTCGAGCTCATGATGGAGCCGACCAGTGCCACGATGACCATCAGCATCACGATGAGGCGCGTCTCGTTCGACCCGGCCCGCGTCACGAGCATGTCGCCGAGCCGCCGCGCGACCCCGGTGCGCACCAGCCCCTGGCCGATGACGAACAGCATCGCAATGAGGACCACGTTGGGGTCGGCGAAACCGGCGAGCACCTCCTGCATGGTCACCACGCCGGTGAAGGGCAGGGTCGCCATCATGATGAGCGCGACCGCGTCGGTGCGCGGCCGGTTCAAGGCGAACATCGCGATCGCCGCGGCGAGCAGGAAGAGGACGAGGCCGAGCTGGACGGTCATGGCGAAGGGGGCTCGGGCTGAAAGACCCAAGCCCCGGACATCGAGTCCCGGCGGATGCTAGCGTCCTTCGCAGCGATCAGAAAGACCGGGTGATCCCGGCATCGCTCACTGCGGAACCACGCGCGCGGCGTCGCCCTTGCCCTGGATGAACACACGCTGCCCGACGCGCAGGCCCGGTGTCGCGGGCTGCGTCACCTGCACCAGAACGCCGCTGTTGGTGCGCACGAAGATCTCCTGGCCTTCGAGCGGCCGCTCGTAGCGGCGCGCCACTTCGGCGCCGCCGATCGTGCCGCCGATCGCGCCGACCACCATGGCCACGTCGCGCCCGGTGCCGCCGCCGATCAGGCTGCCGATGCCCAGGCCCGTGAGGCCGCCCAGCACCGCGCCGACGCCGGTGTTGACGTTGCTCTGGATCTGCGTCGGATTGATCTGCTCGATGACGCCCTGGCGGATCGTCATGTCATCGGGCTGCGAACCGGTCGCGGCGCAGGCGGCGAGCACCAGCGCCATGGCCATTGCGGCAATGCGGGACAAGAGCTTGGTCGTCATTGGATGCCTCCTTCCAGGAGATGTGATTCGGTCCGAAAAGATGATCGCAGGCGTCGCGCGAGGCAATTGGCCTGACGTGCAATGCCGCTTGCACCTTCGGGCATTGGAGGCCGGCGAACCAGGCACGCAAGCATCCGTGCTCGGCTTGACAAAGTTTTTACGTCCACCAATGCTAGGTCGCCGACATCGAGCGGTGGCCTGCGGGTCACCCGCCCAGGCGCACGATCGATAACAACCGCGGGTCAGTGACCGCTGAGAGGAGACAGATGGCTTCCACAGAGCAAAAGATGTCCCGCATGCAGCTCACCGCGATGGTGGTGGGCGGGATGGTGGGCGCGGGGATCTTCTCGCTGCCGCGCACCTTCGCGGGGGCGAC
>NZ_FNRO01000036.1 GCF_900107745.1 Variovorax sp. YR216 | reverse complement strand
GCGTCAGGATCCTTAAAAACATACAGCCGATAAGCGTGGGCGTTTGAGGCGAACAGCCAAGTTCTTCGGAACTCAAGTCTTCGGACTTTTAAACGCTCATGAGAATAGAAGTGAAGTTCACTTCAATTCCGTTTTTATGAGTTGCTCGAGCAATCGGGCAAAAACTTCAAGATCGAACTATAGAGTTTGATCCTGGCTCAGATTGAACGCTGGCGGCATGCCTTACACATGCAAGTCGAACGGCAGCGCGGGAGCAATCCTGGCGGCGAGTGGCGAACGGGTGAGTAATACATCGGAACGTGCCCAATCGTGGGGGATAACGCAGCGAAAGCTGTGCTAATACCGCATACGATCTACGGATGAAAGCAGGGGACCGCAAGGCCTTGCGCGAATGGAGCGGCCGATGGCAGATTAGGTAGTTGGTGGGGTAAAGGCTCACCAAGCCGACGATCTGTAGCTGGTCTGAGAGGACGACCAGCCACACTGGGACTGAGACACGGCCCAGACTCCTACGGGAGGCAGCAGTGGGGAATTTTGGACAATGGGCGCAAGCCTGATCCAGCCATGCCGCGTGCAGGATGAAGGCCTTCGGGTTGTAAACTGCTTTTGTACGGAACGAAAAGGTTCTTTCTAATAAAGAGAGCTCATGACGGTACCGTAAGAATAAGCACCGGCTAACTACGTGCCAGCAGCCGCGGTAATACGTAGGGTGCAAGCGTTAATCGGAATTACTGGGCGTAAAGCGTGCGCAGGCGGTGATGTAAGACAGTTGTGAAATCCCCGGGCTCAACCTGGGAACTGCATCTGTGACTGCATCGCTGGAGTGCGGCAGAGGGGGATGGAATTCCGCGTGTAGCAGTGAAATGCGTAGATATGCGGAGGAACACCGATGGCGAAGGCAATCCCCTGGGCCTGCACTGACGCTCATGCACGAAAGCGTGGGGAGCAAACAGGATTAGATACCCTGGTAGTCCACGCCCTAAACGATGTCAACTGGTTGTTGGGTCTTCACTGACTCAGTAACGAAGCTAACGCGTGAAGTTGACCGCCTGGGGAGTACGGCCGCAAGGTTGAAACTCAAAGGAATTGACGGGGACCCGCACAAGCGGTGGATGATGTGGTTTAATTCGATGCAACGCGAAAAACCTTACCCACCTTTGACATGTACGGAATTTGCCAGAGATGGCTTAGTGCTCGAAAGAGAACCGTAACACAGGTGCTGCATGGCTGTCGTCAGCTCGTGTCGTGAGATGTTGGGTTAAGTCCCGCAACGAGCGCAACCCTTGTCATTAGTTGCTACATTTAGTTGGGCACTCTAATGAGACTGCCGGTGACAAACCGGAGGAAGGTGGGGATGACGTCAAGTCCTCATGGCCCTTATAGGTGGGGCTACACACGTCATACAATGGCTGGTACAAAGGGTTGCCAACCCGCGAGGGGGAGCTAATCCCATAAAACCAGTCGTAGTCCGGATCGCAGTCTGCAACTCGACTGCGTGAAGTCGGAATCGCTAGTAATCGTGGATCAGAATGTCACGGTGAATACGTTCCCGGGTCTTGTACACACCGCCCGTCACACCATGGGAGCGGGTTCTGCCAGAAGTAGTTAGCCTAACCGCAAGGAGGGCGATTACCACGGCAGGGTTCGTGACTGGGGTGAAGTCGTAACAAGGTAGCCGTATCGGAAGGTGCGGCTGGATCACCTCCTTTCTGGAAACAAGCTGTTCAAGTTGAACGCCCACACTTATCGGTTGTTGGATGAAGTCGATTCCATCGACATGGGTCTGTAGCTCAGCTGGTTAGAGCACCGTCTTGATAAGGCGGGGGTCGTTGGTTCGAGCCCAACTAGACCCACCAAATTCCTCCAATGGTTCGTTCCAATGGTCATGTGCACCGCGCAAGTGGTGTCATGCATGAGGCCCCGGGGGATTAGCTCAGCTGGGAGAGCACCTGCTTTGCAAGCAGGGGGTCGTCGGTTCGATCCCGTCATCCTCCACCATCCGGCAAGAATTCATCAACACCAAAGATGCTTTGCGAGAGGCGTCTTTGTTGTTGATCGAGATCTCTCGATCGATCGGCTGTTCTTTAAAAATTCATAGAGTCGAATCAGCGTTGCTGATGGAAACCGCACATTCGTAAAGGTTTAGTGCGGACCGTGCCATCAGCAACTTGAATTTTTGATTGCGTCAAATGAACTTCAATTTCGAGTCAAATCGATTTATGAAGACGGCATAACGCGCCAGGTGAAAGACCTGGTCATTCCTTGATTGACTTTGGTTTCTGTGAAGAAACGTCAAAGTTATAGGGTCAAGTGAATAAGAGCACGTGGTGGATGCCTTGGCGATGATAGGCGACGAAGGACGTGATAGCCTGCGATAAGCTTCGGGGAGCTGGCAAATTAGCTTTGATCCGGAGATTTCCGAATGGGGAAACCCACCGAAAGGTATCGCATACTGAATACATAGGTATGCGAGGCGAACCGGGTGAACTGAAACATCTCAGTAGCTCGAGGAAAAGACATCAACCGAGATTCCGAAAGTAGTGGCGAGCGAAATCGGAAGAGCCTGTTAGTGATAGCACAAGACTTAACGGAACAGCTTGGAAAGGCTGGCCATAGCGGGTGATAGCCCCGTACGTGAAAAGACCTGTGTGGTACTAAGCTGACGAAAAGTAGGGCGGGACACGAGAAATCCTGTCTGAAGATGGGGGGACCATCCTCCAAGGCTAAATACTCATCATCGACCGATAGTGAACTAGTACCGTGAGGGAAAGGCGAAAAGAACCCCGGGAGGGGAGTGAAATAGATCCTGAAACCGCGTGCTTACAAAAAGTAGGAGCCCGCAAGGGTGACTGCGTACCTTTTGTATAATGGGTCAGCGACTTACATTCAGTGGCAAGGTTAACCGAATAGGGAAGCCGTAGAGAAATCGAGTCCGAATAGGGCGTCCAGTCGCTGGGTGTAGACCCGAAACCAAGTGATCTATCCATGGCCAGGATGAAGGTGCCGTAACAGGTACTGGAGGTCCGAACCGACTAGTGTTGCAAAACTAGCGGATGAGCTGTGGATAGGGGTGAAAGGCTAAACAAACTTGGAAATAGCTGGTTCTCTCCGAAAACTATTTAGGTAGTGCCTCAAGTATTACCTTCGGGGGTAGAGCACTGTTTTGGCTAGGGGGTCATGGCGACTTACCAAACCAAGGCAAACTCCGAATACCGAAGAGTACAGCTTGGGAGACAGAGCACCGGGTGCTAACGTCCGGACTCAAGAGGGAAACAACCCAGACCGCCAGCTAAGGTCCCTAAAATTGGCTAAGTGGGAAACGAAGTGGGAAGGCTAAAACAGTCAGGATGTTGGCTTAGAAGCAGCCATCATTTAAAGAAAGCGTAATAGCTCACTGATCGAGTCGTCCTGCGCGGAAGATGTAACGGGGCTAAGCCAGTTACCGAAGCTGCGGATTTGCAATTTATTGCAAGTGGTAGGAGAGCGTTCTGTAAGCCTGTGAAGGTGTCTTGTAAAGGATGCTGGAGGTATCAGAAGTGCGAATGCTGACATGAGTAGCGTTAAAGGGGGTGAAAAGCCCCCTCGCCGTAAGCGCAAGGTTTTCTACGCAACGTTCATCGGCGTAGAGTGAGTCGGCCCCTAAGGCGAGGCAGAGATGCGTAGCTGATGGGAAACAGGTCAATATTCCTGTACCGATCAATAGTGCGATGTGGGGACGGATCTTAATAGGTCATCCGGGTGTTGGATATCCCGGTTTAGTTGGAAGTAGGCGATGGGTAGGCAAATCCGCCCGTCATATACCGAGGCCAACGATCGAGCCAGCTTGCTGGTGAAGTGACTGAACGAGGTTCCAGGAAAAGCCACTAAGCTTCAGCTATTGACGACCGTACCGCAAACCGACACTGGTGCGCGAGATGAGTATTCTAAGGCGCTTGAGAGAACTCAGGAGAAGGAACTCGGCAAATTGACACCGTAACTTCGGGAGAAGGTGTGCCCTATTAGTGTGAAGTGAACAACGGAGCATGAACGGGTTGCAAAGAATCGGTGGCTGCGACTGTTTATTAAAAACACAGCACTCTGCAAACACGAAAGTGGACGTATAGGGTGTGACGCCTGCCCGGTGCTGGAAGATTAAATGATGGGGTGCAAGCTCTTGATTGAAGTCCCAGTAAACGGCGGCCGTAACTATAACGGTCCTAAGGTAGCGAAATTCCTTGTCGGGTAAGTTCCGACCTGCACGAATGGCGTAACGATGGCCACACTGTCTCCTCCTGAGACTCAGCGAAGTTGAAATGTTTGTGATGATGCAATCTCCCCGCGGAAAGACGGAAAGACCCCATGAACCTTTACTGTAGCTTTGTATTGGACTTTGAACAGATCTGTGTAGGATAGGTGGGAGGCTTTGAAGTGAGGACGCTAGTTCTCATGGAGCCAACGTTGAAATACCACCCTGGTGTGTTTGAGGTTCTAACCTAGGTCCATTATCTGGATCGGGGACAGTGCATGGTAGGCAGTTTGACTGGGGCGGTCTCCTCCCAAAGCGTAACGGAGGAGTTCGAAGGTACGCTAGTTACGGTCGGACATCGTGACGATAGTGCAATGGCATAAGCGTGCTTAACTGCGAGACTGACAAGTCGAGCAGATGCGAAAGCAGGACATAGTGATCCGGTGGTTCTGTATGGAAGGGCCATCGCTCAACGGATAAAAGGTACTCTGGGGATAACAGGCTGATACCGCCCAAGAGTTCATATCGACGGCGGTGTTTGGCACCTCGATGTCGGCTCATCTCATCCTGGGGCTGTAGCCGGTCCCAAGGGTATGGCTGTTCGCCATTTAAAGAGGTACGTGAGCTGGGTTTAAAACGTCGTGAGACAGTTTGGTCCCTATCTTCCGTGGGCGCTGCAGATTTGAGGAAGCCTGCTCCTAGTACGAGAGGACCGGAGTGGACACACCTCTGGTGTATCGGTTGTCACGCCAGTGGCATTGCCGAGTAGCTAAGTGTGGAAGAGATAACCGCTGAAAGCATCTAAGCGGGAAACTCGTTTCAAGATGAGATCTGCCGGGGCCTCGAGCCCCCTGAAGAGTCGTTCAAGACCAGGACGTTGATAGGTCGGGTGTGGAAGCGCAGTAATGCGTTAAGCTAACCGATACTAATTGCTCGTGCGGCTTGACCCTATAACTTTGATCTGTCAGATCAGAGAGTTATGCCAAGTTGACGCAGTCAGAACAATTCAAAACACAAAACTGATTCCAGACTCTATGAATTCGCTGTCCTGACCAAAAACCAGGATGGCAACCCTTTATGCCTGATGACCATAGCGAGGTGGTCCCACTCCTTCCCATCCCGAACAGGACAGTGAAACGCCTCAGCGCCGATGATAGTGCGGGTTCCCGTGTGAAAGTAGGTCATCGTCAGGCTCTTACAGCCCCAAAAAGCCCAGCCCCACAAGGCTGGGCTTTTTGCTTTTTGCG
>NZ_FNRO01000001.1 GCF_900107745.1 Variovorax sp. YR216 | reverse complement strand
ATGTGGTCGGCTTCGTCGCCGGACAGACCAAGGCGTCGCCCAACGCGGTGTTCGCGGGCAGCGTGCCCTACCTGATGCTGGCGGGCAATCTGGTGGCGGGCTGGCAGCTTGCACGCTCGCTGCTGGTGGCCGAAGACCTCGCGAAGGCAGGCACCGACGTGCCTTTCATGAAGGCCAAGATCGCGACGGCGCGCTTCTACGCCGAGCACATCCTGAACAAGGCCCCCAGCCTGCGCGACAGCATCGTCGATGGCGCGGACAGCGTGACCGCGCTGGCGCTCGAGGCGTTCTGACGCACTGGCGCGTGTCGCGCAACGGACCGATGCGGCACGCGCCTCCTTCTATAAATCGAACTCTGCCGTTTCATTCCTTTTCCGGAGACACCATGTCCAAGCTGCCGCCCGTGCTCGCCAACCTGCCATTGCCGATCATCGGTTCGCCGTTGTTCATCATCAGCAACCCCAAGCTCGTGATTGCCCAGTGCAAGGCCGGCGTGGTCGGGTCGATGCCCGCGCTCAACGCGCGGCCCGCGTCGCAGCTCGAAGACTGGCTCGCCGAGATCACCGAAGAGCTCGCGGCCTACAACAAGGCCAACCCGGACAAGCCGGCCGCACCTTTCGCCATCAACCAGATCGTGCACAAGAGCAATGACCGGCTCGCGCACGACATGGAGCTGGTCGTGAAGTACAAGGTGCCGATCGTCATCACCTCGCTCGGTGCGCGCACCGACGTCAACGACGCGGTGCACAGCTACGGCGGCGTGACGATGCACGACGTCATCAACAACAGCTTCGCGCAGAAGGCGATCGAGAAGGGCGCCGACGGCCTGATCGCGGTGGCGGCCGGCGCCGGCGGCCACGCAGGCATCAAGAGCCCGTTCGCGCTGGTGCAGGAAATCCGCCAGTGGTTCGATGGGCCGCTCGCGCTGTCGGGCTCCATCGCCAATGGCGCGGCCGTGCTCGCGGCGCAGGCCATGGGGGCGGACTTCGCCTACATCGGCACGGCGTTCATCGCGACCGAGGAAGCACGAGCGAGCGCCGAATACAAGCAGGCCATCGTCGACGGCACGTCGGACGACATCGTCTACTCGAACCTCTTCACCGGCGTGCATGGCAACTATCTGGCGCCGAGCATCGTGGCCGCGGGCATGGACCCGGCGAACCTGCCGGAGGGCGACCTCAAGACCATGAACTTCGGCGGCGGCGAAAGCGCCAAGAAGGCCTGGAAGGACATCTGGGGCTCGGGACAGGGCATCGGCGCGGTGACGGAAGTCGGGTCCGCCGCGAGCTTCATCGAGAAGCTCAAGCGCGAATACATGGACGCGCGTCGCCGCCTTGCACTCTGAGTCCCGGGTCATGGATCGCGCCGCGCCAGCGGCGAAGCCCGCCGCGAGTCGCATGCCGCTGCTGGATGCGGTGAAGGGACTCGCGTGCCTGCTGATCGTCGGCCACCACCTCTCCCGCTACGGTCCGCTGCCTGAAGGCGCGGCATCGCTGGCGCCCGGCGTCTTCGACTGGCTGTCGCAGTACGGGCGGCTGGCGGTGCAGGTGTTCCTGGTACTGGCGGGTTTTCTGGCCGCGGGCAGCCTTGCGCCCGACGGCACGCTTCGCATCGACCGGCCGCTCGTCCGGGTCTTCCAGCGCTACGGCAGGCTCGTGATGCCGTACCTGGCCGCACTGACCTTCAGCGTGATCGTGGCGGCGCTCGTGCGTCCCTGGCTGGACGACGAGGCGGTGCCCGGCCCGCCCGTGATGGCGCAACTGATCGCCCACGGCCTGCTGCTGCAGGACCTGCTGGGGTTCGAGGCACTGTCCACCGGCGTCTGGTACGTGGCGATCGATTTCCAGCTCTTCGTGCTGGCGCTGGCCGCCATTGGCCTGTCGGAGGTGCTCCAGCGGCGCTGGGCCATGCGGCCCGAGACCTCGCGCTGGCTGATGGCCGGCTTCGTGTTGCTGCTCGTGGTGTCGTCGCTGGCCGTGTTCAACCGGCACGCGGAGCTCGATGTGACCGCGTTCTATTTCTTCGGCTCGTACGGGCTGGGCATGTTCGTCTTCTGGATTGGTCGCACGACGCGGCGAAGCACCTGGGGCTTCGGGGTGCTCGTGCTCGCGCTGCTCGGAGCCGCAGCGCTGGCGCTCGACTGGCGCAGCCGGATCGCGACGGCGTGGATCACCGCACTGGCGGTGGCGATCATCCAGCACCTCGACGGCCTCAAGCCTTCGGCGTGGCCCGCGGTGGGCGAGCCGCTGGTGCGGCTGGGGCGCATCTCGTATTCGCTGTTCCTCATCCACTTCCCCGTGCTGCTCCTGGTGAGCGCGGTGGTGAGTCATTTCATGCGCGTCACGCCGTGGATCGGGATGACCGGCCTGCTGGCGACCGTGGCGCTGTCGATCGGAGCCGCATTTGTGCTGTATCGCTTCGTCGAATCGCGGCCTGCGACGTGGCGCGGTGTGCTCGGCCTGTTCGCTGGCCTGCTGGTCTGTGGCGCAGTGGTCTCGCTGATCTCGGCCTAATCGCGGTTCAAGGCGCTCGCGTAGTGCTCGGTGAACCGCCGGGCGACCGAGTCCCAGTCATAGCGCTTGGCAGCCGACTGCGCGGCCTCTGCCATCGCGCGGCATTGCGCCTCGTCGAGGGCCGCGATCTGGCGCACCGTGTCGAGATCCTTGGCGCCGCCGTCGAAGTTCAGATAGAAGCCGCTGACCCCCGGCTTCGCGAAGCCGTTGATCGGCGCCATGTCGCGGCAGACCACGATCTTGCCGGCCGCCATCGCTTCGAGGATGCCGACGCCGAAGCCCTCGTATTCGGTGCCGGTGATGAAGATGGTGCGCTGCTGCAGCTCGGCCATCAGGCGGTCGTCCTCGATGTACGGGTGCAGTCGCACCGAATCGCCCAGCCCCAGCGCCTCGATCTTGGCCTTGAAGCCCTCGCCGAGATGGTCGAAATCCGGGCCCGCGATGAGCAGGTCGATGGCGATGCCGTTGGCCCGTGCGAGCGCGACGGTGTCGATTACCGCGTCGATGCGCTTGTTTCGCGACCAGCGGCCCCAGTAGATCCATCGCGTCGGGTCAGGCGCTCCAATGGTGCGGCCGGGCAGGAATTTCGCGTAGGCGATGCCGAGCTCGGCCTTGTGGACCCGCTTCGAATAGTGTCCGAAGTAGGTCGCATCCGATTCGCTGATCGCGAGCACGCGCCGGTAGTGCCTGAGCAGCGGCCGCATCAGGAAATGCTCGTGCATCCACTTGAAGCCGCTGTGCTTGCGCGTATGCCGGAATCCGCCGTTCGTGCTCAGGATCGCGGGAATTCGGCGGCACTGCAGCAGCACGTTGCCGGTGAGCATCATGAGCTGCGGGTCGTGCACATGCAGCAGGTCGTAGCCCGACGCGAGTTCGCCGAAACCGCGTGCATAGCCCACGAGCCGGTTGCCTGAAACCGGGATGCAATAGACGTCGATGCCGTCGACGCGGCTCACGGAGAAGGCCGTGTGCTTCGGCGACACATAGGCCACATCCACCTGCATGCCATGGGCGGAAATGCGGGTCGCCAGCTCTCGGACCACGGACTCGATCCCGCCCACTTCAGGGAAGTACGTGGGCGTGATGGAAAGGACCTTCATTGCGTTTTCTCCGTCGATGGCGCCTAGCTTAGCTGCTGCGTCATGGGGATTTGTCATCCTGCCGGCCGACTTTGGCTTCAAGATGGGCGCTGCAGAGCGACTTCTCTTATGATTGCTGAGTTTTCAGTAAATACTGAAATTTCAAAACACTTGTGAAATCACCTGTTCCGTCAACCGCCGGCTTGCGTTCGATCGACACCGATGGGGTCGGGAATCTGGTTCAGGGCATCGCCTCGCTGTTCTGGCTGCCGCAGGCGGCATTGCTGGCGTGGGCGGTGCAGCGACTGGGGGATGGCGAAGGCTTCGCGGCGGTCGTGATGCCGGCCGCGGGCATCCTGCTGCTGGGCTTGTTGCGGGCTGCTTGCGAGGCCTGGGGCTCGCGGCGGGTGTACGCGGCAGCGCGTCGCGGGCTTTCCGCACTGCGTGCTCATGTAGCCGCCGCGCTCGCCGCACGATCGCCGATCGACCGCGCGCGCCCGGCCTCGGGCCTTGCCGCCAGCGTGATCGCCGAGCAGGCCGAGGCGGTGGTGCCCTATCTCGTGCGGTACGGCCCCGCCCGGTGGCGCGCCATGGTCGTGCCGGTCGTGATCGTCATCGCGGTCGCGAGCCAGTCGTGGCTCGCCGCGCTGATCCTGCTGATTGCTGCCCCGTTGATCCCCATCTTCATGGCCATCGTCGGCTGGCGTGCGCAGGCGGCGAGCGAAGCGCAGATGGTCGAGATGGGCGGCATGAACGCTTTCCTGCTCGACCGGCTTCGCGGCCTTGCGACTCTGCGTGCGCTCGATGCGGTGGATGCCACCGCGAAGCGCCTCGGCGACGCCGCGCAGAGCCTGCGGGTGCGCACGATGGCGGTGTTGCGCATTGCCTTCCTTTCGTCGGCTGTACTCGAACTGTTCTCGGCGCTGGGCGTCGCGATGGTGGCCGCCTATGTGGGCTTCCATCTGCTCGGCACGTTCGAATTCGGCACCTGGGGCCGGCGCCTGACGCTCGGCGAAGGGATGTTCGTTCTGCTGCTCGCGCCGGCGTTCTTCGAGCCGTTGCGCGATCTCTCCGCCGTGTGGCATGACCGCGCGGCGGGCGAGGCGGCTCTGCGTTCACTCGACGATCTTTCGGCGCAAGGCGTGCCTTTGCCCGGAGCGACCGCCTCTGCGTCGTCGCAGCCGAGGGCTGTCTCCGCTGCGCCGACACTGCGCATCCGAGACCTGCACTACGCGCAGCCGGGCGGTGAAGCGCTCTTCGAGGGCTACGACCTGCGCGTGGCCGCGGGCGAGCATGTCGCGTTGATGGGCCCGAGCGGTTCCGGCAAGACCGCGCTGCTGAGCCTCATCGCCGGGCTGGTGCAGCCGCAGCATGGCGAGATCGCGATCGGTGGCACGCCGCTGACCGATCGCACCGCGGCAGCGCTGCGCGCCCGCATCGCATGGATGGGCCAGAAGCCGCATGTGTTCGCCGGGTCGGTGCATGCCAATGTCGCGCTGGGGCGTGCCGGCGTGAAAGCAGAAGATGTCGAAGCCGCGATGAGGTTCGCCGTTCTCCAGGACGTGGCGCAGGCGCACCCGGGCATGTCGCTCGGCGAGGGCGGCAGCGGACTTTCCGGCGGCGAGGCGGTGCGACTGGCGCTCGCGCGCGTGGCCGTGCATGCGCAGGCCGACCTGCTGCTGGTCGACGAGCCGACCGCGCACCTCGACACCCAGACCGCCGAGCGCGTCGCCGATGCGTTGATCGAACTGGCGCGTGGCAAGACGCTCATCGCCGCGACGCACGACCCCATCCTGGCTGCGCGCATGCACCGCACGATCCGGCTCGACGCGGCACCCTGCCAGGAGGCCGCATGAAGCTCTGGCACGACCTTCGTCCGGCCCTGGTGCCGTTCGTCACCGCGCAGCCGAAGCGGCTCGCACTGGGTGGCGCGCTCGCCGCACTCACCGTGCTGATGGGCATGGCGCTGCTCGGTCTCTCGGGCTGGTTCATCACCGCCACCGCGCTCGCAGGGGTGAACGCCGCGACCGCGATCCGCTTCGATGTGTTCATGCCTTCGGCCGGCATCCGCCTACTTGCGCTTGGGCGGACCGCTTCGCGCTACGGCGAAAGACTGGTGACGCACGACGCGACCTTCGGCGTGCTGGCCACGCTGCGCGAGCGCCTGTTCCGCGGCTGGGCGCAGCCTGGCGCCGCGCGCCAACTGCTTGCGCGTCCGTCACGCCTGCTGTTTCGCCTGACGGCGGACATCGACGCGCTCGAAGCGTTCTATCTGCGCATGCTGGTGCCCGCGGGTGCGGCGCTCGCGGCCGCCATGCTCGCGGGCGTGGTGCTCGGCGCGATGAACGCCTGGATGGGTGTCGTGCTGGCCTTGTGGCTGGTCGCCACAGGCTGGGGGATCGCTGCCGTGACGGCAGCACGCGCACGTCCCGCCGCGGTCCGCCGGGCGCAGGCGTTGGAGGCATTGCGTGCCCGCACGGTGGATCTGGTGGCCGGCCAGACCGAACTGGTCATGGCCGGCAGGATCGATGCGCAGCGCGAATCGCTGGCGGCAGCCGATCGGCATCTCGCGCAGGCCGACATGCGGCTCAACCGGCTCGAAGCCGGTGCCGGTGCGGCTTACGGCATCGCGGGGACGGTGACGCTGATCACTGTATTGCTCGCTGTGGGTTGGCTGGCGGGCGAGGGCGCCATCGGCGCGCCGGGCGCGGCGCTGGCGCTGCTGGTCGCGCTCACCGCGATGGAGCCCTTCGCCGCGTTGCGTCGCGGTGCGCTCGAGGCCGGGCGCGCATGGCTGGCCGGTCGGCGCCTCGCGCCTCGCATGGCGATGCCCGACGCGACCACACCGGATCCGGCTCGCGGCAATGAAGCCGCGCTTCGGTTGCAGGACGTGCGTGCCGCGCATGCCGGCAGCCGCGTGCCCGCGCTCGACGGCGTCTCGCTGACCATCGCGCCCGGCGAGCGCATCGCGTTGGTCGGTGCTTCCGGCGCCGGCAAGTCGACCCTGCTTTCCGTGATCGCCGGCGACCTCGCGCCCCAGATGGGGGAGGTGCATTCACAGCCCCATTGCCTTCTGACCCAGCGCACCGAACTCTTTCAGGACAGCCTGCGCGACAACCTGCGTCTCGCCGATCCGGCGGCGAACGACGCACGCCTTCTCGCTGCCTTGTGGGCCGCGGGCCTTGCGCAGGACGTGCGCGCGATGCATGAGGGCCTCGACACCCGGCTCGGCGAAGGCGGTCTCGGACTTTCGGGCGGCCAGTCGCGCCGCCTAGCGCTGGCGCGGCTGTTGCTGCGCAACGTACCCATCTGGCTGCTGGACGAGCCCACGGAAGCATTGGACACAGCAACCGCGCACGACGTATTGCAGCGCCTCGAAGCCCAGGCCAAGGGACGCGTTCTCCTGATCGCGACCCACCTGCGCCGCGAGGCCGCGCTCGCCGATCGATTGATCTGCATGGCGCAAGGCCGCATCACGGCCGACCTCGTGCGCGGTACGCCGGCATTCGATGCGGCGCTCCGCGCGCTGCGGCCCGACTGAGTTCAAGGATTCGCAAGAACACCAAAGGAACCCCATGGACCTCGACATCGTCGCTCTCTCACGATTGCAATTTGCCTTGACGGCGCTGTATCACTTTCTCTTCGTGCCCCTGACGCTGGGCCTGTCCATCATCGTCGCGATCATGGAGACGGTGTACGTGATGACCGGCCGCACGATCTGGCGCGACATGACGAAGTTCTGGGGCCTGCTCTTCGGCATCAACTTCGCGATGGGCGTGGCGACCGGCATCGTCATGGAGTTCCAGTTCGGCATGAACTGGAGCTACTACAGCCACTATGTCGGCGACGTCTTCGGCGCGCCACTGGCGATCGAGGGGCTGATGGCCTTCTTCCTCGAAGCGAGCTTCGTGGGCCTGTTCTTCTTCGGCTGGGACCGCCTGTCCAAGGTCGCGCACCTGATCGTCGCGTGGCTGGTCGCGATCGGTTCGAACTTCTCGGCGCTGTGGATCCTGATCGCGAACGGCTGGATGCAGAACCCGGTCGGCGCGTCGTTCAACCCGCAGACGATGCGCATGGAGGTCAACGACTTCTTCGCGGTGCTGACCAACCCCGTGGCGCAGGCCAAGTTCGTGCACACGGTGTCGGCTGGCTATGTGGTGGCCTCGATCTTCGTGCTCGGCGTGTCGGCGTGGTACGTGCTCAAGGGACGTCACCTGCAACTGGCCAAGCGCTCGATGACCGTCGCCGCCTCGTTCGGGCTCGCGGCGTCGCTGTCGGTGGTGCTGCTCGGCGACGAATCCGGCTATCTCTCCACCGAGCACCAGAAGATGAAGGTCGCCGCGCTCGAAGCGATGTGGAAGACCGAGCCCGCACCGGCGGCGTTCACCGCCTTCGGCTTCCCCGACCAGCGCACCCGCGAGACGCACTTCGCGGTGCACATCCCATGGCTGCTCGGCCTGATCGGCACACGCTCGCTGACCACCGAGATCCCCGGCATCGACGAGCTGGTGCACCGCGCGGAGCTCAACATCCGCGTCGGCATCTCCGCCTACGACGCGCTGCAGAAGATCCGCGAGGCGGGCAGCTCCGATGCGGTGCCCGAATCGGCCAAGACCATCTTCGAGGAGAACGGCCATGCGCTCGGCTATGCGCTCTTGCTCAAGCGTTACGTCGACGATCCGCGCAAGGCGACGCCGGAGCAGGTCGCGCAGGCCGCGCTCGACACCATCCCGCCGGTCTGGCAGCTCTACTGGTCCTTCCGCCTCATGGTCGGCCTCGGCATGTTCTTCATCGTGCTGACCGCGACCTTCTTCGTGCTGTCTGCGACACGAAAGCTCGATGCGTATCCATGGCTGCTCAAGGTCGCGGTGTTTGCGATTCCGCTGCCGTGGATCGCTGCGGAGCTGGGGTGGATCGTTGCCGAGGTGGGCCGCCAGCCGTGGGTGATCGAAGGCGTGCTGCCCACCGCGGTGGCGGTCTCGAACCTCGGCGCGGCCACGGTGCTGGCGACGATCGGGGTCTTCACGCTGATCTACACGGTGCTCTTCATCATCGAGATGAAGCTGATGCTGGGCGCGATCCGCAAGGGGCCGGTCGAGCATTTGGCGCCCCGCCGGTCTGGCACTGACGCTCAAGCGGCCTCCGGGCTGCCGCGTTCATCGCTGGCCGCCGAATGAACCCCGGAGTACGAACATGATCCTGCACACACTCCTTTCCTACGAATTCCTCCGTGTCGTCTGGTGGCTGCTGCTCGGCGTGCTGCTGGTCGGTTTCGCGGTCATGGACGGCTTCGACCTCGGCACCGGCATGCTGCTGCCTTTCGCGGGGCGGAGCGACCTGGAGCGCCGGGTGATCATCAACAGCGTCGGGCCGGTCTGGGAGGGCAATCAAGTCTGGCTGATCCTCGGCGGCGGCGCGATCTTCGCGGCGTGGCCGCAGCTGTACGCGGTGTCGTTCTCGGGCTTCTACGTTGCGATGTTCGCGATCCTCGTGGCGCTGATCCTGCGGCCGGTCGCCTTCAAGTTCAGGAGCAAGCGCGACGACGCGGCGTGGCGCGGACGCTGGGATGCGGCCCTGTTCATCGGTGGCTTCGTGCCTTCGCTGATCTGCGGCGTCGCGATGGGCAATGTGCTCCAGGGCGTGCCGTTCCGCTTCGGGACCGACATGCACATCTACTACGACGGGACCTTCTTCGGCCTGCTCAATCCGTTCGCGCTGCTGTGCGGGCTGGTGTCGGTAGCGATGCTCGCGATGCACGGGGCCGCGTGGCTGCAACTGAAGACCGAAGGCGCGGTCGCGGGTCGCGTTCGCGGCTATGGAAGTGTCGCCGCGGTTCTGACCGTGGTGCTCTATGCCGTCGCCGGTGTGCTGCTCTGGAAATTCGTCGACGGCTACCGCGTGACGAGCTCGCTGCCGCCCGACGGGCCGTCGAATCCGCTGCTCAAGACGGTGGAGGTGCATGCGAGCGCATGGTTCACCAACTATGCGGCCCATCCCGTGCTGTACGTCGTTCCGGGCCTCGGGCTTGCGGGTGCGCTGGTGGCGCTGCTCGGGTTTCGCATGCGCGCCGAGATGCTCACGCTGCTTGCCAGCGCGCTGAGCATCGCCGGCATCATCCTCAGCGTCGGCGTGTCGATGTTCCCGTTCATCCTGCCGTCCTCGGCGGATCCGCGCGCGAGCCTCACCGCATTCGACTCGTCGTCGAGCCATCTCACGCTGTTCATCATGCTGGTGGTGACCGCGATCTTCATTCCGATCATCGTGGCCTATACCGGCTGGATCTATCACGTGCTGCGCGGCAAGGTCGATCGCGACGCGATCCGCGAAGAGCGCGGACACGCCTACTGACCGCATCCAAGAATCAACGAGGAACAAATTCCATGTGGTACTTCGCCTGGATCCTGGGGCTGCCGCTGGCAGCGACTTTCGCGGTGCTCAACGCGATGTGGTACGAGCTGATGGATGACGAGGCCACGCGCCACGACAAGCTCGATAGACCGCAGGGCGACTAGCCCTGCGCTTTCTTGGCCCGGCCGCCGGTGATGCGGTCCTTGAGGCCCAGCACCTTCGTCACGGTCGCGCCCATGCCCATGAGCTGCATCGCGGTTTCGGGTGCGAGGCGCTGCACCTCGTCGAACCACTTCATGAGGCGGTCGATCAGGTCATACATCTCGCGCATGCGATGCTGGGCATGGCGCTCCTCATCGGAAGAGGGCTCTTCCAGCATGGCCGAGCGCAGCATCGACAGCGTGGGCTCGACCTCGCGGCGGCGGCGCTCCTCGGCCAGCACGCGGAAGATCTCCCACACATCGGACGGCGCCTCGAAATACTCGCGGCGGTCGCCCGGCTGGTGCCGCAGGTGAACGAGGCGCCACGCCTGGAGCTCCTTGAGGCCCATGCTGACGTTCGAGCGCGAGAACTCCAGCAACTCGGCGATCTCGTCCGCGTTGAGCGCGCGTTCGGAGATGAAGATCAGCGCGTAGATCTGTCCGACCGTCCGGTTGATGCCCCATTTGCTGCCCATTTCTCCGAAATGGGCGACGAACTGGCGGCTGAGCGGCGGCAGGGTGGATGCAGGCATCGGGCGATTTTCACGCCGAAATGCTGCACGTTCAGGAAATACTGAAAACTCACCAGGGCGTGGGCTGCGGCACCTCGCACACCGGGTCGACGTCCACGCTCTTGAAGTCGGCCGGCGAGACGATCTCCAGGTACTCCATGTCGGGCGAGTAGTCGAACAGGTAGTGCCGGATGCCCGGGCGCTGGTGCACCACGTCGCCGGCCTCCACGAGGGTTTCCTTGTCCTCGTACATGAAACGGGCCCAGCCCTTCACCATGATCACGATCTGGAAGTCCGCCTCGTGGCGGTGCCAGCCGGTGCCCGCTTCCGGTGCCATGTTGGCCTTGACGAGGTGCGCGATCACCTTGCCGTGGGTGGCCTCCGCGATGCCGAGATCGCGGTAGAGGAAGAAGTCGCGCAGGCCGCCCGAGACGTACTCGGTATCCGCCGGCTTGACGTGGGAAAACTTCGTGTCGGTCCGATCCAGCATGAGCGTTCCTTTGAAGAGGGGGATGTTGCGCCGCAGCATGCATAAAGCGTTCCCGTGGGTCCGGCGGCCTGCCTGCGCGGACGCGGGGATAATCCGCGCCATGAGCGGCAATACCTTCGGCACCCTTTTCGCAGTCACCAACTTCGGTGAATCCCATGGCCCCGCGATCGGGTGCGTGATCGATGGCTGCCCGCCCGGCATGGCGCTCAGCGAAGCGGACATCCAGGGCGACCTCGACCGCCGCCGCCCGGGCACCAGCCGCCACGTCACCCAGCGCAACGAGCCCGACGCGGTGCAGATCCTGAGCGGCGTGTACGAGGGAAAGACCACCGGCACGCCGATCGCGCTCCTGATCCAGAACACCGACCAGCGCAGCAAGGACTACGGCCAGATCGCGCAGCAGTTCCGCCCTGGCCACGCCGACTTCACCTACTGGAAGAAGTACGGCACCCGCGATCCGCGCGGCGGCGGCCGATCGTCGGCACGGCTCACCGCGCCGATGGTCGCGGCCGGCGCGGTGGCCAAGAAGTGGCTCTTCGAGAAGTACGGCACCGTGTTCCGCGGCTGCATGTCGCAGATCGGCGAGATCGCGATTCCCTTCGAGAGCTGGGAGCACGTGCCGAACAACCCCTTCTTCGCCCCGATTGCCGACGTCTCGCACCTCGAGGCGTACATGGATTCGCTGCGCAAGGCCGGCGACTCGTGCGGCGCGCGCGTCCGCGTGACCGCGTCGAACGTGCCCGTGGGCCTCGGCGAGCCGCTCTTCGACAAGATGGACGCCGACATCGCCTGGGCGATGATGGGCATCAACGCGGTGAAGGGTGTCGAGATCGGCGCCGGCTTCGCGAGCGTGGCGCAGCGCGGCACCACGCACGGCGATTCGATCACGCCGTCGGGCTTCGAGACCAACAATGCCGGCGGCGTGCTCGGCGGCATCACGACGGGGCAGGACCTCGACGTGAGCATCGCGATCAAGCCGACCAGCTCGATCATCAGCCCGCGCCAGTCCATCGACGTGAACAACCAGCCGGTCGAGGTCGTCACCAAGGGACGGCACGACCCCTGCGTGGGCATCCGCGCGACGCCGATCGCCGAGGCGATGCTGGCGCTGGTCGTCATCGAACATGCCTTGCGCAATCGTGCGCAGTGCGGTGATGTGAATACGTCGGAGGGCAAGGCGAACGCCGCCGAACCTTCGTCGCCCCAGGCGTCCTTCCTGTAGTGCCGGCGCCGCAGGCGGCCGGTGGCAAAGGCCATCTGCTGGCCTTTGCCGCGCTTTCGGCGAGCTACTTCGCCCACATCGGCTTTTTCAACCCCTACCTTCCGCTCTGGCTGAAGGAGCTGGGGCTGCCGATCTTCGTCATCAGCCTGCTGGCCTCGGTCCAGTCGGTCACGCGCGTCTTCGCGCCCTATGCGTGGGGCGCGTTGAGCGACCACACCGGCGAGCGCGTCAAGCTGCTGCGCTTCAGTGCGGCCGTGGCGCTGGTGTCGTCGTTCGGCCTCTGGTGGAACGGCGGGCCGTGGTGGCTGGGGCTGGTGCTGCTCGTGATGTTCACGCACACCAGTTCGATGATGTCGCTCACCGAGGCCGCGATGGCACACCTCGTGGCCGGCGACTGGGGACGCTACGGGCGCATCCGGCTGTGGGGCTCGGCGGGATTCCTGGTCACGGTGTTCTTCGCGGGCGAATGGTTCGAGCGCTTCGGCATGCGGCACTTCCCCGCATGGGCGGCCGGCACGCTGGCGATCGTGCTGATCGCGACCCTGCGCCTGCCTGACGTGCGCGAACCGGTCACCGCGCATTCGCACGAGAAATTGCCGGTCGGTCCGGTGCTGCGCATTCCGGCGGTGCGGTGGTTTTTCGCATCGCTGCTCTTCCACGTCATGTCGCACTTCGCGGTCTACGGCTTCCTGTCGCTGTACCTCGATTCGCTGGGCTACGGCAAGGGGACGATCGGGCTTCTGTGGGCGCTGTCGGTGGTGGCGGAGATCGCGTGGTTCTTTCTCCAGGGCCGGCTGCTGGGGCTGCTGGCCATGCCGCGCTGGCTGCTGCTTTGCGGCATTGCGACGGTGCTGCGCATGGGCACCACCGCCGGGCTGGGCCAGTGGATCTGGGCGCTGGTGGTGGCTCAACTGCTGCATGCGCTCTCGTTCGCGGCGCACCACACCACCTGCATCGCGATGGTGACGCGGCATTTTCCGGGCCGGCTGCGCGGGCGCGGGCAGGCGCTCTTCACGGTGATCGGCTACGGTTTCGGCGGTGTGCTGGGCGTGCTCGCGGGTGGTGCGATCGCGCAGCGCTTCGGCTACGTCGTGATGTTCGGCGTGGCCACCGCGCTGGCCGTGGTGGCCAGCTTCTGCGCGTGGCGGGCGCAGAAGCTGTAGAAGGCGGCTTGACCGGCCGGCACATCGACTTCGGCGTCAAGGCAAGAAAAGTACGGGCAGACGGCAAGATTCAGGAGAAACCCGTAGAGCGTTCGATCATCGATCGTGCCGGTACGATCATTGATCTACGTCGCCAGAATTCGCTGGGCCCGTTCAAGGGCTGCGTTCTACATTCACGCTGCGCACCGCGAACTGCGCGATAGCCGAACGAAGCCGGCGGGACCTCCGTCCCAAGTCCGCCGCCCCTCGACCCACCATCCGGAGAGACAAATGAGCAACCCCAAGGACTCGGAACCGAAAGGCCGACACCAATCCAAGAAGGCGGCCGCCAGCGGCTGGATCGGCTCGGCATTGGAGTACTACGACTTCTTCATCTACGCGACCGCCGCGTCGCTGATCTTTCCCCAGATCTTCTTCCCGAAGGGCGACCCCACGATCGCCATCGTCGCCTCGCTGGCGACCTACGGCGTCGGCTACATCGCACGGCCCATCGGCGCCTTCGTGCTCGGCCACTGGGGCGACACCAAGGGCCGCAAGCACATGCTGTTGATCTGCATGTTCCTCATGGGCTTCTCGACCATCGCGGTCGGCCTGCTGCCCACCTACGACCAGGTGGGTCTTCTGGCTCCGGTGCTGCTGGTGGTTCTGCGACTGATCCAGGGCTTCGCGGTGGCCGGGGAGATCTCGGGCGCGAGCTCCATGATCCTGGAGCACGCCCCATTCGGCCGACGCGGCTTCTTTGCCAGCTTCACGCTGCAGGGCGTGCAGGCCGGCCAGATCCTTGCCGCCGCCGTGTTCCTGCCGCTTGCCCACTACATGCCCGACGACGCCTTCCTGAGCTGGGGCTGGCGGATTCCGTTCATCCTGAGCTTCGTCGTGATCGTGGCCGGCTACATCATTCGCCGCGAAGTCGACGAGACGCCTGCGTTCACCGAAGAGCTCGCCGAGGGCCAGGCCGTGCCGAAGGCCCCGGTCATCGAGGCCTTCACGCAGAGCTGGAGGGACATGATCCGCGTGGTCTGCGCCTCGCTGATGAACGTGATCCCGGTCGTCGCCACCGTGTTCGGTGCCGCCTACGCGGTGCAGCCGGCCTACGGCATCGGCTTCCAGAAGGACATCTACCTGTGGATCCCGGTGCTCGGCAATGTCCTCGCGGTGATCGTCATCCCGATGGTCGGCAACCTCTCGGACAAGGTCGGCCGCAAGTTTCCGATGGTGCTCGGTTCACTCGGCGCGGGTCTGCTGTCGTTCGGCTACCTCTATGCGATCAGCATCCACAACGTGCCGCTGGCGATCGTGATGTCGCTCTTGATGTGGGGCATCGTGTACCAGGGCTACAACGCGGTCTTCCCGAGCTTCTACCCCGAACTGTTCCCGACCCGCACCCGCTGCTCGGCGATGGCGATCTCGCAGAACCTGGGCACCGCCGTCACCGCGATGCTGCCGGCCCTGTTCGTTGCCGTTGCGCCTCCCGGTGCGGCCAACATTCCGATGATCATCGGTGCGCTGACCCTCGGCATCACGGCCATCGCCGCCATCGCCGTGATGAGCGCCCGCGAAACCTACCGGATCCACCTCAACGATCTGGGCAAGCCGAACGCGGTGCCGGTTCCGAAGGATGAATACGACCGCCTGCGTGCGCAGACGCTGGCCGAGGCCTCTCTGACCAAGGCTGTCGCCTGACGTTCAGATCAAGTTCCTCATAGCCTGCGCGGTCTCGCGCAATACAGGGAGGACGCGGGCGACCGCGTCCTCGCTGCTTTCATGGCCCATGGGCATGGTCACGTTCAGCGCACCGACCAGTTCGCCGTGACGGTCCCGCAGCGGCACCGCGATGCCGCGTGAATTCAGATCCAGCTGCTGCTCCGACAGCGCCCACCCCTGCGCCCGGATGCGCGCGAGTTCGAGCTTCATGCGCTCCTTGCTCGAAATCGTGTGCGATGTGAACACCGCCAGTTCGCGCGTTTCCAGCCAGGCGCCCAGGTCCTCGTCGCTGCGCATCGCCAGCATCAGCATGCCCGACGCCGTCACCTGCGCCGGCACCCGCGCGCCGAGCACGTAGCCGGTGCTCATGCTCCGGTTCGGACCATTGCGTGCGATGTAGACCACCTCGTCCCCGTCCATCACGCTCAGGTAGGCGATCTCGTGCGTGCCGGCCGCCACCCGCTGCAGGAAGGGCTGCACGATGCGCGGCAGCCGCGCGGATTCCAGGTACGACTGCCCGAGGCGCAGCACGCGCGGCGTGAGCCAGAAGAGCTTGCCGTCGCTGGCCACGTAGCCCATGTGCTGCAGCGTGAGCAGGTAGCGCCGCGCCGCGGTGCGGGTCATGCCGGTGCGCTGGCCGGCTTCGCTGGCGGTCATGCGCTGGTGCGCGTCGTCGAAGGCCTCGATGATCGAGACGCCGCGTTCGAGGCCGGCGATCCAGTCGCGCTTGTCGAGACCGGGTGGCGTGGGGGATGTCTCGTTGTCCATGGCGTTTTTGGGACAAACCCTGAATTCGTTCGATGATCGAACAGTGTAGTTCGATCATCGGTTTTCCACACTTTCACTTGCTACGATCCGCTCACATCGACCGCTACATTAGCGGCGCCTCGTCAGTGATTCGGTCGATAGTCGAACAACTTGAAGCGAGACACCCACATGTTCCCTTCCATCGTCGGCAGCACCTCCCTCTACCTCCTCCCGGGCGACCCGGTCACGAATGTGCGCCTGCCGCGGATGTTCAATGCGGTGTTCGAGCGCTGCGGCATCGACGCGGTGATGGCGCCGGTGCAGGTGGGGCGGCGCGACCTGGCCGTTTTCGTGAAGGCGGCATTCCTGGCCAGGAACGTGCGCGGCATGGTGATTGCGCCGCCGCACAAGCCGTCGCTGGTGGACCTGCTGGATGGATGCGGCCTCTTCGGTCGCGTCGCGGGCTCCGCCAACGTGGTGCGCCGCATCGAGAACGGCGAGCTCGAAGGCGACCTCTTCGATGGCGAGGGCCTGATCGGCGCGCTCGACCGCTACAACATCCCGTTCCGCGGCAAGCGCGTGCTGATCCTCGGCGCGGGCGTGAGCGCGGCGGCCATCGGCGTGGCGCTCGCGGAAGGCGGGACGGTCAATGGCGCCGAGCACATCGCCTTCTACGACGTCGCGGCTGGCAAGGCCGCGGGTGTCGCCGCCAAGCTCGACGCCTTCTTCGACGCGACCACGGTTGCGGTCGACAGCAACGATCCCGCCGGCTACGACCTCGTCGTCAACGCGACCTCGCTCGGCCTCAAGCCCGAGGACCCGCTGCCGGTGGACGTCGCCCGCATGGATTCGCACGCGGCGCTCTTCGACATCCTCCTGCGCGGCCAGCCGACGCCCATCGTGCGCGCGGCGCGCGAGCGCGGCCTCAACGCGCAGGCCGGCTTCGAGATGCTGATCCAGCAGATGCCGCATTACCTCGACTTCTTTGGCCACAAGGACGCTGCGAACGCGGTGCGCCACGACGCCAATTTCCTGCGCGAGCTGATCTACCCGGCCTCGATGGCCGACGAGATCCATGCGCCCCTGCGCTATCACTCGGCCAGCGTGGCCTGACGCGCGGGCCGTTCATCTTTCAACGACAGAGACTCCCATGGCCATCGCCCTAGATCGCTTCGGCTTCAACACCGTCACCATGGGAGGCGAACTCGGCCACAAGCTCGAATGCATGAAGGCGGCCGGCTTCTCGGGCGTCGAGCTCTGGGCGCGTGATCTCATCAACCATCCCGCCGGCGTCGAGAAGGCCGCGCAGCTCGTGAAGCAAAGCGGCCTCAAGGTCACCGACTTCCAGCCGCTGCGCGACTTCGAATGCGCGCCCGACGCGATGCGCCCGCACCGGCTCGAAATGGCGCGCGAGCAGCTGCGCCAGATGGCGCTGGTCGGCACCGACCTGCTGCTGTGCTGCTCGACCACCTCGCCGCTCGCGATCGACGATCCCGACCGCGCCGCCGAGGACCTGCGAACGCTCGCCACGCTCGCGACGCCGCTGGGCATCCGCATCTGCTACGAGGCGCTTTCATGGGGCCGCCACACCAACCGCTGGCACCAGGCGTGGGACATCGTGCGCCGTTGCGACCGCGAGAACGTGGGTCTCAACCTCGATTTCTTCCACATGTCGGTGCACGGCGACGACACGCCCGAGACGCTCAAGCAGCTTGCCGAGGTGCCGGTGGAAAAAATCTTCCTCGTGCAGCTTGCCGACTACTTCTTCGAATACAGCGACCGCCAGTCCGACATGATCGAGCTGGCCCGCCACCAGCGCCTGTTCCCGGGCGAGGGATTGCACGACTCGCGCGACCTCGTGCAGCTTCTTGAAGACAAAGGCTATCGCGGCCACTACACCTTCGAGGTGTTCAACGACGACTACGTGAATTCCGACCCGATGGTGGTCGGGCAGCGCGCGATGAAGAGCGCGCGCTGGCTCAGCGAATCGCACGTCGCGGGCGGCGAGGGCGCCCGCGTGCCGCCGGCCTGAGTTCCAGCGCTCATCCGGCTCGAATCGATCAAAAACCAATCAACCACCAAAGAGGAGACTTCGATGGCCATTCTTCAATCCCGCAAGTTCGCGATCCGCCTGGCCGCCGCGTGCGCGCTGGCCGCCTGCGCCAGCGGTGCCTTCGCCCAGAACACCATCCAGGTGGCCAACATCCAGGAGCTGTCGGGCACCGGTGCCACTGCGGGCACGAACTTCAGGAATGGCGTCGAACTCGCGATCAAGGAAATCAACGCTTCCGGCGGCATCCTCGGCAAGAAGATCGAAAGCGCGATCAGCGACACGCAGTCGAACCCCGGCGTTGCCAAGGCCATGGCCGCCAAGGCGGTCGACAACGGTGTGATCGCGGTCTTCGGCCCCGGCTTCTCGGGCTCGATGATCGTCAGCATGGCCGAGACGCGCCGCGGCGAGACGCCGAACTTCACCGGCGCCGAGGCCACCGCGATCACCGCGCAGGGCAATCCCTTCGTCTTCCGCACGAGCTTCTCGCAGGTCAACGCGATGCCCAAGCTGGCGCGCTATGTGGCCGCGAACCTCAAGGCCAAGACCATCGCGGTGGTCTACGTCAACAACGATTTCGGCAAGGGCGGGCGCGATGCGTTCATGAAGTCTGCCGAAGCGAACGGCATCAAGATCGTGGCCGACATCTCGACCGAGCCGGGTCAGGTCGACTGGTCGGCGCCGGTGCTCAAGGCCAAGCAGAGCAACCCGGACGCGGTGTTCGTCTACACCAACGAGGAAGAGTCGGCGCGCGCGCTGCGTGAGTTGCGCAAGCAGGGCTGGAACAAGCCGATCCTCGGCGAGACGGTGCTGCCGAGCCAGAAGGTGATCGAGCTGGCGGGTGAATCCGCCAACGGCATCCTGGCGCACGTGGGCCTCACGGTGGACGCGCCGATCCCGACGATGCGCGCCTTCCGCGCGAAGTTCGAGAAGGAATACAAGTACATCCCCGACCACAATGGCATCAAGGGCTACACCAGCGTCTACATGTTCAAGGCTGGCGTCGAGAAGGCGGGCAAGCTCGACCGCATCGCGATCGCCAAGGCGCTGCACGGCCTGACGATCCCGGTGTCGAAGGAGCCCGGCGTGCTGATGGACGTGACCATCGACGAGAAGGGCGATCTCGACCGCGAGAGCTTCATCGTCGAGGTGAAGAACGGCAAGCAGGAAGTGAAGGAAATCCTGCCCGCCCTGGGCAAGAAGCAGTAAGCGCCGGGCAAGCAAGGTCCCATGACCGACTTCCTGCAGCTCTTCTTCTCCGGGCTCGCCACCGGCTCGATCTACGCGCTGGCGGCGCTCGGCTTCACGCTGCTCTGGCAGGCCAGCGGCACCATCAACTTCGCCCAGGGCGAGTTCGTGATGCTGCCGGCCTTCGCCATGCTGGCGTTCATGTCGTTCGGCGCACCGCTGGCGCTCGGCTTCGTGCTCACCGTCGCGGTGGCGGTGGTGGTGCTCGGCTGGGCGTTCAAGCGCGGCGTGGTCGATCCGCTTCTCAAGTACGGAATGATGCCGATCGTGGTCGCGAGCATCGGCCTGTCGATCGCGATGCGCAACGGCGTGCGCGCGGCCTACAGCGCCGAGGCACAGCCCTTTCCGAGCCTGTTTCCGGACAAGCTCTTCAACGTCGCGGGCGTGACGATCACGATGGGCGACCTCGGCACCTTCGTGCTCGCGGTGGCGATCGTGCTGGCGACGCAGGCCTTCCTCGCGAAGACCGTGACCGGCCGCGCGATGCAGGCCGTGGCGCAGAACACCGAAAGCGCGAGCGTGCTGGGCATCAACGTGCCGCGCATGGTGTTCTATACCTTCGCGATCAACGCCGCGCTCGCAGTGGCGGCGGCGCTGCTGGTCACGCCGACCTACCTCGCGAAGTTCGACATGGGCGAGAGCCTGGGCAGCAAGGCGTTCTTCGCGGCCATCATCGGCGGCTTCAACAACTCGCGCGGCGCGCTGGTGGGCGGCCTGATCGTGGGCGTGGCGGAGAACCTCGCCGCGGCCTACATCTCGCCGGCCTACAAGGACGCGGTGGCACTGGTGATCTTCATGGTCGTGATCCTCTTCAAGCCGCAGGGCCTCCTCGGAAAGAAGGAGGAGCGCAAGGTATGAAAAAGCTCAACGCCTTCCTCATCGCCGCCGCGCTGGCCGCGATGCTCATCGCGCCGCAGTTCCTGAAGAACTACGGGGTGTACCTGCTGAGCTACTGGCTGATCTTCATCATCGCGACGATGGGGCTCAATCTCACGGTGGGCTATGCGGGACAGAAGTCGCTCGGCCATGCGGCCTTTCTCGGCATCGGCGCCTACACCATGGCGCTGATGCTCAAGGCCGGGTTCAGCTTCTGGCTGGGGCTGCCGGCCGCCGCGGTGCTGTGCTTCGCTGTCGGACTGGTGCTCGGCTTCCCGGCGCTGCGGGTGCAGACCATCTATCTCGCCTTCGCCACGCTGGGCTTCAACACCGCGATCTGGCTCGTGATGCGCAACGAGGAGTGGCTCACCGGCGGTACTTTCGGCATCAACAACGTGGCGCGCCCGTCGCTCTTCGGACTGTCGCTGGAAGGCAACCGGCCGTACTACTACCTGGTGCTGGCGGTCGCCGCGATGCTCGCGCTCGCGCTCTGGGGCCTGTTGCGATCGCCATGGGGCAAGGCCTTCACGGCGCTGCGCGACAACCCGATCCGCGCCGAGAGCCTGGGCATCAGTGTGCGTGGCTACACGCTGCTGAGCTTCGCGATCGGCGCTGCCTACGCGGGCGTGGCGGGCGGGTTGTTCGCCTCGCTGGTGCAGTTCATCGAGCCGGCGCCGTTCACCGTGGCGGCGTCGATCATGATGTACCTCATGGTCGTGGTCGGCGGCCCCGGCTACTTCTGGGGGCCGGTGCTGGGCGCGGCGGTCGGCGTGGTGCTGCCGGAATGGCTGCGCGACGTGCCGGGCGTGTCCGACTGGTACCTGCCGCTGTTCGGCGCGGCCGTGGTGCTGCTGATGGTGTGGCTGCCCGACGGGCTGCTCTCGCTCCCCGACCGCATCCGGGCACGCCGCGAATCCCGCGAAGCGTCGGTGGCCCGCGCGGCGATGGCGCAGAAAGTAGGGGTAGCCCAATGAGCGCCGCCCGGCCGCCCGAAGGCGCTCGCACCGCAGCGCGAAGCGCGGAGGTTTCTCTATGAGCGCACCCGTTCTGCGCGTGACCGATCTGCGCAAGTCCTACGGCGCGATCCAGGCCGTGGGCGGCGTGAGCTTCGAGGTCCGGCCCGGCGAGATCTTCGGCGTGATCGGCCCCAACGGCTCGGGCAAGACCACGCTGTTCAACTGCATGCTCGGGCAGATCACGCCCGATGCCGGACGCATCGAGCTCAAGGGCGACGACGTGACCAAGCTCGGGCCGCTCGAGCTCAACCGGCGCGGCGTCGGCCGCACCTTCCAGACGCTGCAGGTGTTCGGGAAGATGACCGTGCGCGAGAACCTCATCGTCGCCGCGCAGGAGCACCAGGGCACGATGTGGAGCCGCATGTTCGCGCCCGGCGATTCCGGCCTCGGCCCCAAGGCCGACGCGCTGATCGACCAGTTCCGCATCCGCCACGTCGCCGACAAGAAGGCCGGCACGCTGTCCTATGGCCAGCAGAAGCTGGTGGACATCGGCATGGCCTTCATGAGCGACCCGGACCTGGTGCTGCTCGACGAGCCCTGCGCCGGCGTGAACCCGAGCCTGGTGAGCGGCCTCTCGTCGCTGCTCAAGGACCTCAACCGAACCCGCGGCGGCAGCTTCGTCGTGATCGAGCACAACATGGACTTCGTGATGGACCTGTGCCACCGGATCATGGTGATGGTCGAGGGCAAGGTGATGGCCATCGGCACGCCGGCCGAGATCCGCGCCAACAAGCAGGTGCTCGACGCTTACTTAGGGAACTGACCGTGACGAAGATCGCCAACGATTCCGACACCTGCATCGAGTTCGACAACGTCGTCGCGGGCTACAAGGATTTCATGATCCTCAACAACCTGTCGTTCAAGGCGAAGCGCGGCAGGATCACGCTGCTGCTCGGGCCCAATGGCGCGGGCAAGTCCACGGTGCTGAAGACGATGTTCGGTCTGCTCAAGGTGCGGCAGGGCGCAATCCGCCTCGACGGGCAGGACATCACCGGCGCCAGCGCGCGCGACCTGCTCGTGAAGCACGGCGTCGCCTTCGTCCCGCAGGGACGCAACCTGTTCGGCCAGCTCACCGCCTTCGAGAACCTGGAGCTCGGCGGCATCACGCTGGGCATGAAGACCACGCACGAGCGCATTCCCGAGGTGCTGGAGTTCTTCCCGCGCGTCAAGGAGCGCATGCACAGCGCGGCGGCGTCGCTCTCGGGCGGCGAGCAGAAGCAGCTCGAAGTGGGCCGCGCGCTGCTGCTGCGGCCCAAGGTGATCCTGATCGACGAGCCTTCCATCGGGCTGTCGCCGATCGTGGTGCAGGACGTCTTCAAGCTGCTGCGCCGGCTGGCCGACGGCGGCACCACGGTGCTGATGGTCGAGCAGAACGTGAAGAGCGCGCTGCGCATGGCGGACGAGGCGATCGCGCTCGAATCCGGCCGCCTCGTGCTGCACAAGCGCGCCGACGCGCTGCTGGCCGACCCGAACATCGAACGACTCTTCCTCGGCGGTGCCCATGCTGCGGCAACAGCAACGGCGACCGCGTGATTCATCCCTAGGACCACTGCAATGATTTCCGGCAAGACCACCCTCATCGCCCATCTGGGCTATCCGACGGAGAGCTTCAAGGCTCCGATGATCTACAACCCCTGGTTCGACAAGCAGGGCATCGACGCTGTGGTGATCCCGATGGGCGTGAAGCCCGAGGACTACCCGGAAGTGTTCGCCTCGGTGTTCAAGTTCACCAACATCCGTGGCGCGCTCGTGACGATGCCGCACAAGATCACGACGATGTCGCTGGTCGACGAGGTCACGCCCACCGCGAAGATCGCCGGTGCGTGCAACGCGGTGCTCAAGCGCCCCGACGGCAAGCTGGTGGGCGACCAGTTCGATGGCGCGGGCTTCGCGCGCGGCGTGCAGCGCAAGGGCCGTTCGCTCGACGGCGCGCGGGTGCTGGTGTCGGGCAGCGGCGGCGTTGGTTCGGCCATCGCTGCCTCGCTGGCTGCCGCCAATGTCGCCGAGATGGCGCTGTTCGACACGAACGGCGCGTCGGCCGATGCGCTCGCGGAGCGGCTGCGCACGCACTATCCGAAGCTCAAGGTCACGACCGGATCCAAGGATCCGGCGGGCTTCGATCTCGTGGTCAACGCGACGCCGCTCGGCATGAAGGAGGGCGATCCGCTGCCCTTCGACATCGACCGCATCGCACCGACCACCTTCGTCGGCGAAGTGGTGATGAAGAGCGAATACACGCCGCTGCTGCGCGCCGCCAAGGAAAAGGGCTGCGCGGTGCAGGTGGGCACCGACATGCTCTTCGAGATGATCCCGGCGTATCTCGAGTTCTTCGGCTACGGCACCGCCACCGCCGAGGAACTGCGTGCCGTCGCCACGCTGAACTACTGAAACCCCCAGCGCCATGAGCGTCTTCGAGGGATTCCTCTCCACCTCCGAAACGCTGGCCGCCTTCAGCGAACACCACTTCGTCGATGCGATGCTGCGCTTCGAGGCCGCGCTGGCGCGGGCGCTGGCGCAGGTCGGGCTGATCCCCGAATCGGCGGCGCAATCGATCGTCGGCAGTTGCAAGGTCGAGCTCTTCGACGTGGCGAAGATCGTGCGCGACAGCGGCCGCGCCGGCAGCGTCGCGATCCCGCTCGTGAAGAGCCTCAAGGAAGCCGTGGGCCTCTTCAACGCCGACGCGGTGCCCTACGTGCATTTCGGCAGCACCAGCCAGGACGTGATCGACACCGCGATGGCGCTGGTCACGCGCGAGGTGGTGTCGCTGGTCCAGGCCGATCTTGCCAAGGCGGCGCAGGCGCTGCTGCGCCATGCCGAGACGCATGCGACCACGCCGATCCTCGCGCGCACGCTGATGCAGCCGGCCTCGGTCACCAGCTTCGGGCTCAAGTGCGTCGGGTGGGCGGCACCCCTGGTGCGCAGCCGCGATCGCATTTCGCAGGCCGCCCGATGCGCGCTGAACGTTCAGCTCGGCGGCGCCGTGGGCACGCTGGCACAGATGAAAGGGCACGGGCCGCAGGTCCGCCGCCACATGGCCGAGGCGCTGGGGCTCGGTGACCCGGGCGCGAGCTGGCACACGCAGCGCGACGAGTGGGTCGCGCTCGGCTGCGAACTCGGCATCATGGTCGGCAGCCTCGGCAAGATCGCGAAGGACGTCTCGCTGATGGGCCAGTACGAAGTCGGCGAACTGGCCGAGCCGAGCGAGCCCGGCCGCGGCGGTTCGTCGGCGATGCAGCACAGGCGCAACCCGATCGCTTCGATGGCCGCGCTCGCCGCGGCCGAACGCGCACCCCAGCGCGTCGCCGCACTGCTTCAGGCGATGCCGCAGGAGCACGAGCGGGCCCTCGGCGCATGGCAGGCCGAACTCGGGGAATGGCCGCAATTGCTGATGGCGGCGCATGGCAGCGTGCGTGCGCTCGCAGGGGCTTTGCCGGGCCTGCAGGTGGACGCGGCGCGGATGCGGTCCAATATCGACCGGCTGCGCGCCGAGCTTCCCCGCGATGCCGCCGACGAATGGTTCGACCCGGCGCTCGCCGCCCCCGCCGGCGAGATCGCGTTGGCGCAGGCGCTGGTGCTGCAGGCCCGACTCCATCCACCCCAAATCGCCAAATGACTTCCGCTTCCACGCCGCCGCAGGACGAATCCAGGAACTCGTACGAAAGCGGCCTTCTCGATCGCCGCCGTGTGCTCGGCGATTCCTGGGTCGACCAATCGCGCGCCAACCATGCCTTCGGCATCGCCACGGGCATCCTGCGCGAAAAGGGCCTGCTCGCGGACGCACCCCTGTGAGCGGGCAGGCCGCGCGCAGCGGCATCTCGTTTGCGCTGCTGCTGCCGCTCTTGCTGGCGGCGCAGCCTGTCGCCACCGACAGCTATCTTCCGGCCTTGCCCGCCATCGCGCGCGAGCTGGGCGCGGCCAGTTCGAGCCTCACGGTCTTCGTGCTTGCCTTCGGCCTCGGGCAGTTGCCTTGCGGGCCACTGTCGGACCGCTTCGGCCGCCGGCCGGTGCTGCTGACCGGGCTCGCGCTCTACATGGTCGCCGCGCTCGGCAGTGCGCTGGCGATCGGCATCCCGATGCTGGTGGCGTGCCGCGCGCTGCAAGGCTTTTCGATGGCCGCGATCCTCGTCTGCGCACGTGCGGCGGTGCGCGACCTGTACCCGGCGCATGAAGGTCCGCACGTGATGGCGCGCGGCCTCACCGGTCTCGGCGTGGTGGCGCTGATCGCCCCGGTGCTGGGCGCCTACGCGGTGCAGGCCACCGGATGGCGCTGGGTGCTCGGCGGCATGGCGGTCTATGCGCTCGGGCTGTTCGTGATGTGCTTTCGCGGTTTCGGCGAAACGCGAGCGGGCGATCTTGGCGCCGCCGCAGCGAAAGGCAGCGTTCGCGAGGTGTTCGCCAGTGCGAGCTTCCGTGCCTGGGCGTCGGTTGCGGCGGCGACCTACGGCGGGCTGTTCTGCTTTCTCCTCTTGTCGCCAATGGTCTACATCAGCTACCTGGGCCTTTCGCCCGCCTGGTACGGCTGGATCCCTGCCGGCGGCTCGGCGGTCTACATCTTCAGCACCACGCTGTGCCGCCGGCTGCTGACCCGCAAGGGGCCGGTGCGCACGGTGCAACTGGGCTCACTGCTCAGCCTTGCAGGACCGACGGTGCAGGCGCTCGGCTGCTGGCTGCTGCCGCATTCCGTGTGGCCGCTGCTGCTGGGGCATGCCATCTATTGCATCGGCCATGGCATTCACCAGCCCTGCGGGCAGGCCGGTGCGGTCGGCGATCTTCCGCAGCTCGCCGGTCGCGCGGTATCGTGGTCGGGCTTCGGGATGATGGCGGTGGCCTTCGTCGTCGGGCAGATCGCATCCAGCTTCGTGGACCCGCAACTCAGCCATGGCGCCTGGCCGATGGTGCTGCCGATGGTGCTGGCCGGGGCGGTGCTGGTGATGATCGCCTACCTCTGGCTGCCGCACCTGCCGAAGACACACCCGCGAAAGGAGACACCATGAGCCACCTGAACGTCCTCCGGGAAGGCAATGGCCCGATCGTCGTGCTGAGCCATGCACTCGGCTGCGACCTGCACATGTGGGATGGCGTGGCCGAGCAGCTCGCTCGCGCGCACACGGTGGTGCGCTACGACCACCGCAATCACGGCCGGTCCGAGGTGGTGGCGGGGCCGATCACGCTGCAGACGCTGGCTGATGACGCCGCGGAACTCATCGTGCGCGAAGCGGGCGGCGAGCCGGTGCATTTCGTCGGTCTCTCGATGGGCGGCATGACCGCGCAGGCGCTGGCGGCCAAGCACCCCGAGCTGCTCCGGAGCGTGGTGATCGCGAATTCGTCCTCGCACTATCCCGACCAGACACCGTGGCGCACGCGTGTCGAAACGGTGCAGGCGCAAGGCGTCGGCGCGATCGCGGCCGGCGCGGTGGGGCGCTGGCTCACGCCCGAATACGTCTCGACCCCGGAAGGCGCCGAAGTGGCCCGTCAGTTGACCGAAACGCTGGCAGGCACCGATGCCGCCGGCTACATCGCGAGCTGCAATGCGGTGGCGGCGATCGATTTCCGCGAGAGCAACCGTGCCATCGCCGTGCCCTGCCTGGTGATTGCAGGCACCCGCGACGAGGCCACGCCGCCGGCCATGTCCGAAGCCCTGGCGGCGGCGATTCCTGGTTCGCGCCTGGCGGCCATCGAGGCGGCCCACCTGAGCGCGGTGGAGCGCCCGGTGGAGTTCAGCCAGATGCTGCTGGATTTCTGGCGCGGCCTCTGAGGCTCAGCTGCCGCGATACGTCGAGCAGCTCCACGGCGTGCACAGCATCGGCACGTGGTAGTGCTGCTGCGTGTCGAAGAGCGCGAAGCGCACCGGAACGGTGTCGAGGAAGGGTGGATCGGCTTCGCCGCCCGGCTGCTTGCGGAAGTAGTCACCGACGTGGAAGAGCAGCTCGTACTGCCCGACCTTCGCCGCATCGGGCGCGAGCACCGGCTGGTCGGTACGGCCATCGGCGTTGGTGGTCATGGTCTTCACCAGCTTCCAGCCGTCGCCGTCGCGAACCGAGAAATCGATGCGCATGCCCGCGCCGGGGCGGCCCGTGCCGCTGTTGAGAACGTGTGTGGAAATGCCAGCCATGTGTTGTCTCCTTGTCGTGTCTGATGAATCCTGGGGCGGCGCAGCAAGCCCGTTCGCGGGCACCCGCGGAACCGGCTTCGCCGGGCCGCTGGGGTGCGCCCCCTGCAGGGGGTGCAGAGCCACACGAAGTGGGCGAGGCTGGGGGGGAGCCTAGCTGCCTCGGTAGTAGGAGTAGCCCCAGGGCGTGAAGAGGATCGCCAAATGGATGCGTTCTGCCGGGTTCGTGATGCGAAAGCGCACCGGCACCTGCGAGAGGAAGTTCGGCTTCGGCAACTGCGTGCCACGTGCGGCGAAGTAGTCCTCGAACTGCAGCAGCAACTCGTAGCGTCCGGGTTGATAGCTCTGGTCCACCAGCAGCGGCTCGTCGGTGCGGCCGCCCTTGTTGGTCTCGAAGCGCCGCAGCACGCGCAGGTCGTCGCCGTCGTATTTCGACAGCTGCACCTTCATGCCCGCACCGGGCGAGCCGTTGTGCGTGTCGATCGCATGCATCGTGAGGCGCGGGCTCAGGTTGAGCTGAGAGACGGGCGCGGTGGTGAGCGCCGCGGGCGCATTCTGCGCGACTGCGCTACCGGCCGCGATGCTGCCGAGTGCGAGCCCCGCGGGCAGGAACGCGCGGCGGGTGAGGGTAGGTGAAGTCATGCAAAGTGCTCCAGTTCAGATAAGACAGGCCAGCGAAGCGAGGCCCGTTCGCGGAATCCAGCGGAGCCGGCTTGGCCGGGCCGCCAGGATTGCCCCCTGCAAGGGGGTGGAGAGCGACACGAGGTGCGCGAGCCTGGGGGTGAGCCCCGTTCAGTGGGCCAACAGCCTGCCCAGGCGCAGGCGCGTGATGATCGAGATCTGCTCCACGGCGGCGTCGAGCTCGGTGTCGGTGTCGCGCCCGATCCGGGTGCGCAGCGCCTCGAAGATCTGCGAGCGGGTGTTCTTGAGCACCGCAATGATGAAAGGGAAGCCGTGCTTCGCCGCGTACTCCGCATTGAGCCGGCGCAGGGTCAGCAACTCGTCGCGCGTCAGTGCATTGAGGCCGGCCTGCTCGGCGGTCGAGTGGTCCGTCATCGTGCCGGCCTGCGCTTCCTTGCCGGCCAGCTCGGGGTGCATGCGCAGGAAGTCGATGCGCACTTCGCGGGAGGTCGAACGCACCACGCCGATCATCGTGCGATGCAGGTGGTCGATGCTCGCGAAGGGCCGCTCGGCCCACGCTTCGGTCGCGACCCAGGGCGAGTGCTCGAACACGCTGCCCAGCGCGGCGACGAAGTGCACGCGGTCGAGCTGGTTGATGTCGGCCAGCGTCAGCGCATCGTGGGTGGACAGTACCGCGCTCATCACTTCACCGCCTTCTTCGCAAAGCGGGGGATGAAGGCAATGATCAGCACTGTCGCGAGGATCTCGATCGCCGCCACGATGAAGAGGCCCGGCGAGAGCAGCCCGGTCGACGTCTTGATCGCACCCAGCATGGACGGGGCGCCGAAGCCCGCGAGGTTGGCGATCGAGTTGATCAGCGCCACGCCGCCCGCGGCCGCGGCACCGGCGAGGAAGCGCCCGGGCAACTGCCAGAACACCGGAATCGCGCTCATCGTGCCGACGATGGCGAGCGTCTGTCCCGCCAGCGCGATCATCGGGCTCTGCTTCATGAAGAGAGCGGTGAGCGCGAGGCCCGCCGCGCCGAGCGCCGCCGCAAAAGCGCAATGCAGGCGGCTTTCCTGGTGGCGGTCGGAATGCAGTCCGTTGTAGATCATGCCGACGGCGCCGCAGAGGTACGAGAAGGCCATGATCCAGCCGACCGTCGCGGGGTTGGTGAAGCCCACTTCCTTGACCACCGACGGACCGAAGAAGGTCAGCGACGAGTTGGCCGCGATGATGCAGAAGTAGATCAGGATCAGGAGCCACATGCGGCTGTCCTTCAGCGATGCGAGCAGGCTCTCTTCGCGATGGCCGAGCGACTTGGCGTCGCGCGCCATGTCCTCGTGCACCAGGCGGCGCTGTTCGGCGGTGAGCCACTTGGCCTGCTCGGGGCGATCCGTCAGGTAGAGCCAGGTCACGAAGCCGGCGATCACCGAGGGAACGCCTTCGATCAGGAACACCCATTGCCAGCCCGACAGGCCGTGCAGGCCGTGCATGTTGTTCATGATCGTGCCGGCGAGCGGGCCGCCGATCACACCTGCGATCGCCGAAGCCGACATGAACATGCCGAAGGCCTTGGCGCGCCGCTCGCTCGGATACCAGTAGGTGAGGTAGAGGATGATGCCGGGGTAGAAGCCGGCTTCGAAGACCCCCATCAGGAAGCGCAGGAAGTAGAACATCCCGGCCGTCTTCACGAACATCGTCGCGATGCAGACGATGCCCCAGCCGATCGTGATGCGCATGATGGTCTTCTTCGCGCCGATCTTCTGCAGCAGCAGGTTCGAGGGCACCTCGAAGAAGAAGTAGCCGAGGAAGAAGATCCCGGCGCCGAGGCCGTAGACCGCTTCGCTCCAGCCCAGCTCGTCGAGCATCGTGAGCTTGACGAAGCCGACGTTGACGCGGTCGACCCAGGCCAGGACCCAGAGCACGAAGATGAACGGGATGATGCGCCAGGTGATGCGGCTGTAGGCCGCATCGAGTGCGCTGGCCGGTGGCGCTTCGGGCGCGACGGCTGTTTGGGGGACTTCCAGGGTGGCCATGCAACAAACTCCTTGGCGGTTCACGACGATGTCATCGAAAGGGTTGTCGGATTGGGCCAGCCGACCCCCTGCGCTGTCGATAGCGGAGCGGCATGTGAATCGCTATAGACTGCATCGGGCATAGCGATAAGACTAGGGAAAACACCATGCAACGTGGCGCCGATCTGCTCGACGGACACCTGCTGCGCGTGCTCGCGACCTTGGTGGAGGAGCGCAGCGTCTCGCGCGCCGCGGCACGCCTGCGGCAGACCCAGCCGGCCGTGAGCGGCTCACTCAAGCGCCTGCGGGAAATCTTCGGCGACGCGCTGCTGGTGCGCGACGGCACTGCAATGGTGCCCACCGCGCGCGCGGCCGGCCTCGCGGTGCAGGCGCGGCGCGCGCTCGGCGAGATCGAGGCGCTGCTGGTGCAGCCGGAGACCTTTGTCGCCGCGAATGCGGAGCAGCGCTTTCGCATCGCGTCGCCCGACTACATCGCACCTTCGTGGATCGCGCGGCTCGCGCAGCATGTGAGCATCGAGGCGCCGCGCTGCCGCATCGAGCTGCGCGCGCTCGGCCCCACCTTCGACTTCGAACGCGCGCTGGCCGACGACGAACTCGACCTCGTCATCGGCAACTGGCCTTCGCCGCCCGAGCACCTGCACATCTCGCTGCTGCTGGAGGACGAACTGGTCTGCGTGATGGCGCGCGATCATCCGCTGGCCCAGGCGGGTGCGACGCAGGTCAGCGAGGAGGACTACCTCGCCGCCGGGCACGTCGTGCCGGTGCCCTATGCGATGGGGCAGCGCGGGGTGGTCGAAACCTATCTGGGCGAACGCCGCCTCGCACGGGATGCGCGCATGCAGGTGCCGTACTTCGGGCTCGCGCCGTCGATCGCAGCCAGCACGGAACTGGTCTTCACCACCGCACGGCATTTCGCCGAATACCACGCCAGCCTACTGCCGCTGGCAGTGCTCCAGGCGCCCGAAGGCTTCCCGCGCATGCGCTTCTACCAGCTGTGGCATGACCGTGTGCACCATTCCGCAGCCCACCGCTGGTTGCGCGGTCTGGTGGCGCAGCTCGGACGCAAGCTGGCCGAGGCGCGATGACGTAGCGCCCGTGGGGAAATCGGACACGCGCCGGTTGAAAGTCCCGCGCCCGGCCCCATGATGCGGGTCATGCCTACCCGACTCCACATCGATTTCGTGTCCGACGTGTCGTGCCCCTGGTGCGCCGTCGGCCTTGGCTCGCTCGAAGCCGCATTGAAGAATCTCGCACCGGAGATCACCGCAGAGCTGCGCTTCCAGCCTTTCGAGCTGAACCCGGCCATGCCGCCAGAGGGCCAGGACGCCTTCGAGCACCTGAACCAGAAATACGGCAGCACGCGCGAGCAGCAGGCTCAGGCCCGCGAAGCCATCCGCGCGCGCGGCGCGTCGGTCGGCTTCGAGTTCCGCGCCGAAGGGCGCTCGCGCGTCTACAACACCTTCGACGCGCACCGGCTGCTGCACTGGGCCGAGCGCGAAGACGTCGCCAAGCAGGTTGCGCTGAAGAAGGCACTGCTCAAGGCCTGCCACACCGACGGCGAGAACCCCTCGGACCACGGCGTGCTGGTCCGCCTCGCGACCGAAGCCGGGCTCGATCCGGAGCGTGCGCGCGAGATCCTGGAGAGCAACGAGTTCGCCGCCGAGACCCGTGCGCGCGAGCGCCTCTACACCGAGGCGGGCATCCATTCGGTGCCGGCCATCATCATCGACAACCAGCACCTGATCTCGGGCGGCCAGCCTGTGGAAGTGTTCGAGCGGGCGCTGCGGCAGATCGCCGGCGCCGCGCCGCCCAGCGTGGCGGTGGCCTGAGCACCGTGTAAAGACCGTCAACCGGCGCGGGCCCTGGCCGGTTGAGTTGGGCAGTCCCGGCGGTGCTCCGGGGCAAGGAAGACCCGATGAGAAGCCCACTTCGCGTTGCGGTGTCGGGACGCCTGCTGGCATCGTCGCTGCTGTTGGGCGCCTGCGTGGCATCGGCCGGCCAGGGATCGCTTCCGAAGGTCACCGCACCTGGCGAAGCTACTCAGCTTCGCTGGCTCGAACGGGTGAGCTGGGGCGCCGACGGCGCCAGCGCACAGGACTTGAAGCGCCTCGGCCTGCCTGAGTGGTTGCGCGAGCAGTTGCATCCCCGGCCCGCCGCGCTGCCTCCGGCGGCACAGGCGCAGATCGACGCGATGACCATTTCGCGCACGCCCGTGGAGGCGATCGTCACGGAGCTGCGCACGCAGCGGCGCGCCCTGAACGACCTGGCCGACGAAGAACAGAAGAAGGAGGCCCGGAAGACTCTCCAGCAGGACCTCACCCACCTCACGCGCGAGGCACAGCGGCGCTTCGTGCTGCGCGCGCTCTATTCGCCCAACCAGCTCGAGGAACAGATGACGTGGTTCTGGATGAACCACTTCAACGTGAACGCACGCAAGGCCAACCTCCGCGCACTGGTCGGTGACTACGAGGAAACAGCGATCCGCCCGCATGCGCTCGGCCGGTTTCGCGATTTGCTGGGCGCCACGCTGCATCACCCGGCGATGCTGCTGTACCTGGACAACGCGCAGAACGCCGCCGACCGGGTCAACGAGAACTACGCGCGCGAGCTGATGGAGCTCCACACCCTGGGCGTCGGCGGTGGCTATTCGCAGGCAGACGTGCAGGAGCTGGCGCGGGTGCTCACGGGCGTGGGCATCCGGGCGCGCGAGGCCGGCGCGCCGGTGCCGCGCATGCAGCCGGATGTCCGCGGCGACTACGTGCGGCAGGGCCTGTTCGTCTTCAACCCGAACCGCCACGACTACGGCCCGAAGGCGCTGCTGGGCCAACCGATGACGCAGCGCGGCCTCGCCGAGGTGGACGAAGCGCTCGACCGCCTGGCTCGCGCACCAGCGACGGCGCGGTTCATCTCGCGCAAGCTCGCGGTGTACTTCGTCGCCGACGATCCGTCGCCCGCGCTGGTGGCCCGCATGGCCGACACCTTCCGCAACTCCGACGGCGACATCGCCGCGACGCTGCAGACGATGTTCGAGTCGCGCGAGTTCGCCGCCTCGCTCGGCCACAAGTTCCGCGACCCGGTGCACTACGTGATCGCGAGCGTGCGGCTCGCCGACGACGGCCGGGTGGTCACCAACGTGAATCCGATGCTCCAGTGGATCGCCCGCATGGGCGAGCCGCTCTACGGCCATGAGACGCCCGATGGCTATCCGATGACGCAGGACGCCTGGGCCAGCGCGGGACAGATGACCACCCGCTTCGAGATCGCCCGCGCCATCGGGGCGAACGTTGGCGTGCTGTTCCGCCGCGACGATGGTGTTCCGGGCGAGCGGCCGGCGCCGCCCGAGTTGGCCGAATTGCCCATCGTGCGCATCGGCCTGCCATCGATGAGCGCCGACACGCGCGAGGCGCTGGCGCAGGCCAGGTCGCCGCAGGACTGGAACACCTTCCTGCTCGCTTCGCCCGAGTGGATGCACCGCTGAAGGAGACCGTGATGCAACGACGCGATGTCCTCAGGCTCCTCGGCGCGACCGCCGCTTCCGGCGTGGCCGGGCATCTTCTCGCCGCACCGGCGGCGGGTGGCGCCAAGCTGCTCGTGGTGTTCCTTCGTGGCGCCTACGACTGCGCGAACGTGCTCGTGCCCACGTCGAGCGACTTCTACTACGCCGCACGGCCCAACATCGCCATCGCGCGCCCCGGCGAGCCGGATGGCGCGCTGGCGCTCGACGGGCAATGGGGCCTGCACCCAGTGCTGGCTTTGAGCGTGATGCCCCTGTTCCAGAAGCGGCAGGCCGCCTTCGTCGCTTTTGCGGGCACGGACGATCTCACGCGCAGCCATTTCGAGACGCAGGATTCGATTGAACTCGGCCAGGCGCTCGACGGGCGGCGCGACTACCGCTCGGGCTTCCTCAACCGGCTGGCGATGGTGCTGGGCGCAGGGCCGCGCGTGGACGTGTCGCCCATCGCCTTCACGAGCCAGTTGCCGATCGCGCTGCGCGGCGAGGCCAAGGTGGCCAACATGGCGCTCGCCGGTGTCGGGCGGCCGGGCATCGACGAGCAACAGAGCCAGGTGATCCAGTCGATGTACCGCAACACCTCGCTGGCACAGCCGGTGGCGGAGGGCTTCCAGGTCCGCGACGACGTGATGCGATCGATGCAGGCCGAGATGGATGCCGCGAGTCGAGACGCCATGAGCGCCAAGGGCTTCGAGCTCGTCGCGCGCCGCATGGCGCGGCTCATGCGCGAGCGCTTCGATCTGGCCTTCGTCGACATCGGCGGCTGGGACACGCACGTGGGGCAAGGCGGGGCGACCGGTTATCTCGCGAACCGGCTCGACGAGCTCGGTCGCGGCGTGTCGGGCTTCGCCTCGGAGATCGGCGACGACGCCTGGCGCCGCACCGTCGTTGTGGTCATCAGCGAGTTTGGCCGCACCTTTCGCGAGAACGGCAATCGCGGCACCGATCACGGCCACGGGACGGTCTACTGGGTGCTCGGCGGCGGCCTGGCGGCGCGAGCCGGCGGGCGGGTGGTCGGGGAGCAGGTGGCGGTCACGCAGGACCGGCTCTTCCAGAACCGCGACTATCCGGTGCTCAACGAGTACCGGGCGGTGTTCGGTGGCTTGTTCAAGCGCATGTACGGGCTCTCGCCCGCGCAGCTCGATCGCGTGTTCGAGGGCGTGGCGCCGAAGGATCTGGGGGTGATCTGAGCGGGCCGGTCACGCCGCCAGCTCGACCTCGCCCTCGATCTCCACCGGAATGTCGAACGGCAGTTCCGCCACGCCGATCGCGCTGCGCGCATGCGCGCCGGCATCCGGTCCGTAGAGCTGAAGAATCAGGTCCGAGAAGCCATTGATCACCGCCGGCGTGCGGTTGAAGCCCGGCGCGACATTCACCATGCCGAACACCCGCACCCACGCAGTGATGCGGTCGAGATCGCCGATCGCGCGCTGCAGGCTCGCGAGGATGCCCAATGCGGTGAGCCTCGCGGCCTCGTAGCCTTGCTCCACCGTGAGCTCGCGGCCCACCTTGCCGAGCGGTTGCGCCATGCTGCCGTCGCTCGCCTGCGGCCCGTGGCCCGAGATCAGCGCGCGGCGGCCGAGCACGCGCACCCACGGGAACGGGAGCACCACGCCGGGCGGCATCGCGAGTTGCGGCGGCAGCACGAGGCCGAGCGACTGGAGTTTGCTTTCGATGCGTGACATGGGCGTTCAGGGCAGGGTGGACAGTTCGGCTTCGAGGCGGTCGAGGTTCTGTTCGTTGGCCGGCTCGATGAAGGGGCGCACGCGCTCGCATTCCGCGGCCTCGTCGAAGACCTGGCGCCAGCCGATGCGCGTGCCCGTGCCTTCGGCGTCGAGCGAAATCGTCAGCGTGAAGCGGTGGCCCGAGAGATGCCGGACGACGACCCGTTCCGGCCCGACCTCGACGAACTCGCTCTCGTTCGGATAGTCCTTGCCGTCCGGTCCGTGCATCGTGAAGCGCCAGACGCCGCCGGGGCGCACGTCGATCTCGCGGAAGCTGTTCGTGAAGCCCTCGGGACCCCACCAATGCGCGAGGTGCGTGGGATCGGTGATCGCGTGGAGCACCTTCGACGGCGCATGGCCGACGACCCGCGTGGTGAAGGCTTCGGGGCTCGGCGCCCGGTCGGCGTGGCTCATGGCTGCTTCCCGTTCGCCGTGGCGTCCGCCACCACGCGCGCGTAGCGCTGGAAGCTCCAGTACGCGCTGGCCCAGTCCAGCAGCACCACGAAGCGGTTGCGGAAGCCGATGAGGAAATACACGTGCGCGAACAGCCAGAACAGCCACGCCGACTTGCCCGAGAAGCGCAGCGGGCCGAAGGGCGTGCCCAGATCCACCACCGCCGAGTTGCGGCCGATGGTCGCGAGGTTGCCGTAGTCGCGGTAGCGGAAGGGCTCGGTGGCCTGGCCCGCGATGCGGCGCAGGATGTTCGCGGCGGCGGCGCGGCCCATCTGCTTGGCGCCGGGCGACACGCCGGGCACCGGCTTGGGCTCGTGGCCCGGGCGGTGGCTCATCGCGGATGCGAGGTCGCCCACCACGCTGATGTTCGGGTAGCCCGGCAGGCTCAGGTCGGGCTGCACCTTCACGCGGCCGGCGCGGTCGGTCTCGGCGCCGGTGACGCTCGCCAGCATCCTGCCCAGCGGCGATGCGGCGACCCCGGCCGCCCACACCACGCAGTTGCACGGAATGTGATGGGTGCCGACGCCGGCCCCGCCGTCGCTGAAGGGCGATTCGACCTGCAGCCCGTGGGGTTCGACCGCGGTGACGCGCGCATTCAGCCGAACCTGCACGCCGAGCTTCTGCAACTGCTCCAGCGCGCGCTGGCTGAGCGATTCGGGCATGGCCTGCAGCACGCGCGGGCCGCCCTCGATCAATAGCACTTCGGCGCTGGCGGGATCGATGCGGCGGAATTCGCCCGACAGCGTGTGGCGCGCGATCTCCGCCAGCGTGCCCGCCATCTCGACGCCGGTCGGCCCACCGCCGATCACCGCGAAAGTCAGGAGCGCGCGACGCTTTGCCGGATCGGTCTCGACCTCGGCCTGTTCGAAGCTCAGCAGCACGCGGCGGCGGATCTCGAAGGCATCCGCAAGCGTCTTGAGCCCGGGGGCGGCCTGCGCCCACTGGTCGTTGCCGAAATAGCTGTGCGTGGCACCGGCGGCGACGATCAGGTGGTCCCACGAAATCTGCGTGCCGTCGGCCAGCCGGACCTGCTGCGCCTTGGGGTCGATGTCGGTGACTTCGCCGAGCAGCGTGGTGATGCTGGGCCGGCCCCGGAACAGCACCCGCACCGGCGCCGCGATGGCCGGCGCGGCCAGCCCGGCGGTCGCCACCTGGTAGAGCAGGGGCTGGAAAAGATGGTGATTGGTCTTGTCGATGACGGTGACATCGACGTCGGCGCTCTGCAGCTTGCGTGCCGCCTCGAGGCCGCCGAATCCGCAGCCGACGATGACGATGTGCGGGCGGCCGGAAGAGGGGGGCGTGCTCATTCGCCGGATGATACGCAGGGTCATGCAGCCGCCATCGACTTGTGCCACAGTGCAACGTTCCGCCGCGCCGGCGTTCCGGTCGCCTTGTCCGTCAACGGGCGGGGCCTTGTCCTACGGCGTCCTGTTGTGTGCATGGGCTAAAAAACCACCAACCCAACACTGGAGACCCCATGAACCTGATCCAGCCGGCCGCGCCCGCGGCGGAGGAACTGCGCGAGCGTTTTCAGTCGGTGCGCGCCCACACCCTCGAGCTGGCCGCGCCTCTTTCGGCCGAGGACCAGTGCATCCAGTCCATGCCCGACGCCAGCCCCACCAAGTGGCACCTGGCGCATACCACCTGGTTCTTCGAGACAGTGTTGCTCCAGCCGCACGCCAGTGGTTACCGGTTGTTCGACGAGCGGTTTCCGTATCTCTTCAATTCCTACTACGAGGCGCTGGGCCCGCGGCATCCACGCCCACAGCGCGGCCTGCTCACACGGCCCTCGCTCGATGAAGTGCACGCCTACCGCCGCCATGTGGACGAGGCGGTGCTTGCATTGTTCGGCGCCGCGGGCGAAGCCGACTGGCCGGCGGTCGAACCCATCGTCACGCTGGGCCTGCAACACGAGCAGCAGCATCAGGAGCTGATCCTCACCGACATCCTGCATGCGCTGTCGTGCAATCCGGTGCTGCCGGCGTACCGGCCGGCCTCCGGTCCCGCGCTGCGCCTCGCGTCGGTCGCGCCGCCGATGCAATGGATCGAGCGTCCCGGCGGCGTCGTGGAAGCCGGCCACGCAGGCCCCGGCTTTGCCTTCGACAACGAAACCCCGCGCCATGCGACGCTGCTGCATCCCCATGCGATCGCGGACCGGCTCGTGAACTGCGGCGAATACGCGCAGTTCATCGCCGACGGCGGCTACCAGCGCCCCGACCTGTGGCTCTCCGACGGATGGGCCGCGGTGCAGGCGCACGGCTGGCGCTGCCCGACTTACTGGCTCGCACCCGACGATCCGCGGCTCGCGCATCACGGCGCGGCGGGCGGCTGGCAGGTTTTCGGCCTGCACGGCGTGCGGCCGATGGAGCCCGAGGCGCCCGTTGCGCAGTTGAGCTTCTACGAAGCCGCCGCCTACGCCGAATGGGCCGGCGCGCGACTGCCCACCGAATTCGAATGGGAAGCCGCGCACGACGTGCCCGGCATCTCGCAGATGCACGGCCAGGTGTGGCAGTGGACGCGCTCTTCGTACGACCCCTACCCGGGCTTCCGCCCGCTTGCGGGCGTCGCGGCCGAATACAACGGCAAGTTCATGGTCGGCCAGATCGTGTTGCGCGGCAGCAGCGTCGCGACGCCCGCAGGGCATGCGCGCACGACCTATCGCAACTTCTTTCCGCCGGCCGCGCGCTGGCAGTTCTCGGGGCTGCGGCTCGCAAAGGATCTCTGATGCGAACACATGCATTCAACGTCCACGCCTTTCGCGCAGCGCAGCGCGCGGCGCCGCTGTCCGACTTCGCGCGCGAGCTGAGCGCGGGGTTGAGCCAGCCGCAGCGCAGCATCTCGCCGAAGTTCTTTTATGACGCCGCGGGCTCGGCGCTCTTCGACCGCATCTGCGAGTTGCCCGAGTACTACCCCACGCGCACCGAGGTGCGCATCCTCACCGAATGCGCGCCCGAGATCGCGGCGCAGATCGGACCCGACGCCGAGATCGTCGAATTCGGCGCGGGCTCGCTCACCAAGGTGCGGCTGCTGCTCGATGCGCTCGAATCGCCGCGGCGCTACGTGCCGATCGACATCTCCGGCGAGCACCTGGAAGCGGCCGCCGAACGCCTGCGCACCGACTACCCGCGGCTCGCGGTGCAGCCGATGGTGGCCGACTACACCATGCCGCTGGTGCTGCCTTCGCGCGAGAAGGGTGGGGGGCAGCGCGTCGGCTTCTTCCCGGGTTCGACGCTGGGCAACTTCAGCCCCGAGGAGGCGCTGGCCTTTCTCCAGCTCGCGTGCCGGCTGCTGCGCGGCGGCGGGCTGCTGCTGGGGGTCGATCTCGTCAAGGACCCGGCCCTGCTTCACGCCGCGTACAACGATGCGCAGGGCGTGACCGCCGCCTTCAACCTGAATCTGCTGCGACGCGCCAATCGCGAGCTCGGCACCGACTTCGAGCCGGACGGCTTCACGCATGCGGCGTTCTACAACGCGCCGCTGCAGCGCATCGAGATGCATCTGGTGAGCCGCCTCGCGCAAGCCGTCACGCTTGACGGACAGCGCTTCAGCTTCGAGGAAGGCGAGACGATCCACACCGAGAACTCGTACAAGTTCACCATCGACAGCCTGCGTGCGCTGGCGACCCTGGCGGGCTTCCGGCCCGCCGCGGTGTGGACCGATCCGGACCGCCTCTTCAGCGTGCACTGGCTCCAGGCAAGGGACTGAAGCGGCGCTTGCGCTCACGGGCGCCCGCTGATCAGGGCACGCCTGCATTGCCCGAAGGTGCAATGTTCATCCTCGCAACGCTTGTCAATAATCGAAAGAGGCGGAAACGCCCAACGCGGAGAGGAATCTGAGACGACAGGCCGCCGATCGGGACCGCTGACCGACGGCGAAGCCGATGCAAGCCGAACGCTTGCCGCGCTGCACCCAGGCGCCGCAGACGTCGAGAAACGGATGGAGGCAGACATGAACGCTTCAGTCGTGCAGCGGGTCGCATCGCACGCGCCCGCCCTGCAGTCTTCGACGATTCCCGCGGGAAACGCGCATGCGCCGCGTTGACATCCTCGAGCTTCGCGACGACAGGTCGCAGGCCGCGGGCCACCTGACGCGGGGCGCGACCCTGACGGGCTACGAGGCGCTGGCCCGCACCGTCGGGCTCGACCCCGTGCGGATGATGAAGGCCGCCGGCCTGCCGATTGCGACGCTCGCCGACAAGGACACGCTGGTCAGCGTCGATTCGGTGGCGACGCTGCTCGAGGAGTCGGCGCGCGAATCGGGCCAGGAGGCCTTCGGACTGCTGCTCGCCGAGACGCGCCGCTTCAGCAACCTGGGCGTGCTTGCCGCAGTGCTGCGCGAAGAGCCGACGCTGCGTGCCGCGCTCGAATCGCTGGCCCGCTACCAGTGCATGCAAAACGGCGGCCTGCGCATTTCGATGGATGACATGGGCCAGTTCACCATGGTGTTCCTGGCGCTCAGGCTTCACAACCACGGCGCCTCGCGCCAGGGGATCGAGATGGCTGCCGGCATCACGCTGCGCACGCTGCGTGCGCTGACACACGACGACTTCGATCCGGTGGGCTTCTGCTTCCACCACGGGCGGCCGCAGAACCTCGAGGTGCATCGACGGGTATTGGGCGCACCCATCGACTTCTCGCATCCCTTCAATGCCATCGTCTGCCGCAGCCGGGACCTCGACAAGACGATCCCGGCGGCCGATCCCGAACTGGGCCACGCGCTCAAGCGCTGGCTGGACCAGCAGCTCGCCGAATCGAAAGACGAACCGCTCGACCGGGTGCGACAGGTGGCTCGCATGCTCATCCCCAGCGGCACTTGCTCGGTCGAGCGGGTTGCGGAGCGTCTGGGCACGCACCGCCGCACGCTGAACCGGCAATTGGCGGTCGTGGGCGAGAGCGTATCGACGGTGATCGAAGGCGTTCGCGGGGAGATGGCGCAGTCATATCTCACCGGCGGCGTGCGGACCTGCTACGAGGTCGGTCACCTGCTCGGCTTTGCTTCGGGCGCCGAGTTCTCGCGCTGGTTCCGGGGGCACTTCGGCATGACGGCCTCGGAATGGATGGCGGTGCGCGGTCTGGGCCGCGGTCATGACACGCCAGACCACGCGTCGCACGACGCGTCAGACCTGGCGGGATATGCAAAGTAGGTCGAACTGTCCCAATCCGCCAACAAATTGTCCTGCCTCGCCAATGACGCCCGAGGCGTGATTCCTATGATCGCAACCGGCAAGCGCTGGTCAATTGCGAATGTGCAACTCCACACGAGACGGGGGTGTCATGAGGAAATCGCTTTGGACTCTGGCAGTCGTCGGAAGCGTGCAGGCCCTGCCCATGGCCCACGCCGCCGACCCGCAGGTCGATGAACTCAAGGCCCAGCTTCAGCAGGCCCTGAAGACGATCGAGGACATGCAGCGGCGTGTCGAGACGCTGGAGCGCCAGCAGCAGGCCCAGCCTGCGGCGGCCGCACAGCCCGCAGCCGCGGCGGCGGGCGCGCCCGTCGGTGCGGTCGTGATCGCGCCGCGCTCGGTCGCCGACGACAACGCTCCGGACAAGGACAAGGCTCGCGTCGAGTTCTATGGGCAGGTGATGCTCGATGCGATCTACGACAACAAGCGGATGAATCCGGAGTGGGCGGCGACGCTGCGGCCCTCGCAGATCCCGGTCAACTGCCCGGGCGATCCGGGTTGCGGCAAGGACGGCGCGACCACCTTCAGCGTGCGGCAGTCGAGCCTCGGCTTCAAGTCGTTCATCCCGACTGCTTACGGCGAGATCAAGACGGACGTCAGCTTCGACCTCTTCGGCACCGACGGCGGCACGCACGTCCACTGGCTGAACGTGTGGGGCGAACTCGGCAAGTTCGGCGTCGGGCAGTACTACTCGAACTTCATGGACATCGACGTGTTCCCGAACACGGTCGACTACTGGGGACCGAGCGGCATGATCTTCCTGCGCAACCCGCAGTTGCGCTACACGCCGTTCGACAGCAACGGCATGAAGGTCGCGCTGTCGCTCGAAGCGCCGAACTCCGCGCTCGACACCGGCAAGCTCACGGAGGTGGACCCGGCCTTCGGCGCGGGCGTCCAGCCGTGGAACCGCACGCCGGATGCGATCGCGTCGTTCCGGCTCGATCGGGACTGGGGCCATGTGCGTGCGGCGGGCATCGTGCGGCAGGTGGGCTACCAGTTCGTGAACACGCCGGGCGGCAATCCCTCGGGCCACCAGACTGGCTATGGCGCGAACCTCTCGGGCGCCTTCAGGTTCTTCGGCGGCAAGGATTCGCTGACCTGGCAGGCGGCCTACGGCAAGGCGATCGCGAGCTATGCGAACGATGGCGGCGTGGATCTCGCGCCGAACGCGCTCCTGCGTGCCGAGACCGTGCCTTCGACCGCGTGGCTGCTTTACTACAACCACGCCTGGAGCCCGCAGTGGTCGAGCGCGATCGGCTACAGCGAGCACCGCCAGAGCAACACCGACGGCCAGCTCGGCAGCGCCTTCCGCAAGGGCAGCTATGCGTCGGCGAACGTGCTGTTCTACCCGCAGAAGAACATCACGACCGGCCTCGAATACATCTGGGGTCGACGCGAGAACAAGGACGGCGCATCGGAACCCGACTCGCGGCTGCAGTTCTCGACCAAGGTCACCTTCTAGCCGCAGGGAAAAGGGAGCAGAAGATCATGCAGTTCCAGTCCAGCTTCCCGATCCTCATCGCGCATCGGGACGTCGGCGCGCCTTCGGTCGCGGGCGTGCGCATCCGTCAGATCCAGGACGAGCTCGAACGTCACGGATGGAAGACGATCACGGTCGCGGACCAGTCCGATGCGGGCATCGTCGCCGGCGCGCACAAGGGCCTGTCCGCGATCGTGCTGAGCGCCGAGCCGGTGCGGGGCGACGCGGAGCTGCTCAAGCGCCTCGTCGAAGAGATGCAGAAGGTGCACCAGCGCGCGCCGCTGCTGCCGGTCATCGCGCTGGGCGAAACGGCCGCGCTGGAGAAAGGCTCGGCGGCGGTGGTCGAGGCGCTGCGCCACCTGCACAGCATCATCTATCTCTACGAGGACACGGTCCCCTTCCTGGCGCGGCAGATCATGCGCGCCGCGACGGAGTACCTGGAAGACCTGCTGCCGCCGTTCTTCAAGGCGCTGGTCGATCATGCCGAGCGCTCGGCCTATTCGTGGCACACGCCGGGGCATGCGGGCGGCATCGGCTTCACCAAGTCGCCAGTGGGCTTTGCGCTGCACGAGTTCTTCGGGGAGAACACGCTGCGTTCGGACCTCTCGGTCTCGGTCCCCGAACTCGGCTCGCTGCTCGACCACACCGGCCCGGTGAAAGAGGCCGAGGCCCATGCCGCGAGCGTGTTCGGCGCGGACCACACCTACTTCGTCACCAACGGCACATCGACCGCCAACAAGATCGTGTGGCACTCGATGGCGGGGCGCGGCGACCTCGTCGTGGTGGACCGCAACTGCCACAAGTCGCTGCTGCATTCGTTGATCATGACCGGCGCGACGCCGATCTATTTCATGCCATCGCGCAACGACTACGGGATCATCGGCCCGATCGGCCTCGACCAGTTCTCGCCCGAGGCCATGCGCAAGCGCATCGCGGCGAGCCCCATCGCGCGCGGAAACAAGGGGCAGGTGCGCATCGCGGTGGTCACCAACTCCACCTACGACGGCCTTTGCTACAACGCCGAGATGATCAAGGCGAAGGTCACCGATCAGGTCGACGCCCTGCATTTCGACGAAGCCTGGTATGCCTACGCGGCCTTCCACGAGTTCTATTCGGGCCGGCACGCGATGGGCGTGCCGCGCGGCCATCCGCGCGCGGACCACACGCTGGTCTTCGCAACGCAGTCCACGCACAAGCTGCTCGCCGCCTTCTCGCAGGCGTCGATGATCCACATCCAGGAGTCCGACAAGCGCAAGATCGACACCACCCGCTTCAACGACGCGTTCATGATGCACGGGTCGACCTCGCCGCACTACGGGATCATCGCGTCGCTCGACGTCAGCGCCGCGATGATGGAGGGGCCAGCCGGTCGCTCGATCGTGCAGGAGACGCACGACGAGGCGATGAACTTCCGTCATGCGCTGGCGGCGGTGGGCGAGGGCTTCAACAAGCGCGGCTGGTGGTTCCAGGTGTGGCAGCCCGACAAGCTCGACCTGAAGAAGCCGCCGAAGACCTCCGACTGGGTGCTCGCGCCGAATGCGGCGTGGCATGGCTTCGGCAAGGTGGCGAACGACTACGTGATGCTGGACCCGATCAAGGTCACGCTGCTCACGCCGGGCCTGGTCAGCGGCGGCAAGCTCGGCAAGAGCGGCATCCCCGCGTCGATCGTCACCAAGTACCTCTGGGAGCGCGGCCTTGTGGTCGAGAAGACGGGGCTCTACAGCTTCCTGATCCTGTTCTCGCTCGGCATCACGCGTGGCAAGTGGACCACGATGGTCGATGCGCTGGTGGACTTCAAGACCGACTACGACAACAACGCACCGCTGTCGCGGGTGCTTCCCAGCGTATGCGCCGCGGGCGGTGCCACCTACAAGGGCATGGGCCTGCGGGATCTCTGCGAGGCGCTGCATGCCTGCTATCGCGACAACGACACCGCGCGCGCGATGAACGCGATGTACACCGAGCTGCCCGAGCCCGCGATGATCCCCGCCGAAGCCTACGACCGGCTCGTACACGGGCGCGTGGAGCCGGTGCCGATCGAGGCGCTCAAGGGCCGCGTCACCGCGGTGATGCTGGTGCCGTATCCGCCGGGCATTCCGCTGATCATGCCCGGCGAGCGCTTCGGCACGGATTCGATCATCGAGTACCTGAAGTTCGCGCGAGATGCGGACGACCGGTTCCCGGGCTTCGAGGCGGACATCCACGGGCTCAGGTTCGAGATCGACCGCAACGGAGCGAGGCACTGGCTGGTCGATTGCGTGAAGGAGGGGTAGACCCATGAGCCGCTACGCCACCTATTCGCTGCAGCCGCAGGCGATTCCGATTCCGCTGCACAAGTACCTGAAGGTGGTCGCCGTCGTCGACACCGACAACCTGCAGACGAAGGAATTGCTGGCGCGCCTCGTCGCAAACGGCCTCGAGCTCGAAGTGGCCGGCCGCTTCGAACGCGACCTGGCCGAGGACGCCGGCGTGGGCGCGTACATCCTCTGGATCGATGGCGAGATGCTCGAGAAGGCGCGCACGCTGATGCGCGAACTGCGCGGTGTGGGCTTCCGCACGCCGGTATGGATCCTGGCGGACTCGCAGCGCATTTCCGACGTGCCGGTGGTGAGCGGGCTCGGCGAGGTCGAAGGCTATGTCTACCTCGGCCAGCAGTCGCCCGAGTTCTACGCGAAGCAGATCGGCGCGAGCCTCGTGAAGTACGGCATGTCGCTGCTGCCGCCGTTCTTCGGCAAGCTCATGGCCTACGACGGCAAGGCGACCATCGCCTTCGACTGCCCGGGGCATCAGGGCGGGCAGTTCTATCGCAAGTCGCCGGCGGGGCAGCTTTTCTTCAAGCACTTCGGCGAGGCCATCTTCCGCAACGACCTGTGCAACGCGGACGTGGAATTGGGCGACCTGCTGATCCACGAGGGCGCGGCCGACGAGGCGCAGCGGCATGCGGCGCAGGTGTTCGGCGCGGACCGGACCTACTTCGTGCTCAACGGCACCAGCACCTCGAACAAGATCGTGGCGAATGCGCTGCTGCGGCGCGGCGACCTCGTGCTGTTCGATCGCAACAACCACAAGTCGGTGCACCAGGGCGCGCTGGTGCAGGCCGGCGCGGTGCCGGTGTTCCTGCCGACCGCGCGCAACGCCTTCGGGATGATCGGCGCCGTCGATTGGGATGCCTGGGACGAGGCATCGCTGCGCGAGCGGATCCGTTCGCATCCGCTGATCGAGGACAAGTCGCGGGCGGATCAGCCGCGCCCGTTCCGTCTCGCCTGCATCCAGCTCGCGACCTACGACGGCACTGTCTACAACGTGCGCAAGGTGCTGGAGCGCATCGGCCACCTGTGCGACTACGTGCTGTGGGACGAGGCCTGGATCGGCTACAACGCCTTCCACCCGCTGTTCACCGACCACAGCCCGATGCGGCTCGGCGAGCTGGACAAGGACGCGCCGGGTCTTTTCTCGACGCAATCGGTTCATAAGCAGGGCGCAGGCTTCTCGCAGGCCAGCCAGATCCACAAGCGCGACGATCACCTGATCGGGCAGCGGCGCTACGTGAATCATCATCGCTTCAACGAGTCGTTCCTGATGAACGCCTCGACCTCGCCGTTCTATCCGCTTTTCGCATCGCTCGACGTGAACGCGAAGATCCACGAAGGCAAGGCCGGCGAGATGCTGTGGGACCGCTGCATCGAACTCGGGATCGAGACGCGCAAGAAGTTCCGCGAGTTCGGCCGCCACTTCGCGCAGACCGGGCGCAACGCACTGGAGCAGTGGTTCTTCGATCCCTTCGTGCCTGACCGCGTGACGATCAAGGCCTCGCCTTTCATCGGCGACGTGAGCGACGTGCCGTGGGAAAACCTCGCGACGGACGTGATCAAGCGCGAGCAGCAATGCTGGAACTTCGACCCCGCGGCGCGCTGGCACGGCTACGCGGGCTACGTGGACGGCTACGCGATGGTCGATCCGAACAAGCTCATGCTGCTGACGCCGGGCATCGACCGTGCCACCGGCGAGTACCTCGACTTCGGCGTCCCCGCGACCGTGGTCGCGAACTACCTGCGCGAACAGCGCATCGTGCCGGAGAAGTGCGATCTCAACAGCATCCTGTTCCTGATGACGCCGGCGGAGGACGAGAGCAAGCTCAACAGCCTCATCGCCAAGCTGGTGAAGTTCAAGAACCTCTGGGACGAGGACGCGATGCTGCAGGACGTGCTGCCGTCGCTCTACGCCGCGAACGCCGAGCGCTATGCCGGCTACACGCTGCGGCAGGTCTGCAACGAGATGCATGCGTTCTACCGCGACGCGAACATCAAGGGCCTGCAGGGGCAGTGCTTCCGCGCCGACAGCTTCCCCGAGCTTGCGATGCTGCCGCAGGACGCCTACCGCGCGCTGGTCGGCAACGAGATCGACTATGTGCCGCTGGCCGAGGCGCAGGGACGCATCTCCGCGACGCTGGCGCTGATCTACCCGCCCGGCATCGGCATCGTGGTGCCGGGTGAGCGCTGGGACGAACGCGCGAAGCCGATGCGCGACTACTTCTGCGCCTTCGAGGAGTCGTTCAGCCGATTCCCGGGCTTCAACTACGAAGTGCAGGGTGTCTATCAGGAGCGAGGAACCGACGGGCGCATCCGCTTCCATACCTACGTGGTGCGCGAATAGCGCGCCAGCGGTCGGAGCGGGCCCCGCGGATAACAAACCAAGGAGACGACGATGGCAGCCGTTCAGGAAAAGAAGATGGGCGTGATGCAGTTGACCTTCATCGTGACGGTCAACATGATGGGCTCGGGGATCATCATGCTGCCCGCCAACATGGCGCAGGTCGGCGCGATCTCGCTGCTTTCGTGGGTCGTGACAGCGCTCGGATCGCTCGCGATCGCCTACAGCTTCGCGCAGGCGGGGGTGTTCAACCAGCGGTCGGGCGGCATGGCGGCCTATGCGGAGGATGCCTACGGGAAGGACGGCTACTTCAACGTCTTCTTCCTGTACTTCATCTCGCTGGCGATCGCGAACGTGGCGGTGGCGAGTTCCGCGCTGGGCTACCTCGCGGCGTTCTTTCCCATCCTCACGTCCTCCGCGATCTCGACCTGCATCGGCGTCATCGCGCTGCTGTGGATCACGACGGTCGCGAACTTCGGCGGGCCCAAGCTGACCGGGCGCATCGGCGCCATCACGGTGTGGGGCGTGATCCTGCCCGTGGGCTTCATTTCGATCGCGGGATGGTTCTGGTTCAGCAGCCAGACTTTTTCGGCGGCGTGGAATCCGAAGGGACTGAGCCTCGGGGAAGGCATGGGCTCGAGCATCTCGCTCACCCTGTGGGCCTTCCTCGGCATGGAGTCGGCTTCGCAGAACGCCTCGGCGGTCGAGAACCCGAAGCGCGACGTGCCGCTCGCCTGCATGTTCGGCACGCTGGGCGCGGCAGTGATCTACATCCTCTCGACCACGGTGATCCAGGGGATCGTTCCGAATGCCGATCTGGCCAAGTCCACAGGCCCGTTCGGGCTCGCGTACACGCAGATGTTCAGCCCCGCGGTCGGCCAGACCGTGATGGCGCTGGCCGCGATGGCCTGCGTCGGTTCGCTGCTGGGCTGGCAGTTCACGCTCGCCCAGACCGCCAAGGATGCGGCCGACACCGACATGTTCCCGGCCATCTTCGGCAAGGCGAGCGCGGCCGGTGCGCCGATCGCGGGCATGGTGATCATGGGCGTCGTGCAGTCGATCATGGCGCTGTCCACGATCTCTCCGGACCTGAGCAAGCAGTTCGCCGCGCTCGTGAACCTCGCGGTGGTGACCAACGTGGTGCCCTACATCGTCTCGCTCTCGGCGCTGTTCGTGATCATGCGCAACGCGGGTGTCGACGCCGGGGTCTACAAACGAAATGCCTTCGTCGCGGTGGTGGCGATGCTGTATTCGGTGTACGCGCTCTATGCCTCGGGCAAGGACGCGGTGCTCGGCGGCATGCTGGTGATGGCGATCGGCTTCATCATCTACGGCTTCATGGCGCCGCGCTTCGTGACACGGGTGGCAGCCACCCGTACCGCATAAGGGAAGGGGATGGCCATGCGACACACCAGGACACGAAACGTCTTCATTGCGCTGGTCGGCGCGGCACTGCTGCACGCAGGTGGCGCATTCGCGGCGGGCACGCTCGACAAGTTGCGCGAATCGGGCAAGTTCGTCGTCGGCTATGTCTCCGACGGCTCGCCGCTCACACAGAAGGATGCGACCGGCAAGGCGACCGGTTATGCAATTGCGCTGTGCACCAAGATCGGCGACGCGGCCAGGCAGGAGTTGAAGCTGCCCTCGCTGGCGGTCGAACTGTTGCAGGTGTCGATGGAAGAGCGCTTCAGCGCCGTCGAGCAGGGCAAGATCGACATGCTGTGCGGCGCGGTGCCCACGCTGGAGCGTCGCGCCCAGGTCAGCTTCTCGATCCCGGTGGGCTTTGTCGGCGTGAATGCAGTCATCCGCTCGGACGCACCGGTGCGCCTCGTGCAGGTGCTCACAGGGCAGGAGCCGCCCCGCGCGGTGATCTGGCGCGGCACCAACGCGCCGGAGCGACGCGCGCTCGCCGTGGTCAAGGGAACGGTGGTAGAGCGCGCTCTGGTCGACAAGCTCGCCGAGCGTCGCATCGCGGTCGACGTGGTGTCCGTCAAGGACACGGGCGAGGGCGTGCAGGCGGTGGTCGATCGTCGCGTCGATGCCTTCTTCGATGGGCGCCCGCTGCTGCTCGACGCCGTGGGGCGCAGTCCGGCCAAGTCCAGCCTGGTCGTGCTCGATCAACTCTTCCGCCGCGAACTGCTGGCCTTCGCGATCCGGCGCAACGACGATGACTTCCGCCTCACCGTGGATCGCGCGCTGAGCCGGATCTACCGGTCGGCCGAATTGCCGACCATCTACCGCACGTATCTGAAGGAGCCGGACCGCGAGACGCTCGAATTCTTCGAACTGATGGCCCTGCCCGAATAACCGTTGAAGCAGCACACAGGAGGCTCGACATGCAAAAGCTAGGAGTGCACAGCGAAGTCGGCAAGCTCAGGACCGTGATGGTCTGCCGACCGGGACTCGCCCACCAGCGCCTGACGCCGGGCAACGCCGCAGAGCTTCTCTTCGACGATGTCCTGTGGGTGCAGGAAGCGCAGAAGGACCACTACGACTTCGTGCTCAAGATGCGCGAGCGCGGCGTGGAGGTGATCGATCTGCACGACATGCTGGCCGAAACGCTCAAGGACGCCGAGGCCCGCGCGTTCGTGCTCGACCGGCGCATCACGGTCAACGACGTGGGGCTTGGCGTTGCGCCTCTGCGGGCGTGGCTCGACGAGATGCCCGCCGAGAAGCTGGCCGAACACCTGATCGGCGGCATCGCGGTCCTCGACGTCCCGAAGAGCGAGTGGTCGAAACTGCTCGAAGAGGCGATGGGCGGCACCGACTTCCTGGTGCCGCCGATTCCGAACACGCTCTTCCAGCGCGACCCCTCATGCTGGATCTACAACGGCGTGACCTGCAACCCGATGTACTGGCCTGCGCGCAAGCCGGAGACGCTGCTGCAGCGGGCGGTCTACAAGTTCCATCCGCGCTTCAAGGGCGCGGACTTCAAGATCTGGTGGGGCGATTCGGACGAGCCCTTCGGCGCATCGACGATGGAAGGCGGCGACGTCATGCCGGTCGGCAAGGGCGTCGTGCTGATCGGCATGGGAGAGCGCACCACGCGGCAGGCGGTGTTCCAGGTCGCGCAGCAGCTGTTCGCGAACAAGGCCGCCGAGCGTGTGATCGCCTGCCTGATGCCCAAGAGCCGTGCGGCGATGCATCTGGACACCGTGTTCAGCTTCTGCGATCGCGAGGTGGTCACGGCGTTCCGCGAGGTGTCCGACCAGGTGCGGTGCTACAGCGTGCGGCCGGGGGAGGGCGATGCGCTCGACATCCGGGCGGACAAGGGGCATATGTTCGATGTCGTGAAGGAGGCCCTCGGCATTCCCAAGATGCGCGTGGTCGACACCGGCGGCAACGCATGGCAGGCCCAGCGCGAGCAATGGGACGACGGCAACAACGTCGTCGCGCTCGAACCGGGCGTGGTGGTGGCCTACGACCGCAACCCGTACACCAACACGCTGCTGCGCAAGGCCGGGATCGAGGTGATCACCGTGCGCGGCGCGGAACTCGGACGGGGTCGCGGAGGCGGCCATTGCATGACGTGCCCCATTTCACGTGATCCCGCGTATTGACCCATCAGGAGAGTTTCATGAGCTTCAATCTGCGCAACCGCTCCCTGCTGACCGTGCAGGACTACACCCAGCGTGAGTTCCGCTACCTGCTCGACCTGGCGCGTGACCTCAAGCGCGCCAAGTACGCGCGCACCGAGCAGCGCCATCTGCTCGGCAAGCAGATCTGCCTGATCTTCGAGAAGACCTCGACCCGCACCCGCTGCTCGTTCGAGGTGGCCTGCCACGACCAGGGGGCGCATGTGACCTACCTGGACCCCGCCGGCTCGCAGATCGGCCACAAGGAGTCGTTCAAGGACACTGCGCGCGTGCTGGGCCGCATGTACGACGCGATCGAGTACCGCGGGTCGAGCCAGACCGGCGTCGAGACGCTCGCGAAGTACGCCGGCGTGCCGGTCTTCAACGGGCTCACCGACGAATACCACCCCACCCAGATGCTCGCCGACGTGATGACCATGCGCGAGCACAGCGACCGGCCGATCCACGAGATCAAGTACGCGTTCATGGGTGACACCCGCAACAACATGGGCCACTCGCTGATGATCGTCGGCTGCCTCATGGGCATGGACGTGCGCATCTGCGGGCCGAAGTCGCTCTGGCCCGCGGAGGAATTCGTGAACATCGCGCGCGATCTGGAAAAGCGCTACGGCGGCAAGCTCACCATCACCGACGATCCGAAGGCGGCGGTCAAGGGCGTGGACTTCATCCACACCGATGTCTGGGTGTCGATGGGCGAGCCGAAGGAAGTCTGGAAGGAACGCATCGACCTGCTGAAGGCCTACCAGGTCAACGCCGAGCTGATGAAGGCCAGCGGCAATCCGCACGTCAAGCTGATGCACTGCCTGCCCGCGTTCCACGACAGCGAGACGGTGCTGGGCAAGCAGATTGCCGACACCTACGGCATCAAGGACGGCCTCGAAGTCACCGACGAGGTGTTCGAGTCCGAATACAACATCGCCTTCGAGCAGGCGGAGAACCGCATGCACACGATCAAGGCCATCCTGGTCGCAACGATGGGAGACTGACCATGCTCATCGTCACCGCGCTCGGCGGAAATGCGCTGCTGCGACGCGGGCAGCCCATGACCTCGGAGAACCAGCGCGAGAACATCCGCGTCGCCGCCAGGGCGCTCGCGCCGGTCGCCCGGCTGCACGACATGGTGGTTGGCCACGGCAACGGGCCGCAGGTCGGCCTGCTCGCGCTGCAGGGTGCGGCCTACACCGACGTGGAGACCTATCCGCTCGATGTGCTCGACGCGGAAACCGAAGGGATGATCGGCTACATGATCGAGCAGGAGCTGGGCAACCTGCTGCCGTTCGAGCGGCCCTTCGCGACGCTCCTGACCATGATCGAGGTCGACCCGAAGGACCCGGCCTTCGCGAACCCGACCAAGTTCATCGGCCCGGTCTACACCAAGGAAGTCGCCGACCGGCTCGCGGCCGAGAAGTCCTGGGTCTTCAAGCAGGATGGCGACAAGTGGCGGCGCGTGGTCGCCTCGCCGGAGCCCAAGCGCATCTTCGAGCTGCGCCCGATCAAGTGGCTGCTCGAACACAACACCATCGTCATTGCAGCGGGCGGTGGCGGCATTCCGGCGGCCTATGAGCCGGGCTCCCATCAGCCGGGTACCCATCGCAAGCTGGCCGGAATCGAATGCGTGATCGACAAGGACCTGGCCACCGAACTGCTCGCGCGCGAGCTCAAGGCCGACCTGTACGTGATGCTCACCGATGCCGACGCCGTCTATGTGGACTGGGGCAAGCCGACGCAGCGCGCCGTCCGCCGCGCGACGCCCGATGCGCTGTCGGCGATGACCTTCGCCGCCGGCTCGATGGGGCCGAAGGTCGATGCGGCCTGCCGCTTCGCGAAGGCGACCGGCAAGACCGCCGCGATCGGTGCGCTCGGGGACCTGGAACGCATCATTGCCGGCGAGGCGGGAACCACTGTATCGTCGGCGGCGTCCGGCATCGTGCTTGCGAGATAGGTCGGTGTGGCGGCAGGTGCCGCCCGCGCACGTCGGGAGGAGGAGTCCAGATGGAAAACCGAATTCTCGATCCGATAGACCGCAATTCCGAGATCCTCTTCGGCCTGTTCATGGTCCTGAGCTTCACGGGCACCTTGAGCGTGGCCACTGCCGGCCAGAAGGAGGTGCGTGAGATGCTCATCGCGGCGCTCGGCTGTAACCTCGCCTGGGGCTTCGTCGACGCCGTGATGTACGTGCTGCGCAACCTCGTGACGCGGGCGCGCCAGGCCAGGCTCTGGCGCGAGGTGATCGCGGCGTCCGGCGAACCGGCCCATGACCTGATCGCGCAGGAGCTGGGTCCGCTCTCGAGTGCGCTCGGGCCGTCCGATCTCGAACGCACGCGGCAGTGGATGGTGGCTCAGTCGTTGCACAGGGCGCCGGCCACAGGGCTCACGCGGCAGGATCTGCTCGGCGCCTTTAGTGTCTTCCTGCTGGTCTTCGCATCGACCTTCCCACCGGTGCTGCCCTTCCTGTTCTTCAGCGAGGTGCGGCCCGCCATGCGCGTGTCGGCCGTGATCGGGATCGCGATGATGTTCCTGTGCGGCTATGGATGGGGGCGCTACGCGGGCCTCCAGCCGTGGCGCGCGGCCTTCGTGATGGCCGCGCTCGGTGCTGGCATCCAGCTCGTGATCATCGCGCTGGGCGGTTGAATCCTAACGGGAGAAAAGCATGTCGATGCCTGCCGAATCCGACGATCGACTGGTGTCACGCGGCGCGTCTGCGCTCATGGATGTGCTGATCCGCGCCGGCCTCGTGATCGTGCTCGCGCTGCTCTGCTACCGCGTGTTTTCCCCGTTCCTGACGTTGATCGCGTGGTCGCTGATCCTCGCGGTCACGCTCTATCCGGCACAGCAGTCGCTCGCGCGCCGCATGGGTGGGCGGCAGGGGCTCGCGGCCACGGTGCTGGTGCTGGCGGGCATCGTGCTGATCATCGTGCCCACCGCGGTGCTCCTGAGCTCGGTCGGGGACTCGGTGCGGGGGCTGATCGCCGACGTGCAGAACAACTCGCTGCGGCTGCCCGCACCGCGCGACAGCGTCGCGAAATGGCCCATCGTTGGCGACAAGGTCTTCGCGATCTGGACGCAGGCGCACGACGACTTGCCGGCGCTGGTTCAGAGCCTGCAGCCGAAGATCGGCAATCTCGCGCGCACTGCGCTCGGCGCGGTTGCGGGCATCGGCGGCGCGCTCCTGATGTTCCTCGCCGCGATCATCGTTGCGGGGATCGTCATGGCCTTCGGCGAGGCTGGCAGCGGCGCCGTCCAGGCGATCTTCGTGCGCATCATCGGGCCCGCGCGCGGTGTCGAGTTCGCGAACCTCTCCACGGCAACCATCCGCGCGGTGGCGCAGGGCGTGATCGGCGTCGCCTTCATCCAGGCGATCATCGTCGGGGTGTGCCTGCTGATCGCGGGCGTCCCGTGGGCCGGGGTGCTCTCGGCGATCGTGCTCGTGCTCGGCATCGCGCAGGTGCCGGCGGTCATCGTCACGCTGCCGGCCATCGCCTGGCTGTGGACACGTGCCGACTACGAAACCGGCGCCGCGGTCGGGTACACGGTGCTGCTGCTGGTCGCGGGCATGGCCGACAACGTGCTCAAGCCGCTGATGCTGGGTCGCGGGGTCGATGCGCCGATGCCGGTGATCCTGATCGGCGCGCTCGGCGGCATGGCGACCGCGGGCATCCTCGGCATGTTCGTCGGCGCCACCTTGCTCGCGCTCGGCTACCAGATCTTCATGGGCTGGGTTGCGACCAGTCCGGCATCGGACGCGCCCGCAGCGAAGAGCGATCTGCCGGCCGGCGACTGAAGGCATGCCGGCCGCGACCTCGCATTGGCACCTTGCGGCCCTTGCGTGGTTCGCGTGCCTGGGCTTGGGCTTGGGCGGCTGCACCATGCTCGGCCCGGACTTCGCGCGGCCTGCCGTGCCGTGGCTTTCGGACTGGTCCGGCGACGCGGGACGCACGCTCGCGACGGATGCGCTGCCGCGCGCGCGGCCCGTGGACGACGCCTGGTGGCACAGCTTCGATGACCCGGTACTCGACGCACTGGTGGCGGAAGCCCAGCGCCGCAACCCCGGCGTGCGCCTTGCGGCGATGCGCATCCTCGAGTCGCGCGCGCAACTCGGCATCGCGGGCAGCGGCCTTTATCCGCAGGTGCAGCAGGTGAGCGGCAATGCGCTGCGTGCCGGCCAGCGCCAGTCGCGCGGCGCGAACACCGCCTTCTGGAGCGCCAGCGCGGGCTTCGACATCGCCTGGGAGATGGACTTCTGGGGCAAGTACCGGCGCGGCATCGAGTCGGCCGATGCGGCCTACTTCGCGAGCATTGCGCAGTACGACGACGTACAGGTGCTGGTCGCGGCGCAGGCGGCCAGCCTCTACGGCAGCATCCGCACGACCGAGCTGCGGCTTCGCATCGCGCACGAGAACGCGCAGATCCAGAAGCGCAGCCTGCAGATCACCGAGCGGCTGTTCCGCAGCGGCAACGAGGCCGAGCTCGATGTGCAGCAGGCCCGTTCGCTGTACCTCGCCACGCTGGCGACCATTCCCGAGTTCGAGGGCCTTTTGCGCCAGTCGCAGAACGCACTCGCGGTGCTGCTGGGCCGGCCGCCGGGCGCTTTGCCCGAGATGGCGGCCGGGGAGGGCCGCCTTCCTCGCGCCGAGCTCGGGCTGATCGTCGACGTGCCGGCGAACCTGCTGCGGCGCCGGCCCGACGTGCGCACGGCCGAGATGCAGCTCGCCGCGCAGTCCGCGCTGATCGGGGTCAGCGAGGCGGCGCTCTATCCTTCGATCGCGCTCGGCGGGACGCTCGGTCTCTCGGCCACCTCGATCGCGGGGTCTTCGAACACCGCGAGCTGGGCGATCGGCCCGGCGCTGCTGTGGAACGTGTTCGACCACGGCAACCTCCAGAACCAGGTGCTGGTGCAGGATGCGCGCTTCCGGCAACTGCTGGAGCAGTACCAGAACACGGTGCTGACCGCAGCGCGCGAGATGGACGATGCCGCCGCCAGCTTCGCGAGCAACCGCGCGCAGATCGACCTGCTCGAAGGCGCGGTGCGGGCCGCGCGCCGCTCGCTCGACATCGCGACGATCCAGTACCGCGAAGGGCTGGTCGACTTCCAGCGCGTGCTCGATTCGCAGCGGACGCTGTTCAGCCAGCAGGAGCAACTCGTCACCACCCAAGGCAGCGTGGTGCAGAGCCTGGTGGCCCTCTACAAGGCCATGGGCGGCGGCTGGCAGGCCGCGCGCGACCAGCCGCTGCCGATGGACGAAGACACGCGCCGCGCCATGGCCGAGCGCCGCGACTGGACGCCACTTCTGAACGATCCCCTGCCGCCGCCCGGGGCAGAGCCGCCTTCGCGGCGACGGAGCGACGCGGAGGTCACGCAATGAGCCGCCGGGCCGCCCCAAGGCGAATTCCGCAGCGCTGCTGCGCGGAGGTCACGCAATGAACCAGCAGCAAACCGCCACCCCACCGGCTGCCCAGGAGCTGCCGCCCGAAGCGCCGGTGCCCAAGGCCAGCGCCGGCACGCGCATCGGCGCGCTGGTGCTGGCCGCATTGATCGTCGGCAGCCTCGTCATCTACTTTGTCGGCGACCGCCTCACGCCCAGCACCTCGCAGGCGCGCGTGCAGGCCTTCGTCGTGCCGGTGGCGGCCGAGGTCGCAGGCAAGGTGCTGGCGGTGCATGTGCGCGACAACGAAGAAGTGCAGCCGGGACAGCCACTGCTCGATATCGACCCCGAGCCTTTCCGCATTGCGCTGCGCCGTTCGCAAGCCGATTTCGAATCCGTGCGGCGTTCGGTGCAGGGCTCGGTCGCCGGTGTGGACGCGGCGCGCGCCGCGTTGGGCGTCGCACAGGCCGGTCGCGAGATGGCCGAGCGCGATGCCAGCCGCCAGGAAAGACTGCATGACGAAGACCCGGGCGCGATCTCCGTGCGTCGACTGGAGATCGCGCAGTCGACGCGCGACCAGGCGCGCAGCCAGGCCAAGCGGGCGGAGGCGGACCTGCGCAAGGCGCAAGAGGCTGCCGGCGGCGTCGGGGAGGACAACGCGCAACTGCAAAGCGCCAAGGCCGCGATGGAGAAGGCCGCACTCGACCTCGCACGCACCCGCGTGATCGCGCCTGCACGCGGCAGGGTCACCGACCTGCAGACCGACGTCGGCCTCTTCGCGCAGCCGGGTGCGCCGCTGATGACGCTGATCGCGATACACGACCTGTGGATCAGCGCCGAGATGACCGAGAACAACCTGGGCAACATCGAGCCCGGCGACGAGGCGGCCATCGTGCTCGACTTGCTGCCCGGACAGGTGCTTAAGGGGCGGGTGCGCAGCGTGGGCCGCGGCGTGAGCAGCGGCAAGCAGGGCTCGCCCGGCGCGCTGCCCACGGTGGAGAACAGCCGCGACTGGCTGCGCCAGGCACAGCGCTTCCCGGTGGTGGTGGAGTTCGATCCTTCCGAGATCGACCGCCTGCGTCGCGTCCAGGTGGGCGGCCAGGCCGACGTGCTGGTCTACACCGGCGACAACCCGGTGATGAACGCTCTCGGCGCGGTGTACATGCGCGTCGTGAGTTGGCTGACGTACCTCTACTGAAAGACGGCCATGACCCGCGGTGACAAGGCAAGCCTGCGCCTGACCCTGGGACTGGGCCTCGCCACGCTGCTGGCCTACGGGCTCGCGCTGAAGCTGCCGTTCGTGGTCTGCGTGATGGCGGTGCTCGTGCTGTGCAAGCCTGGGCCGCCCCTGCCGCTGGTCAAGGGCATCGTCGCTGCGGTGGTACTTGCGGCGTTGATCGCGGCCGGGGTGCTGATGGTGCCGCTGCTGGAGCACTACGCGGTGGCCGGCGTACTGCTGACCGGCGTGGTGCTCCATGCGGTGTTCCATGCCGGTCAGCGCGGTGGCGGCGCGCTGACCGTCTTGCTGGTGATCTCCTTCGCGATGATGCCGGTCGCCGGCGTGGCGGAACAATCGCTGATTGCGGTGCTCAGCGTCACGCTTGCCGTCGGGCTGGGCGTCGGCACGCTGGTGAGCGCGCTGTCCGGCGCGCTGTTTCCCGATCCTCCGCCGCAGCAGGCGGGGGCGGCCGCGCCGCGCGCCGGGGCCATCTCGGCCAACTGGATCGCCCTGCGCGGGACGATCATCGTCATGCCGGTCTTCGTGCTCGCGCTGACCAACCCTTCGTTCTACCTTGCCGCCGTCATGAAGACGGCGACGCTGGCGCAACAGGCCGGCGAAGCGCAAGCGGGCGCGGCCAGCCGCGAGCTCGTGGGCTCGACCCTCATGGGCGCCTTCATCGGCATGGGGGTGTGGATGGGCCTGTCGCTGTGGCCGAGCCTCTGGATGCTGATGTTGTGGCTGATGGCCGCGGCGCTGTGGACGGGCTCGGCCATGTTCGGCGTGCGGCGCACGCGCTTTCGTCCTTCGTTCTGGAGCAACGCGCTGGTGACCGCGCTGATCCTGCTCGGCCCCGCGATCGAGGACAGCGCGAGCGGCAAGAGCGTGCTCGAAGGCTCGGTCATGCGCGTGTGCCTTTTCGTGGGGGTGGCGTTCTACGCCTCGGCCACGGTGTGGGTGCTGGAGCGCTGGAGAAGGCGCTCGCTACAGCCCGTTTCTCGACCCGATGTCCACCGAGCGAGTGCCAAATGAAGTCTTCCAGGATCATCAGGCGCCGGTTCTTCCGCGAGCTTTGGCAGGGGCTGGTCATTGTCTGGCCCGCGGTTTCGGGGCTGCTGCTGATGATGCCGCTGATCGGCCTGCTCGTCGCGAAGGTGGAGGGGTGGCCGCTCACCGACGGGCTGTACTTCTCCTTCGTCACCGGCCTGACGGTCGGCTACGGCGACCTCGTACCCAAGTCGGGATTCGCCCGCGTGCTGGCCATGTTGCTCGGGATTGGCGGAATCGTCCTGACCGGTCTCGTGGTGGCGGTCGCGGTCGAGGCGTTGCGCGCGGCCTTGAGCGGCGAGGATCGCGGATGAACTGCCTGCGATGAGTGCCTGGCGGGTTCAGCCGCTGCGAGGCTGCTGGTTGCGCTGCTCGCGCAAGCGCTGGTGGGCGGCGCCCTCCCATGCAACGGGTTGCTGGTTCTTCGCATGCAGATAGTGATGGGTGAACACCGCCAGGTAAGCCTCCAGCGTTTGCGCGGCAACGGGCTCGCCTGCCAGGTCCAGGCATAGGGCAGCCACTTCGCTGGTGCACAAATGGTCGTCGCGGCCGGAGCGGCGCAGCTTGTATTCCGATGCCTGCTCAGGCTCCAGACTCAGCACCGGGAATGGGTCGAGGTAAGGACTTCTTCGAAACATCTTGCGCGCTTCGGTCCATGTCGCGTCCAGGAGGATGAACAGCGGGCGCTTTCCGGCATCGCCATGCAGGCTGTCGGGCTGCACGGCGCGCACGACCCGCTCGGGCGCGACGTACTGGCCCGGAAACACGACATACGGTTGCCATTGCGGGTCGGCCAGCAGGGCCAGAAGAGCCGGGTCGGGCTCGGTGCGCGTCCAGCCGAAGGCAAAGGTATCGGGCACCACATCGGCGATCAGCCAGCCGGTGTTGGTCGGCTTGAGCGGCTCGATGTCGGCCATGAGCAGACACACCCCTGCGCGCGTGGTCAGCGAAGGGCGCAGGGCACACATGCAGTGGCTGGGGACCAGCCTGCAGCCGCCGCAGCGCTCGCGCTTCCAACCACCACGGGCGAGAAAGGGTTTGGCGCTGCGCGCGAGACGCGCGGCGCGCAGGCGGGATACGGCGTGTGGCATCCGGAGATTCTCGGGCAAGCCGACTGACAGCGAGACGGTCGAAGACACGAGGCCAGATCTCATTCAGCGAGCGCCGGGCTTCAGCGTCGAAGTCGGCTTGCAGGATGCGAGTACGCTCGGCATCGAACAATTTCCTCGAGAACATGCTTTCTGCCGATTCCAGCCGCCGCGGCTTCCTCCTCCAATCTTCAGCGCACGGTGCCGTCGCGTTGCTCGCGACGGTGTCTGGCCTCGCGCACGCTGCCGCCGAGCAGACAGGCCGGGCGGCGGCCCGCATGCCCACGATCTTCATCGGCCACGGCAGCCCGATGAACGCGATCCGGGACAACGAGTTCACGCGCCGATTGCTTGCGTGGGGGAAGGCTTTGCCGACCCCGACGGCCATCCTGAGCGTCTCGGCGCACTGGCTCACGCAGGGGGCGACCGGCGTAGGCATCCAGGAGCGGCCCAAGACCATCCACGACTTCGGGGGCTTTCCGCAGGCCCTGTTCGACATCGAGTACCCCGCACCCGGTCACCCGGCCATCGCGCGGGTTGCTGCCGGCCTGGTGACCCAGGGCCGCGTCGTGACCACGCAGCAATGGGGCCTGGACCACGGCACGTGGACTGTGCTCAAGTACCTCTACCCCAAGGCGGACGTACCGGTCTTCCAGCTGTCGATCGACTATGACAAGCCGGCCGCTTTCCACTATGCCGTGGGCCGCGAGCTCGCAGCGTTGCGGGACAAGGGGGTTCTCATCCTCGGCAGCGGAAACATCGTGCACAACCTGCGTGCGACAGATCGGGGCGTCCCGGACGCACCGTCCGCGAGCCGCCCCTGGGCCCAGTCTTTCGACGACGCGGTGAAGTCTGCGCTGCGGGGACGAGATGACAAGGCGCTGATCGATTTCGGCAAGCTCGAAGGCGCTTCGGTCGCCGTTGCGACGCCCGACCACTACTACCCGTTCCTGTACCCCCTGGGCGCCGCCGGGAGCGGGGAGCGTGCGCAAACCATCTACGAAGGGTTCCAGTCCGGGACGCTCAGCATGCGCTGCGTCCAGTTCGGATAGGACACGGCCACCAGTCGCCCCGACCTCCTCACTCAGGCTGCCGTCATCATCTGAAGCCCGTGCCGCCGCTCGGTGGCTCCGGCTTGCCCGGCGCGCCAGACGCCTCCGAGCCTTCCCCGCCACCGGGCAGGACGGCAGGCAGCTCCTGGTCGGCCACCTGCCGCTGCTCCGGCGAAAGCGCCTCGTAGAGACGGTCGACTGCGTCCGCCAGGGCCGTCCATTGCCGCGAGCTCGTCTGAATCCGTTCCGCCCGCGCGCGTACCGTCTGCGCTGCGCTGGCATCGCCGTCGCCCGGCGCGCGCACGGCGTTGTGCACCATCAGGTCCCAGGCCTTGGTCTGGAAGGCATCCCACAGCGGCGACTGCTCCGGCGTGATCCGCAGGCGCAGCCGCAGGTCGTAGAGCCGGCTGCTTGCTGCGCTGGAAAGGGAGGTGGGGTTGTTGAGGGTGTCGCTGCGTGGGGTCGAGGGGCTGGCGCCTCCCGATCCGCGGCGGCCGCCCATGCCACCCCCCATGCCGCCCGCGAACTGCGCGAAGCCGGAACCGGCCAGTGTGATGGAAAGGAGGGCGGCCGCCAGCCGGGGCACGAATCGGGTCATCGAGAAGTTCCTGGTGCGCAACGCCGGCAGGGGGCGGAGCCATCGCATTGGAGGGCGCGGCGCGCAAGCCAATGTGCCCGGCGGGTAAAGCCGGCGTAAAGAGAGGCGCTACAGCAGGAACGGAACGAAGCGGCGTGTGCGGCGCATGTAGTTGCGATAGGCATCGCCGAAATGTTCGAGGCATTCCTGCTCTTCGCGCCGGGCGGTGACGAAGAGCAGCGCGGTCGCTGCCAGCACCAGCAGCAAGGCGAGCCAGGTGAAGCGCTGCAGGAAGACGCCCCAGGCCAGGCAGATCAGTGCCGCGTACATCGGATGGCGGATGTACTTGAAGGCCCCGGTCGTCACCAGCCGGGTCGTCCTCTCGAATCCGAGTAGCGCCTCGTCCTCGCGGGTGCCGCCCGGCTGGCCCACCCGCCTCAAATGGCGCACCGCATGCAGTGGCAGCCAGGCCGAGGTGGCGAGCAGCGCCAGCGCCAGCGACTGGCTCGGTGACAGCGCGGGATCGTCGCCCCAGACAGGGAGGTTGATCCATATCAGGCCGAAGATGCACTCCACCGCGAAGAAGCGATAGAAGCCATGCGAGCGCGGGCGCGTGATCGCGCCGCGCGAGAAGTAAAGCACGATCGAACTGGCGATGACGAAGGTTGCAGGGTAGGCCTGGAGGGGCAGAAGCATCGGGGAACCTGCATGCGGGGGTGGTCCGCGCAGTGCTCGGGATCGGCCATTGTGAAGCCCGATGGTCGCTGTGGCCTGGGTCGCCTAGGCGTGCGCCGTTCGATCGGAATGAAGCGGCAGATCCATCGAGCCGGAAAGCGGGACCGAATCGATTCGCGAGGCGCTTGCGACAACGATGGCCCGGTCGGGCCGCTCGGCAAGGGAAGCGAGCGTGTGCCAGAGGAAGCGAATCGATGCGGCGTCGAGCGCGGCCGCGGGTTCATCGAGCAGGGTGAGCGCGCGTCCCGATGCGAGCGCAGCCGCCAGCCAGACCTTGCGCTTCGAGCCGGTCGACAGCATGTACATCGGCTTGTCGAGGTGCGGGGTCAGGGAGAAGCCCTCGACGAAGGTTCGCCAGCCGGCCTCGTTGAAACGCGCATCGCCCGCGCGGAGCGAGGCCGTGCACTCGACCGCGCTGACCTTGTCGAACGCGTCGGTCTCCGGGTCGCAGAAGAAGACGTTCCGTCGATAGGCCTCGGGCTCGTGGTCAAGGCGTGCGCCTGCGAGGCTCAACAGGCCCCTGGCGGGCAGGTGGCCTGCGATCAGACGAAGGAGCGTCGACTTTCCGCTGCCGGTGTCGCCGTACAGCAGCGTGACGCCGGCGTCGATGGAGGCACTCCATCCAGCCGCGAGTGCCGGCTGCCCGGGATGCGCGAAGTACAGGTCCGTGACGTCGAGGATGGGGGAGGGTGCCGCAGGGTTCATGCCTCAACCCTACAGCAATGACCCGGCACAGCTGCGCCTTCCCTCATCTCCTTCTTTCGAAGGATTCGATGCAGATGAATGCAAAAGATACGGCGCGCGCAATCCCAGCACAGTGGGCTACATCTCGCGTCGCCGTCGGGGTTGACCACGGTGAACGGCCATCGCATATTCCGCGCAGGCATCGTTTGACGCAGTAACTTCTTGGGGCCCGCCATGTCCACTGAGCGTGTCGAAACCATCGTAATCGGCGGTGGCCAGGCGGGCCTGGCGATGAGCTTCCACCTGGGGCGACTGGGCGGCGAGCACCTCGTGCTCGAGCGCGGAGAGCTCGCGGAACGCTGGCGAAGCGAGCGCTGGGATTCGTTGCACTTCCAGTCGCCCAACTGGAACATGAATCTTCCGGGTTGGCCGCGCATGACAGCCGACCCGCATGCGGACCCCAATGCCTTTTCTCCGCTGCGCGAGGTCACCGACTACATCGAACGCTATGCGGCGACCATTCGTGCTCCCGTGCGCACCCGGTGCGCCGCGCTTTCGGTGAAGCGCAGGCCGGGGTCGCGCGAGTTGCAGGTGCAGACTGACGGCACCCTCTACGTGGCGCGCAACGTCGTGGTGGCCACGGGCCCGTACCAGGTTCCGCGCGCGACCCCTTCGCTGGGCGCAGGCGTGTTCGAACTGCATTCGACCCAGTACCGCAATCCGAAGCAGCTGCCCGACGGCGCCGTGCTCGTGGTCGGCACCGGCAACTCCGGCGTGCAGATTGCCGAGGAACTGTGCCGCGCCGGACGGCGCGTGTTCCTGTCCGTCAGCTCGCATGAGCGGATCCGGCGTCGCTATCGCGGAAAGGATTGCATCTGGTGGCTGATCGCCACGGGCTCGGCCGATTCGACGCTTCGCGACTGGAAGGGCGCGCGTCTGTCTCGCCTGATGACCGGCGTGAATGGCGGGCATGACATCGACCTGCGCCGACTGGCGGCCGAAGGGATCGTGCTGACCGGCCGCGTCAAGGCGGCCGAGAACGGCCGGATGGCGATGGCCGACGATCTCGCCGCCAGCATCGCGCACGGCGACGAATCGCTGAAGGCGTTCGACCGTCGATGCGACGAGACGGTTCGCACGCAGCAACTCGATCTCCCACCGGCGGATCCGCCCGGGGCGTTGCCCGATCCGCCGGCGCTCGACACACCGATCTGTACCCTCGATCTCGCTCGCGAGGGGATCACGTCGGTGATCTGGGCCAACGGTGCCCATGCGGACTTCAGCTGGATCGACTTGCCCGTCTTCGGCCCCTCACCGGAATCGAGGAGGGCGCCCGTGCACGAGCGCGGGGTGACCTCTGAAGCCGGTCTGTACTTCCTGGGCCTGCCCTGGCTGCACAAATGGAAGTCGGCCTTCCTGTTCGGCGCGGACGAGGACGCGGCCTACCTCGCGGCGCACATCGCTGCGCAGCAGCGCTGATCAGCCGGCGGTCACCCGCGTCTCGAACAGATAGACCGCCAGTGCGTCCTCGACGGTTGGCACGGCTGATCGCGCCGCGTCGGGCAGATCCACCGTCACCCGCATGCCTCTTCGGCCGCCCTCTTGGACGCGGATCTGCGCATCGCGCAGTCCGAGCCGATCGTGGACGACGTGCGTCACCAGGCGCGACGCGGCGTCGCAGCGCAACTGCGGCTTGTAGATCTTTCCGACGGAAGTGAGCGGGATGGCGTCGACGATGCAGATCTGCTTCGGCCATGCGGGACGTTCACCGATGGATTGCTCCGCGTGTTCCCGAAGTTCTTCTTCCGTCGCGGTGGCACCGGGTCTGAGCGCCACGTAGCACACCGGCAGTTCGCCGGCGTAGGCGTCCGGCATCGCCACCGCAGCCGCCAATGCCACGGCGGGGTGCGCCGCCATCGCGTTCTCGATCATCAAGGGGTCGATGTTGTGGCCGCTGCGGATGATCAGGTCCTTGGCCCGGCCGGCGATGTAGATGCGACCGCGCGCGTCGGCATAGCCAAGGTCGCCGCTGTTGAGCAATCCGTCGTCGAAGACGCCCGCATCGTGTTCAGGGTTGCGATAGCCAGGCGAGACATGCGGCCCCCGGGCGGTGATCACGCCGATCTCGCCCGGCGCGCAAACGGGGCCGAGCCGACCGTTGGCTTCCAGCCGCCGAACTTCCACGCGGGTATAGGGCAGGGCCCAGCCGACCGAGCCGGCGCCACCCTCGCCGGCCACCGGGTCGATCGCGATCAGGCCGGAGGCCTCCGTCATGCCGTACACCTCGAACAGCCCGATGCCGACGACTTGCCTGAAGCGTTCTCTCACGGCTGTTGGCAGCGAGGCGGCGCCGCAGAATCCGGCGCGTGCGGCGCTGAGGTCGGCGCCGTCCAGCGGCACTTCCAGCACGGCGCCGATGGAAGTGGGCACCGCGCCCACCAACGTGGCACCGTAGCGCGCGGCCAGTCGCCAGTAGCCTTGCACCATTGCCGGATTGCGCAGCCCGCCGGGCGACATGACCAAGAGGCCGATCCCGGCCATGAATGCGCTCAAGCCGCAGAAGATGGTTCCGCCGACATGGAACAGCGGCAGGGTGGCCGTGAGGGTATCGGTCGGTCGCATGTCGCCCAGGACCGCGCCGCCCAACGCCGCCACGAGCTGGCTGCGGTGCGTGTGCGCCACGAGCTTGGGCGCGCCGGTCGTGCCGCCCGTGTGAAAGTAGGCCGCGATGTCGCCGTCCCGCCCCGGATCTCCGAACACGAGCCGGTCGTCGGGCTGCGCCATCAAGGCGGTGTGAAAGTCGATCACGCCGGGCTCGACCGGGATGCCGGGAGGCGCCACGCGCACCAACTGCAGCCCCGGCACCGCGTCGCGCAGCGCCAGCGCCTTCTGCCAGATGTCCAGCACCGGGTGCGGCCCCAGCGCGACCAGGATGCGGGCGCCGGAGGCTTTCAGCAGGCCTGCGATGTGTTCCGGCTGCAGCAGGAAGTTGATCGGCACCGCGTAGCCCGCAGCTTCGGCGCCCCACAGCGTCGCATGGGTCTCGACCAGGCTCGGCAGCATGTAGGCGACGCCAGGGCGCGGCCCGGCGAGGGTGGCGAACAGGTTGGCTGCCCGGCGCACCAGTCCGAGCAGCTCGCGGTAGCTGACGCGGCGGGGTTCTTCGTCGGGGGCGCCGGTCATCAGCATCGTGATCGCGGTGCGATCGGGCTGGTCCAGCGCGCGGGCGATGAAGACGTCGAGGATGCTGCGCTCGGGCAGGCGCTCCTCCAGCGTCATTTCCGACTCGAAGCGCCGCAGGTCTTCCAGGTCGCGGATGCCGGTTTCGGGAAGGACCGCCATGGTGGTTGCTCCGCACGTTGACGAGCGGGCCACGTTAACTGATCGGTGTGCCGCGGGCAATCCAGGTCGACCAGCGCGGAAAGCCGCGCCTCGGAGGCCGCCTTGCAGCACCTCGTTCCGGCAGATTCCCCAACAAAACCTGCACAAATTGGCCAAACGGTCGTGGATAGGCGCCGAACGGTATCGGAGAGCGCCGGGTTGAATGTGAGAAAGTCACATTTGCAATATATAGTTACGACCGTCATGCAAAGCCGCTCGCCCTGACGAGCGGGCCAACAAAGGTCCATGGAGCGAGGTTTGACAAAGCCATCCCGAATCCCAGTCATGCCCGGCCGTCAGGCGAAGGGTTTCACGCTGATCGAACTGATGATCGTGGTCGCGATCGTCGCGATCCTGGCGGCGATTGCCTACCCCTCCTACACCCGTTACATCGTGCGCTCCAATCGCTCGGCCGCGATGGGGTACATGCTCGAGATCAGCAATCTTCAGCAGCGCTACCTGTTGGATGCGCGGCAGTACGCGACCTGGGCGCAGCTGAATCTGACCCCGCCTTCCAATGTCTCCGCCAACTACCAGTTCGATACCAATCCGACGGGTGCAACGCCTCCGGGATTCACGGTGACGGCGACTCCCATCAACAGCCAGCTCGCCAGGGACACCCAGTGCGGGATTCTGAGCATCGACAACACCGGCCTGAAAAAGGCGCTCACGAATCAGACCGGGGTTCAAGGATGCTGGTGAGTCGCAGTCCCGCGCGGCGCCATGTCAAGGGCTTCACGCTGATCGAGCTGATCACCGCCATCGTGGTGCTGGCGATCCTCGTGGGTCTCGCGCTTCCTTCGTTTCGGTCGTTCGTCCTCAACCAACGCATCCGAAATGCATCTTTTGACCTGATGGCGTCGTTGACCCTGGCGCGCAGCGAGGCGATCACCCGTGCCACAACCGTTTCGTTCACGAAGGGCAGTACGACCTGGGACCAGGGATGGACGGTCACGGACGGCACGGCACCGGTGATCCAGAACCAGGAAGCCTACAGCGGCCTGTCGATCACCGACTCGGCCTCACTGGGCGCCGTTTCATACGGCAAGGATGGCCGCCCCGTCGTCCCGGCAGGCACTACGGATCCGAGACTCACCAAGTTCACCGTGGCACCTTCGGTGGCGATCAGCGGCGTCAGTTGCCGAATCATTTCCGTCGGCCTGAGCGGCGTGCCGAGCAGCAGCGTGGGAGCCTGCCCTTGATGAATGCCAAGACCACCAGACAACGTCTTCGTCGGCGGGGGGCGCAGCGCGGCGTCGCGCTGATCGAAATCCTGGTCTCGCTCGTGATTCTCTTGTTCGGCCTGCTGGGGCTCGCGGGCATCAGCAGCCGCGCGAATCTTGCGGAACTGGAGTCCTACCAGCGCATCCAGGCTGTCCAGCTCGTGCAGGACATGGCCGAGCGGCTGAACGCGAATCGCAAGGTCGCGAGCTGCTATTCGAACGGCACGGCCGGGATTCAACTGAGTTCCACCAGCTCGACCATTCCGACCTGCGCCGCGGGCAACGTCCAGCAGCAGACCCAGGCCGCGGCGGATCTGGCGGCCTGGCGCAACATGATCCAGGGCCAATCCGAAATCGACAAGGACGCGAAGGGCAATAACCTCCAGATCGGCGCCATGATCGGCGCGGTCGGTTGCATCACGCTCGATGATGCGACGAACAACGTCTACCTGATCGCGGTCTCCTGGCAGGGCCTGGCTTCAACCGCGGCGCCGCTGAGCAACGGGGCCGCCTTCCCCTGCGGCAGCGGTGTCTACGGCAACGAGAAGCTGCATCGCGTCGTGACCACCAAGGTCCGGATCGGAACATTGTCATGAGAATGCACAAGCGGTCGCGGCCGCCACGCTACAGCAGCGGCTTCACGCTGGTCGAGCTGATGGTGGCCATCACGCTGAGCCTGTTCCTGATGATCGGGCTGATCAGCCTCATTGTTTCGACCGTCACCTCGCGCTCGGAACTGGACAAGTCGTCGCGGCAGATCGAGAACGGTCGCTACGCGATCGAGCTTCTCACTGACGACCTCCAACTCGCCGGCTTTGTCGGCCAGACCACTAGCACGTCTTTCAATTCGGCCGTGCCGGTCGCCTGTCCTTTGACAATTGCCGATCTTGGCTACACGGCTGTCACGCGTCCCGCCGCGTCGACCCTGCCGCTGCCCCTCTACGGTGTGAGCGCTACGCCCACTTGCATCAGCAATGTGATGGCGAACACGGCGATGCTGATCGTCACCCGCGCCTATACGACTCCAGTCGCGCCGGCGAGCGTCACCGCTACCGAGACCTATCTGCAGGTTTCCTCCTGTGCCACGGATACGCAGCCTTTCGTCATTGCCGCTGGCGCCAGCGCGTCGAGCTTCAACCTGATGACCAAGGACTGCGTGTCGAGCAAGCTCGCGCCCGTGCGCAAGGTCGTGCAGCACCTCTATTTCGTCAGCACCTGCAACGTGTGCGGCACCGATACCACGCCGACGCTCAAGATGGCCGAATTCGTCAATGGCGCGATCACCATCACGCCGCTCGTGGAAGGCATCGAGAACCTGCAGTTCGACTATGGCGTCGACATGGACGGCAACGGTTCACCCGACTGCTACACCAGCAATCCGGCCAACCCGCCCGTCGGCGAAGCGACGAATCAGCCGGTTGCCGAAGTTGCGGCCGCCGTCTGCACCAATCCGACCGCGGGTTACGACTGGTCTGTTCCCGCGACCAACTGGGGCAATGTGATGTCGGTGCGGGTTCACGTCCTCGCGCGCAACACGGAAAGCAGCGGCGGCTGGAAGGACACGAGAACCTACAACATGGGGCAGGCCTATCCGGTTGTCGGCCCCTTCAACGATCAAATCAAGCGTCACGTCTACAGCGCCGTCGCGCGCTTGAACAATGGCGCCGGTCAACGGGAAACGCCATGAATCGCATCAGGCATCGCGCGGCGGGACGCGCGCAATCGGGGGCCACGCTGCTGGTCTCGATGATCTTCCTGGTGGTGCTCACGCTGATCGTCGTGTCGGCGATCAAGGTCAGCAACGTCAATTCGAAGGTGGCCGGCAACATGCAAGTTCAGAAGGAAGCCGAAGCAGCCGCTCAGCAGACCATCGAGAAGGTCATCAGCACGGACTTCACGACGCTCGCCACGCCCACGCCCGTCACTGTCGACATCAACAACAGCGGGACGACCGGCTCGACCTATTCGGTCGATCTGAGTCCTCTTCCCTCATGCATCAGCGTGAGTCCGATCAAGTCCGCCGACCTCGATGCCAGCAACCCGGCCGATGTGCCCTGCTACGCCAGCGGCTCCGTTCAGAACTCCGGCATCTCCGGCGGCGCGAGCAATGGTGATTCGATGTGCGCGAACTCGAACTGGGAGATCACTGCCAGCACGACGCCGCCCAATGCCGCTGTTTCCGCCACGCCTGCCGTCACGGTGCGCCAGGGCGTTGCGACGCGAGTCGCGGTCGGTAGCGCATGCAACTGATATGAGCCGTCTGCCCCAGTTTCCAAATTGCCAAATGCCGAGGAAGCATCTGCTATGAAATCTTCCCACTTCGTCAAACTGCTGCTGGCCTGCGCGGTAGCGTTGACTGGCTTCGCGGCCAGAGCAGATGACATCGACATCTATGGTGGAACACCCAATGGGCCGACGCCGAACATCCTCATCATCGTCGACAACACGTCGAGCAATGACGCGGCCTACACGTCGAGTTGCCCCTTTTCCGCATCGGCCCCCAATCTGCCGAACTCCACGCTGTTGGATATGGTGTATTGCTCGGTTTACGGTGCCATCGATGCGATCAGGACGCAGCCCGCCTTGCTCGCCAAGCTGAATATCGGACTCATGAGCGGCGGTTCGGGCTCCAATAAGGGGGGCTCGATGTACTACCCCAGCGCGGCGCCATACAACCTGCCGCTGATGGATGCAGGTGGCATCCAGGCTTTTCAGAGCGTGATCGCTGCGGGCATTCCAAAGGCGACCGGCAATGCCAAGCTTGATGGCGACATGCAGGAGGCGTGGGCATGGCTCACCGGCAACGTCGGACCGCGATCTGGGACGTCCTACGCGCCTCACATCGGGACGCTGTCCTGCCAGAAGACCGTCATCATCCTGATCGGCGCGGCATCGAAACAAGGCCGCCCGGACAACGGGTCCGGCTTCACGAGCGCCAGCGATCTTGCCGCCGCAGGCGCCACCGCTGCGCAGCAAGTGCCGATCAGCACGGCCAATATCGGACCCTACACGGCCGACGACAATGCCTGGATTGATGAGTGGGCGCGGTTCTTCTATCAAGGGAACTTCAACACCAACGATCCGACGGATCCGCAGAACGCCACGACTTACACGATCGCTGCCGGCGGCACCGCGCTCGACTACAACCAGATTCTGAACAGCACTGCGAAGCAAGGCGGCGGCAAGGCCTTTGTGGCTGGCGACTACAACTCGATGGTCCAGGCTTTGCTCCAGATCTTCAATGAGGTGCAGGCCGTCAACAGCGTGTTCGCGTCGGCGAGTCTGCCTGTCACGACGAGTGGAGGCGGGTCCTATGCCAACCAGGTGTTCATGGGCACCTTCCGCCCCGACCCGGGCGGCGCGCCCCGTTGGGTGGGCAATCTGAAGCAGTACCAGATCGGCGCGGATACGAGCAACCCCGTGTCCGTCCAGACCTTTCTCGCCGATGCTTCGAGGCCGCCGTATCAACCCAACCAGACGGCCAATTCGGCTTTGAGTTCGGTGGGCACCACGGGCTTCCTTTCGCCCACGGCGATCAGCTTCTGGACCTCCAAGGACGCGACGTCCTCCCCGGATGCGCCCTCGCCGACGGGGACCGGGGGGTTCTGGGTCAACCATCCGCAGGGTGCTGGAACCGCCTTCGATCTGCCGGACGGGGAGTTCGTCGAAAAGGGCGGAGTGGCCCAGCAGATCAGGCTCGCCAACCTGAAGGACAACTACACGTCGAATCCGACCGGACCGCGCAACGTCTACACCTGCCTTGCATCGGGTGGTGCCAGTTGTGTGGCCAATTCGGCCCTTTCGTCGATGCAGTTCGCGACGACCAATTCGGACATCACGGCCGCGATCCTGGGCACGAACGGCCCGGCGATGTCGATCTCGTCGATCGCGCGCAACGCCAGCACCGCGACCGTCACCCTGGCGGCCGCGCCAAGCCCGGCGCTCGTGGCGGGGCAGTCCGTCACGATCGCGGGATCGAAGTATCCGGAATTCAACGGGACCTTTTCGATCACGCCGGTGACGACCACCACCTTCACCTATCCGATCACCATCGATCCGCCCGCGCCTGCGACTGGCAGCTACAAGGCGAGCGTGCCGTCCAAGCCCATCTCCGTGACTTCATTGACCCGGGCAGGGACGACGGTGACTGCGACGACGTCCGCGGCACACAACTACGTCAATGGAACGACCGTCACCATCGCCGGCGCCGCAGGCTCGCGCTACAACGGCAGCTTCCCGGTGACGAGCACCGGAACCAACACGTTCACCTACACGATCACCGATGGCCCCGCGACGCCGGATGGCGGCGGAAAGGCCACGGTGGGTTCCACGTCGTACACCATCCCCTCCGCCAGCATCGTTCGTAGCCCGAGCAATTCGAGCAACGTGTCGAATGTGACCGTCACCTTCGCCTCGGCCATCACCTTCGCGACCGGCAACTCGGTCACGATCAGTGGGGCCGGGACGGGTGGCGTGAGTTCCTACAACGGGACCTGGACGATCACGAACACCGGGACGGGTTGTACCGGTGGTTCCAAATCGGGCAGCAAGCCGCTGAGTTTCTGCTTCAACATCAACTCCACCCCGGCATCGCCCGATACCGGGACCACGGTCACCGCCGATAGCGGCACCACGCCGCTGACGATCACCGGCTTGACCTATACCGCCGGCTCGTGCGCGGCGACGGCCTATTCCACGGCGACCGTGACCGCGACCACCGCGACGGCGCCGACCTTCGTGGCCGGGACCACCATCAACATCGGAGGCACGGTTGCCGCCAACGAGAGCGCCTATGTGGGTACCTTCAAGGTCCTGAGTGTCAGTTCCACCGGCTTCACCTACAGCATCCAGACAAGCCCCGGCAGTTCAACGACCTGCACCGACACGACGTCGGGCATGACGGCGTCGGCGCAGGGTGTGACGCGCGATGCGTTGATCAATTGGGTGCGCGGAAGCGACAACGTCGGCGACGAGCAAAGTCCCGGCGGCGGCATCACGATCCGGCCGTCCGTGCATGGCGACGTGCTGCATTCGCGTCCCGCGGTCATCAACTATGGCGGCCAGACGGGCGTGGTCGTGTTCTATGGCGCCAACGACGGCATGTTCCGGGCGATCAATGGCAACCAGCCGCCCGCCGCGAATGCGGCACCGTTGGCCATGGGCACCTGTACCGTGTCTTCGGACTGCGCGATCGGCGGCGTGCCGCCGGGAGGGGAACTGTGGAGCTTCATTCCGCAGGAGTTCTATCCCAAGCTGCAGCGGCTCTACAACAACAGCCCGATCGTGAAGATGCCCACCACGCCCACAGGCATCGTCCCGACGCCGCAGTCCAAGGACTACTTCTTCGACGGCAGCCCGAGCGTCTATCAGAACGGCACCACGGCCTACATCTTCCTTGGCGCGCGCCGCGGCGGCTCAGTGCTGTACGCGCTCGACGTCAGCACGCCGGCTGCACCGAAGTTCATGTGGAAGCATACGAACCAGGATGCCGGGTTCGCCGAACTAGGGCAGACGTGGTCGCAACCGAAGGTGGCGATCCTCAGTTGCATTCAGAACCCGAGCTACAACCCCGTGACCTGCAACCCGACGGGGAATCCAAAGCTGGACCCGGGGTACCCCGTGCTGGTGTTCGGCGCCGGCTACGACACCAACGAGGACATCGAACCACCCGCCACGGACACGGTGGGCCGCGGGATCTTCATTCTCGAAGCCAGCACCGGCAAGCTGCTCTGGAGCGCCAAGTCCGGCGGGAGCACCGATTCCTGCAGCGGAAACCCGTGCCAACTCAAAAGCATGACCTACGCCATGCCGGCCGATATCACGCTGGTGGATCGCGACTTCGATGGCTTCATCGACCGGCTGTACGCGGCAGACCTGGGTGGAAATATCTGGCGGGTGGACCTGAAGCCCCAGACGACTTCGAGCTACGGGCCCAGTACGTGGCAGACCACCCTGCTCGCTGCGTTGGGTGGTACGGGGACAACGAAGCGCAAGTTCTTTTTCCCGCCCGATGTTGTCCTGACCAAGAAGTTCGACGCGGTCGTGGCCGTGACCGGGGATCGCGAGCATCCGCTGTTGAGCCAGCAGGCCAACAACATCGTGAACCGCTTCTACATGATCAAGGACACGAACGTGGGCGGGAGCGCAGCCGGCTGGACGGCCGTGCGCGACGACACGAGCAGTACCGCGAATGCGCAGCCGGCGGCTCTTTTCAACGCGACGTCGACTAACTATGACGGGTCGCTCAGCGGCTTCTATCACACCTTGCAAGGTCTGGACCCTAAGACCGGCGCTCCCTCCCTGGGTGAAAAGGGCGTGAACGCGCCCACGACCGCGGGCGGCCTGGTCAACTTCGGGACGAACCAGCCCAGCGCGCCCAGTGCCAACAGCTGCAAGGCCAATCTCGGCATTGCGCGCGGCTATCAGATCAACTTCATCACCGGCGAAACGAACATCACGGTGTTCGACGGCGGCGGGCTACCACCCTCTCCGGTGTTCGGCCTCGTGACCATGACGATCAACGGAAAGGTCAAGGAGGTGCCGTTCGTGATCGGTGCGGGGAGCGGAGATGGTGGCGCCGATTCGCGCTCGCCCATCGGCATCAACCAGCCGAAGATCCCGATCAAGGCCACGCGAAAGAGGACGTACTGGTATCGGGACACCGATAAATAGTCGTCGGCGACGGGAGAGAGCACAGCGATCACGGACGGGCTATTGTCACCCGCTTGTTACATTAACGCCTCCGATCGACAGGACCCGTCAAAAGAAACGCGCCAGACCTTCATGGACAGCCGACTCACTTGGGCTCAAGCCGCCTGCGCACGCATCATGCGTCCGGTGGTCAGGCTCGCGTTGGCCATGGGGCTCAAACATCCACAGATGGAAGAGCTCTTGCGCGATCTGCTCCTGGACGAGGCACACCGCCTGTGGCGTGCCCAGGGCGTGCAGGAGCCGAACATCAGCCAGCTCTCGATCACGACGGGCCTGAACCGCAAGGCGGTGACCAGCAGGGTTCGCGAACCCGCGGATCTGCTGCCCAGCACCGATGCCTCCGCCGCGGCCAGGACTTTCACGTCCTGGCTGCAGATGCAGTCCGACGACCCGGCGCTTCGCCGCCTGCCGGTGGTCGCCGACTCGGATGCGATGAGCTTCGAGACGCTGGCGCGCGCGGCCGGCCGCGGCAACTGGCATCACCGATCGATCCTCGACGAACTGGTGCGCCTCAAGCTGGTGAACGAAGCCGATGGCCATGCCGAACTGACGGCCGAGGCATTCGTGCCGCAGGCAGACCTGCGCTCCATGCTGGCCTTCCTGGGCGACAACGCCCGCGACCATCTGCAAGCCGCGGTGTCCAACGTGACCGGTGAGCGGGCGCCGATGCTCGAGCGCGCCGTGTTCGCCAAGGGTCTGTCGCTGGAGGATTGCGAGGCCATCCAGGCGTTGGTGCGCCAGCGCTGGGCGGCGCTGCACCACGAGCTGACCGACCACATGTCCCGCGCGGTCAAGGCCGCTGACGGCGCCGCTCCCGGTCGCATCCGCGTGGGCATCTACACCTATTTCGAGGACGCCGGCGCGAGTGCCGGCGAACCGTCCCCACGATGATCATCAACAAGCTTTTGCGCCTGGGCCTCCTGCCGGTTTCGCTGGCGCTTCTTCTTTCCTGCGGCGGCGGCAGCAGCTCCCCGGGCGGCGTTTCCGATGCGGGCGGTTCCGGCATCAGCAGCAACGGCGCGGCCGGTTCGGGATACAGCGCCGACGGCTCCCCCGCAGGGGACGGTTCCACGAGCACCTCTTCCAGCGGCGGCGACGGCTCGACGAGCACGGCGGCCAACGGCAATGGCGATTCCGGCGTGGGCTCGGGCGGCACCGGCGTGAGCACCGCCGACGCCGGGACCAGCGTGGGCAGCGTGGACGGCATCGGCAGCATCTTCGTGGGCGACCTGCGCTACGACACCGACCAGGCGCAACTCGACCTGCGCGATACGACGCAGTTGCAGATCGGCACGACCGTCGTGGTCACCGGCCCGGTGGATGCGGCCTTCACGAGCGGCACCGCGCGGCAGGTGACCTCGATGGCTCAGATGCGCGGCGCGGTGGATTCGGTCGATGTCGCCGCAAGCAGTTTCCAGATGCTCGGCAGCACGGTCAGCGTGGACGCCAATACGGCCTGGGCCGACCTTGCCGGCCTGCCGGCCCTCTCGGCGGGCATGCAGGTGCAAGTGTGGGCGCTGCCGATCGGTCCCGGCTCGCTGCGCGCCACGCGCATCGAGTCCCAGGCCGTTGCCGCGACGCCGGTGGTCACGGGCGAGGTATCGCAGCTCGACGTCGGCAGCAGCACCTTCCAGCTCGGCAGCCTCGTGGTCGACTACCGCGTCGCCACCTTGCCGGCGGGCGGGCTCGCCAATGGCCGCATCGTGCGCGTGTCCAGCGCCCTGCCGCCCGCGGCAGGCCGCCTGGACGCGAGCCAGGTCGAGGGCTGGTACGCCCTCTCCAGCGTGAAGGGCGCGCCGGTCCAGCTCGAAGGTGTGATCCGCAGCTTTGCGTCGACAGCGAGCTTCAGCCTGATGGGTACGCCCATCGACGCCTCGGCCGCGCAGGTCACCGGCGGGCAGGCGCAAAACCTGGGCAACGGCGTCACGGTGGTCGCCAGCGGCACGCTTTCCGACGCGGGCGTGCTGGTGGCAACCAAGCTCAAGATCCGGCATATCCCCGGGGGTGGCGCGCTGCCGTCGTTCAGCCTGATCGGGCCGATCACCAACTTCAACTCGCTGGCGGACATGACGGTCAAGGGCCAGCGGGTCGATGCGAGTGCGGCCACCATCGTCGGCACCGGACAACTGGCCAATGGCGTCAAGGTGTCGGTGCAGGGCTCGCAAGTGGTGGGCGGCGTGCTGTTGGCGACACAGCTTTCGTTCCAGTAGCTTCGCTTTCAGCGAGTGATCCGCCGCCGGCAGCGCATCGCGGGGTCGGCGGACTCATTCGCCTTGATCACTTCGATTCTCCTGAGCGCTCGCCAGCCGCTCCAGCGTCGCGAGCTGCCAGGACCTCTCCGGCACAAACGATTCCGGCTCGCAGACGGCGCCATAGCCGCCTTCTCCGTACACGATCGCATAGGCCGCGTAGTCGGCAGCCTGAACCGCACGGCCGGCCAGGGCGTTGGCCACTGCATAGCTTGCAGACACCGCCGCATGGCCGACGCCATCCAGTGAACGGGAGCCCTGGTGCCGATTGGCCAGCGCGGCTGCGTCGGATGCGGCGCGATCAAGCGCGGTTCCGTCGGCCCGACCCGTGACGTAGGCGGCAAGTGTGTCGAGGCATCGAATCACAGGTTCTTCCTCAAGCAGGTGGCGAACCCGCTCGACGCAGGCGTGGGCAAAAGCAAACCTCAGCGCGCCGGACTGCGCCAGGCGCTCTTCGTAGGCCGCCAGGGTCGAAGCCAAGAGACGGATGGCTGGCTACGCCAGCGGCAGTTCACGCATGAGGTTGCTGCGCACCCATGTGAATGCACCCGCCTGCACATTCGCGGCCTGCCATTTCCTGAAATCGGGGTCGGCGGAAAGCGGATCGGTCACCTTGGCGTATTCGGTGGCGTTGTCGAAGCGCAGTTCGAGAACGTAGTTGCCCAGCTCGCCGGCGGCGACGACCCACAGGCGCGCATTGGTTGCGCCATGCCGTTTCCAGAGCGCCGCGCCCTGCTGTATTGCTTCCATGACGGCGCCAAGATCGGCGCCCGGATTCGGTCTGAAGACATATCGGGCCTCGTATGCCATGACATCCTCCTGCGTGATGAAGGGGCGGGGCCGCTATTCAAGCACCATGGCAGGCAAGTGGCAATCAGGTCTGGGTAGGCGCTTTCCGGCAGAGAATTCCGTCGCTTGCCGAGTGGCCGGGCGAGCAGGCCGGGTTACCTTGCCTGCACGGATTCGGCAAGACCCCAAAGGTAATCCGAGACCGCGAAGGCCCTCCGATCGGACGCAAGTCGTCGGAGGGCCTTTGTCACTGGATGCTTCGAATCTGAACAGGAGAACCCAATTGGTCAGCAAGAACACGATCTGCCTCTGGTACGACGGCACCGCGCTGGAAGCCGCCCAGTTCTACGCAAAGACGCTTCCGGACAGTGCTGTGAAGGCCGTGCACCATGCGCCGGGCGACTATCCCTCCGGCAAGCAGGGCAATGTGCTGACGGTGGAGTTCACCGTCATGGGCATTCCGTGCCTCGGCCTGAACGGCGGGCCGGCGTTCAAGCACAGCGAGGCTTTCTCGTTCCAGGTCGCGACCGACGACCAGGCCGAGACCGATCGGCTGTGGAATGCGATCGTCGGCAACGGCGGCCAGGAAAGCGCCTGCGGCTGGTGCAAGGACAAATGGGGCCTGTCGTGGCAGATCACGCCTCGTGCGCTGATCGATGCGGTCTCCGACCCTGATCCTGCGGCGGCCAAGCGTGCGTTCGACGCGATGATGCAGATGCGGAAGATCGACATCGCGACCATCGAGGCGGCGCGCCGGGGTTGAACCCCGCGCTTCTCACGGCGCGATGAGCGCGGAGGCGGCGCCCGCAGCGACCACGCGGGGCACCTTGCCGCTGCGACCGGCAAGGCCGGGCTCGCCCGCGCGGCATTCGATCTGCACGCCCGTGATGCCTTGCGAGCGCAGGAAGTCGCAGAGCGCGCGGTGCGCCCTGCGCAGCGCCTGCTCCCCCTCGCCGCCCTGCAGTCCGGTGCGCATCAGCAGATCGCGCGGTCCCTGCTGGACCAGCTGGAAATCGAAGAGGCCCGCGCCATCCTCGATCGCCGTGCTCAGTGCGAGCGGAAGCAGCTGGACGGAGGCGGCGCCGTCGCCCTCGATGCAGAGCGTGTCTTCGCAGCGGCCTTCCACTTCGATGACCGGAAGTCGTGATCCGCAGGCGCAGCCGTGGGCGTGCAAGGTCACCCGGTCGCCGAGGTCGTAGCGGATCAGCGGCTGCAGGTGGTTGGCCAGGTTGGTCAGCAGCACCGTCGCGCCGGTCTCGCCGCTCGGCACCGGCCGCTGGTGCTCGTCCACCGTTTCAAGGATGGCCCAGTCGCTGTTGAGGTGCAGGGAGCCTCGCTCGCATTCGAATGCAAGGGACAGGAACTCGGAGGCGCCGTAACTGTCGGCCACTGTGCAATGGAAGGCGCGCTGGATGAACGCGCGCTTTGCGGCGCACAGGTTTTCGCCGCCGGTCCATATCTCGCGGGGCAGCGTGCGCATTCGTCCATGCAGGCGTTCTTCGGCCAGGAGTACCGCGGCGCTGGGATAGGTCGCGATGACGCTCGGGCCCATCGCGTCGATCGCACTGACGATCGCTGCTGCCGGCTGCATGAACGAGATGCAGCGCACGCGTTGCGCCAGCGCGGGATTGAGCCGCCGAAGCCGCTCGATCGATACGGTGCTCGCGAAGTGCCCCCCGGTCGCGCCGACGAAGGCGATCTGTTCGCCCCAGCCCCACGGGTCGAACATGCGCCGCGCGGGGCGCAGCATCGGCCTGCGGATTGCCTCGAGCGCGTCGAAGACGGCCAGCGAGAGGTCGTCCTGGACGAAGATGCCGGGCTCGCCGCTGCTGCCGGAGCTTTCCCAGACCAGGTAGCTGCCGAGGTAGGGCTCGGCGATGCGGCGCGGGTCCGCCACGAAGCGGCGCAATTCGTCGAGGCGAATCGCCGGATCGGCGACCCACTCGTCGAAGTGGTGCATCAGCTCGGCCTTGTGGGCGACCGGCAGCTCGCAGAGGTGAACGCTGTCGCAATCGCAGTCGTGAAGCACGCGGCGGTAGAACGGCGAGCGCTCTTTGGCGGAGGCCAGCAGTCGCGCAAGGCGCTGCCTCTGGCGCGACGCCAGCGCGTCGCCATCGGCGTAGGTGGCCGCGGCTACATCCGTGGCAACCGTTCCCCAAAGCCAGCCATCGATCTGCGGGGGGCTGGCGGGCGGCATGGTGGGAGCCTCGGTGGTGGAACTGTCAGGACTCGTCGGTCAGGCGCATCACCACCCGGCCTTCGATGCCGCCCTTGCGCATCCGGTCGAGGATCGGGTTGATGTTCTCGATCCGGTCTTCGGTGAACACGGTGTGCACCTTGCCTTCGCCGGCAAAGGCCAGCGCCTCCTGCAGGTCCTTGCGCGTCCCGACGATCGATCCGCGCACGGTCTTGGCATTGAGCACCACATCGAAGATCGGCAGCCCGAAATCGCCCGGCGGCAGGCCGACCATCGACATGGTGCCGCGTTTGTGAAGCATGCCCAGGCCCTGCGCGAAGGCGCTGCGCGCGACGGCCGTCACCAGCACGCCGTGCGCGCCCTTGAACTCGCGCTGCAGCGTCTTCACCGGATCGTCCTTGGCGGCGTTGACCACCATGTCGGCGCCGACTTCCTTCGCCAGCTGGAGCTTGGCGTCGTCCACATCCACCGCCGCCACGTGGAAGCCCATGGCCTTGGCGTATTGCACCGCCAGGTGCCCGAGGCCACCGACGCCGGAGATTGCCACCCAGTTGCCCGGCGCGCAGTCGAGCACCTTGAGTCCCTTGTAGACGGTGACCCCTGCGCACAGGATCGGCGCGATCGCGGAGAAGCCGATGTTGGCGGGCAGGTGGCCCACGTAGCCCGGGTCGGCCAGCACGTATTCCGCATAGGCGCCGTTGACCGTGTAGCCGGTCATCTGCTGCGAATCGCACAGTGTTTCCCAGCCGGTGATGCAGTGCTCGCAGTGCCCGCAGGAAGTGTGCAGCCAGGGGACGCCGACGCGGTCGCCTTCCTTCACATGCTTGACCCCGGCGCCCACGGCGGCCACGTGGCCGACGCCTTCGTGGCCGGGAATGAAGGGCAGCGACGGCTTGACCGGCCAGTCGCCTTCGGCGGCATGCAGGTCGGTGTGGCAGACGCCCGAGGCGGCCACCTTCACCAGGACCTGGCCAGGCGTGACTTCAGGTACCGGCACTTCCTCGATCTTCAGCGGCGCGCCGAATTCGTGCACCACCGCAGCCTTCATCGTCTTCATGGTCGCTCCATCGTCGCGAGGGGAGGCCATTGTGGGGACGCGCACGCCCGTCCTGAAAGGAGCGTTTCATGCCGATACAGACTGCTCAGGCATGGCCCGGCACGCCGCCGCTCGCCTGGAGCCGCTTCGCGGCGAGGCATGATCGGCGATTCCGACGCGGTTCGCGCGCACGCCTCGACACCTTCAGCTCACATGACTTCGCAGCCTCTCGCTTCCCGGCCGTCGTCCCACGCCAACGGCCGCGCCATCGCCACGATGATCGGCGCCATGGGTTGCTTCGTGTTCAACGACGCGACGGTCAAGCATGTGAGCCAGTCGATGCCTTCGGCCCAGCTCATCTTCGTGCGCGGCGTGATCGCCACGGTGCTGGTGTTGCTGGTCGCGCACCGATTGGGCGCGTTGCGGCAGGCGAGTGCGGTGCTGCATCCGCGCGTGGCGCTTCGCGGTGCGGTCGATGCCTGCGCGACGATGCTGTACCTGCTGTCGCTGTTCCAGCTGCCGATCGCCAACGCGACCGCCATCAACCTCGCGGCGCCGCTGTTCATGACGGTGTTCGCGGTGCTCTTCCTCGGCGAGCGCGCGGGCAGGGCGCGCTGGATCGCCGTGCTGCTGGGCTTCGCGGGCGTGTTGTGCATCGTGCGGCCCAGCGGCGACGGCTTCAACGCGTGGGCGCTGCTGTGCCTGCTCGGCACGCTCTTCCACGCCGCGCGCGACCTGATGACTCGGCGCATCGATCCGGCGATCCCGTCGATCATCATCACGCTCGCGACCGCATTGGCGGTGACCTTGCTGTCCGGTGCGCTGACGCTGGCGAGCGGCTGGAAACCGTTCGCACTGCGCGAGCTCGCCCTGCTGGGCGTCGCGGCCGCCTTCCTGGCGTCGGGCTACTTCCTGCTGGTGCAATGCATGCGCGCCGGGGAGGTGTCGCTCACGGCGCCGTTCCGCTACAGCGCGGTTCTCTTTGCCACGCTCCTGGGCTACGCGATCTGGGACGAGATACCCGGCGGATCGGCATGGGTCGGAATCGCGCTGCTCGTCGGCTCCGGGCTGTACATGCTGCACGACGAACGCGGGCGCCGCCGCACGGCGGTGCTCGATGCGCAGCCGGAGTGAGCGTCGGGCGAAACCGACGGCATCGCCCCAGTGACGCCAGGGCCGGGGTGTCGCCCAACGCCTGTCGCCCTCGAACCCTTCGCCGACTTGGCCTTCCCGCGATGTGCTACTTTCGTCCATGTGAGTGGCGCGCATCGCGCCTTGGAGTCACCCAATGAAAGCAACCTGGAACGGCGTCACCCTCGCCGAAAGCGACGACACCGTGCTCGTCGAAGGCAATCACTACTTTCCGGCCGCATCGCTCAACCGCGAGCACGTGAGCTTCAGCAACCACAAGACCACGTGCCCGTGGAAGGGGACTGCGAGCTACTACTCGCTGCTGGTCAACGGCGAGCTCAATCCCGATGCGGTGTGGTACTACGCCGACCCGAAGCCCGAAGCCGAGATGGTGCGCGACCGCGTCGCCTTCTGGAAGGGCGTGAAGGTGACCGAGTGAGCGCGGCCTTCAGCCCACCCTTCACACCCCCCGACCGGCTCGTCCCCACCCTGCGCCAGGACGGCTATGCCGTGCTGAGCCCCGAGGGCGTGTCCGAGTGGCTCGGCGTGCCGCTCTCGGCGCTCGATGCACTGCACGCCGACTGGTTCAACCTGCCGCCGGACGAGTACCTCAAGGACGGCGGCCGCTACCGCACGCGGCGGCATGCCTGCTTCACCGTCGATGGCGCCGAAGTGGTGCAGGTGCCGCATCGCGCGCACTGGCAGCCGGTCGAATACAACGCACTGCACGGGGGCATGCAGCGCTGGTTCGCACCGATGCAGGAAGCCACCGTGGCGCAGCCCGTCTGGCAGCGGCTGATGCATGCGCTCGCGGATGCGGCGAGCGGTCTGCGCGGTGCGCAGCGCTGGTATGTCGAGGCGCACCAGTTCCGCATCGACACCGCCGACGGCATCGGTCGCCCGACGCCCGAAGGCGCGCATCGCGACGGTGTGGATCTCGTGGCGGTCGCGCTTGTCGGCCGGCACAACATCAAGGGCGGCGAGACGCGCGTCTTCGAGGCCGCGGGCCGGCGCGGCGAGCGCTTCACGCTGACGGAGCCGTGGTCGCTGCTGCTGCTCGACGACGCGCGCGTGATTCACGAATCGACGCCGATCCAGCCGCTGATCGAAGGCGAAGCAGGCTGGCGCGACACGCTGGTCTTGACCTGCCGCGCAGGCGAATTCCAGGGTGACTGAACCTCGGGGCAGACCGTAGACGTCCTACATCCGCGCGCCTTGCCTTGGATGTACATTCGGGTCCGGTTCGCCCGCGAACCTGGAATCTGTTCTCTTCGATCAAGAGGTCTGCCATGTTCAATCACATCCTGGTGCCCATCGACGGTTCCGAAACCTCGATGCTGGCGGTCAGCAAGGCCAGCGGGCTGGCGCTTGCCTTCGGCAGTCGCATCACGCTCATCCACGTGGTGGATAACTATCCCTTCATCGGTGTGGGCGCGGACTACGCGCTCGGCCAGAACGAATACCTTGCCGCCGCCACCAGCAGCGCCAATGCGGCGCTCGCGCGCGGCGTCGCCGCGCTTGCGGCCGAGGGCCTGCACAGCGACCAGCGCGTGATCGACGGCCATGTGGTGCACGAAGGCATCGTCGACACCGCGATCGCCATCGGCGCAGACCTGATCGTGATGGGCTCGCACGGCCGCACCGGCATCGAGAAGCTCCTGCTCGGCAGCGTCACGCAGCGCGTGCTGCAGGACGCGAAGTGCCCCGTGCTCGTGGTGAAGGGCGCGCTCTAGTCAGAAGTCCGGGACGAAGGGCGGCGCACTCTCGAAGCGGCACACGCGCCCGTCGGCCGGGTGCGCGAACTCGAGCATCGTCGCGTGCAGCAGCAGCCTCGGTGCGCGTTCGCGCACGTCGTCGGTGCCATAGAGCGCATCGCCGAGGATCGGGTGCCCGATCGACAGCAGATGCACCCGCAGCTGATGGCTGCGACCGGTGAGCGGCTCCAGCCACACATGCGTGGCGTTGCGCTCGGGCAGCAGCGCCTTCACGCGCCAGCGCGTCTGGCTCGGCTTGCCGGCGGCATCGATCTTCTGCAGCGGCCTGCGCGGCCAGTCGGCCATCAGCGGCGCGTCGATCAGGGACCACGCTTCGCGCACGGGCATTGATCCATCGACGATGGCCTCGTAGCGCTTGTTCACCTGCCGGCTGGCGAACAGATCGCCCAGCGCGCGCTGCATCTCCAGACTGCGCGCCATCAGCACGAGGCCGCTGGTCGCCATGTCGAGCCGGTGCACGACAAGCGCATCGGGCCAGTGCCGCTGGGCGCGCGCGCTCAGGCAGTCCTGCTTGTCCTCGCCGCGCCCGGGCACGCACAGCAGGCCCGCGGGCTTGTCGAGCACGACGAGGTGAGGGTCTTCGTGAACCACTTGGAGGTCATTCATCGGGGGCCAAGTCTAGAAGACCTCGCTCGGCTATCCTCGTCCGGATGTCCGTCGCCGCCGCTCCCGATCGAAGTTCCAGTTTTTCAGACTTGACACGCGAGCGGCCCTTCATGCGACTGTGGTCCGCGCGCCTGTGCGGCACGGCGGCGAGCCAGATGCTCCTGGTCGCGATCGGCTGGCACATGTACGACCTCACGCACAGCGCGTGGGACCTCGGGCTGGTCGGCCTCTACCAGTTCGTGCCGGCGCTGCTGCTCGCGCTGTGGGCGGGGCATGTGGTCGACAACCACCATCGCGGCCGCATCGTGGCGGCATGTTTCGCGGTGCAGGGCGCGGTCGCGCTCATCCTTGTGCTGTCGGTCTACGGCGGCAAGGATTCGCGTGCGCTGCTGCTGGGGCTCTCGCTGGTGCTCGGCGGGGTGCGTGCGTTCCAGATGCCGGCGCAGCAGGCGCTGACGCCGCTTCTGGTGTCGCCCATGATGCTGCCGCGCGCGATGGCCTTCAGTTCCGCCGGCATGCAGGGCGCGATCATCGGCGGGCCGGCGCTTGGCGGCATGCTGTTCGTGGCCGGCATGGGCGTGGTGTACGGTGCGGCGCTGCTGTTCTTCGTGCTCGCGTCCGCGCTGGTGATGCAGCTGAAGTACAGCTACACGGTCACGCCGCGCGAGCCGGTAACCGTGAAGACGCTGCTGGCCGGCGTCGAGTTCATCTGGACGCGCAAGCCGGTGCTCGGCGCGGTGACGCTCGATCTGTTCGCGGTGCTGCTCGGCGGCGCGGTGGCGCTGCTGCCGATCTACGCCAAGGACATCCTCCATACCGGTCCGTGGGGCCTCGGGCTGCTGCGTGGTGCGCCGGCGGTGGGCGCCCTGGTCATGTCGATCTACCTCACGCGCCACCCGGTGGAGCGCGGCATCGGCCGCACGCTGCTGCTGGCCGTGGCGATGTTCGGCGTGTGCATGATCGTCTTCGGCCTCTCGCGCACTTTCGCCGTTTCGCTGGTCGCGCTGGCGGTCTCGGGCGGCGCGGACATGGTCAACGTGGTGATCCGGCAGACGCTGGTGCAACTCGAGACACCCGACGCGATGCGCGGCCGCGTGAGCGCGGTGAACTCGATCTTCATCGGCGCGAGCAACCAGTTGGGCGAATTCGAGTCCGGCGCGACCGCCGCGTTGCTCGGGCCGGTCGGCTCGGTGGTGGCCGGCGGGATCGGCACGGTGCTGGTGGCGGCCTGCTGGTTCCGCCTCTTCCCGTCGCTGGCGCAGCGCGACCGGCTCGCGAAGACCCACGAGGCCTAGAACACCGCGAATGCGTAGGGCACGTCGATCGTGACGTCGCCTTCCGGCTCCGCCACGCAGGGCAGGATCCAGCCCTCGGCCTTTTCCTCGGCGCTCACGCCGGGCCATTCGATCCGATAGCGGATCCGGCCCGACACCAGCCTGCACAGGCAGGTGCGGCAGGTGCCGTTGCGGCACGAGCTCGGCAGCTCGATCCCGCCGGCTTCGGCGGACTGAAGGAGGGTGCGGTCGGGTTCGAGGTCGAAATGGAAACCGCCGGGTTGAACGATCGCTTTCATCGGCAGCGACAATACGCCCCTTTACCGTTCGTTTCTGTCCCCGCATTCATGTCCGATTTCGAAGTTCGCCCCGCCACCCTGCGCGACGCCAAGGCCGTCGCTGAAGTCCATGCCGCCTCCGCACAGGCCGCCTACGCGGGCATCCTCCCCGAAGACCAGTTGCGCGCACTGACGCCCGCCACCCGCGAGGCCAAGTGGCGCGAGGCGATCGAGTACGCCGAGCCGCAGGTGCATGTGGTCGAGCTCGGCGGCGAAGTGGTCGGCTTCGTCGGCTTCGACCGTTCGCGCGACCCCAAGACGCCGTCGACCACCGGCGAGATCTGGTCGCTTTACGTCAAGCCCGAACACTGGGACAAGGGCCTCGGCGTCGCGCTGTGGGATGCCGCGCGCGAGGGCCTCGAGGAAGAAGGCTGCACCGTCGTCACCATCTGGGTGCCGCTGCGCAACGACCGTGCGATCCGCTTCTGCGAACTCGCCGGCTTCAAGCGCGAGATGAAGACCGCCAAGACCACCGCGATCGGTACGGTGAAGATCGAGGAAATCCGCCTCAAGCGGAACGTCTGATACCCCGATCAACCACCGATGGCCACCAGCCTGCTGCTGCTCCTCGATGACATCGCGACGGTGCTCGACGATGTCTCGGTGCTCACCAAGGTGGCGGCCAAGAAGACGGCGGGGGTGCTCGGCGACGATCTCGCGCTGAACGCGCAGCAGGTCGCGGGCGTGCGGGCCAGCCGCGAGCTGCCGGTGGTCTGGGCGGTGTGCAAGGGGTCGTTCGTCAACAAGGCGATCCTGGTGCCGGCGGCCCTGCTCATCGGCACCTGGCTGCCCTGGCTGGTCACGCCGCTCCTGATGGTGGGCGGCGCATTCCTGTGCTTCGAAGGCTTCGAGAAGCTCGCGCACCGCTTCCTGCACAAGACCGAGCACGCGATCGAGACGCAGCGGCACGAGCAGGCGGTCGCCAACGAGGCGATCGACCTGGTCGCGGCCGAGAAGACCAAGGTCAAAGGCGCGGTGCGCACCGATTTCATCCTGTCCGCCGAGATCATCGCGATCACGCTGGGCACGGTGCAGGGCCAGCCGTTCCTCACGCAACTCACCGTCCTGGCGGGCATCGCGATCGTCATGACCATCGGCGTCTACGGCTTGGTCGCCGGCATCGTGCGGCTCGACGACATGGGCTTCTACCTCGCCCAGCAGGGCAACGCCGCCGTGCAGGCGGTGGGCCGCGCGCTGGTCGGCGCGGCGCCCTGGCTCATGAAGGCGCTTTCCGTCCTCGGCACGGTCGCGATGTTCCTCGTGGGCGGGGGCATCCTCGTGCATGGCGCGCCGGCGCTCGGCCACGCGATCCAGGCCTGGGGCCCGCTGGCCTCGCTGCTCGGCAACGCGGTCGTCGGCGTGATCGCGGGCGCCATCGTGCTGGCGGCGGTCGAGGGCTTGAAGCGGCTTCGCACACGGCGCTGAGGCGCCGCCGCCAGGTTCAGCGTCGTCCGCCGGAACGGGCGCGCCCGACCAGACCCACCCCCACCAGGGCAATTCCCAGCACCAGGGCGAACCAGCCGACCAGGTAGGCACCGCCGATCGTCTCGCGCCAGGTGGGCGATTCCAGGTATTGAGGCGAGATCAGCACGGCCGCGCCGATCAGGATGCACAGGATGCCGCGCTCGATCATTCGCGGCGCTCGGTTCGGTCGGGAGGGCATCGGGCGAGTTTACGGCCCGCCGATGCCTGGGCCGGACATGCACCAATCCGGGCCGCCGGCACTGAGATCTAGCTTATTTTTGTAACTATTTCGTTGCAAGAACGCGATTGCGCACCGATTCCGTGACTTTCTTCCAACGGAAATGAATACCAGAGCATTACAGTCGTAAGTATTCATTTTCATCTTTCCAGTCCGTTGAAGGGAACACAAGGTCGTGAATCGCGTTTTCAGGGTCGTTTGGAACTCGTCGCAACAAACCTGGGCAGTGGCCTCCGAACTGGCCGCGACCGCCGGCAAATCGACCTGCCGGGCCGTTTCCACCGGCGCGGCGCTGCTTGTCCTCTCCGGCGCGGCGTCGGCCGCGTGCACGTTGACCGGTACCGACTACGTCTGCACGAGCGCCGGCGGGGCCCAGACCACCACGGTCGGCTCGGGCTACGGCACCGCCCCGGGAACCACGGTCGATGTGCAGCAGAACGCAGTCATCAGCACGGACGGCGACACGGCGATCAGTCTCCTGAGCAACGGCAGCATCACCGTGCGCAGCGGCGCGACGGTCGAGAACAACGCGGTCGGCCTGACCAACGGCCTGTACGGCACCGGCGCCAACACGGTGGAGTTCCTGCACAACAACACGCTGACGATCGAGCAGGGCGCACGGGTGCTCTCCAAGGGCACGGCGGGCGACGCCGAGGCGGTCAACCCGATCGGCACCGGCAACACCATCATCAACAACGGCACCATCGACTCGCAGGCCGGGGGCGCCGCGATCTGGTTCCAGTCGACCAGCGGCAGCAACACCGTCGTGAACGGCGAGACCGGCGTGATCCGCTACAAGGACGGAACCAACGGCAACATCATCGGCGTTGCCGGGACGATGGCGATCAACTTCACGAACAAGGGGCAGATCCTCGGTTCGCTGAACTTCGCCGATGGCGACGACACGCTCAACCTGTATGAGCACGGCACGATTTCCGGCGCCATCAACGGCGGCGGCGGCAACAACCTGCTGACGCTCAATGGCACCGGCACCGGCACCTTCAACCACGCGATCTCGAACTTCCAGTCGCTGGTGAAGAACGACAGCGGCACCTGGAACCTCGGCGTCTCGCTGCAGGATTCGGGCTTTACCAGTGCGCGCGTCGCCGGCGGCACGCTGGTGCTCGCGACGGACGCGAGCAACTACACCGGCAGCATGACGGTCGACCCGGCCGGCACATTGCAGACGCCTGCCGAGTTCGCGCCGCTGGCCGTCACGGACAACGGCCTCGTGCGTTTCGCGCAGCCGACGGACGCGACCTACAACGGGCTTCTGAGCGGCACCGGCGGCCTGGAAAAGACCGGCGCCGGCACGCTGACCCTCGCGAAGGCGCAGGCGATCACCGGCACGACCACGGTCAGCGCCGGCACGTTGAAGGCCGGCGCGGCCGACACCTTCAGCGCGGGCTCCGCGCATGTGGTCGCGGCGGGCGCGACGCTCGACACCGCCGGTTTCAACCAGACCGTCGCGTCGCTCCAGAACGCGGGCACGGTGAGCCTGTTGAGCGCCGTTCCCGGCAGCACGCTGACGGTCAACGGCGCCTATGTCGGCCAGAACGGCGTGCTCAGCCTCGGCACGGTGCTGGGCGGCAGCGGCAGCCTGAGCGACCGGCTGGTGCTGAACGGCCCCGCGGCGAGCGCGAGCGGCACCACCGCGATCCGTATCACCAATCTCGGCGGGCTCGGCGCGCAGACCACGGGCAACGGCATCGAAGTGGTGAGCGCGCAGGGCGGCGCCACCACCACCGCGCAGACCACGAAGAGCGCCTTCACGCTGGCCAACGGCCACGTCGACGCGGGCGCCTTCGAGTACCGCCTGTATGCGGCCGATGCCCAGGGCGCGGGCGAGAACTGGTATCTGCGCACCGATGCGCCGGTCACGCCGCCGGTCACTCCGCCAGTCACGCCCGAAGTCAACCCCGACACGATCCCGAAGCCGCCGACGGTGACGACGCCCGTCCCGACGGTGCCCACCTATCGCGCGGAGGTGCCGCTCTTCGCCGCGCTGCCCGCGCAGCTGCGCCAGGCGGACCTCGCGATGCTCGGCAACCTGCATCGCCGCGTGGGCGACGAAGCCGCACCGTCCGCCGCGGTGGCGGGCTCGGGCGACGCGGGCCGCCAGGCCTGGGCGCGCGCGGTCTACGCCGACCTCGACATCCACCAGGATGGCGTGGCCGGTGCCGGCAGCAAGGGCCATGTCAGCGGCCTGCAGGCGGGAACCGACCTGTTCGCGGCGGGCCACTGGCGCGGCGGCATCTACGTGGGCTACCTCGACGGCGGCGCCGACGTGAGCGGCAATGCGCGCGGCACCATCGGTCGCGTGGGCAGCAACGAACTGCAGTCGCGCTACCTCGGCGGCTACGCGACCTGGATGGACGGCAGCGGCTGGTACGCCGACGCGGTGCTCCAGGGCGGCAGCCATCGCTACACGGTGCGCCCGGACCTGAACCCGAGCGTTTCCGGCAAGGCCGACAGCCTCACCGCCTCGATCGAAACCGGCAAGGCCTTCGCGCTGACCGAGCGCTGGACCATCGAGCCGCAGGCCCAACTCGCCTGGCAGCGCAGCAGCTTCGACAACGTGCTCATCAGCGGCGCGTCGGTGCGCCAGGATGCCGACAGCGGCTGGATCGGCCGCCTCGGCGTCCGCGTCAAGGGCGACTTCGCGACCAGCGCCGGCCGCCTGCAGCCCTACGGCCGCGTGAACCTGTACCGCGCAGGTTCCGGCACCGACGTGGCGACCTTCATCGCCCCCGCGGCGAGCACGCCGATCGCCAGCGCCACGGGCTACACGTCGGCCGAAGTGGCGGGCGGCGCCACGCTCGCACTGTCGTCGTCGACCACGCTGTACGGCGAAGTCGGGCATGTCTTCGATGTCGGCGGCGACGCGCGGGTGAGGTCGTCGGTGCAGGGCTCGGTCGGCGTGCGCATGAGCTGGTAGGCGGCCGGCTTTCGGTTCAAATAGGGGGTTGCCGGGGCCCGGAAGGGCGCGGCAATTGCCACCCGACGTCACATACCGAAAGCCCATGGAACTTGCCCGCCACCGTGTTCTTCCGTTCATCGCGCGCGCCATCGCGCCGCTGCTGCTGGCCTTGTCCGCTTCCGGCGCGCTTGCGCAGGACGCGCGCGAGTTCCCCGGTGCCGCGATGCGTTTCCTGAACGTCGAGCTGCCGCAGATGGAAAACGCGATCAAGGAGCGCGACCGCGACTACTTCGAGAACGCGATGTCGCGCATGCTCGATTTCTCGGACCAGTGGGGTTTCAAGGTGCGCGACAACCCGCAGCTCGCGCGCTACCCGATGTGCACCGAGGCGGTGTCGGATTTCCTCGTGGTCGGCATGTGCCGCATCATGACCACGGCCGACACCTGCGAGCCGGGAATGCAGCAGCGCTTCAACACGAATCTGCAGAAGTGCCGCGAGGCGCAGTAGGCTCTCCCCCAGCCTCGCCCACTTCGTGTGGCTCTGCACCCCGCAGCAGGTTCTCCCCCAGCCTCACCCACTTCGTGTGGCTCTGCACCCCCTCGCCGGGGGCGACCCCGGTAGCCCGGCGGAGCCGGTTCTACGGGGTCTTCCGCATGGGGTGACGGACGGGTCAGGCGGTTTTCAGGCCCTGCACCGTTTGCAGCAGAACGACGCGGGACTGGCCGAGGACCATGCCTTTCCACTCGTCGTTGTCGCAGTAGAAGGCATCGCGCAGTTCCTGGCGGATGGTGCGCTGCTGTTCTTCCGGTGCTTCGGGATGGCGGCGCAGCCAGGTGTCGGCGCGCAGGCGATTCATGACTTCCTGGTCGGGCAGGGTGCCGAATTCCAGGCCCATCACGGCAGCGCTGGCCTGCGGGCACTCGTCGTACACCGCCGAGACCACCGGGCCTGACACATCGGCCGACGCCGATTGCCCTTCGAACGGCGCGAACACGTCCGCGCCCCACCATGCGCGCGCTCGCGCGAGGTCGGCCGGGGCGTTGCGGCCCGCGTAGATCTTCTCCCCATGGCCGTAGGGGCCGAGGCCGGTGTGCACATCGATCCAGCCGATGTGCGTGGCCGCCGAGCCGTACTTGCGCAGGATGCCCCGCATCGTGCGATTGCTCCAGGAGGGCGCGGTGCCGCCGTAGAAAACGCCCAGCGGCGAGGTGTACTGGCCCGAGGTCACGGCGGTGCGGAAGGCCCACATGCCGTTCTTCTCGATGTAGGCCGCCATCTTCGTCATGTCCGCGGCAGTCGGCGGCCAGTTGGCTGGCAGCACGAAGGGCTCGACCTCGGCGTAGGCCGCATTCACCGGCAGCGGCGCATTGAAGTCGATGTGGTTGCGGTTGAGGTCGATGTTGTCCTCGTTGGTCCGGTGCAGGTGGGAGAAGCCATGCGGGTTGACCGCGTGGATCAGCAAGAGCCCGATGCCGGCCTGCTCGGCGCGCGAGAGCAGGTCGGCGTCGTTCAGCGTCGCGACCTGGCAACCGGAGCCGCAGAAGCCTTCGGGGCCGTGCGTGCCGGAGCTGACGATCAGCAGCCTGGCCGCGCCGGGCTTGCCGAGATAGGCCACGTCGGTGGCCAGGGCTTCGCCCAGCGCACCGCGATGCGCTTCGAGCTCGAAGCTTTCGATGGCTGCGCCCCGCTGGGCCGCCGCATCGAGGAATTTCCGCCGCGCCTCGGCGTAGGTGCCCGAGAAGTGGCGGGTGGCTGCGGTGTTGTACATCGTGAGGTCCTTGGAAAGTGCGTTTGGTCAGATCAATGGGCGTCGGCCGCGTCGATGTCCTTGCCGGTGAAGTCCCGCATCCAGAGCAGGCCGAGCAGCGACACCATCGACACAGTGAGCAGATACCAGGCCGGTGCGAGCTTGTTGCCGGTGGCGTTCAGCAGCCAGGTGCTGATGAAGGGCGAGAAGCCGCCGAACAGCGCCACGCCCACGCTGTAGACCAGCGACATGCCGGTCGCTCGCACATGCTTGGGGAACATCTCGGGCAGCATCGTGATGCCCGGCACCGTCTGCATCACCAGCGTGATGCTCAGCAGCCCGACCACCGTGTACAGCGCGGTGGGCGTCGGCGACGCGTTGAGCCACAGGAATCCCGGATAGATGAGGAGCGCCAGCAGCACGCGGCTCGCGACGATCAGCCGCTTGCGTCCGATGCGGTCGGACCACACGCCCACCAGCGGCGCGAGTGCGAACGACAGCAGTCCGGTGAGCGCCGCGCCGAACAGCGCGACCGGCGGCGGCAGGCCGAGTTCGCGGATCGCGTAGGTCGGCATGTAGAAGGTGACCACGTAGGCTGCGGCGGTGCCGCCGATGATGCTCAGGATGGCGGCCAGAACCGTCTTGCCGTGCTCGCGGCAGACGGCCGACAGGCTGCCGTGGGGGCGCGGCGCGTCGGTGGTCGCCGGCGCTTCGTGCACGTCGAGGGATTCCTCCAGATGCCGGCGGATGTACATGCCGACCGGTGCGATCAGCATGCCGAGCAAGAAGGGTACGCGCCATCCCCAGCTTTCCATCGCCTGCGCGGGCAGCGCGGTCAGCAGCACGCCGACCACCACGGCGCCCAGCAGGATGCCCAGGCCCTGGCTGGCGAACTGCCAGCTCGCCATGTAGCCGCGGTTCTTCGGCGTGGCGTGTTCCACCAGCAGCGTGGTGGACGCGCCGACCTCGCCGCCGGCCGAGAAGCCCTGGATCAGCCGCGCCAGCACGATCAGGATGGGCGCCGCAACGCCGATCTGTGCGTAGGTGGGCGCGAAGGCGATCATGGCGCAGCCCAGCGCCATGAGGAAGATGGTGAGCGTCATCGCCTTCTTGCGGCCGGCGCGATCGGCGTAGCTGCCGATCACGATGCCGCCGAGCGGCCGCACGATGAACCCGACGCCGAAGCTCGCCACCGTCAGCAGCAGTTGCCCGTAGGAACTGAAGGTCGGAAAGAAGAGCTTGCCGATCACCAGGGCCAGGAAGCCGTAGACGGTGAAATCGAAGAACTCGAGCGCGTTGCCGATGGTCGTGGCAACGATGGTCCGGCGCCGGGACATGCGGGCACGTTCGCGCGGCAGGGCTTCGCCATCTGCCTTCGGCGCGGCTGGGTGGCTCATGGGAATGCGGCCTGAGAGCTGGGTCATGGGAGTGGGATTGCTGTTGGTAATCGGGTTGTCGCGCCGGGATGCTAGGGAAACGTCTTGATCATGAAAAGACAATAATTGAGATCAAACGATAACTTCTGGTTTTCATGAAGATCAATCAGCTCCAGGCCTTCGTCGCGGTCGCCGAGCAACTGAGCATCCGTGGCGCTGCGCGTGTGCTGGGCGTCTCGCAGCCGGCGGTCACGAAAATCGTGCGCGAGCTGGAGCGTGCGCTTGGCGCGCCACTGGTCGAGCGAAGCGTCAAGGGCGTGCAGCTCACCGCCTACGGGCACGCTTTCGCGCCCCGCGCGCGCCTGCTGCTGGCGGACATGCGGCGGGCGCGCGAGGAGATCGCGCAGATCCGCGATGGCGCGACCGGCAGGATCGCGGTGGCGGTCAGCACCTCGGCCGCGCTCACGGTGCTTCCGGCGGCGTTCAAGGAGTTTCATGCGCGCATGCCCGCTGTCGACGTTCATTTCTCGGAGGCGGTGCTGCCATGGATGCTGATGCGCATGCGCGACGGCAGCCTGGATTTCGCGGTCGCGCATGTGGCGCGGCAGACGCTCGATGCGGAATTCGAAGGCATCGAACTGTTTCCGGTGCATCTGGCGGTCGGTCTGCGGGTGGGCCATCCGCTGCGTCACTGCCGCTCGCTGATGCAGCTGCACGGGGCGGAGTGGATCCTGCCGGGCGACGGCGAACTGGCGCGTGAATCGGTCATCCCGATCTTTTCTCCGATCGGGCTTGCGCCGCCGGCGCGCATCGTCTTCGGCAATTCGGTCACCGTGGCGTTGGGGCTGGTCGGTGAAATGGACCTGGTCGGACTGTTCGTCGAGCCGCTGGTCGACGTCGCCTTCAAGCGCTACGGCGTGCGCCGCATCGAGGTCGAGGAAGCGCTGCCGACGCTCAGCATGTGCGTCATCAAGCGCCGGGGCCATAAGCTCACGCCGGCCGCGCAGCAGTTCGTGGAGTGTGTACAGCGTGCCGGCGCGCCGTTCTAGGGTAACGTCGGGGCCATGTCACTCCCACCGATCGAAATCGAAACCGGCCCAAATCCGAAGGCCGCCATCATCCTCATGCACGGCCTCGGCGCCGACGGCAACGACTTCGTGCCGATCGCCAACGAACTCGACCTTTCGCCGGTGGGCCCGGTGCGCTTCGTGTTCCCCAACGCGCCGGTGATGCCGGTCACCATCAACGGCGGCTACCGCATGCCGGCGTGGTACGACATCCTCGGTCCGGGCAACCCGGAAGACGAGGCGGGGCTGCGGCGCTCGCAGGCCGCCATCGAGGCGCTGATCGCCAATGAAAAGGCGCGCGGCATTCCGGCCAATCGCATCGTGATCGCCGGCTTTTCACAGGGCTGCGCGATGACATTCATGACCGCGCTGCGCCATCCGGAGCGGCTCGCGGGCATCGTGGGCCTCTCGGGTTATCTGCCGGTGGCGCATACGGTGGCCGCCGAGCGCCATCCCGCCAACCAGGCGACGCCGATCTTCCAGGCCCACGGCACGCGCGACGGCGTGATCACGATCGCCCGCGCCGCCCAGAGCCGCGATGCGCTGGCGGCCCTGGGCTACCAGGTCGAATGGCATGACTACCCCATGGAACATTCCGTCTGCATGGAGGAAATCGCCGAACTCAACCGCTACCTGCTGAAGGTGCTCGCCTAGGGTGAACACGCCCTAGCATTGGGCCATCCATTCATGTGGGTTGCCGGCGGAATGAGCCGCCGGCACCGGGGACAACGGTCCTCGGCCAGCAACAGTCTTTTTGGCGTGCTACCTTCCAGCCCCACGAAAAAAGATGGGTTATATCCATATGAATAATTTGAAGGAGCGCATTGAAGCGCTCTCGGCTGCGCGGCTGAGGGGCGTGCGGCGGGGGGTCGAGAAGGAAAGCCTGCGTGCCCAGCCGGACGGCAAGCTCGCGCTGACGCCGCATCCCGGCGCCTTGGGGTCGGCGTTGACCCATCCGCACATCACCACCGATTTCAGCGAGTCGCAGGTCGAGCTGATCACCGGCGCGCACAAGGACGTCGAAGCCGTGCTCCAGGAGCTGGTGCAGATCCACCAGTTCACCTATCACGTGCTGGACGAAGCCGGCGACGAGCGCCTCTGGGTGTCGAGCATGCCCTGTGGCCTGCCCACCGACGAAACCATCCCGATCGGGCGCTACGGCTCGTCCAACGTGGGCCGTGCCAAGAGCGTCTACCGCATGGGCCTGAGCCATCGCTACGGCCGGCGCATGCAGACCATCTCGGGCATCCACTACAACTGGTCGCTGCCGGAAGTGTCGAGCGAACAGTACTTCGCGCTGATCCGCAACTTCCGGCGCCACGCGTTCCTGCTGCTGTACCTGTTCGGCGCTTCGCCGGCCTTGTGTTCGAGCTTCGTCGACGGCCGGCCGCACGAGCTGCTGCCGCTCGGCGAAGGCAGCATGCACATGCCCCACGGCACGTCGCTGCGCATGGGCCGCCTGGGCTACCAGAGCGAGGCGCAGGCATCGCTCGCGGTGAGCTACAACAGCCTCGACGGCTATGCCGCGTCGCTGCAGGACGCCCTGACTCGCCCCTGGCCTGCCTACGAGGCCATCGGCATCCGCAACCTCGGCGGCGACTACAACCAGCTCGCCACCACGCTGCTGCAGATCGAGAACGAGTTCTACGGCACGATCCGCCCCAAGCGCGTGATCTACCCGGGCGAGCGTCCGCTGCACGCTCTCCGCGAGCGTGGCGTGGAGTACGTCGAAGTGCGTCTCATGGACCTCGATCCGTTCGAGCCGGTCGGCATCAATGCGCAGACGATGCGCTTCCTCGATGTGTTCCTGCTCCACTGCCTGCTGATCGACAGCCCGCCGGATACGCGCGAGGAGATCGCCGATCTCGCGCACAACCAGCACCTCGCCGCCGCGCGCGGCCGCGAGCCCGGTCTGCAACTGCGCCGCGCCGGCCAGCCGGTACTGCTCACCGAATGGGGCGCCGAGCTGCTTCAGGAGTTCGTGCCGGTCGCCGACGCGCTCGATGCGGCACACGGTGGTTCCAAGCACGCCGAGGCGGTCCAGGCGGCCGCCGCCGCGCTGAAGGACCCGTCGAGCCTGCCGTCCGCCCGCGTGCTGGCGGCGATGAAGGCGTCGCACAACGATTCGTTCGTGAGCTTCGTGCGCGCCCAGTCGGCGCAGACGCGCGAAACCCTGCTGGCTCTGCCGTTCTCCGCCGAACAGCGTGCCGGATTCGAGCGCCTCACGCGCGAATCGCTGGACGAGCAGAAGCGCATCGAGGCCAGCGACACCATGCCGTTCGAGATCTACCGCGAACAGTACGTGTCGCCTGCCCGACTCGGCTTCAAGAACCATTGGCCGGAACTCGCGGCCGGGCCCGTGAGCCAGAGCGCGGCGCTCTGAGCGGCGCTGCCGTCATGTGTGGGTAGGTTCCTGCCTACCCGAATTGGCCGCCAAGGCCCACCCGGGCGAGGTGAGCGGGAGCGAAGATGGGGATCAAGGCGGTCAAACCGCCACCCTCCAGAACGATTGCCCATGCACGCCATGCCCTTCAAGACCTATCTGGTCGAAGACAACCCCGTCATCCGCGAGAACCTGACAGGGTTTCTCGAGGACATCGCCGACGCGGTGGTGGTCGCCCACGCGAGCGGCGAGGACGAGGCGGTCAGGTGGCTCAAGAAGCACCGGGACGCCTGGGACGTGGCGATCGTCGATCTGTTCCTGGACCAGGGCAACGGGCTCGGCGTGATCGACGCCTGCCGGCAGCGGCGCGCAGACCAGAAAGTGGTGGTCTTGAGCAACTACGCCACGCCCGACATGCGCGCCCGCTCCAAGGCGCTGGGTGCCGACGCGTTCTTCGACAAGTCGGCCGAGATCGAACTGCTGCTGGACTACTGCGAGCGGCTGAGTCACGCACACGACTGAGCCGGGGATGTCACCGGGCCGGGGCATCCGCTTTCTGGGGTAAAACGCACGGCGTCAACGATTTCCTCCGAAAGCATTTCCAGCATGAGCAATCTCGATTTCAAGGGCCGCGTCGCCATCGTCACCGGCGCGGGCAATGGTCTGGGCCGCCAGCACGCGCTGGCCCTCGCGGCGCGCGGTGCCAAGGTTCTGGTCAACGACCTCGGCGGTGCGCGCGATGGTTCCGGCGGCTCCACGAGTGCAGCGCAGGCCGTGGTCGACGAGATCAAGGCCGCGGGCGGCGAGGCGATCGCCAATGGCGCCTCGGTGACCGACTTCGAGGCGGTGCAGGCGATGGTGCGCCAGGCGCTCGACGCCTGGGGTCGCATCGACATCCTGGTGAACAACGCCGGCATCCTGCGCGACAAGAGCTTCGCCAAGATGGATCTCGCCGATTTCCGACTGGTAATGGACGTCCACCTCATGGGCGCGGTGCATTGCACGAAGGCCGTCTGGCCGATCATGAACGAGCAGAAGTACGGCCGCATCGTGATGACGACGTCGTCCTCGGGCCTGTACGGCAACTTCGGCCAGAGCAACTACGGCGCCGCCAAGCTCGCGCTGGTGGGCCTGATGCAGACCCTGAGCCTCGAAGGTGCGAAGAACGACATCCGCGTGAACTGCCTGGCGCCGACCGCGGCCACGCGCATGACCGAGGACCTGATGCCGCAGGAAGTGCTCGATGCGCTCAAGCCCGAAGCGGTGGTGCCGGCGATGCTGGTGCTCGCGGCGCAGGACGCGCCCACCCGCCAGATCCTTTGCGCAGGCGCCGGCGTCTTCGAGGCTGCGCACATCACGCTCACCCAGGGTGCGTGGATCGGCTTCGGCGCCGATGCGCCCGAGCAGCTCGCCGAGCGTCTCGCCGAAGTGACGGACCGCAACGGCGAGATCGTCCCGCAAAGCGGCGCTGCGCAGGGCAGCAACGAAGTCGGCAAGGCGATGGCGAACGCGCGCGGGGGCTGACACCGCGCCCTCGGTGGCACGGCCGGCGCAATCTTGACGCTGGCCGGGATGTCGCCGACTATCCGCTGCGCAGGGAGGGGCCTTCGACCGATTGAGGGAGCCCGGCATCCAACTCGAGCAGCTTGTCACGCGGGTATTGAAGCGCTCACCCTTCTCCGGGCTGGTGCAAAGGGTGGCGGGTGTTCGCGCCTCGGTGCACACCAAGCTGCTGTTCGCTTTCCTGATCATCACGCTGCTGTTCATCGCGATGGCGGTGGCCAGCCTGATGATGCTGGTCAACACCACCGAACAGAGCCGTCTGCTCGACGAGGCGCACGAGCGGGTCAACTGGTCGCAGCAGAGCCAGCATGCGCTGGACCGGCAGATGCACTTCACCGCGCTCGCGATGCTCTCGAAGGACGAGGCCGCGATCGAACGCATCCTGCGGGAAAACAACCGCTTCAATGAATCGCTGGCCAAGCTCGACACGGCGACCGGTTCGGGGCAGAAGGGCCTGATCGACCGCATCCGCGCCTCGCAGGACGACGCCATGGGCGTGGTCGCCGACATCGCGAATGCGATCCGCGACGGCAACCTGGAGCGCATCACGTCCGATCTTCTCCAGCGGCAGGAGCGGCTCGACGAGCAGATTGCGCTCTACATGGGCCAGCTCGTGGAAGCGGAGCAGGACCGCATGGCCCGTCTGCGCGAGAGCGTGAGCGCGGCGAACCGCCGCTCGCTGATCCTGACCTCGGCCTTCGCGGTGACCGCGGTCCTGCTCGCATGGTTGTGCGGGTTCGTGATTTCGTGGTCCTTCATCCTGCCGGTGCGCGCCGCGCACGTGTTCCTGGACGATGTCGCGGCCGGCAACTTCGGGCGCAAAATCTCGGTGCCCAACCGTGACGAGTTCGGCGCGCTCGCCGACCGGATGAATCACGTGAGCCAGCAACTGCAACGCTTCGACCAGTCGCAGCGGCAGGCTGCCGCGGAGCTCGTCGATCTCAACGAGCAGTTGTCCAGCGCGAGCAAGGCCAAGTCGGAGTTCCTCGCGAACATGAGCCACGAACTGCGCACCCCGATGAACGCGATCCTCGGGTTCAGCGAGATGATGATGGACGGCATCTACGGCGACGTGCCCTTCGAGCTGAAGGAGCCGCTGGCGGACATCCAGGTGAACGGACGCAACCTGCTGCGCCTCATCAACGATGTGCTCGATCTCTCGAAGATCGAAGCCGGGCGCATGGAGCTCGCACTCGAGGAATACGTTGTCAGCGACGTGGTCCATACGGTGCGAACCGCATTGCGATCGATCGCCGCCGAGAAGGGGCTGGTGTTCGACGCGCACGTGCCGGACGACCTGCCCACGGCCTACGGCGACAGCGGCCGGCTCACCCAGTGCCTCACCAATCTCGCGGGCAATGCGCTGAAGTTCACGCGCAAGGGCCGGGTGGACATCGCGGTGGCGCTCGTGGGCGACGAGCTCATCTACAGCGTTTCCGACACAGGCATCGGCATCGCGGAGGAAGAGCTCGACAACATCTTCACCGAGTTCCGGCAGGTGGACACCACCATCACGCGCGAGTTCGGCGGAACCGGGCTCGGCCTGAGCATTTCGAAGAAGTTCGTGGAACGCCTCGGCGGCCGCATCTGGGTCGAGAGCGAACTGGGGAAGGGCTCGACCTTCCGGTTTTCCGTGCCCCTGCACGCGGGCGGAGTATCGCAATGAGCCCCCGCCCGGCCGTTCCGAAGGGGGCTCGCACCGCAGTGCAAAGCACGGAGGTCGCCAAATGAGCGAACGCAAGATCCTCTACGTCGAGGACAACGCCTACAACCGCAAGATCGTCCGGCAACTGCTCAGCCGGTCGGCCTGCAAGCTGTACGAGGCAGCCGATGGCGAGACCGGTGTGGCGCTCGCGCGCACCGAGCTGCCGGACCTGATCCTGATGGACGTGCAGCTGCCGAAGATGTCGGGTCTCGATGCGACGAAGCTGCTGACCACCGAGGCCGACACGCGTCACATCCCGGTGATCGTCATCACCTCGTATGCGCTGAGCGGCGATCGCGACAAGGCCATGCAGGCGGGGGCTTCGAGCTATATCGCCAAGCCCTACAGCCCGAGCGAACTGTTGAAGATGGTCAAGCAGTTCCTTCCGGACCTATGAACACCCCCAGCCTCGCCCACTTCGTGTGGCTCTGCACCCCCTTCCAGGGGGCAATCCCAGCGGCCCGGCCAAGCCGGTTCCGCGGGATTTCCAGCCTTCGTCCGTCCCTGGTGGCGGCGGTGGCCGTTGCCATGGGCCTCGGCATGGTGGTCGCCGCCCACGCCGAGGAAGACCAAGCCCAGCAGTTCACGCCCGAGTTCCGCGAACTGCACAAGGGCTTCGACGGCAAGCACACGCCGAAGATCACCGCGCCGGACAGCGTGAAGCGCGGCGCGTGGTTCACGGTGACCGTCAGCGTCGGGGCGGAATCGATGCATCCGTCGCTGCAGGAGCACTTCGTGCGCTACATCGCGCTGTACAAGGACTCGGTGGAGATCGCGCGCACCTACCTGCATCCCGTGTATTCGGCGCCGACGGTGACCTTCACCGTGGCGCTGGACGAGGGCGGCTTGCTCCGCGCGATCGTCGAGCCGACGCATTCAGCCGCCTGGGAGGCGTCGAAGAAGATCACCGTCGTTCCTTGAGCCTGTTCGCGCGATGTCGCAGCGCTTCAGCGCGTCTTCATCTCGACGCTGACCTGCGCCGGCTGTCGTTCGCCCACAGTGACGCTCGCCGGCACGGTGCCGAGCCGCTCGTGCCAGACCTGCAGTCTGTACTGTCCCGGCGGCAGATCGTCGAAGGAGAAGCCGCCGTCCGGCCCGGTGACCGCATAGAAGCGGTGCGCCGCGACCACCACCCACGCGGTCATCCACGAATGCAGGTCGCAGTTGATGCGGACGATCTCCGGCTGCGCGAAGGTGATCGGGATCGTGCGGCCCATCGGCTGGGTGCGGTTGAACGACACGTTGGTCTTCGGCGTCGCGTGGATGTTGTGGAGCAGCCGGTCGCTGTTGAGGAAATCGACCGTGCCGCCCGCCGGCACCACGACGACGCGCGGCACGAAGCTGCAGCCCTTCTGGTCCACCTCCACCTTCTGCATGGCCGCGGGCGCGGCTTCGGCCGGCGCGTTCTCGATCCACACGACCGCGTTCCGGATCTCGCGCGCGGACGAAATCTGCAGGTCGTCCGCGGGCTTCTCGTTGCCGCAGAGGTATTGGTCGATGGTCACCGGGACCTTCGCGGCGGCGGGCGCGGTGCCTGCGAACATCACCTTGCCCCTGATGCTGCCCGCGGACGCGCCGCCTGCCAGGCCGCAGCCCAGCAGCAGGCATGTCAGCGCCGCCGACGCGCGGAATGCACCGCGCGGCGCGTGCCTGGCGAGGCTCAAGGGGCATTCCCCTCGTCGCCCATCTCTTCGGCACTCGTTCGGATCGAATCGCGGTCGCGATGGTTGTAGAGCCGGCCGAGCGCGCTGTCGAGCGATCGCCTGAGCTTGTCCGACGCGCCGCGGAAGGCCTCGTCGAGGCTCGCAGCGTGCTGGGTCACGGCCAGGGGCTCATGGTGGACAAGCCGGGCTTCCATGACGCAGCGCTTGTCCATGGCGCCGCCCTTGGTGTGGTTCTCGTCGCTGAGATGGACTTCTACGCGCGTCACCGTATCGATGAAGCGGCTGAGGTCCTGCCGTAGCTGGCCGTCGGCCCATCGTTCCAGTTTTTCCTTGTTTTCGACGCCGTTGCTCGTGTTGACCTGGATCTGCATGGTGTGCGCCTTTCGCTGCCGGTGGGCAGGCCTCTAGCATGCGTGTTGCGGCGCCGGGGTTCAAATGCCCACAATGGCGGTGCTTCCATTCCGCGATGCCCGCGGCGGCGTTCGGCGCGGCAGCCCGAAGAGCGGGCGCAGCCAGCGCAGGCGCCGGATCAACGCATCGGTCAGCACCCAGCACCCGCCAGCCGTCAGGCCGACGATGGCGGCGGGTTCGAGCACCGGCCCCAGCCGAAGCGGCGCCAGTGCGACGGCCGCCGCAATGATCAGCGTCTGGTGCAGCATGTGCCACGGATAGACCGACTCATTGGCCCAGCGCAGCCAGGGCCAGGGCCGATTGAGGTGGCGGTGCGCGAATCCGAGGATCGCCATGATGGCCGTCCAGAGGTACGCGGCGCGCAGGGCATGGGCGATCCAGGCGGCTGCAGTCGCACCGAAGGCGAAGAAGCGGAGCGAGAGATAGATGGCGATGCACGCCGCCGCGAGCGCCAGCGCCGGACGGCGCAGCCGCTCCAGTTCGCGCCAGATGTCTTCGTGGACGCCCATCCAGTACCCGTAGAGGAACACGGTGAAGTACAGCGCGTGCAGGTACCAGTCATGGACCATGTCGTGCGTCGCCGGGAAGCACGGGGACAGCCAGAGCGTGAACAGCAGCAGCGGCACCGTCGGCACCGCGATCAGTCGCCAGCCGCGAAGGCGCAGGAACGCCGAGCGCAGCCGACGGCCGGCCGCAGAGCGCAGCACCGGCAGCAGCAAGGCCAGGATCGCCGTGTAGACGAAGAGGTAGGCCAGGTACCAGAGATGGTTCCAGGTCATCGGAAAGTCCGACCCGTCGAAGGCGCCCTTCGGCCACGGCCCGCCCGACAGGTAGCGCAGCATGAAGGCTGCGAAGCCCGGCGCCACCAATCCGTTCGCAACGCCTTGGGCGTAGGCCTGGTAGGGCACGACAACGGCCATCCCGAAGACGAGCGGCAGCAAAAGCCGGACGGTGCGATGGCCGATCAGCGACATCGGTCCGCGGCCGCGGCTCAGGAAGCCGAAGGCGACGCCCGAGATCAGGAACACCAGGTCCATCCGCCAGACATTGACGACCACCATCGGCCACCGCAGCCATTCCGCCGCGTGCGGGCTCTTGATGTGCCAGGGCCAGCCGGCCACGTAGTACATGCCCACGTGGTAGAGGATGAGCAATGCGAAGGCCAGCGCCCGCAGTGCGTCGATGTCGTGTCGCCGTTCGGTGGTCATGGGATCGCTCCTTGGTTGGACCGGATGGTGCGAGCGCGCACCGGACAGGGGCGGATCGAGGGGACGACCCGCGGCCGCTTTGTGACGAGCGGCGGCCCGGAGGGACGAAATGGGCCGCCACGCAGCCGGATTCGTGAGAATCCGGGCGATGACTGAATCCGGGCAGAACCTCTTCGAGCGCTACCAGCCCTACCGGCGATGGGCCGAAGGTGGCTTCTGGGTGGTGGTCATGGCCGTACAGGCGGCGATCAGCACCGTGATCGCGGTGATCGACGTGCGCCAGTCCGGCCGCGACATCGCCACCTGGCAGCCGGTGGCCTGGGAGCTGACCAGCCACCTCGCGCTGCTGGCCCTGGTGCCGGCAGTGGTCGCCTTCGAGCGGCGCTTTCCGCTCAGGCGGGGTGCCTGGCGGCGCAACCTTGGCTGGCATGTGCTGGGCAGCGTCGCGTTCAGCCTGCTCCACGTGGCGCTGATGGTCGGCCTGCGGCAGCTTGTCTATCTCTGGGCCGGCAGCCGCTACGACTTCGGCGACTGGCTTTCGAAGTGGCCCTACGAGTACCTGAAGGACGCGCGGACCTATGTGCTGATCCTCATTGCGCTGTGGAGTTACCGGGTCTTCGTGCTGCGGCTGCAGGGCGAGGCGCGGGTGCTCGATGCGCCCGAAGGCGCGCCGGAGCCCGGGCCGGCCGCCGGGCCGTCGCCCGACGCGCCCGGCTCGCCGTCCCAGCGGCCCGACCGCTTCCTCGTGCGCAAGCTGCGCCGCGAATTCCTCATCGCGGCCGCCGATATCGACTGGCTGCAGGCGCAGGGCAACTACGTCGGCCTGCGCGTCAACGGCCACGACTACCTGTTGCGCGCCACGCTGACCGACTTCCTCACCCAACTCGACCCGGCGCGCTTCGTGCGCGTGCACCGGAGCTACGCGGCCAACCTCGACCGCATCGCGGAGATCGAGCCGCTGGACGGCGGCGAGGCCCGGCTGCACATGCGCGACGGCACCCGCATCCCGTGCAGCCGGCGCTACCGGTCTGCGCTCAGGGCCTGACCGGGCGCGCGACAATCCGCGGTCCGTTCACCGACAAGAGAGAAAGACATTCGCGATGGCCATCCAGTGGTTCCCCGGTCACATGCACCTGACCAAGAAAGCCATCGTCGAGCGCATCAAGGACATCGACGTCGTCATCGAGCTGCTCGATGCGCGGTTGCCCGGCTCCAGCGCGAACCCGATGCTGGCCGACCTCACCGGACACAAGCCGGGCCTGAAGCTGCTCAACAAGCAGGACCTCGCCGATCCGGCGCAAACGGAAGCCTGGCTCGCGCACTACAACGCCCAGCCCGCCACGCGCGCCATCGGCCTCGACGCGAGCCAGACCGCGCCGGCGCGCCAGCTCATCGATGCTTGCCACGCGCTCGCGCCGAATCGCGGCGGCATGGCCAAGCCGATGCGCGTTCTGATCTGCGGGATCCCCAACGTCGGCAAGTCGACGCTCATCAATACGCTGACCGGCACGCGCAAGGCCAAGACCGGCGACGAGGCCGGCATCACCAAGCTCGAACAGCGCATCGTGCTGGCCGACGACTTCTACCTGTGGGACACGCCCGGCATGCTGTGGCCGCGCATCATCGTCGCCAAGAGCGGCTACAACCTCGCCGCCAGCGGCGCGGTCGGACGCAATGCCTTCGACGAGGAGCTGGTGGCGCTGGAGCTGCTTTCGTACCTGAAGCAGCACTACGCGGCGCTGGTCGAGGCGCGCTTCAAGATCGAACCGATCGCGGGGCTCACCGACGACGAGGTGCTCGACGCGATCGGCCGCAAGCGCGGCGCGCTGCTGGGCAAGGGCAAGGTCAACACGCAGAAGGCCGCCGAGATCGTGATGCTTGAGTTCCGAAGCGGCAACATGGGTCGCATCACGCTCGAGACGCCCGAGGAGTTCGCGCAATGGCTTGCGGAAGGGCAGCGGCTGGATGCGGAGCGGCAGGCGAAGAAGGATGCCCGCGCTGCGCGCAAGAAGGGCTCGAAGCCGGATGGGGAGAAGGCCCCTTCCGAGGCGCCGTAGCCGGCCAGGGCGACGCAGTTGCGGCTCGGCGCCGAAGGGGTCAATCAGCCTGCACGATCGCCCCGGAGCATCGCGTACATCACGCTGTCGATCCGCCGGCCATCCTTGAAAACGCTGCGCCGGAGCACGCCTTCGCGTGTGAAGCCCACCTTCTCGAGCACCCGCATCGAGGCCGGATTCCACTCGAATACCGATGCTTCGCGAGATGAATGCTGGGGCTTGCGTCCCGTGCTGTCGCGATCCATCGTGCCGCATCGGCCTCGGTATAGGGATGCGGGAACAGGTCCGTCAGATTGCGCCAGATCTTTCGGTTGTCGGCGTGGTGCGTCAGGGAGACGACGTCCTCGTCCTGCCAAGGGCGGATGCAGTAGTCGGGGGTTGAGGGAGTCGAAATTTTTTCCGCCATAGGGGCTGGCTGTCGGGAGCGAAAGCGTCGAGGCCGTGATGCTAGTGCAGCCCGGCCGCCTGCACCGCCTCGCTCTGCCCGGCACCGCGCGCAATGTCGAAGGCAGTCAGGCCGCGATCGTCGCGCATGTCGGCCTTCGCGCCGCGCGTGAGCAGCAGGCGCACCGTGTCCGCGTGCCCTTGCCCGGCGGCCCACATCAGGAGTGTGAGGTTGTGCTCGTAGGTTGCATTCACGTCGACGCCCGCGCCGAGCAGCGCATCGAGCGCGGCCGTGTTGCCCTGGGCGGCTGCGTACACCGGCGCTGACTTGTTCATGCGGTCCACCGGATCGGTGCGCGCGCCGGCGGCGAGCAGGCGCTTCACGAGTTCGGCTTCGCCGCTGTAGCTGGCGGCCATCAATGGCGTGACTTGGGCGGTCGATGCGAGATTGACGTCGGCCTTGGCATCGATCAGCACCATGCCGAGCGCGGTGTTGCCTTTCTCGCAGGCGATGAAGAGGGGTGTCTTGCCCACGGGGTTGCGGGCGTTGACCGAAGCGCCGTTGGCGAGCAGTTCCTTGACGCGCTCGACCTTGCCTTGGCGGGCCGCGACGAGGAGTTGGGCATGGGGACTGGGGTCGGACTCGGCCTGCGCGGCGGCATCGCCGGGCGATGCGCAGAGCGCGATCGCGAAGGCCCAGGGCATCAGCGAATGCAGTCCGTGGCGGAGCAGTGAGGCGGATCGATTCATGGCCGATTCTCCAGTCGTCGAATGCTGCGGTGCACCGAAAGAATCCACTATTCAGTGGACCTGAATGTGGCTACGCTTGCAAGCGAGGCGAGGCAGGACCGCCATCTTCAGAGCGGTTTCAGCCTGTCGCGGGCGCGCAACCACCGTCGCCCCGCATGCGCCTTGCGACGCCGGTTCCCGGGTCGCCGCGGTGGCAAGAGAGGCTTACAACAAGCCTGAGGAGACCCGCGATGAAGAAGACCAGGTTCCCGCATCACCTCCTGCGCCGTACGCTCGTTGCCGGGCCTGTGCTCGGCCTCGTTTCCCTCGGTGCCTTCGGTCAGGGTGAAGTGCCGAATCAGGGCACGACCGGCTCGCCGGTGCCCAAGACGATCTCGGTGCCGCAGCAGAAGCTCGACGCCGCCGACAAGGATGCGAACAACTTCCTGCACTCGAACATGAGCTATGCGCAGACCCGGTTCTATCCGGCGAAGCAGATCAATACGGCCAATGTCTCGAAGCTGCGCCCCGTCTTCACCTTCCAGACCGAAGTGGTCGAGTCGATGGAAACCGCGCCGATCGTGGTCGACGGCGTGATGTTCCTCTCCACCTCGTACAACCATGTCTATGCGGTCGACGCGGTTACGGGCAAGGAGTTCTGGCACTACAAGCACAAGATGGGGCCGGTCACGACCTTCTGCTGCGGCCCGAACAACCGCGGTGTCGCGGTCATGGGCGACAAGCTCTACATGGGCACGCTCGATTCCAGGCTGATCGCCCTCGATGCGAAGACGGGCAAGCTGCTCTGGTCCTCGCAGATCGCGGATCCCGAGCAAGGCTACTCGGAGACCATGGCGCCCGTGGCGGTGGACGGCAAGGTACTCATCGGCACCAACGGCGGCGAGTACGGCGTGCGCGGTTTCGTGAAAGCCTTCGACGCAAACGACGGCAAGCTGCTGTGGACATTCAACACCATCCCCGAGAAGGGACACGAGGGCGTGTGGGCGCAGAACGACGCGACACAGCGCAACATGCTCCGGGACATCGCGGCCGAGAAGGCTCAGTTCGAGAAGGCGGGCGGCGATTTCTACAAGACGCTGGGCGGCGGCGTGTGGATGGCGCCCGCGATCGACAAGGAAACCAACTCGGTGATCTTCGTGGTGGGCAACCCGAGTCCTGACCTCTATGGCGCCGAGCGGCCCGGGGACAACCTCTATACCGACTCGATCGTGGCGATCGATCTCAACTCCGGTGCCTACAAGTGGCACTACCAGTACGTGCCGCACGACGTGTGGGATCTCGACGCGGCATCGCCCGTGATCCTGACGGAGGCGAAGGGCAAGGACGGCAAGGTGCGCAAGGTCGCGATCCATGGCGGCAAGACCGGGCACGTCTATGTGCACGACCGCGCCACCGGCGAGCTGATTCGCTACAGCGAAGCGATGGTGCCGCAGGAGAACATGTGGGTGCTGCCGACCAAGGACGGCGCGCGCATGCTGCCCGGTGCCAACGGCGGCGTCGAGTGGAGCCCGATGGCGATCAACCCGAACCTGCGCATCGCCTACGCGGCCAACCTGCATCAGCCGATGACCTATCACGTCGAGGAAGCCAAATACCCCGGCGGGAGCAAGCTGTGGCTCGGCGGCGCGTTCAAGGTGATCCCTTCCGAGAAGCAATGGGGGCGGCTCGCCGCGGTGAACCTCGACACCGGCAAGCTGGCGTGGAAGTTCGACACGGCAGAGCCCCTCATCGGCGGCGTGCTCGCGACGGGCGGCAACCTGGTCTTCAACGGCGAAGGAAACGGCCTCTTCCGCGCCTTCGACGCGAAGACCGGCAAGAAGCTCTGGGAGTATCAGTGCGGCGCAGGCGTGAATGCACCGGCGGTGTCGTACACCGTGAATGGCAAGCAGTACATCGCCGTGGCAGCGGGTGGCAACACGCAGCTCGATTTCAAGCGCGGCAACTCCGTGGTCGTATTCGCGTTGTGATGAGAGCACCCCCAGCCTTGTCCACTTCGTGTGACTCGGACACCCCCTCGAGGGGGCGCACCCGGCGGGCCGGCGAAGCCGGTTCCGCGGGTGCCATCGGTTGTGGAAGGGCGCTGGTGTTCGGGGGGTGGATGGTCTTCGCGAGCGGTCTGGCCTGGGCGCAGCAATCGGCGGCGCAGCAACCGGCGGTGCCCGCGAAGGCGGCGGCATGCGCGGCATGCCATGGGGCCGATGGGCAGCCGATCATGCCGGTCTACCCGATCATTGCGGGGCAGTCCTCGCGCTACATCTATCTGCAGTTGCGCGACTTCCAGGAAGGGCGACGGACCAACGAGGTCATGTCGCACACCGCCATGACCCGGGACGACATGCATGAGCTCGCCAGCTACTTCTCGACGCAGAAGCCGCCCCGCCAGAAGTTCCTTCCCAATCCCGACAAGGTGAAGCTCGGCAAGCTCAAGGCCGAAGAGACGCTCTGCACCATGTGCCACCTCGGCGGCTTCGCCGGGCAGAACGAGATTCCGCGCGTGGCGGGGCAGAACTACGACTACATCATCAAGCAGCTCAGCGATTTCAAGGCCAGGAGGCGCACCAACGATGCCGGCAACATGACCAGCGTGGCGAACACGCTGAGCGCGCAGGACATCGAGAACCTCGGGCACTTCCTGACGGGTCTCTGAGATGCTGAGGAATGTCAATTCAAACGCACGGTATATCATCAATATCGATCAAGAGTCCGCAGGTGCCGGCCTCCGTGCGCTACACGCGCACCGCCGTTTGGCTGCATTGGCTGCTGGGTGTGGCGCTGCTTGGTCAGATTGCCTTCGGCTTCCTTCTGGACGAGATCGCGCCGCGCGCCACGCCGGCGCGATCCGGCGTGGTCAACCTGCACAAGTCGTTCGGGATCGTGCTGGGCCTGCTGATCGCCGCGCGCCTGTGCTGGCGGCTTTTGCATGCGCCGCCTCCCTGGCCTGCCACGATGGGGGAGGCCGAGCGCCGGGCCGCGCGAGCGGTGCACGCGGCGCTCTACGTCTGCATGGCGGTGATGCCGCTGTCGGGCTACATCGCGTCGAACTTCAGCCGATTCGGCATCACCTTCTTTGGCATCGCATGGCCGCCGTGGGGGCCGCCGCTGCCTTCGGTGTATGCGTTCTTCAACGGCGTGCATGTGACGACGGCCCTGGTGTTCAGCGCGCTCATCGCGGGACACGTGCTCGCGGCGCTCAAGCATGCGGTGCTGGACCGCGATGGCGTCTTCGCGCGTATGCTGAACTAGCGTCCGCTTATTCAAGGGAGGAGGTCGCATGACGTTCAGGTTTCTCTCATGGCACCCGTGGCTCGCCTGGGTTTTCGCCGCACCGCTTCTGGCTGCGGCCGCTCCGTTCGCCTATGTGCCCAACGAGGGATCGGGCACGCTGAGCGTGATCGACACGGCCACCGACAAGGTGGTCGCCGACATCGCCGCGGGCAAGAAGCCGCGCGGCACGGCCATCAGCGCGGACGGGCGCACCGCCTACGTGAGCGACCAGCCGAACAACCGGCTGGTGCTGATCGACCTTGCCGGCCGGCGCATGACCGGCAGCATCGATCTGGGCGAATCACCAGAGGGGGTCGGCATCTCGCCGGACGGCCGCTGGGTCGCGGCGGCGGTGGAGGAGTCGAACGACGTGGCCTTCGTCGACACGCGCGACAACCGCAAGGCTTTCGTCGTCAAGGTGCGTGGCAAGAACCCCGAGCACGCCGTCTTCTCGCCGGACGGCAAGATCTTGTTCGTCAGTGCGGAAGACGGGGGCGCGGTCGACATCATCGACGTGCAGAAACGCCAGCAGGTCGCGCAGGTGCCCGTGGGTGCACGGCCCCGCGGCATCGGCTTCTCGCCAGACGGGCGGCGCGCCTACGTCGCTGCGGAGAATTCGAACGAGGTCTTCGTCATCGACGCCATCACGTTCGGCGTGCTGAAGAGGATCAGCGCCGGCCTGCGAAGCAACGGCATTGCGGTGCACCCGAACGGCAAGCGCGTCTTCGTGTCGAACGGCGGCGACGCCAGTGTGTCGGTGATCGACACAGCCACCGACACGGTCGTCGCGACCATCCCGGTGGGGCAGCGGCCCTGGAACATGGCGCTCACGCCGGACGGCGGCAAGCTCTATGTGGCGTGCGGTCGCTCGGGCAGCGTGTCGGTCATCGATACGGGCACGAACACCAAGGTCGCGGACGTGCCTGTCGGCAAGCTGCCCTGGGGCGTGGCAGTCCGCTGACCGGCGCCGACCGCGACTGCGCGCACGCAGTTCAGCGCGCCAGGACCAACGCCGCCTCCCGCGCGATGTAAGGCACGTAGCGATAGTCGCGGATGGCGATCAGCAGGCCATCGCGCCATTGGAGCTCGACGAAGTAGCCGGGCCGCGCCGCCGCGGGTTCGCGCATCACCGCCAGCACCTCGTGGCCGTCGAGGTGGGCCGGCACCAGATGCCAGTCGCTCACGCGCCCGTAGTTGCCGAAATAGAGGCTGACCTCGCGCCGCCCCGCAGCCTTGCGCCGTGAGACCAGATCGAGACGCACGTCGTCCGCCAGCATCGCGCGCACGCCGTCCCAGTCGCGCGCGTTGAAGAGCGTCGCGTAGCGCGCCAATTCCGGCGAGACCGGCTTCTGTGGAGGTCGTGTTTCGGTTGCGGATGGAGGCAGCGCGCGCAGGAGCTGCCGGCCGCGGTGCAGCGCGGCCTTGACCGCCTGCACGCTCAGCTGGAGTTCGTCGGCGATCTCCTCCAGCGAGTGGTCGAGCACGTCCTTGAGGATCACGCAGCCGCGCTGCGCGGGCGCGAGCTGAAGGAAGCAGGAGAGGGCAGCATGCACTGCCTGGCTGCGTGCGAGTGCCTGGTCGGGTGCGTGGTCTTCGCGATCGGCCACATCCAGCGCGAGGTCGATCGGCTCCGAAACCCGATGCGCTTCATGCCGAATGTGGTCGATGGCGCGGTTGTGCGCGATGCGGAAGAGCCAGGGCCGCAGCGGCGGCAGCTCCTTGAGCTCGGGCAGCTGGTAGTAGGCGCGCGCGAGCGTGTCCTGCACCACGTCCTCGCCGTCGGCGACCGAGCCGGTCATCCGGGTGCAGTAGCGATGCAGCTCCGGCCGGATGTCGCCGACCAGCGCCAGGAACCGCCGGCGGCCCTCTTCGAGCGCCGCGATGATCGAATCCGGTTCATCGGTCGAAGAAGCCATAGGAGCCGATCTCCTTCAATTCGGTCGTGACCGGCGGATCTTCGCAGCGATCGCGCACGCCTGCCGTGAAGGCCTTGAACGAGGCGAGCGAGGTCAGGGTATCGGTCGCAGTGTTCTCCTCGTAGGACACGAGATGGACGAAGCTCACCCCATCGTCGAGCCGGAAGGTGGCGTAGCGCAGGCCGGCGGGCCTGACGCGGCGAAGCTCCTCGTACACGGCGGCGGCGAGACGCTCGTTCTCAGCCACGCAGTCGGCCTTGAGGCGGTATCGGATCATGCGCTTCATGGGGATTCCTTTCTCCGCGGCGCCGGATGGTTGCATGTGACATCTCCATGACGATCCAGCCGCCCGAAAGGATGCGGTCGCGCAGCCTGCAGGATTCCGTGCGCCCGCCTATGCTGGGGGATTCGCTTCAAGGAGATCCTTTCCATGCGTTACCTACCACTGGGCCGCACCGGCCTCTTCGTGTCCGAGCTTTGCCTGGGCACCATGACTTTCGGCGGCGGCGAGGGCATCTGGTCCCAGATCGGCGACCTGCAGCAGGCGGATGCCGAGCGGCTGGTCGGATCGGCGCTCGATGCCGGCATCAATTTCATCGACACCGCCGACGTCTATTCGGGCGGCCTGTCGGAGCAGATCACCGGGCAGGCATTGAAGAACCTCAAGGTGCCGCGCGAGAACGTGATCGTGGCGACCAAGGTCTTCAGCGAGATGGGGTCCGGCCCGAACGCGCGCGGCGCTTCGCGCGGGCACATCATGGACGGCGTGAAGGCGAGCCTCGCGCGCTTGCAGCTCGACCACATCGACCTCTACCAGATCCACGGATTCGACCCGGCCACGCCGATCGAGGAGACCGTGCGTGCGCTCGATCAGCTCGTGCGACAGGGCCATGTGCGCTACGTGGGCGTTTCCAACTGGGCCGCGTGGCAGATCGTGAAGGCGCTGGGCGTGGCCGAGCGGTTCGGCCTCTCGCGCTTCGAATCGCTGCAGGCCTACTACACGATCGCGGGCCGCGATCTCGAGCGCGAACTGGTGCCAATGCTCGCGAGCGAAGGCGTCGGCCTGATGGTGTGGAGCCCGCTGGCGGGCGGCCTGCTCAGCGGCAAGTACGGACGCGAGCAGCAGGCGGAGCAGGGCAGCCGCCGAACGACCTTCGACTTCCCGCCAGTGAACAAGGATCGCGCGTTTGACTGCATCGATGCGATGCGCCCGATTGCCGAGGCGCATGGCGTGTCGGTCGCGCAGATCGCGCTCGCGTGGCTGCTCCATCAACCGCAGGTGACGAGCGTGATCATCGGCGCGAAGCGGCCCGACCAGCTTGCCGACAACATCGCTGCGACCAAGGTCGCGTTGAGCGCAGCCGAACTCGAAAGGCTCGGCGCGGCAAGCCAGCTTCCGGCCGAATACCCCGGCTGGATGTTCGCGCGGCAGGGCGAGTACCGGCGCAAGCAGCTCGGCGACGGGAAGCATAGATTTTCGCAATGAGACCGGATTCGCGAATCAAGATTGTTTTCTTGTAATGAGATTTTTGTCTCATTAGAGTTGGCGGCAAACTCAACAACCCACAGGAGAACCGCCATGGCACTCACGCGCGCGCAGATGGATCGCAAGATGGACGAGCACTTCGGTTTCGAGGCCCGGGACGACGTCGAGGGCGTGCTCGCCACCCTGTCGCCTGACGTGGAACACGACATCGTCGGCGCGCCCACAGGGCCGACGCGCGGCCATGCGGGGGCCCGTCCGTTCTACGAGGCGCTCTTCAACGACCTGTCCGACAGCAGCGTCGAATGCACCCGCCGCCTCTACGGCGACAACTTCATGGTCGACGAATCGATGTGGCGGGGCAGGGCGCCGGGTCGTCCCTTCGGCCTCGAAGGCCGCGACCGTCCACTCGAATTCCGACTGCTGCATGTCGTCGAGTTCACCGATGCCGGCGACATCCGGCGCGAGAACGTGTGGCTCGACCTTGCGGCGATCATTCGCCAGCTGCCTCAATGAGCGACGCACGGCCGCCCGAAGGCGCTCGCACCGCAGCGCGTAGCGCGGAGGTTGTCTGATGAGCGACGCACGGCCGCCCGAAGGCGCTCGCACCGCAGCGCGTAGCGCGGAGGTTCTCTGATGAGCGACACCGAAACGGTCGGCCGTCCCAACCAGCGACGCCGCACCCGCAAGGACTTGCTCCAGGCCGCGGCGCGCCTCATGAAGCAGGGGCGCAAGCCCAGCCTGGAGGAGATCGCCGAAGAGGCCGCGGTGTCGCGCGCGACCGCGTACCGTTACTTCCCCAATGTCGATGCGCTGCATCACGAGGCTTCGCTCGATGTGGCGGTGCCGGAGCCCTCCGATGTGCTTCGCGATGCGCCGGCGCACGACCCGGTTCAGCGACTGGAGCGTGTCGACGGCGCGCTTCACGGCATGATCCGCGCCAACGAGGCGGCGCTGCGGTTGCTGCTGGCGCGTTCGGTGGAAAGCGCGGTGCGGGGCGAGCCGGACGGACTGCCGGCGCGGCAGAACCGCCGCACGCCGCTGATCGAGGCGGCGCTCGAGCCGGCTCGGGATCAATTCAAGCCCGCGGCTTTCAGGAATCTCAGCCGCGCGCTCGCGCTCGTCATCGGCACCGAGGCGATGGTCGTCTTCAAGGATGTGCTTCAACTCGACGACGCGGAGGCCCAGAAGGTCCGGCGCTGGGCGATCCGTGCGCTGGTGGAAGCGGCGAAGAAGTCCGGGTGATCCGGACGATCAGCCGAAGACCTTCGCCAGCAGCGATGCCAGCGTCGCTTCCGCGTTCGAGATCATCTGCGCCTCGGTCCCTCTCGCCGATGCGGTGAAGTCGGCGTAGCGCGCGAAGGGGGCTTGCTTGTCCAGGGGCGGCAGCATGATCGGCACCGTCCTCAAGTCCTTCTGGTTCAGGCTCGCCTGGTTGATTGCGCGCTTCGCGTTCCGCAGGAAGTGCTGCCGCGTACGCGTCGTCTGCAGCGCGGAGGCAACGTACTGCGGAAGCGCCCGTTCCGGATCGACGACCAGTCGCATCATGTTCGACTCGAACACCGTCGGCTCCGGCAGCGCACGGATCAACACGCTCTTGCCCAGGTGCTCCGTGCTGTTGACGCGGTTGACCAGGATGTCACCTTCGGCGAGCGCGTACTGCCGGCCTTCGTTGTCGTCGAGGCGAAGCCGCTTCAGGCGCACCGGTTCGCAGAGGTCGCCGTCACGGAAGCTGTCGATCCGCACGATCGGCGTGCCGTCGCCATAGGTCGACCTGTGCTTGTACAGCCCGTTCTGCGGCGACATCTTCAGCAGGCTTTCGAGCGGCACCACCGGCCAACTCTTCGGATTGGCAACGGAGTCGCCAAAGGCGTGGGTATAGAGCGCCGGCAGCAGTCGTACCGTTCGTTCCCGTATTTCGCGGCGCAGGCGCAGCGCCCGTTGCGCGCACAGCAGCATGTCGACGATGCGGCGCTGCTTCTCGAGCGACGGCAGGGGAATCTCCTGGTCGAACACGCATGACTCGGAAACGGCCGGGTACAGCGCGCCTTTCGCGAGGCGCTCCAGACCCCGGATGAACCGCGCCGATTGGACGAAGAAATAGATGTATTCGGGCAGCACGCGCGGCGTCGCACGCAACACGCAGAACGCGGTGCTCGCCACTTCGCCGTCGAGCGAATCAGGCACCAGCGCCACCGCGTTGAGGTTGGGCCGAACGGTGGAGACCAGCACGTCGCCGGTGCGCAGCAGCCTGCGCGCGCGGCTTGGTGCTTCGGCGCCGCGCATCGTCCGCGCGCCGGCGATGGTCTTGGTTCTGTTGTCGACGGCCGTGACGTCGATGTAGGTGATCGGATCGTCGGGCCAGGCGGACGGGTTCATCGTGCCCGTTTTCGCCTCGACCACCTGCCGCAGCGCGATCCGGGGCGCTGTCACGCCTTGTACTCCCTGACCATGTCTCGCAGTGTCTCCATCACCTTGACCAGTTCGAGTTCCCTCGCGATCACGTCGTCGAGTAGCTCGAGGAAGTCCTGGTGTTCGGCCTCGCTGCTGCTCAACGGGCGGTATCGGCTGGCCGTGAGGTTGTAGCTGTTGTCGCGCAGCGCGGCTGCATCGGCGAACCACCACTTTTCGCTCCAGTCGGCGTCGGGCTCGCGAGCCTCCCAGCGTGAAAGCGAGGCTTCGCGCTGCGCATACGCGGCCGCCACGCGCGGCAGGTCATCGTCCTCGTTGGGCGTGTCGTGGTTGGCGTCGAATTCGTAGCCGTCTTCGTCCACATGGAGGAACAGCACGCGCCGGGTGATCCCGCCCTTGCGGAAGAACAGCACCGAGGTCTTCACGCCCGAGTAGGGCTGGAAGACGCCGCCCGGCAGGCTCAGCACGGCATCGACCTGGTTGCTCTCGACGAGCTGGCGCCGCAGTTCCAGGTGTGCGCTGGTCGAGCCGAAGAGCACCCCTTCGGGCACGACGACCGCGGCGCGGCCGCCGTCGCGCAGGCTGTCCTGCAGGTATTTGAGGAACAGCAGCTCGGTACTGCTCGTGGTGCCCACGCGCACCCCATCCACGATGCGCTCCTTGTCGACACGGCCGGAGAAGGGCGGGTTCGCCAGCACCAGGTCGTAGCCGTCGGGCGGCAGGCCGAGTTCGTCCTTGCTGGCTTCGTCGAGGACGGAGGTCAGCACGTTGCGCTGGAGGATGCGCACCTTGTCCAGCCCGCGCAGCCGGAGATTCATCGTGGCGAGCCGCACCATCTTCGGGTCGACGTCGTTGCCGTAGAAGGTCCTGTTGCGCAGCACGTCGAGATCCTCGGGCGTGAGCAGATCGCCCAGACCGCGCGGCTGGGGCTTCCCGTCGACTTCGATCTCGACGATCGTCTCGGGCGATGAATTCCGGAGCCGGATGTGGTTGTACGCCGCCACCAGAAAGCCCGCGGTGCCTGCGGCCGGGTCGTAGATGGTCTCGCCGATGGTCGGGTCGACCATCTCGACGATGCGCCGGATGATGTGGCGCGGCGTGCGGAACTGCCCGAGCTCGCCCGCCTGCCTGATCTGCCGCAGGACGTGCTCGAAGAGATCGCCCTTGGTGTCGGAGTCGGCATCGGCCAGGCCGAGCCCGTCCACGAGCCGGACGACCTGCGTCAGCACCGTCGGGTCGTGGATGCCGAGGCGCGCTGCGCGCATGAAGTCGTGCGCGCCGGCCGCACCGATCTCGGCGAAGAACGGGAAGACCTGATCGCCCACGAAGTCCACGAGCGCCTGGCCCCCCATCTCCCGGGCCCAGACAGTCCAGCGGAAGCGGCTCCGCGGGATCGTCCGCGCCGCGGTGCGCAGTACGGTGGCGAGGCGACCGCCTTCGCGCGCGGAAGTCTCGGTGCTCCGGAGCGTCCATTCGCCATCGAAGATGCTCGCAAACGGCTCTTTCAGGACCTCGGCGCGTTTTCTGTTCTCGTCGTCGATGGTCTCCAGCAGGAAGAAGAAAAAGAGGAAAGACAACTGTTCCGCATTGCTGACGGGATCGGGATAGCCGCCGCCAAAGAGGTAGTCGCGAATCTGGTCGATCGACCGTCGCATTTCAGCGGTCAGAGGCATGGAATGGTTCTTGAACGCGGGTTCTCATGGATGGCCCGCGAGTCTACGGCCCAATCGATGGGCCTCCGGCGCCCGCCTGCGTGCGGTCGCAAGGTGTAGCAAACTTGCGGATCCGGCCGCACTGCGGTTCTTCATCGGAGAAAAATCCCCTCAATGACACAGACTCCCGATCTCGAAGTGCTCCCGCGCGACATTTCGGCCTATCGCCAAGGCAACACCGGCATCGACTACGTCCACCGTTTCGAATCCGGCAAGCCCGGTCCGCATGTCCTGATCAACGCGCTGACCCACGGCAACGAGATCTGCGGGATGGTGGCGGCGACCCATCTGCTCGACACCGGCGTCCGGCCCCTTGTCGGCACGCTGACCGTGAGCTTTGCGCATGTGGAGGCCTACAACGCCTTCGATCCGGCCAAGCCCTTCGACAACCGGCAGATCGTGCACAACCTCAACCGCGTGTGGTCCGACGAATGGCTCGACGGGCCGGAGGACAGCCCCGAGCTGCGCCGCGCGCGCGAGCTGCGGCCGGTGGTGGCGGCGGCGGATCACATCCTCGACATCCATTCCACCAGCCAGGACGTCGTGCCTTTCTGGGTGTACCCGGCGTACGAGCGCAATGCGAAGGTCGCGATGGCGATCGGCCTGCCGCCGGTTCATCTCGTGATGCCGGCCGGACTGGGCTCGGGCACGCCGCTGATCCAGCATGGGCTGCATGCGGGCGCGGATGCGCCGGGCGCCGCGGTGGTGGTCGAGTGCGGCCAGCACTTCAAGCAGTCGGCGGCCGATCTCGCGACTGAAGTGACGCTGCGCTTCCTCGCACACTTCGGTTTGATCGACAAGGCGCCCACTTCGCCGCCTGCGCCGCAGCGCCGCTACGAGCTGCTGCAGACGCATGTCATCCAGTCGGAGGACTTCCGCTTCGTGCGGCCGCTGATCGGCTTCGAGACCTTCGCCAAGGGCGAGCTCATCGCGAACAACGGGCCCGACGAGATCCGCGCGCCGTGCGACGACTGCACCGTGTTCATGCCGGCGCAGCGTGTGATCGTGGGACGCGAAGCGGTCTACCTGACAAAACCGCTTTAGAACCCACCCCCAGCCTCGCCCACTTCGTGTGGCTCGGGCACCCCCTTGCAGGGGGCAACCCCGGCGGCCCGGCCAAGCCGGTTCCGCGGGGTTTCTGGCTTGGGGCGTGCCGGTTTCATGGGATGCGGGTCGTTCGTAGCGACCTATTTGCCCCAGCTGTCCCGCATTCCGGCCGCGCGGTTGAACACGCGCTGGCCGTTCGCGCCCACGTGCGAATCGAGCACGAAGTAGCCGTGTCGCTCGAACTGGTAGGGCGCGCCTTGCGCGGCGGTGGCCAGTGACGGCTCGGCGTAGCCCTGCGTCACGACGAGGCTGTCGCGGTTGAGCTCGTCGAGCAATTCGCCGGCGCCGGGCTGCGCTGCCGCGAAGAGGCGCTCGTAGAGCCGCACCTCGGCCGGCAGCGCATCGGCGGCCGCGACCCAGGTGATGTTGCCCTTGACCTTGATCGCATCGGCGCCGGGCGTGCCGCTCTTGGTGTCGGGCACCAGCCTGGCCTGCACTTCGACCAGCTTGCCGTCGGCATCGCGCGTCGCGCCGGTGCATTCGATGACATGGCCGTACTTGAGGCGCACCTTGTTGCCGGGGAAGAGGCGGAAGAAGCCCTTGGGCTGCACGTCTTCGTAGTCGGTGCGCTCGATCCACACTTCGCGGCCGAGCTTGAAGCTGCGCCGTCCCATCTCGGCGTGGTGCGGGTGCACGGGCGCCGTGCATTCGTCGAGCACGTCGTCGCCGCCCATCAGCTCGCCCCAGTTGGTGATCACGAGCTTGACTGGATCGAGCACCACCATCGCGCGCGGCGCGATCGGGTCGAGCGTGTCGCGCAGCGCGGCTTCGAGGCTCGCGTAGTCGATCCATCCGCCGGACTTTGTCACGCCGGAGCGCTCGCAGAAGAGCTTGAGCGCCTCGGGCGTGTAGCCGCGGCGGCGCAGGCCGGCGAGCGTGGGCATGCGCGGATCGTCCCAGCCGTCGACGTGGCCGTCCTCGACCAGCTGGCGCAGCTTGCGCTTGCTGGTGATGACATGCGTGACGTTGAGCCGCGCGAATTCGTACTGGCGCGGATGCGGCGAGGCGATCAGGCCGCCTTCGGCGAGGCGGTCGAGCAGCCAGTCGTAGAACGGGCGCTGGTCTTCGAACTCCAGCGTGCAGATGCTGTGGGTGATCTGCTCGAGCGCGTCCTCGATCGGATGCGCGAAGGTGTACATCGGGTAGATGCACCACTTGTCGCCGGTGTTGTGGTGCGTCGCGCGGCGGATGCGGTAGAGCGCCGGGTCGCGCATGTTGATGTTGGGGCTCGCCATGTCGATCTTCGCGCGCAGCACGGCGGCGCCATCGGGCAGCTTGCCGTCACGCATCTCGCGGAAACGCGCGAGGTTCTCGTCGGGCGTGCGGGCGCGGAAGGGGCTGTCGGTCCCTGGCGTGTTGAAGTCGCCGCGATTGGCGCGGATCTCTTCGGCGCTCTGTTCGTCGACATAGGCATGACCGGCGGTGATCAGGAATTCGGCCGCGCGGTACATGAAGTCGAAATAGTTGCTCGCGAAGTAGACGTGGTCGTTGCGCGCGCCCGGGTGCGCCGGGTCGTCGGCCATCACGGGCTCGTAGCCCATCCATTGCACGGCATCGCGGATCGCGTCGACGTATTCCTGTTCTTCCTTTTCGGGGTTGGTGTCGTCGAAACGCAGGTGGCACACGCCGCCGTACTCCTTGGCGAGCTCGAAATTCAGCCAGATGCTCTTGGCGTGGCCGATGTGCAGGTAGCCGTTGGGTTCGGGCGGAAAGCGCATGCGGACCTTGGCAGGGTCCCGCATGCCCTGGGCGTGATGGGCGGCATCGCCTGGGTCGCCACCCCATTTGCGGTCGGCATAGGTGCCCTGCTGGAGATCGTTTTCGATGACGTGGCGCAAGAAATTGCTAGGCTTGGCGGTATCGTTGTCGGCTGCGGCGGAAGTCATTCACGCATTCTACGTGCCGCTAGAGCCCCGTTACCTTTCGCTACCTTCTTCACAGAGCGTCGTACACCACATTGACACTCGCCGCGTTGAATACCTACATGGGCGGTCGATACGCCCATTTCAACAGGAGTCCAGACATGAGCACAACTCGATCCACACTCTTCAAATGGGCCGCTGCAGGCGCTGTCGCCGCCGGTGCGCTCTTTGCCGCAGCGTCGGCGAGCGCAGCCAATGTTGCCTGGTCGGTGGGTGTCAACGTCCCCGGCGTGGCCGTGGGTGTCGCATCGCCGCAACCGTATTACGTCGCGCCGGCGCCCGTGTATTACCCGCCAGCGGCCTATGTGGCCCCGGCCCCGGTGTACGTCCGCCCAGCCCCCGTGTACTACGCGCCGGCGCCTCGCTACTACCGGCCGGCTCCTGTGTACTACCCGGGGCCGTACTACTACGGGCGCGGGCACGGGCACGGGTATGGCCACGGTTACTACCGCTGAGCGTTAGCTTCACATCTCAATAGCCTGCTGTCACATGAAAAGGCCGGCCCCTTGAAAAGGGCCGGCCTTTTCTTTTCATGTTTGGCCTCGTTCTTGCGGTGTCGGTCGGGGACTACATGGCCCTGAAGAGGTGCGCATACAGGCGGCTCACGGGGATCTTTTCGGATCGTCCGCGCAGCGTCAGGTGCTGCTTGCCCGCCTCGTCGCGGTGAACCGCTTCGATGGCGTCGGCTCGCACCACCGCCGCCCGATGGACCTGCCAGAAGACCTGCAGATCGAGCTGCGGAAGCAATTGCTTGAGCGGTGTGCGAATAAGGTATTCGTTCTGTGCGGTGATCACGCGAACGTACTTGTCGGCCGCCTCGAAGTACTGCACTTCATCGATCGGCACCATGCGGATCGTGTTGCCTGATGCGCCGGCCTGGCTCGCCGGGATCAGTTTGAGCGGCGCAGCCGCACCCGGTGCGGATTCGGCAGCGCCCAGTACCTTTCTCCATTGCGCGAGCGTGCTGGCGAGCGCATCGTCGGCAGGCACTGAAGAGGACGAGCGCAGTTCCAGCACAGACTGCAACCGCGCCACCGTACGCCGCAGCCGCTCGGACTGCACCGGCTTGAGCACATAGTCGATGGCCTGCGCATCGAAGGCGCGTGCGGCGTATTCGTCGTAGGCAGTGACGAAGACGAGCTGCGGCATGGGTGCCTCGTCGATCGGCCACGCATCTGCCAGCTCGGTGGCCACGCCCAGTCCGTCGAGGCCGGGCATGCGGATGTCCAGGAAGAGCACCTGCGGAAGCTGTTCGAGCGCCTCGCGCACTGCGCTGCGGCCGTCGCCGACACTGGCGATCACCTGCAGTTCAGGCCATGCGGCAGCCAGTTCGGCACGAAGGGCTTGCGCGAGCAGCGGCTCGTCTTCAGCGATGAGTGCGGTCGGATTCATTCGATTTGCACGGACAGGGGAAAGCGGATGGCCGCGCGCGTTCCGCCGGTCGGCAGCGGGGCCATGGTCATGGCGCTTTGCGGTCCGTAGACGGTCTGGAGGCGTTCGCGGACCTGTGCGATTCCGAATCCGTCGCCCTTGGACGGCTCGGCTGCCTCGGCATCGATGCCCACGCCGGTGTCGGTCACTTCGATCAGCAGGCTTGCGCCGTCGCGCCGGGCGCGCACGACGACCTCACCGCCTTCGACGCGCGGTTCCAGGCCGTGGCGAATGCTGTTCTCCACCAGGGGCTGCAGCAAGAGGGGTGGAACGGGCTGGTTCCGCAGGGCATCGGGGAGATCGAGCGAGTAGCGCAGGCGCGGCCCCATGCGCACCGACATGAGTTCGAGGTAGTCGCGGAGGCGATCGAATTCGGAAGCCAGCGGATGAGAAGTGGCACGCGAGCCGGCGAGGGTGACCCGCAGGAAGTCGTTGAGATGGTCGAGCATCTCGATGGCACGCGGTGGATCGACCGCGATCAGCGCGCGCAGATTGGCCAGTGTGTTGAAGAGCATGTGCGGCTCGAGCTGGGCTTCGAGCAGCTTGAGCCTGGCTTCGCCGGCATCGCGTTCGGCGGTCGCGATCTTGGCGGTCAGCGCGGCGGCCCTGCCGCGCGCATGGAAGTAGAAGCTGGCGGCAGCGCCGGCGACGATGGTGATGACCAGGCTGATGGCGTTGTCGCGCGGCGAAGAGACATTGGTGTAGCCGAACAGGTAGTCGCCCACGCGGTCCCCGACCAGGAAGCCGCTGCCGATGCCCACGACCGTCAGCAGGAGGCCGCGCCAGCCCTTCGGCCAGCCATGGCCGCCGGTGCTGTCGGTATGGCAGTGGCGCTCGTCGACGAGATAGCGCCCGAACTCGATCACGGCCCAGATGACGGTGCCCACCGACAAGGCATAGCCGACCTGCATCAGGTAGGTCTTGTTCGGCCAGATCGCGGTCGTCAGTACCGCCACCACGCAGCAGAACGCAATGACTTGCAGGTAGTGCCGGCCGGCACTGAACCAGTGAATCTTCATGGCGCCAGATTCTGGATGAAGAAGCGGGCGATGGCGTCGTAGACGCCGGGCAGGCTCGCCCGGTCGAAGCCCGGCGGGTCGTTCAGGAGCCGCGCCGCGCGCTCAGGCAGGTCCGGCACCTGCGGCGACAGGATCGAGCCGTGGCCCGCGGTGGGCATGTCGGCAATCAGCGTGCAGTGGGCGCCGCAGGCGGCGCGCACCGCGTCGATGTGCCATTGCGGGGCGAGCCACTCGTCATGGCCCGCGCGCACCAGTCCCAGGGGAATGCGGGGCTTCGCGAGCGAGGTCATCTCGATGGTCGCTGCCATGGGCACCGCCGCTACCGCCGCAGTGACCCTTGGATCCGTCCAGGATTCGAGCGCGGTCTGGCTGCCCAGCTTCCAGTCGATCGCCCGGCGGGAGGCCTTGAGGCGCAAGCCATCCAGCATGCCGCCCGTGAGCGACGTCGCGAGACCCACGCAGGCCGGGAAGTCCTCCGCCAGATGCGCCTGGCAATGGGCGTTCAGCAAGGCCGGCGACCAGCGCGCGCCGGCCAGGGTCAAGGCAGTGAGCCCGCCGGCGGACATGCCGTAGACGCCGACATGGCCGAAGTCGAGCAGCGGCGCGAAACGCGGGTCGGCCGCCATTGCATCGATGGCTTGGGACACCTCGCGAGGGCGATGGCGCCAGGTGGGCGGACCGACATCGCGCATATCGCGGTAGTTGTCGCCCGCATGCTCCGGCATGGCGACGGTGAAGCCGGCGTCCACCAGTGCGATCGCCAGATCGGCCTGCGGCCAGGGCGAGCCGCCGGAGCCGTGCGACATGACGATCAGCTGGCCGTTGCCGCGCAGCGGGATGGCGTCGGCGGCCAGATCGAAGGAAAACGGGCCGCGGGTGAAGCGGGCCGGCGCGGCAGCGGTCGGGTAGAACACCGTGACCGGGCCGGTGTCCGGCGGGGCAGGCAGCACCGCCACGCCGGTGGCCGCCGATGCGGCATGGCCCAGCAGGCCGGCGAGCGCCAGGGCCAGCAGGCGTCGTGCGCCGGCCTTCACCACGGGTCTCCCTTGGCGCCGCCGGTCAGCCTGGTGCGTTCGCGCTCGGTCATCCTTTCGAGCAGCGCGCCGCCGGGCGGCAGCAGCCAGACCGAGATCCCGTGGGCCAGGAGGCCGACGCCCCAGCCGAGCAGCGGAAAGACAGCCCAGGCCCGGCCGTTCGCCGCCGACAGCGCGAGCAGCCCGAGGTTGACGGTCGCATAGATCGCCGCATGGATGAACCAGCCGATCTTGGCCTTCGCGCGCTTGCGGGCCAGGCGGTCGATGTCGTCAGTCGTCATGTTGAAACTCCTGCTGCGGGTGGCGGATCAGGCGGCGAGCGCCGAGGATTCGGTGCGCATCGCGAGGCGCAAGAGCCGGATGGCGCGACCGATGAAGATGCCGGTGAATGCACCATAGAGCGCGCTGATCCCGATGGCGAAGGTCGGCTGGCGCATGAGTCCGGGATGCATGGCGAGCAGCACGCCCACGATGTACTTGGTGAAGAAGATGCCCATCATGAGCGCCAGCGGCACCGCGGTCCCCGCAACGTGGAAGCGGCGCGCCGCCGCGTCGTAGCGCGTGCCCGCGGGCAGTCCGCGTTGCAGCACCAGCGCGAGCGTCGCGAAGGCCACGGCCGCCCATGCCAGCAGCGAGACGATCGAGTCGCCGAAGGCCGACGCGACGCCGTAGATCGACAGGCCGCCCATCACGATCGGCATCAGCGTCATGCGGGTCATGCTCAGGCTGGTGGCGATGAGCTGGCGGGCGCCGAGCCACAGCAGCAGTGCGAAGAGGCCGAAGACCCACTTGGGGGTGTGAAGAAGGATCTGCGTCAGCATGGTGCGCTCCGTGGGAGTTGGGAGAAAAAGAGGGGAAGCGAAAGAAGAAGCGTCAGGCGAGGCCCAGCCACTGGCCCCAGAGCACCTGGCCCAGGTACCGGCTGGGCAGCAGCGTGAAGCCTCCGGCCACGATGCAGGCGCTGATGTAGGTCACCTGCATCGCGAAGCGGTGGCCGCGGATGTCGCCCCGGAAGAGCTTCCAGAAGGCGCGTCCGAGGCCGTAGAAAACCGCAGGCACCAACAGGTGGATCAGCGTGAAGCCCGAGATGTTGGGCAGCCTGAAATCGCGGATGAAGATGGCGGACACGGCAGTCATCACCATCAGGGTGACCCAGGCATAGCCGAGCGCGCGATGCAGCCTGGGGCGCTGCGTACGGCCTCGGCGGGCCCAGAGCACCACGGGCCCGAGGACCAGCGCGCTGACGGCAGCGGTGAGGTGGACGGCGATGATCGGGGACATCTGCATGGCGGGCTCCTGGGTCGATGGGGCGCACTGTGCAGCCCGCCCGAATCGCCTGCCATGGCCATGCGACGAAACGCATTCCGGCGGCGCCAGTTGCAGATCGCTGTCGCCAGATGCAGATGTCAATCTGGGCTTTACCGAGGCTTTACGGTTTGTAGCAACTGGGAGCTACGATTCCCGGCTCCACTCAAAGGCATACGTCAAACGCCTGACTCCAACAATGTCGTCACCCAACGCAGAGCCAACCCTTCCCATCCACCCCGAACCCCGACCCCCTTCGCGCGGACGGCGGTGGCTGGGCGCCTTGCTGGCGCTGATCCTGGTGGTGGGGCTCGCGGCGGGCGGGTGGTATCTCATCAAGCGCTCCGGTGAGCCGGCCGGTGGGCGTCCGGGCTTCGGTGCCGGCGGCATCAGCCAGACCGTCGGCCATGCGGCTGCGCGACGCACGGATCTCCCCATCCTCATTGACGCGCTCGGCACGGTGACGCCGCTGGCGACGATCACGCTGCGGCCCCAGGTCGGCGGCGTGCTGACCGAGGTGCTCTATACGGAAGGGCAGTCGGTCACCAAGGGGCAACTGCTTGCGCGGATCGATCCGCGTCCTTATGAGCAGGCGCTCGCCCAGGCGCAGGGCACGCGGGTGCGCGACGAAGCCCAGCTCGAAGCCGCGCGCGTCACGCTGGCGCGCTACCGCACGCTGCTCGGGCAGGACTCGATCGCGCGGCAGGACGTCGATACGCAGGCCGCACTGGTCAAGCAGCTCGAAGGCGCGGTGATCAGCGATCGCGCCGCCGAGGCCGCCGCCAAGCTCAATCTCGACTACACCCGAATCACCGCGCCGGTGGCGGGCCGCATCGGGCTGCGCACGGTCGATCCGGGCAACAACGTGACGGCCAACGCGACCACCGGCATCGCGGTCATCACGCAGATGAACCCGATCGACGTGCAGTTCGCGGTGCCGCAGGACCGCGTGCCCGACATCCAGGCCCAGCTCGCCAAGGGCGAGTCGCTGCAGGTGAAGGCCATGGACCGGGTGCGCAGCTCGGTGCTCGACACCGGTACCTTCTCGACGCTCGACAACGTGGTCGACACCAGCACGGGCACCGTCAAGGCCAAGGCGCGTTTCGCGAACCAGGGCGCGCCGCTGTTCCCGAACCAGTTCGTCAACGTGCAGATGACGCTGCGCACGATCAGCGCCGTCGTGGTGCCCGTCACCGCGGTGCGCACAGGTCCCAACGGCACCTTCGTCTACGTGATCAACGAGGACCGCACCGTGTCGATGCGCGCGGTCAAGCGCGGCGAGGCGACGGTCGATCTGGTGGCGATCAACGACGGCGTGAAGGAAGGCGAACTCGTGGTCACCGAAGGCGGCGACCGCCTCAAGGATGGGGCGCGCGTGATGTTGCAGGGTGAAAAGCCGACGCCGCCGCGCCAGGGTGCGAATGGCCAGCGCGGCCAGCGCAGCGACGGACAGCAGCAGCAAGGCCGCCGCCAGCGTCCGCCGCCGCAGTAAGGGACAGGAAAGAAGATGAGTCCCTCTCGCGTCTTCATCGAGCGCCCGGTCGCGACCGCGCTGCTGATGCTCGCGATCGTCCTCGCGGGCCTGGTGGGCTTCCGGTTCCTGCCGCTGGCCGCCTTGCCGCAGGTCGACTACCCGACCATCCAGGTGCAGACGCTCTATCCGGGCGCGAGCCCGGAGGTCATGAGCCGCACCGTCACCGCGCCGCTGGAACGCCAGTTCGGCCAGATGGCCGGTCTCGATCGCATGAGCTCGACCAGCGCCACTGGCGTGTCGATCATCACGCTCCAATTCGCGCTCGACCAGACGCTGGACGTGGCCGAGCAGCAGGTGCAGGCCGCGATCAACGCGGGCGGCTCTCTGCTGCCGGCCGATCTGCCCGCGCCGCCCGTGTACGCCAAGGTCAACCCGGCCGATGCGCCGATCCTCACGCTGGCGGTCAGCTCCGAGACCATGCCGCTCACCGAGGTGCAGAACCTCACGAACACGCGGCTCGCGCAGAAGATCAGCCAGGTCGGCGGCGTCGGGTTGGTGACGCTCAACGGCGGCCAGCGGCCGGCGGTGCGGATCCAGGCCAACACCAACGCGCTGGCATCGGTGGGCATCGGGCTCGACACGCTGCGGCAGGCGATCGCGGCGGCCAATTCCAACAGCGCCAAGGGCAGCTTCGACGGCCCGAAGCGGGCCTACACCATCAACGCCAACGACCAGCTCGTCACGGCGGCCGACTACAAGAACCTGATCGTCGCGTGGAAGAACGGCGGGCCGGTGCGCATGAGCGATGTCGCCCGCGTGATCGACGGCGCCGAGAACACCCAGCTCGGCGCCTGGGCTGCGGTGCAGTCCGACCAGAACGCGGGCGGCGAAGAGGCCAAGCTGTATCCGGCGATCATTCTCAACGTGCAGCGCCAGCCGGGCGCGAACGTGATCGGCACGGTCGATGCCATCAAGAAGCAGTTGCCCGAACTCGAATCCTCGCTGCCCGGTTCGGTCAAGGTCGAGGTGCTGAGCGACCGCACCACCGGCATCCGCGCATCGGTGAGCCACGTCCAGCTCGAGCTGGCGCTCGCGGTGGTGCTCGTGGTGCTGGTGATCTTCTTCTTCCTGCACAGCCTGCGGGCGACGGTCATCGCCAGCATCGCGGTGCCGATTTCGCTGATCGGCACCTTCGGCCTGATGTACCTGCTCGGCTACAGCCTGAACAACCTGAGCCTGATGGCGCTGACCATCGCGACCGGCTTCGTGGTGGACGACGCGATCGTGATGATCGAAAACATCTCGCGCTATCTCGAAGAGGGCGAGCCGCCGTTCCAGGCAGCCCTGAAGGGCGCGACTCAGATCGGCTTCACCATCATCTCGCTGACGGTGTCGCTGATCGCGGTGCTGATTCCGCTCTTGTTCATGGGCGACGTGGTCGGCCGGCTGTTCCGCGAATTCGCGGTCACGCTGGCGATCACCATCCTGATCTCCGCGGTCGTGTCGCTGACGCTGGTGCCGATGATGTCGGCGCGCTGGCTCAAGCCCGCATCGGAAGAGGGCGGCCGTTTCGGTGCAAGCGTGCAGCGCTTCTTCGAGCGCGTGATCGCGCGCTATGACGACCAACTGAAATGGGTGTTCCGCCACCAGACGCTCACGCTCGTGGTGGCGGTGCTGACGCTCGCGCTCACGGTGGCGCTCTACGTCGTCATCCCGAAGGGCCTGTTCCCGACGCAGGACACCGGCCAGCTCAAGGCCCGCATCGAAGCGGCGCAGGAAGTGTCGTACGCGCGCATGGCCGATCTGCAGCAGTCCGCCGCGAACGCGATCCTGGCCGACCCGGACGTGCAGAGCCTGAGCTCCGTGGTCGGCGTGGATGCTGCCAACAACACCGCGCTGAACATCGGCAGCATGCTGATCAACCTCCGCAAGGGGCACGATTCGCAGGCGGACGTGATGCAGCGCCTGCGCGAGCGCGTGCGCGCCAACGTGGCCGGCGTCACGCTCTACCTGCAGCCGACGCAGGACCTGACCATCGACGCCGAAACCGGCCCGACCGAGTTCCGCGTGGCGATCGAAGGCGTGGACACCGCGACGGTGAACACCTGGGCCGGCAAGCTGGTCGAGCGCCTGCGCAGCGAGCCGCTGGTGCGCAACCCGACAACCGACGCGGGCGCGCAGGGTCTCGCGGCTTACGTGGACATCGATCGCAACACCGCGTCGCGGCTGTCGGTCACGGCAAGCTCGGTGGACGATGCGCTCTACAGCGCCTTCGGCCAGCGCATCGTCTCGACCATCTTCACCGAGACCAACCAGTACCGCGTGATCCTCGAAGCGCAGCGCGAGCCGCTCTCTTCGCCCGAGGCGCTGGGCAACCTGCAGTTGCGCACCGGCTCCGGCACGGCGACGCCGCTGTCGTCGCTGGCCACGGTGCGCGAGCAGTACGCGCCGCTGCAGGTCACGCGGGTGGCGCAGTACCCGGCGGCGACCATCGGCTTCGACACCGCGCCGAACGTGGCGCTCGGCAAGTCGGTCGCGGCGATCCGTACGGCGGCGAAGGAAATCGGCATGCCCGGCAGCGTGACCATGACCTTCCTTGGCGCGGCGGGCGCCTACGAGAAGTCGCTCACCAACCAGCTCTGGCTGATCCTCGCGGCGGTGGTGTGCGTCTACATCGTGCTGGGCGTGCTCTACGAGAGCTACATCCATCCGCTGACGATCCTGTCGACGCTGCCTTCGGCCGGCGTGGGCGCGCTGCTGGCGCTCATGGTGACCGGCAACGACCTCGGCGTGATCGGGATCATCGGGATCATCCTGCTGATCGGCATCGTCAAGAAGAACGCGATCATGATGATCGACTTCGCGATCGATGCCGAGCGGCACCAGGGCAAGTCGCCGCTGGAGGCGATCCACCAGGCCGCGCTGCTGCGCTTCCGGCCGATCCTGATGACGACTTTGGCCGCGCTGTTCGCCGCATTGCCGCTGATGTTCGGCTGGGGCGAAGGTGCCGAGCTGCGGCGGCCGTTGGGCCTCGCGATCTTCGGCGGGCTGGTGGTGAGCCAGGTGCTGACGCTCTTCACGACGCCGGTGATCTATCTGGCCTTCGACCGCATGGGCCGCCGGTTGGGCGGCGGCCGCAAGGGCGGCACCGACACGCACGGCGACAGCGGCAGTGACGGGGTGACCGCGTGAGCGGGGGCCGGACATGAATCTTTCCAGGCCATTCGTCGAGCGCCCGGTTGCCACGGTCCTGCTGACCATCGGCATCGCGCTGGCCGGGATCATCGGCTTCCTGGTGCTGCCCGTGTCGCCTCTGCCTCAGGTCGACTATCCGACCATCTCGGTGCAGGCGAGCCTCGCCGGCGCGAGCCCCGACACGATGGCCTCCAGCGTCGCGACGCCACTGGAGCGCAGGCTGGGCATCATCCCGGGCGTCAACGAGCTCACGTCCACGAGTTCGAACAGCTCGGCGCGCATCACGCTGCAGTTCGACCTGAGCCGCAACATCGACAGTGCCGCGCGCGAGGTGCAGGCCGCGATCAATGCCGCGCGTGTCGATCTCCCGGCGACGCTGCGCAGCAATCCCACCTACCGCAAGCGCAATCCGGCGTCGGCGCCGGTCATGATCCTCGCGCTCACCTCGAAGACGCGCACACCGGGCCAGATCTACGAGGAGGTCTCGAACATCGTCAGCCAGCGCCTCTCGCAGGTGGAGGGCGTCGGCGAGGTCGAGATCGGCGGCGGCTCGCTGCCTGCGGTGCGGGTGGAACTGGAGCCCTTCGCGCTCAACAAGTTCGGCATCAGCACCGAGGACGTGCGCGCCGCGATCCAGGCCAACAACGCCAACCGGCCGAAAGGCGCGATCGAAAGCGCCGACCGCAAGCTGCAGATCTACACGCCCGCACCCGGCCGCAAGGCGGTCGACTACCGAGACCTGGTGATCGCATGGCGCAATGGTGCGGCGGTGCGCCTCAGCGATGTGGCGCGGGTGATCGACGGGGTCGAGAACACCCGCACGCTGGGCCTTTTCAACGGCGAGCCGGCGGTGATCGTGCTGCTCACCCAGTCGCCCGGCGCCAACATCATCGAAACGGTGGATGGCGTGCGCAACCTGCTGCCCGAACTGCGCGCGCAGTTGCCGCAGGACATCAACATCGAGGTCGCCTCGGACCGCACCAACTCCATCCGTGCGTCGCTGCGCGAGATCGAGACCACGCTGATGATCTCGGTCGCGCTGGTGGTGCTGGTGGTGGGCCTCTTCCTGCGCAAGGCGCGCGCGACCATCGTGCCGGCGGTGGCGACCGTGGTGTCGCTGCTCGGCACCTTCGGCGTGATGTACCTGCTGGGCTACAGCCTGAACAACCTGAGCCTGATGGCGCTCACGGTCGCCACCGGCTTCGTGGTCGACGACGCGATCGTGGTGCTCGAGAACACCATGCGCCACGTCGAGGCGGGCATGAACCGGGTGGAAGCCGCGTTGCGCGGTGCGCGCGAAGTGGGCTTCACCGTGCTGTCGATCAGCCTGTCGTTGGTGGCGGTGTTCATCCCGCTGCTCTTCATGGGCGGGCAGGTGGGGCGCTTGTTCCGCGAGTTCGCGGTCACGCTGTCGGTGTCGGTGCTGATCTCGCTGGTGATCTCGCTCACCACCACGCCGATGCTGTGCGCCATGCTGCTGCGCAGTGAAGCGGAAGAGGGCGGCAAGCAGCCCGGCAAGGTGCGCGGCTTTTTCATCCGCCTCACCGAGCGCGCGTGGAATCGCACGCTGCTTGCCTACGCCCACAGCCTCGATTGGGCGCTGGCAAGCAAGGGGGTGGTGGTCGCGGTGCTGATCGCGGTGATCGGGCTCAACGTCTATCTCTTCAACGCCATTCCCAAGGGCTACTTTCCGCAGCAGGACAACGGGCAGCTCAACGCCGGCCTGCGCGCCGACCAGAGCATCTCGTCGGCAGCCATCGCCGAGAAGCTGAAGCAGGCGGTGGACATCATCCGCAAGGATCCGGCGGTCGACACGGTCGTCGGCTTTTCCGGCGGCGGGCGCGCGGGGGGCGGCTTCATGTTCGTCAACCTCAAGCCGGTGTCGGAGCGCGCCGACCGTACGCAGGCGGTCATCGATCGCCTGCGCCCGCAGCTCAACCAGCTCACCGGCCTGCGTGTGTTCCTGAGCCCGGTGCAGGACCTGCGCATGGGCGGGCGGTCGAGCAACTCGACCTACCAGTACACGCTCAAGAGCGACAACCTGAGCGACCTGCGCGCCTGGTCGACCAAGCTCGCCGATCGGCTGCGGCAGGAAACCTCGCTGACCGACGTCGACAGCGACGATGCGGACAACGGCGTCGAGACCTTCGTCGAAGTCGACCGAGACGCGGCCGCGCGCCTGGGCGTCAATTCGAGCGCGGTGGACGCCGCGCTCTACAACGCCTACGGCCAGCGCTCGGTCGCGACCATCTACGACGAGCTCAACCAGTACTCGGTGATCATGGAATGGGCGCCTCGCTTCCAGCGCTCGCCGATCGTGCTCAAGGACCTCTACGTGCCTTCGACGCTGGCCGCCACCACCAACGCGAGGGGCGACACCATCGTGAGCTCGGTCGAGGACAACAAGGACACGACCACCGGCACGTCCACCCTCGTGTCGGCCAACCCGTCGTCGCGCACCGCATCCACCGGCCAGCAGATCGCGACCGACACCACGCTGATGGTGCCGCTGTCGGCCTTCGCGAAGTTCAGCGAGCGCGCGGTGCCGACCTCGATCGACCACCAGGACACCGAACTCGCGAGCACCGTCTCGTTCAGCCTCGCCGACGGGGTGAGCCTGAGCGATGCGAAGCGCGTCGTCGCGCAGGCCGAGGCCGACATCGCGATGCCGGTCAACGTGCGCGGCAGCTTCCAGGGCACGGCGCTCGCGGCGCAGCAGTCGCAGGGGCAGCAGTGGTTCCTGATCGTCGCGGCGCTGGTGGTGATCTACATCGTGCTGGGCGTGCTGTACGAAAGCCTCGTTCACCCGATCACGGTGTTGACCACGTTGCCTTCGGCCGGTGTCGGCGCGGTACTGGCACTGCTGATCTTCCGCATGGAGTTCTCGATCATTGCGTTGATCGGCGTGTTCCTGCTGATCGGCATCGTGAAGAAGAACGCGATCCTGATCATCGACTTCGCGCTCGAAGCCGAGCGTGCGCGCGGCCTCACCGCCGCGCAGGCGGTGCGCGAAGCCTGCCTGCTGCGCTTCCGCCCGATCCTGATGACCACGCTGGCGGCGGCCCTGGGCGCGTTGCCGCTCGCGATCGGCTTCGGGCTGGGCGCGGAGCTGCGCCAGCCACTGGGCGTGGCGATCATCGGCGGGCTGATCGCGAGCCAACTGCTGACGCTGCTGACCACGCCGGTGGTCTATGTGCTGCTGGACAAGCTACGCCGCCGTACGTCCAACGAAAGAAACCTCAGCCGTGTGGCCGACGTGAAACCGACATCATGAGTGCTTCGAATCCATTGACTTTCCGCAACCCCCCGCGAGTGCTCGCGCGCACAGCCATGGCCCTGTCCTTGGCCGCCGCGCTGGCCGGATGTGCGGTGGGCCCCGACTACGTCCAGCCGGAAACCGCAAGCCCGGCCGCCTGGAAGTCCGCACCGGCCGCCGAAGGCTGGCTGCCCGCGGCACCCGCGGATGCGCTGGACCGCGGCGAGTGGTGGACGCTCTTTGGCGATGCGACGCTCGACGATCTTGCCTCGCGCGTGCAGGTATCGAACCAGAACATCGCCGCCGCCGTCGCCAACTACGCGCAGGCGCAGGCGCTGGTGCGCGGACAGCGCGCTGTGCTGTTCCCGAGCGTCACGGTCGATGGCAGCGCGCGCCGCAGCGGTGCGCGCAACACCTCGCCGTCGAACGCCATGGCCGCTTCGCTCAACGCCGACTGGGCGCCGGACGTCTGGGGCCGGCTGCGCAAGGCGGTCGACAGCGCACAGGCCAACGCGCAGGCGAGCGAGGCCGATCTGGCGCTGGCGCGCCTGTCCGCCATCGGCGATCTCGCGACCAACTACTTCTCGCTGCGCGAGGCCGATGCCGAGTTGCGCATCCTCGACATCACGCTCGAAGGCTACGAGCGCAGCCTCCAGATCACGCGCAACCGTTACGAGGCCAGCATCGCCGCACAGAGCGACGTGCTGCAGGCGGAAACGCTGCTGGTCACCACCCGGGCCGAGCGCGTGGCGCTCAAGCGCACGCGCGACACGCTGGAGCATGCGATCGCGGTGCTGATCGGTGCGGCGCCGGCGGAGTTCTCGCTGCCCGCCGCGGACTGGAAGCCGGTCGTGCCCGGCATTCCGTCCGGCGTGCCGACGACGCTGCTGCAGCGCCGCCCCGACATCGCGGCCGCCGAGCGCGACGTCGCCGCCGCCAATGCGCAGATTGGCATCGCGCGGTCCGCCTACTACCCGAGCTTCACGCTCAGTGGCGCCGTCAGCAGCAGTGCAACCCGCGTGGGCGATCTCTTCAATGCCTCGAACACGCTTTGGTCGCTCGGCCTGTCCGTGGCGCAGGTGGTGTTCGACGGGGGCGCGATCAGTGCGAGCGTCGATGCGGCCAAGGCGAGCCATGAAGGGTCCGTCGCGCGCTATCGGCAGACGGTGCTGACCGCGTTCCAGAACGTCGAGGACCAGCTCACCGCCGGTGCCAGCCTCGCCGAGCAGGAAACCATGCGCCGCCAGGCCTCCGCCGCGGCGGACCGCACCGAGGAGCAGTTCCTCAACCGCTATCGCGCGGGCACCATCGACTACACCAGCGTCGTGGTGGCGCAGGTGTCGGCGCTCAATGCGCGGCGCACGCTGCTGCAGGTGCAGGTCAGCCGGCAGACAGCGGCGGTGGCACTGATCCAGTCGCTCGGCGGCGGCTGGCATGCGGACTGGATGCAGGACGCCGCGCAGCCTGTTGCAAGCAACGGCTCCTGAGCTACGCTCAGGGGATGACACGCATCGCCCTGATCCACGCCATCGGCCACTCGATCGCGCCCATCAACAGCGCCTTCGAACGCGACTGGCCCGAAGCTGTCCGCATGAACCTGCTGGACGACAGCCTTTCCGCCGACCTCGTGCGCGCCGGCCGGCTCGACGAGGCCATGCACGAGCGCTTCCAGCGCCTGGCGCACTACGCGGTCGACACCGGCGCGAACGGAATCCTGTTCACCTGCTCGGCCTTCGGCTCGTGCATCGAGGCGGTCGCGCGGCGGCATGCCGGCATCCCGGTACTCAAGCCCAACGAGGCGATGGTGGCGCAGGCCGCGCAAGGGACGGGAAGGCTCGGGCTGATCGCCACCTTTCAGCCGACGCTGGATTCGATGCCCTCGGAATTCCCGGACGGTGTGGAGCTCGTGACGGCGCTTGCCATCGGCGCGATGGAGGCACTGAACCGCGGCGATGCGCAGGAGCACGACGCGCTGATCGCCGCGCAGGCCAGGGCGTTGAAAGTACGCGGCTGCGCGCGCATCGCGCTGGCCCAGTTCAGCATGGCGCGCGCACGTGGAGCCTGCGAGGACGCGTCGGGACTGCCCGTGATGACCACCGTGGACAGCGCGATACGGGCGTTGCGCGAGCGCGCGTGAGAATGATCCAGCTCCTCGACAACATTGCCTGGAACGCGCTTTCCGGCCCGCATGCGAAGTTCGCATCCGGCAACGAGCGGGCGCGGCGCTACGCATCGGGCTTCTCTCCGATCGCCGGATTCGCGGATGCGGGGCATCCCGATCTCGACGCGCTCGCGCCGCTTTGCGAGCCCGGGGAGCACGTCTACTGCATGGACTGGACCGGCGCCGCGCCGGCGGGGTGGAACATCGACGTCGATGCCACGATGTACCGCATGGTCTGGGACGGTGCGATGCCGGGCGACGACCCCGCACTCGATGCCGTGCCGCTGCGGCCGGAACATGCGGCGCAGGCGGTCGAGCTCGCAACCCTGACCCGGCCCGGCCCCTTCGGTCCGCGCACGCCCGAGCTGGGCGAATACTTCGGCTGTTTCGAGAGCGGCCGCCTGATTGCCATGGCCGGCGAGCGCATGCACGCCGGCACGCTGCACGAGATCAGCGGCGTGTGCACGCACCCTGACTTCCAGGGGCGCGGACTCGCCCGCCGGCTGATGGAGAAGCTGATCCGCCGCCAGCTGCTGCGCGGCGAAACGCCGTTCCTCCACGTCATGCGCGACAACGACAGCGCGCACCGGCTGTACCTGCGCATGGGCTTCCGCGACCACTGCGAAGCGGCAGTTCGCGTGATCTCGCTGTGCTGATCTGAGCGACAGCTGACTTGTTCCATCGCGATAATCGACGCTCTTTCAAGGAGCGCGCGTGGATATCGTTTTGCTGGTCAAGGCCGCCGTCATGGGCATCGTCGAGGGGCTGACCGAATTTCTTCCCATCTCGTCGACCGGCCACCTCATCCTCGCGGGCTCGCTGCTCGGCTTCGATGACGACAAGGCGAAAGTCTTCGACATCGCGATCCAGACCGGCGCGATCTTCGCGGTCATCCTGGTCTACTGGCAGAAGATCCATTCGACCATCGTCGCGCTGCCGCGCCAGCCCAAGGCGCGGCGCTTCGTGCTCAACGTGCTGATCGCCTTCCTGCCGGCCGTGGTGCTGGGCCTGCTGTTCGGCAAGGCGATCAAGGCGCACCTGTTCATCCCGGTGGTGGTGGCGAGCACCTTCATCATCGGCGGCTTCATCATCCTGTGGGCCGAGAAGCGGCCGCCGGGCTCGGTGCGCATCGAGCACGTGGACGACATGACGCCCTGGGACGCGCTCAAGGTCGGCCTCGTGCAGTGCTTCGCGATGATCCCGGGCACCAGCCGCAGCGGCTCGACCATCATCGGCGGCATGCTGCTCGGGCTGTCGCGCAAGGCGGCGACCGATTTCTCCTTCTTCCTCGCGATCCCGACGCTGATCGGCGCGGGCGTCTACAGCCTCTACAAGGAGCGCGCGCTGCTGTCGGTGGCCGACCTTCCGCTGTTCCTGGTCGGGCTCGTGTTCTCGTTCGTGAGTGCCTGGCTGTGCGTGCGCTGGCTGCTGCGCTACATCAGCACGCACGACTTCATCCCGTTCGCGTGGTATCGCATCGCGTTCGGGATCGTGGTGCTGGCGACCGCCTGGAGCGGGCTGGTCGTATGGGCTGATTAAGGCTCGCCCCCAGGCTGCGGGCACTTCGTGTCGCTTCGCCAACCCCCTACCGGGGGCGATACCGGCGGCCCGGCGGAGCCGGTTCCGCGGTATCCCTGGCGAGGGGCGTGGTTGGCCCGCTAGGTGAGCAGATTCCGCAGCGATGCTTCCACCGCCGCCGCTGTGGCGATCGGCTTTTCCATCGGGAAGAGATGGGTGCCGTCGAGCATCGTGATGCGGCCCTTGGTCACCTGCTGCGTCATCGTCATGCCGACGCGGCGCATCTCGACCGACTGGCGGCCGCCGATGAAGGCGGCGGGGCACTTCAGCGGATGCGCGCGCAACAGGCCGCTGAGGTTGTGCGGAAGGGTGTTGTAGATCGCCGTCTCCACATCGCGATCGAAGCTCAGGGTGCGTGAATCCTCGGCGTCGAAGGTGCCGTGCTCGATGTAGTCGCGCAGCACGCGCTCGTCCCATTTCGCGAAGGCCTTCTTGCTGCGGAAATGCTCGAACACGGCGTCGCGGTGTTCCCAGGTGTTCTTGCGCTTGCGGCTGATCACACCGGGCGAGACGCTCTTCATGAGCGGCGTTCGCTTCATCAGGTTGATGGTGCCGGCCCGCCAGCCGCCGATGATCGGGGAGTCGATCAGTACCACGCCGCGCGCGAGCTCAGGGTGCTGCGCGGCGCACATCAGGCTCAGAAAGCCGCCGAGCGAGTGTCCGACCAGGAACACCGGAGCGCCCAGTTTCTTCGTTCGCTCCCGTGTGAAATCGGCGAGCTGCTGCACGAGGTGCGGCCAGTTGTCGGTGACCGGGTATTTCGGGTCGTGGCCGAATTTCTCGACCGCGTCGACGTCGAAGCCGCGATTGCGCAGGCTGTCGAGCATCACCCGATATGTGCTCGCCGGAAAGCTGTTGCCGTGGGAAAAGATGACAGGAGGAAGCATGGGAATCAAGGGACCATGACACACGGAGCAAGCCGGCCAGCGAAGCGAAGCCCATTCGCGAAACCCCGCGGAACCGGCTTTGCCGGGCCGCCGGGGTTGCCCCCTGAAAGGGGGTGTCCGAGCCACACGAAGTGGGCGAGGCTGGGGGTCAGATCAGCTTTTCGTCCGGCGTGGAAATCTTGCGCAGCGGGCTGTGCCGCGTGGCGGGCATCTTGAGCGGATGCTCGGTGTAGGCGTCGTCCCAGACCGGGTCCTCGATGCTGTCGAACACCTCGCGCAGCTTCTGGCCCCAGCTGTTGTGCATCATGCGGTAGTAGGGGTTGTCTGCGTCGATGCAGATGACCCTGTCGGTATGCAACTGGTTGGCCTCGTACACCACGAGGTCCAGCGGCAGGCCGACGGAGAGATTCGACTTCATCGTCGAATCCATCGACACCAGTGCGCACTTGGCGGCTTCGTCCAGCGGGGTCTCGGGCGTCAGCACGCGATCGAGCACCGGCTTGCCGTACTTGGATTCGCCGACCTGGAAGTAGGGCGTCTCGGTGGTGGCCTCGATGAAGTTGCCGGCCGAGTAGACGAGGAAGAGGCGCATTCCTTCGCCCTTGACCTGGCCGCCGAAGATGAACGAGACGTTGAAGTCCAGCCCTGCATGCTTGAGCGCCTCGGCGTCCCGGTCGTACACATGGCGCACCGCGGAGCCGAGCACGCGGGCTGCGTCGAACATGCTCTTGGCGTTCCAGATGGTGATCGGCGGGCCGTCCTCGCCGTCTTCGCGCGTTTCGCGCAGCTCTTCGATCTGCAGGATCTCGCGCACCGACTGCGAGATGCTGAGGTTGCCGGCCGACAGCAGCACCATGAAGCGATCGCCCGGCTTTTCGTAGACGATCATCTTGCGGAACGTGCTGATGTGATCCACCCCCGCATTGGTGCGCGAGTCGGAAAGGAACACCAGTCCGGCGTTGAGTTTGATGCCTACACAGTACGTCATGAGGTCTTGTTGCGCGATTAAAGCCATCAGCCCTGTTCGCGCGTCTGGAGTTTTTTCAAGGTGTAGAGCGCTTCGAGTGCCTCTCGCGGACTCATCGCGTCGGGGTCGAGCGCAGTCAGCGCGGATTCTACGGCGCTGATCAGGGGCGCTTCGGCCGCGGGCGGCGGTGCGAAGAGGTCGACCTGGGCGCGCGTCTGCGTCTGCTGGGCTTCGAGCGCCTCCAGCGCCTGGCGCGCGTGATTGACCACCGCGGCGGGCATGCCGGCGAGCCGGGCGACCTGGATACCGTAGCTCTTGCTCGCGGGGCCCGGCTGCATTTCGTGCAGGAACACGATGTCCCGGCCGGCTTCGGTCGCGCTCACGTGCATGTTCACCGCGCCGTGGTGCGTGGCGGGGAACTCCGTCAGCTCGAAGTAGTGCGTGGCGAAGAGCGTGAAGGCGCGGGTGCGGTCGTGCAGCTGCGCCGCGATGCCTGCCGCGAGCGCGAGCCCGTCGAAGGTGCTGGTGCCGCGGCCGATCTCGTCCATCAGCACCAGTGAATGCGCCGAGGCGCTGTGCAGGATCTGCGCGGCCTCGGTCATCTCCAGCATGAAGGTCGACTGCGCGTTGGCCAGGTCGTCCGCCGCGCCGATGCGCGTGTGGATCGCATCGATGGGCCCGAGCCGGCAGGCATCGGCCGGCACGTGCGAGCCGATCGATGCGAGCAGCACGATGATCGCCACCTGCCGCATGTAGGTGGACTTACCGCCCATGTTCGGTCCGGTGATGATTTGCATGCGCTGCTGTGGGCCCATGCGCGTGTCGTTCGCAATGAACGCGCCCGATGATTTTTCGGCAAGGCGCGCTTCGACTACTGGATGGCGGCCCTTGTCGATCTCGATGCACGGATGCGAGACGAAGCCGGGTGCGCGCCAGTGCAGCGTGTGCGAGCGCTCTGCCAGCGCGCACAGCGCATCGAGCGTGGCGAGGCCGCCCGCGAGGCGATTCAGGTCGGCGACGAAGGGCTGCAGCGCATCGAGCAGTTGCTCGTACAGCCACTTCTCGCGAGCCAGGGCGCGGTCCTGCGCCGACAGCGCCTTGTCTTCGAAAGCCTTGAGTTCGGGCGTGATGAAGCGCTCGGCGTTCTTGAGCGTCTGCCGGCGGCGGTAGTTGTCGGGCACCTTGTCGAGCGCGCTCTGCGTGACTTCGATGTAGAAGCCGTGCACGCGGTTGAACTGCACCCGCAGGTTCGAGATGCCGGTGCGCTCGCGCTCGCTGGTTTCGAGCTTCAGGAGGAAGTCGTCGCAGTTCTCGCTGATGGCGCGCAGTTCGTCCAGCTCTGCATCGTGCCCCGAGGCGATCACGCCGCCGTCGCGCACCAGTGCGGCCGGCTCCGGGCTGATGGCCGCCACCAGCGTTTCCACACAACCCGCCGGCGGTGCGAGCCGCGCAGCAATCGCCGCCAGCAGCGGCGCCGAAGCGGGAAGCGCCGGCGCGAGCTGCTCCGCCTTCGCGAGCGCCATCCGCAGCGCGACCAGCTCGCGCGGGCGGACCTGGCGCAAGGCGATGCGCGCGGCGATGCGTTCCACGTCGCTGGTGTTCTTGAGCTGTTCGCGCAACGTGCGCCACGGTGCGGAAATCCCGCCGGGCGGCGTGGCTTGCAGCGCATCGATGGCATCGAGCCGCGCCTGCGCGTCAGCCCGGTCGCGGCGCGGCGCGAGCAGCCAGCGCTTGAGCAGGCGGCTGCCCATGCCGGTCATGCAGGTGTCGAGCAGCGAGAACAGGGTCGGCGAATCCTCGCCGCGCAATGTCTGCACCAGTTCCAGATTGCGCCGGGTGGCGGGCGGCAATTCGATCAGGTCGCCGTCGCGCTCCACCGTCAGACGCTGCACATGCGACAGCGCACGGCCCTGCGTGTGCTCGGCATACCCCAGAAGCGCGGCCGCGGCCGCATGGGCGTTCGAGAGCGATTCGGCATTCCAGGCTGCGAGGCTGTTGCTGCCCATCTGCTCGCACAGCTTGCGCTCACCGAGGCCGCCGTCGAACTGCCATGCGGGCCGCACCGAAAGCGTGAATGAAGACGCACCGTTGCGCATCGCCTTCAGGCGCTGTTCGAAGGCCGGCGTGACTTCGGCGCTGTAGAGCACCTCGCTCGGCCCGATGCGCGTGATCCACGCATCGAGCGCATCGGCCGGGCACTCGGCCAGCCGCAGCTCGTCGCCCGTCACGCTGAGCCATGCCAGCCCGCAGAAGTTGCGCGTGCCCGCATGCACCGTGAGCAGCAGCGAATCGCTCTTGTCGTTGAGCAGCTCGGCGTCCGTCAACGTGCCGGGCGTGACCACGCGCACCACCTTGCGTTCCACCGGGCCCTTGGCCGCACCGACTTCGCCCACCTGTTCGCAGATCGCCACCGATTCGCCGAGCTTGATCAGCCGCGCGAGATAGGTGTCGACCGAATGGAACGGCACGCCGCACATGATCACGGGCTGCCCCGCAGACTGGCCGCGCTGCGTCAGCGTGATGTCGAGCAGTCGCGCCGCCTTTTCGGCGTCGTCGTAGAAGAGTTCGTAGAAATCGCCCATCCGGTAGAAGAGCAGGGTGTCCGGATGGTCGGCCTTCAGGCCCAGGTACTGGGCCATCATGGGCGTGTGGGGTGCCGTCGCAGGAGGAGTCATCAAGGAGAAAGCTGCGCCGGCCGATGGGCCGGCAGGCACGCATCATAAGGAACCGACGCGGCGCAGGCCGCCGTATCCCTCAGGCCTGCCCGCGCCGCCGCCGGGCGACGCGCACCGCCTCGACCCACGTATCGACGTTGAACCGCTGCCCCGTTTCGGCGACCCGGGCCGAATGGATGCGATGAAGCGGCACGCGCCGGACTTCTCCGGGCATTTCGCCGTGGCCTGTGATGATCTTCTTCTGCAGGTCCAGTTTGTCCACCTGGATCACGCATTCAATCTTCTTGTCGTGCGCGTCGACGTAGCGCACGCGAATGCGCGGGTGTTCGTCGACGATCGCGTGCTCGCCCTTGCCCTGGATGAACCATTCGGGCAGCGTGTCGGGCACCGAGTCGCCGTCCGAAGGGTTGATGCTGCCGCGCACGGTCGGAATCTCGAGCGGCACGTGCCCCGAGCGGATGCGCGCTGCCTCGATGCGGCGCTGCGATTCACGCCGCCCGGCGGCTCGCCGCCATGCCCACATCACTGCGAGCAGGAGCAGGACGCCGGTCAACAAGGCCGCGAAGAACTGCCACTGCGCCATGCTGAAGCCCATCCGTAGACCCCAAGAAAATACTGCCTAAGTACTCAAACGAAAGAATTTTCAAACTCGCTCCGGTGGTCGTAAACCGGTCACGCGGCATAGGGCTTTCGGTGGGTCGGGACCTCAGCCCTCGTGGGTGTCGTGGGTAGCGGCGGCACCGCGGCGCCAATAGCCCGACGCGCGGATCCATTTGGGATGCGCCCCGCGCTCGTTGACGAGGTGCGCGCGCAGGGCCTTGGCGGCGCCCGATTCGCAGGCGACCCACGCGTGGAATTCACCCTGCGGCAGCGTCAGTCCGCGCAACGCATCGAGCAGCGGTGCGCCGGCGCCGGGCTCGGCGCCGCGCCGGTGCACCCAGTGCAGTTTCACGTTCGCGGCGGATGCGAGCGGGATCTGGTCGGCCTCGGTGTCCACCTCGGCCAGCACCACCGCGCGGGCTCCTGCCGGCAGTTCCGCCAGGCGGCGCGAGATCGCGGGGAGGGCGGTGTCATCGCCGATGAGCAGGTGCCAGTCGAACGCGGTGGGCACGATGAACGAGCCGCGCGGGCCGCCGACGCCGATGACGTCCCCGGGCCTGGCGGATTCCGCCCATTGCGTGGCGGGACCGGCGTCGTGCAGCGCGAAGTCGAATTCGAGCGTGCCCGCCGCCGGATCGTGCCGCAGCGGCGTGTAGTCGCGCATCGTGGGCCTGATCCCGCCGGGCCATACCGGTCCGTCCGGGCCGGCCGTCGGCAGTTGCAGGGCGCCCGTTTCCGCCTCGGGAAAGAAGAGCTTGGCGTGGTCGTCGAAGCCGGGGCTGGTGAAGCCCGCCAGCTCGTCGCCTTCGAGCGTGACCCGGATCAGGTGCGGTGTGACGCGCCGCACCGCGCGCACCTGCAGTTTGCGGAAGCGGAGTTCGTGGCGCACGCGGCGTGGCAGGCGGTCGGGTGAGTTGGTGCCGGTATGTTGGGGAGATGTCATGAATGTCAGATGCGTTCCAGTTGCTGGGCGGCGCTGTCGAGCACGGCGGCGAATTCGTGGGCTTGCTGTTCGGTGAGGGGCGCCGAGAGGCGCATGCGCATCGCGAGCTTGAGGTTCTCGAGCGCGCGCACGACCTGCGGCGGACGGCCGGCGCGCACACCCGCACCATCCAGGCCGCCCTGCATGCGGGCCATCAGCTCGTCGGTCGTGGCGCGGTTGGCGCCCAGGAATTCGCGACCCGCATCGGTGACGGTGTAGCGCTTGCGGTTGCCACCTTCCGGAGTGTCGACGCTGACGTAGCCCAGTTCCTCGAGCAGCGTCAGGGTCGGATAGACGATGCCCGGGCTCGGCGCATAGCGGCCGCCGAGGCGTTCCTCGATGGCCTTGATGAGCTCGTAGCCGTGGCTGGGTTTGTCGGCGATGAGTTGGAGCAGCACGAAGCGCAGGCCGCCGTGGCCGAAGATCCGGCCGCCGCCGCGGCCGGCGCGCAGACCGCGGTGCGAGCCGCCGTCGTGCCCACCGCCGCCGAGTCCGTCGTCGTGTTCATCGCGGCGGGTGCCGTGTACAAAGTGTCTGAAATGGCGCATGGATGTTGAACCTTTGTGTTGATATCTGATTGCGTAAAGATATATCTGAATCATGTCTAAGTCAAGTCTGATCTCGCGGCACACCTATCTCGCGCGCATCAACCGCGTGATCGACCACATCGATGGCCACCTGGCGGAACCGCTGGATCTCGCCGCGCTGGCGCAGGTCGCGCATTTCTCCTCCTGGCATTTCCATCGCGTGTTCCAGTCGATGACCGGCGAGACGCTCGCGGACCGGGTGCGGCGCCGTCGGCTCGAAGTGGCGGCCGGGCGGCTTCTGTTCCTGCCGCCTGAGCCGGTCCTGGCGATTGCGCTGGACGTCGGGTTCGGCTCGGCACCGGTCTTCACGCGCACCTTCAGGGCGCATTTCGGCGTGACCCCGACGGAATGGCGGCGCGGCGCGTTCCGCGAATGGGCGGGCGCCCGGCGCATGCAGCTGCGCAAGATTCATCAAGCGGACCGCAAGCGCTATCAAGCCGTGATCGAGGCTTTTCGCGACGATGAGCGTTCCTGGCCCAAGGGCCGCGTTTCAGGAGACGAAACCATGAAAGTCGAGATCAAGACCCTGGCACCGGCACGCGTCGCCTACATGCGCCATGTCGGCCCGTATGGAAGTTCGGGCATCGCGCAGCTCTGGCAGCGTTTCGCGGCGTGGTGTGGCGAGCAGGGGCTGATGGAGCCGCGCCGGGTGATGTACGGCATCAGCCATGACAACCCCGACGTCACGCCACCCGAGAAATGCCGCTACGACGCCTGCATCGAGGTGGGCGACGATTTCAGGCCGCAAGGCGAGGTCGGCGTGCAGACCCTGCGCGGCGGGCGCTTTGCCTGTGCGCGGTTTTCAGGCACGTCCGCCGATATCCACGGTGCCTGGGTGCAGTTGTGCGACTGGCTGCCGGACAGCAGCTACCAGGCCGACGACGCACCGCCGGTCGAGGTGTACGGCAAGGATTTCGCGATGGACGAGAAGACCGGCGCCTTCAACTGCGAGCTCTGCATGCCGATCCGCGCGCTCTAGGCGCTTTGGCGTGACGGAATGCCGGGTTGCCGGGGGATTTGCCGGGGTGTGTGCAAGAACTAGGGTAAACCCTTAAAATAGAGCGCATGACTGCTTCGACCTCGTACTTCCCCCGCAACCCCAAGTTCACGGACTCGTTCGAGCGCGCCCTGGCGAACGACGATGTCCGTCATATCGGCCGTGATGAGCCGTCCCTCCTGGCGCCGGCATTCAAACGCATTGCCGAAGCCTTTGCCACCCTGATGCGCAGCGCGCGACCGAAGGTCGGAATCCAGGCCCGCTGAGGCCCTGCTGCCGCTCCATGAAAAAGCCCCTCGACGAGGGGCTTTTTGCTGCCTGCTCAACGCTGCGGCATGTCCTTGACCGAGTAGCCGAGGCTGACCGTCGCGTCGTCCGGAATCGGCGGCATCGTCGCGTTCCAGGCCAGCCACGCTTCGCGCATGCGGGCGAGGCGTTCCGGCTCCTTCTTCGCCTGGTTGGCCCGCTCGCGCTCGTCGCCCGGGATGTTGAACAGGTACTCGTTGCCGTCGACCTGGAGGTACTTCCAGTCGCCTTCCCGCATCGCGCGCTGGTCGCGGTGGTTCATGCGCCAGTGCAGGGGGCGGGCAAAGCTGTGCTTCGCATCACGCAGCACCGGCATCAGCGAGACGCCGTCGAGCGGATAGGCCGGGTCGGCCTTCACGCCCGCCGCATCGAGCATCGTCGCCGACCAGTCCATCGTCATGCAGTGCTGCGCGCTGTCGCCGCCCGCGGCGATCACCTGGGGCCAGTGCGCGATCCATGGCACGCGGATGCCGCCTTCGGTCAGGTCCATCTTGCCGCCGACCAGCGGCCAGTTGTCGGAAAAGCGCTCGCCGCCGTTGTCGCTGGTGAAGACGACCAGCGTGTTGTCGGCCATGCCGTGCTTTTCGAGCGCGTCCATGATCCAGCCGATGCCTTCGTCCATGTGATGGATCATGCGGCGATAGGTGTGGATGTTGCCGCCCGAGAGATCGAACAGGTTGTCCTTGACCGCCGGCGCCTTGGCCGCGTCGTCGCGCGTTTCCCACGGCCAGTGCGGGGCGGTGTAGTGCAGGCTCATGAAGAAGGGGGCGTCCTGCTTCGCCATGCGCTCCACGTAGTCGACCGCGCGGCGCGACAGCACGTCGGTGAGGTAGCCCTCTTCCTGGTGATCTTCCTCGCCGGACCACAGATCGTGCCGGCCCGCCGAATCGCAGTGGGTGAAGTAGTCGACGCCGCCCGACATCGGCCCGAAGAACTCCTCGTAGCCCGAGCGCAGCGGCCCGAATGCCGGCGGAAAACCGAGGTGCCACTTGCCGATGAGCGCGGTGCGATAGCCCGCGCCGCGAAGCAGCGAAGGCAGCGTCGGATGCGCCGGCGGCAGGCCGAGCGTGGTGCTGCCGCGGCTCCTGCTGTTGATCGGCTCCTCGGCCGCGCCGCGCAGGCGGTACTGGTAGCGCGCCGTGATCATCGCGAAGCGCGTGGGCGAGCACACCGGCGAGTTCGCGTAGCCCTGCGTGAACTTGATGCCGCGAGCGGCGAGCCGGTCGAGCACCGGCGACACCGGGCCGAAATTGGCATCGCGGCCGCCGTAGCAGCCGAGGTCCGCATAGCCGAGGTCGTCGGCGACGATGAAGATGATGTTGGGTCTTTGCATGGACTTCAGGGTTGGTAGCCGGATTTCTGGACCACGGGCGCCCACTGCGCGCGGTAGGCCTTGAGCATGGCGGCCGTCTGCTCCTGCGTGCTGACGACCGGCGTCATCAGTGCGTCCTTGAAGCGGCGCTGGGTGTCGGGGTCCTGCATCACCGCGTGAATGTCCTTCGACAGCCGCGCGACTTTCTCGCGCGGCATGGTGGCCGGCGCGAAGAACGCGTTGAAGCCGGTCGCGACGAGGTCGAGGCCGGCTTCCTTGAAGGTGGGGATGTCGGGCGCGAAGGGCGAGCGCTTGGCACCCGACACCGCGAGGATGCGGATCTTGCCCGCCTGGTGCTGCGGAAGATCGACGTCGAAGGTGTCGAAGGCGATCGGCACCTGCCCGCCCACCAGGTCGGTCAGCAGTGGGCCGGAGCCGCGGTAGCCGACCACCTGTGCCTGCACGTTCGCCTTTTCTCCCATCATCAGGCCGAAGAAGTGCGGCAGGCTGCCGGTGGCGGGCACGCCGAAGTTCGACTTCTCGGGATTCGCGCGCATCCACGCGATCAGGTGGGACAGCTCGCGCACCGGCACGGCGGTCGAGACGGCGAGCGCGAACTCGTAGTCGTTGACGTGCGACACGGGCACGAAGTCGCGTTCCGCGTCATAGCCGTTGTCCTTGAACACCAGCGGCGCGACCACCATTACGGCGGGGTTGGCGACCATCAGCACGTTCTGCCCGGCCGGCGTGCCCTTGACCTGCTGCGCCGCGAGGCGGCCGCCTGCGCCGGCCTTGTTGTCCACGATCACCGGAACGCCGACCTTGGCCTGGAGCTTGTCGGCCACGATGCGCGCCACGCGGTCGGTGGCGCCGCCGGCTGCGTAGCCCACGACGATGTGCAACGGCCCGCCTTCGAGCGTCTGGGCCTGCGCGCCGAGCGAGGCGGCAGCCAGCGCCAGGGTGGTGGCGATGCGTGGGATGAATTTGCGAAACATGGATCCTCCGAACAATTCGCGTTGTGTCAGTCGTTGGCTTGAAAGTTCACGGCCTTCATGATCACGGCCCAGCGGGCGGTGTCATCGCGCATTGTCTTCAGAAGCGTGTTCGCGTCGTCATTGACGGCATACATGCCGTTCTGCAGCAGTTGCTGCCGCACCTCGCGCGAGTTGACCGCGCGGGTGAACTCTGCGCGCAGCTTGTCGACGATCGGCTGCGGCGTCTTCGCGGGGGCATAGAAGGCGAACCAGGCGGTCGCGACCACATCCTTCAGTCCCGCCTCGACGAAGGTCGGCAGATCGGGCATCAGCGGCGAGCGCTTCTCGCCGCTGGTCGCAAGCACCTTCACGCGGCCGCCGGGCTGCATCTGCAGCGCACCGCCGACGGTGTCGAAATACACCGGGATCTGCCCGCCCATCACGTCCTGCCGCGCCGGCGTGGAGCCGCGGTACGGCACATGGACCATCCTGAGCCCCGCCGAGCGGTTGAGCATCTCGCCGAGGAAGTGCGACGGCGTGCCCGCGCCGTACGAGCCGAAGCTGACCTTGTCGCCCTGCGCTTTCGCCCAGGTGATGAACTCGGCCAGCGTGTTGGCCGGCACGTCCTTGCTCACCACCAGCGCGAGCTCGAAGCGGGCCGCGTTGATGATCGGCACGAAGTCCTTGATCGGGTCGTACGAGAGCTTCGCGTAGGCGCTCGGGTACATCGTCATCATGCTGGCGGTGCCGAGCAGCAGCGTGCGTCCGTCGGGCGGCGCGTGCTTCACGGCCTCCACCGCGATGCGTCCCGAAGCGCCCGAGCGGTTGTCGACGATCAGCGGGCCGAGCGAGTCGCGCACTTCCTGCGCGATGGCGCGCGCCAGCACGTCCTGCGTGCCGCCGGCTGGCACGCCGATCAGCACCCGGATCGGCTGGCCGGGCGTGAAGGCCGCTTCGGCGCTGGCGAGCGGCGAAAGCGCCAGGGCGCAGACGCCTGCGATCAGGCTGCGGCGGTCGAGGTCGGTGCGGGGCATGGAAGTCTCCTGGAATGTGTTCGTGCAGCGGGCCTTCGAGGCGGCCCGGCCTCGGATGACTTTAGAGTTGCGACATTCGATTGATCTAATCAACCATCCTCCGGACTAACCCCAGATGACCCCGATGCCCGCGCCGCGCCGACCGCTCGACGACCTGCTGCTGTACCGGCTGTCGCGCCTGCTGTCGGTCGCGGGCAGCATGGTCATCAGGATCTGCGAGGGGCGCTTCGGCATCACGCGGCGCGAGTGGCGGCTGATCGCCACGCTGGCGAGCCACGGCGAGCTGAGCTCATCGGGACTCGCCGAGCATGCGCAGCTCGATCGCGCCCGCACCTCGAAGGCGGTCGGTTCGCTGGTCGACAAAGAGCTGGTCGCGCGGTCGCATCCGGCGGGCGACCGACGGCAGGTGCTCCTGTGCCTCACCGAGCGCGGCCGTGACCTGTACGACGAACTGTTCCCGCTGGTGACCCGCATCAACGCCGAACTGCTCGGCGCGCTGGACGCGGACGCCGCTGTGCAACTGGACGAATCGCTCGTGCGTCTGCAACTGCATGCCGAGCAGATGGTCGCCGAGGCCGTGCTGCCCAAGGCGGACCGACGGCGGCGTGGCGCGAAGGCCGATTGAGCGGCAGCCGGCGCGCGCATCGCTTCAGTCCAGCTTCATGCCGGTCGCCTTGACGATCTTGCCGTAGCGCGCGCGGGCGCCGCCGAGATGCTGTGCGGCCGCGTCGCCGGTCTCGCCCAGTGCCACCATGTCGAGCGTGGCGAGGCGCGATTTCACTTCCGGCAGCGCCAGCGCGGACTGGAGCGCGCCGCGCAGCGTCTTCATCACCGGTTCGGGCGTGGCCGCGGGCACCATCGCAAGGTAGAGCACTTCGAACTCGAGGTCCTTGAGGCCCAGTTCGCCCACGGTCGGCACCTGTGGCAGCAGCGGCGAGCGCTGGCGGCCGGTCACGGCCAGCGGCCGCACCTTGCCGGCCTGGATCTGCGAAAGCAACCCGGGCGTTGCGAGGATGCCCGCTTGCACCTCGTTCGACAGCAGCGCCATCACGGCCGGCGCGTTGCCTTTGTACGGCACGTGCGTGATCTTCGCGCCGGTCGCGGTCGAGAAGATCTCGGCCGCGATGTGGCCCGGGCTGCCGTTGCCTGCCGAGGCGAAGGTCGCCGCCTCGGCCTTGCTCTGCGTGACGAAGTCCGGCAGCGTCTTCGCGCCGACGGTGGAGCCGACCCCGAAGGTCAGGCCCGAGGAGCTGAAGATCATCAGCGGCTTCAGGTCCTTCGCCGCGAAGGGCATCGATGCGTAGAGGTGCGGATTGATCGTGAAGGTGGTGTCGATCGACAGCAGCACGGTGTAGCCGTCCGCCGGGCTCTTGGCGACGGCATCGGCGCCGATGTTGCCGCCCGCGCCGGGCCGGTTATCGACCACGAAGGGCTGCTTGAGTTCCTTCTGCAGCGGATCCGCGAGCGCGCGGCCGAGGATGTCGAGCGGCCCGCCGGCCGGGAAGTTGGTGATGAACCTCACCGGCTTGCTGGGATAGGGCGCGTCGGCGTGAGCCGTCATCGCGAGCGGGGCGGCGAGCAGCGCGCAGGCAGCCGCAAGGGCGAGGCGGCGCGTGGCGCCGGAAGGGGCGGGGCGTGTCATGTCTTGTGTCTCCGAATCGGTGGCGGCGTGAGGCGCGTGATATCTGCGATCTCCGCGATATGCCCGCACTCTAGGAGTGCGGCCGCGGCGGCACAACTGAAAGCTCTTCCGCCTGGTATTCCGGTTCGTTATATTTTCCGTTGCCCGCTCCAGAGCAAAACCACCGATCAGCCATGAACTTTGCTCGCCTCAAGCTGCGCCATCTGCAGTGCCTCGTGATGGTGGCGCAGGAGCGCAACCTCGTGCGCGCCGCCAAGGCGCTCGCGCTCACGCAGCCTGCGGTGTCCAAGACAGTCGCCGAACTGGAGGACATCGTGGGTCGTCAATTGCTCGTCAGGCGCCGCCGCGGCGTCGAACTGACGCCCGCGGCCGAAGTGCTGGTGCGCCATGCGGTCGTCGCCTTGCGCGGACTGCGTGACGGGTTGAGCCTCGCGCTCGACCAGCCCGAGGCGGACCAGCTCCGTGTCGCGGTCGGCGCACTGCCGAACATCGCGGCCAATCTGCTTCCCGCGGCCGTCGCGTTGCTGCAGTCGGACACACCCGCGCTGCGGGTTCGCGTGGTCAGCGGCACCAACGCGCAGCTGATGACGCAGTTGCGCCAGGGTGAGATCGATCTGGTGCTCGGCCGCATCGCGCAGGCGTCGGCGATGGCCGATCTCGCGTTCGAGCTGCTCTACAGCGAGCCGTTGCTGCTCGTGGCGCGGCCCGGGCACCCGGTCGCCGCGCTGCGGCGTCCGGCGCTGGATGCGCTGTCGGCGTATCCGTTGCTGGTGCCGGTGTCGGGAACGCTGATCCGGCATACGGTCGATGCCTTCCTGCTCGGGCATGGCATGGCGCCGCCGCGCAGCCTCATCGAAGCCACCGACACGAGCTTCGCGCTTGGCCTCCTGCGGTGCTCCGATGCGATCTGGTTCGCGCCGCAGGGTGCGGTCGAAGGCTTTCTGGCGGCTGGGGAGCTGGTGCGCCTGCCCATCGACACGGCGAGCACCGAAGGGCCCGTGGGCATGACGATGCGTCGTGGCAGCGAGCCGGGCGAGGGTGCGCGCCGGTTGATCGAGGCGATCCGCGCCGTGCTGTCGCAGCGCGCCGATGCGCAGATCAGCCGGGCACTTGCTTGATCATCGGACCGTCCCGGCCTGCGTCTGCGCTTCGGTCTCGGTTTCGGCGAGCGATTGCAGGATGCGCGAAGCGTCATCGCGCAACTGGGCGGCGATGCCCGTGGCCATGTCGAGCCGGCGCAGCAGCCAGGGCGTGATGTCGTTGTTGAAGGGATCGGGCAGCGAGATCGGGCCGGCGATGGTGGTCGCGGGCGGGCTCTCGGGCATCGCGGGGCCGCCCGTCGGCGCGCTTCCGATGGCTGCCTCGATGCGCTGGATCGTGCGGGCCAGCGGTCCCTCGATGTCGGCCACCGTGAGCCGGTCGCGCCGCAGCACCAGCATCGACTTGACCGCGCTCAACTGCGCGAGCAGCTGGTAGCTGTGCGCCTGCAGGTGTTCGAGCGGCTCCAGCGGCGGGCGCACCGCGCGTGGCTCCGACAGCGAGCGCTGGGTGGCCTGCACCAGCGCGGACAGGCTGTCGAAGGCCTCGCGGCGTGCGAGGCGCCAGTCGAGTTCCGGCGTGGCGTCGACCGAGCGGAACTGCCCGAGCCCGAGTGCCAGCCGCGCATGCCGTGCCTGCGCCTTGAGCGTGCGGGCGACCAGCGCCGGAATCTGCCCGCGTTCCCACGACGGCAGCACGTAGCAGAACGCCCATGCGAGCGCCGCGCCGATCAGCGTATCGGCCACGCGCTCGAACAGCGCGAACGCGGTGCTCACGCCGGTGTTGAGCATGTGGGCCTGCACCAGCCCGAGCACTGTCGCCGCGACCGCGGTGACGAGATAGCGGCGGACCGCGAAGCCGTGCGCGATGGCCTGCGCCAGCGTCATGCCGATCAGCAGGGCCACCGGCGAGAGGTGGGCCGACAACAGGCCGACCGCGAAGACACAGCCCAGCAATGTGCCGGCGACGCGGCTGTTGCGTCGCTCCAGCGTCTGAGACAGGCTGCCCCGCAGCACCACCACGATCGTCAGCAGGATCCAGTAGTCGTGCGATCCCCACGGCATGGCGAGCGCGATGCCGTAGGCGGCGGCGATCGCGAGCGTGGCGCGGATCGCATGGCGCAGCGGCGGGGCGTCCCAGCGCCACAGCGCAAGAAAGGGGCGCAGCGACCATTCGGTCGGGCTCACGAACACTTGCCAGCTCGCGCGGACCACCGCGAGATCGGGCTCGCGGTCGCCCCGCGCGAGCGCCGACAGGCGCAGCACTTCGTCGTTGATGTGGCCGATGCGGTTGGCGAGCCCGCGGGACAGCATCGCCGGCGTGGGGCCGGTGTAGCTGCCGGGGGAAGCGTCTTCCTGCAGGCGGATGGCCGCGAGACGCGGGCGCCGGTCGACGACCACTTCGGGCTTGCGCATCAGCAGCAGCGCGTCCGCCAGCGCTGTCGTGTCCTCCGCCAGCCCCTGAAGGATGTCGCGCATCTCTGTGAGCGCGGGCGCGTGATCGGGATGCGTCTTGAGTGCGTCGAGGTCGAGCTCGCTCGCCAGCAGCAGGTCGCGAAGTTCGAGCACCGTCACCAGCATGCCGGCCAGTTGCTGCCGGCGCGGCGTGCGCGGCGATTCGAGCACGATGTCGCGCGCCGCCTGCAGCTGGTCGGCCAGCGCCGCCTGTTCGCGCAGGAGCTGGCCGAGGAGCGACGGCGGGATCTCGCGCACGTCGCCGGATTCGTCGATCGGCATGAACTGGCGCGCTTCGGTGCGCATCAGCGCGGCCAGAGAGAGCAGCAGGTCGGCCGTCACCTGCACGCGGTAGCGCGCATTGAGCAGGGAATTGGCGATGACCGCATAGACCACGTAGAGCCCGGCGCCGAGGCCGAAGTACATCGTGCGCTGCACCGCTTCGGCCATGCCGGTCGGCGTGGGCGTGGCCATCGAGAAGATCATGGAGAACATGACCGCGATGGCGATCGGAATCCCGCGCTTGCCCCAGGCCATCGCGAGGAACGCAAGGAAGGTCGCCGGCACCAGCAGCAGGCCCAGCCGCAAGGGCGCCGCGTGCAGCATCTGCACCATGAAGAAGAGCGGCAGCCCGATCAGCGGCGCCGGCAGCATCTGGAAGAACTTGCCGCGCCGTGGCGCCGCGAGGTCGGGCGGCGCGGTCACGATGACGCCGACCGATGCAGCCGATGCCGCGAGCGCGCCGAGCGCGAGGTGGACGCCCCCGGAGATCAGCAGCAGCCCGAAGGCGACCGCGATCCCGTTGAGCACATAGTGGCTGAGCGCCACCCGCAGGGCAGCGCGGCCCCGCTGGGTGGCCGCGCGCTGCGACGGCATCACTGGGCCGGCGCGTCGCCCTCGTTGGGCGCCGCAGGGGCGTCACGGCGGACGCGGGTCAGCTTGCGGGGCTGCGGTGCGGCCTCGGAAGGGGCTGCGGGCGCTTCGTCCTCGGCCTTATCTTCCGCCAGGCCGACCGTGCTGCGCGCGTAGAGATCGGCGTGCGAACGCGAAGGATCGACGGCGCGGATCCGGTCGCTGGCACGGAGCTTGTCATCGACGCTGGCGAACTTCGAGTATTGGGCCAGCAGCGGCACGAGCTGGCCGTAGATGCGCGGCGCGCCCGCGAGGCATTCGCGCTGGTCGAGGAAGTCGGGCTCGCCGGTGAAGTTGCCGATCAGGCCGCCGGCCTCCGTCACGAGGAGCGAGCCCGCCGCCACGTCCCAGATGTTCAGCCCGGTTTCGAAGAAGGCATCGCTGAAGCCGGCCGCCACGTAGGCGAGGTCGAGCGCGGCGGCGCCGGGGCGGCGAAGGCCGGCGGCGCGGGGCATCAGGTCCGCCATGATGGCCAGGTACTGCTTGAAGTTGTCGCCCGTGCGGAAGGGGAAGCCCGTGGAGATCAGGCATTCGGCGAGCCGGGTGCGCTTGCTCACGCGGATGCGGCGCTCGTTCATGAAGGCGCCGCGGCCCTTGGTGGCGGTGAAGAGGTCGTTGCGCGTCGGGTCATAGACCACGGCCTGTTCGATCTTGCCCCGCACCGCCAGCGCGATCGAGACGCAGTAGACCGGAAAGCCGTGGATGAAATTGGTGGTGCCGTCGAGCGGATCGATGATCCAGACGTAGTCCGAATCCTTGGCGCCATGCTGGGTGCCCGATTCTTCGGCGAGGATGCCGTGCCCCGGATAGGCGGTGAGCAGCGTTTCGATGATCGCGTGCTCGCTCGCGTGATCGACTTCGGTCACGAAGTCGTTGACCTGCTTTTGGGAGATGCGCACGGCCTCGATATCGAGCGCTGCGCGATTGATGATGGCGCCGGCGGCGCGGGCGGCCTTGATGGCCACGTTGAGCATGGGGTGCAGGTTCGGGGACGACATGAATTGTGCGAAGAACGGAATGGGAGCGACGACGTTTGCATGTGGCCCCCTGGAATGCGGCCCGGCGATGCGGGCGGCGAGAATCGGGGGATTTTACCGGCTCCGCGTTTTAAGGCCTTCCGCGGTTCGATTCAAGCCTCCATGCGTACCCGATTCATCCTGATCCAGACCAGCCACGCCGGCAATGTCGGCGCGGCCGCCCGCGCCATGAAGACCATGGGCTTCGACGAACTGGTGCTGGTCGCGCCGCGCTGGGCCAACGTGCTTCGGCGCGAGGAAACCATCCAGCGCGCAAGCGGTGCGCTCGACGTGCTGGCGAACGCGCGCATCGTCGACACGCTGGACGAGGCGCTCGACGGCGTCACGCACCTGTGTGCCACGGCGATGGTCCCGCGCGACTTCGGCCCGCCGACGCGGACCCCGCGCGAACACCTCGAACCGCTGGCCAAGGGGGAGGCGCAGCACGTCGCCTTCCTCTTCGGCTCCGAGCGCTTCGGCATGCGCAACGAGGACGTGTACCGCTGCAACGTCGCGCTCTGCATCCCGACCGATCCGCAGTTCGGCTCGCTCAATCTCGGCGCGGCGATCCAGGTGATCGCCTATGAATGGCGGCAGGCGCTGGGCGGCTTTGCGGTGCGCGACGCGACCGCGCCGGTGCGCGCAGCCGATGCCCAGGCGGTGGCGGGCATGCTGGACCATTGGGAACGCTCTCTGGTACAGATCGGCTTTCTCGACCCGCAGGCACCCAAGAAGCTCATGCCGCGCCTGCAGCAGCTTTTCAACCGGGCACAACCCACGCAGGAGGAAATCCACATCCTTCGCGGCATCGCCAAGGCCATGGCGGACGCCGCGAACGGCGGCGGACCCGGCAAAACCCCATCCGCCGTGAGTAAAGAGCCGCGGTAATAGACTGCCTGCCCCATATCGATATAACAACAACCGATGTTCTCCCGGCTGCGTTCCGACATCCAGTGCATCCTCGACCGTGACCCGGCGGCCCGGTCGCGCTGGGAAGTCCTGACCCTCTACCCGGGGCTGCATGCGGTCGTGCTGCACCGGTTCGCGCACTGGTTCTGGACCCACGGCTTCAAGTGGGTCGGGCGTTTCGTCTCCCAGTTCTCGCGCTGGTTCACCGGCATCGAGATCCATCCCGGCGCGATCGTCGGCGAGCGCGTGTTCTTCGACCATGCGATGGGCGTGGTGGTCGGCGAAACCGCCGAGATCGGCGACGGCTGCACCATCTACCAGGGCGTGACGCTGGGCGGCACCTCGCTCTACAAGGGCACCAAGCGGCACCCGACGCTGGGCCGCAACGTGGTGGTGAGCGCCGGCGCGAAGGTGCTGGGCGGCTTCACGGTGGGCGACGGCGCCAAGATCGGCAGCAATGCGGTGGTGATCAAGCCCGTGCCGGCTGGCGCGACGGCCGTGGGCATCCCGGCGCGGATCATCCCGTCGAAGTCGGGGGAGAGCGCCGACGTCACGCAACCGCAGGTCGCGAAGTTCTCGGCCTATGGCGTCACGCTGGAAGATGACCCGCTGAGCCAGGCGATGAAGGGCCTCATCGACCACACCGCGAGCCAGGAGCACCAGATCGCGTTGCTGTGGCAGGCGCTCGAATCGCTGTCCAAGCAGCCTGGCAAGAAGGATTGCGTGCCTTGCGATGCGGCGAAGGACGAGTCGTTCGAGGCGGAGAAGCTGACCCAGTTGATCGGGAAGTGATCCGGGCGATGATCGGGCCCTCGCGTCCCGACATCGAAGCAGCCCGGACATGAACCTGCGATTCGTTGAAGCCTTTCACTGGGCGGTTGCGCTCAAGAGCGTCACCCGCGCGGCCGAGAAACTGCACCTCACCCAGTCGGCGCTCTCCAGCCGCATCGCGGCGCTCGAGCGAGAACTCGGCGTGCTGCTGCTCGACCGGCGCGACAAGCAGTTCCGCCTCACGGTGGCGGGCCAGCGCTTTCATGCCTTCGCGCAGCGGCTGCTCGAGATGCAGATGCACATCAAGGCCGAGATGGGCTCGGGCACCGCGCGCGAGACCGTGCTGCGCGTGGGCGCCATTGAGTCGGTCGTGCACAGCTGGCTCACCGGGTGGCTGCAGCACATGCGGGAGACCTATCCGGACTTCGAGCTCGAACTCACCGTCGAAACCACGCCTGTGCTGGTCGACCAGCTCCAGCGCGGCAAGCAGGATCTGGTGTTCGCCGCGCTGCCCGGCGCCGGCGACGGCGTGCGCACCCGCGCGGTGCCGGCGATGCCGATGTGCTTTGTCGGCCATCGCGACCTGCATCAGCGGCGCCGCTACCGGATGGCGGACCTGCTCTCGTTCGACCTGCTGACCTTCCAGCGCGGCTCGCAGCCTCATGTGGCCTTGCTCGAGTTCTTCCGGGAGGCAGGCTATCCCGCGCCCAGGGTGCATGCGATCTCCTCGATCTCCGCGATGGCGCAGCTCGTGGAAGCCGGATTCGGCGTCGCGACCCTGCCGCGTGCCGTGGTGGAGCCCCTGGCACGCCGGCTTCCGCTGCGCGCGCTGCCTTGCGACGCCACCCTGGAGCCGCTGCCCATCTATGCGAGCTATCGGGAAGACCCTTCGTCTCCCTTGCTGGAGGCGGCGCTGGGTTCCGCCGTGGTGCATGCTTCGCACCGCGTCGGCTCATCGAAAAAATCGATGACCTGAGCAAGAAACTTTGCGTTGGCGTTCGGGGCGGCGGATTCCCAAAATCCGCCCTCATGCAATCCAATGAAGTCCTCAACGAAAAGATCGATGGCGCGAGCAGCGCACGGAGCGTCCGCCTCGCCGCGCGCAGTGGCGCACTGAGCAGCCACACCAGCGGCCTGGCGAGCGCCCATGTGCAGGGCAACCTCGTGATCGTGCCGCAGGCGCACGCGGGCGATTTCCTGCGCTTCTGCCAGGCCAATCCCAAGCCATGCCCGCTGCTGGGCGTCTCGGAAGTCGGCGACCCGTCGCTGCGCGCGCTCGGCGACGACATCGACATCCGTTCCGACCTGCCGCGCTACCGGGTGTGGCGTCACGGCGAACTGGTCGATGAGCCCAGCGACGTTCGCGCGCTGTGGGCCGACGACCTGGTCAGCTTCGTCATCGGCTGCTCGTTCACTTTCGAGCATGCGTTGCTGGCCGAAGGCATCGAGCTGCGTCATGTCTCGCAGGGTCGCAATGTTGCGATGTACCGAACGAACATCCAGACCGCGCGTGCCGGGGTGTTTCATGGCCCGATGGTGGTATCGATGCGTCCGCTGCGCGCGGCAGATGCGATTCGCGCCGTCCAGATCACCTCGCGTTTTCCGGCGGTGCATGGCGCGCCGGTCCACATCGGCGATCCGGCGTTGATCGGGATCCGTTCGATCAACCGCCCGGACTATGGCGAGGCCGTCGAGCTGATGCAGGGCGAGCTGCCCGTCTTCTGGGCCTGCGGCGTCACACCGCAGGCGGCGCTGGCCGCCGCACGCCTGCCCTTCGCGATCACGCATGCGCCCGGGGCGATGCTCGTCACCGACCTGCTGCACCACCGCCTCGCGGCGTTCTGAATTCCTTCGTCCATACGCATCCAACAAAGGAGACAACATCATGAAGAACACGCTCGATGCCGCCGACCTGGTCGACGCGAGTCCCCCGCAAGGCAGCTGGCTGACCACGCTCGACCGCAACGAGAAGCGCGCGCTGAGCGCCTCGTTCAGCGGTTATGCGGTCGATGCCTTCGACTACTACACCTTGCCGCTGGTCACGCCGATCCTGCTGACGTTGTGGGGCATGAGCAAGACGGAGGTGGGACTGATCGGCACCTCCACGCTCGTGGCCTCCGCGATCGGCGGCTGGATGGCCGGGGTGCTGGCCGATCGCTACGGCCGGGTGCGCGTGCTCCAGCTGACGATCCTGGTGTTTGCGATCTTCACCTTCGCCTGCGGCCTGGCGCGCTCCCCGCAGGAGTTGCTCATGGCCCGGACCCTGCAAGGCCTCGGTTTCGGGGGCGAATGGGCCGTGGGCTCGGTGCTGATCGCCGAGATGATCCGGCCCGCCTATCGCGGCAAGGCCGTCGGATTTGTGCAGAGCAGCTGGGCCATTGGCTGGGGCGCCGCGGTGCTGGTGTCGATGGCGCTGTTCTCCTTTCTGCCGCCGGAGATCTCGTGGCGGGTGATGTTCCTGCTGGGGCTGCTGCCGGCGCTGCTGATCGTCTTCATTCGCCGGTCGCTGCACGAGCCCGAGGTCTACTTGCAGACGCGCGCCGCGGTGGCGCGAGGTGAACGCAACGGCAACTTCCTTGCGATCTTCAAGCCCGGCATCCTCGGCACCACCGTGCTCGCAAGCCTGATGTTCACCGGGATGCAGGGCGGCTACTACGCCATCGGCGTCTGGCTGCCGACCTTCCTGAAGAACGAGCGCCACCTGACGGTGCTCGGCTCGGGCGGCTACCAGTTCATGTTCATCGTGGGCGCCTTCGCCGGCTATCTGTGCGGGGCCTACCTGTCCGACCGGCTGGGGCGCAAGCTGGCCTTCATTCTTTTCGCCGTCGGGGCGGGTTCGCTGGTCTATGCCTACACGCTGCTGCCGATCACCGACAGCGTCATGCTCGTGCTCGGCTTTCCGCTCGGCTTCTTCATGTCGGGCATCTTCAGCGGCTCCGGCGCTTTCCTGGCGGAGTTGTTCCCCAATGAACTTCGCGGCTCGGGGCAGGGCTTTTGCTACAACTTCGGGCGCGGTATCGGGGCGACCTTCCCCGCGGTCGTGGGGCTGCTGAGCGACCGCACCAGCCTGTCCCTGGGCTCCGCCATCGGCATCTGCGCGGCAATCGCCTATGCGATCGTGATCGTCATGGCCCTGTGCCTGCCCGAGACGCGCGGGAGGAAGTTCTAACCCCCAGGCTCGCGCACTTCGTGTCGCTCTCCACCCCCCTTTCAGGGGGCACCACCGGCGGCCCGGCGAAGCCGGTTCCGCGGTGGTCCTGGAAGGGGTGGCGTTGCGGCGTGCTTGTTCATCTCCCTTATTGCTTCTTTGTCATGAATACGCAGACTTCTTTCTCCTCCTTCTCCTCCCGCTGGCAGTTCTGGATCGACCGGGGCGGCACGTTCACCGATCTCGTGGGGCGCGATCCCGAAGGGCGGCTGCATACGCTCAAGCTTCTGTCGGAGAACCCAGAGCAGTACCGCGACGCGGCGGTTGAGGGCATCCGGCGGCTGCTCGGGCTTGCGGCTGGCGAGGCCATCACGCCCGAGCGGGTCGAGTGCGTGAAGATGGGCACCACGGTGGCCACCAACGCGCTGCTGGAGCGCAAGGGCGAGCCGACGGTGCTTGTCACGACCACCGGCTTTCGCGATGCCCTGCGCATCGCGACGCAGGCGAGGCCGCGTCTGTTCGACCGCCGCATCGTGCTTCCGGAACTGCTCTATAGCCGCGTGATCGAGGCCGGCGAACGCATCGATGCGCAGGGCGGCATCGTGCAGCCGCTCGACGAAATGGCGCTGCGCACTGCGCTGCAGGGCGCGTTCGACGAGGGCCTCCGCGCCTGCGCCATCGTCTTCATGCACGGCTGGCGATACACATCGCACGAACTGGCGGCCGAGCGCGTGGCACGCGACGTCGGCTTTACGCAGGTGTCGGTGTCGCACAAGACCAGTCCGCTCATGAAGCTGGTGCCGCGCGGCGACACCACCGTGGTCGATGCGTACCTGAGTCCGATCCTGCGACGCTATGTCGACCAGGTTTCGCAGCAGATGCCGGGCGTTCCACTCTTCTTCATGCAGAGTTCGGGTGGATTGACGCAGGCCAGCCGCTTCCAGGGCAAGGACGCGATCCTCTCGGGGCCTGCGGGCGGCATCGTCGGCATGGTGCGGACCGCACTGGATGCCGGCCATCCGCGCGTGATCGGTTTCGACATGGGCGGTACGTCGACCGATGTCTCGCACTACGCGGGCGAGTTCGAGCGCTCCTTCGAAACGCAGGTGGCCGGCGTGCGCATGCGCGCGCCGATGATGAGCATCCACACCGTCGCGGCCGGCGGCGGCTCGGTGATCGGCTTCGATGGCGCGCGATTGCGCGTCGGGCCCGAGTCGGCGGGCGCCAACCCCGGCCCCGCGAGCTATCGCCGCGGCGGGCCGCTGACCACCACCGACGCCAACGTGATGCTCGGCAAGCTGCAGCCCGCGCACTTCCCGCATGTGTTCGGGCCCGGCGCCGACCAGCCGCTCGACCTCGCCGCGGTGCAGCGCGGGTTCTCGGAGATGGCCCGGCGGATGTCGCAGGCCACCGGCCGCACCGTGAGCGGCGAGCAGGTGGCCAGCGGCGCGCTTCGGATCGCGGTCGAGAGCATGGCCAACGCCGTCAAGCGCATCTCGGTCGCGCGGGGATACGACGTGACCCAGTACACGCTGCAGTGCTTCGGCGGCGCGGGCGGCCAGCATGCCTGCCTCGTGGCCGATGCGCTCGGGATGCGCAGCGTCTACCTGCATCCGTTCGCGGGGGTGCTTTCCGCGTTCGGCATGGGTCTGGCCGATCAGCTTGCGATGCGCGAGATGGCGCTCGAACGCCGGCTCGATGCCGAAGGCCTGTCGGCCGCGCGCGAAGCGGCAACGTCGCTGGCTTCGCGGGCGGTGGAAGAACTGCGAGGGCAGGGTGTGGCGCGCAGCGGCATCGAGGTCGTGCATCGCGCACAGCTGCGATACGACGGCACCGACACCGCCCTGCCTTGCGTGCTGCCCATGGGGTCGGGTTCCGCCGAGGCCATTGCGGCGCTGCGAGACGAATTCGAGCAGGCCTATCGCCGTCGCTTCGCCTTCCTGATGGAGGGGCGCGCGCTGGTGATCGAGGCGGTGACGGTCGAGGCCACCGGCGCCGGCGAGCGCCCCGGCGGCGCCGCGCCGGTCACGCAGGCCGCCCCCCATACGCCGGAGCCCCTCGCGGTGGTCCGCATGTACTGCGAGGCGGACGAGCAATCCGCCGGCTGGCGCGATGCGACCCTGCACGACGAGGCTGCATTGGCCGCCGGTGCCGTGATCGACGGCCCGGCCATCCTCGCCGGCCGCAATGCCACCACCGTGATCGAACCCGGCTGGCAGGCGCGGGCCTCGGCATCCGGCGTCTCGCTCCATCGCGTGCGGCCCCGTATTGCCGGGCAGTCGGTGGGCACCAGCGCCGATCCGGTGATGCTGGAGGTGTTCAACAACCTCTTCATGAACATCGCGGAGCAGATGGGCCTGCGGCTGCAGAACACCGCCTACTCGGTGAACATCAAGGAGCGCCTGGATTTCTCGTGCGCGGTGTTCGATGTGCAGGGCAACCTGATCGCCAATGCGCCGCACATGCCAGTGCACCTGGGGTCGATGAGCGAGTCGATCAGGACTGTCATCGACCGCAATCCGTCCATGGCGCCGGGCGACGTCTACGTGCTCAACGACCCGTACCACGGCGGAACGCACCTGCCCGACATCACGGTGGTGACGCCGGTCTATCTCGATGCGGGAGATGCGCGCCCGTCCTTCTACGTCGCCTCTCGCGGCCACCATGCCGACGTGGGCGGCATCACGCCGGGCTCGATGCCGCCGTTCTCGAAGACGATCGAGGAAGAAGGTGTGCTGATCGACAACTTCAAGCTGGTCGAAAGAGGGCGGCTGCGCGAGGTCGAACTCCGTGCGCTGCTGGCGAGCGGGCCACACCCCTCGCGCAATATCGAACAGAACCTGGCCGACCTGCGCGCCCAGATCGCCGCGAACGAAAAGGGCGTGCAGGAACTGCAGGCCATGGTCCAGCAGTTCGGCCGCGACACGGTGGTCGCCTACATGGGCCATGTGCAGGACAACGCCGAGGAGTCGGTGCGCCGTGTCATCACCGCGCTGAAGGATGGCGAATACGCGCTCCCGCTCGACAACGGCGCCTGCATCCGCGTACGGGTGAAGGTCGATGCCGCCGCGCGCTCCGCCACGGTGGACTTCACCGGCACCAGCGCGCAGTTGCCCAACAACTTCAATGCACCGCGTGCCATCACCATGGCGGCCGTGCTCTATGTGTTCCGCACGCTGGTGGACGATGAGATTCCGCTCAACGCGGGCTGCCTCAAGCCCATCGAGGTGATCGTGCCGGTGGGCTGCATGCTCAACCCGCAGTCGCCTGCGGCGGTGGTCGCGGGCAACGTCGAGACGTCGAGCTGCGTGACCAATGCGCTCTACGGCGCGCTCGGCGTCATCGCGGCGAGCCAGTGCACGATGAACAACTTCACCTTCGGCGATGGGGATCATCAGTACTACGAGACGATCTCGGGCGGCTCGGGCGCCGGGCCAGGCTTCGACGGCACGAGCGTGGTGCAGACACACATGACCAACTCGCGGCTGACCGACCCTGAAGTGCTGGAGTTCCGCTTCCCCGTCCGGCTCGACAGCTACAGCCTTCGGGCCGGCTCGGGCGGTGCGGGCCGCTGGCGTGGTGGCGACGGCGGCGTGCGGCGGGTGCGCTTCCTGGCGCCGATGACCGCCTCGATCCTGAGCAACGGCCGGCACGAGGGTTCGTTCGGAGGCGCTGGTGGATCTGCGGGCGCCGTGGGCGTCAATCGCGTCGAACGTGCGGATGGAACGGTCGAGGCGCTGGACCACATCGGGCAGGTGCGGATGCGGCCCGGCGATGTGTTCGTGATCGAGACGCCCGGGGGCGGCGGCTGGGGCGAGGCCGAGGCCGCTCGGGCCTGACAATGAAAAAGGCGCCCTGGGGCGCCTTTTTTTGATGTGCAGGCCTTACATGCCCACGTAGTTCGGCCCGCCGCCGCCTTCGGGCGTGACCCACACGATGTTCTGCGTCGGATCCTTGATGTCGCAGGTCTTGCAGTGGACGCAGTTCTGCGCGTTGATCTGCAGGCGTTCCTTGCCGGTCGATTCGTCCGGCACGAACTCGTAGACGCCGGCCGGGCAGTAGCGGCCTTCGGGGCCGGCGTACTCGGGCAGGTTGATCTGCGTCGGCACCGCGGCGTTCTTCAGCGTCAGGTGTGCGGGCTGGTTCTCTTCGTGGTTGGTGTTGCTGATGAACACCGAGGAGAGCCGGTCGAAGGTCAACTTGCCATCGGGCTTGGGGTAGTTGATCTTCTTCGAGGCCGATGCGCGCTTGAGCCGCTCGTGGTCGGGCTGGTTGCGGTGGATGGTCCATGGCACATGGCCGCGCAGCAGGAACTGCTCGATGCCGGTCATGATCGTGCCGACCGCGATGCCCTTCTTGAACCACTGCTTGAAGTTGCGTGCCTTCTTCAGCTCGGTGTGCAGCCAGCTGCGCTCGAAGGCGGCCGGGTAGCCGGTGAGCTCGTCGTGCTGGCGGCCGCCCATCACGGCGTCGTAGGCGGCCTCGGCCGCGAGCATGCCGGTCTTGATCGCGGCATGGCTGCCCTTGATGCGGCTCGCGTTGAGGTAGCCGGCATCGCAGCCGACCAGCGCGCCGCCCGGGAACACCGTCTTCGGCAGCGAAAGCAGGCCGCCCGCGGTGATCGCGCGTGCGCCGTAGCTCAGGCGCTTGGGCGCCTTCAGGCCCTTGTCCTGGCCTTCGAAGTACCAGCGGATGTTGGGGTGCGTCTTGAAGCGCTGGAATTCCTCGAACGGGCTCAGGTACGGATTCTGGTAGTCGAGGCCGACCACGAAGCCGACGACCACCTGGTTGTTCTCGGCGTGATAGAGGAAAGAGCCGCCATAGGTGTCCGACGGCAGTGGCCAGCCGGCGGTGTGCACCGCGAGGCCCGGCTCGTGGCGCGCGGGGTCGATTTCCCACAGTTCCTTGATGCCGATGCCGTAGCTCTGCGGGTCCTTGCCTTCGTCGAGCTTGTACTTGGCGATGAGCTGGCGGCCCAGGTGGCCGCGCGCGCCTTCGGCGAAGATCGTGTACTTGCCCAGGAGCTCCATGCCGAGCTGGAAATTCTCGGTGGGCTCGCCGTCCTTGCCTAGCCCCAAGTTCCCGGTGGCGACGCCGCGCACCTTGCCGTCCTCGGTGTAGAGCACCTCGGCCGCCGGGAAGCCCGGGAAGATCTCGACGCCGAGCGCCTCGGCCTGCTGTGCCAGCCAGCGCACCACGTTGCCGAGGCTGACGATGTAGTTGCCCTCGTTGTGGAAGTTGTGGGGCAGCATGAAGTTGGGGGTGCGCGTGGCGCCGGTCTCGGTCAGCATCAGGAAGGTGTCCTGCGTGACCGGCTGGTTCAGCGGTGCGCCCATCTCTTCCCAGTCGGGGAGAAGCTCGTAGAGGGCGCGCGGATCCATGATCGCGCCCGAGAGGATGTGCGCGCCGGGCTCGGAGCCCTTTTCGAGCACAACGACCGAGATCTCCTTGCCATGCGACGCGGCGAGCTGCTTCAGCCGGATGGCGGTCGAGAGGCCTGCGGGGCCCGCACCTACGACCACCACGTCGTATTCCATGGATTCGCGGGGGCCGAACTGGGCAAGTATTTCGTCGTTCGTCATGTGGGTCTCGTCGATAATGATCTGAGGGTGCGAGGCACCGCTGTGGCCGGGCCATTTTATGCGGCGGTTGCGCGGCTCCCGAGCCGTCGCGTTGGCGACTCCCAGAGGATCTCTCCATGGCGTACAGCATCGATCTTTCCGGCAGGGTGGCTTTCGTCACCGGCGCGTCGAGCGGCCTCGGCGCGCAGTTCTCGAAGGCGCTCGCGCGCGCGGGCGCGGCGGTGGTTCTCGCGAGCCGCAGCACCGACCGGCTCAAGGAGCTTCGTGCGCGCATCGAAGGCGAGGGCGGCGACGCCCACGTGGTGGACCTCGACGTGACCGACCAGGGCAGCATCAAGGCCGCCGTGGCGCGCGCCGAAACCGAAGTCGGGCCGATCGACATCCTCGTCAACAACTCCGGCGTGAGCATCACGCGGCGCCTGCAGGAAGTCTCTGTCGAGGACTACGACTTCATCTTCGATACCAATGTCAAGGGCTCCTTCTTCGTCGCGCAGGAGGTCGGCAAGCGGATGCTCGCGCGCGCCAAGGGCGCTGCGCCGGGCACTTACATCGGCGGGCGGATCATCAATATCGCCTCGGTTGCGGCGCTCAAGGTGCTGCCCCAGATCGGGGTCTACTGCATGAGCAAGGCGGCCGTGGTGCAGATGACCAAGGCGATGGCGCTCGAATGGGGCCGCTTCGGGATCAACGTCAACGCGCTGTGCCCGGGATACATCGCGACTGAACTCAACGAGGAGCACTGGGTCACCGACGGCGGGCAGAAGCTCGTCGGCATGCTGCCGCGCAAGCGCGTCGGCAAGCCCGAGGACCTCGACGGGCTGATCGTATTGCTCGCCAGCGGCGAGAGCCATTTCGTCAACGGCGCGGTCATTGCGGCAGACGACGGGTTCGCGCTCTGAAAAGAAGGATCACCGATGCGGATCGAAATCCCCGAAAAGAAGAAGCTCGTCTACGAAACGTCCATCCCCATCCGCTGGGGCGACATGGACGCCATGGGGCACCTCAACAACACGACCTACTTCAGGTACCTGGAGATCGCGCGTATCGACTGGATGCATTCGCTCGGCCATGAGCCGATGCCGGAAGGCCAGGGCATCGTGATCGTCAATGCGTTCTGCAACTTCTACCGGCAGATCGAGTATCCGGGCGACGTGCTGCTCAAGATGTACGTGAGCGACCCCGGCCGTACCACCTTCGAGAGTTGGGCCACGATGGCGCGCGCCGACGCGCCGGATGTGATCTGTGCGGCAGGCGGCGCCACCACGATCTGGATCGACGTGGCACAGCAGAAGGCGCTGACGCTGCCGGACTGGCTCAGGGAACTGGCGACGGTGTAGCCGCTGCCTCGTCACGCCGGCCGCAGCACGATCCGCGCTTCGAAGCCGGTCGCCGCACCGGGCGGCGGCGAGGCCAGGTCGAGCTGGCCGCCGAGCTTCTCGACGATGGTGTTCACGATCGACAGCCCGAGCCCGTAGCCCGCGCGGTTCGAGCCGTGGCGCACATGGCGCTGCTGCAGCGTGTGCAGCTCCTCGGGGCTCACGCCTGGCCCGAAATCGCGCACGGCGAGCGTGCAGGGCGACATCACTTCGATCGAGACTCGGCCCTTGCCGTAGCGCAGGGCGTTCTCCACCAGATTGCGCAATGCGATCGCCAGCGAATCGACGTCGCCGAGCGCGATCGGCGGCTCGCTGTCGGGCACCTTGAGCTTGAGGCGCTCGTTCACGCGAGGGTCCTGCCAGAACTCCTGCGCGACGGTGCCGGCGAGCTGCACGAGGTCGATCCGCGCGCGCGTCAGCGAAGCACCGGATTCGGCCCGCGAGAGCTGCAGCAGCTTTTCGGTGCGATGGCCGAGCACTTGAAGCGCTTCGAGTGCGGCCACCACTTCCTCGCGCTTGAGGTCATGTTCGAGCGCGGTCTGCAGCCGCAGCCTGGCCGCGGCCAGCGGCGTGCGCAGCTCGTGCGCGGCATTCGCGGCGAGCGCGCGTTCCACGTCGAGCGAATGCGACAGCCGCTCCAGCAACTCATTCACGTGGTCGCCCACCGACCGCAGCTCCTTGGGCAGGCCCGGCAGCCGGATCGGGCGCAGGTCGGTGCCGCTGCGCTGTTCGATCTCGGCGGCCAGTGCCTGCAGCCCCCGAAGCTCGCTGCGCGCGACATTGCGCAGCACCAGCGCGAGCAGCGGCAGCACCGCGCCCAATGGAATGATGAGACCCAGCAAGGTCCGATTGAGGGCAGAGCGGCGCTCGTCGAGCGGGTCGGCCACCTGGAAGTAGAGGTTGCGCGTGGGGTGATGCACGGTATAGATCCGCCAGGGCTCGGCATTCGCGAACCCGGGTGCCAGCGGCACGTCGAACGAGGTGCCCGCCGCCTCGGCCGAACGCAACAGGATGTGCTCGCCCGGATCGACCACCTGGTAGATCACGGCATCCGACGAGAAGAGCTGCGGCCGCGCGATCAGGGGTTGGGGCGCATCCGGATGGGCGGCCTGCAGCTTGTCCAACTCGCTCAGCGCCATGTCGAACATCCGGTGCGAAACCTCGATGAGTTCGTTGTCGAAGTTGTGGTTGATCTCGCGGTCCACATACCAGACCACGCCGAGCACGCACAGAAGCCAGACCCCGCCGACCCAGACGATGAGGGTGCGCGTCAGCCGGCCGGCGAGCGAATCGCGCTTGAGCGGCTCGACAGTCGCCAGGCGCAGGAAACCGAGGTTCATTCGTCCTCGTCTTCGGGGCTGAACGAAAGGCGATAGCCCAGCCCGCGCAGCGTCTGGATGTGGCTGCGGCCGAGCTTGCGGCGCAGGCGGCTGATGAACACCTCGAGCGTGTTGCTGTCGGCTTCGTCGCCGAAGCCATAAAGTGCGTCGGCCAGGTTTTCGCGCGTGTGGATGCGGTCGGGCCGCGTCGCCATGACCCGCAGCAGCGCCCATTCCTTCTGGGTGAGCGTGACCGGAATGCCGTCCTTGCGCACCAGGTCGCGCGCCAGGTCGATCTCCAGCTTGCCCAGTTGAAGCACCGGCGAACTGCTGGTGCTGCGCCGCCGCTCGACCGCCCGCAGCCGGGCGAGCAGTTCCGCCGGGTCGTAGGGCTTGATCAGGTAGTCGTCCGCACCGGCGTCCAGGCCGCGGATGCGGTCGGTCACCTGGTCGCGGGCGGTCAGCACGATCACGATCGGGCGGTCGCGCAGTGCTCGCACGCTCGGCAGGAGCGACAGGCCGTCCCCGTCGCCCAGGTGCAGATCCAGCAGGACCGCGGCGTATTGCACCGCCGCGAGCGCGGCGCGCGCGTCCGCGAGGCCCGGCGCGACATCGACCACGAAGGCCTTGGCCACGAGATAGCTGCAGAGCGCGCTCGCGAGGGCGGCGTCATCTTCGACCAGCAATATGCGCACCTCGGCCCTCCTTTTCCTATGACAAAAGCGGAAGTCTAGTGCCAGCGCCCGCCGGCGCGCGCCTGGCGGCGCAGGCCGCGCCGCATTGCCTGAGGAAGCTGAATGGAACCTGATTGAAACATTCAGCGAGCTTTCATTCCTGGTTCCTAGCCTTGCGGGATGTTCGGCCTTCGTGCGCATTCCGCCTCTCTTTCCCCTGCTCTCGCGACGGCAGGCTCCGCGGAAGATGCCGAGGCGGCACTCACGCCATGGCGAGCGCTGGACGGCTGGGTCGCACGTCCGCGTTCGCCGCGCAGCGTCGTCATCGGGCTGAGCCTCTATCTCGCCGTGGCCGCGAACTGGCCCCTGTGGAACGAACTGGCCCGGATCGGAGGCGCGCCCAGCGTCTACCTGCCCTTGATCGCGCTGATGTCGCTGCTGGTGGTCTGCGGCATGGTCGCGGTGCTTTCGTTCACCGCCTGGACGCGATGGATGAAGCCGCTGTGGTTCGGTGTGGTCGTGCTCGCCGCGGTGGCGCAGCACTACATGCTGACCTACCACGTCGTGATGGACCCGACGATGATGGCCAATGCCCTGCAGACGGATGCGAACGAGGTGCAGGACCTGCTGAGCTGGCGCATGCTGTTCAACGTGCTGTGGGTCGTCGCGCTGCCGGCCTGGGCGCTCTGGCGCGTGCGCCTCGTGCCTGCACCGCCGTTGTCGCAGCTCTGGCGCAACCTGGCGTTGCTGCTGATCGTGGCCGCCGTCGCTGGCGCCGGGGCCTTCGCGATGAACCGGCAGCTTGCGCCGCTGATGCGCAACAACGTCCATCTGCGCTACATGCTGAACCCGCTCGCGAGCATCTATTCGACAACCGCGACGGTGGTCAAGCCGATGTTCGTCCATGGGCGCAAGCTGATTCCGGTGACGGGCGGCACCGTCCTCGGCGCGAGCTACGCGAACCAGGCAAGGCCGCCGCTCTTCGTGCTGGTGGTGGGCAAGACCGCGCGCGCCGATCACTTCGGACTCAATGGCTACGCGCGCAACACGACGCCGGAGCTTGCCGCGCGCCATGTGCTGAGCTACCGCGACGTGCGTTCATGCGGCACCCACACGCTCGCTTCGGTGCCCTGCATGTTCTCGCCGCTCAGCAAGGACGCATTCGAGGCGCGCGAGGATGAATTCGAGAACCTCATGGACGTCCTCCAGGCTTCGGGCCTCGCGGTGCTCTGGCTCGACAACCAGGCCAGCGGGTGCAAGGGGGTGTGCGACCGCGTGCCGCATGCGTCGGCCTTCGACCGCCTGGACCCTGCGCTCAGGAGCACGCTGTGCGATGCCGATGCGTGCCTCGATGACGTGATGCTGCACGGCCTGGACGAGCGCATCGCCGCACTGCCCGCCGAGCGCCGCCGCAAGGGCATCGTGCTCGTGATGCATCAGATGGGTAGCAACGGCCCGGCCTACTACAAGCGCTCATCGACCGACGTGAAGCGCTTCATGCCCGAGTGCAGGACGAATGCGCTGGCGGAGTGCACCCATTCCGAGCTGATCAACGGCTACGACAACTCGATCGCCTATACCGATCGCTTCCTCGGCAAGACCATCGACTGGCTCAAGGGGAAGTCCGGGACTTTCGACCCGTCGCTCCTGTACGTGAGCGACCACGGCGAGTCGCTTGGCGAGTACGGCTTGTTCCTGCATGGCCTGCCCTACGGCTTCGCGCCCGATGTGCAGAAGCGCGTGCCGATGGTGGTTTGGTTCGGCGGCGGCATGATCGAGCGCGACAAGCTCTCGCGTCCGTGCATGGAATCCGGGCTCGACAAGCCGCTCACGCACGACAACCTCTATCACACCGTCCTGGGCCTCCTGGACGTGCAGACGCCGACCTACATTCCTTCGCTCGACGCGCTGGCGGGCTGCCGCGGTCCGGCGGCCGCTGCAAGCGGCTGATCGCGTAGCCCTCGCCACGGGCTGCTATTTCTTCTCGCGCGGCAATCGCCCAAGCAGGTAGAACTCCGGATTCGGCAGCATGCCGCTGAAGCTCGCCATGCGGTTGGAGAGCCCGAAGAACGCGGTGATCGCGGCGATGTCCCAGATGTCCTCGTCGCTGAATCCGTGGGCATGCAGCGGCGGGAAATCGTCTTCGTCGATCTCGTGCGAGCGCTCGCACACCTTCATCGCGAATTCGAGCATTGCCCGCTGCCTGGGCGTGATGTCGGCCTTGCGCCAGTTGACGGCCACCTGGTCGGCCACCAGCGGCTTCTTCTCGTAGATACGCAGCAGCGCGCCGTGCGCGACCACGCAGTAGAGGCACTGGTTGGCCGCACTCGTGGCGGTCACGATCATCTCGCGGTCGCCCTTGGTGAGCGAGCCGTCTTCCTTCAGCATCAGCGCGTCGTGGTAGGCGAAGAACGCGCGCCATTCCGCGGGCCGGCGCGCGAGCGCGAGGAACACGTTGGGCACGAAGCCCGCCTTTTCCTGCACTTCGAGCACCGCGGCGCGGATGTCGTCGGGCAGGTCCTTGATTTCGGCGAGGGGATAGCGATCGGTCATGGGGTCTCCTGATGAACCGCAACGCCGCCGATCATAGGGAGTCGCCTTCGTCGACCAGTGCCAGATGGCTTTCGTCCTTCAAGTCGACGCCGGTGATGCTGCGCCGCAGCGATTCGCGAATCAGCCATGCGAGCCTGAACGCCGCAGCGGCGTAACCGAGGCCCTCGGGGCGGATGTTGGAAATGCAGTTGCGCTCGGCATCGTGCCGCCCGCGGCGCGGTGCGTGCGTGATGTAGACGCCCAGGCTGTCCGGCGAGCTGAGGCCCGGGCGTTCGCCGATCAGGATGATCGACAGGCGCGCGCCGAGATCCTCCGCGATCTCGTCCGCCAGCGCGACGCGGGCCTGGGATGCAATCACGACGGGCGTCAGCAAAAGCCCCGGTGGCAGCTTCGGCCGCAGTTCCGCCAGGAGCGGTGCGGCATGCCGTTCGATGGCCATCGACGACAGCCCGTCGCCGATCACGATGCAGAGGTCTTTGGGCGTGCCGGCCCGCGAGCGCAGCCGCGATGAATCCTCGGGCGCGAGCTGCCGCCCGAGATCGGGCCGCCGCAGGTAGTACGCACGATCGCCTGCTCGGCTGTGGACCTGTTCGGTTTCCCAGCCCTGGGCGTTCAAGGTGTTCGCGAGCGCCTGCACGTCGAGCGCCGCGTGGATCGCATCGCGCGCCATCGCGTGCGCCCAGCCGAAGCGCAGCACTTCGTTCGTGGGCATGCCCGCGCCGGTGCGGCCGAGCGCGATGCGGGCAGGCGTCGCCCCGCGCCAGAGGTCCAGCGGGTTGTGGGTGATGAGGGGATCGTTCATCCTGCGAGCGCCTTCAGCGAGGCCATGTCGGAGAGCATGGCGTTGGAGGAGGGTGGTGCGATGCGTCCCGCCGCATCGGTGATCCGCATGCGCTGCAGCCAGGCCTCGAACTCGGGCGCGCGCTTGAGACCCATCGTCTCGCGCAGGAACAGCGCATCGTGGAACGAGGTGCTCTGGTAGTTCAGCATCACGTCGTCCGCGCCCGGCACGCCCATGATGAAGTTGATGCCGGCGGTGCCGAGCAGCACCAGCAGCGTGTCCATGTCATCCTGGTCCGCTTCGGCGTGGTTGGTGTAGCAGATGTCGCAACCCAGCGGCAGGCCCAGCAGCTTGCCGCAGAAGTGGTCCTCGAGACCGGCGCGGATGATCTGCTTGCCGTCGTAGAGGTACTCCGGCCCGATGAAGCCCACCACGGTGTTGATCAGCAAGGGCTTGTACCGCCGCGCGAGGCCATAGGCGCGGGCCTCGCACGTCTGCTGGTCGACGCCGAAATTGGCATTGGCCGAAAGCGCGCTGCCCTGGCCGGTCTCGAAATACATGACGTTGTCGCCGGCGGTCCCCCGCTTCATCGCGAGGGCAGTTGCGTAGGCTTCGTCGAGCAGCTCGGGCGTGATGCCGAAGGAGCGGTTCGTCTTCTCGGTGCCGCCGATGGACTGGAACACCAGATCGACCGGCGCGCCGCCCTCGGCCAGCTTCAGCGTGTTGGTGACATGCGTGAGCACGCAGCTCTGCGTCGGGATCTGGAAGCGCTGGATCACCTCGTCGAGCATGCGCAGCAGGTTGCCGAGCACCTGCATGCTGTCGGACGCGGGGTTGATGCCGATCACCGCGTCGCCTGCACCCAGCAGCAGTCCGTCGAGCAGCGACGCCGCGATGCCGCGCAGATCGTCGGTCGGGTGGTTGGGCTGCAGCCGCACGGCCAGGTGCCCGGGCAGGCCGATGGTGTCGCGGAAACGCGTGACGACGCTGCACTTGCGCGCGACCGCCACGAGGTCCTGATTGCGCATCAGCTTGGACACCGCGGCCACCATCTCCGGCGTGAGACCGGGGGCGAGCGCCGTCAGTGCCTGCGTGTCCGCCTGCTCCGACAGCAGCCAGTTGCGGAAGTCGCCCACAGTCAGATGCGCCACGGGCGCGAACGCCTGCCCGTCATGGCCATCGATGATGAGCCGGGTGATGTTGTCTTCTTCGTACGGAACCAGCGCTTCGTTGAGAAACTGCTTCAGCGGCGTTTCCGCCAGGACGTGACGCGCCGCGAGGCGCTGCTGCGCCGTCGCGGCCGCGATCTCCGCGAGATAGTCACCCGAACGGGCCGGACTCGCGCAGGCCATCACCTGTTTCAGATCGGCGAATTCGAAGACCTGCGAATCGATCGTGGTTCGGTAGCGCATGGGCGTGGGCCTGCAAGAGCGGTGCCAAGCGGGTTTGCGGGGCGGCAATAATGAACCGGTTCATTCAAACATCAAAGGGGTTCTCCGTGCGATCCATTCTCTGTACCGCCATCGTTTCGATGTTCGTGCTGCCGGCCGCCTTCGCGCAATCGGCGCCCGTGACCAAGCCGAGCGGGCTGATCTTCCAGTCGCTCGTGGACGGCAAGGGTGCATCGCCGGCCGCCACCGACGTCGTGCGGGTGCACTACCGCGGAACCTTCCCCGACGGCAAGGAGTTCGACAGCTCCTTCAAGCGCGGCGAGCCGGCCGAGTTTCCGCTCAATGGCGTGATCCCCTGCTGGACCGAAGGCGTGCAGCTCATGAAGGTCGGCGGCAAGGCCAAGCTGACCTGCCCGCCGGGGATCGCTTACGGCAAGCGGGGATCGGGCGGGGTGATTCCGCCGGATGCGACGCTCAACTTCGAGATCGAGCTGCTTGGCATCAAGGGCAAGTGAGCCCGCTGGGGATCAGAAGGGTTGGAACTGATAAAGCCAGGTCTCCGTCAACGTCTGATCCCCGTTCTTCATATACAGCCGCATATCCACCGGATCGGCCCCTTCAGCGGTGAAGTCGAACTGAGCCCGCCAATGCCCCGGCACGCCATTCGGCACCGCCTCGGCAAAGATGTACGAGAACTTGCCGCGCGAAGCGGTCAGCACCAGTTCGGGCTTGACGCCGAAGGGCAGTGCTTCGAGCGGCTTGCCGATGAACTCGACCATGAACTTGCGCACCCCCTGAGGCCGCTGCGTGCCGGGCTGTCCGCCGCGCCCGATGCGCGTCGCCACGCAGCGCGCCAGCGGCGACGGGAAGGGCTCCTCGGCCGACCAGTGCAGCCGGTACTTGAGCTCGAAGGTCGAACCCGCCTTGGCGGGCGTCTTGGGCACCCAGCAGGCGAGGATGTTGTCGTGGATCTCGTCGTCGGTCGGAATCTCGATGAGCTGCACCGAGCCTTCGCCCCACTGGCCGAGCGGCTCGACCCAGAGGCTCGGGCGCTTGTCGTAGTAGACGCCATCCTGGTAGTGGTCGAACGCGCGGTCGCGCTGCAAGAGGCCGAATCCGCGCGGGTCGTTGTCGCTGAAGGCCGATGCGCGGGTCTGCGTCGGATTGTTGAGCGGACGCCAGATGCGCTCGCCAGCGCCGTTCCACATCGCGAGGCCGTCGGAGTCGTGCACCTCGGGGCGCCAGTCGATGCCGGTGGGCTTTACGGTCTCCGAATACCAGTACATCGAGGTCAGCGGCGTCAGGCCGAAGCGGCCGATGTCGCGGCGCAGGAAGAGGCGGGCGTCGATATCCATCAGCACCGCCTTGCCCCGTTGCAGGACGAACTTGTAGGCGCCGGTGATGCTGGGTCCTTCGAGCAGGGCGTAGACGGTCACGGCGTTTGACGAATCGTTCGCCGGCGGCTCGAAGTAGAACTGGGTGAAGGTCGGAAACTCCTCGGCGCGATCAGGCATGGCCGCATCGAGCGCGATGCCGCGGGCCGACAGGCCGTACTGGAACAGCTCGCCGATGGCGCGGAAGTACGACGCACCGAGGAAGGCCGCCCAGTCGTTGGTCTGCCACGGCAGCTTCTTCTGGTCGCCGAGCCGGCTTTCCTGCAGGCGGAAGCCCGCGAAGCCGGCGCCGTCGGGCAACTGGCGCGCGGGGCTGTCGGGCGGCATCGTGAAGTACGCCGGGTCGTAGACGATCTCGCGCGCGAAGCTGTCGCCTCCCGCGGTTTCCAGCACGTGCATGTGCACCGGTACCTGGAAGTAGCGGCCCAGGTGGAAAAAGGTGACCGGGAACTGCCCCGGGCCATCGCGGAAGAGGGCGTTGTCGGTGTTGAACTTGATCTTGCCGTGGGCGTCGTAGTCGATCCGCTCCAGGATGTCCGCCGGCAGGGACTTGTCGGCGACGTACGGCTGTGCGCCCAGCGTCTTCGCGTACGCCACGAGGCGCTCGAAGGAGAAGGGCCGCGGCTGGCTCAGCTGGAGTCCGGCGGCCGCGAATGCATCGGCGGAAATGCCCAGGGAAGCGAGCGCCAGCGAGGCGCCGCCTGCGGTGAGGAGTGAGCGTCGATCGATCATGTGCCGCAAATGTTAACGATGGCCCGGCGCCGGCACCGTAGGCCGATGGCTGAAATGGGCGCTGCAGTGTCGGTATCGTCCTACGATCGAATTCGAAAGCAAGCGGCGGAGTGTCCGTTCCGCCCCTGATCCCTACAGTGAATGCACCGATCAACGACACTGAAGGACGCAGGAAATGAACATGCGCAATGACAACGAGATGCGCGCGCTCGCCACGGTGAGCGATCCGCGCTGGGCCGCGGTGATGGCGCGCGATGCGAAGGTCGACGGCAGCTTCTTCTATTCGGTACGCACCACGGGGGTGTACTGCCGGCCGTCCTGCGCGTCGCGCCATGCGCGGCCGGAGAACATCGATTTCCACGCCACGGCGGCCGATGCCGAACGCGCGGGCTTCCGCCCGTGCCGGCGCTGCCGGCCCGACGAGCCTGCGCGGCCCCGCCAGCAGGCGGACCTTGTGGCGGCGCTGTGCCGTCACATCGAAAGCGCCGAGCAGGTCCCGACGCTGGACGAACTCGCCGAGCGCGCCGGGCTCAGCCCCTGGCACCTGCACCGGCTCTTCAAGGAAGTGACCGGGTTGACGCCGAAGGCGTATGCGGCCGCGCATCGCGCGAGCCGGGTGCGCCGCGAGCTGACGCGCAGCGACACGGTGACCGAGGCGATCTACGACGCGGGCTACAACTCGAACGGCCGCTTCTATGCGGATTCGAACGAAATCCTCGGCATGACGCCGACCGCCTGGCGTTCCGGCGGTGCGGACACCGAGATCCGCTTCGCGGTCGGCCAATGCGCGCTGGGCGCGATCCTCGTCGCGCAGAGCGGGCGCGGCGTCTGCGCGATTTCGCTGGGCGACGATCCCGACGCGCTGGCCCGGGAGCTGCAGGACCGGTTCCCGCGCGCGAGGCTGATCGGCGGCGATGCCGGATTCGAAGCGTTGGTCGCGAAGGTCGTCGGCTTCGTCGAGGCGCCGCGCGTGGGGCTGGATCTGCCGCTTGACGTGCGCGGCACGGCCTTCCAGCAGCGCGTCTGGCAGGCGCTGCGCGAGATCCCGGTGGGCGAGACGGCCAGCTACAGCGACATCGCGGAACGCATCGGTTCGCCGAAGTCGGTGCGCGCAGTGGCGCAGGCCTGCGGTGCGAATGCGCTCGCGGTGGCGATCCCCTGCCATCGTGTGGTGCGCAGCGACGGCAGCCTCTCGGGCTACCGCTGGGGCGTCGAACGCAAGGGCACGCTGCTGCGCCGGGAAGCCGAGCCGGCATGAGTTCGTGGAAAGAACGGGTGGCGCAGATGGACTGGGCGCAGGCCGAAGCCGATCTCGACGACCAGGGCTGCGCACTGCTGCCATCGTTGCTGACGCCCGGCGAGTGCGAGGCGCTCGCCGGGATGTACGGGGCCGACAAGCCCTTTCGCAGCCGCGTCGTGATGGAGCGGCACGGCTTCGGGCGCGGCGAGTACAAGTACTTCGCCTACCCGTTGCCGGAGCCCGTCGCGGCCTTGCGCGAGCGGATCTATCCGCACCTGGTGCCGATCGCGAACCGGTGGAACGAGATCTTGGACATCGATGTGCGCTATCCGGCGCGGCACGCCGAGTTCATCGACCGCTGCCATGCGGCGGGCCAGTTGCGGCCGACGCCCTTGTTGCTGCAGTACGCGCCCGACGACTACAACTGCCTGCACCAGGACTTGTACGGCGAGCATGTGTTTCCACTGCAGGTGGTCATCCTGCTGTCCGAACCCGGCCGCGATTTCACCGGCGGCGAGTTCGTGATGACGGAGCAGCGTCCGCGCATGCAGTCGCGCCCGATGGTGCTGCCGCTGCGGCAGGGCGATGCAGCGGTGATCGCGGTGCATCACCGGCCGGTGCAGGGCACGCGCGGTGCGTATCGCGTGAACCTGCGCCACGGCGTGAGCCGCGTGCGTTCGGGACGGCGGCATACGGCGGGGATCATCTTTCACGATGCCGAGTGAGCCATGACGCAAGACCTGTTCGACGATGAAGCGGCGGCCGCGGCACTGCCGCTCGGTCCCGGCGCCGTCGTGCTGCGCCGGTTCGCGCGGCCGGATGAAGCGCCCTTGCTGGATGCCGTCCGCGAGGTGATCGCGCAGGCGCCGCTGCGCCACATGGTCACGCCCGGCGGCTTGCGCATGTCGGTCGCGATGGCCAACTGCGGCGATCTCGGTTGGGTGAGCGACCGCACCGGCTACCGCTACGACACGAACGATCCCGAAAGCGGCAAGCCCTGGCCGAGATTGCCGGATGTCTTCAAGCAACTGGCGGCGGAAGCTGCGTCGCAGGCCGGCTTCGAGGGCTTCGCGCCCGATGCGTGCCTGGTCAATCGCTACGAACCGGGGACGCGGCTCTCGATGCACCAGGACCGCAACGAACGCGATTTCAGCCAGCCCATCGTGTCGGTGTCACTTGGCCTCTCCGCGGTGTTCCTGTTCGGGGGACCGAAGCGTTCGGACAAGGCGCGCCGCGTCCCGCTGGATCATGGCGACGTGGTGGTCTGGGGCGGGCCGGCCCGGCTGCACTACCACGGTGTGCTGCCGTTGAAGGAGGGCGTGCACCCGTTCTGGGATGGATGCCGGATCAATCTCACCTTTCGCAAAGCGGGCTGAACGCGGGGTTCGATTGGCTATGGTCGCCGGCATCGATCACCGGCGCGGCGGGAGACGCCGTGTCTCGCCGACCGCGACGGCGAAGAATTGCTCCTCCGGAATACCTTGTGCGTCGCGCACTTCCGCCAGCTTGCGCGGCGGCTCGTCGATCGCCTCGTCGCTCAGCTCGAAAACGCCCCAGTGGATGCCGAGCGAACGCTTGGCGCCCACGTCGGCGTGGATGCGCAGCGCCTCCTCGATATCCACGTGCTGCGACTTCATGAACCAGCGCGGCGCATAGGCGCCGATCGGGATCAACGCGATATCGAAGCCGCCGCCTTGCTCCGGCGTCTGCCGGTCGCTGAAGTGCCGGCGGATGTCGGCGAAGTCGCGCGAATAGCCGGTGTCGCCGGTGTAGAGCAGATGGCAGTCCGGCGCGAGCACCGCGAAGCCGCCCCACAGCGTTGCCATCGCATCGCGGGGGCTGCGCGACGACCAGTGCTGCGCGGGCACGAGCGCGATCTCCAGGTCCCCGTGCGCGCCGGGCACGGTGTGCCGGTCCCACCAATCGAGCTCGATTGCGTTGTGCATCCTGCGACTCGCCAGCCAGGGCTTGATGCCCAGCGGCACCACGAACAACGGCGGCCCGCCGGGCTGTCGGTTGAGCGCGTCGACCGACGGCGCGTCGAGATGGTCGTAGTGGTTGTGCGACACCAGCACCAGGTCCACGCGCGGCAGCTGCGACAGCGCGATCCCCGGCGGCGTGTGCCGCTTCGGCCCCGCAAAGCGCACCGGCGATGCGCGCGGCGAGAACATCGGATCGGTCAGCATCGTGAGTCCGCCCATCTGCACCATCACCGTTGCATGGCCGATCCAGGTGAAGCAGGGCACCATCGCGGTGCCGGCGCGGGCATTGGCGTGCAGCCATTCCAGCTCGGGCGCCACCCGCGGCGTCGGCGCGAGCGGTGACGGCGGCAGACGGTCGCGCAAGGCCTGCCGGCGCCAGCGCAGCAACTCCGACAGGCTCTTCGGCTGGAACTCCTCGTAGTTGTTCTGGAAGCCGCGTTCGCGGTGGTGCGGCCGGGCGGGGTCGGAGTAGCGGTTCATCGGTGTCGCAATCTATCCCGCAATCAGTTTCTGGACCAGCTCGGCGGTGGTGGCCGCGGCGTACTTGCGCATCAGCCGGGCACGGTGGATTTCGACGGTGCGGTGGCTGATCTGCAGCGCCTTGCCGATCTCCTTCGATGTGCGCCCCTGCATCACCTGCGCCGCCACTTCGCGCTCGCGCGGCGTGAGCTCCGCCTTGACCGAGCGGCGCGAGCCCAGGTCCTCGAAGGTCCAGATGCCGGCCTCGTGCGGCGCCTCGCGGTTCAGCGCCTGGCCGCTGACGTGGCACCAGAAGGTCTCGCCCGCGAACATGCCGTGCAGGTTGCCCAGCCGCTTCATCATGCGGTTGTCGGCATAGCGCCCGCTGGCGTTCAGAATCGGCTCCATGCGCTTGCCGATCCGCTCGAATTCGGCGACGCTCGGGTAGAGCACCTGGAAGGATTGGCCGACGAGCGCATCGCGCGTGGCGCCGAACATCTCGCACACGCGGGCGTTGCAGTCCACGATGATGCGGTGGCGAGACAGCACCATGCCCACCGGCGCGAGCTCGAAAGCCAGCCGGTAGTCGACCATCGGTAAATTTCCTTCGGGTGTCTCCATTACGAAATACTACGTATGTCTGTACGTAGTATCGTCTCAGTCTCGAATTCAGTCGGATTTCAGCCGGATTCAACCACCCACCACCACCGAACGAGGAACCATGGCGAACAAGATCTACCCCTCCGCCGACGCGGCGCTCAAGGGCGTCGTGGCCGACGGCCAGACCCTCGCTGTCGGAGGCTTCGGCCTCTGCGGCATCCCCGAAGCCCTGATCGATGCACTGCACGATTCCGGCGTCAAGAACCTCACCTGCATCTCGAACAACGCGGGCGTCGACGGCTTCGGCCTCGGCAAGCTGCTCGAGACGCGCCAGATCAAGAAGATGGTCGCGAGCTACGTCGGCGAGAACAAGGAGTTCGAGCGCCAGTACCTCGCGGGCGAGCTGGAACTCGAATTCACGCCACAGGGCACGCTGGCCGAGAAGCTGCGCGCCGGCGGCGCGGGCATCCCGGCCTTCTTCACCAAGACCGGCGTCGGCACGCAGGTCGCCGAAGGCAAGGAACTGCGCGAGTTCGACGGCGAGACCTACGTGATGGAACGCTCGCTCGTGCCCGATGTGGCGCTGGTCAAGGCCGACGTGGCCGACAAGTCCGGCAACCTGCGCTTCCGCCTGACGGCGCGCAACTTCAATCCGGCCGCTGCCATGGCCGGGAAGATCTGCATCGTCGAAGTCGAGAAGATCGTCGAGGTCGGCGAACTCGCGCCGGACGACATCCATCTGCCGGGCATCTACGTGCACCGCATCGTGCTCAACGCGACGCCCGAGAAGCGCATCGAGAAGCGCACCGTGAGCGCATCGGTCGATGCCGTCGCCGCCAAGGTCGAGGCCCAAGCTGCCATTGCGCAGGCCGCCGTCGGCTCGCCCGCCCCGGTCAAGAACAACACCAAAGGAGCCTGACATGCCCTGGAACCAGGACCAGATGGCCGCGCGCGCGGCCCAAGAACTCGAAGACGGCTTCTACGTCAACCTCGGCATCGGCATCCCCACCTTGGTTGCCAACTTCGTCGGCGACAAGGAAGTGTGGCTGCAGAGCGAAAACGGCATGCTCGGCATCGGCCCGTTCCCGACCGAAGACCAGGTCGACGCGGACCTGATCAACGCCGGCAAGCAGACGGTGACCACGCTGCCGGGCAGCGCCATCTTCGGCAGCCACGACAGCTTCGCGATGATCCGCGGCGGCAAGATCAATCTCTCGATCCTCGGTGCGATGCAGGTGAGCGAGAAGGGCGACCTCGCCAACTGGATGATCCCGGGCAAGATGGTCAAGGGCATGGGCGGCGCGATGGACCTGGTCGCGGGCGTCAAGCGCGTGATCGTGCTGATGGAGCATGTCGCCAAGAAGAAGGACGGCACCGAGGACCTCAAGATCCTCGACAACTGCTCGCTGCCGCTGACCGGCGTGGGCGTGGTCGACCGGATCATCACCGACCTGGGTGTGATCGACGTGACGCCGCAGGGCCTCAAGGTCGTCGAGCTGGCGCCGGGCGTGAGCTTCGAGCAGCTCCAGTCGAAGACCGGGCCGAAGCTGATCCAGTGATCGGCTGCGCGATGTAGCGCAACGAAAAGGGCAGGGTCGTGCGCGCGAACCCTGCCTTTTGTTTTTTGGAGAACGGAAGGCACGGCATGGATGCGAGCGAAGTCCTGAAAGGCATCTGGCGGCAGGCGGGCTTGCCGGACGAGGCACTGGCGCAGGCGCGGCTGACCGGTGCCGATCCGGTGCTGCCGTCGTCGTTCGCGGTGGGCGCGGCGGCGCAGAGCACCATCGCGGCCGCCGCGCTGGCCGCATGCGAGCTGGGCCATGCGCGCGGCGTGCCGCGCCAGCAAGTGGCGGTGGACATGCTGCACGCGGCGCTCGAATGCACCGCCTGGTTCAGCATCGACGGTCGCGTGCCGGACCTGTGGGATGCGTTCTCCGGGCTCTATCGGGCTTCCGACGGCTGGGTGCGCATTCATGCCAACTTCGCGCACCACCGCGAAGGCGCACTGCGGTTGCTGGGGCTCGATCCGGCAACGGCGCAACGCCCGGATGCCGAAACGGCGATGCAGACGTGGAAGGCGCAGGACTTCGAGGAAGCTGCTGCCGCCAACGGTCTCGTCGCGACGGCGTTGAGACGGTTCGACGAATGGGATGCGACGCCGCAGGGCCAGGCGCTCTCGGGCCAGCCGCTGTTCACCATCGAGCGCATCGGCGATGCGCGGCCGCTATCGCTACCGGCGCTGGCGGACGATGCGCGTCCGCTGTCAGGCGTGCGTGTGCTCGACCTCACGCGCATCCTCGCCGGCCCGGTCGGCGGCCGTGCGCTGGCAGCCTATGGCGCCGATGTGATGCTGGTCAACTCGCCGGACCTCCCCAACATCGAAGCCGTCGCGGACACGAGTCGCGGCAAGCTCTCCACGCACATCGATCTGCGGAGCGGAGCGGGGCGCGATGTGCTCGGCCGCTTGCTGAACGGCGCGCATGTGTTCATCCAGGGCTATCGGCCCGGCGGCATCGCGGCGCTGGGCTTCGGGCCGGAGGCTGCTGCGCGCGCGCGTCCGGGCATCGTCTATGTCTCGCTGACCGCCTACGGCACGCGAGGCCTGTGGGCATCGCGGCGCGGCTTCGATTCGCTCGTGCAGACGGCCATGGGCTTCAACCACGCCGAGGGCGAAGCCGCGGGCGGCGGCAAGCCCAGGCCGCTGCCGATGCAGATCCTCGACGAAGCGACCGGCTACCTGATCGCCATGGGTGCATCGGCCGCGATGTGCCGCCAGCAGCGCGAAGGCGGAAGCTGGCATGTGCAGGTGTCGCTCGCGCAGACGGGGCACTGGCTGCGCGGGCTGGGACGCGTGCCCGATGGGCTGAAGGCGGCGGTGCCCGACAGGGCGCCGTTTCTCGAATCCTCGCCTTCCGGCTTCGGCGAACTCACCGGCTTGAGCCACAGCGCGCAGTTGTCGCGCACACCGGCCGCATGGCCCCGGCCTTCGATGCCGCCCGGGAGCCACCCGCCGGTGTGGCCTTGATCGCCCAGGCCCCCGGCTACTCGCCTCTGGCTGCGTGCAGCGACTCGATCAGCTGCTGCGCTCCCTGAAGCGCACTCTCGGCCCATCGCAGCGATTCGAGCGCCGATGCGGCCGTCGCCGCCGGTACGCGGCGCAGGGCGACGTCGCCGAGAAGCCGTTCGCGTTCCGCTTTCCGTTCCTGGATGAGTTGCTCTCTGGCCTTTTCGACGGGTGAGGTCACCGCCGCGCCGGCTGCGGTTTCGGGTTCCTTCGTCGCATCGAGCCAGGAGGCCAATGCCCGGGCGCCCTCCGCGTAGCCGGGCGGCGGTTGCCAGTCGCTGACGGCCGCGGGAATGCGCGCGAGTTCCTGCTGCAGCGTCGAGAGGTCGTCCAGCGCATGGCAGATGCGCACGAGGCGGAACTCCGCGACGCTCGGGTCGATGGTGTCGAGCGACACCGATTCGAGGAACTGCTCGATCTGCTGGATCGCCTGGGTCGGCGGGACATAGCCGGCACGCTCGCCCGCGAGGCTGGCTCGAACGGCGTCGACCCCACCGCGCGCGACTTCGAGGATCGCCCGCCACGCGGCTTCGAGCGCGATCGTGCCGCCCGTGCGCGCGACGGCAGGTTCGAGGTGGCTCACGGCGGTTTCGCCGCCGCTGCCGGCGATGCGGCTGATGAACTGCGCGAAGCGGTCGAGCCACGGATAGAACACCATGACGCCCGCGAGCTTGAAGATGCTGCTGAAGGCCGCGAGCGCCAGCACGCCGTCGAGGTCGCCGAGCCGTCCGCCCAGCCACTCCGCCGCATTGACCAGCGGTCCGAGAAACGCGATGCCGAGCACGCCGACGACCAGGCTGAAGGTGACGTGGGCGATCGCGGTGCGCCGCACCGCCAGACCGCCGCCGAGCGCCGCGAGGGCGCTCGTCGCAGCCGTCCCGATGCTCTGCCCGACGACCATGGCGCACGCCTGCTCGAAGGTGAGCGAGCCCGCGTCGAGCGCCACCAGCGTGGTCGCCGCGGCGGCGCTCGAACTCTGCATCACGATCGTCATCACGATGCCGATCCCGGCCAGCACCCAGCGTGCGAAGAAGCCGGTGCCAGCGAACGCTTCGAGGTTCCAGGTGACGCCCTTCATCCCCGTCTGGAGAAAGTCGATCCCGGTGAAAAGCAGCCCGAAGCCGGCGAGGATCGCCCCGAGCGATCGCAGCCTGCCGCTGGCGACCAGCCAGAGCAGCGCGCCAACGCCCAGCAGCGGCAGGGCGCCATCGGCGATCCGGACGCGGAAGCCGAAGACTGCGATCAGCCACGGCGTCGAGGTGGTCCCGAAGGTGGCGCCGATGGTCACTCCGATGGCCTGCGTGAAGGTGATGAGACCTGCGCTGACGAAGCCGATGACGGTCAGGATCGTCGCGGTCGAGGACTGGATCGCCGCGGTGAACAGCGCTCCGGAGACCACGGCGCTGAAGCGTCCAGACACCGCGGTCTGGAGCGCCCGGCGAAGCGAATCGCCGGCGAAGCTTTTCAGGCCTTCGGTGAGATGGTGAATTCCCAGAAGGAAAAGGCCCAGTCCGCCGAGGACCTTCAGGGCGACATCTGTCTCCATGTGCTATCCCCCATGCCGGTCACGCCCGGCGTTGTGCGTCATGCCTTCCTGGTGCGTGCGCTTGGTGCACCTTGCTTCTTCTCCTGCAACAGCGCGGTGCGCGCGGTGGCCAGCCCCACCTTCTTCTGCGCATCGACCCTGGGGTAGTGCAGGTCAAGTCTCTCCAGTGTCTCCACGATCGCGGCGGCCACGACCAGCCGCGTGAACCACTTGTTGTCGGCGGGCACGACGAACCAGGGTGCCCGCTTCGAAGCGGTTGCGCGGATCGCCTCCTCGAACGCCGCCATGTAGTCGTCCCAGTACTGCCGCTCGTGGATGTCGGAGGGGGAGAACTTCCAGTTCTTGTCCGGTTGATCGAGGCGCTCCAGGAAGCGCTTCTTCTGCTCCTCCTTCGATACGTGGAGGAAGAACTTGAGCACCACGGTCCCCTGGCGGGTGAGGTAGTCCTCGAAGTTCGCGATCTCGGTCAGGCGCTCGTCCCAGATGCGTTCGCTCACCAACTCGGGCGGCAGCATCTGGTGGGCGAGGATGTCCTGGTGCACGCGCACGACCAGGACCTCTTCGTAGTACGAGCGGTTGAAGATGCCGATGCACCCGCGCTCGGGAAGGCGCTTGACGTAGCGCCACAGGAAGTCGTGCTCGAGTTCTTCCTTCGAAGGCACCTTGAACGACGAAACGTAGCATCCCTGGGGATTGATGCCCGACATCACGTGCTTGATCGTGCTGTCCTTGCCGGCGGCATCCATGGCCTGAAAGACGAGCAGCACCGACCAGCGGTCCTGCGCATAGAGCATGTCCTGCTCTTCGGCGAGCCATCGAACGCCGCGCTCGAGAAGTTGAGCGGCTTCGCCCTTTTCGATGAGACCGCGCGTTTCGCGTGGGTCAAAGTCCTTCAGGCGGAAGCCCTTGCCGTTGGTGACGACGAACGGCTCGGTCAGCCGGCGGGTTTCCTTGAGGATCTCCTTCCTTGGCATCGTGACTCCTTCTGGGTGCTTACGCTTCTCCCTGGCACGGAAGGCGCCTTTGCGGCGCCTGGTCACCGCCTTCAGCCCACGGTATAGGAAGGGTGGAGTTCGTGTCAATGCCGTGAAGATGTCGGCCTCGCCGCGTCTGCTGCCTGACTTCGCTGCGGGAAGCCGTCTTCTCCCCTTGGCTGGGGATGTGCCGTCGAAGGTCTGTTGCTAGATTGACTCTTGATCGGTCGGCAGGACCCCTGATCGACCGGCGCTCAGGAAGGAAAGGTGATCGTCATGAACAAGCGATCAGCGGGGAGTTCGTTTCCGAGGTTCGGAAGGCAATGGCTCGTGGCCCTGGCGTTGCTGGCAACCGTGGTGCTTGGCACCTCGATCGTCGAGGAATCGCTCAAGTCCCACCCCTCGGAGGCCGCGAGGCCGTCAGCGGCCGTGCAGACGCCATCCGCAGCTGAAGCCGGTTATGCCGTGCCCAGCGCTAGCGAAGTGTTCTCGGGCACCCCGACGCCTCAGAACATCGAGTACATCCCGAGCTTCTGAGCCTGGGAGGTCGCGTGCGCCGCCGGCGGAACACCCGCCTCGGCGATGCGCTCCAGCCGTGCGCTACGTCCGCCGGAACTGCTTTCGGTAGGCGGTGGGTGAATTCGAGAAGGCGGCTGTGAAGTGCCGGCGCAGCGACACCGTCGAGCCGAAGCCGACGAGGTCGGCGATGTGCTCGACCGGCTTGTCGGTGGCCTCCAGCAAGCGCTGCGCCGCGGAGAGCCTGTGGCTCAGCAGCCACTGCGTCACCGTGGTTCCGGTCTTCATCTTGAAGCGCCGGGTGAAGCTGCGCCGGCTCAGCCCCGATCTGGCGGCAAGTTGATCCACGCACAAGTGTTGTTCGAGGTTCTCGATGGCCCAGTCGAGCGTCTTGCCGAGCAGATCCCTGCCTTCCGTCCTGGGCAACGGTTGCTCGATGTATTGCGCCTGTTTGCCATGTCGCCCCGGTGCTACCACGAGGCGCCGCGCGACCTGGTTCGCCACCTCCGCACCGTGATCGCGCCGCAGCAGGTGAAGGCAACAGTCGATTGCGGCGGCGGTGCCCGCCGAGGTGAGGATGTCGTCCTCGTCGAGGAAAAGGGCCCTGGGGTCCAGCCTGACCTGCGGATACTTTCTCGCGAAGTCGCTGGCCCAGACCCAATGGGTCGATGCGGTCCTGCCGTCCAGGAGACCCGCCTCGGCGAGGACGAAGGCACCCAGGCAGAGGCCGACCATGCGGGCGCCGCGTTCGTGCGCGGCGCGCAGGGCCTGCAGCAGCGGTTCGGATGGGCGTTCATCGGGGTCCCGCCATGCCGGCACGATCACCGTGCCGGCCTCGTCCAGCACCGACAGGTCGTGCGGCACATCGATATCGAAGCCTGACATGGTCGATACCAGTCCGGGTCTTTCGCCGCAAACCAGGAGCCGGTAGCGCGGCACGCCCAGGCGCGCGAGAGGGTCGCCGAACACGATACCGGGAACCGAAAGGTGAAACGAGCTGATGCCGTCGAAAGCGATCACGGCGACGGTATGTGTTTCTGTTGAATGCAAGGCGGTCATTGCTTTTGGCCCAAATCGATCACTTGTTGTCTTCCAGCATGCTTTCGGCGAAAGCGCCGGCGCTCGAAGATCCACGTCCTGTTGCCAAGGCCAGGGAGAGCCGAACAGACACCACTTCAACAGAGAACGGAAAACACGAAATGAATCATCCCACGATCCGCACCATGTCCGGCGCCACGGCGCCCCGGACCCTCGATGCATCCCGCAGCGCCTTGCTCGTCATCGATTTCCAGAACGAGTATTTCAGCGGCAGGATGCCGATTCAGGACGGCGCGCGCGCATTGCGCAACGCACAGCGCCTGATCGCCCATGCCGATCAAGCGAAGATGCCGGTGTTCCATGTGCAGCACGTCACGCCGGCGGGGAGTCCGGTCTTCGCCGAGGGCAGTGCCGGCGTGCAGTTCCATCGCGACCTGCAGCCCGCATCGCATCACGCCGTGCTCGAAAAATCCTCGGTCAGCGTGTTCCCCACCACCGATCTCGACCGCCGCCTTCGCGCCGCGGGCGTCGAAACCCTGATCATTGCCGGACTGATGACGCATGCCTGCGTCGCCGGCGCTGCACGCGATGCGGTGCCATTGGGCTACTCGGTCATCGTCGTCGACGACGCCTGTGCCACGCGCGACCTCGACAGCAGCGATGGCATGTCGCCCGGCGTGACCCATGCGGCCCTGCATCGCGCGGCCCTGGCCTCCATCGACGACACCTTTGGCGACATCCTGACGACCGAGCAGGTCCTGCATCTGCCTTTGGCCTGAGGGCACCCGAACCAGAGTGCTACGGGAGCAACACCCCACGCTGCGCTTCAACCGTCTCCCGAAGAAAGCTCCACACCGCCTTCATGCGTGCCAGGTGCCGCGTCTCCGCCGGCACCGACATCCAGAAGGTCCGCGTGAAGTTCGCTTCATCCGGCAGCACGCGCTGCAATGACTTGTCGCGTTCGGCGATGAAGGCCGGCAGCACCGCGATGCCGGCGCCCGCCGCCGTGGCCTGGTGTTGCGCCAGGATGCTCGTGCTGCGCAGCGCGAACGAATCCGGCTTGTACAACTCGTCGAGGTACTGCAGCTCCTTGCTGAACAGCAGGTCGTCCACGTAGCTGATGAACGTGTGGCCGCGCAGGTCCTCGCGGGTGCGTATCGCGCCGTGCTTCGCGAGGTAGTGCTTCGACGCGTACAGGCGCAGCGCGTAGTCGGTGAGCTTGGTCACCACCACGGGCCCGCGCGCTGGCCGTTCGAGCGAGATCACGATGTCGGCCTCGCGCCGCGACAGGTGCACCAGCCGCGGCATCGCGAGCAGATCGATCACGAGCTTCGGGTGCTGCTGCGCGAAAAGCGCGAGCTGCGGCGCCAGCACGATGGTGCCGAAGCCTTCGGTCGCGCCGATGCGCACCAGCCCCGACAGGCCCTCGTTGGATGCCGGCGCGGTGCTTTCGACCGCACGGAAGGCGCTCTCCATCGCCTCGACCTGCGGCTGCAGCCGGCGGCCGGCCTCGGTCAGGCGGTGACCATCGGATTCGCGCGAGAACAGGGCGGTGCCGATCTCCTTCTCCAGCGCCTGAATGCGCCGGGCGACCGTCGTGTGGTCGACCGCCAGCCGACGCGCCGCGCCGACCAGCGTGCCGGTGCGCGAAAGCTCCAGGAAGAAGCGCAGGTTGTCCCAGTCCATGCTTTGCAATTATGCAGATCGGGGGTGCGTATTTGTCTATTGCACAGGCAAAAGTGCAAAGCTAGCATCCTCGCTCGCACCCCATTCAGGAGACAAGGTTCATGGACGCCACCACCACCCCGGCGACGAAGGTCGCTACCGTCAAGCTGCTCATCGGCGGCAAGTTCGTCGAGTCGAAGACCACCGAGTGGCGCAACATCGTCAACCCGGCCACGCAGGAAGTGCTGGCCAAGGTGCCGTTCGCCACGCAGGACGAGGTCGATGCCGCGGTCGCTTCCGCCAAGGAAGCCTTCAAGACCTGGCGCAAGACGGCCATCGGCGCGCGATCGCGCATCTTCCTCAAGTACCAGCAGCTCATCCGCGAGCACATGGGCGAGCTGGCCGCGATCCTCACAGCCGAGCAGGGCAAGACGCTGCCCGATGCCGAGGGCGACGTGTTCCGCGGCCTCGAAGTGGTCGAGCACGCGTCGGGCATTGGCAACCTGCAGCTCGGCGAATTCGCCAACAACGTCGCGGGCGGTGTCGATACCTACACGGTGCTGCAGCCGCTCGGCGTCTGCGCGGGCATCACGCCGTTCAACTTCCCCGCGATGATCCCGCTGTGGATGTTCCCGATGGCGATCGCCACCGGCAACACCTTCGTGCTGAAGCCTTCCGAACAGGACCCGATGGTCACGATGCGCCTGTGCGAGCTGGCCCTCGAAGCCGGCATTCCGCCTGGCGTGCTCAATGTCGTGCATGGCGGCGAGAACGTGGTCAACGCGATCTGCGACCACAAGGACATCAAGGCGATCTCCTTCGTCGGCTCGACCAAGGTCGGCACGCACGTCTACAACCGCGCATCGCTCGCCGGCAAGCGCGTGCAATGCATGATGGGCGCCAAGAACCACGCGATCGTGATGCCGGACGCCAACAAGGAACAGACGCTCAATGCACTCGCCGGTGCGGCCTTCGGTGCGGCGGGGCAGCGCTGCATGGCGGTGTCGGTCGCGGTGCTCGTCGGCGAGGCGCGCAAGTGGGTGCCCGATCTGGTCGAGAAGGCGAAGACGCTCAAGATCGGCGCCGGTACCGAGAAGGGCGTGGATGTCGGCCCGCTGGTGTCGTGCGCGGCGTATGACCGCGTCACGGGCCTGATCGAACGCGGCGTGGCCGATGGCGCGACCTTGGCGCTCGACGGCCGCAAGCCCACGGTGCCCGGCTACGAGAAGGGCAACTTCGTCGGCCCGACGGTGTTCGCGGACGTCAAGCCCGGCATGACCATCTATGACCAGGAAATCTTCGGGCCGGTGCTGTGCCTGGCGAATGCAGAGACCATCGACGAGGCGATCGAGCTGATCAACGCCAATCCCAACGGCAACGGCACCGCGATCTTCACGCAGTCGGGCGCGGCGGCGCGGCGCTTCCAGGAAGACATCGACGTGGGGCAGGTGGGCATCAACGTGCCGATTCCGGTTCCGGTGCCGATGTTCTCGTTCACCGGTTCGCGCGCGTCGAAGCTCGGCGATCTCGGCCCGTACGGCAAGCAGGTCGTCCTGTTCTACACGCAGACCAAGACGGTGACGGAGCGCTGGTTCGACGACAGCACCGTCTCGCACGGGGTCAACACCACCATCAGCCTCAAGTAAGCTCGTCCCGCATGGACTTCGAGCTGACTGAAGAGCAGCGCGCCTTCGCGCAGACCGCGCGCGAATTCGCGCTCGCCGAATTCGCGCCGCATGCGGCCCGGTGGGACGCCGAGGCGATCTTCCCCAAGGAAGCGATCGCCAAGGCCGGTGAACTGGGCTTCTGCGGCCTCTATGCGCCCGAGAGCATCGAGGGGCTCGCGCTGCCGCGCCTCGATGCGACGCTGGTGTTCGAGGAAATGGCGGCGGTCGACCCGTCGACCACCGCCTTCATCACGATCCACAACATGGCGACGTGGATGCTCGGCACCTGGGGCGGCCCCGCGGTGCGCGAGCGCTGGGGCGCCGATCTGACGAGCGGGCGCAAGCTCGCGTCCTACTGCTTGACCGAACCCGGTGCGGGTTCGGATGCAGGTTCGCTCAAGACGCGCGCCGAACTGCAGGGCCACGAGTACGTCATCAACGGCGGCAAGGCCTTCATCTCCGGCGCCGGTTCGACCGACGTGCTGGTGCTCATGGCGCGCACCGGCGGCGGTGGCCCCGGTGGCATTTCCGCCATCGCGGTGCCGGCCGATGCGCCCGGCATCAGCTACGGCAAGAAGGAACACAAGATGGGCTGGAACAGCCAGCCCACGCGGACCATCAGCTTCGACAACGTGCGCGTGCCCGCCGAGAACTTGCTCGGGCAGGAAGGCGAGGGCTTCCGCATTGCGATGAAGGGGCTCGATGGCGGGCGCATCAACATCGCGACCTGCTCGGTCGGCGCGGCGCAGGGCGCGCTCGACGCGGCGCGCCGCTACCTGCACGAGCGCCAGCAGTTCGGCAAGCCGCTCGCGAGCTTCCAGGCGCTGCAGTTCAAGCTCGCCGACATGGCGACCGAGCTCGTCGCCGCGCGGCAGATGGTGCGGATGGCGGCGAGCAAGCTCGACGCGGGCCATGCCGACGCGAGCACCTATTGCGCGATGGCGAAGCGTTTCGCCACCGATGCGGGCTTCACTGTCTGCAACGATGCGCTGCAGTTGCACGGCGGCTACGGCTACCTCAGCGAGTTCCCGCTGGAGCGGCTGGTGCGCGATGCGCGCGTGCACCAGATCCTCGAAGGCACCAACGAAATCATGCGCATGATCGTCGCGCGCAAGCTGCTCGAAGGCGATTCAGACATCCGATAACAACCACATCCAATGACCGATCCCGTCGTTCTCTTCAACGAAATCAAGACCGCCAACGGCAAGCGCTTCGGCGTTGCCACGCTCAATTCACCCGCGTCGCTCAACTCGCTCTCGGTGGCGATGGTGCGGCTGCTGATCCCGAAGCTGCGCGAATGGGCGCAGGACGGCGGCGTCGCCGGCGTGCTGCTCGATGCCTCGGGCGAGAAGGCTTTCTGCGCCGGCGGCGATCTGCGCCAGCTCTACCAGACGCTGCTCGAATGTGGCCCCGCGCGCAACACCTACGCCGAAGAGTTCTTCAGCGAGGAGTACGAACTCGACCACTTGATCCACACCTTCCCCAAGCCTTTCCTGTGCTGGGGACACGGCATCGTGATGGGCGGGGGCGTGGGCCTGATGGCGGGCGCGTCGCATCGTGTCGTCACGCTGCAAAGCCGGGTTGCGATGCCCGAGATCAACATCGGCCTGTATCCCGACGTGGGTGGAAGCTGGTTCCTGCGTCGTGCGCCGGGTCGTGTGGGGCTCTTTCTTGCACTCACCGCTGCGCCCTTGAATGCCGCTGATGCGATCTTCTGCGGTCTCGCGGACATTGTGGTGCCGCACGAGCGCAAGGCGCAGGTACTGGAAGGCATCGCGGCAGCGGCCTGGCAGGGTGAATCGAAGGCAGATCGCGCGGTGCTGTCGCGCCTGCTTGCCCGGGCGGGTGAGGGCGCGGAGAAACAGCCCTCGAAGTTGCGCGAGCACTTCGACACGATCAACGAACTGATGGCCGGCGAGGACCTGCTCGACATCGCGAATCGCCTGCGCAAGCTGAAGTCCGACGATGCGTGGCTGCAGACGGCAGCGACGACTTTCACCAAGGGCTCGCCGAGTTCGGCCGCGTTGTCCTTTGCACTCTGGCAGCGCGTCACGCGCATGTCACTCGCCGAAGTGTTCCGGCTCGAATACTGGGCATCGCTCGGCTGCTGCGCGCACAAGGACTTCGCCGAAGGAATTCGCGCGCTGCTCATCGAGAAGGACCGCAATCCGCGCTGGAGCCCGGCGACGCTCGAAGAGATCACGCCCGGGTTCATCGAGGACCATCTGCGCGTGCGTGCGCCGGGACCGCATCCGCTGGCCGCGCTCGTCTGAACCTCATTCATCGCCAACAAGACAACGGAGACAACACATGAAGATCGCATTCATCGGCCTCGGGAACATGGGTGGTCCGATGGCCCTGAATCTGAAGAAGGCCGGGCACGAGGTCCGGGGCTTCGACCTGTCGAAGCCGGCCTGCGAGAAATTTGCGGCCGAAGGGCTGGGTATCGCCGCGTCGGCGGCCGAAGCCATCGCCGGCGCCGAGGTCGTGATCAGCATGCTGCCCGCGAGCCCGCATGTCGAATCGCTCTACCTCGGCAGCGACGGCAAGCCCGGGCTGATGGACCAGATCCCAGCGGACACGCTGGTGATCGACAGCAGCACCATCGCTGCGGCAACGTCGCGCAAAGTGGCCGAGGCTGGCGCGAAGCGCGGCGTGGCGGTGATCGATTCGCCGGTCTCCGGCGGCACCGGCGGTGCGATCGCGGGCACCCTGACCTTCATGGTCGGTGGCTCGGAGGCCGACCTCGAACGTGCGCGCCCGGTGCTCGAAAAGATGGGCGCCAACATCTTCCATGCCGGCGGCGCGGGCGCAGGGCAGACCGCGAAGATCTGCAACAACATGCTGCTCGGCATCCTGATGATCGGCACCTCGGAAGCCATCGCGCTGGGCGTCGCCAACGGGCTCGATCCGAAGGTGCTGTCGGAGATCATGCGCCGCAGCTCCGGCGGCAACTGGGCGCTCGAAAAGTACAACCCGCTGCCGGGCGTGATGGAAACCGCGCCCGCTTCAAAGGGCTATGCGGGTGGCTTCGGCACCGACTTGATGCTGAAGGACCTCGGCCTCGCACAGGAGAACGCGGCGGCCGTGCGCGCGGCCACGCCCCTGGGCGGGCTCGCACGCAACCTCTATGCGGCGCACAGTCTCGCGGGGCATGGCGCGCTCGATTTCTCGAGCGTCATCAAGCTGGTGCAGGCCAAGTCCGCGTAAGGCGCGCCGCGCCCGCGGCGGGTGTCGTTACTGCGGCACGACGCGGGCCATGTGGCCCTGGCCCTGGATGAACACGCGCTGGCCCACGCGCAGGCCCGGGGTCGTGGGCTGGGTCACTTCGACCAGCACGCCGCTGTCGGTGCGCACGAAGATTTCCTGACCAGGCTGCGAACCTGCGGCGTTGTTCGCAACCTGCGCGCCGGCCATGCTGCCGCCGATCGCGCCGGCCACCATCGCCACATCGCGTCCCGTGCCGCCGCCGATCAGGCTGCCGAGGCCGACGCCGGTCAGGCCGCCGACCACCGCGCCTACGCCCGTATGGGCTTCGCTGCGGATGGTGGTGGGAGTGATCTGCTCGATCTTGCCTTGCGTGATCGCCATCGGTGCCTGCTGTTGCGGGGCCGCGCAAGCGGTCAGCATGAGGGCCGTGGCGACGGCTGCAATGCGGGTGTGCAACTGGAATGCCATGGTGAACGTCGCTCCTTCGTTGAGATGAGTTGTCGTTTCGAGACTGCGAGGCGGAGTCTGACGCGATTCGCCATCGTCGCCAAGGCTATTCGGGGCGCTTCCTTCCTCGTCCGGCTTCTGATAGGGCGAAGCGGAGTGGACCGGCCTTCCGTCAGAACGCCAGCGTCGGATTGCGGTGCAGTTCATCGCGCTTGCGCTGCTGGCGAACCAGATCGCAGCGGGGATGTCTGGCGTACTGCGGCTTGTCGCAGTGCGCGGCTTCGCAACGCGCCGCGAAGACGAAGTTGAGCGTCTCGCAGCCACTGCGCGGGTCGAGCGCGCCGATGCGCGCGGGAGGCGCGGCCTTGGGAAGCTGTTTGCGTTCGGCGGGCGGGGATGGAGGCGCCAGCGCAGCAACCGGGGGCGGCACCGCCGCGGGAGGGAGCGCCAGACCGGCGCCTTGCGCGGCATCCATGGCCGGGGCGACCGCAGCCTCGCCAGGCGCCAGGGAGGCCCCGAGCGAAACGGTTTCCGGCGCCGGTGTCGATGCCTTGGGCTTGTCCGCCGCGGCGGCGATGGATGGCGCAGCTACGGCTGGCTTCGCGACATGCGCGGCCGCGCTCGCCGAGGACGGCGCAGGCGTGCGCAGCAGGTGCGCATACCACGTGCCGATGCCCGCCAGCAGCAGCAACACGGCCACGCCGACCCCGATCCACAGCCCGATCAGCGAACGGGGCTCGATCTCCACCGGCGTGGCCATGGCGGGCGTCGAGACGACCGGGCGCGCCGGCATCGCCCGCATCGTTTCCAGCATCGACGGCTGGGTCGGGGTGAAGTTCGGCAGCTTGCGCGCGCAGCCATGGCAGAACATCGCGGCGTCGCGGTTCTCCGTCTGGCAGGCGGGACAGATCACTGACATGGGTCACTCCGGGCGCGTCAGCGACGCGAAGCATCCACTTTCGTGCGAGTTCAGGGCAAAGTCTGCCAGCCGCCGCCTACTTTGAGGGCGTTGTCAGGCTCCGTCGAGCCGCGCCTCGAGGAACTCCACCGTGCGCGACCACGCCAGCTTCGCCGCGGCGGCGTCATAGCGGGGCGTGGTGTCGTTGTTGAAGCCGTGCTGCGTTCCTGGGTACTGGTAGACGTCGAACTTCACATTTGCGGCCCGGAGCGCGGCTTCGTAGGCGGGCCACGCGGCATTGATGCGCTCGTCGATAGCGGCTTGCTGCACCAGCAGCGGTGTCTTGACCTTGGCCGCTTCGGACGGCGCCGGCGTGTTGCCGTAGAAGGCCACCGCTGCGTTGAGTTCTGGCAGGCGCGTGGTCAGGGTGTGGACCATGCCGCCGCCGTAGCAGAAGCCGATGGCACCGATCTTCCCCGACGAGTCGGGTCGGTCCTTCAGCCAGTTCGCCGCTGCGACGAAATCCTCGCGTGCGCGACCCTGGTCGAGCTTGGCGAAGGCTTCGCGTGCCTTGTCCTCGTCGCCGGGATAGCCGCCGAGCGGCGTCAGGGCATCGGGCGCGAAGGCCATGAAGCCATCGAGCGCGAGTCGGCGCGCGATGTCCTCGATGTGCGGATTCAGCCCGCGGTTCTCATGGATCACCAGCACCGCGGGCAGCTTTTTCGAGCCCACGTTCGCAGGTCGCACCAGATAGCCATTGACCGTGCCGTTGCCGGCCGTCGAGGGGTAGCTGACGCGCTCGGCCTTGAGCCGTGGATCGCCCGGCGGCACCTGCTGGCCCGCCGCGAAATCGGGACTCAGCGCCGCGAGCACCCCGGCAGCCGTGACGCCCGCCTTCACGAATTTCTGCGCCTGCGAAAGGAAGCCGCGGCGGTCGAGACTGCCATGCACATAAGCGTCGAAAAGAATAAGCAGTTCCTGGTCGAAATCCTTGGCGGTGAGACGTGGCTGCATCGGAAGCTTCTTGAAAAAAGGGAATTGATGTGTCGGTTCAGATCTCGCGGCCGAGCCCCTGCGCGCGCAGCACGGCCTTGAGTCGGCGCACCTCGTGTTCGAGGTCGAGGATCAGCGCGGCCGCATCGACCTGCACGCCGAAGTCGCGTTCCAGACGGCGAACTTCGAGTGCGCATTGCAGGTCGCTGCTGTGGAAGCGCCACTGCTCGGGCCGCTCTCCCGCCTCGCGCGATTCGATGATGCCGACCTCGACCAATTGAACCACCCAGTCGATCTCGGCGCCGCAGGCATGGGCGAGTTCCGAGGCGGCGAGAGGATGCGAAGCGCTGAGTGCGGTCGTCGTGACAGTCACGGTAGCCATGGTCATCAAACTCCAAGATGGCGGCGCGGGTTGAAGGGCGCTGCCTGTGCCAGCTGTTCGTACGCCTTGCGGGCCGCATCGGAATCGGCCGGCGGCAGTGCGATCTCAAGCAGCAGGTAGAGATGGCCCGGCGGCTTGCCCGCCAGGCCGCGTTCCTTCAGCCGCAGCTTGAGGCCGTTGCGCGCGTTCGGCGGCACGGTCACCTCGACGATGCCGCCGGTCGGCGTGGGCACCTGCACCTTCGCGCCGAGCGCGCCTTCGGTCGGCGTGATCGGCAACGTCATGTAGAGATCGCGGTCCTCGATCCGGTAGAGCTTGTGCGGCGCGATGCGCACTTCGAGGTAGAGGTCGCCGGGTGGCTCGCCGCCGTGGCCCGGCATGCCCTGGCCGGCGAGTCGGATGAACTGGCCCGGATGCACGCCCGGAGGGATCTTCACGCTCAGCGTGCGCGTCTTCCATTGCGCGTGGCCCTGTTGGTCGATCTCCTGCGAGCGCAGCGTGATCTCGCGCTCGGCGCCCTTGATCGCGTCTTCGAGTGCGATCTCGATCGCGGCATGGTGATCCTCGCCGCGCGCGCGGTAGTTGCGCCGCTGGGCGCCGCGCCTCTCGGCCGCACCGAACAGCGACGAGAAGAACTCGCTGAACTCGGCGTGATCGGCCGGTCCCGCATGTGGACCGCGATGGAACTCGAAGCCCTCGTCCCATCCGGGCGGGGGCTGGAATCCACCATCCGGGCTGCCGCCGCGCGCGACGTGGTCGGCAAGCTGATCGTAGGCCGCGCGCTTTTCCTTGTCGCGCAGTACATCGTTCGCCTCGTTGATCTCGCGCATGCGCGCGTCGGCGTCGGCTTCCTTGCTGACGTCCGGGTGGTATTTGCGCGCGAGCTTGCGATAAGCCTTGCGCACTTCATCCTCGGTGGCGCCGCGTTCAAGCCCGAGGATCTTGTAGTAGTCCTTGAAGTCCATGGCGATGGGTGTCCAGAAGAATGCGGCGAACGGCGTGATCAGGCGAGAGCCGCCCCGCCATCCACCTGCTGCAGGAGGGGTTTCAGGCGCCAGGTGGTGCCGCTGCGCTCGAATCGCAAGGGTTGCGCATTGCCGAGCACGCTGAGGTCGACCGGCACGCCCAGCAGCGCCGCAAGCACGTAGAGCGTGCCGCCGTGCGCGACGATGAGCACCGGGCCCGGATGCGTCAGCGCATGCTCGAGCGCTGCGCGCGAGCGGTCGATGAACGTCGGCAGGGTCTCGCCGTTCTCGGGCTCGCAGGCCCAGTCGATGTGGGCCGACGACGTGCCGATGAGCGCGCCGAAGTTGCGCTCGCGCAGCCCCTCGACCACCCGTGGTGCGATGCCATGCGGCGCCGAGACCGTGTGCGCGGTCGTCAACGCGCGCACCACGCCGCTGCTGAGAATGTTGCGCACCGGTTCGCCGGCGAGGATCGCCGCGGCGTTGTGTGCCTGCTGCACGCCGAGCTCGCTCAGCGGCTCATCGGTGGCCTGGAAGATGCGGCGCGCATTGCACGCGGTCTGTCCATGGCGCAGGAAGTAGAAGTGATCGCACTCGGGCAGGAGCGGCTGCCGGGCAGCCAGTTGGGCAAGGAGTTTCAGGCCTGTTGTCATTTGGGGCTTGGAGCGTTCAGAGCAGCCATTCAATTGGCAGAACCTCGAGGAAGTCGATCCACAGGCGCTTGACTGGGCCTGCGCCGGGCTCGGTGGAATAGCGCGTTTCGCCCGTGGGCCCGACGTCGACCCATTCGAGCCCGTGTCCATCGGACTGCCGGCGCACGAGGTAGGCGCGCGTGGGGATCGTGGTGTCGAACTGCTTCGACAGGATGCCCGCCAGTGCCGGGCTTTCGATGACCACGCCCATTTCCGTGTTCAGCTTGGCGGAGCGCGGATCGAGGTTGTAGGAGCCCACGAAGATGCGCTCGCGATCCACCGCGAAGGTCTTCGCGTGCAGGCTTGCGGCCGAACTGGCGCGGCTGCCGCTGCCAGGAAGCCCGCGCGCCTTGTCTTCGTTCTTGTCCTTGTCAGGCGGCGGCACGGCCGAGCCCGGCTTCAGCTCATAGAGAACCGCGCCGCCCTTGAGCAGTTCGTCGCGGTACTTGGAATAGCCCGCATGCACCGGGCTCACGTCGGTGGCCGAGAGCGAGTTGGTCAGCACGCGCACCTTCACACCGTTCTGTGCGAGTTCGACGAGCGACTTGGTGCCATCGGCGCCCGGCACGAAGTAGGGCGACACGAGGTCGAGCTCGCGCTTGGGCTGTCCCATGGCCTGGAGCAGCTTCGGCAGCATCTGCAGGTCGCTGCGATCCATCGGCTGCAGCACCTTCGACGGATCGTCATGCAGCACGCGCGCAGTGGTCCACTCGAAGTCGAGCTTCTCGCCCGCCAATTGCGCCATCAGCGGCGTGTTGCGCACCGCTTCCAGGTACTGCACGGCTTCGGGGTTCTGGCGGACCTTGTCCCACGCCTCGCGCAGCATCGCGGCGCTGTCCGGCTTCGCGGGCGCGAGCACGGTGGCGGCGGGGTAGGCGGAGGCGCTGTTCCAGAACAGGTCGAACTCGTTCGAGACCTGCTGCACCACCGGGCCGATGCCCAGCACGTCGAGGTCCTGGAAGCCCACTTCCATGTTGGCGCCGTAGTACTCGTCGCCGATGTTGCGGCCGCCGACGATGGTCGACTGGTTGTCCGCGGTGAACGACTTGTTGTGCATGCGCCGGTTGACGCGCGAGAAGTCCGAGACGAAGTCGCCCGCGCGGAAGCCGCGGTTCGCGAACGGGTTGAACAGTCGGACCTCGATATTCGGGTGCGCATCGAGTGCCGCGAGCGTCGCATCGAGTCCGCCGGTGTTCGCGTCGTCGAGCAGAAGCCGCACGCGCACGCCGCGCTCGGCGGCCTCCCAGATCGCCTGCCAGAGCAACTGGCCGGTGGTGTCGTTGTGCCAGATGTAGTACTGCAGGTCGAGGCTGCGCTCTGCGAGCTTCGCGAGCACCACGCGCGCGGCGAAGGCGTCTTCCGCAAGGACCAGAGGATGGATGCCGGACTTGCCGGGATGCGCCGACGTCAGCGACCGGGTCGCCTGGCCCAGGCGCGTGTCGGCGGTATTCGTGAGCGCCGTCGTCGGCGTTCGTTCGACGGTTGCCGGCAGACTGGCGCAGCCGGTGAGCAGCAGGCCGAGGAGAAAGGCAACGAGTGCGCGTGAAGCGGTCATGGTCACGATGCCGGCAAAGACGATGCGGGCATTCTAGGGACCTGTTGCCTCGACCGGATTACAGCTTCGGGATACGCAAGGTCTTGCTGATCATCAAGGTCCCCGAGAGTGCGAACAGCAGGGCCAATGGATGCAGCACCCAGGGTCCGAGCGTCCATGCACCGCCCCAGATTTCGTTGCCGATGCGGCCTTGCCATGCGGCGAACGCGAGGATGCCCACGAGCACCACGCTGGTCGGAATGGGCGTGCCCTCGAAGTATTTGACCTTGTCCGCGCCCTCGGAAAGCGCTTCGGCCGTGACGTTGTAGCGTGCGAGCCGGCTCACGCCGCAGCAGACGAAGTAGATCAGGATCACGCAGTCCCAGCCGCCGTTGAGGCCCGCGGCGAAGCCGAGCGATGCGGGCAGCACGCCGAAGGAAATGACATCCGCCAGCGAATCCAGTTCGCGGCCCAGCGCGGAATGCGTCTGCCGCCAGCGCGCGATGCGGCCGTCGAACACGTCGAAGACAAAAGCCGCCGGCGCGAGCGCCGCAGCCCACAGGAAGTGCACGACCGACTGGCTGGCGATGAAGGCCATCGCCAGGAAGATCGCCCCGACACCGCACGCCGCGTTGGCGAGGGTGAAGAAGTCCGCGAGGTGGAAGCCGCGGATCATCGAGAAGTGCTTCGGGGCGGGGCGCGTGCCGGAGGCTGGGTTGGGCATGGGCTGTTCCTTGGTCGGGCCTGCGGGACACCTTAGCGCAAGTCGGGGCGGCAGGTGCAGCCGCTATGCGGAAGGCGCCGCCGTCCACCGTGCCTCGACGATGCGCGCGAACCGCCCGAGCAGTCCCGCGGCCGCGGGCGTCGGTTTCACCTGTGCTTCGACCGCGCCGGGGTCCGCGCCCTCCGCGCGAATCGGCTCGGCGAGATGCTCGACATAGCCGCGCATGATCTCGTCGTCGAACTCGGGATGGAACTGGACGCCCCATGCGCTGTCGCCGATCCGGAAGGCCTGGGTCGACTCGAAGTCGTTGCCTGCGAGGCGCACTGCGTCCTTGGGCAGGCGCAGCGCGCTCTGCCGGTGCACCACGTGCGCATCGAAGCGCGGCGGCAGTCCTTGCGTGAGCGGATCGTCCGCGGCCTCGGGCTGGAGTTCGACCTGCACCGTGCCGATCTCCATGCCCACCGGATGGTCGCCGGCTTCGCCGCCGAGGGCATCGGCCAGAAGCTGGTGGCCGAAGCAGATGCCGAGCACCGGCGTGCGATGGGCCACGAGCTGCCTGAGCCACTGGCCGGTGCTTTCGCTCCACGGCTCGCGGTGCGACACCATGGCGTGCGAGCCGGTCACGATGGCGCCCGAGAGCATGGCGGGGTCGGGCAGGGTGTCGCCGCGGCGCGGGTCGAGCACCACGACGGGCAGGGGCGTGTCGCCGAGTCCGGCGGCGATCCAGTGTTCGAAGTCGCCGCGGCGTTCGCGCAGCGGCTCGAAGGTGTCGCCGACCTTGATGATCGCGAGGGGACGGGGTTCGATGTCTTCCATGCCTTCGATCATGCCGGAATCATGCGGGCGCGGCGTCGGCGGCCTCGATGGCCTCTCGCAGGCGTCGTGCCGCATGAGACACGAGGTCCTGCCGCTGTGGCGCCTCGCGCCAGCGCAGGCGCGCGCCGGATTCCCAATCGGGGTGGCTGCGCGCCGGCTGTGCGGCGCGCACCACCTCGGCCAGCGCGCGCTGGTCGATGCCGTGGAGGCCGTCGGCGCCGATGCGCGCCACCGCCGCATGTCCCCGGTATTCGAGCGCGAGAAGAAGGCGCACCTGCCAGCCCATGAGCACGAACAGCACCCGGTCTTCCACGGTGAGTTCGTGCACGTCGCGCAGCTTGTTGGCGAGTTTGCGTCCGAGCGGGCCGAGGCCCTGCGACATCGCCCCGCCGATCGCCCCGCCCAGCGCGGCACCGGTGCCGAGCGACAGGCCGGCCAGTGCGAGGTCGGCCACCACGCCCACCGCGGCACCGACGGCCACGCCCTTGCCGAGAAGAATGCCCGCATCCTTCATCGCCTCGGGGTGGAAGAAGTCCATGGTCCACCGGCCTTCGATGGCGGGCAACGGTGCCTCGTCGGCATCGCCTTCGCGGAAGCCGTAGAGGGTCAGCAGGTCGTCGGCGCAACGCTGCGCCTTGTCGAAGAGGGACTTCTGCAATTCGGCGACGAGGCGATGGCGTCCCTGTTCGTCTGCGAATTCGACAGCGCTCGCGGTGCGTCGCATCGCGGTGGCGTCGACGAGCAGTTCGGCGATGCGCTGGCAGGCGGCCTGCCGGCGCTGTGCGAACTCGGCGTCGAGCGATGCGGCCACCTTGTCGAGTTCGGCCCGCCGGTCGCGCAGCAGCGTCGACAGGTCGCGGTACAGCTCGCGTTCCGCGCCCACGAAAGGGGCGGCCGCGTCGAAGCGCACCACCACGTGCAGGCCGTAGGCCGACAGCAGTTCCTTCCATGCGTCCTCGCGGTGCGTGGCGCCGTGCAGGAAGTTCAGCACCGGCAGCACCGGCCGTGCGCAGGCATTGAGGAGTTCGATTTCCGCGCGGAACTTGGGCAGCACCGGCTCGCGCGCATCGATCACGAGAAAGGCCGCATCGACTTCGAGCATCGCGCGCAGGACCTTCGCCTCCTGCTCGAACACGCCGTGCGCTTCCGGGCCCTGTAGAAAGCGGCGGATGCGGTCCGGCGGCGTCAGGTGCCTGTCGAAGACCTCGAGATGCTCGCGCAGCGCGACGGCATCCTCGAGGCCCGGCGTGTCGAAGAAGCGCACGGCCGCCCGGCCGCCGACGTCAAGGTCGGCCGACTCGACGTGCCGCGTGGTGCCGGGTTGCTCCGACACCTCGCCGAAGTTCACCCGCCGCGTGAGGGTGCGCAGCAGCGAGGTCTTGCCGGCGTTGGTGTGGCCGACCACGGCGATGCGGATGGGCTTGTCGGTCGTCATGTCCAGTCGTGGAGCATAGGCTCCAGCGCGTCGCCGGCGCGGATGCCGTCGAGCCCGGTGTCGGCCAGCCAGGTGTGCCAGCGGCGGCGTGCTTCGTCGTCGGCCGCGGTGCCGAAGAGCCACAGGCGGCATTCGCCGCAGAGCGCCAAGACTTCGCGCAGGAAGCGCTCGGTGCCGCGATCGGGGCTCGAAGCCGCGTGGCAGCCGACAAGCACCCGCCGCGGCCGCAACTGCGCCAGCGTGTCGAGCAACTGGCGTCGCGCTGCCGCACTGCCGTCGATGCGCATCGCGCGGGCGCCGCGCATGTCGAGCGCGGCGGGCGGCCAGGGCAGTTCGTCGGGTAGTTCGAAGCCGACGGCCATCAGCGTGTCGGTGGTGTCGATCCGTGGCAGACGCCGCGGTGCGGGATGCGGCGAGGAGCCGGGATCGGCGTCGACGATGCTCGGGGGCGCGAGTGCGTCGAAGCGCGCGATCAGCTTGCGGTAGTAGGGCAGCGAAAGATCGGGCGACAGCGCGTATCGGCGAATGCGCCAGACCGCTGCGCAAAGCAGCGCGAAGGCCGCGCGCGGAATCAGCCCGTAGACCACGATGCAGCCCGTGAGCCACAGCGCCCAGTCGCGCTGGCTCGATGCGGCAGCCGTCGGTGAAAGCACCGCTTGCGCGTCCGGCACCGGAAAACCCAGCCGCGCCGGCCCGTGGCCCAGCCACTGCACGGCCCGAACGAAGAAGTCGGGTTCGAGGATCGTGGTTTCCCAGTTCAGCGTGTAGTTGCGGAACGCCAGCGCGAAGAGCATGGCCGCGATCACCACCGCGAACGACAGCGACCAGATGGCATGGCTGACGAACCCCAGCGCCCAGGGCAGCAGCCGGGCCTGCCCGAGCAGCCGCGTGGCGGCGCGCAGCAGCACCGGCGCCTGCCCCCGCTGGCCGCCTGCCACCCGCGCGGTGAGTGCCATCCAGATCCAGCCGAAGGAGGCGTTGAAGGAACCGAGCGGCACCAGCAGCCCGATCAGCCACAGCAGCAGCGTGAAGAGATGCAGGCCCAGAAGGCTGGCGAGCGCGACGACGACATTGATCTGCCGCTCGCCGCCGCCGAGGACATTGCCTGCGAGCGAGAGTCCTGCGATGACGATGACGGCCACCAGCGCGAGCAGCACCCACGGCGCCCAGATGCGGGCACGTGCGAGTTCGGAGGCGAGTCCCGTGCGCTCGGCGAGGATGCGTGCGCGCTGCGCGATCCGGCCCGCTGCACCGATGCCAGCGGCGGCCTCGCGCATGGCCTGGGAATCCTCGAGCGGCCCCGTCTCTTCGATCAATCGCACTGCCTCGGTGAGCGTTGCGTCCTGGAACGAAGAGGGGTGCGCCACGGGGTTCGACAGCTTTCTTATTTCACGGCTCGGGGCACTCCGGGGCACCGGAGGGGAGCGGGAAATTATGCCCGCGGCGACCCGGGAGCAACGTCCACGAAACGGCCGCGGCTACTGCCTCATCAAGTCCATGCGCGGGGGAAGGGGAGAGTCTTCAGCAAAACCCGAGGCCGCGCAGCAGGCCTGTTCGCAGGCACCCGCGGAACCGGCTCTGCCGGGCCGCCGGGTGCGCCCCCTTGAGGGGGGAGGCGGCTACACGAAGTGAGCAAGCAACGGGGGTGGGTCTCAGCGCAAGCCGAAGAACGACAGCACGGCGACCACGACCACGACCAGACCGACGATGTAGATGATGGAATTCACGGTTGAAACTCCTCTGTTGAAGACGATTCCAGAATGCCCATCGCGCCCTCCCGCCGGTGTCGGCGGGGTGCACTGCCCACTGTAGGACTTGCGGGTCAGACTGTCGACGTCTCCGCCTCTTCGCTGCCCTCGTCCTCGCTGCCATCGCCGAGGAAGCCGCCGCTCTGGTGCGCCCAGAGCCGCGCATAGAGGCCGCCCTTTGCCAGCAGCGTCTTGTGGTCGCCTTCCTCGACCACGCGGCCGTTGTCGAGCACCACCAGCCGGTCCATCGCGGCGATGGTCGACAGCCGGTGCGCGATCGCGACCACGGTCTTGCCTTCCATGAGGCGGTAGAGGCTGGCCTGGATCGCCGCCTCGACTTCGGAATCGAGCGCGCTGGTGGCTTCGTCGAGCAGCAGGATCGGCGCATCCTTCAGCATCACCCGCGCGATCGCGATGCGCTGGCGCTGCCCGCCCGAGAGCTTGACGCCGCGCTCGCCCACATGGGCCTCGTAGCCCTTGCGGCCCGCCGGGTCACCCAGCGTCTGGATGAAGGCATGCGCTTCGGCTCGTTCGGCTGCGGCCTGGATCGCGGTCGCGGTCGCATCGGGCTTGCCGTAGCTGATGTTGTCGGCCACCGAGCGGTGCATCAGCGAGGTGTCCTGCGTCACCATGCCGATGTGGGCGCGCAGGCTGTCCTGCGTGACGTGCGCGACGTCCTGTCCGTCGACGAGGATGCGGCCGCTGTCCAGGTCATGAAAGCGCAGCAGCAGGTTCACCAGCGTCGACTTGCCCGCGCCCGACCGGCCGACCAGGCCGATCTTCTCGCCCGGCGCGACGGTGAGCGTGAGGTCGTCGATCACGCGCCGGCCCGCGTCGCCGTAGCGGAAGCTCACGTGCTCGAAGCGGACCTCGCCGCGCGGCACCGCGAGCGCCGCGGCGTCCGGCGCATCGACCACGGTGCGCGGGCGTGACAGCGTCTTCATGCCGTCCTGCACCGTGCCGATGTTCTCGAACAGGCTGGTCATCTCCCACATGATCCAGTGCGACATGCCCTGCAGCCGCAGCGCCATCGCGGTGGCCGCGGCCACGGCGCCGACGCCGATCGCGCCCTGCGACCAGAGCCACAGGCCCATGCCCGCCATGCCGGCGGTCAGGCCCATGCTGAGCGTGTGGTTGGTGATCTCGAAGGCGCTCACCAGACGCATCTGCGCGTAGCCGGTCTGCATGAACTCCTGCATGGCCGAGCGCGCGAAGCCGGCCTCGCGGTGCGCATGCGAGAAGAGCTTGACCGTCGCAATGTTGGTGTAGGCGTCGGTCACGCGACCGGTCATCGATGCGCGTGCATCCGCCTGTGCCTTTCCGATGTGGCCCAGGCGCGGCACGAAGAAGACGAGCTGCGCGATGTAGAGGGCCAGCCAGATGACGAAGGGCAGCATCAACTGCCGGTCGAGCACCGCGGCGAGCACGATCATCGTCGCGACGTAGACGCACATGGCCACCAGCACGTCGGCCAGCACGAAGATGGTGTCGCGCACCGCGAGCGCGGTCTGCATCACCTTGGCCGTGATGCGGCCCGCGAACTCGTCCTGGTAGAAGGCCATGCTCTGCCCGAGCATCAGGCGGTGGAAGTTCCAGCGCAGCCGCATCGGCAGGTTGATCGCGAGCGTCTGGTGCTTGACGATGGTCTGCAGAGCGACCACGGCGATGCTCGCGACCAGCGCGACGCCGAGCCATGCCAGCGTGGTGCCGCGGTCTTCCCACAGCCGCGACGGTGCCTGCCCGCCGAGCCAGTCGACGATGCGGCCGAGGATGGCGAACAGCAGCGCCTCGAAAGCCGACATCGCCGCGGTGAGCAGCGCCATCGTGGCGATCGCTCCGCGCAACCCCTGCGTGCACGACCAGACGAAAGCCAGGAAGCCGTGCGGCGGCAGTCCGGGCTCGGCGGATGGATAGGCGTCGAGGCGTTTTTCGAAGAAGCGGAACAAGCGAACGGTCTCCCAGTGAGGGGCCGACTGTACCGGCCTCCTTCCGGAACTGCAGCGATCGGGGATTGGTGCCGTGCCGCGAAGCGCAACGCGCTCAGAACCTGTGCATCACGCCCGTGCCGATCCGCGAGGCATCGAGCGAGACGCTGCGGTCCGCGCGCAGGGTCCTGCGCTTGCGAAAGCCCGCGTAGATGCGGGTGCGGGCCGACAGGTTGTAGGTGGCCATCAGGCTCAGGCCGCGCGCATCGATGACCCGGATGCCGCCCCGATCCCAGGTGAACGCGCTGGCGTAGCCGATGGCGATGTTCGAGGCGCCGAAAGAGGCGTCGAAGCCGACTTCCCATTCGTTCGAACGGGGGCGGCCGGGGACGCGTTCGTCGGTTTGCCGCTGCACCGCGCCGACCATTCGGACTGGGCCGAAGTTGTAGTGGCCCGCGACGATCTGGAAATTGTTCTTGCCGGTCGAGTACCGATCGGACTGGTAGCCATAGCCGATGCGCAGCGGACCTGCGGCGTACTCCATGTGTCCGGACCAGATGCGCGGGTTGAGCGTGGCCGTCGAGGCTCCTTCGTCGGCGCTGTAGCCGATCGATCCCCTGAATGGCCCGACGTTCGGCGTTGCGTAGTAGGCGGTGTTGTTGCCCCGTGCCATGTAGTCGCTTCCGATCACGGCGGGAAGCCCGTGGGCGGCGGTGGTGCTGGCGCTCCACACCTGGCCGGTGGAGGCGAAGCCGGAGGAGTCATACAGGTGGTTGGTGGAGCCGCGCAGGGCGTCGAAGGCGGTGAGCATGCGGCCCAGGCGAACTTCGCCCGCAGCGCCTGCGAGCGCGACGTAGGAGGCGCGGTTGAATCCCTGCTCCGAATTCGACACCTTGCTGATGGCGCCCGTATCGACGCCGAAGCCCTGTTCGAGCACGAAGCGGGCGGCGAGCCCTCCGCCCAGGTCCTCGGTGCCTTTCAGGCCCCATCGGCTGACTTGGGCGCCGCCGCTCTCCAGCACTGTTTGCCGTGTCGTGGGGCTGTCGCTGCTCTTGTGGACGCTCCTGCCGATCCAGGCGTCGGTGATGCCCCACAGCGTCAGGCCGGATTGCGCGGACGCCACGGACGTGAAAGCGCCTGCGCAGCAAAGCGCGGCGAGTGCAGCCGATTTCATTTTTGAGTACCTCTCCCTGATCGAATCACTGACATCAGATGACGTCAGTCGTCTGATGTGTAAATCGATCATACGGGTGAGCTCACCCGCGCTACCACCCCGTGAAAACCCTTGAACGGGTGCGCTAGGCTCGCGTTTCGGCGCTGGCCCGCAGGCGCTCGCGGCTGTTGCTCAGATGCATGAACATCGCGGCACGCGCCGCGGCCGGATCGCTTCGGCGAATGGCGTCGTAGATGGCCTCGTGCTCCCGCTGGGTGATGGCTTTGCCGCTTTCCAGGGCGGGTTGTGCTTCACCGAAGCGAGCGGTGGAGGAGGGGTCTTCCGCGCCTTCGCGTCGTGCAATGGTGGCGTTGCCGAGGTTGCGCAGCACTTCCTCGAAGTACTCGTTGCCGGTGGCTGCGGCGATCTGCGCGTGGAACTGGTAGTCGGCTTCGATGGTGCTGCTGCCCGCCCGGCGCTGGGCGTCGAAGGTGTCCAGCGCCGTGCGCATGGCCTGGAGGTGCTCGTCGCTTCGGCGCATGGCGGCCAGGCTCGCGGCTTCGGATTCGAGGCTGATGCGCAGCTCGAGCATGGCGAGCTTCTGCCGGTCCTGCACGTCATGCGCACTGACCGAAAGCAACGAGCCGCCCGCCGGCGGCGCCAGCACGAAGGTTCCGATGCCTTGCCGCGTTTCGACGAGGCCGCTGGCCTGCAATCGGGACATAGCCTCGCGAACGACGGTGCGGCTGACGCCGAATTCGCGCATCAGGCTTGGCTCGGGCGGCACGCGGTCGCCGGGTTTCAGGGCCCCGTGCCGGATGCGCTCGGAGACGCCGTCGACCACGCGCTGTGGCTGGCTCTTGGCGCGGACTGGGTTTTCGTTCATTGGCGGGCGACAGACGATCTAGGGTAAATACGAGGCAACACGTCAGACGTGTTGGGTAGACTTCTCGCAAGTCTGACGACTGATGATTGGGGAGGAATTCTATGAAGATTGCGAGGGTGCAGGGCACCGAGTTCAGCTATCCCACCCGGCGCTCGGTGGATGGCGCGGGCCATTCCCATCCGGGTCCCGAGATCCAGGCCAGGCTGGCGCTGCTGACCATCACCACCGAGGATGGGCAAAGCGGTCATGCCTTCGCGCCGCCTGAGGTGATCCGCCCGCACGTGATCGATGCCTTCGTACGCAAGGTGCTGGTCGGGCAGGACGCGTTCCAGCGCGAGCAACTCTGGCATGGGCTGGAGCATTGGCAGCGCGGCAGCGCGGGGCAGCTTACCGACCGCAGTCTGGCGGCCGTCGACCAGGCGCTCTGGGATCTGGCGGGCCGGGCATTGGGTCAGCCGGTGTACCGGCTCATCGGCGGCTATCGCGACAAGGTGCCGGCCTATGGCAGCACGATGTGCGGCGACGAGTTCAAGGGTGGCCTGTCCACGCCAGACGAATATGCCGACTTCGCGGAAAGGCTGGTGTCGCGCGGCTACAAGGCCATCAAGCTCCATACCTGGATGCCGCCGGTGTCGTTCGCGCCCAGCGTCGAGATGGACATCAAGGCCTGCGCCGCCGTGCGCGAGGCGGTGGGGCCGCACATTCCGCTGATGCTGGACGGCTATCACAACTACAGCCGCGTCGACGCGCTCACCATCGGCCGGGCGCTCGAGAAGCTCAACTTCACGTGGTTCGAGGAAATGATGAACGAGCAGAGCATGGCGTCCTATGCGTGGCTGGCCGATCAGCTCGACATCCCCATCGTCGGGCCCGAAAGTCTCTCGGGCAAGCACCATAGCCGGGCCGACTGGGTGAAGGCTGGTGCCTGCGACATCCTGCGCGCCGGCGTGCCGGGCGTGGGCGGCATTTCGCCGACGCTGAAAGTGGCGCACCTCGCGGAATCCTTCGGCATGCAGTGCGAGGTGCACGGTAACGGCGCGGGCAACCTGGCCGTGTGCGCGGCCATCAGGAACTGCCGCTGGTACGAGCGGGGCCTGCTCCACCCGTTTCTGGACTATGACGAAGTGCCGGCCTATCTGAATCAGCTCGCCGACCCGATGGATGCGGAAGGCTACGTGCATCTTTCGCCGTTGCCGGGGTTGGGCGAGGACATCAATTTCGGCTACATCGAAGCCCACACCCTCCGCAAATACTGAACTCACCCCCTCTCCGGGGGCAATCCCTGCGGTCCGGCCAAGCCGGTTCCGCAGGATTCCTGAGTTGGGCTGGGAGCGTACGACGGACGCATATGCGTTTGTGTTTACTAGCGGAAAGTGAGGAGACAAAGGCCATGAAGAACAGGAAATGGCTGCGCCTGCTGGCGCTGGCCGGGGCGCTGTGCGCCGGCGTCACCGGGCTGCAGGCCAGGACGCCGGTCGACCAGCTGATCGTGGGGTTCAGCATGAACAACCTGCTGACGCTGGACCCGGCCACCGCCACCGGCAACGACGTGGTGGAGGTCAACGTCAATCTGTACGACTACCTGATCGAGCTGGATGCACGCGTGCCCGACAAGATCCTGCCCGGCCTGGCCGAGCGGTGGAGCGTTTCGGACGACGGCCGCCGCATCACGCTCTGGCTGCGTGAGGGCGTCAGGTTCCAGTCGGGCCATGCGCTGACCGCGGAGGATGCGGCGTGGTCGCTGCACCGGGTGCTCAAGCTCAACCTCGCCATGGCCTCGCCGTGGAAGAGCTACGGCCTGAGTGCGGAGAACGTCGAGAAGGCCGTACGCGCGACCGACGCGCACACGCTGGTGATCGACCTGCCTGTCGCTACCGATCCGAAGATGGTTCTGTTCACGCTGGCCACGTCGGTCAGCGCCGTGGTGCTCGATCGCCGAACCGTCATGGCTCACGAGAAGAACGGCGACATGGGCCGCGCATGGCTCACCACGCATTCGGCGGGCTCCGGGCCGTTCTCGCTGGCCCAGTGGCGGGCCAAGGACACGCTGATCATGAATCGCTTCGATGGCTACTGGCGCGGTCCGGCGAAGATGAAGCGGGTCGTCATGCGGCACATGACCGAGTCGCAGACGCTGCGGCTGATGCTCGCACGCGGCGATCTGGACCTGGCTTCGGGACTCTCGGTGCCCGACATCGAGGCCATGCGCAAGAACCCCGAGGTGGTCGTGCGATCGACGCAGCGCGGCACGATGTACTACGTCGCCGTGAGCTTGAAGGACCCCAGGTACGCCGACCGCCGCGTACGCCTCGCGATCCGCAAGCTGATCGACTACGAGGGCATCAACGCCACCGTGATGCCCGACTATGGCGTGCCCAACCAGCGGCCCGTGCCGCTCGGATTGGCTGCGACGCTGCCCGGCCCCGGCTACAAGCTCGACGTGGCCGGCGCCAGGGCGCTGCTGGCGGAGGCGGGCTATCCGGATGGCTTCGACACGACCATCCGCGTGCTGTCCGATCCGCCCTTCATCAACATCGCCACGAGCCTGCAGGCGACGCTGGCGCAGGCCGGCATCCGTGCGAGCGTGCTGTCGGGCACCGGCAATCAGGTGTATGGCGCGATGCGCGAACGCAAGTTCGAGATCCTGGTGGGGCGCGGTGTCGGGGTGGAGCCGCATCCGCACGGCAGTTTCCGGGCTCTGGTCTACAACCCCGACAACAGTGATGCGGCCCGGCTCACCAACTTCCAGGGATGGCGCACCTCGTTCTTCAGCCCCGCGTTGAATCAGTTGATCCGCAAGGCCGAGGTCGAGCGCGACGAAGCCCGGCAGATTGCCGACTACCAGCAGGCGCAGCGGCAGTACGACGCCGAGGTCGGTGGCATCCAGCCGATTTCGAAGATGGTGGACACCGTGGTGATGCGCAGGGAAGTGCGCAACTATCAGGCTCACCCGGCTGCCACCACGCGGCTGCGCGACGTCGACAAGCAGCATCCCGAAGCCGGCGTCTGAATTCGATGGGGAGGTTTCCATGTTCGCTTGCTTGAACCATCCGATGCTGCGCGCGGCCGCGCATCGTGCGATCAGCGTGGTGCTGACCCTGCTAGGACTGCTGCTGCTGACCTTCGTGATCGGCCGCGTGATGCCGCTCGATCCGGTGCTGTCCATCGTCGGCCCCGATGCCGACAAATCCACCTACGACCAGGTCTACAGGCAGCTCGGCTTCGACCGGCCGCTTGCCGTGCAGTTCGGCTACTACCTGCGCGACCTGCTTCACGGCGATCTGGGGCATGCGCTGTTCACCGGACATGCGGTGACGGACGACCTGGCGCGCGTGTTGCCGGCCACCGTCGAGCTTGCCACCATGTCTCTTTTGCTCGGCACCTGCGCCGGCGTCTCGCTCGGTGTGTTCGCCGCCACGCGGCGTGGCGCACTCGCGGATCATGTGGTGCGCGTCATCAGCCTCTTCGGCTATTCGACGCCGGTGTTCTGGTTCGGCATGATGGGCCTGCTGGTGTTCTACGCCTGGCTCGGCTGGGCTGGCGGGGCGGGACGGGTCGACCTGGCCTTCGACGGTGTCGTGCCCACGCGCACTGGCCTGCTGCTGGTCGATTCGGCGCTCGCCGGCGACTGGCAGGTGTTTCGCAGCGCGCTCAGGTTCCTCATCCTGCCGGCTTGCGTGCTGGGCCTGCATTCGATGGCCTACATCAGCCGCATGACGCGCAGTTTCATGTTGGCGCAGTGGTCGCAGGAGTACATCACCACAGCACGGGTCAAGGGCCTGCCGGAGCGCGACGTGATCTGGGGTCACGCGTTCCGCAACATCCTCGTGCAGTTGCTGACCATCGTGGCGCTGGCCTATGGCGGCCTGCTGGAGGGCGCCGTGCTGATCGAAACCGTGTTCGCCTGGCCCGGCTTCGGCCTGTACCTCACCAACGGCCTGCTGCTGGGCGACATGAACGCGGTGATGGGCTGCGTGCTGGCGGTGGGGGTGATCTTCATCACGCTCAACCTTCTGTCCGACGCGCTCTACCACCTGCTCGATCCGAGGACCCGCTCATGATGGCTTCCACCGCCGCATCGCCAACGACCACAACCCCTTCCCGCACGCCTGGCTCCGCGGCTCAGGCCTTGGCGCTCAACCTGCGTCAGGGACTGCGCAGGCTGCTGCGCAATCCGATGACCTTGGCCGGTGTTCTCGTCATCGCGCTGATGCTCCTGGTGGCCCTGTTCGCGCCGTGGATCGCCACCCACGATCCTTTCGAACAGAACCTGAAGCAGGCGCTGCGGGCGCCGTCGCATGCGAACTGGTTCGGCACCGACGAATACGGTCGCGACATCTTCAGCCGCCTGGTGCATGGCTCGCGCATCTCGCTCTACGTCATCGCGCTGGTCACGGTCATCGTCGGCCCGGTCGGACTCGCAGTGGGCAGCATGGCCGGTTACTTCGGCGGCTGGGTGGACAACCTGTTCATGCGCATCACCGACATCTTCATCTCGTTCCCGAGCCTGGTGCTGGCGCTGGCTTTCGTGGCCGCGCTGGGCCCGGGGCTGGACCATGCGGTGATCGCCATTGCGTTGGCCGCATGGCCGCCGATCGCGCGGCTGGCGCGGGCCGAGGCCCTGTCACTGCGTCATGCCGACTATGTGATCGCCGCGCAATTGCAGGGCGCCTCGTCGGCCCGCATCCTGGCGCGCTACATCGCGCCCATGCTGATGTCGTCGGTGGTGGTGCGGCTGACCATGAACATGGCCAACGTGCTCCTGATCGCCGCCGGTCTCGGCTTCCTGGGGCTGGGCGCGCAGCCACCGGCGCCGGAGTGGGGCGCGATGATCTCCAGCGGCCGGCGCTACATGATCGAGTGCTGGTGGCTCGTGGCCGCGCCGGGGCTGGCGATCATGCTGGTGAGCCTTGCGTTCAACCTGATCGGCGATGGCTTGCGCGACGTGCTCGACCCTCGCAGCGAATGAGGATCTCCGCCATGCACTCTCCCGTTTCCGAGCCACCCCTGCGCGCGAAGTTGCGGGTCGAAGACCTGCACGTCCACTTCGCAACGCCCGACGGACCGATGCATGCCGTCCGCGGCGTGTCGTTCAACTCTCGCGCGAAAAGCTGGCCATCGTCGGCGAATCCGGGTCGGGCAAGTCCACGGTCGGCCGCGCGCTGCTCAGGCTGCACCCGCGCAGCGCGCGCATCGAAGCGCGCACCCTGGCATTCGACGACATCGACCTTCTGAGCGCCGACCCAAAGACCATGCAGACCCTGCGCGGCAGGCGCATGTCGATGATCATGCAGGACCCGAAGTACTCCCTGAACCCGGTCGTTCGGGTCGGCCGGCAGATCGCCGAAGCCTATCTGGCCCACAACGACGTGCCGCGCGCCGAAGCCCGCGAGCGTGCATTGGCCATGCTCGCGGCGGTGCGCATCCGCGATCCGCAGCGTGTGTTCGATCTCTATCCGCACGAGGTGTCGGGTGGCATGGGGCAGCGCATCATGATCGCGATGATGCTCATCACCGAGCCTGAAGTGTTGATCGCGGACGAACCCACGTCCGCACTCGACGTGTCGGTGCGCCTTCAGGTGCTGGATGTGCTCGACGAATTGGTTCGCGAGCGTGGGCTGGGCCTCATCTTTATCAGCCACGACCTGAATCTGGTTCGGCGCTTCTGCGACCGGGTGCTCGTGATGTATGCGGGCCGCGTGGTCGAGAGCATCGCGGCCTCCGACCTGGACCACGCCGGGCATCCCTATACGCGCGGCCTGCTGGGTGCCTTGCCCAGCCTGGAGCAGCGCCGCGCGCGCCTGCCTGTGCTGCAGCGCGATCCTGCGTGGCTGGGATGAAGCTCACCCCCAGGGCTCGCGCACTTCGTGTGAAAGGAAACTCATGACCATGATCGAAGTCAGCGCGCTCGGGCTCGCGTTCGGCGCGAGCCGCGTGCTCAACGACGTGAATCTTCAAATCGAGGCCGGCGAGTCGTTCGGCCTCGTGGGTGAATCCGGGTCGGGCAAGACCACCGTGCTGCGCTGTCTGGCCGGCCAGTTCACGCACTGGACCGGCAGCGCCCGGATCGCCGGCCACGCGCTCGGGCACAAGCGCGACCGCGCGCGCTGCCGCGAGGTGCAGATGGTGTTCCAGGACCCCTATGGGTCGCTGCACCCGCGGCACACCGTCCACGCCGCGCTGGCGGAGCCGTTGCACATCCACGGCATCGGCGACCAGAGCGAACGCATCGACGGCATCCTCGCCAAGGTGGGGCTGAACGGCAGCTTCCGGTTTCGCTACCCGCATCAGTTGTCGGGTGGGCAGCGACAGCGCGTGGCGATCGCGCGGGCGCTCATCCTCGAGCCGCGCCTGCTGCTGCTCGATGAGCCTACTTCCGCGCTCGACGTGTCAGTGCAGGCCGAGATCCTCAATCTGTTGGCAGATCTTCGCGAGCGTGACGGCCTGACCTACCTGATGGTGACCCACGACCTCGGCGTGGTCGCCCACCTGTGCGACCGGCTGGCAGTCATGCAGCAGGGCCGGATCGTCGAGACGCTGTCGACCGATGCGCTGTGTCGCGGCGAGGCAAGGCATGCCTATACGCGGACGCTCGTGGACGCGACGCGCCATCATGGCCGGGAGGTGGGAGAGGACGCTGTCGCCTAGGCCAATGGGCCGCCTCGCCGGCGATCGCCGCGAGATGCACGCGCCGCCCGCTCCGCATGCACTAAGGCGCGCCGAGGCTGGAGTCCAGGAAATCGATGAAGCTGCGCAGCTTGGGCGCCATGTATTGCCGGCTGGTGTACACCGCAAACAGGGTCACCGGCGGCGCGGCGTAGTCGGGCACCAGGCGAACCAGCCGGCCCGCGGCCAGATCGTCGTCGATCAGCCATTCGGGCAGGAACGAGATGCCGATGCCGGCGTGCACTGCATGCAGCGTCAGGTTGGTGTCGTCGGACTTCGTCACCGGCTGCAGCCGCAGCGGCGCCTGCCGGCCGCCCGGGCCCTTGAGTCCGAAGCCTTCGAGGTTGACGTAGCTGGGCACGATCGCATCGAGCTTTGCGAGATCGGCGGGCGTGGCGGGAAGCCCGCTGCGTGCGATGCACGCAGGCGTGGCCACCAGATGGAACTGCAGCTTGCAAAGCGGACGTGCGATCAGCGCGGGCGAGGGCTCCTGCGTCGCGCGCAGCGCGAGGTCGTAGCCATCGGCCGCGAGGTCGACCTTGCGGTTTTCCAGATGCATGTCGACCACGACTTCGGGGCACTGCGCGCGGTAGCCTGCCAGCACGCGCGCGAACCGCGGCGTCGCGCACCACACGGGCGCGCTCACCTTGAGCTGCCCGCGCGGCGTGGCACTGGTCTGTCCGATGGCGGCCTCGGCCGCATCGAGCAGGTCGAGCGCGCGACAGCTCTGCTCATACCAGGCCTGTCCGGCTTCGGTGAGGCTCAGGTGGCGGCTCGATCGGTGAAGAAGCCGTGCGCCGAGCGACTTTTCGAGCTGCGCCACATGCTTGCTCGCCATCGGCGCGGAGATCCCGAGGCGATCCGCCGCTGCGACGAAGCTGCCGGATTCGACCACTTCGCGAAACACGCGCAGACTGGTGAGGCGGTCCATCCTGGTTTCCTGTGGGGAAATGAATCGATGAATCGTAGCCCATCGATTTCTCCTGCGGAAATCTTTAGACTTCGTGCCAAGGAGCGATCCATGAGCAACACCCACCCACGTCTTCCCACCTATTTCATCTCGCACGGCGGCGGCCCCTGGCCGTGGATGAAAAACGAGATGGGCCATGCCTACGACAAGCTCGAAGCCTCGCTGGCCGACATGCCGCGCCAGATCGGCCGCAGGCCGGACGCCATCCTGATGGTTTCCGCGCACTGGGAGGAGCCTGCCTTCACCGTGATGGGCAATCCGCGCCCGCCGATGATCTACGACTACGGCGGCTTCCCCGCGCACACCTACCAGGTGCACTACGACGCGCCCGGCTCGCCCGAACTGGCGCGTCGCGTGCAATCGCTGATCGAATCGGCCGGGCTGCCGGCGCGTATCGATCCGGAGCGTGGCTTCGACCACGGCATGTTCTCGCCGATGGCTGCGATCTATCCCGACGCCGATGTGCCTGTGGTGCAACTGTCGCTGCGACGCGGACTCGATCCGGCGGAGCACATCGCGCTTGGCCGAGCGATCGCGCCGTTGCGCGACGAGAACATCCTGATCGTCGGCAGTGGTTTGAGCTATCACAACCTGCGTGCCTTCGGTCCGCAGGCGCGCGATGTGTCGAAGGCGTTCGACGACTGGCTTGGCGACACCACGGTGGGATCGACGGGCGATCGTCGCAACGAGCGTCTGCTGCAATGGTCCGCTGCGCCCGCCGCGCGCATCGCGCATCCGCGCGAGGAACATCTGATTCCGCTGATGGTTGCCGTCGGCGCAGCACAAGATGAAGCCGGTGAGCTTGTCTATCACGAGGACGCATTCATGGGCGGCATCGCGGTGTCCAGCTTCAAGTTCGGGTAGCCCACCCCCAGCTTCGCCCGCCCGCGTCACGTCACAATGCGCGGGTGCCTTACTTCTCCACCTACGAACCTCGCGCGGAAGCTGAAGCCGTCCGCCTGATCGAGCGCGTCGATGCGCTTGCCACCCACCACGACGTCGAGCACGGCGGCGTCCGCGTGCGATGGCGCCGATTCGGCAACGACGCATCGAATCCGCCGCTGGTGCTGCTGCATGGCGGCCATGGCAGCTGGATGCACTGGCTGCGCAACGTGGAGGCGCTCTCGGCCACGCGCTCGCTGTGGCTGCCCGATATGCCGGGATTCAACGATTCCGATGCGATGGCCGAACCGTTGCCGGGCCAGTCGCTGCTCGATGCCTTTCTCGACACGCTGTGCGCGACACTCGACGAACTCGTCGGTGCTGAAGCCGAGATCGACCTCGGTGGCTTCTCCTTCGGCGGCCTGATCGCGTCCAAGCTCGGCGCGCGGCGCGGCCGCATCCGCCGGATGATCCTGATGGGTAGCGGTGGCCACGGCACCCTGCGTCGCATGACGGTCGAGATGATCAACTGGCGCGAAGCCGAGGACCGCGATGAGGAGCGTGCCGCGCTGCTGCACAACCTCGCCGCGCTGATGCTGCATGACAAGGCATCCATCGATGCGCTGGCCTTCGCGATCCACGACATCTCTTGCCACGGCACGCGCTTTCGCAGCAAGGAGATCTCACTCTCGGGCGGCTTGCAGTCGGCACTGGACACTATCGGCGGGCCGCAGCTTCTGGTCTGGGGCGAGCACGACGTCACCGCCGATTCGCGTCCGCTGGTGGCGCAACTCGTCAAGGATCACCCGCTGCGCGAAGGGACGGTGATCGACGGGGCGGGGCACTGGGTCCAGTTCGAGCGCGCGCAGGAAGTCAACGCGCGGGTGCTGCGCTTCCTGTCGGAGCCGCGCGCATGAGCCTCCGCCCGGCCGCTCCGAAGGGGGCTCGCACCGCAGTGCGAAGCACTGAGGAGGTTGCCCAATGACCCCCGTGATTGCCACTTATTCGGATGGCATCCACCGCGCCGGTGTCGTCGCGCTCTGGCACAAGACCTTCGACTACGGAACGCCGCACAACGACCCGGACTACTCGCTCGACATGAAGCTTCGGGCCGATGACGGATTGCTTTTCGTCGCGCTGGAAGGCGGCGCGGTGATCGGCACCACGATGGCCGGGTTCGACGGCCATCGCGGCTGGATCTACTCGGTGGCGGTCGATCCGGCCTTTCGCCGCCGCGGCATCGGGGCCGCGCTGGTGCGGCATGCCGAGCAGGCCCTGAAGGCGCTCGGCTGCCCGAAGGTAAACCTGCAGATCGTGACCGGCAACGAGCAGGTCGTCGCCTTCTACGAATCGCTGGGCTTCAGCGTGGAGCCGCGCATCAGCATGGGCAAGCGCTTTCCCTGGCGCGGAGCCTAGCTGGCCGCCTGGGCGGCCTTTTCGCACTCTGCATCGATGACCGGAATCAGCTTGTCGACGAGCCGGTTCGAGCTGGCTTGGTCCGGGTGCACGGTGTCGATCGTCACGATCGGAACTGCCGACCAGTCCGCCGATGGGGTTGCGGTGTCAGATGCCATGGCGCGGATGGCCGCAGTGACGACGAGCCAGCCTGGAACGTCGCCGGCGTAGGGCACGGGGCCCGTGAGGACGGGCCTCGAGCCTTCGGCGCGTGTCTTTTCGATGAGCGCCCGCATCGGCGCCACGTCGGTGTGCTGAATGACGTCGTTCACGCCCCAGCCCAGCACCACGACGGCTTTTGCAGGGCGTGCATCGCTCATGACGGCGGGCGCCCCGGCGCTGCCCGTCTGGCCGCCTACGGCACGAAGGTCCACAGTCCACGCCGGGCGAGCATTCTGCATGCGCCTCTGCGGGCCCTGCGCGATGAGCGGTTCGCCGCGCATGATGCTGTCTCCATAGAGGACCACGCTGCATGTCGTCGTGGGCGTGGCGGCGGTTGCTGGTTTTTCCTGAGCCGCGGAAGGGATCTGGTAGGACGAGTTCCCACCGCCGCCTCCACCACCGCAAGCGGAGAGCAGAAGGGCAGCCGTCAGCGAGAGCGTCTTTCTCATGTTCGTCTTTCGTTTGTTCTTAGAATTTGTGAAGGGCTAACGGACGAGACGCAGGCGCAACAAAAGACACCGACGCAACCGCGTTCGGTGAATCACCCGGGTGACCGCCGTGAATGCGCTGTGGATGCCGGTCAACGGCGCGGCGCGCGGGCGGGAAGCAGCAGCCTTTTCCGGCTTGCTCCGAGATTTTTGTGACAGCTGGCGCTAGGCCGAAAAAGGTAAAAAAATGTAAAGATAGTTATTTTTTATATTCTATCCCGACTTTTTCCCTTTTTCGGTCAGTTGCGAATCAGGAGCCCTGGTTCGCGCTCCTGATCGGCTCCGACCTACTGCGCCTGCTTGGCCAGACCCAGCTTGCGGATGATGTCGCCCCATTCCTCATAGGTCGACCGGGTCAACGCGGCCAGTGCCGGCGGGCTCGACGATTCGGCCTCGTAGGCGCCCTGGCGGAAGAAGTCGCGCGTGGCCGGCATGGCCAGTACTTCCACGAGCGCCGCGTTGAGCCGCGCAACCACCGCTTCGGGCATGCGTGGCGGTCCGTAGAAGCCGAGCCAGCTCGCCATGTCCACGCCTTTCACGCCCTGTTCGGCCATCGTCGGCACGTCGGGCAGCATCGGACTGCGCTTGGGCGCAGCGACCGCCAGCATGCGGACCTTGCCCGTGGCGGTGTTCTGGATCGCATTCGGCGCCGCGTCGAAGTAGTACTGCACGCGGCCTGCGAGGAAGTCCTTCGCGGCATCGCTGCCGCCCTTGTATGGCACGTGCACCACGTCCAGCCCCGCCTGGCGCGCGAAGGCCTCGCCGTAGATGTGCGAGGACGTCCCGGTGCCGAAGGAGGCGTAGCTCATCTTCCCCGGATTGGCCCTGATGTAGGCGATCAGCTCCTGCACCGTCTTCGCTGGCACGCTCGTGTGCACCGTCAGGATCAGCGGGCCGCGCGCGCCGAGCGAGATGGGCGTGAGGTCCTTGAACGGGTCGTAGCGCACCTGCGCCAGCGTCTGCGGGTTCTGCGCGACCACGGACGAGGGCGCGTACATGAAGGTGTAGCCGTCGGGCGCGGAGCGGATGACTTCCTCCGTCGCGAGGATGAAGCTCGCGCCCGGCCGGTTCTCGACGATCACCGGCGTCTGCAGCACCTCGCCGAGCTTGTTGGCGACGAAGCGCGCCTGTGCATCGGACGCGCCGCCCGCGGCGAGCCCCAGCACGATGCGGATCGTGCGGCCCTTTTCCGGGAAGGGCGCGGCGGCGTAGGTGGCGAACGGCAACGCGCCCGCGCTTGACGCGAGCCAGGTGGCGAAGCGGCGGCGGTTCAGATTCGGGCGTGGGTGCATGGTGTTCATTGTTTGGTCAATCCGACTTGCTGGACCATCGTGCCCCAGCGTTCGTAGGTGGACCGCGTGATGCTGGCGAATTCATCCGGCGTGGTGGCGCCGGCCTCGTAGCCGCCGCTGCGGTAGAACTCCTGCACCTGCGGCATCGCCAGGACCTTGGTGAGCGCCGCGTTGAGCTTCGCCACCACCGGCGCCGGCATGCGCGCCGGTCCGTAGAAGCCGAGCCAGCTCGGCAGGTCGAGCCCGGCGAATCCCTGTTCGGCGAAGGTCGGTACGTCGGGCATCGCCGGAATGCGCGCGCTGGCGGCCACCGCGAGGATTTTCACCTTGCCCGTGGCCGACGTGATGACCGCCGACGAGGCCGAGTCGAACATGTACTGCACGCGTCCGCCGATCAGATCCTTGGCCGCGTCCGAGCCGCCCTTGTACGGGATGTGGACCGCATCGATGCCGGTCTTCTTGACGAACGCCTCGCCGTAGATGTGCGAGGACGTGCCGGTGCCGAACGAGGCGTAGCTCACCTGGCCCGGATGGGCCTTCACGTAGGCGACCAGCTCCTTCACGCTGGTGGCGGGCACCGTGGTGCTGATCGACAGGACCAGCGGCCCGCGCCCGCCCATCGAGATGGGGGTGAAGTCCTTGAACGGGTCATACGGCACCTGCGCGAAGGTGTGCGGGTTCTGCGCCATCGTGGACGAGGGCGCGTACAGCAGCGTGTAGCCGTCGGGCAGGGAGCGTGCGACCTCGCTGGCCGCCAGCATGGTGCTCGCGCCCGGCTTGTTGTCGACGATCACGCTGGTGCCCAGCACCTCGCCGAGCTTCTGCGCAACGATGCGCGCCTGCGCATCGGTGCCGCCGCCGGCGGTGAAGCCCACGACGATTCGGATCGGTTTGCCCGGTGCTGGAAAGGCCTGCGCCATCGCAGCCGCGGGCATCAGGCCCAGGAGGGCCGCGGCGCCAAGCGCCGAGGCAAAGGCCCGGCGGCCCGCGTGCCCTGTCTTCATGGATGTCTCCTTGGTTTTCATGGATATCAATCATCGTGTCCATAAAACAGATCATCATTCAGGGAATACCCTGAAAGAAAATGCTCATAAATTCGAAAAATGGAAGATGAAATCAAAATATCATCCGTTCCATTGAATCAGACATCCCAGAACGAACGCATGAAAACTGTCGTCCGCACCGATGAGCGCATCCTGTCCTCGGACATCTTCGAACGCGACAGCCGCGCCAAGCGGCCCGACCACGGCCACTGGGCCGAGCCCGGAAAGCAGATCCCGGTCTATCACCGCTGTGGCGTGCTGGTGGTGGGCGGCGGGCCGTCGGGCACCGCCGCCGCCGCAGCGGCCGCGCGTGCTGGCGCCGACGTTGCGCTGCTCGAGCGCTACAACCACCTCGGCGGCCTCTCCACCGGCGGCCTCGTGATCTGGATCGACCGCATGACCGACTGGGAAGGCCAACTGGTCATCCGCGGCTTTGCCGAGGAACTGTTCGACCGCTTGCCGGCCGATGCCATCGCCGGCCCGTCGCGCGGCGACTGGGGTTCGCAGGACGAGGCCAAGGCCGCGCACTGGTCGCAGCGCACTGCCGCCTACCACGGCATCGTCACCTGGTCGCCGACCATCGACCCCGAGCGCCTCAAGCTGCTGTCGCAGGAGATCGTGCTGGAGCGGGGCGTGAAGCTCATCTACCACTCGTGGGCTGCCATTCCGATCGTGCAGGACGGCGCGGTGAAGGGGGTGGTGTTCGAGAGCAAGGAAGGCCGCATGGCGATCATGGCCGACGTGGTGGTCGACGCCACCGGCGACGGCGACCTCTTCGCGCGCGCCGGCGCCGCCTACGTGAACGACATCGAGGAAGCCGACGTGCACCACTGCATGAACACCTCGTGGCTGTTCGGCGGCGTGGACATGAACCGCTGGATCGAATTCAAGGCCGGCCAGCCCGAAGCCTTCTCGGCCTTCATGGCGGGTGGGCGCGAGCAGTGTGGTTTATTCGAGCGGCCCTTCGTCTCGTGGCGCAACGATGTCGCGCTGTTCATGGGGCCGCGCCAGTCCGGATATTCGGCGCTCGATGTGGACGATCTCACCGCGGTGGAAGTCCGCTCGCACCGGGCGATGGTGGCGCACCTCGATTACTTCCGCGCGCACGCGCCGGGTTTCGAGAACGCCTACATGATGCTGAGCGCGCCGCAGATCGGCGTGCGCCATGCGCGCCGCCTCACCGGCGTGGGCGCGGTGCTGCGCAGCCAGTGGCCCGACGGCGTGGCGCTGGCGGATGAGATCGGCGTGTCGCCCGCGGTATCGCCCAAGTTCCCGAACATCTCGATTCCCTACGGCGCGCTGGTGCCCCAGCAGCTCGACGGCCTGGTGGCCTGTGGGCGCCACATCTCGTGCGACCGCAACTCGCACGGCTTCATGCGCGAGATCCCGCAATGCTGGATCACCGGGCAGGCGGCGGGTGCCGCAGCGGCGCTGGCGTCGCGTGGCGGCATCGCGCCGCGCTTCGTCGATATCGGCGCACTGCAGTCCGAGCTGCTGCGCCAGGGCGTCCACCTGCGTCCCGGCGTTGGGCAGGACGGCGTGCCCGTGGCGGCGACGGCCGAGGCGAGCATCTGAAAGCACCCTATGCGACCGGTGGGCGTCACTTCACGAGCCTCTACATTGGAGCCTCTTTCCAAGGGTTCCATCATGTCCACTGACAAAAACGACCTCTCCATGTCCACCGCCGAGGCAGCCGATGCGCGCGGCGAGCGCTCCGACACCGTCAGCGCGCTGGAGCGCGGCATCTCGGTGCTGCGCTGCTTCAGCGAAGAGCAGCCGGTGCTCGGCCATGCCGATGTCGCGCGCATGACCGGCATCCCGCGCCCGACAGTGAACCGGCTCGTCGCCACGCTGCTCTCCATGGGCATGCTCAAGCCTGCAACGGTGGCCGACCGCTTCATGCTCGGCCCGGGCGTGGTGTCGCTGGCGCGGGTGTTCCTCGGCAGCCTCGATGTGCGGGCGGTCGCGCGTCCGAGCATGCAGGCGATGGCGGAAGAGTTGGGCGCATCGGTCTACCTGGCGGTTCGTGACGGCATGGAGATGGTGCTGATCGAAGCCTGCCGTCCGCGCTCGTCGATGCTGTCGGCGCGGCTCGATGTGGGTTCGCGTGCGCCGCTGGCCAATTCGGCGCTCGGCCGCGCTTATCTCTCGGCCCTGCCGGAAGCGCAGCGCAACCAGCTCGTCGATTCGATGCGCCTGCTGCGCGGTCCGGAGTGGGGCGGCATCGAACCCGCCATGAACCGCGCGATCGGCGAATCGAAGCGGTTGGGCTTTTGCCTCTCGCTCGGCGAATTCCATCGCGAGATCAATTCGGTGTCCGTGCCGCTCATCGGCCCGGACGGCGAAGTGATGGCGCTCAACGGCGGCGGCGCGGCCTTCGTCTTCACCGAAGAGCGGCTGCGCAACGAACTCGCACCCCGGCTGCACGACATCGCGCTCACCATCGCGCGCGACATCGGCGGCCACGTACCCACGCCCTCGTCGGGCTAGCGCGCCCGGCGGGGGAATCCCCACGACTGCGCACAGAAGAACGGAGACACAGGTCATGCACCTGAGCGATGAAGAAAAAGCCATGCGCGACGGCCGCGACGGACCGGCGGTGCAGAAGGCGATGGACCTGCTGATCCGCTACGGCGAGGCATTGGACGCCGAGCGGCTGGTCGAGACGCGCAACGTCTGCGCCTCCATCACATCGACCACGCCCTTCCAGCGCGACTTCGCGATGGCTCGCGGCGGTGGCATGGATGCAGTGTTCTCCGAATTCAGCCTCGACAGCCAGGAGACGGTCGAGATCCCGAAGTTCAAGGTCTTCACCAGCCACCTGCAACTGGGCTTCGACCCCGGCCAGCCCGAACGCATGGGCGTGAGCGAGGAGATCGTGCAGTTCTACGGCAAGAGCGAGCGGCACGCCGCGAGCCTGGGCGCCCAGATCATGAACACCTGCACGCCTTACCAGGTGGGCAACATCCCGACGCGCGGCGAGCACTGCGCGTGGATGGAATCATCGGCGGTCGTGTATTGCAACTCGGTGCTCGGCGCGCGCACCAACACCGAAGGCCGCGAGAGCACCGGGGCCGCGATGCTCACCGGGCGCATTCCCTACTGGGGGTATCACCTCGACGAGAACCGTCGCGCCACGCATGTGGTCGAGCTCGACATCGAGGTCGAGTCGGTGCAGGACTGGGGCCTGCTCGGCTACTACATCGGCGAACAGGTGCAGGAGCGCGTGCCTGTGGTGCACAGCCGGCGCGGCATCGCGCGCGTACCGAACCTGCCGCGCCTCAAGCACTTCGGTGCTGCGGCCTCGTCGTCGGGCGGCGTGGAGATGTACCACATCGTCGGCGTCACGCCCGAGGCGATCACGCTGGAACAGGCGCTCGGCGGACGCGCACCCGTCGAGGTGCTGCGCTACGGCGAGGCCGAGCGCCGCGCCACCTTCGAGAAGATCAACAGCACCGGCAAGGACGCCGATGTGCAGTACGTGATGCTCGGCTGCCCGCACTACACCATCGAGCAGATCTGGGAGGCGGCCCAGCTTCTGGAAGGTCGCAAGGTCCATCCGGATTGCGAGCTGTGGATCTTCACGCCGCGTGCGATCAAGTCGCTGGCCGATCGCAACGGCTACACGAAGATCATCGAGGACGCGGGCGGCATCCTGATGACGGACAGCTGCTCCGCCATGAGCCGCGCGGTGCCCAAGGGCACGAAGACTGTGGCGCTCGATTCGGCCAAGCAGGCCCACTACCTGCCCGCCATCCTCGGCGTGCAGGCCTGGTTCGGCAGCACCGCCGAATGCATCGATGCGGCCTGCACCGGCCGCTGGAAAGGGTTCCAGGCATGAACGACGCAGTCATCACGGAAGAAACCATCGTCATTCGCGGCCGCAAGGTCGTGGGTGGCGTGTCGGAAGGCGAGGCCCTGGTCACGCGCGACCGCATCTCGGGCTGGGGCGGCATCGACCCGCGCACCGGCTCCGTCATCGAGACGCGGCATTCGCTGCGCGGGCAGAGCTTCGCGGGCAAGGTGCTGGTGTTTCCGGGCGCCAAGGGCTCGTCGGGCTGGTCGGCCATGTTCCACATGACGCGGCTCATGAAGACCGCGCCGGCGGCGTTCCTCTTCAACGAGATGACGACCAAGATGGCGCTTGGCGCTGTCGTCACGCATTCGCCCGCGATGACCGACTTCGACCGTGATCCGCTCGCCAGCATCGAGACCGGTGACTGGGTGCGCGTGGACGCGGATCGCGGCATCGTCGAAGTCATCAAGAAATCGCAACGTGCAAATGCAGGAGATGCAACATGACCCGGCCCCTGCGCAGCAACTTCCCCCGTGGCTCCTACCTCTGGTCGGTGCGCAACGCCCACTGGCGTGCGCTCGGCATTCCCGAAGAGGATTGCGAAAAGCCCAAGATCGCGATCGTCAACAGCTCCTCGGAGCTCGCGGCCTGCTTCAGCCACCTCGACACGGTCGCAGCCGAAGTGAAGGCCGCGATCCGCGCCGCCGGCGGGGTGCCTTTCGAGATCCGCACCGCCGCGCCAAGCGACTTCATCACCGGCGCGGGCGCACGCGGCGCCTACATGCTGGCCGCGCGCGATCTGGTCACCAACGACATCGAGGTCGCGGTCGAAGGCGCGCAGCTCGATGGCATGGTGTGCCTCACCTCGTGCGACAAGACGGTGCCCGGCCAGCTCATGGCGGCGGCGCGGCTCAACATCCCGACCTTGCTCGTGCCCTGCGGCTATCAGCCCAGCGGCGAGTACCGGGGCCATCACGTCGACATCGAGGAAGTGTTCATCGGCGCCATGCATGCGGTCGCAGGCAAGCTGCCGGTGGAAGAGCTCGTGGGCATGAGCCGCGAGGCGATTCGCGGGCCGGGGGTGTGCTCGGGCCTCGGCACCGCCAACTCGATGCACATCGTGTGCGAGGCGCTCGGCATGGCGCTGCCCGGCAGTGCACCTGTCGCGGCGTTGAGCCCGAAGATGATGGCCGATGCCCGCGACGCGGGCGCGCGCATCGTGCAGATGGTGTGGGACGACCTGAAGCCGCGCGACATCCTCACGCCCGGCGCATTCGCGAATGCGGTGCGTGCGGTGCTCGCGGTCGGTGGATCGCTCAACACCGCCAAGCATCTTCAGGCGGTGGCGACCGAAGGGGAGACCGGCGTCGATGTCTACGGTCTCTTCGAAAAGCTCGGCCCGACCACGCCGGTGCTGTCCGGCGTGCGACCGGTGGGCGTGAACTCGATCGAGGACTTCGAAGCAGCCGGCGGCTGCCGCGCGTTGTTGAAGCAACTCGAGCCGTTGCTCGACACCAGCGCACGCACCGTTACCGGGGGCACGCTCGCGGACAACCTGCGAGGCGTCGAAGTCGCCAACGCGGAAGTGATCCGTCCCATCGATCGACCGGTGGCGCCGCTGCCCGCGATCGTGCTGCTGCGCGGCAATCTCGCGCCCGAGTCGGGTCTCATCAAGACCGGCATCGCCGAGCGCAAGGTGCGGCGCTTCACAGGGCCGGCCATCTGCTTCTGGACTGCCGATGCCGCCATCACCGCCCTCAAGCAGGGCGACATCGTGCCCGGGCAAGTGATGGTGATGCGCGGCGCTGGCGCCTGCGGCGGGCCTGCGATGGGCGGCGGGGCTTCGCGCGTGGTGTTCGCGCTCGACGGCGCGGGGCTTGGTGACGAAGTGGCATTGCTCACCGACGGTCATCTCTCGGGCCTCGTCTGCAAGGGTCTCGTGGTCGCCGAGGTGTCGCCCGAAGCCGCGCTCGGCGGGCCGCTCGGCCTGCTACGCGACGGCGACGTCATCACCATCGACCTCGACGCACGACGCCTCGACGTCGCATTGAGCGACGAAGAAATCCAGGCCCGCCGCGTCGACTGGCAGCCCCCGCCACGGCTGCATGACACCGGCTGGTTGCAGCAGTACCGGCGCAACGTCAGCGCGCTTTCGCAGGGCGCGGTGCTGGTGCGCACCGAGCGCTCCCAGACATCGGGCCAGGACCGCTTCTAGAAGGACGAGACCATGCGACGCAGAACCTTGACCGCCGCGGCCCTGTGGGGTGCGGCCGCATTGACGAGCCTGCCCCTCGCGGCAGGTGCCGATGAGGCATATCCCCAGAAGCCGATCCGCCTCATCGTCGGCTTCGCGCCCGGCGGCGGCGCGGATGCACTCACGCGCATCATCGCGGACGGGCTGTCCAAGCAACTCGGCCAGCAGGTGATCGTGGACAACCGGCCGGGCGCCGACGGCGTGCTGGCTGCGCAGGCCACCTCGTCCGCGAAGCCCGACGGCTACACGCTGCTGATGGGCACGAACACGGCGATGGTCGCCGCGCCCACGCTGCGGCCGACGCCGCCGTACGACCCGTTCAAGGCCTTCACGCCGATCAGCTCGGCCGGCCAGTTCTCGATGTTCCTGGTCGTTCCATCGAGCCTGCCGGCCAAGAGCGTGAACGAGCTGCTCGCGCTGATCGCGGCGAAGCCCGGCGCGTACAACTCCGCGTCGAGCAACAGCGCCTCGGAGCTGGCGATGCTGCAACTGCTGGGCGATCGCAAGGTGGTGAATGCGCGCTACAAGGGCGACATGCAGGCGATGACCGATCTGCTCGGAGGCCAGGTGCAGATGATGTTCACCACCGGCACGCTCGCGCCGGCCTACGTGAAGGACGGGCGCATCCGGGCGCTGGTCACGCTGCTGCCGGACCGCAGCGACCTGTTGCCCGATGTGCCGACCGGCGGCGAACTCGGGCTCGGCAAGCTCACCATCACGCCGTGGGCCGGCTTCTTCGGACCACCGGGGTTGCCGCAGGCCATCACCGACAGGCTCTCGCGCGAGTTGCAGAACACGCTCCAGCGACCCGAAGTGCGCAAGCAGCTCGCACAGCAGGGCTTCGAGGGCTACGGCATGAGCCCCGAGAAGTTCAGGGACTTCTTCCGCGTGCAGTACGACGCCTTCGGCGCGACGGTGCGGGAGCACAACGTGAAGTTCGAGTAGGGCGCGCGGGTGCGTCCGCTCGGGCGCCTGCCGGCTACGAACGCGCCGGTGGAGAGGTGCCGGTCGCGCCGGCTTCCCAATCCGCGCCGCGCGTCCTGCGCAGGATGAAGATGCCGATGATGGTGCCGATGGGAATGCTGAGCAGCAGGAGGATGCCAACGGCACGCGACAGGCCGCGCGCCCAAGACTTGCCTTGCCGCACGCCGGCGAAAGCGAGGGCATGCAGGCCGACCGGCAGCGCGAAGATCAGCGTGAGGATGATCACTGCCTCCATCTGCGCCTTGCCGCCCGTATGGAGCACTTTCAGAACGATTCCGGCACATACGACGAAATAGAGCGCGGCCATCACCATGTGGACGCGGGCGAGAGCGGTGTTGAGCATGGGTTTCCCTGGACGTGCGCGATTCGATCGTCGCGCGTGCCGGCGAGTCTATCTAGCGCGCCGAGCGCCTGCGCTATCCTGCCGTTCGCTCCGCTGCGCGGTGCACGGAGTTCATTCAGGGAGATAAAAACATGGCAACTACGATTGCCCGTTCGGAAGGATATGAAAGCTGGCGGCGCGGGGTGGATGGCGCCGACTCGAGATGGGACGAATACGACCTGGTCATCAAGCAAGTCGTAGGTGAGTACAACATGCATCTCGGGCGCAGCACGCCGCGCTATTTCCAGTTGGACTGGCGCTTGGTCAAAGCGATGCTGTGGGTTGAAACTGGCCCGGGCGTCAAGAAGTGGAAGACGCGGCCGATGCAGATTGGTGAATTTGCCGCCGATCCTGGATTGAGCGCCCTGTTCGGTCGGCAAGAGGGTGGCGAACTCATTCTTCCGTCAGCCACCTACGTAAGCCAGAGTGCGGTAAGAAGCAATCCGCGCGAAAACATCAAGGCTGGCGTCGGGTACCTGCTGATGCGAATGGCGAACTTCGAGTTTCAAACAGTCCTGGACCAGGACAGCCACGTCTATGAAGTCACTGTGGGTCCTGGCGATAGCCTCGACCGGATTGCGAAAGCCAAAGGCACGACGGTGGAGGTGCTGAAGAAGCACAATCCAGCGGACCACGTCTTGAGGGCCGGACAAGTGCTGAAGTACCAGAAGGCGTCGTTCAAGAAGGTGGTGACCGGCTGGAAGTTCATTGATCCGGTGCAGGTTGCGTACTACTACAACGGCGGGGGCGATCCGCTCTATCGAAAGAAACTCGCGTACGCCTATGACGCGATTCGCAAGGCGGGGGCGCAATGAAGACGGTCACCGGATCGATCGGGCTTTTCCTCTTTTCCACCATTGCGAGCGCCACAGTGCCTGACGCAGCCGCACCCTACATTGGTGTCTACAGACCTTGGAGTCGCGGTTGCGGCGGCGCTGTATTCCTCCGCGCGAAAACCGTTGAATGGCACGCAACGTGGAATAGCTGCAAACGCAGCCCTTACAAGGTGCTGGATGTTGCCGAGAAGAATGAACTTCCACGGATCGCAGTCAAGATCGAGAAGCCCAGCAAACATTGCGGCTTCGAGGTCCTGGAGATTCAGCAGGAAACCCGTGAACCGCCCTCGATGTGGGCCTTGCGTGCGTATCCAACATTGGAGTCCTACAAAAAGCGCGACTTGCCCGACTGGCAGGATTCGCCCTTGCCCGAGCGTGCCGTTCCGATGTGTCCGCTCGACCCGCGTCCCGATCCCAGGCGCTGAGAGACGTCGCGCCAGTGCTAGGCACGCGGCGAGGCAGCGTGCCGTCGCGTCGCCTTCTACGAAGCGCTGGGCCGCGCATCAGCGTGGCCACCGCTTTCCCCGACGGCGTGAGGTGTTCGTCGCAGGTCAGTTGCGCATCAGCGAACCGGCCGCTTCCTGCGCCTTCCGCGGGCGATAGCGTAGCCAGTAGATTGCCAGCAGCGCGAGCAGGAAGGGCACGCCGACGATCAGCGTCAGCCTGAACATCGGCGTGAAGTACGTCGTGACCAGGATCGCCAACATCAGCCCTGCGCCGAGCAGCGTGAGCCACGGGAAGCCCCACATGCGGAAGCCGAGCGGCGCGTTGCCCTGCGCGACCCAGGCCCGGCGGAAGAAGGCGTGCGTCACGAAGATCATGAACCAGGTGAACATCGCGCCGAACATCGAGATGGCCATCATCAGCCCGAAGGATTCCTTGGGCGCGACGACGCTGAGCAGCGTGGCGACGGCGATTCCGGCGCACGAGACGCCGAGCGCATCCACCGGCACGCCGTTGGCGCTCACGCGGCCGAAGCGCTTCGCCGCATGGCCCGCGCGCGAAAGGCTGAACATCATCCGGGTGGAGATGTAGAGCAGGCTGTTCATCGCCGACAGCGCGGCGACCAGCACCACGAAATTGATGACCGCGGCCGCGCCGGGGATGCCGATGATTTCCATGACCTTCACGAAGGGGCTCTTGTCGGCGCTGGCGGCGTTCCACGGCACGATGGCCAGCATCAGGAAGATCGACGCGAGATAGAACACGACCAGCCGCACGAGGGTCGCGCGGAAGGCGCGGGTGACCGCACGCTCCGGGTCCTGCGCTTCGCCGGCGGCGACCGCGATGGTTTCGACGCTCATGTAGCTGAAGATCGCCACCACCACCGCCACCCAGGTGCCCCAGATGCCGTTGGGAAAGAAGCCGCCGTGCGCGGTGTAGTTCTCGAGCCCGACGCCGGCCGGACGCGAGCCGAACACCACGTAGGCGCCGATCAGGATGAAGCCGACGATGGCCGCGATCTTGATCATCGAGAACCAGTACTCGACGAAGCCGAAGGACTTCACGCTCATCGCGTTGACCACGACCAGCGCGAGCGAGAACACCACCACCCAGATCCATTGCGGCACGGACGGGAACCAGTAGGCCATGTAGACGCCGACGGCGGTGACCTCGGTGCCGACGGCCAGCACGACGCAGGCCCAGTACGCATAGCGCACAAGAAAGCCGGCCCACGGGCCGATGTAGTGCTCGGCATAGGCGCCGAACGATCCGGAGGTGGGGTGGGCCACCGTCATTTCGGCAAGGCAGCCCATCAGGAGCAGCGCAATGATGCCGCCGATGGTGTAGCTGATCAGGACGCTCGGGCCCGCGATGCCGATCGCGAAGCCGCTGCCGAGGAACAGGCCGGTGCCGATGGCGCCGCCGATCGCGATCATGGCCATCTGGCCGGCGGTGAGCGATTTGTGAAGGCCCTTTTCCCGGTTCGAGATCGTCTCGAAATGGCTGCTCATTGATGTGTCTCCCTGCGGTGCGAAAGATGTGTGTTCGACTGGGCGACGAATGTATTCGGATTGCTCTTCGAAATGGTGATGAAATACCCTACGTACGTGATTAACGGAATATTTCTATCTTCAAAGTTTGAATTTGAGAAAAGATTATCCAATTCGTGTTGTTGTTTGATGCTGCGGCGCAAAAGCCATCGCCCGCGAGGCGATGCCCTTGCGACTCGCACGGGTCTCTGAGCGGTGTTTGAGGCGGCTTCTAGGCCGCCAGCGACGCGGCGTGGCGCTGCCAGAACGCCGCATCCGGAATCGCCCCCGCGCCGGCGGCCGCGTTGTCCGCCATGTGCTCGGCGCGGCTCGTGCCGGGGATGGTGCAGGTCACGGCCGGGTGGCTCAGCACGAACTTGATCAGCACCTGCGCCCAGCTCGTGCAGCCGATCTCCGCGGCCCAGTCGGGCAGCGGCTTGTCGCGCAGGCGGCGCAGCAGCCCGCCGCCGCCGAAGGGCATGTTGACGATCACCGCCACGCCGCGTTCGGCGGCCAGCGGCAGGAGGCGTTTTTCGGCGTCGCGCGCGTCGAGCGAATAGTTGATCTGCAGGAAGTCGAGCTTCTGCGCGCGCAGCACCGCTTCAACCTCGCCATACGCAGAGGCGGTGTAGTGCGTGATGCCGATATAGCGCACGCGGCCCTGGTCCTTCCAGCCGCGCAGCGTCGCGAGGTGCGTGCGCCAGTCGACGAGGTTGTGCACCTGCATCAGGTCCATGCGCTGCGTGCGCAGCCGTGTGAAGGACTGCTCCATCTGCGCGATGCCGGCTTCGCGGCCCGAGGTCCAGACCTTGGTCGCGAGGAAGGCCCCCACGCTCGGCACTTCGTGTCCTCGCTGCCCCCCGAGGGGGTGCTTTTCGTCTTGGGGCGGCCCGGCGGCAAAAAAGGCCTTGGCGTGCTGGCTCGACGCGGCCAGCAGCTCGCCGGTGGTTTCCTCGGAGCGGCCGTACATCGGCGAGCTGTCGATGACCGCGCCGCCGGCCGCGAACAGCGCATCGAGCACGCCCGCCAATCGCTGGTATTCGGGCGTGTCGGGGCGCTTGTCGAAGCCGAGCCAGGTGCCGCAGCCGACCACCGGCAAGGCTTCCTTCGTCGAGGGAATGGGGCGAGTGTTCATTCGGGACCTGCCTGGCGGCTGTTGCTGCTGCGCGAGGGTGGGGATGGCGGTGCCGGCACACAGCGCCGCGCCCAGCCGCAGCAGCCGGGCGCGCGTGAGGAGGAGGGCGCCTGCATCGGTCATCGGACGCAGTATCCGGAGCGGACTGCATGCTTGCGCAGGCTTCTCGCGGTTCCCGGGATGGCTGCTCGGGATTACAAGAAAATTCTCTAATCAGGTGCAGAAATGCTGTATAAAAATACAGTAAAACTGCATCATGGGCTTGCCTTTTCTCGACTCCTTTTCCGCTGCCGCCCGCCATGGCGTCTGGCATGCCGACGAACTCGGCAGCGCCGACGCGCAGGTCATCGGCACCGGCCACGCCGCACTCGATGCCGAGCTGCCCGGCGGCGGCTGGCCGGTCGGCGCGATGACGGAGCTGCTGCAGACCGCGCCGCAGGACCCGATCTGGCCGCTGCTGCTGCCCGGCCTCGTGCAGGCGGTGCAAGCGCGCGGCGGGCCAGTGGTGCTCATCGGCGCGCCCTGCGAGCCCTTCGGCGCCTCGCTGGCCGCGCATGGGCTTGCGCCCGAGTCGCTGATGTGGGTCCGCAGCGACGCGCCGGCCGCGCGCCTGTGGGCCTGCGAGCAGGCTTTGCGCTGCGCCGACGTGGGTGCGGTGCTGGCCTGGCTGCCGCAGGCCCGGGTCGGCGAGCTGCGGCGGCTGCAACTCGCGGCGGCGCAGCACGAGGCGCTGCTTTTCGTCTGCCGGCCCGAGACGGCGGCGCCATCGGCTTCGCCCGCGCGGCTGCGGCTGCACATCGTGCGCAGCGCGGCTGATCCGGGGCAGGTCGCGGTCCACATCCTCAAGCGGCGCGGCCCGCCGCTCGCGACGCCGGTGATGGCGCCGGCGCGCAGCGAGCGCATGAGCGCCTTGCTCGCCGCCGCGCGCGTGCGCCGCAAGCTGCGCCTGCAGCAGGGCGCGCCGGTGCCCGAAGCGGCCGATTCAGCGACCGTGGTCAGCATCGACGCATGGAAGGAAGGACGCCATGCACTGGATCGCCTTGAGGCTTGAACCACCCCCAGCCTCGCCCACTTCGTGTGGCTCTGCACCCCCTCAAGGGGGCGCACCCCTGCGGCCCGGCGAAGCCGGTTCCGCGGGTACCTTGGAGTTGGCTGCGCTCATGCCGACCGCCGAAGCCTTGGGCTGGTGGGCGCTGCAGTTCACGCCGCATGTCGTCTGGCAGGACGAAGCCCTGATGCTCGAAGTCGCCGCCTGCGAACGGCTCTGGGGCGGACGGCTGAGTCTCATGCGCCAGATTTCCGCCACCCACCCTGCGCCCGACGCGCGTCTGCTGGGCGCACAAGGGGCCACCAGCCTGGAGGCGCTTGCGCGCCTGCGGCTTTTCGTGCGCGGCGAGCGCCGGCCCGACGACATGCCCGCCGGCCTGCCGCTCGACACGCTCAGCGCCGCGCGCGATCACCTCGACCTGCTCGCGCGTCTGGGCTGCCGGACCTGGGGCGACGTGGCCGCCTTGCCGCGCGGCGGGTTCACGCGGCGTTTCGGCGCGGCGCTGCGCGAGGCGCTCGACGTGGCCTGGGGGCAGCGCCCCGAAACCCATGTCTGGCTCCAACTGCCCGACGTGTTCGAGCAGAAGCTGGAGTTGCCCGCGCTGGCCGAGAACGCGGGCGAACTCATGTGGTCGGCCAACCGCCTGCTCGCGGCGCTTTCGATCTGGCTGCGCGCACGTCAGCGCGGCGCGCGTGCGATCGAGCTGCAATGGACGCTCGACCTCAAGCGCTTCAACGGCGTCGACCTGCCGCCCAACCAGCACATCACCGTGCGCACTGCCGAGCCCACGCAGGACATGGCACACCTGCGCCGCCTGCTGGCCGAGAAACTCGCGCTCACCACGCTGGCCGCGCCCGCGAGCTGGCTGCGGCTGCGCTCCCTCGAAACCGATCCGTGGGCCGGCGCCAGCACCAGCTTCCTGCCGGAGGACAACCGCAAGGGCGACAAGCTGCATGAAATGGTCGAGCGGCTGAGCGCCCGGCTCGGCCCACAGCAGGTGCTGGTGCCCGTGCCGCATGCCGATCGTCGCGCCGAGCGCACGCAGACGTGGCAGCCGGCCTTGTCGGGAAATCGGCCGCAGGAAAAGAAAGAGAAAAAGAAGGAGCGCGCAGCCACCGCGCCATCCCAGCCGGATGCGATCTACCCGACATGGCTTCTGCCCAAGCCTTTGAGGCTCGACATGGACGGCGAGCGCCCCTGTTACCGCGGCCCGCTACGCAAGCTGATCGGCCCGCAGCGTGTCGAAGCCGGTTGGTGGGGCGGAATGAAAGACGGCGGCCACCCGGCGGTGCGCGACTACTACGTCGCCGAAAGCCCCGAGGCCGGCTTGGTGTGGATCTATCGCGAACGTGTGCCGACCCGCTTCGCCGACGCCGAAGTGCACTGGTATCTGCAGGGCTTGTATGCCTGAACTCAGCGACAAGAAGCAGCGCTCGCTCGCGCTCGCCGAGATGCATGCGCTGCCGCAGCAGCAACGGCAGCCGCCCGTGCCGGGCCTGCCCGACTACGCGGAACTGCACTGCGTCACCAATTTCAGCTTCCAGCGCGGCGCCTCCACGCCCGAGGAAATGGTGGAGCGCGCCTACCAGCTCGGGTATTCGGCGCTCGCGATCACCGACGAGTGCTCGGTCGCCGGCATCGTGCGTGCACACGTCGGCCTGCGCGAGCTGCCGGCCAAGCTCGATGCCTATGAGAAGGAACACCCCGAAGAGCCATCGATCCCGCGCAATCCGGAATTCCGCCTGCTCTTCGGCAGCGAATTCCGCTTCGAGCGCTTCCGGCTCGTGGTCATCGCCAACGACACCGAAGGCTGGGGCAACCTCTGCGAGTTCATCACCGCCGCACGCACCACCGAACTGCCCAAGGGCGACTACCGCGTGGGCTGGGAAGAGAGCGACGTCGCCTCGTTCACGCACTGCCAGATCCTCTTCGTGCCCGACCGCGCGCCCGGTGGCGCGGTCGACCTCGCGACGCTGCACGAAGACCTTCTCGCCGCGAAAGCGCTCTACGGCGACAACCTCTGGCTCGCGGTCGAGATGCTCAACGAGCTCGACGATGACCTCTGGTTCGTCACCCTGGTCGAAGCGGGCGAGCAGGCCGGCGTGCCGCTCGTCGCGGCCGGCGACGTGCACATGCATTCACGCGGGCGCAAGCCGTTGCAGGACGTGCTCACCGCCGTGCGCGAAGGCTGCACCGTCGCCGAATGCGGCTTCGCACTGCAAGTCAACGCGGAACGTCATCTGCGCATGCGCATGCATATCGCGGGTCTCTATGCCGGCGAGATGCTTGCCAACACCTTGCGCGTGGCCGACCGCTGCCGCTTCGATCCCGAGGTGATCCGCGAGAACTACAAGTACCCGCTCGAAAGCGTGGGCCGCAACGAGACGCCGGCGCAGACGCTGGTGCGCAAGACGTGGGAGGGGGCGCTCAAGCGGTATCCGCTCGAACGGTATGCCTCCGGAATTCCGGAGAACGTCTGCCGGCAGGTGCAGCGCGAGCTCGATCTGATTCTCGAACTCGACTATGCGATGTTCTTCCTGACGGTCGAGGACATCGTGCGTTTCGCCCGTTCGGAAGACATTCTTTGCCAGGGCCGGGGTTCATCGGCCAACTCGGCCGTTTGCTATTGCCTCGGCATCACCGCGATTCCTCCTGACAAGGGCCATCTGCTGTTCGAACGCTTCCTGAGCCGCCACCGCCGCGAGCCGCCCGACATCGACGTCGACTTCGAGCACCAGCGGCGCGAAGAGGTCATCCAGTACATCTACAGGAAGTACGGCCGCGAGCGTGCTGCCATTGCCGCCGTCGTCATCTGCTATCGCGCCCGCAGCGCGCTGCGCGACGTGGGCAAGGCGCTTGGCATCGATGCGCGACTGGTCGACGAATTCGCCAAGGACCACTACTGGTTCGACGATGCCGTGCTTGGCGAACAGTTGCGCACTGCCGCCGAGCGCGTGAACGTGCAGGAGGACGAGCTCAAGCTGCGGCAGTGGATCGACCTCACGCATCAACTCCGGGGCTTTCCGCGCCACCTCAGCCAGCACGTCGGCGGCTTCGTGCTCACCCACACCAAGCTCACGCGGCTCGTGCCGGTCGAGAAAGCGTCGATGAAAGACCGCTCGGTCATCCAGTGGGAGAAGGACGACCTCGAAGCCATGGGCATGCTCAAGGTCGACGTGCTGGCGCTCGGCATGCTCAGCGCGATCCGGCGCGGGCTCGAGCTCATGAACCGCTGGCGCGGCACCGCGCTGGAAATGCACCACATCCCCAGCAACGACGACAAGGTGTTCGACATGATCTGCGACGCCGACACCATCGGCGTCTTCCAGATCGAGAGCCGCGCGCAGATGTCGATGCTGCCGCGCCTGAAACCGCGCTGCTACGAAGACCTCGTGATCGAAGTTGCCATCGTGCGGCCCGGGCCCATCCAGGGCGGCATGGTGCATCCCTACCTCAAGCAGCGCGAGCGCCTGCGCAAGGGGCAGACCATCACGTACGAGAAAGACGAACTGCGCCCCGCGCTGGAGCGCACGCTGGGCGTGCCGATCTTCCAGGAACAGGTGATGCAGATCGCGATGATCGCAGCCGACTTCAGCGCCGACGAGGCCGACCAGCTCCGCCGCGCCATGGCTGCGTGGAAGCGCAAGGGCGGCCTCGGCAAGTTCCACGACAAACTCGTGAAGGGCATGGTCGGGAAAGGGTACAAGCCGGCTTTTGCCGAATCGATCTTCAAGCAGGTGATGGGCTTCGGCGACTACGGCTTTCCGGAAAGCCATGCCGCGAGCTTCGCGCTGCTGGTCACTGCGAGCAGCTGGCTCAAGCACTACGAGCCCGCGTGCTTTCTCGCCGCATTGCTCGATGCGCAGCCGATGGGCTTCTACAGCCCTTCGCAGCTCGTGCAGGACGCGCGGCGTCACGGTGTCGAAGTGCGGCCGGTCGATGTGAGCATGAGCGAGTACGACAGCAGCATCGAAGCCCGCGCGACCGACGCACCACGCATGCCGGCCGGCACCGAGGCCCGCTATGCCGATCGCCTCGGCCATGCGGATCAACCGGCGGTACGTCTCGGCCTGCGCCGCGTATCCGGGCTCAGCGAAGTCGGTGCGAAGCGCCTGCTCGCAGCGCGCGCGCAGGCGCCATTCACCAGCACCGAAGACTTGGCATTGCGCGCCGAACTCGACGGCAAGGACATGGGCGCGCTGGCTGCCGCCGATGCATTGATGTCGCTCTCCGGCCACCGCCGCCAGCAGGTGTGGGATGCAACCGCGCAGCGCCGCGCTCCAGCCTTGCTGCGTGGCGTGCCGATCAACGAGCCCACCTTGCAGCTGCCCGCGGCACCCGAGGGCGAAGAGATCGTCGGCGACTATGCCTCGCTCGGCCTCACGCTGCGCCGCCATCCGCTCGCGCTGTTGCGCCCCCGGCTGGCGCGCATGAAGCTGATGAGCGCGGCGCAGTTGAACCCGCTGCCGAACGGCCAGACCGTGCGCGCCTGCGGCATCGTCAAGGGCCGCCAGCGCCCGCAGACCGCCAAGGGAACCATCTTCGTCACGCTCGAAGACGAGACCGGCAACGTCAACGTGATCGTGTGGGGAAGCATGGTCGACGCCTGGCGGGAACCGCTGCTCAAGTCGACGCTGCTGGCGGTGCAAGGCACCTGGCAGCGCGACGTGGACAGTGGCGGGAACGTGCGGCACCTCGTGGCAACCGGGTTCAGGGACCTGACGCCGCTGCTGGGCCGACTTGCGGAAAGCAACAAGAGCAGGGATTTCCACTGAGCTCCCAGGCTTGCCCACTCTTCGAGCCAACCGTATAACGCTGCGGAGATGTTCAAGGCAAAGCTGCCGGGCGGCAATACTTGTGACTTTGGCGTGTTTGCAGCAGCTGAATGGGAAGATCATGAAAATTGTCATCCAGTGTGCCGGCAATAAAAATCCCACCAGAACAGGATTTCGCCATTCAGACGGCCGAATTGTGAAATTCGTCGCGTACCCTCAATTGGCGCTCGATCACGAATTTTTTTATGCTCGACCCGATGACGATGATGGTCATGGCACGAGTTGGAGGAATCGTCTGGCTCAATATAATTCCGAGCAGTTGAGTCAGAACCCGCTGGGATTAAATTCGGCCTACAAGCTCTACAAAAATCGAATCTACGAGGGGCTCTTCAACAAGTTCGGTGAGAAGGTCTACATACTTTCAGCCGGCTGGGGCCTGATCGCTTCGACGTTCCTCACGCCGGATTACGATATCACGTTCAGCGGAAGCGCCCATTCCTGCAACAGGCGAAGGGCGGGAGATCGGTATCTGGATTTTTGTCAAATACCCGACGATGGAGAGGAGATGGTCTTCCTTGGGGGGCTGAGCTATCTAAATCTATTTCGAAATCTTGTCATGACGTATAAGGGCGAAAAAACGGTGTATTACAGATCTTCCGAAAAGCCTGAGCTTGGTTTGGGATTCAATCTAAAAAAATTCGATACACCACGAAAGACGAATTGGCACTATGAATGCGCCGCTCAACTTATCGACTGCGCTTGAGTAAGGCCATGTCTGCTTTTGTTCAAGGTGTAGATCGGTTCTATTCACTGCTCGCACGCCTTTCGACGGCCCCAGGACAAGGGTTGCGCCTGCGTCAACTCAAGGAGCGCTTCGTGCTGCCGCGGCGCGGTGTCTATTTCTTCATGGAATCAGGGGAGTTTCGAGTCACGCATCCGGAAATCCGGCGAATCGTTCGAATCGGCACCCATGCGGTCAGTGCCGGATCAAAGTCTTTGCTGGGCGCGCGTCTCGGAGCGCACCTCGGAACTCGAACCGGGGGAGGAAATCACCGAGGCTCCATCTTCAGGCTGCATGTTGGGGCGGCCCTGCTGGCCCGTGATGGACTGTCACTGCCATCTTGGGGCGTCGGTTCTGCCTTGCCACCGCAGGTTCGTGGAAATCCGGTCGCTCTGGCTGCAGAGGCCGAACTAGAGCGGCGTGTATCGGCGCACATCGGCGAAATGACGGTGCTTTGGGTGGCCGTGCCTGATGAGCCTGGCCCACTGAGCATGCGCGCATATATCGAGCGAAATACGATCGCGCTGCTATCGAACAAGCTCGCACCTCTGGATGTGTCAAGCAGTGGCTGGCTCGGTCGATTCAGCCCACGCGCAGAGATTCGCCACAGTGCGCTATGGAACTTGAGGCATGTCCAGGACGAGTGTGACCTTCAATTCTTGCCAACACTGGAATCGCTGGTGACGCTCACGCGCGAAGATGAACCGCGAAGCAAATGAGCAAATGAGCAAATGAGCAATTGGGGTGCATTCAATGCTTCATGACGAACAGGTTGCACTGATCCAGCGGGCCATGGCGCTGATCGACAGCCGGGGCAGTGAACGCGGCGAGCCCACACTGAGCCCCGTCGAGCGCTATCTCGACCCCGTGCGATACAAGCGCGAAGTCGACGTGTTCTTTCGCCGCTATCCGCTGGCGCTGTGCGCGTCAGCCTCGTTGCCGAACGAAGGCGATTCGTTGGCCATCGACGTTGCCGGCTTGCCGCTCCTCGTCGTGCGCGCCGCAGATGGCCGCATCAACGCATTCGTCAACGCCTGTCGGCACCGTGGTGCGCGGCTACGGCCGCCCGGCGCTATGAGCCAGCGCGTGCTGGTGTGCCCGTATCACAGCTGGACCTATGGACTCGATGGCGCGTTGCGCGCTCGCCCGCACGGCGAGGACTTTCCGCACGCACCGACGTCCGACTGTGCGCTCGCGCGCGTGCCTGCCGCCGAAGCGCTCGGCTTCGTCTGGGTCGTGCCTCGCATCGTCGAAAAGCAAGACGAAGCCACGCTCGACATCGATGCATGGCTCGGCCGCTTCGGTGCGGACCTGCGTTCGTGGGGCTACGACTGCTGGGTGCCGTTCCATCAGCGCGAATTCCCGAACGCGGCGAACTGGAAGATCCCTTTCGAGGCCAATCTGGAGACGTATCACTTCCAGTACGCGCACCGGAACAGCATCGCGCACATGTTCTACCACAACCTGCTGCTCGCGGACCATGACCGGCAGCACCAACGCATCTTCCTGCCCAAGCGCAGCATCGAGTCGCTCAGGGACGCGCCGATGGACCAATGGCAGGCAGGGCCGCACTCGAACATCATCTATTTCTTCTTCCCGGCGACCTTCATCCTGCATGAAGGCGACCATGCCAACGCCTTCACCGTGCTGCCCGAAGCGCCCGATCGCTCGCGCGTGCTCGCCACCACGCTGATCCCCGAAATGCCGCAGACCGAGAAGTCGGTCAACTACTGGCGCAAGAACATCGAGTCATTCTGGGGCGCACTCGACGAGGACTTCGCGCTCGGCGTCTCGGCGCAGTCGACGCTGGCGAGCGGGGCGAACAAGGCGTTGTACTTCGGCGCGACGGAGTGGTGTTCCGCCAGGTTCCACCGGGATGTCGAAGAGGCGATCACCCCGGGCGCCTAGCGCCGGCCCGCAACGATCGGCGGCCGCTCCTGCGCCGTCACCGATCGCGTGATGAGCCGCCCATCGCGCAGCACCGACACCTCCAGGCTGCGGCCGATGCGGTCTGCGCTCAAGAGCCTCAGCAGGTCGTCTGCACCCGCGACCACCATGTCGTCCAGTGCCACGAGGATGTCGCCGACACGCAGGCCTGCCTGCTCTGCCGCACTGCCGGGCTGCACCTCGCCGATGCGAACCGCATTCGCGCCCGAGTGAATCGCGAGGGCGACGCGGCGCGCAAGCGGCACCGTCTGCGCCGCGATGCCCAGGTGTGCGCGCCGCACGCGGCCATGCGCGATGAACTCGCCGATCACGAAACCCGCCGTGTTGCTCGATACCGCGAACGCGAGCCCTTGCGCGCCCGCGATCATCGCGGTGTTGATGCCCACCACCTGGCCCGAAGCCGCCACCAGCGCGCCGCCGGAATTGCCGGGGTTCAACGCGACGTCGGTCTGGATCACGTCATCGATCAGATGCCCGCTCTGCGAGCGCAAGGAACGGCCGAGCGCCGAAACGATGCCCGCGGTGATCGTCGATTCGAAGCCCAGCGGATTGCCGATGCCCACCACCAGATGGCCGCGCTTGAGCATCTTCGAGTCGCCGAGCCGGGCAGTGGCGGCGCCGCGCGGCAGTTCGACACGCAGCAGCGCGAGATCGGTCGCGGGGTCGTCGCCGATCACCTCGGCTTCGCGGTCGCCGGCTTCGGTGCTGCCCACGCGCACGCGGCGCGCAGCGGCGACCACGTGGCTGTTCGTCAGCACGAGCCCGTCGTTGGCGATGACCACGCCCGAGCCGAGGCCGCCGCGGCGGCCCGCCGTGCCGCTCTGCACGCGCACAACCGCGGGGCCGATGCGGTCGGCCACCGTTGCGACCGCGTGCGAGTAGGCATCGATCAGCGCGTCCTGATCCGCCTCTGGCGAGCCGCCTTCGATGGTCGATGATGAAGGAGTGTCGTCGTCGAACATGTTCGTCTCACAAATGGATGACGCCTTGCCGCACCGCCTGCGCGACAGCGTCCGTGCGGCCCGTCGCGTCGAGCTTGTCGAGCAGCGAGCCCACGTGGAACTTGGCCGTGTGGACCGAAATGCCGAGTCGCCGCGCGATCGCCTTGTTCGATGCGCCTTCGGCCATCAGGGCGAGCACTTCGAGTTCTCGCGGTGTCAGCGTGGCTTCGTTGTCGTCGGCAGCGGGCGCGGATTCGGTTGTCGCGATCACCGTCACGTCCGCCGGCTCGCCGGCCTGCGCGATGCGCAGGCCAGGCGCGTCCCCCAGCGACGCGGACAGCCGCTCCGACAGCGCGGCGTCATCAATGTCGATCGCGACCACGATCGGGTCCGCAACCCGCAATGTGCTCAATCAGTGGGCCTTTCTCCGATGGTGATCATTTGTTCGACCGGCTCGCCCGCGCGCTGCAGCGAAAGCTTCACGACCGTGCCCACGCTCGCCGGGCCGAGCGCGCGCAGCAGCATGTTCACGCTGCGCACCGGCTCCCCGTCCCACGCGAGGATCACGTCGCCTTGCCGAATGCCCGCGGCCGCGCCGGGTCCGTCGCGATCGACGCCCATGACCATCGCGCCAACGCCATCGGGCTCCACCTTCACCGGTTGAAGCGCGACGCCGAGGTAGCCGCGCGGCACGCGGCCATGCGCGGCAAGCTGCGCCGCCACACGCTCGACAGTCGCGCCCGGAATCACGAGCACGCGCCCGCGCGGCCCGAATACGCTCATCCCGATCGCATGGCCGCCCGCATCGAGCGCGAGGCCGCCTTCGACGCTGCGCCGCATCACGAGGCCGAGTTCGATCCGCATGTCGATGTCGCCGCCGCGCAGGCTGCGCCATGCAGGACCGACCAGCGACACCACGCCCGCTGCCGCAATGGCGGTGCCGGCCTGCGAGCCCACTGCGAGTGCGATCGAACCGGTGCGCACCGGTGCGGCATCGAAGGCGATCGGGGAGGGCGCCTGGCCTTCGACGCGAAGCAGCGCGACATCGGTGGCGGGGTCACGCCCGACGATGCTCGCGCGCAGCTTGCCGCCTTCCGGCAGCAGGACGGCCACGTCACCTTCGTCGGACAGTGATTCTTCGGAAGTGACGACCAGCCCGTCGCGCCAGACGAAGCCGCTGGCGCGCGACCGCGCGCCGTGCACCGCGACCACGCTGCGCGAGGCGGCAGCCACCGCGTCCGCCATGGCGGCGGACAGTTGTTCGAGGGACGGGGAAGTCATCGCGTCGGCCATGGGGAGCTCCTTAGATGGCTTCATTGTGTGAAGCCACAAGGGGGTGGCGCTACTGCCCGGTTGGGCAGGATGCGGTCTTGGCGGGGGCCTTGTTTTGGGATAAATTTCCCAAAATGGATGCCGGCACGAGGATGTATCAAGCTCTGGAGGACGCAGTGTCGAACGTCCTGCGCGCCCTGTTCCGGGTGGTGCTGCGCCATTCCATGTCCTATTCCGCGTTCGACGAACTGGCCCGGCGCGCCTATGTCGAGGTGGCCATGAAGGACTTCGCCATCGAGGGCAAGAAGTCCACCATCTCGCGCGCCTCCATCCTCTCGGGACTCACCCGCAAGGAGGTGCGGCGGCTGCTTTCGCTGCCCGTCCGCGAATCGGTGGCAGTAGGTGGCGAGCGCTACAACCGCGCCGCCCGCGTGCTCACCGGCTGGGTACGCGACCCCAGCTTTCTCGACACCGCTGGCGAGCCGCGCGCGCTGCAGATGGACGGCCCCCAGGGCTTCGCCGAACTGGTGCGACGCCACAGTGGCGACATGCCGGCACGCGCTGTGCTCGACGAGTTGCAGCGGGTGGGTGCGGTGGAGTGCCTGGATGACCAGCATGTGCAACTGCACACCCGCGCGTTTGTGCCGGCCTGCAGCGCATCCGACAAGCTGGGCATCCTGGGGCGGGACGTGCCCCAGCTCATCGCCACCATCGACCACAACATCCAGCACGGCGCCGGTGACCCGCACTTCCAGCGCAAGGTGATGTACGACGCCATCCCCCGAAGCGACCTGCCGGCCTTTCGCAAGCTCAGCGCCACTCAGGCGCAGTCGCTGCTGGAGCGGATGGATCGCTGGCTGCAGGTGCGCGACAGAGTGGACGCTGCGCGCAACGGGGAAGAATCCGCCGCCACGCCGCGTCGGCGCGTGGGCCTGGGCATTTACTACTTCGAGGAGCCGGCGGCTCCCACATCTCAAGGAGAAGCAGGATGAAGATTCAGAGACTTCTGGTCGCGAGTGCGGCTACGTGCGCCTTGCTCCTGGCCGCCTGCGGGGGGGGTGGCGGCGGTGGGGCAGGCTTTGTGGGCGGAGGCGGCATCGGCGGATCGGGCGTGAGTGCCGACAAGGGCACCATCCGCGTATCCATGACGGACGCTCCGGCCTGCGGATACGACGCGGTCAATGTCACCATCGACAAGGTACGCGTGAACCAGAGCAGTGATGCCGCGGACACCGCCAGCGGCTGGGTGGACATCCAGCTGGCCAGCCCGCAACGCGTGGACCTGCTCACGCTGACCAACGGCGTGCTCTTTCCGTTGGGCGAGGCGCCGCTTCCGGCCGGCAAGTACCAGCAGATGCGCCTGGTCCTGGTGAACAACACGCAAGCCAATCCCCTGGCGAACTCGGTCAAGCCCACCGGTGGCAGCGAGACGCCGCTGGACACCCCGAGCGCCCAGCAAAGCGGCCTGAAGCTCAACATGAACGTCGACGTGCCGGCCGGCCAGGTGGTGGACGTGGTGCTGGACTTCGACGCCTGCAAGTCCGTGGTGAAACGTGGCAACTCGGGCCGCTACAACCTCAAGCCGGTGATTGCCGTGGTGCCGATCGTCAACAGCGGCGGCCAGCGGATCGAAGGCTGGGTGGATCCGTCGCTGGCGGCGGGAACCACCTTCGTTTCGCTGCAGTCACAGGGCCTGCCGGTCAAGGCCAGCATCCCGAACAGTCTCGGCCGCTTCGTCCTCTTCCCGGTCCCGACCGGCAACTACGACCTGGTGGTGACCTCGGCGGACCGCGCCACTGCGGTGATCACGGGCGTGCCGGTTGGCGCCACGGCAGTCACCTCCGTGGGTAGCGACAGCGTGCGAATCAACCCGCCGGGCACGTCCATGCGCTCGGTGAGCGGAACGGTGAGCCCGGCCAGCGCGACGGTGCGCGCATTGCAGAGCCTCACCGGTGGACCCGCGATCGAAGTGGCGTCGCCGCCGGTGGATGCGTTGAGCGGTGAGTTCAGCATGAATCTGCCCATCGGTGCGCCAGTGCGCGCGCCGTTCGTGGCCAATGCATCCTCGTTCGGCTTCACGGCCGACTCGGCGGTCGCTGGCCTGTACACCGTGCAGGCGAACTCCAACGGTACTCTGCGGAACACGGCCATCGACACCAGCGCCCCGGTGCCGCCGCTGAGCTTCAATCTGCCCTGATGGCGGGGAGGCAGGCTGAACTGCCTCTCCGCGCGCCTCAGACGATGCGCACGCTCAGATTCGGCAGCCCGTCGATGTGCATCTCGATCACGTCGCCCCGCACCACCGGCCCGACGTTCTCCGGCGTGCCGGAGTAGATGATGTCCCCGGCGAACAGCTCGTTCGCCTCGGACAGCTTGCTGATCTGCTCGGCCACCGACCAGATCATCTGGTTGAGGTCCGCGTTCTGCTTGGTCTGGCCGTTCACCTTCAGCCAGATCGCTCCCTTGGCGAAGTGGCCGGTCTGCGCCACACGATGCACGGCGCCGATCACCGCGGAGTGATCGAAGCTCTTTCCGATCTCCCAGGGCTTCTTCTCATCGCCCATGGCGCGCTGCAGGTCGCGGCGCGTCATGTCGAGGCCGAGCGAGTAGCCATAGACATGATCGAGCGCCTGCGTCACCGGGATGTTGCGGCCGCCCTTGCCGAGCACGGCAATCAGCTCGGCCTCGTAGTGGTAGTTCCTGGTCAGCGTCGGATAGGGATGGTCGCCCACGGTGCCCGTGGGCACGTGCTGGATCGCGTCGGTGGGCTTCTGGAAGAAGAAGGGCGGTTCCCGGTTCGGATCGGAGCCCATCTCGCGCGCATGCGCTGCGTAGTTGCGGCCGATGCAGTAGATGCGGCGCACCGGGAAGACTTCGTCGCTGCCGACGATGGGCACGGTGACATCGGCGACCTGGAAGGGCGTTCGGCGGACGCCCGTGGAAGTCTGGGCGGTGCTGCATGCAGCGAGCGCGGCGGTCGTCAGTCCGGTGGCGATCGCGCCGCGTCGGGTGAGCTGGGTGGTGGATTTCTTCCAGATGCTGGTCATGTCTCCGTGCATTCAGGTGTCACTGGTGATTGTTGTTGTCGTTCCCGTGTCCGGGGCCATCGTCATCGTCGCGCACGGCCACGCAGGCGAAGTTCGCGGCATCCTCGATGCTGCCGTGTCCCACGTAGCGCGGCTGGGCGGGGTAGGCGCAGATCGGCCGGGTGCGTCCGGGCCATGGCGTGTCCGCGGGTGCGGTGCCGATGAGCGCTGACGGTCCCTGTCCCTGCTCGACCCATTTGACGAGTGCGCCGAAGGCGTCGAACTGCGATGTCGCATAGCCGCCGCCGCAGTGGTTCATGCCCGGCACCACGAAGAGGCGCGCGAACTGCTGCGTGTCGCGCACGCCGCCGGAGCGGTCGATCAGGTCGCGATACCAGCCAATGTGGTATTTCGACGAGAACACCGGATCGGCCTGGCCGCTGTAGACGATGAGCTTGCTGCCGCCGGCGCGGAAGCGGCGGTAGTCGGTCGAGCTGGTGCCCATGAAGTCCATCGCCGACTGCGAGAAGATGCCGCTGCGGGCATAGATCTTCGGGGCGTCCACGTCCATGTTGAAGCTGAGCAGCCACGGCATGAAGGAGTCATTGAGCCCCGGCAGACCCGGCGCCGGCCCCGCGGTGGTGATGACGGTGCCTGCGTAGCCCGGCCTGCCGGCGGTCATCGAGTTCGGAGGCGTGGTGAAGACGAATGGCAATGCCGAGCCGCCGAGCGTCGTATTGAGCGACGTGTTGCCGGGGGCGGGGAAGAGCGGTCCGATCTTCCAGAGGCGCCAGCCGGGCGCGGCGATGCCCGGATCCCAGAACCAGCCGGCGTAGAGCGCGCGGCCCTTCGAGTCCCTGGCGCCGTCGAACACGCTCCGCAAGGCGGTGACCTGGCTGGCGGACAGCAGCCCTGAGCCCTGCGGGCCGAGCGTGCGTGGATCGAAGCGGCAGGCCTGCGGGTTGGCGATGATGCCGTCGACGAGGCCGTCCTTCCCGTCGCATTCCTTGAGGATCGCATCGCCGATCGCGCTCAGCTCAGCCGAGGTGAACGAGGTCGCAAGATCGGGAAAGCCGAAGGGCGTGAGCGAGCGTGCGGCACCGGCGAATGCCTGGGTGTCCCAGGCCTCGGCGACGGCGGCCTTGGGCAGGTCCATGCCGGGGTTGCCCGCGATGACGCCGTCGAAGAGGTCGGGATAGCGTTGCGAGAACATCAGGCCCTCGCGGCCGCCTTCCGAGCAGCCTTCGAAGTAGGCGTACTTGATCTTCTGGCGGTAGTAGGTCCGCGTGATCGCCTTGGCGGCCTGCGCGACGCGGGCGGGGCCGTCGTAGCCGTAGTCGAGGCGCGCCTGTGGATCGAAACCGAACTCGGCGTTGCCCGCGACGGCGGAGATGTTCGTTGCGGCGTCGTGCCCGCTGTCCGTGGAGACCACGGCATACCCCTGGCTGATCTGCGACGCATTGGCGCCGCCGACGCTGCCGTCAAGCCCGCCGCCGCCCTGGTAGTAGAAGCGTTCACTCCATGACGTGGGCATGCGCAGATGGAACTTCACCGCGTAGCCCTGCCCATCCGCCCCGGTGTGCTGGCCGATGCTGCCGAACACCTCGCAGTGTTCCGGCAAGGTCGGCGTTGCCACGTTGAGAACGGCGCTGGTGATGGTCGCGCCCTCGATGGTCTGGTTGAGAAGGGCGTTGCACGCGATGGGCGTCGCCGCATGGCTGTAGGCCGTCGCTCCCAGGAGGAGCAGTGCAAGCGGCGCCGGAAGTCGATCCTTGAGGTTCATTCCAAGTCTCCTGGTTGTTGTACTGGAGGAATGCGCGCAAGGTTCTTTTCTATAACTAGTTGGTTATGTTCCGCAACTGGTACTTCCGATCTTGCTGTTGGGACTCCATATCACGCAGGTCCCGCCGTGCGCGGCGCGAACCGAGGAGGCATGGCGCCGCCTCCAAGGACGCCGGGCATCAGCCAGTTGCCGTTCAACGCGGGTCGGTGACGGTGGTGTTGTAGGTCTGGCCTGCAATCAACGTGTTCGCGAGCGTGATGTCGTGGACGTTGTAGGCGTAGATCGGCGCCGGCACGGTGGCACTCGCGGGACCGGTCGCCATGGGGCTGCCGAAATCGCAGTTCACGATGCTCACCCCTTGGATCGCCGGCGCGCTGGGTGCCGGCGCCGGTCCGTTGTAGTCGAAGGCCACCGGGCCTTGCGCCACGATGGCCTGGAAGCACGATCCGGTCGCTCCGCCGAGCGTCACGTTCTTTGCGACGACATTGGAGATATTGATGTTCTGCAGCAATGCCGGGCGCGTGCGGATCGCATCCTTGGACGGCTGGTAGTCGCAGTCGAAAGTGATGATCCCGCCTTGCGAGGCCGAGGGGTTGCTGTTTGCCTGCGTGCTCACCCCGATGGGGACGTTGCTGTTGATGGGGCTTCCCGGCAGCATGCTGCTGCCGTAGCCTGCGCCGGTCAGGCTGACGCCGTTGGGGAGCGTCACGCCGTCCACGTAGAAATCCTTGACGAAGCCGCCCCGGTTCATGTTGGTCTTGATCCGGATCGCGATGTTCAGCGAATTCGTCGCCCAGAATTCGTTGAGCATGGCGAGATTGCGGCAATAGATCTTCTCGACGCCGCCGCCCATCTCGCTGCCCAGCGTGATGCCGCCATGGCCGCTGTTCATCGTGCAGTTCTGGATGACGTGGTTCTTCGCGGAGCCGTATTCGTTGTCGAGGTTCTTGCCCGACTTGATCGCGATGCAGTCGTCGCCGGTGTTGAAGACGACATCCTCGCAGAGCACGTTGTCGCAGGCGTCGGGATCGAAGCCGTCGTTGTTGGGCCCGATGCTGTTGACCGTGACCTTGCGGATCACCACGTTCGTGCAGTCGGTCGGATGGTGCTGCCAGAAGGGCGTGTTCCGGGTCTGGTAGCCCTCCATCAGCACGTTGGTGCAGCCGAGGAACTCGACCATGCATGGCCGCAGGTAGTGGCCCTTGCCGAAGATCCGCTGTTCGATCGGCACGCCGGCCTCCGACAGGGCCGGAAGATAGTTCTGGTCTTGCTGCCAAGGCGTGATCGGGTTGGTCAGCAGGGTGTACAGCGCATCCGAAATACCGGGCGCCGCGATGCGCAGATCGACGTTGGCGGCATTGATGCTGGCCTGCGACGGGGTCGCCGCGGCACTCACGACGCCGTAGACGCCGTTGTTGCCCTTGAAGGTCCACCAGCAGGTGCTGGTGTTGCCCGTGCCCGCGAAGGGCGTCATGGCCTGGCCGTTGAAGACCGAGGTGTCGCCTTCGCCGGTGACGGCGATGTTTCTCTCGTTTCTCGCGTAGATGGGCGCGCCGAAGTTCAGGCAATCGTTCGCCTGCCAACGGCTGTAGAACAACTGCCCGTTGGTGCCGCAGTCGATCGGGCCGTCCTTGGCGTAGTCGGCGGGATCGGGGCTGAAGTAGATCGTGCAGTTCTGGCTCAGGTGGAAGTTGACATTGCTCTTCAGGACGATCGGCCCGGCGCAATACCACGTTCCCGATGGAACCACGACCCGGCCGCCGCCGGCGCTGTTGCACGCGGCGATGGCGGCCAGGAAGGCCGGCCGCGAGTCGAACGAACCCGGCGCATGCGTCGTATCGGCGCCGACGCTGAGTGGCGACTTGGTCGGGTCGGTGTACGGACTGGTCGCCGGCACCGTGCCGCATGCCTGTGCGCCGTAGTCCGTGACCAGGAAGTCGCGGCTGGCGAACATCGACTGATTGACGCCTTTCAAGGAGTCGATGATCTGCGTGCCCAGGCCGGCGGGGCCCCAGATCGGATCGACGGGTTCGGACGGCGCAGGTGTCGTCGATGAAGGCGTGGTGGTTCCGGTCGGCGTCGATCCCGCGGTGGACGGAAAGAGGGGCGAATTGCTGCCACCGCCGCCGCAGGCGCTCAGCAATGTGGCCCCGGCGGATGCGCCGGCCAGGGCGATGAACGCCCGTCGTCCTGGCGATTGCATGCCCCGCGGCGCGGGGGCTGGCACGATCGATTCGGCTGCTTGAATGGGGGATTTCTTCATGGGTCTCCGTTTTCGTGGGCGCTTTAGTTATCGGTTGTCCTACAACATGGCCGATTATTTGTGCCTCAATCGAGACCTGTCAATGAGAAACGAAGATGCTTGATTGAAGGGTAAACCCTTGTTAATCAAGTGGATTGACGGGTGTTTATCCACAATTGCTTGCCTTCGCCCGTCCGATTCCGAGCCGCCGGTTGTACTTTTGTTATAGGACAACTGATGACATGGCGACCGATTCAAGCAGGCTTTCGGCACCCCGCCGCATCGCAGGCGGTGCGAGAGATCGTGGCCAAGGCTACGGCACTGTGGACGCCCTCCGGCAACGGCTGGAAGATGATCCAGCGCCGCGGCTGAGCGTTCGGCTCAGCTCTCGTTGTGCGCGACGTGCATGCGCTTGCGCGTGCGGCCCGCGACGTCGTAGATGTTGAAGTCGTTCATCGTGCGCCCGTACAGATGCAGGCTGATCGCGGCCGGCCGTTCGGCCGGAACGCCTGTGACGTGGATATGGTCCGGGTTCGGCACGAAGCTGGTGACCGCGCCCTGCTTGAGCAGGAGGATGCCGCCGCGCACGAGGTCGATGTTGTCGTCGACGCCGCGGTCGGGCGACACGCGCACATAGCTGCGCTCCTCGAGCACGCCTTCGACGACGCCCACCACGCCCCAACTGCCGTGGTCGTGTACCGGCGTCCACTGGCCCGGTTCCCAGACCAGGGCGTAGAGGGACAGGCCGTGCTCCGGCATGTTGCGGATCAGGTTGCGCGCGTAGCCTTCAGCGCTGCTGCGCCGGTGCTGCGGCTGCAGGAAGGTGCTGGCCTCGTCGATCAGTTCGAGCATCAGCGGCGCGATGCCGAGCACGCAGTCCGCAGGCTCCGAATGGGACTGACTGAAGGCCGCAGCGCGGGAAATGAAGCGGTCGAGGGCAGGTGAGGTCATCGTTTGGCGGCTACTGCTGGCCGCCCTGGAGCATGGCGGCCATTTTCTGATGGATCAGATTGATCGCCTTCAGCGGACGAATCATCACCTTGAATTCGGTGATCCGGCCTTCGTCGTTCCACTTGATCATGTCCACGCCGTTCACGGCGATCCCGTCGATCTGGACCTCGAATTCAAGGACGGCATCGTGCTCGCCCTTCAACTCCCGCACGTAGCGGAACGACTCGTTGAAGAAGACATGGAACGCTGCGGTGAGGTACGCCTTGGTCATGGCGCGTCCCACCTGCGGCGTGTGCACGACGGGGGAGTGGAAGACCGCGTCATCCGCGAGAAGCGCGTCGAGCCCCCGGGCATTGCGGTCCTTGAGGAGTTGATGCCACGCGGCAATCGGGTCGGAAGACATCGTGAGTCACCTTCGTTCGAACAGAGATGGCCCGCGACGCTACCCGATCGGTGCGAAGCGGGCAATCTGATCTCAACTGCGCCAGGGCAGGTCCAGCACCTGGCCGTCGGGCAGATAGGTGATGACCGGACTGGCGCCGAAGACGCCCATCGTTTCCATCGGCACTTCGCCGGTATTGAAGATCTGGTGGTCGCGGCCGCGCGGCAGGATCAGCGTGCTGCCGGGCCCGAAGCGGTGCACCTCGCCGTCCACGTGCAGTTCGCCGAAGCCGGCCTGGCACAGCACGACCTCGTCGCATTCGTGCCGGTGCGGGGGCGTCGCCGCACCGGGTTCGAGGGTCTGGCGCCAGATGGAGATCTGGTTCACGCCCTCGTCATGGCCGGCCCAGGTGGCGTGGGCGACGCTGGGAATGGCCGCGGCGCTCGGGGCAGCTTGTGCGATCACGTACATGTTTCGCTCCAGTCGGAAGAGTGGTTGAGGGGATGCCGTGGCGCCACGGACGACCGGAGTTTGCGCGGCGAACGGGTCGAGCGGAAGCAGCGGCGGCGGCCTAACATTGCCGACAGAATGTCCGTAATGGAGGTCCGCGATGCATGGCCTGCAAGCACTTCTGGCTTTCTCGGAAACCGCCAAGCGAGGTGGCTTCGCTGCCGCCGCGCGCGAACTCGGCACCTCGTCTTCAGCGCTGGCCAAGTCGGTGGGGCGGCTGGAGGATTCGCTGGGTCTGCGGCTCTTTCACCGCACCACGCGGCGCGTGACGCTCACCGTCGATGGCGAACGCCTGTTCAGGCGCTGCCAGCGCGTGCTGGCCGAGCTCGACGAACTGCAGTCCGAAGCCTCGGGCGTGCGTGCCGCGCCGATCGGCACGCTGCGCATCAACATGCCGATCGTGTTCGGACGGATGTTCGTGCTGCCGGTGCTGGCGCAGCTCGCGGCGCAATACCCCGGGCTGGAGATCGATGCGCGCTTTTCAGACGCGTACGTGGACCTGATCCAGGACGGCATCGACGTCGCCATCCGCGCCGGCGACTTGCAGGATTCGACGCTCGTGGCGCGCCGCTTCGCGAGCCAGCAGCTCGTGCTGGTCGCCGCCCCTTCCTATCTGCAGGCGAACGGCGAGCCGAAGGCGATCGAGGACCTCAGCGCGCACCGGCACATCCTCTTTCGCATGCCGACCACCGGGCGCGACCGGCCGCAGCAATTCACCGTGCGGCGCAAGACGATCTCACTGCACCCCGCCCACGGCACCCGCCTGAACGACGGCGAAGCCATGGTGCAGGCGGCGGTGCTGGGCATGGGGCTCGCGCAGGTGCCCGACTACATGGTTGCGGCCGACATCGCCGCGGGCCGCCTCGTCGAGGTGCTCGCGCCGCACCGTCCGCCCACGATGCCGATCCATGCCGTCATGCCCGGCCACCGGATGGTGCCGCCGCGCGTGCGCGTGCTGCTCGATGCGCTGGAGCGAAATGCCGCGGGAATGTCTACGGATTGACCTCGACCGTGACGTGCACCAGCTCTTCGTGAATGCCGAGCAATTGCCGGAAGTAGGTCGGACTGGCGGCCTGCTGCACTTCGACGACGAGGATGCACGCGTACTTCGCGCGGCCGACGCGCCAGACATGCAGGTCGCAGATGTGCGCGGGCACGGGGCTGGCTGCGATCGCTTCGTGGATCTCTGCGACCACCGGCGCGTCCATCTCGGCATCGAGCAGCACCCGGCTGGTGTCACGCAGCAGGCCCAGCGCCCAGACCGCGACCAGCACCGACCCGACGATGCCCATCACCGGATCGAGCCAGCCGAAGCCCCACAGCAGGCCGCCCAGGAGTGCGGCGATCGCCAGGATCGAGGTGGCCGCATCGGCGAGCACGTGGATGTAGGCCGAACGCAGGTTGAGATCCTGGTGGCCGTGGTGGTGATCGTGGTCGTGACCGTGGTGCTCATGACCATGGTGATGGTGGTGATGGCCATCCTTCAGCAGCCAAGCGCAGGCGAGGTTGACCAAGAGGCCGACGACAGCGACCACGATCGCCTGCTCGTAGTGGATGGCCGCCGGTGAGAACAGCCGCTCGACCGACTGGTACGCCATCCAGCCCGCGACCAGCAGCAGGAAGATGGCGCTCGTGTAGCCGGCCAGGATCTCGATCTTCCAGGTCCCGAAGGCGAAGCGCGTGTTGCCAGAAAGCCGGCGCGCCATGGTGTAGGCCGCCACCGAAAGCCCGAGCGCCAGCGCGTGCGAGCTCATGTGCCAGCCGTCGGCCAGCAGCGCCATGGAGTTGAACCAGTAGCCGCCCACGATCTCCAGCACCATCATCGCCGCGGTAAGCAGGACGGCGAGCCGCGCGTTCTTTTCGCCGAGCGGATTGCCGTCGTCGAAGACGTGCGAATGGCTGCCTGCGTCGAATCGGGCGGCGTCGGAATTGGTGGAAGCATGGATCATCCGGATACTGTACCCCAGTATCTGGCGAAGCCTAGAATCGCCCTCATGTCGCATACGGTTCTGAACAAGAAACCCCTGCTCACGCGCATCCGGCGCATCAAGGGGCAGACGGAAGCCCTGGAGCGCGCGCTCGACGAAGACCGCGACTGCGCCGCCGTGCTCCAGCAGCTCGCCGCCATCCGCGGCGCGGTCAACGGGCTGATGCTGGAAGTGCTCGACGGCCATGTGCGCCACCATCTCGGCGCGCACGACGCTTCCCGCGAAGAGCGCGCGGAAGACCTCGACGTGGTCGTTTCGGCGCTGCGGTCGTACCTGAAGTAGCCGGGCGCATTTAGACTGGTGAACCCCCGTGGCGTCCCCCGCTCATCGAAGCTCCCAGTGACTTCAGAAACCCAATCACCAGACAGCGCGGGCGACGACCTGCTGCTGCGGGTTTCGCCGCCGAGGGTGCCTCGGCACCTGCTTTCCCGGCCGAGGCTCCTGGCCAACGACCCGGCCTTCCGCGGCGTTCCGGCGATCCTGATCCAGGCGCCGGCCGGCTTCGGCAAGACCTCGCTGCTGGCGCAATGGCGGCTGGAGCATCTTTCGCACGGGCTCGTCGTGGCCTGGGTCTCGGTGCAGCCGCGCGACACGCCGCAGCGCCTCGCTCAGGCGCTGGCGATGGCGGTGCGGCGCAGTTCGGGGCGTTCGACCTTCGGCCATGTGCTGCTCGACGCGGTGGGGCCGAGCGGCCTCGAAGGCATCACGATCTGGCTGGCCGAGCTGGCGCAGACGGCGCTCGACGTCGTGCTGATCGTCGACGAGGCCGAGCGCCTGCCCGCGGCCTCGCGCGAGGCGCTGGGCTATCTGTTGCGCAATGCGCCGCCGAACCTGCGCACCATCATTGCGACCCGGCCGGACAGCAACCTCGACATCGACGACCTGATCGCCTACGGCCAGTGCGTGGTGGTCGGGCCGGCCATGCTGCGCTTCCGGCTCGAAGAGACGCTGGAGCTGGTGCACGAGCGCTTCGGCTCGGCCATCGACAACGACACCGCCGCGCGCCTGCACGCGCTCACCGAAGGCTGGCCGCTGGGCCTGCAGTTGTCGCTGACGGTGATGGCGCGCGGCGCCGACGTGACGGGCATCGCTGGCATTGGTGGGCAGTTGCGCGACCAGTTCATGACGCTGCTGCTCGCGAACCTCGATGCCTCGGACCGCGAGTTCCTCACCCGCATCGCGATCCTCGACCACCTGCATCCGGAGCTGTGCCGCCGGGTCGCCGAGACCGACGACGCCACCGAGCGGCTCGCGCGCCTGAGCCGCGACACGCCGGTCTTCGTCGCGGCGGAGCAGGGCGACTGGCTGCGCATGCACGCGCTCGCGCGCGACGTGCTGCGCGAGGCCTTCGCCGCGCTGCCCAAGCCCCAGCAGGAAAGCGCGCACGCGCGGGCGGCGGCCTGGCTCGCGGAACGCGGCATGCTCGAAGACGCGGCGCGGCACGCGCTGGTCGCGGGCCAGCGCGAACTGGCCTACGAGCTGGCCGAGCGCAGCCTCTACGAAGCCATCGTGACCCACGGCCGGCAGGGCGTGGTGCTCGAATGGCTGGCGCAGTTGCCCGCCGACGAACTCGATCGCCGTCCGCGCCTGCTGCTGGCCGCGGCGTGGACGCTGGCGATCAGCGAGCGGCACGAAGACGCCGGCCGCATGGTCGCGCGCATCCAGGCGCACCAGTCCACGGACAAGCCCGACCCGACGCTGCAATGCGAATGCGCGCTGATCCTCAGCGGCGCGGCGGTGTTCGCCGACGACCCGGATCGCTTTGCTGCGCTGCACGATCCGTGGGCTGAATCGCCGCCGCTGCGCGATCCGATGCTGCTGCAGGTGCATGCCAACCGCACCGCGTACCGCACCCTGCTCGAAGGCGATCCGGCACTGGCCCGCCTGCGGCAGCAGCAGTCGCCGCGCGGGGATTTCGGTCGCGGGCAGGGCTTCGTCGGGCGCTGGGGCGAGTTCATCATCGGTCTCTCGTACGTGTGGGAGGGGCAGGTGCTGCTGGTCGAAAGCCTGCTGCAGCCGGCCGTGGCCAGTGCCGACGCGGAGCTTGGCCGGCGCAACAGCTTCAGCTGCATGCTCGCGGCGCTGCTGGCCTCGGCGATGTGGGAGCGCGGCCGTCCCGCCGATGCCTCGGCACTGCTGGCCGACCGGATCGACGTGCTGGAGCGCAGCGGCCTGCCGGAATCGCTGCTGCTGGCCTATCGCACCATGGCGCGCATGGCGATGGCCGAGGGCGCCGAACACCGGGCGATGGAGCTGCTCGGCGCGCTCGACGCCGTGGGCTCGGCCCGCTCGCTGCCCCGGCTTCGCGTCGCCAGCCTGCTGGAGCAGGTGCGCATGCATGCACGGCGCTATCGTGCCGGGAGCTGCCGCGAGCTGTGCCAGCGCATCGACGCGATGCTCGACGACCCTTCGCTGCCGCAGGGCCGGCTCTGGCGACGGGGCGTTGATGCGCTGCGGGGGCTCGCGCAGGGCTATGCGGCGATCGCCAGCCAGGACTGGCGCGGGGCGCTGGAGCCTCTCGCGCGCGCCGACGAGCTGGCGCAGGCCTTGCACCAGGGACGTTTCCGCATCGAGATCATCGGCATGCGTGCCTTCGCGCTCGACCGCTGCGGCGAGCGCGCTGGAGCGGCGATGTTGCGCGAGGCGATGGATCTGGCGCAAAGTTATGGGCTGGTTCGCGTTTTCGAGGACGCCCATCCGGATCTCGGCCGCTGGGTGCGGCAGGTGGCCGAGCAGGGCGGCGAGCCCGCGCGGGCGGTGGCCCCCGCCACGGCACCGGCCCGCCCGGCGCCGGCCCGCGAGATTCCTCATCCGACAGCCGCACGCGGCATGGTGCTCACCCCCAAGGAGCGCCAGGTGCTGGAGCTGCTGGCGCGCAACCTCTCCAACAAGGAGATTGGGCGCGCGATGCAGGTGGGCGAGACCACTGTCAAGTGGCACGTCAAGAACCTGCTCGCCAAGCTGGACGCAGGCACGCGCAAGGAAGTCGTCGTGCGGGCGCGCATTCTCGGGCTCATTCAGCCGGGGGATTGAGGCAGAGGAGGAGGGGTTCCCCCCTCCCGCAAGGAGGGGGGGGCAGCGACCTCCTCTACCTATTCTTACGGCCTGAGGAGTCGCGATATGCGGCTCTATCACTCACAACGGAGACAGGCCCATGAACACAACCGTCGAAGCAACCCCGCTGAAAGGCGCACCCGCCGTGGTGTCGTCCGCCGCGATCAAAACCTCCATCCAGGTCGAACCGCTGACCTGCACCATCGGCGCCTTGCTGAGCAACGTCGACCTCGGCGCCGCCTCGCGCGACACCGAGACCGTCGCCGAGATCCGCGGCCTGCTGCTCAAGCACAAGGTGCTCTTCTTCCGCGATCAGGACTTCAGCCGTGCCGAACACGTCGCCTTCGCGCGTCATTTCGGCGATCTCGAAGACCACCCGGTGGCTGGCAGCGATCCTGATCATCCCGGCCTGGTGCGCATCTACAAGTCGCCTGACACCCCCAACGACCGCTACGAGAACGCCTTCCACACCGACGCCACCTGGCGCGAGAAGCCGCCGTTCGGTTGCGTGCTGCGCTGCGTCGAGACGCCGGAAGTCGGCGGCGACACCATCTGGGTGAACATGGTGGAGGCCTATGCCCGCCTGCCGGAAGACGTCAAGGCGAAGATCGGCGGCCTGCGTGCCCGCCACAGCATCGAGGCCAGCTTCGGCGCCGCGATGCCGATCGAGAAGCGTCTTGCACTGCATGCGCAGTTCCCCGATGCCGAGCACCCGGTGGTGCGCACGCACCCGGAGACGGGCGAGAAGATCCTCTTCGTCAACGCCTTCACCACGCACATCACCAACTACCACACCGCTGCCAACGTGCGCTTCGGCCAGGACCACGCGCCCGGCGCCAGCCTGCTGCTGAACTACCTGGTCAGCCAGGCCGCGATCCCCGAGTACCAGATCCGCTGGCGCTGGAAGAAGAACAGCGTCGCCTTCTGGGACAACCGCAGCACCCAGCACTACGCGGTCATGGACTACCCGCCGTGCCACCGGAAGATGGAACGCGCCGGAATCATCGGCGAAGCCACGTACTGATACGCCGCCCGCCGCTTCACCTCATTCAACCCCGACATCTCAACTGAAAGACCCATCATGAACTTCCTCGACGGCTCCCTCTTCCCGGAGAACCAGGACAAGCTGGTGATCACCGCAGCCCCCTACGGCCCCGAGTGGATTCCTTCCGACTTCCCGCAGGACATCCCCGTCACCATGGAAGAGCAAGTGCAGAAGGCGGTCGACTGCTACAACGCCGGCGCCAGCGTGCTGCACCTGCATGTGCGCGAACTGGACGGCAAGGGCTCCAAGCGCCTGTCGATGTTCAACGAACTGATCGCCGGCGTGCGCAAGGCCGTGCCCGACATGATCATCCAGGTCGGCGGCTCGATCTCCTTCGCCCCCGAGAGCGACGGCGCCAACGCGAAGTGGCTGCACGACGACACGCGCCACATGCTGGCCGAGCTCGATCCGAAGCCGGACCAGGTCACGGTCACCGTCAACACGACGCAGATGAACGTGCTGGAGCACATGGAGGCCGAAGACATCGCCGGCACCTCGCTCGCGGACCCGCAGAACAACGCGGCCTACCGCGAAATGATCGTGCCCTCGGGCCCCGGCTTCATCGAGGAGCATGTGCGCCGCCTGAGCGCAGCGGGCATCCAGAGCGCCTTCCAGTTCTACAACATCAACAGCTTCGAGACGGTCGAGCGCCTGATGCGCCGCGGCATCTACAAGGGCCCGCTGGTGTGCAACTGGGTCGCGATCAGCGGCGGCATGGACCAGCCGACCATCTACAGCCTGTCCAACTTCCTGCGCGCCATCCCTGACGGCACCATGCTGACGGTGGAAAGCAGCATGCGGAATGTGCTGCCGATCAACATGATGGGCATGGCGATGGGCCTGCACGTGCGCTGCGGCATCGAGGACAACCTCTGGAACCAGTCGCGCACCGAGAAGATGTCGACGGTGCAGCAGATCGAGCAGCTTGTTCGCATGTCGCGCGAGTTCGGTCGCGAAGTCGCCAACGGCAAGGAAGCGCGCGAGATCCTGAAGATCGGCGTGTTCTACGACACCGTCGAAGAGACGCTGGCCGCCAACGGCTTCGCGCCGAACCCGAAGGGCCGCCAGCAGGGTTACCTGCGCCGGGTCGCTTGAAGACGGAAAGCGCTGCCGTGATGTCGACCGTCCTCATCGTCCCTGGCCTGCGCGACCACGTCGCAGGTCATTGGCAGACGCTGCTGGCCGCTGATCTCGCGGCCAAGGGGCGCAAGGTGCGCACCGTGCCGCCGATGGGGCGCGCCGATCTCGATTGCGGGACGAAGGTCTCGGCCATCGAGCGCGAGGCGCAGGCCATCGACGGCCCGATCGTCATCGTGGCGCACAGCGGCGGCTGCGTGATGGTCGCGCACTGGGCCCGCCGGACGCGGCGTGCCATCGAAGGCGCGCTGCTGGCCGCGCCGCCGGACTTCGAGCGGCCGATGCCCGAGGGTTATCCGACCATCGACGAACTGCGCGCCAGCGGCTGGCTGCCCGTGCCGCGGTTGACGCTCCCATTTCCGAGCATCGTGGCGGCAAGCCGCAACGACCCGCTCGGCGACTACACCCGCGTGGCCGCGCTGGCACGCGACTGGGGCAGCCGCCTGTTCGACCTCGGCGAGGTCGGCCACCTGAATCCCGCGTCCGGCTTCGGCAAGTGGCCCCGCGCGGAACTGTTCATCAACGAATTGACGAAGTAGTCCACACCAGGGCACCCGCGGAACCGGCTTTGCCGGGCCGCCGGGTGCGCCCCCGGAGAGGGGGTGGCGCAGCGACACGAAGTGCGCGCAGCCTGGGGGAGATTTCTATACAGGAGACAAACATGGCCAAGGCCATTCGCTTTCATGAAACCGGCGGACCCGAAGTCCTGAAGCTGGAAAACGTCGAAGTCGGCGAACCCGGCCCGGGCCAGGCGCGCGTGCGTCACACGTACATCGCGGTCAACTTCATCGACATCTACTTCCGCACCGGCCGCTATCCGCTGCCGCTGCCCAATGGACTGGGCTCGGATGCGGTCGGCGTTGTCGAGGCCGTCGGCCCCGGCGTCACGGACATCAAGGTCGGCGACCGCGTCGGCTACCTGATCGGCCCGCAGGGCGCGTATTCCGATGTTCGCGTGATGCCGGCCGAGGTGCTGATCCCGCTGCCCGATGGCGTCTCGGACCGCACCGCGGCCACGCTGATGATGAAGGGCATGACGGCGCAGTACCTGTTCCGCCAGGTCTACCCGCTCAAGGGCGGCGAGACGATCCTCTATCACGCGGCAGCCGGCGGCGTCGGCCTCATCGCCTGCCAGTGGGCGCGTGCGATGGGCGTGACCATGATCGGCACCGTCAGCACCGACGAGAAGGCCGAGATCGCCAAGGCGAACGGCTGTGCCTACACCATCGTGACCTCGCGCGAGAACATCGCCAAGCGCGTGCGCGAAATCACCGATGGCAAGGGCGTGCCGGTGGTCTACGACTCGGTGGGCAAGGACACGTTGATGGACTCGCTCGACAGCCTGCAGCCGCGCGGCTCGCTGGTGAGCAACGGCACCACCTCGGGTCCGGTCGTGATCGACTCGCAGCTGCTCGCCGTGAAGGGCTCCATCTGGGTCACGCGGCCGGCGATGATGCACTACATCACCCCGCGCTCGCACATGCTGGAGATGGCCGACGAGCTCTTCGGCCATGTGCTCGCAGGCCGCATCGTGAGCGAGCCCAAGCAGAGCTTCGCGCTCGCGGATGCCGCCGATGCGCACCGTGCGCTCGAATCGCGCAAGACCACCGGCGCGACCGTGCTCGTGCCCTGACACCAAGGGGATTGCCATGGACATGCATGCCCTCGACTCGAAGCAAGGGTCCGACAGTTACCTGTTCGGCCCGCGCCAGGCGTGGTTCGCGTTCGCGATGACGCTCGGCCTGATGATGGTCGACTACATCGACCGCCAGGTCATCGTTTCTCTCTTCCCGCATCTGAAGGAGGCCTGGGGCCTTTCGGACAAGCAGCTCGGTGCGCTGGTGTCCTCGGTGTCGGTCACGGTGGCCGTGGGCGGCATCCCGATCGCGCTGGTCGCCGACCGCTTCAGCCGTGTGAAGAGCATCGTGGTGATGGCGACCGTCTGGAGCCTCGCCTCGATCTCCTGCATGTTCACGCGCAACTACGGGCAGCTGCTCGCCGCGCGCGCGGCAGTGGGCCTTGGCGAAGCGGGCTATGGCTCCGTTGGCGCAGCGCTCATCGCCAGTCACTTCCCTGCGCGCATGCGGGGTGCGCTGATGGCCGCGTTCTTCTCCGCCGCGTCGATCGGCTCGGTGCTGGGCGTGATGCTCGGCGGCGTCATCGCCGCGCGCTGGGGCTGGCAGGCCGCGTTCGGCGTGGTCGGCGTGCCGGGACTCGTCCTGGCGCTGCTCTACATCAAGGTGCGCGACTACCGCACCGTGGAACTCACGCCGCGTATCGAGCAGGCCACCCGCTCGACGCAGGGAGCGGCGAGTGCGATCGTCAAGCGGCTGATGCGTTCGAAAACGCTGCTGTGGGTCTGCATCGCCGCACCGGCGCAGCTCATCCTCGTGTCGGCCATCTGGGCCTGGCTTCCGAGCTTCCTCAACCGTGTGCACGGCATGTCGCCCGAGCAGGCTGCGATCAAGGCCGCTCTCGTGGTGCTGTGCGGCGCGCTGGGCAGCGTCGTCTGGGGTGCGGTCGCCGACCGCGCCGGCAAGAAGCGTCCCGCGGCCAAGCTGCAGGTGACGGCTGTCGTCTGCATCGCCTCGGCGGCGGTGCTCGCGCTGGGCTTCGGTGCAGAGCACGTCGGGCTCGTCCTGTCGAAGCAGGCGCAGTTCGCACTGCTGGCGTTCGGCGGCTTCCTGATGACCTGCTCCGTGGGCGTCGTCGCGGCCGTCGTCATCGACGTGATCCATCCGGGCATCCGTGCCACCGGCGCTTCGGTGCTCTCGCTGTTCCAGAACCTGCTCGGCCTGGCCATGGGCCCGCTGGTCGCGGGCTTCCTGTCGGACGCCTGGTCGCTCGAACACGCGCTGATCGCGATGCCCGTCTTCGGTCTGCTGGCTGCTGGCGCCTTCATGCGTGCCTCGCGCAGCTACGGGGCGGACCTGCAGCGCGCCTGCGAGACCGACGTCGACGCCGGACCTGATTCCGCGCCCGCAGGCGCTCACCGCAGCGTGCCGGCCTGAGCCTGCGTACGCACATTCACTGAATTGAACGGACTACCACCATGAACGGATTGATGATGGATCAGCCCCTGCTGATCTCCAGCCTCCTCACCCACGCCGAACGCCATCACGGCGAACAGCAGATCGTCTCGCGCCGCGTCGAAGGCGACGTGCACCGCTACACCTACCGCGACATGGGCCAGCGCGCGCGCCGCCTCGCCAATGCGCTCGCCGCACGCGGCATCGAGCAGGGCGAACGCGTCGCCACGCTGGCCTGGAACGGCTATCGCCACATGGAGCTGTACTACGCGGTCTCCGGCTCCGGCGCGGTGCTGCACACGCTCAACCCGCGCCTGCACCCCGACCAGGTGGTGTGGATCGCCGACCATGCCGAGGACGAGATCCTCTTCTTCGACCTGACCTTCCTGCCGCTGATCGAGGCCGTGGCCTCGCGCGTCTCGACCATCAAGGCTTTCGTCGTGATGACCGACCGCGCGCACATGCCGGCTTCGTCGAAGGTGCCGAACCTGCTGTGCTACGAAGACCTGATCGACGACCACACGGCGGACTTCGAATGGCCGGTGTTCGACGAGAAGGCCGCTTCGTCCCTCTGCTACACCTCGGGCACCACGGGCAACCCCAAGGGCGCGCTCTACAGCCATCGCTCGACGATGCTGCACACCTACGCCGCCGCGCTGCCCGATGCGCTGAACTGCTCGGCCAAGGACGTGATCCTGCCGGTGGTGCCGATGTTCCACGTCAACGCGTGGGGCCTGCCGTACATCGCGTGCATGGTCGGCGCCAAGCTGGTGTTCCCGGGCCCGTGGCTCGACGGCAAGTCGCTGCACGACCTCTTCGAAGCCGAAGGCGTCACGGTCTCGGCCGGCGTGCCCACCGTGTGGCAGGGCCTGCTCGCGCATGTCGAGAGCAACGACCTGCACTTCAGCACCATGCGTCGCACGATCATCGGCGGCTCGGCCTGCCCGCCGGCGATGATGCGCGCCTTCCAGGACCGCTACGACGTGCAGGTCCTGCACGCCTGGGGCATGACCGAGCTGAGCCCGGTCGGCACCGTGTGCACGCTCAAGCCGTGCCACCAGTCGCTGGATGCGGCCGAGCGCCTCGCGATCCAGTCGAAGCAGGGCCGCTCGGTGTTCGGCATCGACATGAAGATCGTCGGCGAAGACGGCGCCGAGCTGCCGCACGACGGCAAGACGGCCGGCGAGCTGATGGTGCGCGGCGCGTGGGTCATCTCGAACTATTTCAAGGGAGAAGGGGCGGGTCCGCTGGTGAATGGCTGGTTCCCGACAGGCGACGTGTCGACCATCGACGCCGACGGCTTCATGCAGATCACCGACCGCAGCAAGGACGTGATCAAGTCCGGCGGCGAGTGGATCGGCTCGATCGACCTGGAGAACATCGCGATGGCGCACCCCGCGGTCGAGATGGCCGCCTGCATCGCGGCACGCCATCCCAAGTGGGATGAGCGCCCGCTGCTGATCGTGGTGAAGAAGTCGGGCCAGGAGGTCACGCGCGAGGAACTGATCCGCTTCTATGACGGCCGCATCGCCAAGTGGTGGACGCCGGACGACGTGGTCTTCGTCGACCGCATTCCGCTCGGCGCCACCGGCAAGGTCCAGAAGAACCTGCTGCGGGACGTCCACGGTGATCATCTGCTGGCCAACATCGGCATGAGGTTCGCATGACCAGCCTTTCGATCGCCGCGTGGCCGGCACGCAGCCGCACACTGTTCCCGGGGGTGCTCGCCTGCGCGGTGGTCGCGGCGGCATCGACCTTCCTGTCGCAGCACTACGGCGCGCCGGTGATGCTGTTCGCGCTCATGCTCGGCATGGCGATGAACTTCCTCTCGGCCGAAGGCGCCTGCAAGCCGGGCATCGAGTTCACCGCGCGGCAAGTGCTGCGCTGGGGCGTCGCGCTGCTGGGCCTGCGCATCACGGTCGCACAGGTCGTGGCGCTGGGCTGGCATCCGGTGGTGCTCGTGCTGGTGGCGGTGGTGGTGACCATCGGCGTGTCGATGGTGGTGGCGAAGCTCATGGGCTTCAACACGCTCTTCGGCCTGCTGAGCGGTGGCGCGACCGCCATCTGCGGCGCATCGGCCGCGCTCGCCCTTGCCGCGGCGTTGCCTTCGCATCCGCAGAAGGAGAAGGCGACGCTCTTCACCGTGGTGGGCGTCTCGGCGCTGTCGACCTTCGCGATGATCGCCTACCCGATGATCGCGCGCGCCCTGGGCCTGGGCGACCATGCGTCGGGCGTGTTCCTCGGCGCGACCATCCATGACGTGGCGCAGGTGGTCGGTGCGGGCTACAGCATGTCGAAGGAGACCGGCGACATCGCCACCGTCGTCAAGCTGATGCGCGTCGCGATGCTGCTGCCGGTGATCGTCTTCGCGGTGATGTGCGCACGGGCCAGCGGCATGCAGACGGGCGGCGCGCGTCCGCCGCTGCTGCCGTGGTTCGCGGTCGCTTTCGCGGTGCTGGTGGCGATCAACAGCACCGGCTGGCTGCCGGCGGCGCTCACCGAACTGGGCAGCGACTTCTCGCGCTGGTTCCTCGTGGCGGCCATTGCCGGTATTGGCATGAAGACGCAACTGCGCGACCTCGCCACCGTCGGCCTCAAGCCCGTCGCATTGATGTTGGGCGAGACCGTGTTTCTAGCCATACTGGCCATCGCGCTCCTGCGTTGGCCTGCCTGAAGCCGTGAAGAGGAGACAGAACATGAACCCCAATCCATTGCGGCGGAAGATGATCCAGGCCGCTTGCCTTTCATTCCTTGGCGTTGCAAGCCTCGCCGCGCACGCCCAGCAGCCTGCCAAGTGGCCCGACAAGGTGGTGCGCATCATCGTGGCCGGACCGGCCGGCGGCACCGCCGACATCGTGGCGCGCCTCCTGGGCGACCAGCTCACGAAGGACACGGGCCAGCCGGTGGTGGTCGACGCCAAGCCCGGCGCCGGCGGTGCGCTGGCGGTCAACGAGCTCTCGATGGCGCCGCATGACGGCTACACGCTGCTGGTCGGCGTCAGCTCCCTCGTGAGCGAGATCCCGCACATCGTCAAGCTGCGCAACGACATGTCCAAGGAGATCCGTCCCGTGGCCGAGCTCGGACGCGGCGGCCTCGTGATGGTCGGCGCGACCTCGGTGCCCGCTAAGAACTTTGCCGAGGTGGTGAGCTGGGTGAAGGCCAATCCGGGCAAGGTGAGCTATGCCTCGTACAGCCCGGGCACCGTCTCGCACGTCATCGGGCTGCAGCTCAACAAGGCGGCGGGCATCGACATGACGCATGTGGGCTACAAGGGCTCGACGCCCGCGCTCACCGACGTGATGGGCGGGCATGTGCCGCTGATGTTCGACGGCATGGCGACCTCGCTGCCGATGATCAAGGCCGGCAAGATCAAGGCCTTCGCGGTCAGCACGCCCAAGCGCTCGCCGCTGCTGCCGGATGTGCCGACCTTCGCGGAACTCGGCTATCCGCAGCTCGAAACGGTCTCGTGGATGGGCCTGTGGGCCAAGCCCGACGTACCCGCGGCCGTGCAGGCGGCCGTTCGCGAGGCTGCGCTCAAGGCCATCTCGCAACCGGCCGTGCGCACGCGGCTGCTGGATGCGGGTCTCGAAGCCGGCAGCGGGCGCACGCCCGACGAACTGGTGACCTCGCTGAACGCCGAATACAAGCGCGTGGGCGAGGTGCTGAAGTCGATCGACTTCAAGCCGGAGTGAGTTGGGGCTTCCGGCCGGTGCTGAGGCTTCAGGCCGCCGGACTCTCCAGCGAGAAGAGCGGCACGTCCGACCGCTGGCTCAGCCAGACGCCGCCGCCCATTTCCTTGAAGTGGCGCGACAGCCCGCGCCGGTACACCTCGGCGCGGTGGCGAAAGAGGTTCGGATCGGTGAGCTTCTCGTCGACGATGTCCCGCTCGTAGTCTTCGCGCGTGACGACTTCCACGTAGAGCGCACCTTCACTCAATGCGCCGAGATTCGTCAGCGCGCGTTTCAGGTCTGACGGATTCAGGTATGCCAGCACCCCCTGGCAGATGACGAAGTCGAACGGCTGCCTGGCCCGGAAGTCGACCACCGAGCCGAGCTCCCAGCCGTAGCGGTTGCACAGGTACTCGCTGACCTCCACGCCGTGATAGCTGGCCTGCGGAAAATGCCGCGCCACGATGTCGCGCCACAAGCCGATGCCGCAGCCCACGTCGAGCACGCGATGCACCGGGACGCGCAGGTATTTCAGATAGGCGCAGACAAAGTCGCCCAGGCGTTCGACATGCTGCGGGTCGGCCACCTTGGTCTTCTTGTCGAAGTAGTAGCGCTGGTAGTAGGACTCGTCGAACGCGTCGGCGCTTGCTGATTCCATCCGTGGATCCTTTCAGGACTCGGGGCTCCGAGGGTTCAAACCTGGAGCGATTCTCGCCTGCCGGAGCAGCGGGAGGCTTCTTCAACCCGCCAGCGCGATCGTCGCTGCCGCGGTGTACCCGTCGGCGATGCTGCCCGCCATGGTCGGCGTCATGGCTGCGATCTGCGCCGTCGTGTTGTCGCCGAAGACGTTGTCGGCCTGGATGCTGATCGCGGCGAAGTTCGAGACGCTGCGGGTGTAGGTCGACGCGTAGGGGTAGATCGCCGAACACACGGCGCTCGGCATGGCGAGCTGGGTGGTCAGCGCCGCATTCTTTCCGGAGGTCGCGGCCGCTTCGGACTTGAACACCTCCAGGTGCATGTGCGGCCAGCGGCCCGAGTAGCAGCCCGGGAAGATGGTCACGAAGGTCACCTGTCCGGCACTGTTGGAGACCTGCACGCCGCGCAGGTAGCTTTCGGCCGGCGCCGAATAAAGCGAGTAGTCGCCGACGGCGTCGCAGTGCCAGAGGTAGACCGCGTAGCCGGCCAGCGCGGCGCAGTTGGCGCCGGTGTTGGCGAGCGTGAGGGTCAGCGTGACCTGCACGCCCTGCGCCACGGTGGCCCTGCCGATGAAGCTCGAACGGATATCGCTGCGCACGATGCCGCTGGCGGTCAGGATGTCGGAGGTCGAGCCGGACGAGGTGTTGGTGCCGTCCGCCGGATAGGGCCCCGCGGTTTCCTGCGGGTCTGCGACGCACGATGCGGACGAGGTGCTGCTGGCGCTACTGGTGCTGCTCGATGTCGACGTCGTGGTGGCAGCCGTCGTCCCCGTGCTCGTCGCCGCGGCGGTCAGCGAGCCTGACGAACTGCCGCCTCCGCCGCAGCCGCCGATCAGGAATGCGCCGGCGGATGAGCCCAGCCAGGCCAGCGCGCGGCGGCGCCGCAGCATCTGGTCCTCGATCCGCGCGATGTCTTCGGCGAGGCTGTGTCCGTGGGTCGGGGCGCTGGGGAGGTTGTCTTTGATCACTTGCTTCATCCGGGTCCGGTGGTGGGACGCCGAGGATCGACAAGCCTTGTTTCCCGTGTGTTTCGCAACCTTGCGGCATTCTTTCAATGCGCGCCCGCGAAGCTCATGGCCAGCGGCACGCGAAGCTGCGCGACCAGCCCGCGCGCGCCGGACTTGAGCTGCACGTCGCCGCCGTGGGCCCGCGCGATCGATCGACACACGGCCAGGCCCAGGCCGCTCCCGCGCTTGCCGGAAGCGCGCGCGTGCGGGGCGCGATAGAAGGGCTCGAACACACGCTCCAGCTCGCCGTCCGGCAGTCCCGGGCCGCTGTCGCTGACCTCGGCGACCGCATCCTCGCCATCGACGAAAAGCCGCACCCGTGCTTCGCTTCCGTACTTGACGGCGTTGTCGATCAGGTTGTCCAGCACGCGCCGCATGCCGATGGCGTCGACGTCCACCGGCGCTTCCTCGCTGTGGCCGAGGCGCACGTTCTTGCCGACGAACTCCGCGTTCTCGACCACGTCCTCGACGACGCTCGCCAGGTTCAGGTGTTCGCGCGGTCCGGGCTCCGACGCATCGCGGATGAAGGCCAGCACGGAGCTGATCATCTGCTCCATTTCCTCGACGTCCTGGAGCATCCCGGCCCGAACATCGTCCGGCACGTCCTCGATGCGGAAGCGCAGGCGGGTCAGCGGCGTGCGCATGTCGTGGCTGATCGCGCCGATCATGGCGGTGCGGTCCGCCACGAAGCTGCGAAGCTGGCTCTGCATCCGGTTGAAGGCCTGCGCGGCGCGTCCCACTTCCGCCGGGCCGGAAAGCGCCAGCACCGGCGCCTGCGGGTCGCGGCCGAGCTGTTCCGCCGCCCGCGCGAAGCCGGCGATGGGCCGGACCAGGCGGCGCGAGAACCACCAGCCCGCCGGGGTCACGATCAGCGCGGCGACCAGGAACCAGAGCAGCACGCGGCGTTGCCAGGCGTTCGGGAAGGGCTCGGGCACCGGTTGGACCGTGGCCCAGCCGCCCTCGGGCAGACGCACCGCGGCGACGAAATCGCCGACGACGAAGGGGGCGGGCGCCAGCCCGAACAGGCCGCGGGCGGGTGCGGTGATCGGCTGGGGCTTCTCGGCTTCGAGCGGCTGCGGCCGCACCTGCGCCGGGACTGCGGGCGCCTTGCTGGCGGGCGGTGAAGCGATCGGGCCCTGTGGGGCGTGCAGGCTCTCGGTGCCTGTCGCGGGATTGGCGGGCGCCGGTTCGGCCGCAGAGGGGGCGGGCGCCTTCGCGGTGGGTTCGCGGTGCGTCGGTGCAGCGGGACGGGATGGACGCTCGCGAATCACCGGCTCGGCGATGACGGCGTCGCTCGGTGCGGGTGGCAGCACCGCGCCGCCACCCGGGACCGGCATTCGCATGGCGCCTGCCGGCGCGGGACTCACGCCCGACATCGACCCGCCCGGCGGCGCGGCCGTCATGGCGGCGGGCGGCGATGACGGCGCCGGCGAAGCGGAAGGCGAACTGGCCGATGCCGCAGGCTTGGCGGCTGCGCCTTCGGGGACGGCGGATGGCTTGGCGGCACCGGGCACGCCCGGGGCGCCGGCGGCGCTCCCCGCATCCGGCGGCGCCTGCGTGCCGCCGTGTCCGGGTGTCGGATCCGGTGCGGGGAGGGGGGAGGCACCCGGCGTTTCCGTCCGCTGGGGGGCGGCGTCCGGCTGTCGCTGAGGCAGTGTCCGCATTCCACCGGCCGGCGCGTTGCCGGCGCCACCTTGCGGAAAGCCGCCCGGCATGCCGACACCACCGGGTGCGCCGAAGCCGCCGGGCGGGCCGAACCCGCCGGGGCCGAAACCACCGGGCCCCATGCCGCCACCCGGCCCACCTTGCGCGACCGTGAAGTCGACCCGCATGAAGCCATCGGGCCACACCCGCACCGGCAGCGCGGCGCGCGTCGCTGTCGGCGACGTGGCGTTGTTGCTGCCCATCGGGCGCGGCGGCGCGCCGGCCACGCCCGCAAAAGGCAGCGGCGTGTAGAAGTAGAGGCGCACGTCGGCATCGTCGCGCCCCAGCAGTTGCGCGAGATCGTGGCGTGAGCGCTCCGAGGTCAGCCAGCCGGGGCCGCTGGGTTCCGGCGACCCGGACCGCGTCGCGCGAACGAACATGCGGTCGCGGTCGGCGGCGCTGCCGTCGCCCTTCAGCATCCTGGCGATGTCGTCGAGCTGGTATTGGGCTGGCGGCTGCGGGGGCAGCAGCATCGTCAGTGCGAGGGTCACGAGTTGGGCGACGCCCAGCCCGGCCAGAAGCAACGCCGTGATCTGCAGGGCAAGCGGCGGGCCGGTCCAGCGGCGCGCGGTGCGGGAAGAATTCATGTGCGGATGCTGGCATGGACCCCATCCGCTGTCACCGCTCTTGGGGCAGCGCGGTCCGGAATCGCGTGGGGCGGCGCTCGGCCAGGCAATGCCGCGATAATTCCCGGCGCGTTTTGCGCCTGCATTTCATCGTGTTGCGCTTTGTTGCAGCGTGGCGCGCATCCTTGCTCCGATTCACCTCCCGCCTTCAGTGAACCTGTCCACCCGTCTCCTCATCGTCGATGACGACGTCGGCATCCGCGGCCTCGTGTCGTCGTTCCTCGAGAAACACGGATTCCATGTCGACACGGCGGCCAACGTGGCGGAAATGAACGCGATGCTGGCCGCGCAGCCCTATGCGCTGATCGTGCTCGACGTGATGATGCCGGGCGAGGATGGCCTCAGCGCCCTGCGCAACCTGCAGAAGAGCGGCGGCCCGCCGGTCATCATGCTGTCGGCCGTGGGCACCGACGTCGACCGCATCGTCGGCCTCGAGATCGGCGCGGAGGACTACCTGGCCAAGCCCTGCAATCCGAGGGAACTGCTGGCGCGCATCCGCACCGTGCTGCGCCGTGTTGCCGCGCCCGCCGTGGCATCTCCGGTCGCTGCCGCGGCGGTGCCCGACGAGGCCGCCGAAGCCGTCTATTTCGAGGGCTGGCGCCTCGACCTGGCCGCGCGGATGCTCTTCGACCCGGACGGGGCCGTGGTGACCTTGTCGGATGGCGAATTCAGGCTGCTGCGCACCTTTGTCCAGAGCCCGAGGCGCGTGCTGTCGCGCAATCACCTGCTCGACCAGGCACTGGGGGCGGGCAGCGAGTCGTACGACCGCGCCATCGACGTGCAGATCAGCCGCTTGCGCCGCAAGCTGAGCTTCGGCGAGGCGCGCGCCAACCTGATTCGCACGGTGCGCAACGAAGGCTACATGTTCACCCCCGCCGTCACGCGGCAGCCGCCTTCGTCCTGACGCGCACGCAACGCGCGTGCAAACAAGCGAAATCCCCCGGCAACAAGCGCCGGTGAAGCTCACGGCTCCATCTTCATTGGAGCAATCGACGTGAATCTATTCTGCGAACTCAAGCGCGCGACCGACGAGGTGGCGGCATGAACGGGAGCGCCATCGCCATCGCCGCGGCCGTTCTCTTCATCCTCGTGATGCTGTGGCAATCCATGCGGGCCAACATCCGGGCGGCTTCGGCGCACATGGAGCTTCGCGCCGATCCTGTGGAGCCGCGTGGCGACCAGGATTCACCATCGGCGTCGGCATCGCGGCGCGAACGGGTCTGCGAGACCCTCGACCTGCGCCAGTTCCTCTGCGCGGTGCAGTCGACCTACGAGCCGACGCTGGCGCGCCACGGCCTGCGGCTGGAGCTCGAAGTGCCATCGATGCCGCTCACGGTGGCGGTGCGCGAAGCCGATCTGCGGCGGGTCTTCGCGCACATCGTGCGAGAGGTGTGCTCCGCACCGGCCGTGGGCGCGACGCTGCGCGTCCTGGCGCGGTCGGACGGTGCGCAGGCGGTGATCAACTGCCTGGACGCGGGCGGGCCGGAGCCGGTGCTCCCCCGCATCCTGGCGACCCACGGCGACGGTGTGCCAGCGGCCGTCGCGACATGCCGCGCCATCGTCGAGGACTTCGGCGGGCGCTTGTACGCGGCGCCGTCGCCGCTCGGCCAGCAGTCGCTGACCTTGCGCTTTCCGCTGCTTCGGCTGCACGACCGCGCAGAGGGCACGCCATGAGGGCGCTCGTCGCCGCGATGCTGCTCGCGGGCGTGACCGTGTTGTCGGGATGCGGCCGGACGGATGGATGCACCGACCGGAACCTCGCATGCGGCTCGGGTCCGTCCACGCTGGCGCTCGTCACTGCCCGTGGCGGGTGAGCCGGCCGCCGCCGCCGAGTCCAGAATGCGTGGGCTGGCGCCCCGGCGCCGCGGCGAAACCCGTCGGAGAAAGAATGAACTCGAACGCCATTGAACCGAACCAGACCACCCAGCTGGGGGCCTGCACCTATCTCCTGCACATCCTGCTGAAGGAAGCGGAGCGCCGGCAAAGCGGCTTTGTCCGCGCGACGATCGAGCATGTCCTCAAGGACCATTCAGGCATTCCCGACGATGTTCCGGACAGACGCTTCGTCGATGCCTTGTTCTCGGAAATCCTAGACATGCTGCGGCGCGCGGACCCGGCCAGTGCCTTGCCGGAGTTGCCGCCCGCCCCGCGGCCTCGCGCCACGGCCGCTGCCGCGCCCGAGCTCTCACGCGACTGGCGCCAGTGGATCGCCGAGAGCCGGCTGCGGGATTGCACGCCTGAATCCATGCTGGAGACCATGAAGGCAGCGGGGCTCGACGCGGCGCAGGCCGAGGCCGCGATTAGGGCGATGGAGAACGAGCCCGCGTTCCTGGCGGGGCGCCGCATGCAGCAGCTTCAACGCAAGCTCGAATCCGTCGCCGGAAACCTGCAGAAGCTGTGGGCGTCCGCACCGCGGTACGACCGCGTCGAAAAGCGCACCTCGCCGCCCCGCGAGGAATTCATCGAACGCTACGTCCGCGGCTGCCATCCCGTGGTGCTGACCGATGTCACCCGCGACTGGCCGGCGATGAAGCGCTGGTCGCCCGACGACCTGAAGCGGCGCTTCGGTCAGTTCGACGTGGAGATCCAGGACGGCCGCGACGCGGACCCCAACTACGAGGAAAACAAGCTGGCGCACCGCCGCGTCGTCCAGCTCGGCCCCTTCGTGGATCGCGTGCTCGCGGGCGGCCCGACCAACGACTACTACCTCACCGCCAACAACGAGGCCCTGCGCAGCGAGGCGTTCTCGCCGCTCCTGGCCGACATCGGGAGCCTGCCGCCGGCCTGCGACCGGTCGCAACTGGCCGAGAGGTCATCCTTCTGGTTCGGCCCGGCGGGCACGAAGACGCCGCTGCACCACGACACGATCATGCTGTTCCACACGCAGGTGGTCGGGCGCAAGCGCTGGCGCCTCATATCGCCGCTGGAGACGCCGAAGCTCTACAACTTCAACAACGTCTTCAGTCCGGTCGATATCGACGACCCCGACCTGGGCCGCTATCCGCTCTTCAAGGAAGCCACGGTCCTCGACGTGGTCGTCGAACCCGGGGAGACCCTCTTCCTTCCGCTCGCCTGGTGGCACCAGGTGGTGTCGCTCGACCTCTGCATGTCCCTGTCGTATTCGAATCTGGACGTGCCCAACGACTTCTCCTTCCGGAACCCCGACATCCGCAACTGGTAGCTTTCAGTGCCGCTGGCATACTGCCTGTCAGCCATGAACCAGCGCCTGAAGACCGGTGAACGTACCGAACGCGAAGTCCGCATCGACCTCGCGGCCGCCTACCGCATGGCGGCGCAGAACGGCTGGGACGACACGGTGTACACGCACCTGTCGGCGAGCGTCCCGGGTGAGCCCGGCCACTATCTGCTGAACCCCTTCGGCGCCACCTTCGACGAGATCACCGCGAGCAGCCTGGTCAAGGTGAACGTGCGCGGCGAGGTGGTCGACGGCTCGGGCGCGCGCGTGAATCCCAGCGGCTTTGCGATCCACGGGGCGGTGCATGCGGCGCGGCCTGACATCGAGTGCGTCATACACCTGCACACGCCGTGGGGCGTGGCCTTGTCGATGCTGCCGAACGGCCTGCAGGCGACATCGCAGTACGCGATGCGGCTGCATGGGCGACTGGGCCGCCATGCCTATGAAGGACTCGCGCTCGGCGCCGACGAGCAGCAGCGGCTCGTCGCGGAACTCGGCGTGCTCGACGGCCTGATCCTGGAGAACCACGGCACGCTGGTGGTGGGGCGCACCGTCGCCGAGGCCTGGATGCTGATGCACCTGCTCGAGCGCGCCGCACAGGCGCAGCTTCGTGCCATGGCGGCCACGGGCGGCGCGGTGCGGGTTGCGAGCGACGAGATGGCCGCGCGCACCTACCGCGAATGGGTCGGCGACGGCAGCGAGTGGGACGGCGACGTGGAGTGGCCGGCGCTGCTGAGGCGGCTGGATCGCTCCATGCCGGGCTATCGCCATTGAGCGACTGACGAACCCCTGAACCAACTGGAGATGCAACCATGCCAACCATCCGCGTCGAGCTCTTCGAAGGCCGCACGGTCGAACAGAAGCGCGCACTCGCGCAAGCCCTGACGGAAGCGACCGTGCGCACGCTCGGTGGATCGCCGGACGGCGTCGACGTTCTCTTCTTCGACATCGCAAGGCACGACTGGGCCACCGGCGGCAAGCTCTGGAGTGATCCCGCGCCGCCGGCCGGGTGAGCCAAGGGGCGCCCGGTCACTGGCCCAGGGCCACGTCCATCGGCTCCGGGGTGCAGTTTCCGAACTCGCATCGCAAGATGGCGCGCTGCCCATTCGCGCAGACGACGCTGTGCCGCTCGAAGCCGGGGCCCTTGCCCGCGAGCACGGTGCGCGCCGGACCGTGACAGACATTCGCCTTGGCGTAGCTCTCGGCCACGTAGGTGTCCCTTCCTGTCCGGACCGCCTTCGCATCCGGCTCCGGCGGCCGCGGCACGTAGGCGACGGTCACATGCGGATCGAGATTGCGATAGCCCTTGCGGGCCATGCAGTTGACCAGCGTCTTCTGCTGAAGCGACGCGTCGGCGAGCCGGGGCTTGTTCTCGTCATTCAGGCCGGAAACGATGCCGGAAAAGACGGCCATCCCCACGAAGCCGAACGGCACGACGATGCCCACGCCCAGTGCGACCGCATCGGCCACCTCGTTGCTTCCCTGGCCCTTGACCGGCAGCACGCGCACGTTGGATGCCATGGTGCGGCAGGCGGCGACGTCTGTCGTGAGGATGTTCGGGTCCACGCCCTTCATGTCGACCATGGGCATGTACGACGCGCCCGAGCCGGTGCCCGGGGTGGTCGTGGGCTGCGTGGCGCAACCGCAAACCAGCGCTGTCGCACAGACGAACGCCAGATTCTTGCCCATGGATGCCCTCCTGCGTAGGGATTGCAGCGGGGCGCGATTTGAGCACACGTTCCGTTGCTTGGGAACAGTCTGGTGTTGCGCCGATGCGTTGGTTGAACTTTGGTCTTAAGAGTCCCGGACCGCAGCCGCCGCGTGCTGATCCATGAACGCCTCGACCCGTCGCGCCGTCTGCGCTGCACGGGTGAGCACGAAGAGGTGTCCGCAATCGACCGTCTCCAGCGTGGCCTTGCGCAGGCCCGAGGCGAGGATGCGGCCGTTGATGGGCGGCACGATCGGGTCGTCGTCGCCCATCAGCACCAGGGCGGGTGCCTCGACGCGGTTCAGGCGCGGCCAGCTCGTCCAGCCCACGGTGGCGAGCAGCTGGTAGAGATACCCGTGGCGGCTCGGGCTGCGCATCGATTCGGCGTGCAGCTGCAGCAGCTCCGTTTCGAGCCGCAGTTCGCCGCCGTAGAGATCGCCGCCGATCTGCATCAGGTAGGCCGGGTCGGTGTAGCGCCGCGGGCTGAGCATCTTGAACAGCACGTTGAGCCGGCCGGGCACCATCACGATGCCGGCGCAGGTGGCCGCGAGGGTGAGGGTCTTGCAGCGGCGCGGATGGTTGATCGCAAACTCCTGCGCGATTGCGCCGCCCCACGAGACGCCGAACACATGCGCGTCCTTGACGTCGAGTCGGGCGAGCACGTCGGCGCCGAGTTGCGCAATGTCGCGCGGCCGGTAGGGCAGCAGTGGCGCGGGCGATTCGCCGACGCCGGGCGCGTCGAAGGTGACGACCCGCGTGCGGGTGAAGCCCGCCATGAACGGCGCCATCGTCTCCACGCTGGCGCCGATGCCGTTGAACAGCAGCAGGGTGCGCTCCGCCTGCGCCGCACCGCCGATGGCGACGCGCAGGCGCTGGGCACCGATGCGGACCGGGAAGGTCTCCAGGGGCTTGCTCGCCCGGCTCATTCGGCCGCCGCCGGTTCGCTGGCCGCCAGCACATAGGTGCCCGGCGCGTCACACAGCGGCGGATGCTTGCGCGAGCCTTCGCGCGCGGGTGCGCGTCGCTCTGCATCGGAGCGTTCGGCAAGCCACGTCGAGAGATGCGGCCACCAGCTGCCTTCGTGGGTCTTCGCGTCGGCCTCGAAGCTTTCCGGCGAATCGTGCGTGCCGGCGTTGGTCATGAACGAGGCCTTCTTGGCGCCCGGCGGCGTGACGATCGATTGAACATGCCCGCTGGAGGTCAGCACGAATTCGCTTTCCCCGCCGAGCATGTTGCGCGTCTGGTAGCAGCCGTCCCACGGCGTGATGTGGTCGGTGCGGCCGGCCACGATGTAGCTGTCGCAGGTGACGTTCGAGAGCTGCAGCGGCAGCTCGCCGATCGACAGCCCGCCCTCGTGCGTGAGCGCATTGGTCTCCAGCAGCGCGATGAAGTCGGCGTGCAGCCGCGCGGGCAGGCGCGTGGTGTCGGAGTTCCAGTAGAGGATGTCGAAGGTCGGCGGCTTCTCGCCCATCAGGTAGTTGTTGACCCAGTAGTTCCACACCAGCTCGTTCGGCCGCAGCCACGCGAAGACCTTGGCGAGGTCCTTGCCTTGCAGCACGCCGGTGTTGCCGCTCACGGTGCGCGCCAGTTCGAGCGTCTCCAGGTGCGCGAAGAGGCCCATCGAGCTGTCGGCAATGCTGCCGATGTCGAGCAGCGAGACGAGCAGCGTCAGGCTGCGCGCCCAGTCGCTTCCCTTGGCTTGCAGGTAGGCGAGCAGCGCGGCGGAGGTGATGCCGCCCGAGCACGCGCCGAGCACGTGCATCTGCGGCGAGCGCGAGATCTCCCGCACCGCCTGCATCGCGTCTTCGAGCGCGAGCACGTAGTCGTGCAGCCCCCATTCCGACTGCTCCGGACCCGGATCGAACCAGCTCACCACGAAGACCTGGAAGCCTTGCTGCACCAGGTGCTCGATCAGGCTGCGGCCGGGCGCCAAGTCCCAGATGTAGTACTTGTTGATCTGAGGGGGCACGATGAAGAGCGGCGTGCCGTGCACCGTCTTCGTCTGCGCCTTGTATTCGATCAGCTCCAGCATGGCGTGGCGGTGCACCACCGCACCGGGCGTGACGGCGAGGTTGCGGCCGACGCCGAACTTCGATCCGTCGACCATGGAGGGCAGGCCGCCGTTGTCGCGCCAGTCGGCGGCGAGCTGCCTCGTGCCTTCGAAGAGGTTGCGGCCGCCGGTCTCGAGCGTGCGGCGGATCGCGGCGGGGTTGCCCACGAGCGTGTTGGTCGGCGCCAGCGTGTCCGCGACCATGCTGAGCGCCATGTGCGCACGAGCCTCGTCGCGCGGCGAGAGATCGAGCTCGCTCGCCAGCCGGTGCACCTCCTTCGCGAGCGCGAGGTGGCTCTGCATGAGCGCGCGGTACACCGGGTTGTGGGTCCACGCCGGATCGTCGAACCGGCGGTCGCCCGCGGCAGGTTCGATCTCCGAGAAGCCGGTGGTGGCCTTCAGCAGGGCCGTGCTGGAGCGCTGCAGGCTACTGATCGTCTCGAAGGGCCGGCGACAGACGGCAATCGCCAACGAAATGAAGGAATCGCTGAGTCGCGAGCCGTTGCGGACGAGGTCGGATCGGATGCGGACGCCCTTGCTCATGACACCACCATCGCGAGTGATTCGGCCACCATCACCGGGCGCCAGGTGTCGCCACCGGCATAGGCCGTGTTCTTGCAGCGCACCAGCCATTGGCCGGGCTGCTTCTCGGTGACTTCGACCAGTTCGATGTGAAGTCGGACATAGGTGCCGCTCGGCACTGGCGAAAGAAAGCGCACGCGGTCGAAGCCGTAGTTCAGCACGCCCTTGGCGTCGGTGGGATAGACGCCGAGCTCGAAATGCGCGGAAGGAATGAGCGAGAGGACGAGCAGCCCGTGCGCGATGGTCTGGCCGAAGGGGCTCTCCGTGCGAGCACGTTCGGCATCGATGTGGATCCACTGCTCGTCGCCGGTGCATCCGGCAAAGCGGTCGATGCGACGCTGGTCGAGCAGGGTCGGGGACGAGGCGCCGAAGTCGTGGCCGACGTGGTCCTTCAGCGTGGCGATGTTGTAGTTCTTGAGGGGTGTCATTTTTCTGGAGACGAATCGTTGGGAATCAAGCCGCGTTCGGCGCAGCGGCGGCGGCGGGCTGCGACGCGGGCTCGTTCGCGCGGGGGCGAAGCAGGAAGTGCGACAGCGCGGGAATCAGTAGCACCGCGCCGACCATGTTCCAGATGAACATGAACGCCAGCAGGATGCCCATGTCGGCCTGGAACTTGATGGGCGACAGGGCCCACGTCAGCACGCCGGCGGCCAGCGTGACGCCGACCAGCGCGACCACCTTGCCGGTGAAGCGCAGCGCACGTGCATAGGCTTCGCCGAGCGTCGCGCCCTGGCGCTGTTCGGCGAGCTGCACGCTGAGCAGGTACAGCGCGTAGTCCACGCCGATGCCCACGCCGAGTGCGATCACCGGCAGGGTCGCGACCTTGACGCCGATGCCCAGGCACACCATGAGCGCCTCGCACATCACCGAGGTGATGATGAGCGGCACGACGGCCACGACCACTGCGCGCCAGCTGCGGAAGGTGACGAAGCACAGTGCGATGACGGCAGCGTAGACCAGCACGAGCATCTCGTTCCAGGCCTTGTGCACCACGATGTTGGTCGCGGCCTCGATGCCCGCGCCACCGGCGGCGAGCAGGAACTTGCGGTCTTCGTTGCTGTGCGCATCGGCGAAGGCGGCGCTCGCGGCGACCACGCGGTCCAGCGTCTCGGCACGGTGGTCCGAGAGATACGCGATCACCGGCATCACCGAGCAGTCGGTGTTGAACAGCTCGGGGTTGTTCACGCTGGCCTGCTGCGCGCCGTAGTTCAGCACGTCCTGGTTGCGCGCGATGGTGAGCCACTTGGGGCTGCCTTCGTTGCTGCCCGCGGTGATCTGCCGCACCGCATTGGTGAGCGACACCGTGGTCTGCACGCCCGGCACCTGTTGCAGGGCCCAGGCGAGGCGGTCGGCCTCGACCAGCGTGCCGTACTGCAGGCAGCCTTCCTTCGCGGTCTTCACGATCACCGCGAAGGTGTCGCTCGACAGCGAGTAGTTCGCCGTGATGTAGGCGTTGTCGCGGTTGTAGCGCGACTGCGGGCGCAGCTCCGGCGCACCCGGATCGAGGTCGCCGATCTTCAGGTGCGTGCTGGCGGCGAAGCCGATCGCGAGCAGCGCGGCGGCGGCGCCGATGGTGCGCACGGCCCACTTGCGCTCGGTGAAGTGGCCGAGCCATGCGTTCAGGCGCGAGGCACCGGCGTTGTTGTCGGCGCGCAGGCTGCGCGCGGCGGCGGCCGGGCTCACACCGATGTACGACAGCAGCACCGGCAGCAGGATCAGGTTGGTGAAGATCAGCACGCCCACGCCGATGCTGGCGGTGAGCGCGAGGTCCTTGATGACCGGGATGTCGATCACCATCAGCACCGCGAAGCCCACCACGTCGGCCACCAGCGCCGTGAGGCCCGCGAGGAAGAGGCGGCGGAAGGTGAAGCGCGCGGCGACCAGCTTGTGCGCGCCACGGCCGATGTCCTGCATGATCCCGTTCATCTTCTGCGCGCCGTGCGAGACGCCAATCGCGAACACCAGGAAGGGCACGAGGATGGAGTAGGGGTCGAGTTCGAAGCCGAGGCCCGCCACCAGCCCGAGCTGCCACACGACGGCCACGAGCGAGCACGCGATCACGAGCGCGGTGCTGCGCAGGCACCGGGTGTAGAGATAGATGATGGCCGCCGCGACCAGCGCCGCGATGGCGAAGTACAGCGCCACCTGGTGCAGTCCGTCGATCAGGTCGCCGACGAGCTTGGCGAAGCCGACGGCGTGCACCTTGATGCCGGTGGGCTTGCCGCTGGCGTCCTGTTCGTAGCTGGCGGCGAGCTTGTCCAGCGTGTGCGAGAGCGCGCGGTAGTCGATGCGCTGGCCGGTGGTCGGGTCCTTGTCGAGGAGGGGCACGATGATCATGCTCGACTTGAAGTCGTTGCCGACGAGGCTGCCCGAGAGGCCGGCGCGCGCGATGTTGCCGCGCAGCTGCTCGGTGGCGCGCGGCGAGCCGTCGTAGTTGTCCGGCATGACCGGGCCGCCGCGGAAGCCTTCCTCGGTCACTTCGGTCCAGCGCACGCCAGGTGCCCAGAGCGACTTCATCCAGGCGCGGTCCACGCCGGGGGTGAGGAAGAGCTCATCCTGCAGGTGCTTGAGCGCGTCGAGGTACCTGGGCTGGTAGATGTCGCCGTCGGTGTTCTCCACCACGATGCGCAGCGAGTTGCCCAGGCCGCGCAGGTCGGCGCGGTGCTCCAGGTAGTTCTGGATGTACGGATGGCTGCGCGGGATCATCTTCTCGAAGCTGGCGTTGAGGCCCAGCTTCGACCAGGCCATGAGGCCCAGCGCGATCGTGATCAGCGCGCAGGCGACGATGACCACGAGCCGGTTGTTGAACACCAGCCGTTCCAGCCGCGAGCCGGAACGGGGGTCGAAGGAGTCGAGCGAGATCGGCGCGGCGTCATCCGCGCGCGTAGTGGGGGTGTGCATATCGGTTCTCCGGCTGCCCGGAATCAGGGCAGTTGCAGTGACTGGGCGCCGCGCGGACCGGCGACGACCAGGGTTCCTCGCGCGGCGACGGTGACGGCTGCTGCGGGGAGGGTGCCGGCAACAGGCACCGGCTTGAAGCTCGCGCCGTCATCGCGGCTGGCGAGGATGTGGCCGGCCTGGCTCACGATGACGAGGCGGCCGTCGCTGTCGCGCGTGCTCGCCGTCAGGCCGACCTGCAGGCCCGTGGGCACCTGCTGCCATTGGTGTCCGCCGTCGGTGCTGCGCAGCACGGTGCCGCGCAGGCCGTGGGCGACCACGGTTTGTCCGCTGCCGGTCACACCGAACAGCGTGCCCTTGTAGGGAAGCTCCAGCGCGCGGAACTGCGTGTCGCCTTGCGCGAGCTTGAGCAGCAGCCCTTGCTCGCCGGCGATGTAGATGTCGGAGCCGATGCCGCGCACCGCATAGAGGTGCTGGCCCTTGGGGTTGTCGACCGCGTGCTGCAGCGGCTCCCAGGTCGCGCCGCCGTCAGCGGTGCGGAACACGAGGCCGAAGGCGCCGACGACATAGCCGTTGCTGGCATCGCGGAACCACACGTCGAGGAACGGGTTCTCCGCACCCTGCGCCTGGAAGCGCTTGGCTTCCTCGACCAGCAGCGCGGCGCGCTTCGGGTCGTCGGTGAGCGCAGAAGCCGACTTCGAGTAGTACTCGAACATCACCTGTCCCAGACGGCGGCCGTCGAGCTGGGTGGTCCAGCTCTGGCCGCCGTCCTTCGAGTGCAGCACCACGCCATCGTGGCCCACGGCCCAGCCGTCGGTGGCGGTCGGGAAGCTCACGGCGACGAGGTCGGAGCTCACCGGCACCTCGGCCTGACGCCAGCTCTTGCCAGCATCGTCGGAGTAGACGATATGGCCGCGCTGGCCGACCGCGACGATGCGGTCGCCGGCCCGCGCCAGCCCGTTGAGCAGGGCGCGCGATGCCAGGGTGCTTCGGGCGGCCGGCGTGTCCAGCACGTCGCGCCAGCCCTTGTCGGCCGCCGCCTGTGTTCCCCACGCGGCGGCGCAGGCGATCGCCAAGGCGGCAATGCTTGCTCGCTTCGCGTTCATGTGCAGGCTCCTCGCTTCAGCGCACGCCGCTGCCGGCGAGCGAATCGGCGGTCCACTCGCGGTCCGCGAGCGGCTTCGTGTGGCGCAGGCCGCCGGTCTCGGCGATATAGCCGGTCAGCGAGTAGACGCGCGAGACGAAGTCGTAGTGGCCGAACATGTCGGTGTACGGCGCGGGCAGGTCATAGCTCGGCGCCATGTAGGCGAAGCCGGCGCGGTAGAGCTGGCCGCGTGCGTCGTAGTTGTCCGACGCCAGCGCCGCCCACGAGTCCTCGTCGAGGTAGAAGGTGCGCTTGCTGTAGACGTGGCGCTTGCCTTCACGCAGCGTGGCGTCGACCACCCACACGCGGTGCAGTTCCCAGCGAACCGCATCGGGGTTCAGGTGGTTGGCCTTGAGCAGGTCGTCCTGCTTGGTGCCGTACACGGCGGCGTAGGTGTTGTAGGGCACCAGCATCTCCTTCTTGCCGACGAGCTTGAAGTCGAAGCGGTCCATCGAGCCGTTGAAGATGAAGGTGTCGTCGAACGTCGTGGCGCCGGCGGTGCCGGGGTTCGGCGTGTCGAACGACAGGTCCGGTGCGACCTTCACGCGGCGCTGGCCGGGCAGGTAGCTCCAGGCGCGGCGGTCCTTGTTGCCGACGTCGAGCGGGTCCACGATCATCAGCGCCTCGCCGGCACGGCGAGCGGGGCCGGTGTAGGTCAGCTTGATGCGCCAGTAGGTGTCGGCGTCCGCCTTGGCGGTGTCCCAGAAAGGGAAGTCCTGCACGCTCACGCCTTCGGTGGCGAGGGCCGGGCGGCCGCTGGCATCGACGTTGATGTTGCGGTACTTGGCTTCATAGGACTGGCCGTTGAAGCGCACGAGGTGGTTCCACATCGCCTCGTAGCCGGTCTTCGGGATCGGGAAGGGGAAGCCCGCGTGCACGCCCTCGACCGAGCGGCCGTCGTTCGTGGTCTTGGCGTTGACGGCGCTCTTGGCGGTGTTGTCGGTCACGAACTTCGGGAAGGCCACGGTGCGGTGCGTCGGGTAGACGTCGACGCGGAAGCTCGGGTAGGTCTTCAGCAGCGTCTTCGTGCCTTCGGTCAGCTTGTCGGCGTACTCGCCCATGTTCTTGGCGTCGATCACGAGGCGCGGCTTCTCGCCCGCGAACGGGTCGGGGCGGATGCCATCGCCGGCCTTGAATTCGGCCGGGGCCTTGGTCAGGCCGCCGGTGTAGGCGGGGATGGTGCCGTCCTTGTTGGCGGCCTTCTCGGCGCCGACCGGGGTCAGCGTGGTGCCGAGCGCCTTGGCTTCATCGGCGCTCACCGCGGCGTGCGCCAGGATGCCCGCTTGCGCCGCGACGAATCCGGCGATGACGACGCGCTTGAGTGTGAACTTCATCTCTTGTCTCCTTGGGTGGGGTCTCTAGAAAGCTCTAGAAGGTGGTCTTGAAAGTCAGGCTCACGAAGCCGCGGTCCTTCAGCAGCGTGGTGAACCCGTTCTGGCTCGTCACCGCGGTGCCGTTGGTACTGCGGTAGCTGCCGAGGTAGTCGATGTACTTGATGTCGAAGCGGTACTTCTGGCGGACATCGACACCCATGCCAACGCTGTAGTTGCCGTTGCCCTGGTTGCCGCCGAAGACCGTGGGAGCGTTGCCGCTGAGGCCCACCGCATAGGTGATGGGCATGGACAGGTCGATGCCCGGCCACACCTGGAACCAGGTGGGCGTGAACGACATGCCGCTGCCGAAGTAGTTCTTGGTCGTGCAGCCGTCCCACTTGTCCTTGCCGGCGCAGGCTGCGAAGCCTTCGGCGTAGAAGAGGTTGGCGCCGCTGGTCACCTTGGCCCATTGCGCCCACACCAGTTCGACGGCCCACGTGGCTGTGTCGAACAGGGCGGTCTTCGGGATCACGCCCACGGCGTTGACGAGGCCGTGGTAGGTGTCGCCGCGCGGGCCCTTGGTGTTGCCCTCCGTAGGCAGGCCAGGGGCGATGCCGAGCACCGTGCTGTTCAGCGGCGTGTTGTGGCGGTAAGAGAGCTCGCTGCCGAAGCTGATGCCCGCGATGTTCTTCGCGAAGCTCACGCCGTACATGTCGATGTTGTCGGCGTAGATCAGGTTGTAGCGGCTGATGTTGCGGCCGACCTGCGTGAGGAAGGTCTGCGGCAGCTTGTCGGCGTAGTTGCGCCAGTAGAAGCCCATCGTGCCGTCCATCCATTCGGGGCTCCAGCGCGCGGCCAGGCCGCCTTCGCCGTGCTGCTTGGGCTCGGACGGATCGCCGCGCCGCGCGAAGCCGAGCTGGTTCGACAGGAACTGGCGGTCGGGGCCGTTGAAGGCGAAGTCCACCGGGCCGAGGTAGGTGCCGCCTTCGGGGTAGCGGAAGGAGTCCCACTCCAGCATGTACTGGCCGGCGATGGACAGGTCCTGCGTGACCTGCGCCTGCGCCGAGAGCTGGTTCAGCGGACGGAAGAGTTCCTTGGCTTCCACGCCCGGCGTGGCAAAGCCCTTCTGCAGGTCGAGCGGGTTCTGCGCATAGGCGATGCCGTTCAGGTTGCCATTGAGGAACAGCGACTCGCCCCAGTAGATCGAATGCCGGCCCAGCTTGGCGTTGACCGGCACGCTGCCGATGTCGGCGCCGCCGAACACGAACGCATCGAGCCACTCGCCCGAAGGCCCGCGGTAGTAGCGATTGATGTAGTCGCTGTACTGGTGGTTGATGTAGCTGGGGATCTGGCTGAGCGGCGGCAGCGGATTGGAGTGGCTGGTCGACCCGTAGGCGCCGTCGGCCCAGCCGGCTGCGCTCACGCGTGCGCCGTAGCGCTTCTGGTAGGTGATGTCGAACTCGCTCAGCAGGTCCAGGCGGTTGGCCACCGTTTGGCCGCGGTCGAAGCTGTAGGTGCCTTCGTCGGAGACGGCGGAGTTGCCGATCTTCGGATCGCGGCTCTCGACCCGGTTCGCGTAGTTGTAGCGGACCGTGTTGTCCCAGCGGATCGCGACGTCGGGGTTGCCCGTGTCGATCTCGAACGCCCGCGCGTTCGACGACAGTGTGGCGAGCAGGGCTGCGAACGCGGTCGCGGCGAGCCGGAAAGACGGGCGGACTGCGAAGGAAGCCGTCTGGTTGTTGAGCTGAGGCACGAGGTCTCTTCTTTCTCTGTTTGTGGGGCCTGGGGGGATGTGTTCCCCGCCTGCGGGCAGCCGGGAACAGGGTGGAATTCTGGAAGCGGGGGTGTGCCAGGCGCCCCTCCTTGGCGGAGGGGGCGAGGGCGGGGGAAGGCCCCCGGTGGCGCTCATCGGTGCGCTTTTCGCTAACCTAGCGCGATGAACGCATTCGCCATCCTGGACGCCGCAGTGGGCGAGCCGATCGGTCCGCCGCCGCCCGCGCCGGATGTTCCCGAGCCGCCGTCGCCGCCCGCGACGCATCCGCCGACGCCGGTGGTCGATCCGCCGCCCGCAGACCCGCCGCTGGTCGAGCCCGGCAAGTCGCCTTCGGTGGCCGATCCGCCGCCTGGCGCCATCGCGCTCGGGCGCGTGCACGCCCGGCGGTTGCGCGAGGTCTATCGCTCCGCCGGCTGGCCCTGTTGCGATTCGATCGAGGTGGATCTGCTGGCCGCGGGGCTGCTGGAGCGGGTCCGCTCCGTGCACGGCCACGAGACGCTGCGCGTCACCGATGCCGGCATCGCGCACATCGCGACCTCGCTGGTGGTGAACCGCGCGGTCATGTCGCGTCACGAGGCGCTGGTGGAGCGCGTCGCGCGCGAGATGACGCGCGCGGGCCGCGTCGCCTGGCGCGGCCTGACGCTGCGGGCGCAACTGCCGCCCGCCGCGGAGGGCGACAAGCCGCGCTGGTGCATCGCGCGGCCGGATGTCTTCTCGATCCGCAACACCAGCGTGGAGGCCTACGCTCAGCCGGTGGTCCACGAGGTCAAGGTCAACCGTGCCGACCTGCTCGGCGATCTGCGCAAACCCGACAAGCGTGCGGCCTACCTCGACCTGGGCGGCGAGTGCTGGTACGTGCTCGGCTGCGATGCGCGCGGCCGGCCCATCGGCGAGCCGGACGAGATCCCGGCAGAGTGCGGCGTGATGGTCGCGCAGGGCGACCGGCTGGTCGTGGCCCGCTCGGCGGTGCACCGCGCGTTGCCGCGCCTGCCGTTCGCGATCTGGATGGCGCTGGCCAAGGCGCAGCCCGTGGCGGGCTTCGACGACGAGGTGCAGGATCTGCTGCCGGGCCTCGAAGGCTGAGTGACGCCGGCGCACTGGCCGGAAGTTGTAGTCAGTTGTCAGCCGTGCGACGGAACGTAAACTACCTCCCCCGCCAATTTGGCGCCGTCCGCCCCACGCGGCCTGAAGAGGAGTCCGCCATGCAGCCAGTTCTCGAAATTCGCAAGCTCGGCGAGCGCTCCTATACCTATACCGTGCGTGCCACCCGGGCGACAGGCGCGCCGGTGGCGGAGCCCTGCTACGAGGATCGGGGCCTCACGTCCTTCGTGGAATGCCTTCGCGATGCTGCGGAGGCGCTGACCTACTTTCCTTGCGTCTACGTTCGCTTCCAGGGCCGCTGCGTCGGCGAGCAGCTCGTGTCGCGCCTCGAAAGCCAGCCCGAGGCAGTGGTGCGCGATCTGCTCGTGCGCTATCTCGAAGGAAGCCTGCCTCCGCAGGCGGCGATGCCGCAGCGGATCGATGCCGCTCAGGCGTCGGTGGTTTCGTAGCGCGCGAGCCAGCTCCACAGCTCGAAGCGTGCGTTCGTGGTGTCCCGCAGGAATTTCCGGTAGCCGATCAGGGCTGAGAGCGGCGCCTCGGCGCGCAGCACGAGGCGGTCGCCCTGCGGATCTTCCTCGACCAGCCTGGCGCCGCGGCGCGCCAGTTCCTCCCGCACATGCGCGGCGTGTGCGCGGGACACCTGCACCCGCACGTACATCACCGGTTGCAGCCGTGCGCCGTCGTGCCCCCGAATGGCGCAGTGCGCGCGCGGCGCGCCGAACCGCGCCGAGGCGCCGAGCGCTGCGGCGACCAGCGGCGTGGCTTCCTCCAGCGCCTGTTCATTCGCTGCGCAGAGCGTGAGCTGCTCGCCGTCATCCACCAGCAGGTAGTGGTCCGGCCTGGAGATCCATTCGGTCGCGGCGTTGTCGCGCAGCGAGGCGAGCTTCTGCTCGTTGACCGACAGCGACTGCCGCAGCGGATAGGGCTCCAGCGCGCGATCGTCCAGGTGCGGTTTCCGGGGCGGGTTCGTGCCCATGTCCGATGGGCCCGCTCAGAGCGTGTATTCGCCGCTGGCCTCGGGCTGGTAGAGGATCTCCTCGACCTGCGCGCTACGCTCCTCGCCGCCGGGCGTCTTCCATTGCGCGGTGGCGCCGAGGCGAAGCCCGATCAGGCCCATGCCGACCGGCGAAAGCACCGAGAGAAAGCCCTTGGCCGGATCGGCTTCCGGCGGATAGCACAGCGTCATCTGGTCGCGTTGGCCGGTTCGCGTGTCCACGAGGGTGATCCTCGAATGCATGGTCACGATGTCGGCCGGGACCTCGCGCGAGCGCATCACCTCGGCGAGGTCGAGCAGGGATTCAAGCGCCGGATACGCCCTGGCGTCCTGCAGCTTGGTGAGGCGGACGTGATCGAGTTCGGTGAGCACGCGCTCGCCGTGAATGGTTGCGGTCATGAAAAGACTCTCCAGTCGAATGCGGCCGGCTGGAAATGACGGCCGCTGTCGCGCGGGGCGGGAGCCCGGCGATCGATGGTTGCGCTAATGAGGTGGGAGAGGGGATCGCCGGGCGGAGGAGGGTCCGTCCGGCTGGCGCAGTCCCGCCATGCCGGCGATGGTCGCATCGGCCTGGTGATTGGCGTGGAACGGAACGGAAGCGCGCATGGGGCGCGATTGTAGGCCGCCCCCACCCGAAGCCAGAAACCCCGCGGAACCGGCTTTGCCGGGCCGCTGGGGTTGCCCCCGGAAGGGGGTTGGCGAAGCGACACGCAGTGCGCGCAGCCTGGGGGTGAGCAACAGTCCTCCCGCGGAACCGGCTCCGCCGGGCCGCTGGGGTTGCCCCCGGAAGGGGGTGCAGAGCCACACGAAGTGGGCGAGGCTGGGGGAGAGCCAAATCCTGGGGGAGAATTCATCCATGCTTTGCCCAGCCTGCGGGTTCGAAGCCGACGCCACGTTCGCCTTCTGTCCGAAGTGCGGGCAGCGTCTCGAGGTGGCGGCTCCCGAGCCCGAATCGGACCGCCGCCCGGTCACGGTCATGTTCGCGGATCTGTCGGGCTTCACGTCGCTTAGCGAATCGCTGGACCCCGAGGTCGTGCGCGCGCTGCAGACCGAGCTGTTCGCGGAGATGGCCTCGAGCATCCAGCGTCTCGACGGCTTCGTCGAGAAGTACGTCGGCGATGCGGTGATGGCGGTGTTCGGCGCACCCGTCGCGCACGACGAAGACCCGACGCGCGCGGTGAGTGCGGCGCTTCTGCTGCATGAGCGGATCGCCGCACTGAGCGAGCGCTGGCAGCCCAGCATCGGCCGTCCGCTGGCCCTTCACATCGGCATCAACACGGGGCCGGTGGTGGCCGGGCGCATCGGCTCGAATCCGGCTGCCACCTATGCGGTCACCGGCGACACGGTGAATGCCGCCGCGCGCCTGCAATCCGCCGCGGGCGCGGGCGAGACCCTGGTGAGCCGCTCGACCTGGCTGCTCACGCGGCATGCCTTCGGCTTCGAGGAAATGCCCGCGCTGTCGCTCAAGGGCAAGAGCCAGCCGGTGATCGCCTACCGCCTCGGCGCTGCGCTGGCCGCGCCGTTGGCGGCGCGCGGGTTGCAGGCGCATGGCCTCGCGACACCGCTCGTCGGCCGGGACGCGGACCTCGATGCGCTGGTCTGCGCTTTCGAGGCCATGCGGGCCGGGCAGTGCCAGCTCGCGAGCCTCGTCGCCGAAGCTGGCACCGGCAAGAGCCGGCTGGTCGCGGAGTTCGTCGCGCAACTGCGCGCGTTCGGCAGGCTGGAGGGTGTCGCGGTGCGCAACGCCGCGTGCTCGTCCCTCGGCGAGCGGACCTACGGCGTGCCGGCGGCTCTGCTGCGCGATGCCTATGGCCTGTCGCAGCGGGAGGACGCGGTCGAGGCGCAACGCAAGATCGCGGCCGCGCTCGTGGAACTGGGCGTGGACCCGCAGGAGCGCGAACAGGTCGCGTCCTATCTCGGCTGCGTGCTGGGCCTCGAAGGCGACGATGCCCGCACGCGCTATCTCGATCCGGAGCAGCTCAAGCGGCAGATCTTCTCCGCCGTGCTCGCGGTCATCCAGCACCGCCTTCAGCGCGAGCCGGTGATGCTCATCGTCGAGGACCTTCACTGGGCCGATGCGGCATCGCTCGATGTATTGCGCTATCTGCTCGACCAGTTGGGCGGCAAGCCTTTCATGCTGCTCGTCACGCACCGGCCGGTTCCGGAGGTCGGCGTGCTGGCCGGCGGGTCCACGGCTCACACGCGGATCGCGCTGGAGCCGCTCTCGCCGGCCTGCAGCGCGACGCTGCTCGATGGCCTGTTCGGCACTTCGCGGCGGACGCTCCCCGATGAACTGCGCATGCGCATCGTCGAGCACGCGGGCGGCAATCCGCTCTTCCTCGAGGAGATGGTGCGCGCATTGATCGCCGACGGCGTGCTGCGCCAGCAGGACGGCGCCTGGATCTGCAGCCCGCGAGCGACGGCGGAGCAGGTGCCGCTGACGATCCACGGCCTGCTGCTGGGTCGCATCGATCGCCTGCCGGTGCCGGTGCGCCAGACGCTGCGCGAGGCGGCGGTCATCGGCCCCGTCTTCGGCGAGGCGATGCTGCGGGACGTTGCGACCGCGCGCGCAGGGGCGCTGTCCGATGCGCTGGATGCACTCGTCGGCGCCGGACTGCTGTCGTTGGCGACGCCTTCGACTGCCGCGCCCGCCTCGCGGGACCGGCAGTTCCGTTTCCGCCACGGCCTGTTCCAGGAGGTGGCCTACGAGACCCTTCTGATCAGCCGCCGCACCGAGTTGCACACCCGCATCGGCGAGGGCCTGGAGCGCCTGTGCGGCGGCACGCCACGGCATCTGGAAGAACTGCAGGTGCTGGCCCATCACTTCCGCCTCGGCGCCGACAAGTCGCGCGCGGTGCACTACCTCGTCGCCGCGGGTGACTGGGCGCGCAAGACCTATGCGAATGCCGATGCGATCCGGCACTACGAGTTCGCGCTGGAGACGCTCTCGCAGGCTGGCGGCGGGGATGAGGGACAGCCGCTGCAGATCCGCGAGCGGCTCGCCGACGTGCTCGCGCCGGCTGGACGGATCGCCGACGCGACGGCGCATCTCGACGCAGTGCGCGAGGGGTATGCGCGCACCGGCGACCGCATCGCGCAGGCGCGCGTGCTGCGCAAGATCGCCGCATTGCGCTGGGAAGTCGGTCAGCGCGACGAAGCGCGGCAATGCCTGGATGCGGGCCTCGCGCTGATGAACGAAGCCGCGCCGCACCCCGAGCTGGCGTGGCTCTTCCAGAAGCGGGGCGAACTGGCATTTCGCAGCGGCGACAGCCACGGCGCGCTGGCGTGGACGGAGCGCGCGCTCGCGCACATCCGCAGCCTCGACGGCACCACCGACGCACTGGCGGGCCCTCGAGGGAGCCGCGCGGCGGTTGCGCTCGCGCTCAACATCCAGGGCATCGCGCTGGCGCGGCTCGACCGCATCGACGAAGCGGTCGAACGGCTGGAGCAGAGCATCGAGGTGGCGCGCGCCGCCGACCTGCCGCAGGTGGAGTGCCGTGCGTTGTCGAACCTCGGCGTGCTCTACAGCTCGAGCGATCCGCAGCGCGCCATCGATGCCTGCGAACGCGGCTTGCAGACCGCCCACCGCATCGGCGACCTGGGCCTGCAATCGCGCCTGTCGGCCAACCTGGCGGTCGCCTACTGCACGCTGACCAACCGCTGCGACGAGCGCGGCATGGTCGCGGCGCACGATGCCATCCGCATCGACCGCAGCACCGGGCAGCTCGACCACCTGGCGGTCTCGCTCGTCGTGCTGGCGCAGATTTACCAGTGCCACGGCGATCCGTTGCGCGCGCTGCGCTACTACAGGGAAGCGCTGGCGCTGGCCGAGAAGTCGGGTGAGCCGCAGTTGCTCTTTCCCTGCTACGACGGGCTGGCGACGCTGCACCTCGACCTGGACAAGGGGGAGGAAGCCGAGCACTACATGGAACTTGCCAGCGATCTCTGCGAGCGCGCGGGGCTCGATCCCGACGCGCTGGTGGTACTGCCGTTCCTGGCGTAGTCAATAGGCAATACGTCAAGTGGCGAAGAATATAGGCGCGTTCCCCGTTGCGCCTGCTGTTGTCGCACTGCTAGTATCGCGGCCAAAACAAATCCACGCCAAGGACCACGATGCTTTTCAATTCCATCGGGTTTATTTTTGTTTATCTGCCCATTGTGTTTTTGGGTTTCTTCTTTCTGGCGCGGAGAAACCAGAAACTGGCTGCATTCTGGCTGGCGATCGCATCCCTTTTCTTCTACGGGTGGTGGAACCCGAAATTCGTCTCGCTGCTGCTCGCATCCATATGCTTCAACTATGGCGCGGGCTACCTGATCGGGCACGGGGGCAGCAGGGCCAAGGCGATCCTGGTGGCTTCCGTCGCATCCAATCTCGTCCTGCTGGGTGTTTTCAAGTACGCCAACTTCTTCGTCTCGACGCTGAACAGCGCGGGCGCCCAAATCGGCCTGCTCGACATCATCCTGCCGTTGGGCATCTCTTTTTTCACCTTTACGCAGATCGCGTTTCTGGTCGACGTCTACCGCGGAATTGCCAAGGAATACAACTTCGTCCACTACTTGTTGTTCGTGACGTGGTTTCCGCACCTGATTGCAGGCCCGGTGCTGCATCACAAGCAAATGATGCCGCAATTCGCTCTTGCAAGCACCTACAAACCGAATGTCGAATCGATCGCCGTCGGTCTGACCTTTTTTTCGGTGGGTCTCTTCAAAAAGGTCTATCTCGCGGATCACTTTGCGCTTTTTGCCAATCCGGTGTTTGATTCGGCGGCCCATGGCGAATCACCGAAGCTGATCGCTGCATGGGTCGGTGCCGTGGCCTACGCGCTGCAGCTCTACTTCGATTTCTCCGGCTATTCCGACATGGCGATCGGCCTGTCGAGGATGTTCAACATCAAGCTGCCGCTGAACTTCGATTCGCCCTACAAGGCGGCCAGCATCATCGATTTCTGGCGGCGTTGGCACATGACGTTGTCCAAGTTTCTGCGGGACTATCTCTACGTTCCACTGGGTGGCAATCGAAAGGGCCCCGTCCGCCGGCATTTCAATCTTCTCGCCACGATGCTGCTCGGCGGCCTGTGGCACGGTGCGGGCTGGAACTTCGTTCTCTGGGGCGGATTGCACGGTGTCTTTCTCATCGTCAACCATGGCTGGCGGTGGCTGACGCGCAACAAAGGCGAGACGAACAACGTGGTCGTGCACGCACTCTGCGTGCTGCTGACATTCACGGTGGTGGTCGTGGCGTGGGTGCCTTTCCGGGCCGAATCGCTCCATGCCGCTTTGGTGCTGTGGAACGGCATGATCGGATTGAACGGCGTGTCCCTGCCCGAGTCTCTGGCGGGAAGACTGCCGGCTGAGTTTGGCAGCTTCCGGTTCGACGGCGCGTTTCCCGGCTTGCCGATCATCACCGGTGAAGTGCTGATCTGGGTACCCATCGGCCTCGGCGTGATCTGGGTGCTGCCCAACAGCCAGCAATGGCTCGCCAGCTATGCGCCTGCCTGGGACGTCGTCAAATACCGCGCGTCCGCGATTTCCTGGAGGCCGACCCGCGCATTCGGCGTGGTGGCCGGGTTGCTGTTCGCGGCATCCGTGGTGTCGTTCACCAGGAACAGCCCGTTCCTCTACTTCCAGTTCTAGGAGCGGCGATGCCATTCATCAAGATGTTCGCGGCCGCTTCGCTGCCGCTGTTGCTGTTCTTCTTTTCGATCAGCTTCTACCTGCAGCCCATCCAGGGCGATCTCACCCGCGTTGCGAATCTTTCCGAGAAGAGCTGGGGCTGGAACAAGCCGCAACCGGCCATCAGCGTGCACGGCAACGAGGATTCGCCCGATGCTCACGTCATCGTCATCGGCGATTCGTTCTCGGATAAGAACATCTGGCAAACGGTGTCGCAGACGGTCTCGGGAGAAAGGTTCCTCACCTTCACCTGGCACGACATCGGCAAGGCCGAATGCCTTCAGTCGACGCTCTTCACCTTGATGGCGCGCTATCCCTCGGTCAGGTACTTCGTCGTCGAATCCGTGGAGCGTGCCTTCGTCGGCAATTTCTACGGCGACCAGCAGGACCCGCAGCATTGCAAGGCCGTCGTCAGGTCATCGGTCAAGCCAAGGAACGAGCCGACCCTGGCGACACGGCCCAGGTTCGATGTCGACAAGCCCATCCTCGATCCGGTCTATGCGGTGAAGGCGCTGATGGCCGAAGGGGCTTCCTACGCCACGACCGCCGCTTCCGGCGATGGCTACATCGCGCCGCTCGATCGATCCGACCTGTTCTCGAACCGGCGATCCGATTTCCTGCTCTTCTTTCACGAGGATCTGAACAAGAAGAACTGGACCGGCGAGCAGCTCGAGCGATCAGTCAGGTCGGTCAGCCAGATCTCGGAGAGCGTGAACAAGCGGGGCGTGAAGTTCATCCTGGCGGTCGTGCCCGACAAGTCCACGGTCTATTCGAAATACCTGAAGGAGCCGCTTTTCGACACACCGAAGGATGTCTGGCGCGCGCTGGCCTCGACCAGCATCCGGTCCGTGGACCTGAAGACACTTTTCCTGAGAGAAGCGCAGGCAAGGGTCGACTTCTATCTCCCGAACGACACCCATCTCGGCGCCGAAGGGTTCACTGCGATGGGCCAGGCGATCGCTTCGCAGCTCAAGCCCGAGGCCGAGCGATAAGCGTCACCGGCCTCACCGGCCTCACCGGCCTCACCGGCCTCACCGGCCTGTAGCTCAGTCGGCCTCGATGCCGGTCGCCTTCACCACTTCGGCCCACTGCGCCGTCTGCACCTTGATCGCATCGGCGAACTGCTGCGGCGGCAGGTAGTCTGCCACCGCGCCTTGCTCGAGCGCCTTCTGCTTGAACGACGGCGAGGCAACGACCTTGGCGATCTCGGTCGTCAGCTTGTCGATGATCGGCTTCGGTGTCCGGGCCGGCGCGAAGACGCCGAACCATGAGGTCGCGTCGAGCTTGGGCAGGCCCGCCTCGGCGGTCGTGGGCACGTCAGGCAGGCTCGGCAGGCGGGTCTTGCCGGTGGTGGCGAGCACGCGCAGCTTGCCCGACTGGATGTGCGGCACGAAGGGCGGGGCGGTTCCGAAGGTCAGGTCGACGGTGCCTCCCAGCAAGTCCTGCAATGCAGGGCCCGTGCCCTTGTATGGCACGTGCGTGAGCCTGATGCCGGCCTGCTGTTCGAGCATCGCGCCGGTCGCGTGCTGCAGCGAGCCGTTGCCCGACGAGGCGTAGTTGAGCTTGCCCGGGTGGGCCTTGGCGTAGGCGATGAGCTCGGCCATGTTCCTGATCGGCAGGTCCGCGCGGATCACCACGATCTGCGGCGCCGACAGCACGTTCGCGACCGGCGTGAGGTCGTTCATCTGCCATTGCGGCGGCTGCTTGCTGACCAGCGGAGTGATGACGTGGTAGCCGGAGTACTGCATCAGCAGCGTGTAGCCGTCGGGCTCCGCGCGCTTGACTGCCATCGCGGCGATCGCGCCGTTGGCGCCGCCCTTGTTGTCGACCACGATGGTCTGGCCCAGTGCGGTGCCAAGCTGCACGCCGAGCATGCGCGCCGCGAGGTCGGTGGTGCCGCCGGCTGCGGTGGGCACCATGAGCATGACGGGGCGGTTCGGGTAGCCGCTGGCCGAGCCCTGCGAGTTCTCTGCGTGCAGCGGGCCCGCGAGCGCGAGCGCCATCGCCCCGAGGGCGCCCGTGGCGATGGCGCGGCGCGAGAGGCGGCGGGTGTGTGTGGGTGTCATGCAATGTCTCCTTGTTGTGTCGAATGCGTGCAAAGAACGGCTGTCAGCGCGCCAGTGCGCGGTCGCGCCAGATGGCGAAGTCCTTCGGCGGCTGATGCAGGTCCAGCCGCCGGCCGGCCTTCACGATCTGGCTTGGGATGTCGTGGCCGACCAGCGCGGGCAGGCGCTCTGCTGCTTCGATCAGCGCCTCGAGGTCGCAGCCGGTGTCGAAGTCCATGAGTTCGAGCGCATGCACGATCTCCTCGGTGCACACGTTGCCGCTCGCGCCCGGCGCGTAGGGACAGCCGCCGAGCCCGCCGAGCGACGCATCGAAGCGGTCCGCGCCGGCCTCGATCGACGCGAGGACGTTCGCGAGGCCCATGCCGCGCGTGTTGTGAAAGTGCAGCGTGGTTTCGAGCGACCCGAAGCGGCCGCGGAAGTCGCGCACCAGCGCCGACACCTGCGTCGGATAGGCCATGCCCGTGGTGTCGCACAGCGTGATGCCGCACGCACCGGCGTCGGCGAAGCGCGCGGCCCAGTCGAACACCACCTGCGGATCGATGTCGCCTTCCATGGGGCAGCCGAACACGCACGAGAGCGACACGTTCACCGGCACCTTTGCCTGGCGCGCGAGCGCCATGACTTCGCTGAGCGCGTCGAACGACTGCTGGCGCGTCATGCGCAGGTTGGCGATGTTGTGGGTCTCGCTGCACGACATCACGAGGTTGAGTTCGTCTGCCTTCGCATCGATCGCGCGTTCCGCGCCGCGCACGTTGGGCACGAGGCAGGTGTAGACGATGCCGGGCTTGCGCTGGATCTCGCGCAGCACGATCTCCGCATCGCGCAGTGCAGGAATGGCCTGCGGCGACACGAACGCGGTCGCCTCGATCTTCGCGAACCCCGCATCCGAGAGCGCATCGATCAGCGCGATCTTGTCGACCGTCGCGACGTAGGCGGCTTCGTTCTGCAGGCCGTCGCGCGGCCCGACTTCCTGCATGTGGATGCGGCGGCGGGCGCCGGTCCAGGCATTGAGGTTGCTCATGCCACCGCTCCCTTGCTGCGCAGCGCCGCAATGTCGCCGGAGGCCAGTCCCAGTTCGCCAAGAACGCTGTCGGTGTCGCCGCCCAGGTGCGGCGCTGCGCTGCGCACGGTGCCTGGCGTGAGCGACAGCTTGGGCACGATGCCCGGCACGTCGATCTCGCGGCCGTCTCTCGTGGTCTGGCGCAGGATCATGTCGCGGGCGCGGTAGTGCGGGTCCTCGTGGATGTCGCGCGCGGTGTAGACACGGCCGGCCGGAACGCGCGCCTCGCCAAGCGCGGCGAGCACCTCGGCGATGGTGCGCGGCAACGTCCAGTCGCCGATCGCGGCATCGAGCGCATCGACGCGCGCCGCACGGCCCGCATTGCTTTGCAGATCGGGGGCGCTGGCGAGGTCCGGGCGGCCGATGGTTTCCATCAGGCGGCGGAAGATGCTGTCGCCATTGCCCGCGATCAGCACGTAGCCGTCGGCACAGCGGTAGGCGTTCGATGGCGCGATGCCGGGCAGGGCACTGCCGGCCGCTTCGCGCACCGCGCCGAACGCGCTGTATTCGGGGATGAGGCTTTCCATCACATTGAAGACCGCTTCGTGCAGCGCGACGTCGATGACCTGTCCCGGTCCGCCGTGCATCGCCCGGTGATACAGCGCCATCAGCACGCCGATCGTGCCGTGCAGCGCGGCCAGCGTGTCGCCGATGGAGATGCCGGTGCGCACCGGTACGCGGCCGGGCTCGCCGGTCAGGTGCCGCAGTCCGCCCATCGCTTCGCCGATCGCACCGAAGCCGGGCAGGTCGCGGTAGGGGCCGGTCTGGCCGTAGCCCGAGATGCGCAGCATCACCAGGCGCGGGTTGAGCGCATGCAGCGTCTCCCAGCCCAGACCCCAGCCCTCGAGCGTGCCGGGGCGAAAGTTCTCGATCAGCACGTCGGCCTCGGCGATCAGCCGGCGCGCGATGTCCTGGCCCTCGGCGGCGCGCAGGTCGAGCGCGATCGACCGCTTGTTGCGCGATTGCACCTGCCACCAGACGGAGGTGCCGTCCTGCAGCATCCGCCAGTTGCGCAGCGGATCGCCGCCGCTCGCGCCGGGGCGGGCCGGGTCGGCGGGCGGCTCGATCTTGATGACGTCCGCGCCGAATTCGCCGAGCGTCTTGCCGCAGAACGGGCCGGCGATGAGCTGGCCCATCTCGATCACGCGCAGTCCGGACAGGGCGCCCTGGATCGTGGCAGCGCCGGGTTGGGGATGTGGTGCTTTCATGTGCATCGTCCGTGAGGGTGCGCCAATGATGCGGAGCGGCGTCCGCGCCGCAAAGCGTTCATTGGCGAGGCTGCCATCGCGAAACGCGATGGCAGGCCGCACCCGGGTGTCTAATGCGGCGCATGAAGCTCGACCCGGTCTCGCTGCGCCTCTTCGTCGCCGTCATGGAAGAAGGCACGATTGCCGCCGCCGCCCAGCGCGAACACATCGCGCCGGCGGCGGCAAGCAAGCGCATCAGCGAACTCGAAGCCGCGCTCGACACCTTGCTGTTCGAGCGCAGCAACCGCGGCACCCGGTCCACGCCCGCCGCGCACGCGCTGCTCGGACTCGCGCGCAACGTGCTCAATGGGCTCGACGACATTGCCGAGCAGATGGCGGGCTTCGGCACCGGGCTGCGCGGGCATGTGCGCGTGTTCGCGAACATCTCGGCCATCACCCAGTTCCTGCCGGACGATCTGCGCAGCTTCATGGCGGCGGCGCCGATGGTGCAGGTGCATCTGCAGGAGCGCATCAGCACCGCCATCGCGCGCGCCGTGGCCGACAGCACCGCGGACATCGGCATCCTCAACGCCGGCGACTATGGCGAATCGCTCAACTTCCTGCCTTATCGCACCGACGAACTCGTGCTGCTGGTGCCGCGCGGCCATGCGCTGGCGCGGCGGCGGCGAGTGCGGTTTCGTGAGGTGCTTGCGTATGAATTCGTCGGCGCGCATCCGGGCAGCGCGGTCAACGCCATGCTGCACCGCGCGGCCAGCGAGGCCGGCTTGCCGCTGCGGCTTCGGATCCAGGTCAGCGCGTATGACGCGATGGCGCTGATGGTCGCTGCGGGACTGGGCGTTGGCGTGCTGCCGCGGCTGAGCGCGAGGCTCTACCTGTCATCGCTGGGGATCCGGACCGTGTCGCTCGATGAAGCCTGGGCGAGCCGTCGGCTGGTGCTGGCTGTGCGCAGCGTCGAGGCGCTGTCGCCGGCCGCGCGCATGCTGGTCGACCACCTGGGCGCTCCCCCGGGTGAAGGCGAGGCGCAGACAGCACACATTGCCGGGCGGTAACGCGCGCGTGCGTCAGCTTCTGCCGAGGCCGCGCCGGATGAAGGCCTTGAGCGGGCTCGCACCGAACACCAGTCCCGAGAATGCGAGGAACCAGGACTGCGGCAGGCAGGTGCTGCTGTAGAGGTACACGCGCTGCTGCAGCGGTGCCGTGCGCGTGTCAGGGTGCCGCAGTACCTTCATGAGCAGACCGAAGTCGCGCCCCGAGCCTGCGAACCAGCCCTCGAGGAAGCGCAGCCAGTTGTAGCCGGGCTGTTCGTCGAGCCCGCGCCACTGCGGCAGGGCGGCGGGCATCCGGCGGCGGATCAGCGCGCGCAGCCAGGCATCGATGATCTCGATGCGCTCTCGCGTGAGTTTGACCTTGGGCAGGCTCGACAACATGCCGCCGAAGGACTCCGAGACGCCGTGCGCGCGGTAGCGCCCGAGCGGCTCCGGAATCCAGGCCACCGGACTCAGCAGTGCAGCGGCGACCCAGAACTGCATGTCCTGCACGAGGCAGCGGTCTTCCGCGATGGGCCCGATCGCCTCGAGCAGTTCGCGGCGGAACGCCAGCCCCGAGGTGATGGTTGCGACCGGGCTCTGGGAGCGCTCCAGCACCTGCGGGCCGAACCAGCCCTCGGGCGGCGTGTGGTAGTGGGGGGTCAGGCCCAGGTCGTCGTGCGTCTCGGAAAACCGCCGCAAGGGATGATGGACCCAACCGGGAACGCGGCCGTCCACGGTCCGCTGCAGCGCGGCCAGGACGCGTTCGACGCGCTTGTCGGAAGGCAGGTCGTCCGCATCGAGCAGCACCACCACATCGCCGGTCGCGGCCGCGATCCCGGCGTTGGTCGCGGCGCAGACGCCCCCGTTCGGCTGGCGGATACCGCGCACCTGCGGGTGGCGCGCCATGTAGTCCGAGAGCAGTTCCCAGGTGTTGTCTTTCGATCCGTCGTCGATGACCACGATCTCGTCCGGTGGCCGGCTCTGCCCCACGCAGGCATCGAGGCATTCGACGAGAAAGCGCCCGTAGTTGTAACTCGCAATGACAATACTGACGCGAGGCTGCGCGGGCAGCGCGGTCAGCGGCAAAGGTTCGATGGCGATGGACAAGGCAGTTTCGCGCAGCGGTTGTCGGCGCGCCGATAGGTGACGTGGCAGTCTAGCGGCGGGTCGTTGGCGCGTGAAGTGGTCATGTGGCCTACTCGGCGGCCCGGCGCGCAGCAGCAGGACATTGCTCTGGCCGGAATCAGCTTCTGCCCAGGCTACGCCGCACCAAGGCCTTCAGCGGGCTCGCGCCGAACACCAACCGCGAGAGCGCCGTGAACCAGGACTGCGGCAGGCAGATGCTGCTGTAGAGGTACACGCGCTGTTGAAGCGGCGCCATGCGGGTATGGGGGTGGCGCAGCACCTTCATGAGCAGGGCGAAGTCCCGTCCCGATCCCGCGAGCCAGCCTTCGAGGAAGCGCAGCCAGTTGTAGGCAGGCTGTTCGTCGAGCACGCGCCAGTCTGGCGCGGCCGCTGGCCTTTGTCTTTCGAGCAGTTGGTGTATCCAGGCATCGACGAGCTCGACGCGCCTGCGCATGAGTTGAACCTTGGGCAAGGTCGAGAGCATCCCGCCGAAGGACCTCGAGACGTCGTGGGCGCGGTAGCGCCCGAGTGGCTCCGCGATCCAGGCTACGGGGCTCAGCAGCGCGGCCGCGAGCCAGTACTGCATGTCCTGCGACAGGCTGCGGTCCTCCGCGATAGGTCCGATCGCCTCGAGCAGTTCACGCCGGAACGCGAGCCCCGAGGTCATGGTGGCCACCGGGCTCTGGGCGCGCTCGAGGACCTGTCGGCCGAACCAGCCCTCGGGTGGCGCGTGATAGTGCGGCGTCAGACCGAGGTCGTCGTGCGTCTTGGAGAAGCGCTGCAGGGGATGATGCGCCCAGCCGGCGACGCGGCCCTCCACGGGCCGCCGCAGCGCGGCCAGGACGTGTTCGACGCGGGTCTTCGCCGGGATGTCGTCCGCATCGAGCAGGAGCAGCACATCGCCCGTCGCAGCCGCGATCGCGCTGTTGGTGGCGGCACACACGCCGGCGTTGAGCTGGCGAATGCCGCGCACCTGCGGGTGACGCGCCATGTAGCCTGAAAGGAGTTCCCAGGTGTCGTCGGTCGAGCCGTCGTCCACGATGACGATCTCGTCCGGCGGCCTGCTCTGGCCCAGGCAGGCATCGAGACATTCGCCGAGAAAGCGCCCGTAGTTGAAACTCGCAATGACGATGCTGACGCGAGACCGCGACGGCAGTTCGGTCAGCAGCAGTGGTTCGATCGCGAGGGGCAAAGCAGCTGCGCGGGGCGGCACGCCCCGACGCGTAGAAAGTGGACCGGGGCAGTCTAGAGGCGTGTGATCTCCTCCGAACAGAGGAGATTCAGCGTATTCCGGCCTTGTGCGGAGAAGTTCTCGCTGCCCTCGGGACTAGTCTGACGACCGGCTGACCAGGTGGTCATGGCAACCAAAGGGAGGTGGAGCGGGCGAAGGGAATCGAACCCTCGTATGAAGCTTGGGAAGCTGCCGTTCTGCCATTGAACTACGCCCGCGCAGGTCCGGATTCTAGCGTCGCGGAAACAGCCTCTCGTCCCGCGGTGGTCTGCCTTCCGGCGCGGCTTTCGATGTCTACGTGCTGGCCTGAGTAGGCCAGTTCATCACCCGCCTTCGGGCCTGCCACAGTTTGATCGGCACCCGCACCGCATTCGACGCGACGGCCTTGACGTGATCCACCGCATCGCTTTCCCCGATCGGATGCGGCGACATGTGCAGGCGCCTGAGTACCTCGTTGAAGCTGTGGGCCTTGGTGGCCATGTCGGACTTGAGGGTGCGGAAGGTGAACGCGAGCGAAACCGAAAGGCCGTCCAGGGTGTGGACCCTGTGCGGCGCGATGAACGGGTGGTGCACGCCCAGCCCCGGATGGAGGTCGAAGTGCATCGCCTTGGCCTCGAACGACGGCTTGTAGATCGGCCGCCAGGCGCCGAAGCCGGAGAGCAGGTGGTCCTTTTCCGCGGGGCTGAGGATCTCCTCGTCGGCGGGGTCCCAGAGCAGCACTTCCTTGTCCCCGCGCACCTGGAGCAGGAAGTTCATCTCGCGGTCCATGTGATAAGGCGTTACTGCGCCGCTGGTCGAGACGAAGATGTAGGTCGAGAACCAGGTGACGACCGGATCGGTGTCCGCGATGGCCGCGGCGATCTCGGACAGGAGGCTGTCGATGAGCGGCCGATAGGTCGAATCGCGCTCCGGGTTGTAGATGCAGATATAGGCCTTCAATTCCTCGAAATGCTCGAGCGTTTCCTCCAGCGAGAGGCCGTCCCGGTAGCGGTCGTAGGACGAATCGAAGTGGGCATTGCCGGGAATGACGCCGCGCCGGAGCTTGACGTAGTCGCTCGGCAGCCGCCGGCACAGCGAGAACAGCGCCTGCGGCGTCAGCAGCGGGTGTTCGGCCAGCCTGTGCCTGACGATGAAGGGCCGGCGGTTGTACGCGTTGCCGACCTCCTCGGGATCGAACTGAAGCAAGCCGTCGGACCGCGGCCCTCTGCCCCGGGCCATCGCGGCGGCGCGTTCGCGCGGGACGAACTCTCCAAAAAGCATCGCAACCTCCTCCCTTGAAAGAGTGGTAGTTCGTGCATTGCCTGCACGCGGGAGTTTGAAAACAAAAGGTTACTCCGTTGTCGAGCTGACGCATAAGGGAAAACCCTCGACATAGGCCGTTCGACAGACGTCAGGAACCGCTTCGCCGCGCCGCCCGCGCGTTGAGATAGACCGCGTAGAGCGAGCTCGTCGCGCAGATGAAGAGCCGGTTGAGCTTCGGCCCACCGAAGCACACGTTGGCGACGACCTCGGGCAGGCGGATCTTGCCGATCAGCGTGCCGTCCGGCAGGTAGCAGTGCACGCCGTCGCCCGCGCTGCTCCAGAGGTGGCCCTCGGTGTCGATGCGGAAGCCGTCGAAGAGGCCGTCGGCGCACGTCGCGAAGACTTCGCCGCCGCTGAGACTGCGGCCATCGTCTGCAACCTGGAAGCGGCGGATGTGGCGCGGCCCGTCCGTGACATGCGTCGCGCCGGTGTCGGCCACGTACAGCAGCCGTTCGTCCGGCGAGAAGGCCAGGCCGTTGGGCTGCACGAAGCCATCCGCCACGCGTGCCACCGAGCCGCCTTGCGGATCGATGCGATAGACGCAGCGATCGCCGATCTCGCTGGGCGCGGCGTCGCCTTCGTAGTCGCTGTCGATGCCGTAGCTCGGATCCGAGAACCAGATGCTGCCGTCGGACTTCACCACCACGTCGTTCGGCGAGTTGAAGCGCTTGCCTTCGAAGTGCGAGGCGAGCACGGTGCGTGAGCCGTCGTGTTCGACGCGCGACACGCAGCGCCCGCGATGCTCGCAGGAGACGAGCCGGCCCTGCAGGTCCACCGTGTGGCCGTTGGTATTGAGCGCGGGCTGGCGGAAGACCGAGACCGAGCCGTCGGTTTCGTCCCAGCGCATCATGCGGTCGTTCGGAATGTCGGACCACACGAGGTAGCGGCCGGCAGCGAACCACGCCGGCCCCTCGGCCCAACGGCAGCCGGTGTAGAGCTTGTCGACGTGCGCGGTCGGGAAGATGAGCCGGCTGAAGCGAGGGTCGAGCACCTCGTAGCTCGCTGCGGATTCGATCGTCATGAAATCTCCTTGGATATCTTGCTGTTCGTATGCCCGGCCTTGTCAGCCCGACTGGCGGCGGCCGCGTCCGTAGACCAGCAGCATCGCGATGATGACGACGCCGTAGATGACCTGCCGGCCCATCTCGGGAATCTGCATCACCGAAAGAATCGATTGGAGCAGGGTGATCAGGATCACTCCGACGACGGTGCCGAGGTACGAGCCCTGTCCGCCGAGGATGTTGGTGCCGCCGAGCACCACCGCCGCGATGGCCGGCAACTGGTAGGCGTCGCCCATCGCCTGGTAGGCCTTGGTCGAATAGCCGGTCAGCAGCACGCCGGCCGCCGCCGAGCACGCGCCCGCGATCACGAAGCACAGCAGCGTCACGCGGCGCGTGTCGATGCCCGAAAGGTACGCGGCGCGCTCGCGGTTGCCCACCGCGTAGATCGCGCGGCCGAAGGTCGTGCGGTGCAGCAGGAACATCGTCGCCGCGCCGACCGCGATCCACACCAGCAGTGCGTTCGGGATCCCGAGCACCGAGCGGCCGGTCGCGATCAGATGCATCGCGGGCGTGGCGCGATCCTGCGGCGCGAAGCCGCCGGTCTGCACCACGATCAGGCCTTGCGCCACCGCGTTGATGCCGAGCGTGAAGATCATCGACGGCACACGCAGATACGCCACGCCGATGCCGTTGACCAGGCCCAGCGCCGCGCCGCACAGGATGCCGAAGGGGATCGCGATCGCCGCACCCGCGCCACTCCACCAGCCCGCGGCGGCGGCCGACATCATGCCGCCCGCCGTGACCAGCCACGGCACCGAGAGATCGATGCCGCCGAGCAGGATCACCAGCATCGCGCCGGTGGCGATCACGCCGAGGAAGGAGGCGATCTGCAACTGGAGCAGCAGGTAGTCCGGCGACAGGAAGTTCTTCGAATAGAGGCTGCCGACCAGCAGCAGCGCGACCGTACACAGCGCGCCCGCGAGCACCGGCAACTGGCCGGAGCGCCTGAAACGCAACGCGAGTGTGCTCATGGCGAGCCTCACCTGAAGATCTCGAGCCGGTTGGTGACCTTGAGCAGCCGGAGCGACCCGAAGCTCACTGCGGTCAGCAGGATCACGCCCTGGAACAGCGGCTGCCACAGCGGTTCGAGGTCGAACACGAACAGCAGGTCGCCGATGGTGCGCAGCACGAGCGCGCCGAAGATCGAGCCGATCGCGCTGCCCGCGCCGCCCGCGAGCGAGGTGCCGCCGATCACGACCGCGGCGATCGAGTTCAGCGTGTAGACGCCGCCAATGGCCGATGACGCCTCGCCCGAATAGGTCACGAAGGTGAGCAGAAGCCCGCCGATGGCCGCCAGCAGACCCGCGAGCGTGTAGGTCACGATCTTGGCGCGGCCGATCGCGACGCCGGACATGTAGCTCGCGCTTTCCGACGACCCGATGGCCAGCGCCGCGCGCCCGGTCACCGAACGGCGAAAGGGCACCCATACCACCAGCACCACCGCGACGAGCACCACCAGCATCGTCGGAATGCCGCCGGGCAGGGCGCCGGTGAGCGCGTCGGCCAGCCCCGCATGCACGTCGCCGCCAGGCACCGGACGCAGGCCCAGCGCGAGGCCGAAGTAGATGATGCCGGTGGCCAGCGTGGTGATGATCGGCTGCAGGCGGCCGTAGACGATGATGATCCCGTTGACGAAGCCGCACAGCGCGCCGGTCGCCAGCACCGCGACGACGCCGAGGCCCGCCTGCAGCGGCGTGCCGATCACCAGGTGCGAGGCCATGCAGTTCGCAAGCACGAAGACCATGCCCACCGAGAGATCGATGCCGGCGGTCAGCACCGGCAGCGTCTGCGCCATCGCGACGATCGCGAGCAGCACGCCCTTGTTGGCGGCCGTGGTCAGCACCGGCGTGCTCCAGCCGACCGGATGCTTGGCGATGTAGAGCGCGAAGATCAGGACGAACATCACCGCGGTCGCAAGGACGGCACGGTGCTCGCGCAGGTGATGGCGCCAGTCGGCATGCATCATGCGGCGGCCCGTTCGAGATTGAGGGCGCTCGACACCAGCGCCCGTTCGGTGAGTTCCGCGCCGGCCAGCCAGCGCACGATCCGTCCGTCGTAGAACACCGCGACGCGGTCGCAGCAGCCGATCAGCTCGGCGTAGTCGGTCGAATAGAGCATCACCGCCGCGCCTTCGTCGGCCAGCGCGCGCACCAGCGCGTAGATCTCCTGCTTGGTGCCGACGTCGATGCCGCGCGTCGGGTCGTTCAGGAGCAGGATGCGCGGCGCGTTGATCAGCCACTTGCCGATCACCACCTTCTGCTGGTTGCCGCCCGAGAGCGTGCCGACTGCATCGCCAAGATCCGGCGCCTTGATCGACAGGCGGCGCACGATCTGCGAGACCGCCTGCGCTTCGTCGGCGGCAGCCAGCACGCCGGCGCGACTGAGGCGATCGAGCGCGGCGAGGCTCAGGTTGTCCTTGACCGACATGGGCAGCATCAGGCCGTCGGTCTTGCGGTCCTCGGGCACCAGCGCAATGCCGAAGCGCGAGCTCTTGGCCTGCCGCGGATCGCGCACCGACGCGGGCTTGCCCTGGAGGCGCACCTCACCGGTCACGCCGCGCAGAACGCCGAAGAGCGAAAGAAAGAACTCGCGCTGTCCCTGGCCGTCGAGGCCCCCGAGCCCGACGATCTCCCCGGGCCACACCGCCATGTCGATGTCGTGCAGCCGGTTGTTCCACGAGAGGGCGCGCGTCTCCAGCGCCGGTGCGCCGCCCGTGCCCGTGGCGCGCGGTGCCGGCTTGGGCGGAAAGGCGTGTGCGATGTCGCGCCCGATCATCATCTCGATGGTTTCCGCATCGCTGCGCGTGCCGGCCTGGAAGGTGGCGACGTGGCTGCCGTTGCGGAACACCGAGCAGTCGTCGGCGAGCTCGGCGATCTCCTTCATGCGATGGGAGATGTAGATGATCGCGAGCCCTTCGCTTCGCAGGCGCTTGAGCAGCGAGAAGACGCGCTCCACGTCCGCCGTGGTCAGCGCCGAGGTCGCCTCGTCGAGGATCAGGATCTTCGGATCGCGCGCGAGCGCCTTCGCGATCTCGACCATCTGCCGGCGCGACAGCGTCAGGCTTTCGACCGGCGCGAGCGGATGGATGTCCTCCGCGCCGGCGCGCGCCAGTGCGGCCTCGGCGATGCGGCGCTGCGCGTTGCGGTCGATCAGTCCGAACCGGCGCGGCGGATTGGTGATGCAGATGTTGTCCGCGACGCAGAGGTCCGGCATCAGCGACAGCTCCTGGAAGATGCACGCGATGCCGGCTGCGACCGCTTCCTGCGGATGCGAGAAGCGGCGCTCCGCGCCCTCCAGCACGATGCGGCCCTCGTCGGGCTGCACCACGCCGGCCATGATCTTGATCAGTGTCGACTTGCCGGCGCCGTTCTCGCCAAGCACCGCGTGGATGCGGCCGGGCGCGCAGGCGAAGCTGGCGCGCTCCAGCGCGCGCACCCCGCCGTAGCGCTTGGAGACGTCGACCAGCTGCAGGATCGGTTCCAAAGCAGGAACGGCCACTCTGTTCGTCAGTTGTTCTTCTCGTCCTTGGACATGATGTCCGTCGCCTTGAGATTCACGTCGCAGGGCGGGAAATCATTCGTCGTGAAGAAGTTGTCGGTGAGATCGGGGAAGTAGTTCTCGCCCGCCTTGAAGTTCGGATGCGTCGCCATCGGGATCGGCACCGAGATCATCTGCGGCATCACCTTGCCCTGCAGCGCGGCCACGGCAGCCTTCATCGAGATCGCGACCAGGCCCGGCGACTGGCCCAGCGAGGCGCACACCAGGCCTTCCTTGGCGTGCTCCACGCAGAGCTTGCGGAAACCGTTCTCGGCCTCGCCCGCGACCGGGATCATCTTGTGCTTGGCGTCGATCAGCGCGCGCACCGCGCCGGTGGAGCCGCCCTGCACGAACATGCCGTCGAAGTTCTTGTGCACCGCGACAGCATCGGCGACCGCCTTCTGCGCGGTGCCGTCGTCCCAGTTGCCGACGACCTCGACCACCTCGAACTTGTTGCCCGGCGCTTCCACGACCTTGCGGAAGCCCAGGTGGCGATCGCGGTCCACCGAGTTGCCCGGCACCCCGCGCACTTCGAGCAGCTTGCCGCTCTTGCTCGGGATGTTCTTCACCACCCATTCGCCGGACTGCTGGCCCATGGCGAGCTGGTCCTCGTTGACCATCATCACCTGGTCGCTGTCCAGCACGTTGTCGAAAGGCACCACCACCACGCCCGCCGCGTTCGCGCGCTTGATCACCGGCGCGAAGGCAGTCGGGTTGACCGCGATCGTCACGATCGCGTCGTAGCCCGAGTTGATGAAGTTGTCGATCGCCGCGATCTGCGCGGCGACGTCGGTGCCGGTGGAGACGATCTTGAACTCCTTGATGTTGGACTTCATCTCCGGCGTCGCCGCGTAGGCCTTCGCCATCTTGATCATCTGGATGCGCCAGGTATTCCCCACGAATCCGTTGGCCAGCGCGATGCGGTACGGCCCCTTCTTGGCCGGCCACTGGAAGTACTTGGTGCTGGCGTCCCAGGGCTTGAAGCAGGCGGGGTTCTCGCCAGGGCCGTTGACCACCGAGGGGCCGGCCGCCATGGCGGAAGCGCAGGCGAATGCCGCGGCCGCGGCGACGATGCGGGTGCGAAAGATCATTGCTGTCTCCTTGTTCTGGACGTGGGGCCCGCCTGAACGTGACCGCCCAAGGGGCGAAAACAATGCCGCGCACACCTGCACATCGTCCTTTGGGCAGGTTGCACGATCATCATACAAATCAGGGTTTGTGCCGGTGGCTCGGGAAATACCCTTGCCGGGACTTCGATGCACGGAGAGCACGTAACCTCGAATTGCAGATGAATGCCATCCACGAACCGACGCGGCGTCTCTTCATCGGGCTCTTCCCGGACCCGGCCGTGCGTGCCGCCATCGAGGCGCATCGCAAGACGTGGTCATGGCCGGCCGGCGTCCGGCTGACGAATGCCGCGCGCATCCACGTGACGCTGCACTTCCTCGGCGAGGTGGAGCACTCGCGCGAATCGCTCCTCGCCGCGCGGCTCGCGGACGTGCGCATGCACGCGATGACGTTGCAGCTTTGCACGCCGCAGGCGTGGCGCAACCCGATCGCGGTGCTGATGCCCGACGAGCATCAAGGCCTGCGCGCGCTGCGCGAGGACATCGTGCGGCAGGTCGAAAGCACGGGCTTCGTCGTGCCGCCAGAGCACTGGGTGCCGCATCTCACCCTCGCACGCCGGTCGCGCGGAGCGGTCCCGCCGACCGGGATGGCGCCGATCGCCTGGCAAGTGAATGAATTCGTACTGGTCTGCTCGCACACGGCGTATCCGTCGCGCTACGAGTTCATCGCGCGCTATCCCGCGCGGGGCTGACCGTCAGGGTGCTTGCGGCAGAATCCAGCGATGAAGAAATTTCCGGTGGAGGCGAGCCTTCTTCTCGTCGATGACGATCCCAACATCATCCAGGTGTTGAGTCGGATACTTTCTGATTACTCGACCCTTCGCTTCGCCACCAGCGGTGCCGACGCACTGCAACTGAGCCAACAGGCGACGCCCGATCTGATCCTGCTCGATGCGCAGATGGGCGACATGAGCGGTCTCCAGGTCTGCGAGGCACTGAAGGCCGATCCGGCGCTGGCCGATGTGCCGGTGATCTTCGTCAGCAGCCACCAGGAATCCGAGCTGGAAGTCGCGGTGTTGCAGATGGGCGCTGTGGACTTCATCCGCAAGCCGTTCAATGCGCAGCAGGTGCTCGCGCGGGTCAACACGCAACTCAAGCTCAAGCGGCTGTCGGACGACCTGCGCCGGCTGTCGCGCATCGACGGTCTCACCGGCCTGGCGAACGAAGCCGCCTACGCGGAGACGCTCGCGCGCGAGAGCGCCCGCGCGGCGGAAGCAGGGCAGGCTGTTTCCGTGGTGCTGATCGAGGTCGACTTCTTCCAGTCCTTCGAGGCGCTCTACGACCGCAAGGCGACCGACGCCTGCCTTGCAGCGGTCGGCGATGCGCTGCGCCGCAGCGCGCGGCGGCCGGGCGATGCCGCCGCGAGGCTCGATCGCGAGCGCTTCGCGCTGGTTCTCCCCGATACATCTGCCGACGACGCGCTGCATGTGACCAACCGCGCGCTGCGTGCGGTCGAAACGCTCGACATCAGCCACCAGGGCTCGGCGGTGTCGCGCCATGTGACCTGCAGCGCGGGCGTGGCATGCCTCGACGCGGCGCGCCGTGGCGAACTGACCGCCGCCGGCGTCGCGGCGGTCGATGCGCTGGGCGCCTCGGCCGCGAAGGCGCTCGAAGCGGCCATCGCCGCTGGCCGCGCGCAGGCTGCGGTGGCGGCTTGCGAAGTCCCGACGGCGATGGCCGCCGACGCGGGCTGAACGCGCCCGTGGGGATTCGTGAGTCCGCGCGGTCCCTGGTCTGGCTGATCGTCGGCCTTTGCGGCGCGGTGGGCGCCGCGTTGCTGCAGCTCCAATACAACGAGTCGCTGGCGCAGGAGCGCTTCGACGCATTGGCCCGGCGCGCAGTGGAGCAACTCGACAACCGGATGCATTCGTACGAGGTCGGCCTGCGCAGCACGCGTGGCGCGGTCATCGCCGCGGGAGGGGAAGGCGGGATCACCCGGTTGCGCTTCGCGCAGTTCATGGCCTCGCGCGATGTCGAGCGCGAGTTCCCGGGGGCGGGCGGGTTCGGCTACATCCGGCGCGTGCCGGCGGCGCAGGAGGCCGCCTTCATCGCCGCGGCGCGGCTCGACGGCAAGCCGGATTTCCACATCCATCAGCTCGGCCCCAACGATGGCGAGCGCTTCGTCGTCCAGTATTTCGAGCCGGGCGATTCGAGCAGCCCGGCCATCGGGCTCGACATCGCTTCGGAGCCCAAGCGGCGCGCGGCGGCGGAACGCGCGATGCGCAGCGGGCAGGCCACGATCACCGCGCCGATCACGCTGGTCCAGTCGGAATCCGAGAGCGTCAGGTTGCGCTCGGTGTTGATGCTGCTGCCGATCTACCGCGCCGAGGCCCAACTCGGGAAACTCCAGCAGCGGCAGCGGCGGTCGTCGGCGGCGCACGGCACGCCGGACGATGTCTTCGGCTGGGCCTACACCCCGCTGCGGATCGACGAAGTGCTGAAGGGCTTCGATTTCCAGGGCGGCGATTTCGCGATGTCGCTGGTGGACGCGACGCCCGGCGGCCGGCCCGAGCGTTTCTTCACTTCGCCGCGGCAGCTGGGCGGGCAGGAGACCGAACTCCAGACCATGCGGCCGCTTCAGCTCTACGGACGGACCTGGCAGGTCGACATCAAGGCGCAGCCGCGATTCATCAACCAGCTCAACCTGCGCAGTCCGTGGGCGATCTTCGCGATCGGCCTGGTGCTCGCGCTGCTGCTGGCGCTCCTCTCGTTCGTGGAGGAGATCATCCAGCGCCGCAAGGAACGCGAAGGCGAGCAGCGCTCCCGTCTCGCGGCCATCGTGACCAGTTCGAACGACGCCGTCATCGGCTGCCGGCTCGACGGCAGCATTACCGACTGGAACGCCGCGGCCGCGAAGATCTTCGGCTACAGCGCCGAGGAGGTGCAGGGCCAGCCGCTGCAATCGCTGCTTCTGCCGCCCGACTACGTGCAGGAAGAAGTCACGCTGCTTCGGCACATCGCGGACGGCAAGTCGGTCGCCGCGTTCGAGACCTTCCGGCGGCATCGCGACGGCTCGCCGGTCGCGGTGTCGGTGGCCGCCGCGCCGATCCGTGCCGCGGACGGCCGCGTGATCGGCGTTGCCGAGACCATGCGCGACATCACGCACGAAAAGGCGACCAAGGCGCGCATCCTCGAACTGAACGCCACGCTGGAGCAGCAGGTGCAAGAGCGCACCGCCGAACTGGCCGCGCTGTCGCAGCGCGAGCGCGCGATCCTCGACGGCGCCGCCAGCGCGATCATCGCGACCGACGTGCGCGGCGTGGTGACGCTTTTCAATCCCGCGGCGGAGGCCCTGCTCGGCTACTCGGCCGCCGAGGTCGTCGACCGGATGGAGATGAACAGCTTCCACGATGCATTCGAGGTCCACGGCCGGTCAATGGCGCTCACGACCGAGATGGGCCGTCCGCTCGAAGCCGGCGAGGTCTTCGCGCCCGCGCCCGGCACCGGCCGCGCGCAGGCGCGGGAGTGGACCTACGTGCGAAAGGACGGCAGGCGCGTCCCGGTGCACCTGAACGTGAGTCCGCTGCGCGATGCGGAAGGCACGGTGGTCGGCTTCATCGCGATCGCGGCCGACCTGTCGGAGCGGAAGGTGGCCGAGCATCGCCTGCGATCAAACGAACGCTTCATGCGCATCGTGACGGACAACATCCCGGGCGTCGTGGCCTACTGGACGCCGGACCTGCGATGCACCTTCGCCAACAACGCGCACGAGCGCTGGCTGGGCCGCAAGTCTGCGGAGATGGCCGGCATCACGATGGAAGAGCTTCTGGGGCCGGTGCGTCTTGGCGAGAACCAGCCCATGATCCGCGCGGTGCTCGCCGGCGAGGACCAGCGCGTGATGCGCACTCGTGAGATGGCCGACGGCTCCGTCGTGCACTACTGGCTGCACTTCATCCCCGACCGCGACGACGCCGGGGTGGTGCAGGGCTTCATCACGGTGGCGGTGGACGTGACCGACATGCGCGAGGCGCAGGCGCAGCTCGAGCAGCTCAACGAGGCGCTCAACGAGCGCAGCGCGCAGGCCGAATCGGCGAGCCGGGCCAAGAGCGAATTCCTCGCCAACATGAGCCACGAGATCCGCTCCCCGCTCAACACGGTGCTGGGGGTGGCCTACCTGTTGCGCCAGACCGAACTGGACGAGCGTCAGCGGGAGCTGCTGAAAAGGATCCAGACCGCCAGCACCGCGCTGCTCGGCGTCATCAACGACATCCTCGACATCTCGAAGATCGAAGCCGGCGAGATGGTGATCGACGAGACCGAGTTCGGCGTGCGCGAGCTGCTCGAAGGCGTGATCGAGATGGCGGCGGTCGCGGCCGGCAACAAGGACATCGCGCTTCGGCTCGACGCGGACGAAGACCTGCCCGACCGCCTGCGCGGCGACGTCACCCGCATCCGGCAGATCCTGGTGAATCTGCTGAGCAACGCGGTCAAGTTCACCGCCAAGGGCTCGGTCCGTCTGGGCGTGCATGCCATGGCGCGCGACGAGCACCGGGTACGGCTGCGACTCGCGGTGACCGACACGGGCATCGGCATCGAGCCCGAGTTGCTGGACCGCCTGTTCACGCCCTTCACGCAGGCCGATTCATCGACCACGCGGCGTTTCGGCGGCACTGGGCTGGGCCTGTCCATCGTCAGACAGTTGGCCGAACTGATGGGCGGCGAGATCGGCGTGAGCAGCACGCCGGGCGTGGGCAGCGAGTTCTGGGTGGTTCTGCCGCTCGGGTTGGCTGCCGAAGACGATGCGTTTCCGATGCCGGACGACCCGCATCCGCTGTGGCGGCTCGAGGGTGTCCGCGTGCTCGTGGTGGACGACAGCCCGATCAACCTCGACGTGTGCCGGCACATCCTCGAGAGCGAGGGTGCGCGCGTGAGCCTGGCTTCCGACGGCGTGCAGGCGGTCGCGCAGTTGCGCGCCGCGCCCGATGCCTTCGATGCAGTGCTGATGGACGTCCACATGCCCGTGCTCGACGGCAACGAGGCGACCCGACGCATCCGCGGCGAGCTGGGATTGCGTGATCTGCCCGTGATCGCATTGACCGCGAGCGCACTGATCTCCGAGCGCGATCGCGCGCTGGAAGCCGGCATGACGGACTTCATCAGCAAGCCTTTCGAGGTCGAGGAGTTGATCCGGACCGTGCGGCGATGCGTTGAGCGCGTGCGCGGCGTAGCTTCCATACCTTCCGTATCGGCCGAATCGGCCTTGCCGCGCGCGGAGCCGCCGCCGGATTGGCCGCGCATCGAGGGCATCGATGCGGCGGATGCCTTCGCGCGCCTGGTGGGCGACAAGGCGCTGCTGCTCAGCGTGCTGCGCGGGCTTCTCGGCGAGTACACCGATCTGGCCGCGAGCGCACCGGCGTGCGGTGACGATGGCACGGGCGATGCCCTTCGGGCGCGGCTCCACAAGCTTCAGGGAAGCGCGGGGGTGATCGGCGCCCGCGATGTCCGGCAGGCGGCGCTCGATGGCGAAACAGCGCTGAAGGCCGGTGATCGGGTGGCGGCCGGGCGCGCACTGCAGGCGCTGGTGGCGGCGCTGCGCGCGCTCGAAGCATCCGCTCGCCCATGGCTCGATACGGCGGCCGGCACGCAAGAACTGCAGGAAGCGCAAGAGGCTCCGGTGCTCGATCCCGAGGGCCTTGCCTTGCTCGTCGATGCGCTGGACCGACAGGATCTCGCCGCCATGCCATGGTTCGAGGAACTCGCTCCCGCGCTGCGTGCCACGCTCGGGGATGAGCGCTTCGCGCAGCTTGACGGTGCGGTCCGCGCACTCCAGTTTCGCCGCGCTGTCGCGATGCTGCGCGAAGAGTCGCCGTTCAACGCCGCAGAAGCAGCCCTGCGTACACCGTGAGGTTGAGCAGCGCGACGAAGGCGCCCAGCCCGATCTGCATGCCACGCGTCAACCCGTCGGGGTAGATCGCCGCGAGCAGGTAGTGCTCGATGAACCCGCCGCCGTAGCCTGCAAGGCCGGCCGCGTGGCGAAATTCGTTCTCCAGCGGTGTGAGCGGGCAGATCCCGCCCGACCCTTCGATCCATATCGCCCAGGCGACGGCCGGCAGGTGCAGCCAGGCGAGCCGCGGCCAGCGCCAGACCAGCGCGCCGCCGGCCAGCACGAAGAGGATGAAAGCGCCGTGCAGCAGCAGCACGGCGTCGGCGAGGAGGCGATCCTGCATGGGGTGGGATTCTTCCCCAAACCTATAATCGAATGTTCAAGCAGATCAAGCAGTTAGGTGGGTTCGATGCGGGGCGCTGCGCACCAGCTTCACGACGCAGGCCGCCTCTGCAACAAGCCAATTCCAAGATGAGCCAGCCCACCTTCAGCGTTGCCGACATTCGCAAGACGTTCCTCGAATTCTTCGAGAGCAAGGGCCACACCGTGGTGCCCTCCAGTTCGCTGGTGCCGGGCAACGACCCGACCCTGATGTTCACGAACTCCGGCATGGTGCAGTTCAAGGACGTGTTCCTCGGCACCGACAAGCGTCCCTACGTGCGCGCCGCGTCCGTCCAGGCGTGCCTTCGTGCCGGCGGCAAGCACAACGACCTCGAGAACGTCGGCTACACCGCGCGCCACCACACCTTCTTCGAGATGCTGGGCAACTGGAGCTTCGGCGACTACTTCAAGCGCGAATCGCTCAAGTGGGGCTGGGAACTGCTGACCGAAGTCTTCAAGCTGCCGGCCGATCGCCTGCTGGCCACCGTCTACCACGAGGACGAAGAGGCCTACGACATCTGGACCAAGGAAATCGGCCTCGCGCCCGAGCGCGTGATCCGCATCGGCGACAACAAGGGCGGCAAGTACAAGTCAGACAACTTCTGGATGATGGCGGACACCGGCCCCTGCGGCCCGTGCAGCGAGATCTTCTACGACCACGGCCCGGAGATCCCGGGCGGCCCTCCGGGCAGCCCTGACGAAGACGGCGACCGCTTCATCGAGATCTGGAACCACGTGTTCATGCAGTTCGACATGAAGGAAGACGGCAGCGTCGTGAAGCTGCCCGCGCCCTGCGTCGACACCGGCATGGGGCTGGAGCGCCTCGCGGCCATCCTGCAGCACGTTCACAGCAACTACCAGATCGACATCTTCGACGCGCTCATCAAGGCCGCTGCCCGCGAGACGGGTTGCGCCGACCTCGGCAACAACTCGCTGAAGGTCATCGCCGACCACATCCGCGCGACCGCGTTCCTGGTGGCCGACGGCGTGATTCCGTCGAACGAAGGCCGCGGCTACGTGCAGCGCCGCATCGTGCGCCGTGCGATCCGCCATGGCTACAAGCTCGACCAGAAGAAGCCCTTCTTCCACAAGCTGGTGCCCGACCTCGTGGTGCTGATGGGCGACGCCTATCCCAAGCTGCGCGCCGACGCGCAGCGCATCACCGAGACGCTGAAGGCCGAGGAAGAGCGCTTCTTCGAGACGCTCGCCAACGGCATGGAAATCCTCGACGCGGCCCTCGCCGATGGCGCGAAGGTCCTGCCGGGCGACGTGGCCTTCAAGCTGCATGACACCTACGGCTTCCCGCTCGACCTCTCGGCCGACGTGTGCCGCGAGCGCGGCGTGGCGGTGGACGAGGCCGGCTTCAACGCCGCGATGGAAAAGCAGAAGGCCGCAGGCCGCGCGGCGGGCAAGTTCAAGATGGAACGCGCCGTCGAATACACCGGCGCGGGCAACGTCTTCACCGGCTACGAGCACCTGGAAGAGAAGGCGAAGGTCGTCGCGCTGTACTTCGAGGGCGCGCCGGTGCCGCAGCTGCGCGAAGGCCAGCCCGGCATCGTCGTGCTCGACACCACCCCGTTCTATGCCGAGAGCGGCGGCCAGGTCGGCGACCAGGGCGTGCTCGTCGCCGAGGGCGTGCAGTTCGGGGTGGCCGACACCCAGAAGATCAAGGCCGACGTGTTCGGCCACCACGGCACGCAGACGCAGGGCACGCTCAAGGTCGGCGATGTCGTGGCCGCCCGCGTCGACACCCAGCTCCGCGCCGCGACGATGCGCAACCACAGCGTGACCCACCTGATGCACAAGGCGCTGCGCGAAGTGCTCGGCGGCCACGTCCAGCAGAAGGGCTCGCTGGTCGACGCCGACAAGACGCGCTTCGACTTCGCGCACAACGCGCCGGTCACGCAGGAGCAGATCACCGAGGTCGAGCGCCGCGTGAACGCCGAGATCCTCTCCAACGAGGCGACGCAGGCGCGCCTGATGGACATGGAATCGGCGCAGAAGACCGGCGCCGTGATGCTCTTCGGCGAGAAGTACGGCGAGACGGTCCGCGTGCTCGACATCGGCAGCAGCCGCGAGCTGTGCGGTGGCACGCACGTCGCGCGCACCGGCGACATCGGCATGTTCAAGATCGTGAGCGAAGGCGGCGTGGCCGCCGGCGTGCGCCGGATCGAGGCGGTGACCGGTGCCAACGCGCTGACCTACCTGCAGCAGCTCGAAGCCACCGTGAACAGCGCCGCCGCGACCCTCAAGGCGCCCGTGTCCGAACTGCAGCCGCGTCTTTCGCAAGTGCTCGAGCAGGTCCGCGCGCTGGAGCGCGAAGTGGGCGCCCTCAAGGGCAAGCTCGCATCGTCGAAGGGCGACGAGCTGGTGGCGCAGGCGGTCGACGTCAACGGCATCAAGGTGCTCGCGGCCAAGCTCGACGGCGCCGATGCCAAGACGCTGCGCGAGACGATGGACAAGCTCAAGGACAAGCTCAAGACCGCAGCCATCGTGCTCGCGGCGGTCGATGGCGCGAAGGTGCAGCTCGCGGCCGGCGTCACGTCCGACACCATGGGCAAGGTCAAGGCGGGCGAATTGGTCAACTTCGTCGCCCAGCAGGTGGGCGGCAAGGGCGGCGGCAAGCCTGACATGGCGATGGCTGGCGGCACCGATGCCGCCGGCGTTCCGGCCGCGCTGCAGTCGGTCCAGGGCTGGGTGGCGGAACGACTCCAAGCCAAGGGATGAACGAGGATTCGGCGGTCGACGTCCTCGTGATGGGGGCGGGCGCGGTCGGGTGCTATATCGGGGGCAGTCTTGCGGCTGCGGGCGTTCGCGTCGGCTTCGTGGGGCGTCCGCGCGTGATCGGCGCACTGGATTCGCGCGGCCTCACGCTGACCAACATCGAGGGCATCCACCACCACGTGCCGCCCGGCCTGATCCGGGTCTACGAACAGGTCCCCTCGGGCGTTCGTCCGGCGCTGGTCCTCCTTACCGTCAAGAGCGGTGCGACAGCCGATGCCGCGGCCGAGCTCGCGGCGCAGCTGCCGGCGGGCACCGCGGTGCTGTCGTTGCAGAACGGCATCTCGAACGCCGAGGTCGCTGCCAAGGCCGCACCCAGGCTCAACGTCCTGCCGGCCATGGTTCCCTACAACATCGCCGAGCTTGGCCCCGGTGCCTTCCACCGGGGCACGGTCGGTCGCCTGGCCGCGAAGGACGATCCGGTGCTCCGGCGCTGGGTCGCGGTGTTCGAGCGCGCGGGCGTTCCCATCGACCTGCATGTGGATCTCGTGCCGGTGCAGTGGGGCAAGCTGCTGATGAACCTCAACAACCCGGTGAATGCGTTGTCGGGACTTCCGCTGCGCGACGAACTGCTGCAGCGCGGCTACCGGCGCTGCCTCGCCGCCCTGATGGACGAGGCGCTGGACGCGCTCGGCCAGGCCGGCATCCAGCCGGCGCAGCTCGCGGCGGTGCCGGCGCACAAGCTGCCGGGCATCCTGCGCTTGCCGACTCCGCTGTTCCGCCTCGTGGCCGCGCGCATGCTGCGTATCGACGCCAAGGCGCGTTCGAGCATGGCGGACGACCTCGCGCTCGGCCGCCGTACGGAGATCGACGCGCTCTGCGGCGAGGTGGTGCGCCTTGCGCGCAAGCACGGCGGCGAAGCGCCGCTCAATGCAAAGATGGTTGAGCTGCTCGAAGCCTGGCCGGAGCGCAAGGAGCGCTGGCCGGCCGCCAGGCTCGTGTCCGAACTCGGCTTGTAGACAGCGAGTTCAGGCCGTGTGGCCCGCGGGCGCGACGCTGGCGCCTTGCACGCGGTGCCGCTTGAGCGCATCCGCCACGAAGCCGCTGGCTTTCATCTCCTCGACGAATGCCGACAGGGCGGCACCGGCTTCGGGGCCGCGGGAGGCGGGCGTTCCCATCGCCTGCTGGATCACCATGAAGCGGCCGGGCAGCAGGCGCAGCCCGGGCGTGCCTGCGGCTTCGGCTTCGAGGACCTGCCGGATGCCGGCCGCCACTTCGACCTGGCCTGCGTTCAGGCTTTCCATCACGCCCTTCGCGCCCTGCACCCGAATGATGTCTGCCTGCTTGATCTCGCGCGTGAGGAAGAGGTCGTAGGCGCTCCCGGCACCGACCGCGATGCGGGTTCCGGCGCGGTCGACGTCCTCGTTGCGCTGCAGTGCGCAGGACGTCGGAACGAGGTAGCTGCCTTCGATCAGCACGTAGGGCGCGGTGAACTGCATGCCTTCGCTGCGCAGCGGATCGATGGCGAAGAAGCCGATGTCGGCCTGCTCGCTGCGCACCGCCTCGACCGAGGCGGCGGCCTTCTCGAAGACCACGAGCTCGATCGCCACGCCCAGCCGGCGCGCGAACTCCCGGGCCAGATCGACCGAGACGCCGACCGGCTCGCCGCTGGCGGGATCCTTGTTCGCGAGGATCGGGTTGCCGAGATTGATCGAGGCGCGCAGTGCGCCGGCACGCGCGAAGGCCGAAACGACGGCGGCGGGGAGGGGGGTGCTCATCCGGCGATTCTGCCGCGCTACGCGGCTGCGGCGCCGGGCCGGCGCCCCTTGCGATAGAGCGCGAGCGTCGCACCCAGGCCGCACACCGCGGCCACGCTGAGCCAGTAAGCCGGCGCCGCCTTGTCGCCGGTGGCCTCGATCAGCCAGGTCGAGATCGCGGGCGTGAAGCCGCCGAAAAGGGCCGTGGCCAGGCTGTAGGCGAGCGAAAAGCCCACCACGCGGACCTCGACCGGCATCACCTCGGTCGGGGCCACCACCATCGCGCCGTTGTACATGCCGAACAGGAACGAGAACCACAGCAGCACGTCGAGCATCCGGCCGAAGCTCGGCGCCGCGGCGAGCCAGTGCATCGCGGGGTAGGCGGTAAGGATGGCAAGGATCGTGACCGCGAGCAGCAGCGGCTTGCGGCCGATGCGGTCCGACAGCGCACCGCCGATCGGCAGCCAGATGAAATTCGTCACCGCCACGAGCAGCGTCACGATGAGGCTGTCGCGCGCGCTCAGGTGCAGAACCGTCTTTCCGAAGGTCGGCGTGTAGACCGTGATGAGATAGAACGTGGTGGTCGTCATCGCGACCAGCAGCATGCCGGCGAGCACGATGCGCCAGTTGCGCATCATCGACCGGAGGACTTCGCGCGTGCTCGGGTGGTGCTTGCGCGCCTGGAAGGCTTCGGTCTCCTGGAGCGAGCGGCGCAGGACGAAGATGCAGGGAATGATCATGCAGCCGACGAAGAAGGGAATGCGCCAGCCCCATGCGGAGAGCATGGCCGGATCGAGCATCTCGTTGAGCGCGAAGCCCAGCGCCGCGGCCAGCACGATCGCCACCTGCTGGCTCGCGGACTGCCAGGAGGTGTAGAAGCCCTTGCGGCCGGGCGTCGCCATCTCCGACAGGTAGACCGACACGCCACCGAGCTCGGCGCCCGCCGAGAAGCCCTGCAGCAGCCGCCCGAGCAGCACGAGCACGGGCGCCACGAGGCCGATCGTGGCGTAGCCCGGCACGAAGGCGATCAGCACCGTGCCGCTGGCCATGATCGCCAGCGTGACGATCAGGCCCTGGCGGCGCCCCACCTTGTCGATATAGGCGCCGAGCACGATCGCGCCCAGCGGCCGCATGAGGAAGCCGGCGCCGAACACCGCGAAGGTGAGCATCAGCGACGCGAACTCGCTGCTGGCGGGGAAGAAGGCCTTCGAGATGTAGGTGGCGTAGAAGCCGAACAGGAAGAAGTCGAACTGTTCGAGGAAGTTGCCGCTCGTCACGCGCAGCACCGCGCCGAGCTTGGATGTGTCGTGGTGGGGCGCGGTGTTCCCGGGCGCCAGGGTCGCTGAGGTCATGCGTGTCTCCGGAGTGAGCTCTAGTGCGTGCCTGCCCACCGTAGGAATCCAAGCTGTCGATCAGCCGTCTGCGCGTTCGGGGTTTGTCCGGGCCGCCAGAGTCAGGCGGCAATCAGGCGCGCGAGTGCTGAAGCGAGGCCACCGAACGGCGTCAGGCGCGTGACATTGCCTGTAAGTGGACGTAAAGAATAGGGTTTCTACCTATGTTTGCGGATGGTTTTCGGCATATTCTTCATCCATCGTTTCACCAATAGATCATTGTTTAATTAGTAAAACGAATCCGGCGGCAAGCAAGGCAGGCATTTCGACCCGCTCATTTGCATCTGGAGTGGAGGCCGGTTCTCAGTTTCAACCTCGTACGGATTGCAGACCACCATGATGAAGCAGACACGTCGCCAAGCCCTCGCTCTCGCTCTCTCGCTCGCGGCCGCCACCGGCGCCGGGCCGCTCTGGGCGCAGAGCTATCCGACCAAGCCGATCACCATCGTGGTGGCCTATCCGGCCGGCGGCGACACCGATGCGCTTGCGCGTCTCTACGCCGAGAAGCTGTCCACCCGCATCGGGCAGCCCGTCGTGATCGACAACAAGCCGGGCGCCAGCGGCGTCATCGGCAGCAGCATCGTCTCCAAGGCGCCTGCGGACGGCTACACGCTCCTGTTCGCGCCGAGCACGTTCTCCATTGCGCAGCTCGTCCTCAAGGCCGGCTCGGGCGGCTATGACGTGCTGAACGGCTTCACCCCCATCATCCAGACCGGCACGCTGCCGCTGGCACTGGTGTCGACCTCGGCGTCCGGCATCAAGAGCTTCAAGGACCTCGCGGCCGCCTCCAAGTCGCAGCAACTGACGTACGCCAGTCCGGGCAGCGGCTCGCCGATGCACATCCTCGGCGAGATGGTCAACAAGGCCACCGGCCTGAAGCTGGCCCATGTGCCCTACAAGGGCGTCGCACCGGCCGTCAATGACCTGCTGGGTGGCCATGTTCCGCTGACCTACATCACGCTGGGCCCGGTGGCTCCCTACCTGCAAGGCGGCAAGCTGAACGTGCTGGCGATCGCCGACACGAAGCGTTCGCCGCTCGCGCCGAACGTGCCCACCTTCCAGGAACTGGGCGTCAAGGACGTGGAAGTCACCGCCTGGCACGGCCTGTTCGGCCCCAAGGGCATGCCGCCCGAAGTCGTGAAGACGCTCAACGCGCACTTCAACGAGATCATCAAGATGCCTGACGTGGTGGCACGCATGGAGACGCTCGGGGCGCTGCCGCTCGGCGGCACGCCGGAAACGCTGGCGAAGACCAACGCCTCGGATTTCGCGCGCTTCGGTCGGATCATCAAAGAGCAAGGTATCCAGGCCGACTGAACACTCACCCCCAGCCTCGCCCACTTCGTGTGGCTCGGACACCCCCTCTCTGGGGGCAATCCCAGCGGCCCGGCGAAGCCGGTTCCGCGGGATTTCTGAAGGACTGATTTATCTATGACCGCTGTTGTGAACGCTACTGTTGATCCCGCCGGCCTGAATGCGCTGCTCGCCGAACTGCCGGCCGACCTGCTCAAGGGCCGCCGCGTGCTCGTGACCGGCGCCGCGCGCGGCCTGGGCCTGGCGTTTGCCAAGTGCATCGCCAAGTCCGGCGCGAGCGTGGTGCTGGCCGACATCCTGGCGGACCTCGCGCAGACCGAAGCGCAGGCCATGCGCGATGAGGGCTTCAACGCGCATGCACTCGCGATCGACCTGTCGGACCCGGCATCGATCACCGCGGGCGCCGAAGAAGCCGTGCGGCTGCTCGGCGGCCTCGACGGCCTGGTCAACAACGCCGCGATCACCAACTCCGGTGGCAAGGATGCCCATGCCCTCGAGATCGACATGTGGGACCGCGTGATGAACGTCAACGTGCGCGGCACCTGGCTCATGAGCCGCGCCTGCCAACCCGCGCTCGCCAGGAGCGGCCGCGGCGCGATCGTCAACCTCGCGTCCGACACCGCCCTCTGGGGCGCACCCAACCTGCTCGCCTACGCGTCGAGCAAGGGCGCGGTCATCTCCATGACCCGCTCGCTGTCCCGCGAGTGGGGCGGCGATGGCATCACGGTCAACGCCGTGGCGCCGGGCCTCACGCTGGTGGAGGCCACCGAATACGTGCCGATGGCACGGCACCAGAAGTATCTTGAAGGCCGTTCGATTCCGCGCGAGCAGCAGGCGGTCGACGTCTGCGGCGCGGTGCTGTTCGGCCTGTCCGGCCTGTCGCGCTTCGTGACGGGCCAGCTGCTGGCCGTCAACGGCGGCTTCGTCATGCACTGATTTTTTCGACAAAGGAGTACCCGATGAGCGACCTGTCCGAGCAAAAGAGCATCGACAACGAACAACCGAGCTGGGCCCGCCCCGAAGGCGCGAGCTTCGAGGCGTGGATGACCACCCGCGTCGCGCGCTTTTCCACGCGCAAGTACGACTGGGACGCCCTCAAGTTCCAGGCCGACTACGACCCCAAGTTCCGCCGTGCGCAGATGCGCTACATCGGCACCGGCGGCACCGGTGTCTCGACCGACATGAACACCATCCCGTCGGAGAACTTCACCTTCTCCACGATGGTGATCCCCGCCGGCCATGAAGGCCCGCCGCACATTCACACCGACGTGGAAGAAGTGTTCTTCGTCCTGCGCGGCAAGCTCAAGGTGGTGCTGACCACGCCCGAAGGCGAGCGCTACGAGACCGTCCTGACCGACCGCGACGTCGTGTCGGTTCCCCCGGGCGTGTACCGCGAGGAAATCAACGTCGGCGACGAAGACGCGCTGATGTGCGTGATGCTCGGCGCCAAGAAGCCGATCACGCCGACCTATCCGGCCGATCACCCCCTCGCCAAGATCAAGCGCTGAGGAACCTCAATGAGCAACGCCGCCGTGACCGACATCTCCGTGCTGCCCGAAGCCGAAGTGGCCCGCCTCGAGGCGCGCTTTCCCGCGCGCAGCGTGCCGGTGCGCGGCGGTGTCGTCTCGGTGCGTGAATGCGGCGCCGGTCCCGCGCTGGTGTGCCTGCATGGCATCGGCTCGGGGGCGGCGTCGTGGCTCGACACGGCGCTGCTGCTCGAATCGGATGCACGGCTGATCGCCTGGGACGCGCCGGGCTACGGCGCCTCCACGCCGCTCACGCCCGACGCGCCGAAGGCGGCGGACTATGCCGAGCGCCTGCTCGGGCTGCTCGACGCGATGGAAATCGAATCGTGCGTGCTGGTCGGTCATTCGCTAGGCGCGCTCACCGCGGCTTCGGCGGCTCGTCCGGGTTCGCCGCTGGCTGCGCGCATCCGGCGGCTGGTGCTCATCAGCCCGGCCGCCGGCTACGGCACGCGCACGGAAGCCAGCCAGCGCGTTCGCGCCGAGCGCCTCGATACGCTCGACAAGCTCGGTGTCGCCGGCATGGCCGCCCATCGCTCGGGCCGCCTCGTGTCGGACAACGCCAGCGAAGTCGCGCGCCAATGGGTGCGCTGGAACATGGCCCGACTGAACGACCGTGGCTACCGGCAGGCCGTCGAGCTGCTCTGCGGCGCCGACCTGCTGGCCGACCTGCCGCCGGCGATGCCGGTGCGCGTCGCCTGCGGCGAGCTCGACGTGGTCACGACGCCTGCGAGCTGCGAGGAAGTCGCGAGGCAATGCGGCGTCGCGCTCGAACTGCTCCCCGGCGCGGGCCATGCCAGCTACGTGGAGCGGCCCGCGGTGGTGGCGCCACTGCTGCGAGAAGCGCTGGCCGCCTGACCCGAACAACAAGCAACAGAACCAGAGACTTATGACCACCCCTGGCAATGAAGTGATCGAAGAGGGCTCCGACCGGTACAACGTTCCGGCGCTGGAGCGCGGCCTTCGCGTGCTGTGCGAATTCAGCCGCGAGAACCGCACGCTGTCCGCACCCGAGCTGGCGCGCCGGTTCGACCTGCCGCGCTCGACGGTCTTCCGTCTGCTCACCACGCTCGAGAACATGGGCTTCCTCGAGAAGACCGAAGGCGGCCGCGACTACCGGCTCGGCCTCGCGGTGCTGCGTCTGGGCTTCGAGTACCTCGCGTCGCTCGAACTCACGCAGCTCGGCACGCCGCTCCTGCAGCGCCTGTGCGAGGACGTGCGCACGCCCTGCAACCTCGTGGTGCGCGACGGCCGCTCGATCGTCTACGTGGCCAAGGTCGCGCCGCCGACGCCGTTCGCCAGCTCGGTCACGGTCGGCACGCGCCTGCCGGCGCATGCCACGGTGCTCGGCCGCATCCTCCTGGAAGACCTGAGCCTGCCGCAGCTGCGCGCGCTCTATCCCGAAGAGCGGCTCGAGACCTTCTCGCCGAGCACGCCGAAGACGGTCACCGAGCTGTTCGACATGGTCCAGGCCGACCGCTCGCGCGGCTACGTGCTGGGCGAAGGCTTCTTCGAGTCGAACATCTCGACCATCGCCGCCCCGGTGCGCGACCACAGCGGCCACATCGTGGCGGCGCTGGGCGCGACCATCACTTCGGGCCATATCGAAGAGAACCGCATGGACGAGATGGTGCAGCGCGTGCGCGATACCGCCGATGCCATCTCCGGCCTCCTGAACTATTCGCCCGCGGCGTCGGCCAAGGTGGTTCCACTTCGGAACGGCACCCGCGCCGACGACCGGGCTTGAGACGATCATGACCACGCCAACGATCTCCACTCCCTTCTTCGCGCCCGATGCGCTCGCAGGCCGCGTCGCGGTCGTGACGGGCGGGTCTTCCGGCATCGGCCTTGCGACGGTCGAGCTGCTGCTCGAATGCGGCGCGTCGGTCGCGCTGTGCGGCCGCAATGCCGAGCGCCTCGATGGCGCGGTGGCGGGCCTTCGCGCCAGGTTCCCGAAGGCCGAGCTGTTCGCCCGCACCTGCGACGTGCTGGACGCCGAATCGGTGCAGAGCTTCGCGGCCGAGAGCGACGCCGCGCTCGGCGCTGCGTCGATGCTCATCAACAACGCGGGGCAGGGCCGCGTCAGCACCTTCGCCAACACCGAAGACGCGGCGTGGACCGAAGAGCTGCACCTGAAGTTCTTCTCGGTCATCAATCCCACGCGCGCCTTCCTGCCGCAGCTCGCGGCCCAGCGCGTGTTGCTCGGCGACGCGGCCATCGTCTGTGCCAACTCGCTGCTCGCGCGCCAGCCCGAGCCGCACATGGTCGCCACCTCGGCCGCACGTGCGGGTCTGCTGAACCTCGTGCGCTCGATGGCCACCGAGTTCGCGCCGCAAGGCGTGCGCGTCAACGGCATCCTGATCGGCTTGATCGAGTCCGGGCAATGGCGCCGCCGCTTCGAGGCGCGCGAAGACAAGAGCCTCGACTGGCCCACCTGGACCGGCCAGCTCGCCAAGAGCAAGCACATCCCCATGGGCCGCCTCGGACTTCCCGTCGAAGCCGCGCGCGCCATCCTTTTCCTCGCTTCGCCCCTCGCTTCCTATACGACGGGCGCCCACATCGACATCTCCGGAGGCCATTCCCGCCATGCATAACCCCACCAACACCGTCACCGTCGGCGCAGTCGTCGCGGCTTTCCTCGAACAGTGCGGCGTCAAGGCTGCGTTCGGCGTCATCTCCATCCACAACATGCCGATCCTGGACGCCTTCGCCCAGCGCGGCGCGGTCCGGTTCATCTCGGCGCGCGGCGAAGCGGGTGCGGGCAACATGGCTGACGCCTATGCGCGCTCGACCGCCAGCCTCGGCGTGGCGATCACCAGCACCGGCCCGGCCGCAGGCAACATCGCCGGCAGCATGGTCGAGGCGCTGACCGCCGGCGCGCCGGTCCTGCACATCACCGGCCAGATCGAGACGCCCTACATCGACAAGGGCATGTCGTACATCCACGAGGCACCGGACCAGCTCACCATGCTCAAGGCCGTCTCGAAGGCTGCCTTCCGCGTGCGCAGCGTCGAGAACGTGCTCGGCACGCTCAAGCGCGCGGTGCAGGTCGCGCTGACCGCGCCGACCGGCCCGGTCAGCGTCGAGATCCCGATCGACATCCAGTCCGCGCTCGTCGCGATGCCCGAAGACCTGTCGCCGCTGCCCATCGAAGCCGCGGTTCCGTCCAAGGCCGGCCTCGACGCACTGGCCGCGAACCTCGCGAAGGCCAAGCGCCCGATGCTGTGGATCGGCGGCGGTGCCCGCCATGCCGGCGCGGCCATCAAGCGCCTGCAGAAGCTCGGTTTCGGCGTGGTCACCACGACGCAAGGCCGTGGCACGGTGCCCGAGGACGATCCGGGCTCGCTGGGCGCCTACAACATCCAGAAGCCCGTCGAGGCGCTCTACCAGACCTGCGATGCGATGCTCGTCGTCGGTTCGCGCCTGCGCGGCAATGAAACGCTGAAGTACGAGCTGAAGCTCCCGCGCCCGCTCTACCGCATCGACGCCGACGGCGCCGTCGAAGGCCGTTGCTACACGACCGACGCATTCGTCTGCGGCGACTCCGCCCTCGCGCTGGAAGGCCTGGCCGATCGCCTCGAAGCCGCCAAGTACAAAGCCGATCCGAAGCTGCTGACCGACCTGCGCGCTGCGCACGACGAAGCTGTCGCGTCGCTGCGCGATGGCCTCGGCCCGTACGCCGAGCTCGTGAGCCGGATCCAGGCTTCTGCCGGCCGCAACTTCAACTGGGTGCGGGACGTGACCGTCTCCAACAGCACCTGGGGCAACCGCGAACTGCGGGTGTTTGAACCCAGCCAAGGCGTGCACGCCACCGGCGGCGGCATCGGCCAGGGCATGCCCATGGCGATCGGCGCAGCCATCGGCGCGGCGGTCACCGGCTCCGGCCGCAAGACCTTCTGCCTGGCCGGCGACGGCGGCTTCATCCTGAACCTCGGCGAGCTCGCCTGCATGGTCCAGGAAAAGGCCCCGATGGTGATCGTGCTCATGAACGACAAGAGCTACGGCGTCATCAAGAACATCCAGGACGTGCAGTACGGTGGCCGCCGCTGCTATGCCGAGCTGCACACGCCCGACTACGACCTGCTGTGCAAGTCGATCGCGCTGCCGCATGCCCGCGTGACCAGCCTCGACCAGCTGCCGGCGCGTCTTGACGAAGCCCTGTCGACCGACGGCCCGTTCCTGCTCGAGATCGACATGCTGACGATCGGCAGCTTCAAGAGCACCTTCGCCGGCCCGCCGACCAACAAGATCACGCAGATCCCCGCGCTGAGCGGCGGCAAGTGAGCGGGGCACCAGCAATGACCGTTCGTATCGCCCTGATCGGCTGCGGCGCCATCGGCACCGCTGCGCTCGAACTGCTGCGCGAAGACGCGGGGCTGTCGGTTGCAGCCATCGTGGTGCCCGCCGATGCCTTCGCGGCAACGAAGGATGTCGCCGCGCGTCTCGCCCCCGGCGCCCAGGTGGTGTCGGCCGTGCCGGCCGAAGGCATCGATCTCGTGGTCGAAGCCGCGGGGCACGCCGCCATCGAGGCACATGTGCTGCCCGCGTTGCAGCGTGGCACGCCCTGCGTCGTGGCATCCGTCGGTGCGCTGTCGGCGCAAGGCTTCGCCGAGAAGCTCGAAGCTGCGGCGGTCGCCGGCAAGACCCAGGTGCAGCTGATCGCCGGTGCGATCGGCGCCATCGATGCACTGGCCGCGGCGCGCATCGGCGGCCTCGATACCGTGCGCTACACCGGCCGCAAGCCGCCGCACGCCTGGAAGGGCACGCCGGCCGAGCAGGGCCGCGATCTCGGCGCGCTGACCGCCGCGACCGTGATCTTCGAAGGCAGTGCGCGCGAGGCCGCGACGCTCTACCCGAAGAACGCCAACGTCGCGGCCACCGTGTCGCTCGCCGGCCTGGGCCTGGACCGCACCAGCGTGCGCCTGATTGCCGATCCGTCGGTCACCGAGAACGTCCACACCGTCGAAGCCGAAGGTGCCTTCGGCAACTTCGAGCTGACCATGCGCAACAAGCCGCTGGCGGCCAATCCCAAGACTTCCGCGCTGACCGTGTACAGCGCCGTGCGCGCGCTGCGCAACCGCGTAGCGGCCCTCACGATCTGAAGCTCCCCCTGAAGCGAGTCACCCCATGATTTCCACCGAACTGCTCCCCATCAACGTCGGCGGCGAATGGCGCCTCGGCGGCGCCGATGTCTACGAGAGCCTCTATCCCGCCACCGGCGAGCCGATCGCGCGCCTGAAGGCCGCGAGCCTGGCCGATGTCGAAGAAGCGATCCAGCGCGCCGACCACGCCTTCCGCACCAGCGGCTGGGCACAGAAACTGCCGCACGAGCGCGCTGCCGTGCTGCACCGTGTGGCCCACCTGATCCGCGAGCAGGCCGAAACCCTCGCGCAGAAGCAGCGCCTGGACAACGGCAAGCCGATCAACGAAACCCGCGCACTGGTGGCCAGCGCCGCCGGCACCTTCCAGTTCTTCGCTGCCGCACTCGAAACCCTCGAGGAGACCATCACGCCGTCGCGCGGACCGTTCGTCACCATGAGCGTGCACGAGCCGATGGGCGTGGTCGCAGCGATCACGCCGTGGAATTCGCCGATCGCGAGCGAAGCGCAGAAGCTGGCGCCGGCACTCGCCGCCGGCAATGCGGTGGTCGTCAAGCCCGCCGAAGTCACGCCCGTCATGGCGCTCGAACTGGCCCGCATCTGCGAAGAAGCCGGCGTGCCGAAGGGCATCGTCAGCGTGCTGCCGGGCAAGGGCTCGGTGATCGGCGACGCCATCACCAAGCATCCGCTGGTCAAGCGCGTGTCCTTCACCGGCGGCACTACCACCGGCAAGCACATCGCGCACATCGCGGCCGACAAGATGATGCCGGTGTCGCTGGAGCTCGGCGGCAAGTCGCCGACGATGGTGCTCGAAGACGCCGACCTTGACCACGCGGTCAACGGCGTGCTCTACGGCATCTTCAGCAGCTCGGGCGAATCGTGCATCGCGGGCTCGCGCCTCTTCGTGGCGAGCAACATCTACGACGAATTCCTCACGCGGCTGGTCGAAGGGGCCAACGCGCTGCGCGTGGGCGACCCGGCTTCCGAGCGCACGCAGATGGGGCCACTGATCACCTCGCGCCACCGCGAGAGCATCGAGCGCTATGTGGAACTCGGCGTCTCCGAGGGCGGGCACATCCGCACCGGTGGGGTGCGCCCGCACGGCAACGGCATGGACAAGGGCTACTTCTACACGCCGACCATCCTCGAAGGCCTCACCAACAACGCCCGGATCAGCCAGGAGGAAATCTTCGGCCCGGTGCTGGTTGCGATGCCCTTCGACAACGAGGAAGAGCTGATCGCGCAAGCCAACGACAGCGTCTACGCGCTGGCAGCCGGCGTGTGGAGCCGCGACTTCAAGCGCGCCTGGAAGCTCGGCCGCGCGGTTCAGGCCGGCACCGTCTGGGTCAACACCTACAAGCAGTTCTCGGTCTCCACGCCGTTCGGCGGCTGGCGCGACAGCGGCCTGGGCCGCGAGAAGGGCCGCGAAGGCATCTTCCAGTACATGGAGCAGAAGAGCATGTACTGGGGCACCAACGAGCAGCCCCTGCCGTGGGCCAACTGACAGGAAGAACCAAATGAGCGTATTGGGCATTGACCAGATCACCTACGGCGCGGACGACCTCGCCACCTGCCGCACCTTCTTCCAGGACTGGGGCCTGACCCTGAAGTCCGAAGCCGCCGACGAGCTCGTCTTCGAGTGCCTGAACGGTTGCCGCGTAGTGGTCGCTGCGCTCGGCAAGCCCGGGCTGCCGGTCGCAATGGAAGAAGGCCCGACGCTGCTCGAGGTGGTGTGGGGCGTGCAGAACGACGGCGACCTCGACCGCTATGCCGCCGCGATCGCGAAGGATCCGGGCTTCACCGACGGCAAGGTCGAAGGCGCGCGCCGTATCGGCTGCATCGATCCGAACGGGCTCTCGGTGCGCCTGCAGGTCTCGCGCAAGCGTGCGGTCGAAGTCGACTGCGGCGCCATGAATACCTGGAACGCGAAGCAGCGCATCAACCAGCCCGCGCCGATCTACGAACGCGCGACCCCGATCGAAGTCGGCCATGTGGTCTTCTTCGTGAGCGACGTGAAGGGCACCAGCGCTTTCTATGCAGACCGCTTCGGTTTCGTCGGCTCCGACAGCTACCCGAACCGCGGCGCCTTCATGCGCTGTGCGCCGGACGGCGGCCACCACGACCTGTTCCTGCTGCAGCTTCCCTCCGGCAAGCGCGGCCTGAACCACGTCGCGTTCACCGTGCGCGACATCCACGAAGTGTTCGGCGGCGGCCTGCATTTCTCGCGCAAGGGTTGGGACACGCAGCTCGGCCCGGGCCGTCACCCGGTGTCGTCGGCGTACTTCTGGTACTTCAAGAACCCGGCCGGCGGCTTGATCGAGTACTACGCGGACGAGGATCAGCTCACCGCCGAATGGCAACCCCGGGAGTTCGAACCCGGCCCGACGGTGTTCGCCGAATGGGCGATCGACGGCGGTCTCGATGGCAACACCCGTCGCCAGAAGAATGTCGAAGGCCCGCAGGGCAAATTCCTCACTGAAAAGAAATGAAGGTCATGACCATGAATCGCCGTACTTCCATGCTTCGCCTGCTCGGCACGACGTTGCTGGCCCTGGGGGCCCTGACGTCGGCGCATGCCCAGACCGAAGCTCAGAAGCAGCTCGGCAGCGAACGTTTCACGATCGTCTCGCCGTTCCCGCCGGGCGGGCCTGTCGACACGCTGGCGCGCATCCTGTCCGACGGCCTCGCCAAACGCTACGGGCAGGTCGCCGTGGTCGACAACGCCGCGGGTGCGGCGGGCAACATCGGCATGGACAGGGTCAAGCGCGCCAAGGGCGACGGCCACACGCTGCTGGTCGTGCCGGCCGGCAACCTGACGATCAACCCGACCTTGATGCCGAACTTCCCGTTCAACATCGAGAAGGACTTCGTGCCGGTCACGATGCTGGCGAAGGCGCCCAACGTGCTGGTGGCTGCGCCCACCGCGGGCATCAAGACTGCGAAGGACCTGGTCGCGCAGGCCAAGGCCAAGCCCGGCACCCTGTCGTATGCGTCCCCGGGCGTGGGCAGCGGCCTGCATCTGGCGGGCGAACTGTTCAAGCAGCAGGCCGGCGTCGACCTGATGCACGTGCCGTACAAGGGCACGGCGCCCGCGCTCAACGACGTGCTGGGCGGCGTGGTGCCGCTGATGTTCAGCAACCTGCCGGGCACGCTGCAGTTCATCAAGAGCGGCAAGCTGGTCGCACTGGGTATTACCGATTCCAAGCGCACGCCGGTGGCGCCGGAGATTCCGACGCTGGCGGAGCAGGGTATCCAGGGCGTGAACGTGACCTCGTGGTATGGCCTGCTCGCGCCCGCCGGCACGCCGCCGGCGGTGGTCGAGCAGCTCGCGAAGGACGCGGCCGAAATGCTGGCCAGGCCCGATGTGCGCGAGAAGCTTCAGGCACAAGGCATGACCGCCGCCACCATGAAGCCGGCCGAGTTCGCCACCGCGATGCGTGACGAGACCAAGGTCTGGGCCCAGATCATCAAGGCGCGCAACATCGTCGCCGAGTAAGTGCAGGAACCGGAACGAAGCATGAGCACCGCAGCAGCCTCGTCCTCGATGCTTCTCACGATCGTGATGAAGCATCACCCCGGCCTCACGCTGGACGACGTGCAATCGCGCATGAAGGCCAGCGACTGGTGGGAATCCTTTCCGCCGGAAGGCACGCGCATCGTCTCGTGGACGGTGGCGATGGGGCTGGGACAGATCCTCACGCTGGAGCTGCCGCCCGAGAAGCTGCCGCTGGTGAACCTCGAACTCGAACGTCGTGCGTGGGGCGTCTTCACCACCGAGTGCTATCCGACCTACGACTTCGTTCCGGTGCGCGAACGCATCCGCGAGCGCGTACGCAACGGCGGCCAGTGAGGCCGCACCTGAACAATGACCCAATCAACCCCGATGGAGCGAACCATGACCGACCGTTACCTCGACCCGCACCAGGCGCGCACGCGCACTCCCACCACCTACGAAGACCTGCTCGGCGACGCGATCGAGCGCGCCTACGCAGCCGGCATCCATGATCTGGCGAGCCTGGTGGAATCGCTCAACAACAGCGGCCTGAGCAGCCCGAGCGGCCAGCTCTGGACCGAAGCCATCTACCGCCAAGAGATCGCCGCGCTCGGCAACTGATCCGTCCGACATTCATTCTTCATCCGAGGAACCACCATGACGACCATTCCCATCCAAGTCGATCCCGTTGACCAGCTGCTCGAAGTCGGCCTCAAGGATCTCTGGTATCCGATCTGCCCGTCGTATCTCATCAAGGAAAAGCCGGTTTCGCTGCGCCGCCTTGGCCGCAAGCTCGCGTTCTGGCGCGATCACGCGGGCAAGCTGCATGCACTCGAAGACCGCTGCCCGCATCGCGGCGCGCCGCTGTCGCAGGGCGTGATCCTGGGTGATCGCCTGTCGTGCCCCTATCACGGCGTCGAAGTGCGCTGCGACGGCGTGGTCACCAAGGTACCCGGCAGCCCGGGTTGCAAGCTCGAAGGCTCGCACGCGACGCGCTTCTTCCACGTGGAAGAGAAGGCCGGCGCGGTGTGGCTCTACAACTCGAAGAACGATGTCGAGACGCCGCCCCCGCTGGTGCTGCCCGAGCAGCTCACCAACGAGGACGAGTATTCGCACTTCCTCTGCTACGCGGAGTGGAAGGGCGACTACCGCTACGTGCTCGACAACGTGATGGACCCGATGCACGGCACCTTCCTGCACAAGCAGTCGCACTCGATGGCCGAGGGCGATTCGACCGCCAAGTTCGGCATCCGCGCGACCGACACCGGGTTCGTGTTCGAGAAGGAAGGCCAGCGCAACGTCAACTTCGACTGGACCGAGTGGGCCGATACCGGCGTGCACTGGATGCGCCTGGAGATCCCGTACCCGAAGACCGGCGGCCCCGGCGGCAACTTCATCATCGTCGGCAGCTACACGCCGATCTCGCCGACGCTGTCGTGCGCCTTCCACTGGCGCGTGCGCAAGCTGCCGAAGGGCTGGGAGCGCGATACGTGGCGCTTCCTCTACAAGAACCGCCTTGAGGCACGCCACTGGCACGTGCTCGAACAGGACCGCGTGCTGATCGAGAACATGGAGGCCGACGCGAACCAGCACGAGCAGCTCTACCAGCACGACCTGGGCATCGTCCGCCTGCGTCGCCACATGCGCAACCTGGCCCAGCAGCAAATCGAAGCTGCCACCCAGTCGGCATGACCTCCGGAGCCGCCATGCCCGTGCGCCGTGTCGTCTGCGAAGCCATGCCCGATCTGCCGCACACCACCTGGTCCAACGCGCTTGTCGTCGGCCAGGAGGTGGTGCTCTCGGGGCAGACGGCGCATCCCGCGACGCGCGACGCCGCGCAGGCCGGCCAGCCGCTCGGCGCCTACGAGCAGGCGCTCGTGGTGCTGCGCAAGGTGCAGGCCCTGCTCGAAGCCGCGGGCGGCGGCATCCACAACATCGTGAAGCTCGTGGTGTACGTGACCGACATCGCGGACAAGGACGAGGTCGGGCGCGCCCGGCGCGATTTCTTCGCGCAGGCGCCGGAATCGGCATACCCGGCCTCCACCCTGGTTGCGGTCAGCGCGCTGGTGTTTCCCGAACTTCGCGTCGAGATCGACGCATTCGCGCGGCTCGACGTCGACCTGCGCACCGTCAACTGAATCGTTTCTTCGAGGTTTCCGCCATGTCTTCCCCCACGCTGAACGCCCTGGTGCACACGATGCGCTACGAAGCCGACGGCATCGTCAGCGTCGAATTCCGCCCGGCCTCGCCGGACGTGGACTTCCCCGCCTTCGAGGCCGGCTCCCACATCGACCTGCACCTGCCCAACGGACTGGTCCGCAGCTACTCGCTGTGCAATCCTTCGAGCGACCGCCAGCGCTACGTGGTGGGCGTGCTCAACGACCGCAAGAGCCGCGGCGGCTCGCGCTACGTGCACCAGCAGTTGCGCGTGGGCATGACGCTGCCGATCTCGGCGCCGCGCAACAACTTCAAGCTCGAAGAGGGCGCGCAGCGCTCGGTGCTGGTGGCCGGCGGCATCGGCGTGACGCCGATCTGGTGCATGCTGCAGCGCCTGGTGGCGATCGGCAAGCCGGTGGAGATCCTCTACTGCGCGCGCACCCGCAAGGAAGCGGCGTTCTGCGAGGCGATCGGGGCGCTCGCGGCCGAGAAGGGCGTGCAGCTCACCTGGCACTTCGATGACGAGAAGGGCGTGCCGCCCAATCTCGCCGAACTGCTGGCAGGCAAGGGCGCCGACAGCCACTACTACTGCTGCGGCCCGACGCCGATGCTCGACAGCTTCGAGAAGGCCTGCGAGCAGCTCGGCTTCCCGCATGCGCACATCGAGCGCTTTGCGGCGGTGCACGTCGAAGCGCCCGCAGCGACGGCGACCTACATCGTCGAATGCGCGAAGAGCGGCAAGTCGGTCGAGGTGCCGCCGGGCAAGTCGATCCTCGACAGCCTGATCGATGCGGGCCTGAACCCCGACCACAGCTGCAAGGAAGGCGTCTGCGGCGCGTGCGAGACGAAGGTCATCGAGGCCGGCGAGATCGATCACCGCGACGGCATCCTGACCAAGGCCGAACAGGCGGCCAACAAGACCATCATGATTTGTGTTTCGGGCTGCAAGCGCGGCCCGCTCGTCCTGGATATCTGACGCGGTATCCAACCCCAGCCCCTCGAAAGAAAATTAGATGAAAAAGACAGTAGTGGCCGCGGCCGCTTGCATGGCCGTGGGCGTCGCCTGCGCGCAATCGAGCGTGACGCTGTTCGGCGTGCTCGATGCAGCCGTCACCTACACCACGGGTTCCGGCCCCCTGGCCACCAGCAAATGGCAACTGACCAACAGCGCCAACACCTTCAGCCGCCTGGGTTTCCGCGGCACCGAGGACCTCGGCGGTGGCTACGCGGCGAGCTTCTGGCTCGAAGCCGGCCTGCAGAACGACACCGGTAGCGGCTTCACCACCAACACCAACAACCAGTCCAGCGGCAACACCACGCTCGGCGGGTTGACGTTCAACCGCCGCTCCACCGTGAGCCTCTCCGGGCCTTTCGGCGAAGTGCGCGCGGGCCGCGACTACACGCCCACCTTCTGGAACACGGCGCTGTTCGACCCCTTCGGCACCGGCAGCGGCATCGGCGCCAACCAGATCTACTTCTCGGGCTTCGGCGGCCTGACCTCGGCGACGGGCACGCGCGCGTCCAACAGCGTGGGCTACTTCCTGCCGCCCACGCTCGGCGGCTTCTACGGCCAGCTGATGTACGCCATGGGCGAGAACGAATCGCGCTCGGACATCCCGGGCCTGCTGCCGACCTGGAACCACAACGATGGCAACTACGTCGGCGCGCGCGTGGGCTACCTGAACGGCCCGTTCAACATCGCGCTGGCCACCGGCCGCACCACCTACACGCTCATCGCGGGCAACCAGCCCGCGTCGAACAACCTGCGCGTGTCGAACATCGGCGCGTCCTACACCTTCGAGTCGCTGTGGAGTCTCAAGCTCATGGGCGAGTACTACGACGAGTCGCAGGGCACGCTGGACGGCAAGGGCGCACTGGTGGGCTTCAACCTGCCGATCGGTGCGAGCGAGATCAAGCTGTCGTATGCGCGTTACGAGCGCGAGCCGGCGGGCAATGTGCCCAAGCCGACGACCTCGAAGGTGGCGCTGGGCTACGTCTACAACCTGTCCAAGCGCAGCGCCGTGTACGCCACGGTCGCGCGCATCTCCAACAGCAACGGGGCTGCGCAGGCGCTCAGCGGCTCGACAACCTCGCCGAACCATGATTCGACGGGGACTGAGTTCGGTATGCGCCACGCCTTCTAGTTCCGGCGCCGCCCATTACAGGAGCATTGCCATGCAAGCCAGACAATTTCGTTGGTACGGTGTGATCACGCTGTTCGTGATCGTCGCCATCTCCTATGTCGACCGCATCAACATCGCGGTTCTCATCACGGACCCCGCGTTCCTCGGTCACATGGGCATCGCCGCGACCGACCGCGTCAGCCAGGGCTTGCTCGCGACCGCTTTCATGGTGGGCTACGGCGTGTCGGCCTTCGTGCTGACGCCGTTCTGCGCGGGGCTGTTCGGCGTGCGAAAAAGTCTGATCATGGGCCTGGTCCTCTGGGGCGTGGTGACCTTCGCCACGCCCTGGTTCACGGGCTACGGCATGCTCCTCGCGTCTCGCATCCTGCTCGGCGTCTCCGAAGGGCCGTTGTTCTCCCTGGCTTCGTCGTACATCAAGGCGCACTTCGAGGACCGGGAGAACGGCAAGCCGAATTCCTTCGTCAATATGGGCACCGGGCTGGGCCTCGCGGTGGGCTATCCCTTCGTCGGGTATCTGCTCGCCACCTATGCATGGGACACCTCCTTCCACGTGCTCGGCCTGCTGAACATCGTGCTGGGTATTCCGCTGGTGATCGCCTTCGTGCGCATGCCGGCGTCCTATGCGACCCAGGCCAAGCCGCGCACCTTCGGCGAGGCGATGGCCAAGGTGGCGGGCATCGCCCGCGGCGCCCTGCACACGCGGCACCTCGTGCTCATCACGGTGCTGACTTCGGCGGTGCTGTCCTATCTCTGGGGCGGCAGCAACTGGCTGCCGGCCTACCTCAAGGAAGCGCGCGGCTTCTCGCTGCGTGAGATGGGTTGGCTCGCATCGCTGCCGCAGTACGCGACCGTGCTGGCCGTGCTGCTGGGCGGCGTGCTCATCGACAAGATCGAGCGGCTGCACGTACCCTTCATCTTCATGGGTGCGAGCCTCGGCGTGGGGCTGTCGGTGCTGCTGGCGATCAGCGCGCAGGACCGCTACGTCGCCGCGTACTCGCTCATCGCGGCCAACTTCTGCTGGGGCCTGATGAGCCCGGCGATCCCGAGTACGGTGCAGTACTGCTCGCGGCCCGAGCACGTGGCCAGCGCCTTCGGCGTGGTCAACGGCACGGGCAGCCTGGTGGCGGGCTTCATGCCGGCCATGATGGGCGCGGTGATCGGTGCGCTCTCGGGCGGCGCGGGCACACCGGGCGGTTCGGCAGCAGGCTTTTTCGCAGGCTTCGCGATGCTGATCGGTACGCAGTTGGTCGTGTTCGTCTGCGGCCTGATCCTGTGGCTGCGCGAGCGCCATGCGCCGCAGCCGGGCATCACGGCGACGGCGGCCTGACTGCCGGAGGCGGGCGGCCGTCCCGCCTCGCCGTTCAGCCGGCCGCCGTGGCGTTGGCCGGCTTCACCAGGCCATCGGCCTTGAACATGGCCTTGATGCCCCGCACCGCCTGCCGGATGCGGGACTCGTTCTCGATCAGCGCAAAGCGCACATAGTCGTCGCCCTGGTCGCCGAATCCGATCCCCGGCGATACGGATACCTTGGCCTTGGCCAGCAACTGCTTGGCGAACTCGAGCGAGCCGAGCGAGCGGTAGGGCTCGGGGATCTTCGCCCAGATGTACATCGACGCCCTGGGCTTGTCGACCTGCCAGCCGGCCTCCATGAGCCCCTTGTAGAGCACGTCGCGCCGCCGCTGGTACTGCCCGGCGATCTCGCGCACGCATTGCTGGTCGCCTTCGAGCGCCGCGATCGCCGCGACCTGCACGGGTGTGAACGAGCCGTAGTCGTGATAGCTCTTGATTCGCGCGAGAGCCGTGACCAGATCGGCGTTGCCCACCATGAAGCCGACGCGCCAGCCGGCCATGTTGTAGCTCTTGGAAAGGGTGAAGAACTCGACTGCGATGTCCTTCGCGCCCTTGACCTGCATGATCGACGGCGCCTTCCAGCCGTCGAACACGATGTCGGCGTAGGCGAGGTCGTGCACCACCAGGATCTCGTGCTTGCGCGCGAGCGCGATCACGCGTTCGAAGAAGTCCAGCTCTACGCACTGCGCGGTGGGGTTCGACGGAAAGCCGAGGATCATCATCTTCGGCTTGGGGTAGCTGCCGCGAATCGCCTTCTCGAGTTCGGCGAAGAAGTCGATATCCGGATTCATCGGCACCGAGCGGATGTCGGCCCCGGCGATCACCGCGCCGTAGATGTGGATCGGATAGCTCGGATCCGGCACCAGCACGGTATCGCCGCGATCGAGCGTGGCGAGCATCAGGTGCGCGAGTCCTTCCTTGGAGCCGATCGTGACGATGGCCTCGGTGTCCGGGTCGATCTCGACGTCGTAGCGCTCGCGATACCAGTGGGCGATCGCGCGGCGCAGGCGCGGAATGCCCTTGGACGACGAATAGCCGTGCGTGTCCGGCCGTTGCGCGACTTCGGTGAGCTTGGCGACGATGTGCGCCGGAGTGGCGCCATCGGGGTTGCCCATGCTCATGTCGATGATGTCCTCGCCGCGCCGGCGAGCCGCGAGCTTGAGCTCGGCGGTGATGTTGAAGATGTAGGGGGGAAGGCGGTCGATGCGTGCGAAGCGGCGCGTGCCTGCGGATGACATGAAGAGTTTCCTTGAACGTGAGCGCCCGGAACCGTCCGAGCGACGTTGGCGCCGCGTGAACCGACCAGAGTCGATGCACGCGGCGCCGGACTCATCATAGCGGCCGCGTCGTCACTTCGCGAGCAGTTCGCGCAACCAGTCCTTGCACTGGTCCGCGCCTTCGAGCGGCCATTCGATGTGGATCGTCTTGTCGAGCTGGCGAACTTCGATGCGGATCGAGCGATCCGCTGCGACGGCGTGGGCAGCGCGACCGTTGCGCACGCCGAGCAGGCGGGACCACCAGCCGGGTTCGGTTTCGCGTTCATGTGCGTTGGCCGCTCGCGCGGGCGCGACGTGCGGGCGCGCCGCATGAATTGGCTTGCCGTTGTCGGAGAGGACCGGGGCGACGGCCGAGGCTGCTTCGTGCACGAGCTGCGGCGCTGGCTTGCTCGCGGCGGCGGCCTTGGATGCGGGTGCCGGCGCGGCAGGTGCCTTCGTCGCCGCTGCAGGCGCCTCACCGCCATCGATGCGCGCGACAAGGTTCGCGCCGAACTCTTCCCACATCCGGTCGGCCTTGGTCTTCATCACGCTGAGCCCGAAGGTGCCGAGTCGGCCGAGCACGTCGACATTGACCTTGATGCGCAGCTCGGTGCCGCCCTCCGCCGTCGGCGTGAGGAAGATCTCGCTCTGCTGCTTCAGCGAGCTGGCGACCGAGGCGTCTTCGCCCGTGCCTTCGGCGCGCAGGTAGCTGGGTTCGCGCTGCTCCACGATGGTGGTGCGCAGCTTGAACTTGGCGTTGATGAAGGCGATCTTCACGTGCATCAGCGCGACGTACTCGACGTCGCTCACCACATCGATCGATTTCATGCCCGGCACGCAGCCGCCCATCACCTGCGGGTCGAGCAGCAGGGCCCATACGCGCTGCGGGGACGCAGCGACGGTCAGTGTCTTTTCAATTTCCATGCATCTTCTCCGCGGCGGTCAGGATGGATTCGACGATCTGGGTGTAGCCGGTGCAGCGGCAGAGATTGCCGTTGAGCCCGTGCCGCACTTCGTCGGCGGTCGGTTGGGGGTTGTTCTTGAGCATCGCGCACGAGGTCATCAGGAAACCTGGCGTGCAGTAGCCGCATTGCAGGCCGCCGCATTGCATGAAGCTTTCCTGCAGCGGGTGCAACTGATCGCCGTTGGAGAGCCCTTCGACGGTCGTGATCTCGCAGCCCTGCACCTGCACGGCGAGCTTGAGGCACGACTTGACGACTTCGCCATCCACCAGCACCGAGCAGGCGCCGCAGATGCCGGTTTCGCAGCCGCGCTTGGTACCGGTGAGGTGCAGGTCGTCGCGCAGGAAGTCCGACAGCAGCCGGCGTGCCGGCACTTCGACGCTCTGCGCCTCGCCGTTCACTGTGCATTCGATACGGTGCTGGCTCATTGAAGCGCTCCTTCGTTCAAGTCGAGGCCGAACAGTTCGGCCACGGTGCGGCGCGCAACGATGCGCACCATGTCGCGGCGGAAGTCCGCCGAGCCGCGTGCGTCGGACACCGGCTCGATGTCGGCGGCGATGATGTCGGCCACCTCGGCCGCGATGTCTGCAGTGACCGTTCGGCCTTCGAGGAAGGACTCGGCGCGGCGAAGCCGGGTCGGGATCGGCGTCGATGCACCGACGCTGAGCTTTGCTTCGCGGCAGAGCAGACCTTCGCGCCGCGCGACGAGGGCCACGCTCGCGAGCGGCCGGTGCTCGGCTGCGGTGCGCAGGAAGCGCGTGTACACGCCGGTGGTGCCGGCGGCGAGCGGCGGCACGCGGATCTCGACGACCATCTCGTCGGGCTCCAGCGCGGTGACGTAGTAGTCGACCAGGAACTCCTCGATGCTCAGCACGCGCTCGCCGCGCGCACTCCCGAGGACGATCTGCGCATCGAGCGCCATGAGGCAGCCCGGCGGATCGGTCGACGGGTCGGCATAGCAGAGGTTGCCCCCGATCGTGCCCTGGTTTCGCACCTGCGGATTCGCCACGCGCGAGGCCATGCTGGCGAGCACCGGGTAGTGCTTCTGCACGATCGCCGAGTTCGCGACATCCGCGTGGCGCGAGAGGGCGCCGATGCGCAAGCCGTTCCGCGGATCGAAGTCGATGCCGCGCAGCGCCTCGATGCGTGCGAGCGAGACGAGGTGCGTCGGCGTCAGCATGCGCTGGCGCATGCCCAGCATCAAGGCGGTGCCACCCGCGATGGCGCGGCATTCGTCGCCGAGGTCGCCGAGCATGCGGCTGGCTTCGTCGACGGTGGTCGGCTCAAGGTAGTCGAAGTCACGCATGCTGCGTCTCCTCTTGCTTCGCGCGCAATGCGGCAAGGATCTTTTCAGGGGTGATCGGCAGGTCGGTGATGCGCACGCCGACGGCGTCGAACACCGCGTTGGCGATGGCGGGTGCGCCGGGCAGGATCGCGGTTTCGCTCGCGCCCTTCGCGCCGTAGGGCCCGTTCGGGTCGTTCGATTCCACGAAGCCGCCGCGCAGCAGCGGCACCGCGTCGGCGGTGGCCATGGTGTAGTCGGCGAAGTTGCCGTTCATCAGGCGGCCGTTGTCGAGCTGGAGCTGCTCGTAGAGCGCCCAGCCGAAGGCCTGCACCGTCGCGCCATTGGTCTGGCCGTGGATCGCAATCGGATTCAGCGCCTTGCCGCAGTCGTCCGAGACATAGCTGTCGAGCACGGTGACCTGGCCGGTCTCGGTGTCGACCTCGACTTCGACCGCTTGCGCGGCGAAGGAGTAGGCCGGCGCGATGTTGCCGTAGACCTTGTCGTCGTGCATGACGGTCTTGGCGTCCCAGGTGCCGCTGACCTGGATGCCTTCGCCGCCGTGCGTCCAGACGTGGAGCTTCGCCAGTTCGGCGATGGTCGCGCGGCGTTCGGGTGCATCGGCGGCGAAGACCGCGCCGCCAGCGAGCTTGAGTTGATCGGCCGGCACGTTCCACTGCTTCGATGCGAGCGCGAAGAGCTTGTCGCGCGCCATGCGCGCCGCCACGATCGCGGCATTGCCGGCTGCGATGGTGACGCGCGAGGCGAGCGAGCCGATCGCGATCGGCGAGGTGTCGGTGTCGGGCTGCAGCACGAGCACATGCGCGAGCGGCAGGTCGAGTTCATGCGCGACCACCTGGCTCAGCATGGTCATCGCGCCTTGGCCCATGTCGCATTCGCCGCTCATGATGAAGATGCGGCCGTCTTCGTTGATCTTCACGACGACGGTGGAGCCGTCCCAGTTGCCGATGGTGCGGTTGCCGCTGACGTGCATCGCGGCGGCCATGCCGACGCCGCGCTTCCTGGGCCCCTTGGACTTCGGCGCCTTGCGCTTGGCTTCCCAGTCGAGCGCCTGCGTGGCCTGGTCGATGCATTCGACGAGACCGGTGCTGCCGATCTCCCAGCCGTGGATCGACACGTCGCCCTTGCGGATCGCGTTGCGCTTGTGGATCTCGATCGGGTCGAGCCCGAGCATGCCGGCCATCGTATGGATGTGGCTGTTGAGCGCGAACTGCATCTGCGTGCCGCCGAAGCCGCGGAACGCGCCATGCGGCGGGTTGTTGGTGTAGACCAGCGTGGCATGCGAGCGCACGTTGGGGTTGCGGTGCATGTTGTCGCTGCGCATGGCGGTGACGTGCATCACCTCGGCCGAGAGGCCGGAGTAGGCGCCGCACTCGGCGACGATGCGCACGTCCTTCGCGACGATGATCCCGTCCTGGTCCATGCCCAGCTTGAGCGTGATGCGCTCGGGCACGCTCGAGCAGCACGCGAGGAAGTCCTCGAGCCGGTTGTTGACCAGCCGCACCGGCTTGCCGGTCTTCACCGCCAGCAGCCCGGCGATGAGGTTGTTGGCGTCTTCCACCAGCTTGCCGCCGAAGCCGCCACCGGTGGTCGCCTGAAGCACGCGGATGCTCGAAATCGGCCGCTCCAGGGCGGCGGCGAGCCGCAGTCGCGCCTGCGTAATCGACTGCGTCGAGGTCCACACGACGAGCCGGCCTTCCGGATCGATCGTCGCGACCGTGCCCATCGGCTCCAGGTAGCCCGGGTACTGCGCGTGCGTGTCGTAGGTCGCTTCGTGCACGATGTGCGCGGAAGCAAAGCCCGCATCCGCATCGCCGCGCTCGAAACGGATCTCGTGCGAGATGTTGTTGCGGCCCGGATGCACGCCCGGCGCGTCCTCGTCCATCGCCTCTTCGGTCGTGAGGATCGCGGGCAACTCTTCATACTCGACGCGGATCAGGTCCAGCGCATCGCGCGCGATCTCTTCCGTCGTCGCGGCCACCGCCGCCACTTCCTCGCCCGCGAAGCGAACGACGCCTTCGGCGAGGATCCGCCGTTCCTTGTGATGCACGCCCCACATTGCGCGCGGCGCATCGGCGCCCGTGAGCACCGCCTTCACGCCCGGCAGCGCGAGCGCCTCCGACACATCGATCGACACGATGCGCGCATGCGGGTAGGGACTGCGCAGCACCTTGCCGTGCAGCATGCCCGGCACCTTGATGTCGCCCGCATACATCGCGCGCCCAAGCACCTTGGCCCGCGCCGTGACTTGCGGAATATCCGCCCCCAGCGTCGAAGCGCTGGGCGTAGAAAGTTCAGGGGGATTCTTCATATTCACCTCACACCGCCGCGCCCCCTTCAAGGGCAAGCGCAGCGAAGCCCATTCGCGAAACACCGCGGATCCGGCTCTGCCCGTCCGCCGGTGTTGCCCCCGGTAGGGGGTTGGCGTAGCGACACGAAGTGCGCGCAGCCTGGGGGCGAGCCTTATTCAGCACTAATGCCCAGGTCCTTGATGATCTTGCCCATGACCGTGTAGTCGGTCGAATTGATCTGGCTCAGCTTGTCGGCCGCGCCGCCTGCGGGCAGCGCGCCGAACACGGCGAGCTTCTCGGCCACTTCAGGCTGCTTGAGGATCTCGTTGAGGTTCTCGTTCAGCATCTTCACGACCGGTGCCGGCGTGCCCTTGGGTGCGAAGAAGCCGTTCCACGCACCGACGACTACGTCCTTGTAGCCCAGTTCGACCAGCGTGGGCACGTTCGGCGCAAGCTTGGAACGTTGTGCATCGCCGATGGCGAGCGGGACCAGGCGGCCGTTCTCGAGGTACGCGCGCACGGCGCCGAAAGTGACCCAGGCGGTATCCACATGGCCGGCCACCACGTCGGTGACCGACGGCCCGACACCCTTGTAAGGCACGTGCGTGAACTTCACGCCCGCGGCCTTGTTGAGCCATTCGCCCACGATGTGCATCGGCGAGCCGGCACCCGGGCTGGCGTAGGTCACCTGCTTGCCGCCCTTGGCGAGCTTGATCAGGTCCGGCAGCGTCTTCACGCCGACAGCCGGGTTTGCGACCAGCACCAGCGGCTGCGTCGCGGTGTTGATGATCGGCTCGAAGCCATGCAGCACGTCGTAGCTTGCGCTCGGCGACAGCTTCATCACCAGCGGCGCGGTGGTGAAGGGGTTGGGCGTGAACAGCAGCGTGTAGCCGTCCGCCGGAGCGCGGCTGACGAAGTTGTTGCCGAGCGCGCCGCCGGCGCCGGGCTTGTTGTCGATGATGACCGCCTGGTTCAGACGCTGCGAGAGCTTGTCCGCGAACAGGCGCGCGATGGCGTCGGTGTCGCCGCCTGGGGGATAGGACACGATCACGCTGATCGTCTTGGCAGGGTAGGCCGGCTGGGCGAAGGCGGCGGGTCCGGCGGTCATGGCGCAAGCCGCCATCGTGGCCGCAAGAAGAACTTGGCGACGGGTCGAGAACATCACTGGCTCCTGGAAAAGAACCATGGGAGGCGAAGACTCCGCATGGCGGCTGGCATCGTGGAAGGGTTGATTTATTAGTGAAACATTGATTCACTAACGAGAGATAATTCTGCGCCTGTATGTTGATGCATCAACTTGCCGTAACTACCTATTGACAAAAATAATTTCATTATGAAATTCATATCAATCGAGTGCGGCGGCGCTCATGGAACAATGCGCGCCACATGACTGACCAAAGTTCTTCCCGGCCAGCCGGCGCACAGACAACGCCCTGGACCGAACTCGACGCGCTGGGCACGGGCCTCACCGTCGATGCCTTCATCACGACCATGATGAGCCAGGTGGGCAATGCCCTGCGGCGCATCGTCACGCTGCCTTATGCCGACCAGTTCGGCCTTTCGGTCTCTGAATGGCGGGTGCTCTCGCTCGTGGCCCATGCGCAGACACTGGCCTTCAGCGACCTGGTGCAGCAGTCGACCTCGGACAAGGCGCTGGTCAGCCGCACGCTCAAGCTGCTGGAGAACCGCGGCCTGGTTGAACTGCGGGCCGAGGGCAACACGCCGCGCAAGAAGGTGTTTTGCTCGATCACGGAGGCGGGCAGGGCGCTGCACACCGAGGCGATTCCGATCGCGCGGCAGCGGCAGGCGACGGCGCTGCGCGTGCTGGATTCGGAGGAGCGGGACGCGCTGTACCGCGCGCTGGTCAAGCTGCGCGAGTACTGCCGGGTGGAAGAGGAAGCAAGGGGGCGCCTTCCGGCATCACGGGATGGGTCGGGATTGGATATCTAGCGACACCGCGGTGGCGGATCGCGCCGTCGGCGCCATCTCGCCCCGATACATGGACCCACCGGCCAGCGAAGCGAGGCCCGTTCGCGAAATCCCGCGGAACCGGCTTTGCCGGGCCGCTGGGATTGCCCCCTGGAAGGGGGTGCAGAGCCACACGAAGTGGGCGAGGCTGGGGGTCAGCTCTTGTACGACGGATCGACGCGATCCAGCTTGCGAATCAGCGACGGCCACACGAAGGCACCACCCATCCCACCGGTCTGCACCTTCATCGCGTGGCCCACGCCGTCGACGATGCGCGGGTCGACCTGCGTGAGCTCGCCACCGCCAGCCTGCGCGGCGATCTGGATCTGGCAGGTGTTCTCGAAGATGTACATCGAGAGGAAGGCGTCCGCGATGGTCTTGCCCACGGTCAGCAGGCCGTGGTTGCGCAGCATCAGGAAGTTCGCCTCGCCCATGTCGGCCTGCAGGCGCGGCTTTTCATCCTCGCGGAAGGCCACGCCTTCATAGTCGTGGTACGCCAGCGACGCCAGCACGAAGGTCGATTGCTGGCTGATCGGCAGCACACCATTCTTCTGCGCGCTGACCGCGATGCCCGCGCGGGTGTGGGTGTGCAGCACGCACTGGATGTCCTCCCGCGCCTCGTGCACCGCACTGTGGATCACGAAGCCGGCCGGGTTGACCGGGTAGGGCGAGTCGATGACCTTGTTGCAGTTCTTGTCGACCTTGATCAGGCTCGATGCGGTGATCTCGTCGAACATCAGCCCGTAGGGGTTGATCAGGAAGTGATGCTCCGGCCCCGGCACGCGCGCGCTGATGTGGGTGAAGACGAGATCGCTCCAGCCGTAGAGCGCCACGAGCCGGTAGCAGGCGGCAAGGTCGACGCGCAATTGCCATTCTTCGGCGCTGACGAGTTTCTGGACTTCGCTGGGGGCGGTGGCGTTCATCGGGGTCTCCTGGTGGCGGGGTTCAGGCGGCGGCCTGTTCGGATTTCAAGGCGGACTTGTAGAGGCTCTGGCGCGGCTGCGCCATCACACGCCGGAGCATCGGCTCGAATTCGCTGATCGGCAAGGTCTCCGCCTTCGGATCGAAGGCGGGGTTGTCGTAGAGCTCGCAGAACTCGGCGGTGCGCTCGAAGTTCGGGTGGCTGCGGAAGTTCTCGCGCAGGTCGCGGTCCAGCCCGATGTGATGGAAGAAGTAGTGGCCCTGGAAGATGCCGTGGTGCTGCACCATCCAGTGGTTCTCTTCGCTCACGAAGGGCTTCACGATGGCAGCGGCGATGTCCGGATGATTGAAGGTGCCGAGCGTGTCGCCGATGTCGTGCAGCAGCGCGCAAATCACGTACTCCTCATCGCGTCCGTCACGCAGCGCCCGCGTCGCGGTCTGCAGCGAATGCGCGTAGCGGTCGATCGGAAAGCCGCCGTAGTCGCCTTCGAGGATCTGCAGGTGCTTGATCACGCGGTCGGGCAGGCCGGTTGCGAAATGCATGAACTCGCCGCCGATCCGTTGCCAGTCTTCGCGCGTGCTGTCCTGCATGCGGGTGAAATTCGCTCTTGCGTTCATCGTCTCGTCTCCGTGGGGTGCGGCCCACTGTAGACCGCTGGTTGACGCTGAACTGTCAAAAATTTGACAATGCGGCGCCCAGACAAACCCCCGCATGCCGCCGCCTTCCAGACCCCGCATCTCCGCCGCCCACCGCCGCGCGCTGGAGGCCAATCCATGGTTCGCCTCGATGAGCCGCACGCAGCGCGAGGCCTTGCTCGGTGCCGCCGAATTGATCCACGTGCGGCGCGGCGCCATGGTCTTCAGGCAGGGCGACCCGGTGCATGTGGCGGGCGCGGGCTTCTACGGGCTCGCGGCCGGAACCATCAAGATCTCGACGCTGCGGCAGGACGGCCGCGAGGCGATCCTCGCAGTGCTCGAGCCCGGCAACTGGTTCGGCGAGATCAGCCTCATCGACGGATCGCCGCGCACCCACGATGCCACCGCGCTGTCGGCGCTCGACCTGATGGTCGTGCCCTACGAAGCCTTTGCGCGGCAGATGCAGGATGCGGTTTTCGCGCGCGCGATTGCCGCGTTGCTGGCGGCGCGCGTGCGTGGGCTCTACGGACTGATGGAGGACGCGACCCTGCGCGGGCTGCGTGCCCGCGTGGCGCGGCGGCTGATGTCGCTCGCACGTGGCGACGTCACGCAATCGCCGGAGTTGCGCCGGACGGTTTCGCTGCCTCAGGAGGCGCTTGCAATGATGCTGGGCGTCACGCGCCAGACGTTGTCGAAAGAGCTCAATGCGATGGCGCAGGAGGGTGTGATCGCGCTCGGCTACGGACGCATCGAGCTGCTGTCAAGCGACGCACTGCAGCGATTGGGCAGCACGGCATAACCAGGGCACCCGCGGAACCGGCTCCGCCGGGCCGCAGGGGTGCGCCCCCTTGAGGGGGTGCAGAGCCACACGAAGTGGGCGAGGCTGGGGGTGGGCTAACGCAGGACCCGACCGTCCTTGGCGATGCTGATCAGGTCGATGCTGCGACCTGGATCGCGCAGCCCCGGCCGCAGATTGATGCGGAACCCGCCGACGTCGTAGTCCGTCATGCCGGCCATCGTCCGCTGAAGCGTGGCGGGCGTGAAGCCCTTGCCCGCGCGGCGCACCGCTTCGCCGGCGGCCTTGGCGGCGATGAAGCCTTCGAGGCCTTCGTAGGAGGCGGTCTGGTCGGAGTTGTCGACCGCGGCGAGGTATTCCTTGACGATCGGGATCGCCGATGGGCGCGGCGACGGCACCACCTGCGAGATCACCATGCCGCCCACGTCCTTGCCGAGCGTCGCGTAGAGCGGATCGATGCCCACGATCGAGAAGGTCGTCAGGGTGCCGAAATAGCCGCTCTTGCGCAGCTTGCGCACCACGTTGGACGTCGTGCCCGACAGCGACACCAGCACGATCGCCTGCGGCGACTGCTTCAGCACTGCCGCCACCGCGGCGTCGATCTTGTCGCTGCTGTCCGACACCATCGCGGTGGCGACGAGCGGCGGGTTCTTGAGCTCGTTGATCGCCTGCTCGACCGCCGCGAGGCCAGCGCGGCCCATGGCGTCGTCGTCGCCGATGAGCGCGATGCGCGTCTGCCCGACGGCGGCGCACTGGCGCAGGATCTTGATCGCCTCGTCGGCCATGCTCGGGCGCACGTGGAAGACGTTGGGGGAGTTCGGGCCGCGCAGGTTGTCGGCGGCCGCGAATGGCGCGAACAGGATCGAGCCCTGCTTTGTGGCGACGGCGGCGCCGGCGTCGCTGCTGGCGGTGCCGACGAAGCCGAAGAGCATGTCCACCTTGTCCGCATCGAGGAGCTTGCGCGCGTTGGCGGTGGCGCGCGTGGCGTCGTAGCCGTCGTCGAGCTGCAGCAGCTTGAGCTGGAGGCCGCTCGCCGCGCTGGATTCGTTGAACTGGTCGGCGTAGAGCTTGGCGCCCGCCGCGAACGCGAGACCGATCTCGCTGGCCGCGCCGGTCAGCGGCACCGATTGCCCGAGGACCACGGTGCGCGGCGCCGCGGCAGCAGCCAAAGCGCGGCCGGTGCCGGCCGATTGCGCGTGGGCCGGTCGTCCCGCGTAGATCGCGCCGCCGCCGAGCAACAGCATGACGCCGGTCCTGCCCACCCAACTCCTGCGTGTCAGCTCCATCGCTCAACCTTTCTTGCAATTGACAAAAAATGTAGCAACACGGTTGGCGTAAACAAAGGGACTAATTCACGGGACTGACGTCAGCCCGTCATGGATGCGACCCAGGTCGTCGTTGTATGCGTCCAAAAATGTTAACTTTTGCATCAAGCGTGTGGCATTTTTCACAGGGGCAATCGGGGCCGTCCTGTCACCATTCCCGCCGTACCGGAAATCACCGCCGGCGAGTCAAATGAAGTCAACGTCCACCGATACCGCTCTCCTTGAAAGCGCGCTTCTTGCCATCGAAAAAGTGCTTGCGCATGCCGACAGTGAACTCCTGGACGGTCCGTATTTCGGAACGGCGATCGACCTGCCGCTCGATGCGGTCGACGTTGCTGCCCAGGACGAACTGCAGCGCTTTCGCGCCAGCCCGGCACAGTCGGCGGTCAACATCTGCCTGAGCGCCGCCGCAGCGCTGGTCGATGTGAGCAAGACGTTGATGAGAGCGCCGGGCGAGCGGTCGCCGGAAGACCTGGAGCGTGAGTTTCAGGCGCTGATCACCCACACCAAGATCGCGAGCCGTTCCGCGCACCGTGCAGCGCTGATCCTGGCGGAGCAGGAAGACGCGCTGTCGGCGCGCGGACTCGATGCCGCGACGGCGAGCGGAGCACGGACGCTTTCGCTCGCGTACTGAGCAGCCGGCCCGCGGGCGGCGAGCCCGCTCAAACGCGCTCGAACACCAGGTCCCAGACGCCGTGGCCCAGCTTCAGGCCGCGGTTCTCGAACTTCGTCAGCGGGCGGTAGGACGGCTTGGGTGCGTAGTCTTGCGCGGTGTTGCGCAGCAGCGGTTCCTGCGAAAGGACTTCGAGCATCTGCTCGGCGTAGGGCTGCCAGTCGGTCGCGCAATGCAGATAGCCGCCCGGCGCGAGCCGGTCCGCAAGCTTGCGCACGAGCGGCCCCTGGATCAGCCGCCGCTTGTTGTGCCGCTTCTTGTGCCACGGGTCGGGGAAGAACACATGCACGCCTGCGAGCGTCGCGGGCGGCAGCATGTGGTCGAGCACGTCGACGGCGTCGTGCGCACAGATGCGGATGTTCTGCAGGTTCTGCTCGCCGATGCGCTTGAGCAGCGCGCCCACGCCGGGCTCGTGGACCTCGCAGCAGAGGAAGTTCTTCTCGGGCAGCAGCGCCGCGATGTGCGCGGTGGCTTCGCCCATGCCAAAGCCGATCTCCAGGATCGTCGGCGCCTTTCGGCCGAATGCGGATTCGAAGTCGAGCGGCGCGGGGTTGTAGGGCAGCAGGAATCGGGGGCCGAATTGCTCATAGGCGCGCGCCTGGCCGTCGGTGGTGCGGCCGGCGCGCCGCACGAAGCTCTTGAGGCGCCGGTGGAGCGGATGCGCCTCGCCGGTGGGCTTCTCGCCCGGGGTGTCTTCCGGCGGGGTGTCGGGGATGTCGTTGATGGGGCTGGTCACGGGCGCGAATTGTAGAGATCGCGCCATTGCAAAACCCACTGCGCGAGCGCTTCCGCGGCTGAGTCGCCGGATGCGACGCGAAGCCCGAGTCGCTGCGCGGCAGTGTCGAGCGCGGCGAGCGCCTCGGCGGGCGTGCCCGTCTGCAGGGCGGTCGCGCCGTTCTGCTTGGAGAGCTTCTCGCCGTCCGGCCCGAGCACCAGCGGTGTGTGGAGGTAGCGGGGCGTCGGCAGGTCGAGCGCACGCTGCAGCAGGATCTGCCGCGCGGTGTTGTCCGCGAGGTCCTCGCCACGCACGACATCGGTCACGCCTTGCTCGGCATCGTCGACCACCACGGCGAGCTGGTAGGCCCACGGGCCGTCCGCGCGCTTGAGCACGAAATCGCCGACTTCGCGCGCCACGTCCTGCTGCTGGTCGCCCAGGCGCCGGTCGTGCCAGTGCACCATGGGCTCCGCCGATGCTTCCTGGAATTTCGTCGCGGCAAATCGCCATGCGCGCGCGGCCTTGCCATGCAGGCCATCGCGGCAGGTGCCGGGATAGATCCGCTCGCCGTGCCGCGCGTGCGCGACGCCGAGTCGCGCCAGCGCTTCGTCGATGTCCTTGCGTGAGCAGGCGCAGGGGTAGGCGAGTCCGGCGCCCTTGAGCTTCTCGAGTGCCAGTTCATAGCGATGCGCGCGCTGCGTCTGCCACACCGGCGGTTCGTCCGGCACCAGCGCGCAGGCGGCGAGCTGCGAAAGAATCAGCTCGCCCATGCCCGGCAGGCAGCGCTCGGTGTCGGCGTCTTCGATCCGCACCAGCCAACGCGCGTCCCGGCCTTGCGCCCGAACGTCGAGCCAGCTCGCCAGCGCCGCCACAAGCGACCCGGCGTGAAGCGGCCCTGTCGGCGAGGGAGCGAAGCGGCCGGTCCGCGTCATGCCTTTCCGCGAAGGCGTCAGATGACCTTGAGCGCCAATGTGAGGCCCGAGAGAAAGGCGTCCTCGACCCGGTGCCCGAGGCACCAGTCGCCCGCCACGCCGATGCGGGCTTCGGCGTCCCACAGATGCTCTTCGCCGACCGGCACCTGCGTCTGCGCCTCGGGCCAGCAGCGGGCCTGCGAATGTGACGGCTCGGCACGGATGCCGGTGATTTCGGCGAAGGCGCGAAGCAGCTTGGCCTCGACGCGCGGGCGGCCGTCGCGCAGATGTTCCTGGGACCAGGCCGGGCTGGCCTGCACTGTCCAGCGTTCGATGCGGTCGCGGCCGGGCTTGGACGATTCGCGCGCCAGCCAGGCGATCCGGTGGTGCGTGCTGCGCGCTACGTTCCATTGCGGGCCGAGGTGCGACATCGTGGGCTGATTGGCCTGCGGGAAGGCGATCATCAGGGTCCAGCACGGCGCGATGCGTACCGGATCGACCTTCTTGCTGATCTTTCGCGAGAGTCGGCCGCCATCGAGAAGCTCGCGCGCGCGGGCCGGCGGCACCGCGAGAAGCACCGCGTCGAAGCCCGAATAGACGTGCTGCGAATCATCGTCGCCGGTCGTCCGGAGCTGCCAGCGTGTTGCATCGAGGGCATCAGGCTCGATGCGTGTCACGTTGGTCCGGGTGACGAGGGCATCGCCCAGCGGCGCGGCCCATTGCGCGACGAGCGCATCCATGCCCGGCTGGGCCACCCAGTGCTGTTCGAGGCCGGGGAGGGCGGCTTCGGCGACCCGGCCGTGCGCGTCGAGCACACGCACGAGGTTCGCGCTCCAGGGCTTGCAGATGCCCGGCGCGGTTTCGATCGCTGCCGTGAAGCGCGGGTCGCGTACGGTGAAGTACTGCGCGCCGGTGTCGAAGCGGCCGAACGGCGTCGAGACGCTAGCCATGCGCCCGCCCGGTGCAGCCTCGCGCTCGAACACGGTGACGCGATGCCCCGCCTGGATCAGCGTGCGGGCGCAAGCCACGCCCGCGATGCCCGCCCCAACCACCGCATAGTGGCGAGACGGGGTGGATCGGTGGCGGTCGGCGGGGGGGCGAAGAATCATGTCGGTCGTCTCGCTGGTTGATTGTCGAATGGCTGAAAGCGACTCTAACCGTTGCTGCTCGGTTCAGGACCGAAACAATGCTCGGGACCCAGCAGGGGGTACCCGCGGAACCGGCTTTGCCGGGCCGCCGGATGCGCCCCCTTGAGGGGGGAGGCGGCTACACGAAGTGAGCAAGCAACGGGGGTGGGTCTATCTGCCGCGGTGACGTTCGAGCAACGCGCGGCGGCTGCCCTCGTGCTCGAATTGTTCGAGCCACCACTGCAGCGCGCGCCCCGGATTGCCGGCGGTGCGCACGCGCCAGGCGCAGTGCATGGTGGCCAGCGGCTGCACGCGCACCGTTTTCCTCTCGACCAGGTGGCCGGCCTCGATGTAGGGCCGGGCCATCGGCTCGGGGAGGAAGCCGCCGCCCAGCCCGTGCAGTTGCGCGGCCAGCTTGGCCTGCATGGTCGGCACCGTCAGCACGTCCTGCCCGCCGACGAGGTTGACCGTCATGCTCGGGCCGGCGCGCGAGGAGTCCGCCGCTGCGACCGCCCGGTACTGCTTGAGCACGTCGTCGCTCAGCGGCTCGTCAATGCGCGCCAGGGGATGGTGTGGCGCCACGGCGTAGACGAATGCCAGTTCGCCAATCGGCCGGCTGCGGATGCCCGTTGCGGTGAAGGCGAGGCTGGCTGCGTCGAGCACCGCGCCGATGGCGAGATCGGCTTCGCCGCTCGTCAGCGCCTCGATGGTGCCCAGCAGCGTCTCGTCGCGCAGCTTGAGGCGTGTCGGTGGTTCGAGCGCGTAGAAGGCGTTGACCAGGTCGAGCAGCGGGTCGCGGGCGATGACGCTGTCGACCGCGATGGTGAGCATCGGCTCCCAGCCAGTGGCGACGCGCTTGACCCGGTTGGCCACCGAATCGATCTCGCTGAGCAGCCGGGACGCCTCGCGCAGCAGCTCGACGCCGGCTTCGGTCACGCGCGCCTGACGGCCGCTGCGGTCGAACAGCAGCACATCCAGCGCGTCCTCGATCAGCCGGACCCGGTAGCTCAAGGCGCTCGGCACGAGGTTGAGCGTGCGAGCCGCCGCAGCGAAGCTGCCGGTGCTCGCCACGGTCTGCAGCATGGCCAGTGCGTCGGGCGTCAGGACATCGCGAGGGGTCGGCAAGATGGCTGATCGTTCAAAAAAATTGAATGATGCCATCAAACGGCATTGCTTTTGGCGGTAGGCCCGGACCCTAAAGTTCTGCACATCCGCCGCGCACAGGGCGCGGCATACCGAAGAGGCCCTCGATGGAAGGGCAGGAGTTCAACGATGTTGCAAGTCCGTAAATCCCAGGAACGAGGCTATGCCGATCACGGCTGGCTGCGCTCGTTTCACAGTTTTTCCTTCGCCGGCTACTACGACCCCGAGCACATGGGTTTCGGCAACCTGCGCGTGATCAATGAAGACCGCGTCGCGGCCGGCGCCGGCTTCGGCACGCACGGTCACCGGGACATGGAGATCATCAGCTACGTGCTGTCCGGCGAATTGGCGCACAAGGACAGCATGGGCAACGTGGAATCCATTCCCCCCGGCGATGTGCAGCGCATGAGCGCCGGGCGTGGCGTGATGCACAGCGAGTTCAACCACAAGGCCGACCAGACCACGCACTTTCTGCAAATCTGGATCGAACCGAACGTGCGCGGCATCGAGCCGGGCTACGAGCAGAAGAGCTTTTCGGAAGACGAGAAGCGCGGCAAGCTGCGCCTGGTCGCGTCGCCCGACGGCGCGGAAGGCTCGGTGCTGATACATGCCGACGCGAAGCTCTTCGCGGGCCTGTTGGACGGCGACGAAAAGGCCGATCTGACGCTCGATCCGAAGCGCAAGAGCTACGTGCACCTGGTGCGCGGCGAGCTCGAGGCCAACGGTACGAAGCTCACCACCGGAGATGCCGCCTTGATCCAGGGCGAATCGAAACTCACGCTCGACGGCGGCAAGAACGCCGAAGTGCTGGTGTTCGACCTCGCGGCCTGACATCGAACTCATTCACGTTTTTTTCAACCCAGGAGTCCATCCAATGACCACCACCACCGCATCCAACTACGCCGCTCCGGCCGCAACCACCGGCGCGGCGCAAGACGCGCTGGCCCTCATCGGCCGCATCCTGATCGCGGCGCTCTTCATTCCGGCCGGCTTCGGCAAGATCATGGGCTTCGCCGGCACCGTGGGCTACATCGCCTCCGCGGGCCTTCCGCTGCCGCAGCTTGGCGCGGTGATCGCGATCGTCGTCGAGCTCGGCCTTGGCATCCTGCTGCTGGTCGGGTTCAAGACGCGCCTGTCGGCGATCGTCATTGCGGTGTTCACCGTGGCGGCTGCGCTGTTCTTCCACAACTACTGGGGCATGCCCGCCGAGAAGGCGTATGTGAACCAGCTGATGTTCTTCAAGAACCTCGCGATCGCCGGTGGTCTCCTGGCTATCGCCGCTTTCGGTCCCGGTCGCATCAGCATCGACAAGAAGTAAGGCTCACCCCCAGCCTCGCCCACTTCGTGTGGCTCTGACACCCCCTTGCAGGGGGGGCAACACCGCGGACCGGCAAAAGCCGGTCCGCGGTGTTTCTGGCATAAGCTCTGCCGCTTCACAAGCAAGGAAGGGCGATGGCCGAGATCGTTGTTGTTTTTCATTCGGGCTACGGGCACACGCAGCGCGTGGCGCAGGCCGTGGCCGATGGCGCGGGCGCGCACCTGCTGGCGATCGATGCCGACGGCAACCTTCCCGCCGGTGGCTGGGAGCTTCTCGCGGGCGCCGATGCCATCATCCTCGGCGCGCCGACCTACATGGGCGGCCCGAGCTGGCAGTTCAAGAAGTTTGCCGACGCCTCGTCGAAGGTCTGGTACACGCAGGGCTGGAAGAACAAGTTCTTCGCCGGCTTCAGCAACAGCAGCGCAATGAACGGCGACAAGGATGCCACGCTGACCTACCTGTGGCACTTTGCGATGCAGCACGGTGGGCTCTGGATCAGCCTCGGCATCATGCCGAGCAACGACAAGGCCGCGAAGCGCGATTCGATCAACTACGTCGGCGGCTACAACGGCCTGCTGACGACGTCGCCCACGGACGCCAGTCCCGCTGAGATGGCCAAGGGCGATTTTGAAACCGCAATCGCTTTCGGCGAGCGCGTCGCCGCAGTGGTCACATAGACTCTCCCCCATGCTTGCCCACTTCGTGTGGCCGCAAACCCCCTCGCCGGGGGCAACCCCGGCGGCCCGGCAGAGCCGGTTCCGCGGGGTTTCTGGTCTGAGGACAGCGGACAACTGCAACGCAACTCTCTAGGACACCACGATGACCGCGACGCTCCAGCTTCAGCCGCATGACAAGGACCTGGGAGGCGGCTTCAACGTCCGCCGCCTGCTGCCGGCCGCCAAGCGCCGTTCGGTCGGGCCTTTCGTGTTCTTCGATCATTTCGGGCCGGCGACCGAGCAGCCCGGCAACCAGCATGACGTGCGACCGCACCCGCACATCGGCCTCGCGACGGTGACCTATCTGTTCGAGGGCGCGATGATGCATCGCGACAGCCTCGGCAGCGTGCAGGAGATCCGCCCCGGCGCGATCAACTGGATGACCGCCGGCCGCGGCATCGTGCATTCGGAGCGCAAGCCTGAGCGCCTGCTCCAGGCGACGTATGTGAATCACGGCCTCCAGCTCTGGTGCGCTCTCCCGCAGGCGCATGAGGAGGCCGAGCCCAGCTTCACGCACACGGCGGCGGAAGATATTCCGGCGCTCGACGTGCAGGGCGTGCCGGTGCGGGTGCTGGTCGGCGAGGCCTTTGGCGTGCGTTCCCCGGTGAAGACGTTTTCGAAGACGATCTACCTCGACCTCGCGTTGCCGGCCGGCGCGCGCTTCGAGTTGCCGGCGCTGGCGGAGGAACTGGCGATCTACCCGGTCGATGGCGACCTGATGCTCGACGGCGAAACCGTCGCCCAGCACACGATGGCGACGCTGCCCGATGGACAGGGCGGCGTGTTGACCACGCAGGGCGCGGTCCGCGCGGTGGTCATCGGCGGCGAGCCGCTCGACGGCCCGCGCTTCATCACCTGGAACTTCGTGTCGAGCCGGCGCGAACGCATCTTTGAAGCCGGCGCCGACTGGACCGCGCAGCGCATCGGCCATGTGCCGGGCGAGACGGAATTCATCCCGCTGCCCGACCATCCAGCCTTCCGCCCGGCGAGCCAGGCGAAATGAAGATCAGCGCTTGATTCCGATGTCCGGGTCTTCCGAGGCCCGGGCGCTCACGCCGTTGGCGCGTGCCTTGAGGTCCGGCGAGAGCGATTCGCGGCCGTCGAAGACGAAGCACTCGCCGCTGTAGTGCGCGCCGCCGACTTCCTCGAAGTACTTGAGGATGCCGCCGTCGAGCTGCAACACGTTGTCCAGACCGAGTTCGTGCATCAGGATCGCGGCCTTCTCGCAGCGGATGCCGCCAGTGCAGAAACTGACCACCGTCTTGCCGGCGAGCTCGTCGCGGTGCTTCTGCACGGCCTTGGGAAACTCGGTGAACTTGTGGATCCGCCAGTCGATCGCGCCTTCGAACGTGCCGTAGTCGACCTCGAACGCATTGCGCGTATCGAGCATCGCCACCGGCTTGCCGGCATCGTCATGGCCCTGGTCGAGCCAGCGCTTGAGCGTGGCGGCGTCCACGCCGGGCGCCCGGCCGGCGGCCGGCTGGATGGCGGGATGGTCCATGCGGATGATTTCGCGCTTGATCTTCACCAGCATGCGGCGGAAGGGCTGCGACGCGGACCAGCTCTCCTTGGCTTCGAGGTCCGCAAAGCGCGGATCTGCGCGCAGCGAGGCCAGGAAGGCGCGCACCGAGTCGGGCGTGCCCGCCACGAACAGATTGATACCTTCCTGCGCAACCAGGATGGTGCCCTTGAGTCCGAGCGCGTGGGTCTGGGCGCGAAGCGTGTCGCGCAGTTCGGCGGCATCGTCGATCGGGACGAACTTGTAGGCCGCAATGTTCAAAGTCTCTTGCACGGGGCGGGATTTTAGGCGGCCCGGCCCGATGCAATAGGGACAGCGAGATCACATCGTGGAGGTCGCGCTTTCTACAATCGACGGATGTTTGTTCACCTGCGCCTGCACACCGAGTTTTCCGTCGTCGACGGCACCAATCGCATCGATGACGTTGTCAAGGCGGCCGCCGCCGATCAACAGCCCGCGCTGGCGATCACCGACCTGAACAACCTGTTCGGCGGCGTCAAGTTCTACAAGGAAGCGCGAGGCAAGGGCGTCAAGCCCGTCCTGGGTGCCGAAGTGGTGGTCGAGGGCCTGGGATCGGACCCTGCAGCGCTCGCGCGCATCGTGCTGCTGGTGCAGAACAAGGAGGGGTACCTCAACCTCTGCGAACTCCTCGCGCGCGCCTGGACGCAGAACGTCGGGCGCGGACAGGCGCAGGCAGCGTGCAAGCTGGCGTGGCTCAAGGAATTGCAGGGCGGGCTGCTCGCGCTGTCCGGCGCGCAGGCCGGGCCGCTGGGCGGGCCGCTGCTCCAGGGACAGCACGAGCGCGCCGCCGAAGTCGCGCTGCAACTGGCGGGCATCTTTCCGCACCGCTTCTACATCGAGCTGCAGCGTGCCGGCCGGCCGGACGACGAGCCGCACGTGATCGCTGCCGTGCAACTCGCCGCGCGCCTGCGGCTGCCGGTGGTCGCGACGCATCCGGTGCAGTTCGCGACCGCTGACGACTACGAGGCACACGAGGCGCGCGTGTGCATTTCCGAAGGCGAAATCCTCGGCAATCCGCGCCGCATCCGCAAGTTCACCAAGGAGCAGTACTTCAAGTCCTCGGCCGAGATGGAGGCGCTCTTCGCCGACGTGCCGAGCGCGATCGCCAACACCCTGGAGATCGCCAAGCGCTGCAATCTGACGCTGGTGCTCGGCAAGCCGCAACTGCCGAACTTCCCGACGCCCAATGGCATGCCGATCGAGGAGTACTTCCGGCACGCTTCCTTCGAAGGACTCGAAGCCCGCCTCGCGCATCTCTTTCCCGATGCGGCAAAGCGCGACGCCGAGCGGCCGCGCTACGTCGAGCGGCTGGAATTCGAGATCAACACCATCCTGAAGATGGGGTTCCCCGGCTACTTCCTGATCGTGGGCGACTTCATCAACTGGGCCAAGAACAACGGCTGTCCGGTGGGGCCGGGCCGGGGGTCCGGCGCGGGCTCGCTGGTGGCGTATGCGCTGAAGATCACCGACCTCGATCCGCTCGAATACAAGCTGCTCTTCGAGCGTTTCCTGAACCCGGAGCGCGTGTCGATGCCTGACTTCGACATCGACTTCTGCCAGGGCAACCGCGACCGCGTGATCGACTACGTGAAAGACAAGTACGGCCGCGATGCGGTGAGCCAGATCGCCACCTTCGGCACCATGGCGGCGCGCGCCGCCATTCGCGACGTGGGCCGCGTGATGGACATGAGCTACACCTTCTGCGACGGCATCAGCAAGCTCATCCCGAACAAGCCGGGCATGTCGGTCACGCTGCAATATCCGCCGAGCCCGAAGGTCGAAGGCGACAAGAACAATTACGCCATCGAGATGGAACCGCAGCTTGCGGCCCGCATCGAGAAGGAAGAAGAGGTCCGCACCGTCGTCGAGATGGCGCAGAAGCTCGAAGGCATGACCCGCAACATCGGCATGCACGCCGGTGGCGTGCTGATCGCGCCGGGCAAGCTCACCGATTTCTGCCCGCTCTACCAGCAGCCCGGCAGCGACTCGGCGGTGAGCCAGTACGACAAGGACGACGTCGAAGCCGTCGGCCTCGTGAAGTTCGACTTTCTGGGGCTCGCGACGCTCACGATCCTGGAGATCGCGAAGGAGTTCATCGTCCAGCGGCACAAGGGGCAGGAGAACTTCGCCTTCGAGAACATCCCGCTCGACGATGCGCCGACCTACCGGCTCTTCGCCGACGGCAAGACGGAAGCCGTGTTCCAGTTCGAATCGCGCGGCATGCAGGGCATGTTGAAGGACGCGCGGCCGACGCGGCTCGAGGACCTGATCGCGCTGAACGCGCTGTACCGCCCGGGCCCGATGGACCTGATCCCGAGCTTCGTCGCGCGCAAGCACGGGCGCGAGACGGTCGAGTATCCGCATCCGCTGGTGGCCGACATGCTCTCCGAGACCTACGGGATCATGGTCTACCAGGAACAGGTGATGCAGACCGCGCAGATCCTCGGCGGCTACTCGCTCGGCGGCGCCGACCTCTTGCGCCGCGCGATGGGCAAGAAGAAGGCCGAGGAAATGGCCGAGCATCGCCAGATCTTCCGCAAGGGAGCGGCGCAGAACGGCATCGAGGAAGCGAAGGCCGACGAGATCTTCGACCTGATGGAGAAGTTCGCGGGCTACGGCTTCAACAAGTCGCACGCGGCCGCCTACTCGCTGCTGGCGTATCACACCGGCTGGCTGAAGGTCCACTACACGGCGGAGTTCTTCTGCGCCAACATGACCGTGGAAATGGACAACACCGACAAGCTCAAGGTGTTGTTCGAGGACGCGCAGAAGAACTTCGGCCTGACCTTCGAGCCGCCGGACGTGAACCGCGGCAACTACCGCTTCGAGCCGGTCAACGACAAGGTCATCCGCTACGGCTTGGGCGCGGTGAAAGGCACCGGGCAGCTTGCCGTCGAGGCGGTGGTCCGGGCGCGCCAAGAGGGCGGTCCCTTCAAGAGCCTGTTCGACTTCTGCGTGCGCGTGGACCGCCAGCGCATCAACAAGCGCACCGTCGAGGCGCTGATCAAGGCTGGCGCCTTCGATTCGCTGCAGCAGAACCGGGCGTCGCTGATCGCATCGCTCGACCGTGCCTTCGAGTTCGCGGTGGCGACCGAGGCCAATGCGGCGCAGGTCGACATCTTCGGCGACAGCGAGCATGGCTCCGCAGCGCAGGAGCCCGACCTGATCGATGCGACGCCATGGGGCGTGAAGGAACGGCTGACGTACGAGAAGACGGCCGTCGGCTTCTACCTGTCGGGCCATCTTTTCGACGAAGTCGAGCACGAGGTGCGCCGCTTCTGCAAGCGCGCGATCGACGACCTGATCGACAGCCGCGAGCAACAGGTGATCGCGGGCATCGTGAGCGACTTCCGCGTCATCAACGGCCAGCGCGGGCGCCTGTGCATCTTCAAGCTGGACGACAAGTCGGGCTCGATCGAGGCAACCGCCGACGAAGCGCTGTTCAACGCCAACCGCAATGTGCTCAAGGACGATGAGCTGGTGATCGTGAGCGGCCGCCTGCAGCCGGCGCGCGGCGGTTTCGAGGCGCGCTTCCAGGTGATGAACGCGTGGGATCTGGCCGCGGCGCGCTGCCGCTTCGGAAAGTACCTGCGTGTGTCGGTCAACGGCAAGGCGCCCGACATCGCGCGGCTCGTGAAGGAGTTTCCGCCGCGCACCGAGCAGAGCGAGCATGGCGAACTGCTGCAGGGGCTGGGCGTGCGCCTTTCGATGGCCCGGAACGGCGCGCAAGTCGAGCTTCAGCTCGGAGAGCGCGCCAAGTTCTTCCCGACCGATGCCGCGCTGGCGAGCTGGATGGCGCAGGCCGATGCCGGCAAGGCGGCCGTCGTCTACGAGTAACGGGCTTTCCCAATGCTCGGCGCGCTGGACCGCCAGCTGTTCCTGCTGCTGAATGCGCACGCCGATGCACCCAGGTGGTGGATCGCCACGGCGGCTTTCTTCGCGGCGCACGCGCACTGGCTGCTGCTGGCGCTGCTGGTGGGCTATGCGCTGCGGCGAGGCAAGCCGTCCCTGACGCCGCTGCTGGCGGCAGTCCTTGCGCTTGGACTGGGCGCGCTGGCCTGCGAGCTCGTCGGTGACGTCTGGAACCGGCCGCGGCCCTTCGTGCTCGGGCTGGGCTTCCTGCATCTTCCGCATGGTCCGAGCCCCTCGTTTCCGAGCAGCCATGCGACGGCGTACAGCGCCGTGGCTTTCTCGTACCTGCTCATGGCGGGCCATCGGACCTTCGGTGGCGTCCTGCTGGTACTCGCTGGCCTCGTGGCCGTAGCCCGCGTGGTCGTCGGGGTGCACTACCCCATGGATGTGTTCTTCGGGGTACTGCTCGGCGGCCTCGCGGCGATGGCGGCGCACTGGGTGGTGGCGAGGGCTGGACGGCGGTATGCGACGCGCGGCATGATCGTGCCCCCGCAAGCATCCGGGAAGGAGGAGCGATGACCATGCATTCCAGACTGCGTTCGGTTTCCCTCGTGGCGGCGCTGGCCGCCTGTGCGACGCTTTCGCAAGCCGCCGGATTCGTCCTGACCAGCCCCAACATCAAGCCCGGCAGCACGCTGACGGATGCGCAGGTGTTCAACGGCTTCGGCTGCACCGGCAAGAACGTCTCTCCGGCCTTGAAATGGAGTGGGGCGCCCAAGGACACCAAGAGCTTTGCGGTGACTGCCTACGACCCCGATGCGCCCACGGGCTCCGGTTGGTGGCACTGGGTGGTCTACAACATTCCTGCCACTGTCAGCGAGATCCCCGAAGGTGCCGGCACCGCCGAGGGCAAGAGCATGCCGGCGGGGAGCGTGCAGGGGCGCACGGACTTCGGCGCGCCGGGATTCGGCGGCGCCTGCCCGCCGGCAGGGGACAAGCCGCACCGGTACATCTTCACGGTGTATGCGCTGAAGACCGACAAGCTGGACATCCCGGCGGATGCGACCGCCGCGCTGGTCGGCTTCATGATCAACGCCAACAAGCTCGGCTCGGCGAGCTTCACCGCGAAGTACGGGCGCGCCAAATAGTCGGTGCGGCGACCGGCGGAGGTCAACGTTTAGGCTGCAGTGCGACCGTCAAAGAGGGGAACACCCGCCCGTCAATATCCCTCGGCAGCGTCTCGGTGCGTCGCAGTCCTCGCTCGGCAGCTTCGTCCCACGCGGGAACCCCGCTGGACTTGCGGAGCTTGACGCCGACGATGGTGCCGTCGGGCGCCAGGCTCACGTCGAACTCTGCCGTGGGATTGCCGCTCACCGTATCCGCATCCGGATAGACGATGTTGGGGCGGACCTTCGCGGCGATTCGCGCGCCGTAGCCGCCGGATGGGCCCGAAGCACGCGCAGCCGTGCCCGTTGAGTTCTCGCCGCCGGTACCGGCCATCGCCTGCATGCGCTTGAGCGTTGCCGCGCGATCGGCGGCCGCCTGCGCGGCCTGCTTGGCGTCGGCTTCCTTCTTCTTCGCGGCCTCGGCCTGTTGCTTGGCTTCGGCTTCCTGCTTGCGTTTCTGTTCGGCGAGCTTCTTCTGCTCGTCCTTCTTGCGCTCAGCTTCTTCCTCTTCGCGCTTGCGCGCCTCGGCTTCCTTCTTTTCCTGCGCGGCCTTCTTCTGGGCTTCGAGCTTCTTCTGCTGTTCGACTCGCTGCTGCTCCAGTTCGCGTTCCTTCTGTTCCTTCTGCTTCTTCTCGCGTTCGAGCGCGATGTCAGGCGCCTTCGGCGTCGGCGTCGGCTCGGGCGGCTTCACGGCCTGCGGTGGCGGGGGCGGAGGAGGGGGCGGCGGTGGTGCCGGGGTCGGGACCGGCGGGGGAGGGGTCGGCGTCGGCGTCGGCGGCGCGACGGCGCGAGGCGCGGCCTGCTGCACGGTCGACGACCAAAGCTCCGCCTCGATGGCGTCGTTCTCGGCCTCGCGACGCCAGTTGACGCCCCAGGTCAGCAGGGCGATCAGCAGCGCGTGCGCGAACAGCGCCAGCAGCACGGCGCGCAGCGTGCCGCGCTGCGGCGGCGGTGCGAATTCGGGGCGTTCCGCAGCGAGCAACATGCCTTACTTCGCGCCAGTGGTCTGCACCGAGAGGCCGACCCGCTCGATCCCGCTGCGCTTGAGCTGGTTCATGGCCTTGACCACGGTCTCGTACTTGACGGACTTGTCCGCGCTGATGACGACCGGACGCTCTTCGTCGCCACCTTGTGCGGTCTTGGCGGCCGAACCGATCTGCGTCATCGGAATCGAGCTGCCGCCGCTGCCGGTGGACGGGTCTTTCTTGATCTGAACCTCGTCATCGCTCTTGATGACGATCTCGATGGGCTTGTCGGGCTGCTTGTTGGCCTTGTCGACGCTCGGCAGGTTGATCACGCTCGGCGTGATCAACGGCGCCGTGACCATGAAGATGATCAGCAGCACCAGCATCACGTCGATGAACGGGACCATGTTGATCTCGTTGATCGTTCGGCGGCCGCGGCCGCGGGAGGACATGGCTGGCATGGTGTCGTGCTCCGCTTCAGCGGCCCGTTGCCGTCGCGACGCTCGCCGGACTCTGGTGGGCCGTCAGGTTGCGCTGGAGGATGTTCGAGAACTCCTCGATGAAGGTCTCGAGCGCGATCGCGATCTTGTCGATCTCGCGGGCAAAGCGGTTGTAGGCGACCACGGCCGGGATTGCGGCGAAGAGGCCGATCGCGGTGGCCACGAGCGCTTCGGCGATGCCCGGCGCGACGGTGGAGAGCGTCACCTGCGCCAGCGCGGCGAGACCGGTGAAGGCATGCATGATCCCCCACACCGTGCCGAAAAGACCGACATACGGCGACACCGATCCGACGGTGGCGAGGAACGAGAGGTTCTGTTCGACCGCGTCGAGCTCGCGCTGGAAGCTCGCCCGCATCGCGCGGCGCGAGCCGTCGAGCAAGGTCCCCGGGTCGGACACGTGGCGTTCGCGCAGTTTTTGATATTCGCGCATGCCGGACGCGAAGATGCGTTCCATGGGACCGGCGAACTTCGCGTTCTGCGCGGCAGAGGAGAAGAGTTCGTTGAGACTGGTGCCCGACCAGAAGTCGCGCTCGAAATCTTCGTTGAGCGCCCGCGTGCGCTTGAGAGAGAAGTACTTGCGGAAGATGGCTGCCCAGCTCCCGACGGAAACGACGATGAGCAATGCCACCACCAGTTGCACCGGAAGGCTGGCGTGCAGCAGCAGGGAAATGATCGAGAGGTCTTGATTCATGGCTTGAAAGGTTGAGACATGGAGCCGGCGTGGCGCTCGAGGGTTCCCGAAACCTGACGCGGGATTCGTGCCGGCCGCAGCGTGTCGGCCTGGACCCAGCCGATGCGGATCGTGCCTTCGCACAGGAGCACTGCATTGTCCGCGGTGCCCGCATCGGCGCACTGCTCTGATTTTGATAGCACGCGCTGGGCAATTATCAACGACGCGGAACCGATCTGACGGAGCTCGGCTGTAACCAGCAGTTCGTCATCGAGCCGGGCCGGCCGATGGTATTTGAGCTGCGTTTCGCTCACGACGAAGATGCCGCCGGTCTCCTCGCGCAGGCGTTGCTGCGCGATGCCCATCGAGCGCAGCCACTCGGTGCGGGCGCGTTCCATGAACTTCAGGTAGTTGGCATAGAACACGATGCCGCCGGCATCGGTGTCTTCCCAGTAGACGCGAATCGGCAGAGCGAAGCTCATGCAGCGACGGTCGCGTTCGCCCACACGCGCAGGCGATCGATGGATTCTTCGAGGTGCGCCATCGAGCTGGCGGTCGAGAAACGCACGAAGCGGGAGGTCTCGGCCGAGCCAAAATCGCGCCCCGGCGTGACCGCGACGTGCGCCTGCTTCATCGCTTCGAAGGCGAAGTCCCAGCTTCCGGAAATGCCGAGACGTTCAGCGAAGTTCGAGCAGTCGGCCCAGGCGTAGAAAGCGCCGTCGGGCATGACCGGCACGTCGAGACCGAGCGCGTCGAGCTGCGGAATGAACCAGTCGCGGCGCGCCTTGAACTCCGCGCGGCGACGTTCGTACTCGGCGATGCTCTCGGGCTCGAAGCACGCCAGCGCGGCGTGTTGCGACACCGTGCTTGCGCAGATGAAGAGGTTCTGCGCCAGTCGCTCGACTGCCGGCACTAGCGCTTCGGGCACGACGAGCCAGCCGAGGCGCCAGCCGGTCATGTTGAAGTACTTGCTGAAGCTGTTGATGCTGATGACTTGGTCGTCGATCGCGAGCGCGGTCTGGCCGAAGGCGCTGTCGTAGGAGAGACCGAGATAGATCTCGTCGATCAGCGTGATGCCGCCGCGCTGCGACACGACTTCGTGGATGCGGCGAAGCTCGTCGGGCGGGATCGAGGTCCCGGTCGGGTTCGACGGCGACGCGAGCAGAACGCCACGTGTACGGTCATTCCATGCGGCCTCGACTTTGGCGGCGCTGAGCTGGAATCGCTCGGCGGCGGTTGTCGGCACCAGCACTGCGCGGCCGTCCGCCGCGGTGACGAAATGGCGATTGCACGGGTAGCTCGGGTCAGGCAACAGGATCTCGTCGCCGGCTTCGATGAGGGCGAGGCAGGCGAGCTGCAGCGCTGCCGAAGCGCCGGCCGTGATGACGATGCGACGGGCCGGCACGTCCACGCCGAAGCGCTCCGCATACCAGCCGCTGATGCGCTCGCGCAGGCGGTCGAGCCCGGTCGCATGGGTGTATTGCGTGGCGCCGGCGCGGACCGCGCGCAGCGCCGCTTCCTGCACCAGCGGCGGCGCGGTGAAGTCGGGCTCGCCGATGTTCAGGAAGAGCATCGGCCGATCGGTGTGTGCGACTTCGCGCGCGAGTGCCGAAGCGGCCTTGGCGACCTCCATCACATAGAACGGCTCGATGCGCTCCGCGCGCTTCGAAATCCTCATGAACGAGCCTTTCCGGCCGCGCGGTCGGCTTCGACTTCGGCAGCGCGCAGCTGGGGCGCGAGGCCGTTGAGCACCGCGTTCACGTACTTGTGGCCGTCGGTGCCGCCGAACTCCTTGGCGAGCTCGATGCATTCGTTGAGCACCACGCGCCACGGCACGTCCAGGCAGTTCTGGAATTCGTAGACGCCGATCCACATCACGGCGTGCTCGATGGGAGAGATTTCTTCGAGCTTCCGATCGAGAAGCGGGACGATCAGCGCATCGAGGCTCTCGGCGGATTCGATGGCGCCGTGCAGCAGCGCGTCGTAGTGCGCCGCATCGGCCTTGTGGAAGCCGGCGAGGTCGCGTGTGAACTCGTCGATGGCGGTGGCGTCGTTGCGGCCCACCAGGTACTGGTAGAGCGCCTGCAGGGCGAACTCTCGCGCGCGGCTGCGGGTCGACTTGGCTGATGCCTTGCGCGCGCCGGTGCTGGTGAGGCCGGTGCGCGTCTGGCGCGGCTTGCCGCCGGTGGCTTTGGTGTCGTCGGTCATTGGAGGCTCGCCAGCAGTCGCGCCATCTCGACCGCCACGCGCGCCGCATCGCGGCCCTTTTCGGTCTGGCGCGCGACGGCCTGTTCGAGGTTCTCGGTCGTGAGGATCGCGTTCGCGACCGGAATGCGGTAGTCGAGCGCCACGCGGCTCACGCAGGCGCCGGACTCGTTCGCCACCAGCTCGAAGTGGTACGTCTCGCCGCGGATGATGCAACCCAGCGCGACCAGCGCGTGATAGCGGTTGCGCTCGGCCAGGCCTTGGAGTGCCACCGGCACTTCGAGCGCGCCCGGCACGCTCACATGGTCGATGTCCGCATCGGCCACGCCGAGCGACGCGAGTTCGTCGCGGCAGGCCTTGGCCAGTGCATCGGTGATGTCCTCGTTGAAGCGCGCCTGCACGATGCCGATGCGCAATCCCTTGCCGTCGAGTTCGACGTCGCTGCCCTTGTTCGCGTGTTGCATCAGTCGGCCTGCCCTGCGTTGGCGTTGTTCATTGTTCGTCTTTCGTGATGTAGCCGGCGATTTCGAGTCCGAAACCGGCGGCCATGCTGGGCATGCGGCGGGGCGTGCCCATGAGGTTCATGCGATGCACGCCGCACTCGCGCAGGATCTGCGCGCCGATGCCGTAGCTGCGCAGGTCCATGCGTCCGCGCTCGGGCGCCTGCGCGGGGCGGGCGGTGCCGTCGAATTGCGAGAGCAGCTCTGCGCCGGTTTCGCCGCAGTTCAGCAGCACGGCGACGCCTTTGCCTTGCGCAGCGAGATGGGCGAGGCTGGCGTCGAGGCTCCACGAGTGCATGGCGCGATCGCGTTCGAGCGCGTCCAGCACCGAAAGCGGCTCGTGCACCCGTACATCGACCGTGTCGCCTTCAGACCACTGGCCGCGCACCAGCGCCAGGTGCACGCCGTTGCTCGGCTTGTCCTTGAAGGCGTGCGCAGTGAAGGGGCCCCACGCCGTCTGGATCTCGCGGCAGCCGACTTTCTCGACCAGCGATTCGGTGCGGCTGCGGTGCTCGATCAGCGCCGCGATGGTGCCGATCTTGAGGCCGTGCTCGGCGGCGAAGATTTGCAGGTCCGGCAGCCGTGCCATCGTGCCGTCCTCGTTCATCACCTCGCAGATCACCGCGGAGGGCGAGCAGCCCGCCATCGCCGCGAAGTCGCAACCGGCCTCGGTATGGCCGGCGCGCATCAGCACGCCGCCGTCCACGGCCTGCAACGGGAAGATGTGGCCCGGCTGGACCAGATCGGACGCCACGGCATTGGGCGCAACCGCGGCCTGCACCGTGCGGGAGCGATCGGCGGCCGAGATGCCGGTCGTGACGCCTTCAGCGGCCTCGATCGACACCGTGAACGCCGTCGAATGCTTGGCGCCGTTGCGCGCGACCATCGGCGGCAGGTTCAGGCGCTCGCACATTTCGCGCGAGAGAGTGAGGCAGATCAGGCCCCGGGCGTGGCGCGCCATGAAGTTGATGGCCTCGGGCGTCACATGGTCGGCGGCGAGCACGATGTCGCCTTCGTTCTCGCGGTCTTCTTCGTCGACCAGGATCACCATGCGGCCGGCGCGCAACTCGGCGACGATTTCCTCGACCGATGAAATGGGCGCTGGCGCGCGGTTGCTGCGGGGCGCGCCGATCGGCGTGACGGCTGCGTTCATGGGGCTTTGTCTTTCTGTGGGGTTTGAATGGCGCCGGCCTGGAGCATGCGCTCCACGTAGCGCGCCACGGTGTCGATCTCGAGGTTCACGCGGCTGCCGTCCTTGAGGCTGCCGAGCGCGGTGTTCTCGACGGTGTGGGGGATGAGGTTGATGCTGATCTCGCTGCCGTCCGGCTGGTCGGTCACGCTGTTGACGGTGAGGCTCACGCCATTGACCGTGATCGAGCCCTTGTAGGCGAGGAAGCGGGCGAGGGCGGGCGGGGCGAGCACGCGCAGTTCCCAGCTTTCGCCGACCGGCGCGAAGCGGGTGATGGTGCCGATGCCGTCCACATGCCCCGACACGATATGACCGCCCAGGCGGTCATGCGCGCGCAGTGCCTTTTCGAGATTGATCTGCGCGGCTTCTTCCGAAAGGCCGGCGGTCTTGTCGAGCGACTCCGCGGAAATGTCGATGGTGAATTGCTTGCCGGGCAGGTCGAGCGAGGTGACCGTCATGCACGCGCCATTGAGCGCGATGCTGTCGCCGAGCCCCACGTCGTCGAGATAGCCGTCGGGCGCCGCGATGCTGAGCCGCTTGCCGTGGGATGAAGAGCTGCCGAGGTCGTGGACGGCGGCGATGCGCCCCACGCCGGTAATGATTCCGGTGAACATCCCGGCATTTTCGCAGAGATGAGGCCGGGGATCAGGGGGAACCCTAAAACTGGTCGCGTCCCGCCACCCGCGCGACGATCCGCAGGTCCGGTCCGACCGGGTCGAAGGACCGGAATTCGAGCGCCAGCGCGTCTCCCAGGGAGGTCAGCGCACCGCCGGCGTGTGGCTGGCTCGCGATGCCGAGGCCGTCGCCGATGAACTTCGGAGCGACGTACAGCAGCAATTCGTCGACCAGCCCTTCGCGCATCAGGGAGCCATTGAGCTTGTGGCCGGCTTCGACATGCAGTTCGTTCACTTCGCGCGCGGCAAGGTCGCGCAGCATCGCCGCGAGGTCGACCTTGCCTTGCGGATTGGCCATGCACGAAATCGTGGCGCCACGGGCCTCCAGCGCCGCCGCTTTCGACTCGTCGCGCGTGGCGGCGTAGATCCAGACCTTGCGCTCGATCTCGAAAAGCCGGGCCGTCGGCGGCGTCTGCAGATGGCTGTCGACGATCACCAGGGGCGGCTGCCGCGTCGTCTCGACCAGCCGGACATCGAGCCGGGGATCGTCCTCGATGACGGTGCCGACGCCCGTCAGGATCGCGCCGGCGCGTGCGCGCCAGGCGTGGCCGTCGGTGCGTGCCGCTTCGGAGGTGATCCATTGGCTCTTGCCGTTCTCGAGCGCCGTCTTTCCGTCGAGCGAGGCGGCCGCCTTGAGACGCACCCACGGTGTCCTGCGGATCATCCGGCTGAAGAAGCCGATGTTGAGCTCGCGGGATTCGGCGGCGAGAGGGCCCGCTTCGACGTCGATGCCTGCGGCACGAAGGCGCTCGAAGCCTTGACCTGCCACCAGCGGATTGGGGTCGGCGATCGATGCGACCACTCGGCGGATGCCCGCGGCAATCAAGGCGTCGCAGCACGGCCCGGTTCGACCGTGATGCGAGCAGGGCTCCAGCGTCACGTAGGCGGTAGCGCCTGCGACCGAGCGGCCTTGCGCGGCAGCATCGCGAAGCGCCATGACTTCGGCGTGCGGACCGCCGACGGGTTGCGTGTGACCCTGCCCAAGCACGGTGCCCGACGCATCGACCAGAACACAGCCGACGCGCGGATTGGGGTCGGTGAGAAAACGGCTCTGGATCGCGAGCTGGTGCGCGCAGGCCATCAGGTGCGCGTCTGGGGAAATAGAGGACATGGGCATGGAGGAGGGCGCAACGCCTTGCCGTGACAGTCACGCGGCGCAGGAAAGCGGCGGAAATTGCAGGGCAATTTCTCGAATGATACGAGCGGTAGCGATGGATGGCCGGACGGCGCATCGATTCAGCGCGTCGTCCATAGACTCCGCGCCGGTCCGATGGGACGCCCCGTCGGTCGTTGCTCAGGGAGACACAAAAACATGGCGCCATCCAGACGCCGGGTCGCTGGCTTTTCGCTTTTTGAAGTACTCGTCTCGATCGTCGTTCTCAGCTTGGGGCTGCTGGGTGCGGTGGGCATGCTGACGACCTCGGTGCGAAGCATGGGCGAGTCCGGGGCCTTCACTTCAGCAGTCAATCTTGTTCGCGAGCTGTCGGAAGCGGTCCGTATCAACAAGAACGTTTCGTCAAGGAATGACCGGGCCGTCAATCCTTATCTGCTTGACGACCTGAAGAGCACGGACGCTCTGCCGGGTGGGCTGGCCGGTGCATCGTGCGCAGGGGCCGGTGCCAGTTGCGATGCGAAGGCGCTGGCGGCATGGGATCTTCGCCAATGGGTGGCACGGGTGAGAAGCACGTTGCCCGAGGCTCGTGTCGCCGTGTGCTTCGACGACGGGCTGTTGGACGACGACGGCAAGAGCCCGACGTGGGACTGCTCCGATGGCGGTCACAACCTCGTCGTCAAGCTGGGCTGGAAGCCGCATGTTGGCAGTCCCGAGGAAATGAGTCCCGACGCAGCGCCGCGGGTCGTCATGCAATTGGTCTTGGCGCACGGCGACAGCGGTTCGGGAGGTCCGTGAGATGACGCGTCGACCTTCTCAGCGCGGCGTGACGTTGATCGAGTTGATGGTGGCGATGGCCTTGGGGCTGGTTCTCGTGCTCGCCGCCTCGACCGCGTTTCTCGCCGGCAACAAGCTGTTCAACACCGATTCCGACGTGCAGGCGGTCCAGGATTCGCTGCGCTTCGCACGCTACGTGGTGCAGAGCCTGGTCCGTCAGGCGGGCTATGCGGACTATGCGCCCGATCAGCTCACCAACGGCGTTGGGGTCATCGCAAGCAATGCCAACCTGCTGGCGGACTCGTCGGACCCGATGGACCTGAACATTGCGGGCGCGAGCAACACCACCGTGAGCGGCAGCGACTTTGGTCAGAACAATTCTGACCGGGCGGGCGGGAACGATTCGCTCATGGTGCGCTTTTTCGGGCGCAGCGAGGGCGGCACTCGCAATGCCGACGGATCGATGATCGATTGCATGGGCACCAGGAGGGCGGGGCCTGCCGATATGCCGTCATCCGGTGATCGGGTATTGAACATCTTCCATGTGAAGGTCGCGCGCGACGGCGAACCGAGTCTCTACTGCAAGACCGATGCGAAGTCCGCGGCGCAGCCCCTCGTTCGCGGTGTCGAGAAGTTCAAGGTCGTCTACGGCTATGACGGCAACGGCGATGGCGTACCCGAGACCTGGCTGGACGCCAGCGCGATCGCGGCCAAGGGGGCGGAAACCGGGAGTGCGCATGCCGAGTGGCGCAAGGTCGTGGCGGTCCGCGTGGGCATCGTGGTTCGGAGTCAGCGTCCGAATGGCGATCTGAAGCGGGTTGTGGGCGAGGACTATCGCCTGTTCCCGCTGGGGCTGGAGTTCAAGGACGTCTCCTTCGCGCCGCCCGCTGACGGACGCTTTCGCTCGGTCGCGACGTTCACCGTGATGTTGCGCAACGTCGTCAGGGATCCCGAATGAGCGCCTATTCTCCCGCAACCGGTGCGGGGCACCGGGAGGCCGGCTTTTCGCTGATCGTCGTTCTGCTGCTGTTGGTGGTGATCACGGTCCTCGGCGTGGGCTCGGCACAGCTCTCCATCGTCAACGAACTCGGCGCGCGCAGCGATCGGGATCACGAAGTGGCCTTCCAGGCGGCGGAGGCTGCGCTGACCGACGCCGAACTGGACGTGCTGGGGCCGAACACCGACGCCAAGGCGCGTCTCTGCCTCTTCAACGACAAGGACATCACGCCGTTCGCTCCGGGTTGCGGACGTGAGGGAGCCAGCAACCATGGGCTGTGCGCTGCGGCCGAGACGGGTGCGGTGCCCGCCTGGATGAGGGCGGACCTGTCGCCCGAAAGCGAGACATCGGTGGCGTACGGAACCTTCACCGGGCGGAAATACGCGACCGGGAGCGCCACCACCGCTGCATCCCCGCGCTACGTCATCGAGGCGATGCGCAACCGCGGCGGCTGGGAAGTCAACCGGCTGCGGAGCGCGAGTGCTGGCGCCGTGACCCACATCTTTCGCGTGACCGCCATCGGCTTTGGCGTCAGGAAGGAAACGCGGGTGGTTCTGCAGACCACTCTCTACAAGCCGGCGGCCAGCGCCGGTTGTCCATGACGAGGGAGTTCAAATTGACAAGAACGAACGAACTGAAGGTTGCCTTCGCCGCGGTCGCGCTGCTGCTTGCGGGCGCGTCCACCCCCGCGGAGGCTGTGCCAACGGCGGATGTTCCGCCGGATGCCGTGCTGGCGAATGAACCGCTGTTGTCCACGACCTCGCCGGTCTCGAGTCCCCGCGTCGCCGCCAACGACGCCTCGGTCTTCATCCCTCAACTCGATAGCACCACTTGGTCTGGCTCCTTGCTGGCCTACAGCCTGAAGTACCAGGACGGTGCGGTGAGTCGCGAAACGAAGCCGATCTGGAATGCGGGCGAGTTGCTGACCGGAAATCGGCTTGCGAGCCCCGCAGTTCCGGCACGGCTTCCGAGTACGCGAAAGATCTTCACGATGCTCGATTCCGGCCGTGGCGTTCCATTCACCTGGGACGACGTGAAGAATGACGCGGCCTTGGCAGGCTACCTGAACGCCGAGCCCTACCAGTCGCCGGGCGCCATGGACGATCTTGGCGCCGCCCGCATCGACTACTTGCGTGGCGATCGCACGAAAGAGACCCGCCACATCGGCGGCGTCTTCAGGACGCGCAGTTCGGTCATGGGGGACATCGTGAACTCGACGCCGTTGCTGGCCGGTCCGACGAACACCGGGGAGAACGATGCGCAGGCGGTGTACGTCGGCGCCAATGACGGCATGCTGCACGCGTTCGGCGCCGACAGCGGCACCGAGTTCTTCGCCTACGTGCCGCGGTCCTTGCACGCCAAGCTGGGCGCGTACACCTCGCCGGACTATGTGCACCAATCCTACGTGGACGGCAGCCCGGCCGCGGGCGAGGTGCAGTTGGCGAATGGCTCGACGAGGACCGTGCTGGTTTCCGGCATGGGCGCGGGCGCGCGTGGCGTGTTTGCCCTGAACGTGAGCGAACCGAGGGCGTTCTCCGCAAACGACGTGATGTGGGAATTCAACGGTGACGACGACCCCGATATGGGCCATGTGCTGCAGGCTCCGAGCATCATGAAGTTCCGTACCGCATCGGCCGCGAAAGGCCAGCCGGCCGCCAATCGCTGGTTCGCGGTGGTTGCCTCGGGCTTCAACAATGGCAACGTCAACAAGGCGGCTGCATTGTTTCTGCTCTCTCTGGACAAGGCCGCCACCGAGCCATGGCGGCTTGACGCGAACTACTACAAGATCGTGCTGCCCGATCCGCTCGACAAGACGGTCGTGAATGCGCTGGGGCCCGTGGCTGACTACAGCACTGCCGACAATGCAACGCGCTGGCTGTACGCCGGCGACACGCAAGGCAACCTGTGGAGATTCGACTTCGCAAAGGGGCCGCCATGGGGACAGGACGCCTTGGCTTTCGATCGAACACCGCTGATGGTCGCGCAGGACGGACAAGGCAACCGTCAACCCATCACGACTGCACCGCTGGCCGGTGGGGGTCCCCATGGCGGGGCGATCGTCCTGTTCGGCACCGGGAAGCTTGTCGAGGTCGACGACCTGAGCAGTCGTCGCGTGCAAACGCTCTATGGCGTGTACGACAACGACACGACCATCCCCAATGCCCAAGCGCGGACGCAGCTCGAGCCGCGGCGGGTGACGCCCGATGAGGGCGGGAAGTTCATCATCTCCGGCAATGCGTTCGCCTACGGCAGCTATGACGGCAAGGCATCGCGGCGACGTGGCTGGTTCTTCGATTTGCCTGATGCAACGAGTCAAGGCGAGCGCCTGGTCTCGCAGATGGCGCTCCGCGATGGCTATCTGCTGTTCAACACGTTCGTCCCCGGTCTCCCCGCCAGCGGTGCGGGTGGCGGAGGCCACAGCTGCGCGGTGAATGCGATGACCGGCTTGTCGTCGGGCAGTACCTGCATCCCTTCGACGGTCGGTCTGCTCGGTTCGCCGCTCGTGATCGAAGAGGTGGACGCCGCCTTCACGTCGGTGGACTCGTTCGGGCGCCGCATCTACAGGAAGAGGGTGTCCGTCATCAACTTTGGGTCGGGAGCGGGTTCCGGGTCCGGAACCTCGATCGAGAGCCCCCTTGACGGCGGATCGGTGTCGCTGGTGGGCGGCCGACTCAACTGGCGTCAAGTCGTCAACTTCAAGGAGGCCAACAAATGAAACAGGAGACTCCTTGGTCCACCCGGCAGGGTCTTGATCGCGGTTTTACCCTGATCGAACTCATGATCGCCGTGGCGGTGGTCGCCATCCTTGCGTCCATTGCTTATCCCGCCTACCTCGATTCGGTTCAAAAGGGCTGGCGCGCGGAAGCGCGTTCTGCGCTGATCCACGAGATGCAGCAGCAGGAGCGCTTCTACACCCAGCGCGCGAGGTACAAGACCGACAAGGCCTTTACTGCGACTGCAGGCGCCAATGTGGCAGGCAGCAGGTACGACATCACCGTCGCTGCATGCGAAGGACGCGACGACGCTGCGCAATGCATCCGGTTGACTGCCAATCCGAGGCCCGGCCACTCGGATTCCGTGGCTGGCAGCATCTGGATCGAAAGTTCGGGTCTCAAGGGCTGCAGCGGCTCGGACTCCAGGAGGTGTTGGCAATGAGCGGCACACGTCCATCGCTCAAGCAAGGGCGTGGCTTCACGCTCATCGAAATGATGGTGGTGGTTGCGCTCGTCGCGATCCTGGGTGCGGTTGCCGTGCCCGGATTTCGTGACCTGCTCGTCAACCAGAGACTGGCCGCGACGACCAGTGACTTTGTCGCCTCGTTGAGCCTGGCGCGCGCCGAAGCCATCAGGCATTCGCAGTTGGTGACACTGCTTCCGACGAACCGGGATTGGTCGAACGGCTGGGAGGTGGCCATCACGGACATCGATGGCAATCGGGTCGTGTTGCGCGCATTCGATGCGCTGCGAGCGGGCATCGCGGTGGATCCCCAATACGGCGAGGGCTTCAACAAGTTCGTCAGCTACGACGCGAGCGGCTTCTCCAAGACCAAGAGCGGTGCCTTTGGTGCAGGCTGCCTCACGTTCAAGGCAGACACAGGCCGGCGCAGTTCCGTCGTGCTTTCTGCCTCGGGCCGGCCCAGGGTCTGCGATCCCGGGAAGAAGGGAGATTGCGCCGGTGCATGCGGCACCTGATCGCGCAACCGGACTTCAGATATCCCGCAGCAACTGCCGGAACTCGTCCACATCCTCGAAGCTGCGGTAGACCGACGCAAAGCGCACGTACGCCACCTTGTCGAGCTTCTTGAGTTCCCGCATCACGAGTTCGCCCACCTTGGTGGATTCGATCTCGCGCAAGCCGCTTGAAAGCAGCTTCTGTTCGATGCGCAGCAGCGCGGTGTCGATCTGCTCGATGCTGACCGGCCGCTTGCGCAGCGCCAGCATCATCGACGCGCGAACCTTGGCAGGCGTGAAGTCGGCGCGGCTGCCATCCTTCTTCACCACGACCGGGAAGTTGACGTCAGGCCGTTCATAAGTGGTGAAGCGCTTGTCGCAGGCGCCGCACTGCCGCCGGCGACGGACGAAGTCGCCGTCCTCCGAAACGCGGGTCTCGACGACCTGCGTTTCGAGGTGGCCGCAGAAGGGGCATTTCATGCCGACCCGCTGGTTGAAACCGGCGCAACCGAATCCAGGGCACCCGCGGAGCCGGCTCCGCTGGGCCGCTGGGTGCGCCCCCTTGAGGGGGAGCGCCGAAGGCGCTCGGGGGTGATCAAAGGTAGACCGGGAAACGGCTGGTCAGCGCGTTCACCTTGGCGCGAACCGCCTCGATGTTGGCTGCGTCCCGCGGGTTGTCGAGCACGTCGGCGATCAGGTTGGCGGTGAGGCGGGCTTCTTCTTCCTTGAAGCCACGGGTCGTCATCGCGGGCGTGCCGATGCGCACGCCGCTGGTGACCATCGGCTTTTCCGGATCGTTCGGGATGGCGTTCTTGTTGATCGTCATGTGCGCATCGCCCAGCACCGCTTCGGCTTCCTTGCCGGTGATTCCCTTGGCGCGCAGGTCAACCAGCATGACGTGGCTCTCGGTGCGGCCGCTCACGATGCGCAGGCCGCGCTGGGTGAGGGTCTCGGCAACGACCTGGGCGTTCTTGACCACCTGTTGCTGGTAGACCTTGAACTCCGGCGACAGCGCTTCCTTGAACGCCACGGCCTTGGCGGCGATCACGTGCATCAGCGGACCGCCCTGCAGACCCGGGAAGATCGCGCTGTTGATCGCCTTCTCGTGCTGCGACTTCATCAGGATGATGCCGCCGCGCGGGCCACGCAGGCTCTTGTGGGTGGTGGAGGTGACCACGTCCGCGTGAGGAACCGGGTTGGGGTACACGCCGGCGGCAACGAGGCCGGCGTAGTGCGCGATGTCGACCATGAAGATGGCGCCAACGTCCTTCGCGACCTTCGCGAAGCGCTCGAAATCGATGCGCAGCGAATAGGCCGAGGCGCCCGCGATGATCAGCTTGGGCATGTGCTCGTGCGCCTTGCGCTCCATCGCGTCGTAGTCGATCTCTTCCTTGGCGTCGAGGCCGTAGCTCACGACGTTGAACCACTTGCCGCTCATGTTCAGCGGCATGCCGTGGGTCAGGTGGCCGCCTTCGGCGAGGCTCATGCCCATGATGGTGTCGCCGGGCTTGAGGAAGGCGAGCATCACGGCCTCGTTGGCGGAGGCGCCGCAATGCGGCTGCACATTGGCGGCATCGGCGCCGAAGAGCTGCTTGACGCGGTCGATGGCCAGCTGTTCGGCGACGTCGACGTTTTCGCAGCCGCCGTAGTAGCGCTTGCCGGGGTAGCCCTCGGCGTACTTGTTGGTGAGCTGCGAGCCCTGCGCGGCCATGACGGCCGGCGAGGCGTAGTTTTCGCTCGCGATGAGCTCGATGTGGTGTTCCTGGCGGGCGTTCTCGGCCTGGATGGCAGCCCAGATTTCAGGATCGGTCTGTTCGACCAGGTTGTCGCGGTGGTACATGGCAGTCCTTCAAGACGGTGGGCCTTGTTCTTCAACCAAACAAGGGCTGCCCAGGCGAACGGCTGAACACCTGCTCAAGACCGCAGGCAGCACGCTCCCCAGTGGTAGTCCACGTCAGCGCAACGCACTTGAAGAAGTGCAGCGCCTATCGCCAGTCGCGTGCTCGCCGAGTGTAGCTGACGGCGGTAGTCGCCGGTTCGAAAAAGGTGTTAATCCCCGACCATCGCGACCCGTTCCGAAGCGGCTTCCTGCTGCTTGGCGGGCGCGGGGTTCGCGACCGGCGCCGGATTCTGGCGCGCTGCGGCTGGCGGCGTATTGACCGCCGGCGGGCGTCCGGCAACGACCTGCCGCAGTCGTTCGTGCTCGGCGAGGACCTTGGAGGCGTAGCCGCCGTCGTCCGTCAGGTTGGCCGCACCGACGTAGAAACGCAGCCCACCTTCGAGCGAACCCGCGCGTGCGATGCACTCCTGCAGAACCTTGACGCCGACCCGCATGTTGGTGACTGGGTCGAAGGCGGTCAGGGTGCCGCCGGCGCTCTCGTACTTCTCGCCGTGGACGCGCGTCATGACCTGCATCAGGCCCTGGGCGCCGACCTGGCTCTGGGCGAACGGGTTGAAGCTGGATTCCACCGCCATGATCGCCAGGATCAGCGTCGGGTCGAGCTTGGTGCGCTTGCCGAGGTCGAACGCTTCCGAGACCAGCACCGCCAGCGGTTCCGCGGCGACGCGGTATTTCTTGCTCAGCCAGTAGGCGACGGCGGCCTGCTGTTTCGGCAACTCGTGGGGGCTGGCCGCGGTGGTGCGCTCGATGGCGGTCGGCTCGAGCTCGAACTCGGCGGGCACCGGCTGTGGCTTGCGGGACTGCAGCCAGCCCATCAGTTGCTCTTCGCCGGATTGGCGCAGGTCCGGCCTGGCGGCCAGTGCGAGCGCCGCGAAGACGATCGCCAGCCCGACAAGGGCAAAGCCGTTGTGCGTGATTTCAAAGAAGCCGTCGACCACGTCGGACATGAAAGTCCGTAGCCCTCGGGCTGTGGCATCAAGCGCCTGCTTCATCGCTTTTCCTTTCTATGCGGAACCTTGTTCGCAACGCCACGAGGACGAAGAAGAACGCAGCAACGCCTGGATTGGTACGTATCAGGTCCGCGCGAAGGAGGGAGGGAGCGCGGCCGCCTGATCAAGCCGATTGCAAATCGGCAGCGGATTAGGGGGTGAGTCCGGACGATCTGGCGGTCCGGTGTGGGGGCATTCTAGGAGCGGCTAAATACCCGGTCAAGAATAAGAAATGGGGACGTTATTCTAATTTGTGTTGTAAAAAATGTGAGGATTAGTTCGCGAATCGGCCGTGCCAAGCCGATTGAAAAGCTCATTTGGAAATCTCTCCGGTACAGGCCTAGGCTGTAGGTGCCTCGACTTTGTAGGCGCTTCACCAAGGTCCGGTAACCCAAGGAGCAATCCGGCGGTTCAGCGACTGCGGCCCAACGGTGGCAATCTCTTGCTGCCAGCCTGACCGGAACGGTTCAACTTCCGGTCGCGCGAAAAGATGGCATGGGCGTTGCGTCCGCCATCGAGCCCGGTGGCATGACTTTCCGTCCCGCCACCGGGCTTTCTCGTTTCTGGGATCGCGAGGTTGTTTGGGGCACACTCCCGGGCGATGAAAGCAGGTGAGCTGAAGCAGAACAAATGGGTGCGGCGCGGCGTTGTCGCGTTGCTGGTCCTTCTGGCCGTGTGGGTGCTCGCATGGCTCGCAGTGCCGCCGATCGCCAAGGGACAGATCCAGCGAATCGCGAGCGACAAGCTGGGCCGGCAGGTCACCGTCGGCAAGGTCGACTTCAAGCCCTGGACGCTCGAACTCACCGTGCACGACCTGCGTATCGCCACGGCCGACGGCAAGCAGGCGCAGGTAGCGGTCAATCGCATCTATCTCGATGCGGAACTTCAGTCGATCCTGCGGCTCGCGCCTGTGGTGGACGCGGTGTCGATCGACTCGCCGGCCATCCTGCTCACGCACCTCGCCGACGGCAAGTACGACATCGACGACATCCTGGCCAAGCTCGCAGCCGCGCCTGATGCGCCCAAGAGCGAGCCGCCACGCTTCGCGATCTACAACATCGGCATCTCGAATGGCTCGTTCACCTTCGACGACCAGACGGTCCAGCGTCGGCACGAACTGCGCAATCTGGAGCTGGCGGTGCCGTTCCTGAGCAATCTGGCTTCCAAGCGGGACATCACGACCGAGCCCAAGCTGGCGTTCGTCCTGAACGGCAGCAGATTCGACTCGTCCGCGTCGTCGACGCCCTTTGCCGAGAGCCGCAAGACGGATGCGCAGATCAAGTTCGAAGGGCTCGATCTCGTGCCTTACCTGGGCTACATCCCCGGGGGGCTGCCTGTGTCGCTGCAGGCGGGCAAGCTCGATGCAGACGTCCGGATCGATTTCGCGCAGGCCGCGTCGCCGACGCTCAAGATCACCGGCACCGTCGCGGCGAACGGCGTCAAGGTGGCGGATGGCAGGGGCAAGGACCTGCTCGGATTCGAGTCGCTCAAGGTGGCGCTGGCGGATGTGCGGCCGCTGGAGCGCGTGGTGCATCTGAGCGAAGTGGCGCTGGCCGCTCCGCAATTGGTGGTGGCGCGCGACGAGGCCGGCAAGCTGAACCTCCTCGCCACGGACCCGGCGACCGGTGCGAAGGAAAAGGTCGCGACGGTTCCCGCGTCCGCACCCAACGGCGATGCCACAGCCAAGCCGGCCGAACCGCCGGGCTGGCACCTGCAAGTGGACAAGGTCGCGCTCACCGGTGGCCATGTCGGATGGCGTGACCAGACGACGAAGCCGGCCGCGGCAATCGATGCGAAGGACCTGGCTGTGGAGGTGAATGCGGTGGCCTGGCCGATGGAAAAGCCGGCGACCTTTAACGGATCGACGGCCGTCGCCGGGGCGACCATCAAGTTCGAGGGCCAGGCGACGGACAAGCAGGCGCAGGTGCAGACGGAAGTCGGCGCGCTGCCGCTGTCCCTGGCGGCGCCGTACCTCGCGCAAAGTCTCGAGCCGACGCTCGACGGCAAGCTCAGCGGCCAGATCGAAGTGGCGTGGACCAAGCCGGACCTGAAGTTCAAGGCGCGTAGCGTGGTCGCCGAAGACCTCGCGCTCACGCAGGAGAAGACCGCGCTTGTCAGCGTCGGCCGGTTCGAGCTGAAAGACGCCGAAGTCGACATGACCCAGCACACGCTGGCCATCGGCTCCTTCGCGGCCGTGAACCCCAAGTTGCGCGTGGAGCGCGACAAGGAAAAGCGCTGGATGTTCGAGCGCTGGCTCAAGGTGCCCGCCGGAGGCAATGGCGGCGACGGCGGCGCGACGGAGGCCAAGGTCGCTGCGCCGAAGGACCGCCAGGCGTCCGAGGCGCCGTCGCCCGCGTCGAACACGAAGCCGTGGGAGCTTTCCATCGCCACGGTCGCAGTCGACAACGGCGCGCTCTCCTATGCCGACAACGCCAGCGACACGCCGGTCGCGTTCGAGATCAGTGCGCTGAAGGTCAACGCGCAGAAGATCGCGCCGAACACCGCCACGGTCTCGCCGCTCAAGGTCTCGGGCCGTATCGCCGCAGGGCGCGCCGAGCCGGGGCGCTTCGAATACGACGGCAACCTGGCGCTCAAGCCGATCGCCGCCGAGGGCAAGGTGACCATCGCATCGCTGCCGGCGCACGTCTTCAAGGCGTACTACGCCGACGCGCTCAACATCGACATCCGGCGCGCCTTCGCGAGCTACCGGGGGACCGTCAAATATGCGTCCACGCCTGACGGCATGAGCGTGCGGCTGGCGGGTGACACTGCCGTCGACGACTTTCGCGCCAACAGTGTGATCCTCACCCAGGCGCAAGGGCAGGCCAGCTCGGGCAACAGGCAACTCCTGAGCTGGAAGACGCTGGGGTTGCGCGGGGTGCAGGTGAACATGGTGCCGGGCGCGCCGCTGAACCTCGACGTTCGCGAAACGACGCTCACCGATTTCTTCGCTCGAATCATCATCGACCCGACCGGCAAGCTGAATCTGCTGTATCTGGTCAAGCAGCCGGGGCAACCGGGAACCCCGGATGCATCGGCGCCAGCGCCCGAGGTCACGACCAAGCGCAGCCTGGGTGGAACCACCACGACGACGAACACCCGCCGCGCGGCCCGCTCGCGGGCCCAGGTGGAAGCCCCGCCCGCGGAACTGATGGTGGGCGGCGCTCCGCAGGCACCGGCAGCCGCGGCGGCCGCGCCTGCGCCCGCCGCGCCGCCAAACCCGATGGCACCGGTCATCAATTTCGGCCCGATGGCGCTGGTCAACGGGCGGATCGATTTTTCCGACCTGTTCATCAAGCCGAACTATTCGGCGGACCTCACCGAACTGACAGGCCGGTTGAGCGCGTTCTCTTCGAGGCCTGCGGGCAACAAGCCGGCGCTGGCGGATCTCGAATTGCGCGGCAAGGCCCAGCAGACCGCGTCGCTCGAGATCACCGGGCGGCTCAATCCGCTGGTCAAGCCGCTCGAACTCGACATCACCGCGAAGATGCGCGAGCTCGACCTGCCGCCGCTTTCACCGTATTCGATCCGCTTCGCCGGCCACGGCATCGAGCGGGGCAAGCTGAGCATGGACGTCAACTACAAGATCGCGCCGGATGGCTCGCTGACCGCGTCCAACCGGCTGATCCTGAACCAGCTCCAGTTCGGCGAGCAGGTGGAAGGCGCGCCTGCGAGCCTGCCGGTGCGGCTCGCCGTGGCGCTGCTGGCGGACCGCAATGGTGTGATCGACGTGGACCTCCCGCTGCGTGGATCCATCAACGATCCCGAATTCAGCATCGGGCCGCTGATCCTCAAGGCCATCGTGAATCTGATCGCGAAAGCCGCGACCGCACCGTTCGCGTTGCTGACCGGCGGCGGCGGAGGCGGGGAGTCGAGCGCCATCGTTTTCGCGCCCGGCAGCACCGAACTCTCTGCCGAAGCCAAGCAGAGCCTCGACAAGGTCGCGAAGGCCATCATCGACCGGCCAGGGCTGCAGATGACCGTCGTCGGAACGGCCAGTCTCGAACAGGAGCGCGACGGCTATCAGCGCCAGCGCGTGCGCCAGCTCGCGCAGGCCGAGAAACGGCGTGCAGCCGTCCGGGCAGGCCAGAACGCGGCGGACGTCGACGCGCTCAGCGATTCCGAGTACCCGGATCTCCTGGCCGCGGCCTACAAGCGGTCGGATGTCACCAAGCCGCGCAACATGGTGGGGCTCGCCAAGGATCTGCCGCAGCAGGACATGGAAAACCTGCTGGCGACCAGCATCCCCGTCGACGAGGAGTCGATGCGCCAGCTGGCGGTGGCGCGCGGTGCCGCGGTGCGCGACTACCTGCTCGAGCAGAAAGTGCCGAGCGAGCGCCTTTTCCTTGGGGCAGTGCGCACCAAGGCCGACGGCGACAATTGGAAACCCAGTGCCGAGCTGAAACTCGCGACCCGTTGAACCGGGCGGCGACAAGTCGGTGAAAATGCAGCGGTGCGCCGGCAATTGCCGGCGCCTTCGCTTTTCTTCTACAGATAACGATTCTTCGCGCAGTGACTTCAACTTCTTCCAAGCCTCACGACATCCAGTCCCTCGACACGCTGACCGGCGGCGCGTTCACCGCGCCGACGGCGGGCGAGCGTGCGCAGCGCATCCGTGATTGGCTCGCGGGCAATCCGTCGCCGGAGCAGATGCAGGACGTCTTCAAGGAACTGAGCGGTCGCGACAAGGGCGCAGCCCGGCTGCTGCGCGAGAAGCTCGACGAACTCAAGCGCGCGAAGGGGCAGGAGGCGATCGCCGCCGAATGGACTCAGAAGGCCGAGTCGCTCCTTGCCCAGCCCAAGCTCAACATTGCCGACGCGCTCGCCTGGCAGCGCGATGCCGCGAAGGCCGGCGCTCCCCTGTCGCGCGAGCCGCTGGCCGGCATCAAGACGCAGTTGGCCGATCGGGTCAAGGGCATCGAGGACCTGCAGCACCGCGCCCAGGTGCATCGCGAGGCGGCGGTGCTGCTCGCGCAGCGCTTCGAGGTGCTGTCGACCAAGAGCTGGCGCGACGCGCAGGCGGCCGAGGAGGCCCTGCGCGCAGACGTTGCACACTGGCAGCAGCAGGCGGCCGAGATCACGGCCGATGGCAACTGGAGCAGCCTGGACGCCAAGTTCGCACCGCAGCTCGAATCGTCCAAGGCACAGCTTCTGGTCGTCTCCGATGCATTCCATGGCGCTCTGGCGCAGGCCCAGGCTGCGGCCGCCGATCCCGCCGCACCGCTGCCGCCGGTGCCGGTGTGGGCCGACGAGCTGCGCGTGGCGCGTGGCGGCGTGCCCGAAGCCGCAGCGCCGGCCCCTGTGAAGCCAGCCGGTCCCAAGGTCGATCCCGAGAAACGCGCCGCGGCACACGTGGCAGTCGAGGCGGCGCTCCTCAAGCTGGAGCAGGAAACGGCTCAAGGCCATGGCAAGGCAAGTGCCGGTGCAGCTGCCGCGCTGCGCGCGGTACTCAAGGAACATGGCCGGCTGGTCGATGCGGCGCTTGAAGCCCGCGTGCATGCCGCGCTCGTCGCGGCGGGCGAACTCGAAGGCTGGCAACGCTGGAGCGCCGACAAGGTCCGCGAAGAACTCGTCGCCAAGGCCGAGGCCTTGCTCAAGCGTCCCGAAGGCCAGGCGCTGGGTGGCCGGAAGATGCAGGAAACCCTGCGCGGCCTGCGCGAGCAGTGGAAACAATCCGACCAGGGCGGCGTGCCGAACCATGCGCTCTGGAAGCGCTTCGACGAGGCTTGCAACGAGGCCCACAAGGTGGTCGAAGCCTGGCTTGAAAAGGTGCGCGCTGATGCCGCCGAACACCGGGCGCATCGTCTCGCGTTGATCGAGGAAGTGAAGACCTGGGCGGCAGAGCATGCGAACGGGTCGGAGCTGAAGTCCATCAATCGTGCGCTGCATCAGTTCGCGGATCGCTGGCGCGATGCCGGCCACGTCGGCGAGAAGGTGTTCGCCGAATTGCAGTCGCAGTGGTCCGAGGCCTTCGGTGCCGCACGTGCGCCGTTCGAAGCCCAGCAAAAGGCGAGCGTCGAGCGCCGCCAGGCCATGATCGCGGAGGCGACCGAACTCGGTGCCACTCCCATGCTGCGCATCGATGCGGTCAAGTCGCTTCAGCAGCGCTGGCAGGCCGAGGCGCAGTCGGTTCCGCTCGATCGCCGGCAGGAACAGAAGCTGTGGGATGCGTTCCGCGCGCCGATCGACGAAGCCTTCAACCGCAAGTCCGCCGAGCGCGAAAAGGCGTCGGCGGCCATGAGTGCACATGATCGCAGCGTGCTCGACGCGTCGAAGGCGCTCGAAGCCGCCAGCAGCACTGGCGACGCGCAAAAGATCCGTGCAGCCATCGCGCAACTGGAGGCTGCGATGCGCAACCAGGCGCCAGCTCCCGCCGACGGGCCGTCCGTCGGTGCGACCGAAGTCGTGGCCCCGGGGCAGGCGGCCGCCGAGTTCAGCGAAAGCGCGGGGCAGGCGCCCTCTCCGGAAGATGCGGAGGCACAGCCTGCACCAGCGCAGGTTGACGCGCCTGCGGCAGCGGCCGATCTGGTGGCGCCAGCCGATGGTGCCGATCCTTCGGCGCGCAGCGATGCCGAGGCGACGCCTGTCGTGGCGGTGGCCAAATCGGCGCCGAAGCCTGTGATTGCCGTGCGCGGCGACGACCGCCCTGGCAACAGGAAGTCCGAACCCGCACCCGCTGCGCGTGGCGGTCGCTTCGGTGATCGGCGCGACAACCGTGGTGCACCGGGTGGACGACCGGGTGACCGTGCGCCTCGCGGTGGTGGCGAACGTGGCGCGCCCGCAGGTGGCCGCTTCGGCGATCGGCCGCCACGCGAAGATCGCGGTCCGCGCCTGGGCGACGCCGCGTTTCGCGCGCAGCGTGATGCGCTCGAGCGCGCGGACCTTGCACTGCGCAAGCTGGCGGCGCAAGCCCACGGAGAGGCGCTCACCCAGGTGCTGGGTGCGTGGGAGAAGCGCGATGCGTCTCAGCTTCCGAGTGCGCAGGAGCTGGGGCGCGCCGTGACGCCGGCCGTTCGCAACGCCTGGTCGCAGGCGCTTGTGGCGACGACATCCGCGCCGGCTGGCGATGCCGCGGAAGCACTGCTGCGTCTCGAGATGGCGGCCGAAGTTCCGACTCCGGCCGAGCAACTCGAGGCCCGTCGCGCGTTGCAACTCAAGCTGCTGACCCGTCGCGGCGATCCGGCGCCGGCGCAGACCTGGGGTCAGGATGCGGGCAAGGTGTTGGCCGCGCCGCACGATGCGGCATCGGCACGCCGGCTGCAGAACGCGCTCAAGGCCTTGCTGCGCAAGTGAGCGCCGCGCCGGTCCGGACTATCGTTTGCCGGGCGGCGTGAAGAACTCGTCGAACAGGCCGACGAGTTCTGTGAAGTCGCTGCGCAGTCTCTCGCGGTTCACGAAATAGGCTTCGCAGGCGACGGCGAAGAACTCGCCGGGTGATTGCGCGCCGTAGGCGTCGAGCCACGGCTCCTCGCCGCCGAAGCGTTCGGCCACGACGGTTTTTTCGCGGAAGCTGTCGTAGGCCGGTTTCAGTACCGCGAGCCACGCGGCGCGCGCGTCTCGCGAACTGGACGTACCGCGAAAGCCCCGGGGCAGCGGCGGGCAGCCATCGGCCGCGCCGCCTCGCATGTCGATCTTGTGGGCGAATTCGTGGATGACGACGTTGTAGCCCTCGTCGCGCGTGGCGCCGCTGGCGAGCACGTCCTGCCAGCTCAACATCACGGGTCCGCGGTCCATGGCTTCGCCGGCCACGACCTCCTCATACTCGTGCACGACGCCTGTCGCGTCGACCGTCGTGCGCTGCGCGACTGCTTCGGACGCGTGCACGACCACGCCGATGAAATCGTCATACCAGTCCAGTCCGCCCTTGAGGTGCAGGACCGGCAGGACGGCCTGCGCGGCGATCGCCAGTGCGACCTCGTCGGAGATGACGAAGCCGTGCGCGCCGTGGAAGCGCTTGTCGCGCAGGAATTCGGCCGCGAGTTCGCGCAGACGGTCGATATCGGCCTGCGGCCGCTCGGCCAGAAAGCGGTAGCGGGCCAGCGTGGCCTGCCAGGCCTCGTCCGGAATGCGGGGCGCCGGGCGTATCCGGCGCAGCCAGGAGAACATCAGCGCAGATCGACGCGCTGGGCGCCGGCGGCGGAGATGCAGAGCAATTGTGCGCGGGGTGGATGCGCCGCCGCATCCCAATCGCTCAGCACGATGCGTTCGAGGCCATCGCCCAGGTCGTGCTTCCTGGGTTTGTGGGTATGGCCGTGGACCAGCGTGGTGGCGCGGGCGCGGTGCAGCCAGTCGCGCGCGGCATCGGCATCGACGTCGGCCCAGACCATGCCGGGGCTTTGCTTGCGATCCTCGCTCTGGGCGCGGACCGATCGAGCGAGGGCGCGGCGCTCCTCCATCGGGCGGGCGAGTACCGTGGCTTTCCACTCCGGCGTGCGCACCTGGGCCCGAAAGCGCAGGTACTCGACGTCATCGAGACACAGGAGATCCCCGTGACTCAGCAGCCAGCGTTTGTCGTGCAAGACGAGCACTGTCGGATCGTCGATGAGTGTCATGCCGCATTGGGCTGCGAAGGCGGGGCCGAGCAGGAAATCCCGGTTGCCGTGCATGAAGAAGACGGGGCGCCGAGCCGTTGCCGTGCGCAGCACCCCGGCGCATTGCGCCTCGAAGCCCGGGACGGTGGCGGCGTCGTCGCCAATCCAGACTTCGAACAGGTCGCCGAGGATGAATATCGCGTCGGCGGGTGAGGTTTCCAGATAACCGCGCCAGGCGTCGAACGTGGCCTGGTCCGCGGTCTGCAGGTGGAGGTCGGAGATGAGATCGACCGTGCGCCAGTTCGCCGGCGCGACGATCTCGGCAAACGCCTCCATATGCAGGTCAGCTCTTGACGACGGCCTTCTCGATCACGACGTCGTCGAGCGGGACGTCGTCGTGGAAGCCCTTGCGGCCGGTCTTGACGACCTTGATCTTGTCGACCACTTCCTTGCCCTCGATGACCTTGCCGAACACCGCGTAGCCCCAGCCTTGGGCCGAAGGTGCGGTGTGGTTCAGGAAGCCGTTGTCGGCCACATTGATGAAGAACTGCGCGGTCGCCGAATGGGGTGCGCTGGTGCGTGCCATGGCGATCGTGTAGTTGTCGTTCTTCAGGCCGTTATTGGCCTCATTCTGGATTTCGGCGCCGGTCGGCTTCTGCGACATGCCGGGCTCGAAGCCTCCGCCTTGCACCATGAATCCGGGGATCACGCGATGAAAGACGGTGTTGTTGTAGTGGCCGTTGTTCACGTAGTTCAGGAAGTTCTCGACCGTCTTCGGGGCCTTGTCCTGATCGAGTTCGAGCGTGATGACGCCCTTGTCCTTGATGTGAAGTTCGACTTGGGGGTTGCTCATGAGGGCTCCTTTGAATTACTTGGCCACCACGGTGGCGGATTGAATGGTGATGGTTTCGACCGGCACGTCCTGCATGCCGCCCTTGTTGCCCGTGCGCGCGGCGCGGATTTTGTCGACCACCTCGGTGCCCGAGACCACCTTGCCGAAGACGGTGTAGCCGTAGCCGTCGGGCGAGGGCGCATTGAGGCTGGCGTTGTCCTTCACGTTGATGAAGAACTGCGAAGTGGCGGAGTTCGGATCGGAGGTGCGTGCCATCGCGATCGTGTACTTGTCGTTCTTGAGACCGTTCTTGGCCTCGAGGGGGATGGGCGCGCGCGTGGGCTTTTGCCGGAGCTCGGAGGTGAAGCCACCGCCTTGGATCATGAAGCCGTCGATGACGCGATGGAAGATCGTGCCGTCGTAGTGCTTGTCGTTGACGTACTGCAGGAAGTTCTCGACTGTCTTGGGCGCCTTGTCCGGATAGAGCTCGACCACGATGTCGCCGGCCGAGGTGCCGAGCTTGACGCGAGGTGCGGCGGTCTGGGCCCAGCCGATGGTGCTGGTGCCGGCCATCGCCAGCGTCGTGGCGGCGATCAGTGCCGCGCGGCGCGAGAGGATTCGAAGAGTCACGGGAGATTCGCTTTCCGAAAATGCGCCGAGGCGCGGGGGAACGTGGCCGAGTTACCTGCGCACGGGTTTGCGTGCATCCGGCGTCGTCGACGGCAGATCGCCCGCGGCGGGCGTGCCGAACATCTGGCGGATCAGCGCGAGCTTGGGTGGCACCGTGGCGTTGCTGGCCTCGAGCTGCTTGGCCCGGCTGTAGGACTCTGCAGCGAGCCGCACGTACACGTCGCCGAGGTTCTCGTGCGCCGTCGCGTAGTCGGGGTTGAGCTTGACGGCCATCTCGAGCGCAGCGCGGGCCTTGTCGAACTGGCTCTGCGCGGCATAGAGGGCGGCGAGATTGTTGTAGGGCTCGGGCAGCTCGGGGTAATCCTGGGTGAGCTGCGTGAATGCGGTGATCGCATCGGCCCGCTTGCCTTGCTCGGTGAGGATCACGGCGCGCAGAAAGCGCATCTGCGGATCGCGGGGCTTGCCGCTGATGTAGGTGTCCGCCTTCGCCAGCGCTTCGTCCGCCTTGCCCTGGCGCAGCAACGCGTTGACGTCGCCGTAGTCGTCCGCGTGCGCGGCGCCCATCGCCAAAGCCAGCACGAGGGCAGGGAAAACGCGGAGAAGGGAAGCGGGGGAGAAAGCGGCAAGCTGCATGGAGCCTCGAGATTTGGAAGGGACACAAGCCGCGTAAACACGCGGAAATATCCGTCGGTGGCCGTTTATACTGCGAGGCATTGTAGCCGAGGGGTCATGCCGAACCGCTCGTCTGCGCAGCACTTCCACCCCTGAAAATCAGCTGTCCTTCGCCCGTTTTTGCACGAGCGCGAACTGACGCTCCTAACCTTCATGAGTCTTCGCATCTACAACACGCTGTCGCGTGAACTGGAGGAGTTTTCTCCGCTGCAACCCGGCCGGGTTCGCATGTACGTGTGCGGAATGACCGTCTATGACTACTGCCACCTGGGCCATGCGCGTTCGATGATCGCGTTCGACGTGGTGCAGCGTTGGCTCAAGGCCTCCGGGCTTGCTGTCGACTACGTGCGCAACATCACCGACATCGACGACAAGATCATCCGCCGCGCCGTCGAGAACGGCGAGAGCATCCGCGCGTTGACCGATCGCATGATCGACGCGCTGCACGAGGATGCCGATGCGCTCGGCATCGAGCGGCCCACACACGAGCCGCGGGCCACGGAATACGTGCCCCAGATGCTCTCGATGATCGGCACGCTGGAGCAGAAGGGCCTGGCCTACCGCTCGCCCAACGGCGACGTGAACTACGCCGTACGCAAGTTCCCCGGGTACGGCAAGCTCAGCGGCAAGTCGCTCGACGAACTGCACGCCGGTGAACGTGTCGCGGTGCTCGACGGCAAGGACGATCCGCTGGACCCGGTGCTCTGGAAGAGTTCCAAGCCGACGGAGCCCGAGGAGGTCAAGTGGGCCAGTCCATTCGGTCCGGGGCGACCTGGCTGGCATATCGAGTGCTCGGCCATGGCCTGCGAACTGCTCGGTGAAACGCTCGACATCCACGGCGGTGGCGCGGATCTGCAGTTCCCTCATCACGAGAACGAGATCGCGCAGAGCGAAGGCGCCAACGGCAAGCCGCTGGCGCGCTTCTGGATGCACAACGGCTTCATCAATATCGACGACGAGAAGATGTCCAAGAGCCTGGGCAACTTCTTCCTGATCCGCGACGTGCTCAAGGCGTTCGACGCCGAGACGATCCGGTTCTTTGTGGTGCGGGCGCACTATCGCAGCCCGCTCAACTACAGCGACGTGCATCTCGGCGATGCGCGCGCATCGCTCAAGCGGCTCTACAACGCGCTGCATCTGGTGCCGCCAGCGGAAGCGGTTCGCATCGACTGGACCGATCCCTACGCCGCGCGCTTCAAGGCCGCGATGGACGAGGATTTCGGCACGCCCGAAGCCGTTGCGGTGCTGTTCGATCTGGCCGGTGAAGTCAACCGCTCGCGGTCGCCAGCGCTCGCCGGGCTGCTGAAGGCGCTCGGCGCTTGCCTGGGCATCCTGCAGTCGGACCCGCAGGCCTTCCTGCAGGCTGGCGCGACGCTCGACGAGCCTGCCATTCAGGCCTTGATCCAGCAGCGGGCTGATGCCAAGGCCGCGAAGAACTTTGCGGAGGCGGACCGCATTCGCAACGATCTTCTTGCACAAGGCATCGTGCTGAAGGATTCACCGACCGGTACCACCTGGTCTTCGGCTCAGTGAACGCGACCAAGACGATGCCCCCTGCAAAGAAGGCGGCCGTGGAGGTCTTCACGCCCGACTATTGGGAAGAGGCCTGCAAGCACCTGGCCAAGAAGGACCGCGTCATGAAGCGGCTCATTCCCCGTTTCGGCGACGCCTGTCTCGAGTCGCGCGGCGATGCGTTCACCACGCTGGCGCGCAGCATCGTGGGACAGCAGATCTCGGTGAAGGCCGCCCAGTCCGTCTGGGACCGTTTCGCGAAACTGCCCCGCAAGATGGCGCCCGCGAGCGTGCTCAAGCTCAAGGTCGACGACATGCGCGCGGCGGGGCTTTCCGTGCGCAAGATCGAATACCTGGTCGATCTCGCGCTGCATTTCGACTCGGGCGCGGTCCACGTCGACAAGTGGAAGGACATGTCCGACGAAATGATCATCGAGGAGCTCGTCGCGATCCGGGGCATCGGTCGCTGGACGGCCGAAATGTTCCTGATCTTCCACCTCATGCGCCCCAACGTGCTGCCGCTGGATGACCTCGGGCTCATCAATGGCATCAGCCAGAACTATTTTTCGGGCGACCCCGTCAGCCGCAGCGATGCGCGCGAGGTGGCTGTCGCCTGGGCCCCATACTGCAGCGTGGCGACTTGGTATATTTGGCGATCGCTCGACCCGCTACCGGTCGCATACTGAATAACAGGAGAAGACGTTGGCGAAACGAACCTTTCTCGACTTCGAGCAGCCCGTGGCGGAGCTCGAAAGCAAGATCGAAGAGCTGCGCTATGTGCAGACGGAGTCGGCAGTTGATATCTCGGAAGAAATCGATCAGCTCGGCAAAAAGAGCCTTCAGCTCACCAAGGAAATCTACAGCGACCTGACGCCCTGGCAGATCACCAAGATCGCCCGGCATCCGGAGCGTCCCTACACCCTCGACTACATCAACGAGATCTTCACGGATTTCGTCGAATTGCACGGCGACCGCCACTTTTCGGATGATCTTTCGATCGTCGGCGGCTTGGCGCGATTCAACGGCACGCCCTGCATGGTGCTCGGCCACCAGAAGGGCCGCGATACCAAGGAACGCACTGCGCGCAACTTTGGCATGAGCAAGCCCGAGGGCTACCGCAAGGCGCTGCGCCTGATGAAGACCGCCGAGAAGTTCAAGCTCCCGGTCTTCACCTTCGTCGACACGCCGGGCGCGTACCCGGGTATCGACGCCGAAGAGCGCGGCCAGTCCGAAGCCATTGGCCGCAACATCTTCGAGATGGCGCAGCTCGAGGTGCCGATCATCGTGACGATCATCGGCGAGGGCGGTTCCGGCGGCGCGCTGGCGATCTCGGTCGGCGACCAGGTGCTGATGCTTCAGTACTCGGTGTATTCCGTCATCAGCCCGGAAGGCTGCGCATCCATCCTCTGGAAGACCAGCGACAAGGCGCAGGAGGCGGCCGATGCCCTGGGCATCACCGCGCACCGGCTCAAGGCGCTGGGATTGGTGGACAAGATCGTCAACGAGCCCGTGGGTGGTTCGCACCGCGATCACCGGCAGATGGCCGCTTTTCTGAAACGCGCATTGAACGATGCCTTCCGTCAGGTCGGCGACCTGTCGGTCAAGGAACTGCTGGCGCGTCGCTACGACCGGCTCCAGGGCTACGGTCGCTTCGCCGACACCAAGGCCGACAGCGGCAAGTAACGCGCGGCGCGGGCGCCTGCCCGCTGCGCGATCGCTCGTATGGACAATCCCGCCGACCATGCACTGGCTTCATGGTCGGCGGTTCTGCCTTTGGGCGTGGCCTACAGCGGCGGGGCCGATTCCACCGCGTTGCTGCATGCGGCCGCAAGACGCTGGCCGGGGCAGGTTCATGCACTGCATGTTCACCATGGCCTGCAGCGGGCCGCGGATGATTTCGAGGCGCATTGCGCCGCAGCATGTGCGGTGCTGGACGTGCCACTGCACGTGGGACGCGTGGATGCGCGCCATGCGCCCGGCGAAAGCCCGGAGGATGCTGCGCGGCGCGCGCGCTACGCGACCCTGGCGGGCCTAGCGCAGGCGCACGGACTGCAGCACGTCGTTCTGGCGCAGCATGCCGACGACCAGGTCGAGACGCTGTTGATTGCCCTCAGTCGCGGCGCCGGCGTGGACGGCTTGGCCGGCATGCCCAGTCGCATGGAGCGCCATGGCGTGGTGTTCCATCGCCCGCTGCTCGAACTGCACGCGGAGGCTTTGCGCGAGTGGATTGCCGCAGCCGGCATTCCCCACATCGATGACCCGAGCAATGCCGATCTGCGCTATACGCGCAATCGCATCCGCCGTCTGGTGCTGCCGGCGCTTGCGGAAGCCTTGCCGCAGTACCGCGAGACTTTTGCGCGTTCGGCGCGCAATGCGGCGAGGGCTTCCCGGTTGCTGTCCGAGGCGGCTGCAGGCGATCTCGCTGACGCGGGCTCCCCGCCCAGGTTGACCGCGCTGCGGGCCTTGCCGCGCGAACGGCTGGCGAATCTTCTTCGTCACTGGCTCAAGAGCGAGCACGGCGTGGTGCCGAGCGAAGCGCAGCTCGAGCAGCTTCTCGACCAGATCGCCGCCTGCAGTACCCGAGGGCATCGGATCCGCATCAAGGTGGCATCCGGGCGGGTCGAGCGCGAAGGCGACACGTTGCATTGGTACAATGCTTCGCCCTTGCCGTAGCTCTCAGCCTCGCGCTGATCTTGATAGGTGAGCTGATTGGCGAAGGCGCACGAATGCCGGCATTGCGGCATGCGAACTCTTCTCTCTTGACTTCACCCATGGCATTGATCGTTCACAAATACGGCGGCACGTCGATGGGCTCGACCGAGCGCATCCGAAATGTCGCCAAGCGCGTCGCCAAATGGGCTCGCGCCGGCCACCAGATGGTCGTGGTCCCGAGTGCCATGAGCGGCGAAACCAATCGCCTGCTCGGGCTCGCCAAGGAACTCGCCTCCGGCACGCCCAACGACGAGCACAACCGCGAGCTCGACATGCTCGCCTCGACCGGCGAGCAGGCTTCCTCGGCGCTCCTGGCCATCGCTCTGCAGTCCGAGGGTCTGCAGGCCGTCAGCTATGCGGGCTGGCAGGTTCAGGTGAAGACCGACAGCGCCTTCACCAAGGCCCGCATCGAGCGCATCGACGACGAGCGCGTGCGCGCCGACCTCGATGCCGGCAAGGTGGTCGTGATCACCGGTTTCCAGGGCGTCGACGATGCCGGCAACATCACCACGCTCGGCCGTGGCGGCAGCGACACCTCGGCAGTGGCGATCGCCGCGGCGATGAAGGCGAACGAGTGCCTCATCTACACCGACGTCGACGGCGTCTACACCACGGATCCGCGTGTCGAACCCGATGCGCGCCGCCTCGCCACCGTGAGCTTCGAGGAAATGCTCGAGATGGCGAGCCTGGGCTCCAAGGTGCTGCAGATCCGCTCGGTCGAATTCGCCGGCAAGTACAAGGTGCCCCTGCGCGTGCTTTCGAGCTTCACGCCGTGGGACATCGACATCAACGAAGAAGCCAAGTCAGGCACGCTGATCACTTTCGAGGAAGACGAAAACATGGAACAAGCCGTCGTATCCGGCATTGCGTTCAATCGGGACGAAGCCAAGATTTCCGTGCTGGGCGTGCCCGACAAGCCGGGCATCGCGTATCACATCCTCGGCGCTGTCGCGGATGCGAACATCGAGGTCGATGTGATCATCCAGAACCTGAGCAAGGACGGTCGCACCGACTTCAGCTTCACGGTTCACCGCAACGACTACGCCCGCGCGGTCGATCTGCTCAAGGCCAAGGTGCTGCCCACCCTGGGCGCGGCGGACATCGTCGGCGACACCAAGATCTGCAAGGTCAGCATCGTGGGCATCGGCATGCGCAGCCACGTCGGCGTGGCGAGCAAGATGTTCCGCGTGCTGAGCGAAGAGGGCATCAACATCCAGATGATTTCCACCAGTGAAATCAAGACCTCGGTCGTGATCGACGAGAAATATATGGAGCTGGCCGTCCGCGCGCTGCACAAAGCTTTCGATCTCGATCAGCCGGCCGCTTGAACGTGGCATAATCGACGGCTCAGGAACTGTGACCGAGTGGCCGAAGGTGCTCCCCTGCTAAGGGAGTATGGGGTGTAGAGCCTCATCGAGGGTTCGAATCCCTCCGGTTCCGCCAGAACTAGCTTTCAGATCGCTTCACAGCGCATCAAGAAGGCCTCAAGAGCCCCGCCAGACGGGGCTTTTTTGCGTCTGGACGCGGCACATCGCGTCCTCCCTCACCCTCCGCGCGGTCGAATGGGGTTGGGCGCAGTGGTCATACTGCAGCCCTTTCAATAGAGAGAGCGAGAAATGTCCACCGAGCCGAACAAGATGAACCCATTCCAGAAGTCGATGCTGGCGCGTGCGCACGCGATCACGCTCGAGCAGCTCGACCTCGCAAAAGACATCGCGTCGACATTTGCCGGGGCCAGTACGCACGAGCAGCGCGAACTTGCGGCGCAACTAGTGCAGGCCCTGGCGACGAACTACCTTGCTGAGACCCTGAATTCCAAGATGGCCAAGTAGCCGAACGCGCTGCTCCTGCTTGACCGGCAGGACTTCTTGGCAACGCTGGCCGACGCGATGGAGCCGTGCACGCTTCGCCATCAGTTGCGTGTCGTGCGTCATCATTCCCGGCGCACCGGAACGGCTGCTGCCTGGTCTTGAGTTCGGCGCGCGCGTCCCGATCAGCGAGCGCCGGTCGTCCCCGCCGGGGCCGGGGAGAGGTACTCGGCCGTGCGCTCCAGCAGGCCTACCAGCCAGTAGCGCGCGTCCGTGGCGTCGCCGTGATAGGCGGCAGGAAGCCATGCGCCGGGTCTGCCGTACCCCGCCACCAGCTCGTCGAGCGGCGGACAAGGCACGTCGCCGGCTCGTTCGCCGAGGGCCCGCCCGAGCACCGACCGCCAGTTGTCGTCTGGCAGGGGGATGGTCGGCAGGTACGCCGCCGCCATCGCTGCGGCGGCGTGCGGCAGACGTTCGGCCTCCGCACGAAGCACACGCAGTACGGCGAACTCGTGCATGGTGGGCGGCCTGATCAAACGCATGGTGTGGTCCGCCGCGCCGCAGGAATTCTTGCGCGCGGCGCAATCATTTCAGGCGCACGAACGCGGCGTCGTTGACCCGGCCCTTTTCCCCGGTGTCGGCCTGAGAGAACTCGACGTTGCGCGCCGTCGCCATCAGCTCCCGCTTGGTGTCCATGATGTGCTCCTCGAGCAGCGCGACGACCTTGGCGACATCGCGCTGGCGGCAGGCTTCCACCAGCCGCCGGTGGTCGTTCTGCGGCCTTTCCTTGCCGGTCGCGATCGACATCGCGACATGGGTGTAGCGGTCGGTGTTGAGGCAGTACTCCTCGATCAGCTGACGCAGCCGCCGGTTGTTCGCGGGCGCCGATAGCGCCAGGTGAAAACGGCGGTTGTATTCGGCCCATTCCGACAACTCGTTCGATTCCTGATAGGCGTCGAGGATGCGATCCATCGCGTCGAAGTCGCGTTCGACCATGTTCGGCACCGCAAGCCGGGCGGCGTAGCACTCCAGCGCCACGCGGATGTCGAGCATTTCGCAGATTTGCTCGACGTTCATGCTTTTCACCACCGCGCCCCGGTTCAGGTGGTGCGTCACCAATCCCTCCGATTCAAGCTGCCGCAACGCCTCGCGCACCGGGATGCGGCTCGCGTTGAAGCGCTCGGCCAGCGTGTCCTGCCGCAGGGCGCTGCCGCCGGGCAGGCAGCCCGAAAGGATCTCCTCGCGCAGCGTGTCGCGGATGGTCTGGTGAAGCGGCTGTCGCGCGCCCGAATTGGCCGAGGTCATGGGGGGTGTTTTCCGATTCTTATCTCTGCATACAAGATTGTCGTTGAGGATCCTATTATTTAAATATTGGATCCAATAAATAAAATATTGGATTCCTTGACCACGTACTGGTCGTACTTGCGCGAGAAGGTGCCGACGGCGCGCGGGTGCCCCGGCGAGGAGTCGGACGAGGTCATCACCCACGGCTGCTTCATGAAGGCGCGGACGTCGTCGTCGCTCTGGTTGAACGAAGCGATCAGCAGGTCACCGCCGCGCAGCACGGCGATGGTGGCGTCCACCGCGTCCTGTCCGCTGGCCTGCATCACCTGCGTCAAGGTTTTGCCGACGTATTTGGGATTGCCGTCCGCGAAAAGAATGGCGTCGGGGCCGCCGCGCAGGCGCAGGTTCTCGTGGATGTCCGTGCGCAGCTTCTGCTGCACGGAGGGATCGTCGAAGCGCTGCAGCAGCGCCTTCGCGCCGCCATCCAGCGCCCACGGCGGTATCAGCGCGGCGGAGAAGCGGGTGCTCGACGCGGTCCACGGATAGTGGTCGGCCGTGATGTCCAGGCCCTTGGCGCGCGCGGCGTCGATGCGCCGGATGATGTCGCCGCTCTGGCCCTGCACATCCACGCCCAGTGCCTTGATGTGCGCCACGTGAACCGGACGAGGTCATCCGCATCGGCCACGAGCCCGCGCCGGTCGGCCGTTGGCGACTAAGGGTAATCACGGGGTAGGTCCTGAAAACTTCGTTCAGTACACTCATCGACGAGTATTCAGTGTACTGAATCAAGCGGCCAAGCGCACTAAATCGCAGCCCCCCGATCCCACTCAGCACCCACCCCACGAGGAGCCACCATGTTTCCGAAGAACGCCTGGTACGTAGCCTGTTCGGCCAACGAGATCGACGACAAGCCCTTGGGCCGCAAGATCTGCGGCGAAAGCCTGGTCCTGTACCGCGCACTCGGTGGCAAGGCGACGGCGCTGGAAGACTTCTGCCCGCACCGCGGTGCACCGCTGTCGCTCGGGCGCGTGGTCGAAGGCAAGCTGGTCTGCGGCTATCACGGCCTCGAGATGGGCTGCGACGGCAAGACCGTTGCCATGCCCGGCCAGCGCGTGCGCGGCTTTCCTGCGATCCGCAACTTCCCGGTGATCGAGCGCTACGGCTTCGTCTGGGTCTGGCCCGGCGATCCGGCGCTGGCCGACGCTTCCAAGCTCCACCACCTCGAGTGGGCCGAAAGCCCCGAGTGGGCCTACGGCGGCGGCCTGTTCCACATCAACTGCGACTATCGCCTGATGGTCGACAACCTGATGGACCTGACGCACGAAACCTACGTGCATTCGACCAGCATCGGCCAGAAGGAAATCGACGAAACCCCGACCACCACCAAGGTCGACGGCGACACGGTGGTCACCAGCCGCTTCATGGAGAACATTCAGGCGCCGCCGTTCTGGCGCATGGCACTGCGCGGAAATCATCTGGCCGACGACGTGCCGGTGGATCGCTGGCAGATCTGCCGCTTCACGCCGCCGAGCCACGTGATGATCGAGGTCGGTGTCGCGCACGCGGGCAAGGGCGGCTACAACGCCGATCCGGCACACAAGGTGTCGAGCATCGTGGTCGACTTCATCACGCCGGAAACCGAGACCTCGCACTGGTACTTCTGGGGCATGGCGCGCAACTTCCAGCCGCAGGACAAGGCCCTCACGGCAACCATCCGCGAAGGCCAGCACAAGATCTTCAGCGAAGACTTGGAGATGCTCGAGTCGCAGCAGCGCAACCTGCTCGCGCACCCGACGCGCAATCTGCTCAAGCTCAACATCGATTCGGGCGGCGTGCAATCGCGTCGCGTGCTCGATCGCCTGATGGCGCAGGAAGGCATCGGCGCCGACGCGGTGGTGGCATGAGCTCGGCCGAACTCGAAGTGCGCATCGCGCGCAAGCAGGCGGAAGCCGTCGACATCTGCACCTTCGAGCTGGTGCAGGCCGAGGGCCATCCGCTGCCGGCGTTCTCCGCCGGCTCGCACATCGACGTGCACATGCCCGGCGGCGTCACGCGCCAGTACTCGCTGTGCAACGACCCGCGAGAAAGCCATCGATACCTGATCGGCGTGCTGCGAGACCCCGCTTCGCGCGGCGGCTCGAAGACCATGCACGACGCGATGGAAGAGGGCGCCCTGCTGCGCATCAGCTCGCCGAAGAACCACTTCCCGCTCGCGCACGGCGCGACCCGCAGCCTGCTGATTGCCGGCGGCATCGGCGTGACGCCGATCCTCTGCATGGCCGAGCGTCTGGCGATCACCGGCGGCGCGTTCGAGATGCACTACTGCACGCGGTCGAGAGATCGGACGGCCTTCGTCGATCGCATCGCGCAGTCGGCCTTCGCGCCGCAGGTGCACTTTCATTTCGACGACGGCGACGCGTCGCAGAAGTTCGCGCTCGATCCGTTGCTGGCCGCGCCGCAACCCGGCGTGCACCTGTACGTCTGCGGGCCGAAGGGCTTCATGGACTGGGTGCTCGATGCCGCGCGTGCCGCGGGCTGGCCGGCCGACCAGCTCCACTACGAGTTCTTCTCTGCCGAAGTGGCCAAGTCCGATGACGACGCGGCCTTCGAGGTCAGGCTCGCGAGCTCCGGCCGCGTGGTCAAGGTCGAGAAGGACCAGACCGTGGTGCAGGCCCTGGCCGCCATCGGCGTCGAGGTGCAGACCTCCTGCGAGCAGGGTGTGTGCGGCACCTGCCTGACGCGCGTGCTTGAAGGCGAGCCGGACCACAAGGACATGTACCTCACGCCGGAAGAGCAGGCGGCCAATGACCAGTTCACGCCCTGCTGCTCGCGCTCGCGTTCGCCGGTGCTGGTCCTTGACCTGTAGCTGCGCGCGGGGCCTGCCCCGCCATCGATAATCGCGGGCTGAATGCCAATCGAACCCGCCATGCAGAGCCAGGAATCCAGCACCGCCGAAATCAGCCTGAATGACCAGCCCGGACACCTGATCCGCCGGGCGCATCAGATTTCGGTGTCGGTCTTCTATGAAACGCTGGGCCGCGACGTCACGCCGGTCCAGTACGCGGTGATGCGCACCCTGCAGGACAACCCCGGCATCGACCAGGTCACGCTCGCGCAGCAGGTGGCGCTCGACACGTCGAGCACGGCCGACATCGCGGTGCGGCTCGAAGGCAAGGGCTGGATCACCCGCAAGCTCCTCGCGCGCGGCCAGCGCGAGTTGCGCCTCACCGCCGAAGGCGAGGCGCTCCTCGCGCGGATGGTGCCCGGCATGCAGCAGATGCAGAACGCGCTGCTGGGCATGCTCTCCGAGGAAGAGCGCGAGGCGTTCATCGAACTGCTCAGCAAGTTCGTGACCGTCAACAACGAGCGCAGCCGCGCGCCGATGCGCACCTGAGGCGGGACCGCTGGCGGCGGCGCCGGCCGGGCACTATGCTCGGTGCGCCAAAAAGGAGACACCGATGCCGCAAGAGACAGCACGCCGCCAGACACTGGCGGACCTTCTGCGCCGCAGCGCGAGGCGCTACCCCGACAAGCTCGCCATCGCCTGCGGCGAAACGCGATGGACCTACGCCGAATTCGATGCGATCTGTTCACGGGTGGCCGGCGCGCTGGCCCGTCACGACATCGGGAAGGGCGAGCGCGTGGCGGTCCTCGCGCGCAACTCGCACGCCTTCGCAGCGCTGCGCTTCGCGCTCGCACGGCTCGGCGCGGTGCTGGTGCCGATCAACTTCATGCTGAAGTCGGAAGAGGTGGCCTACATCCTCCGGCACGCGGGTGCCTCCATGCTGGCGACGGACACCGGCCTCGCGTCCCTCGCGCGCGAGGCCGCTGCGCTCGACACGGCGGTGCGCGACTTCCTCTGGCTGCCGTCCGAAGACCCAAGCGATCCGGTGCCCGGCATGCTGCGCTTCGATGAGTTCGCCCTCGGCAACGCCGAACCGCCGGAGGTGGACTTGCAGACCGGCGATCTCGCACAGATCGTCTACACCAGCGGCACCGAGTCGATGCCCAAGGGCGCGATGCTCACCCACGACGCGGTGATCGCGCAATACGTGAGCTGCCTCGTCGACGCCGAGATCGCCGGCGGCGACCTCACGCTGCACGCACTGCCGCTCTACCACTGCGCGCAGCTCGACGTGTTCCTCGGCCCGTCGATCTACGCGGGCGCGACCAACGTCATCACCGCCAAGCCGACACCGGACAACCTGCTGCCGCTGATCGAGAAATTCCGCATCGGCTCGTTCTTCGCGCCGCCCACCGTCTGGATCTCGCTCCTGCGATCGCCGCTTTTCGACACAACCGACCTCGGCAGCCTGCGCAAGGGCTACTACGGCGCGTCGATCATGCCGGTCGAAGTCATGCGCGAGATCATCCGCCGGCTGCCGCAGATGCGGCTCTGGAATCTGTACGGCCAGACCGAGATCGCACCGCTGGCGACGATGCTCGGCCCGGACGACCAGCTGCGCAAACCCGGTTCGGCGGGACGCGCGGTGCTCAATGTCGAGACGCGCGTGGTCGACGACCTGATGAGGGATGTGGCGGTCGGCGAGATCGGCGAGGTCGTGCACCGATCACCGCATCTGATGCTCGGCTATTTCCACGACGACGAGCGGACCCGGGCCGCCTTCGACGGAGGCTGGTTCCACTCGGGCGACCTCGCCACCATCGACGAAGAGGGCTACATCACCATCGTCGATCGCAAGAAGGACATGATCAAGACCGGCGGCGAGAACGTGGCGAGCCGCGAGGTCGAGGAAATGATCTATCGCATGCCGCAGGTGTCGGAGGTCGCGGTGGTCGGCGTTCCGCATCCGCACTGGGTCGAGGCCGTGGTCGCCATCGTGGTGCCAAAGGCCGGCCACACGCTCGACGAAGGGCTGGTGCTGGCGCATTGCAACGAGCACCTCGCGGGCTTCAAGGCGCCCAAGCGCGTGGTGTTCGCGGAGGCGCTGCCCAAGAACCCCAGCGGCAAGCTGCTCAAGCGGGACCTGCGCAAGGCGCACGCCGGGTTGTTTGCCGGCGCTCAAGCCAATACTTCGACCTGAACTCAGCGGCGCGGCCCGGCGCCGCATTCGTCAAGCACTGCGATGGTCGTTTCGACCCGATGAGCGATTTCGTCGCTGAGGGCCTTGGGCGGCCGGTGGGCCGTCGTCATGATCAGACTGGCCGTGCCGACCAGCATCACGAGCCCTGCAAGCAGATCCATGTGGGTGAGAACGCTCATCGAAAAATCCCCGAGTTGCTCCGGCGGGCGCCGGAATGAAGTCGGGACTCTCTCAACGGTGTTGCGCACCTTCAATCCGTCCAATGGCGGGACGCGTTGTCGGACGGCGCCTACGGCGCCGGATCCGACCACCGTTCACTGCACGACGAGGTGGCTCACGGCGGGACTCGACGGCGGCAGGGTGAGCTTCATGTCTTCCAGCGTCTTCACGATCAGGTGCGCGATCATCAGGTTGCGCTGGCTCTTGCTGTCCGCCGGTACCACGTGCCATGGCGCACTGGCGGACGAGGTGGCGGCGAGTGCCTTCTCGTATGCCTCCTCGTAGTCCGCCCACTTCTTGCGCACCGCGAGGTCGTCCATCTGGAACTTCCAGCGCTTGTCCGGCTGGTCGATGCGCGCCTGCAGGCGCCTGCGCTGCTCTTCCCTGCTGATGTGCAGCATGCACTTGATGACGACCGTGCCGGTTTCGGCCAGCAGGCGTTCGAAGTCGTTGATCTGCGCGTAGCGGCGCCGTGTCTCGGCCTTGTCGATGAGTCCTTCGACCACCGGGACCAGCACGTCCTCGTAGTGGCTGCGGTTCCAGATCGCGAGTTCGCCGGCCGCCGGCACGGCCGCGTGGCAGCGCCAGAGGAAATCGTGCGCGCGCTCGTCCTCGCTGGGCACCTTGAAGGCCTTCACCCGGACGCCGAGCGGCGACGTGCGCGAAAAGACCCATCGGATCGTGCCGTCCTTGCCGCTGGTGTCCAGCCCCTGCAGCACCAGCAGCAGCTTGCGCCGCCCCTCGGCATGCAGCTTGTTCTGCAGATCGTCCAGGCGAACCGCGAGCGCTTCCAGCTCCTGCCTCTGTGCCTCCTCGTCGCCCTTCAGGAAAGGGGTCGCGGCGGGATCGATGTTCGCGAGCTTGAACTTTCCGGCGACGCGATATTTCTTGAAGCTGGCCATGGGGATCGGACTCCTGTCGCAAAAGGCGCAGGGTACGCCAAGCGGCTGCGTCCGGCCCGACTCACTCGTCGTCGTCGAGCGATGCGCTCCAGCGGTTGTCCCAGTTGCCGCGACGGGCGCTTTCCAGATCGCGCCGGTCACGCTTGGTCGGCCGGCCCTGCTCGATGCTGAGCGCGGGCTCGCTGCCCAGGCGGCGCTGTTCCCGCACGGCAGCCTGCGCCGCCAGGCTTTCGGGCGTTTCTTCGTAGAGCTGCTGAGCGACCGGTGCCGGGCCGCGCTGGCCGCTCAAGCCGCGCACCAGCACCTCGCGCGTGAACGGGCCCAGCCGCACCGTGACCTTGTCGCCCGGTTTCACTTCGCGCGAGGCCTTGGCAACCTCGCCGTTGACCTGCACGCGGTGCTTGCCGATTTCGTCGGCGGCGAGCGAGCGCGTCTTGAAGAAGCGCGCGGCCCAGAGCCATTTGTCGATACGTAGGCGATCCATGGATCAGCGATTGTCGCGCGCCAGCGGCAAATGGACGACGGCATCGAGCCCGATCACCCCTGTGGCGGATTCCCGGTTTTCCAGCGCGATGGTGCCGCCGAGCGCCAGCACGATCTCGCGGCAGATCGCCAGTCCGAGTCCCGAGCCGCTCGCCACGTCGCCGGCCGCGAACGGCGCGAACAGGCGCTGGCGCAGTTCGTCCGAAATGCCCGGGCCCTGGTCGCTCACGGTCAATGTGGCGGTCTGCGCGTCGGCCGCCACCCGCACGACCAGCGCCCCCCCGGGCGGGCTGTGCTTGATCGCGTTGTGCAGCAGGTTGCGCGACAGCTCCTGCAGCATCCAGCGGTGCGCGCGCACCGGCACTGGCGCAGGCGCGGCCGAGAGCTCGAAATCGAGCGCCTTGTCCGCCACCAGCGGGGAGACGTCGAGCGCGATGTCGCGCACGCATTCGGCGAGGTCCAGCGTCACCGATTCGGGCTGCTGCCGCAGCTGTTCGACCTTCGCAAGCGACAGCATCTGGTTGGCGAGCGTCGTCGCGCGCTCGACGGTCTGGCTGATTTCCTGGAGCGCCTGGTCGGCCGGCACGTCGCCCCGGCGCGCGGACTGCACCTGCGCCTTGAGCACCGCCAGCGGCGTGCGCAACTGGTGCGCGCTGTCGCGCACGAATCGCTTCTGATGGTCGAGCAGGCGCTGGAGCCGCCCCATGACGCGCGTGGTCGCGTCGATCAGCGGCCTGAGCTCGCGCGGCGCATCGGGCGCATCGATGGGCGAGAGGTCGTCGTCGGCGCGGGCCTCGATCGCCTCGCCCAGCTCGCGCACCGGCCGCGTCGCGCGTTGCACCACCACCACCGTGACCGCGGCGATCACGGAGATCAGCACCAGTTGCCGCCACAGCGTGTCGACGAGCAGCTTGCGCGCCAGCGTTTCCCGCAGTTCGAGCGTCTCGGCGACCTGCACCACGGCCATGCCGCGGCCGTGCGAGCTGGCCACCGGCTGCAGCAACACCGCGACGCGCACCGGCATGCCGCGGAACTCGGCGTCGTAGAAATCGACCAGCGCCGCATACGGCGGCCGGTCGGGCAGCTTGCCGCGCCAGAAGGGCAGGTCCTCGAAGCCGGAGATGAGCTCGCCGCCGAGCGCGGAGACGCGGTAGTACATGCGGCTCTGGTTGTCGGCCTCGAAGGCTTCGAGCGCGGCGTAGGGGACCACGGCGCGGAGCTGCGCCTGCTCGTCGTAGCCGTTCACGTCCAGTTCTTCGCCGATCGTCTTGGCCGAGGCGAGCAGGGTGCGGTCGTAGGCGGTGGTCGCGGCGGCCAGGCTCTGGCGATAGAGGCTCACGCTGTTGATGACGATGAACAGCGCGATCGGCGCGAGGATGCCGACCAGCAGCCTCGCGCGCAGCGAAGACACAGGCTTCATTTCTCTTCGCGCAGCAGGTAGCCGAGGCCGCGCAGCGTCATCAGCGTGACGCCGGTGGCGGCGAGCTTCTTGCGCAGGCGGTAGACCACGACTTCGATGGCTTCGTACTGCACGTCCATCTCGCCGGGGAAGACCAGCTCGAACAGGCGCTCCTTCGACACTGCGTGGCCGGGCTTGACCATCAGCGCCTTGAGCAGCGCGAGCTCGCGCGGCGTGAGTTCGAGCACCTCGGCGCGGTGGTAGATCGCGCCGTTCTCGGCGTCGTAGCGCAGGCTGCCGACTTCGGGCAGCCGTGCGGGCGAATCGGCACCCGCGCTTTGGTTGCGCCGGTGCAGGGCGCGGATGCGCGCCTCCAGTTCGTCGAGGTCGAAGGGCTTGGGCAGGTAATCGTCGGCGCCGGCGTTGAGTCCCATGATGCGGTCGCCGACCGTGCCGCGCGCGGTCAGCAGCAGCACCGGCGTGCGCAGCCCGGCGGCGCGGGCCTGCGCCAGCACCTGCAGGCCGTCGAGGTTGGGCAGGCTCAGGTCGAGCGCCACCACGTCGGGTTCGAGCGAACGCCATTGCGCAATGGCCTGCGCGCCGTCGCCGCACACCCGCACGTCGATCTGGCGCCGGCCGAAGGTGCGCTGCAGGGTGGTCTGCATCGATGCGTCGTCTTCGACTAGCAGCAGCTTCATGCCGGGATTTTCGGTGTTTACCCCAGTCTGCCGGACAGCCAACTGACAGCAGGGCGGCGCATCATACCGGCGTCAGCTTCTACTCAGGTTCAAACAAAGGAGACATCGATGCGCCGAGACACGTTTCTGAAATCCATGGTCGCGTTGGCGGCCACCGGTGCCTTGCCGCTGTCGGCATGGGCCGCCGCCAACATCAAGATGATGATCCCCGCCAACCCGGGCGGCGGATGGGACACCACCGGGCGCGCGCTGGGCAAGGCCCTCACCGACGGCAAGCTGGCCGATACGGTCACCTTCGACAACAAGGGCGGCGCGGCCGGTGCGCTCGGGCTGGCGCAATTCGTCAACGGCTCCAAGGGCGACCCCAACGCGATGATGATCATGGGCGCCGTGATGCTGGGCGGCATCATCACCGGCAAGCCGCCGGTTTCGCTCTCGCAGGCCACGCCGATCGCGCGCCTGACCAGCGAATACAACGTCTTCGTGTTGCCGGCCAACTCGCCGTTCAAGAGCATGAAGGACGTGATCGACCAACTCAAGAAGGATCCGGGCAGCGTGAAGTGGGGCGGCGGCTCGCGCGGCTCCACCGAGCACATCGCGGCGGCGATGATCGCGCAGCGCGTGGGCGTCGATCCGTCCAAGATCAACTACGTTGCTTTCCGTGGGGGCGGTGAGGCCACGGCGGCCATCCTGGGCGGCAACGTCACGGTGGGCGGCAGCGGCTTCAGCGAGTTCGCCGAATACATCAACGCCGGCAAGATGAAGCCGATTGCCGTCACCTCGGCGCAGCGGTTGCCCGGCATCAATGTGCCGACGCTCAAGGAGCAGGGCATCGACGTCGAGATCGGCAACTGGCGCGGCGTGTACGGCGCGCCGGGCATCACGCCCGAGCAGCGCAAGGCCCTGACCGACCTCGTGCTGGCCGCGGTGAAGACGCCGGCGTGGGCCGAAGCGGTGAAGAAGAACGACTGGACGCCGGCAGTGCTCTCGGGCGATGCCTTCGCCAAGTTCGTGGACGATGAGTTCGCGAGCCTGCGCGCCACCATGGTCAAGTCGGGAATGGTCTGACCGTGCAGGCCGCACTGACCTCCACGGCGACGCCAGCGAACTGGCCCCAGACGCTGGTCGGCGTCGGGGTTCTGGTCACCGGCCTCGCCCTCGCGTGGGGCGCGATCGACATCTCGTCCGAGGCCGGCTACGGCGGCGTCGGCCCCAACTTCCTGCCCTGGCTGGTCTCGATCGCGCTCACGGTGTGCGGCGCGTGGATCATCTGGGAAGCGCGCACCGGCGGCTTCCGCGAAATGGAGGAGTCGGACTCGGCGCCTCCGTACTGGACCGGGTTCATCTGGGTCTCGGCCGGGCTGCTGCTCAACGCCGGCCTCATCACCGCCATCGGCTTCATCCTGAGCTGCGCGCTGTGTTACTTGCTCGCGGTGCAGGGCCTGCGCCGCGCCGGCGGGCAGGCGATCGCGAATTCGCCGCGCACCTGGTTCATCGATCTCGTGACCGGCCTCGTCATCTCTGCGCCGGTGTACTGGATGTTCACGAAGTTCCTGGCGATCAACCTCCCGGGCTTGACCGCGACGGGCTGGATCTGAAGCGATGGAAATCTTTAACGCTCTCCTGCACGGCTTCGCGCTCGCGATCACGCCGGCGAATCTTCTCTGGTGCCTGGTCGGCTGCGCCCTCGGCACGGCGGTCGGCGTGCTGCCCGGCATCGGGCCGGCGGTGGCGGTCGCGATGCTGCTGCCGATCACCGGCAAGGTCGACGTCACCGCGTCGATGATCTTCTTCTCGGGCATTTACTACGGCGCCATGTACGGCGGCTCGACCACCTCCATCTTGCTCAACACGCCCGGCGAAACCGCCAGCATGGTGACCGCGATGGAAGGCAACAAGATGGCCAAGAGCGGCCGTGCGGGCGCCGCGCTGGCGACGGCGGCCATCGGGTCGTTCGTGGCGGGCACCATCGCCACGGTGGTGGTCACGCTGTTCGCGCCGTTCGTCGCCGACTTTGCCGTCCGCCTGGGCCCGCCGGAGTACTTCCTGCTGATGCTCCTGGCCTTCACCACGGTGAGCGCGGTGCTCGGCAAGAGCACCCTGCGCGGCATGACGGCGCTGTTCATCGGCCTGGCGGCCGGCTGCATCGGGCTCGATCAGATCTCGGGGCAGGGGCGCTACACCGGCGGCATCCCCGAACTGCTCGACGGCATCGAGATCGTGCTGGTCGCGGTCGGCCTGTTCGCAGTGGCCGAGGTGCTCTACGCGGTGCTGTACGAAGGCCGTGTCGTCGAGGGGCAGAACAAGCTCAGCCGGGTGCACATGACGGCCCGCGACTGGAAGCGTTCGATTCCCGCCTGGCTGCGCGGCACCGCCATCGGCACGCCCTTCGGCTGCATCCCGGCCGGCGGGACAGAAATCCCGACCTTCCTGAGCTATGCGGCCGAGAAGAAGCTGGTGAAGGACCCCGAGGCCCGCGCCGAATTCGGCACCAAGGGCGCGATCGAAGGCGTGGCCGGCCCCGAGGCGGCGAACAACGCGACCGTGACCGCGGCGCTGATCCCGCTGCTGACGCTCGGCATCCCGACGTCGAACACCACCGCGATCCTGCTCGGCGCTTTCCAGAACTACGGCATCCAGCCGGGTCCGCAGCTGTTCACGACCTCGGCCGCACTGGTGTGGGCGCTGATCGCTTCGCTCTACATCGGCAACGTGATGCTGCTGGTGCTGAACCTGCCGATGGTGGGCCTGTGGGTCAAGCTCCTCAAGATCCCGAAGCCGCAGCTTTACGCGGGCATCCTGATCTTCGCGACGGTGGGCGCCTACGGCATGCGGCAAAGCGCGTTCGACCTGCTGCTGCTCTACGCCATCGGCGTGCTGGGCGTGGTGATGCGCCGCTTCGACTTCCCGACCGCGCCGGTGGTGGTTGGCATGATCCTCGGGCCGCTCGCCGAAGCACAGCTTCGCAATGCGATGTCCATCGGCGAAGGCAGTGCAGGCGTGTTCTTCCAGCGGCCCATGTCGATTGCCTTGATCGTCGTGATCCTGGCCGTGCTGGTGCTCCCGCGCCTGGCCAAGCGCATGAGCGCGAGGCCGCAGCTGGCCTGATTCCCGAGGCGGCCGCGCACGCAAAAAAACGCCGCGGACCGCCTGTGCGGCTCCGCGGCGATCGCGACGCTACGGCTTGTTCAACCTTGCTTATTCGGCGGCGGACGATCCGTGGCCGAATCGCGCCAGGCTCATCGAGCGCGTGCTCTGCGCGCGCTGCACTTCGGCCATGAATTCCGGCCCGTTGCGCATGCGCTGATAAGCGGCCATCTGCTGGCGGTATTCCGCGCTGTTCGGATCGAAGTTGTCGCGGTTTGCGACCTGGCTCATGCCGGAGCGAATCCACAGGCGCTCGTCGGCGGCGACTTCGGCACGGCTCGCGGCGCCCGTCTTCGCATCAGCGGGACCGACGCGGTATTCCGCCGGTGCGCTCGCGAAGGTCGAACGGCTCGCGGACAGGTCCGCCGCCACTTCGGCGCGGCTGAAATGGCTGGCGGCGGGAATCGGTGCGCCGACCCACTGCTCGGCCGGCACGGTCTGGGCGGATACGGCACCGGCAAGCGCAAGTGCGGAGATGCCGAGAAATAGTTTTGCATTCATGTTGAAATCTCCTTGAAGCCTTGATGTGTGACGGCGGGGAATCGCTGGATCACAGGGCTGTACTGTGGCGTCGGCGAGCCATCTGCGCTGTGCGTTTGCGCACAGGTTTTCTCAACTGCTCACACGAATGACCATCCAGCGTTCCAGCCTGGCCCTGAAGCACATCGCGCTGCTGGAGGGCCTGTCGCAGCAGCGGCTCGATCAACTGGCCCAGCAATGCCTTTGGCAGAGCGTTCCGGCCGATACGCCACTGCTGTTGCGCTCCGAAGAAAAGAGCGATGTGTATTTCCTGGTGTCGGGCCAGTTGCGCGTGACCACCTATTCGGCCAACGGGCGGCAAATCACCTTCCGCGACCTGAACGAGGGCGAGCACCTCGGCGAGATCGCCGCCATCGACGGCCGGCCGCGTTCGGCCGATGTCGTGACGCTCAGGCCCAGCGTGGTCGCGAGCCTGGATCGCCTCGCGTTCCTCGAGCTGCTGCGCAGCGAGCCGACGGTGGCCGAGCGCGTGATGCAGAACCTGACCTCGCTCGTGCGGCAACTGTCGGAACGCGTCATCGACCTGAGCACGATGGGCGTGCAGAACCGGGTGCATGCCGAGGTGCTCCGTCTTGCGCGGGAGTCGGGCGTCGAGGGCAATCGCGCGCGGCTGGATCCGGCGCCGACGCATGCCGAGCTGGCGAGCCGGGTCAGCACCAACCGCGAGCAGGTCACGCGCGAGCTCAATGCGCTTCAACGTGCGGGCGTTATCGAGAAGGACCGCAAGGCGCTCGTCGTGCTCGACGTGCAGCGCCTCGTCGCGATGCTGGCGGAGGTGCGGGGCTTTCCCTGAAATTCAGCGCTGCGGCTGGGCCGGGACCACCACGGTGGAACGCCCGTCCGGCGAGGTGACTGTGGTCGATCCGGCTGGCGCGGGCGTGCCTTGGGGTGTCACCACGGTCGAGCGGCGATCGCCCGAGCGGACCGTGTTCGTGCCACCGGGCACGGGTGCGCCTTCCGGCTTGACCACGGTGGAGCGCCGATCCCGCGAGCGCGTGGTGACGTTGCCCGTCGCACCGCCGCGCGCCCGGTCCAGCGCCGCGCCGGCATCGCGGATGCAGGCATCGCGCTGCGGCCGGGGCAGCGAGCCGTTGTTGCACTTCGCGACCTGCTCGTCGTAGAGCCGCTGGGCCTCGGCCAGATCGGGCGTCTGGGCAAGCGCAGCCAGCGAAATGCCCAGAAAGGCGCCGGAAACCGTCACACGCTGAAGGATGTTGATCACGGTGTACCTCTGTCGATCGACGATGGCGGGAGTCTATCGCCAGCGTCACGGGCGTGGCCGTGGGGCATCGCTCCACGAATCCGCTTGACTGTCTTGCGAATCCAGTGCTCGGTGTCGTCGACATAGGTGAACACGGCCGGCACCACCAGCAGGCTCAGCACGGTGGATGTGATGAGTCCGCCGATCACCGCCATCGCCATCGGCGAGCGGAAGCTCGAATCCGCCGAGCTCCAGCCGAAGGCGATCGGCGCCATGCCCGCGCCCATCGCGAGCGTGGTCATGATGATCGGCCGTGCCCGCTTGTGGCAGGCGTCGCGCAGCGCATCGAAGCGGCTCATGCCGTGGTCGCGGCGCGCGACGATCGCGTATTCGACCAGCAGGATCGAGTTCTTCGTCGCGATGCCCATCAGCATGATCAGGCCGATCAGCGAGGGCATCGACAGCGCTTTCTGCCCGACCAGCAGCCCGACGAACGCGCCGCCGAGCGCAAGCGGCAGCGCGCACAGGATGGTGATCGGATGCAGGAAGTCCTTGAACAGCAGCACCAGCACGATGTAGATGCACAGCACGCCGGTCAGCATCGCGAGGCCGAAGCTGTTGAACAGTTCGGTCATCACTTCCGCATCGCCCACCTCGGCCACGCGCACGCCGGGCGGCAGGCTGCGGATGGATGGCAGCTTCATCGCCGCATCCTTCGCGTCGCCCAGGCCAACGCCGGACAACTCGATCTCGAAGTTGACGTTGCGCGACCGGTCGTACCGGTCGATCACCGCCGGGCCGCCTTCAATCGACAGGGTGGCGACCTGGCCCAGCATCACTGGCCCGCGCGCACCGGGCACCGCGAGGCGTTCGAGCAGCGAGAGATCCTGCCGCGCCGAATCCTCCAGCTTGACCACGATCGGTACCTGGCGCTGCGCGAGATTGAGCTTGGGCAGGTTCTGGTCGTAGTCGCCGAGCGTGGCGACGCGCAGCGTGTCGGCGATTGCCGTGCTGGTCACGCCGAGGTCGGCGGCACGCGCGAAGTCGGGCCGCACCGCGATTTCGGGGCGGATCAGGCTCGCGGTCGACGTGATGTTGCCGAGGCCAGGGATGGTGCGCAGGTCGCGCTCGACTGCGCGCGCGGCCGTGGTCAGTGCGTTCGGGTCGTCGCCGGAGAGCGCGAGGATGTACTTCTCGCCCGAGCCGCCGAGACCGACCGTGCTGCGCACGCCGGGCAGCGTTTCGAGTGCAGCGCGGATCTTGTTCTCGATCACCTGCTTGCGCGGGCGGTCGCCGCGCGGGTCGAGCTGGATCGTGAGGGTCGACTTGCGCGTCTCGGGCGTGCCGAAGTTCGCGAACGGGTCCCCGCCTGCGCTGCCGCCGCCGACGGTGGTGTAGACGCTGCGCACATGCTCGACCGCCATCACGCGCCGTCGTGTTTCCTCCGCCATCGCGGTGGTCTGCGCGAGCGTCGCCCCGGGCGCGAGCGAGATGTAGACCTGCGTCTGCGAGTTGTCGTCCGGCGGGATGAAGCCGGTCTTGAGCAGCGGAATCATCGCCACCGAGCCGAAGAAGAAGAGGGTGGCGAGCACCATGGTCGCGAAGCGGTGGCGCATCGAGGCTTCGGCCAGGCGCATGTACGCCGATAGCCAGCGCGGTTCCTTCTCGGCCGTGACGATCGGTTTGAGGATGTAGGCCGCCATCATCGGCGTGAGCATCCGCGCCACCACCAGCGAGGCGAACACCGCGAGCGAGGCGGTCCAGCCGAACTGCTTGAAGAACTTGCCGGCCACGCCGCTCATGAAGGCGGTTGGCAGGAACACCGCGATCAGCGTGAAGGTGGTTGCGATCACCGCAAGGCCGATCTCGTCGGCCGCCTCCATCGCGGCCTGGTACGGCGTCTTGCCCATGCGCAGGTGGCGCACGATGTTCTCGACCTCCACGATCGCGTCGTCCACCAGGATGCCGACCACCAGCGACAGGGCGAGCAGCGTGACCACGTTGATGGAAAAGCCCAACAGGAACATGCCGACGAACGCCGGGATCACCGACATCGGCAGCGCGACCGCCGACACGAAGGTCGCGCGCCAGTCGCGCAGGAAGAGCCACACCACCACCACTGCAAGGATGGCGCCTTCGTACAGCAGGTGCAGCGAGCCTTCGTATTCCTCGCGCACCGGCTCGACGAAGTTGAAGGCCTCGGTGAGGTGGATGTCGGGGCGCTCGGCGCGCATCTGCGCGAGCACCTTCTGCACCGCATCGCCCACTTCGACCTCGCTCGCGCCGCGGCTGCGTGCGACCTCGAAGCCGACCACCGGCTTGCCGTCGAGGAAGGCGGCGGCGCGCGGCTCGGCGATCGTGTCGCTGATGCGCGCCACCTGGTCGAGCCGGATGCGCCGGCCGTCCGAGAGCGAAATCTGGATGTCCGCGATCTCGTCCGCCGAGCGCACCGTGGCGAGCGTGCGCACCGGCTGCTCGCTGCCGCCCAGGTCGGTGCGGCCGCCGGCGCTTTCGATCTGCTGCTGCCGCAGCTGGCGCGAGATGTCGGCCGTGGTCGCACCGAGCGCCTGCAGCTTGCCCGGGTCGAGATCGACATGCACCTGCCGCGTGACGCCGCCCACGCGATTGACCGCGCCCACGCCGCTGATCGCGAGCAGGCGGCGGGTCACGTCGTTGTCGACGAACCACGAGAGCTCCTGGTCGTCCATGCGCGACGACGAGATCGTGAACGCCAGCACCGGCTGCGCCGCGAAGTCGAGCTTGGTGATGACCGGATCGCGCAGGTCCGCGGGCAGGTCGGCGCGCACGCGCTGCACCGCGGATCGGACGTCGTCGACCGCTTCCTGCACCGGCTTTTCGAGGCGGAACTCGACGATCAGCGTGACCGCGCCGTCCTGCACCTTGGTCGTGATGTGCTTGAGACCCTGCACGGTGGCGATCGAGTTCTCGATCTTGCGCGCCACGTCGTTCTCGAGCTGCGACGGCGATGCGCCCGGCAGCGCTGCCGAGACGGTGACCGTCGGCAGGTCGATGTCGGGGAAGTTCTGCACCTTCATCGCGTTGAAGGACAGCAGTCCGCCGAAGGTGAGCAGCACGAACAGCATCACCGCCGGGATCGGGTTTCTGATCGACCAAGCCGAGACGTTCACTTTGCAGCTCCATTTGCCGGATTGCCGGGCAACGCGTCCACGACGCGCACCAGGTCGCCATCGTTCAGGAAACCCGCGCCCTGCACGACCACGCGCGCGTCGGGCGGCAGCGGGCTGGTGATTTCGATGCGGTCGCCAACTCTCCGGCCGGTCTCGATGCGCAGCATCGAGACGCGGCTGTCGGGCTGCATCACCAGCAGGTGATTGAAGCCATCGCGCGGCACCACCGACGCGAGCGGCACCGTGACCGCGCTGCTGCGCCCCAGCATGAAATCGCCGCGCGCGAACATGCCGGCCTTGATGCCGGTGTTCTGCTGCACGTCGGGGATGTCGACGTAGATCAGTGCGGCGCGCGTCTGCGGGTCCACCGTGGGCGCCACGCTGCGCACCTTGCCGTTGACCGTCGCGCCGGTCGCGCTCACCACGACCGCGGGCGTGCCGACCGTGATGCGGCCGAGTTCGGACGAGGTGATCTCCGCGCGCCATTCGAGACGGCTCTGGCGAATCAGCCGGAACAGTTCCGTGCCCGCCGACACCACGCTGCCCACGGTGGCGGTGCGGGAGGAGATCACGCCGTCGTCCGGCGCCATCACCTTGGTATTTCGGCCGCGCACCTGCTGCGCCGCGAGCACCGCTTCCGCCGCCTCGACGCGCGCCTTGGCGGTCTGCTCGGCGGTCGTGTACTGGTTGATCTGCTGCTGGCTCATCGCACCGGTTGCCTGCAAGGTGCGCGCACGCGCCGCGGTGCCGGCCGCATCGGCGGCGGTCGCGCGCGCCTCGGCCAGCGAGGCCTTGGCCTGCGCCACGTCGGCATCCACCGATTCGCCGGAGAACACCGCGAGCACCTGGCCCTTCTTGACCGCATCGCCCACGTTCACCCGCACTTCGGCGAGACGCAGGCCGGTGGACTCGGAGCCGATGCTGGCTTCCTGCCACGCCGCGACATTGCCGTTGGCGGAAAGGGTGACATTGAGCTCGCTGGTTTCCGGCTTGGCGACGGTGACCGTCAGCGTGGGCCGGGCGGTCGATGCCGCCGCCCTCGCATGCTCGCCGCGGGGCGACTTGCCGCGCGCGAGCCAGAACCCTGCGCCCGCGAGCACCAGCACAACCAATGCGATGAGGATGAGAGTAGAGCGTTTCTTCATTCTTCTTACGGTGACGGAGCGGCCGTCGGGGCCGTCGTTGCGATCGATTCGGGCCGCGACCAGCCGCCGCCCATGGCGCGGTAGAGCGCCACCCAGGCTTCGGCGCGCTCGCGCTGCAGCGACACGCGCGACGTCTGCGAGACGAACAGCGTGCGCCGCGCGTCCTCGAGGTCGAACAGGCTCGCGAGCCCGGTGCTGAAGCGCGCCTGCGTGGCGTCGAACGACGCCTGGTAGTTGCGCACCGCCGTCTCGGCGTCCTCGGCCCGATCATCGGTGCTGCGCAGATTGATCAGTGCCTCCTCGACCTCGCGCACCGCCTGCCGCACGCTCGCGCGGTACTGGGAGACCGCCTCGTCGTAGCGAACCTTCGCCGCCGCTTCATTGGCCGCGAGCGTGCCGCCGTCGAAGATCGGCAGGTTGAGTGCGAGCGGGCCGATGGTCCAGGTGTCGAACGTCTCGCGGAACCCGCCTGTGCGCACCTGCACCATGGCGATCGAGCCCTGCAGCGTCAGCCTCGGAAATCGCTGCGCGAGCGCGGCGCCCGCATCGGCGCTGGCGGCCGCAACGCCGAGTTCGGCCGCGTACACATCGGGCCGTTGCGCGAGCGCTTCGGCCGGCACGCTGTGCACCGCCTGAACGGCCGGCAGCGCGACATCGATCGGCGCCGCTTCGAGCTTGGCCTTGAGCACCGGCGCCTCGATGCCCGTGAGCGACACCAGCGCCTGCTCGAGCACTGCGCACTGCGCCCGCTGCTGCGTGAGCCGCCCCGACGCTTCGGCGGCGCTGGCGCGCGCGAGGGCCGCGTCGGCCGGCGCGGTAAAGCCCGCGCGCATCGACAGGTCGGTGAGGCGCGCGGTTTCGGCACGCGATTGCGCATCGGAAGTGGACACCGCGAGTTGCCGGCGGCAGGCGCGCTCGCCCAGATAGGTGTTCGCGGTTTCGGCCGCGACCGACACCCGCGCGTCATGCCACTTCGCATCCGCACCCGCAAGTCGCGCCTGACTGGCGTCGCGGTTCGCGCGAAGGCCGCCGAACAGGTCGATTTCCCAACTCGATTGCAGCGCGGCCTGGCCGGTCGTGAGGATCGGCAGGCTGGTGCTGACCCCCTCGGTGCTGGTGGTGCCGGTGAAGCCGGACGTCGGCGAATTGCCGCGGCTGGCCGACAACTGGCCGTTGAGATTCGGAATCAGCGCCGCGCCGGCCGACACACGCGTCGCCCGTGCTTCGGCGATCCGCGCACCGGCGCTCGCCACCGTGGGGCTCACCGCTTCGCTGGCGAAGATCAGTTCGACCAGAAGCGGGTCGTGCAACTGCTCCCACCATTGCCCGAGCGTGGGCAGCGAGCCGCCGTGGGGCAGGGGGGCCGTGGACGCGGGGAGCGGGTTGCTCCATGCTGGCGGCGTGGGTGCATCGGCCTTTTCCGGTGGGCGCGGGACGGCGCAGGCGGAAAGCAGCAAAAGGGAGGCAACGAGCGGGAGCGCCGGAAGCCGGGAATTCCTCATGAGATTGGGGTTCCGCAAAAAAGGCGTCGTCGGCCGGCTGGATCAGCCGCCGCAATGCCATCGTGAGGCCGGTAGGCCCGTGGAAACCGCGGAGCATAACAAGGCGAATGAGGGTGCCGGTGTCGGTGTGCATCGCGTCTTCAGGGGATTTTTCTTGCGTCGAGCGAGGGCCTGTCCTGACGTCGCACAGAGAACGCTACGATCCCGCCCATGCCCCCCGCCACCGCCGCTCCACCCGCACTTCCGCTCGACGCCGACGGCATCCTCGCGCTGGCCGCGCGGTCGATGTTCCATCTGTTCTCCAGCATCAGCCAGGGCATGTTCCTGGTCGATCGCACCGGGCGCATCGTGTGGGTGAACGAGGGCTATCGGCGCTTCCTGCCGGCGTTGGGCTTCTCGTCGATCGACCAGTTCCTCGGCCACATGGTCGAGGACGTGATTCCCAACACGCAGATGCGCCGCGTGCTCGAGACCGGCGAGCCGATCCTGGTCGATCTGCTGACCAACAAGGCCGGGACTTTCGTGGTCAGCCGCCTTCCCTTGCGCGAGGAGGGTGAGGGCGCCGCGATGGGCGACGTGATCGGCGCGATCGGCATCGTGCTGTTCGACCATCCCGAGACGACGCTGCAGCCGCTGATCAGCAAGTTCGCGCTGCTCCAGCGCGACCTCGACGATGCGCGGCGCGAGCTGGCGAGCCAGCGCGCCAATCCGCTCTACCAGCAGTCGGCGGACGGGCAGCGGCGGTCCAAGTACACCTTCGCGAGCTTCATCGGCAGCAGTCCGGCCGCGGTCGAGGTCAAACGCCACGCGCGGCGCGCGGCGCAGTCGTCGAGCCCGGTGCTGCTGCTGGGCGAGACCGGCACGGGCAAGGAACTGCTGGCCCATGCGATCCACGCGGCATCGACGCGAGCGCAAGGGCTCTTCGTGAGCGTGAACATCGCTGCGGTGCCGGACACGCTGCTCGAAGCCGAATTCTTCGGCGTCGCGCCCGGCGCGTTCACCGGCGCGGACCGCAAGGCGCGCGAGGGCAAGTTCAAGCTGGCCGATGGCGGCACGCTGTTCCTCGACGAAATCGGCGACATGCCGCTGGGCCTGCAGGCCAAGCTGCTACGGGCGTTGCAGGAAGGCGAGATCGAGCCGCTGGGGTCGAACAAGCTGGTTCCGTTCGATGCCCGCGTGATCGCGGCGACCTCGCGCGATCTGGCGGCGCTGGTGCGAGAAGGACGCTTCCGCGAAGACCTGTACTACCGCCTCAACGTGCTGCCGGTGCGGGTGCCGCCATTGCGCGAACGCCGCGGCGACATCCCCGCGCTGGTGGAGGCGCTGGGCGAAGACATGGCGCTGCGCAGCGGCGAGGCGCCGCCCGAACTGACGCCCGAAGCGCTGGCGCTGCTGGCCGCGCAGCACTGGCGCGGCAACATCCGCGAGCTGCGCAATGTGCTGGAGCAGGTGACCATGCGCAGCGATTCACAGCGCATCGATGCGCCCCAGCTCGAACGCATCCTGCGCGAAGCCGGACAGGAGAACATCGCGCCGCCGACCCGCGTGCAGGCCGAGCCCGCCACCGAAGCGGAGGAGCGCGCCCTGTTGCTGCGACCGCTCGCGCAGCAGGTCGCCGAACTGGAGCGCAAGGCCATCGCCGCTGCGATGGCAGAGACTGGCGGCAACAAGCTCGCGACCTCGCGGCTGCTCGGAATCTCGCGCGCGACGCTCTATGAACGTCTGGAAAACCCTGAATAAAAAGCAGGCAATTGTCTGAATTAAAGACAATCGATTTGTCTTGATTCCGTCCGTTTCGAGAGCGAAGCGCGGGAAAGTCCTTTGTTTCCAAGGTGATGGCGCTTGGCACGATGTGTGCAATATTCAGCCATCATCATCAGGAGACAAAGAATGCACCGTCGCCACCTCGTCGCTCTGGCCGCCATGGCCACCGCCGGAGTCACCGCTTTCACCGCACCGGCCTGGGCGCGGTCCAACGAGATCCGCATCGCCCACATCTACAGCAAGACCGGGCCGCTCGAAGCCTACGGCAAGCAGACGCAGACCGGCCTGATGATGGGCCTGGACTACGCCACGGGCGGGACCATGATGGTCAACGGCAAGAAGCTCGTGGTCATCGAGAAGGACGATCAGGGCAAGCCGGACCTCGGCAAGTCGCTGCTGGCGGCGGCCTATGCGGACGACAAGGCGGCGATCGCGGTCGGCCCGACGTCGTCGGGCGTGGCGCTCGCGATGCTGCCGGTGGCTGAGGAATACAAGAAGATCCTGCTGGTCGAGCCGGCCGTGGCCGATTCGATCACCGGCGACAAGTGGAATAAGTACATCTTCCGCACTGGCCGCAACAGCTCGCAGGACGCGATCTCCAACGCCGTGGCGGTCGACAAGGCCGGCGTCACCGTCGCCACGCTGGCGCAGGACAACGCCTTCGGCCGCGACGGCGTGAAGGCGTTCAAGGACGCGCTCAAGAAGGCCAAGCTGGTTCATGAGGAATACCTGCCGGCCGCGACGACCGACTTCACCGCCGGCGCCCAGCGCCTGATCGACAAGCTCAAGGACCAGCCGGGCCGCAAGATCATCTGGATCGTGTGGGCCGGCGCGGGCAACCCGTTCAAGATCGTCGACCTCGACCTCAAGCGCTACAACATCGAGATCGCGACCGGCGGCAACATCCTGCCGGCAATGGCGGCCTACAAGGCGCTGCCGGGCATGGAAGGCGCGGCCTACTACTACTTCGGCATCCCGAAGAACCCGGTGAACGAGGCGATGGTCGCGGCGCACTACAAGGAATTCAAGACGCCGCCGGACTTCTTCACCGCCGGCGGCTTCTCCGCCGCGATGGCGCTGGTGACGGCGCTGAAGAAGACGGGCGGCGACACCAGCACCAACAAGCTGATCTCGACGATGGAGGGCATGAGCTTCGACACGCCGAAGGGCAAGATGACCTTCCGCAAGGAAGACCACCAGGCGATGCAGAGCATGTACCACTTCAAGATCAAGGTGGATCCGGCCTTTGCGTGGGGCGTGCCTGAGCTCGTGCACGAGATCAAGCCCGAAGAGATGGATATCCCCATCAGGAATAAACGCTGACCCCCAGCCTCGCGCACTGCGTGTCGCTCTGACACCCCCTTTCAGGGGGCAACCCCGGCGGCCCGGCAAAGCCGGTTCCGCGGGGTTCCTGGCTTCACTCGCGTAGCCAGCAACGCTTTCCCCATCTGTCCCCTCGCAAGAGGGGGACGGTTCAGTGCACCTCGAAAAAACCAACAGGAGACAACGATGAAGCGCAACTGGATGATGATGAAGACGAGCATGGTCGCGGCTTTCGCTGCGCTGGCGACGCACGCTGCCACGGCCGCGGTGCCGTTGCCTGCGCTCGGGGCCAATTCCGCGGAGGTCAGCGTGTCTGGGCTATCCGCGGGCGGGTTCATGGCAGCGCAGCTGCACGTCGCCTATTCGGCGACCTTCAAGCGCGGGGCGGGTGTCGTCGCGGGCGGGCCGTACTACTGCGCCGAGGGATCGATCGTCAACGCGACCGGCCGCTGCATGTCGCACAGCAGCAGCATCCCGGTGTCGTCGCTGGTGAGCACCACCAACAGCTGGGCGTCGAGCGGCACCATCGACCCGGTGTCGAACCTCGCGAACTCGAAGGTCTATCTCTACTCCGGCACCTCGGACAACACGGTGGTGCAGGCCGTGATGAACGACCTCAAGACCTACTACCAGAGCTTCGTTCCGACGGCCAACACCTTCTACAAGAACACCATCGGCTCCGGTCACGCGATGATCACCGATGACTACGGCAGCAGCTGCAGCACGACGGCCTCGCCGTACATCAACAACTGCGGCTTCGACCTGGCAGGCGACATCCTCCAGTACCTCTATGGCACGCTGAACGCGCGCAACAACGGCACGCTCTCGGGCACTTTCACCGAGTTCAACCAGACCGATTTCGTGAGCGGCCACGGCATGGCCTCGACCGGGTGGATCTATGTGCCGCAAAGCTGCAGCAGCACGTCGTGCCGCGTGCATGTGGTGCTGCACGGCTGCAAGCAGAACTACACCGACATCGGCGACAAGTACGTTCGCAACACGGGCTACAACCGCTGGGCCGACACCAACAACATCATCCTGATCTACCCGCAGACCAGCACCGCGGCGACCAACAGCTGCTTCGACTGGTGGGGCTACGACAACGCGAACTACGCGAAGAAGTCCGGCCCGCAGATGGCCGCGATCAAGGCCATGGTCGACCGCGTGACCAGCGGCTCGACCGGCGGCGGTGGGGGCGGATCGACGCTCGCCGCACCGACCGGTGTCGGCACCTCCGGCGCGACCAGCAGCAGCATGGTCATCGGATGGAACGCCGTCTCGGGCGCTGCGAGCTACAACGTCTATCGTGGAGGCAGCAAGGTGAATGCGTCGGCGGTCTCGGCCACCAGCTACACCGATACCGGGCTCGCCGCATCGACCACCTACAGCTGGAGCGTGACCGCGGTCGACACGAGCAACGTCGAGGGTGCGATGTCGACGGCAGCCACCGGCACCACGCTCGCCGCCAGCGGCGGTGGGACCACGCCGGTCTGCTACACCGCGAGCAATTACGCCCACACCACCGCGGGTCGCGCCACGCAGACCGGCGGCTATACCTATGCCAACGGTTCCAACCAGAACATGGGCCTGTGGAACACCTTCGTCACCACGACCCTGAAACAGACCGGAACCAACTACTACGTGATTGGCACCTGCTGATTCCAACCCGCGCCGCCGCGAGGCGGCTTCAACCTTCGATCGATGCTTGAGACCCGAAACCTGACCATCCGCTTCGGCGGCCACGTGGCGGTCAATGCTGTCAGCTGCGCTTTCGCGCCCGGCACGTTGACTGCCATCGTCGGCCCCAACGGCGCCGGCAAGACCACCTACTTCAATCTCATCTCGGGCCAGCTCAAGGCGACCGAGGGGACGGTGATGCTCGACGGGCAATTGCTGTCGGGCCTGCCGGCCTCGGCGCGCACGCGGGCGGGGCTGGGGCGCGCGTTCCAGCTCACCAACCTGTTTCCCAACCTCACCGTGCTGGAGAACGTGCGGCTCGCGGTGCAGGCGACGCGCGAAGGCGCGCACCGGCGCGGCCTCAACCTCTGGAGCATCTGGAGCGACCACCGTGCGCTGACCGAGCGCGCCGAACGGATCCTCTCGGATGTGGCGCTCAAGGCCAAGGAGCACGCGACCGTGGCGAGCCTGCCGCACGGCGACCAGCGCAAGCTGGAAGTCGCGCTGCTGATGGCGCTCGAACCGAAGGTGTTCATGTTCGACGAGCCGACCGCCGGCATGAACGCCGCCGAAGCGCCGGTGATCCTCGACCTGATCCGCGCGCTCAAGAAGGACAAGACGAAAACCATCCTGCTGGTCGAGCACAAGATGGATGTGGTGCGCGAACTCGCGGACCGCATCATCGTGCTGCACAACGGCCAGCTCGTGGCCGATGGCGAACCGGCCGAGGTGATCGCCTCGCCGGTGGTTCAAGAGGCCTATCTCGGTGTCGCGAAGGAGGCCGCATGACCACCACGAACCTGTTGGAACTGAGCGGCGTGCACACGCACATCGGGGCGTATCACATCCTCCACGGCGTCAACCTCGCGGTGCCGAAGGGCCAGCTCACCATGCTGCTCGGCCGCAACGGCGCCGGCAAGACGACCACGCTGCGGACCATCATGGGCCTGTGGCATGCGTCGCAGGGCAGCGTGCGCTTCGGCAGCACCGACATCACCGCGATGCGCACGCCCCAGATCGCCGAACTCGGCATCGCCTACGTGCCCGAGAACATGGGCATCTTCTCGGACCTCACCGTGAAGGAAAACATGCTGCTGGCCGCGCGTGCGGCGAAGAACGCGGACCAGATGGACGACTCGCGGCTCAAGTGGATCTTCAAGCTCTTCCCGGCGGTCGAGAAATTCTGGAACCATCCCGCGGGCAAGCTCTCGGGTGGGCAGAAGCAGATGCTCGCGGTGTCGCGCGCGATCGTCGAGCCACGCGAGCTGCTGATCGTCGACGAACCCAGCAAGGGCCTCGCGCCCGCAATCATCAACAACATGATCGACGCGTTCAGCGAGCTCAAGAAGAGCGGCGTGACGATCCTGCTCGTCGAACAGAACATCAACTTCGCACAAAGGCTGGGCGACACGGTCGCCGTGATGGACAACGGCGTCGTGGTGCACAGCGGCAGCATGGCCGCGTTCTCGGCGGACGAAGCCTTGCAGCAATCCCTGCTGGGGCTGGCACTATGAACAAAGACTTCGACTGGAAACCATTGGCGCTCGTGCCGGTGCTTGCGCTGATCGCATTGCCGCTCACGGGCTCTGTCTCGACCTGGCTCACGCTCACGGTCGCGGGACTCGCGATGGGGATGATCATCTTCATCATCGCCTCCGGCCTCACGCTGGTCTTCGGGCTGATGGACGTGCTGAACTTCGGCCACGGCGTGTTCATCGCGCTCGGCGCGTTCGTCGCGAGCACCGTGCTCGGCGGCATGAGCGACTGGACCGGCTCGCAGGCGCTGTGGCGCAACCTGGTCGCCGTCTTCCCGGCCATGCTGGTGGCGATGCTGGTTGCGGGCGCGGTCGGCCTGGCGTTCGAGCGTTTCATCGTGCGGCCGGTCTATGGCCAGCACCTGAAGCAGATCCTCATCACGATGGGCGGCATGATCATCGGCGAGGAACTGATCAAGGTGATCTGGGGTCCCGGCCAGGTCCCGCTGCCGCTGCCCGACGCGCTGCGCGGCTCGCTGTTCATCGGCGATGCGGCGATCAGCAAGTACCGCATCCTCGCGGTGATCGTCGGCGCTTTCGTCTTCGGCCTGCTCGCCTGGACGCTGGGCCGGACCAAGATCGGCCTCCTGATCCGCGCCGGCGTGCAGGACCGCGAGATGGTCGAGTCGCTCGGCTACCGCATCGGCCGGCTCTTCGTCGGCGTGTTCGTGGTGGGCAGCGCGCTGGCCGGTCTCGGCGGCGTGATGTGGGGCCTGTTCCAGCAGAACCTGATCCCGCAGATGGGCGCGCAGGTCAACGTGCTGATCTTCATCGTGATCATCATCGGCGGCCTCGGGTCGACGACCGGGGCGCTGATCGGCGCGCTGCTCGTGGGCCTGATGAACAACTACACCGGCTTCCTGATGCCGACGCTCACGCAGTTCGCGAGCATCTTCCTGATGGTCGCCGTGCTGCTGTGGCGGCCCCAGGGCGTCTACCCCGTCGCGAACCGTTGAAAGGACGACCCATGATTTCCCGTCTTCTTTCCAACGATATGCCGCGCAACCGCATGCTGGCGGTGCTGCTGCTCGCCGTGGTGCTGGGACTCGCGTTCGCGCCGTTCATCTTCCCAGGCGTCAAGGCGCTCAGCGTCGCGGCCAAGGTGCTGGTGTTCATCGTGCTGGTCGCGAGCTTCGATCTGCTGCTCGGCTATACCGGGATCGTCAGCTTCGCGCAGACGATGTTCTTCGGCATCGGCGCCTACGGCATCGCGATCTCGGCGACGCGCCTCGGATCGGGCTGGGGCGCCTTGCTGCTCGGGCTCGGCTTGGCGCTGGCGATCTCGCTGGTGCTGTCGTTGGCCATTGGCCTGTTCTCGCTGCGGGTGCGCGCGATCTTCTTCGCGATGATCACGCTCGCGGTGGCCTCGGCCTTCCAGACGCTGGCGTCGCAGTTGTCGGACTTCACCGGCGGCGAGGATGGCCTGACTTTCAAGCTGCCCGAGCTGATCTCGCCGAGCTTCGAGTTCGCGGAGGAGCCCTTCCTCGGCGTGTCGCTCGATGGCCGGCTGCTCTGCTACTACATGCTGTTCGTGCTTGCGGTGGTGCTGGTGCTCGCCTTGCTGCGCATCGTGAACTCGCCGTTCGGCCGTGTGCTGCAGGCGATTCGCGAGAACGAGTTCCGCGCCGAGGCGATCGGCTACCGCGTGGTGGTGTATCGCACGATCGCATCGGTGCTCTCGGCACTCTTTGCGACGCTCGCCGGCGCCATGCTCGCGATCTGGCTGCGCTACAACGGGCCGGACACTTCGCTGAGCTTCGAAATCATGATCGACGTGCTGCTGATCGTGGTCATCGGCGGCATGGGCACGATGTACGGCGCGGTGGTCGGCAGCGTGATCTTCGTGGTCGCGCAGAGCTACCTGCAGGACCTGCTGCGCATCGGCAGCGAAGCCGCGAGCGGGGTGCCGGGGCTGTCGTCGCTGCTGTCGCCGGACCGCTGGCTGCTGTGGCTCGGGGTCCTCTTCGTGCTGTCGGTCTACTACTTCCCCACCGGCATCGTCGGCCGGTTGCGCAAATGAATACGGAGGCGATAGAAATGAACACACCGACTTCGAACTACGCGCAACTCGCCGGGTACGAGATCCACTGGATGGATTGGGGCCGTGCGGGGGATCCCGTCGTCATCGCATGGCACGGCCTTGCACGCACCTGCCGCGACATGGACGAGTTGGCGGCGCATTTCGCGGACCGCGGGTTCCGCGTGATCTGCCCGGACACGATCGGTCGCGGCCTGAGCCAGTGGAGCAGGGCGCCCGATGACGAGTACAAGCTCTCGTTCTATGCCCGGCTCGCCTTGGCGCTGTGCGACGAATTGAAGCTCACGCGCGTGCATTGGGTCGGCACCTCGATGGGCGGCGCGATCGGCATGGTCTGCGCGGGCGGGCTGGTCGAGCCGGCGATGAAGCCGCGCATCGCGAGCCTGGTGCTGAACGACAACGCGCCGCAGCTCGCGGCGGAGGCGGTGGGGCGCATCCGCGCCTACGCAGGCCAGCCGCCGGCCTTCGACACGGTGGTGGAGCTCGAAGCCTTCTTCCGCACCGTATACAAGCCCTACGGCTGGCTGAGCGATGCACAGTGGCGGCGGCTGACCGAAACCTCCACCCGGCGCCTGCCCGACGGCCGCGTGACGCCGCACTACGACCCGATGATGGTGCGGCAGTTCATCTCGCATCCCGAGGACTACGTGCTGTGGTCGCACTACGACGCGATCGAAGCGCCGGTGCTGTGCCTTCGCGGCGTGGACTCCGACCTCGTCTTGCGCGAGACGCTGGATGAAATGCGCCGCCGCGGCCCCGGCGACAAGCGGCGCCTGCAGATCGTCGAAGTGCCCGGCTGCGGCCACGCCCCGGCGTTGAACGTGCCGGCGCACCTGGACCCGATCGAGGCCTTTGTGCGCGGAGCCGGCGCGTGATTTGCGGCGGCCGCACAATCGCGCGGCCAGAACAACACGGAGTCATCTCATGGCGGTTTCGCTCTACGACGTCTCGGTCCCGGTGTTCACCCGCGGACTGGGCCAGCTTACCCACATCCTGGACAAGGGCCTGGCGCATGCGCAGGCCTCGGGCATCGATCCTTCGCAGCTTTTCAATGCGCGCCTCGCGCCGGACATGTTCACCCTCGCGGGGCAGATCCAGAGCGCGAGCGATGCCTCCAAGTTCGGCGTGGCGCGCATCGCCGGCGTCACGGGACCGAGCTTTCCGGACGACGAGGCAACCTATGCGGAGCTGCAGGCGCGCGTCGCGAAGACCATCGACTATCTCGACACCGTGGATCGGTCTTTGATCGACGGCCACGAGGATCGCGAGGTGGTCATGAAGGTCCGAGGCAACGAGCTGAAGTTCACGGCCCAGCGCTATCTGCTCCAGTTCGCGATCCCGAACTTCTTCTTCCACCTCACCACCGCCTACGACATCCTGCGGCACAGCGGCGTGCCGATCGGCAAACTCGACTACCTCGGGCGCTACTGAGCCCGGGCCCGCGAGTCGGTCGGCCAGCCGGCGAGGTGGCGCTCGGCGATGCCCGCGAGCGCGGTGATCCACGCATGGCTGTCGTTCAGGCAGGGGATGTAGTTGAACTCCTTGCCGCCCGCCTGAAGGAAGGCCTCGCGGCCTTCCATCGCGATTTCCTCCAGCGTCTCGAGGCAGTCGGCGGGGAAGCCCGGGCACATCACGTCGACACGCTTCACGCCCTTGGCGCCCAGTTCGCGCAGCGTTGGCTCGGTGTAGGGCTCGAGCCACTTCGCGCGGCCGAAGCGCGACTGGAAGGTGACGCGGTATTCGTCGGGCGTGAGCTGCAGGCGTTCGGCCAAAAGGCGCGCGGTGACCACGCATTGCGCGTGATACGGATCGCCCAGCCGGATGTTGCGAGCCGGAATGCCGTGGAAGCTCATCACGAGCTGGTCCGGCCGGCCGTTGTGCTGCCAGTGGCGCATCACGCTGTGCACGAGCGCGTCGATGTAGCCCGCATCGTCGTGGTAGTCGTTGACGAAGCGGAACTCGGGCACGCGCCGCACGCGTGCGCTCCACGCGTTCACCTCGTCGATGACGCTGGCCGTCGTGGTGGCGGAGTACTGCGGATAGGCCTGCAGCACCAGCACGCGGGTGACGCCTTCGGCCTTGAGTTCGTCGAGCCGGCTTGCGATGGACGGCTGGCCGTAGCGCATCGCCTCGCGCACCGTCAGGCGATGGCCGCGCTCGCCGAGCCAGCCGCGCAGCAGGGTGGCCTGCTTCTGCGTCCACACCTTGAGCGGCGAACCTTCGGGCATCCAGATGCTGGCGTACTTCGCGGCCGATTTCGCAGGCCGGGTGCGCAGGATGATGCCATGCAGGATCGGTATCCAGGCGGCCTTCGGAATCTCGACCACGCGCGGATCGCCGAGGAATTCCGCGAGATAGGGCCGGACGGCCTTCGCCGTCGGTTCGTCGGGCGAGCCAAGGTTGCACCAGAGCACGGCGGTGCGCCCTGGGGTCATGTCGGCGGCGGGCGGTTCTTGTCGAAAAGGCATGCGATATTCTCGGCCATGCTCCCCGCGACCCCCGATTCCCTGACACTCGACGTGAAGCGCATCGCCGCGATCTCGCTCGATCTCGACGACACCCTCTGGCCGATCTGGCCCACCATCGAGCGCGCCGAGCGCGTGCTGCATGCATGGCTGATGCGCGAGGCGCCGAGGACCGCCAACCTTCTGGTCACGCCCGGCGTGCTGCGCGAGCTGCGCGAGGCGACTGCCAAGGAGCGTTCCGACCTTGCCCATGACCTGAGTGCGCTGCGCCGCGAGTCCATCCGCGCCGCATTGAAGCGCTCTGGCGAAGACCCGGCGCTCGCGGAGCCGGCCTTCGACATCTTCTTCGCGGAGCGCCAGCGGGTGGAGCTCTACGACGACGCGCTCCCGGCGCTCAAGTGGCTCAGCGAGCGCTACCCGCTGGTCGCGGTTTCCAACGGCAATGCCGACGTGCACCGGACCGGTGTCGGGCGTTGGTTTCGCTCCGCGTTCAACGCGCGTGAATTCGGCAGCGGCAAGCCGCATGCGCCGATCTTCCGCGCGGCAGCAGCGTCAGTCGGCTTGCTGCCCAAGGACGTGCTCCACGTCGGCGACGATGCCGCGCTCGACGTAGTCGGCGCGCTCGGCGCCGGCATGCAGGCCGCATGGCTGGTGCGTGACGAGCGCCCATGGGAACACGACGCACGCCCGCAACTCGTCGTGCCCAATCTGCACGCGCTGTGCGTGGCGCTCCAAGCCGGCGGCGCCTGACTCCGACGCCGACGGAGAACCCCCGCAGCCCAGACCAGGAATCCCGTGGAACCGGCTCCGCCGGGCCACTGGGATTGCCCCCTGGAAGGGGGTGCAGAGCCACGCGAAGTGGGCGAGGCTGGGGGTGAGCTATCGTGATCCGATCGCGGCCGCGACGCTGTCGTTCAGTGTCGAGAGGATGTTGAGGTTCCTCACCATCCCTGCCGAATTGCTCGACGCGTTGATGATCGTCTGGTTGACGATGGTCTGGTTGTTCAGCGAGTTCTGGATGACCGTGCCGACGTTCGAAACGCCGCTCTGCGCCTGGAAGGTGTTGCCGGGCCCGTTCTGGACCAGGTTCAGGCTCGCGAGCTGCTTGTCGAGTTGCGCCACCTGCACAGGTGTCAGGTCGGAAATGCGGCCGAAGTCGAGCGTCGTCTGCGTCACGAGGTCGCCGTTGATGTAGACGGCGCGCGTGATGCCGAAGCTCACCATCAGCCCGGTGCCGGCGGGGTCGAAACCGCCCCGCATTCCGTCGAGGTCGTGGTTGCTCGCAGCGATCCAGATCTCTTCCGTTCTTTGCGGCTGCTCGGATTCCGGGTCGTCCGCACGCGCGGGCGACAGCACGCTTCCCACCATCAGCGCATAGAGCCCGATGACGAGATGGACGAGGGGGAAGCGGCGAACGGCCATCAGAAGTCTCCCGGCCCCAGCTTGGGCAGCGCGAGCATGTCCATGCCCTCGCGGGAAATGCCCTGACCGAGCGGCGCGTGCGGCGCAACGCGCCAGTCGGCGGCGACGTTGAAGCGCGCGATGTCCATCCGGTTGTGGATCACGAAGAGCAGGCCGTTCTGCCATATCTCGTCGAACTCCTTGCGTGAGATCGCTCGCGTGCCCTGCGCCGGATCGCCCAGGAGCACGCGCCCTGGCTGCACACCCTTCACGACCACGAAGTGGTGATACCCGTTGGCGTTGATCAGCACGATGGCCGGCACGCGCGCCTGCGTGAGTTTTTCGAGCGGCAGCTCGAAACCGTCGGCCTCGAAGCCCAGCGTCTTCAGGTAGCGCTTCATGTCCAGCAGCGAGAAGCCTTCCTGGTGGATCTTGGCCTGATCGCCGTTCTCGTACATCCAGGTGAATACCTGCTGCTCGCTGACCGGATAGTTGAAGTGGTGCGTGAGCAGCGTCGCGAGCGCAGCCGAGCCGCAGCTGAAGTCGTACTTCTGGATGAGCGTGCGTGCCTGGCGTTGCTTCTTCAGGCTCGTCACGGGTATGTTGAAGTCGCCCATACCCATGGATGGCATATAGGCCCGCTCCTTTTCTTCCTGGGCGGGCGCCGCGGTGGCCACGGCCAGCAGTGCGAGGGAGATCAGCATGCCGCGCATGTCCGTCTCCTCAGTTCATCTGCACGTGGACGATCACTGCGTTCTGGATCAGTACGTTCGCGCCAGAGTTCTGGATCACGACCGGCAGCCCGCTCATGTTGGCGAACGAGCCCGAACTGATGGTGTTGTCCCCTGTGTCGACATTGCGGGCCGAATTGCCGGCCGTCGTGCCGTTCAGGGTCATGTCGTTGCGGACCACCTCGGCTCCGCCTCGATAGCCTGCCAGCTTCGCCGAATCGACCGGCGTGGCGACGAAGGCCACGGTCTCTTCGGTCTTCGCTGTCGTATCGCTGCCTGGCAGGGCGCTCTGCGCCGCAGCTGCCAACGGCAGCAGCATCCCCAGGGCCATGCTCACGGTCCCCGGAAGAGTGGTGAATTTCATAGCGTCTCCCCTTGGCCTGCCGTGACGGCGAGCCGATGTGCGCCGCGCAGCCTGAGCAGGTCAGGCCATGCGGCACGCATCGGGCTTCGCTATCGATCAGTGAACGGTCAGGTTGGCCTGGACGGTCACAGCCTGTTGAACCAGCGACGACAAGCCGCTGTTCTGGTTCATGATCACCACGCCAGCGGCCGATTGAGCGGCGTTGCCCATCGTGTTGGACATGTTGAACGTGCCAGCATTGAGGGACACCGTGCCGCCTGCGCCACCCGTGCCACCGTTGCCGGTGCCGCCGGTGCCGCCAGCTGCCGTGTTGGTTCCGCCGCTGCCCGAGCCGCCTGCGCCGCCCGTGCCGCTGCCACCATTTCCACCTGAGCCGGCCGTGTTGTTGCCGTTGCTGTCGCTGCCTGCAGTTGCGCTGCCATTGGTGCTCGAGCCGCCTGCGCCGCCCGTGCCTGCCCCGCCCGTGCGGGTTCCGCCGGACGCGCTGGTTGCCGCACCGCCGCCACCGCCTGCACCGCCCGCTCCGCCAGCGCCCGTTGCGCCGCTCGCGCCGCCCGCACCAGCCGTGCTGGTTCCGGTGCCCGCACCGCCTGCGCCGCTCGCACCGCCCGCACCTGCCGTGCCAGTGCCGGTGCCCGCGCCGCCTGCGCCGCTCGCGCCGCCTGCGCCAGCCGTGCCGCTCGCACCTGCTGCGCCACCTGCGCCGCCCGCACCGCCGGCACCGCTCAGGCCGCCGTTGCCGCCGTTGCCGCCGTCGCCACCGGCCGTCCCGCCGGAGCTGCCGCCGCCACCGCCGCCGCCGCTCCTGCCGCCCAAGCCGGCTCCGAGGCTGCTGCTGCTTCCGCCGCGGCCGCTGTCGCCGCCACCGGCAGCTGCCAGGCTGCCGCTGTTTCCGCCGCGGCCGCTGTCGCCGCTGGAGCCGCCGCGACCGCCGCTACCGCCGAGCGATGCCGCCGTTCCGCTGTCGCTTGAGCCATTGGCGCCGCCGCCCCTGCCGCTTCCGCCGTTGCCGGCATCTCCCGAACTGCCATTCGTCGTGTTGCCGCGCGAGATCGCGCCATTGGAGGCGCTTCCGCCCGCCGCACCCACCGCACCGTTGCCCACGGCACCATTGCCGCCGGTGCCCGAGCCACTGGCTTCGCCGCCCTGGCCAGTGCCGCCGTGTCCGCCCAGACCCGTGCCGCCATTGGCCGAGCCGGTGTTGGCCACGCTATTGCCGATGCCGTAGATCCTGTTGTGCGAAACCGAGCCCTCGAGCTTGCTGATGGCGGAGACCTTCGTGTTGGAGAACGCGTTCGTGAAGTTGTTGTTGCTCGAGCCGTTGTTCAGCGCGGCGGAGCGTGCAGCATCGGCGTTGGCTTCACCCGTGTCGTTGTGGCTGTCCGTGCGAGTGCTCGTACTGGTACGTGTACTGCTGCGCGAACTGGTGCTCGTACTGGTACTCGTATCCGTACTCGTGTTGTTGCCCGCCGACGTTCTCTGCCCAGTGATCTGATCGGTGTCATTCGCAAGAGCCAGACCGCAGAACCCGTAGGCAAGCGCTATGGCCGTGGCCAATAGTGTCTTTTTCATGAACCCTCCAGTAAAAGTTGAACAAGCGTGGATTGACGTGCGTCGCCGCAAATCCAAGGGCGCAGTGCAACTTCAATGCCAGCAAATTACGGCTTGTTTCTCGCGGACCTTTCCTCATTGGGAGCGAGTCGAAGATGACGGAATCGCGACAAAGCAACAGGGGCTCGCGGCGCGCTTGGATGGGTGCTTTTTCAACGCTGACTGTCACATCTGATTGACAGCGATCAGCGTTGGATTCGCAGTGCTTTCACTCGCAACACCAGCGCGCGCATTGACTTGAGCTGCAACGCGTGTGGATTCGCGTTGTGTCTCAAATGTGGTACGCGGGGGGCAATCGATCCAACCCTGTTCGCCGAACCTCGCGCCGAGGCAACGACACCGTGTCTGACTCGTGAACTGCCGCGTTCGCCGGGCGGATTCGCAACGAAAGTGCCACATCCCTGAGACAGCATCCGGGAGACGATCGGGCGCTTACTTTTGTTTGCAACTTCTGGCTTTGCGCAGTTCGAGCATTCCGCTTACGCTGGCATGCAGAATGCTGGGCGCATGTCCGGCGCAAGAAGCAGGAAGTGAGGGACATCGATGGAGACTTACCGCTCATACGGGGCGCTCTTGTTACTTGCCTGTTCCTCGATGGCATGGTCCGATGCCATTGCTCAGTCGCAAAGTGACCAGGGTGCCGCCTCGACCTCAAGCGCCTCCAAGCCCAAACCCGCGGCCGCGCGGAACCCGACCAGTGCGACCACCGCGACCAACCCCAACAGGCGCGTGGAGGCCCTCCAGAAGCAGGTAACCGAGCAGGGCCAGCAAATCGAGGCGCTGCGCCGCCAGGCCACCGAACAGGAAGGTCGCTATCGCGAACTGCAGGAACGCCTGTCATCGCAGGAAGCCAAGTCGGCCGCGCCCGCAAGACCCGTTCCGATGCCTGCGCCGGGCTCGAAGATCGCCGAGGAAAGGCCCGCACCGGCCGGTGCCGCCGCCGATGCCGCCGACACTTCGACGCGTGCCGTGCGCGTGGGTGTCGCGCCGAGCGAGGAAGTACAGGCACCGCCGGTGGCCCAGCTCTTCGACGAGCCCAGCATCCTGACGCCGCAGGGCCACTTCGTGCTGGAACCCTCCCTGCAGTACGGCTACTCATCGAACAATCGCGTCGCGCTCGTCGGCTACACGGTGATCCCGGCGATCCTGATCGGCCTCATCGACGTGCGCGAGTTCAAGCGCAACACCTTCATCGGCGCGCTGACGGGCCGCTGGGGTGCGACGAACCGCATGGAGCTGGAGCTGAAGCTGCCGTATGTCGCGCGCTCCGACTCGACCATCAGCCGCGAGATCTTCACCGGCTCTGCAACCGACAACGTCTTCAATACGCACGGCAACGGCATGGGCGACATCGAAGCCGCCATCCGCTACCAGATTGCCGACGGTCGGGACAACAACAAGCCTTACGTGGTCGGCGGGTTGCGCTTCAAGGCGCGCAACGGCACGGACCCATTTGAAGTGCCGGTCGACTGCGTGACGCGGTGCATCGGCAACACCACCGGAACCGGTCTGCCGCTCGAGCTGCCGACGGGCTCGGGTTTCTATTCGCTGCAGCCGAGCCTGACCTTCCTGCTGCCGTCCGATCCCGCCGTGTTCTTCGGCGGCCTGAGCTACACCTACAACTTCCAGCGCAACGATGTCAGCCGCACGGTGCTGAACGGGCAGAAGGAATTCCTCGGCGACATCAAGGCTGGCGATGTATGGGGCCTGAATTTCGGCATGGGCCTGGCGCTCAACGAGCGTTCGTCGTTCAGCCTGGGCATGGAGCTGTATACCGTCGCGCCGACGAAGCAGAACGGCCAGACAGTGATTGGCTCGGTGCGTACCCAACTCGCATCGTTGCTGCTGGGTTACTCGTATCGGTACAGCGCCAAGTCCGTGTTGAACGTGAGCGTGGGCGCTGGCCTGACGCGCGACACACCCGACCTCCAACTGACAGTCCGATTCCCGTTGTCCTTCTGAGTGGGGGCGTAACGGCATGCAGCCGGGAAGCATTCTTTGCGTGACGCTGGGCGGTGACGCGACCCAGGTCCTCGAGCCCCTGATCGCCAGGGGTTGGGACGTGACGCAGGCGAGCGACCTCGTCGCCGCGGGCCGCATCCAGGCGCATCGGCATTTCAAGGTGGGCGTGCTGATCGTCGGCACGTCGCTGAGCGTGCCGGAAGCCGCCGTCGAAGCCTGCGTCAATGCGTCGCCGGGTTCCGAATGGGTGACCCTCTGCGAGACAGAGGCGCTGGAGCACCCCGGTTTCCGCGAACTGGTGCTCGGCTGCTTCTTCGACCACCAGGTGATGCCGATCGACCTCGGCGAGCTCGAGATGACGCTGCAGCACGCGGATCAGCGCGCGCTGCTGCGATTGCGCCACGACGCGGCGCATCGCCATGCGGTCGATGCGCTTGGCATGGTGGGGCAGGGGCCTGCGATCACGCGGCTGCGCCAGCAGATACGCAAGGTGGCCGCCACCGATGCGCCAGTGCTCATCGGCGGGGAAAGCGGCAGCGGCAAGGAGCTTGCGGCGCGGGCGATCCACCAATGCTCGCAGCGCTCGGCGGGGCCGTTTGTCGCGGTGAACTGCGGCGCGATCTCGCCGAACCTGATCCAGTCGGAGCTCTTCGGGCACGAGCGCGGCGCGTTCACTGGCGCCTCGTCGGAACGGCGCGGGCTCATCGAGGCGGCCAACGGCGGAACCATCTTCCTCGACGAGATCGGCGATCTCCCGGTGGAACTGCAGACCAACCTGCTTCGTTTCCTGCAGGAAAAGACCATCAGCCGCGTGGGCGCGGTGCGCAACCTGAATGTCGACGTGCGGGTCGTCGCGGCATCGCATGTGGACCTGGCGGAGGCGGTGGCGGTCGGGCAGTTTCGCGACGACCTTTTCTACCGCCTGAATGTGCTGTCCATCGAAGTCGCGCCTCTGCGGCGGCGCATGGAGGACGTCCCGATCCTTGCCGAGTACTTCTTCCAGCGCTGCGCCGCGAAGAGTCGGGCGCGCGTCAAGGGCTTCAGCCGGCAGGCCGTCGCGGCCATGCTCGCGCATGCGTGGCCGGGCAATGTGCGTGAGCTCTTCAACCGGGTGCAGCGCGCGGTGGTGATGACCGACCGGCGCCTGATCGGGCCGAACGACCTCGGCCTCGCGCCCGCGGACAACCCGGTGGGCATGGGACTCGACGCCGCGCGAACCGTCGCCGAGCGCGACGCGATCGTGCTGACCCTGACCCGCGTCGGCCGCAACATCACGCATGCCGCGCGCGAACTCGGCGTGTCGCGCATGACGCTCTATCGGTTGATGGACAAGCACAGCATCGCGCTGGATTCCGAGGTCAGGCCGCATGTGACGCAGCCGTGGCCAACGCCGCAGCCGAACCTGCGCACCGCGCCCGCCGCACCGGTGAGCAATCCGCTGGAGACGATGCTGGGTACGCCGGTGCCCGGCTTTCACGCCGACTGGAGTGGCGCGGGAAAGCCCTCCGGGCGGGCCTGAGGTCCAAGGCCTGAGGCCTTAGAGCGCCGCGGCGGCCGCGATCGCGCTGCGCACCGCCCCTTCGATCGTTCCGGGGTAGGCACCTTCGATGTAGTCGCCGCACGCCATGAGTTGCGGCGCGACCTGCATCGGCGGCCGGACCAGGCGTGGCGTGCATGCGAAGGTCGCGCGCCGTTCCATCACCGTGAGCACGGGGCGGAGCCCGTCCAGTCCGAGCTGTTCGCGGGCCTGCGCGACGACCTGGCGTTGCAGCAGCTCGCGATCGTCGCCGCTCGCGCTGATGACGAAGGCGAGCAGGCCCCGGGGACCGCCGAGTTGGCCCCGGTCGAAGGCAAACTGCGCAGGCGCTGCCGGCGTGCAGCGCAGCGCAAGAAATGGGGCCGGAAGTCCTGCGCTGCCGTGCAGGTACACGGTGGTGATGGCCTCATGCGCCAGTTCGTCGGCGGTGGCGGACCATGTCGGTGCGATGTCGGCTGCAATCCGGGCGGCTTCCCACGGTGAGCATGCCAGCACCACCCGATCGAAGGCATCGCCATCAACTCGCCAACCGTGTCCGGCCGGCTCGACCGAGCGCACGCGGCGGCCGAGCTCCGTGCGGGCGCCGCGCTCGCGCAGCCAGCGGTCTGCCGCATCCGGAAACAGCGCGCCGAGATCGACGCGCGGCAGCAGAAGCTGGGATCCGCCCGCTGTGCGGAACAGTGCCTCGTCGAGCACGCGAAGGAAGACCTTGCCGCTGGCCTGTGCGGCCGGCGTGTTGAGGGCCGAGACGCACAGCGGCTCGGTGAGCTCCGCACGCACGCGCGGGGTGAGCGGCGCGCACAGATCCGCCACCGTTTCGTGGTCCGCGCAGACAAAGCCCTGCCGCTGCCAGCGGGTGGAGGTCTTCAGCAGCGACAGCTTGTCCTGCCATGACCATCCGCGCGCGCCGAGCACGCCGGCCAGCACGTCGAGCGGCGCGATGCGGCGCGTCGCACGGTCGAGCCAGGACGGAAGCTGCGGCAGGGACAGGCCGGTGCCGTCCGGAAAACGCAGGTTCAGCGGAACGCGCTGCAAGGCTTCGTCCGGATCGACGCCGACGCGCGCCATCAGGTCCAGCGATGCGGTGTAGGCGCCGATGAGGATGTGCTGGCCGTTGTCGAGCGTCACGCTTTCGCCGTTGGGAAGCTCGCCAGTCAGCGCGCGCGCCCGGCCGCCCCAGTTGCGCGCGGCCTCGAAGACAGTGACCGCGTGGCCGGCGCCTGCGGCTTCCACGGCGCACGCCATGCCGGCCCACCCGCCGCCGATGATCGCGACGTTCATTGCTCGCCCCCAGGCTGCGCGCACTTCGTGTCGCTTCGCCACCCCCCTGCCGGGGGCGCAGCCAGCGGCCCGGCCAAGCCGGTTCCGCGGCTGCCCTCGAACAGGCGACCGCTTCGCGCCGCCACACACGGGCGCTGCGCTGCCAGACCCTTGGCCGGCGCAGCCGGGCCCGTTCGCGAAACACCGCGGAACCGGCTTTGCCGGGCCGCCGGTGTTGCCCCCGGTAGGGGGTGGGCGGCTACACGCAGTGAGCAAGCCTGGGGGCGAGTCACAGCTTCCCGAGTGCCTGGACACGCCACGCCAGCCACAGCTTGCGCACCGGCGTCAGGCTCACGCGCTGGTTGAGAACCTGGAAGTTGTCGCGCTCGATTTCAGAGAGCAGCGTGCGATAGATGCTGGCCATCATCAGTCCGGGCTTCTGTGCGCGGCGGTCGGCTGCCGGGAGCAGGCCGAGCGCTTCGTCGTAGGCCGCCTGGGCGCGCGCTGCCTGGAACTTCATCAGCGCGACGAAGCGATCGGAATGCACGCGGTTGAGGATCTCGTGCGCCTTGACGTCGAACTGCTGCAGCTCGTTCACTGGCAGGTAGATGCGGCCTCGCAATGCGTCCTCGCCGACGTCGCGGATGATGTTGGTCAGTTGCAGCGCCAGGCCGAGCTTGTGCGCGTAGGCGGTAGTCTGCGGGTCGGTCTGTCCGAAGATGCGCGCCGCACCTTCGCCGACGACACCGGCGACGAGGTGGCAGTAACGGCGCAGCGCCTGGAAGTCGAGATAGCGCGTCTGCTCCAGGTCCATCTGGCAGCCCTGGATCACTTCCTGAAGTTGACGTTCCTCGATGCCGTATTCGGCCGTGTACAGCATCAGCGCCTGCATCACCGGGTGGTGCGGCTGGCCGGCGAAGGCTTGCGACACCTCGGCGCGCCACCACGCGAGCTTGGTCGCGGCGACGCCGGGGTCGCTGACTTCGTCGACCACGTCGTCGATCTCGCGGCAGAACGCATAAAAGGCGGTGATCGCCGCGCGGCGCAGCTTCGGCAAAAACAGGAACGCGTAATAAAAACTGCTGCCCGATGCAGCGGCCTTGTCCTGGACGTACTGCTCGGGTGTCACGCTCCAGTGACTCCACCAGCTGTACGGTCTACATCAGGGCTCCCGCGGAGCCGGCTTTGCCGGGCCGCTGGGTGCGCCCCCTTGAGGGGGGAGGCGGCTACACGAAGTGAGCAAGCAACGGGGGTGAGATTCATCCTTGCGATTGTCTCCGCATACGCAGCGCCCGCCACGCGAGCAGCGGCGCATCGGCCTTGCCGACCGTCGGCCGGGACGCGAAGGTGTCGCAACCGAGCGCCTCGATCTTGTCGAGGATGAGGCAGCCGCCCTGGACCACGAAGCGCAGCTCCCACCCGGCGCGGCCCGGCAGCGCGTGCACCAGCGGCGCGCCTTCGCGCATCAGGTCGCGGGCCCATCGGACGAGGCTGGCGACCAGTGCGATCGCCGGTGCCGGCGCGGGCGCCGGACCGAGCGGCTGGAAGGTCTCGAAGCTCGACGCGCTCAACCCGTGCGCCTCGCAGTCCTGGCGCGGCAGGTAGTAGCGGCCGCGCGGCAGGTCGACGCTCAGGTCCTGCCAGAAATTGATGAGCTGCAGCGCGCTGCAGATCGCATCGCTCTGGCGGAGCGATCGCTCGTCGTTCACGCCGTACAGATGCAGCAACAGCCGGCCGACCGGGTTGGCGGAGCGGCGGCAATAGTCGAGCAGTTCGGATCGGTCCGCATAACCGGTGCGATCGCGCGTCTTCTCGATGTCCTGCATGAAAGCGGACAGGAGATCGGCGAGGAGTTGCTCGGGCAGCGCGAAGCCGTGCATCGCGTGCACGAGTGGGCCGAACACCTCGGGCCAGCGCGGCGAAGGGGGCGTTCCGCGCGCCGCGGCCGCGAGATCGTCGCGATAGGCGCGCAAGTCGTCGAGGCGCTGCGCGGCGCTGGCGTCGCCTTCGTCGGCGATGTCGTCCGCCGTGCGCGCAAAGCCGTAGATCGCGGCGATCGGCGGCCGCAGTCGCGGCGGGCAGAGCCAGGAGGCGACGGGGAAGTTTTCGTAGTGGGTCGGCGGCGCGGCGACGATCGGAGGGGCACGGGTTGACACGCGGCGGATTGTGCTGCACCGCGGGTACGATCCGGCACCGGAGGATCTCCACATCATGAAAACAACGTCGCAGCCAGGGAATCCCGGGGATTCCGCCGCCCATCCCCGTGCCGGACCCGGGGTGATGATTGCGGCGCTGGGCGTCGTGTTCGGCGACATCGGAACCTCACCGCTCTATGCCTTCAAGGAAACGCTGAATCCCGACCACGGCATTCCGTTCACCCCGGAAGCGGTGCTCGGTCTCCTGTCGCTGGTGTTCTGGGGCCTCATCGTCGTGGTGACGCTGAAATACGTCGTCTTCGTGCTGCGCGCCGACCATGACGGCGAGGGCGGCATCCTGGCGCTGCAGGCGCTGGCGCGCAAGGCGGTGACCGAGACGAAGACCCCGCCCTGGGTGCTGCAACTGATCGCGGGGCTCGGTCTGGTGGGGGCGGCGATGTTCTATGGCGACAGCCTGATCACGCCGGCCATTTCGGTCCTCTCGGCGGTCGAGGGCCTCGAGATCGAGGCGCCGGGGCTGCAGCCGTTCGTGGTGCCCATCGCGATCGCGATCCTCATCGGACTGTTCGCGGTCCAGCGCCGGGGAACGGGTGTCGTGGGCAGGATCTTCGGGCCGGTGATGCTGCTGTGGTTCCTCGTGATCGCGGTCGGCGGCCTGCAGCAGGTGATGCTCCAGCCGCAGGTTCTCGCCGCGCTCGATCCCCGGCATGCGGTGGGTTTCCTGTTCACGCATCGGACGCAGTCGCTGGCGGTGCTGGGCGCGGTGTTCCTGGCCTTCACGGGCGGCGAGGCGCTCTACGCGGACATGGGGCATTTCGGCGCGCGGCCGATCCGCCTCGCATGGCTCTTCATCGCCCTCCCGGCCCTGGTGCTGAACTATTTCGGCCAGGGCGCGCTGGTGCTCGGCAACCCCGCCGCGATCGACAACCCGTTCTTCCGGCTTTTTCCGCCCTGGGCGGTACTGGCCATGGTGGTTCTCGCGGCGATGGCCACGGTCATCGCCTCGCAGGCAGTCATTTCCGGCGCGTTTTCGATCACGGGCCAGGCCATGCGCATGGGCTATCTGCCCCGCATGCGCATCGTGCAGACCTCGGGCGAGGCCATCGGTCAGATCTACGTGCCGGGCGTCAACTGGCTCCTGATGGTCGGCGTGGTGCTGCTGGTGCTCGGCTTCCGGAGTTCGAGTGCGTTGTCGGCAGCCTATGGCATCGCGGTGTCGATCACGATGGTCACCACCACGCTGCTGGCCGGGATCATCGCGTACAAGCTGTGGCGCTGGAATCGCGTGGCGGTGGTGATCGGCACGCTGGTCTTCGCGTTCGTCGACATGACCTTCGTCATTGCCAACAGCCTGAAGATCGCGGACGGCGGCTGGCTGACGCTGGCGGTCGCGGTGATCGTGATGGCGGTCTTCACGACGTGGGCCACCGGCCGGCGCCTCGGGCTCCAGGCGGCCGAGGCAGAGCGGCTGCCGCTGGCGCCCTTCGTCGAATCGCTCGCCGCCGACATGCCGCACCGGATCAAGGGCACGGCGGTGTTCCTCAATCCCGATGCCGAAACCGTGCCGCATGCACTGCTCCTCAACCTCAAGCACAACCAGGTACTGCACTCGCAGGTCATCGTGCTCAGGGTGCAGTCGTGCGACACGCCGCGCGTGGACGCGCGATTGCGAATCGAGGCCGAGCAGCTCGGCCATGGCATCTGGGTCGTGACTGCGCGGCACGGCTTCATGGAACGGCCCAACGTGCCCGAGTTCATCCGCATCCTGGCCTACCAGAAGGCGCTGGCCTGCGATTCGATGACCACCTCCTACTTCGTCTCGCGTGCCTCGGTGGGCGACGAACGGCTGCCGCAGATGAACCCCTTGCGGCGCGCGCTGTTCGGCTGGCTGCAGCGCAACGCCGGTCGTGCCTCGGACTATTTCCAGCTCCCCGACAACCGGCTGGTGGAGATGGGCCAGAGAACCTGATAGGCCCACGGAGCGGCCGCTGTTTTCATTGACAGCCCCCCGCGTTTACCCTAGATTACTAACCGGCCGGTCATTAGTGACCCCGCTCGTCTTTCAAGGGTGATTCATGACCGCCTCCTCACATCTCCGGGTCCCGCTCTGCGTCGGCGCATTGGTTGCCGCGTTCGTTCTCGCGGGTTGCTCCCGTCCTCCCGCTGCGGAGGAGCCTGTCCGTGCAGTCAAGGTGATTGCGGTCGGTGTGAGCGGCTATGACACCGAGCCCGAGTTCTCGGGCGAGGTGCGGGCCCGGGTCGAATCGCGCCTCGGCTTCCGCGTGGCGGGCAAGATCACGAAGCGTCAGGCCGAACTCGGACAGCATGTGCAGGCCGGACAGGTGCTGGCGCAGCTCGATCCGCAGGACTACCGGCTCGCGGCGGAGGCAGCCCGTGCGCAGCATGCCGCCGCGCTGACCAACCGGGACCTGGCCGCTGCGGACCTCAAGCGCTATCGCGAGCTGCGCGCGCAGAACTTCATCAGCGGCGCCGATCTCGAGCGCCGCGAGACCACTTTCAAGGCCGCACAGGCCCAGCTCGAACAGGCACAGGCCCAACTGACGACGCAGGGCAATCAGGCCAACTACACCACGCTGGTGGCCGACGTGCCGGGCATCATCACCGCGATCGAGGCCGAGCCGGGGCAGGTGGTCGCTGCCGGCGCGCCGGTCGTGCGTGTGGCTCAGGACGGCGCGCGAGACGTGGTGTTCGCGGTGCCCGAGGACAAGGCGGGCCGGATCAAGGCCGGTTCGCCCGTTGCCGTCCGTGGCTGGTCCAACGGCAGCGAGTTCGAAGGGCAGGTGCGCGAAGTGGCGGCAAGCGCAGATGCAGTCACGCGCACCTACACCGTCAAGGTGACCGTCGATCCCGCGACCGCGCCCGCGCTCGGTGCCACTGTCTATGCGCGTCCGAAGGCGCTGTCTGTCAGCGGCGCGCCGGTGCTGAAGGTGCCGACGAGCGCCCTGCGGCAGGAGGGCAAGGGGACCGCGGTCTGGGTGCTCGACAAGTCCACCATGACCGTGCGTTCGCAGGCGGTCGATGTGATGACTGCCGACGGCAACGACGCGGTGATTGCCCGCGGGCTGGAGCCGGGCATGCTGGTGGTTGCCGCAGGGGTGCATGTACTCCAGCCGGGCCAGAAAGTGACGATCTACCAGGACCGCTCGGCGGCGCCGGCGGCTGCGGAAACGGCGGTGACCGCGGTGCGCGCGCCCATTGCTCCGGTCGCCACGCGCTGAGGACGGCTCGATGACGTCCTCCAAAGCCGACGCCGGCAAGACCGGCTTCAACCTCTCGAAATGGGCGCTCGACCACGCGGCGCTCACCCGTTACCTGATGCTGGTGCTGATGCTGCTGGGATTCGCGTCCTATTTCCAGCTCGGCCAGGACGAGGATCCGCCGTTCACCTTCCGCGCGATGGTGGTCCGCACCTACTGGCCTGGCGCCACCGCGCAACAGGTGGCCGAGCAGGTGACCGACAAGCTCGAACGCACGCTGCAGGAGGCGCCGTACGCGGACAAGATCCGCAGCTACTCCAAGCCCGGCGAGTCGCAGATCATCTTCCAGATCAAGGACTCCTCGCCGCCGGGCGACGTGGCGAACGTCTGGTACACGGTACGCAAGAAGATCGGCGACATGCGCTACACGCTGCCGGCGGGCGTGCAGGGTCCGTTCTTCAACGACGACTTCGGCGACGTCTACGGCGTGATCTATGCGCTGGAGAGCGAAGGCTTCTCGTACGCCGAGCTCAAGACCTTTGCCGACGATGTACGCCAGCGCCTGCTGCGTGTGAAGGATGTCGCCAAGGTCGAGCAGTTCGGCGTGCAGGACGAGAAGGTCTTCATCGAGGTCTCGCAAAAGCGTCTCGCCCAACTCGGACTCGATTTCAACAACGTGCTCGCGCAGCTCGGCTCGCAGAACGCGATCGAGAGCGCCGGCACGATCCAGGCGCCGCAGGACATCGTGCAGGTGCGCGTGGCCGGCCAGTTCACCAATGTCGAGCAGTTGCGCGCGATGCCGATCCGCGGCAGCTCGGGCAACCAGATGCGTCTGGGCGACATCGCGGAGATCCATCGCGCCTACGTCGATCCGCCGGCCGTCAAGGTGCGGCACGAGGGCAAGGAAGTGATCGCGCTCGGCGTGTCGATGGCAAAGGGCGGCGACATCATTGCGCTCGGCAAGTCGTTGCGCAGCGCGACCGACCAGATCGAAAAGCAGCTACCACTCGGCGTGAAGCTCGTGCAGGTGCAGGACCAGCCCGTCTCGGTGTCGCGCTCGGTCAACGAATTCATCCACGTGCTGATCGAAGCGGTGGCGATCGTGCTTGCGGTGAGCTTCATCTCGCTCGGCCTGCACAAGGGCGGGCGCTTCGGCTGGTACATCGACATCCGGCCGGGGCTGGTGGTGGCGATCACGATTCCTCTCGTGCTTGCGGTGACCTTCCTCGCGATGAACTACTTTGGCATCGGGCTGCACAAGATATCGCTGGGGTCGCTGATCATCGCGCTCGGCCTGCTGGTGGACGACGCGATCATCGCGGTCGAGATGATGGTGCGGAAGATGGAGGAGGGCTACGACAAGGTGCGCGCCGCCACCTTCGCCTACGACGTCACCGCCAAGCCGATGCTGACCGGCACGCTGATCACGGCCGCGGGCTTTCTGCCGATCGGCATCGCGAAATCGGTGACGGGCGAATACACCTTCGCGATCTTCGCGGTGACCGTGATCGCGCTGGTGCTGAGCTGGCTGGTTTCGGTGTACTTCGTGCCGTACCTCGGGACGATCATCCTGAAGGTCAAGCCGCATGACCCCGACGCGCCGCCGCACGAACTCTTCGACTCGCCGTTCTACAACACCTTCCGCCGCACGGTGGACTGGTGCGTGGCGCACCGCTGGATCACCATCGGCGCGACCGTGCTGATGTTCGGCCTGGGGATCGTGGGCATGGGCAAGGTGCAGCAGCAGTTCTTCCCCGATTCGAGCCGTCCGGAGATCCTGGTCGACCTGTGGTTCCCGGAGGGCACCTCGTTCGCCGCGAACGAGGAAGTCGCTAGGCGCGTCGAGCAGCGCTTGCGCAAGGAAGAGGGCGTGTCGACGGTCACGAGCTGGATCGGCTCGGGCGTGCCGCGTTTCTACCTGCCGCTGGACCAGGTGTTTCCCCAGACCAACGTCTCGCAACTGATCGTGCTCGCGCAGGACTTGCACTACCGCGAGACCCTGCGGCTGAAGCTTCCAGGCCTGCTGGCGCAGGAGTTTCCGGAGGCGCGTGGGCGCGTGAAACTGCTGCCCAATGGCCCGCCGGTGCCGTATCCGGTGCAGTTCCGCGTGATCGGGATCGAACCGGCCGAACTGCGCGCGCACGCCGACGAGGTCAAGGCCGTGATGCGCGAGAACCCGAACATGCGCGGCGTCAACGACAACTGGAACGAGTCGGTGAAGGTGATCCGCCTCGAAGTCGACCAGGACAAGGCGCGCGCACTCGGCGTGACCAGCCAGGCGATCGCGCAGGCGTCGCGGACCATGTTCAGCGGCACCACGGTCGGGCAGTACCGCGAGAACGACCGCCTCATCGACATCGTGTTGCGCCAGTCACCGGACGAGCGCGAGGCGATCTCCGACATCGGCAACGCCTATCTCCCCACCACTTCGGGCCGCTCGATCCCGCTGACCCAGATCGCGAGGCCGGTCTTCACCTGGGAACCCGGCGTGATGTGGCGCGAGAACCGCGACTACGCGATCACGGTGCAGGGCGACATCGTCGAAGGGCTGCAAGGTGCGACCGTGACCGGTCAGCTCCTTCCCAAGCTGCGCGAGCTCGAAGCCAAGTGGCACGCTGCAGGGCAGGGCGCTTATCGCATCGAGGTGGCCGGCGCGGTGGAGGAAAGCAGCAAGGGATCGGCATCGATCGTGGCCGGTGTGCCGATCATGCTGTTCCTCACCTTCACGCTGCTGATGCTGCAACTGCACAGCTTCAGCCGTTCGGTGCTGGTGTTCATCACCGGACCGCTGGGCATCGTCGGCGTGGCAGGTGCGTTGCTGGCGCTGAACCGGCCTTTCGGATTCGTTGCATTGCTGGGCGTGATCGCATTGATGGGCATGATCCAGCGCAATGCGGTGATCCTGATCGACCAGATCGAGCACGACCGCGCAGCCGGTGTGCCGACGTGGGACGCGATCGTCGAATCCGCGGTGCGCCGTCTGCGGCCGATCGTGCTCACCGCCGCTGCCGCGGTGCTGGCGATGATTCCGCTGTCGCGCAGCGTGTTCTGGGGGCCCATGGCAGTGGCCATCATGGGCGGCCTCATCGTCGCGACCGTCCTGACGTTGCTGGCGCTGCCAGCGATGTACGCGGCATGGTTCCGCGTCAAGCGCGAAGAGAGAAACCCTGCGGCCCTGGCAGAAGAGGCCCTTGTTCGCGTTTAAAATACGCGGTTGACCGATTTCAGGCAGGCGAGTTTCAGAGCCGTCTGCTAGCGAATGAACGAAGGCGGCCCGCGGGCCGCCTTCGGGTATTCATCACCTGAAAACACTGGAACCGCGCGGGTGGCGAAATTGGTAGACGCACCAGGTTTAGGTCCTGACGCCAGCAATGGCGTGCCGGTTCGAGTCCGGCCCCGCGCACCAGCAAAAAGACCCTCACAAGGAAGACTCTAATGACCGTGAACGTTGAAACCCTCGAGAAGCTCGAGCGCAAGATCACGCTGACGCTGCCCGTCGGCGCCATCCAGTCCGAGGTCGATTCGCGCCTCAAGAAGCTGGCTCGCACCGTGAAGATGGACGGCTTCCGTCCCGGCAAGGTGCCGATGAACGTCGTGGCGCAGCGCTACGGTTACTCGGTCCACTACGAGGTCATGAACGACAAGGTCGGCGAGGCCTTCTCGCAAGCCGCCAACGAAGCCAAGCTGCGCGTCGCCGGCCAGCCGCGCATCACCGAGAAGGAAGAATCGCCCGAGGGCCAGCTCGCGTTCGACGCGATCTTCGAAGTCTTCCCCGAGGTCAAGATCAATGACCTGTCCGGCGCCGAAGTCGAAAAGCTCAGCGCCGAAGTCGGTGACGACGCGATCGACAAGACGCTCGACATCCTGCGCAAGCAGCGTCGCACCTTCGCGCAGCGCGCGCAGGACGCCGCCGTTCAGGACGGCGACCGCGTCACGGTCGATTTCGAAGGCAAGATCGACGGCGAGCCCTTCCAGGGCGGCAAGGCCGACGACTTCCAGTTCATCGTCGGCGAAGGCCAGATGCTCAAGGAATTCGAAGACGCCGTTCGCGGCCTGAAGGCGGGCGACAGCCGCACCTTCCCGCTGTCGTTCCCGGCCGACTATCACGGCAAGGACGTGGCCGGCAAGCAAGCCGACTTCATGGTCACCGTGAAGAAGATCGAATCCTCGAACCTGCCTGAAGTGAACGAGCAGTTCGCCAAGTCGCTCGGCATTGCCGAAGGCACGGTCGAAGGCCTGCGCGCCGACATCAAGCGCAACCTCGAGCGCGAAGTCAAGTTCCGTCTCCTCGCGCGCAACAAGAACGCCGTGATGGACGCGCTGATGGCCAACGCCGAACTGGATCTGCCCAACGCGAGCGTCCAGGCCGAAGTCGAGCGCATGGTCGAAGGCGCGCGCGCCGAGCTCAAGCAACGCGGTATCAAGGACGCCGACAAGGCTCCTATCCCCGATGACGTGTTCCGCCCGCAGGCCGAGCGCCGAGTGCGCCTGGGCCTCGTCGTGGCCGAGCTGGTCCGCGCCAACAACCTGCAGGCCAAGCCGGAGCAGATCAAGGCGCATGTCGATGAGCTCGCCGCCAGCTACGAGAAGCCTGCCGATGTCGTGCGCTGGTACTTCAGCGACAACCGCCGCCTGGCGGAAGTCGAGGCCGTGGTGATCGAAAACAACGTGACCGATTTCGTGCTTGGCAAGGCGAAGGTCAACGAGAAATCGGTATCCTTCGACGAACTGATGGCCCAACAGGGCTGATCACGACAGGTCGGATCCATGGGGCTTGTGCTTTGTGGCACGAGCCCCATTTCGTCTGGGTACAGTCCAAATCCCTCTGGAGAGCAAACATGAGCGCACAGGAAATTCAAGGCCTCGGCATGGTTCCGATGGTCATCGAGCAGTCGGGTCGCGGCGAGCGTTCCTACGATATCTATTCGCGCCTGCTCAAGGAGCGGGTGATCTTCCTGGTCGGCGAGGTCAACGACCAGACCGCCAATCTGGTGGTGGCGCAGCTCCTGTTCCTCGAGAGCGAGAACCCCGACAAGGACATTTCGTTCTACATCAACTCCCCGGGCGGCAGCGTGAGCGCGGGCATGGCGATCTACGACACCATGCAATTCATCAAGCCTGCTGTGTCGACCCTCTGCATCGGCTTTGCGGCGAGCATGGGCGCGTTCCTGCTGGCGGCTGGCGAGAAGGGCAAGCGCTTCTCGCTGCCGAACTCGAAGATCATGATCCACCAGGTGCTTGGCGGCGCACGCGGACAAGCCACGGACATTGAGATTCATGCCCGCGACATCCTGAAGACCCGCGAGCAGATGAACCGCATCCTGGCCGAGCGCACCGGCCAATCGTTCGAAAAGATTGCCCGCGACACCGAGCGCGACTACTTCCTGACGGCCGACGAGTCGAAGGAATACGGGTTGATCGACCAGGTGATCTCCAAGCGCAGCTGACCGCCGCGCAAGGCGCCCGAGCAACGACGGCGTTTTCCCACACGGGGAACGCCGTTTTTGTTTCGCTATCATTGTTAAAACCCCTGTTACGAGGCATTTGTCCATGGCCGAAAAAAAAGGCTCCTCCAGCGAAAAAACGCTTTACTGCTCGTTCTGCGGGAAAAGTCAGCACGAGGTCAAGAAGCTGATCGCGGGGCCTTCGGTTTTCATTTGCGACGAGTGCATCGATCTCTGCAACGAGATCATTCGTGACGAGCTGCCTACTGGCGAGGAATCGCGCGAGTCCCGTAGCGACCTTCCGACGCCGTCGGAAATCAAGGCGAACCTCGACAACTACGTGATCGGCCAGGAGCCGGCCAAGCGGATGCTGTCGGTGGCCGTCTACAACCACTACAAGCGCCTGCGCCACAAGGACAAGGCCAAGGGCGATGACGTCGAGTTGAGCAAAAGCAACATCCTGCTGATCGGACCGACCGGTTCGGGCAAGACGCTGCTGGCACAGACGTTGGCGCGCATGCTGGATGTGCCTTTCGTGATGGCAGACGCGACCACCCTGACCGAGGCTGGCTACGTCGGCGAGGACGTCGAGAACATCATCCAGAAGCTGCTCCAAAGCTGCAACTACGAGGTCGAGCGCGCGCAGCGCGGCATCGTCTACATCGACGAAATCGACAAGATCTCGCGCAAGTCCGACAACCCGTCGATCACCCGTGACGTGTCCGGCGAGGGCGTGCAGCAGGCGCTGCTGAAGCTGATCGAAGGCACCATGGCCAGCGTGCCGCCGCAGGGCGGGCGCAAGCATCCCAACCAGGATTTCCTGCAGATCGACACGACCAACATCCTGTTCATCTGCGGCGGTGCGTTCGCGGGCCTCGAGAAGGTCATCGAGAACCGCACCGAGGCTTCGGGCATCGGGTTCGGTGCGTCGGTCAAGAGCAAGCAGCAGCGCAGCCTCACCGAGGTGTTCCGCGAGGTCGAACCCGAGGACCTGATCAAGTTCGGCCTCATTCCCGAACTCGTCGGCCGGATGCCGGTCGTGGCGTCGCTGGCAGAGCTCTCGGAGGATGCGCTGGTCCAGATCCTGACCGAGCCGAAGAACGCCGTCGTCAAGCAGTTCACCAAGCTGCTGCAGATGGAAGGCGTGGATCTCGAGATCCGCCCGGCCGCGCTCAAGGCGATCGCCCGCAAGGCGCTTGCGCGCAAGACGGGCGCCCGCGGATTGCGTTCCATCCTGGAGCAGTCGTTGATCGACACGATGTTCGAGCTCCCGAACGCGACCAATGTCGACAAGGTGGTGGTCGACGAGTCGACCATCGACGAGAACAAGCCTCCGCTGCTCGTTTACCGCGAAGCCGCAAAGAAGGCGTGATGACCACGCGGCCGGCCGCTTTGAAACAGGCGTCCGGCGTCATTCGTCGAAATCCGCCACCGCGGGCTTGAAAAGCGCGTGCGGCCGACCATCTTTTCATGATCAAGTAAAGGATCCCCATGTCCGGTCATACCCCCCTGCCTGCAACCGAGCTCGACCTGCCGCTGCTGCCCCTGCGCGACGTGGTCGTGTTTCCCCACATGGTCATCCCGCTGTTCGTCGGCCGTCCCAAGAGCATCAAGGCGCTCGAGCTGGCGATGGAGGCGGAGCGCCGCATCATGCTGGTGGCGCAGAAAGCCGCCGCGAAGGACGAACCTTCGGTCGAAGACATGTTCGAGGTCGGCTGCGTCTCGACCATCCTGCAGATGCTGAAGCTGCCCGACGGGACGGTGAAGGTGCTGGTCGAAGGCCAGCAGCGCGCGCGCGTCAACCGGATCGACGATAGCGAAACGCATTTCTCGGCGAACGTGACGCCGGTCGAGCCTGCCGACACCACCACCCAGAAGGCGACCGAAATCGAGGCGCTGCGCCGCGCGGTGATGCAGCAGTTCGACCAGTACGTCAAGCTGAACAAGAAGATTCCGCCCGAGATCCTGACGTCGATCTCAAGCATCGACGACCCGGGCCGGCTGGCGGACACCATTGCCGCCCATCTGCCGCTGAAGCTCGACAACAAGCAAGCGGTGCTGGATCTGGACGACATCAAGGAGCGTCTCGAAAACCTGTTCGGACAGCTGGAGCGCGAGGTCGACATCCTCAACGTCGACAAGAAGATCCGCGGCCGCGTGAAGCGCCAGATGGAGAAGAACCAGCGCGACTTCTACCTGAATGAGCAGGTCAAGGCGATCCAGAAGGAACTGGGCGAAGGCGAAGAGGGCGCGGACATCGAGGAGATCGAAAAGAAGATCAAGCTCGCCAAGATGCCCAAGGACGCGCTCAAGAAGGCCGAGAGCGAGCTCAAGAAGCTCAAGCTGATGTCGCCCATGTCGGCCGAAGCCACCGTGGTGCGCAACTACATCGACGTCCTGATCGGCCTGCCCTGGAGCAAGAAAACCAAGATCAAGCACGACCTTGCGCATGCCGAGGCGGTACTCAACGAGGACCACTACGGGCTCGAGAAGGTCAAGGACCGCATCCTCGAATACCTCGCGGTGCAGCAGCGCGTCGACAAGGTCAAGGCGCCCATCCTGTGCCTCGTGGGCCCGCCGGGCGTCGGCAAGACCTCGCTCGGGCAGTCGATCGCCAAGGCGACCGGCCGCAAGTACACCCGCATGGCACTGGGCGGCATGCGCGACGAAGCCGAGATTCGCGGCCACCGTCGCACCTATATCGGCGCGCTGCCGGGCAAGGTGCTGCAGAGCCTGGGCAAGGTCGGCACGCGCAACCCGCTGTTCCTGCTCGACGAGATCGACAAGCTCGGGACCGACTTCCGTGGCGATCCTTCCAGCGCGCTGCTGGAGGTGCTCGATCCCGAGCAGAACCACACCTTCGGCGACCACTATGTCGAGGTCGACTTCGACCTCTCCGACGTGATGTTCGTTGCGACGTCGAACTCGATGAACATTCCGCCGGCGTTGCTGGACCGGATGGAAGTCATCCGGCTCGCCGGTTACACCGAAGACGAGAAGACACACATCGCGCTGAAGTACCTGCTGCCCAAGCAGATGAAGAACAACGGCGTGAAAGAGGACGAACTCCTCATCACCGAAGAGGCGGTGCGCGACATCGTGCGCTACTACACCCGCGAAGCGGGCGTGCGTTCGCTCGAGCGCGAGCTGTCGAAGATCTGCCGCAAGGTGGTCAAGGGCCTGCTGCTCAAGAAGATGGAGGCGAAGGTTGTCGTGGACGGCCAGAACCTCAACGACTTCCTGGGCGTGCGCAAGTACACCTTCGGTCTCGCCGAAAAGCAGAACCAGGTCGGACAGGTGGTGGGTCTGGCATGGACCGAGGTCGGGGGCGACCTGCTCACGATCGAGGCCGTGACGATGCCCGGCAAGGGCGTGATCAGCCGCACGGGTTCGCTCGGCGACGTGATGAAGGAATCGGTCGAGGCGGCCCGCACCGTGGTGCGCAGCCGTGCGCGCCGGCTCGGCATCAAGGACGAGGTCTTCGAGAAGCGCGACATCCACATTCACGTGCCTGACGGTGCCACTCCCAAGGACGGACCGAGCGCCGGTGCGGCGATGACCACTGCATTCGTTTCGGCGTTGACCGGCATTCCGGTGCGCGCGGATGTGGCGATGACGGGCGAGATCACACTGCGAGGCGAGGTGACGGCCATCGGCGGATTGAAGGAAAAGCTCCTGGCAGCGCTGCGTGGCGGCATCAAGACGGTGCTCATTCCCGAAGAGAACGCGAAGGACCTGCAGGACATTCCCGAGAACGTGAAGAATGGCCTCGAGATCGTGCCCGTGAAGTGGATCGACAAGGTGCTCGAGATCGCGCTCGAGAAGACGCCGACGCCGCTTTCCGACGAGGAAGTCGCTGCGTCCGCGGCGGCGATGGCGGAGCAGGCCAAGCAGCGCGCATCGCAACCGGCTGAAGGATCGGTGAAGCACTAACTAAATTGCCGCCGCGATTTGCGGAGCCTCGGAAAATTGCTATATAATTCGAGGCTCTGCAGCGATCAGTGCAGTATGCGGGAATAGCTCAGTTGGTAGAGCGCAACCTTGCCAAGGTTGAGGTCGCGAGTTCGAGTCTCGTTTCCCGCTCCAGTTCTAAAAAGGGAAGCCGGAGCTTCCTTTTTTTTCGCAGGTTCTGCGAGCTTCAGATCTCGGCAACGAGAGCGGCGCGATAGCAAAGCGGTTATGCAACGGATTGCAAATCCGTCTAGTCCGGTTCGACTCCGGATCGCGCCTCCACCCTATCCTCATGTCCCAAAATGCAGTCCCGCCAATACAGATTGACGGGACTGTTTTTGTTTGGGGTATCGTCAACATCCGACCCGAAGCCCGGATGGTGAAATTGGTAGACACATCGGACTTAAAATCCGCCGCTTCCTGCATAAGGGGCGTACCGGTTCGACCCCGGTTCCGGGCACCACCACATTACAAGGGAGCAAGACATGCCTCGCTATAACGCTCCGTTCGAAATCCATGTGCATGGCGATGTGCCGCTGCGCTCCGACGTGAATTTCGAGCAGATTCAGGAAGCCCTCAAGCCGCTCTGGAAATACGCCGGCGCACGTTCGCTCGCCGATGGCGCGGGCAGTGTCTACGAGGAAGAACCGGGCATCCGCTTCGAGCAGAAGGACCACATGCTCCAGATCTGCTGGACCGTGGCGGGCGACGATGACTTCCGCCAGGCGCTCGACGAGATGTGCATGGCGCTCAACGAACTGTCCGAGCAGGGGGCTGCGCTGGAAGTCACCTTCTACGACACCGACTTCGATGAGGAAGAGGGTGACCCGGACCAGGAGTCGCGCGACGACTTCCTGATGCTCTTCGTCGGACCGAATCCCGCCGCGATCATGCAGGTGCAGCGCGACCTGCTCGTCGAGGACGTCGTGAACCTGATGGAGCGTCACTTCGACGGTGCCGAACTCGGCGGCGTGGTGGCAGAGATCGACAAGCTCTTCGGTGACCGCTTCGACGCGCTCGTGAACTCCCTCGAAATCGGCAAGCGCCCGCGCGGCGGTACGGGCGGCGCGGGCAGCAGCGGCCACGGCGGTGGACGCCGGCCGCGCCACCTCCACTAGGACCACGCGCTTCGGCGCGCCCAGCCATTCGCGACACGGAGCGGTCAGCCCGCTCCGCTATGCTCTGCGGCGATCTATTCGAGGAGACGTCGCTTGGCCCTTTTCCCCCAGTCAGCCCTTCAGCCGGGCGTTCGCAAACGTGAGGTGTTCGGCTGGGCGATGTACGACTTCGCCAACTCGGGCTACACCACCGTCGTGATCACCGCGGTGTTTGCTGCCTATTTCGTCGGCGGCATTGCCCAGGGCGCGCCGTGGGGCGCCTTCGCATGGACCCTCGCGCTCAGCATCTCGTACGGGCTTGTGATGGTGACCATGCCTGCGATCGGTGCCTGGGCCGATCTCCATGCAGCCAAGAAGCGGGTGCTGATCCTGGCCACCGCGGGTTGTGTGGTGGGTACCGCGGCCCTCGCTTTCACGCCGCGCGTCGACGGATTCAGCGGCGTGATCGTCGCGATGGCGCTGGTGATCTTCTCCAACACCTTCTATTCCTATGGCGAGTCGCTGACCGGTGCCTTCCTGCCCGAGCTGGCGACCGCCGACGGCATGGGCAAGGTCAGCGGTTGGGGCTGGGGCTTCGGCTACATCGGCGGCATGCTTGCATTGGGGCTGTGCCTCGCCTACGTGTTGTGGGCGCAAAGCCGCGGGCTGCCTGCCGCCCACTTCGTGCCGGTGACGATGCTCATCACGGCGGGACTCTATGGCGTCGCCGCATGCGTGACCTTCGTCCTGCTCCCGGAGCGCGCGGTGCCGCAGGCGCGCGCAGAGGAGTCCGGCGCGTGGCAGCAGTTGCGCAGCACCTTTCGCGCAGCCCGCAAGTATCGCGATTTCATGTGGCTGCTGGCCTGCACCGTCTCCTACCAGGGCGGTGTGGCAGTCGCGATCACGCTGGCCGCGATCTATGCGGAACAGGTGATCGGATTCGTCCCGAACGAAACGATGGTCCTCATCTTCGTTCTGAACATCGCCGCTGCGCTCGGGGCCTTCGTCTTCGGCTACTGGCAGGATCGCATCGGGCACAGGCGTTCGCTGGCCGGCACGCTGCTCGCCTGGATCGCCGTGTGCGTGATCGCGGCGGCGGTGACGACCAAGGGCGGCTTCTGGTGGGCCGCATCGATCGCCGGCCTTGCGATGGGCTCCAGCCAATCCGCAGGACGCGCGATGACGGGTGTCCTCGCGCCGCCGGGCCAGTTGGCCGAATTCTTCGGGCTGTGGACTTTCGCGACCCGGCTGGCCAGCATCATCGGCCCATTGAGCTACGGCTTGATCACCTGGGTGACCGGTGGCAACCAGCGCATCGCGATTCTCGCGACCGCGGTGCTGTTCGTTCTGGGCCTTCTGATGCTGCTGCCGATCGATATGCGGCGGGGTCGCGAGGCCGCGCTGCGCGCATGAGCGTGCGCGAGATTCAGTCCCGCGCCGCGCGCTTGGGCATCCGGTAAAGCGTGCCGTCGAAGCGCAGGACGATGGAGCTGAACGTCGCCGGCCGTTCCTGGGTGATGCATTCCTCGCCCTGAAGCAGGTTGCGGCTCCCCGAGCGTGTTCGCCGCAGCGTCAGGTCGGCCAATCCGTTGCTCGCGGCGCGCATGACCGACAGCGTGCCGCGCGTCGTGTCGAAATTGCCGGTGCAATTCGCGTCCCACTCGCCGCGCTCCAGCGTCATCTCGAGTTCCTCGAGCACCTTGGCGAGCTTCTGGCCTTGGGGCAGATAGAGCGTCAGTGTTTCCCGTGCATAGGGACTCGTGCGCGAAGACCCCTGATAGATCACGCGCAAGCCGAAGGCGCGGGCATCAGGCGCCAGCGTGTAGCGCGCGGTGTCGAGGCGGATTTCCGCGATGTGGCTCGCGTCTTCGGTGAGCGCACCCTCGTCGAGCAGCCGGCTGACGATCTTCGCGCGCTCGGTGTTCCCGTTGTCGGCCTGCTGGACGACGAGCACGTCGAGATCGAAGCGGGTGGTGTCGTGATCCCCGCCGGACTGCGGCAACGGCAGCACGACGATGAAACGGCCCGGCGAGCCCCTCCAGGGCTCGCACACGGCGCGCTCATGGTCGAGGGCGCGCTTGGGGTGCAGCTTGGCGTGCATCCGCTCTGCGAGGCCGGTATCGCACGCCGCATGTCCAGCCCCGCAAGCGAGTCCGAGAAGGCATGCGGCGACGAATCGGCGGTGCATGCGGGGTGGGTCAGGCGGCGGTCATGTCGGCGGCCCAGGCGCGGATGGCCCGATCGACGGATCCGTCGAGCCAGCGCGCCGTTGCGGCATCGAGCGCTTCGGGCGCGGCGCTGCTGAGCATCAGGACGCCGCCTGCGCCTTCCGTGTCGAGTTGCCCGGCGTTCTGCAGCAGCCTGCGGGTTTGCTGCGCCACCGGCGCGCCGGTATCGATGAAGCGCACCGCGTCGCCGGTCCAGCGGCGCAACTCGCCGGTGATGAACGGGTAGTGGGTGCAGCCGAGCACCAGGGTGTCGACCTGCCCGGGCTGATCGCCGAAGGCGCCCACCGCGCCGAGGTACTTCTCGCAGAGCGTGGCGATCCGCACGGAATCCGCGCGTTCGATGGCGCCGGCCAGGCCGTCGCACGGAACGATGTGGAAATGGGCCTGCGCCGCGAGCGAGCCGCGCAGTACATCGAACTTGCGGCTCTCCAGCGTCACGCGCGTGGCGATGACCGCGATGTGACGAGTCTTGCTCAGCGCGACCGCCGGTTTGAGGGCCGGTTCGACGCCGATCACGGGAAGTGCGGGATACGCGGCGCGCAATTCATGGATCGCCGCCGCGGTCGCCGTGTTGCAGGCGACGACGAGCGCCTTGATTCCGTGCTCGTCGATCAGGTGGCGCGCGATTGCCGTGGTTCGCCTTGCGACGAAGGCGTCCCCGCGCTCGCCGTACGGCGCATGTGCCGTGTCGGCGAAATAGACGAAGCGCTCATGCGGCAGTTCGGCGCGCAGCGCGTTGAGGACGCTCAGGCCCCCGACGCCGCTGTCGAAGACGCCGATCGGCCGATCGGCGCCCGATGCTCCTGCTACCGCGAGAGCGCTCAAGCCGGTTCCAGCGTGATGGTCTTGAACTCGCCGCTGGCGATGCGCTTCTGCCACTCGGCCGGGCCGGTGATGTGGGCGCTGGTGCCGCCGGCATCGACCGCGACGGTCACGGGCATGTCGACGACGTCGAACTCGTAGATGGCTTCCATGCCGAGGTCCGCGAAGCCGACCACCTTGGCCGACTTGATCGCCTTGCTCACGAGATAGGCCGCGCCGCCGACCGCCATCAGGTAGGCGCTCTTGTGCTTCTTGATGGCCTCGATCGCCACCGGGCCGCGCTCGGCCTTGCCGATCATCGCGATCAGGCCGGTCTTGGCGAGCATCATTTCGGTGAAGCCGTCCATGCGGGTGGCGGTGGTCGGGCCCGCGGGGCCGACCGCTTCGTCCTTGACCGGATCGACCGGGCCCACGTAGTAGATCACCCGGTTGGTGAAGTCCACCGGCAGCTTCTCGCCCTTGGCGACCATGTCGCCGATGCGCTTGTGCGCGGCGTCGCGGCCGGTGAGCATCTTGCCGTTGAGCAGCAGCGTGTCGCCCGGCTTCCAGCTCGCGACTTCCTCGGGCGTGAGCTTGTCGAGGTCGACGCGCTTGCTCTTGTTGTAGTCGGGTGCCCAGTCGATCTTCGGCCAGAGGTCGAGCGACGGTGCTTCGAGGTAAACCGGACCCGAGCCGTCGAGCACGAAATGCGCATGCCGGGTCGCCGCGCAGTTCGGGATCATCGCCACCGGCTTGCTGGCCGCGTGCGTCGGGTACATCTTGATCTTGACGTCGAGCACGGTCGAAAGACCGCCCAGGCCCTGCGCGCCGATGCCCAGTGCGTTGACCTTTTCATACAGCTCGATGCGCAGCGCCTCGACCTTCGTCAGCTCGGCGCCGGAGGCCTTCTTGGCCTGCAACTCGTGCATGTCGAGGTCGTCCATCAGGCTTTCCTTGGCAAGCAGCGTGGCCTTCTCGGCGGTGCCGCCGATGCCGATGCCGAGCATGCCCGGCGGGCACCAGCCGGCGCCCATGGTCGGCACCGTCTTGAGTACCCAGTCGACCACGCTGTCGCCGGGGTTCAGCATCACGAGCTTGCTCTTGTTCTCGCTGCCGCCACCCTTGGCCGCGACCGTGACTTCGACGGTGTTGCCCGGCACGATCTCGGTGAAGATCACGGCCGGCGTGTTGTCCTTGGTGTTCTTGCGGTCGAACTGCGGATCGGCGACGACCGAGGCGCGCAGCATGTTGTCGGGATGGTTGTAGCCGCGGCGCACGCCTTCGTTGATGGCGTCCTCGAGGCTGCCGGTGAAGCCGCCCCACTGGACGTCCATGCCGACCTTGAGGAACACGTTGACGATGCCGGTGTCCTGGCAGATCGGGCGGTGGCCGATCGCGCTCATCTTGCTGTTGGTCAGGATCTGCGCCATCGCATCCTTGGCCGCCGGGCTCTGCTCGCGCTCGTAGGCCTTGGCCAGGTGGGCGATGTAGTCGGTCGGGTGGTAGTAGCTGATGTACTGGAGGGCTGCGGAAACCGACTCGATCAGGTCGGCCTGCTGGATGATGGTCATGGCTTTACGTGGGTGAGGGCGGACAAAACCCCCCGATTATCCGCGCCGCGGCCGTGGGCTGCCCGGGCGGCGACGCTCGCCCGAGTACCATGGTCGACGTTTCGAATCCGACCGGGAACTCTTTTCCATGACGACAGACGCCAAGACCCGCACCGAGCGCGACACCTTCGGACCCATCGATGTGCCGGCCGACAAGCTCTGGGGCGCGCAGACCCAGCGCTCCCTCCAGAATTTCGACATCTCCGGGGAGCGACAGCCCGCCGAGATCATCCGCGCATTGGCCCAGGTCAAACGGGCATCTGCGGTGGTCAATCAAGCCCTCGGCCTGCAGGACGAGAAGAAGACACAAGCCATTGTCCGGGCCGCCGACGAAGTCATCGCGGGAAAGCACCCCGGCGAGTTTCCGCTCGTGGTCTGGCAGACCGGCTCGGGCACCCAGACCAACATGAACGTGAACGAGGTGCTGGCGAATCGCGCGAGCGAGCTGCTCGGCGGCGAGCGCGGAGAAGGGCGGCTGGTGCATCCCAACGACGACGTCAACCGCAGCCAGTCCTCCAATGACGTCTTCCCGACAGCAATGCATGTCGCTGCGGTCGACGCGATCACGCACCGGTTGCTGCCGGCAATTGCCAAGTTGCGCGCCACGCTCGACAAGAAGGCCAAGGACTTCGCCGACATCGTGAAGATCGGCCGCACGCACTTGCAGGACGCGACGCCGCTGACGCTCGGACAGGAGTTCTCGGGCTATGTGGCTCAGCTCGCGCATGGCGAGGCGCATGTGCGCGCGGCGCTGCCGCACCTGTGCGAGCTGGCCCTCGGCGGCACCGCGGTGGGCACCGGGCTCAACGCGCCCAAGGGCTATGCCGAGCAGGTGGCAGCGGAGCTCGCAAAGCTCACCGGACTGCCTTTCGTGACCGCGCCGAACAAATTCGAAGGCATGGCCTCGGCCGACGGACTGGTCCATGCGCACGGCGCCCTGAAGACCCTGGCGGCCAGCATGAACAAGATTGCCAACGACATCCGCTGGCTGGCCAGCGGGCCGCGCAGCGGCATCGGGGAGTTGACCATCCCCGAGAACGAACCGGGCTCCTCGATCATGCCCGGCAAGGTCAACCCGACGCAGAGCGAGGCGGTCACGATGCTGGCCGCGCAGGTGTTCGGCAACGACGTCGCGATCAATGTCGGCGGTGCTTCCGGCAACTTCGAGCTGAACGTGTTCCGCCCGATGATCGCCCACAACTTCCTGCAGAGCGTGCGGCTTCTGGCCGACGGCATGGTGAGCTTCAACGACCACTGCGCGGTCGGCATCGAGCCCAACCGGGAGCGCATCACCGAGCTGGTCCAGCGTTCGCTGATGCTCGTGACCGCGCTGAACACGCACATCGGTTACGACAAGGCTGCCTTCATCGCGAAGAAGGCGCACAAGGAAGGCACCAGCCTGCGCGAGGCGGCGATCGCCTCGGGGCACCTCACGGCCGAGCAGTTCGACGCCTGGGTGGTGCCCGAGAAAATGACCGGCCGCTGAGCCGGTCCCGCGGGATCAGTGGTCTTCGGCAGGCGCCGGGGCCATCAGCCGGTCCGTCACCGCGATGGCCATCGCCGAAAGCAGGAACGTGATGTGGATCGCGGTCTGCGCGATCAGCACCCGATCGGTGTAGTTGTCTGCGTTGATGAAGGTCTTCAGCAGGTGGATCGAGCTGATGCCGATGATCGCGGTCGCCAGCTTGACCTTGAGCACCGAGGCATTGACATGGCTCAGCCACTCGGGCTGGTCGCGGTGGCCTTCCAGGTTCAGCCGGCTCACGAAGGTCTCGTAGCCGCCGACGATCACCATGATGAGCAGGTTCGAGATCATCACCACGTCGATCAGCGCCAGCACGACCAGCATGATCACCGTCTCATTGAGCGTCGCCACCGGCGCGGTGGTCTTGTAGCCGATGCTGGTGATGAGCGCCTGCAGCGCGTCCTTGCTGCCGAAGGCGGCCTCCACGAGGTGGAGCAGCTCGACCAGGAAATGCACCACGTAGACTGCCTGCGCGACGATGAGTCCCAGGTACAGCGGGAGCTGGAGCCAGCGGCTCGCGAAGATCAGGTTGGGCAGCGGTCGAAGCGGCGAAGCCTTGCCTTCCACGGCACGGAGGGGATCTTGGTTTGACATCGGGCGGACGGTTCTTGAACTTCTTTGACAATAGTCAGGACGCGAGATTCTAGGGGGCGACCATCCCGTGCCATGTGACGATTCCCGCATCGGCAGGGTCCGTCAGTCCTCCGTAAGTGCAGGCACCGACATTCGATCGGCACCGCCACTGGGCGCCATCTGATGCAGTCGGTATAGGAGACAAACGAATGAGCAGCGCATCCACCATCGAATCCGTCCTGGTCGAAAACCGGGTGTTTCCGCCGGACGCCCGCGCCAGCCAGGGCGCGCGCATTCCCAGCATGGCCGCCTACGAAGCCCTGTGCAAGGAGGCCGCCGACGACCTGGAAGGCTTCTGGGCCCGGCAGGCCAAGGCCAATGTGGTGTGGGCCAAGCCCTTCACCCGCGTGCTCGACGAGTCCAACGTGCCGTTCTACAAGTGGTTCGATGACGGTGAGCTCAATGCTTCGGCCAACTGCCTGGACAAGCACATCGGCACGCCGGTCGAGAACAAGACTGCAATCATCTTCGAGGCCGACGACGGCGCGGTCACGAAAGTCACTTACAAGGAACTGCTGGCGCGCGTCTCGCAGTTCGCCAACGCGCTGAAGGCGCAAGGCATCAAGAGGGGCGATCGCGTCGTCATCTACATGCCCATGACCATCGAAGGCGTGGTCGCGATGCAGGCCTGCGCACGCATCGGCGCGACGCATAGCGTGGTCTTCGGCGGCTTCTCGGCCAAGGCGCTGCAGGAACGGATCATCGACGCCGGCGCGGTCGCGGTCATCACGTCCAACTTCCAGCTGCGTGGCGGCAAGGAGCTGCCGCTCAAGGCGATCGTCGACGACGGCATCGCGCTCGGCGGCTGCGAATCGATCAAGACGGTGCTGGTCTTCCAGCGCACGAAGACCGCGTGCAACATGGTCGCTGGCCGCGACAGGACTTTCGACGAGGTCCTCAAGGGCCAGAGCAGCGAGTGCGCACCGGTGCCGGTCGGCGCGGAGCACCCGCTCTTCATCCTCTACACCTCCGGCTCGACCGGAAAGCCCAAGGGTGTGCAGCATTCGACCGGCGGCTACCTGCTGTGGGCCAAGCTCACGATGGACTGGACCTTCGACATCCGTCCGGAGGATGTCTTCTGGTGCACTGCCGATATCGGCTGGATCACCGGCCACACCTATGTCGCCTACGGCCCGCTCGCCGCGGGCGCGACGCAGGTGGTGTTCGAGGGCATCCCGACCTTCCCGCACGCAGGGCGCTTCTGGCAGATGATCGAGAAGCACAAGGTCTCGATCTTCTATACCGCGCCGACCGCGATCCGTTCGCTGATCAAGGCGGCGGACAGCGACGAGAAGGTGCACCCGAAGAACTGGGACCTCTCGTCGCTGCGCATCCTCGGCACGGTCGGGGAGCCGATCAATCCCGAAGCGTGGATGTGGTACTACCGGAACGTCGGCGGCGAGAAGTGCCCGATCGTCGACACCTTCTGGCAGACGGAAACCGGCGGCCACGTGATCACGCCGCTGCCGGGCGCCACGCCGCTCGTGCCGGGTTCGTGCACGCTGCCGCTGCCGGGCATCATGGCCGCGATCGTCGACGAGACCGGCAAGGACATCCCGCATGGGGCCGGCGGCATGCTCGTCATCAAGCGGCCGTGGCCGTCGATGATCCGGACCATCTGGAACGATCCGGAGCGTTTCAAGAAGAGCTACTTCCCCGAAGAGATGGGCGGCGCGATCTACCTCGCCGGCGACGGCGCGGTGCGCAGCGCCGACCGGGCGTACTTCCGCATCACGGGCCGAATCGACGACGTGCTCAACGTTTCGGGCCACCGCCTCGGCACCATGGAGATCGAATCTGCGCTGGTCGCCAAGACCGACCTCGTGGCGGAGGCTGCAGTCGTCGGCCGGCCCGACGACCTGACGGGTGAAGCGGTCTGCGCCTTCGTGGTGCTCAAGCGTGGCCGTCCTTCTGGCGACGAGGCCAAGCAGATCGCGGCGGAATTGCGCAACTGGGTCGCAAAGGAAATCGGCCCCATCGCCAAGCCCAAGGACATCCGCTTCGGCGAGAACCTGCCCAAGACCCGCAGCGGCAAGATCATGCGCCGCCTGCTGCGCAGCATTGCCAAGGGCGAGGCGATTACCCAGGACACATCGACCTTGGAGAATCCGGCGATCCTCGAGCAATTGGGTCAAGCCTACTGATTCGAGCCGTTTCGGCTGTTCGTCGCGGCGCGTTCCCACCCCTGTCCGACAGGGGGCGCGACCGCCATGCGTTACAAACGACCCTCCAATCACAAACCGGAGCAGGTCATGGGGGTCAGAACAGGTGTATTGCTGGTGGTCGTGCTGCTGATTGCGGCGCTGGCTGCCTTGAACTGGGGCCTCATCGTCACGCCGACGACCATGTCGATCGGCTTCATGCAGGTCACCGCGCCTTTCGGGCTGATCATGCTGGGGCTGACCGCGCTGCTGGGCGTCTTCTTCGTCGCCTACGTGGTCTACCTGCAGAGCTCGATCCTCCTGGAGACGCGCCGTCACACCAAGGAAATGCAGGCCCAGCGCGATCTTGCCGACAAGGCGGAAGCCTCCCGCTTCACCGAGTTGCGCAACTTCCTCGAAACCCAGGAAAACGCCCACATGACCCGCAACGCCGAGCGGCACGCGGCGATGCTCGCGCGGGTCGAGCAACTGGAGGCGGCCATGAAGGTGCGTTCCGAGCAGCTCGACAACACGCTGGCCGCGCACATCGGCCAGCTCGAAGACCGCCTGGATCGCCGCTCGAGTGGCGCAGCGGCCGGCATGCCGCCAGCGGTCTGAGTCGCGACGCTATTTCGTCGACAACACCCAGGCCGCGAGCTTCTTGGCGTCGGCTTCGCTGACCTGGTTGTTGGCGGGCATCGGCACCGGCCCCCACACGCCGGAGCCGCCCTTCATGATCTTGTTGGCGAGCAGGTCGGCCGCGCCCTTGCTGTCCTTGTACTTGGCGGCCACGTCCTTGAAGGCCGGGCCCAGCACCTTGCGATCGACCGCGTGACAGCTCATGCAGTTCTTCGATGTGGCCAGCGCCAGATCGGCGAAGGCAGGGGCTGCGCATCCGACACACAGGGCGGCAGCGAGGAGCGCTCTTTTCATGGGGTTCAACGGCGTGGGTGCGTTAAAGTCGATCCAACGCGATTGTAGGTAGGGCGGTGGACGTCCCTTGCCCGGCGTGTCGCATACAAAGGACGGAGGAGTTCGCGATGTGGTTTTTGGGTTTGGGCCTGCTGGGCGTGGCGCTCAAGGTGCTCGAGGTCGGTGTTGTCGCCACCTGGAGCTGGTGGGTGATCCTGACGCCGTTCGCGTTGGCCGTCGCGTGGTGGGCCTGGGCCGATGCCTCGGGCTATACCAAGCGCAAGGTGATCGAACGGGAAAACGCGCGCCGGCAGGAGCGCATCGATCGCCAGCGCAGCCGCTTGGGCACCCTCCGAAGGAAATAGAGCTCGCCCCCAGCCTCGCTCACTTCGTGTAGCTCGGGCACCCCCTACCGGGGGCAACACCGACGGGCCGGCGGAGCCGGTTCCGTGGTGTTTCCCGGTTGGGATCGGGTTCCTCTTAGAACTTGTCCAGGACGGCGCCTGAACTGGCGCTGGAGGCGTTGAAGGCGAACTTGGCCTGCACGCCGCGGGTGTAGCGGGGGGCAGGGGCCTTCCATCCGGCGCGGCGCTTGGCGATTTCTGCCTCGGGCACGTTGAGTTCGAGCTTCAACTGGTGCGCGTCGATGGTGATCGAGTCGCCTTCGTTGACAAACGCGATGGTGCCGCCCGCCGCCGCTTCGGGCGCGACGTGGCCGACCACCATGCCCCAGGTGCCGCCGGAGAAGCGGCCGTCGGTGATGAGGCCCACGCTTTCACCGAGGCCGGCGCCGATCAGCGCGCCCGTCGGGGCCAGCATTTCCGGCATGCCCGGGCCGCCCTTGGGGCCGAGGTAGCGCAGCACCATCACGTCGCCCGCCTTGATCTTGCCGTCGAGGATGGCCTGCAGCGCCGATTGCTCGTCGTCGAAGACGCGCGCCGGTCCGGTGATGACCGGGTTCTTCAGGCCGGTGATCTTCGCGACTGCGCCTTCGGGCGAGAGGTTGCCCTTGAGGATCGCCAGATGCCCTTCGGCGTACATCGGATTGTGGATGGGGCGGATCACGTCCTGGTCGGCGCGCGGCTGGTCTGGCACGTCCTTGAGCACTTCGGCGATGGTCTGGCCGGTGATGGTGATGCAGTCGCCATGCAGCAGGCCGGCGTTCAGCAGCACCTTCATGACCTGCGGAATGCCGCCGGCCTTGTGCAGGTCGACCGCGAGGTATTTGCCGCTGGGTTTCAGGTCGCAGATCACCGGCACCTTCTTGCGCATGCGCTCGAAGTCGTCGATGGTCCAGTCCACGCCGGCCGCATGCGCGATCGCGAGGAAGTGCAGCACCGCGTTGGTCGAGCCGCCGGTGGCCATGATGACCGCCACCGCGTTCTCGATCGCCTTCTTGGTGACGATATCGCGCGGCTTCAGGTCCTTCTTGATCGCCTCGATCAGCACCTTGGCCGATTCCTTGGCCGAGTTCTGCTTCTCGTCATGCGGATTCGCCATGGTGGACGAGTAGGGCAGCGACATGCCGAGGGCCTCGAAGGCGCTCGACATGGTGTTGGCGGTGTACATGCCGCCGCACGAGCCGGTGCCGGGAATGGCGCGGCGTTCGATTTCCAACAGGTCCTCGTCGCTCAGGTTGCCGGCCGCGTTCTGGCCCACGGCCTCGAACACGCTCACGATGTTCAGGTCCTGGCCCTTGTAGTGGCCGGGAAGGATGGTGCCGCCGTAGACGTAGATCGCCGGCACGTTGGCGCGCAGCATGCCCATCATGCCGCCGGGCATGTTCTTGTCGCAGCCGCCGACCACGAGCACGCCGTCCATCCACTGGCCGCCGACGCAGGTCTCGATGCAGTCCGAGATGACTTCGCGGCTCACCAGCGAGTACTTCATGCCTTCGGTGCCCATCGCCATGCCGTCGGAAATCGTCGGCGTGCCGAACACCTGCGCGTTGCCGCCGGCTTCCTCGATGCCCTCGATGGCCGCGTCGGCCAGTTTCTGCAGGCCCGAGTTGCAGGGGGTGATGGTGCTGTGGCCGTTGGCGACGCCGACCATTGGCTTCTTGAAGTCGCCTTCTTCGTAGCCCATGGCATAGAACATCGAGCGGTTCGGCGCGCGGCTCTTGCCCTCGACGATGTTGGCGCTGCGGCGGTTGATCTGGATCGGTTTCGTTTCCATCGTGGGTCTCTCGTGATCGGGGGAATGGAGGAATCGGGGGACGCCAAGTATCGGACGATTGATTGATTGGTTCCAATCCAATTTTTTCCCTGCATTGATATGCTCGGCATATGAAAGAAAGCCTGGTCGACCTCCGCGTCTGGCGCCAGTTCCTCGCGGTGGCGGAGGAGTTGCATTTCGGCCGCGCGGCGCAGCGTCTGCACATGACGCAGCCGCCGGTCACGCAGGCGATTGCGCAGCTCGAAAAAACGCTCGGTGTGGTGCTGTTCGACCGCACGCGGCGCCGTGTTGCGCTGACCCCTGCAGGCGAGGCGTTGGTGCCCGAGGTGCGGGAGCTCCTGGCCCGCGCACAGGCCTTGCCGGCGCGTGCGCGCGCCGCGGCGGCGGGCGAGGTGGGACGGGTGCGGCTGGCCTTCGTGTCGACCATCGGTTTCGAGCGGCTGCCCGTCTGGGTGCGCGAATTCCGCCTGCGCTCGCCGGACGTGGCGCTGGAGCTGGTCGAGGCCACCGGCGACGTGCAGCTCGAAGCCTTTTCGCGCGGCGAGATCGATGCCGGGCTGATGCTGCATTCGCCGGGCTCCGCGCCCCCGGGCCTGGAGCGCCTCGCGGTGTCGCAGGAGCCACTGGTGCTCGCGCTGCCCGCCACGCATCCCCTGGCGAAGGCCAGGAAGGTCCGGCTCGCGGATGCCTTGGCGGAGCCGGTGGTGATCTTTCCGCGCCGTATCGTGCCCTCGCTGCACGATGCCATCTTCGACCTCTATCACGTGGCCGGCCGCACACCGCGCATCGCGCAGGAGGCCATCCAGATGCAGACCATCGTGAACCTCGTCTGGGGCGGTCTCGGCGTCGCCTGGGTGCCCGAGAGCGTCATGCAGTTCCGACGCTCGGGCATCGTCTACCGCGGGGCGGCCGAGTTCGAACCCGAAGGCCGCCGGCGTGGGCCGGTCGCGCTGCCGAGCTGCGAGACCAGCCTGGTCTGGGCCGCCGAAGCCGCCAATCCGGCGCTCGCGCGCTTCATCGAGTTCATCGGCCACGGACCGGCCGTGTAGGCGCGCCTGGGGTGTTTTAATCCCGGGCATGCTCATGTATCCGCAGATCAACCCCGTGGCGTTGCAGCTCGGGCCGATCGCCATCCACTGGTATGGCCTGACCTATCTGGCCGCTTTCGCACTGTTCTATTTCCTCGGCACCCGGCGGCTGCGGCACGAGCCGTTTCGCTCGATCACCGGCCCCGGCGCCTGGACGCGCAAGGATCTCGAGGACATCCTCTTTCTCGGCGTGCTCGGCGTGATCGTCGGCGGCCGGCTTGGGTACTGCCTTTTCTACAAGCCGGGCTTCTATCTCACCCATCCGCTGGAGATCTTCTTCGTCTGGCAGGGCGGCATGAGCTTTCATGGCGGGTTGCTGGGCGTCATCGCGTCGATGGTCTGGTTCTCGCATTCGCGCAAGCGGCCGTTCTGGCAGGTCATGGATTTCGTCGCGCCCTGCGTGCCGACGGGCCTGGCGGCGGGCCGTGTCGGCAACTTCATCAACGGCGAGCTCTGGGGCCGCTTTGCGCCTCTCGACCTTCCGTGGGGCATGGTCTTTCCACAGAGCGGGTCGATGCTGCCGCGCCATCCCTCGCAGGTCTACCAGTTCCTGCTCGAAGGTCTGCTGCTCTTCGTTGTCCTGTGGTTCTATGCGCGCAAGGAAAGGCGCGAGCGCCGCGTGTCGGCGGTGTTCCTGATCGGCTATGGCGCGATGCGCTTCACGGCCGAATTCTTCCGCGAGCCCGATGACTTCCTCGGCCTGCTGGCGCTGAACATGAGCATGGGGCAGTGGCTGTGCGTGCCGATGATCATCTTCGGCGTGTGGCTCTACTTCAGCGCGCCCGCCCGGCGGCGAGCCACGACCGCGCCCGCGTAAGGGGGATTCCGGCGCGTTCGTAGGCGAAAGGAGCGTCCTTTCGGCTAGTGCTTCTGGTGAATGCATCATGGTGCGGTGCGCAGTAGAGTCCGCACGACAGGGAAACTGAAGTGATGCAATGACCTCCGTGTCGGCAATCGATTCGAACTCCGTGCTTGGCCGCCTCCCGGGCCAGGACGATACGGACTCGGCCCCGCTCGGATGGAGCGATTCCGAGCAGGCCACTGCGCACACGCTGCCCGAAGGCATGCGGCTGCTGGACTACGAAATCGTCGGCCCGATCGGCGAAGGCGGATTCGGCATCGTCTATCTCGCGTGGGACCACTCGCTCGAGCAGCATGTCGCGATCAAGGAGTACCTCCCGGCCATCCTCGCGACGCGCGCGAGCGTCTCTTCTGCGGTGGTGGTCAAGTCGCAGCGGCATCGCGACAGCTTCCGCGTCGGCATGCGCAGCTTCCTCAACGAGGCGCGGTTGCTGGCGCGTTTCGATCATCCCTCGCTGGTGCGCGTGCTCCACTTCTGGGAAGACAACGGCACGGCCTACATGGCGATGCCGTACTACGAAGGGCCGACGCTCCAGCATGCGCTCGCGGAACTCGGCCGCCCGCCGACGGAGGAAGAACTCTGCAACTGGCTTCGCCCGCTGCTGGATGCGCTTGGCACCATGCACGCCGCGAGCTGCTTCCATCGCGACATCGCACCCGACAACATCCTGCTGACCGACGCCGGCCCGGTCCTGCTCGACTTCGGCGCCGCGCGGCGCGTGATCGACGGCATGGGTTCGTCGCCGACGGTGGTGTTCAAGCCCGGCTATGCGCCGATCGAGCAGTACGGCGAAGTCGCCTCGATGCGCCAGGGCGCCTGGACGGATCTCTACGCGCTTGCGGGCGTGGTGTATGCGGCCGTGACCGGTCATGCGCCGATGCCGGCGATCGAGCGGCTGATGGAGGACCGGCTCCAGCCGCTGTCGGACATTGCCCAAGGGCAGTACAGCGAATCGTTCCTCGCCGCGATCGACGCCGCGCTGTCGCTCCATCCGCGCAACCGGCCCCAGAGCGCCGCCGAGTTCTGGACCATGCTGAGCTGCGGCGAGAAGCTGCAGGATCTGGAACTCGTGCGCGCCGTCCACCGGAACGACGCGCTGGCGGGCACTCCGGTGTCCGGCGCGACAGTCGTGACCGACCGTCCTTCGTTCACCGAACCCGACCCGGTCGTCGAGCGCGAACTGGCGGAAGCGGTGCGTGTGCCGCCGACGATGCCGCCGGCGGCGGTGGAACATGTGCACACGGCGTCGGACGAGATCGACGACCGCGAAGAGCCCGTGGTGATCCGCAGCCGGCGCAGGGCGCCGGTGTCGAACTGGCCTCCGCTGGTCGGCGCTCCGGCGGCAGCGCGGCAGCGTGCGCATTGGGGCAAGCCCGCCGTGTTGGCGGCGCTGGCCGTGCTGGCGTGCGCGATGACCTTCGTCTACTACCGCAGCAGCAGCGTTTCGCCGACGACCGGGCCTGCGCCGGCGGGGACGACTCCATCGGCGCCCGCCAAGCCGCGCGCGGTGACCATGCGGGTCGCGCCCGCGCTGCAGGAGCCGGAACCCGTGAAGTCGCTTGGGGCGCCCCGGCCGGTGGTCGCACCCGTGCAGGCGCCGCAGCCATTGCCGGCTCCGGCGGTGCAACCTGCGCCACGGTCCGAGCCTACCGGCCCGAAGGCCATCGAAGCACTCGCTCCGATACCGGCCGCTGAGCCGCCCAAGACGACCGAGCTCCGCAAGGAAAAGGCGTCCGAGCCGGTGAAGGCAGCGGTCGCTCCCGCCTCGATCAACGAATCCTCGAAGGCTGTCGGGCCCGCTCCGGCCGTCCCGTCGTCGGCCGCCGTCGCGCCGTCTCCCCGAACCGCATCGCACGCGCGCCAGGAACCCAGGCGCCTTGCACGGCGCGAGCAGCCTGTCGCCGAGCCCGAGTCGGAAATCCGGACCGTCGTCGTGCCGATCGTTCGCCAGCCGGCGCAGGAGCGCGTGCAGGGCGGCACGAACTGCACCGACATCCTCCAGCGCGCGTCGCTCGGCTCGCTGTCTCCGTCGGAGGCGGCTCAACTCAGAAAGGGGTGTGAATGATGACCACGACACTCGCTCGCTGGCTTCAGGCCCTGTCCTCGTTCGGCCTGGCCGTGCTCCTGGCGGCGTGCGCCTCGCAGCCGCCGCCTTCCAAGACGGAGCTTCCGTTCGACCAGGCCGTCGCGCAGGCGACCGACGGTTTGATGGTGCAGACCCAGAAGATGCAGGGCTTCCTCGGCAGGATGGGCGGCAAGAGCGGCGTGGTGCTGGATCCGATGATCGACGCCGGCAGCGGCCAGCAGACGGCCGCGACCCAGTTGCTCCAGGACCGCGTGACGGAACGTCTCGCGACGCAGGATTCCATCCAGGTCGTGCCCTTCCAGCGCGCCAACCTCGACAAGGCGCGCTACCTGCTGACCGGCACGATGACCCGGCTGGCGGTCGACCAGCCGCGCGGCCCGATGGAAATCAACCTTGCCCTGACCGAGCTCGCGGGCGGCAAGGTGATCGCGCAGTCCTCCGCGGTCACCCGTGACGAGGGGCTTGACCACACGCCGCTGCTCTACTACCGCGACACGCCCGTGCCGACGAAGGACCGCGTGGTCGAAGGCTACGTACGGACCAGCGCGACAGCGCCCGGCCAGAAGGCGGATGCGTACTACCTCGAGCGTCTCGCGGTCGCGCCGCTGATCAAGGACGCCACGAGCGCCTACAACGCCGAGCGCTACCAGGATGCGCTCGCGGGCTACAACGCCGCAGGCGACAGTGCGATCGGCGAGCAGCTTCGCGTGCTCAACGGCATCTACCTGAGCTCGGCCAAGCTCGGCAAGACCGTGGACGCCGAGCAGGCCTTCGGCAAGCTCGTGGCGTACGGCATCGCCAATCAGCAGCTCGGCGTCAAGTTCCTGTTCAATCCGAACAGCACGGTTTTCTGGTCGGAACAGAAGATCAGCGGCCCGTATCCGATGTGGCTGCGCGAGATTGCCAAGGCAAGCGCCGGGGCGAAGGTCTGCATGGACATCATCGGCCACACCAGCCACACCGGTTCGGTGGCCTACAACGACACGCTCTCGCTGCAGCGGGCCAAGTTCATCCAGCAGCGGCTGGTGGGCGAGGCGGCCGTGCTCGGCGCGCGCACCGCGCCGAGCGGCAAGGGCTTTCGCGAGAACATCATCGGCAGCGGCACCGACGACGCGGTCGATGCACTGGACCGCCGCGTCGAATTCAAGATCGTCGACTGCGGCGTGATGCAGGCCGCGCGATAGGGGTGGAACTCACCCCCAGCCTCGCCCACTTCGTGTGGCTCGGGCACCCCCTTCCAGGGGGCAACCCCGGCAGCCCGGCCAAGCCGGTTCCGCGGGGTTCCTGGCATCGCGCGTCGTGTAGCGCGCGGTGGCGCACTAAGATGCCTCTTTTCGTCAGAGTCATCGTGCGCAAGGAAGGGTCGAACCGATCTCATGAATGCCAGCGACTGGATCACACGCAACGTCTCGCGCCTGAAGCCGGGCAACGCCACCGAAGCGGCCAATGCCGTTGGGCCCAGGCCGCTTTCCGAACGTCTCGAGGCCACGCTGCGCCGCTCCGGCGAGGCGCTCGCGCCCCGCGCCCTGCGGCGCGCGCTGGTCGAACTCCAGGCGGTGGTCGACCCCAGCGTGAGCGAAGTCGAGGGCGGGCGCCGCGCGCATGATTTCGTGAACTGGTACGCCGGCCGCGAACTCGACGAGCGGCGCGATATCTGGCTGCTCATGAGCGAGCGCTTCGCACCTGATGCGCAGAAAGTCAGCAGCGCCCGCGAACGCCACGAGGCCGCGGTCGGCACGCCCGACGAAGGCCAGGCGGAGGTTCACCTGCGCCGTGCACTTGCGTCGCCGCGCGCGCGGCTGCTGCAGCGCTTCGCGATCGAGCCCGACGGCATGCGCTTCCTCGTCGATCTGCGCGCGCAACTGCTGCCGCATCTCAAGGGAGACCGGCGCCTGCTGCCACTGGATGCCGAACTCGAACACCTGTTCTCCACCTGGTTCGACGTGGCCTTCCTGGACCTGCGGCGCATCAGCTGGGATTCGCCGGCTTCGCTGATCGAGAAGCTGATCCAGTACGAGGCGGTCCACGACATCAAGAGCTGGGCCGACGTCAAGAACCGGCTCGACAGCGACCGGCGCTGCTACGGCTTCTTCCATCCGCGCCTGCCGAATACGCCCCTGATCTTCGTCGAGGTGGCGCTGGTGGACCACATCAGCGAAGGCATCGCGCCCCTGCTGGACGAAGCCGCCGCGCTCACGAAGCCCGACAAGGCGACGACCGCGATCTTCTATTCGATCAGCAACACGCAGACCGGCCTGCGCGGCGTGAGCTTCGGCGACTCGCTGATCAAGCGTGTGGTCGAGACGCTGCAGGAAGAGCTGCCGCGCCTCAAGACGTTCGCAACCCTCTCGCCGGTTCCTGGTTTCCGCGCATGGCTCGGCAAGCACGCCGGCGAGGTGCTGGCGCGGCTCGACGAGAAGCGCTCGACCGAGCTCGGCCGCGTGATCGGATCACTCCCGCCCACAGCGGAGCGACTGCTCGCGGCAGCGGAGGAGGTCGGCGCGCTCGACGCCAGGTCGCCGGTGCGGCAACTGCTGCTCAATGCAGCCGCCGAATACCTCGGCCGCGCCACCGCGGACGGCAAGCCGGTGGACCCGGTGGCGCGCTTTCATCTCGGCAATGGCGCGCGGGTGGAGCGGCTCAACTGGGCCGGCGATCCTTCGCCGAAGGGGTTGAAGCAGTCCTACGGGTTGATGGTCAACTACCTCTACGATCTCAAGCGGCTCGACAAGCATCGTGCCCTGCTGGCGCAGGGCAAGGTGGCCGTGTCCGGCGCGATCGACGATCTCTTTTTCCCGGATTGATTTTTCAGAGGGCCAAATGATCCTGCGCCGCAGGCCCCGGCGCGTGCAGACCATAACGAGGAGACAAGCCATGACCCCAACCTTTCAGCGGCGCGAGCTGTTGCAGCTCGCGGCGGCGGCGAGTGCCGCGGCCCTGGCCGGCGGCGCGCGCGCGCAGTCGGGCTGGCCGACCAAACCCGTCACGATGATCGTGCCGTTTCCGGCCGGCGGCGGCACCGACGCCTTCGCGCGGCCGCTCTCGGCGCAGTTCAGCCGTCTCGTCGGCCAGACGCTGGTGATCGACAACCGCGGCGGCGCGGGCGGAACCGTCGGCGCGAGCATCGCGGCCAAGGCGCACCCGGACGGCTACACGCTCTTCATGGGCGCGGTCCACCATGCGATTGCGCCCTCGGTCTACCCCAAGCTGGACTACGACCTCGAAAAGGACTTCGTGCCCCTGATGCTGCTGGCCGATGTGCCGCAGGTGGTGGTCGTCAACCCGAAGCGGGTGAGCGCGACCACCCTGAAGGCTTTCGTCGCCTACGCCAAGCAGAACCCGGGCAAGCTCAACTACGCCTCGGCGGGCTCGGGCACCTCGCACCATCTGGCGGGTGAACTCTTCAAGCTGCAGACCGGCACGTTCATCACGCACATCCCGTACCGCGGGGCGGGGCCGGCGCTGCAGGACCTGATCGCCGGCAACGTGGACGTGATGTTCGACGGGCTGGGCTCGTCGGCGCAGCACATCAAGGCGGGCCGCATCAAGGCGCTGATGGTGGCCGGCACCAAGCGCAACCCGGCGTTCCCCGACGTGCCCTGCGCGGCGGAGGTGGGCTTGCCCGACTACACCGTGACCACCTGGTACGGCCTGTGGGCGCCCAAGGGCACCGCGGCCGACATCCAGGCACGGGCCATCGAAGACATGAAGAAGGCGCTCGCGACCGACGAACTGAAATCGATCTGGGCTGCCAACGGATCCGAGATCCCGAGCCTCACGGGCCCGCAGTTCGGCGCCTTCGTGAACGCCGAGATCAAGCGCTGGGCCGCGGTGGTGAGGGATTCAGGGGCCAAGCTGGAATGACGGATTCGATCACGCTGCACGGCGACGGGCCGATCGCGTTCGTCACGCTGGCGAACGCAGGCCGGCTCAACGCCATGACGCGCGCGATGTGGCTCCAATTGCGCGCGGTCTTCGAGGGGCTTGCGCGCGATGCGTCGCGCCGCTGCATCGTCGTGCGCGGGGAGGGCGGCGCCTTCTGCGCGGGCGGCGACATTTCCGAGTACCCGTCGTTCCGCTTCGACGCGGCGAGCCTGCGCGAATTTCACGAGAACGAAGTGTGGGCGGCCCTGGCCGCGATGCTGGCGTGCGAGGTGCCGCTCGTCGCGCAGATCGAGGGCGCCTGCATGGGCGCGGGGCTCGAGATCGCCAGCTGCTGCGACATCCGCCTGGCCGGTGATTCAGCGAAGTTCGGCGCGCCGATCGCGAAGCTGGGCTTTCCGATGGCGCCGCGCGAGGCCGCGCTGGTGCGCGGCGCGATCGGCGATACGCTGGCGCGCGACATGCTGCTGGCTGCGAGCGTTCACGATGCGCAGCGCCTGTACGACGCCGGCTTCCTGCTGCAGGTGCTGCCCGACGCCGACGTCGCGGGCGATGCGCTCGCGCACGCGCAGCGCATCGCGGCGCTCGCGCCCGAGGCCGCCCGACTCAACAAACGCACCTTTTCCGCGCTGCGCGGCGCAGGCGGCCAAGACCCGCTGGCAGCGCTCGTGGCCGTGGCCTACGACTACGCCGATTCCGATGAACACCGTGAAGGCATCGCCGCCTTCCTCGGCAAGCGCACTCCTGTCTTCTGAATTCACATGACCGATACGACAACGAACGCCAATCTCTTTGCTGCGCTGCGCGCGGCCTTTCCCTCGGATCTCGATTCGATCGCGGTCGAGACCGACGATGGCCTCTACTATTCTTGGCGCGATCTCGACCGCGCGAGCGCGATGATCGCGAACCTGCTCCGTGCGCTGAAGCTCAAGGAGGGCGCACGCATCGCGGTGCAGGTCGAGAAGTCCGTCGAGGCGATGCTGCTGTACCTCGCGACGCTGCGCGCGGGCTATGTCTTCCTGCCGCTCAACACCGCCTACCGGCAGGCCGAGATCGAGTATTTCATCGGCAACGCGGAACCAGAGGTGGTCGTCTGCAGCAGTGCCAACGCGGACTGGGTCGCGCCGATCGCAACGAAGGCCGGCACGCGCCATGTCTTCACGCTCAACGACGACCGCACGGGCACGCTGCTCGAAGTCGCGGCGCAGTGCAGCGACCAGCACGACATCGCCCGCAAGAGGGGCGACGATCTCGCCGCGATCCTCTACACCAGCGGCACCACCGGCCGCAGCAAGGGCGCGATGCTCTCGCACCGCAACCTGCAGTCGAACGCCGAGGTGCTCAAGGACTACTGGGGCTGGCGCTCGTCCAAGCGCGGCGATGGCGACGTGCTGATCCACGCGCTGCCGATCTTCCATGTGCACGGCCTCTTCGTCGCGATCCACGGCGCTCTGATCAGCGGAAGCCGGATGATCTGGCTCAACCGGTTCGATCCACGCCGCGTGGTCGCACGCCTGCCGGAAGCGACCGTCTTCATGGGCGTGCCGACGCTCTACGTGCGCATGCTGGCCGAGCCCGGACTCACGCGCGAGGCGTGCAGCAACATGCGGCTGTTCATCTCGGGCTCCGCGCCGCTCCTGATCGAGACCTTCAACGAATGGCGCGAGCGCACCGATCACACCATCCTCGAGCGCTACGGCATGAGCGAGACGGCGATGCTCACCTCCAACCCGTACAGCGCGGTGCAGGGCGAGCGGCGCGGCGGCACGGTGGGCTTCCCGCTGCCCGGCGTGCGCCTGCGCGTGCGCGACGACCACGGCAACCCGTGCCCGACCGAAGAGATCGGACATATCGAGGTCGACGGGCCGAACGTGTTCGCCGGCTACTGGCGCATGCCGGAGAAGACCAAGGAGGAGTTCACGCCCGACGGTTATTTCAAGACGGGCGACGTGGGCAAGATCGACGGCCTCGGCTACGTGACCATCGTCGGGCGCAGCAAGGACCTGATCATCAGCGGCGGCTACAACGTCTATCCGGCGGAGATCGAGGGATTCATCAACGAGATGCCCGGCGTGGCAGAAAGCGCCATCGTCGGCGTGCCGCATCCGGATTTCGGCGAGGTGGGCGTGGCGATCGTGATTCCGAAGGCGGGCGCGACACTCGATGCCGATGCGATCGTGGCCGACCTCAAGGCCCGGCTCGCGAATTTCAAGATTCCCAAGCGCTGCTTCGTGGTGGCCGAGCTGCCGCGCAACGCGATGGGCAAGGTACAGAAGGCGCTCTTGCGCGAACAGCACAAAGGGCTGTTCGCGAGCGCCTGAGCGGCGCTATTGCACCAGGAGGACGGAGATGTCGGTTTCCGCCACGACCTTCGTGGCCACCGAACCCATGAGCGCGCGGCCGATCAGGCCATGGCCGTGCGTGCCCATGACGATCAGCTCGGCACCGCACTCGTTGGCGGACTTGATGATTTCCTCGGCCGCATGGCCGTGGCGCGCGTCGACGCTGTAGTTCGTGATCTCGTGCTTCGCGAGCTGCGCCTTCACCGGTTCGATGACCTTCGCGGTTTCTTCCGTGTAGTACTCCGCGATCGTTCCCTTGCTCAGATGGCGGGCCACATGCCCCGGCACGCCGATACAGACGTGGACCACGACGAACTCATTGCCGTTCACGAACATCGGGCGATGCTTCGCCAGGTAGTCGATGGCTTTCTGCGTGTGGAGGCTGCCGTCCACGGCGATCAGGATCTTCATTCACTTCCTTTCTTTTCTTGGTAGCGCGGTGCGGCGAGGGCAGCACCGCTGCGTCGTTATAAACCGCGATCAGCGCAGCACCAAAACAGGAAGCTCCGAATGCGTAAGGACATGCTGGGTTTCGCTGCCCAGCAGCAGCCGCTTGATGCCCTTGCGGCCGTGCGAGGCCATGACGATGAGGTTGCTCTCGTGCTTCCTGGCCGCACCGATGATCGCGTCGCCGACGACATCCGAGCTGATGACCGCGGTCTTGACGTTCACACCGGCCGCCTTGGCCTCGGTGGCGACCGCGTCGAGTGCGGTCTGGGCCGACTCGGCCCATTGCTTTTCGATGCGGCCGATGTCCTCGGGCGTGAAGACGGCGGCACCGTCGAAATAGTTGGTGGGGTAGCGAGGCACGACGGTCAGCGCGACCAGTTCGGAGCCGTTCTGCGCCGCCAGCGCGATGGCGCTCGTCACCGCCTTCTTGGCGAGAGGTGAGCCGTCGGTGGCGACCAGGATTCGCTGGAACATGCACTTCTCCTTCTGTTGAGTGCGACGACTTTAAGCCAGCCGCGCGGAGACGCGCTTGTGTCAGATCAAACCTCAGCCGCGCAGGCCTTTCCAGAGCATGTAGATCGCGAGTAGATAGAGGATGCTCGCGAACACCCGCTTGAGCTTCGACACCGGCAGGCTGTGCGCCGCCTTCGCGCCCAGCGGCGCGACCAGGAAACTGGTGACCGCGATGGCCGCGAGCGCCGGCAGCCAGATGTAGCCGAAGGCACCGGCGGGCAGCCCCTGCACCGACTGGCCGCTCGCGATGTAGCCCGCCACGTTGGCCACAGCGATCGGGAAGCCGAGCGCCGCGCTCGTCGCTACTGCGTTGTGAATCGCGACGTTGCACCAGGTCATGAAGGGCACGCTGATGAAGCCGCCGCCGGCCCCGACGAGGCCCGAGACGAAGCCGATCACGCCACCGGCCGCGAGCTGGCCGCCTGTGCCGGGCATCTGGCGGGTGGGCTTGGGCTTCTTGTCGAGGAACATCTGCGTGGCCGAGAAGCCGACGAACAACGCGAAGAAGATCGCGAGCGCGGTGCCCTTGAGCAGCGAGAACAGGCCGAGGCTCCCGATCAGGCTGCCGATGACGATGCCGGGGGCGAGCCGCCGGACGATGTCCCAGCGGACCGCGCCGCGCTTGTGATGCGCCCGCACGCTCGCGATCGAGGTGAAGATGATGGTCGACATCGAAGTCGCGATCGCCATCTTCACCGCGAGATCCGCCGATACGCCGCGGTGGCCCATGATGATCGTGAGGAACGGCACCATCAGCATGCCGCCGCCGATGCCGAGCAGGCCGGCCAGGAATCCGGTGCCGACGCCGAGAAGGGCGAGTTCGGCGATCAGCAGGGGTTCGATCGTCATGCAGTACGAAACAGAGGCCAGAAAAAAGCCACGGCCCCGATGCGGGGGCCGTGGCGATGAGGAATAGGTGTCTGCGAGTGGGCCTGGACTCGCAGCCTGAACCGGGGTTCAGGTGGGCGAGGGCAGCAAGGCTTCGGGTTCATCTGACGCGAGATGATCACACCTGCCAAGCGATATACCAAGCCCTGCTCCGTGGAGCATTGGTACAAGGACATATAGAGCCCAGCGCGCACCGCAGACAGGCGCGATTTTACGCCGACCCGACGCGGTGGCACGAGTTTTCAGAGCAAATGTCCGTCGCCGGCGAGGGCCTGATCGAGACGCTGGACAAGTTGCGCGGCGCGTGCATCGTCCGCGATGGGATCGGACGCGGACGCGGACGCGGGCGGTGCGGCCGGGGCTTCGGCTTCGCGCTGCGCCAGGTCGAATGCGAGATTCAGCGAAGCGAGCACCGCGATGCGGTCGCGCGCCTTGACCTTGCCGGCGTCGCGGATCTTGCACATCGCCGCGTCGACACGTTCCACCGCTTCGCGCAACTGGGCTTCACCGCCTTCGGGACAGCCGAGCAGGTAGCTCTGGCCCATGATCTGGACTTCGATTTGTTTCATGAGCGGGCGCTCGGATCTTGTGTGGGATCGGCCGGGAGCTGATCGAGAAGGGCATCGAGCCGCGTCCGCGCGGCGGTCAGGCGGGACTTGAGCGCATCGCGTTCCCGCGTCAGCGCCTCCACCTGTTCCTGCAGCAACGCATTGGTGCGCTGTACTTCTTCATGGCGCACGAGCAGTCGTTCGACACGCTCGGCGATCTGTTCAATACGGCTCGGTGCAGGCATGGGGGGCGATTGTAGATTCCGGCGCTTGCGGGTTTCCACGGCCGGCCGACGGCTCGGTGGAACGAGTTTCACGAGACTTTACAATCCCGCGCTGTTGGTGCTCGCGAAGTGGTTCACACGTCGCAGTTGAACGGGAAGCAGAAGCCGACGCCCTCACAGGGCTCAAGCCAACCTGCGCTGCCCCCGCAACGGTCAAGCAGTCGGCATCCTCTTGAGGGATGCCGCCTTCGTCAATCAGCCACTGGAAGCAATGAAACAGGCTTCTGGGAAGGCGACGAAGGTCGTGCTGCCAGCCCGGATACCGGCCAACGAGGCGGTCGCCGCATGTTCGCGCATGTGTCGGCCATGACGTCCATGCGCTGGCGGGGAAGCCGGCGAAGGACATTGATCTTTTGTTGTCCCCATGAAGACAAGCGTTTTCTTCCATCGCACCGACCGGTGCGCTTCGTCGTGGCCGCTCGCGGGCGCTACCCACATTTCCCTGGCCGTGGCCGCGTTGTCGGGCGTGTCATCCGTCGCGATGGCCCAAAGCGCGCCCACGCTCACCGAAACCGTGGTGACCGCCACCCGCACGCCGACGCGCGTCGATGACCTGGTCTCCGACACCGTCGTGATCGATCGCGCGCAGATCGAGCAGCAGGCCAGCCGCACGCTGCCCGAGATCCTCGCGCGCGTCGCCGGCGTCCAGATCTCGGCCAACGGCGGTGCCGGCAAGTCGAGCAGTGTCTACATCCGCGGCGCCGAGGCGCGCCACACCATCCTCTTGATCGACGGCGTGCGCTACGGCTCCGCGACGCTCGGCACGCCGAACTGGGACAACATCCCGGTCGAGATGATCGACCGCATCGAAGTGGTGAAGGGTCCGGCCTCCGCGCTCTACGGCAGCGACGGTGTGGGGGGCGTGGTGCAGATCTTCACGCGCAAGGCGGCGGCGGGCGATTCGGTCTTCATGCCGCGCGCCTCGACGACGCTCGGCAGCGAGAGCTACAAGCAGATTACCGGCGGCTTCAGCGGCGCGTCGGGCGCCGCGACCTACTCGCTGGACGTTCAGCGCACAATCCAGGACAGTTTTTCCGCCACCAACAGCAGGGTGCAATTCGGCAACTACAACCCTGACCGCGACCCGTTCAACCAGAGCGCGGCCAACGCTTCGTTCGGCTACCAGTTCAACCCGGACTGGAAGCTGGACGCCGGGCTCCTGTATTCGGACGGCCTGAACCGCTTCGATGATGGTCCTGGGCGCGACAGCCGCAACACGGTGCGCACGCAGACCGCCTACGTGGGCGCGAGCGGCAAGGTGATGTCGAACTGGAACACCCAGCTGCGCTACGCCCGCAGCGAGGACAAGACCCAGAACATCGTGGCCGCGCCCGGCAACGTGCCGGGGCTGTTCGAGACCACGCAGAACCAGTACCTCTGGCAGAACGACATCGCCACGCCGGTCGGCACGGTGATCGCTGGCCTGGAGCGGCTCGAGCAGAACGTGAACAGCGACACGCGCTACACCGTCACCGACCGCGACATCAATTCCGCTTTCGTCGGCCTCAACGGCGACCAGGGCGCGCACAGCTGGCAGCTCAACGCGCGGCACGACGACAACTCGCAGTTCGGCGGCAACGACACCTGGTTCGCCGGCTACGGCTACCGCATCACGCAGAACTGGCGCGTGAACGTGTCGCATGGCACCAGCTTCGTGGCGCCGTCGTTCAACCAGCTCTACTACCCCGGCTTCGGCAATCCGAACCTGAAGCCGGAAGAAGGAAAGAACACCGACCTCGGCATCACCTGGAGCCAGGGCGGCCACACGGTGAAGCTGGTGGGCTACGACAACAAGATCACCGGCTTCATCACCAACGAGACGCTGCCGCAGAACATCCCGCGCGCGCGCATCCAGGGCGGCACGCTGAGCTACGACGGCCAGTTCGGCAACCTCGGCCTGCATGCGAGCTACGACTCGCTCGATCCGCACAACGAAGTGACCGGCAAGCAGTTGCCGCGGCGCGCGAAGGACCAGGCCACGCTCGGCGCCGACTACCAGATCGGCGCGTGGAAGCTCGGTGGTTCGGCGCTCTACGTGGGCCAGCGCTATGACGACGCGGCCAACACGCGCGTCCTCAACGGCTACACCACGGTCGATCTATATGTGGAATACCGCGTGGCGAAGGACTGGTCGGTGCAGGGGCGCGTCTCGAACATCGGCGACGTGAACTACGAGACCGCATGGGGCTACAACCAGCCCGGCCGCGCGTTCTACCTGACGCTGAGGTGGCAGCCGAAATGAGCGATGTTTGCCGCGAACTGATCCTCGGTGGCCAGAAGAGCGGCAAATCGCGCCGCGGCGAAGAGCTCGCCGCGGCGTGGCTCGGGCGTTCGGATGCGCACCGGGCCGTGCTCATCGCGACCGCGGAGGCGCATGACGACGAAATGCGCGCGCGCATCGCGCGTCATCGCCGCGATCGCGCGCTGCGCGTGCCTGGGCTCGGCACGGTGGAGGAACCGCGTGCTGTTGCGGAGGCGATCCGTGCGCATGCGTCGCCCCAAACACTGGTGCTGGTCGATTGCCTCACGCTCTGGCTCACGAATCTGATGATGCCGGGCGATGCCCTCGCGTGCACCCCGGTCGAGATCGAAGCCGCCACCGCCGCGTTGGTGCGCGAACTCGGTGCTGCCAGCGGCCCGGTCGTGCTGATCGGCAACGAAATCGGCCTCGGCGTGATCCCGCTCGGCCGCGAGGTGCGCACCTTCGTCGATGCGCTGGGCATGCTCAACCAGCGCGTGGCGGCTGCTTGCGACCGTGTCACGCTGATGGTGGCCGGCCTGCCGCTGGCCCTGAAGGAACCCGAATGAATCTCCTTGCGAGACTGTCGCTCGCTGCCGTGCTGGCCGTGTTCGCGGCCGCGGCGCAGGCGATCGTCGTGACCGACGAGCGCGGCGTGTCCGTCGACCTGCCCAGGCCTCCGCAGCGGATCGTCACCGTGCTGCCTTCGCTGACCGAATCCGTCTGCACGCTCGGCGCCTGCAACCGGCTGGTCGGCGTGGACCGCTACTCCAATTGGCCCGAGTCGGTGCGCGCATTGCCCCAGGTCGGCGGCGGGATCGATCCCAATGTCGAGGCCATCGTGGCGCTCAGGCCCGACGTGGTGCTGCTGGCGAAGTCTTCGCGCGTGACCGAACGGCTGGAAGGGCTCGGCCTCAAGGTGCTGGTGCTCGAACCCAAGAACCATGCGGATGTGCGCCGCGTGCTCGACTCGGTGGCTCGCGTGATCGGCTCGGACGACGCGCCGCGCGTATGGCGCGACATCGATGCGAGCGTGTCGGCGGCGGCGCAGTCCCTGCCCGAAAGCGTCGGGCGCACGCGGGTGTATTTCGAGGTCAGCAGCGCGCCGTATGCGGCGAGCGAGTCGTCGTTCATCGGCGAGACGCTGTCGCGCCTCGGTGCCAAGAACATCGTTCCGGGCTCGATGGGGCCCTTCCCGAAGCTCAACCCCGAGTTCGTGGTGCGCGCCGATCCCGACCTGATCATGGTGGGCGAGCGAAGTGCCCAGGGGCTCGAACAGCGGCCGGGATGGAGCCGCATCAAGGCCGTGCGCGACGGGCGCATCTGCCGCTTCACCGCCGACGAATCCGACGTGCTGGTGCGGCCGGGTCCGCGCATGGGCGAAGCCGCGGCTCTCATGGCGCGGTGCCTGCAGTCCCAGGCGAAGCGATGAAGAGCGAACACCGTCTTGCGCTCGGGCTCGGTGTCGTGCTGCTGCTGCTTGGCGGCATCGTGCTGACGCTCGGCGCGGGCGTGGGCAGCACGGGGTTCGAGAGTCTCTGGGGCGCCTGGCACGATCCGGTGGCGATGCAGATCGTGTGGGACATCCGGCTGCCTCGCACGCTCGGCGCATGGCTGGCCGGTGCACTGCTCGGCCTGGCGGGCGCGGTGGCGCAGGGGTTGTTCCGCAATCCGCTGGCCGACCCCTATCTGCTGGGCAGCGCGTCCGGTGCCTCGCTCGGCGTGGCGGCGGCGCTGTGGCTGTTCGGCGCATCGCCGGCCAGCACGCAGTGGGTGGTTCGCCTGGGCATGACCGGGGCGGCGTTTCTCGGCGCGGTGGCGGCGGTGATGCTCACGCTACTGCTCGCGCGCGGCGTGCAGCAGACGCTGCGTCTGCTGCTGGCGGGCGTGATCGTCGGCGTGGTGCTGGGCGCGGTGAAGGACCTCATCACCATTGCATCGGCGGACATTCTCCAGGCGATCCAGGGCTTCATGCTCGGCAGCACCGGCCTCGTCGGATGGAGCGCCTGCGCGATCATGGGCGCGCTCGCGCTGGTTTGCCTGCTGCTGGGCTGGGCGCTGGCACCGGTACTGGACGGATTGGCGCTCGGCGAATCGACCGCGAGCAGCCTCGGCCTTCCGCTCGGTGCCATGCGCGCGGCGCTGGTGGCGGTGCTGGCGCTGGCGACCGGCGCCGCGGTGGCGCAGACGGGATTGATCGCCTTCGTCGGCTTGGCCGCACCGCATCTGGTGCGTTCGGCGGTCAAGACGACGCATGCACGGCTGATCATCCTGTCGAGCGCGATGGGCGGGCTGCTGCTGATGTCTGCCGATCTGCTGGCGCGATGGCTGATCGCGCCCCAGGAACTGCCCGTCGGCGTGCTGACCGCGGTGCTCGGCGGAACCTACCTGCTGTGGCTCATGCATCGCCGCAGCGCAAAAGGCGGTGCGCGATGACTGCTGTGCTTGAAGGGCGGCGCATTGGTGCGAGGCTCGGCCACACGGAGGTGCTGCACGCGATCGATGTGTCGTTCCCCGAAAGGCGCTGGACCAGCATCGTCGGCCCCAACGGCGCGGGCAAGTCGACCTTGCTCAAGGTGCTCGCGGGCCTGCTGCCGCACCGCGGCGAGGTGCGTCTGCTGGGCGAGCCGCTCGCGGCGATGCCGGGGCGCGCACGGGCCCGGCGCCTCTCGTGGCTCGGCCAGGGCGGCGCGGGCGAGGGCAGTGCGGACGACCTCATGGTGTACGACGTCGCGATGCTCGGCCGCTTGCCGCACCAGCGCTGGCTCGCCGCGCCCAACGACGCGGATCGCGCTGCCGTGGAACGCGCGCTGCGCAGCACGCAGGCCTGGGAGTGGCGCGACCGGCCGCTCGGCCAGCTTTCCGGCGGCGAGCGCCAGCGGGTGCTGCTGGCACGCGCGCTGGCTGTCGAAGCCGACGTGCTGCTGATGGACGAGCCGCTTGCCAACCTCGACCCGCCGCATCAGGCCGACTGGATGCAGACCGTGCGCGAACTCATCGCACAGGGGCGCACCGTGGTCAGCGTGCTGCATGAACTCAATGCCGCGCTCGCCGCCGACGACATGGTCGTCATGGCGCAAGGGCGCGTTCTTCATCACGGCGCCTGCGATGACGGCAGCACGCATCGCGCGCTGGAGGCCGTGTTCGACCGGCGTGTCGTGGTGTACCAAATCGAAGGCCAGTGGCTGGCCGTTGCGCGTTGACCCATTCAAGACCCATGCACATCGAAACCCCACCCAGCGAGAAGCCCTATGAGAAGCCCGAAGGCGAGCGCCGCGGCCTCGTGATCGTCAACACCGGCGACGGCAAGGGCAAGAGCACCGCTGCCTTCGGCCTCGCCTTGCGCGCGCATGGACGCGGCAAGGCGGTGAAGATCTTCCAGTTCATGAAGGTCCCCAGCGCGCGCTTCGGCGAGCACCGGATGTTCGAGCAGATCGGCATTCCGATCGAAGGTCTCGGCGACGGCTTCAGCTGGAAGAGCCAGGACCTCGAACGCTCCGCGCAACTCGCGCGAGACGGGTGGGAGAAGGCGAAGGCGGCGATCCTCTCCGGCGAGCATTTCCTCGTCGTGCTCGACGAGATCACCTATCCGCTGATCTACGGCTGGCTGCCGCTCGACGGTGTGCTGGAGACGCTGCGCACGCGACCGAAGGAGGTGCACGTGGTCCTGACCGGCCGGCGCTGCCCCGAGGAAATCATCCAGCTCGCCGACACGGTGACCGAGATGACGATGATCAAGCATGCGTTCAAGGCCGGCATTCCCGCGCAGCGCGGGATCGAGGACTAGGAGCCGGCGGCGTTGGTTTCGATCGCCGCACTCTGGCTGGCGCTGGCAATCGATCGATGGCTCGGCGAGCCGCCTGACGGCTGGCATCCGGTGGTGTGGATGGGTCGGTATCTGGGCTGGGCCGGGAGCCGGATCGCGCCGCGGCCGGGCGAGGACCGGACGCATCGTCTTCTCACTTTCGGCGCAGGCGCGTTCGCCTGGTGCGTGGGGGCGTCGATGGTCGCGGCGGTTGCCGTCGGGATCGCGCTGGTCGCCGTGATGCTGCCGGCGTGGGCAGGTGCGCTGCTGGTGGGCTTTGCGCTCAAGCCGCTGCTGGCGTGGCGCATGCTGTGGGATGAAGTGCTGGCAGTCGAAGCGGCACTCGGCCGATCGCTCGACGAAGGCCGGACGCAGCTCGCCCGGCTGGTGAGCCGCGACGTCAGCACGCTCGGCGAAGTACAGGTGCGCGAGAGCGCGATCGAATCGCTGGCCGAGAACCTCAATGATTCGCTGGTCGCACCGTTGTTCTGGTTTGTGCTGCTGGGGTTGCCGGGCGCGGCTGTCTATCGCTTCTCCAATACGGCGGATGCGATGTGGGGCTACCGTGGTGCGCGTGCGGGTCACGATTGGGAATGGGCCGGCAAGTGGGCCGCGCGCGTGGATGACGTGCTTTCGTGGATACCGGCGCGCATCACTGCGGCCCTGCTGCTGCCGGTGTCGCCGGTTGCGTGGGCGTCGTGCAGGCGGGAGGCTCGCCGGACGCCGTCGCCCAACGGCGGATGGCCCATGGGCGCGATGGCCTTGCGGCTGGGCGTGCGGCTGGCGAAGCCCGGCGTGTATGTGCTCAATGCGCCAGGGCGCGAATCCATTGCGTCCGACACGGTGCGCGCCGCGACGCTTGCATCGCGCGTGGTGGTGTTGTCCGCCATCGGCGCGACGGTGGCGATGGCCGGCCGGACTGCGTGGACATGATGCACGGCGGCCCTGACGCGCTGGGCGCGGCGCTGCATGACTTCTCGACCAACGCCAACGCATGCGGTCCTTGTCCCGATGCGCTGTCGGCGATCGAGAATGCCGATCCTCGCCGCTACCCGGACCCGCGCTACACCGCGCTGCGTGAGCGGCTTGCCGACTTCCACCACGTCGATGCGAGTCGGATCGTGATCGCGTCGAGCGCCAGCGAGTTCATCGCGCGGATCACCACGGCGGTGGCGCAGCGCGGCGGCCGTCGGATCCAGGTGCCGCCGCACTGCTACGGCGACTACCTGCGTGCAGCGGGCGCATGGGGTTTCGAGCGGGTGAGCCACGGCGCCGATCTGGCCTGGTGCTGCGATCCATCAAGTCCGCTCGGCCAGGCGCAGGAGGGGCTCGAGCCGTGCATCGACGGGCTGGGCGCGGAGGCGGTCTGCGTGATCGATCTCGCCTACGAGCCCCTGAGGTTGGAGGGTGCGCTTGCCTTGAGCCGGGAGCGCCTGAACGCGATCTGGCAGCTCTGGACGCCGAACAAGGCGCTGGGACTGACCGGCATTCGCGCCGCCTATGCGATCGCGCCTGTGGACCGGGAAGACAGGGTGGCGCAGCTCGCGGCGCTCGCGCCGTCGTGGCCGATCGGCGCGCACGGCGTCGCGCTGCTCGAAAGCTGGACCCGTTCGACGACGCAACAGTGGCTGGATGAAAGTCGCGCCACGCTGCGCTCGTGGAAAGCGGCGCAGCGCGAGATGTGCGAATCGCTGGGCTGGCGATGCCTGCCCAGCGTTGCCAACTACTTCTGCGCGAGACCGGACGTGCCATGTTCGGCGGAGCGCGCCGTTGCGCTTCGTGCGCAGGGCATCAAGCTGCGCGATGCTGCGTCTTTCGGCCTGCCCGGACACGTCCGGCTCGGCGTGCTGCCGCCGGGCAGCCAGGCGGCGCTCAGGCGGTCCTGGCAATAGGGGCCGGAACGGGGACGGGTTCGGTTCGCTGCAACTGCGGATGCTTCGCAAACAACTCCGCCGCCCAGTCCACGAAGGCTCGCACCTTGGCGCTCAGGTGCCGGTTTGGCGGGTACACCACGTGCACCGGCAGCGACGGGCGCGTCCATTCCGGCAGGATCTGCACCAGCTCGCCGCTCGCGAGGTACGGTTCCGCCATGTAGGTGATGACCTGCGAGAGCCCGTAGCCGCCGAGCACCGCCGTCATGTGCGCGTTGCTGTCGTTCACCGACACGCGATAGGGCCCGGTGATTTCCAGTTGTTCGTCGCCGCGGTGGAATTCGTGCGGGTAGACGCGGCGGGTGCTGCCGGAGAAGAAGCCCACCACGAGGTGCCGCTTCTCGATATCCGTCGGATGCTGCGGGATGCCGTAGCGCTTGATGTATGCGGGCGAGGCCACCGTCATCCACGGCAGGTTGCCGATGCGCCGCGCGACCAGCGACTGGTCGGTGAGGTCGCCGCCGCGGATCACGCAATCCACGTTGTCGGTGATCAGGTCGACCGTGCGGTCGCTCACGCCGACGTCCACCTGGATGTCCGGGTACTGGTCGCAGAAGGTCGACAGCGCTGGAAGGATGACCAGACGTGCCATGGATGAGCCGACGTCGATCCGCAACCGGCCCGTCGGGTTGGCCTGCGCGTTCGTCATGCTGGCCTCGATGTCGTCGAAATCGTTCAGCAGCCGGGCGGTGCGCTCGTAATAGGCGGCGCCGTCGGGTGTGACCGTGACTCGGCGGGTCGTACGGTTGAGCAGCTTGACGCGCAGCCTCGCTTCCAGCGCCTGGATCTGCTTGGTGACCGTGCCCTTGGGCAGGCCGAGCGAGTCGGCGGCACGGGTGAAAGTGCCTGCTTCGACGACGCGAACGAAGATCCGCATGCCTTGGATCTGATCCATCTATGCTGCTCCTGAGAGTGCGCTTTGGGGGTGGCCCTGGGGCCGGGGGAGCGGGATTCTCACATGGTCATTTGAGCCGATTGTTAGCCGGTTGGAAACAGAGTAGGGGCTCGTATCCTGTTTGAAGCATGAGGGCGGCGTCTTATATTCCATCCATCGTCCATCCACCGAGGCCGCCTCATGTCCACCCGACCGTCCCCGCCATCTGCCGATGCCGCTGCAGTCGCCGCGCGGGGTGCCGAACCCGACATCAGCATCGACCTGCCCGGTCGCGACCCCGTCAAGGCCCGCATCTACGGCGAGCGCGCCCGTGGCGCGACCGTGCCGTTGGTGCTGCATTTCCATGGCGGGACCTTCGTTTGCGGCGGTCTCGACAACGGCCGCAATGTGGCGCGCCTTCTGGCCGGCGCGGGCGCGGTGGTGGTGTCGCTCGACTACCCGAAAGCGCCCAAGGCGCCGTTCCCCGAGCCGATCGAGGTGGGTTACGCGGCTCTCGAATGGCTCTACAAGCAGCGCGCCAAGCTGGGTGGCAAGGGGGCCGACCTTTTCCTCGCAGGCGAGGAAGCCGGAGGCAATGTGGCGGCGGCGGTGGCGATGATTGCGCGCGACCGGGGCCATCCGCCGCTGGCCGGGCAGATCCTGTTGTCGCCCATGCTCGACCCCTGCGCCGGCACCGCCTCATTGCGGCAGGCGACGGGCGATGCGGTCCAGTGCCGGTGGGCGTCGGGCTGGCGGGAATTCCTGAACCGCCCGGTCAATGCCACGCACCCCTACGCGGTACCGGGCGGGTCGCTGCGACTGGCCGAGGTCGCCCGGACGCTGGTGCTGGTCGGCAAGGATGACCCGATGCGTGACGAGGGCCTCGCTTTCGCACAGCGGCTCCAGAACGCCGGCATTCCGGTCACGTGCAGCGTATTGCCCGGGGCCTCGAACTGGCCCGCTGCACTCTACGAGCCCGAGGGCTCCGGTTGCGCTGAATGCGAAGCGGTGGTGCAGAAGCACTTCCGCGAGTTCTTCAGCGCCGCACCGCCGCCTCACTGAGCGGCGACGCACGGTTCGCCGTGCGGCCATGGATCCCGTAGCGCGGGATCGATCCGAAGGCTGAGGGCCCGATCCCTCGTTCTCCTGCGACGGCAAAACCGCCGCAGCGGAGATGCCTTCGTCCGCGCAACGGCTGTGGCCGTCGACCGCCGTGCTCCCAACCGATTCCTTCCTTCCGCCGTCCTGCGCTATCCGCGCGGGAGGGCCCGTTGCATCCCAGAAGTCACCAAAAGGACGTATTCATCATGACGAACAACAAGTCTTCCTCCCTGGCCCGGCGCGGCCTCTGGCCCGCGGTGACCGGCGTCACGGCCCTGGTGGCCATCGCTTCGGCGGTGATCCTGGGCTTCCACAGTTTCAATGCCGAGGCGAACAATGCGCCGGCGGCCGGGGCGTCGCCCGCGGTGCCTGTGTCGGTCGCCAGCGTCGCCTCGACCGAAGTCAATACCTGGGACGAGTTCTCGGGCCGGCTCGAAGCGGTCGAGCGCGTCGACGTCCGTTCGCGCGTCGCGGGGGCGGTGCAGGCGGTGCATTTCCGCGAAGGTGCGCTGGTCAAGCAGGGCGAATTGCTGATCACCATCGACCCGGCGCCGTATGCGGCTGAAGTGGACCGCGCCGAAGCACAGGTCGTCGCCGCGCAGGCGCGCGTGGCCTTCACCCGCAGCGAGACGGAACGGTCTCGCCGCCTCTGGGCGGAACAGGCGATCGCGCAGCGCGAGTTGGATGAGCGGACGAACGCCAGCCGCGAAGCCGAAGCCAGTCTTCGCGCCGCGCAGGCGCAGCTGCAGAGCGCACGTCTCAATCTCGGCTACACGCAGGTGCGTGCACCGGTGGCCGGGCGGATCGGCAAGCTCGAGGTGACGGTGGGCAATCTGGTCGCGGCCGGCCCGGGCGCGCCGGTGCTCACGACGCTGGTGTCGGTCAGCCCGATCTACGCGAGCTTCGATGCCGACGAGCAGATCGTGGTCCGGGCGCTCAAGGACCTGCCGGGCGACAGCGGCGCACGCAATCGCATCGAAGGCATCCCGGTCCAGATGGGCACTGCGGGCACCGACGGCACGCCGTATGAAGGCCGCCTGCAGCTCATCGACAACCAGGTCGACGCCAAGAGCGGCACGGTGCGCGTGCGCGCCGCGTTCGACAACAAGGACGGCTCCCTGATCCCTGGCCAGTTCGCACGCATCCGCATGGGCCAGGCCCACAGCGACAAGGCGTTGCTGGTGAATGAACGCGCCGTCGGCACCGACCAGAACAAGAAGTTCGTGATGGTCGTCGGCGCCGACAACAAGGCCGAGTACCGCGAAGTCGCGCTGGGTGCGCCGTTCAACGGCCTGCGCATCGTGACCAAGGGCCTCGCGCCCGGCGAGCGGGTGATCGTCAACGGCCTGCAGCACATCCGCCCCGGCGCGGTCGTTGCGCCGCAGACCGTGACGATGGATGCGAAGGCCGAACTGGCACCGCAGACCCAGCGCGTCGCGCAAGCGAAGCCTGAGAAATCCTGATCCCGTTCGAGGAGGGAACCCACCATGAATCTTTCGAAATTCTTCATCGACCGGCCGATCTTTGCCGGCGTGCTTTCAGTGCTGATATTGATCGGCGGGCTGATTGCATTGCGTGGCCTGCCGATCTCCGAGTACCCCGAGGTGGTTCCGCCCTCCGTGGTGGTGCGGGCCAACTACCCGGGCGCGAACCCGAAGGTGATCGCCGAGACGGTGGCGACGCCACTGGAGGAGCAGATCAACGGCGTCGAAGGCATGCTCTACATGGGCAGCCAGGCAACCACCGACGGCCTGATGACGCTGACCGTCACCTTCAAGCTCGGCACCGATCCGGACAAGGCGCAGCAGCTCGTGCAGAACCGCGTCGCGCAGGCAGAACCGCGCCTGCCGGAAGAAGTGCGCCGGCTCGGCATCACGACCGTCAAGAGTTCGCCCGATCTCACGATGGTGGTGCACCTGCTGTCGCCCAACGGCCGCTACGACATGACCTACCTGCGCAACTACGCGGTGCTCAATGTCAAGGACCGGCTCGCGCGGGTGCAGGGCGTGGGCGACGTGCAGCTCTTCGGCTCGGGTGACTACTCGATGCGCGTGTGGCTCGATCCGCAGAAGGTCGCGCAGCGCGGCCTCTCGGCCGGCGACGTGGTGCGCGCGATCCGCGAACAGAACGTGCAGGCGGCGGCCGGCGTGGTCGGCGCTTCGCCGGGACTGCCGGGCGTGGACATGCAGATCTCGATCAATGCGCAGGGCCGCCTGCAGACCGAGGAGGAGTTCGGCGACATCATCGTCAAGACCAGCGCCGATGGCGCGGTGACGCGGCTGCGCGACGTGGCGCGGCTCGAACTCGGCGCGTCGAGCTATGCGCTGCGTTCGCTGCTCGACAACAAGGACGCGGTGGCGGTGCCGATCTTCGCGGCGCCGGGCTCGAACGCGATCCAGATCTCGAACGACGTGCGCGCCACGATGGCCGAGCTCAAGAAGAACATGCCCGACGGCGTGGACTACGACATCGTCTACGACCCGACGCAGTTCGTGCGCGCCTCGATCGAATCGGTGGTGCACACGTTGATCGAGGCGATCGCGCTCGTGGTGCTGGTGGTGATCCTGTTCCTGCAGACCTGGCGCGCATCGATCATTCCGCTGCTCGCGGTGCCGGTGTCGGTCATCGGAACCTTCGCGGTGATGCATGTCTTCGGCTTCTCGATCAATGCGCTGAGCCTCTTCGGGCTGGTGCTGGCGATCGGCATCGTGGTGGATGACGCGATCGTGGTGGTCGAGAACGTGGAGCGCAACATCGAGGCGGGTCTCGGCCCGCGCGAGGCGACCTACCGCGCGATGCGTGAAGTCTCCGGGCCGATCATCGCGATCGCGCTGGTGCTGGTGGCGGTGTTCGTGCCGCTGGCCTTCATCAGCGGGCTCACGGGGCAGTTCTACCGCCAGTTCGCACTGACGATCGCGATCTCGACCGTGATCTCGGCGATCAACTCGCTCACGCTGTCGCCCGCGCTCGCCGCCTTGCTGCTGCGCCACCACGATGCGCCCAAGGACGCGCTCACGCGTGGCATGGACCGTGTGTTCGGCCGCTTCTTCCGCGCTTTCAACCGCGTGTTCCATCGCGGCGCGGAGGGCTACAGCACCGGCGTCAAGGGCGCGATCTCGCGCAAGGCGCTGATGATGGTGATCTACCTCGCGCTCGTCGGCGTGACCTTCGGCCTCTTCAAGGCGGTGCCCGGCGGCTTCGTGCCGGCGCAGGACAAGCAGTACCTGATCGGCTTCGCACAGTTGCCCGACGGCGCGACGCTCGACCGCACCGAAGAGGTCACGCGCCGCATGAACGAGATCGTGATGAAGCAGCCGGGCGTGCAGCACGCGATCACCTTCCCGGGGCTGTCGATCAACGGCTTCACCAACAGCTCGAACTCGGGCATCGTGTTCGTTGGCCTGGACGAGTTCGACAAGCGCAAGTCGAAGGACCTCAGCGCCGGCGCGATCGCGGGGCAGCTCAACGCGCAGTTCAGCCAGATCCAGGATGCCTACATCGCGATCTTCCCGCCGCCGCCGGTGCAGGGCCTCGGCACGACGGGCGGCTTCAAGCTGCAGCTCGAGGACCGCGGCTCGGTCGGATACGCCGGCATGGACAAGGCGGTGAAGGCCTTCATGGCGAAGGCCTACCAGACGCCGGAGCTCGCGGGCATGTTCACGAGCTGGCAGGTCAATGTGCCTCAGCTCTACGCGGACATCGACCGCACCAAGGCGCGCCAGCTCGGTGTGCCGGTGACCGAAGTGTTTGACACCATGCAGATCTACCTCGGAAGCCTCTACGCGAACGACTTCAACCGCTTCGGTCGCACCTACAGCGTGCGGGTGCAGGCGGATGCGCCGTACCGGGCGCGGGCCGAGGACGTGGGCCTGCTCAAGGTGCGTTCGACCAGCGGCGAGATGGTGCCCCTGTCGGCGCTGATGAACATCCAGCCCAGCTACGGGCCGGAGCGAGCGATGCGCTACAACGGCTTCCTCTCGGCCGACATCAACGGCGGACCCGCGCCGGGCTTCTCGTCGGGACAGGCGAGGGCGGCGGTCGAACGCATCGCGGCCGAGACGCTGCCGCCGGGCGTGAGCTTCGAGTGGACGGAACTGACCTACCAGGAGATCCTGGCCGGCAATTCGGCGGTGTGGGTGTTCCCGCTCGCGATCCTGCTGGTGTTCCTGGTGCTGGCTGCTCAGTACGAGAGCCTGACCTTGCCGGTGGCGATCATCCTGATCGTGCCGATGGGCCTGCTGGCTGCGATGACGGGCGTGTGGCTCTCCGGCAGCGACAACAACATCTTCACGCAGATCGGGCTGATGGTGCTGGTCGGGTTGTCGGCGAAGAACGCGATCCTGATCGTCGAGTTCGCGCGTGAGCTGGAGTTCGCCGGGCGAACGCCGGTGCAGGCCGCGATCGAGGCGAGCCGGCTGCGCCTGCGGCCGATCCTGATGACCTCGATGGCTTTCATCATGGGCGTGCTGCCGCTGGTGCTGTCGACCGGCGCGGGCGCGGAGATGCGCCACGCGATGGGCATCGCGGTGTTCTCCGGAATGATCGGCGTGACCGCTTTCGGGCTGTTCCTGACGCCGGTGTTCTACGTGCTGCTGCGCCGCATGACGGGCAACCGTCCACTGAAGCTGCATGGCGAGGTGCCGCATGGTGATGCGTTCGTGTCGGGTGACCATCCGGTCGCGCCTTCGCATGCCGGTGGCGGACCGCTGCGGCCTTCGCCTGCCGCGCCGCTCAAGGCGATCGAGTGAGGCGCCGGGCCAACCTTTGTGAATCGAGAAGAAAGCTGATCATGAAAAACGAAACACAAGCCAAGGCGCGGCCGTGGCGGGCCGTGTTGTTGCCGCTGGTGGCGGCGCTGGTGCTGGCGGGTTGCGCGACGGCCAAGGTGGAGGCGCCGACCTTCGAGGCGCCCGCGCAGTTCAAGGAACAGGCTGTCGCGCCGGCCGATGGCGCGTGGACGCGCACACAGCCGGCCGAGGCGCAGCCGCGCGGCGAATGGTGGCGGGCGTTCAACGACCCGGTGCTGGACAAGCTGATCGAACGAGCCGATGCGCGCAACACGAACATCCAGGCGGCAGCCGCTCGGTTGGCTGAAGCGCGCGCGCTGGCGCGCAGCGCCGACGCCGAGCGCTCGCCGCAGGTCGGGGTGGTCGCGGGTGGCGTGCGCAGCGCCGGGCTGGACCGCAACCTGAGCCCGAGGCCGTCGACATTGCTGCAGGCGGGCGTCGCGGCTTCGTACGAGCTCGACCTGTTCGGCAAGCTGTCGCGGGCGAGCGAGGCGGCGCAACTGGATGCCGATGCGCGCGAAGGGCTGTTGCAGAGCACGCGGCTGCTGGTCGAATCGGAGACCGCGCAGACGTACCTGCAACTCCGTGCGGTCGATGCGGAGCGGGCACTGGTGCGCGACACGGTCGAGGCGTACCGCGACACGCTGAAGCTGACGCAGAGCCGGCAGCGCGCGGGCGATGTCGCGGAGCTGGATGTGGCGCGCGTGGAGACGGAGGTGGCGTCGACGGAATCCGATGCGCTGACGCTCGACCGCCGCCGCGCCGAACTGGAGCATGCGCTCGCGGTGCTGGCGGGCGATGCGGCTTCGGATTTCGGGGTGAACACGGATGAGTGGGCGACTGCGCTGCCTACGATTCCGCCGGGCGTGCCGGCGACTGTGTTGACCCGGCGGCCGGACATCTCGGCCGCGCAGAAGTCGGTGATGGCGGCGCAGGCGCGCGTCGGCGTGGCGCAGTTGGCATGGTTCCCGGACATCTCGTTGACGGCGGGCGGCGGCTATGCGTCGCAGGACCTGAGCGACCTGTTCAAGTGGTCGGCGAAGTCGTGGGGCATTGGCGCGCTGTTGAACCTGCCGCTTTTCGATGGCGGTCGTCGGGAGGCCGGGGTGCAGAGCGCTTCGGCGCAGCTCGACGGGGCGCTGGCGAACTACAGGACGCAGGTGCTTGTCGCGTTCAAGGAAGTCGAGGACCAGCTTTCTTCGCTGCGCATCCTCGAGCAGCAGGCGGATGTGCAGGCGAAGGCGGTGACCTCGGCGAGCAGGGCGACGAGCCTGTCCGATTCCCGGTATCGCAACGGCATGGTCAGCCAGCTCGATCTGCTCGATGCACGGCGGCAGGAACTCGCCAATCGCAGGCAGGCGCTGCAGGTGCGGTCGGCGCAGTACCAGGCGACGGTGGGGCTGATTCGGGCGTTGGGGGGGAGTTGGGACGTGAAGGTTGCTGCCTCTGACGGTCAGGCGGTTGCTGCGCGCTGAGGCTGCTTGTTTGACGGGGTGCGCGGCGGGCGGTGGTTCCCACACCCGGGCCGCCCCCGGAAACGCCTAGAGGATGGTCTCCGAGAACCCCCCGGAATCCGCCAACCGCCGCAGCGCATTCGCCCCCACGGCCAGCGCGCTCGAGTAGCTGGTCTGCGCCAGGGGCGCAGACCGGATCTTGCGGTAGTGAATCGCCTCCGTCTCGTCGCTGCTCACAGCCTCCAGAAGAACCCAATAGAACTGATTTGCTTCGCGCTCTTCGACCGTGAGCGCAATTTCTCGTAGTGCGGCCATTCGCCGTATTCCCTTTGTTTGCAGTTCATCTGAAGCTAACGGCGAATTAGATGAAAGGTTTTACATCGCTCGAACGAGACGCTCACGAACCGTGACGGACTTCACGTAAAGGACAATCGCCCCCATGAGTCCCAATGTGGTGAGTCCGCGAGCGCGCTGCGTGATGGTCCTCGGCACGACCAGCGGTGCCGGCAAGAGCTGGATCGCGACGGCGTTGTGCCGGTGGTATGTGCGCCAGGGCCTGAAGGTCGCACCGTTCAAGGCGCAGAACATGAGCAACAACGCGCGCGTCGTCACAGGTGGCGAAATCGGCAGCGCGCAGTATTTCCAGGCACTGGCCGCGCGCGCCGAGCCCGATGTGCGCATGAACCCGCTGCTGCTCAAGCCCGAGCGCGACACCCATAGCCAGGTGGTCCTGATGGGACAGGTCAGCAACGAGCTCTCGTCGCTGCCGTGGCGCGGACGAAGCGAGCGCGTTTGGCCGCAGATCGCGCAGGCGCTCGACGAGCTTCGTGCCGAGAACGACGTCGTCGTCATCGAAGGCGCAGGTTCGCCGGCCGAGATCAACCTGATGGCGAGCGACATCGTCAACCTGCGCGTGGCGCGGCACGCGAATGCGCGCTGCCTGCTCGTCACCGACATCGATCGCGGTGGTGCCTTCGCCCATCTCTACGGTACCTGGGCGCTGATGCCACCGGAAGACCGCGCATTGATCGCCGGCTTCGTGCTCAACAAGTTCCGCGGCGATGCCTCGCTGCTGGCGCCCGCGCCGCAGCAGTTGCAGGAATTGACCGGCGTCCCGACCGTCGCGACGCTGCCGATGTGGTGGCAGCACGGGTTGCCGGAGGAAGACGGTGTCTTCGACGACCGCAGCGTGGCGAGCGGCGAAGTCACGCGGACGATTGCGGTGATCGCCTATCCGCGCATCAGCAATCTCGACGAATTCCAGCCGCTCAAGAACATCGCGGGCGTGCGCCTGCGCTGGGCCCGCAGCCCCGCCGACGTGGCGGATGCGGACTGGATCGTCCTGCCCGGCTCCAAGAACACCAGCGGCGACCTCGCATGGCTGCGCGCCCAGGGACTGGACCGTGCGGTCGCTGCGCATGCGGCGCGTGGCGGCGCGGTGCTCGGCGTGTGCGGCGGGCTGCAGATGCTGGGCGAGGCGCTCATCGACCCGCATGGCGTCGATGGCAATGGGCCGGGGCTCGGCCTGCTGCCGGTGGTCACGGTGTTCGCCGCCGACAAGACGGTGCGGCATCGCGAAGCGAGCTTCGCGCAGGTGAACGGGCCGTGGGCCGCGCTCTCCGGCGTCACCCTACATGGCTACGAAATCCATCACGGCCAGACCGCCGAACACAGTGCCATGGCTGCGGCCGGCGATCGCGCCAGCGCCGTCATGGCCGATGACCTCGCGTGGCAGAACGGCACAGGCAACGTGCTCGGCCTGTACCTGCACGGTCTCTTCGAAGACCCCGTCGTGCTCAAGGCGCTCTTCGGCGTCGAAGCACGCACGCTCGATGCGGTGTTCGACGGCCTCGCAGATCACATCGAATCCAACTTTGAACCGGGCGTGCTGCGCTCCCTCATCCAATGACGCTTGAACTTCCCCCCATCGACAGCATCGACGACCCCGCGCTCGCGGCGCGGCTCCAGCATGCGATCGACAACAAGACCAAGCCGGTCGGCGCGCTCGGCCGGCTCGAAGCGCTGGCCTTGCGCCTCGGGACGATCCTTGGCACCACCGCACCCGCACTCGAATCGCCGCAGATGCTCGTTTGCGCCGGCGACCATGGGTTGGCGGCACGCGGCGTTTCGGCCTATCCGAGCGACGTGACCTGGCAGATGGTCGAGAACTTCCTCGCGGGCGGCGCGGCGGTGAGTGTCCTGGCGCGTCAGCATGGCCTCAAGCTCACGGTCGTCGATTGCGGCGTGCGGCATGCGTTCGCGCCGCGCGACGGCCTGCTCGTGCGCAAGATCGCGCCGGGGACCGCCGATGCATCCGTGGGCCCTGCGATGAGCATGGCGCAATGCGAAGAAGCGATCGCCAACGGCATGGCGCTCATGCGCGAGATGCCGGGCAACGTGGTGCTGCTCGGCGAAATGGGCATCGGCAATTCGTCCGCCGCGGCGATGCTGCTCGCGCGCCTCTCCGGCCAGGACATCGATGCCTGCACCGGTGCCGGAACCGGGCTGGATGCCGCCGGACGAGCCCACAAGCGCAAGGTGCTGCGCGGCGTGCTCGAACTGCATGCGGCCGCAACGAGCCCGCTGGCCGCCGTGGCGGCCTTCGGTGGCTTCGAGATCGCGACGCTCGTCGGCGCGGTGCTGCAGGCGGCGCACGAGCGGCGTGTGATCGTGCTCGATGGCTTCATCGCCAGCGCCGCGGTGCTCGTCGCGCAGGCGCTGCGGCCGAATGTGCTGCAGCGCTGCGTGGCGGCGCATGAGTCGGCTGAACCGGGCCATCGGCTGCTGTTGCACTACCTGTCGCTCCAACCGTTGTTGCAGCTCGACCTGCGCCTCGGCGAAGGCTCCGGGGCCGCGCTCGCATGGCCGCTGCTCGAATCCGCCTGCCGCATCCTGCGTGAGATGGCGAGCTTCGAATCGGCAGGCGTTTCGAGGCAGGAGCCAACGTGAACGGTGTGCGCCACTTTCTTCTGGCGCTTCAGTTTTTCACCCGCGTGCCCGTCACGGGTCCGCTGGCGGGATGGGTGGGGTTCAGCCCCGCGATGCTGCGCGCGAGCGCGGCGCATTTTCCCGGTGTCGGATGGCTGGTCGGCGCGTTCGGTGCGGGCGTGTTCTACCTCGCGTTCGCCGGCTTGCCGGGGTTGGCCGGCGCAGCGGTCGCGGCAATGCTGTCGACGATCGCGACGGTGCTGATGACTGGCGCATTCCACGAGGACGGACTCGCGGATGTGGCGGACGGCCTCGGCGGCTCGGCAGACCGCGCGCGGGCGCTGGAGATCATGAAGGATTCGCGCATCGGCGCATTCGGCGCGATCGCGCTGGTGCTGGCATTGGGCCTCAAGGTGGTGTTGCTGGCGGCCTTGGCGGAGGAGGGCGCGCTGCGTGTCGTTGTCGCGCTCGTGTGCGCCCATGTGCTCTCCCGCCTCGCGCCGCTGTTCCTGATCCGCTGGCTGCCGTACGTCGGCGACGAGAACGCGGCGAGCAAGTCGAAGCCGCTGGCGGATGCGATCAACAACGGCGCCATGCTGGTCGGGGTGGCCTGGTCGTTGCCGGCGGTGGCGTGGCTCGTCATGACGCTCGGCATCGCCCGCGGCCTGGCACCCGTGCTTCTTTGCGCGCTGGCCGCGTTCTTCATGGCGCGCCTGCTTCACCGGCGGCTTCGCGGATTCACTGGCGATGGCCTCGGCGCGACGCAGCAGGTCTGCGAGCTGGCGATCTATCTCGCCCTGGCCTGGCACGCATGAAGCTTGTGCTCATCCGCCATGCGCGAACGACCGCGGTCGAGGGCTTCTGCTATGGGCGAACGGATGTTTCCGTGCTGCCCGAAGTGACCCGCGCGGTGGCGGAGGGCGTGGCGCCGTTGTTGCCTGCCGGGGTGCCACTCACGTGTTCGCCGCTCTCGCGATGTGCCGACCTTGCGAGGACCATCATCGAGCTGCGGCCCGATCTCGGCATGTCGACCGACCCGCGCATCGCCGAGATGGATCTGGGCGATTGGGAAACGCAGCTTTGGTCCGCCATCGACCGCGCCGAGCTCGACGCCTGGACCCGCGACTTCGCGGACACACGCGCGGGCCGCAGCGGTGAAAGCACGCGGCAGTTCCTGCTGCGGGTGGGCGAGGCCTTCGATGCATGGCGGGCGGGCGGCCGCGACGCGGTCTGGGTCACGCACGCCGGCGTGATCCGCGCCGCATGGCTGCTTCGCGATGGCGTCCGCGCGATCGAGCGTTCCGACCAGTGGCCGGGCCAGCCGATTGCCTTCGGCGAGTGCGTGACGATCGAGCTTTGAGGGCCGAGTCCAAGCCGCAGGAAGGCTGGTCTCGCTTTCAGTCTTCAGGGCGCCGGCGTCTTCGGCTTGTAGTCACAGTAAGGTGACACCGCGCACTGCCAGCACTGCGGCTTGCGCGCAAGGCAGGTGTAGCGGCCATGCAGGATCAGCCAGTGATGCGCATGCAGCCGGTACTTCTCGGGTACGCGCTTTTCGAGCTTGAGCTCCACTTCCAGCGGCGTCTTGCCCGGCGCGAGGCCGGTGCGGTTGCCGACACGGAAGATGTGCGTGTCGACCGCCATCGTCGGCTTGCCGAAGGCGACGTTGAGCACCACGTTGGCCGTCTTGCGGCCCACGCCCGGAAGGGCTTCGAGCTCGGCGCGCGTCCTCGGCACTTCGCCGCCGTGCTGTTCGACCAGCATGCGGGCGGCTTCGACGAGATGCTTCGCCTTGCTGCGATACAGGCCGATGGTCTTGATGTAGTCCTCCAGCCCTTCGACGCCGAGCTGAACGATCGCCTGCGGCGTGTTCGCGACCGGGAAGAGCTTGCGGGTCGCCTTGTTCACGCCCACGTCGGTCGCCTGCGCCGACAGCAGCACCGCGGCGAGCAGTTCGAAAGGCGTGCTGTATTCGAGCTCGGTCTCCGGCGTGGGGTTCGCTGCCTCCAGCGTCGCGAAGAAGGGTTCTATGTCGGCTTTTTTCATCGTGGCCGGGAGTTTAGGGCGGGGCGCACACGGCTGCGACAATCGACGCTCTCCGCCAATCCCCGACAGAAGGTTCCCATGCAATTCGCCTCCCGCCTCGATAACGTCGAAACCTCCGCCATCCGCGAGCTCTTCAAGCTGCTCGGCAAGCCGGGCATCATCAGCTTTGCGGGCGGCTTTCCGGACAGCGCGATGTTCGACGTCGAAGGGCTGAAGGAAGCCAGTGCCAAGGCCCTCGCGGAAGAAGCGAGCGGCGCGCTGCAATACGGTGCCACCGAGGGTTATGAGCCGCTGCGCACGCAACTCAGCGCCTTCATGAAGACCAAGGGTGTCGATGTCGACCCCAGCGGCCTGATCGTCACCACCGGCAGCCAGCAGGCGCTCGATCTGCTCGGCAAGACGCTGGTCTCGCCCGGCGACAAGGTGATCGTCGAGGGGCCGACCTTCCTGGCGACCATTCAGTGCTTCCGCCTCTATGGCGCGCAACTGATCAGCGCACCGGTCGATGCCGATGGCGTGAAGACCGACGAGCTCGAAGCGCTCATCGCCGAACACAAGCCCAAGTTCGTCTATCTGATCCCGACGTTCGGCAACCCGAGCGGCGCGATGCTGAGCCTCGCGCGCCGCAGGAAGGTGCTCGAGATGGCGGTGAAGCACGGCACGGTGATCGTCGAGGACGACCCCTACGGCGATCTCTATTTCGACAAGGCGCCGCCGCCGTCGCTGATGTCGCTGACGAAGGAAGTGCCTGGCAGCCGTGAGCTGGTCGTGCATTGCGGCAGCCTCAGCAAGGTGCTGAGCCCGGGCCTGCGCATCGGCTGGATGATCGGTGATGCCGAACTGCTGGCCAAGGCGACGATGTGCAAGCAGTTCAGCGACGCGCACACCAGCACCTTCGCGCAGGCCACGGCGGCGCAATACCTCAAGAGCGGCCGCATGCCGGCGACGCTGGCCCACGTGCGCAAGGTCTACGCGGAGCGCGCCGAGGCCATGGGTGTGGCGCTGCGCAAGGAACTCGGCGATGCGATCACCTTCACGCAGCCGGGCGGCGGCCTGTTCTTCTGGGCACGTCTCACCGGCGCCAACGGCAAGGTCGCGGACGCCAATGAACTCGCCAGGCGCGCGATCGAGAAGCTCGTGGCCTTCGTGCCGGGCGCGCCGTTCTATGCCGAGAAGCCCGATGTCGCGACCTTGCGCCTGAGCTTTGCGACGGCGAACGTCGAGAAGATCCAGGAAGGCATCGCGCGCCTCGGCGCGGCGCTCTGAGGCGCCGCGATCCGGACGGCCTCAGGGCAGGAAGTTGAGCGACTCCGGCAACGGCAGGCTGGCCGGCATTTCGAACAGCGCGCCGGCACCGTCCGGGTCGATGACCTGTGCGCCGTCCGTGGCGAAGAACAGCGCGATCTGCGTTTGCGCCGCGGCGGCCAGCGGCGCGGCCGCCGGGATGCCGATGTTGGTGAGGAAGGTGTGCGGGTTCTTGGGAATGGCCCCTCCGGTCGCAGCGTAGGCGAGGTCGTTGCGGAAGTACATGGCGCGGTCCGCCAACTCTCCGGCGCGCAGGATCGCAGTGCTGGTCGGATTTGGAACGGTCTGATCTCCCTTGGCGAACTGCACGATCACCGGCTTGGGCCCATTTCCGGGCAGCGGCTGTCGGCGGATGTACGGCGCATAGGACACCGGGTTGCCCGTTTGCTGGACCCATTCGTTGTGTTCCAGCACCTCCTGGATCGCGGTGGCACCGGGCACGTTGTTCAAGAGCGGCGGCAGATTGCGCAGCGGAATGTTCTCGTTGAAGTTCAGATTGAAGGGTAGCGGCACGCCCGGCGTGGGCGGCAGGTTCAGCAACTGCGGCTGGCGCGTTGCCAGCGCGGCGGCCGTCAGGAACCGGAACCCGCCCAGCCGCGCCACTTCCGAGATGGATCCGCCCGGCACGTTCGGAACACCGGCCCTCACGGCGCCTTCCAGTCCGAGGAAGATCGTTCCGTAGATCCCGCCGAAGGATTGGCCGGCGTAGTAGATCCGGGTCTTGTCGATGTCGACCGAGCCGTCTCCCTCGATGTCGATCCCGGCCTGGATCTGGCGCACCAGTTGCATCAGGTCGACCACTGTCTGCCGCAGCCCGTCGCGGCTGGACACGATCGACACCGGGCCGACGGCGCTGACGCCCTCGGTCGAGTCGATCGTGCCGTTGCCGTCCTGATCGAATCCGCGGCCACCCGAGGGCACGACAACCGCCGGCGCACCGCCCAAGGGAATCACGTTGAGGGTGCCCAGGGGGCCGCCGCCGTGGCCGACGACGCTGATCGCCATCGTGGCGATGCCTCTCGACGCGAAGATCGAGGCCACGGTCCACGGTGCGCCGTACATGCTGTCGGTGAATCCATGGCCGAAGATCGCCACGGGCCATCCGTTCGCGGGTCGAGGGCCGCTCGGCAGGAACACCTCGACCAGCAGGTCGTTGCTCGACTGCGGGACCGGATGCCCCGTCAACGTCCCGGTCGGCGGAATGACCCGGGCTGCGTTCTCGTAGTCGGGCGAGCGGAACTTCCCGAAGGCGATGCGCCCCACCGCACCCGGAACGACGCCCAGCGCCGGTAGCGGGACGAACGAGGGGGTGAACGCGGGCGCCGTTCCGGTTTGCTGCATCCACTGGATGCCCGCGAGGTTGGCCACCGTGAACACGGCGCGCTGCGTGCCGCCGTTGCCGATCATGAAGTTCACCGGACCCGGGGTGGAGCGCCTGATCTGATCGCGGATCTTGAAGAGGTCGGCGCTGATGCTCTGCGTGGTGAACAGGCTCAGCGCCACGGCGCGATGCTTGCTCGGCCGGATCGTGCGGTCCGCGTCCTGCAGTGCCCCGAGATAGTCCGTCGTGTCACGGTCCTGCATCTCCGGGCGACCGGTTCCCTGGCGAAGCTGGCCGAATCGCCCGGCATCGATGGGATCGCCTGCCTTGTCGCGGATCCCGTTGGTGACGACGAGCGCGTAGCGCGTGTGTTCCTGCAGGAGCTCATCGGATTCGACCACCAGCGTCTTGCCGGCGACGTCCCAGGACACCTGGTTGATGCCCACCTTCTGCCCGAATCCGGCGCCTGAGAGCGTGTCGCCCAGGTTCACGAGATAGAGCGTGTCGCTGTTGACGGTGGACAGGTCGATGTCGCCGGTGAACGGCACGGTGATGCGCGGCTGCGTGTTGAAGCCGTCGAGCGTATTGATGACGTCGATGTCCGCGCACTCGGACACCATCACGGCGCAGTCCGGCTTGGGAAGGTTGACGCGCCTGAACGTGTTCTGGGTCCAGTCCGGCCGCGTGAACCGGTTGCTGGGGAAAGGGCTCGTCGCCGGGCTGGAGAAATCCAGCTTCACGCTGACGCCGGCTGCCATGGTGACGACCGGCGCTGCGATCAGAACAGCGAGGGTGGTCAGGCGCTGCGTGAACCGGCGAATGGGTCGGGCGTGTTCCGACCGGGCCTTGTGTCGATCCTGCATGGAGTCTCCTCTTGATTGTTGGGATTCGAGGCAGCCAGGAAGGCTTTGGCGCGAGTGGGCTGCAAGGGCTCGCCGACGGCTTTATATCGGCTTGTCGGTCCCGCGACCAGCTAGGGTTAGTCTGCTGCCGGGCGCGCGCACGGTGCCGTACCGTGCGCGCGCCGGCCCACCACATGGGGCCTTGACGTGCTTCCGGAGCGGTCAGACGGGCGCCAGTGCGCGATCGAAATCAGCGATCAGTTCGTCTGCGTCTTCCAGTCCGACCGAGACGCGGACCAACCCGTCCGCGATGCCCATCTGGGCGCGCACCGCGGGGCCGGCCTCCCAGAAGATCGTGGGCGCCACCGGAATGATCAGGGTGCGGTTGTCGCCGAGCCCCGTGGCCTTGATCGGCAATTGCAGACGGTTGAGCGTGGCTTGCATGTCGAGGCCCTCGCGCAGCTCGAACGCCATCAGCCATGAGCCGGCCTTGAAATGCCGCACCGCCAGCGCATGCTGCGGATGGCTCTCGAGCATCGGGTAGTGCACGGCCGCTATCGACGGGTGGGCTTCAAGAAAGCGCGCCAGCGAAAGCGCGGTGGCGCTGGTCTGGGCGACGCGCAGCGCGAGTGTCTCCGCGCCGAGGCTGATGCGGTGCGCCTGTTCCGGCGACAGCGTCGCACCCATGTCGCGCAGCGCCTTCTTGCGCAACTGCTGCAGCCCCTGCTGGCGCGGATCGACGCTGCGATAGCTCGGCGAGATGTTGGGATAGGCGGACCAGTCGAAGAGCCCCGTGTCGGTGACCGCACCGCCGAGCGCGGCGCCGTGGCCGGCGATCGTCTTGGTCAGGGAGTTGACCACCAGCCCCGCGCCGACGCTCTTCGGCTGGAAGAGGGCGGGCGAGGTGATGGTGTTGTCCACCACATAGAGAATCCCGCGCTCGCGGCACAGAGCGCCGATGGCTTCGAGATCCGGCACCTGCGTGCCCGGATTGGCGATCGTCTCGACGAACACCATGCGGGTGTTGGGCCGAAGCGCCGCGCGCACGTTCTCGACCGCGCGCGCATCGACCTTCGAGACCTCGATGCCGAGATCGCCCATCGTGCCGAACAGGCTGTTGGTGTTGCCGAAGACGAACTGGCTCGACACCATGTGATCGCCCGCGCGCAGCAGCGTGAGGAAGATCGCGGTCAACGCAGCCATGCCGGTCGAGAAGGACACGGTGCCGATGCCGCCTTCCAGCAGGGTGATCTTGCTTTCGAGTGCGGCGCTGGTCGGCGTGCCCTGGCGCGCATAGTTGAAGCCACCCTTGAACGTGCCCTGGAACACGCCGATCAGGTCCTCGACGCGGTCGAAGCCGTATTGCACCGACGTGTGGATCGGCTTGTGGATGGCGCCGTGCTCCACGCCGAAGCGGCGGTCGGCATGCACCGTGGCGGATGTGGGCAGCGGGCCCTTCTTGTCTTCAGTGTTGCCCATGTCTCACCTCAGCACTTCCAGCAGGCGGTCCAGCCCGCCTTCGTTGATCGCGACCATGGCCTGCTCGCGCACCTTCGGCTTGGCGTGGAAGGCCACCGAGAGGCCGGCCTCGCCCATCATCTGCAGGTCGTTCGCGCCGTCGCCGACGGCGATGGCCTCCTGCGGCGAGATGCCGAGCAGCGAGGCCACTTCGAGCAGCGTGCGGCGCTTCTCGGCGCCGTCGCAGATGTCGCCCCACGATTGCTGCACCACCTCGCCGGTGAGCTTGCCGTCCGCTTCGTCGAGCAGGTTGGAGCGTGCGAAGTCGATGCCGAGCCGGTCCTTCACGCGGTTGGCGAAGAAGGTGAAGCCCCCGGACACCAGCAACACCTTGAGCCCGGTGGCCTTGCATGCGGCAACGAGTTGTTCCGCGCCGGGATTGAGCCGAAGGCGATCGTCATAGACCTTCTGCAGCGCACCGACCGGCACGCCCTTCAGCAGCGCGACACGGCGGCGCAGGCTTTCCTTGAAGTCCTTGATCTCGCCGCGCATCGTGGCTTCGGTGATCGCGGCCACCTCGGCCTTCTTGCCGACCGCATCGGCGATCTCGTCGATGCATTCGATGTTGATCAGCGTCGAGTCCATGTCGAACGCGATCAGCTTGAAATCGGCCAACGCGAGCGGCGGCGTGAAGCGCTGCACGACGAGGCCGGGAGAGATTTCCTTGGGGGTCATACCGATGCGGATTCCTGTACTTTGGGCTGGCCCAGGCTGCGCAGCACGTCGCGCACCATCTGCGCGCGGTCCTTGGGCTCCTTGAGCTCGCGCTCGATGCGCAGCTTTTCGTTGCCGGCGAGCTTGATGTGCCTGTTCTTCTGGATGAGATTGATGATGTTCATCGAATCGACCGGCGGGTCTTTCCGGAACGTGATGTTGATGACGCCCGGAGCGGCATCGACCTTGGTGACGCCATAGGGCAGCGCCAGCACGCGCAGCCGGTGCATGTCGATGAGCGTCTGCGCCTGCGGCGGCAGCTTGCCGAAGCGGTCGACGATCTCTTCGAGCAGCGTGTCGATCTGGTCGGAGGTCTTCGCGGTCGCGAGCTTCTTGTAGAACGACAGGCGCAGGTGCACGTCGCCGCAGTAGTCATCGGGTAGCAGGGCGGGCGCGTGCAGGTTGATCTCGGTGGCCACCGACAGCGGCGACAGCAGGTCGGGCTCCTTGCCGGCCTTGAGCGAACGCACCGCCTCGGCCAGCATCTCGTTGTAGAGCTGGAAGCCGATCTCCATCATGTTGCCGCTCTGGTTCTCGCCGAGCACTTCGCCCGCGCCGCGGATTTCCAGGTCGTGCATCGCGAGGTAGAAGCCCGAGCCGAGTTCTTCCATCTGCTGGATCGCATCGAGCCGCTGCGCCGCCTGCTTGGTGAGGCCGTCGATGTCCGGCACCATCAGGTAGGCATAGGCCTGGTGATGGCTGCGGCCGACTCGTCCGCGCAACTGGTGCAACTGCGCCAGGCCGAACTTGTCGGCGCGGCTCATCACGATGGTGTTGGCGCTCGGCACGTCGATGCCGGTCTCGATGATGGTCGAGCACAGGAGCAGGTTGTAGCGCTGGGCCACGAAGTCGCGCATCACGCGCTCCAGTTCGCGCTCGGGCATCTGGCCATGGGCGACCGCGATGCGGGCCTCGGGCAGGATTTCCTCGAGCTTCTGGCGGCGGTTCTCGATGGTCTCGACCTCGTTGTGCAGGAAGTACACCTGCCCGCCGCGCTTCAACTCGCGCAACACCGCTTCGCGGATCACCCCGGTGCCTTCATTGCGAACGAAGGTCTTGATCGCCAGCCGCCGCTGCGGCGCGGTGGCGATCACGCTCAGGTCGCGCAGGCCTTCGAGCGCCATGCCCAGCGTGCGCGGGATCGGCGTCGCGGTCAGTGTCAGCACGTCGACCTCGGCGCGCATCGCCTTCATCGCTTCCTTGTGGCGCACGCCGAAGCGATGCTCCTCGTCGATGATCAGCAGGCCGAGGTTCTTGAACTGGACCGACTGCGAGAGCAGCTTGTGCGTGCCGACGACGATGTCCACGCTGCCGTCGGCGAGGCCCTTCGCGGCGGTGGTGATCTCCTTGGCCGAGCGGAAGCGGCTCATCTCCGCGACCTTCACCGGCCACTTCGCGAAGCGGTCCACCAGCGTCTGGTAGTGCTGTTCCGCGAGCAGCGTGGTCGGCGCGAGGAAGGCCACCTGCTTGCCGCCGGTCACGGCGACGAAGGCGGCGCGCAGTGCGACCTCGGTCTTGCCGAAGCCGACGTCGCCGCAGACGAGGCGATCCATCGGGCGCGGCGAGATCATGTCCTGGATGACCGCATGGATCGCCGCCTTCTGGTCCGCCGTCTCGTCGAAGCCGAAGTCGTTGGCGAACACTTCGTAGTCGGCGGCCGAGAAGCGGAAGGCATAGCCTTCGCGTGCCGCGCGCCGGGCGTAGATGTTGAGCAGTTCGGCGGCCGAGTCGCGCACCTGTTCGGCGGCCTTGCGCTTGGCCTTTTCCCATTGGCCGGAGCCGAGCTTGTGCAGCGGCGCCTCGTCGGCGCTGACGCCGGTGTAGCGGCTGATCAGGTGCAACTGCGACACCGGCACGTAGAGCGTGGCCTTGTCCGCATATTCCAGATGCAGCATTTCCTGCACCAGCGGCTTGCCGTCGGGGCCGGTGCCCTGGCCGAGGTCCATGTTGATCAGGCCCCGGTAGCGGCCGATGCCATGCGCCGAGTGCACGATCGGGTCGCCGACCGCGAGTTCGCTCAGGTCCTTGATCAGCGCTTCGACGTCGCTGACCTGTTCCTGCTTGCGGTTGCGTCGGCGCGCCGACGGTGCCGCGGCGAAGAGCTCGGTTTCGGTGACGAAGTCGATACCCTGTTCGCGCCACGCGAACCCGGCGACCAGGGCGGCGGTCGCAATGCCGATCTTTTCGTCTGCCGAGGCTTCGAACTCCGCCAGCGAATCGAAGGCCGGCGGGCCGACGCCGCTCGCGCGCAGGAAGTCCAGCAGGCTTTCGCGCCGGCCGTCGCTTTCGGCGATGAACAGCACCCGGTGGGGCGTTGCCTGGATGTGGGCCTTGAGCTTGACGAGAGGATCGTCCGCGCCACGCACCACTGCAAATGGTGGCAGGACGTCGAATTCAGCGTAGGGCGCATCGGCGGCCACATCGCCGCGCAGTGCGAGCTGGGCATGCGGCTTGGCGCGCTGGTAGAACTGCTCGGCGTTCAGGAAGAGCGCTTCGGGCGGCAGCGCGGGACGCTCCGGGTCGCCGCGCACGAGGCGAAAGCGTTCGCCGGTGTCCTGCCAGAAATTCTGGAACGCGGGTTCGAGGTCACCGTGCAGCACCACGGTGGCATCAGGGCCGAGGTAGTCGAACACCGTGGCCGTCTCTTCGAAGAAAAGCGGCAGGTAGTACTCGATGCCGGCGGTCGCGACGCCGTTGCCCATGTCCTTGTAGATGCGGCTGCGCGTGGGGTCGCCTTCGAGCAACTCGCGCCAGCGGCTTCGGAAGCGTGCTCGGGCGTCGTCGTCCATCGGGAACTCGCGGCCCGGAAGCAGGCGCACCTCGGGCACTGGATAGAGACTGCGTTGCGTGTCGGGGTCGAAGGTGCGGATCGAGTCGATCTCGTCGTCGAAGAGATCGACCCGGAAGGGCACCGGCGAACCCATGGGGAACAGGTCGATCAGCCCGCCGCGCACCGCGTATTCGCCCGGGCTCACGACCTGCGTGACGTGGCTGTAGCCGGCGAGCGTGAGCTGAGCCTTGAGCTTCGCTTCCTCCAGCTTCTGGCCGCTCTTGAAATGGAAGGTGTAGCCCGCGAGGAATCCCGGTGGCGCGAGCCGGTACAGCGCAGTGGTCGCCGGGACGAGCACCACGTCGGCTTCCTTCTGGCTGATCCGCCAGAGGGTCGCGAGGCGCTCGCTGATCAGGTCCTGGTGCGGCGAGAAGCTGTCGTAGGGCAGCGTTTCCCAGTCCGGGAAGAGCGCGCAGCGCAGCTCGGGCGCGAAGAAGACGATCTCGTCGATCAGCCGCTGGGCATCGTTGGCGTCAGCGGTGAAGACGGCAGTCGCGCGGCCTGCGGCTTTCTCGCGTCCGGCCAGTTGCGCGAGCATCAGTGCATCGGCCGACAGGGGCGGGCGGGGCAGCGTGAAGCGCTTGCCGGCCGTGAGTTGGGGGAGGTCCATGAAGTGCCTGGAAATGCAGAACACCCCGCGCCGACCGGCGAGGGGTGTGAAGCGCGATTCTAGAATGGCTGCCCCGTTCACGCAGGCCATTCGCATCCATGTCCGCTTCCCGTCTTTACGTGTTGATTCCCAGTGCCGGGACCGGCAGCCGAGCCGGCGGGCACGGGCCCAAGCAGTACCAGCGAGTCGCGGGCCGACCCATGGTCGAGCACACGCTGGAGGCCTTCCGGGCGCTCAAGGGCGTTTTCGCCGGCGTGGCGCTGGTGGTTTCGCCCGAGGATGCGGATGTCGGCCTCGTGCTGCAGCGCTTTCCGGCCGATGGCGAGTACCTGTTCCGCGTCGGCGGCGCCACGCGCGCTGCGACGGTGCGCAACGGGCTGCGTTCATTGCGGCAGGCCGGCGCCGGCGCGCATGACTGGGTGCTGGTGCACGACGCGGCGCGCTGCCTCGTCACGCCGACGCAGATCGAGGCGCTGATCGCCGCCTGCGAGCACGACGCCGTCGGCGGGCTGCTGGCGCACCGGCTGGCGGACACGCTCAAGGTCGCATCGCCCGACGGCCGGGTGGCGAGCACCGCGACGCGCGCCGACAAATGGCTGGCCCAGACGCCGCAGATGTTCCGCATCGGCATGCTGCTCGACGCGCTCGAGCGCGCGGGCGATGCGGTCACCGACGAAGCCAGCGCGATCGAGGCCGTCGGCCTCGCGCCGCTCCTGGTGGCGGGCAGCGGCCAGAACTTCAAATTGACCTATCCGGAAGATTTCGCGCTCGCGGATGCCGTCCTTCGCAGCCGGAAAATCCAGCCATGACCCCATTCAATCTGCGTATCGGCGAAGGCTGGGACGTCCATCAGCTCGTGGCGGGCCGCAAGCTCATGCTCGGCGGCGTCGAGGTGCCACACACCATGGGCCTGCTCGGTCACTCGGATGCCGACGTGCTTTTGCACGCGATCACGGACGCGCTGCTCGGCGCAGCCGCGCTGGGCGACATCGGGCGTCATTTTCCTGACACGGATGCGCAGTTTCGCGGCGCCGATTCCGCCGTGCTGCTGGCCGAGGCGGCGCGTCGCGTGCGCGCCGCGGGCTGGGAGATCGGCAACGTCGACTGCACCGTGATCGCCCAGGCGCCGAAGCTCGCGCCGCACATTCCGGCCATGTGCGAACGCATCGCGGCGGTGCTCGGCGTCGAAGTCGGGCAGGTGAACGTGAAGGCCAAGACGGCCGAGAAGCTCGGGCCGGTGGGCGAAGGCCGCGCGATGGAATCGCGCGCCATTGCCCTGATTCACAGATAGCCGTCAGGCGCGCGATTGCGGCTGCCTGTCCTTGTCCTTCGCCTGGGACGGATCGCCCTTTGCTGACGCGGCGCGCGGCATGCGGATGTGCGCGGCCAACCCGCGCCCGGGCGTGCTGGTGAGCGCAAACGTGCCGCCCATGCGCTCGATGTTCTTGGTGACGATCGACAGCCCGAGCCCCGCGCCCGCCGCCGAGGTCCGCGCCACGTCACCGCGAAAGAACGGCTTGCTCAGCTGCGACAGCAGGGCCGGCGCCACGCCCGCGCCGTGGTCGCGCACCTTGATCAGCACCGCGTCGTTGTGGGCCTGTGCCTGGATCGTGACGTCGGCGACGCCAGTCGAGGGCGTCTTGCCGTAGCGCCGGGCGTTTTCGACGAGGTTGGAGATCACGCGCTGCAGTTCCACCTCGTCGGCCATGACCCGCAGGTCGGTCGGCACTTCGACGGTGATCTTGATGTCCTCATGGTCCTGCACCGCGTAGGCGCAGGCGTCGACCACGTCGCGCAGCAGCACCGGCTTGAACTCGACGTGATCGGGGCGTGCGTAGTCGAGGAACTTGTCGATGATCGCGTCGAGTTGCGCGATGTCGGCGGCCATGTGGTCGCGCGCGTCCGGATCGGCGACGCTCATCTCGGTTTCGAGCCGCAGGCGGGCGAGCGGTGTTCGCAGGTCGTGCGAGATGCCGGCGAGCATCACCGCGCGGTCCTGTTCGATCTTGGCGAGCTGGTCGGCCATGCGGTTGAAGCCGACGTTCACCGCGCGGATCTCGTTGGTGCGGGCGCGTTCGTCGAGCCGGTGCGCCTCGTATTCGCCTTCGCGCACCTGCATCGTCGCTTGCGACAACTGCTTGAGCGGCCGGTTGATGAGCCGCGTGATCAAGGCGGCGCCGGCGAGCGACAGCGCCATCGTGGTCGCAAGCCAGATCAGCCAGGTGCGCCGGTCCAGGCGGCTGAAGCGGGTCGGGTCGACCAGCAGCCAGTAGGTGTCGCTCTCGATGGTGAAGCCGATCCACAGGCCGGGTTCGTCGTTGACGCGGCTGGCGACGGTCGTGCCTTCGCCGAGCCGTGCGATCAGCTCTTCGGTGACCCGTTGATCCAGCGCGCCGCTGGTGTAGGGCAGGAAGCGGTCACCCGGTTCGCGCGGAAGGATGCGAACGCCTTCCTGGTCGGCGAGCGTCTTGATCAGCGAAACGCGGGTGATCGCGTCGGAATACACCAGCGCCGCGCGCGTGAGGTTCACGAGCGAGGCGATCTGGTGCGCGGTCTGGATCGCGCGCGGCTCGTATTCGAGCGCGCGGAACGTCTGCAGCCAAGCGACCGTGCAGCCCACGAGCAGCAGGACGAGCAGGAAGAAGGTCCGCCAGAACAGGCTCAGGCCGAGCTGCAGCCGCGTGCGGCGCTTGCGCGACCCGATGCCGTCAAGCGGGCTCGGCAGCGTCCCCTGGGTGCTGTCCTCGAGCGGGCTCGGCTGGGTGGTCTGGGGGCCGAGCGTGACGGCCACGGGCTTCTGGCCTCAGGTCGTGCCGTCCGGCACGAACACGTAGCCGACGCCCCAGACCGTCTGGATATAGCGCGGCGCCGCGGCGTCGGATTCGACCAGCTTGCGCAGGCGCGAGATCTGCACGTCCAGGCTGCGGTCGAAGGGCTCGAACTCGCGACCGCGCGCGAGCTGGGCGAGCTTTTCCCGTGAGAGCGGCTGGCGCGGATGCCGCACCAGCGCTTTCAGCATCGCGAATTCGCCGGTGGTCAGCGACAGCTCCTCCCCATCCTTCTTGAGCGTGCGGGAGCCCAGGTCGAAGCTGAACGGGCCGAAGTTGACGGTCTCGTTGTCGGTCGATGGGGCGCCGGGCGCCTCCAGCGGCGGCCGGCGACGAAGCACCGCATGGACGCGGGCCAGCAGTTCGCGCGGATTGAAGGGCTTGCCGAGGTAGTCGTCGGCGCCGACCTCGAGGCCGACGATGCGGTCGACGTCCTCGCCCTTGGCGGTCAGCATGATGATCGGAGTGCGGTCGTTGGCGGCCCGGAGCCGGCGGCAAACGGAGAGGCCGTCCTCGCCGGGCATCATCAGGTCGAGCACGATCAGATCGACCGTGTCGCGAAGCAGGATCCGGTTCAGCGCTTTGCCGTCTTCAGCCACGATGACCTCGAAGCCCTCCTGGGTGAGGTAGCGACGCAGCAGGTCGCGGATGCGGGCGTCGTCGTCGACGATCACGATCTTGTCGGTGCGAGCTGGAGTCTGATTCATTTTTACAACGGTGAATTTGTAACAACGCCGATTTTGAGGGTGTTGCGCACCCGATGTGCCGCTTTGGGTAGTTGTTTGACACTAAGTTACAAAACTTGCGGCCGTTAGCGGGTAGGACGTTCACGCATTGCTTTGGGATGGCAAAGTCGCTGTTGCTGTCTCACAGTCGTTATGAATAGCAACAAATTCGCACTGCCATTTGTCCTTGCCTGCGCATCGCTCGGTCCCTTTGCCGAAGCGGGCCCCGTCGGCTACTTCCCCACTGGTGGCGCCCAGCAGCGCAGCCTGCGCGATGCGGTCGAGGCCCATCGTGCGGCCACCCGCGCCGAGGCCAAGCAGGGCGAGGCGATGGCGGGTCGCAGGCTGACGCCTGCCGAACTGGCGGAATTGCGTCAACAGGTACGACAACAATCGGCGCCGCGGCTGGTTCCGACAGAATCCGTGCCGGCCGAGCGCATGGTTCCGGGGCCCGATTTCAAGGGCGTGGCGCTGGGCAAGTCGCGCCCGTGAGCGGCGCCCGGCGCGAGCCTTGTCTTCAATCCAAAGGAATTCAGTCTTGAACAGAGCCAAATGGTTGGCGGCTTGCGCCGTCCTGATGGGTGCTTCGGCCGCTTGGTCGCAGGCCGTCACGCTTCCCTCGCCGCAGAACGTGCTGCAGCTGTCGGCCACGGCCACGGTGGAAGTCCAGCAGGATCAGTTGAGCATGACGCTCTCGACGACGCGCGATGGCACTGATGCGAGCGCTGTGCAGGCGCAGCTCAAGTCTGCGCTCGACGCTGCGCTCGCCGAAGCGCGCAAGAATGCGCAGGCAGGGCAACTCGATGTGCACACCGGGAACTTCACCATGTCGCCCCGCCGCAGCCGCGACGGCAAGCTCACCGGCTGGCAAGGGACTGCTGACCTGATTCTCGAAGGTCGGGATTTTCCGCGCATCGCCCAGACCGCGGGCCGGATCTCGACCCTGACCGTGCGGAACGTCGGGTTCAGCCTGAGCCGCGAACAGCAGGCCAAGGTCGAGTCCGAAGCCCAGGGTCAGGCGATCGACAACTTCAAGCAGCGGGCCGACGAATTGGCCAAGCGGCTGGGCTTTGCCGGCTACACGCTGCGCGAGGTGGCGGTCAACTCGCACCTCGGCGGGCCCATCCAGCCGCGCGTGATGGCGATGGAAATGGCCAAGGCAGCCTCGGCGTCGGATGCACCGGTGCCGATCGAGGCGGGCAAGACCAGCGTGGTGGTGAACGTCTCCGGATCGGTCCAGCTCAAGTAGCTGGACCGTAGCGGACGCTTACTGGGCGGTCCAGCCGCCGTCGACCTGCCAGGCGACGCCGCGGACCTGATCGGCTGCCGGCGAGCACAGGAACACGGCCAGCCCGCCCAGCTGATCGACCGTGGTGAACTGCAGCGAGGGCTGCTTTTCGCCGAGCAGGTCCTTCTGGGCCTGCGCGACCGAGATGCCTTCGCGTGCGGCGCGGTCGTCGATCTGCTTCTGCACCAGCGGCGTCAGCACCCAGCCGGGGCAGATGGCGTTGCAGGTCACGCCAGTGGTCGCGGTTTCGAGTGCGACCGTCTTCGTGAACCCGACGATGCCGTGCTTGGCCGCGACGTAGGCCGACTTCTGCGCCGAAGCGACGAGCCCATGCGCCGACGCGATGTTGATGACTCGGCCCCAGTTGGCCCGGCGCATCGCAGGAATGGCGAGGCGGGTGGTGTGGAATGCGCTCGTGAGATTGATCGCGATGATCGCGTCCCAGCGCTCCGGCGGAAAGTCCTCGACGTTCGCGACGTGCTGGATGCCGGCGTTGTTCACGAGCACGTCCACACGGTCGAATTTCGAGGCGGCGAACTTCATCATGTCTGCGATCTGGTCGGGCTTGCTCATGTCGGCGCCGTGGTATTCGACCTTGACGCCCAGCGCTGCGACCTCGGCGCGCGGCTGTTCGGAATCGCCGAAGCCATTGAGAACGATGTTTGCGCCTTGTTGTGCAAGCGCCTTGGCGATTCCAAGGCCGATGCCACTGGTGGACCCCGTGACGAGCGCGGTTTTGCCTTTGAGCATGATGGTGGACTCCGGTTGAAGTAGGATGCAACGAGACCATTATCTTCATCGCGACTTCGCTTTCGACATGACCGCGCCAGCCCTTCATCACGCCCTCCGTGAGGCTTGCCGGATGGCAAGGCGATCCGATTTCCGGCGATCGACACCGTGAAGCGCGAGCAAACCAGCCTGCAGGCGTCATCCACGCCGGAGTCGATCTTGGTCGACTATCCGCTGTCCGCCGCAACGGCGGAGCGGACGCCGGTGATGGAGAACATGCTCGCGCGCGCACGCGCATTCGCCGAGCCGCTGATCGCCGACGAAACGCTGGACACCGGCGAGAACACGCTGGCGCATGCCGATGCCGTGGCGCACATCGTCGCGTCGATGGGCGGCTCCGAAGCGATGCAGGCGGCGAGCTACCTTGTCTACTCGTGCCAGCACCTGAACCGCCCGCAGGAAGTCATCGCGAAGGTCTTCGGCGACAACTTCGCTGCGCTCGCCGTCGAGACGACAAAGCTGGTGTATGTCCAGAAGCAGGCGCGTTCGGCCGCGGCCAGCGGCCATCTGAGCGAAAGCGCGGGCACGCAGACGGAGAACGTGCGCAAGATGCTGCTGGCCTTCTCGCGCGATCTGCGCGTGGTCATGCTCCGGCTGGCATCCAGGCTCCAGACGCTGCGCTATGCAGCGGCATCCAAGCAACCTCCGCCCGAGAACGTCGCGCGCGAATCGCTGCAGGTGTTCGCGCCGCTGGCCAACCGCCTGGGCATCTGGCAGGTGAAGTGGGAGATCGAGGACCTCTCGTTCCGCTTCCTCGAGCCGGAGACGTACAAGCTCATCGCGCGACTTCTCGAAGAGAAGCGCGTCGAGCGCGAAAGCTACGTCGAGCAGTTGCGCACGCGCCTCGAGCGCGAGCTGGCCGCCGAGGGCATCAAGGCCAAGGTGCAGGGCCGGCCGAAGAACATCTACAGCATCGTCAAGAAGATGCGCGGCAAGTCGCTCGACTTCGAACAGGTCTTCGACATCATGGCGCTGCGCGTGATCGTGGGCGACGTCAAGGATTGCTATGCGGCGCTTGCGTGGGTGCACTCGCACTTCCAGCCGATCGACGCGGAGTTCGACGACTACATTGCGCGGCCCAAGCCCAACGGCTATCAGTCGTTGCATACGGTGGTGCGCGATGTGATCGGCGGCCGTGCGGGCAAGCCGATCGAGATCCAGATCCGCACGGAGGAAATGCACGACCATGCCGAGCATGGCGTGGCCGCGCACTGGGCCTACAAGGAGGCTGGCCAGAAAGGTTATGCCGGCGTGTGGGCGACGGGCGAGTACGACGCGAAGATCGCTGTGCTCAGGCAGCTCCTTGCCTGGGAGCGCGATCTGTCCGGCGGGCAACAGGGGCAGGGGCTTTTCGACGACCGCATCTACGTGCTGACACCCGATGCCGCCATCGTCGAGTTGCCGCAGGGCGCGACGGCCGTCGATTTCGCGTACACGGTCCATACCAGCCTCGGCCATCGCTGCCGCGGTGCGCGCGTCGACGGCGTGATGGTGCCGCTCAACACGCCGCTGCAGAACGGCCAGACGGTCGAGATCATTGCGGCGAAGGAGGGTGGTCCGTCGCGCGACTGGCTCAACGCCGAGCTGGGCTATCTGGTGAGCCATCGGGCGCGGGCGAAGGTCAGGGCCTGGTTCAACGCGCAGATCACGCACGAGACGGTGGCGCGCGGTCGCGAGGCGGTCGAACGGCTCCTGCAGCGCGAAGGAAAGACGGCGCTCAAGCTGGACGACCTCGCGTCCCAGCTCGGCTTCAAGTCGGCGGACAACCTGTTCGAGGTGGTCGGCAAGGACGAGTTTTCGCTGCGCAATATCGAGCTGCTGTTGCGTCCACCCGAGCCACCGGCCAGTCCCGACGACGGCGTCGTCATCAAGAAGGCGCGCGGCAGCGAACAGGCCAGACGCGGCGGCGTGCTGGTGGTCGGTGTGTCTTCGCTGATGACGCAGCTTGCCAAGTGCTGCAAGCCGGCGCCCCCCGACGCGATCCGCGGCTTCGTCACGAAGGGGCACGGCGTGAGCATCCATCGCGCCAACTGCAGCAACTTCAGGTCGATGGCGAGCCAGAACGCGGAGCGCGTGATCGACGTCGAGTGGGGTGCGCAGAAGGGCGACGGCGCCGCGGTCTATGCGGTCGATGTCGCGATCGAAGCCGCGGATCGACAGGGCTTGCTGCGCGATATCTCCGACGTGTTCGCGCGCGAGAAGATGAATGTGATCGGCGTGCAGACGCAGTCCGTCAAGGGGACGGCTTGGATGACTTTCACCGTCGAGATCGCCGATGCCGCGCGGCTCGCGCAGGTGCTCACGGTGGTTGCTTCGGTGATCGGTGTGCGTTCTGTGCGACGTCGGTGAAAAGAGGCTCGAAAAAGCCTGCTATACTCTCATCTCTCGAATACACACAGGCGCGTAGCTCAGCTGGTTAGAGCACCACCTTGACATGGTGGGGGTCGTTGGTTCGAGTCCAATCGCGCCTACCAATTTACTTGGTCAAGTCTGATTAACCACCAGACGCAAACTGATCAAGTCCTTCTCCCTCCTTCCCGTTTCTCCTCCCCGATTCACGCTTTGGATCGCTTATCGGTCTATGGCCTTCGGGTGACTGGCGGCTGCGGCGTCAGATGTGGTAACTTGCCGCTCGTCACCTCAATGCACTCGACTCCAGGGAACAGATGAACACCCCCGCCGCCGAGATCGATCCAACGCTAGAAGAACTTCGCATCGCGGCGCTGGTGCGGCAGGCACCGCTCGAATTCGCGCGGGTGGTCTACGGACTCAACGACCGGGCCAACGGCCGTGCCGGCACCATGGCGGCGGAGGAAGTGGCGCGCACCCTTCGTCAGGGGACTCCGGTGACCCGCGAGCGGGCCGAGCAGCGCGCACGCGCCTATCTGCCGGTCGCGGGGCAGGAACACTGTCCGCGGTGCTGGGTGTTCAACGGCATCAAGAGCCCGCTGCAGTACCGGGAGGCCACGGACGAGCGCCCCGAGACGGGCACCTGCAAGATCTGCGGCGCCGAGTACGCGACATCGCTGGACTGACGCCTTCTTTTCGGTCAGGGTAAACCTTGGCGCGGCGCAATATGGCCGCTCCCTAGAATCGTTTGCACGCCCTGATGCGAAATTCGAAGGAGTCCCTAGTGCAGAGCAAGAAGTCCGGTGTCAAGCCGGTCCAGCGGGTGATCAAGAAGTATCCGAACCGAAGGCTCTACGACACGGAAACCTCCAGCTACATCACGCTTGCCGAGGTGAAGCAGCTTGTCATGAACAAGGAGTCCTTCGTCGTGCGAGATGCCAAGACCGGCGACGATCTGACGCGCAGCATCCTTCTGCAGGTCATCCTCGAGGAGGAGGCTGGCGGCGCGCCGATGTTCACAGAGCAGGTGCTTGCCAGCATCATCCGGTTCTATGGCCAAGCCATGCAGGGCTACATGGGCCCGTATCTGGAAAAGAACATCCAGGCGATGGCCGAGGTGCAGGCCCAACTCGCGGAAAAGGCCGAGAGCCTGACGCCGGAAATGTGGGCCCGTTTCATGACGCTTCAATCGCCGATGCTGCAGGGGCTGATGGGCAACTACGTCGAACAGTCCAAGAATGTCTTCCTGCAGATGCAGGAGCAGATGCAGAAGAACACCGAGCAAGTCCTGGGCGCATTCGGTATCAAGCGTCCCTGAATGCCGCGTGCCGGCCGATAGCTGGGACAATACGGGGATATGAGCGAAGTAGCCTCCCCCGATAGCACGACCCTGCCGACTGCCCCCAAGATCGGCTTTGTGAGCCTTGGCTGCCCCAAGGCGTTGACTGATTCAGAACTCATCCTGACCCAACTGAGCGCAGAGGGCTACCAGACCTCGAAGACCTTCGAAGGCGCCGACCTCGTCATCGTGAACACCTGCGGCTTCATCGACGATGCCGTCAAGGAAAGCCTCGACACGATCGGCGAGGCCCTCGCCGAGAACGGCCGGGTGATCGTCACCGGCTGCCTGGGCGCGAAGACGGGCGAGCAGGGTGGCAACCTGGTGCGCGAGATGCACCCGAGCGTGCTGGCCGTGACCGGCCCCCATGCAACCCAGGAAGTGATGGATGCCGTTCACGCGAACCTGCCGAAGCCGCACGATCCTTTCATCGATCTGGTGCCGCAGGCGTTCGGCATCGCGGGGCTGAAGCTCACGCCGCGCCATTACGCTTATCTCAAGATCAGCGAGGGCTGCAATCACCGTTGCACCTTCTGCATCATCCCGTCGATGCGCGGCGACCTCGTGTCGCGGCCGGTCGGCGATGTGTTGTCTGAGGCGAAGGCTTTGTTCGAGGGGGGTGTCAAGGAACTCCTGGTGATCAGCCAGGACACTTCGGCCTACGGCGTTGACGTGAAGTACCGGACGGGCTTCTGGGACGGAAAGCCGGTCAAGACGCGCATGCTCGAACTGGTGCGCACGCTCGGCGAGATCGCCGCGCCCTACGGTGCGTGGGTTCGGCTGCACTACGTCTATCCGTACCCCAGCGTCGACGAGATCATTCCGTTGATGGCAGAAGGCAAGGTTCTGCCGTACCTCGACGTGCCGTTGCAGCACAGTCATCCCGATGTCCTGCGTCGCATGAAGCGGCCGGCCAGCGGGGAGAAGAATCTCGAGCGCATTGCCCGCTGGCGCGAGGTCTGCCCGGAACTGGTGATTCGCAGCACCTTCATTGCCGGCTTCCCCGGAGAGACAGAAGAGGAGTTCGAGCACTTGCTCGACTTCATCCGTGAAGCCGAGATCGACCGCGCGGGATGCTTCGCCTACAGCCCGGTCGCCGGTGCCTCTGCCAACGACATTCCGGGCATGCTGCCCGAAGCCGAGAGAGAGGCGCGGCGCGCGCGTTTCATGGAGGTCGCCGAGGCGGTCTCCATCGCCAGGCTGCAAAGACGCATCGGTGCCACGATGCAGGTTCTCGTGGATTCAGCGCCCGCGATGGGACGCAAGGGCGGCGTCGGCCGCAGCTACGCGGACGCGCCGGAGATCGACGGCACCGTGCGGCTGCTGCCGCCGGAGAAGATCAGCAAGACAATGAAGGTCGGTGAGTTCACCCGTGCACGCATCGTGGGTGCGGAGGGCCACGACCTGATCGCGCTGCCGATTTGATGCTGCAAAGCCCCAAGAAAAAAGCCACCGGAGACCGGTGGCTTGAATCGAAGAACCCACAAGGGGTGTATTTAAACTTGGTGCCCAGAAGAGGACTCGAACCTCCACGATGTTACTCGCTAGTACCTGAAACTAGTGCGTCTACCAATTCCGCCATCTGGGCCCACATATCTGCCGAAGCAGTTATGTTTTGAATTTCAGGAAAGAAGGAGATCATATCAAAAATTTTGGCCATTCCGGCGGACTGCTGGATGAATTTGAAGGAACGGTTCTCGGACATCGCGATGGACACGGGTTCGTGCAGCGCGATGACGGTGAAGCCGACATCTATCTGCCCCCGAACGAGATGCGTGCGGTGCTGCACAAGGATCGCGTCAAGGCGCGTGTCGTGCGGCTCGATCGACGTGGTCGGCCCGAGGGCCGTGTGGTCGAGATCCTCGAGCGCCCGGAGCAACCCATCATCGGCCGCCTTCTGCATGAAGGTGGCGTGTGGCTCGTGGCGCCGGAGGACAAGCGCTACGGGCAGGACGTGCTGATCCCCAAGGGCGCGACCGGTACCGCGAAGGTCGGGCAGGTCGTGGTCGTGCAACTGACCGAGCCGCCTGCACTCTTCGGCCAACCCGTGGGTCGCGTGAAGGAAGTGCTCGGCGAAATCGACGACCCCGGCATGGAAATCGAGATCGCGGTTCGCAAGTACGGCGTGCCGCACGAGTTCTCCGAAGCATGTCTTGCTGAAGCGAAGGCGCTGCCCGACAAGGTCCGGCCCGCGGACAAGAAGGGCCGCATCGATCTCACCGACATTCCACTGGTCACCATCGACGGCGAGGACGCGCGCGACTTCGACGATGCCGTGTACTGCGAGCCTGCGAAGGTCGGTCGTGGCAAGGGATGGCGTCTGCTGGTGGCGATTGCGGACGTCAGCGCCTATGTGCAGACCGGATCGGCCATCGACATCGATGCCTACGATCGTGCGACCAGCGTGTACTTCCCGCGGCGTGTGATCCCGATGCTGCCGGAGAAACTGTCGAACGGGCTTTGCTCGCTCAACCCCGAGGTCGAGCGGCTGTGCATGGTCTGCGACATGCTCGTGGCGGCCGATGGCGAGATCTACGCCTATCAGTTCTATCCCGCGGTCATGTGGAGCCATGCGCGCTTCACCTACACCGAGGTCGCGGCGATTCTCGGCAACACGCGCGGGCCCGAGGCGCAGAAGCGCAAGGACCGCGTCAAGGACCTGTTGAATCTGCACGACGTGTACCGCGCGCTGCTGGGCCAGCGTTCGAAGCGTGGCGCGGTGGACTTCGAGACGACGGAGACGCAGATCATCTGCGACGAGGCCGGGCGCATCGAGAAGATCGTGCCGCGCACGCGCAACGAGGCGCATCGCCTCATCGAAGAAGCCATGCTCGCCGCCAACGTCTGCAGCGCGGACTTCATCGCCGAAGGCAAGCACCCTGGCCTGTACCGCGTGCACGAAGGGCCGACGCCGGAGAAGAAGGAGATCCTCCGCGGCTACCTCAAGGCAATGGGCGTCGGGCTCTCGATCACCGACGATCCGAAGCCCGGTGAGTTCCAGGCGATCGCCGATGCGACCAAGGAGCGACCGGATGCGCAGCAGATCCATACGATGCTGCTGCGTTCCATGCAGCAGGCGATCTACACGCCCATCAACAGTGGTCACTTCGGCCTGGCGTATGAGGCGTACACGCACTTCACGAGCCCGATCCGGCGCTATCCGGACCTGCTGGTGCATCGCGTGATCAAGGCGATCCTTGGCCGGACCAAGTACCAGTTGCCGATGTTGCCGACGCCGGGTGAGGCGCATGCCAAGCTCGCAAAGCGCCTGGCTTCGCGCGTGAAGTCGCCAAGCGCCAAGCCGCAGAAGGCCAATGTCGCGCCGAGCAAGGAAGTACAGGCCTGGGAGGCCGCCGGCCTGCACTGCAGCGCCAACGAGCGTCGTGCCGATGAGGCCAGTCGGGATGTGGAAGCCTGGCTGAAGTGCAAGTACATGCGCGAGCATCTCGGCGAGGAATACGGCGGCGTGGTGACCGCGGCCACCACTTTCGGCATCTTCGTCACGCTCGATGCGATGTACGTCGAAGGCCTGGTGCACATCACCGAACTCGGCGGCGAGTACTTCAAGTTCGACGAGCAGCGCCAGGAGCTGCGCGGTGAACGCACGGGGATCCGCTACGCGATCGGCACGCGCGTACGCGTGCAGGTCAGCCGCGTCGACCTGGACGGCCGCAAGATCGATTTCCGGCTGGTGCGCGAAGGCGAGGAACTCGCGGCGCGTGCGATGAAGGACAAGGGTGCCGCGCCGAGCGGGGTGCCCGTCAAAGCCTCCGCCAAGCGCAGCGCGCGCAAGAAGCCCGAAGCCGTCGAACGGAGCGAACGCGCGCCAAAGTCGGCGATGCAAGCCTTCAAGACTGCGGTCAAGAAGGCGGCCAACAAGATGAAAGGGCGCAAGACGCGCCGTTGACCCAAGGAGATTTGAATGAGCGTTGAAAAGAAGAGCCGTGTCGCGATCGTCACGGGTGCGGGGAGCGGCATTGGAAAAGCGGCTGCACTGGCCTTGCTCGGCGATGGATGGAGCGTCGCGCTGGCCGGCCGCCGCCTCGAACCGCTGGAGCAGGTGGCCAAGGAGTCGGGCGCGGGTGCACGGGCGTTCGCGGTGCCGACCGACGTTGCCAACCCTGAATCGGTGCAGGCGCTGTTCGCTTCGGCGGTGGAGCGCTTCGGCCGAGTCGATCTGCTGTTCAACAACGCTGGCGTGGGCAATCCGCCCGGACCGTTCGAGGACTGGACGCCGGAGCAGTGGCGCGGCGTCGTCGACATCAACCTGAACGGCATGTTCTATTGCATCCAGCAGGCCTTCCGCACGATGCGTTCGCAAACGCCGCGCGGCGGCCGCATCATCAACAACGGATCGATCTCGGCCACGACGCCGCGGCCGAATTCAATGGCCTACACGTCGACCAAGCACGCGGTCGAAGGCCTGACCAAAACGGCTTCGCTGGATGGGCGCAAGCACGACATCGCGGTGGGCCAGATCGATGTGGGCAATGCACTGACCGAACTCGCGGCGCGCATGACCAAGGGTGTCCCGCAGGCCAGCGGCGAGATCGCGATCGAGCCGACCATGGATGTGTCGATCGTCGGGCAGTCGGTGCTCTACATGGCCAATCTGCCGTTGGACGCCAACGTGCTCTTCCACACGGTGATGGCGACCAAGATGCCCTTCGTGGGCCGCGGCTGATCGTTCAGCGGGCGACAGGCGGGCAGCCGCCGGCGAGCGCACCTGCTGTGAGCGGGACCTCGTCCGGCCAGCGATCCGCCAGGTCGCCGTGGCGCCAGACGGCCTCGCAGGCTGCCGCCATCGGCGCGAGGCCGGCAGCGAGTGCTGCACCCACCATGCCGGCGAGCACGTCGCCGGTGCCGGCCGTCGCCAGTCGCGCATTGCCGGTCGGGTTGATCACCGGGATTCCGTCGGGCTGCGCTATCACCGTGCCCGAACCTTTCAGCGCCACGATCGCGCCGAACCGCTTTGCGAGTTCGTGCGCCGCCGCGAGGCGGTCGCGCTGAACCTCGCCGGTGTTCGAGCCCAGCAGCCGAGCCGCTTCGAGTGGGTGGGGCGTCAGAACCGTCGAGGGGCCAGATGAGGCGCGGGCCTTCAACAGGCCCTGCAGCGCGGGATCCGCGGCGATGCAGTTGAGCGCATCCGCATCGAGAACCAACGTATCGGCGGTCCGGAGGATGTGCGGCAGCAGTTCGCCCACCGCGGCGCCACCTCCACATCCGCTCACGACGGTCATGCCCGAGAGGTCAAGCGTGTCGGCTCGGCGGAACATGAGCTCGGGCCGCACCTGATCGAGTGCCGGCGCGCCAGGATCGAGCAGCGCAACGAACACTCGCCCTGCGCCAGCGTTGAGGGCTGCAGATCCTGCGAGCAAGGCGGCGCCGGCCATTCCAGGTGCGCCGCCAATCACGGCGACGTCGCCGTAGCTTCCTTTGTGCGAGGCGTGCTGCCGCAGCAAAGCGGCGGGGATGCCGGGCAACCGGGCTGTCGGGGGCTCGACGATGTCCGCTATGCCGAGATCGTCGAACCACACCTCGCCAGCGGCATCGCGGCCGTGGGCCGTGAAAAGCCCGGGCTTGAGCGTCAGCAGGCTCAAACAAACGCGGCGGACCTGCGCACTCCCGGCTTGCAGGTAGTTCTCGGCCAAAACGCCCGTATCGGCGTCTAGCCCGGACGGCGTATCGATGTTGAGCACCGGTGCGACGCCGCTGGCCATCTGGCGAAGCCAGTCGAGCATCGCGCCTGACGGTGGGCGGACGGACCCGATCCCGAGCAGGGCATCCACTGCAAGTTCGTAGTGCGTCGGTGGCGTTTCGGCAAAGATGACGCCCGCCTCCTGTGCGCGCCGGAGCGAAGCTTGCGCATCGGCCGGGAGCCGGTCGTCCTCCCCGATGCGGGTGACGACCGTCCTGAAGCCGCGCCGCTGAAGCTGGGCTGCCGCCTCGAAGCCGTCGCCCCCGTTGTTGCCGGGTCCGCAGGCCACCCAGATGACACGCGCATGCGGCGCCAGCGCCATCGCGAGCCGGGCCACGGCCAGCCCTGCGCGCTGCATCAGCGTGTGCGGCGGCAGTGCCTTGGCAGCCGTTTCCTCGATCCGGCGCGTGGCTGCGATGTCGAACAGGTCGGCGGCGGTGGCGGCGGTGATGCGAAGCATGCGGCAGTCCTCGTCGGGTCAGTGTTCCAGCAGGCGCTCCATCCCGAGACCCTCGAGATCGATGCCGGGGTCGCGGCCCTCCATGAGGTCCGCCAGAACCCGCGCGCTGCCGCACGAGAGGGCCCAACCGCTCGATCCGTGGCCGAGGTTCAGCCAGACGCCCGGTATGCCGCTGCGGCCGATGATCGGCGGCCCATCCGGCAGCATCGGCCGAGCACCTTTCCATTGCTGCACACCCGAGCGAAGCGTCACCGCGCCGGGAAACCAGTCCTGGAGCACCTTGTAGAGCGTCTGCAGCGAAGCCGGGTTGATGGTTCCCAATGAGCCGCCGATCTCTGCGCTCCCCGCGACGCGCACCCTGAGGCCGAGCCTGGAGATCGCGACCTTGTACCGCTCGTCCATCACCGCACTGCGAGGCGCGCTCAGCGGTTCCCGGATGTTGGCACTGATCGAATGCCCATAGACCGGGGCCAGCGGTACGCGCAGTCCCAGCGGTCTGAGCAAGTCCGCGGAGGCAACGCCGGCGCAGACCACTACCGCGTCGAAGCGGTGACTCTCGGAGCCGGCCGCGAGCGAAATCTCGGTGGGGGCGGCACGCTTGAGTGGCGCCAGGTCGCAGTTGAAATGGAACTGGGCACCCAGCGCCTCGGCTTCCCACTTCAGCAGCTGCGCGAACTGCCGGCAGTTGGCCACCTCGTCGTCCGGCAGATAGATGGCGCCGGCGAGGGCGGTGTCGGCATTCAGCGCCGGCTCGATCTTGCGGGCCTCGTCGGCGTCGATCTCCTGGAACTTGGTTCCGGCTGTGCGCAGCACGTCGAGGCCGGCCTGCACCAGCTTCTTCTCGCGCTTGGAGCGCATCAGCACCAGATAACCGTCGCTGCGCTCATAGTCGAGTTCGCAAGCTTCGGTGATGGCATGAAGGCGCGTGCGGCTGTAGAAGGCGAGCCGCTGCAGTCGCGTGCGATTGGCCAGGTAGGTTTCGAGCTTGCACGCGCGCTGCCAGTGCGCCATCCAGCGCATGTCGCGCATCGACAGCGGCCAGCGCAGCTTGACCGCGCCGTGCGTGGACAGAAGGGAGCGAAGCACCTTGCCGCGCATGCCCGGGGCCGCCCACGGAGTGACGTAGCCCGGTGCGACGACGCCCGCGTTGGCAAAACTCGATTCCTCGGCCGCGGCACCGCGGCGGTCGAAGACCATGACTTCATGGCCGTCCGAGGCCAACTCCCACGCAGTGGTGACGCCGATGATGCCGGCGCCCACGATCGCTACTTTCATTCGGTACTTTGCAGATATTGATTTGGCGTCCTGGCGCGGTATCGGGTCAGATCACCGGCCGGCGAGCACCTGCTCCGCCTGCAGCGCCGCGGCCAGCACCCCGTCGTCGCGAAGCGCTGCGTGCCAGATCATCAGGCCGACCGGCAACTCGCCATGGGCGTGGCACGGAATCGAGATGGCGCAGCCGTCGAGCATGTTGACGACGGCAGGATTGCGCAGAAGCAGCGCATTGATGCGGAAGAACGCCTCGTCGCGCTCCGCTCCCGGCGCCACGCTCGCGATGGTCGGAGCGGTGATCGGCACCGTCGGCGACAGCACCGCGTCGAAAGGTGCGAGCGCCTGTTCCATGCGGGCGATCCAGTGTCGTCGGGCGTGGCAGAGATCGATGTACTCATGGGCCCTCATCGTCGCGCCCTTGAGGATGCGCTGCGCGACGCGCGGGTCGTACCCTGCGCCGCTGCGCTCCAGCAGATGGCGGTGCCAGGCGTAGGACTCCGCCGCGGAGAAACCCCCCGTGGCATTGATCGCCGGCAGGTCCGCCAGCGCCGGGAGGCTGATTTCGGTGATCTGCGCGCCCGCGTTTCGCAGCGTGCGGAGCGTCCGCTCGAAGGCTGTGCCAACGGCGGCGTCCATTTCATTCTGGAAAAGGTCTCTCGAGACTGCGAACCGGTAGGTCGCCAGCGACGCGTTTCCCGCGATGACGCGACGGTTCGCGAGGATTTCGTGCGCGGTGATCGCATCGCGGACCGACCGTGTCATCGCGCACACCGTGTCGAGCGTCGTCGACAACGGGAGAGCGCCGTCTGTGGGAACGAGTCGTGCGGTGTTCTTGAACCCCACGATCCCGTTGAGTGCGGCGGGAATCCGGATCGACCCACCGGTATCCGAGCCCAGCCCGATGAACGCTGCGCCTGTTGCAACGGACACCGCGGCGCCGGAGGACGAGCCGCCCGGAATGCGCGGCGTTCCAGGATCGCTCGGATTGGCTGGCGTTCCGTGGTGGGGATTGATTCCAACGCCCGAGAAGGCGAATTCCGTCATGTTCGTCCTGCCGAGCAGGACGCCTCCGGCGGCGCGCAGACGTGCGACCGCGACGGCATCGGCCTTCGCCGCCGGTGCATGGGACAGCACTGTCGAGCCGGCGGGCGTCGGCTGGCCAGCGACGTCGAAAAGATCCTTGGCCGTGAAGGCGAGCCCCGCCAAGGGCAGTTCCGGCCGGGCCTCTGTCGCTTTGCGCCTGGCCTCGTCGAAAAGGGTGCGCGTGAAGACATGCTCGCAGGCTGCCGATTCGGCCGCGGCGATGGAGTGCTCCATTTCGGTGCGTGCGTCGGAGGCGCCCGTCGTCAGGGTGTGGCGGGCGGCGTGCAGGTCGAGGCGCATGTCGGGAGGGGATGAGGCGGGGTGGACGGGGGCGCGTGCTATACTCTTTGGGTTTCGCTCCGGGTACTTTTACTCACGTTTTCTGGTGTTTTCCCAGCGTCCCAGAGTGAAGCGCATCCGCAAACCAGCCCAATCAAGGTGTTGTGAGGTCTCAATGAGGCGCACAAAACGGGCTGGATTTTAGACCCAACCTTTGGAGTTATCTCTATGTCGACCACCATGCGCGAAATGCTGGAAGCCGGCGTCCATTTCGGACACCAAACCCGCTTCTGGAACCCCAAGATGGCCCCGTACATCTTCGGTCACCGCAACAAGATTCACATCATCAACCTGGAAAAGTCGCTCCCGATGTTCCAGGATGCGATGAAGTACGCCAAGCAACTCACCGCCAATCGCGGCACGATCCTGATGGTTGGCACCAAGCGTCAAGCTCGTGAGATCGTTGCTGCCGAAGCGCGCCGCGCCGGCGTTCCCTACGTCGATACCCGCTGGCTCGGCGGCATGCTGACGAACTTCAAGACCGTCAAGACGTCGATCAAGCGTCTGAAGGACATGAAGGCCCAGCTCGAAGCCGGTCTCGACAGCCTGAGCAAGAAGGAACAGCTCACCTTCACGCGCGAAATCGAGAAGCTCGAGAAGGACATCGGCGGCATCCAGGACATGGGTGCGCTGCCGGACGCCATCTTCGTGATCGACGTCGGTTTCCACAAGATCGCCGTGGCCGAGGCCAAGAAGCTGGGCATCCCGCTCATCGGTGTGGTGGACTCCAACCACTCGCCCGAAGGCATCGACTACGTGATCCCGGGCAATGATGACTCGTCGAAGGCAGTCACGCTGTATGCGCGCGGCATCGCCGACGCGATCATCGAAGGCCGTGCGAACGCCGTCAGCGATGTGGTCAAGGCTGTGTCCGAAGGCAATTCCGACGAGTTCGTCGAGGTCGAAGAGGGCGCTTCCGCCTGATTTGTGCTCGTTCGAGCCTGAAGAAGGGGCCTCGAAGCCCCTTTTTTTTAATCTGATTTTCGTGACGCCCGCGAGGGGCGGCAACTGACAAACCGAACGGAGAATACACATGGCAACAATCACCGCAAGCATGGTCGCAGAGCTGCGCGCAAAGACCGACGCTCCGATGATGGAGTGCAAGAAGGCGCTCACCGAAGCCGACGGCAACATGGAAAAGGCCGAAGAGCTGCTGCGCATCAAGCTGGGCAACAAGGCGGGTAAGGCTTCGAGCCGCATCACGGCCGAAGGCGTGGTCGCCGCCTATGCCGAGGGCGACGCGGGTGCGATCGTCGAGATCAACTGCGAAACCGACTTCGTCTCCAAGAACGACAGCTTCCTGGCGTTTGCCAACGCTGCCGCCATGCTGGTCGCCAAGCACAATCCCGCGGACCTGAATGCGCTCGCCGCGCTGCCGTATGAGCAGGACAGCTTCGGCCCCACGCTCGAAGACGTTCGCAAGGGCCTGATCGGCAAGATCGGCGAGAACATGACGTTCCGCCGCTTCAAGCGCTTCGCTGGCAACGGCAAGCTGGCGACGTATCTCCACGGCACCCGCATCGGCGTGATGGTCGAGTTCGAAGGCGACGCAACCGCCGCCAAGGACGTTGCCATGCACGTCGCCGCGATGAAGCCCGTGGCGATCTCGTCGGCCGAGGTGCCGGCTGAGCTGATCGAGAAGGAACGTGCTGTCGCCGCCGGCAAGGCGGAAGAAGACCGCAAGGCCGCCGAAGCCGCCGGCAAGCAGCCGCAGCCCGCCGATATCGTCGCCAAGCGCGTCGAAGGCAGCGTGCAGAAGTACCTCAAGGAAGTGTCGCTGCACAACCAGCCGTTCGTGAAGAACGACAAGCAGACCGTCGAGCAGATGCTCAAGGCTGCCGGCACCACGATCAAGTCGTTCACGCTGTACGTGGTCGGCGAAGGCATCGAGAAGAAGGTCGATGACTTCGCGGCCGAAGTGGCTGCCCAGGTCGCGGCCGCGAAGGCTGCTGCAGCCTGAGTCAAGGCCAATCAGCGGCGGCGCGTCATGGCGTCGCCGCTGTTTCAATTCCACGTCATACACTCGCAAACGCCCAATTTTCAAAGGAACTCTCCATGCCAGAAACCCGCCCGGCCCACAAGCGAATCTTGTTGAAGCTGTCGGGAGAGGCGTTGATGGGGGACGACGCATTCGGCATCAACCGGGCGACCATCGTCCGGATGGTGGGTGAAGTTGCCGAGGTCGTGAACATGGGGGTCGAGGTGGCCGTCGTCATCGGCGGCGGCAACATCTTCCGCGGCGTCGCGGGAGGCTCGGTCGGCATGGACCGCGCCACGGCCGACTACATGGGCATGCTCGCGACCGTCATGAACGCGCTGGCTCTCGCCGATGCGATGAACAAGCAGGGTCTGATCGCGCGCGTGATGTCCGCCATCGCGATCGAGCAGGTCGTCGAACCCTACGTCCGTCCCAAGGCGCTCCAGTACCTGGAGGAGGGCAAGGTCGTGATCTTCGCCGCCGGGACCGGCAATCCGTTCTTCACCACCGATACGGCCGCGGCCTTGCGCGGCGCCGAGATCGGCGCCGAACTGGTTCTGAAGGCGACCAAGGTCGATGGCGTCTACACGGCAGACCCCAAGAAAGACCTGAGCGCAACCCGCTATTCGCGGCTGAGTTTCGACGAGGCCATCGCGCAGAATCTCGGCATCATGGACGCCACGGCTTTCGCGCTGTGCCGCGACCAGAACCTGCCGATCAAGGTGTTCTCGATCTTCAAGAATGGCGCGCTCAAGCGTGTCGTGATGGGCGAGGACGAAGGCACGCTGGTGCATGCCTGAGTGGAGAAAGAATATGACCATCGCAGAAATCCGGACCACGACTGACGCCAAGATGAACCAATCGCTGGCGGCGTTCCAACACAACCTGACCAAGATCCGCACGGGACGTGCCAATCCTCAGTTGCTCGATTCCATCCACGTCGACTACTACGGCTCCAGCGTGCCGCTGTCGCAGGTGGCGAATGTCTCGTTGATCGATTCCCGCACGATCAGTGTCCAGCCCTGGGAAAAGGGCATGGGCGCCAAGATCGAGAAGGCGATCCGCGAGAGCGATCTGGGCCTCAACCCGGCGTCGATGGGCGACCTGATCCGCGTGCCGATGCCGCCGATGAGCGAGGAGCGCCGCAAGGAGATGACCAAGCTCGTCCGCACCGAAGGCGAGAACGCCAAGATCGCCACGCGCAACCTACGCCGCGACGCCAACGACGCGATCAAGAAGCTGGTCAAGGAAAAGCTGGCCTCCGAAGACGATCAGAAACGCGCCGAAGCCGAAATCCAGAAGGTGACCGATCGCCACATCGCGGAAATCGACCGCCTCGTGGTTGCAAAGGAAGCCGAGATCATGGCGGTCTGACAATGAGCGCAGCGCCCGCCGTTCCCCATCACATTGCGATCGTCATGGACGGGAACGGCCGTTGGGCGACACGCCGCTTTCTGCCGCGCGTCGCCGGGCACAAGCAAGGCGTCGAGTCCCTGCGACGGTGCGTCAAAGCGTGTGCTGCACGCGGTGTCTCGGTGCTCACCGTGTTCGCGTTCTCGTCCGAAAACTGGAATCGTCCTGTCGAGGAGGTCTCGGGGCTGATGGACCTGATGGTCGTGGCCCTCGGGCGCGAAGTGCCCAGGCTCCTGCAGGATGGCGTGCGACTCCACTTCGTTGGCGAGCGCAGTGGCTTGTCCGAGAAGATCGCGGCAGGCCTGCTGCAGGCCGAGGCGGCGACGGCTCACAACACGCGCCTGGTGCTCAATGTGTGCTTCAACTACGGCGGGCGTTGGGACATCGCGCGCGCCGCGGCACAACTGGCTGCGCGCGGCGAGGCGCTGACCGAAGCCAACCTCGACGCGGCCATGGCACTGTCGCACGTTCCCGATCCCGATCTGTTCATCCGAACCGGCGGCGAACAGCGCCTCTCGAATTTCCTTCTCTGGCAAAGCGCCTACGCCGAGCTGTTCTTCAGCGATCGCCTGTGGCCCGAGTTCGACGAGGCCGCGCTGGACGAGGCCATCGCTGTCTATCAGAACCGCGAGCGCCGCTTCGGTCAGACCTCCGCTCAGGTTCGGGCGGCGCGCCCCGATCAGCAAGCCGCCTGAGCGAATGCTCAAACAACGCATCATCACCGCGGTCGTCCTGCTGGCGATCCTGCTGCCTGCGCTCTTCTATCCGTCCCATGTCCCTTTCGCCTGCGTGATGCTGGCGCTGATCGCGGCCGCGGGATGGGAATGGGGGCGACTCAACGGTTATGGTCCGCGCATCTCGCTGTTTCTTGGCGCCGAGATCGCCGCGCTCTGCGGGCTCTCGTGGTGGCTGGGGTTGCTGGAGAGTTCCCTGCTTCCGGTGTGGATCGCGGCCAGTGCTGGATGGGTGCTCGGCGGGGCGGCGTTGCTGCGCGCGGCGGTTCCCGGCTGGCCGCGGATTCCAAGGGGGTTGCGCCTCGTCGGCGGGCAGCTCGCGCTGTGGGTTGCCTGGCTCGCCGCGGTGCAGGCGCGGGTCGTGGGGATCAACTTTCTTCTTTCCGTCCTCGTGCTGGTGTGGGTTGCGGATGTTTTCGCGTATTTTTCGGGCCGCGCGTTCGGTCTCAAGTTCACGCGAAACAAGCTGGCGCCGACGATCAGTCCAGGAAAGAGCTGGGAGGGTGTCTGGGGTGGGATGGCCGGTGTGCTCATTCTTGCCCTGGCCTGGGCCTGGTGCGATTCGGCCCTGCAGGCGAGCGTCGCGAGCCTGTACACCCGGCTCGCCGAGCGAGGCTGGTGGCTGCTCGTGATCAGCGTAATATTCCTCGCGGCGATGAGCGTGGTCGGCGACCTGGTCGAATCGCTGATCAAACGGAGCGCCGGCGCCAAGGACAGCAGCGCCTTGCTGCCAGGGCATGGCGGCGTACTCGACCGGGTCGACGCGCTGCTTCCGACGCTGCCCATTGCAATGATGTTGGCTTTCTTGTGAACACAACCAAACAGCGCGTCACGGTGCTCGGATCGACGGGGTCCGTCGGTGTCAGCACCCTCGACGTGATCGCCCGCCATCCCGACCGCTTCGAGGTCTTTGCACTGTCCGCGGCCACGAAGGTCGATGAGATGCTCGCGCAATGTGCGCGTTTCGCTCCGAAGTTCGCCGTGATGGCGAGCGCGGCGCACGCTGAATTGCTCGCCGACAAATTGGCCCGGAACGGTCTGCCGACGCGCGTTCTGATGGGCGCGGGAGCCCTCGAGTCCATCGCTTCGCACGAAGACGCCGACGCCGTGATGGCGGCGATCGTTGGGGCCGCCGGGTTGGGCCCGTGCCTCGCCGCGGCCCGTGCGGGCAAGCGTCTGCTTCTGGCCAACAAGGAGGCGCTGGTGGTCGGCGGCGACCTGTTCATGAACACGGTGCGGGCCGGTGGCGCGACCTTGCTGCCGATCGACAGCGAGCATTCGGCGATCTTCCAGTCGCTTCCGGAAGATCCGTCGACCTGGGCTCGGCGCATCGACAAGATCATCCTCACCGCCTCCGGTGGCCCCTTCCGTACACGCCTGCCCGCGTCGCTGACGAACGTGACGCCGGAGGAGGCGTGTGCCCATCCCAACTGGGTCATGGGCCGCAAGATCTCGGTGGATTCGGCAACGATGATGAACAAGGCGCTCGAGGTCATCGAAGCACGCCATCTCTTCGGCGTGCAGCCGGAGCAGATCGAGGTGGTGATTCATCCGCAGAGCGTGGTGCACTCGATGGTCCAGTTCACCGATTCGTCCGTGATTGCGCAATTGGGGACGCCCGACATGCGCGTTCCCATCGCGGTCGGACTCGCATGGCCCGAGCGCATCGAGAGCGGCGCAACCCGGCTCGATTTCCGCCAGATGGCCGCACTCACGTTCGACTCGCCCAATGCGGAGCTTTTCCCCGGGCTCGACCTCGCCTGGCAGGCGCTCCGCGCGGAACCCGGGACCACGGCGGTTTTGAACGCGGCCAACGAAGTCGCCGTCGAAGCCTTCCTCGATCGCAGGCTGCGCTTCGACCGCATCCACGCGGTCAACATGGAAACTTTGGAAGTGGTGCATCCCTCCAAGCCGCAGTCGCTCGGGGACCTTCTCGCACTCGATGCGACCGCCCGAGCCGCGGCCAATGCCGCGGCGCTGCGTTTCGCGGCCTGACGCCATCCAACTTCCGGGACACCCGATGCTCACAGTTGTTGCCTTCATCGTTGCACTGGGCCTCTTGATCGCGGTGCACGAATACGGTCACTACCGTGTGGCCGTCGCATGCGGCGTGAAGGTGTTGCGCTTCTCGATCGGCTTCGGTCCGACTCTCTATCGCTGGACGCCGAAGCGCCAGCACCCGGGGCAGGACACGGAGTTCGTCATCGGCGCGTTTCCGATCGGCGGCTACGTGAAGATGCTCGACGAGCGAGAAGGCCCGGTCGCGCCCGAGGAGCGGCATCGCGCATTCAACACCCAGCGTCTGCGTTCTCGCACCGCCATCGTCGCGGCCGGTCCGTTGGCCAATCTGCTACTGGCGGTGCTGCTGTACACGTTGGTCAACTGGATCGGTGTGCAGGAGCCGGTCGCCAAGCTCGCCCGACCCGTTGCGGCCTCCCTCGCGGAGACGGCGGGTCTGCGCGGCGGTGAGCATGTCACGCGGGCAGGCTTCGACGGCGATCTCGAGAACGTCCAATCCTTTGAAGATCTTCGCTGGCGCATCACCCGAGGGGCGTTGGACCGGCGCGATCTCACGTTGGAGATTGCGGGTGAGGGCGGACGTCCATCGCGCGAACTCGTGCTGCCTCTGAGCCGCGTCGAGGCCAAGGATGCCGACGCGCAGATGTTCCGCAAGATCGGCGTCGTCGCGCCGCTGACCCGCCCCGAGATCGGTGAAGTCATGCCCAAGGGCGCGGCGGAGCGCGCTGGACTTCGCACCGGCGATGTCGTGCGCGAAATCGGTGCCGTCGGGATCGTTGATGGCCAGCAGTTGCGCGAGGTCATTCGTGCCTCGGTCGATGGCGATCAGCCGCGCAGCCAGACCTGGCAGATCGAGCGCGGAGGGCGGTTGATCAAGATCGACGTTGCCCCCGAGGTGCGCGAAGAAGGCGCCGGGAAGGTCGGCCGCATCGGTGCCTACGTGGGTGCGCCACCCGAGATGGTCCTGGTGCGGCAGGGTGTGATCGCAGGAGTCAAGAATGGCGTTGTTCGCACCTGGGAGGTCTCGGCCCTGACGGTGCGCATGATGGTCAAGATGATCATCGGCGAAGCGTCGCTGAAGAACCTGAGCGGGCCGCTGACGATTGCCGACTATGCGGGCAAATCGGCGAGTCTCGGATTGACCCAGTATCTGGTTTTTCTCGCGCTGATCAGCGTGAGTCTCGGCGTGCTGAACCTGATGCCTCTGCCGGTCCTCGATGGGGGACACCTGATGTATTATCTTTGGGAGGGCCTGACCGGCAGGGGTGTCTCCGACGCATGGATGGAACGGCTACAGCGCGGCGGTGTCGCGTTGCTGCTGGTCATGATGTCGATCGCACTCTTCAACGACGTCACGCGGCTCTTTGGTTAACTATCTGCCGGCCCGTTCCGCGCTGGCTCAATTTCACAGATGAACAAATCATTCAGTCGCTTTCGCCTGCGCAGCGTCGCCGCAATCGTGGCCAGCGCGATTGCCGCCACGGCGGCTTGGGCGGTCGAACCATTCACGGTTCGCGACATTCGGGTCGAAGGCCTTCAGCGTGTGGAGCCGGGGACCATCTTCGCCTCGCTGCCGTTTCGCGTGGGTGATCAATACAACGACGAGCGTGGTTCGGCTGCGATCCGTGCGTTGTTCGATCTTGGTTTGTTCAAGGATGTTCGGATCGACGTCAACGGGGACGTGCTCGTCGTGATCGTGGAAGAGCGGCCGACCATCGCCGATGTCGAATTCGTCGGCACCAAGGAATTTGACAAGACTGCGCTCCAGAAGGCACTGCGCGAAGTGGGCTTGGCGGAAGGCCGGCCTTTCGACAAGGCACTGGCCGATCGCGCCGAACAGGAACTCAAGCGCCAGTACGTGGGCCGCAGCCTCTACAACGCGCAGGTCGTCACGACGGTCACGCCGATCGAGCGTAATCGCGTCAATCTGACCTTTACCGTGACCGAGGGTGAGTCCGCGCGTATCCGCGAAGTGCGCATCGTGGGCAACAAGGATTTCAGCGAGTCGACGCTGCTCAGCCTCTTCGACCAGGACAGCGGCGGCTGGCTGAGCTGGTACACCAAATCCAACCAGTACTCGCGGGCCAAGCTCAACGCCGACCTCGAGACGCTGCGCTCGTACTACCTGACGCGCGGCTACCTGGAGTTCCACATCGATTCGACCCAGGTTGCCATTTCGCCGGACCGCCAGGACCTTGCGGTCACGGTCAACATCACCGAAGGCCAGAAGTTCGTTGTCTCGGGCGTCAAGCTGTCGGGCAACTTCCTCGGTCGCGAGGATGAATTCAAGTCGCTCGTGACCATCCAGGCGGGTGAGCCCTACAACGGCGAGCAGGTCAATGAGACGATCAAGGCCTTCACCGACTACTTCGCCTCGTTCGGCTACGCCTTTGCGCGCGTTCAGGCGGAGCCGGAGATCGATCGGGTCAACAACCGCGTCGCGCTGACCTTGAATGCAGATCCGGGCCGTCGTGTGTACGTCCGCCGGATCTCCATCGGCGGCAACAATCGCACGCGGGACGAAGTCATTCGCCGGGAATTCCGGCAGTTCGAAGCATCCTGGTACGACGGCGACAGAATCAAGCTGTCGCGCGACCGCGTCGATCGCCTGGGCTTCTTCACCGAAGTCAACGTCGACACCCAGGAAGTGGCAGGCTCGCCGGACCAGGTGGACCTGGTGATCAACGTGACCGAGAAACCCACCGGCACGCTGCAATTGGGCGCCGGCTTCTCCACCTCGGAAAAGGTCTCCTTGACCTTCGGCATCTCCCAGGAAAACGTCTTCGGCTCCGGCAACTACCTCGGTGTGCAGGTCAACACCAGCAAGTACAACCGCGCGATTTCGTTGACGACGGTCGATCCGTACTTCACGAAGGACGGGATCTCCCGCTCCCTCAGCCTGTACAGCACCACGACCCGTCCGTACTACACCCAGGACGGTGATTACAAGCTGGTCAATCAGGGGGGCAGCATTCGGTTCGGGGTGCCCTTCAGCGAAGTCGACACGGTCTACTTCGGTGCGGGTCTCGAGCAATATCGGTTTGACCCGGGTAACAGGGTCGCTCTGCTGACGCCGCAGTCCTATCGCGACTATTTCGGTTGCATTACGGATTCGACCGGGCAATTCATCGTCTCTTGCCGACAGGATTCGGTTTGGGGTATTCCATTGACGGTCGGTTGGTCGCGTGATGACCGCGACAGCGCCTTGGTGCCGACCCGTGGACGCCTGCAGCGGGCCAACCTCGAGGTGGGCTCGGGCGGGGACATGCAGTACTACAAGGCGAATTACCAGTACCAGCAGTTCTACCCAATCAACAAGCAGTACACGTTTGCGATCAACGGCGAGCTTGGCTATGCGGATGCCTATGGCAACAAGGCGTATCCGATCTTCAAGAACTTCTATGCGGGTGGCCTGGGCTCCGTGCGCGGCTTCGAGCAAAACTCCCTTGGCCCGCGTGACAAGCCGCTCTACCCCGGACAACAGACTGCTGCCTTGGGCGGCACCAAGAAGGCGATTTTCAACGCCGAGCTGAGCACGCCGTTCCCGGGTGCCGGCAACGATCGCACGCTGCGTCTTTACGGCTTCGTCGACGTGGGCAACGTGTTCGCCGACCGGCCTGCCGGCTTCTGGACGGATGCGCAGTGGGATGCGATCAAGAAAGTCCGTGCCTCGGCGGGCTTGGGCATCAGCTGGATTTCGCCGCTCGGACCGCTGCGCCTTGCCTATGCGATCCCTGTCAGATACCAGAAGGCCGAGGGAGACCCGCTGGATCCGACGACCTTCGTCCCGGAGGATAGAATTCAGCGCTTGCAATTCCAGATCGGAACTTCCTTCTAATGACTGCTTTGCTCCGTGCCGCTGGCGCGCTGTTGCTTCCGGCCCTCATGGCTGTGGGGATGCCGGCGCACGCGCAGGAAACCTTCCGTATCGGATTTGTCAATCCGGATCGTGTCTTGCGTGAGGCGCTTCCTGCAAAGGCGGCGCAGGCCAAGCTGGAGTCCGAGTTTCTCAAGCGCGAGAAGGATCTGACCGCGCAGGGCGAGGCGCTCAAGGCCGCTTCGGAGAAGTTCGAGCGCGAGGCACCAACGCTTTCCGAAACGCAGCGGATCGCCCGCCAGCGCGCGTTGGTCGAGCAGGACCGCGACTTCCAGCGTCGCCGCCGCGAGTTCCAGGAAGACCTGAACGCGCGCAAGAACGAAGAACTCCAGCAGGTCTACGAGCGCGCAAACCGTGTGGTCAAACAGGTCGCCGAGGCGGAAAAGTACGACGCCATCCTGCAGGAAGCGATCTACATCAATCCCAAGCACGACATCACCGAGAAGGTGATCAAGGCGCTGAACGCAACAACTACCAACGGCGGCAAGTAGCGCCGCATCTCGGTGTGGCAATCCGGCTAGGCGAAATCGTTGATGCGCTCGGGGGCGAGCTCGAAGGCGATCGGGAACTGTCCATCGAACGGCTCGCGCCGCTTTCGACAGCGCAGCCCGATGCCATCAGCTTCCTGAGCAATCCCAAATACCGCAAGGAACTTGCCGCCTCGAAGGCGGGGTGCGTCATCGTGGCGCCTTCCATGCGCGATGCGGCAGCGGAGCGCGGCGCGTTCATCGTTGCGTCCGATCCGTATCTCTATTTCGCGCGGCTGACACAGCTTTGGCGAAAGGCGCACGCCAGGCCAGACGCGGTGCGGATCCACCCGACAGCCGTCATCGATCCCGATGCCACCATCGACCCGACGGCGCGCATCGGCGCGCTGTGCGTGGTCGAGCGCGGTGCGCGCATCGGTGCGGAGACCGTTCTGAAGTCCCGGGTGACCGTGAGCGAGGATTGCATCATTGGCGACCGTTGCCTCCTGCATCCAGGTGTCGTGATCGGCGCCGACGGTTTCGGACTCGCCCCGCACGAAGGTGCCTGGGTCAAGATCGAGCAGCTGGGCGCCGTTCGGATCGGCAACGACGTGGAGATCGGGGCCAATACCTGCATCGACCGGGGTGCGCTCGAAGACACCGTCATCGAGGACGGCGTCAAGCTCGACAACCTGATCCAGATCGGCCACAACGTGCACATCGGCAAGCACACGGCCATGGCGGGCTGCGCCGCCGTCGCAGGAAGTGCCACGATCGGCGCCTATTGCACGATCGGAGGCCGCGCAGGCGTGCTCGGGCATCTGACCATCGCGGACCACGTGCACATCTCGTCGACGTCGCTGGTGACGCGATCCATTCACAAGCCGGGCCATTACACCGGCGTGTTTCCCATCGACGACAATGCCACCTGGGAAAAGAATGCAGCCACGCTCAAGCAACTGCACAGTCTGCGCGAGCGCCTCAAGGCGCTGGAAAAAATGACGATGCAGGACAAGAAATCATGACGCTCGATATCCATCAAATCCTCAAGCTGCTTCCTCACCGCTACCCGTTCCTGCTTGTGGATCGCGTGATCGAGATGGAGAAAGGCAAGCGCATCACGGCGATCAAGAACGTGACGATGAACGAGCCGTTCTTCAATGGCCATTTCCCGCACCGGCCCGTGATGCCGGGCGTGCTCATGCTCGAGGCGATGGCGCAGGCAGCGGCGCTGCTTTCGTTCCATTCGCTCGACATCGTGCCCGACGACAACACGATCTACTACTTCGCGGCGATCGACGGCGCGCGCTTCAAGCGTCCCGTGGAGCCGGGCGACCAGCTGACGCTGGAAGTCGAGATCGAGCGCATGAAGGCCGGCATCTCGAAGTTCAAGGGCAAGGCGTCCGTCGGTGCGGAACTGGCTTGCGAGGCCACCCTGATGTGCGCGATGCGCCAGATCAACTGATCCTACGTGGCATGACGCTGATTCATTCGACGGCGATCGTCGACCCCCAGGCCGAACTCGACCCGACGGTGAGTGTCGGTCCCTACGCCGTGATCGGCCCGCACGTGCGGGTCGGTGCGGGGACGACGATTGCCGCGCACGCCGTGATCGAGGGCAGGACCACCATTGGCCGCGACAACCGGATTTTCCAGTTCGCGTCGTTGGGCGCTGTGCCGCAGGACAAGAAGTACGCCGGGGAGCCCACGGAGTTGGTGATCGGCGACCGCAATACGATCCGCGAATTCTGCACGTTCAACATCGGCGTGCCCGGTGCGGGTGGCGTGACGAGGGTGGGCAACGATAACTGGATCATGGCGTACACGCACATCGCGCATGACTGCCGTATCGATGACCACACCACGCTCGCCAACAACACGACGCTGGCCGGTCATGTGCACCTCGCCGACTGGGTGACCGTGGGCGGGTTGACCGGTATTCACCAGTTCGTGTCGGTCGGTGCCCATGCGATGCTCGGTTTTGCCAGTGCGGTCTCGCAGGACGTACCGCCTTTCATGCTGGTGGATGGCAATCCACTCGCGGTGCACGGATTCAACGTGGTCGGCTTGCGTCGCCGCGACTTCTCGCCGGCCCGGATCGCGGCGGTGAAGCAGATGCACCGGCTCCTGTACCGCCAGGGCAAGACGCTGAACGAGGCGCGCACCGCGATCGAGGCGCTGGCTGCCGAAATGCCCGAAGCGGCGTCGGACATCGCCATGATGAGTGAATTCCTCGCCGGTGCCACGCGCGGCATCGCGCGTTGAGTTGTCCCGTGTCTGAAACGCAGCGGCAGTTTTCGCTGGTCGCGGGCGAGGCTTCGGGCGACTTGCTGGCGGGCCTGATGCTCGACGGCCTGCAGGCGCGTTGGCCCGCCATGAAGGCAGTCGGCATCGGGGGGCCTCAGATGCTGTCGCGCGGCTTCGAATCCTGGTGGCCGCAGGAGAAGCTTGCGGTACGCGGCTATATCGAAGTCCTGCGGCACTACGCAGAGATCGCCGGCATCCGTCGTCAGCTTCGGGCCCGGCTCCTTGTTGAACGCCCGGACATCTTCATCGGCGTCGATGCGCCGGATTTCAATCTCGATCTCGAGGCCGGCTTGCGCACGAGCGGCATCAAGACGGCGCATTTCGTCTGCCCCTCGATCTGGGCGTGGCGGCCGGAGCGCGTCGTGAAACTGCGCGCCGCGGCCGATCACGTGCTTTGCATCTTCCCGTTCGAGCCCGAGCTTCTCGCCAAGCACGGCGTCGATGCGACCTACGTCGGCCATCCGCTCGCCAAGGTCATCCCGATGGTGCCGGATCGCGCAGCGGCTCGCGCCGCGATCGGGCTGGACGCCGATGCCGCCGTGGTCGCGCTGCTCCCGGGAAGCCGCCTCTCGGAGGTTCGTCACATCGCCCCGAGGTTCTTTGCTGCCGCCGCACTCATGCGCAAGGTGAGGCCGTCGCTGCAGTTCATCGTGCCGGTTCTGCCAACCCTTCGCGGCGAGGTGGAGCAATTGCTGCACGCCAGCGGAATGGCGGGTCACGTGAAGCTCCTTCACGGCCAATCCCATGCTGCGCTCGCGGCTTGCGACGTGACCCTGATCGCGAGTGGAACCGCCACGCTCGAGGCGGCACTCTTCAAGCGGCCGATGGTGATCTCGTATCACATGAATTCACTGACCTGGAACCTGATCATGCGCCACAAGCAGCTTCAGCCCTGGGTCGGCCTGCCCAACATTCTTGCGGGCGAATTCGTCGTGCCCGAGGTGCTGCAGGACCGCGCAACGCCGCAAGCGTTGGCCGAGGCCACCCTCGAGTGGCTCGATGCGCCCGAGAGGATTCACGCCTTGCAACAACGTTTTTGCGCCATGCATGCCGACTTGCTGCGCGATACGCCGACACTGTGCGCCGATGCGATCCAGAAAGTTCTTGAAGGCTGAGCAGGCCACGCTGGCTTGGGATGCGCCGGGCCTGATGGCCGGTGTCGACGAGGCGGGACGGGGCCCGCTGGCAGGGCCGGTCGTTGCCGCGGCGGTGATCCTGGACGACCAGCGACCGATCCGCGGCCTGGCGGATTCGAAAACACTGACCGCCCTGCAGCGCGAGAAGCTCAACGACCAGATCCTGGCCAAGGCGCTGTGCTGCTCCATCGCGCAGGCCAGCGTGGAGGAGATCGACACCCACAACATCCTGCAGGCGACCATGCTCGCGATGCGCCGGGCGGTCGAAGGGTTGCGGCTCAAGCCGGCGAAGGTGCTGGTGGACGGCAACCGGCTGCCGACGCTGGATGTCTTGGCGGAAGCTGTCGTCAAGGGCGATGCCCGCGTCAAGGCGATCTCGGCGGCGTCGATCCTTGCGAAGGTGTACCGCGACCGGCTTTGCGAGCAACTGCATGCCGAGTTCCCGCACTATGGTTTCGCCGGTCACAAGGGTTATGGCACGCCCGAGCACCTCGAGGCACTGGATCGCCACGGCGCGTGCGTGCACCACCGGAGATCGTTCAGTCCGGTCGCGGCCGTGCTGGCGCGCGATTCGGGCGGGACGGCGGGCATCCAGGTGGTCGGCGAGGCCATGCTGCAGACGACCGATGTCGAGATCCGGATCGCGCCATGACGTCCGAGCCCGCTCACATCACCTCGCGCGACAACCCGCTGCTCAAGGAACTGCGGAAGCTCTCGCACGAGCCCGGCGCCTACCGGAAGGCCGGACGGATCTGGCTCGAGGGAGACCATCTCTGCAGGGCTGCCCGCGAGCGGAGCGTTCGGGCCTCGATCGCGTTGTTCACGGAATCGATCTGGCCGTCGGCACGTGTGGAATGGGCCGATGCAGCCGACAAGACCGTCATCGTCGCCGACGCGCTCATGGCCGGCATCAGCGGGCTCGAATCGCCCGCGCACATGGGATTCGTGCTCGATCTGCCGGAGCGTCCCCAGGTCGAATCCCATACGCCCACCGTGGTTCTCGACCGCCTGCAGGACGCCGGGAACGTCGGCTCCATCCTGCGCAGCGCCGCGGCGTTCGGCTTCAAACAAGTGATCGCCTTGAAAGGGACCGCCGCGCTGTGGTCCCCGAAGGTGCTGCGCGCCGGCATGGGCGCGCATTTCGGGCTCAGGCTGATCGAAGGTGTCGAGATCGCCGCACTCGATGCGCTTCAGGTCCCTTGCGTCGCGACGAGCTCGCATCGCGGCGACTGGCTGCACCGGGCCGAATTGCCGTTTCCCTGCGCCTGGCTCATGGGGCACGAGGGGCAGGGCGTATCGGCTGAACTGGAGGCACGGGCGGCAAGGCACATGCGAATCGCGCAGCCGGGCGGCGAGGAGTCCCTGAATGTCGCTGCCGCAGCCGCAATTTGCTTGCACGCAAGCGCTGTAGGGGCAAAGTCGTGACCTTGCGCCGGCTATAATCAAGGGCTTTCCCGAACATACCCCGCCCTCAGCGCACGCAAGCCAACTCCTCGACGAAAGTCGCGACCCGCGAGTCACATCTTGGGTTCGCTTTGGGCGTCATCCATCCGGAGATCCCAGTGCTTTTGTCTCTCAAGGGAAAATTCCCGTCCGCCATCCTGGCGCTTGCAGACGGCACGGTCTTTCTCGGCAACTCGATCGGCGCCACCGGCGCCACGACCGGCGAAGTGGTGTTCAACACCGCAATGACCGGTTACCAGGAAATCCTGACCGACCCGAGCTATTGCCAGCAGATCGTGACGCTCACATATCCTCACATCGGCAATTACGGCGTCAACGAGGAAGACATCGAAGCCGACAAGATCCATGCCGCGGGCCTGATCATCAAGGACCTGCCGCGCGTCGCGTCGAACTTCCGCAAGTCGGAAACGCTGAACGAGTACCTCGTTCGAGGCAAGACGGTTGCCATTGCCAACATCGATACCCGCAAGCTCACCCGTCATCTGCGCACCAACGGCGCGCAGAACGGCTGCATCCTCGGCTTGGCCGAAGGTGAAGCGGTCACCCAGGCTCTGATCGACAAGGCCATCGCCGCCGCAAAAGCCGCGCCCAGCATGGCCGGCCTCGATCTGGCCAAGGTCGTGTCCGTCAAGGAAACATACGAATGGACCCAGACCGAGTGGAAGCTCGGCTCGGGCTACGGCGTGCAGATCACGCCCCGTTTCCACGTCGTCGCTTTCGACTACGGCGTCAAGAAGAACATCCTGCGCATGCTGGCCCAGCGCGGCGCGCGCATCACGGTCGTGCCGGCCCAGACGCCGGCGGCCGACGTGCTGAAGCTGCGACCGGACGGCATCTTCCTGGCCAACGGCCCGGGCGATCCGGAGCCCTGCGACTACGCCATCGATTCGACTCGCCAGCTGATCGAAACCGGTATCCCGGTGTTCGGCATCTGCCTCGGCCACCAGATCATGGCGCTGGCCTCGGGCGCGAAGACCTTCAAGATGAAGTTCGGCCATCACGGCGCAAACCATCCGGTGAAGGACCTCGACAACGGCCGGGTGAGCATCACCAGCCAGAACCACGGCTTCGCAGTGGACGAGAAGAGCCTGCCGGCCAACCTGCGCCCGACGCATGTGAGCCTGTTCGACAACACGCTCCAGGGTCTCGCCCGCACCGACAAGCCGGCGTTCTGCTTCCAGGGTCACCCGGAGGCTTCGCCAGGCCCGCACGACATCGGCTACCTGTTCGACCGCTTCACGGCACTCATGCAAACGCACAAAGAGGGGCAGAAGAATGCCTAAGCGCACAGACCTGAAGAGCATCCTCATCATCGGCGCCGGCCCGATCATCATCGGCCAGGCCTGCGAGTTCGACTACTCCGGCGTGCAGGCGTGCAAGGCGCTGCGCGAGGAGGGCTACAAGGTCATCCTGATCAACAGCAATCCCGCGACGATCATGACCGACCCGGCCACGGCCGACGTGACCTACATCGAGCCGATCACCTGGCAGACGGTCGAGAAGATCATCGCCAAGGAGCGCCCGGATGCGATCCTGCCGACCATGGGCGGGCAGACGGCGCTGAACTGCGCGCTCGATCTCTGGCGCAACGGCGTGCTCGACAAGTACAAGGTGGAGCTCATCGGCGCCACGCCGGAAGCCATCGACAAGGCCGAAGACCGCCTGAAGTTCAAGGACGCGATGACCAAGATCGGTCTCGGTTCGGCGCGCTCGGGCATCGCGCACTCGATGGACGAAGCGTGGGCGGTCCAGAAGAACGTCGGCTTCCCGACCGTCATCCGCCCGAGCTTCACGCTCGGCGGCACCGGCGGCGGCATTGCCTACAACCCGGAAGAGTTCGAAGTCATCTGCAAGCGCGGCCTGGAAGCCTCGCCGACCAACGAGCTGCTGATCGAGGAATCGCTGCTCGGCTGGAAAGAGTACGAGATGGAAGTCGTGCGCGACAAGGCCGACAACTGCATCATCGTCTGCTCGATCGAGAACCTCGACCCGATGGGCGTGCACACCGGGGATTCGATCACCGTCGCGCCGGCGCAGACGCTGACCGACAAGGAATACCAGATCATGCGCAACGCCTCGCTGGCGGTGCTGCGCGAGATCGGCGTCGACACCGGTGGCTCGAACGTCCAGTTCTCGGTCAATCCGAAGGACGGCCGCATGATCGTCATCGAGATGAACCCGCGTGTGTCGCGCTCGTCCGCATTGGCATCGAAGGCCACCGGCTTCCCGATCGCCAAGGTCGCGGCCAAGCTGGCCGTCGGCTACACGCTCGACGAACTGCGCAACGAGATCACTGGCGGAGCCACGCCCGCGAGTTTCGAACCGAGCATCGACTACGTGGTTACCAAGATCCCGCGTTTCGCGTTCGAGAAGTTCCCGCAGGCCGACTCGCGCCTGACGACGCAGATGAAGTCGGTCGGCGAGGTGATGGCCATGGGCCGCACCTTCCAGGAATCGTTCCAGAAGGCGCTGCGCGGCCTCGAAGTTGGCGTCGACGGCCTCAACGAGAAGACGCAGGATCGCGAAGTCCTCGAAAAGGAGCTGGGCGAGCCGGGTCCGGACCGCATCTGGTACGTTGGCGATGCCTTCGCGATGGGGCTGACTGTCGACGAGGTGCATGCGCTGACCAAGATCGACCCCTGGTTCCTCGTGCAGATCGAGGAAATCGTGAAGATCGAGCTCGAGCTCGAAACCAAGTCGTTGGGCGACATCGACCGCGACACGCTGCTTGCGCTGAAGAAGAAGGGGTTCTCCGACCGCCGCCTCGCACGCCAGCTCAAGACCACCGACACCGCGATCCGCGAAAAGCGCCGCGCGCTGGGCGTGCGTCCGGCCTTCAAGCGCGTCGACACTTGCGCCGCGGAGTTCGCCACCAACACGGCCTACATGTACTCGACCTACGAGGACGAGTGCGAAGCCGACCCGACCAGCAAGAAGAAGATCATGGTGCTCGGCGGCGGTCCGAACCGCATCGGCCAGGGCATCGAGTTCGACTACTGCTGCGTGCACGCGGCGCTCGCGATGCGCGAGGACGGCTACGAGACCATCATGGTCAACTGCAACCCCGAGACCGTCTCGACCGACTACGACACCAGTGACCGTCTTTACTTCGAGCCGCTGACGCTCGAAGACGTGCTCGAAATCGTGGACAAGGAAAAGCCGACCGGCGTGATCGTCCAGTACGGCGGCCAGACGCCGCTCAAGCTGGCGCTCGACCTGGAGGCCAACGGCGTGCCGATCATCGGCACCTCGCCCGACATGATCGACGCGGCCGAAGATCGCGAGCGCTTCCAGAAGCTGCTGCACGAACTCAAGTTGCGCCAGCCGCCGAACGCTACCGCGCGTACCGAAGCCGAGGCGCTCGAAAAGGCCTCCGAACTGGGCTACCCGTTGGTGGTGCGCCCGAGCTACGTGCTCGGCGGCCGTGCGATGGAAATCGTGCACGAGCAGCGCGACCTCGAGCGCTACATGCGCGAAGCGGTGAAGGTCAGCAACGATTCGCCGGTGCTGCTCGATCGCTTCCTCAACGACGCGACCGAGTGCGACGTGGATTGCCTGCGCGATGCGGACGGCGCGACCTTGATCGGCGGCGTCATGGAGCACATCGAGCAGGCCGGCGTGCACTCGGGCGACTCCGCGTGCTCGCTGCCGCCTTACAGCCTGAAGGCCGAAACCGTTGCGGAACTCAAGCGCCAGAGCGCGGCGATGGCCAAGGCTCTTAACGTGGTCGGCCTGATGAACGTGCAGTTCGCCATCCAGGAAAAGGATGGCCAGGACGTGATCTACGTCCTCGAAGTGAATCCGCGCGCTTCGCGCACCGTGCCCTACGTGAGCAAGGCGACCGGTATCCAGCTGGCGAAGGTGGCTGCGCGCTGCATGGCCGGCCAGACGCTCGCCTCGCAGGGCGTCACGAAGGAAGTCACGCCGCCGTACTTCAGCGTCAAGGAAGCGGTGTTCCCGTTCGTGAAGTTCCCGGGCGTGGACACCATCCTCGGCCCCGAAATGAAGTCGACCGGCGAAGTCATGGGCGTAGGCAAGACGTTCGGCGAAGCCTTCGTCAAGTCGCAGCTCGGCGCCGGCACACACCTGCCGAAGTCCGGCCGTGTCTTCATCTCGGTGAAGAACAACGACAAGCCGCGTGCGGTCGAGGTGGCCCGCGGTCTGGCGGCGCTGGGCTTCGAGCTCATCGCGACCAAGGGAACCGCGGGCGCGATCAACGCGGCGGGAATCGCCTGCGCGGTCGTCAACAAGGTGACCGAAGGGCGCCCGCACATCGTCGACATGATCAAGAACAATGAGATTGCGCTGGTCATCAACACGGTGGAAGAGCGCCGCAATGCCATTGCCGACTCGCGTCAGATCCGCACATCGGCGCTGCTGGCCCGCGTCACGACGTTCACGACCATCTTCGGCGCCGAAGCGGCCGTCGAAGGCATGCGTCACATGAACGAGCTCGACGTGATCTCGGTGCAGGAAATGCACGCCAAGCTCGTGGCGGCGTAACCTCTGAAAGGCGGTCCATGGAATCGCAGCTCGTCGAACTCGATCTGGCCGACTGGAATGCCGCGGTGCCCAACGAGGCATGGATCGCGGCGCTCGAGGCGGGGAAGGTTCTGTACTTCCCCCGGCTCGGGTTCGACATCCTTCCCGAGGAGCGGGCGCTGCTGTCGCCCAAGGTGCTGTCGCCCAAGGTCCGCAACATCAGCCTCGATGCGCAGGGGCGCCTGAAAGGCGTGGAGGGCGATGAGGCGCGGCAGCAGGCGGTGGCTGCGATGGTCGGGCGCTTTCGCGCGCAGGCGCAGCAGTTGATCCATGGACTGTTGCCGCACTACACGCCGGCGCTGCGACTGGCGCCAACCAGCTACCGGCCGGCGCAGGTCGAAACGCGCGTGCAGTCGTGGCGGGCGGATGACCGCCGGCTGCACGTCGATGCCTTTCCGTCTCGACCCAACTACGGCGAACGCATCCTTCGCGTGTTCACCAACGCCAATCCGGAGGGTGCGCCACGAGTCTGGCGCGTCGGCGAGCCGTTCGAGGCGGTCGCGCGACGCTTTCTGCCGCGCGCCAAGCCGTATTCGCGTCTCCAGGCGCGACTGTTGCGCGCACTGCGCGTGACGAAGTCGCTGCGCAGCGAGTACGACCATCTCATGCTGCAGTTGCACGATGGCATGAAGTCGGATCTCGAGTACCAGAAGAACTCCGAGCAGCAGACCGTGCCGTTCCCGGCCGGTTCGGTGTGGGTCTGCTTCTCGGACCAGACGTCACACGCGGTGATGGCGGGCCAGTACATGCTCGAGCAGACGCTGCATCTGCCGGCCGCGAGGCAATACAATCCCGAATCGAGCCCGCTCGCCATCCTGAGCCGGCTGACCGGACGCCAGCTCGTCTGATCATTTCTCTCCCATCGACCGCCGAACGGCAGCGTTCGGCGGTTTCGCTTTCTGGAGCAAACAATGGCCACCATTCCGATTACCAAGCGCGGTGCCGAGAAACTGCGCGAAGAGCTGCAAAGGCTCAAGACGGTCGACCGACCGGGCGTCATCAACTCGATCGCCGAAGCGCGTGCGCAGGGCGACATCAGCGAAAACGCCGAGTACGAGGCGGCAAAGGACCGCCAAGGCTTCATCGAAGGGCGCATCCAGGACATCGAGGGCAAGCTGTCGGCGGCCCAGGTCATCGACCCGTCGGAGCTGGATGCAGGCGGCAAGGTCGTCTTCGGTTCCACCGTCGATCTCGAGGACGAGAACACCGGTGATGCCGTCAGGTACCAGATCGTCGGCGAAGACGAAGCCGATTTGAAACTGGGTCTCATCAATGTCTCGAGCCCGATCGCTCGCGCGCTGATCGGCAAGGAAGAGGGTGATACCGCCGAGGTCCAGGCACCTGGCGGCGTGAAGCGCTACGAGATCGTTTCGGTCAGCTACGTCTGAGCGCAAGCCGAATGAAGGGCCGTATCGCGCTCATGCTCGCCGCGCTCTGGTGGGGCAGCCTGACGACGATCGGTTTTCTGGTGGTCCCGATGCTTTTCTCGCGGCTCGGCAACCCGTCCGTGGCCGGCAACTTCGCGGGCCAGCTGTTTGCCGCTCAGACCTGGGTGGCGCTGGCATGCGGGCTCGTTCTGCTGATTCATTTCCGGTCGAGGGCCGACGACCGGTTGACGGACGCCGATCGGATCGGCGTCATCCTGATCGTGACGGCGATGTTGCTCGCGTTGCTCCAGCAGTACGCCGTCGCGCCACGGATCCTTGCACGCGAGAACCTCAGGCTCTGGCACTCGCTCGGCAGCGGCATGTACCTCGGCCAGTGGCTGTGCGCCGGTGCACTGCTTTGGCGGATGGGGCGCGTGCGGGACTGAACCCGACCGACACCGGCCCGGCGGGGCGGGTCGTCAGGTCTGCCAGAACTGCGTGATCCAGCGCGCCGGCCGGATGAACCTGAAGCGGCGGTTGCGCCGACCGGCCAATGCATCCGGGGGATTGCATTCCCCGTGAAAGACCATGATCTTCGCGCCCTCGGGCACAAAAGGTTCCTTCCAGTAGTTGGTCGGCCACGTCGGGATGCCGTGGTACTTGAAACTCGGGCACCAGGCTTCAGGCCAGTAGGCGAGGGTGCCCTTGCGGTACATGAAGTCGGACAGGTAGGTCTGCTCGTTGCGGAACTCCTCCTGCACCTTGTCCATGTTCTGGCGGAAGTACGCCAGCACGTCCGGGTGAGCCCCCAGTTCGAACCGGTAGACCGAGGAGTTCCCGGTGATGCGTCGGCGCCGCCAAGGGCGCTCGTAGTCGTGAATGATGAGGAACTCGCCCGGATACTCGAAGAATTCGTCCAAGCTGCCGACGATCACGACGTCGAGATCGATGAAGAGCGCCGTTCCGCGCAATCCGTGAAGGTCGGATTCGAAGGTCGTCAGCTTCTTCCAGGCGCGGTCGACCTGGCCGGGAGCCAGTTCCAGGTCGAGCGGGGGGATCGGATAGCACTCGACTTCGCTGCGAATCCCTGCACCGTTGTCGGTCAGGCAGACGAACTTGAAGTCGCCAGTCAGGTGCCTGCGCACCATCGCATAGAGGCGATTGACGTACTCGGGGCCGTACTTCGTGCCCCATTTCATGCAGAGGATGTGGCGTTGCGGGCCTGCCGCGGTCTCGGTCGGCATCCTCAGTCTGCCTGTCGCCGCTTCTTGTCCGACAGCGGCTTGCGCGGCTTGGCCCGCTTGATGTTCCCGCCGGAGGTCAGGCGCTGGTTGCCAAGCACTCGCAATGTCTTGATTTCGGGGCGCTGGCCGCCACGCTTGCTGTATTTGATGACCTTCACGTCGCGCGGGCCGGGCATGCGGTCCTCGTCGAGGACGCGCTCTTTCTCGGGGATCGGGCGCCAAAGTACGAGCAGCTTGCCGATGTGCTGGATGGGTGCAGCGTCCAGGTCGTCCGCCAACGTCTGGAGCATGGCTTCGCGCGCCGCCCGGTCATCGGAAAACACGCGCACCTTGATCAGGCCGTGGGCTTTCAGCGCCGCATCGGCCTCTTTCTTGACGGCGGGGGTCAGACCGTCGCCGCCGATCATGACGATCGGGTCGAGGTGGTGCGCTTCGGCGCGGTGCACCTTGCGCTGCGCAGGGGTAAGTTGAATGGCGGGCATCCCCGTATTATCGATGTCAATGAATCCCAAACCGAAAGCCAAGAAGGTCAATCGCGCGTGGTTGCACGACCACGTGAACGATCCGTATGTGAAGCTGGCCACCAAGGAGGGCTACCGGGCGCGCGCCGCCTACAAACTCAAGGAAATCGACGAAAGCTTGAGCTTGATCAAGCCGGGGCATGTCGTGGTCGACCTGGGCTCCTCGCCGGGCGCGTGGAGCCAGTACGTGCGCCGCAGGCTCTCGCCGGACGGCGCCGCGGTCGGAGAACTGGCGGGCACGATCATCGCGCTGGACATCCTGCCCATGGAGCCGATCGAAGGCGTGACCTTCCTTCAAGGCGATTTCCGCGAGGCCGACGTGCTCGACCGCTTGTCCGCCGCGATGGCGGGCCGGAAGGCCGACGTGGTGGTGTCGGACATGGCCCCCAATCTGTCCGGCATCGCCTCGGCCGACACGGCGCGCGTGGCGCATCTCATCGAACTTGCGATTGATTTTGCTCGCCACCATATGAAACCCGAGGGAGCGCTGGTGGCCAAGCTGTTCCACGGCAGCGGCTACAACGAGCTGACCCAACTCTTCAGGGACAACTTCCGCGTCGTCAAACCGTTCAAACCCAAGGCATCGCGCGACAAATCGGCTGAAACATTCATGGTCGGCATCGGGCTCAAGTAGCTGGATACGAATTGATACCGGTGCCGGTGTGTAACGTTCTCCTTAAAACCGCTCACGTCCTATGGCTGCTATAGGGAAATCAGCGGGTTTTTCGGGTTGAAAAGCCTAAAATGGGCGCCAATTGCGTGCCCACGGCGCCTTTTTTGTTTTCAGTGCTAAGCGCTATCGACTGGAGCTTCGTTTGAATAATCAGTGGTTTTCCAAAGTTGCCGTATGGCTCGTCATCGCGATGGTGTTGTTCACTGTGTTCAAGCAGTTCGACACCCGCGGCGTGGCCGGCGCAGGCAACATCGGCTACTCGGACTTCCTCGAGGAAGTGCGTAACAACCGAATCAAGAGCGCCACGATCCAGGAAGGCCAGGGCGGCAGCGAAATCGTCGCGGTCACCACCGACGACCGCAAGATCCGAACCACCGCCACTTATCTCGACCGCGGGCTGGTTGGCGACCTGATCGCCAACAACGTCAAGTTCGACGTCAAGCCGCGCGAGGAAGGCTCGCTGCTGATGACCCTGCTGGTGAGCTGGGGCCCGATGCTCCTGCTGATCGGCGTGTGGGTCTACTTCATGCGACAGATGCAGGGCGGTGGAAAAGGCGGCGCCTTCAGCTTCGGCAAGAGCAAGGCCCGCATGCTCGACGAGAACAACAACCAGGTCACCTTCGCAGACGTCGCAGGCTGCGACGAGGCCAAGGAAGAGGTGAAGGAGGTCGTCGACTTCCTGAAGGACCCGGCCAAGTTCCAGAAGCTCGGCGGCCGCATTCCTCGTGGCCTGCTGCTGGTCGGCCCTCCGGGCACCGGCAAGACGCTGCTGGCCAAGAGCATCGCCGGCGAAGCCAAGGTGCCGTTCTTCTCGATCTCCGGTTCCGATTTCGTTGAAATGTTCGTCGGCGTGGGTGCCGCGCGCGTTCGCGACATGTTCGAGAACGCCAAGAAGAACGCGCCTTGCATCATCTTCATCGATGAAATCGACGCGGTCGGCCGCCAGCGCGGTGCCGGCCTCGGCGGTGGCAATGATGAGCGCGAGCAGACCCTCAACCAGATGCTGGTCGAGATGGACGGCTTCGAGACCAACCTCGGCGTGATCGTGGTCGCGGCGACGAACCGACCGGACATCCTTGATGCCGCCTTGCTGCGACCGGGCCGTTTCGACCGCCAGGTTTATGTGACGCTGCCGGACATCCGTGGCCGCGAGCAGATCCTCAACGTCCACATGCGCAAGGTGCCGTTGGGCCAGGACGTCAACGCGAGCATCATCGCGCGCGGCACGCCCGGCATGTCGGGCGCCGACCTGGCCAACCTCTGCAACGAAGCTGCGTTGATGGCCGCGCGCCGCAATGCGCGCGTGGTCGAAATGCAGGACTTCGAAAAGGCCAAGGACAAGATCTTCATGGGCCCCGAGCGCAAGAGCATGGTCATGCCCGAGGAAGAGCGCCGCAACACGGCGTACCACGAGTCGGGCCATGCGCTGATCGGCAAGCTGCTGCCCAAGTGCGACCCGGTCCACAAGGTCACGATCATCCCGCGTGGCCGTGCGCTCGGCGTGACGATGAGCCTGCCCGCGCAGGACCGCTACAGCTACGACCGCGAATACATGCTGAACCAGATCAGCATGCTCTTCGGCGGCCGCATCGCCGAAGAAGTGTTCATGCACCAGATGACCACCGGCGCCAGCAACGACTTCGAGCGCGCGACCCAGATTGCCCGCGACATGGTGATGCGCTACGGCATGACCGAATCGCTTGGCCCGATGGTCTACGCGGAGAACGAAGGCGAGGTCTTCCTCGGCCGCTCGGTCACCAAGACCACGAACATGAGCGAATCGACCATGCAGAAGGTCGACGCGGAAGTCCGCCGCATCATCGATGAGCAGTACGCCCTGGCGCGTCGCCTCATCGAGGAGAACAGCGACAAGATGCACGCGATGGCGAAGGCGCTGCTCGAATGGGAAACCATCGACACCGAGCAACTCGACGACATCATGGCCGGCCGCGCGCCGCGTCCGCCCAAAGACTGGACGCCGCGCGTTCCGCCATCCGGCAGCGGTGGCAGTGGCGGTACGCCGGCGGTGAATCCCGATCCGACGCCGACCGCAGCCTGAGCGTGACCGAGCTTTGGCAATCAACGGGGCCTCTGGCCCCGTTTTTTCATGGGGACGCGGCATGACGGCAGCCTGGCAAACATCGCGCTTTGCGATCGACCTTGCGCGTCCACAGGTGATGGGCATCGTCAACGTCACGCCCGATTCGTTCTCGGACGGCGGCGCTCACGCTTCGACGCACGCCGCACTGCGCCATTGCGAGCAACTGATTGAAGAGGGCGCGGACATCCTCGACATCGGTGGTGAGTCGACGCGGCCAGGCAGTCCCGCGGTCCCGCTGGAGGAAGAACTCGCGCGCGTGGTGCCGGTCGTGCGCGAAGCGGTGAAGCTGCGCGTGCCGGTATCGGTCGACACCTACAAGCCTGAAGTGATGCGCGCGGTGCTGGAACTCGGCGCGGACATCATCAACGACATCTGGGCCCTGCGTCAGCCCGGCGCGATGGAGGTCGTCTCTGCGCACCCGGCGTGTGGGGTTTGCCTGATGCACATGCACCGCGATCCGCAGACGATGCAGGTTGCGCCGATGAGCGGGGACGTGGTCCCCGCAGTGCGCGAATTCCTCGAACTGCAGGTCAAGGCGCTGACGAACCGCGGCGTGCGGCCGGAACGCATCGTCCTCGATCCCGGCGTGGGATTCGGCAAGACGGTCGAGCAGAATTTCGCGCTGCTCGCGCGGCAGGCCGAATTGCTGGGCCCAGGCCTGCCGCTGCTGGCAGGTTGGTCGCGAAAGTCATCGCTGGGCGCGGTGACCGGCATCGAAGCGGCCGGCGAGCGGATGGTACCCAGCGTGGCCGCCGCGGTGCTGGCCGTGGACAAGGGAGCGGCGATCGTTCGCGTGCACGACGTGCGCGAAACCGTCGCGGCGCTGGCCGTCTGGCAAGCGATGAACAGAGAACAACACAGAGAGGAAACTCGACAATGACAAGGCAGTATTTCGGCACCGATGGCATTCGTGGCACCGTCGGACAGGCGCCCATCACCCCCGACTTCGTGCTGCGGCTGGCGCATGCAGTGGGGCGTGTGCTCAAGCAGTCGGAGTCGCGGCCGACGGTGCTGATCGGCAAGGACACGCGCATCTCCGGCTACATGCTCGAGTCGGCGCTGGAGTCGGGCTTCAACTCGGCGGGTGTGGACGTGGTGCTGCTCGGCCCGCTGCCGACGCCGGGCGTGGCCTATCTCACGCGGGCGCAGCGCGCGAGCCTCGGCGTGGTGATCAGCGCCAGCCACAACGCGTTTCCAGACAACGGCATCAAGTTCTTCAGCGCGCACGGCACCAAGCTCAGCGACGAGTGGGAGCTGGCGGTCGAAGCCGCCTTGGAGGAGGCACCGGTGTGGGTCGACTCGCGCAATCTCGGCAAGGCACGCCGGCTCAACGATGCGCCGGGACGCTACATCGAGTTCTGCAAGAGCACCTTCGCCAACGACCTGACGCTGAAGGGGCGCAAGCTGGTCGTCGACGCGGCGCACGGCGCTGCCTACCAGGTCGCGCCGGCCGTCTTCCACGAGCTGGGCGCCGAGGTGACCAGCATCGGCTGCGCACCCGATGGCTTGAACATCAACAAGGGCTTCGGCGCGACGCATCCGCAGGCGCTCATCGAAGCGGTCAAGGCGCAGGGCGCCGACTACGGCATCGCGCTCGACGGCGACGCCGATCGTCTGCAGCTCGTGGATGCGAGCGGACGCCTTTTCAATGGTGACGAGCTGGTCTACCTGATGGCGATGGAGCGTGTCGCGCGCGGCGAGAAACCCGCCGGCGTGGTCGGCACCCTGATGACCAACAAGGCCGTCGAGATCGCGCTGAAGGCCCAGGGCATCGAGTTCGTGAGGGCGCGCGTGGGCGACCGCTACGTGCTCGAGGAACTCGACAAGCGCAACTGGCTCCTCGGCGGCGAGGGCTCGGGCCATCTGCTGGCGCTCGATCGTCACACGACGGGCGACGGCATCGTGAGCGCGCTGCAGGTGCTCCAGGCCTGCGCCCGCAGCGGCAAGACCGTGGCCGAACTGCTCGCCGGCGTGACGCTATTTCCGCAGACGCTCATCAACGTTCGTCTTGCCGAGGGCCAGGATTGGAAATCCAACCAGAAGCTCGCCGCCGAGATCGAGCGTGTCGAAGCCGAGCTGGGCGATGCGGGCCGGGTGCTGATCCGAGCCAGCGGCACCGAGCCGCTTCTGCGCGTGATGGTCGAAGCCAGGGATGCGGCCCAGTCCGAGTCTTGCGCAAAGCGCCTCGTCGCGGCCGTGCAAGCCGTATGAGCCAGTCCGCGATCGAGGTTCGGCTCGCAGACTATCGCGATCCTTCGCATGCACGCGCGCTGGTGGCACTCCTGGACGCCTATGCGCGTGATCCGGCGGGCGGCGGCACGCCGCTCGAAGCGAGCGTGCTGGCAGGACTGCCGGAGGCGCTGGCAGCGCGGCCGCAGGCCTTCAGTGTGTTGGCGTACGACGGCGACCAGCCGGTCGGGCTGATCAATTGCATCGAGGGCTTCTCGACCTTCGCCTGCAAGCCGTTGGTCAACGTGCACGACGTGGTGGTGCTCGAGAGCCATCGGGGCCAGCGCGTGACCCAGCGCATGCTGGCCCGCGTCGAACAGGAAGCGAGGGCTCGCGGCGCCTGCAAGCTGACGCTCGAGGTGCTGTCGGGCAACGGGAGCGCGCTGCGCGCCTATGAGCGCGAGGGCTTTGCGGGTTATCAGCTCGATCCCGCGTTCGGCACAGCGATGTTCCTGCAGAAGAAGCTGTAAAAAAGCCGCCGGCACCTCGCAGTGCGGCGGCTTGTGCCGGAAGGAACGGCGCTCAGAAGCGCGTGACGGGCATGGTGTCGTCGGTCTTGCCGGTGCCGTACTTGCCCAGCTCCCACTTCGCGATCGCATTGCGGTGCACTTCGTCCGGGCCGTCCGCAAAGCGCAGCGTGCGCGCGCCCGCGTAGGCGTAGGCAAGCGGGAAGTCGTCGCACATGCCGCCGCCGCCGTGCACCTGCATGGCCCAGTCGATCACCTGGCAGGCCATGTTCGGCGCGACCACCTTGATCATCGCGATCTCGGTCTTCGCGACCTTGTTGCCGGCCACGTCCATCAGCCAGGCCGCCTTCAGCGTGAGCAGGCGGGCCATGTCGATCTTGCAGCGCGCCTCGGCGATGCGCTCCTGGGTCACCGTCTGCGATGCGACGGTCTTGCCGAAGGCGACGCGCGAGCTGGCGCGCTTGCACATCAGTTCGAGTGCGCGTTCTGCGAGGCCGATCAGACGCATGCAGTGGTGGATGCGGCCCGGGCCGAGGCGGCCTTGGGCGATCTCGAAGCCGCGGCCTTCGCCGAGCAGCATGTTGCCGGCCGGCACGCGCACGTTCTCGAAGTACATCTCGACGTGGCCGTGCGGCGCATCGTCGTAACCCATGACGTTGAGCGGACGCACGATGCGGATGCCCTTCGTGTCCGCCGGCACGATGATCATGCTCTGCTGCGAATGCTTGGGCGCGTCGGGGTCGGTCTTGCCCATGGTGATGAACACCTTGCACCGCGGGTCGGCCGCGCCGGAGATCCACCACTTGCGGCCGTTGATGACGTACTCGTCGCCCTGGCGCTCGATGCGCGTCGCGATGTTGGTGGCATCGCTCGATGCGACTTCAGGCTCGGTCATCGCGAAGGCGGAGCGGATCTCGCCTTCGAGCAGCGGCTTGAGCCAGCGCGACTTGATTTCCTCGGAGCCGTAGCGCGCGATGGTCTCCATGTTGCCGGTGTCGGGTGCCGAGCAGTTGAATGCCTCGCTGGCCCATGGCACGCGGCCCATGATTTCGGCGAGCGGTGCGTATTCCTGGTTGGTCAGACCCGCGCCCTCGTAGCCCGATGCGGCGGCGCTGTCGACCGGCAGGAACAGGTTCCAGAGACCCTGGGCCTTGGCCTTGGCCTTGACCTTTTCGACGGTGTTGAGCGCGCTCCAGCGCTTGCCGGCTGCGGTGTTGGCCGCCAGCTCGGCCGCGTACTCCGCTTCAGCCGGGTAGATGTTGTCTTCCATGAAGGCGGTGACGCGCTTCTGCAAGTCTTTGGTTTTGGCCGAGTATTCGAAGTCCATATCGTCTCCTGTGGGGTAAGGGTTTCAGCAGGTCGCTGCCGCGATCAGGCCCGCTGGGCGAACTGCCATGCCATTTCGGCCATCGGCCGCGCCCCGCGGCCCGAAGCCACGGCCTGTTCGCTCGAGGCGGTGCCGGCCTCGACCCGCTTGGCGATGCCTTGCAGGATGGCCGCCATGCGGAACAGGTTGTAGGCCTGGTAGAAGTTCCAGTCGGGCGCCAGCGCTTCGGGCGTGGTGATGCCGGTGCGCTCGCAGTACTTGCGGATGTATTCGCTCTCGGTGGGAATGCCGAGGCTCCTGAGGTCGAGGCCGCCGATGCCGCGGAACGATCCGGGCGGGATGTGCCACGACATGCAGTGGTAGCTGAAGTCCGCGAGCGGATGGCCGAGCGTGGAAAGCTCCCAGTCGAGCACGGCGATCGCCCGCGGCTCGGTGGCGTGGAACATCAGGTTGTCGAGGCGGAAGTCGCCGTGGACGATCGAGGTCATCTTCTCGTCGCGCGCGCTCGCCGGGATATGCGCCGGCAGCCATTCCATCAGCCGGTCCATCTCCGGGATCGGCTGCGTGACCGAGGCGACGTATTGCCTGCTCCAGCGGCCGATCTGGCGCTCGAAGTAGTTGCCGGGCTTGCCATAGTCGGCGAGGCCGCGTTCGGCGAACTTCACCGTATGCAGGGCGGCGATCACGCGGTTCATCTCGTCGTAGATTGCGGCGCGCTCCGCATTGCTCATGCCGGGCAGGGACTGGTCCCACAGCACCCGGCCTTGCATGAATTCCATGATGTAGAAGGCGCGGCCGATGACGGATTCGTCCTCGCACAGGCAGTACATCCGCGGCACCGGCACGTCGGTGCCGGCGAGGCCGCTCATGACCTTGAACTCGCGCTCGACCGCATGCGCGGAAGGCAGCAGCTTGGCGACAGGGCCGGGCTTCGCGCGCATCACGTAGCTCTGCGTGGGAGTCACCAGCTTGTAGGTCGGGTTGGACTGCCCGCCCTTGAACATCTCCACCGTCAGCGGGCCCTTGAACCCGCCCAGGTTCTTTTCGAGCCAGGCGGTCAGCGCGTCGACGTCGAACTGGTGCTGTGGGGAGATGGCACGTGTGCCGACGAATTTGTCGAAGTCCTGGGTCATGTCTCTGAGATTTATTGATCGGCTTCTGAAATGCGCATCAGCGCGGCCCGGTCGAGCACCACCAGTCCGCCCGGTTCGATGCGAATCGCTTCCTCGCGCTCCATGGCCTTGAGTTCCTGGTTGACCCGCTGGCGCGAGGCCCCAAGCAGTTGCGCGAGTTCTTCCTGCGCGAGTTGCAGCCCGATCCGCATCTGGCTGCCATCGGCGAGATTCGGCACCCCATAGCTGCGCACCAGATGGATGAGCTGCTTCGCGAGCCGCGCTCGCAAGGGCAGGGTGTTCAGGTCCTCGACCAGACCGAAAAGCGTCCGGATGCGGCGCGCTTGCAGCCGCATCAGTGCTTCGTAGAGTTCCACGTGGCTCGCGAGGATCTTCTGGAAGTCCGCGCGTGCCACGCAAAGAATCGTGGAGTCCCCATGCGCGTACGCATCGTGCGTGCGCCTGTCCCCATCGAACATCGCCACGTCGCCGAACCAGATGCCCGGCTCCACGTAGGTCAGCGTGACCTGCTTGCCCGACACCGCGGTCGAGCTCACGCGGACCGCGCCCTTGGCGCAGGCGATCCACTGCTCGGGCGGATCGCCGCGCGCGCAGATCAAATCGCCGTCCTTGTATCGCTTGACAAATGCACATCGGAGGATGTCGTGGCGCAGTGATGGAGAAAGAGAAGAAAACCAGCGACCACCGTTGATCGCTTCACGTTCTTCGATGGTAAGAATGGGGTCGTCCATGGGCTGTCCTGTCGGTGACTGAAATGCCTGGGGTTGTCACGAGAGCGACGCCGCGCTATTCGTAGCGCGGGGTCTCTTTGGAAAGAAATGCCGCGATGCCGATGCCGGCATTGGCGTGATGGAGGTTGCGCACGAAGTGATCGCGCTCCTGCGACAGGTGCGAAACCAGCGATGCGCCGCGTGCTTCGCCCAGCAGTTCCTTGATGCTTGCCATCGAGTTCGGTGCGCGTGCATTGATCTTTGCCGCCAGTGCGAGCGCGCCGGAAAGCGCTTGACCGTTCTCGGTCAGCTCGTTGACGAGGCCCAGCGCATGCAGGCGCGCGGGTTCGAGCCGCTCGCCGAGCATGAGCCACTCGCTGGCGAGCTGGCGAGGCAGCGCGCGCCCCAGGTGCCAGCTCAGGCCGCCGTCCGGCGAGAGCGCGACGTTGCTGTACGAAGCGGCGAACACCGCGTCGCGCGCCGACACCACCAAGTCGCAGGCCATTGCGAGCGAAAAGCCCGCGCCGGCCGCGGCGCCTTCGACGGCTGCAATGACGGGCTTGGGGAAAGTCCGGATCGTGTCGATCCAGGTGTGCAGCGCCTCGATGCTTTCTGCCTGCACCGAGGGGTCGAGTGCGCGGTTGTTTTGCAGCCGCTGCAGCGAGCCGCCGGCGCAGAACCATTTACCTTCGCCGACCATGACGACGCTGCGGATCTCGGCGTTGTTCTCGGCGCCGTTGAAGGCCTCGATGCCGGCCGCATACATCTCGGGGCCGAGCGCATTGCGCTGCGATGGATTGGACAGGGTCAGCACCATGGTGCTGCCTTCGGTGGTGCTCTTGAGTTCTGCGGTCATGGTTGTCGTCTCTTGGTCTCTAGTCTTCTTGATGGGTGAGGCTCAGGCCAAGCGCGCCTCGGCGGCGCAGCCAAGGGCTCGGGCGGTAGCGCGGATCTCCGTACACGGTCTGGAGGTTGAACAGGATTTCCAGCATGTTGGTCGGACCATAAAGATCGCCCATCGCCAGAGGCCCTCGCGGATAGCCGAGGCCGAGCCGCACCGCGAGATCCAAATCGGCCGGCGTGCAGACCCCCTGCTGGCACATGTCGCAGGCGATGTTGACGATCGTCGCAACGACGCGCTGGGTGACGAAGCCGCCGCTGTCGCGGATCACGCTGACCGCCTTGCCGTCGCGCGCGAACAGCGCATGGGCCGCGTCGCGGATGTCGCGGCGCGTGGCCGGATTGGTGGCGAGCACCCGTCGCTTGGTGGCGGCATCGTCGACCATCATGTCGATGCCGACGGTGCGGGTGGCGTCGAGGCGGTCGACCGCCGCGACGGTCGTGACGTCGAAGCCCAGCGGCGCGACCAGGATCAGTGCGGCGGGCGAGGGCGCCGCGCCGCTTTCGAGCTGCGCGCCGAGCGCGTGGACCAGCTTCAGCAGTTCGGGGCGTCGTGCCGCGCGCGGCGATACCCAGACCGGCGGAATCGTGTCGACCGTAGGCACAGGCGGTTCCGCGACTTGCTGCATCGCGCCGTCGGGATACCGGTAGAACCCCTCTCCGCTCTTGCGGCCCAGCGCGCCGGCGGCGAGTCGCTGAGCGGTGATCACGCTGGGGCGGTAGCGCGGTTCCTCGTAGTACTGGCGGTAGATGGACTCCATCACCGGATGGGACACATCGAGTGCCGTGAGATCGAGCAGCTCGAACGGGCCGAGCCGGAAGCCGGCCTGGTCCTTGAGGATGCGATCGATGGTGGCGAAGTCGGCGACGCTTTCCCCGGCGATGCGCAGCGCCTCGGTGCCGTAGCCGCGCCCCGCGTGATTCACGATGAACCCGGGCGTGTCCTTGGCCTGCACCGGGCTGTGGCCCATCTGCGTCGCGTAGCCGGCCAGCCTGCGGCAGACCTCGGGATCGGTCTTGAAGCCCGCCACGACTTCGACCACCTTCATCAGTGGAACCGGATTGAAGAAGTGGAATCCCGCCATGCGTTCCGGATGCTTGAGCGCGGCCGCAATGGCAGTGACCGACAACGACGATGTGTTGCTGACCAGTGTTGTCGACGGGGAGACCACGGCCTCGAGGTCGCGGAACAGCGCTCGCTTGACGTCGATGTCCTCGACGATGGCCTCGATCACCAGGTCGCAACCGGCAAGGTCCTGCATCGAGCCGGCGGTCTGCACGCGACCGGAAAGCGCTTCGAGTTGCGCCGCATCGAGCTTGCCTTTCTCCTGCAGCTTTCGCCATTGGGCGAGGATCGCGTCGCGGCCTCGCTCGGCGGCTCCCTCAAAGCTGTCCAGCAGCAGGACCTGGCTTCCGGCCTGCGCTGCGATCTGGGCGATGCCTCGCCCCATGGCGCCTGCGCCGATTACGGCGGTATTGGAAAAGTTCACAGTCATTTGATAATTGTCTCTCGGTGAATAGGGGGGGCTGACCACCGTGTCAGAATGCGTCAACTTTTGATTGCTTTTCGCATCCCATTTTGCAACTCCCACGCTTAGCGGCGAGCCTGCTCCTCCTCGGAGTCGCCCTCGAATCACCCGCCTTGACGATCGGGCGCCCGCAAGGTGCCGTCTGGATCGGCAAGCCGATCGACATGGTGATTCCCCTGGCGCTCGACGCGGCAGAAGCCGGTGGGTCCTTGTGTCTCGGGGCCGAGGTGCTGCAGGGCGACACGCCCATGCTCGAACGCCGGGTGACTGTTTCCCTCGAGTCGGGCAGCAGCCCCGGCAATTCCAACATTCGTGTGCGCACGACCGCTCCGGTCGATGAGCCCGTCGTCACGATCACGGTGCGCGCGGGCTGCGACATGAAGTCGACACGCAGCTATGTGCTTCTGGCCGACGTGCCTTCCGATGTCACGCCGCCGGGTGTGGCGATAGCGGGTGCGCGGCCGTCGTCCGATGCGGTGCCGGTGCAAAGACAGCCTGCACGGTCCGCATCTCGCTCGGCGAGTGGGGGCGGCGGTGGTGTCGCGAGTCCCGATGGTTCCGGTAGTCCGACGGCACGCCGTGCCGCGGCACGCTCTTCGGCAGAACGCGAAAACACCGCACAGGCCGCCGCACCGCAGGCAAGTGCCCCCGTGGCTGCGGCGCCGCGCCGCGCCGCGCCGGTCATCCCGCGCGCAGTGCCCGCTGCTCGGCCGACACCGGTCGCTCCGACGAAGACTGAATCCGTTGCAACAGGTCCCCGGCTGCAGGTCGAAGCGCTCGAGCCCGAGCCAGCCAGGGACAACGGGCTGAAGACCACCGCCCAGCTCGTGCCGCCACCGGTCGAGGATCCGGCCCGCCGCGCCGCTGCCGCTGCGCTGTGGGGCGCGATGAATCCCGCTGCCGAACAGGCGCAGCGCGAGAACCCGCGCAACAAGGAACTCGAAGCCACACTGGCCGCGTTGCGCGAACAGACCGCGCAGAACCAGCGCGCGCTCCTCGAATTGCGCAGCGAGCTCGCTCAGGCTCGTGAGAGCCAGTTCCGCAATCCGCTGGTCTATGCCCTGATTGCCGGACTGCTACTGGCGCTGGTCGCTCTTCTGCTCCTGTGGCGCGCGAATCGCCGTGCCGCGGCCTCTGCGTGGTGGCGCGAATCGGTGCTGCAGCCCGAAGGCACAGGCAGTTCCAAGCGGCTGCGCCGCGATGGCGGGCTGCTCGATGAAGGCGAATCGGACCCCGATTCCGAGGACGAACCGCCCAGGAAGCGTACGCTCGGCATGACGACCTTCGGCGCCACGCCCTTTGCACCTCTGGCGCCGGACGACGATGACGAGGCCGGCGCGCCGCCGCCCGCCGCGCGACCGCTCGAAGGCGCCGCAGCCCGCCCGGTCAACACCGAAGAACTGTTCGACGTGCAGCAGCAGTCGGATTTCTTTCTCTCGCTCGGCCAGCATGACCAGGCGATCGACGTGTTGCGCGAGCACATCGCCGCCAACCCGGGCACGAGCGCGCTGGCGTACCTCGACTTGTTGCGCATCTACCATTCGCTCGACCGCCGCGAGGACTACGCGCATCTCGCCGAGGAGTTCGAACGTGCGTTCAATGCCGATGTGCCGCCGTTCGACAAGTACACCGACGCAGGCAAGGGACTGGAGCACTACCGTAGCGCGCTCGCGCGCATCGAATCGCAATGGCCGGCGCCGAGCACGCTGGCGCTGATCGAGGAACTGATCTTCCGCAAGCCCGGCGTCCACGAAGACGGTGCCTTCGATCTCGCGGCGTACCAGGAGCTTCTGCTTCTCTACGGCCTGGCCAAGGAGGTGATCGAGCCCGAGCCCGAGCCCGACACCGCACCGCCCGCTGCGGAGATGCCTGCGCCGTTCACGGACACGCATTCACCAACCGCCACCGCGCCGCTCTGGCCCGACACGATGCCGCCCGTCATGCATGACGGGCCGACGCTGCCTCCTTCGATCTTTGGTTCGATCGACGACAGGCTGCACCACGACACGGTGATGGTCCCTGACGCGCCGGTCATGCCGGCGCAAGGCGAGGAGCGGGAGGCTCCGCCGCGCGCCGTGCCGCCGCCGGAGCTGGACCTCGCAGAGTTCGACAAGACAGCCTACGAAACCATGCCGACGCCGATCGAGCCCCCGAAGCCGCCGGCCCCGTCGAGCGATCCTCACATCATCGATTTCGAACTCTTCGATCCGGCCACCGAGGCCGAGATCGCGCCGAAGGCGAAGTCGATCAAACGCTGACGGCAGGGGCGCGCCTCTGCGCCCTGTCGACCGAGACGCTCAGCGCAAGTGCGGCGAGCACCGTCGTGAAGCCGACCCAGTTCATCCAGCCGATCGCGCCGTTGGCGAGCAGCCAGCCGCCCGCGCCGGCGCCGATGGCCTGGCCGATGTAGATCCCGGAACTGTTCAGCGCGACCGAGCCCGGCGCAAGGGCGGGAGACAGCGACACCAGCCGAGCCTGCTGCGCCGAATTGGTCGCGAAGCAGCCCAACCCCCACGGCGTGAGCAGGACGGCCAGCCAGGCCAGGCTGACACCCAGAGGCCAGAGGAGCAGGCTCAATGCGATCAGCGCCGTCGTCAGCAAGACCATGCGCGATGCGCCGAGGCGATCGACATAGCGGCTCACCAGCATGTTGCCCACCACGCCACAGGCTCCGAACCACGCCCAGATCAGCCCGAGCTGCGTTGCGTCGGCGCCGAGCCGCTCCTTCAGGATGGGGGCGAAGTAGCTGAACAGCACGAACTGGCCGGAGCCCTGTAGCGCCGTCACACAGACCACGCCCATCAGGAGCGGGCTCTTGAGGACACGCCCCCAGGCATCGCGCGACAACGCGGCGGGGCGGATGCCGGACGGCAGCTTCAGCCATATCCAGCCGGCACTCATCAACGAAAGCAGCGCAATGGTGCCGAAGGCTGCACGCCAGCCCAGGTGGCCTCCGATCAGGGCGCCAAGGGGCAGGCCCAGCACCGAAGCCATGGACCAGCCCAGGAAGACGAAGGTCACGGCGCGCCCGCGTTGCTCCGACGGCACCAGCAGTCCCGCACACGCGGCCGCCTGAGCCGTGAAGATCGCCGGCGCGATCACCGTCAACATGCGAACCGGCAGCAGGGCGCCGAAGGTGGGCATCAGGGTGGAGACCAGATGACCGCAGGCATACCAGAGCATCGTGCAGGCCAGCAGCACGCGCCGGTCCCAACCGGCGACCAGCGCCGCCAGCAGCGGGGCGCCGACACACATCACCACGGCGGCGGCAGTGATGAGCTGGCCGGCGGTCGCCGCGCCGACCTGGAGTGACGAGCTGAGCTCGTTGAGCGTGCCGGGCACCACCATGACACCCGTGCCGATCACGAAGTTGCCCGCCAGCAGGGCCCACAAGGCGGCCGGCAGTGCGGGCTGCTTCAACGGCGGACCTGCAGCGCGCCGGGATTGACGATGTTCGTCGGATTGCCCTTGATGAAGCTCACGACGTTGTCGAACGCCTGCCCGAAGTACATCTCGTAGCTTTCCTGCTCGACATAGCCGATGTGCGGCGTGCAGATGCAGTTCTCGAGACGGAGCAGGGCGTGGCCCTGCAGCGGTGGTTCGCTTTCGAAGACATCGATGGCCGCCAGACCGGGCCGGCCGCGATTGAGCGCCGCGAGGAGCGCGTCCTGCTCGACCAACTCGGCGCGCGAGGTGTTCACGAACAGGGAGGTCGGCTTCATGCGCGACAGGTCCTCAAGTGTGACGAGTGCGCGGGTTTCCTCCGTGAGGCGGAGATGGACCGACAGCACGTCAGCCGCCGCGAAGAAGGCTTCGCGATTCGGCGCGACCTGAAAGCCGTCGGACCGCGCCTTGGCAAGACTCTGCTCGCGTCCCCAGATGACCACCTGCATGCCGAACGCCTGGCCGTAGCGCGCGACCAATTGCCCGATGCGTCCGTAGCCCCAGACGCAGAGCGTCTTGCCCTTGAGCACGGAACCCAGTCCGAAATTCGCGGGCATGGATGCCGACTTGAGCCCCGACTGCTGCCAGGCGCCGTGCTTCAGGTTGCTGATGTACTGGGGCAGACGACGCATTGCCGCCATGATCAGTGCCCAGGTGAGTTCAGCCGGCGCTTGCGGAGACCCGGTGCCTTCGGCCACTGCGATGCCGAGCTCTGAACAGGCGTTCACATCGATGTGGCTGCCGACGCGGCCGGTCTGGGAGATGAGCCTCAGCTTGGGCAGCTTCTCGATCAACTGCCGCGAGATGTGAGTGCGTTCCCGGATCAGCACGATCACTTCGGCATCCTTGAGTCGAACCGAGAGCTGCCCGATACCCTTGACGGTGTTCGTGTAAACCTTGGCTGCATAGGCATCGAGCTTGGAGGCGCACTGCAGCTTGCGTACCGCGTCCTGGTAGTCGTCGAGGATCACAATATTCATGGCGTGCATTGTGCCTTGCACGACCCGCCGGCTGTGTCGGCGCATTGCCCGGCGTCGGGCAATGCACGCAACGCCGGGTTGGGGTTTCAATGCATGCGGGCGCAATGGCCGGCCGCGTCCGCGGCTTCGAGCGCGGCCAGTCGGTCGAGCTCCGCGCACACATCCGCCATGCGACCGGAGATGACCACCCGGCCCGGGTGCCGATGGGGCTGTTGAGCATCGACCATGCGAACGACGCGCAGCGGCCGCGCGCTGGCGGACGCATCCCGGACTGCGGGACTCTGCCGCGATGCGCAGCTTGGGCGGACGCCAACATAGCGCAATCCCGATGAATTGACGTGACGCGAGCGCCGTGCCGGCATCCAGCGATCGGCCAGCGACTGCAGGGGCGTGAACAGGTCGACGATGCTGAGAAGAGCGATTCCCATGTGAACTCCAGGAGGTAGAGATTGAACACAGGCAGGATTGCTTTCATTGCCTCGACAGGGTGATGGCTAGTGCCATACGCCCGCCACCTGTCGCGGATGGTCATGAGGCGAACGCAGCTTTCGTCGCGTTGACCTGTACGGATGGCTACATCAACATCGTGTTGCGTATCAGCCCGACCGCGAGGCCTTCGATCTCGAAGGGTTCGCCGGGCTGAACAACGATCGTGGGGTAGTCGGGATTTTCAGCGTGCAGCTCGATGACCTGCTTGTTCCGCTTGAGACGCTTGACGGTGACCTCATCGCCCAGGCGGGCAACCACGATCTGCCCGTTGCGAGCTTCCTTGGTGGCTTGCACCGCGAGAAGGTCGCCGTCCATGATGCCGGCGTCGCGCATCGACATGCCGCGCACCTTGAGGAGATAGTCGGGCTGGCGCTGGAACAGCGTGTTCTCGACGTAGTAGGTCTGGTCGATGTGCTCCTGCGCGAGGATCGGTGAGCCGGCGGCGACCCGGCCGATCAGTGGCAGCGCAAGCTGCGCCATGCCGGGCAGGGACAGCGAATACTGGTTGTTCCGCGATTCGTTGAGCGCGCGCAGCGCTTCGCCCTTGAGGCGGATGCCTCGCGAAGTGCCGCTCACCAGTTCGATGACGCCCTTGCGCGCCAATGCCTGCAGATGCTCTTCCGCCGCATTGGCCGACTTGAAGCCCAGCTCGGCCGCGATCTCGGCGCGCGTCGGCGGGGCGCCGGTGCGGGCGATGGCGCTTTGAATCAAGTCCAGAATCTGCTGCTGGCGGGCGGTAAGCTTGACGGCGAACTGCATGGTGACTCCTGAAGGACTGGGTGCATATCCAGTACCTGTATTTTTAACCAGTTTCCCTGGGATTGGCAAGCAATGCGCGAAAACATTCAAGGCGGCAAGCGGCGGGTCGTCGTTCTTGGCACTGGCGGCACGATTGCAGGACGTGCCAGCCACGCGGGCGACAACATCGGCTACACCGCCGGGCAGGTGGGTGTCGCGGACCTGCTGACGGGTATCGAGGCGCCCGACGGTGTGGCGCTTCTTGCAGAGCAGGTGTCGCAGATCGACAGCAAGGACATGAGCTTTGCGACCTGGCAGAAGCTTGCACAGCGGTGTGCGCATTGGCTCGCAGAAGCGGATGTGGCGGGCATCGTCATCACGCATGGGACCGACACGCTGGAAGAGACTGCCTTCTTTCTCCAATCGGTGCTGTCGGCCTCCAAGCCCGTCGTGCTGACCTGTGCGATGCGTCCGGCGACCGCGCTGGCCCCCGACGGTCCTCAGAATGTGCGCGATGCCGTCGTGGTCGCAGCGACGCCGGGTGCGCGAGGCGTCGTGGCGGTTTGCGCGGGGACCGTGCACGGCGCCACCGATGTGCAGAAGGTCCACACCTATCGCCTCGATGCCTTCGACTCCGGGGATGCCGGCGCGTTGGCGTACGTGGAGGAGGGCGCCGTTCGGGTGCTGCGCAATTGGCCCGAGCCGCAGGTTGCAACGCCGGTTTTCGATCGTGTCGTCAGCGCGGCATCGTGGCCGCGCGTCGAGATCCTGGTGAGCCACGCCGAGGCGAGGGGCGCGATCGTCGATGCGTTGGTCGCCGAACGCAAGCGAGGTGCTCCCGACGCCGTGCAGGGCATCGTGCTTGCCGCGACCGGCAACGGCACCCTGCACCATGCGCTGGAGGCGGCCGCATTGCGTGCGCAGGCCGCAGGGATCGCCGTCGTGCGCGCGACCCGTTGCATGCAGGGTCGTATTCTCCCGAAGCCGAACGAAGCCTTGCGCGACGCGGGCGCGCTGACGCCGGTCAAGGCACGTATCGCGTTGGCGCTGGAGCTTCTCCCAGGGAGCGCGCAGTCCTCTTGACGGGAGCCGTCCGATGCTCGATGCACTGCGCACGACCACCTGGGTCTATCCGACGCTGGAGGTCGTGCACATCGTCGGGATCGCGCTGCTGCTTGGCAATCTCGTGGCGCTCGAGATGCGTGTGTTCGGACGGGCGGCCACTCTCCCTGTGCATGGCCTGGCGCGACTGTCGCTGACCATCGCCTTGAGCGGTTTCGCGCTCGCGGCGGCCAGCGGCGCACTGATGTTCTCAACCCAACCATCCGAGTTGCTCGCGAACCGGGCCTTCGTCTTCAAGATGGGACTGCTCGTGGCCGCGGGCTGCAATGCCGTCTGGTTCCACGCCCGCGGCTCGCTTGCCAAACTCGATCCACTGGCGCGGATACAGATGTTGTCGTCCACTGCGATCTGGCTGGCCGTGGTGTTCTGCGGCCGATGGATCGCCTACTGATCGAAAGGAGCCCGCATGAAACGCCGCAGCCTCTTACTCGCCGTCGCATCCGTCCCCGCGACGATGTCGTCAGCCTGGGCGCACCACGGGTGGGGCAGCTTCGACCAGGACCGCCCGCTTTATCTCGAAGGCAGGGTGGTGAGCGTGAAGTGGCAGAACCCGCACGTCGAGCTCATGATCGATGTGCCGGCGGATCTGAAGGTGCCGGCGGATTTGCCGAAGCGCGCCTTGCCCGCACAGACTGCGCCTGTGGATGGAGCCGCGCTTCTTGCGAAGGCAGCGCCGCCGAGCCGCAATACGCGTCAGTGGGAGCTTGAACTGGCGCCACTCACCCGGATGGAGGCCTGGAAGATCCAGGAGATCAAGCCCGGCACGCAGGTGGCCGCCGTCGGCTTCGGCCAGAAGGAAGGCAAGGAGGCGGTGATCCGCGTCGAATACCTGTTTGTCGACGGGAAGGTCTACGGGCTGCGTTCCAGCCCGGCCTGATCAGCTCGCCAGTGCTGCGAGTGCGCGCTGCGTGATTTCGTCGACGGTGCCGACGCCGCTGATGGAGCGGTACTTCGGCGCCGCAGCGGGCTCGACCTTGGCCCACTGCGAGTAGTAATCGACCAGTGGGCGGGTCTGCTGGCTGTAGACATCAAGCCGTTTGCGGACGGTTTCTTCCTTGTCGTCTTCGCGCTGGATCAGGTCTTCGCCCGTCACGTCGTCCTTGCCTTCGACCTTTGGCGGATTGAACTTCAGGTGATAGGTGCGGCCGGACGCCGGGTGCGAGCGGCGCCCGCTCATCCGATCGATGATGTCGGAGAAGGGGACGTCGATCTCGAGGACGTAGTCGAGCTTGACGCCTGCGGCCCGCATCGCTTCGGCCTGCGGGATGGTCCGTGGAAAGCCATCGAACAGGAAGCCTTGCGCGCAATCCGCCTGCGCGATGCGTTCCTTCACGAGGTTGATGATCAGGTCGTCGCTGACCAGGGCACCGGAAGCCATGACGGCTTCGGCCTGCTTGCCAAGCGGTGTGCCGGCCTTGACCGCCGCGCGGAGCATGTCGCCAGTGGAAATCTGGGGGATGCTGTATTTCTGGCAAATGAAGGCCGCCTGTGTGCCTTTGCCCGCCCCGGGTGCGCCCAACAATATCAGTCTCATGGTGTCCTCGAAGGTTTTTTTGGATTTCTGTCGCGCCGTGCTGATCACGAGTGGCGTCAATGGCGGAGTTCCTTTGAGGATAGCATGGCCCCTCGCCGGGCCCGGCGGCTAGGTTGCCGCGAAGAGGGCGCGCACGCGCGCGAGATCCTCTGGGGTGTCGATGCCAGGTCCGGGCGCGTGCTCGCTGACATGCACCGCGATGCGGTGGCCATGCCAAAGCGCACGTAGCTGTTCGAGCGCCTCGGTACCTTCCACCGGTGCCGGAGGAAGACTCGGAAACTGCCGGACGAAGCCGGCCCGGTAGCCGTAGATGCCGATATGCCGCAAGGCGGGCGGCGAGAGTGGCAGCTTGTTCGGGCCCGCATCAGCGAATCCGTCGCGCCACCAGGGAATCGGCGCGCGGCTGAAGTAGAGCGCGTAGCCATTCGCGTCCAAGACGGTCTTGACGACATTGGGATTGGTGAATTCCTGCGGCGAATCGATCGCGTGCGCTGCGGTGCTCATGGCCGCGCCGGGGTGGTCCGAGAGCGTTTGCGCAACCGCATCGATCAGTGAAGGGTCGATGAGCGGCTCGTCACCCTGGACGTTGACGACGGTTGCGTCGTCCGGCAGGCCGAGCTGGGTGCAGGCTTCCGACAGGCGATCGCTGCCGCTCGCATGGTCCTTGCGGGTGAGCAACGCTTCGATGCCGTGTGCCTCGCACGCCTCGATGATGCGGGTGTCATCGCCTGCCACGACCACGCGCCCGGCGGTTGATTCGCGCGCGCGCTGTGCCACGCGCACCACCATGGGCAGGCCGGCGATGTCGGCCAGCGGCTTGTCCGGCAGCCGGGTCGAGGCGAGCCGTGCCGGGATCAGGACGATGAACTTCATGGTCAAGATCAAAGGCCCAGTTCCTCGTCGGTCAGGGGACGCGCTTCACTCTCGAGCAGCACCGGAATGCCGTCGCGCACCGGATAGGCCAGGCGTGCACTGCGTGAGACGAGTTCCTGCTTCTCCGCATTCCAGGTGAGCGGACCCTTGGTCACGGGGCAGACGAGCAGTTCAAGCAGCTTGGTATCCATCGGTCGATGATAGCTTTGCGTCGAACGCCGAGAAGAAGACCGCTTCGGGCTCGAACAGCAGCGGCACTGCCAGCGCGTCCGGCGCCTTGCGCCAGAGTTTCACGGCGTCCTTTTCGGTGCAGAGCACCGTGCAGCCTTGCGTTGCCCCGGGCATCCAGTCCTCGAAATCGTGATGGTCCGGGAGTGCGAAGCAGCGTTCGAGGCGCAGGCCGCACTGTCGCAACATCTCGAAGAAGGCCTCGGGCTTCGCGATGGCTGCGACGGCGGCGAGCTTCCGATCGGCAAGTTTGGCGAGCGGCACCCGTGAGCCGTCGCTCGCGAGTGCGTAGTCGGCGAGCGATCGCGTCGCCGTGAAGCCCGCGAAAGCCGGATGCCGGCCGGTGTGCAGTACGAGATCGCAGCGCCGAGGCCAGTTCTCGCGCAGGGGGCCCGCCGGGAGCAGCCATCCGTTGCCGACGCCACGGTCGTCGAAGACGCAGATTTCGACATCACGCGCCATCGCGAGATGCTGCAGGCCGTCGTCGCTGACGATGACCTGGGTATCGGGATAACGCGCCCGAAGGGCTCGCGCGGCCTCGACGCGTCGCTCGGCGACGAACAACGGGGCGCCGGTCGATCGCCGTATGAGCAGCGGCTCGTCGCCCGTGTCGGCGGGCGTGCTGCCGTCCAGTACTTCACGGCAGCCGGTGGTCGATCGGCCATAGCCGCGCGACACCACGCCAACACGGATACCCTGCGATTGCAGATGGCGCACGATGGCCATGACGACCGGCGTCTTCCCCGACCCACCGGCGACGACATTGCCGACCACGACCACCGGCACGTCGACGCGTTCGGTTCGCAGGATGCCGGATCGAAAAAGGGCGCGCCGCAATGCCGTCAGCCCGCCGAAGAGGAGTGACAGCGGCCACAGCAGCCGCGCCAGCGTGCCGCGTCGCAGCCAGGCGTGCTGCAACGAAGCCAAGGCTATCGACCCGCCTGGGCGGCCGACTGCGTGGCGAAGGTGATCTGCATGAGGCCGGCACGCCGTGCGGCCTCCATGACGGTGATCACGGATTGATGCGCTGCGCTGGCGTCGGCGCTGATGATGACGACGTTGTCCTTTGCGCCGCTGGCTGCAGCGCTCAGGGCGGCCGTGACTGCCTCGACGCTGCGGTCGGACAGGGGCGTCTTGTTGATCGCGTAGCGGCCATCGGCCGATACGGAGACGATCACTTCCTTGGGATAGTCGCGCTGCGCCTCGACATCGGCCACCGGTAGCCGAAGCTGCATTTCCGTGAACTTGCTGTAGGTGGTCGACAGCATCAGGAAGATCAGCACGACGAGTAGGACGTCGATGAACGGGATCAGGTTGATCTCCGGCTCGTCGCGCGAGCCGTGGCGGAAGTGCATCCTCATCGGCGGAGCGTGTTCAGGTGACGTGCGAAGCGCTCGCCCGCGAGCTCGAGGTTGAGCAGGTACTCATCGACCCGGCTACGGAAATAGCGCCAGAAGATCAGCGTCGGGATCGCGATGATCAGCCCGAACGCCGTGTTGTAGAGGGCGATCGAAATGCCATGCGCAAGCTGGGCCGGGTTGCCGGAGCCGACCGCGCCGCTGGAGGGCGATTGCGAGCCGAATATCTCGATCATGCCGATCACCGTGCCGAGCAGGCCCAGCAGCGGCGCGGCGGAGGCGATCGTCGCAAGCGCGGGCAAATAGCGCTCGAGCCGATGCGCCACCACGCGCCCGGCAGCTTCCATCGAGACGCGAAGATCATCCTCGCTGGACGCCGGGTTGGAGTTCAGCGCCCGAAAACCTGCAGCAAGGACTTCGCCGAGACTGGAGTTGTGCTCCAGCTTCGACACGACGTCCGGCGCCGGAACGGAATTGCGCGAGACCGCGATGGCCTCGTCGAGCAACTTGGGTGGCAAGACTTTCGAGGTCTTCAGGCTGGCGAAGCGCTCGATGACGAGTGCCAGGCCGATAACCGAACAAGCGAGCAGCGGCCAGATCGGCCAGCCCGCAGCAACTATGATGGAAAACAAATATTCCTCCGGCCCATCGACTGCAAATGCGCGGCGATTATCTACCGAGCCGGTGCATGTTTCGGTGTCCTTCGCGTGTAGGGATTGACGCACAGAAACTGTGGATAACTTTGTGATTAACACGCAGAGCAACTCGGCCGGAGCCGCGCCAGATGGACGCCTCACTGGATCGAGCGATATTTGAGCAGTACTTTTTTCAATGAAATCAATGGCTTGCACGAGAACATGTGCCTGTGATGCGTATGGAGAGCTCCATCAGGGAGGCTCGTGGGCGCTTGTGGAAGATTCCCACCCTGTCACATCGATGCGGCATGAATGAACGTGAGCAAACACCTGCGGGCGGCGTGCGCGTCTGGGCCGTGGGAGCGCTGTGTCGTGCCGTCGCGGACGCGCTCGAAGCGCGCTTCAACCCGGTCGTTGTCAGGGGCGAGATCTCAGGCTTTTCAAGAGCCTCGAGCGGCCACTGCTACTTTTCGCTGAAGGATCAGAACGGGCAGTTGCGCTGCGCCATGTTCCGCCGCGCAGCGGGGCTGCTGGACTTCGCGCCGCGCGACGGCGACCAGGTCGAAGTGCGCGGGCGGCTCGGGCTCTATGAGCCGCGCGGCGACCTTCAGTTGATCGTCGAGAGTCTGCGTCGGGCGGGGCAGGGCGCGTTGTTCGAGCAGTTTCTTCAGCGCAAGGCGAAGCTCGAGGCGGAGGGACTCTTCGACGTCGCGCGAAAGCGCACGTTGCCAGCGATGCCCCGGTCCGTCGGGCTCGTCACGTCGCTGGGGGCGGCGGCGCTTCACGACGTCGTGACGGCGCTGCGGCGGCGGGTGCCCCATATCCCGGTGGTGCTCGCGCCGGCGGCGGTACAAGGTGCGAACGCACCGGCCGAACTCGTGCGTTCGCTGGAGGCGCTCTATGCATTGAAGCCGCAGGTCGATGTCATCCTGCTCGTGCGTGGCGGCGGATCGATCGAGGACCTCTGGGCGTTCAACGATGAAATGCTGGCGCGGACGATCGCCAAAAGTCCGGTGCCGCTCGTCAGCGGTGTCGGCCATGAAACCGACTTCACGATCGCCGACTTTTGCGCCGACGTGCGCGCGCCCACGCCGACTGCCGCCGCAGAGCTCGTCGCGGCGCCGCGTGACGTCTGGCTGGGCGCACTGGAACTGATCGAAGAGCGCTTGCGCGACGCGATCCTCACGAGGGTCGATGCGTCGAGCCAGCGGCTGGATGTCGCAGCGGGACGGCTCGGCCGTCCCTCGGAGCTCGTGGCGCGCCAGCGTCTGCGTCTGGCGCATCACGCGCAGCGGATGCATTTCGCCGTGCAGGCGAAGACGTCGCGGCTCGGTCATGCGCAACAGGCGCTGCAGACCGGGTTGCCTTCGCGGCTTCGGGTGGCGCTCGATCGTCACCACGAGCTGCTCAACCGTGCATTGCTGCGATTGAAGCTGTTGGATCCGGAGCTCGTGCTGCAGAGGGGCTATGCCCTCATCACGGACGCGCAGGGCCATGCGGTCACCAGCGTCGATCGGCTGGCCGTCGGCGACGAAGTGCAGGCGCATCTCGCCGATGGCCGGGCCGATCTCAAGGTCCTGCAAACTGCGGGCAAGGGAATGCGTCCGACGTCAGCGGTGTGATTTCCTTTCTAGAATCAACCATCCCACAACCAACCCGAGAGAAAAAACATGGAACACGTTCTTCCTCCCCTGCCATACGCGATGGACGCACTGGCGCCCGAGTACTCCAAGGAGACTCTCGAGTACCACTACGGGAAGCACCACAACGCCTATGTCGTGAATCTGAACAACCTGCAGAAGGGCACGGAATTCGAAAACATGGCGCTTGAGGACATCGTCAAGAAGTCCAGCGGCGGCATCTACAACAATTCGGCCCAGATCTGGAATCACACCTTCTTCTGGAACTGCATGAAGCCCGCGGGCGGCGGGGAACCCAGCGGCGCGCTGGCCAAGGCGATCGATGCCAAGTGGGGTAGCTACGCGGCATTCAAGGAAGCCTTCGTCAAGTCGGCCGTGGGCAACTTCGGTTCCGGCTGGACCTGGCTTGTGAAGAAGGCGGACGGTTCCGTCGACATCGTGAACACCGGCGCCGCCGGCACGCCGCTCACCACCGCCGACAAGGCGCTGCTGACCGTCGACGTCTGGGAGCATGCCTACTACATCGACTACCGCAACCTGCGCCAGAAGTTCGTCGAGACCTTCCTCGCCAAGCTGGTGAACTGGGGCTTTGCCGAGAAGAACTTCGGCTGATTCCGGTTCTCCGCACCAACGAAAAAAGCCGACCTCGGGTCGGCTTTTTCGTTGGCGTCGAGGCGCAGAGGTTAGCGGATCTGTGCGAACAGCTCGCCGCCGAGCTTCGTGCCGGCCTTGATGTTCTTGTGCTCGAACCAGCCCTGGTTCATCTCGAGGACGAAGCGCACCGGTTCCTTCGAGCAGTGTGAATCCTCGGTCATCGGCTTCATGTCCGCGAGGTTCACGATGCGCCCGTCGTCCGCCACGAAGGCGGCGGTGAGGGGAATCAAGGTGTTCTTCATCCAGAAGCACTGGGTTGCCGGTTGCTCGAAGACAAAGATCATCCCTTCGGCTTGCGGCATCTCCTTGCGGAACATCAGGCCGGTCTGACGCTGCTCGGGCGTTTTGGCGACTTGTGCATCGATTTGATACATCCCGGCCGTTATCCGGACATGCGGCAGATTGCTTTGCGGCTCCTGAGCATGCGCAAAACTCAAAGACGTGGACAGCAGGAGAAGAGCGAATAAGCGCTGAAACATGGAACGACTTTCAAACGGCAACACAAACGACAATGCCCGCGTCCGCGGGCATCGCCAATTGCCACGAGCTTACCTCTAATTCGGCCGAAATTGCTGTCGACCAGCTGACAGCCGAGCTGATGAGAAGGACGAAAAAAAAGCGCTCCGCAGGGAACGCTTTTTCGATTAGGGACGAGCCCTGACTTAGTTAGGCGTGCCGCCTTGCGGGTTCATCTTGCGGACGTTGCCCTGCTTGTCGCGGCGGCGGTCGCTGCGCGTGTCGGCGCGTGCCTGGCCGGCGGCCGTTGACTTGTTCTGGGTCAGGCCACCGCTGCCTTCGGCCGTCTTGGGCGTGTCGCCGCCTTGCGGGCGCACTTCGCCCTGGGGCTTGCTGGCACGGCGTTCCGTGGCGCGTTGTTGCGGCTTGGTGTTGGTCGGCGGAGCGGCTTCCTGCGAGGTGGAGGCGCCTTGTGCGGACGCATTGACCGAGAACAGACCGGCACTGGCTGCGATCAGGCCGGCCATCGTTGCTGCGAGAACTTTGCTCATTACGGATTCCTCATTGGAAATGGTTGAAAACGCCTCCCGGCCAGCAGAAGGTCTGTCAACAACGGCGCCAATACGGCCGCGGTTGACACATCCTCAGGCTCCTCCGGTTGCGTCTAAAATTCTAAGGGTATTCAGGCGATTGGAAGCGTAGTGTCTTCCAGTCTTCATTTCATCCGGAGCCGACGCCCACATGTCCAGCTATCAGCACATCAAAGTCCCATCCGAAGGCCAAAAGATCTCGGTGAATGCCGACAACTCGCTGAATGTGCCCGATCAGCCGATCATTCCGTTCATCGAAGGGGACGGAACGGGCCTGGACATTACGCCCGTGATGCTGAGGGTGGTCGATGCCGCAGTGGCCAAGGCTTACGGCGGGAAGCGGAAGATCCACTGGATGGAAGTCTACGCAGGCGAGAAGTCAACCAAGGTCTATGGCCCCGACGTCTGGCTGCCCGACGAGACTCTGGAGGCGGTCCGCGAATATGTGGTTTCGATCAAGGGACCGCTGACGACGCCGGTGGGTGGCGGCATCCGTTCGCTGAACGTTGCATTGCGGCAGGAACTCGACCTGTACGTCTGCCTGCGGCCGATCCAGTATTTCGAGGGGGTACCGAGCCCCGTGAAGGAACCGCAGAAGACCAACATGGTGATCTTCCGCGAGAACTCCGAGGACATCTACGCCGGCATCGAATTCGAAGCCGAGAGCGACAAGGCGAAGAAACTCATCAAGTTCCTCCAGGACGAATTCGGTGTCAAGAAGATCCGCTTTCCGAATACCTCGGGCATCGGTATCAAGCCGGTTTCCCGGGAAGGCACCGAGCGCCTGGTCCGCAAAGCCATCCAGTACGCCATCGACAACGACAAGTCCAGCGTGACGCTCGTGCACAAGGGCAACATCATGAAGTTCACGGAGGGTTCGTTCCGTGACTGGGGCTACGGCCTGGCGGCCAAGGAATTCGGCGCCGAGCTCATCGACGGCGGTCCGTGGATGAAACTCAAGAGCCCGAAAAGCGGTAAAGAAATTACCGTCAAGGATTCGATTGCTGATGCGTTCTTGCAACAGATTCTGCTGCGACCGGCCGAATACAGCGTCATTGCCACGCTGAATCTGAACGGCGACTACATTTCCGACGCCCTGGCGGCGCAGGTCGGCGGCATCGGAATCGCCCCTGGCGCGAACCTGAGCGACACGGTTGCCATGTTCGAGGCCACCCACGGCACGGCGCCCAAGTACGCAGGCAAGGACTACGTGAACCCGGGCTCCGAGATCCTCTCGGCCGAGATGATGCTGCGTCACATGGGCTGGAAGGAGGCTGCCGACCTGGTCATCAGCGCCATGGAGAAGTCGATCGTGAGCAAGAAGGTGACCTACGACTTCGCGCGCCTGATGGAAGGCGCCACCCAGGTCAGCTGCTCCGGATTCGGGCAGGTGATGATCGACAACATGTAAGCGACGTCCGGCGCATTGCCGGACCGCGAGCACCAAGCCCCGGCGTCGCAAGGCGCCGGGGCTTTCTTTTCGGCGTGATCGGCCGATATATGGGGAGCTATCGGACCCGGAGGCACGGTGTTTGCGTGAGCTGGCGACCGGTTCCACCCCGCGATTCGCCTTGAATGTCACAAAGCCGCCACCACTTGTCCCCCTGCCGCAAGTGCAATGCGCGGCTGCTCTATAAAATGATTTTCATGGCTACCAGAATCCCCCCGACCCCCAAGACGCCACCGGCCACGAAGCCGGCCGGCGACGACGGCGACTCGGTCGTTCTTGAACGGCGGCCGCAGAAGACCGCACCACCCCAGATGTACCAGGTGGTGATGCTCAACGATGACTACACGCCGATGGAGTTCGTCATCGTCGTGATCCAGCAGTTCTTCAACAAGGACCGGGAAACAGCCACGCAGATCATGCTCAAGATCCATCTCGATGGGCGTGGCGTGTGCGGCGTGTACTCCCGCGACATGGCAGCGACCAAGGTGAATCAGGTGATGGAAGCAGCCCACCAGGCCGGGCATCCGCTGCAGTGTGTCAGCGAACCGGTTGAATAAATTGCGCTCCAACCCATCTGCGGAATATTTACAGCAAGGCCAAAAGGAAATCACATGATTGCCCAGGAACTGGAAGTCAGCTTGCACATGGCTTTTGTCGAAGCCAGGCAGCAGCGCCACGAGTTCATCACGGTGGAGCACCTGCTGCTCGCCTTGCTGGACAACCCGAGTGCCGCGGAGGTCCTGCGCGCATGCTCGGCAAACGTCGACGACCTCCGGGCGTCGCTCACCAACTTCATCAAGGACAACACGCCGCAGGTTGCCGGCACGGATGACGTGGACACCCAGCCGACGCTGGGCTTCCAGCGCGTCATCCAGCGCGCGATCATGCACGTGCAGTCGACCGGCAACGGCAAGAAAGAGGTCACCGGCGCCAATGTGCTCGTGGCGATCTTCGGCGAGAAGGACTCGCACGCCGTGTACTACCTGCACCAGCAGGGCGTGACGCGCCTCGACGTCGTGAACTTCATCGCCCACGGCATCAAGAAGAGCGATCCGCCGGAAGCGGCCAAGGGCAGCAGCGATGCGTCGTCCGGCGAGGGCGAGGAGGGCGGTGGCGAGAAGAACGAGAAGTCGTCTCCTCTCGAGCAGTTCACCCAGAACCTCAACCAGCTTTCCAAGGAGGGCAAGATCGATCCGCTGATCGGCCGCGAATACGAGGTCGAGCGCGTGATCCAGATCCTGTGCCGCCGTCGCAAGAACAATCCGCTGCTGGTCGGCGAGGCTGGCGTGGGCAAGACCGCGATCGCCGAAGGACTCGCATGGCGAATCACGCAGGGTGACGTGCCGGAGATCCTGGCCGAATCCAACGTGTACTCGCTCGACATGGGCGCGCTGCTCGCTGGCACGAAGTACCGTGGCGATTTCGAGCAGCGTCTCAAGGGCGTGCTCAAGTCGCTCAAGGACAAGCCGAACGCGATCCTGTTCATCGACGAGATCCACACCCTGATCGGCGCTGGCGCTGCTTCGGGCGGCACTCTGGATGCGTCCAACCTCCTCAAGCCGGCGCTTTCCAGCGGCCAGCTCAAGTGCATCGGCGCCACCACGTTCAGCGAATACCGCGGCATCTTCGAAAAGGATGCGGCCTTGTCTCGCCGGTTCCAGAAGGTCGACGTGGTCGAGCCGACGGTGGCCGAGACGGTCGACATCCTGAAGGGCCTCAAGTCGCGCTTCGAGGAGCATCACGGCGTGAAGTACGGCCCGGCCGCACTGCAGGCCGCCGCCGAGCTGAGCGCCAAGTACATCAATGACCGTCATCTGCCCGACAAGGCGATCGACGTCATCGACGAGGCTGGCGCGGCCCAACGCATCCTGCCCGCAAACAAGCGCAAGAAGACCATCAGCAAGACCGAGGTCGAGGAAATCGTCGCGAAGATCGCGCGTATTCCCCCGGCCAACGTGTCGAACGACGATCGCGGCAAGCTGCAGACGATCGAGCGCGACCTCAAGAGCGTGGTGTTCGGCCAGGACAAGGCCCTGGAAGTGCTTGCTTCCGCGGTCAAGATGGCTCGTTCGGGCCTGGGTCGCGACGACAAGCCGATCGGCTCGTTCCTGTTCAGTGGTCCCACCGGCGTCGGCAAGACCGAAGCGGCGCGCCAGCTCGCCTACATCATGGGCATCGAGCTGATTCGCTTCGACATGTCGGAGTACATGGAGCGCCATGCGGTGAGCCGCCTGATCGGTGCGCCTCCGGGCTACGTCGGTTTCGACCAGGGCGGTCTGCTGACCGAGGCGATCACGAAGAAGCCGCACGCGGTGCTGTTGCTCGACGAAATCGAGAAGGCGCACCCGGACATCTTCAACGTGCTGCTGCAGGTCATGGACCACGGCACGCTGACGGACAACAACGGTCGCAAGGCCGACTTCCGCAACGTGATCATCGTCATGACCACCAATGCCGGTGCCGAGACGATGAACAAGTCGACCATCGGCTTCACGAACCCGCGCCAGGCCGGCGACGAAATGGGCGATATCAAGCGCCTGTTCACGCCGGAGTTCCGCAATCGCCTGGACGCGATCGTGAGCTTCAAGGCGCTCGACGAGCAGATCATCCTGCGCGTGGTCGACAAGTTCCTGCTGCAACTCGAGACTCAACTTGCCGAGAAGAAAGTGGATGTCACGTTCACCGACACGCTGCGCAAGCATCTGGCGAAGAAGGGCTTCGATCCGTTGATGGGCGCACGTCCGATGCAGCGTCTGATCCAGGACACGATCCGTCGTGCCTTGGCCGACGAGCTGCTGTTCGGTCGCCTGCAGGAAGGCGGTCGTCTGACGGTCGATCTCGACGACAAGGAAGAGGTCGTGCTGGATATCCAGCCGCTGCCCAAGAAGGAAGGGCGTTCGAAGCCGGAAGCGGAAGAAACCGCCGCGGGTTGATCGGCGCGTCTGGAAGGTCATCGAAGGCCGGTAGCATCGGGCTACCGGCCTTTTTCTTTTTCAGCTACCTCTCGCCTTGATCCTCCCCGAGTTCAGTCACGAATGGAAAACGGGTCTCTCCCTCGCATGGAGCGGCTACATCGCGGTCCTTTCGGTCTGGATCGTGATGCAGAAGCGCGCGCCGGTATCGACGATGAGCTGGATCCTCTCGCTCGCGCTGCTGCCGTTCGTGGGCTTCGTCATCTACTACTTCCTCGGCCCGCAGCGACTCAAGAAGCAGCGGCTGCGGCGCCTTCGCAGCCGTGCGATCGAGCAGGCGCCGGGTGACATCGCGAGGCTGCGAGACGCCTCGAAGCATGCGCCGCCCACCTTGCGGCAGCTGGCTGCCCTGGGTACGGCGGCGTGCGGCCTGCCAGTGTCGACCGCGACCTCGGTCGAGTTGCTGTCGGGTGGTGCACGCACCTTCGATGCAATATTCGACTGCATCCGTCAGGCACGAGACCACGTGCATCTCGAGTACTACATCTTCGAGCCCGATAACATCGGCACCCAGCTGCGCGACCTGCTGATCGAGCGCGCGCGCGAAGGCGTGACGGTGCGCCTGCTGCTCGATGCGCTCGGCTCCAAGCGCGTCGGCCGCAAGTTCATGGCACCGATGCGCGAGGTCGGCATCCATGTGGCGCTGTTCCATGACACGCGCATCGGCCGGCGTCTGCGCCCGGTGACCAACTACCGGACGCACCGCAAGATCGTCGTTTGCGATGGACGCATCGGCTTCACCGGCGGCGTCAACATCACCGATGAGGAAGATGCGCGCACGCGGCCGGATGCCTATCACGACGTCCACCTGAAGATCGCGGGAAGCGCCGTTCGCTGGCTCCAGACCACCTTCATCGAGGACTGGACCTATGCCACCGGCGAGACGCTGCGGCATGTGCACAGGGCGATCGACAGCATGTTCCCGCGCGTCGACGCGGAGGACGGCGTCGGGGACATTCCGGTGCAGATCGTCACCAGTGGCCCCGACAGCGCCGTCGAGGCGATCCATCGCGTCCAGGTCGATGCGATCCATGCCGCGAAGCATCGCGCATGGCTCACCACGCCGTACTTCGTGCCCACCGAGCCGGCGTTGATGGCGCTCACGAGTGCGGCGCTTCGCGGCGTCGACGTGCGGCTTTTGGTGCCGCGCCGCAGCGACTCGCTCATCGTCAGCGCCGCGGCGCGCTCGTACTACGACGAACTGATCGCCGCCGGCGTCAAGATCTGGGAATACAAGGCCCGCATGCTGCATTCCAAGACGCTGGTGGTGGACGACAACTGCGCGATGATCGGCACCGCGAACTTCGACAACCGCAGCTTCAGGCTCAACTTCGAGGTTTCCGCCGTGATCTACGGACCGACACTGACCGGTGCGCTCGTGACGCAGTTCCAGACCGACCTGCGCAATGCCTCGCCGGTGCGGGCCAACCGGCACCAGACTTTCCCGCGGCGCCTGGGCGAAGCCACGGCGCGCTTGTTTTCCCCTTTGCTTTGACGATGGCTCCTCACACCTTTCTCTGGCACGACTACGAAACCTTCGGGGCAGTGCCGCGCCGCGATCGCCCGGCGCAGTTCGCCGCGATCCGAACCGATGCCGAGCTCAATGAGATCGGCGAGCCGTTGATGATCTACTGCAAGCCTGCGCCGGACTATCTGCCGAGCCCGGAGGCCTGCCTGATCACCGGCATCACGCCGCAGCAATGCCTGGAGCGCGGCCTGCCCGAGCACGAATTCGCCGCGCAGGTCGAAAGTGCCTTTTCGCAGCCCGGCACCATCGGCGTGGGCTACAACACGATCCGCTTCGACGACGAAGTCACGCGCTTCCTCTTCTGGCGCAACCTTATCGACCCCTATGCGCGCGAGTGGCAGAACGACTGCGGCCGGTGGGACCTGCTCGACGTGGTGCGGCTGACCTATGCGCTGCGTCCGGACGGCATCGAATGGCCGAAGAAGGCGGATGGCAGCCAGAGCTTCAAGCTCGAGGACCTCGCCCGCGCCAACGGGCTGGTGCATGAGGCGGCGCACGATGCCTTGTCGGACGTGCGCGCGACCATCGCGCTTGCGCGCCTGATTCGCGACCAGCAGCCGCGCCTGTTCGACTTCGCTTTCTCACTGCACCGCAAGGATCGCGTGGCGAGCGAGCTGGGCCTTCCGGCGACGAAGGAAGGCATGCGCCCCTTCCTGCATGTCTCGGGCATGTTCCCCGCCGAGCGCGGGTGCCTCGCGGTGATGTGGCCGCTGGCAAGCCATCCGACCAATCGCAACGAGCTGCTCGCCTGGGACCTTGCGCACGACCCGAGCGAACTGGGCGGCCTCGACGTCGAGACGATGCGGCTTCGCCTTTTCACGCGAACCGCCGATCTGCCCGAAGGGGTGACGCGGCTGCCGATCAAGAGCGTGCACCTGAACAAGTCGCCGATGGTCGTCGGCAACCTGCGCACGCTCGCACCGGCGATGGCCAAGCGCTGGGGCATCGACATGGACGCCGCCATGCGCAACGCGGCCATCGCGGCCTCGCTGCCCGACATGAGCAGCATCTGGCAGCGCGTCTTCGAGCGCCCGAAGGAAGGCACGCCCGATGTCGACGAAGACCTCTACGGCGGGTTCGTCGGCAACGGCGATCGCCGGCGGCTCACGCAGTTGCGCAGCCTTTCGCCGGCGCAGCTCGTGCAGGCCCAGGAACGCACCGCGTTCGACGACCCGAGGCTCGAAGAGCTGCTCTTCCGCTACCGCGCGCGCAATTTCGTCGAGACGCTGACGGAGGAAGAAACGGAACGCTGGGAGGCCCATCGCGTCGCGCGATTGCTCGAGGGCGAGGGCGGTGCGCGCAATGTCGATGAACTGTTCGCGGAGATCGACACGCTCGCCGAGAAGGCCGACGAGCGCGGCGAAGAAATCCTTGGCGCACTGTACGAATACGCCGAGGCCATCGCACCGGCGGTCTGACATGACGATACGTCGCCTGCTTCCCGCCGACGCCGAAGCCTATCGCGCACTGATGCTCGAGGGCTATGCACGCCATCCTGACGCGTTCACCTCGACGGTCGCGGAGCGCGAGGCACTGCCGCTTTCGTGGTGGGAGAAGCGCCTCGATGCTTCCGCGGCGGCCGACCAGGTGGTGTTCGGCGCCTTCGATGGCGACGTGCTCGTGGGCGCCGCCGGATTGCAGTTCCAGGGACGCGAAAAGGCGAGGCACAAGGCCGACCTGTTCGGGATGTACGTCGCGTCGGCCGTGCGAGGCGCCGGGCTGGGACGGAAACTGGTAGCGGCCCTGCTGGACGAGGCCGCGGCACGGGAGGGTGTGCGGGTCGTGCAACTCACCGTGACCGAAGGCAATGCCGCCGCGCAGACGCTCTACGAACGCTGCGGCTTCAGGCCGTTCGGCGTCGAACCCTACGCAGTCGCGCTCGACGGCGCGTACCTCTCGAAGGTGCACATGTGGTGCGCGGTGGCGGCGCTGCCCTGAAAGCGCCGGCGCCGCGTCAATGCAGCGCGCGGGCGGCGCCGAGGATCACGTCTTCCGACGCCAGCTTGCCGATGCCCCCCAGGCCTTCGCTGCTGCACTCAATGTCTGCCCAGCGCACGATGCCTTCGCGGTCGATCATGAAGTAGGCCTTGAGCTGCGGCCATTGCCTTTCCACCTCGGCGTTGTCGGTCGGCGTGTTGACGTAGCCGTCGCGATCCTGGAACACCTTGGCGGCTTCGGCGACCGGCAGCGGCTCGGGCAGATCGCCGAAGGGGTTCACGCGGATCTGTTCCAGCGCCCGGATGAGGTCCGGCGTGGCCTCGGGCTTGGGCACCCCGTAGGCGCGGTGTATCGACAGCTCGGGGTCGGAGGCCAGCCGCAGCCGCGTCGGCCTGAACTTGAAGTAGCGCCGCGCGTTCTCCGGCGCGGTGGCCACTACTGCGAGACTTTCGACGCTCAGCGCTTTCAGCTTGTCGTCGAGGGTGCCGAGCTGGACGAGCTGCCGGCGGCAGAAGGGGCACCACAGGCCTACCAGCAGCGCCAGGAACAAGGGGCTTCGACCGCGATAGTCCGCCAGGGAGATGGTGTCGGCATCGGCGACCGCCGGCAGCGCAAAGTCGGGGGCCGGTTCGCCCGGTGCAACGGGCGGATTCATGGCGGTTGTCATAGCGGACTCCTTCGCGTCTCTGACGCTGAAGCAGAGCTACGCAAGTTACCACGCGGCGGGCGGCGTCGCCAGAGGGCCGCCCGCGGCCCTTCGAGGGCCGTAGCGCTTTGTGACGATCGGCACGTTCAGTTGCGCAGCAGAAAGGCTTGCACCGCCTCGTTCACGACGTCCGGGTGGGTCACCGGCCCCATGTGGCCGAGATCGGTGAATTCCATGACCGTGACCGAAGGCAGGACGCCGGTCAGCAGGCGCGCAACGCCATGCGTCGAAGCCGGCGACCGGGCGCCCAGCATGTAGAGGACCGGAATGTCGAGCGCCGCGAAATCGCGCAGTGGTGTCGGCTCGGTGAACAGGGCGCGCGCCCAGCCCGCGACGTTGTGCATGCTGCCGGCGATCTGCGCCCGTCGCGCTTCGGGCGTCGTCTGCCAGGCGCCATCGCCCATCCAGTAGTCGATGAAACGCTCGCCGGCCGCCATCGGATCGTTCGCGCGGATCGATTTCGCCGCATCGTCGGCGGCTGAGCGGATTCCGTTCGCTGCAGGCTGCGCCGGGGATTCCTGCTCGAGCACCGCGAAAAGGGTCGGCTCGTAGAGGACCATCGCGCGAATCCGATCCGGAAACGACAGCGCCGCGATCAACGCCACTGCTGCTCCGTAGGAGTGGCCGACCAGAAAGAACGGATGCCCTGCAGCAGCAAAGACCGGCTCCAGCAGCGCGACTTCATCGCGCAGCGTGACCGTGTGATTCACGGGCCAGGCGGGGCTCTTCCCGGCGCCGATCGAATCTGCCGCGAGTATCCGAAAGGACGGGCTCAGGCGGTCGGCCAATGCGCGCCATTGCGACGACGTGCTGGCATTCGAGTGAATGCAGACCACACCGGGCCCGTTGCCGGATTCGCGGAAGAAGGGGACGTCCTGGAGCATCTCGACCTGCTGGGAAGCGAACTGCATGGAATGACCTCTCTCTCTGTTCTTGATGGATCAGGCGCTTTGCAGCGACCGGCGGGCCACCGCGCAGAGGCGCTCGACCGCTTCTCGCAGCGTGAGATGCAGCACGTCGCGCTGGGCATGACTGCCTCCGAGCCGGTGGGCCAGCGCCGGCAGGCTGGCCAGCAGGGTGACCGCAAGCGTCTCATCGCCGCGGCCGAAGGCCATCATCGCGCGGCACGAGGCCAGGCCGAGCTCCCGCGTGGCGTTCCCGTGGCGGGTGGGCTTCGACTGCGCATCGACGAGCGAGGTCTCCAACTGACGGGCGAGGCCCCACTGGCGTGCACCGACAAAGGCAAGCGCAGCATGCAGGTCGTTGAAGCTGCAGAAACCGTCGTCGACGTGTGAGGCCCAGGCGGCGGCGAGTTCCGCCCAGCGCGCACCCAGGTCGGTGCGGTGGAAGTCGAGCCGCCACAGGAGCGCCGCGGCGTCGATCAGGTCCGCGATCTCCAGCGAATGGCGGGCGCGTACGCGCTCGTCGTACAGCGCCAGCGCATGCCCCCACTCGGCACGCGCCAGATGGAAAAGCGCGAGGTGCCACCAGCAATGCGTCGCGACGACGGTGCCCTCGCTCCACGCGGCCACGTGCCGGCGCATCCAGCGGACGCCGGCATCGGCTTGCCCGGTCATTTCGAAGATATGCGCCATCGCGTGGTGCGCGCGGGCGTCGTGGGGGTCGAGTTCGAGGGCGGCCAGCGCCACATCCTGCGCGCGCGCGTATTCGCCGCTTTCCTCCAGGCTGAAGGCGTGCATCGACAGGATCGTGTGATAGCCCGGCAGGTCGGGCGACCACGCCGGCAGCACCGACGCGACACGGCGGCGCATCTGGGCCTCGTCGCCGGTGACGTGGTCGAACGCATGCGCCACCTGCAGCGCGAGCGCATCCCTCGGATGCTCGTCGAGAAGCTCGCCGAGCCGCGACTTCGCGCCTTCGTAGTCGTCGGCCAACGCGGCAGCGATAGCGGCCAGGTGCATCCGTTCGCGCCGGTTGGCCGTCATGGCTGCGGCACGCGCCAGCACCTCATGCCCGCGCCGCACCTGCCGGGGATCGCGGCTGCAGATCCACTGGTAGCCGCGCAGCACGTGCGCCATGACGAAGTCGGGGGCTTCTCTCAGCGCAATCGCCAGTTCGCCATCGACACCGGTGCGCCAGCCCTGGAATGCAGTGAGCGCCCGTTCGTACGCGGCGAGCGCCTCGAGCGTGGCGCCGGTGATGCGGCTCCCGCGATGATCGACCAGGCTCACTGCGGCTCCTACGGTGCGATGTTGAGGTTCATGCGGAAGAGGTTGTCCGGGTCGTACTTCCGCTTGGCTGTCTGAAGCCGCGCGTAGTTCGCGCCATAGCTTCCCTCGACCCGCGCCGCTTCGTCTTCCGTCAGGAAGTTGACGTAGCCGCTGGCGGTCGCGTGCGGCGCGGCCTCCTGGAACACGCGGCGCGCCCAATCGCGCACCTTGTCGTCGTCGCCCGGGTCGTCCCAGCGGCCGTGCACGTTCATGATGTAGTTCGCATCGCGGCCGGGGAAGGCGGTTTCCGACTGCTTCACGCGCGCCATCGCGCCGCCGAGCTGCGCCATGAAGATCTCGCATGCCGGCCCGGGCAGGCGGCCGATGTTTGCGATCAGCATGTCGAGCGCTGCGTCGCTGAGGTCACTGAAGTTGTTGGATTTCCAGTAGTTGCGGCTGCCCGGCGTCAGCAGCGGGTCGAACGCGGTCTGGAATCCGGCGTAGGGGTTCGCCCCCAGCGCGACCGCGATCGGATCGCCGAACTTCGTCACCGGCGCGGCGGCGCCTGCGCCGTCCTTCATCTCGCCGCAGTACACCAGCGGGAAGATCACGACTTCGGTCCCGTGCGCCGATTCGGGCAGGAAGGGCAGTGGCGGCGCCTTGCGCATCACGGTCCAGACGCTGAGCTCGTCGGGCGACGTCTTGTTGAAGTCGCGCCACGCGCGCAGCACCTTTTGCGCCTGCGCAAAGGGGTAGACCACCAGCCCCGAGTACACCTCCGGCCCGACGGGGTGGAGCTTGAACTCGAAGGAGGTCGCCACGCCGAAGTTGCCGCCGCCGCCGCGCATCGCCCAGAAGAGGTCCGGCTCGGAGGTCGCCGAGGCGGTGCGCCTGGCGCCGTCCGCGGTGACCACGTCGATGCTCATGAGGTTGTCCACGGTCAGCCCGTAGCGCCGCGTGAGCCAGCCGAAGCCGCCGCCCAGCGTGAGGCCAGCGACCCCGGTCGTGGAGTTGATGCCCAGCGGCGTCGCGAGGCCGTGCGCCTGCGCTGCCTTGTCGAAGTCGCTGAGGAGCGCGCCGGCGCCGACGCGCGCGGTGCGCTTCGCGGCATCGACGTCGACGGTCTTCATGCCCGACATGTCGAGCATCAGCCCGCCTTCGGCGACCGCATTGCCTGCGATGTGGTGCCCGCCGCCGCGCACGCTCAGAAGCATCCGGTGCTTCGCGGCGAACTGCACGCCGGCCTGCACGTCGGCAGCGCTGGTGCACTTGGCGATCAGCGCCGGCCGGCGGTCGACGGTCGCGTTCCAGATCTTGCGGGCCTCGTCGTACGCCGCATCGCCCATGCGCAGGACGCCGCCTTTGATCTGCGCGGCGAAGGCATCGACGTCGGACTGCTGGGCTTGCCGGACGTCCTTGTCCAGCGTAAGGTAGGTCAACGATGGCATGAGCTGCTCCTCGGGTGAAAACGATGAAGACTTCGTCGCCGTGCTCGCATTGCGGCGAGTGGGAGCATTTTTTTCCTTCGCGCGTCGCCGCGCCGTACCCGAAGTCCGCGCGTCTTGTCCGATCGTCCTGTGTTGCGCGGCGGCTGGTTCGCGGGTTGCCCGATCGTCCGGTCCCCTTGTCCGATCCTCCGCGGTGACACGGCCATGAGCCCCCGCCCGGCCGTTCCGAAGGGGGCTCGCACCGCAGTGCGAAGCACGGAGGTTTCCCAATGAGCCAGGACACGCTGTCGGACGTGCTGCGCGGCGTGCGCCTTCGCGGAGCGGTGTTCTTCAGCATCAGCGGCAGCAGCGACTGGGCCGCCGAGGCGCCGCCTGCCCGCGAACTCGCGCCGATGCTGATGCGCGGCGTGGATCATGTGATCGAGTACCACGCGGTCGCCAGGGGCAGTTGCTGGGCCGGCATCCCCGGCGGCCCGTCGGCCCATCTGCTGGCCGGCGACGTCGTCATGTTCCCGCACGGCGATGCCCATGTGGTGTCGAGCGCGCCGGGCATGCGCGGCGATGCGGGCCTGGGCTGGTTCCCGGGCATGGACGGCATCGGCCAGCTTCCGCTGGGCGTGGCCTACAACGGTACCAGCGTCACGCATTCGGCATCGCCGGAATGGGTTCCGCATGTCGAGGCCGATGCGGACGTCACCATCGTCTGCGGCTTCCTGGGATGCGACCTGCAGCCCTTCAACCCGCTGATCGATGCGCTGCCGCGCCTCCTGCATCTGCGTGCGAACGGCGAGGGCGCATGGATCGCGCAGTTCACGCAGCAGGCGGTGGCCGAATCGCACGCCCGGCGTCCTGGCGGCGAGGCGATGCTGGCGCGCATGAGCGAGATGATGTTCGTCGATGCGGTGCGCCGCTATGCCGACAGCCTGCCCGCGCAGAGCGCCGGCTGGCTCGCCGGCCTGCGCGACCGTTTCGTCGGGCGCGCGCTGGCGCTGATGCACGAGCAGCCTGCGCAGGACTGGACGATCGACGAACTCGGGCGGCAGGTGGGCCTGTCGCGCTCGGCGCTTCACGACCGCTTCGCGCACCTGGTGGGCATTCCGCCGATCCAGTACCTCGCGCAGTGGCGGATGCAGGCGGCGGCGCGGCTGCTGCTCGAAACGCGGGCGACGGTGGCAGCGATCGCGCTCGACGTTGGCTACGAATCCGAGGCGGCCTTCGCGCGCGCGTTCAAGCGGTTGGTCGGAAAGCCGCCGGGGGAGTGGCGCCGCGACCATGACGCGGCGGATGCGGCCTGATGGCCTGGCCGGATCAGGCGCGCGGAATCATCCAGGCCGTCGAAGCCCCGCGGCCCGGCACATGCAGCGCCGCGGTGGCCGCCGGTGTCTCGGCCAGCAGCCTGCCCTTGCGATACACCTTGAGCCGCGTCGCGCGCAGCCGGATCGCCTCCACCGGATCGCGCGCCTGCAGCAGCACGAAGCTCGCATCGCAGCCTGCCTCGAGGCCGTAGGCGTCCAGATGGAACACCTTCGCCGCGTTGGTCGTGACCGCGTCGAAGCACTGCCGGATGCCGCGCTGGCTGGTCATCTGCGCCACGTGCAGGCCCATGTGGGCCACTTCGAGCATGTCGCCCGAGCCCATGCCGTACCACGGGTCCATCACGCAGTCGTGGCCGAAGGCGACGTTGACGCCGGCGGCCATCAGTTCCGGCACGCGCGTCATGCCGCGGCGCTTGGGATAGGTGTCGTGCCGGCCCTGCAGCGTGATGTTGATCAGCGGATTCGCGATCACGCTGACGCCGCCTTCCGCGATGAGCGGCAGCAGCTTGCTCACGTAGTAGTTGTCCATCGAGTGCATCGAGGTGCAATGCGAGCCGGTCACGCGGCCCTGCAGCCCGAGGCGCTGCGCCTCGAAGGCCAGCGTTTCGATATGGCGTGAGTGCGGGTCGTCCGATTCGTCGCAATGCATGTCCACGAGCTTGCCGCGCTCGGCGGCGATCTCGCACAGCAACTTCACGCTTGCGGCGCCGTCGGCCATGGTGCGCTCGAAGTGGGGGATGCCGCCGACCACGTCCACGCCCTTGTCGAGCGCGCGCTTCAGGCTGTCGACGCCGCCCTTGGTGCGAAGCACGCCATCCTGCGGAAATGCGACGAGTTGCAGGTCCAGATAGGGCGCCACGCGGCGCTTGACTTCGAGCAGTGCATCCACCGCGAGCAGGCTCGGGTCGCTGGTGTCCACGTGGCTGCGGATGGCGAGCAGGCCCTTGGCCACCGCCCAGTCACAGTAGGCCAGCGCGCGTTCGATCAAGGCATCGGCCGTCAGCAGCGGCTTGAGCTCGCCCCACAGCGCGATGCCTTCGAGCAACGTGCCGCTTTCGTTGACGCGAGGCAGGCCGTAGCTGAGTGTGGCGTCCATGTGGAAGTGCGGGTCGATGAAATGAGGCGTGACTAGCAGGCCACCGGCGTCGAGCTTCTCTGCGGCCGGTGCGTCGAGGCCGGGTGTCACTTCGGCGATACGGCCATCCTTCACCGCGATCGACATGCCGGTGCGGCCGTCGGGCAGGGTGGCGTTCTGGACGAGCAGATCGAGCATCAGCGTTCTCCCTTGCGGTACGGTTTCATGAGTGCCTGCGGATAGCTCGCCTTTCGCGCCACGAGCACCAGCGCAAGGATCGACAGCAGGTAGGGAAGCATCAGATAGAACTGATAGGGCAGCAAGGCATCGCCCGACTGTTGCAGGCGCAGCTGCAGCGCATCGAAGAACGCGAAAAGCAGCGCACCCAGCAACGCCTTGCCCGGCCGCCAGGATGCGAACACCACCAGTGCCACGCAGATCCAGCCTCGGCCGTTGATCATGTTGAAGAAGAAGGCGTTGAACGCCGACAGCGTGAGGAACGAACCGGCGACGCCCATCAGCGCCGATCCCGCCACGATCGCGCCGGTGCGCGTGGCGGCGACCGACACCCCCTGGCCCTCGGCCGCTTGCGGGTTCTCGCCGACCATGCGGACGGCGAGCCCCAATGGCGTGCGATAGAGGACGTACGCCACCACCGGCACCAGCAGCAGCGCGAACAGGGTCAGCGGGGTTTGCGCGTCCAGCACCGGGATGTGCAGCCATTCCATCGGTGCGAAGGGCGTGATGGTCGGGGGCGTGTTGACCTTCGGAAAGCTCACGCGGTAGCCGTAGTAGCTCAACGCAGTGGCGAGCAGCGTGATGCCGAGACCCGACACATGCTGCGACAGCGCGAGCCCCACGGTGAGGAAGGCATGCAGCAGCCCGAACACTGCGCCGGTCAGCGCCGCCACGCCCACGCCCACCCACAGCGGTGCGCCGGCATAGACCGCGAGCCAGCCGGCGAACGCGCCCGCGACCATGATCCCTTCGATCCCGAGGTTCAGCACGCCGGCCCGTTCGCACAGCAGCACGCCCAGGGTGCCGAAGATCAGTGGCGTGGCGATGCGCAGCACCGCCACCCAGAAGGCTGCGTTGGAAAGGATGTCCGCGATCTCGCTCATGGCGCTATTTCCTGCGCACGCGGTATTGGGTGAGCAAGGTCGCGACCAGCACTGCGATCAGCGATGCGGCGACGATCACGTCCGCGATGTACGTCGGCACGCCGATCGCGCGGCTCATGGTGTCCGCGCCGACCAGCACGCCCGCCACGAAGATCGCAGCCGCAAGCACGCCCAGCGGATTCAGCCCTGCGAGCATCGCGATCACGATGCCGCTGTAGCCGTAGCCAGGCGACATGTCGAGAGTCACGTAGCTGGTACGCCCGGCGACTTCGATCGCGCCGGCCAGCCCCGCGAGCGCGCCCGAGATCAGCGCGACGAAGACCACGGTGCGCGTGACCGGCACGCCAGCGAACGCGGCGGCGCGCGCATTTGCACCCACGGCGCGGATGTCAAAGCCGATCACCGTGTACTTGAAGAGTGCCCAGACGACGACCGCCAGCGACGCTGCCCAGAGCAGCCCGGTGTGCACCCGCGTCTGGGCGATGAGCTTGGCCAGTTCGAGGTCCGATTGCAGCGAAACGCTTTGCGGCCAGCCCATCGCGCTCGGGTCCTTCATCGGCCCGTCGAGCATCGCCGAGACGCCGAGCAGCACGATGAAGTTGATCAGCAGCGTGGTCACGACTTCATCCACGCCGAGCTTGTTCTTCATCAGCGCCGGACCGAGCAGCAGCAGCGCTCCGGCGATCGCCGCCGCCAGCATCATCAGCGGAAACAGCAGCCACACAGGCAACTCGAAGCCCGTGCCGCCGTGCATGCCGCCCACCGCGACGGCGGCCAGCGCGCCCGCATAGAGCTGGCCTTCGGCCCCGATGTTGAAAAGGCGTGCCTTGAAAGCCACCGTCGCGGAAAGGCCGGTCAGGATCAGCGGAATCGCGCGGGTGAGCGTCTCGCTCCATGCAAAGACCGAGCCGAAGCCGCCCTTGAGCAGCACCGCGTAGGTTCGGCCCACCGGCGCACCGGCCCAGAGCACGAGCAGGGTGCTCACCAGCAGCGTGAACGCGATCGCGCCGATCGGTGCGACCAGCAGCGCGGTGCGCGAAATCTCGTGGCGGCGTTCGAGCCTCATGCCTTCGACCCCGCCATGGCGAGGCCGATCGCCTCGCGCGTCCAGGCAGAGGCCGCGCGGGGTTCGCCGAGGTGGCCGCCGTGCATCACCGCGACGCGGTCGCCGAGCGTGAGCACCTCGTCCAGATCGTCGGAGATCAGCAGCACCGCCGCACCCGCATCGCGTGCGGCCACCAGTTGCTGCTGCACATAGGCGACCGCGCCGATGTCGAGCCCCCAGGTCGGCTGGTGCGCGACGATCAGCCGCGCGAGCCGGTTTTGCGCCGCGACCGATGCCGGTGCCAGCAGCGCACGCCCGAGGATCAGTTTCTGCATGTTGCCGCCGGAGAGCGAACGCGCCGGCGTGTCGAGCCCGCCGCCGCGCACGTCATAGGCTTTCTCGACTGCGCGTGCGTGCGCCTTCGCGGCGCCGCGCCGCACCCAGAACCGCCAGCGCGAAAAGGCGCGGCTGCGCAGGCGTTCGGACACCGCGTTTTCCCATACCGGCAGATCGCCGATCACGCCGACCGCGTGCCGGTCTTCGGGAATGCGCGCCACGCCGCGCAGCACCAGCCGGGCGGGCGAGGGCGGCAGGTCGCGCCCCATCAGCTTGACCGTGCCTGCCGTCGGGCTGCGCGTGCCGCTGAGCAGTTCCGCCAGCGCCACCTGGCCGTTGCCGGAGACGCCCGCGATCGCGGTGATTTCGCCGGCGCGCAGCGTGAGCGTCACGTCTTGCAGCCGGTCGTGCCCGTCGCCGTCGGTGCGCACATGGTCGAGCACGCACACAGCATCTCCAACACGCCTGGCGGGGCTTCGCGCGGTACCTGCTATCGCATGCCCCACCATCCACAGCGCAAGCTGGGCCTGCGTGGCATCGCGGGTGTTCGCCTCGGCGACCAGCTTGCCGCCGCGCAACACCGCGATGCGGTGCGACACGCGCATCACCTCGGCGAGCTTGTGGCTGATGAAGATGATCGACAGGCCCTGCGCCACCATCTGCGAGAGCGTGGCGAAGAGCGCCTCGCTTTCCTGCGGCGTGAGCACGGCCGTGGGCTCGTCGAGGATCAGGATGCGCGCATCGCGGTACAACGCCTTCAGGATCTCCACGCGCTGCCGTTCGCCGACCGACAGGCTGCCCACCATCGCGTCCGGCTGTACCGGCAGGCCGAAGCGCTGCGCCACGTCCATGAGCTTGGTGCGTGCGCCGGAACGCTGCGAGAACGGCCGCCAGAGCGACTCGGTGCCCATCAGCACGTTGTCGAGCACGCTCAGGTTGTCGGCCAGCGTAAAGTGCTGGTGCACCATGCCGATACCCGCGGCCAGCGCCGCCTTGGGGTTGCCCGGCGCGAGAGGCCGTCCGAAGGCTTCGATGTGGCCGGCATCGGCCACGTAGTGCCCGAACAGGATCGACATCAGCGTGGACTTGCCCGCACCGTTCTCGCCGAGCAGTGCGAGCACCTCGCCGGCCTGCAGGTCGAGCGAGATGTCGTCGTTGGCCACCAGCGCGCCGAAGCGCTTGGTGATGCCGCGCAATGACAGGACCGTCACTGGCGGCTTCCCGTGCCGCTCACTTGGCCGTGGACTTTGGTTGAGTGTCGTCCACCTTCACCGTGAACTTGCCCGAGAGGATGTCGGCCTGCCTGGCCTTGACCTTGGCGACGATGTCCGCCGGCACCTTGGACTCGAAGGTGCCCAGCGGCGCGAGCTCGGAGCCCTTGTGCTTCATGGTCGAGAACTGGCCGTAGTCCTCGGCGGTGAACTTGCCTTCCTTGACCAGCTTGATCGCGCGGTCGGCCGAGGGCTCGAAATTCCACAGGGCCGATGCGACGACGGTGTCGGGGTACTTGTCCTGCGTGTTGATCACGTTGCCGATCGCGAGCTTGCCGCGCTCCTTGGCTGCGTCGCTGACGCCGAAGCGCTCGGCGTACATCACGTCGGCGCCCTTGTCGATCATCGCGAAGGCGGCTTCCTTGGCCTTCGGCGGATCGAACCAGCTGTTGATGAAGCTCACGCTGAATTCGACCTTCGGGTTCACTTCCTTGGCACCGGCCATGAAGGCATTCATGAGCCGGTTGACCTCGGGAATCGGAAAGCCGCCGACCATGCCGATCTTGTTGCTCTTGGTCATGCCGCCCGCGACCATGCCGGACAGATAGGCCGGCTCCTGGATGTAGTTGTCGAACACCGAGAAGTTCGGCGCCTGCGGCTTGAGCGAGGAACCCATCACGAAGGCGGTCTTCGGGAAGTCCTTCGCGACCTTGCGCGCGGCCGCCTCGACGCCGAAGACTTCGCCAAAGATGAGCTGGTTGCCTGCCTGCGCGTATTCGCGCATCACGCGCTCGTAGTCGGCATTGGCGACGTTCTCCGTTGCCGTGTACTCGATCTCGCCCCGCGCCTCGGCCGCCTTCAGCGCCTTGTGGATGCGCCCGACCCATTGCTGCTCGAAGGGCACGGTGTACACCGCCGCCACCTTGAGCTTCTGCTGCGCAAGCGCAAGACCCGGCGCACCGGCCGCGAGCGCGGCGGCAAGGGCGACGGAACGGACGATCATCTGGCGGCGTTGGTTCACAGTGCTTCTCCTCGAGTAAAGAATCTTTGTTGGATCACAGCCCAGCCGTGGGACACCGCGGAACCGGCTTCGCCGGGCCGCCGGTGTCGCCCCCGGTAGGGGGTTGGCGAAGCGACACGAAGTGCGCGCAGCCTGGGGGCGAGCTCATTTGGTGCCGAAGATGCGGTCGCCGGCATCTCCCAGCCCCGGCAGGATGTAGCCGTGGCTGTTGAGCTCGCGATCGATTGCGGCGGTGTAGATCGGCACGTCGGGGTGTGCCTCCTGCATCGTCTTGACGCCCTCCGGGCAGGTCAGCAGGCAGACGAACTTGATCGACTTCGGGTTCAGCTCCTTGAGGCGTTCGACCGCCGCCACGGCCGAATTGCCCGTCGCCAGCATCGGATCGACCACGATCGCATCGCGCTCTTCCATTTCGCTAGGCATCTTGAAGTAGTACTCCACGGCGGTCAGCGTCTTCGGATCGCGGTACAGCCCGATGTGCCCGACGCGCGCGCCGGGGATCACGCTCAGCATCCCGTCGAGGATGCCCGTGCCTGCGCGCAGGATCGACACCAGCACCACTTTCTTGCCATCGATGACCTTGGCGTTCATGGTCTCCAGCGGCGTCTCGATCTCGATGTCCTGCATCGGCATGTCGCGCGTGACCTCGTAGGCCATCAGCATGCTGATTTCATTGAGGAGCCGTCGGAAGCTGTTGGTGCTGGCCTCCTTGCGGCGCATGAGCGTGAGCTTGTGCTGGACGAGGGGATGGTCGAGGAGGTGGACGTTGCTCATGATGATTCGGGGCGCGCCTTGGCGCTCTTGTCGTTGTGAAAAAGGTGTTGAAGTCTAGAAGACGGTGCCGTCGCTCACGATCCGCAATGGTGGTGCACCTTCACGCAAGCGCTGTGCCATCACCCGCCCGGCCGCCCAGGTGCCGCCTTCGAGCATGCGCGCGAGCGGCAGCTCGTCGTCCTTCTTGCCGAGCACCTTGCGCACCACGGGCACCAGTTCGTCGAGCAGGGCGATCGTCAACGCGCGCCACTCGACGATGAATTCGTCGCCCACCTTCCATTCGCGTTCGAGAAAGGCCGGGCTCCTGGGCACGATCAGCCCGCTGTCGATCAGCAGGCCGCCGTTGCGGTATTCGGGCAGCGCCGTCAGTGCATCGACCTGCCGCACCTTCACGCCCGCCCATTCGAAAGGTTCGAGCAGCGAGTAGGTGAGCCACTGGGAGAGCTTGTGGAAGGGCATCCAGCCATGGGTCAATCCCGGCCCCTGCACCGCGCTATGGCGCCAGCAGTCGCCCAGGGCAAAGGCGGGGTCGCCGGTGCCGGCCGAGTCGCTGCCATCCGCCGCGATGCTGTCGACCGCGTTGGAGGCCGGCCAGATCGCGGAGAGCGAATCGAGCAACAGCGAAAGAATGTCGTGCGCCCGGATCTCCGCGGTGGGTGGTGCGGCCGGACCGTGGGGTGCGACCAGTGCATCGAAGATGCCGCCGGGCCGGCCGTCGTCGCCAAAGTATTCCGGCTGCTCGCTCATCGCCTCGCCGAGGCGGCGCAGCAGCATGGCGCGGCCCGCGAGGCCGACCAGTGGATTGAACGTGCTGACCTGAAAGGCATCGCCGAGCCGGTCGGTGACGAGGGCGCGCAATCCGGCGGCGTCGGCCTGGTACGGGTGTTTGGGGTCCGACGAAAACAGACCGCTCGTGAACGCATGGAAGCTCGCGACGCCCAGACCTTCGGAGCGGGTGTAGCGCTGGCCGGTGGCCGGCTCGACGTAGTGCCAGTCGGGGCCGGCGCCGGCATCGAGGAGAACGCTCACCAGCGCCAGGTCGATGTGCGCGCGGGCGCGCTGGGTCGCGTCGATCGGGCCCAGCAGGTCGTCCAGCATCTTCACGCGGTTGACGCCGCCCGCCTCGAAGTGCCGCCAGCGGCTGTGATAGGGGATCGGGTTCCACGGATAGCGGTCGCGCGTGACTTCTCCGATCGTGCGTGCGGTGTCTTCGAGCGCATCGGCGTTGCCGATGGTGAACCACTGCGATTCGCCGGCCCGCGCGCGTGCAAGCAGCATCGCCGCGCGGCTGCGGATCGCGGTGGTGGTGCGCAGGTAGGCGGCCGCGCCGGCAGGCTGGTCGGTGTCCAGATCGAACTCGACAGTGGGATCGACATGACCCTCGGCATCTGCGCTCCGCACGGCTGCGTTGCGCGTCGGCCGGTCGGGATCGACCCCGTAGTTGTCCTTGCTCATTGATCGAGCCCCCGGCCTTTGGCCTTCTTGAGTTCCTCGGCGTCGGGCACCACGCCGGGCGTGAAGTAGCCGGCCGCCATCTTGGCGTCCATCTCCACGCGCGCGTCGGCGGGGATCAGCTCGTCGGGGATGTTGACGCGCTCGCCGATCTCGATGCCCGAGCCGACGATGGCGTCGAACTTCATGTTGCTCATCGAGACCAGCCGATGGATCTTGCGGATGCCCAGCCAGTGGAAGACGTCGGGCATCAGTTCCTGGAAGCGCATGTCCTGCACGCCGGCGACGCATTCGGTGCGGGCGAAATACTGGTCGGCCGTGTCGCCGCCCACCTGGCGCTTTCGGGCGTTGTAGACCAGGAACTTGGTGACTTCGCCGAGCGCGCGGCCTTCCTTTCGCGAGTAGGCGATCAACCCTACGCCGCCGCGTTGCGCGCCGCGGATGCACTCCTCGATGGCGTGCGTGAGATACGGCCGGCAGGTGCAGATGTCGGAGCCGAAGACGTCCGAGCCGTTGCACTCGTCGTGGATGCGCGCGGTGAGTTCGACCTCCGGGTTCGCGAGATCGCGCGGGTTGCCGAAGATGTAGAGCGTCTGCCCGCCGATGGGCGGCAGGAACACCTCCAGGTCGGAGCGGGTCACGAGCTCGGGGTACATGCCGCCGGTTTCCTCGAAGAGCACGCGGCGCAGGTCGGTCTCGGAACAGCCGAAGCGCTTGGCGACACCCGGCAGGTACCACACGGGTTCGACCGCCGCCTTGGTGACCATCGCTGCGCCGCCCGGCGTAAGGAACTTGCCGTCGGCCTGGAGGCGGCCCTTTTGCAGCGCCTCGATGACTTCCGGAAGGATGACGTGCGCCTTGGTGATCGCGATGGTCGGTCGGATGTCGTAGCCGGCGGCAAGCTCGGTCGCGAAGACGTCCGCGACGACAGCGCCCCATGGGTCGAGCGAGACGATGCGGCCCGGTTCGCTCCACTGCGGATAAGGGCCGATCGCATCGGTGGGCGCGGTGTTGGTCAGGTCGGCCTTGTGGCTCGGCGACAGCGCGCCGGCAGCCACGGCCAGCGCGCGATAGACGCTGTAGGAGCCGCTGTGCGTGCCGATCACGTTGCGGTGGGCGCGCTTGGTGGTGGTGCCGACCACGGGTCCGCGCTCGGCAGGTGTTGCCGCGCCCCACTGGATTGGCAGCGCGCCGGTGAGTCCGGCGTGCGACGTCAGTCGGATGTGCTTGCGTGGCGAGGATGGGCCGGCCGCCGGGGCGGCCGCTGCGTCGATGGAGGGCTCGGGAGACGCGGAGGAAACGGAGGAAGAGGATGGAGTCGGAACGGTGTCAACAGACATTGCAGGCCCTCAAAAAACAAAATGTATCGAGGGCTTTCCCAACTGGCAAGCCGGTGCATACGCCATTCGCCGTAGCAGGCGGATGGCGTCGCGATGCGCTCGCTAGGCAATGCGCAGCAACCGGTCTAGCGCGAGGGTGCCGCCGCCGCGGCCCGCGAGGTAGAGCAACAGCGCGGCCCACGACAGATGCGTCGGCCATGCGTCGGGGTAGACGAAGACCTCGATCACCAATGTCATGCCGAGCAGCGCAAGCGAGGACAGCCGCGTGAACAGACCCAGCACGAGCAGCACCGGAAAGAGATGCTCGGCATAGGCTGCCAGATGCGCCGCGATCTCGGGTGGAACGAGCGGCAGCTTGTATTCGGTACGGAAAAGCTCGTAGGCGCCTTCCGTGATGTGGAGAAAGCCATCGACCTTGGTTCGCCCGGACATGAAGAAGATCGCGGCGATGGCGAAGCGGCTGGCCAGCGCCAGCACGTCGTGCGTCACGAGGCGCGTGAGTCCGGCGGCGAGCCGGTTCCATCGCGCGATCAGGCCGTGGTCCTGGGCGTCATGGCTGAGCGCGGGGGATGCGGTGCGGGTGTTCATGGCGTTCTCACTTCCAGGTCGGGTTGAGGGGAAGGGCGCGCGAAGGCGCCGGCGCGCAGCAGGCCTTCGAGCAGGGCGGCGAGGTCGGCTTCGGGATTCGCGTCCGATGCGCGCTCCGCCGCCTCGGCGAGCGGCAGGCCGGTGGCGCAGGCATCGAGAAATGCGCAGTCCGCCTCGCCGATCGCGCACGACCGAACCGCGTCGCGGGGGCGTGTGATCAACGCGCCTTCGCTGCGCCAGTCGAGATGCGCGATGCCGGCCGCGTCGCCCTCTGCGCGATTGCGTTGCCAGATGGAGAAGATCGGCTGATCACGGAACCATGCCCAGCGGGCCGCCGGATGCGGCACGAGGACGAGCCGGGCCAGCGTATCGGGCTCCTGGCGGGCGAGCCATGCAGCGTCGACCGGGGCGGCATCGGCGGCGACGTGGGCTTCGCTCCACATGGCATCGATCCGGGCCACGTCCGCGAGGTAGGTGAGCCCGGAGGCCGGCTCGAAGCCCGAGAGGAAGTCGGGGAACGCGCCGCCATAGCGCGAAAGTTGCCCGTCGCGCGGCGGTTGGTCGGCCACATGAAGCGCCGCCGCTGCACGGAACCACTCGCTGCCGACCAGTCGCGCCACCGCGGGGAAGTTGGCTTCGAGCGCATCGACGCAGCCTTTCATCACCGTGTTGCGGTAGACCGCGAACGCCGGCTGTGCGAGCAGTGCGTGCATGGCGGGGTCCGCGATGTCATCCGGTGCGTGCAACGCGGACGCGAAGGCCGACTGGAATCGGCTGAGTCCCGATGTCATGAGGTGACCTCCGCGCCGCACGCGGCGCGCCGCAGTTCACCTTCGGCGTGTGCGCGTTCGGTCATCAGTTCGTCGAAACATGGGATGTTGCCGTCGCGTTCGATCAAGGTCGGGCGTGCGCCCGCGCGCTCGAGGAATCGGCGATAGAGCCGCCAGACGTCCGGAGCGACCGGTGCATCGTGCGAATCGATCAGCAGCGAGGCACCCAGGTTCGGATCGCGCGTATGCCCGGCCAGATGGATCTCGGTCACGCGCGATGCGGGAAAGCGGTCGAGCCAGTCGTCCGCCTCGAAGCCGAGATTGCGCGCCGAGACGTGCACGTTGTTGATGTCGAGCAGCAGCGTGCAGCCGGTGCGTCGCGCGATCTCGTCGAGGAAGTCGATTTCGTCCCATTCGTGCGTCGCGATGCGCAGGTAGTGCGACGGGTTCTCGATCGCGATCGGGCGGTTGAGCGCGGCCTGTACGCGCTCGATGTTGCGCACGATGCAATGCAGCGCTTCATCCGTGCGCGGGAACGGGAGCAGGTCGGGAAAGTAGCGGCCGTCCCAGCGCGACCAGGCCAGGTGCTCCGACACCAGCGCGGGTTCGATCCGGCGCGCCAGCGCGGCCAGCCGCCGAAGCTGGGCCGCGTCGGGTCCGGCATCCGACGCGAGCGAGAGCGAGACGCCGTGCAGCGACACCGGGTGCCGCTCGCGTATCGCTTCCAGCCATGCCAAGCGCGGCCCGCCCTCGACGGCGTAGTTCTCGGGATGGACCTCGAACCACAGGCCGTCGATCGCGGCGGATGCCGCCGCGTCGAAGTGCTGCGGCTTGAGTCCGACGCCCGCTGTCATTGCTGCAAACATGGCCGCGTCCTGACAGGTGGGTCAGGCCTTCATCGGCATCAGCGAGCCCATGCCCTTGGGCGTCTTGATCGAGGTGCAGGTGCCGGCGGGCACGTTTCGCCAGGCGTTGCCCTGGTAGTCCATCTTCGACGTGCCCGCGCAGGTGGTGCCGGGGCCGGCGGCGCAGTCGTTCTTTCCGGCCATCGAGACGCCGTAGCACTTCTCGACCTTGGCCATCGAGTCATCCATCGGCTTCTTGTCCTGTGCCATGGCGGAGGACGCGGCGAGGGCGCCCAGTGCGAGGGCGGCGATTGCGAAAGAACGATTGATCATGGTGAACTCCTGTGCTTGGGTGGTTGTTCAACCGCACCGGCTGGCGCAGTCGTCTCTACTTCGCGGTCCGCTCGCCGTGAGTTACAGCGCGCGGCACAATCCGCCCGGTTTCTTTTTTTGCATGGCCCTGTAACCAGGTGAGCTGAAAACACGAATGTCCAAAGGGAATCCGCAGTACGGGAACGGCGCCGAGCAGGAGCTCCACGAGCTCTTCCTGCGCGGGCTGGAAGGCGACGCCACGGCTTATCGCACCTTCCTGCAGAAGCTGAGCGCGCACCTTCGCGCCTATCTCGCGAGGCGGCTGTTCGGGTGGCCCGATGAAGTGGAAGATCTCGTCCAGGAATGCCTTCTCGCCATGCACAACCAGCGCCACACCTACCAGAGCGACCAGCCGCTGACGGCCTGGGTGCATGCGATCGCGCGCTACAAGATGATCGATCTGCTGCGCTCCAAGGCGGGACGCGAGGCCTTGCACGAGCCGCTTGACGATGAGCTCGCGGTCTTTGCCGAATCGGCCACTGAAGCCAGCGATGCGCGACGGGACCTGGCCGGTCTGCTCGACACCTTGCCGGATCGACATCGATTGCCCATCGTCCATGTCAAGCTGGAAGGCCTCTCGGTGGCCGAGACCGCGAAGCTCACCGGCATGTCGGAGTCGGCGGTCAAGGTCGGCATCCACCGTGGCTTGAAGGCGCTCGCCCTGAAGATCAAGGAGGCGATCTGATGAAGACGGACGACCTGATCTCGATGCTCGCCGCCAGCGCTACGCCGGTGCCGACGCATGTGGCAAGCCGGCGGCTGTTGACTGCGTTGCTGGTTGGGCTGCCGCTGTCTTTCGTCTTCATGCAGTGGGTGTTCGGCCTGCGGCGTGACCTGATGGAAGTGATGACGTGGCCCATGTTCTGGGTGCGGCTGCTGTTCCCGGTCTGCATCGCGGCAGGCGCCTATCTGATGGTCGAGCGGCTGTCGCGGCCGGGCGTGAAGGTGCGCAAGGCCTGGCTCGGGCTGGCCGTGCCGGTGCTGGTCGTCTGGGGCATGGCCGCCTACATGCTGGTGTCCGCGCCCGCCGAGGAGCGCCCCGCATTGGTCATGGGGCAGACCTGGCGGACCTGCACGGCGAACATCGCTTTCGTCGCGCTGCCGGTGTTCGTCGCGGCGCTGGTTGCACTCAAGGGGCTGGCGCCGACACGGCCGGCGCTGGCGGGTGCCGCGGCCGGGCTGATGGCCGGCGGCGCCGGGGCGGCGATCTACGCGCTGCACTGCGTGGAGTTGGCAGCGCCTTTTTTCGCGGTCTGGTACGTGCTCGGCATTTCGCTGCCGGCGGTCGTGGGCGCGCTGATCGGCAGTCGCTTCCTGCGCTGGTGATCGCCGATCATTCCGGCAGGGGCAGCGCGCTCGTGCACTTGAACTCGTCCAGGCACACGCTGGACCGCACGCCGTCCACGCCGGGCAGCCGCATCAGCTTCTCGATCAGGAACTGCGACAGCCCCTTCAGGTCGCGCGCGATGACCTTCATCACGAAGTCGTAGTCGCCGGTGATCGAGTAGCACTCCAGCACTTCCGGCAGGTCGGTCACCACGTTGGTGAACTTCGACAGGTCGCGGATGTGGCCCTTCTCCATCGCCACGAGGATGAAGGCGACCACATTCAGGTCGAGCCGGGCAGGGGCCAGCCGGGTCTCGTAACGGGCGATGTAGCCGGCTTCCTCCAGTCGCCGGTGGCGGCGGTGGCACTGTGCCGGCGACAAGCCGGCGGCCTCGGCCAGCTCCAGGTTGGAGGCTCTACCGTGCTCCTGCAGGAAGCCCAGGATCTTGCGATCGATGCGGTCCAGATCGGTCTCGTACAAGATTTACTCCAAAGTTGCCGAATTGGAGAAATTCTATTTCATGCCTGAGGGTTCGCCCGGGTCTGCGATGAAAGCAGATTTTTCGTGCGGAAGTTCACACTTCTCTCCCTGGGAACGCAGTGATTCGACCGGGCTCACAAAGCCCTTTCGCCGGAGTGCTTCCCTGAATTGAAACCCACTCGACTATTTCCCATCAGGACTTCAACGTGAAACATTCTTTCGTGCGTTCCGCCCTCGGTCTTCTCGCCTTCGCGCTCGCTGGCGCAGCCGCTCCCAGCCACGCCTCCGACAAGACGGTCTCGGTGGCCGTCACCTCGATCGTCGAACACAAGGCCCTCGACGCGGTGCGCGACGGCGTCAAGGACGAACTGAAGTCCGCCGGATTCGAAGCCGGCAAGAACCTGAAGTACGAATTCCAGAGCGCCCAGGGCAACAACGGCACGGCCGCGCAGATCGCGCGCAAGTACGTCGGAGAGCGTCCGGACGTGATCGTCGCGATCGCCACGCCGTCGGCGCAGGCCGTGGTCGCTGCGAGCAAGGACATCCCCGTGGTCTACAGCGCGGTGACCGATCCGGTCGCGGCCAAGCTGGTGAAGGGCTGGGAAGCCTCGGGCACGAACGTCACCGGCGTGTCGGACCTCTCGCCGCTGGACAAGCACCTGGCGCTGATCAAGCGGGTCGTGCCCACAGCCAAGCGCGTGGGCGTGATCTACAGCCCGGGTGAGGCCAACTCGGTCGCGATCGTCGAGGCGCTGAAGAAGGCGATGCCCGCCGCGGGCCTCACGCTGGTGGAAAGCGCCGCCGCGCGCACCGTCGACGTGGCGAGCGCCGCGCAGAGCCTGGTCGGCAAGGTGGACGTCATCTACGCGCCGACGGACAACAACGTGATGTCGGCCTTCGAGGGCATCGTGAAGGTCGCCCAGCAGGCCAAGATCCCGGTCGTGGCGGCGGATACCGACGCGGTCAAGCGCGGCGCGGTCGCGGCGCTGGGCCTGAACTACTACGACATCGGTCACCAGACCGGCAAGATCGTCGTGCGCATCCTGCAGGGCCAGGCGCCGGGAACGATCGCCTCGCAGACCAGCGACAACTTCGAACTGCATGTCAACCCGGGTGCGGCGCAGAAGCAGGGCGTGACGCTCTCGGATGAGCTCGTCAAGTCAGCCCAGGTGGTGATTAAGTAACTCGCCCCCAGGCTCGCGCACTTCGTGTCGCTCTCCACCCCCGACCGGGGGCGATACCAGCGGCCCGGCGAAGCCGGTTCCGCGGTATCCCTGGATTGCGCTGCGCCGATTTCCACTGTTTGGAAAAGAACTGAAATGTCCCTTATTGCTTCGCTCGGCGCCGTCGAGATCGGTCTGATCTTCGGACTGGTCGCGCTCGGCGTCTACCTGTCGTTTCGCATCATCAACTTTCCGGACCTGACGGTCGACGGCAGCTTCCCGCTCGGCGGCGCCGTCGCGGCAGCGCTGATCGTGGCGGGGTGGAATCCCTTCGCCGCGACGGGCGCGGCCATCGCGGCCGGCGCGCTGGCCGGTTGGCTCACCGCATGGCTGAACGTGCGCCTGCGCATCATGCAGCTGCTCGCCAGCATCCTTGTGATGATCGCGCTCTATTCGATCAACCTGCGCGTCATGGGCAAGCCCAACATCGCGCTGATCGACGAGCCCACGGTATTCAGCATGCTCGCATTCGGCGGCATGCCCGACTACCTGCTCAAGCCGCTCGTGCTGCTCGCCATCGTGGTCGCAGTCAAGGTGCTGCTGGACCTGTTCTTCGCCTCCGAAGCGGGCCTCGCGATGCGGGCCACCGGCGGCAATCCGCGCATGGCGCGTGCGCAGGGCATCTCGACCGATCGCCAGACCATCTGCGGCCTGGCGCTGTCGAACGCGCTGGTCGCACTGGCCGGCGCGCTCTTCGTACAGAGCCAGGGCGGGGCGGACATCTCGATGGGCATCGGCACCATCGTGGTCGGGCTTGCCGCGGTGATCATCGGCGAGACCATCCTGCCGGCGCGCAGCCTGGTCGTGACCACGCTGGCCTGCGTGCTCGGTGCGGTGCTCTACCGCTTCTTCATCGCGCTGGCGCTCAACAGCGACTTCATTGGCCTGAAGGCCCAGGACCTGAACCTGGTGACGGCCGTTCTCGTCGCGTTCGCGCTGCTCGTGCCCGCCTGGAAGCGCAAGCTGCCGGCACGCCGGGCGGCCGCGCGCACTGTCTCTTCGATGGCTGCCAAGGGGGTACGCTGATGTTGCACGCAAAGGGTCTCGAAATCACCTTCAACCCCGGCACGCCGATCGAGAACCGCGTGCTGCGCGGGCTGGACCTGAAGATCCCGACGGGCCAGTTCGTCACGGTCATCGGCTCCAACGGCGCGGGCAAGTCGACCTTCCTGAACGCGGTGAGCGGCGACCTCCTGGTCGATCGCGGCACGATCCACATCGACGGCGAAGACGTCACGCGACGTGCTGCATGGCAGCGCTCGGACCTGGTGGCGCGCGTCTTCCAGGACCCGATGGCCGGCACCTGCGAGGCGCTGACGATCGAGGAGAACATGGCGCTGGCCTGGAAGCGCGGCGCGCGCCGCGGCTTCGGCCTGTCGCTCACGCGCAGCCTGCGCGAGTTCTTCCGCGAGAAGCTCAGCATCCTCAACCTCGGCCTGGAGAACCGCCTGGCCGATCGCATGGGGCTGCTGTCCGGCGGACAGCGGCAGGCGGTGAGCCTGCTGATGGCCTCGCTGCAGCCGTCGCGCATCCTGCTGCTCGACGAGCACACCGCGGCGCTCGATCCGAAGACCGCCGCCTTCGTGCTGGAACTCACCGCGCGCATCGTCGAGGCCGGCAAGCTCACGGCCATGATGGTCACGCACAGCATGCGGCAGGCGCTGGATTACGGCACACGCACCGTGATGCTGCACGAAGGCCGCGTGATCCTCGACGTCGCGGGCAGGGAGCGCACGGGCATGGACGTGCCCGACCTGCTCGACATGTTCGAGAAGACCCGCGGCGAGAAGCTCGACGACGACAAATTGCTGCTTGCCTGACCTCAACGAATCCTGAAAGACAAAGATGAAAGAACTGCTGACCCGCTTCGAGAACAAGGCGCCCGAGATCGTCTTCGAATGGCACGACGCCGAAACACCCGCCAAGGGCTGGGTCGTCATCAATTCGCTGCGCGGCGGCGCCGCCGGCGGTGGAACGCGAATGCGTGCCGGTCTGGACCGGCGCGAGGTCGAATCGCTGGCGAAGACCATGGAAGTCAAGTTCAGCGTCTCCGGCCCGGCCATCGGCGGCGCGAAGTCGGGCATCGACTTCGACCCGGCCGATCCGCGCAAGAACGACGTGCTGCGGCGCTGGTACAAGGCGGTGACGCCGCTGCTCAAGACCTACTACGGCACCGGCGGCGACCTCAACGTCGACGAGGTGCACGAAGTGATCCCAATCACCGAGAGCTTTGGCCTCTGGCATCCCCAGGAGGGCGTGGTCAACGGGCATTTCGCGCCGAGCGACAGCGAGCGCATCCAGAAGGTCGGCCAATTGCGCATGGGCGTGGCCAAGGTGGTGGAAGACCGCCAGTACTCGCCCGACATCGCGCGCCGATACGTGGTGGCCGACCTGATCACCGGCTGGGGCGTGGCCGAGTCGGTGCGGCACTACTACCGCTTGTACGGGGGCAGCGTGGCCGGCAAGCGCGTCATCGTGCAGGGGTGGGGCAATGTCGGTTCCGCCGCCGCGTACTACCTTGCGCAGGAAGGCGCGAAGGTGGTCGGGATCATCGACCGCGACGGCGGACTGCTGAATCCGGACGGCTTCAGCTTTGACCAGGTGCGCCAGCTTTTCCTCGAAAAGAAGGGCAACCAGCTCTCGGCGAAGTACATGCTGCGCTTCGACGAAATCGACAGCCTGGTCTGGAGCGCGGGCGCCGAGATCTTCCTGCCCTGTGCGGGCTCTCGGCTCGTGACCCGCGAGCAGGTCGAGGCGTTGGTCGAAGGCGGGCTCGAAGTGGTGTCCAGCGGCGCGAACGTGCCCTTTGCCGACAGCGAGATCTTCTACGGCCCGATCTACGAGCAGGCCGATTCGCAGGTCGCGGTGATCCCTGACTTCATCGCCAACTGCGGCATGGCGCGCGCCTTCGCGTTCCTGATGGAGGGTGACGCGGAAGTGTCCGATGCGGCGATCTTCGGTGACGTGTCTGCCACGGTGGCTGCGGCGCTCGCGCGCTGCCATGCCCGTTCGAGCGGCCGCACCGGGATTGCGCGCCAGGCCTTCGAGAACGCGCTGACGCAGCTGGTCTGAGTCAGCGCTTCTTCGAGCCGAAGATGCCGCCAAGCACGCCGCGCAGGATTTCCTTGCCGACGGTCGTGCCCATGGTGCGCATCGCGGACTTCGCCATGGTCTGCGCGAGGCCGTCGTGTCGGCCGCCGCGCGGACCGACCGAGCCGAACAGGATCTCGTTGACGGTGTTCATCACGCCACCGCCTGCATCCTGCGGCGACGCCGCGCCCGGGTTCACGGTCCCAGGCACGGGTGCATCCGGCGCGCTCGCCGCGCGGCCCTTGAGCTTTTCATAGGCCGACTCACGATCGACCGCCTTTTCGTAGACACCTGCGACCAGCGAGTTCGCGACCAGGGCCTGGCGCTGGGCGGGCGTGATCGGCCCGATCTGGCTGCCGGGCGGCAGCACGTACACGCGCTCGGTCACCGACGGGCGGCCCTTGTCGTCGAGGAAGCTGACCAGCGCCTCGCCGACCGCGAGTTCGGTGATGGCCTTCTCGATGTCCAGGCCGGGCTTCTGCCGCATCGTGGTCGCGGTCGCTTTGACCGCCTTCTGGTCGCGCGGCGTGAAGGCCCGCAATGCGTGCTGCACCCTGTTGCCGAGCTGGGCGAGCACCGAGTCGGGGATGTCCAGCGGGTTCTGTGTGACGAAGAAGACGCCCACGCCCTTGGAGCGCACGAGCCGCACCACGAGTTCGATGCGCTCCACCAGCGCCTTGGGCGCCTCGTTGAAGAGCAGGTGCGCTTCGTCGAAGAAGAACACCAGCTTGGGCTGGTCCGGGTCGCCGATCTCGGGCAGTTGCTCGAAGAGCTCCGAGAGCATCCACAGCAGGAAGGTCGCGTAAAGGCGCGGCGAATTCATCAGCTTGTCCGCCGCCAGGATGTTCACCACGCCCTTGCCGCCTTCGGTCTGCATGAAGTCGGCGATGTTGAGCATCGGCTCGCCGAAGAACTTGTCGCCGCCCTGGGTTTCGATCTGCAGGAGGCCGCGCTGGATCGCGCCGATGCTGGCCGCGCTGATGTTGCCGTACTGGGTGGTGAACTGGCTCGCGTTCTCGCCCACGTACTGGAGCATCGCGCGCAGGTCCTTGAGGTCGAGCAGCAGCAGGCCGTTGTCGTCCGCGATCTTGAACACCAGGTTGAGCACACCCGACTGGGTGTCGTTGAGGTCGAGCATGCGGCCCAGCAGCAGCGGCCCCATGTCGGAGATGGTGGCGCGCACCGGATGGCCCTGTTCGCCGAACACATCCCACAGCGTGACGGGGCAGGCGAAGGGCTCGGGCGCATCGATGCCGCGTTCCTTCAGCGAAGCGGCCATCTTCTCGCCGATGCTGCCTTTCTGGCTGACACCGGTCAGGTCGCCCTTGACGTCGGCCATGAATACCGGCACGCCGATGGTGGACAGCTTCTCGGCCATGGTCTGCAGCGTGACGGTCTTGCCGGTGCCGGTGGCCCCGGTGATCAGGCCATGGCGGTTGGCCAGTCCCGGCAGCAGGTTGCATTCGACGGCGTCGTGACGGGCAATGAGGAGGGGGTCGGCCATGGGTGAATTCCGGTCGTTGCGAGAGCAGCCAGTCTAGCGAAGCAGGCCTCCCTATAATTCCAAGAACCCGAGCGATAGTTTTTCACAAGTTCCGGAGTTCTCTTTTGTCATCGACTGCACAATTTCCCGTTTCCGCCGCTGGCGACACTTCCGAACAGTCCCCCCTGGAGAATGAATTGGCCGTGCTTCTGGTCGAATCGCTCAACCTGGAAGTCGCCCCGGCCGACATCGCGCCCAACGCGCCGCTCTATGGCGAAGGCCTGGGTCTCGATTCGATCGACATCCTCGAAGTGGCGCTGGAAGTTTCGCGCAAGTACGGCTTCCAGCTGCGCTCGGACGACGAGCGCAACCAGCAGATCTTCTCGTCGCTGCGCAGTCTTGCAGCGCATGTCGCGCAAAACCGCGGCACTTCCTGATCCATGTCTCGATGGCGCATGGCGCTCCTGCTGATCGCGGGGGTGGGCTATGCCTTTGTTTCCCACTGGATGATGCTCTACCACGCGGCAGAGCCGTGGGCGATCGTGGTGCTGCTCGGCCCGCTGTGGCTGACCGCCATGGGGCTCGCCGGCAGCCGCTTCGGAAGCCGGGGGCTGGCGCTTTCCGCCATGGTGGGCGTCGTCCTGTTCGCGCTCGTGATCCGTGGCGATGTGGGCGACACGAACCGGCTCTACATGCTCCAGCACGCCGGCATCAACGCGCTGCTGTGCGGGTGGTTCGGTGGCACGCTGCGCGCCGGCCGGCTGTCGCTCATCGGGCAGTTCGCGCAGCGCGTGCATCCGCTGTCGCCGGCCCACGTGGCCTACACCGCGCAGGTCACGCGGGTCTGGACGCTCTATTTCGCCTTGATGGCCGTCGCTTCGGTCATCGTGTTCGAAACCCAGCCGTTCGCGGTCTGGTCGGTGCTCGCGAATCTGCTGACGCCGCTGCTGATCGGTGTGCTCTTCCTGGGCGAACACCTGCTGCGCTATCGGCTCCATCCCGAATTCGAACGCACCCGCCTCGTGGATGCGGTGCGCGCCTTCTACAGCACGCCGGCCAGTGGCACCGCCCGGCGTTGAACCGGACTCTGCGGTGACATCCAAATCCCAATTCCCGCTGATCGCGGACCGTGACCTCGACCAGCCGCTCGCGTGGCGCGACGGCGTGCCCGTGAGCGCACGCGAGTTTCTCGCCGACGTGGCCCGCTTCGCGCCGCAATTGCGCGAGGGTGGCCCGGTCGTGAACCTGTGCGTGGACCGTTACGCCTTCGCCGTCAGCCTGGCGGCTGCACTCGTACGCGGAGAAACCAGCTTCCTGCCGCCCGATGCCCGGCCCGACACCCTCGCGCGACTGCACGAAGTCGGCGATCCGGCATTCGCGGTGATCGACGACGCCGCGATCGAAACGCCCGGCCTTCCGAACGTTCTCTTCGACAAGCACGCGCCCTCGGATCGCTCGGCCGACGCGCCGCTGCCGGCATTCGATCGCGACATGCATGCGGCGAGTCTGCTGACCTCCGGCTCCACCGGCGCGCCGCAACCGCACGCCAAGACCTGGGGCAGTCTCGTGGGCTGCGTCAAGGCGGCGGTCGAGCGGCTGTCGAGCCTGCTGGGCCGTCCCTCGCTGTCCGGCCTGACGCTGGTCGCGACGGTGCCAGTGCAGCACAGCTACGGCCTCGAATCCTCGGCGTTGCTCGCGCTGCTGGGCGGCGCGGCGTTCGAGAGCGGACGGCCGTTCTTCCCGGCCGACGTGGCGAAGGCGCTGGCCTCGGTGCCGCAGCCGCGCGCGCTGGTGACCACGCCTTTCCACCTGAAGACCCTGCTGCTGTCCGGCATCGAGCTGCCGCAGGTCGACCTGATCCTCTCGGCCACCGCGCCGCTGTCGCCGCAACTCGCGGCCCAGGCGGAGGAGGCGATGGGCGGCAAGCTGATCGAGATCTACGGCAGCACCGAATCCGGCCAGGTCGCCACGCGCCAGCCGACCCAGAGCGAGGTGTGGGAAACCTTTGGCGACGTCCGCGTCCACCGCGAGCAGGATGCAGCGGGCAACGAGCGCTTCGTCGTCTCGGGTGACTTCATTCGCGAGCCGACCCCGGTGGCGGACATCCTCGAGCTGCAGGGCGATCGTCGCTTCCGCCTGCTGGGCCGTGCGAACGACCTGATCCACGTGGCCGGCCGACGCAGTTCGCTGGGCTATCTCAACCACCACCTCAACAGCATTCCGGGCGTCGTCGACGGTGCCTTCTGGCTGCCCGATGACGTGGTCGACGGCGTGGTGCGGCCTGTCGCCTTCGTCGTGGCGCCGACGCTCGATGCACAGGCGATCATCGCTGCGCTGCGCGAGCGCGTCGAGGCGGTGTTCGTGCCGCGGCGCGTGGTGCATGTGAATGCCTTCCCGCGCGAAGGCACCGGCAAGCTCACGGTCAAGTCGTTGCGCGAGTTCGCGCTGGCGCATCTGGCCTCGGACACGACGCCGGTGCAACTGACGCGCGAGGTGCCCGAAGACCATCCGGCCTTCGCCGGCCACTTCCCGGGCCAACCGCTGTTGCCGGGTGCGCTGCTGGTGGCGGAAGTGCTCGAAGCCGTGCGCGGTGTACCGGCGCTCTCGGCGCGTCTTGGGCCCAGTCCGACGCTTGCGGCGGCCAAGTTCCTCGCGCCCGTACGGCCGGGCAGCGCGCTGCTGATCGATCTCGTTCCTGAAACCGGCGCGTCGCGCGGGCTGCGGTTCGAAGTGCGCTGCGGCGAGGTCGTCGCCGCGAGCGGGCGCTGGACACCCGGCGTCGGCATCGCGTCATGAGCGCTTCGCCGCCCGAGAGCGGCGATTCCCGTCCCGGGCAGGCCGATTGGGCACGCGCGCCCGAGCGCAGCAACATGCTCGCGCTGCGTGTCATCAGCTGGATCGCGCTCAGGCTCGGTCGGCCAATTGCGCGCCTGGTGCTGCATCCCATCGCGCTCTATTTCCTCCTCTTTTCGCCGACGCCGCGACGCCACATCAAACGCTATCTGCTCCGCGCGATCGGGCCGCGGGCCGGGTGGAGCGATGGCTACCGGCTGCTGCATGCCTTCGCATCGACGGTGCTCGACCGGCTCTATTTCCTGCGCGGACGCATCGACCTCTTCGACGTGCACGTGCGCGGTCACGAAGCAGTCGAGGCCGAGGTGAATGCGGGGCGTGGTGCCTTCATGCTGGGCGCGCACGTCGGCAGCTTCGAGGCGCTGGGCGCCACGCGGCAGAAGGAAGAAGCCCCTGCCGACATCCGGCTCGCGATGCTGATGTACCAGGACAACGCGCAGCAGATCAGCGCCTTGCTCAATGCGATCAGCCTGCCCGAGCACCGGCCGCACATCATTGCGCTGGGCCGTCCGCACGCGATGCTCGAACTGCGCGACTGGCTCGACTCCGGCGGCCTCGCCGGCCTGCTGGCGGACCGCACGCTCGCCGGTCCCGAAGAGGCGGGTCAGCAGCGGGGCAGCAGCGTCGAATTGCCTTTCCTCGGGCAGCCTGCGATCTTCAACGACGGGCCTTTCCGCCTGGCCGCATTGCTGCGCCGCAAGGTGTTCTTCATGGCCGGCCTTTACGTGGGCGGTGCCCGCTACGATGTGCTGTTCGAGCCGCTGGCCGACTTCAGCGAACGCATCGCCGATCCTGCCGAGCGCGAACGGCGCATCCGTGCAGCGCTCGAAAGCTATGTGGCGCGGCTCGAGGCGCTGTGCCGCGCGTATCCGCACAACTGGTTCAACTTTCATGATTTCTGGCTCGAAGATTCGGATTGATCGCTGGTGCAAGGCGTTGCTCGCGGCGCTGGCGCTCGTGATGTCGGCGTCGTCCGCCTGGGCGTTCGATGTGCCCGAGCTCATGAGCCTGCTGGCGCAGCGCAGGAGCGGGGACGCCACGTTCACCGAACAGCGCTTCGTGCGCGGCCTCGAAGGGCCGCTGGACGCCAGCGGCGTGCTGAGCTTTACCGCGCCCGACCGGCTGATGCGCCGCACGATCACGCCGCGCCCCGAGACGATGAGCGTGGAGGGCAACACGCTGACGTTGTCGCGCGGCGGCCGCACCCGCACGGTCGCGCTCGACAGCATGCCCGAGCTGCTCGGCATGGTCGAAGCGATGCGCGGCACCCTGAGCGGCAATGCACAAAGCCTGCAGCGCTACTTCCGCAGCACGCTCACCGGCACCCGCAACGAGTGGGCGCTGGAGCTCCAGCCCGTCGACGAACGCCTCGCCGCACAGGTGCGCAGCATGCGCCTGACCGGTCGGGGCGGCGAAGTGCTCGGCATCGAGATGGAGTTCATCGGCGGCGACCGTTCGGTGATGAACATCACGCCCGATCGCAGCACTGTCAGCGCGCCGGCGCGACCCACGCCGTGACGCGCGTCGCTTCATCGGCGAGCGGGCGCCCCGCCAGGCTCTCGCTGTGGCTCTGGCTGGCGCTGCTGGCCGTGGGCATCGCGGTGATCGCGCGCTCGCACTTCAGCGCGGACCTTTCCGCCTTCCTGCCGAAGAGCCCCGACGCGCGGCAGCGGCTGCTGATCGAGCAACTCCAGAGCGGCATCGCCTCGCGCACCATCTTCATCGGCATCGAGGGCGGCAAGGATGCGGCGCAGCGCGCCGATGTGTCGCGCGCGCTTGCATCGGCGATGCGGCAAGGCGGTCTCTTCGACCAGGTCCAGAACGGCGACACCAGCGAATGGAAGCAGTCGGGCACCTGGGTCTTCGACCACCGCTACCAGCTTTCGCCCGGGGTGACGCCGGAACGCTTCACCACCGAAGGCCTGCGCGATGCGATCGTCGACACGCTGTCGATGCTCGGAACACCCGCGGGCAACGCGCTCAAGCCGTTGCTCGATCGTGACCCGACCGGCGAAACGCAGCGCATCGCCGAAGGGCTGATCCCGGCAAGCTCACCGCGCAGCGAAGAAGGCGTGTGGGTCTCGCGCAGCGCGCCGCGCGCGGTGATCCTCGCGACCACGCATGCGTCGGGCAGCGACCTCGACGAAGTCGCGAAGGCCATTGCAAAGGTGCGCGGCGCGTTCGACGCAGCGACGAACGGCCTCTCGGGCGACCGCCCGCAACTGCAGATGACCGGCGCGCCGATCTTCTCGGTCGAGAGCCGGGACCAGATCAAGACCGAGGCGATTCACCTCGCGGTGGTGGGCGGCATCGTGATGGGCGCCTTGCTGCTGCTGGCTTTCGCATCGCCGCGCGCGCTCGTCGTCGCGTTCCTGCCGGTCGCGACTGGCGTGGTCTGGGGCACCGCGACGGTCAGCCTCGTCTTCGGCTCGGTGCACGGCCTCACGCTGGGGTTCGGCAGCACGCTGATCGGCGAGACGGTGGACTACGCGATCTACTACCTGATCCAGGCGCGCGGCGCGGCCACGCCGGGCACCGGATGGCGGCGCTGGCGCGACATTCATTGGCCGACGGTGCGCCTGGGCCTGCTGACCTCGGTGTGCGGATTCGCCGCGCTGGTGTTCTCGGGCTTTCCGGGGTTGGCGCAGCTTGGCGTGTTCTCGCTCGCGGGCCTGATCGCGGCCGCGCTGGTCGCACGCTTCGTGCTGCCGGTCCTCGCGCCGGACGGCGCCACGGGCATGGGCATGCGGGCCCGGATGGCGCGTGTGGCGGGATTCCTCGTGCGGGGTCTGCCGCGTCTGCGCTGGGTGTTCGCCGGACTGGGCGCCGTCGCTCTGGTCCTGGTGCTGTGGCAGGGCGGCGATCTGTGGCGCGCGAATCTCGGCGCGATGAGCCCGGTGCCGCAGGCCACGCAGAAGCTCGACGCAGAACTGCGATCGGACATCGGCGCGAGCGACGGCGGCACGCTGGTCGTGGTCCAGGGGGCCGATCTGCAATCGGCGCTGCAGAGCACCGAGGCCGCTGGCGCGCGGCTTGACGCGCTGGTCGACAAGGGCGACCTCGCGGGCTACGAAACCGTCACGCGGCTGTTGCCGAGCGAAGCGGCGCAGAAGGCGCGGCTCGCGAGCCTGCCGGACGCAGACACCTTGCGCGCCCGGCTGGCAGATGCGACGCGCGGATTACCGCTGCCCGCATCGCGGCTCGAACCCTTCATTGCGGATGTGGAGGCGGCCAAGGTCCTGCCGATCGTCCAGCGTGCCGACCTGAAGGGCGGGCCGCTCGACGCGGTGCTCAGCGCATTGATGTTCGAACGGCAGGCCGGCGGATGGGCCACGCTGATCGCGTTGCATCCGGGCGCGAGCTTCGACGCCAGTCGGCTCGCGGCGGCGCTCGACGGGGTGCAGGACGTCCAGGTGGTCAACGTGGGCGACGAGTTGGCGAACCTCTATCAGCGCTATCTGCACGAGGCCTTCGTGCAGGTGATGCTCGGCGCGCTCGCGGTGGTGATCCTGCTCGGCGCCTACTTGCGGTCGGGCCGCCGGTTGCTCGCGGTGTGCCAGCCACTCGCAGTGGCCGTGGTGCTCACGATGGGCGGCATGGCGGCGCTCCATGTGCCGCTGGGCATCCTTCATCTGGTGGGGATGCTCCTGATCGTGGCGGTCGGATCGAACTACGCCTTGTTCTTCGATCAACTTCGCGAGACCGGCCGCGCCGACGAAGACACGCTGGCGTCGCTGATGCTGGCGAACCTGACGACGGTGATCTCGTTCGGGTTGATCGCGATCTCCAACATCCCGGCGCTGTCGTCGATCGGCCGCGTGGTCGCACCCGGCGCGCTGCTGGCGCTGCTGCTCTCGGCCGCGTTCGCGCGTGCCACCGCGCCGCTCGCTCCCAGGGCGCGCTGATGGGAGAATCGACCGGCTACGCCTCTCGAGAGTCCATGTCGCAAGTCCTTCCTGTCTCCCATCGCGGATCCTGGCCATGGCCGCCGGTCATTCAGGCCAGCGCCTTGGTGCACATCGCGGCTCTCGGCGCGGGTCTGTTCGTGCCGGGCGCGTGGCCGTGGGCAATTGGCGCCGTCGTGCTGAACCATGCGGTCATCAGCGCGGCCGGCCTGACGCCGCGCAGCAGCCTGCTCGGCCCCAACGTCACGCGGCTTCCGGCAAGCGCTGCGGCAAGGTGCGAGGTCGCGATCACGATCGACGATGGTCCCGACCCGGATGTGACGCCGCAGGTGCTGGATCTGCTCGACGCATACGGGCAGCGCGCCACATTCTTCTGCATTGCCGAGCGGGTGCTCGAGCATCCTGCATTGGCACGCGAGATCATCGCGCGCGGCCACAGCATCCAGAACCACACGGCGCGGCACCGTCACAACTTCTCGCTGCTGGGGCCGCGTGGTTTCGCGCAGGAGATCTCGCGCGCGCAGCAGGTGCTCGAGGACGTCATCGGCCTGAGGCCCGACTGCTTCCGCGCGCCCGCCGGTCTGCGCAATCCCTTCCTGGCGCCGGTGCTGCACCGCATGGGACTGTCGCTGGTGAGTTGGACGCGGCGTGGCTTCGATACCCGCGAAGGCAACGCCGCGACCGTGCTGGCGCGGCTCACCGACGGGCTGAAGGCGGGCGACATCCTGCTGCTGCACGACGGCCACGCGGCGCGCACCGCGCAGGGGCAGCCGGTCATCCTCGAGGTGCTTCCCGGGTTGCTCGCGCGGCTGCAAGTCGATCGCCTGCGTGCCGTGACCTTGCCGGAGGGCCTGTCGACATGAGTCGCCGGCCGGTCGCCGCACCTCCCAGAGTTCTTTCATGAGTGTCCAGATTTCCACGGACGCCGCGTGGCGTCGATTGCATGAGCGCGCGAGCGCCCCTTACAAGAAGGCCGGCAAGTTTGCCTGGCACTTCGCGCGCGGCAAGCTCGGGCGCGACCCTGTCTTTCGCGGGCTGATCGAGCGCGGATTGATCGGCGAAGGCCGGGCACGCGTGGTCGACATCGGCTGCGGGCAAGGCCTGTTCGTGAGCCTTCTTTCGGCCATGAGCGCGATGCAGGCGCAGCCCGGCGAATGGCCGTCGACATGGCCTGCCACGCCGGCCGCGGCAAGCTACACCGGCGTCGAACTGATGCCCAAGGACGTGGCGCGCGCCGAGGCGTCCGTGGGCCATCTGCGGCCGGCACCCCGCTTCGTGTGCGGCGACATGTGCACGACGGAGCTGCCTGCCAGCGACCTCGTGGTGATCCTCGACGTGCTGCACTACGTCGACCTCGATGCGCAGGAGGGCGTTCTGCGCCGCGTCCGCGATGCCCTGCAACCGGGCGGACGGCTGCTCCTGCGCGTGGGTGATGCGGACAGCCGGCGAGGCTTTGCGATCAGCCAGTGGGTCGATCGCACGGTCACGCGCATCCGGGGGCACCAGGTGTCGCCCACCTGGGGCCGGCCGCTCAAGGATTGGAAGGCGCTGCTCGAGCGCCTCGGTTTCTCGGTCGACAGCATCCCGATGAGCGAAGGCACGCCCTTCGCGAACGTGCTGCTGGTGGCCGATCTCAAGGATTCCCGATGACCGCACCTCAAACCATGGACCAGGCCGGCATTGCCCGCCGTATCCCGCACAGCGGCACGATGTGCCTGCTGGAGCGCCTGGAGTCGTGGGATGCGAACCGCATCCACTGCACGACGAACACGCACACGCGCCCGGACAATCCGCTGCGCACCGCCAGCGGCCTGCTGTCGCCGAACCTCGTCGAATACGCGGCGCAGGCGATGGCGTTGCATGGCGGCCTGCTGGCGCCGGAAGACAGCGAACCCTCGGCCGGTTTCCTGGCGAGCGCGCGCGGCGTGCGGCTGGCCGTCGAGCGCATCGACGAGGTGGCCGGCGCCCTGCATGTGCACGCCGAACGGGTTTCCGGCGATGCGACGCAGATCCTCTACGAGTTCGCGGTGAAAGACGGGCAGGGCCGGGCGCTCGCCGAAGGCCGCGCAGTCGTCGTGCTCAACACACCGCTTGCCAACTGAAGGAAGTCCATGAGTCTCACAGGAAAACGTGCGCTGGTGACCGGCGCCAGCGGCGCGCTCGGCGCCGCGATCGCGCAGCGCCTTGCCCGCGATGGCGCGACCGTGCTGCTGCATGCCAATTCGCGGCCCGAATCGGTCGAGCAGCTTGCGGCCACCATCGCCGCAGCCGGCGGCAAGGCCGAATGCGTGGTGTTCGACCTGCGCAGCGACGAGGCAGCACGCGCTGCGTGCGAGCGCATGCTGAAGGACGGGCCGGTGCAGATCATCGTCAACAACGCGGGCGTGCACGACGACGCGGTGCTTCCGGGCATGCAGCCCGAGCAGTGGCACAAGGTGATCGATGTGTCGCTCAACGGATTCTTCCGAGTGACGCAGCCGCTGCTGCTGCCGATGCTGCGCACGCGCTGGGGGCGCATCCTGAACATCTCCTCGGTTGCGTCGCTGACCGGCAATCGCGGGCAGGTCAACTACGCAGCGGCGAAGGGAGCGCTCAACAGTGCGACGAAGTCCCTGTCGCTGGAAGTGGCGGCGCGCGGTGTGACGGTGAACGCGATCGCGCCGGGCATCATTGCCTCGCCGATGGCCGATGGCGTGTTCGACGCGGCGATGATCAACCAGCTCGTGCCGGCGAAACGCGCCGGCACGCCCGAGGAAGTGGCCGCGCTGGCTGGTTTCCTCGCCAGCGACGAGGCTGCCTACATCACGGGGCAGATCATCTCGATCAACGGCGGAATGATCTGAATCTGAAAGGCAGGCGATGATCAAGCTCTTCCACGCACCGAACTCGCGCTCCTCGCGCATGATCTTTCTGCTCGAAGAACTGGGTGCCCCGTACGAGATCCGGAAGGTCGACATCCGCCGCGGCAATGGCACCGGTGCGGCCGACCCCGCCAACCCGCATCCCCACGGCAAGGTGCCCGCGATCGAGGACGACGGCGCGCTGGTGTTCGAGTCCAGCGCGATCGCCTGCTATCTCACCGACAAGTTTCCCGCGGCCGGCATCGGCCCGGTGGTGGGCTCGCCGCTTCGCGGGGCGTACCTGACCTGGCTGGCCTACTACGCCGGTGTGATGGAACCCGCCTGGGTTGGCAAGTTCATGGGCGTGACACCGCCGCGCGGCACGGCGGGGTGGGTTGATCCCGATGAAGTCATGGTCCATGTGAACCGCACCCTGGAGCGCGGCCCATACCTTCTGGGAGAGCAGTTTTCCGCCGCCGACATCCTCGTCGGCACCACCTTCGCGCTCTTCCTCGGCAGCCCGATGCTGCAGCGCACGCCCTTGCTCGAGAACTATGTGAAGCGGGTGACCGGCCGCCCGGCTTTCGCGCGCGCACAGGCCCGCGAAAACGCCTGAGCAGGCGGGGTCACGCTCGCCTCAAGCCTGGAAGGGCGGTGCGCCGCGCAGCCGGCGCCATAGCAGCCCTGGCAGCCTGAAGACGAACTCGATCACCAGCCGGGTGTGCATCCACGTCAGCAGAACGTTGTCGCGCCCATAGCGGAAGTGCGACACGCCGCCTTCCTCGGCCGTGAGGTACTTCACCGGTGCATCGATATTGACCGGCTTCACGCCGCGCCATGCCAGCCGCACCACCGCCTCGGTGTCGAAGTCGAAGCGGCGCATCCAGGGTTGCGCTTCCATCACCGACATCAGCTCGGCGAGGGGATAGACGCGGAAGCCGTACAGCGAATCGCCGATGCCGGCGAACAGGGTTTCGAGCTGCGTCCAGCTGTTCGAGACGCGGCGGCCGCGCACGCGCAGCAGTGGCGCGCTCGCATCGAAGACGGGGCGGCCGAGCACCATCGTCTCGGGGCGATCCTGTGATGCCTTCATGAAGGCCGGGATCAGGTCGGCAGGATGCTGGCCATCCGAATCCATGGTCAGCACGTGCGTGAAGCCGGCTGCGCGCGCCTCGCGCAAGCCGTGCAGCACGGCGGCACCCTTGCCCTGGTTGTCGGGGAGGATCGAAACGCGCAGGCCCGGGTCGGACGCCGCCATCGCCTGAAGCCGCTCGCCGGTGCCGTCGGTGCTGCCGTCGATCACGACCCACACCGGATTCCACTGCGCGCGGGCCGCTTCGACCGTCGAGAACAGGCGCTCACCCGTGTTGTAGCTGGGGATCAGGACAAGGTGGGTGCGCGAGACGTCTGGCATGCGGGCTGCGCATCTGGAGTGCGCTGTTCCATGGATTGGCGGAAATACTGTTCGAGCTGCTTGAGCAGTGCGTCGCTGTCCTGCGAGGGCGCAAAGCGCTGGCCAAGGCGCAGCCGGAAGACGATGGGCAGAGGCGGCACGCGCCACAGCGGCCAGCCCTTGGCGAGATAGGGCGAATCAGTGTCGATGAAGACCGTCTGGATGGGCGACTGCGCGAGCTTGGCGATCAGCGTGACGCCGGGCCGGAACGCGTTGAGCGGCGGCGTCACGGTTCGCGTTCCCTCGGGAAAGATCACGAGCTGCCCGCCGCTGCGCAGGTCCTCGACTGCGAGCTTGACCATGGTGCGGGCCGAGTCGTTGCGGATGTAGCGTGCCAACCGTGCGCCTGCGCCCAGGAAGACATTGCGCATCAGGTCGGCCTTCATGATGCAGGCGCTGCGCGGCAGTCTCGCCACCAGCAGCAGGGCGTCCAGCATGGTGGGATGGTTGGCGACGATGATCAGGCCGCGCTCGTTGCGCAGGGTGTCGAGGCAGCTTGCATCGATGCGCATCATGCCGCACAGCGATGCCGAGGCCCAGAAGGCCCGGTACGCGTGCGCGATGACGCTGCGGCCCACTGTCCGACCGGCTCCGGCCGGCAGCAGCGGATAGAGCAGCATCGCGATCAGGTTCCAGACGAGCGATATGACACCCAGCAGCGCGAGCAGCGCGTACAGCGGCAGCGCAAGCGCCATCGAAAGTGCCAGGTGAAGCAGCCGATTCATGGCGTGAATGACGTCCTCAGCCGCGAAGCGCGCCGCGTCCGACCGCGTGGGCTTCGATTTCGACCAGCAGGTCCTGGCGGCAGATGTCGGCTTCGAGGAACACCGCGTGGGTCAGCGTGTGCGCCTCGGGGCCGAGGGCTTCTTCCATGACCTGCCGCACGACCGGTGCATCGGCCACATGACGCACATAGACGACGCTGTCGATCGCTGCGAGGTCGAAGGTGGCCGTGGTGCGCGCGTTGGCTGCGGCGATCACCGCGCGCAGGTTGCGCAAGGTTTCCTGCGTCTGCGCCAGGACCTCGCCGATGTGGACCGTCTCGTGCCCGATGATGCTCGCCGTGCCGGAGATGAACAGCGCAACGTCGCCACCGCCGATCTCGGCAAGGGCCGCCCGGGAGAACGTCGGCGCGCGCGGCCCGTAGGTCTTGGGATAGTGGTAGGCCGAGACCTGTCGCGGGTTCTCGACCGGCACCGGCGCGCTGCGGCCCGCCAGGAAGCGGATGCTCAGCGCGCCCTGATGAATTCCGAGCGCGCACGCGGCCGGGGCGCCTTCGAAGGCGGCCTGATTGGCTTCGACGAACGCCTGCTGGCGGCCCAGATTGAACTGCCGGTAGCGCTCGAGGCCGCCGCCGTCGCCGTTGATCTGCGGCAGGTAGTTCCAGATGCGCAGCAGGTGCGTGCACCCGGTCTGCTCGAGCGCCTTGAAGAGGTCGTGGTACGCGTGCTGGGAGAGGGCGGCCAGGCCCTGCTTCTCGACCGCCTCGTCGAGGTCGATGGCGCCGAGCATCCAGTGGCCGTCGCATCGCCACCGCACTACGCCGGTGGTGCCGGATTCGATGTGTTCGCTGGCATGCCAGACGTCCGCCATCGCGCCGCGCGCCGACAGGACGCGCGCGTTGACGGTCGGCATCCAGGCCAGGTCGTCGGGCGTGCCGTAGCCGAGCGCGCCGAACGGCGAGGATCCGCCGGCCGCGAGTGACAGGCTGTCGGACAGGGAAAGGCGCTCGACGCGCAGGGGCGGCGCCCCGAGAGGTTCTCTTGCTGTCACTTGGTTCCGATGATGTTTTCGCCGGCGAGCGGGCCGAGGTCGCGAATGTTCCGCCGGCGGCGCTGCCAGGCATTCCACGACCTGCGCGGATTCACGGCGCAGACGGAGAAATAAATGGTCTTGAGGATCCGCAGCGAGCCCCAGATCGGTGTCTTGCCATGGATGTCGCCGGCCAGCAGCGACAGCAGGGCTTCCTTCACGCGGAAGGGGTTCTGCGGGTACATGAAGAAATCCCGCATCGTCGGATTGGTGACGCGGAAGATGAACCACGAGAACTCCCGTGGTCCGTGGCGCATGTCTCGCTCGAATCGTTGTCGCGCCGCGGCGGCCCTCGCGGGCTGGTCCAGCGTGGCGGCGACGACCTTGGCGCCCTCGAAGGCGCTGTGCATCGCGAGGTAGACGCCCGACGAGAACACCGGATCGATGAAGGCGTAGGCGTCGCCGAGCATCAGGTAGCGCTCGCCGCTGCAATGGGTGCTGGTGTACGAATAGTTGCCGGTCGCGTAGACAGCGTCGTCCACCAGCGTGGCGTCTTTCAGCCGCTGCTTCAATGGTTCGCACATGGCGATGGTGTCGGCGAAGAATTCCTGCAACGGCTTCTTGCGCGACTTGAGGTAATAGGGCCAGCAGACCGCACCGACACTCGTGGTGCCGTCGGCCAGGGGGATGTACCAGAACCAGCCGTGGTCGAACCAGAAGATGGTGATGTTGCCTTCGAGCTTGCCCGGGAGTCGCTCGGCGTTCACGAAGTGGCCGAACAGCGCGGAGCTGTTGTGCCGCGGGTTCTTCAGCTTGGCCTTGAGCTTGTTCGAAAGAAAGGTGTCGCGGCCGGAGCAATCGAGCACGAAGCGCGCCCGCCACTGGCGACGGGACCCATCGTCGAGTACCGCCTGCACATCGGCGCCGTCGGCGTCGAAGCTGACCTCGCGCACCTGGCAGCCCTCGACGGCTTCCGCGCCACGCGCCGCGGCGTTGCGAAAGAGGATCTCGTCCATTTCGGAACGTCGCACCTGCCAGGCATAGGGCATCGACTTGTCCCAGGCGTCGGCAAATTCGACGCGTGCGGTGTGATCGTGATCCGGCGAAACGAATTCCACGCCGAACTTGGGCATGCCGATGCGTTCGATCTGGTCGCGCACGCCCAGCCTGTCGAAGAGGGCCACGTTGGCTGGCAGCAGCGATTCGCCGATGTGGAAACGGGGGTGATGCGCCTTTTCGACCATCACCACCTTGCGCCCCTCGCTGGCGAGCACCGCCGCGGCCGTTGCGCCAGCGGGGCCGCCGCCGATGACTAGGACGTCGCAGGTTTCGACATGCTCGGACGTGATGGAAGGAATCTTCATGCAGAGGGGCTGGAATGGATCCGGAGCAAGGGTGCTCGGAAGAGTGCGTCTTTCAGCGCGGCGATTATCCCAAAAAGGCATCCGGTTCCCCCACATCGGCCCGGGCGCCGTGCGCGCCGGACAGTAAACTCGCCCTTTGCTTTGAAAACACAAGACAGCGAGAGTTAGAGCCATGGCCGGACACAGTAAATGGGCGAATATCCAGCATCGAAAAGGCCGCCAGGACGAGAAGCGAGGCAAGCTCTGGACCCGTGCGATCCGTGAAATCATGGTTGCCGCCAAGGCCGGAGGCGGTGATCTCAGCGCCAATCCGCGGCTGCGGCTGGCGGTCGACAAGGCCAAGGCGGTCAACCTGCCCGCCGACACCATCAAGCGCAACATCGACAAGGCCACCGGCAACCTCGAAGGCGTGAACTACGAGGAAATCCGCTACGAAGGCTACGGCATCGGCGGCGCGGCGATCATCATCGACACCATGACCGACAACCGGGTGCGCACCGTGGCCGAGGTGCGCCACGCGTTCACCAAGCACGGCGGCAACATGGGCACCGAGGGGTCGGTCGCCTTCCAGTTCAAGCATTGCGGTCAGCTCATCTTTGCGCCGGGCACCAGCGAGGACAAGGTGATGGAAGTGGCGCTCGACGCGGGTGCGGAGGACGTCATCGCCGACGACGACGGTGCGATCGAGGTCCTGACCGCGCCCGGCGATTTCGAAGCCGTCAAGAACGCGCTGGAGGCCGCGGGCCTCACGCCCGACGTGGCGGAGGTCACGATGCGGGCCGAGAACACCATCGAGCTCGCCGGCGACGACGCCGCAAAGATGCAAAAGCTGCTCGACGTCCTGGAGGACCTCGACGACGTGCAGGACGTCTATCACAACGCTGCGCTGCCCGATTGACGGAAGCGCGAACGAAAGCACGCGAATGAAAGTACTGGTGATCGGGGGAGGGGGCCGGGAGCACGCCCTGGCATGGCGGCTGGCGCAGTCCCAGCGCGTGAGCAAGGTGTACGTGGCACCCGGCAATGGCGGCACCCGCGGGGATGCACGCTACGAGTGCGTCGATGTTTCGGCGCCTGCCGCGCTGCGCGAGTGGGCGCAGAAGGAAAAGATCTCGCTGACCGTCGTCGGCCCCGAGGCGCCGTTGGCTGCCGGCGTCGTGGACGAGTTCCGCGCGCATGGCATGCGCATCTTCGGTCCGACCCAGGCCGCCGCGCAGCTCGAAAGCTCCAAGGCTTTCTCGAAGGCGTTCATGAAACGCCACGGCATTCCCACTGCCGAGTACGAGTCGTTCACAGACGCTGCCGCCGCGCATGCATACGTCGATGCCAAGGGCGCGCCGATCGTGATCAAGGCCGACGGTCTCGCGGCGGGCAAGGGGGTCGTCGTCGCGACGACCCTGGCCGAGGCGCACGAAGCCATCGACTTCATGCTGCTCGACAACAAGTTCGGCGTGTCGCACAACGAAGGCGGCGCGCGCGTCGTCATCGAGGAGTTCCTGCAGGGCGAGGAAGCGAGCTTCATCGTGCTGTGCGACGGCAAGAACGTCACCGCGCTGGCGACCAGCCAGGATCACAAGCGTCTGCTCGATGGCGACCAGGGGCCGAACACCGGCGGCATGGGCGCCTATTCGCCCGCGCCGGTGGTCACTGCGGAAGTGCATGCGCGGGCGATGCGCGAAATCATCCTGCCGACGATCCGCGGCATGGAAAAGGACGGCATCCCGTACACCGGCTTCCTCTACGCCGGGCTCATGATCGACGCCGCGGGCCACCCGAAGACGCTCGAATTCAATTGCCGCATGGGCGACCCGGAAACGCAGCCCATCATGCTGCGACTCAAGTCCGACCTGTTCGAGGTCTTCTGGCACGCCACCGACGGCACGCTGGATCAGGTCGAGCTCGAATGGGATCGCCGTGTGGCGCTCGGGGTGGTGATGGCCGCGCACGGCTATCCGCTGTCGCCGCGCAAGGGGGATCGCATCCAGGGCATTCCGGCTGAAGCTTCCGATGCGGTTGTCTTCCACGCCGGCACCACCCTGGAAGGCGGCGAGCTCAAGACCAGCGGCGGCCGCGTGCTCTGCGTGACCGTGCTGGCCGACAGCGTCAAGCAGGCGCAGCAGCGTGCCTACGAGTTGGCTGCGCGCATCGGCTTCGACGGCGCGCAGTACCGCAAGGACATCGGGCACCGCGCGGTTCATGCCCGCGGCGCCTGAGCGTCGAATGGAACCCACCCCGCTCGAAGCCAGACCGCAGGAGGTGGGCGACTACCTGCGCGGTCTGCAGCAGCGCATCGTTTCCGCGATCGAATCGGCGGATGGCAGCCAATGCGTGCGCGACGAGTGGCACAAGGCCCCGGGCGAACCGCTTCAAGGCAGCGGCCTGACCTGCATCATGGAGGCGGGCGGGCTCTTCGAGCGCGCAGGCTGCGGCTTCTCGCAGGTGCGCGGCCCGAAGCTGCCGCCATCGGCGACCCAGCATCGGCCGGAGTTGGCCGGCGCGCCGTTCGAGGCCATGGGCGTGTCGCTGGTCTTCCATCCGCGCAATCCGTACGTGCCGACGGTGCACATGAATGTGCGGATGCTCGCCGCGCTCCCTGCCGATGCGCCGCCGGTCTGCTGGTTCGGCGGCGGCATGGACCTGACGCCGTACTACGGGTTCGAGGAGGATGCGGTCCATTTCCACCGTACCTGCCGTGACGCGCTCGCGCCTTTCGGCGACGACAAGTACTCCCGCTTCAAGGCGTGGTGCGATGACTATTTCTTCCTCAAGCATCGCAACGAGCAGCGAGGGGTGGGCGGCATCTTCTTCGACGATTTCTCCGAGCTCGGTTTCGAACGCAGCTTCGCGATGCTGCGTTCTGTCGGCGACGCCTTCCTGCCGGCCTACCTGCCGATCGTCGAGCGCCGCCGCAACACGCTCTATGGGGAGCGCGAGCGGGGCTTCCAGCTATATCGGCGCGGCCGCTACGTCGAGTTCAACCTCGTGTGGGATCGCGGGACGCACTTCGGCCTGCAATCGGGCGGGCGCACTGAATCGATCCTCCTGTCGATGCCGCCGCTCGCAAGCTGGGCGTACCGGCAGGAGCCCGAGCCGGGCAGCCCCGAAGCGGCGCTGTACCGCGATTTCATCGTGCGACGTGAATGGCTTTGAAGAAGCCGAGGATCGGAGTTTTTGGCGGGGCGTTCGATCCGCCCCACAACGCGCACGTGGCCATGGCGCAGGCCGCGCTCGCACAGCTTGACCTGGCGGAGTTGCGCATCTTCCCCACGGGGCAGGCCTGGCACAAGGACCGGCCGCTGAGCGCGCCTGAGCATCGCCTCGCCATGTCGCGACTTGCCTTCGGCGATCTGGCCGGCACCAGCGTCGATCCGCGCGAGATCCTTCGACCTGGCCCGACCTACACGCTCGACACGTTGCGCGAACTGCAACATGAATTGCCCGGCGCGCAGCTCGTGCTCATCATGGGCGCCGACCAGGCCAACTCCCTGCACCACTGGCACGGCTGGGAGGAGATTCTTTCGATCGCTATAATTTCCGTAGCATACCGCGCACTACCCACGGGCTCTGACGTGCAGTTCGATCCATCATCGCTGCCTCCCGTGCCGCCCGGCGCCCACTTCGAAAAGCTCCAGCTCCCTCCGATGGACATCAGCGCGACCGACATCCGCGCGCGCGCCATGCGGGGGGAGGATCTTCGCCAACTGGTTCCGCCGGCGGTTGCACGCTATATTGAACAACACCACCTCTACCGATCCGCCTGATGAGAACTGAAGCCGCCGCCAAGAAAGACACGCAGAAACTCCAGAGGGCCATCATCGATGGCCTCGAGGACGTCAAGGCGCAGGACATCCAGGTTTTCGATACCGAGCATCTTTCCCCGCTCTTCGAGCGCGTGATCGTCGCTTCCGGAACCTCCAATCGCCAGACCAAGGCGCTTGCAGCGAGCGTGCTCGACGCGGTGCGCGAGGCGGGCTTCAACAAGCCGCGCGTCGAAGGGGAAGCCAACGGCGAGTGGATCATCGTGGACTGTGGCTCCGCGGTCGCGCACATCATGCAGCCGGCGATCCGCCAGTACTATCACCTCGAGGAAATCTGGGGTGACAAGCCGGTGCGCACCAAGCTCGGCGCGACCAAGCCGATGGCGGTGAGGGCATCAGAAGAGGCTGACAAGGTTCCAGCCGCGAAGAACACGTCGCTGCGGCGTTCCAGCGCTGCCAAGACGGCAGCCCGTACCGCGGAGCTCGCCGGGAAGAGGCCGGATGCCAAGAAGACTGCCGCAAAGAAGGCGCCCGCAAAGAAGGCCGCGGCACCGAAGCCGGCCAAGACCGTCGTCGTGAAGGCGCCAGCCAAGAAGGTTGCGGCGAAGAAAGCGGCACCGGCGAAGAAGGCGGCGCGCAAGACCACGTCCGCCCGGTCATGAAACTCCTGGTGGTCGCAGTCGGGCAGCGTGTGCCCGACTGGGCGCAGACCGCCTGGGACGATTACGCCAAGCGCTTTCCACCCGAGCTCAAGCTCGAGCTGCGTGCGGTCAAGACCGAGCCGCGCGGCTCCAAGACCCTGGAGACGCTCTACGCCGCCGAGCGCGAGCGCATCGAAGCCGCCATCGCCAAGGGCATGCGCATCGTCGTGCTCGACGAACGAGGGACCTCGCTCACCACCAAGGCGCTGGCCGCCCGGCTGCAGGCATGGCAGGGCGAGGGCGACGACGTCGCCCTGGTGATTGGCGGGCCCGACGGACTCGACCCCGCATTCAAGGCGGCGGCGCACGAGCGCATCAGGCTTTCCGACCTCACGCTGCCGCATGCGATGGCTCGGGTGTTGCTCGTCGAACAGCTCTATCGAGCCTGGTCGATCAATGCCGGTCATCCCTACCACCGCGAATGACCCCCGAATTCATCTATCTCGCGTCGCAGAGTCCGCGACGCGCCCAGCTGCTCGGCCAGTTGGGCGTCAAGCATGAGTTGCTGCTTGCCCTGCCGGACGAAGATGCCGAAGCGCTCGAGGCGGTACTCCCGGGCGAATCGCCGACGGCCTACGTCCAGAGGGTGACCGCACTGAAGCTGGACGCGGCCGTGGCGCGCTGGGAGCAGCGCAGCCTGCCGCGTGCGCCGATCCTGTGCGCCGATACGACCGTGGCGCTCGGGCGGACGATCCTCGGCAAGCCGGAGGACGCCGCGGATGCCGGGCGGATGCTCTCGATGCTTTCCGGCCACACCCACCGCGTGATGACCGCGATCGCGCTGCAGCATGGTGCAGAGCGGTGGACGTTGCTCAATGTGTCCCATGTGCGCTTCGCGCCGATCGATGCCGATCGGATCGCCGCCTACGTCGCGACGGGCGAGCCGCTCGGAAAAGCCGGTGCGTACGCCATCCAGGGTCGTGCGGCCGCATTCATCGAACACATCAGCGGCTCGCATTCGGGCATCATGGGCCTCCCGATGTTCGAGACCGCCCGGTTACTGCGCCAGGCGGGGTTCAGGCTTTAGACAACAGATGCAAGACATCCTGATCAACTGGTCGCCGCAAGAGACCCGCGTTGCGGTGGTGGAGCACGGCGCGGTCCAGGAACTCCACCTGGAGCGCACGCTCGAGCGTGGGCTGGTCGGCAACGTCTATCTGGGCAAGGTGTCGCGGGTGCTGCCGGGCATGCAGTCCGCCTTCATCGACATCGGCCTCGACCGCACCGCCTTCCTGCATGTGGCGGATATCGTGGCGCCGTTCACGCCGGGCTCGCGGCCAAGCGCGATCCTGACGGACCGTGACCATCGCAATGCCGGTGGGATGGTCCCGATCGAGAAGCAGGTGTTCGAGGGGCAGTCGCTGCTGGTGCAGGTCATCAAGGATCCGATCGGCACCAAAGGCGCACGGCTGTCAACGCAGATCAGCATCGCGGGCCGGCTGCTGGTGTTTCTCCCGCAAGACAACCATATCGGCGTCTCGCAGAAGATTCCGCCCGATCTGCGCGATGCGTTGCGCTCGCGCATGCAGGTGCTGATCGAGGCCGCGGCGGCAGCGGAAGCCGGTGGCGTGGTGCCCGCGAACACGGGCGGCTTCATTCTGCGGACCAACGGCGAGGATTCGAGCGATGCCGAGCTTGCCGAGGACATCGCCTACCTGCGCAAGACCTGGTCGCGTATCCGCGAGCTGTCGGCGCGCATGCCGCCGATGTCCTTGCTGCACCAGGACCTGAGCCTCCTGCAGCGCGTGCTGCGCGACATGACCAGCGAGGACACGCAGACGATCCGCATCGATTCGCGCGAGCAGTTCGATTCGCTGCTCAAGTTCGGCCTCGAGTTCATGCCGCAGGCAGCGGGCAAGCTGCAGCTCTACAAGGGCGAGCGGCCGATCTTCGATCTCTACTCGATCGACGAGGAGATCGCCAAGGCGCTGGGACGGCGCGTCGATCTCAAGTCCGGCGGCTACCTGGTGGTCGATCAGACCGAGGCGCTGACGACGGTCGACGTGAACACCGGCGGCTTCGTCGGGGCGCGCAACTTCGACGACACGATCTTCAAGACCAACCTCGAGGCTGCGCAGGCCATCGCGCGCCAGCTCCGGTTGCGCAATCTGGGCGGCATCGTCATCGTCGACTTCATCGACATGGCCCGCGACGACCATCGCGAGCAGGTGCTGGCCGAGTTCCGCAAACAGCTCGCGCGTGACCGCGTGAAGACGACCGCGGGCGGGTTCTCCCAACTCGGATTGGTGGAGATGACGCGCAAGCGCACGCGCGAGTCGCTGGCGCACATGCTGTGCGAACCGTGCCTTGCATGCAGCGGACAGGGGATCGTGAAGACCGCCCGCAGCGTGGCTTACGACGTGCTGCGCGAGATCCTGCGCGAGGCGCGCCAGTTCACCCCGCGCGAATTCCGCATTGTCTCGTCGCCACAGGTGATCGAGCTGTTCCTCGACGAGGAGAGCCAGCATCTGGCCGGGCTCAGCGACTTCATCGGCAAGCCGATCTCGCTGCAGGCCGAGCCTGCGATGGGGCAGGGCCAGTACGACATTGTTCTGCTCTAGATCGTCGGATCCTGGCCCGGGGTAGCACCTCGAATGGCCAGGTGCTGCAGCCTTGCGTAGAGCCCATCGAAAGCCATCAGCTGCGCGTGGCTGCCTTGCTCCGCGATGCGGCCATGATCCATGACCACGATGCGGTCGGCGTGCTGGATGGTTGACAGGCGGTGCGCGACGATGAGCGTGGTGCGGCCTTGCATCAGGCGTTGAAGTGCCTCCTGCACCAGGCGTTCGGATTCGGTGTCGAGCGCCGAGGTGGCCTCGTCCAGCAGCAGGATCGGCGCGTCCTTGTAGAGGGCGCGCGCGATCGCGAGACGCTGGCGCTGTCCACCGGAAAGCTGCGTCGCGTTATGGCCGAGCACGGTGTCGATTCCGTTGGGCAGGCTCTCGACATGCGCCGCGAGGTTGGCAGCCGTGACGCATTCGGCGATCCGGTCGCGGTCGATCTCGGCGCCGAGGGCCACGTTGGCCGCGAGCGTGTCGTTGAGCATGACGACGTCCTGGCTGACCATGGCGAACTGCGCGCGCAGGCTCTTGAGCTGCCATTCGGCGACATCCAGGCCGTCGAGCAGGATCTGTCCGCCGCTCGGCAGCACGAATCGCGGCAGGAGGTTGACGAGGGTCGTCTTGCCGGAACCCGAGGGTCCCACGAAGGCGATCACTTCGCCGGGCTCGATCGCCAGATCGACATCGTCGAGGGCACGTGCCTCGTCGCTTCCGCGGTAGTTGACGCGCGCCTTGCGAAGCTCGATGCGGCCCGTGGCGCGCGCGAGTTCGTGTTGGCCTTGCTTCTCGGGGCCGACCGTGTCGAACAGATCGAGGCCGCGCTCCAGCCCGGCAAGTCCTCGGGTGATCGGATTCGCCACGTCGGCAAGACGACGGATCGGCGCAATCAGCATCGCCATGGCGGCGACGTAGGCCACGAAACCGCCGACCGTCAGGCCTTGTTCGCTGCTTTGCCACAGCGCGATGACCACCACGATGGACAACGCGACGGCGGCTAGCAACTGCGTGAGCGGCGTCATCGCGGCGGAAGCAATGGTGGATTTCAGCGCCAGGCGATTGACGCTGTGGCTCAAGCGCTCGAAGCGGCCCAACTGGCTCGCCTGGGCGTTGTGCAGGCGCACGACCCGATGGGCGAGTACGTTTTCTTCGACGACATAGGCGAGCTCGTCGGTTGCGAGCTGACCCAGTTTCGTCAGGTGATAGAGGCGCTTCGACAGCGTCTTCATGATCCACGCGACACCCGGCACCATGGCGCAGATGATGAGCGTGAGCTTCCAGTTGAGGTAGAGCAGGTAGATCACGAGCGCGATCAGGGTGAGCCCATCGCGTGACAGCCCCAGCAGGGCCTGTATCAGCAGCATCCCCCCGGTCTGCACTTCATAGATGACGGTGTTGGACAGCGCGCTGGCCGACTGGCGCGAAAACAATGCGAGCTCGGCCGCCATGAGTTTCTGGAAGAGCATGCGGCGAAGCCGCTGCATGCCTTCATTCGCGATGCGCGAGAGTGCGTATTGCGAAGCGAACTGCGCGAGCCCGCGGACTGCGAAAAGCGAAATCATCGCCGCCGGCACCATCCAGAGCTGCAGTTGGCCCTTGGTGAAGCCTCGGTCGAGCAGGGGCTTCGTGAGCGCGGGCATGAGCGCTTCGGTCAGCGCGGCGATGCTGGCGGTAAGGAATCCGATGGCCCACCATTGGCGCGAACCGCCGAACCAGGTCATCAATCGCGCGAGTCGACGCGTCAGCGGGGGCCGCTCATCGGGGGCGGCGGGGGAGGGTTGCATGGCGGCGCATTCTACGTTCGCGCCTTCCATGTAGGACCGGACCGGTTCTTGTACACGTTTTGTGACTTGGGCCGCATCGCAATGTGTACCATGTGACCCCGTCAGGTCCGAGGCGGGAAACTTATTCCTCGGAAATCTCTCCGAACCGCATGAAAAAGCCGTTGCAAGACTTATCCCCAACCCCTTCTTCATCGTTCCTCGCTCGCCGCGCCTTGATTGCGGCTCTCGCTGCCTCCCCCGTTCTTCCTGCACTCGCCCAGTTCCGGGTCGAGGTGTCGGGCGTGGGGTTGACGCAGCTGCCCATTGCGCTCGTTCCCTTCAAGGGTGAGGACAGCTCGCCCCAGAAGATTTCCGCCATCGTGCAGGCCGACCTCGAGCGCAGCGGCCAGTTCCGTGGCGTCGACGCTTCGGGGCAGGCGCTCGACGAGAACTCCCGTCCCGACCTGAGCCTGTGGCGCCAGCGCACTGCCGACTCCCTGGTGGCAGGCAGCGTGACACGCCTTCCAGACGGCCGCTACACCGTGAGCTTTCGCCTTTGGGATGTGGTTCGCGGCCAGGATCTCGGCGGTCAGAGCTATACCGTGCCGCAGGGCGATCTGCGCCTCGCTTCGCACCGCATCGCCGACTACGTCTACGAGAAACTCACCGGCGAGAAAGGCATCTTCTCGACCCGCATCGCCTACGTCACCAAGGGCGGCAGCCGCTACAGCCTGTGGGTGGCCGACGCCGATGGCGAGAACGCGCAGGCCGCGCTCGCCAGCCCCGAGCCGATCATCTCGCCGCGCTGGTCTTCCAATGGCACGCAGCTCGCCTACGTGTCCTTCGAATCGCGCAAGCCGGTGGTCTACGTGCACAACGTCGCGAGCGGTCAGCGTCGCCTGGTTGCCAATTTCCGCGGCTCCAACAGCGCACCGGCCTGGGCGCCCGATGGCAACACGCTCGCCGTCACGCTGAGCCGGGATGGCGGCTCGCAGCTCTACACGATCTCTTCCGCTGGCGGGGAGCCCCGCCGTCTCACGCAGAGCAACAGCATCGACACCGAGCCGGTGTACTCGGCGGATGGCAGCACCATCTACTTCGTGAGCGATCGCGGGGGCGCGCCCCAGATTTACAAGATGAGTGCCAGCGGTGGCAATCCGACCCGCGTGACCTTCAACGGCACCTACAACATCTCTCCGTCCATCAGCGGCGATGGGCGGTGGTTGGCCTACATCTCGCGCGTCAACGGCGGATTCAAACTCCATGTGATGGATCTGCAGTCCGGCAACGCGCAGGCCATCACCGACACCACTGCCGACGAGCGCCCCAGTTTTGCGCCCAATAGCAAATTGATCGTCTACGCCACGAAGCTTCAAGGCCGGGAGGCCCTGATGACCACGACGCTGGACGGAAAGATAAAAGCCCGCCTGGCAGGACAGGCAGGAGACATCCGCGAACCGGACTGGGGTCCGTTTCAAAAGCAATGATTAACTTGAGGAGTTCGAAATGTTGAAACGTACGATTTATTCGCTGGCCATCGTCGCGCTCATCGCAGGCTGCTCGTCGGGCACGAAGCTCAACGAAGCCCCGGTGACGGACCGCGGCGGCCAGGGCTCGGGTGGGGCGGCCAGCGGCGTCGCTCCGGTCACGATCGACCCGAATGCGCAAACCGCGCAGGGTCCGGTCGGTGTGGCACGGATCATCTATTTCGACTTCGACAGCTACACCGTCAAGCCCGAATTCCAGTCGCTGATCGACGGCCATGCCCGCTTCCTGAAGGCGAACCCGCAGCGCCGCGTCTCGATCGAAGGCCACACCGACGAACGCGGCGGCCGCGAGTACAACCTGGCCCTCGGCCAGAAGCGCTCCGAGGCCGTGCGCCGTGCGCTGGTGCTGCTCGGCGTGTCCGACAGCCAGATCGAGGCCGTGAGCTTCGGCAAGGAAAAGCCGGCGGCTCAAGGCACGGGTGAGGACGTCTGGGCGCAGAACCGCCGCGCCGAAATCACCTACCGTTGATGATGATGCGCGGTGCTTTCTTGCGAGGCAGCGCCCTCGCAGCCGCATTGCTGTGCGCCTCGCTGGGCGCACAGGCCGCTCTTTTCGAAGACGACGAGGCTCGGCGCGCGATTCTCGACTTGCGTCAGCGAGTCGAGACCATTCGCACGCAAGGTGCCGACGAAAACGCTCAGCTGCGTCGCAGCCTGCTCGATCTGCAGAACCAGATCGAGCAGATGCGCGGCGACCTGGCCCGCATGACGGGCCAGAACGAGCAGCTCACGAAGTCGCTCTCCGAGATGCAGCAGCGCCAGACCGACCTCGACACCCAGCTCAAGAAGAACGAGCCCTCGAAGGTCGCGATCGACGGACGCGAATTCAATGCCGATCCGCGAGAGAAGGCGGACTTCGAAGCGGCGCTGGGCGTCTTCCGTGCGGGGCAGTTCGCGCAGGCGCAAACCGCTTTCGCGGATTTCGTGAAGCGCTATCCGCAGAGTGGTTACAACGCTTCGGCGCTGTTCTGGCTTGGCAACGCGCAGTACGCGACCCGCAACTACAACGAGGCCATCGCGAACTTCCGCTCGATGCTTTCGCTCGCGCCCGACCATGCGAAGGCGCCCGAGGCGGTGCTGTCGATCGCGAACTGCCAGATCGAGTTGAAGGACACGAAGGCGGCGCGGCGCACGCTCGAGGACCTGACGAAGGCCTACCCGCAATCCGAGGCCGCGCAGGCCGGACGCGAGCGGCTTTCGCGGCTGCGTTGAGCGCGGCCCTTCATCGCGCCACATCATGACGCCGGCCGTTGCTTCGGACGATGCGGACCTGGCTCGCCGCTTTGGCGGGCTGGAGCGCCTCTACGGCGTCGCGGGTGCGGCTGCGATCCGTTCGTCGCATGTGATGGTCGCCGGCATCGGCGGGGTCGGTTCATGGGCGGTCGAAGCGCTCGCGCGAAGCGGGGTCGGGCGACTGACGCTGATCGACCTCGACCACATCGCCGAATCGAACATCAACCGCCAGATCCATGCGCTCGACGCAACGATCGGGCAGGCCAAGGTCGAAGCGATGCGGGAGCGCATCGCGCAGATCAACCCTTCGTGCGAGGTGTTGGCGATCGACGAATTCGTGGAGCCGGGAAACTGGGAGGCGTTGCTTGCCAATGCACGCGAAGCGCACGGCGTGCCGGCAGCAGTCATCGATGCCTGCGATCAGGTGCGGGCCAAGGTGGCGATGGCGGCCTGGGCTCGCGCCACCAAGGCCGGCTTCATCACGGTGGGCGCGGCGGGGGGCAAGCGTCTGGCGCACAAGGTCGACATCGACGACCTTTCGCTGGTGACGCATGACCCCTTGCTCGCGCAGTTGCGCCAACGACTGCGCAAGGAACACGGCGCGCCGCGCGAAGGCCGGAAGATCGGTGTCGCCTGTGTGTTCAGCCGTGAGAGCGTGGCGCCCCCCGATGCCTCGTGCGCGGTCGCGGGCGACGGGTCGCTCAACTGCCATGGCTATGGATCGGTCGTCAGCGTCACGGCGACCTTCGGTCAATGCGCCGCCGGGTGGGTTCTGGACAGGATTGCCAGAATCAGCACGCTATAATCTCTGGCTTTGTCGGATTCGACGCCGGCAAAGATGCCTGAACAGGAAGGGGACGTTAGCTCAGTTGGTAGAGCAGCGGACTTTTAATCCGTTGGTCACTGGTTCGAATCCAGTACGTCCTACCATTCAAGCGCGCACAACAGGAGATGCCTGCTATCGAGATATCGCTAGCAGGCATTTTTCTTTTCGGATCATTCCCCGCTCTACGAAGACGAGCCGGTCGCTGGCGGATTGTCCTGCTGCGGCTTGGGCGGCGTTTCCGGGGTACTCGGCGAAGGCGCACGCCGCTTGCAGATCATGCGGCCCGTCTGTCGGTCCCAATTGCAGGACCGCGATTTGTTCGATGACGTCGCCGCCGCGGCGATCTCGGGCGCCAGCAAAGCGAAGCAGGCGAGGGCAATGAGGGGGAGGTGTCGTTTCACGCGGCCAGCTTACACCGGGATCGCGAAGCGCCCAAATCCGGGTCCGCCCGGGCCAACAAAAAGGCCGCGGAGGCGGCCTTTTCAGATGTGAGCTACGCAGGAGCGTCGTTGTCGTGCATCGATGGTTGTCGGGACCCCGACATGCTGGAAACGAGGCCGACGGCGCTGGCGCGGATCAGTTCCTGTCGCAGCGCGGCTTCAAGCAGGCGGCGAGCAGTGTCCGGCCTGTCATGGTCGTATTCCTCGTCGAGTTCGCAATGCAGGTAGTAGTCGACCCGAGCCATCAATCGTTCTACCGACGCTGCAAGATCTGTCTCATTCATCTTCCGCCCCTCCGTGTTTGATCGCGGAAAAACTATAGAAAATTTCTCGTGAGCCTCGGCATTATCTCCCGTTCGCTCAATTGCGCTCTTTCCGCTGTCGTGCTAGTCCAACAGGTCAGCAGGGATAAATGGCTCAATTGCCCTGGCGCAGCCCCAGCCGGCGCCAAACGCCGCCAAGCCGTGGCGCGCGCCGAGCTTCGGGGCGCGGCTCGGTCTCAGCGATCGGCGGAGGGAGCAGGTGGCGGACGGACTGCGCCACCTTGACGCAGTCCTTGATGTGCAGTTCGCCGAGCGAGCGCAGTGCGGCGTAGCTCAGCGTGGCCGAAACGGCCTGCCCGACGATGGGAACGTACTTTGCGGCCTGCTGGGCGGTGAGCTTGACGCCGGCATGGCGCGCGAGCTTGATCAGCAATTCGCGTGTCACCAGCCGGCCGACCAGCAGCGCGCCGACGGCGCCGGCGGCCTTCTGGATACGCTCGCGGTCATAGGGAGCGAGTCGTTCGAGCTGAGTGACGGAAAGACCGAACTCGGCGCTGATCTGCGGGACGACCCGCGACAGCAATGTGGCGTCAGCCGCCCAGTCGAGGCCCGGCACCGGCACGGCGCCCACCGCGGCGGCCATCATTGCCTTGCGGCTGAGCAGACGGCGGCTGCGACGGATGGCAGCGATCAGCTCGGGATCGCCCTGTGCAAGTTCGACGGAGGACGGCATGTCCCCAGACCTTATCAGAGTCAGGCGAGCGCTTCGAGCTGATCGGACAGGTCCAGCCAGCGTTCCTCGAGTTGCTCGATCTCGTCGTTCAGCGCCTTCAGGCGCTTGCCAGCTTCGGCGATCTCGGGTGCGGGCAGTGGTTGTGCCAGACGCGCCTCGATGGCGGTCTTTTCGACGCCGGCGTCGGCCAGCCGCTGGTCGATCTGGGCGAGTTCCCGCTTGAGCGGCTTGGCGCGCTCGTTGCGCTGCTGCCGGTCTTGAGCATCCTGCCGACGCTGGCCCTTTCCGGACGCGGGCGCCTCTTGCACGACAGGTACGGGCTCGACCGCCACCGCAGTCATCGCCGCCTTGGCTTCCTCGCGCAGGCGCCGGGCTTCCTCCAGCAGATAGCGCTGGTAGTCATCCAGATCGCCGTCGAAGTCACTCACCACGCCCCGACCGACGAGCCAGAACTCGTCGCAGACCGAACGCAGCAGTGCCCGATCGTGGCTGACCAGCATGAGCGTCCCTTCGAATTCGTTGAGCGCCACCGCCAGTGCTTCGCGCGTCGCGAGATCGAGGTGGTTGGTCGGCTCGTCGAGCAGCAGCAGGTTGGGTCGCTGCCAGACCATCATCGCGAGCACCAGCCGCGCCTTTTCGCCGCCGCTCATCGTGCCGACCGGCTGCTTCACCATGTCGCCGCTGAAGTTGAAGCTGCCGAGATAGCCGCGCAGGTCCTGCTCGCCGGTGCGCTCCCTGGCCGCCGCGCCGAGTTCACGGGCCAGGCGGACCATGTGTTCGAGCGGCGTGTCTGTCGGCCGGAGCACGTCGAGCTCCTGCTGCGCGAAGTAGCCGATGTTGAGGCCCTTGCCCTCGGTGATCGTGCCGGCCAGCGCGCCCATTTCGCGCGCAATGGTCTTGACCAGCGTCGATTTGCCCTGGCCGTTGGCCCCCAGGATGCCGATGCGCTGGCCGGCCAGCACCGACCGGTTCACGCCGCGCAGGATGATCTTGGTCGGCTCGTCCTCGGACTGGTAGCCGAAGCTCCCGTCGCTGATCGTCAGCATCGGATTCGGGATGTTGCCCGGCTCCTTGAACTCGAAGCTGAAATCGGCTTCAGCCAGCAGCGGCGCGACCTTTTCCATGCGCTCGAGCGCCTTGACCCGGCTTTGCGCCTGCTTGGCCTTGCTGGCCTTGGCCTTGAACCGGTCGATGAACTTCTGCAGGTGCGCGATCTTGTCCTGCTGCTTGGCGTAGGCGGCTTGCTGAAGCTCCAGCTGTTGTGCGCGCAGCGTCTCGAAGGCGCTGTAGTTGCCGCCGTAGCGGTTGAGGCGGGCATGTTCGATGTGCAGCGTCACATCGGTCACGGCGTCGAGGAACTCGCGGTCGTGGCTGATCACGATCATCGTGCCGGCATATTTCTGCAGCCACGCTTCGAGCCAGACGAGGGCGTCCAGGTCCAGGTGGTTGGTGGGCTCGTCGAGCAAGAGCAGGTCGCTTGGGCACATCAGCGCGCGCGCAAGCTGCAGGCGCATGCGCCAGCCGCCCGAAAAGCTGTTCACTGGCTGGTCGAGCTCATGCGGCTTGAAGCCCAGCCCAAGGATCAGCGCCTGTGCGCGGGGCACTGCGTCGTGCTCGCCGGCGTCGGCGAGATCGGTGTAGGCGTGGGCGAGGGCCATGCCCAGCTCGGCGTCGTCCGGGTCGGCCTCGTGCCCGGCTTCCGCGGTGGCGAGCGCCTCGCGCAACTCGACCAGGCGCGTATCGCCGGTGACGACGAAATCGGTCGCCGATTCGTCGGTCTCGGGCATGTTCTGCGCGACCTGCGCCATGCGCCATTGCTTCGGTATCGAGAAGTCGCCGCCGTCTTCATGCAGCGTGCCGTTGAAGAGCGCGAACAAGGTCGACTTGCCCGCACCGTTGCGTCCCACCAGCCCGACCTTCTCGCCGGGGTTGATGGTGACGCTGGCGCCGTCGAGCAGCACTTTGGCGCTGCGGCGCAGGATGACGTTCTTGAGGGTGATCATGGAATCGCCCGCCATCGCGGCGGGCCGGGGAATATCTACAACAGGGATTCGCGCGGGACCAGCAGCACCTGGTCATCGCCGGCGCTCGTTGGGAGCCACACCACTTCGAGCCGCGGAAAGGCCGCTTCGAAATGCGCGCGCTCGTTGCCGATTTCAAGCACCAGCACGGCGGACTCGCTCATCCTGGCGGGCGCATCGGCGAAGAGCCGGCGGATGAAGTCCATGCCATCGGTACCGCCGGCGAGGGCCAGTTCGGGCTCGGCGCGGAATTCGGCCGGAAGCTCGCTCATGCTTTGCGCGTTCACGTAAGGCGGATTGCAGAGGACGAGGTCATAGGGCCCGCGCACCGAAGCGAGGCCGTCGGATTGGAGCAGGGTGATGCGCGCATCGAGTTGGTGGCGCGTGACGTTGATCGCCGCGACCTCGAGCGCTTCACTCGAGATGTCGGCGGCATCGACCGAGACATCGGGATAGGTCATGGCCGCGAGAACCGCGAGGCTGCCATTGCCGGTGCACAGGTCGAGCACCTTGTGCGTCCGGTCGCTGAGCCATGGATCGATGGAACCATCGGCGAGAAGTTCGGCGATGAAGCTGCGCGGCACGATCGCGCGCTCGTCGACGTAGAAGGACACGCCCTGGAGCCATGCTTCCTTGGTCAGGTACGCCGCGGGCTTGCGCGTCTGGATGCGCTGATCGAACAGTGCCGCGACGCGGACCGCATCGGCCGGCGCGACCGGACGCTCCGCGGCGCCATCGAGGTCATCGAGCGGCAGGCCAAGACGCCAGAGCACCAGCCACGCCGCCTCGTCAAAGGCATTGGTCGTGCCGTGGCCGAAGGAAACGCCGGCGTCGGCCAACTGCTTCGCGCCGGCCTCGACGAGTTGGATCACTGTGCTCATACGTGAAGCAGCGCTTCGAGCCTGTCCAGCGTGCGGCGATAGATGTTCTTGAGGGGCTCGATTTCCGCGACCGCGATGTGCTCGTCGATCTTGTGGATGCTGGCGTTGGTCGGACCCAGTTCCACGACCTGCTTGCAGATCTTGGCGATGAACCGCGCGTCACTGGTGCCGCCACTGGTCGAGAGTTCGGTCTCGATGCCGGTCTCGTCGCGGATCGCCTTCTGGACCGCCTCGACCAATTCGCCGGGCTTGGTCAGGAAGGGCAGGCCACCGACAGTCCAGGCGAGCGTGAAGTCCAGCCCATGAGAGTCGAGCACTTGATGAACGCGCTGCTGCAGCGATTCCGGCGTCGATTCGGTCGAGAAACGGAAATTGAAGTCGATGACCGCCGAACCCGGAATCACGTTGCTGGCGCCGGTGCCTGCGTGGATGTTGCTGATCTGCCAGCTCGTTGGCTGGAAATACTCATTGCCGGCATCCCAGCCACCGGCGTCGTTGATCGCGACCAGTTCGGCCAGGGCTGGCGCGAACGAATGCACCGGATTCTTCGCGAGGTGCGGGTAGGCGATGTGGCCCTGCACGCCCTTCACGGTGAGCTTGCCGCTCATCGTGCCTCGGCGGCCGTTCTTGATCATGTCGCCGCAGCGCTCGACTGCCGTCGGTTCGCCGACGATGCAGTAGTCGATGCGTTCACCTCGAGCGGCGAGCGCGTTGCAGACGACCACCGTGCCGTCAACGCCGGGCCCTTCCTCGTCGCTGGTCAGCAGCAGGGCGAGCGAAAGCCGTGGGTCTGGCGTGGTGGCGAGGAATTCCTCGATGGCGACGACGAAGGCCGCGAGCGATGTCTTCATGTCGCACGCGCCGCGCCCGTAGAGCTTGCCGTCGCGGTGCGTCGGGGTGAAAGGGTGGCTGGTCCACTGTTCGAGCGGGCCGGTCGGGACCACGTCGGTGTGGCCGGCGAAGGCGATGGTCCGGCTTTCAGCGCCGGCCGTACCGGTGCGCACCGCCCAGAGATTGGTCACCCGGAAATCCGCCGGCCCGCTTTCGATGGTCTCGAGGCTGAAGCCCAGCCGCGCCAGTCGCTCGCCAAGAATCCCCTGGCACCCCGCATCGTCAGGGGTGACCGAGGGCCGGGAAATCAGTTGTTCGGCAAGCTGGAGCGTTCGGGACATCGAAAGGGCGAGTGGCTCACAGACGCACGTCGAGCGTGATGTCCGTGAAGGTGGGTTCCTCGACCTGTTCGAGGAAGGAGCGTTCTTCGTTGTGCGTGGTCGGCGCCTTGCGGTTCTGCAGGCGCCACATCAGGTTGGTCGGCGAATCGGATTGCGCCAAGCCTTCTTCGCGGGTGACGAGATTTTCGGTGATCAGCCGGGCGATGTCTTCCTCGAAGGTCTGCGACCCTTCGGCCATCGATTGCTCCATGGCTTCCTTGACCGCGGTGAAGTCGCCCTTGGCGATGTGTTCGGCGATCAGCGTGGTGTTGAGCATCACTTCGAGGGCCGGCACGCGCGCCCCGTTGGGTGTGCGCAGCAGGCGCTGGGCGACGACCGCGCGCAGGGCGCCGCTGAGGTCGCCGAGGAGCGTGGGACGTACTTCCACCGGATAGAAGCTCAGGACGCGATTCAGCGCGCGATAGCTGTTGTTGGCGTGCAGCGTGGCCACGCAGAGATGGCCCGACTGGGCATAGGCGATCGCGGCGGTCATCGTCTCGCGATCGCGGATTTCGCCGATCTGGATCACGTCGGGCGCCTGTCGCAGCGCGTTCTTGAGCGCGATCTGCAGCGACTGCGTGTCGCTGCCGACGTCGCGCTGGTTCACCAGCGACTTCTTGTTGGTGAAGGTGAATTCGATCGGTTCCTCGACCGTCAGGATGTGGCCGGTGGCGTTCTCATTGCGGTAGTCGAGCATCGAGGCCAGCGTGGTGCTCTTGCCGGCGCCGGTGGAGCCGACCATGAGGATCAGGCCGCGCTTTTCCATCACCAGCGTCTTGAGGATCTCGGGCAGGTTCAGGTCCTCGAAGGCCGGAATGACCGAGGCGATGTGCCGCACCACCACGGCATAGGTGCCGCGCTGGCGCATCGCGCTGATTCGGAAGTTGCCTGCGCCTTCGAGCGCGATCGCCGTGTTGAGCTCGCCGGTGCGTTCCAGTTCGGCGATGCGGCTCTCGTGCACCACCTCGGCCAGCAGGCTCAGTGGCGCTTCGGGCGGCAGGATCTGCGCATTGATCGGCATGCAGTTGCCATTGATGCGGATCTGCGCAGGGGAGTTGGCCGATAGGTAGATGTCGGAGGCCTTGCGTTCGGCCATCAGGCGAAGAATCCGCTCCATCGTGTTCATCGGCTCACTCTCCTCGACGTATCTGTTGTAAAGGGATTTTGACGTCCGGCCGCCCCTCCGGCGGCCGGTGTTCGATCAGTCGCGCAGCAGGTCGTTCAGCGAGGTCTTGGCGCGGGTTTGCGCGTCGACACGCTTCACGATGATGGCCGCATACAGGCTGTAACGGCCGTTGTCCTTGGGCAGCGTGCCGCTGATCACAACCGATCCGGCAGGCACCCGGCCATAGGTGACTTCACCGGTGGCGCGGTCGTAGATCGGGGTGCTCTGGCCGATGTAGACGCCCATCGACAGCACCGAGTTTTCCTCGATGACGACGCCTTCGACGACCTCGGAGCGCGCGCCGATGAAGCAGTTGTCCTCGATGATGGTCGGGCCGGCCTGCAGGGGCTCGAGCACACCGCCGATGCCGACGCCGCCGGAGAGGTGCACGTTGGCGCCGATCTGGGCGCACGAGCCGACGGTGGCCCAGGTGTCGACCATCGTGTTTTCGCCGACGTAGGCGCCGATGTTCACGTAGGAAGGCATCAGCACCGCACCCTTGGCGATGTAGCTGCCGCGGCGAGCGACGGCCGGGGGCACGATGCGCACGCCGGCGTCCTTCAGCTCGCCGGCCGACAGGTGCGAGAACTTGGTCGGCACCTTGTCGTAGAAGCCGAGCGAGCCGGCTTGCATCTGCTCGTTGTCGCGCAGGCGGAAGGACAGCAGCACGGCCTTCTTGATCCACTGGTGGACGGTCCACTGGCCGACGGCTTCACGCGTGGCGACGCGCAGCTTGCCGTTGTTGAGCTCGGCGATCACGTGCTCGACGGCGTCGCGCACTTCCTTCGGAGCGCTGGCGGCGGAAATGTTGGCGCGGTCTTCCCACGCTGCGTCGATGGTCTGCTGGAGTTGTTGGGTCATGGAAGAACTCGGTTCTGGATGAATTGGACGATGCGTTGCGCGGCTTCGGTGCACTCGGCGGTGTCGGCGACCAGCGCCATCCGGATACGCCCGCGTCCCGGATTGCTGCCGGCCACGTCGCGGGCGAGATAGCTGCCAGGCAGCACCGTGACATTGTATTGAGCGTAGAGCTCGCGGGCGAAGGCCTGGTCGTCGCCCTGCCAGGAGGAGGGAACCCCGGCCCAGAGGTAGAAGCTCGCGTCGGGCAGGCGCACGTCGAGCACCGGCTCCAGGAGCGGCGTGACTGCCGCGAACTTGGTGCGGTACTGCATTCGGTTCTCGAGCACGTGCGACTCGTCGCCCCACGCCGCGATGCTGGCCGCCGCGACCGTGCCGCTCATCGCGCTGCCGTGGTAGGTGCGATAGAGCAGGAAGGACTTGATGATGGACGCATCGCCCGCCACGAAGCCGCTGCGCAGTCCGGGCACGTTGCTGCGCTTGGACAGCGAGGTCAGCGCGATGAGGTTGCGGAAGTCGCCGCGGCCGAGCTTGGCCGCGGCCTCGAGCCCGCCGAGCGGCGGTTCATCGCGGAAGTAGATCTCGCTGTAGCACTCGTCGGCGGCGATGACGAAGCCGTGGCGGTCGGAGAGCGCGAAGAGCTTCTTCCACTCGTCGAGCGGCATCACTGCCCCGGTCGGATTGCCCGGAGAGCAGACGAAGACGAGCTGCGTGCGGGCCCAGACCTCATCCGGCACGCTGTCCCAGTCGACCGCGAAGTTGCGCGCGGGCACGCTCGGCACGTAGTACGGCTCGGCGCCCGAGAGGAAGGCCGCGCCTTCGTAGATCTGATAGAACGGATTGGGCGACATCACGATCGGCGCGGGCGATCGGCTCGCGTCGACCACGGTCTGCGCCAGCGCGAAGAGCGCCTCGCGCGATCCGTTGACCGGCAGCACCTGCGTCGCCGGGTCGAGGCTCAATCCATAGCGCGTCTGCAGCCAGCCGGTGAAGGACTCGCGCAACTGCAGGTCGCCCGCCGTCGCCGGATAGACCGCGAGGGCGCCGAGCCCGGCGCAGAGCGCGTCCTTGATGAACCCGGGCGTCGGGTGCTTGGGCTCGCCGATGCCCAGGCTGATGGGCGCGTATTGCGGGTTCGGCGTGACGCCCGCGAAGAGTTGTCGCAGCCGCTCGAAAGGGTAGGGCTGCAGTTTGGCGAGCAAGGGATTCATAGGGCGGAATTATCGTGGCCGAGGCGCGGCGCCATCGCCTTGAGGCGTGCCTGTGCCGAGAGGATCAGCATTTCGAGCGCCGCCGGGTCGGCTTCGCCCAGCTTCTGGAGCGCGGCGCTCGCGACATCGACGAGTTCGGCGCGGCTCTCTTCCTTGACGGCTTCGATCTTGAGATAGGCGGCTTCGAGCTTGCGCAGCGAATCCTCGGCATCGCCGGGCGCGATGGCGTCGGAGCCCTTCGCGGCCAGCAGTACTTCGGTGATCCAGCCGAGCTGCCGCCCGTAGCTGGCCACATCGAACGCCTTCTTCTCGAGCAGGCCGTTGCCCGCCGATGAAGGAATCCCGGCAAAGAACCAGTTGGTGTCGGGCTCGATCTGCTGCGCCACGCTGCCGCTGAAGGGGAGATGAAACACCGGGGACCAGAACCAGAGCCACGGAAACATCGTCTTCTCCTCGTCGGTAGGGCCTTGGGGATCGATCAGAGCTTCTTGACCAGCACCTGGCTCTTGCGGTCCCAGTTGTACTTGCGCTTGCGCGCTTCGGGCAGCCAGTCGGGGTTAACCTGCTGGAAGCCGCGCTTGAGGAACCAGTGCATGGTGCGCGTGGTGAGCACGAAGATGCTGTCCAGCCCCTGCGCCTTCGCGCGGTGCTCGATGCGCTTGAGGATGCGTTCGCCGTCGCCCTGCGCCTGCGACTGGGGCGACACCGTGAGTGCCGCCATCTCCGCGGTCTTGGCTTCGGGATAGGGGTACAGCGCCGCGCAGCCGAAGATCACGCCGTCGTGCTCGATCACCGTGTACTGGCCGATGTCGCGCTCGATCTCGGTGCGGCTGCGCTTGACCAGCGTGCCGTCGCGCTCGAAGGGTTCGATGAGCTGGATGATGCCGCCGATGTCGTCGGCGGTGGCCTCGCGCAGCGATTCGAGCTTCTCGTCGATCACCATCGTGCCGATGCCGTCGTGCACGTAGATCTCGAGCAGCAGCGAGCCGTCGACGCTGAAGGGAATGATGTGGTTGCGCTCGACGCCCGCTTCACAGGCCTTCACGCAGTGCTGGAGATAGAAGGCGGTGTCGGTCGGCCGCTGCGCTGGTGCCAGCGAGGCGAGAAGCTTCTTTGCCGCGTCGAGCGGCAGTTCGGTGTCGATCGGGTTGTCGTCGCTGATCGGCCGGCTGGCATCCACCGGAATGCCGGGGATTTCCGTCAGGAAGATCAGCTTGTCCGCCTGGATCGAGATCGCCACGCTGGTCGCGACTTCTTCCATGGTGAGGTTGAAGGCCTCGCCGGTGGGCGAGAAGCCGAAGGGCGACATCAGCACCATCGCGCCGAAATCCAGTCCGCGCCGGATGCCGGCCGCATCGACCTTGCGCACCAGGCCGGAGTGCTGGAAATCGATGCCGTCGACGACCCCGACCGGCCGCGCGGTGATGAAATTGCCGGAGATCATCCGCACCGTGGAGCCGGCCATCGGCGTGTTCGGCAGGCCCTGGCTGAAGGCGGCCTCGATCTCGTAGCGCAGCTGGCCGGCGGCCTCCTGGGCGCAGTCCAGCGCGACCTCGTCGGTGATGCGCATGCCGTGCGAATACTTCGCCTCGTGGCCCTTGGCGCGCAGCTGCTCGTTGACTTGTGGCCGGAAGCCGTGGACCAGCACCACCTTGACGCCCATGCTCTGGATCAGGGCAAGGTCCTGCGCAATGCTTTGAAGCTTGCCCGCCGCGATCGCCTCGCCGGCCAGGGCAACCACGAAAGTCTTGCCGCGATGCGTGTGGATGTACGGCGCCACCGAGCGGAACCAGGGAACGAAGGTGAAGTTGAAGACGGTGGACATTGGCGGGAGTGGGGCGGCGGAAGGCCGGTCGCAAGATAATCGACGATTTTCCCCGAACTGTCCGCCTTGTCTTCGCCCTCACTTCGAATCGAGTTTCCAGAATCCCTGCCGGTGTCGGCCCGGCGCGACGAAATCATGGCCGCCATCGAGGCGCACCAGGTGGTCATCGTCTGCGGCGAGACGGGTTCGGGCAAGACCACGCAGCTGCCCAAGATCGCCCTGGCGCTCGGACGCGGCAAGCTGAACGCGCCGCCCGGCAAGGGCCGCTTGATCGGCCATACCCAGCCGCGCAGGATCGCGGCTTCGTCGGTCGCCAAGCGCATCGCCGAAGAACTGAAGACGCCGCTGGGCGAGGTGGTCGGCTTCAAGGTGCGCTTCCAGGACCGCCTCTCGCGCGACGCCTCGGTCAAGCTGATGACCGACGGCATCCTGCTGGCGGAGACGCAGACCGATCCGCTGCTCAAGGCCTACGACACGCTGATCATCGACGAGGCGCACGAGCGTTCACTCAACATCGACTTCCTGCTCGGCTACCTGAAGGAGATCCTGCCGCGGCGGCCGGACCTGAAGGTCATCGTGACCTCTGCGACGATCGATGCGGATCGCTTCGCACAGCACTTCGCGTCGGCGAAGGGGCCCGCACCGACGATCATGGTGTCTGGGCGCACCTTTCCGGTCGAGCAGCGCTACCGCCCCTTCGAGGAATCACGCGACCACGATCTGAACGACGCGATCGCCGACGGCGTCGACGAGCTCTGGCGGGATCCGCACAACGCCGGCGACATCCTCGTCTTCCTTCCCGGTGAGCGCGAGATCCGCGAGGCGGCGGACCATCTTCGCAAGCACCTGAGCCACCAGCCGGTGATGCGCAGCGCTGAAGTGCTGCCGCTCTTCGCACGGCTGTCGCAGGCGGAGCAGGACCGCATCTTCGACGGCCATACGGGCCGGCGCATCGTGCTGGCGACCAACGTCGCCGAAACCTCGCTGACCGTGCCGGGCATCCGCTACGTGATCGACGCCGGCACCGCGCGGGTCAAGCGCTACAGCTTCCGCAGCAAGGTCGAGCAGCTGCTGGTCGAGCCGATCAGCCAGGCGGCGGCCAACCAGCGCGCCGGCCGTTGCGGGCGGGTGGCGAACGGCATCTGCATCCGGCTCTACGACGAGAAGGATTTCGATGGGCGCCCGCGCTTCACCGATCCCGAAATCCTGCGATCGTCGCTCGCGGGGGTCATCCTGCGGATGAAGTCGCTGCACCTCGGGGACGTCGAGCGCTTTCCTTTTCTCGAAGCGCCGCAGCGGCGAGCGATTGCCGACGGCTACCAGTTGCTCAACGAACTCGGCGCAGTCGATGACGCGAACGAACTCACGCCGACCGGCGTGGAGCTGTCGAAGCTGCCGCTCGATCCCCGCGTCGGCCGGATGATCCTGGAGGCCCGCTCGCGCGGTGCGCTCGAAGAGGTGCTGGTGATCGCCAGCGCGCTGTCGGTGCAGGATGTGCGGGACCGCCCGATGGAAGCACAGCAGCAGGCGGACCAGGCCCACGCGAAGTTCGACGACGACCGCAGCGAATTCAGCGGTTACCTGCGGCTGTGGAAATGGATCCACGATGCGCGTGGCGGGCATGGCGAAACTCACAAGTTGAGCAATCGCCAGTACGAACAACTGCTGCGGCAGAACTTCATCAACGTGCGGCGCGTGCGCGAGTGGCGTGACATCCATTCCCAGCTTCTGACCGTGGTGACGGAGCACAAGTGGCGGATCAACGCGCAGCCCGCAACCTACGACGCACTGCACATGTCGATGCTGTCGGGCTTGCTGGGCAACATCGGCTGGAAGCTCGAAGACGACGAGGCGTACCTGGGTGCGCGCGGCATCAAGTTCTACCGGCACCCCGGCGCGCACCTGAAGAAGAAGCCCGGGCGCTGGATCGTCTGCGCCGAACTGGTCGAGACCACGCGCCTCTTCGGCCGCGGCATCGCCAACATCGAGCCGCAGTGGATCGAGCAGGTCGGCGGCCACCTGCTCAAGAAGCAGTTGCTGGATCCGCACTGGGAGAAGAAGGGCGCGCAGGTCGCGGCGCTGGAGCGGGCCACGCTCTACGGGCTCGTGGTGTACAGCGGGCGCCGCGTGGACTTCAGCCGGGTCGACCCGGCGGCGGCGCGGGAGATCTTCGTTCGCGAGGCGCTTGTGGGCGGCCAGTGGGAGAGCAAGTTGCCTTTCCTTGCCGCCAACCGGAAGCTGGTGCGAGAGGTCGAAGCGCTGGAGCACAAGTCGCGCCGCCAGGACGTGCTGGTCGACGACGAACTGATCTACGCGTTCTACGACGCGCAGGTGCCGGCGGATGTTGCGAGCGGCCTGGGCTTCGAGAACTGGTATCGCGCGCAATCAAAGGGCGCGCCGCGGCTGCTGTATCTGACGCGCGATGAGCTGATGCGCCATCAGGCGGCCGGCATCACGACGCAGGCATTTCCTCCAACGCTTCGGCTCGGCGGCGTCGACTGCGCGGCAACCTACCTGCACGAGCCGGGCGATGCCAAGGACGGGCTCACGGTCACGGTGCCGCTCTTCGTGTTGAACCAGGTCAGCGAGGAGCGTTGCGAGTGGCTGGTGACCGGCATGCTCAAGGACAAGATCCAGGCACTTCTCAAGAGCCTCCCGCAGAAGCCGCGGGCGCGGCTGGTGCCGCTGCCGGAAACCGCGACGCGCCTGGCTGAAGTGTTCGGTGCGCCCGAGGTATTCGGCCATGGATCGCTGACGGATGCGCTGCTCAAGCGCGTGCGAGAGGAAACCAGCCTCGATGTGAAGCGCACGGACTTCAAGCTGGACATGCTGCCGCCGCACCTGTTCATGAACTTGCGTGTGGTGGACGAGCATGGCCGCCAACTCGGCATGGGACGCAATCTTGGCGCGCTGAAGGCGGAGCTTGGCGCGCAGGCGCGGGGTGCGTTCCAGGCGCTCGCGGGGCTCAATGTGAAGACGGCGCCGGAAGCACCGTCGGCGCCGGCCGGCAAGCGCGATGAGCGGCCCGCGACGGCAGCCGAAGCGCCCGCGGCGGCGGTGCCGGCGGGACAGCGCTACACCGCATGGACCTTCGGCGAGTTGCCGGAACTGATGGAGGTGCGGCGCGGCGCGCAATCGCTCATCGGCTTCCCGGCGCTGGTCGACGGCGGCGATGCGGTCACCATCGAAGTCTTCGACGAACCGGCCGTCGCGGCCGCGAAGCATCGCATCGGCCTGCGGCGCCTCTTCGCCTTGCAGATCAAGGATGCGCTCAAGTACCTCGAGAAGAACATCCCCGATCTGCAGAAGATGGCGGTGGCCTTCATGCCGCTCGGCACGCTGGAGGAGTTGCGCGCGCAGGTCATCGATGTCGCGCTTGACCGTGCTTTCCTGCAGGACCCGCTGCCGACCGACGAAGCCGGCTTCAAGCGCCGTGTGGAAGAGGGGCGCGGCCGGCTGACGCTGATTGCCAACGAGGTGGCGCGGCTTGCCGGTGTGATCCTCGCCGAGTACGCGGTCGCGGCGCGCAAGATCAAGGACACCAAGATCCAGCCGACGGCCACGGCCGATGCGTTGCAGCAGTTGCAGCGGCTGGTCGGCAAGCGCTTCCTGGTCGATACGCCCTGGCAGCGTCTCCAGCATTTCGCGCGCTACCTCAAGGCGATCACGTTGCGGCTCGACAAGCTGCGCGGCGACCCCGACCGCGATGCGCAGCGCCTGGCGGAGCTTCGCCCTCAGGAGCAGCGCTATTGGCGCCTGCTCGCAGAGCGCAAGGGTGCGATCGACGAACGCATGGGCGAATTCCGCTGGCTGCTCGAGGAACTGCGCGTGAGCTTCTTCGCGCAAGAACTGCGCACACCGCAGCCCGTGAGCGTGAAGCGCCTCGACAAGCTCTGGGTCCAGCTCGAGAGCTGAGCGACTTTCGACCGCGCACGAAAAAGCCCGCCGAAGCGGGCAGCTCGCGTTCTCATGCGATGGCGGAGGGCGCTATATCCGCCCCATGAGAAGCAGCACGACTACCACGACGAGCACCAGACCCAGGCCGCCGCTCGGACCGTAGCCCCAACTGCGGCTGTAGCCCCAGCTTGGCAACGCGCCGACCAACAGCAGGATCAGCACGATCAGCAGAATCAACGAAAGTGACATGGACTTCTCCTTGGGCGGAATCAACCGAGAAGCCCATGGTCGAGGCGGGCCGTCGCATCCCTCGCCGGAAGGCACGCCCTCCGGCGGTCAGGACTCTCCTACCGTTTCTGTCAGAGCCGGGCCAGCCGCTCCAGGGCGTTGTGGAGCGTTTCGTCCTTCTTGGCGAAGCAGAAGCGCACCACCCGCTGGTCGAAGCCGTCGCCATAGAAGGCCGACAGCGGAATCGCCGCGACGCCGATCTCGCTGGTGAGCCACTGGCAGAAATCCGCTTCATTGAGGTCGCTCACCTCGCTGATGTCCACGCACTGGAAGTAGGTGCCGCCGCTCGGAAGCAGCTTGAGTCGGGTCTTTGCAAGCCCTTCGGCGAACAGGTCACGCTTGCGCTGATAGAAGGCCGGTAGTTCGAGGTAAGGCGCGGGGTCGGCCATGAAGCTCGCCAGCGCGTGCTGCATAGGCGTGTTGACCGTGAACACGTTGAACTGGTGGACCTTGCGGAACTCCGCGGTGAGCGGCGCCGGCGCAGCGACATAGCCGACCTTCCAGCCGGTCACGTGGTAGGTCTTGCCGAAGCTGCTCACGATGAAGGTGCGCGCGGCCAGGCCCGGGAAGCGTGCGGCGCTTTCATGCCTTGCGCCGGTGTAGACCATGTGCTCGTACACCTCGTCGCTGATCACGAGCACATCGGTCGGCGCGAGCAGTTCCTCCAGCCGCTGCATCTCCGCTTCGGTCCAGACGGTGGCGCTGGGGTTGTGCGGCGTGTTGATGATGATCGCGCGGGTGCGTGGCGTGAGTGCGGCTGCGATCTTGTCGAAGTCCGGCCGGAAGGTTCCGGGTGTGAGCGGCACACGCACCACCTTGCCGCCGGCGAGGTCGATGTTGGGCACGTAGCTGTCGTAGCACGGCTCCAGCACGATCACTTCGTCACCGGGTCGGACCACCGCGAGGATGGCGGTGATGATCGCTTGCGTCGCGCCTGCGGTGATGGTGATCTCGGTTTGCGGGTCGTAGCTGTGGCCGTACAGCGTGGCGATCTTCGATGCGATCGCCTGCCGCAGCGGAAGGATGCCGGGCATCGGCGGGTACTGGTTGTGCCCCGCGGCCATGGCATCGGTCACGGCCTGCAGCAGCTTCGGATCGCACCCGAAATCGGGGAATCCTTGCCCGAGATTCACCGCGTTCTTTTCGACGGCCAGCGCCGACATGACGGTGAAGATGGTCGTGCCCACGGCGGGCAGCTTGGTCTGGACTTCTGGGGTGCGTGCAGTCACGGTGGAGGTACTCACAGGTCGTAGTCTTGGTGCTGGCCGCTCAATGCCTTGGCAATCAGGTTGCGGTCGAGCCGGTCCGAAAGGAGCTCGGCGAACTTGAAGACGAAGTTGCGCAGGTAGGCGCTGCGCTTGAACGCGACGCGGGCGATGTTGACGCCGAAGATGTGGCCCATCGGTCGCACGACGAGGTCGCTGTTCGATTCGTCGCGCACCGCCATCTCGGCCACGATGCCCACGCCGAGGCCGAGCCGCACGTAAGTCTTGATGACGTCCGAATCGATCGCTTCGAGCGCGATGCGCGGCGTCAGCTTCTTGTGTGCGAAGGCGTGGTCGATGCGCGTGCGGCCGGTGAACGAGGGGTGGTAGGTGATGATCGGCTCGGCCGCGAGGTCCTCGAGCGTGATGCGCTCCTTGGCGGCCAGCGGGTGCTCCTTGGGCAGCACCAGCACGTGCTGCCACTCGTAGCAGGGCATCGTCACGAGATCGGCATAGTCGGACAGCGATTCAGTCGCGATGCCGATCTCGGCGATCTCGTCGATGACCATCCGCGCCACCTGGTCCGGCGAGCCCTGGTGCAGGCTCACGTTGACCTTGGGGTAGGCCTCCCGCAGCTTGGCGACCGGCACCGGCAGGACGTAGCGGGCCTGGGTGTGCGTGGTGGCAATGGAGAGCGTGCCGCTGTCCTGGGCGCTGAACTGCTCGCCGATCCGCTTGAGATTGCCGACCTCGCGCATGATCAGCTCGATGCTCGCCAGCACATGCTGGCCGGGTTCGGTCACCCGCTTGAGCCGCTTGCCGTGCCGCGCGAAGATTTCCACGCCCAGTTCTTCTTCGAGTTCGATGATGGCCTTGGAGACGCCCGGCTGCGAGGTGTGCAGCGCCTTGGCAGCTTCGGTCAGGTTGAGGTTTCGCCTCACGGCCTCTTGCACGAACTTGAACTGGTGAAGATTCATAACAAATTCCGTCTTATTCGGGAATTCATTATGCCTTCGGAATCTATGAAAATCACCGCGGCTTCAGGATTCGAGCGCCTTTCTCGCGAGCAGCTCGATCACCTCAGGCGCTTCGCCGACAGCGCCGGCCAGGGTGAATTCGACCGCCGGATGCCGTGCGCGCAAATCATCGAGAAGGCGTGGGAGGTCTTCGCGCACATGCCGGCCCATCCCGAGGAAGAGCGGTAGCACCCGGATGGTGCGTGCGCCCTGGACGATCAAGGCTTCCGCTGCACCGCGCAGATCGGGCTGGACCAGTTCGAGGTACGCGCAAGAGACCTTGGTCTGCGGATCGAGTTCGGCGACCCGCCGCGCCACCGCTTCCACAGGCGCACGCCAGCGCTCGTCGCGCGAGCCGTGCGCAAAGAGGACGATGCCGCGGGTGGCATTCATGCGGGGGGCCTCTAGCGCCTCAGCACCAGCCAGGTGAACGCGCCCAGCGACATCACCGAATAGATGAGCCCCGGCGCGGCTGCCGTCATCCATGGCAGCCAGTTGCCGAGATTGCCGAGATAGCCGAACACGTTGTTCAGCAGGAAGAAGCTGATGCCGATCATCACGCCGACGAACACATAGGTCGTGATGCCGGACTGGCGGAAGTGCAGGTACGCGAACGGCAGCGCCAGCACGACCATCACGAGGCACGACAGCGGGTAGAACACCTTGCGCCAGAACTCGATCTCGTAGCGCTGCGCCGTCTGGCCATTGGCCTCGAGATGGCGGATGTAGTCGAACAGATCGAGCGTGCGCATGCGATCGGGCCGCAGCAGCGCGACCGACACCATCTCGGACGTCAGCGAAGTCGGCCATTCGATCATCGGGATCTTGGTCGTGACGATGCGCGCATTGCCGGGCCCGCGCGTGTCGTATTCCTCCCGGCTGACATCGACGAGCGTCCATCGTCCGTCGCTGGCCTGGGCCGATGCGGCAGTCGTCTGCGAGGTGATGAAGCCCTTGTTGTCGAACTCGATGATGCGCGGTTCCTTCAATTCGCCATTGCGGCCCATCGTGGCCACGTTGACGGCGTAGGAGGTGTCGCCCTGGCGCTCCTTGAGCCACGCGCCGGTGTTGCCGACCAGCGAAAAGATATTCTGGTAGCGCACCTTGAGCAATTGCGCCGTGCGGTCGCTCAACGGCGCGATGTAGTCGCCGATCGCGAAGGTGAGCACGACGAAGCCCAGCCCGAGGATGAGCAATGCCCGAAGCGCCCGCCAGGGCCCGAGGCCGCTGGTGCGCAGGATGGTGAATTCGGAGCTCTGCGCGAGCCGCGCCATCACGAAGATGGTGCCGATCAGCACAGCGATCGGCAGCAGGTCGTAGAGATGGCTGGGAATCAGCAGCGCGACGTACAGCAGCGCCTGCGCCCCACCGTAGCCCAGCGTCTCGGGGCGGCCGATCGATTGCAGTTCGTCGACGAAGTCGAAGAAGAAGAAGAGGCTCAAGAAACCGAGCGCGACGAAGGCGACCGCCTTCGCCACCTCCACGTAAATGAGGCGACGGATTGTTTTCACGCGGCGTCAGTCTTTCGGGCGCGGCGGACGCGAAACGCGGGCAGCAGGCTCCAGTTGTAGTGCCGCTTCGCGAGCCAGGCGAGGCCGATCAGGAAGGCGCCGCCATGCAGGACCAGCATGAAGCCGCCCAGGCTGTACTTTCCCGAGCCCACCCAGTTCTGGCCGAGATTGAGCAGGTTGTAGTAGAGGACGAAGGCGAAGAGGGCGAAGAGATAGTTGCCACTGCGGCCCACCCGCGGATTCACGCTCGAGAGCGCCAGCGCGAGCAACACGAAATTGGCGCCCGCGAGCAGCATGCCGATGCGCCAACCGAGCTCGCCGAGATTGAGCAGCGTCGGTTCGCGCAACAGCGACAGCGTGGTGCGCGTGCGCACCGGGGCGTCATCGGGCGAGTTGCCGCTGCTGCTGCCGATCTTGGCGCCATAGGTCTGGAATTCGCTGATCTTGGTGCCTTCGGCGTTCAGCGAGCGCTCCACTCGTTGGCCGTTGCTCAGGAGCAGGTAGCGCTTGCCGTCGATGTCCTCCATGTGACCGCGGCGGGCGGACGTGATGATCTGCAAGTTGCGCTCGATCGACTGGATGAACACGTTGTTGGCGGTGGCACTGTCGGGCGCGTCCTTGTCGATGAAGAACACGCGCAGCCGGCCCGCGGATTCGCGAAACTCGCCCGGCGAGACCCGCTCGATGTCGCTGCGCTGCTCGTAGCGTTCTCGCATGCCCTGCGTCTGCGAGTTGGCCCAGGGCCAGCCGACGAGCGCGAAAACTGCGATCAGCACCAGGATCGGCCATGCGAAGCCGAACAGCGGCCGGAGGAACTCGGCCAGCCCGCGCCCGCTGGAGAACCAGATCACCATTTCGCTGTCACGGTACATGCGCGACAGCGTGCCGACGATCGACACGAACAGGCACAGGCTCAGGATGGTCGGCATGTAGCCGAGCACGGTGTACGTCATCACGAGGAAGACCTCGCGAGGATTCACGCTGCCCTTGTTCGCCAAGCCGAGCGTGCGGATCAGCATCATGGTCATCACGATCGTGACCAGCACCACCACGGTGGCTCCGAAGCTGCGGGACAGCTCCTTGCGTAATGAGGAATGGAATAACATCGTCGAGGGAAAAAAAGGATTATGGACTTTCAACTCAAGACCCTCTCCGCCGCCCAGGCTGCCGCCGAAAAAGCCGATGTGCTCGTCGTGCTTGTGGGAGCCGGTTCCACCACCGCCAAGGACGCGCTTTCCGCGCTGATCGCCGAAGCCCGCAAGGCCGGCGACCTGCCTGACAAATCCGGCAAGTTGCTCACGCTGTACAGGCCCGCCGGGATCGCCGCGTCGCGCGTGGTGCTGGTGTCGTCGGGGGACGGGAAGCCCGCTTCGGTCCGCTCGGCGGTGGCTGCCGCGATCGGCGCCGCGAAGGGATCGAATCCCAAGCGGGTCGTGATCGCGGCGACGCAGCCGCTGGATGGCGCCGCGCTGGGCGGCGCCGTGATCGCGGTGGCCGATGCCAGCTACATGTACGGCACCACCAAGTCGAAGGCGGAATTGCGGTCGATCAAGCAAGTCGTGTTCGGTCTCCCGGATGTCGGCGGGTTGCGCCAGGCTTTCGACGAAGCGGCCGCGACCGTGGCCGGTATCGAGCTCGCCAAGGAATGGGCGAACCGGCCGGCCAACTACTGCACGCCGACCCTGCTGGCCGGTGCCGCTGAAGAACTCGCGAAGCTCCCGAACGTGAAATGCGAAGTGCTCGGGCCCAAGGAAGTCGCCAAGCTCGGCATGGGCGCGTTCTCGGCCGTGGCGCAGGGCTCGGCGGAGCCGCTGCGCTTCATCGTGCTGCGCTACCACGGCGCTTCGCGGCACCAGGCGCCTGTCGTGCTGGTCGGCAAGGGCATCACTTTCGACACCGGCGGCGTTTCGCTCAAGCCCGCAGCCGAAATGGACGAAATGAAGTTCGACATGTGCGGCGCGGCGAGCGTGCTCGGCGTGTTCCGTGCGCTGGGCGACATCCAGCCTGCGATCAACGTGATCGGCCTGGTACCGGCCTGCGAGAACATGAACGACGGGCGCGCGGTCAAGCCGGGCGACGTGGTGACGAGCATGAGCGGCCAGACCATCGAGGTCCTCAACACGGATGCGGAAGGCCGGCTGATCCTTTGCGATGCCCTGAGCTACGCCAAGCGCTTCGAGCCGTCGGCCGTCATCGATATTGCGACCCTCACCGGTGCCTGCGTGGTGGCGCTCGGTGGCGTTCGAAGCGGTCTCTTCTCGAGCAACGACGCATTGGCCACCGCCTTGACGACCGCTGGCGAGCAGTCGCAAGACCGTTGCTGGCGCATGCCGCTCGACGACGACTATGCCGAGGGCCTCAAGAGCAATTTCGCCGACGTGGCCAACATCGCGGGCCGCGCGGGCGGTGCGATCACCGCGGCCAAGTTCCTGCAGCGCTTCACCAGCGACTTCGCCTGGGCTCACCTGGACATCGCGGGGACGGCGTGGAAGAGCGGGGCGGCCAAGGGCGCAAGCGGGCGACCGGTCGGCCTGCTGCTCAACTACCTGCTGACCGAAAGCCGGACCGGCGGCGGCAAGTCGGCTTCGGACAAGGCCCCCAAGGCCCCCAAGGCCGCGCGAAAGGCCACCGGAAAGGCGCGCACCAAGTGACTGAGATCGACGGCCACTACAACATGCCGGACAAGGTGAGCTACGCCTGCCGTCTGCTGCGCAAGGCCGTCGGCGCGCACGGCGCACGTCTCGTGGTCATGGCCGATCAGGCGACGCTGGATGCGATCGACCAGTCCCTCTGGGCCCTGCAGCCGACCGAGTTCATCGCGCATTGCCGCAGCGGCGATGAAGCCCACGTCGTCGCGCGTTCACCTGTCGTGCTGGCGGAGAGTGGTACGACGTCGCTTCCGGACCGGCCGATCCTCGTCAACCTCGGCGCGGAGCTGCCCGCCAGGTTCGAGCGCTTCGAGCGACTGATCGACATCGTCGGCAGCGAAGACGCCGACAAGCAGGCCGGCCGGACGCGTTGGCGACACTACAAGGATCGCGGGTACGCGATCCGCACGTACCCCTACGGCGGAGGCTCGAACTGATGTCGACGCAACGCACGCCGCCGCGCTTCGTTCCGACGCTGACGACGGTGTTCGAGCAGTCGCAGGAGACGCCGCCGGTTTCGCCTGTGCTCACTGCGCCGTCGGAGACCCCGCAGATCGAACCCTTGCCCATGGCCACGGAGCCTTCAGAGGCGGTCGCGCTGAGCCCCGAGGCACGGCTTTCCGAGGCCGAGGCTTTCAGGCTCGAAGAGCAATTGCTGCACCGCGTTCTGCAGCGCGTGGACCTCTCGCTCGAGGAGCGGGTGAGCGATGCGGTGTCAGCCGCCGTTCAGCATCACCTGGACAAGATGATCCCTGCACTTCGCAAGGAAATCGAGGCGGTATTGCGTGATCTGGTGAGCGAATCGCTGGCCCGTGAACTAACGGAAAACCCCGGGTCTACGCCAACGTTTGGCCCTCGATCCTTGGGCTAAACTGCGCGCCAGGTCGGAGAGCGCGTGGGCGCCAAGCGACCGCGGCGCGATATTTGCTGAGTCGAAAGCGCCGGGATCGCAAGACCGGTTTTCAACTTCACTCAATCATGTTCTGGAGGTTCCCCATGCAATTGAAATGGACTGCGGTCGCACTGGCTGCTCTCGCGCTCGTGGCCTGTGGCAAGAAGGAAGAAGCTGCTGCACCCGCTGCAACTCCTGCTCCGACCGCAGCGGCGCCGGCACCGGCTGCGCCTCCGGCTGAAACGCTGGTCGTCAAGATCGGTCACGTTGCTCCGACCAGCGGCGCCATCGCGCACCTCGGCAAGGACAACGAGTTCGGCGCCCGCATGGCCATCGAGGACCTGAACGCCAAGGGCATCAAGATCGGCGACAAGGTCGCGAAGTTCGAACTGCTCGCCGAAGACGACGCAGCCGATCCGAAGCAAGGCACCGCAGTTGCACAGAAGCTGGTCGACAGCAAGGTCAACGGCGTTGTCGGCCACCTGAATTCCGGCACCACCATCCCGGCCTCCAAGCTGTACAGCGACGCGGGCATCCCGCAGATCTCGCCGTCGGCGACCAACCCCAAGTACACCCGGCAGGGCTTCAAGACCACCTTCCGCGTGGTGGCTGACGACACCCAGCTCGGCGGCACGCTCGGCAAGTACGCGGTCGAAAAGCTGAACGGCAAGAACATTGCCGTGATCGACGACCGCACCGCGTACGGCCAGGGCGTCGCAGAAGAATTCGAGAAGGCCGCCAAGGCCGCCGGCGCCAACATCGTCGGCCACGAGTTCACCACCGACAAGTCGACCGACTTCAACGCCATCCTGACGAAGCTCAAGGGCGCCAAGCCTGACATCCTGTTCTTCGGCGGCATGGACGCCGTGGGCGGCCCGATGCTCAAGCAGGTCAAGCAGCTCGGCATGAACGTCAAGTTCATGGGCGGCGACGGCCTGTGCACCGGCGAACTCGCCAAGCTCGCCGGCGATGCGATCGGCGAAGACATGGTCGTGTGCGCTGAAGCCGGTGGCGTGGAAGGCGACTTCAAGGCGCCGCTGGATGCCTGGAAGGCGAAGTTCAAGGAGAAGAACGGCGTCGAAGTGCAGATCTATGCACCGTACGTCTATGACGCCGTGAACGTGCTGGCTGCTGCCATGGAAAAGGCGGGCTCCTCCGATCCCGAGAAGTACCTGCCTGAAGTGAGCAAGATCGACTACAAGGGCCTGACCGGTCCGATCGCATTCGACGAGAAGGGCGACGTCAAGAACGGTGCGCTGACGCTCTACACCTACAAGGGCGGCCAGCGTACGCAGATCGCCGTGGTGCGCGGTGGTAGCTGATCGGCAAGCGCCGACCATGAAAAAGGGCCCTTCGGGGCCCTTTTTGTTTGTGCGCTCAGTTCACATGGCCGCTTCCTCGACCACCTTGCGCCCGTGGTCCCGCTGGATGGGGCGGTGGTTGTCGCGGAACAGCTTCTGGAAAGCCTGGATCTGCTGCCGAGACATTTCGATCGGCTGCTCCATGACGATCCAGTTCACCTCTTCGGAGCACGGCGGCGTGGTCAGCGATCCGGAATAGAGCAGGGCCTTGTGCGAGGTCGGCAGCAAAGTGGCGAGATCGACTTCGCCGTCATTCGGTGCTCCGTTTGCGGCGGGCAGTTGTCCCCACAGTTGGGCGAGCGCTTCGTTCTTCGCGCCTGGCTTGATGAACACGCCTACAACGGTGATCTTGCCGTCGACATCCTTGTTCACCAAGTGCATTTCCATCGGGAACGACTTGCCGTCGAGATGGTGTTCGCTCGGCGTGTGGAAATGGAATTGCGCCAGTGCATAGCTGCCGCCCTTGAACGCTACGCGGTTGGGCGCCGCATCGGCCACGTTGAACTGGATCGTGTGGCCGTTGTTGACGAGCTGACCCTTTGCCTTGCCGAGGTGCAGGGCGATGTCCTGGTCCGCGAGGCGCGTGGACTTGCGCGTGTGAAGCGCGATGGGGGATTGCTGAAAGCCCGCCTTGCACAGCCGGTTGTCCGGATCGAGTTCGGCCCATTGCGCGGGGCCGGTTCCGGCGTTGTAAGACCAGTGCGCGTGCTCGGCGGCATGGGCGACGAGGCTGAAGCCCAAGGCAAGTAGGGCTGCAATGGCAGGACGTTGAAAACGAGGCATGAGGTAACTCCCTTTTTTATGAGGTTTTTGAGAACGAGGTGTGGCCGCCGCCTTCAACAGGATCAACCGAAGAAAGAAGCCGCGGCAAACAAAAACGGCGCGACCCCTCGTGAGGGTCGCGCCGTGATTGAAACTTGACTATGTATTTGTGGCGGAGCAGGCGGGATTCGAACCCGCGGAGGGCTATTAACCCTCACACGCTTTCCAGGCGTGCGACTTAAACCGCTCATCCACCGCTCCGAAGCCTACGATTGTAGCAGTGCGTGGACCCATATCCTGGGTCAGGTCGTGCTCGATGTCTTGCCTGCTTGCACCATCCGCATCGCCGATGCGATGAGGGCGGCGGTCTCGTTCATGGTGCTCGGGACGATCAGCGTGGTCGTCGCGTCCGCAGCGACCTTGCCGTAGGCATCGACTGCACGTTCGGCCACCTTGAGCTGCACCGCCTGCTCGCCGCCAGGCTGGCGGATCGCGGCGGCGATGCGCTCGATCGCGCCGGCGGTGGCTTCGGCCACGGCGGTGATGGCGGCTGCCTCGCCTTGTGCGTTGTTGATTTGCGCCTGCTTCTGGCCTTCGGAGCGTGCGATGAAGGCCTCGCGCTCGCCCGTGGCGATGTTGATCTGCTCCTGGCGGCGGCCTTCGGAGGCGGCGATCAGCGCGCGCTTCTCGCGTTCCGCGGTGATCTGGCGCTGCATTGCATGCAGGATCTCGTTGGGCGGCGTGAGGTCCTTGATTTCATAGCGAAGCACCTTCACGCCCCAGTTGAGCGCCGCCTCGTCGATGGCGGAGACCACCTGGGCGTTGATGATGTCGCGCTCCTCGAAGGTCTTGTCCAGTTCGAGCTTGCCGATGACGCTGCGCAGCGTGGTCTGCGCGAGCTGCGTGATGGCCATGACGTAGTTCGACGAGCCGTAACTCGCGCGCATCGGGTCGGTCACCTGGAAGTACAGGATGCCATCCACCTGCAACTGCGTGTTGTCGCGCGTGATGCAGACCTGGCTGGGCACGTCGAGCGGAATTTCCTTCAGGCTGTGCCGGTACGCGACCCGGTCGATGAAAGGGACCAGGAAATTGGGCCCCGGCGACATGGTCCCGTGATAGCGGCCGAGCCGTTCGCGCACCCAGGCGTTCTGTTGCGGCACGAACTTGATCGACTGGGTGATGAAGAGGATGGCGATCCCCAGGATGACGAGGGGAACGAGGGCATATTCCATTGAGCGGATTCCTTCCTTTTCTTGATTCAGATCTTTTCGACGACGAGGCGGCTGCCGACCACTTCGACGACCTTGTGCTGCCCTGCGGTCGGGACGTCGCCGGCGCGCGCGACCGCGGTCCATTGCGTGCCGCGATAGCGCACGACGGCGGTGCCGTCCGCATTCCAGGCATCGACCTGTACGCGCTCGCCGATATCCATGTTCACGTCGGGATTGGCGGAGGTGGGCGGTCCCGGGGGACGCCGGCGGCGGATGGCGTGCCAGACGATCACCGCCGACACGCTGACCACGGCTGCGACGATGAACTGCGTGCCGAGCGAGGCGCCCAGGTGCGTCGACACCGCCGCGGCAGCGAAGCCTGCGCCGATGAGCAGCAGGTAGACCGTGCCGGTCCCGGAAATCAGCTCGAGCACGATGGCCGCCCCCGTCATGAGCCACCAGACGGTGGAACTTGCCATAGCCAATCCTCTCTGTGCGTTGAGACACGGCGATTGTGGCAAAGGCGAAAGACGCCATGGGCGTTCATCTGAATTCCGTACACTTCGCGCCTGTTTGCCAGCCCTACCGGAGCCACGCTCATGAAATTTCGTTTTCCGATCGTCATCATCGACGAGGACTTCCGCTCCGAGAACACCTCGGGGCTCAGCATTCGCGCACTGGCTCAGGCATTCGAGAACGAAGGCTTCGAGGTGCTGGGCGTCACGAGCTACGGCGACCTGAGCCAGTTCGCCCAGCAGCAGAGCCGCGCCAGCGCCTTCATCCTGTCGATCGACGACGAAGAGTTCTCGGTCGGCCCGGACCTGGATCCGGCCGTTCTCAACCTGCGCAACTTCATCGGCGAAGTGCGTCGCAAGAACGCCGACGTGCCGATCTACATCTACGGCGAGACCAAGACCTCGCGGCACATCCCGAACGACATCCTGCGCGAGTTGCACGGCTTCATCCACATGTTCGAGGACACGCCGGAGTTCGTGGCGCGCCACATCATCCGCGAGGCCAAGAGCTACCTGGAGGGCGTGCAGCCGCCGTTCTTCAAGGCGCTGATCGACTACGCGGAAGACGGTTCGTATTCATGGCACTGTCCCGGGCACTCGGGCGGCGTGGCTTTTCTGAAGAGCCCGGTCGGCCAGATGTTCCACCAGTTCTTCGGCGAGAACATGCTGCGCGCCGACGTGTGCAACGCGGTGGAGGAACTCGGCCAGTTGCTGGATCACACCGGGCCGGTGGCGGCCAGCGAGCGCAATGCGGCGCGCATCTTCAATGCCGATCACTGCTTCTTCGTGACCAACGGCACGAGCACCAGCAACAAGATGGTGTGGCACCACACGGTGGCGCCGGACGACGTGGTGGTGGTGGACCGCAACTGCCACAAATCGGTGCTGCACGCGATCATCATGACCGGCGCTATTCCCGTCTTCATGAAGCCGACGCGCAACCACTTCGGCATCATCGGCCCGATCCCCAAGAGCGAATTCGAGCCGACCGCGATCAAGGCGAAGATCCGCGCCAATCCGCTGCTCTCGCACGTCGACGCCGACAAGGTCAAGCCGCGCGTGATGACGCTCACGCAATCGACCTACGACGGCGTGATCTACAACACCGAGACGATCAAGGGCATGCTCGACGGCTACGTCGATACGCTGCACTTCGACGAGGCCTGGCTGCCGCATGCGGCCTTCCATCCGTTCTATGGCGCTTATCACGCGATGGGCAAGCGTCGCGTGCGGCCGAAGGAGTCGCTGGTGTTCGCGACCCAGTCCACGCACAAGCTGCTGGCCGGCATCAGCCAGGCCAGCCACGTGCTTGTGCAGGATTCGCAGAATCGGGCGCTCGACCGGGACCTGTTCAACGAGGCCTACCTGATGCACTCGTCGACCAGCCCGCAGTACGCGATCATCGCGAGCTGCGACGTGGCCGCGGCGATGATGGAGCCGCCCGGCGGCACCGCACTGGTGGAGGAAAGCATCCTCGAGGCGCTTGATTTCCGCCGCGCGATGCGCAAGGTCGAAGCCGAATTCGGCAAGGACGAGTGGTGGTTCAAGGTCTGGGGCCCCGAGAGGCTCGTGGAAGAGGGCATCGGCCGCGCCGACGACTGGATCATCAAGGGCGAATCGCGCACCGCGAAGTGGCACGGGTTTGGCGCGCTGGCCGACGGCTTCAACATGCTCGACCCGATCAAGTCGACCATCGTGACGCCCGGCCTGGACCTCAACGGCAAGTTCGCCAAGACCGGCATTCCGGCAGCGATCGTCACGAAGTTCCTCGCGGAGCACGGCGTGATCGTGGAGAAGACCGGCCTCTACAGCTTCTTCATCATGTTCACCATCGGCATCACCAAGGGCCGCTGGAACACGCTGCTCACGGCGCTGCAGCAGTTCAAGGACGACTACGCGCGCAACCAGCCGATGTGGCGGATCATGCCGGAGTTCTGCCAGCAGCATCCTGGCTACGAGCGTCTCGGGCTGCGCGACCTGTGTCACCACGTGCACGAACTCTATGCGCGCTACGACGTCGCGCGGCTGACCACCGAGATGTACCTGAGCGACCTGACGCCCGCCATGAAGCCCAGCGACGCCTTCGCCCACATCGCGCACCGCAAGACCGAGCGCGTGGAGATCGACGAACTGGAAGGCCGCATCACGACCAGCCTGATCACGCCGTATCCGCCCGGCATTCCGCTCCTGATCCCGGGCGAGGTGTTCAACAAGAAGATCGTCGACTACCTGAAATTCGCGCGCGAGTTCAACACGCAGTGCCCAGGCTTCGAGACCGACATCCACGGGCTGGTCGCGCGGATCGACGACTCTGGCAAGAAGCGCTACTACGCCGATTGCGTTCGCGCGGCCTGACCGGGCCTGTCGCCGCCGCATCCGTGCCGAGGCGGCGGCGCGAGGTCAGAAATCCATGTCCTCGCGCACGCGCAGGAAGCGCGCGAACCTCGGCACGCCGGACGGGTTCGTGCCGTTGTAGCGGTAGGTCACCCACGTGCCGACCGGAGGCGGGTTTTCGCGCTCCGCGTCGGTGAGGCCACCGCCAAGCTTGAATCGCTTGCCATTGGGCATCTCGACGAGCAGGGCGCCGAGGCGTCCGCCGTGCTTGCCGCGTCCGCCGATGTGTTCGACCACGCGCGCCTCGGCGTCGTCGTAGGCCTTGACCTTGAGGAGATCGTTGCTGCGCTCTGCGTGATAGTGCGATGCGCCACGGTGGAGCATCAGGCCTTCGCCGCCCAGCTTCATCGTCTTCTCGAGAAGAGCGTCGAGGTCTTCGGCCGTCGTTGCGCGCTGCTGCGGGACAGCGACGACCCAGGGGACGCTCGTGATGGGCAGCAGCTTGCGCAGGTACGCGAGCCGCGCGGTGAAGTCGCCGGGCTGGGCCGGCACATCGAAAACCATGAAGCGGATCTCGCGCCAGGCCGTGTCCGACGGCGGCTGGCTGCGGACCGTCGAGACGGTCTGGGAAAAGCGGCCCCGACCGGCCCAGAGCTCGCCATCGAGCGGCTCGGCGGGCAGCGCTTCGGTGAACCAGCGCGGCGCGGCGATGCGCTCGCCACTGCGTGTCCATAGCTGCTTGCCGTCCCAGTAGCCTCGGATGCCGTCGTACTTCTCGCTGACCCAGTAGTCGTCCAGCGCCACGCCGGGGTGGTAGACCTCGGCAAGCATGACCGGGGCCGGCACCTTCTGCGCAGGTTGCGCGGCCGCATCCGTGACGTGGGCAAGGCCGAAGGCCGCGCCGGCAGCCGCCAGCAGAAACCATCGGCGTGTAATGGCCATGAGCACGTCACGGCCCATACGAAAGGAAAAACTCACTGTCTACTCCCTGGCATCTCTAGGTATGCCAGGATTATCGTGCGCGATGTCCGCTGCTCAGGCGACCGGTTCGGCGATGCCGCCGACGACATGGCTGAAGCCGCCGTCGACATAGGTGATTTCGGCCGTCACGCCGCTGGCGAGGTCGCTGAGCAGGAACGCGGCGACGTTGCCCACTTCCTCGATCGTCACGTTGCGGCGGATCGGCGCCACCTCGGCCACGGCCGACAGGATCTTGCCAAAGCCCTTGATGCCGCTCGCGGCGAGCGTCTTGATGGGGCCGGCGCTGATGCCGTTGACGCGCATGCCTTTCGGCCCGAGCGATTCGGCCAGATAGCGCACCGAGGCTTCGAGCGACGCCTTGGCGAGGCCCATCGTGTTGTAGTTGGGCAGCGCGCGCACCGCGCCGAGGTAGGTCAGCGTGAGCAACGCGGACTTGTCGTTGAGGTAGGGCAGGGCGGCCTTGGCCATGGCCGGGAAGCTGTAGGCGCTAATGTCGTGCGCCACCTTGAAGGCATCGCGCGAGATGCCTTCGAGGAAGTCGCCCGCGATCGCCTCGCGCGGTGCAAAGCCGATGCTGTGGACGAAGCCGTCGAACTTGGGCCAGGTTTGTGACAGGTCCGCGAAAAGCTTGTCGATCTGCGCATCGTCGGAGACGTCGCAGTCGAAGACCAGCTTGGAGTCGAACTCGGCGGCGAATTCGGTGATGCGGTCCTTGAATCGCTCGCCCACGTAGCTGAACGCCAGTTCGGCGCCTTGCTCGTGGCAGGCCTTGGCGATGCCGTAGGCGATGGAGCGGTTGCTCAGAACGCCGGTGATCAGAAGTTTTTTACCGGAAAGAAAGCCCATGGGACGACCTCGTGAAAATCTTGGGCAGAATTCTCGCATGCGGCTTCTTTGGTGCTTGTGGTTGATGGCATGCGCGTTTCCCGCATGGGCTGCGCACGGCTATGCGATGTGGGACGATCTCAAGTACCCGGCGGGTTTTCCGCATTTCGACTACGTCAATCCCGATGCACCCAAGCGCGGCGAACTGCGGCTCGTCAGCAACCTGCGCTATTCCACCTTCGACAAGTACAACCCGTTCACGATCAAGGGTGCGCCGCCGGCCTACCTGGGCAGCCTGATGTTCGATTCGCTGCTGGCCGGGTCCATGGACGAGACCGCTTCCGGCTACGGGCTGCTGGCCGAAGACATCGTCGTATCTCCCGACCGCCTCAGCGCGACCTTCAGGCTGAGGCCGCAGGCGCGCTTCCACGACGGTACGCCAGTCGAGGCGGCGGACGTCAAGTACAGCTACGACACGCTGATCGGACCGTATGTCTCGCCGTCCTACAAGACGTTGCTGGAGGACGTCGAGAGCGCCGAGGTGATCGATGCCCACACCATTCGCTACAAGTTCAAGAAGCCCAATCGCGAACTGCCGCTGATCGTCGGCGGCCTGCCGGTCTTCAGCCGGCGATGGGGCATGGAGAACGGCAAGGCCAAGCCCTTCGACCAGGTCGTCATGGACATCCCGATCGGAAGCGGGCCCTACAAGATCGGGCCGGTGCGCTTCGGCAAGGACATCACCTACGTGCGCGACCCGAACTACTGGGCGCGCGATCTCGGCGTGCGGCGCGGAACCAACAACTTCGACCGCATCACGATCAAGATCTACAAGGACAACACCGCGCGCCTCGAAGCCCTGAAGGCGGGCGAGTTCGACATGATGAGCTTCTACTCGGCCGGCGACTGGGCGCGCCGGGTGACGGGCAAGCGCTTCGATTCCGGCGAACTGGTCAAGCGCGAATTCACCCACCGGCTGCCATCGGGATTCCAGAGCTACGTTCTGAACAGTCGTCGTGCGCAGCTGCAGGATCCGCGGGTGCGCGAGGCGCTGGGCCTCGCGCTGGACTACGAGTGGATGAACCGCCAGATGTTCTACAACGGCTATCCGCGTGTGCGGGACCTCTTCGGCAACACCGACTGCGCGGCCGAGGGCACGCCGTCGCCGGAGGAGCTCAAGCTGCTCGAGCGTTGGCGCGGCAAGGTGCCCGATGCGGTGTTCGGCCCGATGTACACGCCGCCCACGACCGATGGTCCGGAGCAGTCCCTGCGCAACAATCTGCGGCGCGCGCGTGAGCTGCTCAAGGAGGCAGGCTGGGAGTACCGCGACGGCGCGCTGCGCAATGCGAAGGGCGAGCCCATGGAGCTCGAGTACCTCGACAGCAAGGAAGGCGGCGTGCGGACCGTGTCGCCGTGGATGCGCAACCTGGAGAAGCTCGGCATCACGCTCAGGTTCGCCTCGGTCGATTTCGCGCTTTACCAGCAGCGGCTGGACAAGTTCGAGTTCGACATCACGACGATCAACTTCCCCGGCACGAACAACCCAGGCCAGCAACTGGCGGACATCTTCGGCAGCAAGGCCGCCAGGACGGAAAGCTCGGGCAACTACATGGGCGTGAGCAGCCAGGCGGTCGATGCGCTGGTGGCCGACATCGTGCGCGCCAAAACCAAGCAGGAGCTTCTGCCGGCCTGCCGCGCACTGGACCGGGTGATCATGCACAGCCACTACCTGATCCCGCAATGGACCCTGACGGCGCACCGCGTCGCCTATAACGCATGGCGGCTGGACTACAAGTCGCCGATGCCGCCCTACGCTTCGGCCGAAGATTGGATCATGACGACATGGTGGGCCCGCGAGGGCGACCGGAGGTAGACGCGGATGCTGGCCTATGTTCTGAAGCGGCTGCTGCTGTTCATCCCGACCCTGCTCGGCGTGCTGCTGGTCACCTTCCTGGTGATCCAGTTCGTTCCGGGCGGGCCGGTCGAGCAGTACCTGGCCGAGGCGAGGGCGAACGTGCGCGGTGGCGGCGTGGAATCCGGCGGCTCCAACTACCGCGGCGACCAGGGGGTCGATCCCAAGCGGCTCGCCGAAATCAAGGCGCTGTACGGCTTCGACAAGCCGGCGCACGAGCGGCTCTTCCAGATGCTCGGGCAATTTGCGCGCTTCGATCTCGGTCGCAGCTTTTTCCAGAACAAGGACGTATGGACACTGATCCTCGAAAAGCTCCCGGTGTCCATCAGCCTCGGGCTCTGGACCTTTCTGATCAGCTATGGCGTCGCGGTGCCGTTGGGCGTGGCGAAAGCGGTTCGCGCCGGCACGCGCTTCGACCTGGTCACGACGCTGCTGATCCTCGTGGGCTATGCGATTCCGGGCTTCGTGCTCGGCGTGGCGTTGCTGGTGGTTTTCGGCGGGCAGTTGCAGTGGTTCCCGCTGCGCGGCCTGACCTCCGCCAACTGGGACGAGATGAACTGGGGCGCGCGCATCGTCGACTACCTCTGGCACATCACGCTGCCGGTGACCGCGATGGTGCTGGGCAGCTTCGCGGTGACCTCGATGCTGACCAAGAACGCCTTCCTGGAGGAGATCCGCAAACAGTACGTCCTGACCGCACGGGCCAAGGGCCTGGGCGAGAGGCAGGTGCTCTGGAAGCACATCTTCCGCAATGCGCTGATCCCGATCGTGACCGGACTGCCGGCCGCGTTCATTGGGGCGTTCTTCGCCGGATCACTGCTGATCGAGACGCTGTTCTCGCTCGATGGCCTGGGCCTTCTGGGCTACGAAAGCGTGATCCGGCGCGACTATCCGGTGGTGCTCGGTACGCTTTACATCTTCACGTTGATCGGGCTCCTGACGAAGCTCATCTCCGATCTCTGCTACGTATGGGTCGATCCGAGGGTGAAGTTTGACTAGCGCGCCGCCCGCCCAGCCCGTGTCGCTGAGCCCGGGACGCCGCGCGTGGCTGCGCTTCAAGCGCAACCGTCTCGGCTTCTGGAGCCTGGTGATCTTCGTTGCGTTGGTGGTGCTGAGCCTCTTCGCGGAAGTGCTCTCGACCGACCGGCCCCTGGTCATGCGCTACGAGGGCAAGGTCTACTTCCCGGTGCTTCGCGACTATTCGGAGAAGACATTCGGTGGCGACTTCGAGACACCGGCCGACTATCTCGATCCCTTCATACGTGAACGCATCACGAAGGGCGGCAACTGGGCGATCTACGCGCCCAACACCTACGGGCCGAAGACGCTCAACTACTTTGCGAAGTCGCCGAGCCCGGCACCGCCGACGCGCGACAACTGGCTTGGCACCGACGATCGCGGGCGCGACCTGCTGGCGCAACTGATCTACGGCTTCCGGGTGAGCGTGCTGTTCGGCCTCGCGTTGACGGCGATCGGCACGGTGCTCGGTGTCGCCGCCGGCGCGGTGCAGGGCTACTTCGCGGGCAAGGTCGACCTCGCCTTCCAGCGCTTCATCGAAATCTGGGGTTCGATGCCCGAGTTGTATCTGCTGATCATCTTCAGCGCGGTGTTCGCGCCCAGCGTGGCGCTGCTGCTGATCCTGCTGAGCCTGTTCGGGTGGATGGGGCTGTCCGACTACGTGCGCGCGGAGTTCCTGCGCAACCGGCAGATGGACTACGTGCGCGCCGCACGCGCACTGGGGGTGGGCAACCTGCAGATCATGTGGCGGCACATCCTGCCGAACAGCATGACGCCGGTCGTCACCTTCCTGCCGTTCCGCATGAGCGCGGCCATCCTCGCGCTGACTTCGCTTGATTTCCTCGGACTCGGTGTGCCCCCGGGAACGCCATCGCTCGGCGAACTGCTGAACCAGGGCAAGGCCAACATCGATGCGTGGTGGATTTCGCTGTCCACCTTCGGCGTGCTCGTGATCACGCTGATGCTGCTCACCTTCATGGGCGACGCCTTGCGCGACGCCCTCGACCCCCGGAAGGCGGATCGATGAACCCATCGTTGCTCGAGGTGAAAGGCCTTCGTGTCGGCTTCGGCGGCAAGGAGGTCGTGCATGGCATCGACTTCCACATCGCCCAGGGCGAAAAGCTCGCGCTGGTCGGCGAGTCCGGTTCCGGCAAGACGGTGACGGCGCTGAGCCTGCTCCGGCTGGCGCAGAACGCCGACGTGACAGGCGTCGCCCACTTTGCGGGCGAGGAGGGCGGCGGTGCGCGCGATCTCCTCGCCCTGCCCGAATCGAAGCTCCGCGGCATCCGGGGCAAGGAGATCGCGATGATCTTCCAGGAGCCGATGACCGCGCTCAATGCGCTCTATTCCGTGGGAGACCAGATCGCCGAGGTGCTCGAACTGCATCAGGCCCTGTCGGCCAGGGCCGCGCACGAGGCGGCGGTGCAGTTGCTTGCGGACACCGGCATTCCCGAGCCGGCGCGACGGGCGAGGGCGTTTCCGCACCAGTTGTCGGGCGGCCAGCGCCAGCGCGCCATGATCGCCATGGCGCTGGCCTGCCAACCCCGGTTGCTGCTCGCGGACGAGCCGACCACAGCGCTCGACGTCACGGTACGTGCGCAGATCCTCGATCTCCTGACCGATCTGCAGCGCAAGTACGGCATGGCGGTGCTGCTCATCACGCATGACCTCAACCTCGTGCGCCGCTTCGCGGATCGCGTGGCGGTGATGGAGAACGGGCACATCGTCGAGCACGGCGCCGTGGCCGCCGTTTTCGATGCGCCGCGACATCCGTACACCCGCAAGCTGATCGACAGCCGCCCGCAGCGGGATGTGGCGCCCGTGACTGCGCACCAGGCCGAGCCGGTGCTGGCTGCGAAGTCGCTGCGCGTGATCTACCCCGTGCCGCGGCCCGGCTTCAAAGGCTGGTTCCGCAAGGGCGAATTCGTCGCGGTGCAAGGCGCCGACTTCAGCATCGCGCCCGGCGAGACGCTCGGGGTCGTCGGCGAATCCGGCTCGGGCAAGTCCACGCTGGCGCTCGCAGCACTGGGCCTGCTCGAGCATCAGGGCGAGCTCGACGTCGCCGGCCGGCGCTGGAACGCCGGCGGCGCCAGCGACCGCGCATTGCGGCGAGTGATGCAGGTCGTCTTCCAGGACCCGTTTTCGTCGCTGTCGCCCCGGATGACGGTGGAGCAACTCGTGGGCGAGGGCTTGACGGTGCACGCGCCGGAACTCGACACCGCCGCCCGTCGAGCACGCTCGCTCGATGTGCTGGCCCAGGTCGGCCTGACGGAGGCGCTGTTCCCGGCGCTGCTGGACCGCTATCCGCACGAGTTCTCGGGCGGCCAGCGCCAGCGGCTCGCGGTGGCGCGAGCGCTGATCGTCGATCCGAAGCTGCTGGTGCTCGACGAGCCCACGAGCGCGCTGGACGTGACCATCCAGAAGCAGGTGCTCGGGCTGCTGCAGCGCCTGCAGCGCGAACGGGGCCTGAGCTACCTGCTGATCACCCATGACGTGGAGGTGATCCGGGCCATGGCGCACCAGGTCATCGTGATGAAGGACGGCGCGATCCTCGAATCCGGCCTGGTCGGGCAGGTGCTCGACGCACCTGGGCATCCCTACACGCAGAAGCTGGTCGCCGCGGCCCTGGCCGACTAGGCGCATCTGGAGCACGAATGTCGCTGATCAGTGATGACAGGCGCGACGCCTGGCGCGCAGCGCTGGCGTGCATGGTGGCCCTCGCCGTCGCCATGGGGCTGGGGCGCTTTGCATTCACGCCGATGCTTCCGGTCATGCTCCATGAAGGCAAGCTCGACCTGCAGGCGGGCGGCCTGCTCGCATCGCTGAACTATCTCGGCTACTTCCTGGGTGCGCTCAGCTGTGCAGCCATTCGTGTCCGGCCGGCCAGCATGGTGCGTGGTGGACTTGTTGCGACGGCTGCACTGCTGCTCGGGATGGGACTTCTGCAGGGCTTCGTTGCATGGAGCATCTTGCGGACCGCGGCAGGGGTCATGAGCGCGTGGACCTTCGTCTTCGCATCTGGTTGGGGATTGCGGCGGCTCGCAGAAACCGGCGTACCGGCGCTGGGCGGCGTCATCTACGCCGGGCCGGGGATCGGCATCGCCGTGACCGGCCTGCTGGGTGGCGCGGTGGGGCGCTGGGGATCCGAAGCCGGATGGATCGGGCTCGGCCTGATGGCGCTCGTGCTGGTCGCCGCCGCCTGGTTCGTTTTCGGCGACGGCGCGCAAGCGCATGCAGCCGCGACAACCGCGCCCGTTGCCGGTTCGGCGCCGGCCAAGGCGACCGCCCTGCGAAGCGACGCACGCTGGCTGGTTGGGCTGTACGGGCTCGCCGGATTCGGCTACATCATCACCGCGACCTTTCTGCCGGTGATCGCTCGCCATGCGCTCCCGGGATCGCCGTGGCCCGACCTGTTCTGGCCGCTTTTCGGGCTGGCGGTCGTCCCGGGTGCCCTGATCGGTGCGCGCGCGCCCCTCCACTGGGACAACCGGCTCCTGCTGGCCGTCGCGTACCTGCTTCAGGCCCTTGGGGTGGTGCTTTCCGTGGTCTGGCCCACGATCGCCGGTTTCGCGCTGGGGAGCCTGCTGCTGGGCATGCCGTTCACGGCCATTACCTTTTTTGCGATGCGGGATGCGCGCCGCCTGCGCGGCAATTCATCTTCCGGATTGATCGGGTACGCAACGGCGTCGTATGGAGTGGGGCAGATCCTCGGGCCTTTGTTTGCCGCGCCGCTGGCCCAGCGCACCGGATCGTTCACGATGCCTTTGCTCGTTGCAGCGGCAGTTTTGACTGTTGGCGCGATGCTTTTTGCATGCGTGTGGTGGCAATCCCGTTCTTCGAGCACATCCGCTGGCGGATAGAAATTGCTATTACGTAACGCATTTGGCATATAATTCGACTCTCACGACCAAACGGGCGGGTACCAACCGCCCGTTTTTTATTGGTCGATGCATTTTTGGTGCGGCTCATGCGGGACGGGCGGCGCCGACAGGGCAGCAAACATTTCAAGGGCGCATACAGACACGTGGCATTGCAGCAGACAGTGGAAAAAACCGTGGCCGGGCTCGGCTACGACCTGGTCGAGATCGAGCGCTCGGCTGGTGGATTGCTGCGCGTCACGATTGATTTGCCATGGAATGGCCCCAATTCAACCGATGCGGCTGGCGAAGCGCCTGAGCCGTTCGTGACGGTCGAGGATTGCGAAAAGGTCACTCGGCAGTTGCAGTTTGCACTCGAGGTCGATGGCGTTGACTACAAGCGCCTCGAGGTGTCGTCGCCGGGCATTGATCGCCCGTTGCGCAATGAGCAGGATTTCGAGCGTTTTGTCGGCGAGGTGATCGACGTCACGCTCAAGGCGCCGATGGGCGCCGCCGCGGGTGGGCAGGTGGCAGCCAACCGCAAGAAGTTTCGCGGCACGCTGGAGCGGGTCGCAGGGGCCGACGGCTCGTCGGGCTGGCAGATCGTCTGGAGCGACGAGCCAGTGCCGAAGCCCGGCCAGAAGGTCAGCAAGAAGCGCGCGCCCGCCCCGTTGCAGGCGCTCGGTTTTGCCTTGGACGAGTTGCGCGAGGCGCGACTCGCGCCAATCGTGGATTTCAAGGGGCGTAGGCCCAAACCTGGCACGCTGGTGTCGGACTGAACGAGGAGAGTGGTGGCATGAATCGCGAAATGTTGATGTTGGTGGATGCGATCTCGCGCGAGAAGAACGTCGAGCGTGACGTCGTCTTCGGCGCCGTCGAGTCCGCCCTTGCACAAGCGACAAAGAAACTCTATCCGGGTGATGTGGACATTCGTGTGGCGATCGACCGCGAAAGCGGCGACTACGAAACCTTCCGCCGCTGGCATGTCGTGCCCGACGAAGCTGGTCTGCAGCTGCCCGACCAGGAAATCCTGCTCTTCGAAGCCAAGGAAGAGATGCCGGACATCGAGATCGACGAGTACATCGAAGAGTCCGTCGAGTCCATGCCGATCGGCCGCATCGGCGCGATGGCTGCAAAGCAGGTCATCCTGCAGAAGATCCGCGACGCGGAGCGCGAGATGCTGCTCAACGACTTCATGTCGCGTGGCGAGAAGATCTTCACCGGCACCGTCAAGCGGCTGGACAAGGGCGACATCATCGTCGAGGCCGGCCGCGTCGAAGGCCGCCTGCGCCGCAGCGAGATGATCGCCAAGGAGAACCTGCGCAACGGCGATCGCGTGCGGGCCATGATCATGGAGGTCGACCTGACGCTGCGCGGCGCGCCGATCATCCTGTCGCGCGCGGCGCCGGAATTCATGATCGAGCTGTTCCGCCAGGAAGTGCCCGAGATCGAGCAGGGTCTGCTGGAAATCAAGAGCTGCGCCCGCGACCCCGGCTCGCGTGCCAAGATTGCGGTGCTTTCGCACGACAAGCGTGTCGACCCGATCGGCACCTGCGTCGGCGTCCGCGGCACACGGGTGAATGCGGTCACCAATGAACTCGCCGGCGAACGCGTGGACATCGTGCTCTGGAGCGAAGACCCCGCCCAGTTCGTGATCGGCGCGCTGGCGCCGGCCAACGTGACCTCGATCGTCGTCGACGAGGAAAAGCACGCAATGGACGTGGTGGTCGACGAGGAAAACCTCGCGATCGCGATCGGCCGCGGCGGCCAGAACGTGAGGCTTGCCTCCGATCTGACCGGCTGGAAGATCAACATCATGGATGCCAACGAATCGGCCCAGAAGCAGGCGACAGAGACCGACGCCAGCCGCAAGCTTTTCATGGAAAAGCTCGATGTGGACGAGGAAATCGCGGACATCCTGATCTCCGAGGGCTTCACGAGCCTCGAAGAAGTGGCTTACGTGCCGATCTCGGAGATGCTCGAGATCGAGGCTTTCGACGAAGACACGGTCAACGAACTGCGTTCGCGCGCCAAGGATGCGCTGCTGACGCTGGAAATCGCCCGTGAAGAAAACGTCGAGAGCATTTCCCAGGACTTGCGAGATCTCGCCGGACTCGATCCGGCGCTCATTCCGAAGCTGGCCGAGGCGGGTGTGCATACCCGTGACGACCTGGCCGACCTCGCGGTCGATGAACTCACCGAGATCACCGGCCAGAGCGCCGATGACGCCAAGAACCTCATCTTGAAGGCCCGCGAACACTGGTTCGCCGGCCAAGAGTGATGGTCATGGAGGCACGAAACCAATATGTCCAGTACCACTGTCGCCGAGTTCGCACACGAACTCAAGAAGACTCCCGAAATCCTGCTTGACCAGCTCAAGAGCGCGGGCGTGCCCAAGGCCGCCGCGACCGATGCGCTCACAGAGGCGGACAAGCAGCGCCTGCTCGGCTTTCTGAAGGCCAGCCACGGCACGGTCGAGCCGGAACGCAAGAAGATCACGTTGACCAAGAAGTCGACCAGCGAGATCAAGCAGGCCGACGCGACGGGACGCGCCCGGACCATCCAGGTGGAGGTGCGCAAGAAGCGCACCTTCATCCAGCGCGACGACGGGCATCCGGCTGCCGCGGAAGCGGTCGTGCCGCAGGCGGAAGCGCAGCCTGCAGCCGCCCCCGCAGCACCGCGCATCGACGACGTCGAACTTGCCCGACGCGAGGAAGAAGCTCGACGCCAGGCCGAGTTGATCCGCCGCCAGGAAGAAGAACTCGCCGAAAAGCGCCGTCTGCGCGAGGAAGCGGAAGCGCGTGAACGCGCCCGCGTCGAGGAAGCCGAGCGTGCGGAGCAGGAAGCGAAGGCTGCTGCACAAAAGAAGGCTGCGGAAGCCGCAGCTGCTGCGACCGTCACGGCCGATGGCCCTGAGGCGGCCGAGGAAGCACCGGCGGAGACGGACCGCAAGGCCGCTGAACCCACTCCCGCGCAAGTCAAGGAAGATGCCAAGGCCAAGGCCGCCGCCGAGTCGAAGGCGCGCGCCGACGAAGAGGCCGCACGCGCCCGGGATCTGGACGAGCGTCGTCGCAAGGCGCTGGCTGAAGCCGAGGCTATCCGCGCGATGCTGAACTCGCCGGCGCGCGTGCTGGTGCCGAAGCAACCCGAGAGGCCGGCCGTCGAAGCGAAGGCAGGCGTCAAAGGCACGCTGCACAAGCCGACCGCGCCCACCACCCGTACGGCCGCACCGGCTGCGGCCCAGGGGGCACAGGCAACCGCCCCCGCTGCGGGTGCCGGAGCGGGCAAGGAAGTGAAGTCGGCCAAGCTCTCGTCGAGCTGGGCGGGCGACACGGCCAAGAAGAAGGAAATCAAGACCCGAGGCGATGCCAGCGGTGGCGTTGGCCGAGGCAACTGGCGCGGTGGTCCGCGCGGCCGGCGCGGCAACGATCGCAACGGTATGGAAGAACGCGCACCGGCCGCGCCGGTCGAGGCGCGCGTGATCGAAGTGCATGTGCCCGAGACCATCACGGTTGCGGAGCTCGCGCACAAGATGTCGATCAAGGCATCGGAGGTCATCAAGCAGTTGATGAAGCTCGGTCAGATGGCGACCATCAACCAGTCGCTGGACCAGGACACCGCGATGATCATCGTGGAGGAAATGGGTCATAACGCCGTGGTTGCGGCGCTGGACGATCCCGAAGCCTTCACTGACGAGGACGTGTCGGCACAACAGGCCGAAGCACTCCCGCGCGCGCCTGTCGTGACCGTGATGGGTCACGTCGACCACGGCAAGACCTCGCTGCTCGACTACATCCGCCGCACCAAGGTCGCTGCGGGCGAGGCGGGCGGTATCACGCAGCATATCGGCGCGTACCACGTGGAGACGGAACGCGGCATGGTGTCCTTCCTGGATACCCCGGGCCACGAGGCGTTCACCGCCATGCGTGCGCGCGGCGCCCAGGCGACCGACATCGTCATCCTGGTGGTGGCCGCGGACGACGGCGTCATGCCGCAGACCAAGGAAGCCATCAAGCACGCGAAGGCTGCGAAGGTGCCGATCGTGGTGGCGATCAACAAGATCGACAAGCCCGATGCGAACCTCGACCGCGTGAAACAGGAACTGGTTGCCGAGGAAGTGGTGCCCGAAGAGTACGGCGGCGACACGCCGTTCGTGCCCGTGTCCGCCAAGACGGGGCAGGGCGTCGACGACCTGCTCGAACAGGTTCTGCTCCAGGCCGAAATTCTGGAACTCAAGGCGCCGGTGGATGCCGCCGCCAAGGGTCTCGTCATCGAAGCGCAGCTCGACAAGGGCCGCGGTCCGGTCGCGACGGTGCTGGTGCAGTCCGGCACGCTCAAGACCGGCGATGTGGTGCTTGCGGGGTCGACCTACGGCCGCGTTCGCGCCATGATCGACGAGGACGGCAAGCCGGTGAAGTCCGCGGGTCCGTCGATTCCCGTCGAAATCCAGGGCCTGACGGAAGTGCCGCAGGCTGGCGACGAGTTCATGGTGATGGGCGACGAGCGCCGTGCGCGCGAGATCGCGACTTACCGTGCGGGCAAGTTCCGCAACACCAAGCTGGCGAAGCAGCAGGCCGCCAAGCTCGAGAACATGTTCGCGGACATGACCGCCGGCGAAGTCAAGACGGTGCCGATCATCATCAAGGCCGACGTGCAAGGCTCGCAGGAAGCGCTCTCGCAATCCCTGCTCAAGCTCTCGAACGAAGAGGTCAAGGTGCAGGTCGTGTACGCAGCCGTGGGCGGCATCAGCGAGTCGGACATCAACCTCGCGATCGCTTCCAAGGCGATGGTCATCGGCTTCAACGTGCGTGCCGACGCCGGCGCGCGCAAGCACGCCGAAGGCAACAACATCGAGATCCACTACTACAGCATCATCTATGACGCTGTGGACGATCTGAAGACGGCAATGGCCGGCATGCTGGCTCCCGAGCGTCGCGAAGAGGTCATCGGCTCGGCCGAGATCCGCACCGTGTTCGTGGCATCCAAGATCGGTACGGTCGCGGGTTCGTACGTCACGTCCGGCTCGGTCAACCGCAACGCGCACTTCCGACTGTTGCGCGACAACGTGGTGATCTATACCGGCGAGATCGAATCGCTCAAGCGCCTGAAGGACGATGTGCGCGAAGTGCGCGAAGGCTTCGAGTGCGGTATCAAGCTCAAGAACTACAACGACATCAAGGAAGGTGATCAACTGGAGTTCTTCGAGATCAAGGAAATCGCAAGGACCTTGTAACACCCCCAGGCTTCGCGCACTTCGTGTCGCTTCGCCAACCCCCTTGCAGGGGGCAACACCAGCGGCCCGGCCGAGCCGGTTCCGCGGTGTTTCCCACAAAGAGGGTGGGGCGTACGGAGATCGTGGAGAAACTGAAATGCCCAAGAGAAAATCAGCAGCCCCCAACCGCGCCTTCAAGGTGGCCGATCAGATCCAACGCGATCTGACGGAGCTGATCGCGCGCGAGTTGAAGGATCCGCGGGTGGGCATGGTGACGATCCAGGCGGTCGAGGTCACGCCCGACTACGCGCACGCGAAGGTCTTCTTCAGCCTGCTGGTGGGCGATCCGGTCGAGACGACCGAGGCGCTGAACCAGGCGGCTGGTTTCCTGCGCAACGGTCTTTTCAAGCGTCTGCACATCCATACGGTGCCGACGCTTCACTTCCAGTTCGATCGCACGACCGAACGCGCCGCCGACATGAATGCGCTCATCGCGCAGGCCGTCGCTTCCCGTTCCAAAGACGACTGAAGATGAACGCGCCACGCACACGGGTGCAGCGGCGCCCTGTGCATGGGGTGTTGCTGCTCGACAAACCGCTGGGGCTCTCCAGCAACCAGGCCTTGCAGAAGGCCAAGTGGCTGCTGCGCGCGGAAAAGGCCGGGCACACCGGAACCCTCGACCCTCTCGCGACGGGCGTGCTGCCGCTGTGTTTCGGGGCCGCCACGAAGTTCAGCCAGCTCCATCTGGATGCGGACAAGACCTACGAAGCCGTCGCACGACTCGGCGTCAAGACGTCGACCGGGGATGCCGAGGGCGAAGTGATCGAGCGCCGCGCGGTCGCACTGAACGACGGCGATCTGGCCCGGGTACAAGCCCGCTTCACCGGCCCGATCCGCCAGGTGCCGCCGATGCACAGTGCCCTGAAGAAGGACGGAAAGGCACTGTACGAATACGCCCGCGAAGGGCTCGAAGTCGAGCGCGCGCCGCGGGATGTCGTGATTCACAGCCTTTCGATCATCGCCCAGCCGGGCAGCGACGACATCCACATCCGCGCGACCGTGAGCAAGGGAACCTACATCCGCACGCTCGGCGAGGACATCGGCGAAGCGCTGGGTTGCGGCGCCCACCTCGTCGCATTGCGGCGCGTCGCCACCGGCGGCTTTCATGCGAGCCAGTGCGTCACGCTGGACGCCTTCGAAGCGATGGACGAAGGCGAGCGCCTGGCCCGGCTCCTGCCTGCCGAGTCGCTCGTGGCCGATCACACCCGTGTCACGCTCGGTGCCGAAGATGCCGGGCGCTTTCTTTCGGGCCTGCGCAGGCGCGGCGGCTGGGGCGATTCGCCGGCCGTGGCCGTGTTCGGCGACACACCTCGCACCTTTCTCGGCACGGCCCATGTGAAGGCCGGCGAGCTCATTCCGGGGCGCTTGCTGAGCCCCATCGAAATCCAGCAAACACTATTGACCGAAGCGACACCATGAGCACCAATCAGATTCGCAACATCGCCATCATTGCCCACGTCGACCATGGCAAGACCACGATGGTCGACCAACTCCTGCGCCAGTCGGGCACCTTTGCCGAGCACGAGAAAGTGGTCGACACGGTGATGGACAACAACGCCATCGAAAAGGAACGGGGCATCACGATCCTGGCCAAGAACTGCGCCGTCACCTGGAAGGGCACCCACATCAACATCGTGGACACCCCCGGGCACGCGGACTTCGGCGGCGAAGTGGAACGTGCGCTCAGCATGGTCGACGGCGTCGTGCTGCTGATCGATGCGCAGGAAGGCCCGATGCCGCAAACGCGCTTCGTGACCAAGAAGGCGCTGGCGCTCGGCCTCAAGCCGATCCTGGTCGTCAACAAGGTCGACAAGCCGGGTGCGCGTCCGGACCACGTGGTCAACGCCGCCTTCGACCTGTTCGACAAGCTGGGCGCCACCGACGAGCAGTTGGACTTCCCGGTCGTCTACGCATCGGGCATCAACGGCTGGTCGTCGCTGGAAGAGGGCGAGCCGGGCGAGCAGTGGGGACCGGACATGTCGGCCCTGTTCGACACCGTCCTGAAGCACGTGCCTGCGCATGCCGGCGATCCGGATGCACCGCTGCAGTTGCAGATCTCCGCGCTCGACTTCTCGACCTTCGTCGGCCGCATCGGCGTGGGTCGCGTCAACGCGGGGACCATCAGGCCAATGATGGACGTCGTCGTGATGGAAGGACCGGACGGCAAGGCGGTCAAGGGACGCGTCAATCAAGTGCTGACGTTCCAGGGGCTCGACCGCGTTCAGGCCAAGGAAGCGGGACCCGGCGAAATCGTCCTGATCAACGGCATCGAGGACATCGGCATCGGCGTCACCGTGACCGATCCGCTCAAGCCGGCGCCGCTGCCGATGCTGCGCGTCGACGAGCCGACGCTGACCATGAACTTCTGCGTCAACACCAGCCCGCTCGCCGGCCGGGAAGGCAAGTTCGTCACCAGCCGCCAGATCTGGGACCGCCTGCAGAAGGAGCTCCAGCACAACGTGGCGCTGCGCGTGAAGGAAACGGACGAAGAAGGCGTCTTCGAGGTCATGGGCCGCGGCGAGCTGCACCTGACCATCCTGCTGGAGAACATGCGCCGCGAAGGCTATGAAATGGCCGTGTCGAAGCCGCGCGTGGTGTTCAGGGACATCGACGGTGTCCGTCACGAACCGATCGAAATGGTCACCGCAGACATCGAGGAGCAGCACCAGGGCGGCGTCATGCAGGCGCTGGGCGAACGCAAGGGCGATCTGGTCAACATGGAGCCGGACGGCAAGGGGCGTGTGCGCCTCGAATACCGCATTCCGGCGCGCGGCCTGATCGGGTTCAGCAATGAATTCCTCAACCTGACGCGCGGATCGGGCCTGATCTCCAACATCTTCGACGGCTACGAACCGCACAAGGGCGACATCGGCGGCCGCAAGAACGGTGTGCTGATCTCGATGGACGATGGCGAGATCTTCACCTACGCCCTCGGCAAGCTGGACGACCGCGGCCGCATGTTCGTGCGCGCCAACGACCCCGTCTACGAGGGCATGATCGTCGGCATCCACAGCCGCGACAACGACCTGGTGGTCAACGCCACGCGGACCAAGCAGCTCACGAACTTCCGCGTCTCGGGCAAGGAAGACGCGATCAAGATCACGCCGCCGATCGATCTCACGCTCGAGTACGGCGTCGAGTTCATCGAGGACGACGAGTTGGTCGAGATCACGCCCAAGAGCGTGCGTCTGCGCAAGCGCTACCTCAAGGAACACGAGCGCAAGCGCGCTTCGCGCGAGGCTGCCTGATGCGGGCCGCGGGTCGTGGCTTGACCCATGGCCGTGCGGCCTGGCTGATGGTCGCCGTGACCCTGATGTGGGCCACGGCGGGCCTCGTCACGCGGCATCTGGAGCACGCGCGCAGCTTCGAGGTGACGTTCTGGCGCAGCTTCTTCACGCTGCTTGCGCTGCTCGTCATCCTGCCGCTGTGGCAGGGGCCGGCGGTGTTCGCCAAGATCCGTCGCGGTGGCCGCGAGTTGTGGATCTCGGGCGTGTGCTGGAGCGTCATGTTCACCGCGTTCATGGTGGCGCTCACGCTGACCAGCGTTGCCAATGTGCTCGTGACCATGGCCGTCGGGCCGCTGCTCACGGCGCTCGTCGCGAGAATCTTCATCGGGCACAAGCTGCCTGCGCGGACCTGGTTCGCCATCGTGGTGGCGGGGCTGGGCATTGGCTGGATGTACGGCACGCAACTCGGGGAGGGCCTGCTCGTCGGCACGCTCGTGGCCTTGTGCGTTCCCATCGCGGCTGCGTGCAACTGGACCGTCGTCCAGCATGCGCATGCGAAGGGGCATGACATCGACCTCGTACCGGCGGTGCTCATCGGTGCGGCGATCTCGGCCCTGGTGACGCTGCCGCTTGCATGGCCCTTTCAGGCCAACGCGCATGACCTCGGCCTGCTGGCCTTTCTCGGCCTCGTGCAACTCGCGATCCCGTGCGTGCTTTCGGTGATCTGCGCCCGCGTGCTGAAGGCACCCGAAGTGTCGCTGCTCGCGCTTCTGGAGGTGATCTTCGGCATCGCGCTGGCCTGGGCCGGCGCCGGCGAAGAGCCACCGTCGAGCGTGCTGACCGGTGGCGCCCTGGTGATTGGCGCACTGGTCTTCAACGAACTGCTCGGCATGCGCGAGCGACGCGCACCGCGCGCCGCGCTGAGCGGAGCCCCCTGAGCCTGGGACAAGCCCTGTCCACCAGACAGGGATCGCCGCGTTTAATCGTTTTCGAAGGAAGGTATTGATGCGACTTTCATCCACTCTCCTGGCATGCGCCTTGGCCGCCGCGCCGTTCGTTGCGTCGGCGCAGGTTTCGATCAACATCAACGTGCCCGGCCTCGTCGCCGTGGCGCCGCCCGCGCCGCGCTACGAGCCGGTGCCGCCGCCGCGCGTGGGCTATGTGTGGGTGCCGGGGGTCTGGCAGTACCGGCATGACGCCTATGCCTGGCAGCAGGGCTACTGGCAGCCCGCAAGACCGGACTACGTCTATGCGCCGGGTCGCTGGGTGCGCGCCGAGGGCGGATGGCGCTGGGTCGAGCCCGAATGGAAGGCAGCCAAGTACAAGGAGCCGAAGGGCCACCGCCACGACCGTGACGACTACGATGGTGACCACTATCACTGCCCTCCGGGACAAGCGAAAAAGGGCCGGTGCTGAGCCGCTCCCGCCAATGAAAAAAGGGCCGGTTGCCGGCCCTTTTTCTTTGTGCCTTGCCGCCGTTCAGGGGCGAGCGACCTTCCAGGCTCCGCTCAACATGCCGTCACCGGTCTTGTCGCCGGGCTTGACGTCCTTCGCCCAGTAGTACAGCGGCGCTCCCTTGTAGGCCCACTGCTTCTTGCCGTCGTCGCGCGTGATGATCGTGTAGGCACCCATGGGCTTGGCCGAATCGGCCACCGGGAGCGGCGGCCAGTTGGTGGCGCACGGACCGTTGCAGGCCGACTTGCCGCTGTTGGGCGCGTCGCGGTCGAAGGTGTAGAGCGTCATGCCCGTCGGGCCGATCAGCACGCCGTCGGCGGTGCGGGTGGGCGTGTCCGGCGCGGGAGACATGCTTCCGCAGCCGGCAAGCAGGGCGGCAGTGAGGATCGAGGCGCTGAGCAGTTTCATGAAGTTTTCTCCTTCGGTTGAAAAAAAGCGGTGCGAGGTCGCAGTCTATCCATCGGCCTTTTCGAGCTGACGGTACACCGCGGTGGCAAGCGTGAGCAGAGCGTCCCGCGAGAGCGGGCCGGTCAGTGCATAGCCGAAGCCGCGGTCGACCCAATAGAAGCTGGGGACCGGACCGTCGGCCGAGAAGCGGAATGCCGTTTCGTCGGCGCGCGGCGCACTCGACGACGGCCCCAGACTACCGACATAGAGGGTGAGCCTTTCGCCGCCAGCGCGCTCGAACATGAACTGTGCGCGGGCGCCTTCGTTGCCCGGCAGCAGCCGGCCACCGACGAGCGCGTAGCCCTGTGCAGAGAGATCGGGCACCCGCAAGGGCTTGTCGAGTCGCTTGGACAGCCATTGGACGAGATGCTGCTGTTCGGCCGCGGCGACTTCGACCGGATGACGCTTCTCCGGCGCATAGACCACGTGCGCCACAGCGGCGGCATGGACGAACTCTCGGGCCGCCGGTGATCGCGCCAGCATCGAACCGGTGTGGGAGCCGGACCATTGCGCGCTGGCCAGCCAGCCTGCGCCAAACGCCATTGCGATGCCTGCAGCCATGCCGCCCCAGCGTGCCCACATGGCCTTGCGGGCGTGCGACTGCGCGGCCAGTCCCGCCGCGGCCAGCAGGTTTGCCGGAATCGGCTCGTCCAGCACGTCGCGATGCAGTTGCCGCAGGGCGTCACGCTGCGCCTGCCAGTCGGGCGAGCCGTCATCGAAATCGGTATCGGTGGTCTTCATGGCCGGCTATTTGAGGCGCCGCAGACCAGGGCGGGTCGTGACCGGCGGCGGCGCTGCTTCCATCAGTTCTCTCAGGCGATCGCGCGCCCGCGAAAGGCGCGACATCACGGTGCCGAGCGGAACGCCGAGCACCTTGGCAACCTGCGCATAGGACAGGTCTTCCAGCGCCACCAGCAGCAGCACGGCGCGCTGGTCCTCGGGCAGGAGCAGCACGCAACGCTGAAGATCGATGGCCTGGTCGCGATGCGAGTCGACGACGCGCAGTTCGTGGATCACGTCGTCGACGTCGACCGTATTGCGTGCGGGTGCGCGGCGAACCTGGCTCGCGAACACGTTGTGCATGATCGTGAAGAGCCATGCGCGGAGATCCGTGCCGACGCTCCAGAGCCGCCATTTGGTGCAGGCGCGCTCGAGGGTGTCCTGCACCAGGTCATCGGCGGCCCACGCGTCGCCCGTCAGCGCCCGTGCATAGCGGCGCAGGCTCGGGATGTGTTCGACGATGACGCTGGAATCCATGGATGCAGTTTGGCTGATGCTGCATGAACGCCTATGGAATGGCGTTTATTCCACGCCCCCCGAAAAAAGATCAGCCTGCGTCTCTGAGGACGCGTCGCTTGAGCGGCTTCGCAGGGTTGCCGCCATAGACCGTCCACGGGTCGAGCGAGCGGAATGCGACGCTGCGCGCTCCCAGCACCGCCCCTTCGCCGACTTCCACGCCAGGGCCGACGAAGGCCTCGGCCGCGATCCAGGCCTGGGGACCGATCGTGATCGGCCGCGCGATCAACTGAAACGCGGGCGAGGAGATGTCGTGGGTGCCCGCGCAGAGATGCGCCCCTTGCGACACCAGCGCGCCGCGTCCGAGCGAGATTGGCGCCATGTTGTAGCAAGTCACCCGCTCGGCCAGGAGCGCGCGATCGGCCAGATGCAGGTGAGGGGGATACCAGACTTTCGCGCTGCCGCGCACGTCGCACGACTCGCCCAGCCTGGCGCCGAAGAGCTTCAGGAGGAAGCGGCGCCAGAAGCTCATCTGTGGCGGCGTCCAGGACGCGAGGACCGCCCAGGTCACGCTCCAGAGGGCGCGCATGATCCGGTTGCCCAGCGAAAAGCTCGGGCCGCCTTCGAGCGGATTGACGCGGGAGGCGTCCAGGGGTTGCAGCGCCATCCGGGATTCCTCAGCGGGTTCGGTTCTTCATGGCCCGTTCGACTTCACGCTTGCCTTCACGGTCCTTGATGGTGTCACGCTTGTCGTGCTCGGCCTTGCCCTTCGCCAGAGCGATCTCGCATTTGACCTTGCCGGCCTTCCAGTGGAGATTGATCGGGATGAGGGTATAGCCCTTTTGCTCCACCTTGCCGATGAGACGGCGGATCTGCTCCTTGTGCAGGAGCAGCTTCTTGGTGCGCACCGAATCGGGCGTGATGTGGGTCGACGCGGATCGAAGGGGATTGATCTGGCAGCCGATCACGAAGAGTTCGCCGTCGCGGATGACCACGTAGCCGTCGGTCAGTTGCACTTTGCCTTCGCGCAGCGACTTGACCTCCCAGCCTTCGAGGACCATACCGGCCTCGAAGCGCTCCTCGAAGAAATAGTTGTACGCGGCTTTCTTGTTGTCCGCGATCCGGGAAGAGGGGTCCTGCTTCTTTTTTGTGGCCATGGTGAATCAAGTGAGGTCGGCATGGCTTCAATACAATCCGTCGCGCACGCTGTGCCCATTCTATGAAAACAGTCCACAAGTCCATCCTCATCTGGTACAGCGCCGACGAGATGTACGCCCTGGTGACCGACGTGGCCAGGTACCCGGAGTTCCTGCCGTGGTGCGACCGGTCCAAGGTGATCGAACAGGACGACTTCGGCATGACGGCCGAAGTCGGCCTTGCGTTCAGCGGCTTGCACAAGAGCTTCACCACCCGCAACACCCATGTGCCCGGCCGCGAGGTGCATCTGAAGCTCGTCGACGGACCTTTCTCCAATCTCGATGGCCTCTGGAAGTTCACGCCGGTGGGTGAAGAGGGCGAGCGAGCCTGTCGCGTCGAGCTGAACCTCACGTACGGCTTCAACAGCATTGCGCTGCAGACACTTGTCGGCCCCGTGTTCGACAAGATCGCTTCCAACCTGGTCGAAGCGTTCGTGAAGCGCGCAGAGCACATCTACGGCGCTGCCTGATGCTGCTGCAAGTGACAGTGGTTTGCTCGCCGGCGCCGCGGGAGGTTTTCGAGGAGATCGTGAGCGTGGCCGACGGGGCATCGGTGCGCGATGCAGTTGTTGCGAGCGGCCTTGGCGCGGCATATCCGGCGTTCGATTGGCAGGCTGCGGCGCCAGGGATCTGGGGGCGTTCCGTCGACTGGACGCAGGCGGTCGCGAATCTCGATCGCGTCGAGCTCTGTCGCCCGCTCACCGTCGACCCCAAGGTGGCGCGACGTGAGCGCTTCAAGCAACAGGGAGCCCGTGGGACCGGGCTGTTCGCGCGCCGCCGCAAGGGCGGCAAGGCGGGCTACTGAAGGGCAGCCGCAGGGCCGCTCACTTGCAATCGGAACTAATCACGCCCTGAAGCCGTTTTTGCTCGGCGGCGCGCATGTCGTCGTCCATGATCTCGCGTTCGCCCTGCGCATTGACACGCGCCACGCGGATGCCGCTGTCCATCGTGGCCTTGCCTTCGCGGGCGCGCTTGCAGTTGTCCGCCTTGGCCTGGGCGATCTTCTGCTCTTCGGCGGCCTGCTTGGCCTTTTCGGCTTCCTCGGCCTTGCGCGCCTTTTCCTCGAGATCCTTGTCGACACCGGACGGCTTGGCGGCAGCGATGGGGGCCGCGGCCGGCGTGTCCTTGGCGGCGCCTTCCGGCGCGGCCGGCGTGCTGAAGTTCAGGCGCTTGGCGGTGCTGGGCCTGCGCAGGATGCTCTTCTCGGGAATATCGATCGGGGGCGGCTGATCGCTGAAGACCTTCTTGTTGTCCTTGTCGATCCATTGCCATTGCGCCTGCGCGCCCAGGGGCAGCAGGAACACCGATCCAATGACGAGAAGATGCGCGAGTTTCATGGGCGGCAGTTTAGCGTTCCCTTACGTTTTGCAACCTGAAAGCTGGCGTTTTCGCAACGCTCTTTTCCGAATTCTGACCGGCTTCGGGTCTCCGTGGGAGGCCAGACTCAAGCCCCTGGGCCCAAGAAACGACCTGCCGATCGTTACAATCCATCTTTTGGAGCTTCACCCATGCGCCTTCTCGGCAAAGCGCTCACCTTCGACGACGTGTTGCTGGTGCCAGCGTATTCCCAGGTCCTCCCGAAGGACACCTCCCTCGCCACCCGGCTCTCCCGAAACATCACCCTGAACCTGCCCCTGGTCTCCGCCGCCATGGACACCGTGACCGAGGCCCGTCTCGCGATCGCGATGGCGCAGGAAGGCGGTATCGGCATCGTCCACAAGAACTTCACGCCCGCCGAGCAGGCCGCGCAGGTCGCCAAGGTGAAGCGCTACGAGTCGGGTGTGCTACGCGACCCGGTGGTGATCACGCCGACGCACACCGTCCGCCAGGTCATGGCGCTCTCCGAGCAGCTCGGGATCTCGGGTTTCCCGGTGTGCGATGCCGGCAAGGTCGTTGGCATCGTGACCGGTCGCGACCTGAGGTTCGAGAGCCGCTACGACGCCCCGGTCAGCGAGATCATGACCCAGCGCGACAAGCTCATCACCGTGCCTGACGGCACCACCTTGGCCGACGCCAAGGCGCTGCTCAACAAGCACAAGCTCGAACGGCTGCTGGTCATCAACAACGCCTGGGAGCTCAAGGGCCTGATCACCGTCAAGGACATCACCAAGCAGACCAGCTTCCCGAACGCGGCGCGCGACGCCAGCGGTCGCCTGCGCGTGGGCGCGGCGGTCGGCGTGGGCGAGGGCACCGAGGAGCGCGTCGAGGCGCTCGTCAAGGCCGGTGTCGATGCCCTCGTGGTCGACACCGCGCACGGCCACAGCGCCGGCGTGATCGAGCGCGTGCGCTGGGTCAAGAGAAACTATCCGCAGGTCGACGTGATCGGCGGCAACATCGCCACCGGCGATGCCGCCCGCGCACTGGCCGACGCCGGTGCCGACGCGGTCAAGGTCGGTATCGGACCGGGCTCGATCTGCACCACCCGAATCGTGGCCGGCGTGGGTGTGCCGCAGATCATGGCGATCGACAACGTCGCAACCGCGCTGCAGGGCACCGACGTACCATTGATCGCCGACGGCGGCATCCGCTATTCGGGCGACATCGCCAAGGCCATCGCGGCGGGCGCGAGCACGGTGATGATGGGCGGGATGTTCGCCGGCACCGAAGAAGCGCCGGGCGAAATCGTCCTGTACCAGGGCCGCAGCTACAAGAGCTACCGCGGCATGGGCTCCATCGGCGCGATGCAGCAGGGCAGTGCCGACCGCTACTTCCAGGAATCGACGACCGGGAACCCCAATGCCGACAAGCTGGTTCCCGAAGGCATCGAAGGCCGTGTGCCCTACAAGGGCTCCATGGTTTCCATCGTCTACCAGATGGCAGGCGGCCTGCGCGCGAGCATGGGCTACTGCGGCTGCCCGACGATCGAGGACATGAAGAACAAGGCCGAGTTCGTCGAGATCACCGCTGCCGGTATCCGCGAAAGCCACGTGCACGACGTGCAGATCACGAAGGAAGCGCCGAACTACCGCGCCGAGTGATTGCTTGAACCGCCATTCTGGCCAGACTTCAAAATCTGGCCGGAATGCCTATAATGGCCAGCTTTCCAAATCTGGTCAGACTCATGCAGTACACCGGTATCTATGAGGCGAAGAACAACTTCTCGGCCCTGATCGAATCGGTCGAAAAGGGCGAGGAGGTTCGCATCACCCGTCACGGCAAGGAAGTGGCGCGCATCCTCCCGGTGCGTCGCAAGCCGGTGATCACAGACGAGCAGATCCAGCGCGAGCTGAGCCAGATCGACGCACTCCACGCGATGATCCGGCCCGGCCCGTCGGTGCGAGAACTTCGCGACGAAGGCCGGCAGGGATGACCGCCTTCGTCCTCGACGCTTCGGTAACGGCCGCGTGGCTGCTGCCCGATGAGGCGAACGAACATACGCGACGCCTGTACGCGCTGATGCGCCGTGACGAGGTCGAGCCGCAGGCACCGAACCTCTGGCAGTGGGAATGCGCCAACATCATTGCCAACGGCGTGCGGCGCGGGCGGATTCCGCAAGCGGCCGTCGAGGGCCTCTGGTCGGTACTCGAGGCGGTCCGGCACCGCGTCGAGCTGCACGAAATGGCACCTCCCCAGCACAAGGCATCGCTGGCCATCGCCATGGACAGCGGGCTTTCCTCCTATGACGCGGGCTACCTCTGGCTGGCTCGATCGCTCAATCTTCCCCTGGCCACTTTCGACAGGAAGCTGGCCGAAGCCGCGACCCAGTCCGGCATCCGTCTTCTCGATCTCTCCACGCTCTGACCTATGCAACACGACAAGATCCTCATCCTCGACTTCGGCTCGCAGGTCACGCAACTGATCGCGCGCCGCGTGCGTGAAGCCCACGTGCTCAGCGAAGTCCATCCCTGCGACGTCACCGACGACTGGATTCGCGACTACGCGAAGGACGGCCATCTCAAGGGCGTGATCCTTTCCGGCAGCCACGCCAGCGTGTACGAGGAAAGCACCGACAAGGCGCCGCAGGTCGTGTTCGAGCTCGGCGTGCCGGTGCTGGGCATCTGCTACGGCATGCAGACCATGGCTCACCAGCTCGGCGGCAAGGTCGAGAGCGGCCACAAACGTGAATTCGGTTTCGCGGCGGTGCGCGCGCGCGGCCACACCGAGCTCTTGCGCGACATCGCCGATTTCACGACCGACGAAGGCCACGGCATGCTCAACGTCTGGATGAGCCACGGCGACAAGGTCACTGAACTGCCGCCGGGCTTCAAGCTGATGGCGTCGACCGAGAGCTGCCCGATCGCCGGCATGGCCGATGAGGCACGGCACTTCTATGCCGTGCAGTTCCATCCGGAAGTCACGCACACGCAGCAGGGTAAGGCGATCCTCGAGCGCTTCGTGCTTGGCATCTGCGACGCGAAGCCCGACTGGATCATGCGCGACCACATTGCCGAAGCCGTCGAGGCGATCCGCCAGCAGGTTGGCGACGAGGAAGTCATCCTGGGCCTTTCGGGCGGCGTCGATTCATCCGTGGCGGCGGCGCTGATCCACCGCGCCATCGGCGACCAGCTGACCTGCGTGTTCGTCGACCACGGCCTGCTGCGCCTCGACGAAGGCGACATGGTCATGGACATGTTCGTCGGCAAGCTGCATGCGAAGGTGATCCGTGTCGATGCGAGCGACCTGTTCCTCGGCAAGCTCGCCGGCGTGAGCGACCCCGAAGCCAAGCGCAAGATCATCGGCGGCGAGTTCGTCACCGTCTTCAAGCAGGAAGCGGCCAAGCTCACCAGCCAGGGCGCGAAGGGCGCGAAGTGGCTGGCACAGGGCACGATCTATCCGGACGTGATCGAGTCCGGTGGCGCCAAGAGCAAGAAGGCGGTCACGATCAAGAGCCACCACAACGTCGGCGGCCTGCCGGAGCAACTGGGTCTCAAGCTGCTGGAGCCGCTGCGCGACCTCTTCAAGGACGAAGTGCGCGAACTCGGCGTCGCGCTGGGCCTGCCGCCCGAGATGGTCTATCGCCATCCGTTCCCCGGCCCGGGCCTGGGCGTGCGGATCCTGGGCGAGGTCAAGAAGGAATACGCCGACCTGCTGCGCCGTGCCGACGCGATCTTCATCGAAGAGCTGCGCAACTTTGTCGACAAGGAAACCGGCAAGAGCTGGTACGACCTCACCAGCCAGGCCTTCACTGTCTTCCTGCCGGTGAAGAGCGTCGGCGTGATGGGCGACGGCCGCACCTACGACTACGTGGTGGCGCTGCGCGCCGTGCAGACCAGCGACTTCATGACCGCCGACTGGGCCGAGCTGCCGTACGCGCTGCTCAAGAAGGTCTCGGGCCGCATCATCAACGAGGTGCGCGGCATCAACCGCGTGACCTACGACGTGAGCAGCAAGCCGCCCGCGACGATCGAGTGGGAATGACCGCAGGTCATTCCGAGGCTATCGGAAGCTATCAAAAAAGCGCGTTAAGTCTTTGATATTAAACAACTTATCTCTGGTAGCTACTGACATGGAACGACGTTGCGACGAATGCGGTCAAGGCCAAGGAGGCGACAGCAAGCCCATAGCCAACGGCAGTGACTTCGATGCCAGCCCTGCTCGTGAATAGCCCCGCGACGATGGGAGGCACGCTGAACGCGAGATAGCTGGCTACGAAGAAGCCCGCCATCAGGCCGGCCCGCTCATGCGGCAAAGCGAGCGGGGCGAGGCTGCGCAGCGAACCGCTGAATGCGGCACCGAAGCCCGCGCCGGAGACAAGCGTGCCGGTGAGCGCGGCGCTTGGCGAGGACCACTCGATTCCGACCAGGGTCAGCAATACACCGACCGTCAGGCCAACCGCGCCTGCCGACGTCGCTGTGTGCGGAGTGAACCTGCGTGAAAGAAGGGATCGTTGCGGCGCTGCTGAACATCAGCACCCCAATCAGCGCGCCGCCTACCAGCAGTGCACTGTTGCCAATGACGCGTGCCGCCGGGGTTGGACCAAGGGACAAGTAGAACGCCCCAAGCGCCCACAGGGCCGTGTTCACTGGTAGCACGCGCAGCAGGGTGGCGCGCGCCTGGTGGGGAACATTGATGCTAGGCCTTATCGCCTGTTGCGCGTTTTGCAGTGGCTGAGCTCCGCTTCTTCCTAGTTCGATTGCCAATCGCCGGCCGAGCGAGACTGGAACCGCTCGATGACATTGAGTAGCGACCGCGCGGTGACGACCACGAGCGTGCCCGTCCCGATCGCCAGGGGATATTTCCAGTCCGTGCGGACGATGATCTGTGGAATGACCGATATCACGAGTGCCGGCAGCACGAATGTGTCGATAACGCGAATGAAGACAATGCTTGCGCCCAACGCGCACAATACCGACAGCGGCCCGGCGCCGAACAGCGCAACGCCGGCCCACCCGAGCCCCGCCGTCAACACACATATCACCGGCAGCAGTGCGAAACGTCGTGCCCATGGGCATGTTTCCGGTCGCACCAGCGACTCATACGCGATCACGAGCAGCGGCGGGAACAGGATCAGTCTGATGTCGGTGCGAGCCGCCAAAAAATAGGTGATCGCCAGGACGCCGGAGAAAGTCACCCAGCGCATAGTCTTGCTGGATGTATTCGCCGGCGCGGGAGTATTCACGGGAGCGACGGCAGATTTTCCGATCCCGGACAGCCACCACCGCCGATACGCCACTGACAGCAGCGCAAGCAAGCCGGTGTCGAAGACGATGAACGCAACATAGTGGACGCTGGTTACGTTGAACACCAACGGCAGAAATCCGGCCGGAACGGCAGGAAACACCGGGGACTTCATTGTCTTCACGATCAGGATAGAACCCGCGATACAAAGCACGGAGGCTGGTATTCCGTATGGCAGGTGGTTCGCGACGCTCACGCCCCAAAGCGCAGTCACCGTGGGGGTCGTGACGACCATCAGCGGCGCCATGGCCCACGGTCCGGCCGGCCGCATGAACATGCCATATGCGAGTGCCGCAAGCTCGGGGAAGAAGGCAAAGTCGTTGTGAATGGCCTTCCCGACACTCGAGACGAGGCAGAGATAGATGACGGTCAAGCACGCACCGGACAGCGAGCCCTTGAGGGAGTTGGCCTTGGTCATATCAACCATCCGGCTTGCGAAACGATGTTCGGTTCGGGTCGAAACGCTGATCTCACCACGAACCTGACAATGTTTTGATGGGGGCACATGGTTCTTATCGAGCCGATCGCCGAGCGGCCCGACTAGCTCACCAGGGCGTTGTCTTCCCACGGACGATGAGTCGTATAGGAAATCCCATATTTCACGCCGAGATCGCCGAGGTTGGTCAGGTCGATATCGGTTCCCATGGTAGACAGCACCTCGACGAATTCGTCGAAGCCGCCGGGCAAATAAGTATTAATGGTCTTGCTCACGGTGTCCCCGGCGTTGTAAAAGGAATGAGGAACATTCTTGGGTAGAAGCACCGTATCGCCCGGCTCGGCAATCAAGGTCATTTTGTCGCACCAGATTTGATATGTGCCCTCGACGATGTAAAACATTTCGTCCTCATTTTTGTGCAAATGAAACGGAACCCCGTAACCCGGCGGCACGCATTCCTCGAAAATGGAAAACCTGCCGCCAGCGCTCTTGCGGCTCATTCTAATTCTGATGTCAACGATATCCAGGACGCGAAATACCTTATTTTCTTGTTTTGGTGAAACGATGATTTTGCCGAATGTACTCATGATCTATTTCCTTCCTGCTGTGGTGTGAGTTGATGTTTTCTTTCGATTGAAAATTCGATTAGGCTCGATTTTCATTGTCAAATTGAGAAAACATGGCGCTTATTTTTCGTCGCATTTTGATTCCTGGCATATCCGACGCCATATGAAATTCTTCGTTCGATGTCAACGGAGTGTTCCAGTCTGTCGTCTCCAGTACGCAGCGATCTTCATTCGTAACGGCGCGGTCCCATGCAATGATGTCTTCGACGTTTGGATGGCAATCTTCATCATTTCTAAAGGCGAACTGCACGAATAGAGATTGCCGTTCGTTGATCGGTGTCGCCCACGTAATGATGGTGTGAATCAAGCCATTAGGGTATTGGATTTTCATTCGACGACCAAATGGAATAAACCAGTTGTGCTCCATGTATCTCGTAGTTTCCTTGCTTTCAATGCCGAGGTTGTTTTTCTGCAGACCCGGGTTGTTGACGATGACATTGCTATACATATTGAAGCCGGTATCCGTGTCCTCGTACCTTGCTGGTGCCGGCGCCGGATTTTCCAGTCCGAACGTCTTCCTGTGAACGAATGAAAAATGGGAGTTGTCGAGCCCGTTCTCCAGGATTCGTAACCCGCTGCAGTTCCATACCTCCATAAATTCGTGAATCTGATAGAACAACGGATTTTCCGCCTCGGGGAAGTTTGGGATATCATGCAGCGGCTCGTCGAGCGAAACCCAGATATATCCATATTTCGACTTGCATTGATAATTTTGAACGACGATCTTGTTCGACGGCTTTTTTCGAGGCATCTGCGGAATGCGAACGCACGATCCGTTGCTGTTGTATGTCCATCCGTGATAAGGGCACACAAGATTTCCTTGGTCGATCCAGCCGTTCGACAACTTTGCCGAGCGATGCGGACATTTGTCTCTCACCACGCCGAATTCATTTTCACCAATTCGCCAAAGTGCAAGTGGCTCGCCGAGGAGGGTAACGGCAAGCGGAGCATCGCTGACGTCCATCACCCTGGCGACAGGGTACCAAAAGCGTCTCAATGAATTGTGTTGCGTCGCAAGCATATCGATCTTTCTACCTGTGAATGCCCTTATGTCAGAATTGCAAAGACGTCACACGAGACTTCCTTGGCGAGCCTATAATATAGCCACGGCCCAAATGAAAAAATGGGTTTTTGAAGATTGACTGTTCATCAGGATGGACAATGAACTGGGACGATTTCGACGCGTTTTGCCAAGTGATCGCGCACGGAGGTTTTACGGTTGCGGCAAGGGCGATAGATCGCCCCAAGTCAAGCCTCAGCGCTTCTGTCGCCAGGCTCGAGCTGCAATTGGGGGTCCAGTTACTGGAACGGACGACGCGTCGCGTGCGGTTGACCGAGGCCGGTGAAGCCCTTTACCGCGGCATTTCGAAGCCGTTTGGCGAGCTCAGGGAAATAGCGCTGGAAGCACTGGCCAAGGGCGACGCTGTCAGAGGCATGCTATCCATCGCCGCGCCTTATGAATTTGGAGCGCATCATCTAGCAAATCTGGCCAGTGATATGATGATCCGTTACCCCGAACTCAAAATCAACGTCGATGTTCTACATCAAAAAATAGATTTGATCGGGCGCAACTACGACATCGTCTTCTCGCCGCATGACCATCCCCTCTCATCGACCACCGTAGTAATGCGTCGAGTGTTTTCCCTGGAGCGCGGTTTGTTCGCAGCCCCTGAATTACTGTCGAAATTTTCCAAGCCCGTCCGACCTGAAGATATCACTGCAATGCCTTTGATCGCCGGTCCTGAAGATTTCGAATGGATGATGAAAGATGCAAAGGGCCTTGAGTTTTCGGTGCCCATTGCAGCGCCGCGCATGCGAAGCGCCAATGCGGGCATCAGGCTTCGCGCTGCGATCGCAGGGGTGGGAATCGTACGTATTACCCGAAGCTTTTGTCAGCCCGCGGTCGATGCGGGGCAACTAGCGCCGTTGCTGCCGGACTTCAGCTGTGAGCCACTGCGAATCTTCGCCTTTATGCCGAGCCGTCGCCTCCGGCCGGCCAAGGTGCGGGTATTTCTTGATAGCCTGACTCTCCTGTCGGAAACGTATGCGCTCAATGAAGCACGTCCTTGAACTGCTGGCTGTGACCGGACAACCTGCGTTCCATAGATGAACGTGGGAACGTAACTGACAGACGATTGGAAGACCTCAAGCGCCGGCTGGAGGTGGGGCACAAGAGCGACAGACGCAGCGTGTACGACGAAGCGGCGAAGTCGGAGTTGGTGGCGCTGTGTCGGCAATGAACGGATCAGCTCAGCACTCGACCACGTTGACCGCGAGCCCGCCGAGCGAAGTCTCCTTGTACTTCGACTTCATGTCCTCGCCGGTCTGCATCATCGTGCGGATCACCGCGTCGAGCGACACGTAGTGGCTGCCATCGCCGCGCAGGGCCATGCGCGCGGCGTTGATCGCCTTGACCGCACCCATCGCATTGCGCTCGATGCAGGGGATCTGCACCAGCCCGCCGACCGGATCGCAGGTGAGGCCGAGGTTGTGCTCCATGCCGATCTCGGCAGCGTTCTCCACCTGCGCATGGGTGCCGCCGAGTGCGGCCGCCAAAGCGCCGGCAGCCATCGAGCACGCAACGCCGACTTCGCCCTGGCAGCCGACTTCGGCACCCGAGATCGAGGCGTTGGCCTTGTAGAGCATGCCGATGGCCGCCGCCGTGAGCAGGAAGTCGACGATGCCGTCATCGGATGCGCCGCGGCAGAACTTCGCGAAGTAGTGCAGTACCGCCGGCACGACGCCGGCTGCGCCGTTGGTCGGCGCCGTCACCACGCGGCCGCCGGCAGCGTTCTCTTCGTTGGCAGCCATTGCGAAGGCGTTGACCCAGTCCATCGCGGCCAATGGGTCCGCCCCCTCGGCGCCGCTGTCACGCGCGAGCAGTTCGCGATGGAGCTGGGGTGCACGGCGGCGAATGTGCAGCGAGCCGGGCAGGTGCTCGTTCGCCGACGGGTTGTCGATGCCGAAGCCTCGCTGGACGCATTGCTGCATCACGTGCCAGATGCGCAGCACGCCTGTGCGCACGTCGGCGGGGGCACGCCAGACGCTTTCGTTGGCAAGCATCAGTTGCGCAACCGAAAGCCCGTGAGCTCTCGCCTGCGACATCAGTTCGTCGCCCGTCTGAAATGGATACGGCCACGTCGTTGCCGGGGATTCACCTGCCGCATCGCTCGTGGCGCCTCGCTCGACGACGAAACCGCCGCCGACCGAGAAGTAGCATCGATCAGCCAGCGTCGCGCCATCGGATGCCTGCGCGATCAGCCGCATTCCATTTGGATGTTCGCTCAGCGACTCGTGCCCGGCGAATTCGATGTCGCGCAGCAGCTCGAAGTCCATCGGATGTCGAGCTAGCATCTGCAGCTTGCCGGACCGCCGGAGATCCTGAATCCGTGCCTGTACCGTCGCTGGATCGACCGTATCCGGCGCCTCGCCCATCAGGCCGAGGATGACGCCCACGTCGGTGGCATGACCATGCCCCGTCGCTCCGAGGGAGCCATAAAGCGTCACGTGCACATGAGCCGTCCGCGAAAGCAGCCCGTCCCGCGCCAGCGCGTCCGCGAACATGCGCGCGCCGCGCATCGGCCCGACCGTGTGCGAGCTCGACGGTCCGATGCCGATCTTGAAGATGTCGAAGACGGACAGCATCGACACACTATGCAACCGGAAGCTGCTGCTTGACCAGCGCCACCCAGTAGGCCGCGCCGAGCGGAAGGATGTTGTCGTTGAAGTCGTAGTACGGGTTGTGCACCGGCGGGTCGTTCGGGCCTTCGCCCGCGCCGATGCCGATGTAGGCGCCGGGCCGCTTCAGCAGCATGAAGGCGAAGTCCTCCGAGCCCATGGCCGGCTTGATGTCGGTGTCGACCTGCGCATCGCCGACCAGGCTCGCGGCGGCGCGCGCGGCGGCGGACGTCTCTGCCGGGGTGTTGACCACGCCCGGATAGCCGCGCATGTAGTTGAGCGCCACGGTCGCGCCGTGCGTCTGCGCCATGCCCGCGCAGATCTGGCCCATGGCGGCCTGGAGCTTGTCCTGGATGGCCGCATCGAGCGTGCGCGCGGTGCCGCGCAGCACCACGGATTCGGGCACCACGTTCCAGGTGTCGCCGCCGTGGATCTGCGTCACGCTGACCACCGCCGAGTCGGTTGCACCGATGCGGCGGCTCACGATCGTCTGGAGCGCGTTGATGAGCTGCGCGGAGATCATGACGGGGTCGATCCCGGTTTCGGGCATCGCGCCATGGCAGCCCTTGCCGGTGATGACGATCTCGAAGGTGTCGAGGTACGCCGTCATCGTGCCGGTGCGGATGCCGAAGCGGCCGCGCGGCATGCCGGGAAAGTTGTGCATGCCGTACACCGCATCGGCCGGGAACTGGTCGAAGAGGCCATCCTCGACCATCTTGCGGCCGCCGCCTTCGTTTTCCTCCGCGGGCTGGAAGACGAAATGCACGGTACCGCGGAACGGCTTGTGGCGCGCCAGATGATGCGCCGCGCCGAGCAGCATCGCGGTGTGGCCGTCGTGCCCGCAACCGTGCATCTTGCCGACGCAGGTGGATTTGTGCGGGCGGTCACCCAGTTCGGTCATGTTGAGCGCGTCGAGATCCGCGCGCAGCGCGATGCTCGGGCCATCGCCATTGCGCAAGGTGCCGACCACGCCGGTGCCGGCCAGCCCCCGATTCACCGGGATGTCCATCAGCATGAGCGCGTTGGCCACGAGGTTCGCGGTGCGGTGCTCCTCGAAGGCGGTCTCGGGCGAGCACCGCGATGAACAGCGCGCCGAGCACCGTGCCCGTGATGTATTCGGCCAGCACGCCGCGGCCCTCGGGAGAGGCCATGCCGTACTTCTCGCCGATGATCACGAGATTGCCTTCGCGGCCGACCGAGAAGGTTGCGCCGACGGCTTCGCGCTTGATGCCCAGCAGCAGCGCCAGCGGCAGGCCCAGCGCCAGCGTTCCGAACGCGTGCCCGAACTCCTGGAAGACCAGCGCCCACCCGGCCTGGCGGACCTGCGGCAGCGCCGCGCCCACCGTCAGGCCCAGCTTGACCATGAAGAGCAGAAGCCCGGCATTGAGCAGCCCGCCCGCATAGGCCTGCAGACCTGTCGACACACGCCCCACCGAGGGCACGCGGCGCGCGGCGATTCCCCATGCGGCGGCAATGAGCAGCGCCCACAGCATCGGCAGCAGCACCACCTTGCCGGGACCGAGCTTGAACTGCGTGGACCCGATCAGCTCGGCGATCGCCACGACGATCAGCGAAACGACGACGAGCTTGAATTTGCCTGTGCCGGACTTGTCCAGCGATTCGGTTGCAAGCGTGGCAGAAGCGGCGGAAGTCATGGGGGATTCGGGACCTTCTGTGAACGCCCGGGGCGGGCAGGCGAAGTCTGAAAGAAAGCCCGTCGTGCATCAATGACAGAATTGCCGGATCTTTGTTGCATTAATTGCAACGCTTAGAGGCACGCGCCATGGATGACAAGCTGGAAACCCGCCGTCTTCGGTACTTCATGCAGGTGCTCGAGAGCGGCTCGGTGCGCGGCGCGGCGGAGGTTCTCGGCATGGATGCTTCGGCGGTCAGCCGTGCGGTCGCGCTGCTGGAGACGGAATGCGGTGCGCGCCTGCTCGAGCGGCGCGGACGGGGCGTCGTGCCCACCGATGCGGGAGACCTGCTCGCCAGCTACCTGCGCCGCCAGCAGAGCCAGAAGCAGCATCTGCTGGCGCAACTCGACAGCATCCGCAAGATCGAGCGCGGCCACATCGACATCGTGGCGGGCGAGGGCTTCGTCGACTGGCTGATGCGCAACAGCCTGCGCACCTTCATGCAGTCGCATCCCAGGATCACGATCGCGCTGGATGTGGGCAGCAGCGACGAGATCGTCAAGCGCATCGTCGATGAGCGCGCACACATCGGCATGCTGTTCCAGCCGCCGAAGGACGAACGCCTGCGTTCGCATCATTCACACCCACAGCCCATCCAGACGCTGGTGCTGGCGAGCCATCCGCTCACGCGGCTGGGACGGCCGCTCAAGCTGGCGGACCTGCAGGCCTATCCCGGCGCAACGCTGCATCGCGGCTTCGGCGTGCGCCAGCACATCGAGGCGGCCGAGATCAGCGAAGGTGTGCGCCTGAACGCGCTGCTCACCACGAGTTCGTTCAGCGCGCTGGGGCACTTCGTGGCGGCAGGACTGGGGTATGCACTGTCGACGCGCCTGTCGCTGCCGGCGCATCTGGACACGGCCGAGATCAGCGCGCTGCCGATGAAGAACCCGTTGTTGCATCAGGGCCGCACCCACGTCATTTCGCGACACGGCCGGGTGCTGTCCCCGGCGGCCACGGAGCTGCTGCGACAGATCGTGAGCGATACGGGCGCGAGCGGCGACTTCCAGCGCGGATCGAATCAACCGGAGCGTTGAGCGCCCCAATCGTGCTCCGCGATGAACCTGTAGGGGTAGTCCGGTTCGACGTAGTCGCCCTTGAGCGATCGCTTGGGCAGCTTGACCGGTTTCGGCGGCTTGGCGTTGTACGGAATGTGGTCCAGCATGTGCCGGATCACATTCAGCCGCGCCCGCCGCTTGTCGTCCGATCGCACCACGTGCCAAGGCGCCCAGTCCTTGTCGCTGGCCTTGAACATCTCGTCACGGGCTCGGGAGTATTCATGCCATCTGCGATAGGACTCGAGGTCCATTGGTGAAAGCTTCCACGTCTTGCGCCCGTCGTTGATGCGCGCCTGCAGGCGCCGCGTCTGTTCTTCCGCGCTGACCTCGAGCCAGTATTTCAGCAGGATCGTTCCCGATTCGATGACCAGATCCTCGAGTTCGGGCACGATCTTCAGGAACCGCTGCGCCTGCTCCTCGGTGCAGAAGCCCATCACGCGTTCGACGCCCGCCCGGTTGTACCAACTGCGGTCGAAGATGACGATCTCGCCCCCGGCGGGCAAGTGCTTCAGATAGCGCTGCGTGTACATCTGCGACTTTTCGCGCTCCGTTGGCGCGGGGAGGGCGACCACATGGAAGACTCGAGGGCTCACGCGTTCGAGGATCGCCTTGATCGTGCCGCCCTTGCCGGCGCCATCGCGTCCCTCGAAGACCACGCAGACCTTCTGCCCGGTCTCGACGACCCACTTCTGCAGGAGGACCAGTTCTTCGTGCAGCTTTTTCAACTCCCGCTCATAGATGTCACGCGACAGTTTCTCGGCCGGATTGGGTCGGGCGGCACTTTTCGACTCTTTCATCGGGCACCTCCTTCGCGACATCAGCGGCAGCCAGATGTGTTTGCGGCTCGGCATCGCTGAAGGTCGACATGCAGTTTGCTGCCGTTCGGCAACGCTGCCAAGCCTGTCCCAAAGGCTTCCCAGGTGGCGCGCGGAGGCCTACATTGGCGGGCCCGACAGCGTTCTGTTTCCTACCGGATCCAGGCGATCCAGAAGGAGGAGGCCATGGAATCACGACCGACCGCTTCTGCTGAGACACCTTCCTGGCATGCGATGCCGATCGACGAAGTCGAGAAGCGACTCGCCACCGATCGCTCGGCAGGACTCGGCGCAAGCGACGCGGCCGACCGGCTCCGCACGCACGGGAAGAACCGGCTCCCGGAAGGCAAGAAGCGCCATCCCTTGATGCGCTTCCTCAGTCAGTTCAACAACATCCTGGTGTACGTGCTGCTCGGCGCCGGCTTCGTGAAGCTGATGCTCAGCTTGTGGCTCGACGCCGGCATCATCTTCGGCGTCGTGTTCCTCAATGGGCTGCTGGGCTTCGTGCAGGAAGGCAAGGCCGAAAAGGCACTCGACTCGATCCGCAACATGCTTTCCGCGGAAGCACGTGCCACGCGCGGCGGCGAGACGCGAATGATCCCCGCGGACGAACTGGTGCCCGGGGATGTGGTGCTTCTCGAATCGGGCGACAAGGTGCCGGCGGACCTGCGCCTCGTCGACGTCAAGAACCTTCGCACCGAGGAAGCGGCGCTCACCGGCGAATCGGTCCCGGCGGAGAAGACCACCCTGCCGGTCGCGGTGAAGTCGACCGTCGGCGATCGCGAGAGCATGGCGTTTTCCGGGACGATGGTGGTGTCCGGCCGGGCGACCGGCATGGTGGTTGCGACGGGCAGCGAAACCGAACTCGGCAAGATCAACCAGCTGCTGGCCAACGTCAGCCAGCTCGAGACGCCGCTGCTGCGCCAGATCAAGCGGCTCGGCTACCTGATCACGGGTGTCGTCGCCGTGATCAGCGTGGTGGTGTTCGCGTATGGCCACTGGGTGATCGGCATGAACTTCGTCGAGCTGTTCCAGGCCATGGTCGGCATCGCCGTGTCGCTCATTCCGGAAGGGCTGCCCTCCCTGATCACGATCACGCTGGCGATCGGCGTGCAGCGGATGGCCCGGCGCAACGCCATCATCCGCCGCCTTCCCGCCGTCGAGACGCTCGGCTCGGTGTCGCGGATCTGCTCGGACAAGACCGGCACCTTGACGCTCATGGAGATGATGGTCGTCTCGGCGGCATCGGCGGATGCCGAGTACACGGTGAGCGGCAGCGGCTACGCACCCGAGGGCGAGGTCATGCACGACGGCCGCCAGTCCGGATCGAACCGGGTGCTCGAACTCTTCGCGCGCAATTCGCTGCTTTGCAACGACGCCGAGATCTTCCAGCGCGAGGGCCTCTGGACGGTCGAAGGCGATCCCACGGAGGGCGCGCTGTATCCGTTCGCGAACAAGATCGGCATGCAGCGCGATGCCGAACGCGAAGCGTGGCCGCGCATCAACGCGATCCCGTTCGAGTCCGAGCACAAGTTCATGGCTACGGTGCATGCGGGCGCCGACGGGCGCGAGGTGCTCTTCGTCAAGGGCGCGCCCGAAGTCATCATGGAGCACTGCGATCGCCAGCAAGGGGTCGACGGCGCGGTCGCCGCGCTGGACCGCGAGCGCTTCATGCGCGTCTCGGACCAGATGGCCGCCCGGGGCGAGCGCGTGCTGGGCCTCGCCTGGCTCGACAACGCCGGACTCGGAACGGCCGCGCTCGGCCCAGGGGACTTGCCGAGGAATCTGGTGCTCATCGGGCTGATCGGGCTTCTCGATCCACCGCGGCCCGAAGCGATCGCGGCGGTCAAGGAATGCCACACCGGCGGCATCCGCGTCACGATGATCACCGGCGACCATCGGATCACCGCCGCCGCGATCGCGCGGATGCTCGGCATCGGAGACGGCAAGACCGCAGTCACCGGCACTGAGATCGAGGCCATGAACGAAGCCGCGCTGCGCGAGACGGTGCGCGATGTCGACGTGTTCGCGCGTGCCAGCCCGGAACACAAGCTGCGGCTCGTGAAGGCGATCCAGGCGAACCGGCAGATCTGCGCCATGACGGGCGACGGAGTGAACGACGCGCCGTCGCTCAAGCAGGCCGACATCGGGGTGGCGATGGGCATCAAGGGGACCGAAGTGACCAAGGAGGCGGCCGAGATGATCCTGGTCGACGACAACTTCGCCTCGATCAGCGAAGCGGTCAAGGAAGGCCGCACCGTCTACAACAACATCGAGAAGGCGATCCTCTTCCTGTTCCCGACGAACTTCGCTCAGGCGCTGGTCATCGCGGTGGCGATCTTCATGGGACTCGTGCTGCCGATCACCGCGCCGCAGGTGCTGTGGGTCAACATGGTGACCTCCGTCGCGCTGGGGCTCGTGATCTGCTTCGAGCCGCATGAGGCGGACGTGATGAGCCGGCCGCCGCGCGCAGTCGATCGGCCGATCCTCACAGGGTTCGGTTTCTGGCGCATCGTCTTTGTCGGCCTGGCCTTGCTGGGCTTCACGCTCTGGGCTTTCTACTGGATGAAGGGGCACGGTGCTTCGGACGAGCTCGGGCGCACCGTGGCGGTCAATGCGATCACGATCGGCCAGTGCTTCTATCTCCTGAACAGCCGCTACCTGATCGACAGCTCGATGTCGCTGCAGGCCCATCTCGGCAACAAGTACCTGCCGATGGGCATCGGCGCGGTCGTGGTTCTTCAGCTGCTCTTCACCTATGCGCCGCCGCTGCAGGCGGTCTTCGGCACCGAGGCGGTTCCCGGATACGTCTGGCCGTGGCTCATCGCGGGCGGGCTGGGGTTCTTCCTCGTGGTCGAGGCGGAGAAGCTGGTCATCCGGTCGAACCAGGGGTTGAAGCGCCTGGTGACTGCCAGCGAGGCGGGCGAGCGAGGCGCTTGAAGGGGCAACCAGTGTGCGCAAGACGGGTTCGCCGACGCTCGGGCATGATCGTGCGCCAGCCATGCCATTGCCTCCACCCACTGCAGAACGCGCCCCTGTGAACGGGCGCACGATCACCCTTCGCGGCTATCGCCGCAGCGACGGCCTCTGGGACGTCGAAGGCCATCTGTGCGATGTGCGCGACCAGCATTTCGTCTTTCCCGGCGGCGAGCGGCCGGGCGGCGAGGCGATCCACTCGATGTGGCTGCGCCTGACGGTCGATTCGACGGCGCTCATCGTCGACGCGGTCGCCTCGACTGACGCCGCGCCGTTCCCCGATGCCTGCGGCAACATCGCGCCGGACTACACGCAGCTGATCGGCCTGCGCGTCGGCCCGGGCTTCAGCCGGCAGACCGCCCGGCTCTTCGGCGGCGTCCGCGGCTGTACGCACATGTCGGAATTGCTGCGCACCATGGGCACCGGCGTGCTCCAGACGCTGGCCGGGACCCACCTCGGCGTGTCCGAGACCGAGAAGCCTTTCCAACTCGACGGGTGCCATGCGCTCGCGACCGACGGACCGCGCGTCGCCGCGTTCTATCCGCGCTGGTACCGGCCGAAGCCCGAGAAAGCCGAAGCGCCCGATCCCTCGTAGGGCCGTGCGCTGCGCTGCGTCACTGCGGCGAGGAGAGCTTCATCAGCACGATGCCTGCGACGATCAGCACGCCGGCGCCGATCCGCATGAGGCTGGCCTGTTCGCCCAGCGCGACGATCCCGACCACAAAGGCGCCGACGGCGCCGATGCCGGTCCACACCGTATAGGCCGTGCCCAACGGTAGCGTGCGCATGGAAATGGAAAGCAGCGCGAAGCTGGCGATCATCAGCACGATGGTCGTTGCCGCCGCGACTGGCCGCGTGAAGCCTTCCGAGAGCTTCATCGAATAGGCCCAAGCCACTTCGAGGATGCCGGCGATGACGAGATAGGTCCAGGCCATGAGGGTTCTCCTTGTCAAAGACAACCGGCCGTCCCGACAATGTTCCCGACGCGGGGGAGGCCGTCCTCCTGATGTGGGGGGCATCATAGTCGGCCTCCAATCTGCAACAAGGCCATGCAGGCGTTCGCGGTTGCAGAGGCCCGGGCGATCTGATTCACTACGCCGACCGGCGTCGAGCCGGAACTCCCGCGACTGAAGGAGAGCCATCGTGCAGATCGGCGTTCAGAATTTCGTGACCCGAACCCCGCCGCGCTTCGAGACCAAGGCGGCCGAGCGAACGCATGCCCTGCAGCGCCTCGCCGCCACCTGCAGGATCTTCGGGCGGCGCGGCTTCTCGGAAGGCCTCCTGGGCCATGTGACGGTTCGCGATCCCGAGCTGCCCGACCACTTCTGGGTCAACCCGGTCGGGGTCGCGATGCATCAGGTGAAGGTGTCGCATCTGGTGCAGGTCGACCCCGAGGGCAAGGTCGTTCGCGGCAGCGGCATGGTCAATCCGGTCGGACTGCTGCTTCACACGGCAGTCCACCGCGCGCGCCCGGAAGTGAACGCGGTCTGCCATGCGCACGCGCCGCATGCCTCGACCTGGTCGTCGTTCGAGCGCCTGCTGGACCCCATCACGCAGGATGCGTGCATCTTCTTCGGGAACCAGGCGCTGATCCGCGAGCCGCGCGTGGTGCGCGATCCCGAGGCGGCAAGCCGGTTCGCGGCCGGCTTCGGCGAGCACCGCGTCGCGATCCACGCCGGCCACGGCATCTTCACGACGGGGCAGAGCATCGACGAGGCCGCGTGGTGGTTCGTGCTGATGAACCGCTGTTGCGAGGCCCAGCTGATGGCCGAAGCCGCCGGCAAGCCGACGCAATGGCGCGAGGAGGACGCACGCTGGCTCGCATCGGTGCTGGGGTCGCCGACCTTCGGCTGGCTTTCTTTCCAGACGCTGTGGGACGAGATCATCGCGAGCGATCCGGATCTGGTGGATTGACGCGCTTGCCGGCAGGTGTGCCGCTCAGCGATTCGCCGTCAGTCGCCTGCGGACCTCCTCGGCCAGCGCCTGCACCGTCTGTGGCGCAGAGCCCTCGGCCTTGTTGCTGATGGTCACATAGGCGCGCTGGCCCGCGCCGGTGGTGCCGACGATCACGCGCGCGAGCGTCGCCCGGGTCTCGGGGTCGACGTCAACCAGCTTGTCGAAGGGCTCGTAGAGCGCCTTCGCGTCCTCGTAGCCATAGGCGCCGTGCAGCCGGTTGAGGTTCCAGCGACACACGAGCGGGCCCGGCCAGAGCGCCCGCAGGAGTGGAAGCTGCGCCTCGATCGGTGGCAGCTTGGGATGAAGGCCCAGGCAATAGGTCGCGCCCGCGTCGCGCAGCACATCGCAGAAGGCCGGCGTGAGGAACTCCGGGTTGCGCACTTCCACCGCGACCACGCCGTCGGGCGCGACCGGCCGCAGCGCGGGCAGTGCACGCAGCATCGTGCCGAGCCGCTCCAGCATCTCCGGCATGCGCGCGAGCATCGGACCGGGCAGGGGACTGAGCTGGAACACGAGCGCGCCGAGCTTGTGCCCGAGTCCGTCCAGCGCCGGCTGCACGAATTCCGTGGCGGCCAGCGCCGGATCGAGGAAGGCCGGATTGGCCTGCATGCCGCGCCCGTCCTCGCCGCGCATCATCGCGTCGGCGACGAGGCTCGGCGCCTTCACTGTGAAGCGGAAGTCCTCCGGCACCTGGGCCGCGTAGGCCGCGAACTGGGTCGCCGTGAGCGGCTTGTAGAAGCTGCGGTCGATGCTCACTGCGCGGAACAGCGGATGCTGCGCATAGGCGGCGAGCCCGTGCTTCGACAGCACCGACTGTTCGTACTCGCCCTCCCAGACCATGCCGGTCCAGCCCGGGAAGTGCCACGACGAAGTGCCGAGCCGGAGGTTGGTCGGCAGCTCGATCGCCAGCGCCTGCAAGACGGAATCGGGCGGCGCCGGCAGCACCTTGGTCGTGCGCGCTGCGGCGCGTTTCTTCGGTGCGGGCGCGGGCGCGATTTCAGGTGCGGCGACGGATGCGGGTTCGTCCGCGTCCTCGAAATCGTCGAACAGCGAGTTCTGCATGCGCCGCCTCAATCGGGCTCGGCGAGCACGAAGCTTGTCTTCAGACCCTGCGTCGCTGAAGGGCCGACCCACAGATCGAAGGCGCCGGCCTCGACCGTGTCGATGCGCGCGTCCGCCATCGCCTGCTGCCTTGCGCCGGTCGCGCAGCCGGCGGCGAGAACCACGGCCAGCGCCGCGAGGGGAAATCTCCAAACCGTCATGAGGCGGGATTTTCGCGGAACGCGCCGGGCACAATCCGCGCCATGAGGCAATGGTTGCGCACACATGGGGGCTGGTGGCTCGCCTGGCTGCTGGTCACCGGCGTCGGCGCGGTCTGGATCGCGCGCGGCGAGATCCGGCAGCTGCGGGAGGATTTCGACGCCAACGGCCGCATTGCGCATCGCTTGATGAGCCAGCAGGTGGTGCAGTACGACGCGGTGCTCGCAACGCTCGCGCTGCTGGAGCCGGCGCCGGGGGGCGCGCCCGAGCGGCGGCTGTCGTCGGTGTATCCGTCGATTCTTGCGGTTCAGCGGCACGAAGGTGGCGCCCCGTGGACCGACCCCGCGCTGGCGGCCGCGGAAGCCCGTTCGCGCGAACTGCGCCGGCCGGAGTACGTGGCCGATGATTTCGCGGGCGGCCGATACAAGCTGATGATGGGTGCGGCGTCGGTCAGCTACCTCATCGACGTCGACCTCGCCGCCACCGTGCCTTGGCGCGACTGGCCGATGGACCCGAAGACCAGTCCCGTGCGCGTGGTGCTCGACAAGGACGGGCAGGAGTTCGTCGTCCAGCCGGGGGACACCACTGCATTCGGCGGATGGCGTTTCGACTTCCGGAAGACGCTCGCGTCGGAAAGCCAGGGTTTCGAACTCATCGCAGAGCGAGATGTCTCGTGGCGCGAATTGCCCTGGGGCACCATGGCCGGCTGGGCGCTCGCAGTGGCCGTGGTGCTCGGCGGCGCGCAGGCCCTGCAGCGGCAGCGCATCGAGCGTCGTCGCGCGGAAGATCTGCTGCGACTCGGGCAGGTTGCGCGCCTCAACGCGCTCGGCGAACTTGCCGCTGGCATGGCGCATGAGTTGAACCAGCCCTTGACGGCGGTGCTCGCCAATACGCAGGCCGCGCGCCGGCTGCTGGACGACGATCCGCCGGAACTCGCCACCGCGCAAGATGCCATGAAGCGGGCGAGCGAACAGGCGCGCCGTGCGGCGGATGTCGTGGGGCGCCTGCGGCGCGTGATCGAGCGGCCCGACCGATCGGGCAGCACCCAGCCCGTCGTTGTCCAGGACGTGGTGCGCGGCGCGCTCCATCTGCTCGCGCCCGAGTTCGCGCGGCGCTCGGTCACGCCGGCCTTCGAGGACACGGTGCACGCACCGGTCGTGGTGCTGGCGGAGCCGGTCGCGCTCGAACAGATCGTGCACAACCTGCTGATGAACGCACTGCAGGCCCTGGAAGACGTGCCTCCCGGCGAGCGCCGCCTGGTTCTGGCGATCGGCCATCAGGGCAACCACGGGGTGCTGACCGTGACCGACAGCGGGCGCGGCATCCCGCCCGATGCCTTGCCGCGCATCTTCGAACCCTTCTTCAGCACGCGCGAAGGCGGCCTGGGCCTCGGCCTGAGCCTGTGCGAAACATTGGCCGTCGGCATGGGTGGCACGTTGGGCGCCGAGCCTGCTGCGCAGCGCGGCGCGCGATTCATCCTGCGACTGCCGCTGGCTGGTGCGGACACCGGAAAGCCGAGCGCATGAACGAGCCGCAATCTCCTCTGATCCATCTGATCGACGACGACCGCGCGGTGCGCGAGAGCCTTGCGCTGCTGATCGGCACAGTCGGGCTTCGTGCGCAGACCTGGTCCGACCCGCAGGCCTTCATGGAAGGCTTCGATCGCAACGGCATCGGCGCGATCGTGCTCGACGTCCGCATGCCGGGCATCAGCGGACTCACCGTGCTGGATACGCTGATCGCACAAGGTGTCGACCAGCCGGTGATCATGCTCACCGGCCACGGCACCGTCGAGATGTGCCGGCGCGCGTTCAAGGCCGGCGCGGCGGAGTTCCTCGAGAAGCCGGTGGACGACGAACAGTTGCTCGAGGTGGTCCAGCAGGCGGTGCGACAGCATGTTCGATCCCGTGAGCGCACGCAGGCGGATCAGGTGGCGCGAGATCGCTATGCGCAGTTGTCGGAGCGGGAGCGCGAGGTGCTGGGTTTCATCGTCACCGGCCTCACGAACAAGGAGATCGCACGGACGCTCGCGCTCTCGCCGCGCACGGTCGAGACGCATCGCGCGAATCTCTTCGCCAAGCTTGAATGCGATTCGCTGGCGCGATTGATCCGGCGTTACGCAGCGCTCGTGGACAGCGACAACTGAAATGGCGCTCCGTAGTTCTACGGAACGTCGCGCGTAGCCGTACGAATACCTTTGCAGAGGCGGCACTCCTAAAGTTGCCGGGCGGCTGGCGAAGCGCTGGCCCCAAGCAACCACAACCTTCGGAGATCCTCATGCATTCCTCCCTTCGCCTCGGCGCTCTCGCCGCAGTTCTCGCAGCCGCCGCGGTGACCGCGCAGGCACAGAGCCCGGCACCCGTCGTGCGCACCGAAAAGAACATGTCGCTCGACCTCGCGAACCAGATCGCTGCCGCGACCGTGGCGGCCTGCGCTGCCAACGGCTATTCGGTGAGCGCGACCGTGGTCGACCGCTCCGGCGTCGTGCGCGCCGTCCAGCGCGCCGACAACGCGGGTGCGCACACGCTGGGCGCGAGCGAGCGCAAGGCCTGGACTTCGGCTTCTGCCAAGGCTCCGACGTCGGCCATGATGGAAAACGCGCAGAAGAACCCCGGCGCGGCCAACCTCGTGAACATTCCCGGCTTCCTGCTCCTGGGCGGCGGTGTGCCCATCAAGTCCGGCAATGAAGTGATCGGCGCCGTGGGCGTCGGCGGCGCCCCGGGCGGCCACCTGGACGAGCAGTGCGCCAACGCAGCGCTCGAAAAGGTCAAGGCGCAGCTGGGTTGAGCGACATGAGCGGCATGCTGCGTCGGTGCGGGTGCGCAGTCGTCTTCGGCGCACTCGTCGCGATGGCGCCCGCGCTGTCGACCGCCCAGGTGCCACCTTCCGCCGCCGAGGCGCAGGCCTATGTGGGCCTGCACCAGGCGGCATGGCGTGGCGATGCCGCGAAGGTCAAGGCACTGATCGCGGCCGGCGCCGATGTCGACGCCCGCGATGCGCAGGGCCGCACGCCGTTGCAGGTCGCGACCTATGCAGGGCAGCGTGACGCGATCACGCTGCTTGCCAAGGCCGGCGCGAAGCTCGATCTCCTCGAGAACGACCGCTACGACGCCGTCACGATCGCCGCGGTCGCCGACGATCCGCAGACAGTGTCGCTGCTGCTCTCGCTTGGCGCGAAAGCCGGGCAGACCACCAGCCGCTACGACGGCACCGCGCTCATCGCCGCAGCACACCTCGGGCACGACGAGGTGGTGCGCATCCTGATCCGCGCCGGTGCACCGCTGGACCATGTCAACAACCTGCACTGGACGGCGCTGATCGAGTCGATCGTGCTCGGCGACGGCGGGGTGCGCCACCAGCGCACGATGGCTGCGCTCGTCGATGCCGGCGCCAATACGCAACTCGCGGACCGCCAGGGCAACACGCCACTGCAACTCGCCAAGGCGCGCGGCTACGCGGCGATGGTCGAAAAGCTGAAATCCGCCGGCGCACGGTAGCGCGGTCGAGCACAATCGGGCGATTCCTGAGACAGGATCCGCCCGATGTACATGCCTCCCCAGTTCAATTCCACCGACCGCGAGGTTGCGATGGAACTGATGCGTTCGCATCCCTTTGCCAGCCTCGTCTCGACCGATGACGAGGGCGTGCCTTTCGTCACGCACCTTCCGCTGGTGCTGGACGATCGGGGAGAGGGCGGCTGGTCGCTGCTCGGCCACTGCGCCAAGCCCAATCCCCATTGGCGCTATCTGCAGGCACGGCCGAAGGCGGTCGCGTCCTTTCTCGGACCGCACGCCTACCTGTCGCCATCGGTCTATCCCGACCTTGCCCGCGTGCCGACCTGGAACTACCTCGCTGTGCATTGCACCGTCGAGGCCCGCCTGATCGAAACGCCGGACGAAAAGGACGCGCTGCTGAAGCGCCTCATCGGGCAGCATGAACCCGCCTATGCGCAACAGTGGCGCGATCTCGGCGAGGAGTTCCAGCACAAGATGCTGGGCGGCATCGTGGGCTTCGAACTGCGCGTGACCGCGCTGCAATGCAAGCTCAAGCTGAACCAGCATCGCAAGGAATCGCATGCGGCGATGCATGCCCGCTACAGCGAGGGTTCGGCCGACGAACGCGCACTGGCCGTGTGGATGGAACGCCTGGGCATGCAGGTTGCCGATCCGGCGCAGATCGGAGAAGGCTGAGATGCGCGTCGTTGGACTGATCGGACTCGTGCTCGCACTGCTCGTGGTCGGGCTGTTGGCCAAGAAGCAGATGAGTTCGGCCGTGGCGCCGGCGCTGCCGCCCGGTGCGCAGGCGACCACGCAAGCGCCGGCGGGTGACGTTCGGACGCAAAGCCGGCAGATTCAGGAGCAGGTCAAGCAATCGCTCGACGCCGCGCAGCAACGGCGTCCTGTGCCGGATGACAACTGACGCGCAGTGGATGCAGCTCGCGCTGGCCGAAGCCAGCCGCGCGGCCGATGCCGGCGAAGTGCCGATCGGCGCAGTGGTGGTGAAGGAGGGCGTGGTCGTTGCGGTCGGGCGCAATTCGCCGGTGGCGCAGCACGACCCGAGCGCGCATGCGGAAGTCAACGCGCTGCGCGCCGCCGGCGCGGCGCTCGGCAACTACCGCCTCGACGACTGCGAACTCTTCGTCACGCTGGAACCCTGCCCGATGTGCGCCGGCGCGATGCTCCACGCGCGGCTGAAGCGCGTGGTGTTCGGCGCGGCGGATCCCAGGACTGGAGCGGCCGGATCGGTGGTCGATCTGTTCGCTCCGCCGCAACTCAATCACCACACGTCGGTGCAGGGCGGCGTGCTCGCGCTGGAGTGCCAGGCGCTTCTCCAGGGTTTCTTTCAGGAACGCCGCAACGAGGCCCGCATGGCCGCCGAGCCGCTGCGAGACGACGCATTGCGCACGCCGCCCGAACGCTTTGGCTCGCTGGCCGACTACGCCTTCGATGCGAACTACGTGAGCGATCTGCCGGCGCTACGCGGATGGCGGATGCACTACCTCGATGAAGGCCCGAAAGATTCGGAACGGGTGCTGCTCTGCATCCACGGGCCCGGCGAGTGGAGCTACTTCTTCCGCCACCTCGCGCGCGCGAACGGCGTGCGGGTGCTGGTGCCGGACCTCATTGGCATGGGCAAGAGCGACAAACCCAAGCGGGAGGGCGTCCACCGCCTGGATTGGCATCGTGACGTATTACAGGAGTGGCTCGAGCGAGTTCGTCCCGGGCCCGTGGTGCTGGTCCACAGCGCCAGCGGCGCCCGCTTGGCATCGCTGCTTGCTTCGGCGGCACCTGCCCGCTTCCTGCATGTGATGGTCGCGCCCGATGCTGGTGAAAACGTCGCTGAAGCGTGGCGAGCGCCCTTTCCCGATCGCGGTCATGAAGCCGCATTGCGCGCCTTGGGCCGCACGCCGAAGCACGTGTCCGGCCCCGACGCCACGCAGGCGGAGCAGATGGTCAAAGACGCAATGGGATACTTCGCCCCGTGAAAAAGCACATCTACATCTATTCGCCGTCGAGCGCAGTGCGCGACAAGTCAGCGTTCAAGCGCGGTGTCAAACGGCTTCGGGCACTCGGCCACGAGGTCGAAATCGATGAGGCCGCACTCGCCACCCACCAGCGATTCGCAGGTGACGATGCCACGCGTGTCGCGGCCATCTCGCGGGCGGCGGCGAGCGGCGCCGACGTGGCGCTCATTTCGCGCGGTGGCTACGGGCTCACGCGCATCCTCGATGCCATTCCCTACAAGGCGGTGGCCAAGGCGATCCATGATGGCACCGAGTTCGTCGGGCTCAGTGACTTCACCGCCTTTCAAAACGCACTGCTCGCCAAGACCGGCAGCGTGACGTGGGCGGGGCCAGCGGTCGGCGAAGACTTCGGCGCCGAAGACGGAGCGGACGACATCATGGAGGCCTGCTTCGACGATCTGCTCAGCGGGCAAGGGGAGGGCACCGGCTGGCGCATGCCCGCCCGCGACATCGATGGCCTGGCGCCCATGCGCGGCATCCATGGCGCGGTGCTCTGGGGTGGGAACCTCTGCGTGCTGACCAGCCTGCTCGGAACGCCTTACTTTCCGTCGATCGACAAGGGCGTCCTGTTCCTCGAGGACGTCAACGAGCATCCGTATCGCGTGGAACGCATGCTCGACCAGCTCCGGCAGGCGGGCGTGCTGGCCAGGCAGAAGGCGGTCATCCTCGGACACTTCACCGGGATTCGCAAGGTTCCGCACGATCGCGGCTTCGGCATGAAGACGGTGGCTGCACGCCTGCGTGAACTGATCAAGCCGCCCGTGCTGACGGGACTGCCGTTCGGCCACGTGCCTACGAAGGTGTTGCTCCCGGTCGGCGCCAAGGTCGAGGTCGCGGCCGATGGTCGCGACGTCTTCATGGTCTGGGGGCATCGGCACGCGCATTGAACGCGCGCAGGGGCGAAAAAAAGAGGCCGTTGGCCTCTCTGCGTCTGCTCGGACGCGTATCAGCTCGTGATGCGTTGATGGGTACGCGGCCCCATCGCGTGCGGCAGGCCGCCCTTGAAGAGGCGATTGATCTGGCGCATTTGACGGCGCGCGGCGACCTCGCCATCGACCGCGCTCAACGCGGTCAGTACGTCCTGGCGGAGATACCAGAGAGCTTCCAGATCGCCAGCGAAGCGAACACGCTGCGCCACCCTTTGAACCGAGTGGCCGCCGTGAACCTGCAACAGCGACAGCATCGCGGTACGGATCTGGCCCATCTGACGATCCGTGGAACGGCGCGAGCCGAGGCCGGGAAGGGACAGAAAGCGGAAGAACCTGCTGAAGGACACCATTGCGAGGAAGGCGGGGTTGCCAGAAGCCTTGATGGGTGCCTACGTTAAGCGCCGCTTCGAAGCCGCACAAGTATGGAAACATCATTTCATGTTTAAAAACAACATACTTCACGCTTCAGTTCAAGTGCCGACCCAAGAACTGGAACCTAAGTGTTACTTTTAAAAACGAAAGTGTTCGCTGCGCCTGTGACTAAATGAAAAAGCAACAGGGTTCGCCCCTAAGTCGCGCGATTTGAAGCATTGAGGGAGTGTTTTCATGCCGCTTTGCCATAATCCAAAGGCGAGGGCTACCAAAAACTGCACAACATGGGCGTCAATTCGACTGTCGTTTTCGCTGATCTGACAGGGAGCACCAGGGTCTTCGAGGCCATGGGGAATGCGCGCGCCACCGAGACGGTGACGCGGCTGACGCAATGGATCGGGGGTGTCTGCGAGTCCCACGGCGGCCGCGTCGTGAAGTCCCTTGGCGACGGTGTCTTCGCCATCTTCGGGAATGGCATCACGGCGACGCGCGCGGTGCTCGAGATGCAGCGCAATCATCAGAAGCGCCTTCAGACCTGGCCGACTCCGTTGCGCATGGAGCTACAGATCGGCGTTGCGAGCGGGGAGGTTGTCGAGGTCGACGGCGATTGCTATGGGGATGCCGTGAATCTCGCATCCCGCCTCAGCGACCTCGCAGGCCCCGGGCAAATTTGGGCCACGGAGTCGGTGATCGAGCAGTTGCACGAAGGCGAAGTGCGCCATCGCAGCCTGGGGCCGATCAACATCCGCGGCAAGAACGAAATGCCCATCGTCCATCGCATCGACTGGCAGGACGAGGTGTCCGAGTTCCTGACGATGCCGGCTTCGCTGGTTCCATCCGCGCGCGGGCCGGATTCGTCGTTCGGCCAGATCGAGCTGGCGTGGCTCGACGTTCGTACGCTGTTCCGTGTGGAGGATCTGCCGATCCATCTCGGCCGGGTCGACGAGGCGCAGTTCGTCGTCAACGATCCGCGCGTTTCCCGCCTGCATGCGCGGATCGAATTGCGGCACGGCAGCTGCGTCCTCGTGGACGTGAGCACCTATGGCACTTGGGTCCGCTTTCACGGCACTGCGGGCGCAAGCGGCGAGATTGCGCTGCGGCGTGACGAGTGCGTGCTGCATGGCAGCGGTGAGATCGGCCTTGGAGCGCCGCTGAGTGACTTCAGCGCCCCGACAATCTCCTTTAATACGACCGGCGGCAACGTGCTCCTGGCGCGCCGCGACGCTCGCTAGGAAGCGTCGCTGATCCCGAGCTCCGAGCAGATCCGGCCGACCAGCGCCTTCATGCCCGCCAGCTCGGCCTCCAGCCGGGCTACATTGGCCTTCAGGGCGGCCACTTCACCCAGCGACGCTTCGTCGCTGCCACGCGCGCCGGCAGGGGCGGGCGCATCTTCCTCCGGCGCACCACCGAGCAGATGCGTCCACCGGCTTTCGCGCGCTCCGGGCAGGCGAGGCAGTTTCATCACCAGGCCGCCTGCCGGCCTCTCAGCCAGCTCATCGAGGAAGGCCTCGACGGACGAGATGTCCGCAAAGTTGTGCATGCGCTCGGATGCGATGCGCAGTTCGCCCGGCGTCTGCGGTCCCCGCAGCATCAACACCGTGAGCAGGACGATCGATTGCGACGGAATCCTCAGCACGCCATCGATGTTGTGCGCGTAGCGGGACGCTCGCCCCCCGCTCGATTCCGTCACCAGACTCAGTGACCTCAAACTGTCGAGAGTCGCTTGGGCTTCGGCCTCGGACACGTCCAGGATCGGGTTGCGGCTCGTCTTCTGGTTGCAGCCCGCGACCAGCGAGTTCAGCGTGAGCGGATAGCTGTCGGGGACCGTGCGCTGCTTCTCCGAGAGAACGCCGAGCACACGGGTTTCGAGAGGGGAGAGGGCTCGTAGGCTGGACATGAGTTCTGGTGGAATGGAGTAGCAGACGCAAGCTTGGCATGTTAGTGTGCGACGAGATAGCCATGAGGAGACAGCCATGGAGATCCGCAATCCTTCCCCAGGCCTCTACAACGAAGATCTGGCACCGGCGCGGGAGCGTCGATGGGGGGCCTTCAGCATCTTCAACGTCTGGACTTCGGACGTTCACAGCCTCTGGGGCTACTACCTCGCGGCCAGCCTGTTCTTGCTCTGCGGCAGCTTCGTCAATTTCCTGCTGGCCATCGGGCTCAGCTCGTTGGTGATCTTTGCGCTGATGAACCTGATCGGCTATGCCGGCGAGAAGACCGGCGTGCCGTACCCGGTGCTGGCACGCGCCTCCTTCGGCGTCTGGGGCGCCAACCTGGCGGCCATGGTGCGGGCTGTGGTGGCCTGCTTCTGGTATGGGGCGCAGACCGCCGCGGCCGCCAGCGCGGTGGTCGCGCTGCTGATCCGCAACGATGCGATGCTCGAGTTCCACAAGAGCGTGCATTTCGTCGGACACACAGGGCTCGAAGTGATGTGCTACGTCGTGGTCTGGGGACTGCAGTTGCTGATCATCCAGAAGGGCATGGAGACGGTCCGACGGTTCCAGGACTGGGCGGGCCCGGCGGTCTGGATTGCGATGCTGATCCTGGCGGTCGGATTGTGCGTCAAGGCCGGTGGCTTCTCGTTCGAACACGGCATTCCCATGAATCTGCTGCTCGAAAAGACCAAGGATGCCGGCGTTTCAGGGCAGCCCGGCTCCTTCTGGGCGTTGATGGCGGTCGGCGCCACCTGGATCACCTACTTCGCGGCGCTCTACCTCAACTTCTGCGACTTCTCGCGCTTCGCGAAGAACAAGGAGGCGGTGCGCACGGGCAACCTGTGGGGCCTGCCGATCAACTTGATTGCTTTTTCGCTTGTCGCTGGCGTCACCACCATCGCGGCCTTCAAGGTGTACGGTGAAGTGCTCCTGCATCCCGAGCAGATCTCCGCCAAGTTCGACAGCTGGGTGCTCGCCCTCATTGCGGCGATCACATTCGCGGTCGCCACGCTGGGCATCAACGTGGTGGCCAACTTCGTGTCTGCCGCGTTCGACATCTCAAACACCTTTCCGAAGGTGATCAGTTTCAAGCGGGGCGGGGTGATCGCCGCATTGATCGCGCTCGTCCTCTATCCCTTCGCGCCGTGGGAGGGCAATGCGGCTCATTTCGTCAACGCGATCGGCGCGACGATGGGCCCGCTCCTGGGCGTGATCCTGGTGGACTACTACATCGTGGCCAAGAGCGACATCAACGTGGCGGCGCTCTACCAGGAGCATGGCGAGTATCGCTACGAAGGCGGCTGGAACGTCAATGCGCTGGTCGCGACCGGGATCGGCAGCCTTTTCTCCACCTTCCTGCCCAACTTCACGAACCTGCTTCCGGCCTGGTGGAACATTTATGGCTGGTTCATCGGCGTGGCGGTTGGAGGCAGTGTGTACCTGGTGATGGCCACGCTGCGCCCGCGCGCGGCGGCCGTGACCGCACACGCTTGAGGGGAGGGCAGGGAAACATGGCCGCTCCCATGAACCAGCTTCGTCGCCGACTGGTCGCAGCCGGCACGGGCGCCATCGCCGCGCTCGGGCTGGGCCCGCTCGGCCGGGCCGCCCTCGCGCAGGCCGCGACTGTCGAGATGCCATTCGTCAATGGCAGGCGCAACGTCGCGGCCTACCCGGAAAAGCGGCCGCTGATCGTGCTGACTTCGCGCCCGCCGCAACTGGAAACACCGTTCGAAGTCTTCAACGACGGCCTGCTTACACCGAACGATGCGTTCTTCGTGCGCTACCACAACGCCGGCATTCCCACCTCGATCGATGCCGACAGGCACGTGATCAAGATCGGCGGCAATGCCGTCGGCAAGCCCTTCGAGCTGACGCTGGCCGAACTGCGCGCACAGTTCAGGCCGATCGAATACGTGGCCGTCAACCAGTGTTCCGGCAATGGCCGAGCGCTGTTCAATCCGCGGGTCACCGGTGGTCAATTGGGCAACGGCGCGATGGGCAATGCGCGCTGGGCGGGCGTCGCCCTCAAGGACGTGCTGGCACGTGCGGAACCGAAGAACAGTGCCCGCCAGGTCACGTTCAAGGGCCTGGACATGGCGCTCTTCGGCGGTGGCGACTTCGTCAAGGCCCTCGATGTCGGTCATGCGATGGACGGCGAGGTGATGCTCGCCTGGCAGATGAATGGCGCCGACATCCCCATGCTGAACGGCTATCCGCTCAAGCTCATCGTGCCGGGCTACTACGGGACCTACTGGGTGAAGCACCTCTCGGAGATCCAGGTGATCGACAGCGTCTTCGACGGCTTCTGGATGAAGACGGCCTACCGGGTGCCCGACAACGACTGCGCCTGCGTGGAGCCCGGCACCGCGCCGGCAGCGACCCGGCCGATCGGCCGCTTCAACGTGCGCTCGTTCATCACCTCGCACGCCGACGGCGCGCACGTGCGTGCGGGCCAGCCCCTCGTCGTGCGCGGAATTGCTTTCGATGGCGGGCAGGGCATTCGCGAAGTCGCGTATTCGACCGATGACGGGCAAAGCTGGCGCAGTGCCGCGCTCGGCAGCGACATGGGGCGCTATTCGTTCCGGGAATTCACCTTCGGCTTCACGCCCAGGAAGGGAACCCACGTGCTTCGCGTGCGGGCCTGGAACCGCTCCGGCCAGAGTCAGCCCATGGAAGCGCTCTGGCAGCCGGCGGGCTACATGCGCAACGTGGTCGAAAGCGTCAAGATGCTTGCCGCCTAGGGAGCAACAGACATGAACCGCAGACCTTCCGTTGCACCGATCGCTTGCGCGCTGGCCCTGTGCATCGGAGCGGCGGGTGCTCGCGCTGCCGAAAGGACGATCACTCTGCCGCCGGACGGCGTGCAACTCAAGGCGAACACGCTGCCGGGCTACGAGAAGGCGCAGGCCAACTGCATGACTTGTCATTCGGCGGAGTACATGCTCTACCAGCCCCCCAGCGCGCCGCGCCCGTATTGGGAGGCCATGGTCAAGCGGATGAAGCAGGTCTTCAACGGCCCGATCAACGAAGAGGACATGCCGCTGATCGTGGACTACCTCGTGAAGACCTACGGCAACGAGCAGCCCAGATAGGCTTTGAACCGTTCAGCCGCGATAGAAGGGAGGCTGGGTATCGATTGCTCGGCCTTCGGCTTTATTTGACATAATATACATTGTATGTCTTTCAAGGCGGCCACCTCGACGCCGGCCGGGGTTCACCACTTGCCATCCGCCGGCCTCTTGGCCTTGGCCCCCACGGCCTCGTTGATCATCTGGAGCGCGTCCGTGCGGTTGGCCTTCTGCGCGAAATCGGCGGCGGTCATTCCGAGCTGGTTCTTCATCAGCGGATCCGCGCCTTCTTCGAGCAGCAGCTTCACCGCAGCGGCCGAGCCGTACATCGCCGCCATCATCAGCGGCGTGGTGCCATTGGGCGACTGCGCATCGATGAATGCATCCTTGTCCAGCAGCTGCTTCATGATCGCCACATGGCCGTTGGTCGCGGCGTAGTGCAGCGGTGTCCAGCCGGGCTTGTTGATGTCGGCATCGCGCTCGATCAGCTTCGTGACGATGTCCTGCTGCCCCTTGATCGCGGCCAGCATCAACGGGCTTTCATCCTTGGGATTGCGCGCCTCGACGTCGGTCTTGGGCCAGTCGATCAGGACCTGGATCACCTTCGGTGAAGGCTCGCGCAACGCGATCAGCAAGCCGGTCTGTCCCTGCGCATCCCGGGTGTTGGGGTCGAAACCGCGATTCAGGAGGCTTTTGACGCCGCTGGCATTGTCTGCGCGCACGGCTCTGAAGAAGTCGTCGAACGAATCGGCGTGGGCAGCGAAAGTTACTGCAAGAACAATAAGATATACGAATGTTTTAAAGTAATTCTTCATGATTTTGCGGCCGCAAACAGGCGGTCGAAGTTGTCGCTGGTCACCTTTCCGATCGTTTCGACGGGCAGACTTCGGAGTTCGGCGATTTGCTGTGCGACGAAGGGAACGTAGGCGGGATTGTTTGTCTTTCCGCGGTATGGCACCGGCGCGAGGTACGGGCTGTCGGTTTCGATGAGCATCCGGTCCAGCGGCACGAATGCCGCCACATCACGCAGGTCCTGCGCCTTCTTGAAGGTCAGGATGCCCGAGAACGAAATGTAGAAGCCCAAATCGAGCGCGGCGCGGGCCACTTCGGCGGTCTCGGTGAAGCAATGGAAGACGCCGCCCGCAGCCTTCGGCCCGCCGTCCTCGCCCTCTTCCTTCAGGATGGCCAGGGTGTCGGCCGAGGCTTCCCGGGTGTGGATCACGAGTGGCTTGCGCGTCTGTTGTGCCGCACGGATGTGCACCCGAAAGCGGTTGCGCTGCCATTCGAGGTCCGCGATGCTGCGTCCGCCCTTGCGCTCTTCCATCTGGTAGTAGTCCAGCCCCGTCTCGCCGATCGCGATGACTTTCGGGAGGGCCGAACGCCGCACGAGGTCATCCAAAGTGGGCTCCAGCACATCTTCACTGTCCGGATGGACGCCTACGGAGGCCCAGAAATTGTCATAACCAGCCGCAAGGGCTTGGACGTCGTCGAATTCTTCGAGGGTCGTGCAGATGCAGAGCGCCCGGTCGACCCGCGCGGCCGCCATGGCGGCGCGGATCTGCGGCATCTGGTCCGCGAACTCGGGAAAGGTCAGGTGGCAGTGGGAATCGGTGAACATCGCGGAATGGAATGAGCGCGGCGCTGATGCGCCGCTTGCGGTCCGCGCCCCGTGAGGACGGGGTTCGGATCAGATGGTCTGGGTGGGCCGGTCGGAGGCCATCGTGCCGCCGAGCGCCTCCTCGATGCGCGCCTTGAGCTGGCGCGACTTGTCGTCGGACGGAAAGCGGATGCCAACGCCCGGCGCCCTGTTGCCGGCCGCGCGGGACGGCGTGATCCAGGCCACCTTGCCGGCGATCGGATAGCGTTGCGGATCGTCCGGCAGGGTCAGGAGCACGTAGACGTCGTCGCCGAGACGGTACTCGCGAGAGGTCGGAATGAAGATGCCGCCCTCGGCGAACAACGGAATGTAGGCTGCATAGAGCGCCCCTTTTTCCTTGATGGCCAACTGGATGACGCTGGGCCGGACGGGCGCGGCGGGGGTGGAAGCTGCAGGTGTGTTCATGGGCGGCGGCGTGCGGAGTTTAGGGTGGTTCGCGCTTCGCTCACAAGCGCTTCGAGCATGAGTCCCGCATTGAACGGGTGTTCCGCGGTTTTTGCCGCATTGGCGAGCGACTTCGACCAGCGCGCCAATGCGCCCCTCGGCGGCACCGGCGGCAGGTCCGCCATGTCGAAGAAGCGCGGCTCGGCGCCGCTGTCGGTCGCCATGAGGTCATGGCAAAGCTTCTGGAGCACGTCGATGGCCTGCGCCGGCGCGTGATCGGCCAGCGCGCTGACATCGCCGCGCACCATCGCCTTGGGCAGCAATCCCCAGGCCTTGGGCGATTGGCCCTGGGCCGCGAGGCGCAACGCATCGCTCGGGCGGCCGCCAGCGGCGCGCAGCAGGACGGCGGCATCGGACGCTGGAACGCCCTGCGCAACCAGCCACTCGTGCGCTTCACCCGGCTCCGGCCACGGCAGCGTGAAGCCGAGGCAACGGCTGCGGATCGTCGGCAGAAGCTGCCACGCCGCCTCGCTGGCCAGGACGAAACGCACATCGCCGACGGGTTCCTCCAGCGTCTTGAGCAGCGCATTCGCAGTGATCGTGTTCATGCGCTCGGCCGGATAGACGAACACCACCTTGCCTAAGCCGCGCGCGCTGGTCCGCTGAGCGAAACCCACGGCATCGCGCATCGCCTCGACGCGGATCTCGCGGCTTGGCTTGCGCTTCTTGTCGTCGATGTCGGCCTGCGCCTTTTCGTCGAGCGGCCAGCCGAGCGCCTGCATCGCGACTTCAGGCATGAGCACGCAAAGGTCCGCATGCGTGCGGACCTGGATGGCATGGCAACTGGGGCAGTGCCCGCAAGCGCCCTCCTTCTTGGACTCCTCGGGCTGCTCGCACAACCAGGCCGCGGCCAGCGCAAGGCCCAGCTCATATTGGCCCAAGCCCGAAGGTCCCTGCAGCAGCCATGCATGGCCGCGCTGGCGCAGCAATTCGGTGAGCGGCTTGCGCAGCCACGGCGACAGCGTGTCCGCGTTCATTGAGCAACCTCCGTGCCTCGCACTGCGGTGCGAGCCCCCTTCGGAACGGCCGGGCGGGGGCTCATGGCGCGCCTCCGCTCTGCGATGCCACGAGACCGCGCTCGGCCAAGGCCGCTTCGATCTGTTGCCACACCGCCTCGCGCGACTGGTCGGCGTCGATGCGGACGAAGCGTGGTGCGTCTTTCGCGCGCGCGGCGTAGCCCGCAGCGACACGCTTGAAGAACTCGACCGGCTGCGACTCGAACTTGTCCGGAACACGCGCCCCGGCCAGCCGCTCGGCCGCAATCTCCGGCGCCAGGTCGAACCAGATCGTGATGTCGGGCTGCAGGAGTCCGCCGGCCGCAACGTCCGCATCCGCCTGCACCCAGCGCTCGAGCGTCGACAGCACCGCCGGATCGAACCCGCGCCCTGCCCCCTGATAGGCAAAGGTCGCGTCGGTGAAGCGGTCGCACAGCACGACATCGCCGCGCGCCAGCGCCGGTTCGATGACGCGCACGACGTGGTCGCGCCGGGCCGCAAAGACCAGCAGCGATTCGGTCAACGCATCCATCGGCTGTTCGAGGATCAGCCCGCGCAGGGTTTCGGCCAGCGGCGTGCCGCCCGGTTCGCGCGTGCGCGTGACCTGCCGCCCCTGAACCTTGAACAACGCTTCGAGCGCATCGATGTGGCTCGACTTGCCGGCACCATCGATGCCTTCGAGCGTGAGGAAAAGCCCCTTCATTGACCGCTCCGCTGGTTCGGATCGGTGTTGCCCCGCTGGTAGCGGTTCACCGCCCGGTTGTGCTCGTCGAGCGAGCTGCTGAATTGACTCGTGCCGTCGCCGCGCGAAACGAAATAGAGCGACTTGCTCTGCGCCGGCTGCACGGCGGCCAGGAGCGCCGCCTTGCCCGGCATGGCGATCGGCGTGGGTGGCAGGCCGTTGCGCGTGTAGGTGTTCCAGGGGGTGTCGGTCTGCAGGTCCTTCTTGCGCAGGTTGCCGTCGAAGCGCTGGCCCAGGCCGTAGATCACGGTCGGGTCGGTCTGCAGCGGCATGCCGATGCGCAGGCGGTTGTGGAAGACGGCAGAAATCTCCGCGCGGTCCTGGGCCTTGCCCGTCTCCTTCTCGACAATGCTGGCGAGAATCAGCGCCTCCTCGGGCGTCTTGAGCGCCACCCCGGACGCCCGGGCGGCCCAGGCCGCATCGAGCTTCTTGTCCATGGCCCGCATCGCGCGCTGCAGCAGCGCGAAATCGGTCGAGCCTTTCGAGTAGGTATAGGTGTCCGGGAAGAAGCGGCCCTCCGGATGCTGCCCCGGCCGGCCGAGCCTGGTCATCAGGTCCTCATCGGTCAGGCCGGCGGTTTCAGGCTTCAACTGATCGGCCTTCGCGAGCGCCGCGCGCACTTGGCGGATATTCCAGCCTTCCACGAGAACGATGCTGCGCGTGGCCTCCTCGCCGCGCACCAGCACGCTCAATAGCGTGCGTGGCGTGATGCCGCGCTCCAGCTCGTAGCTGCCGGCGCGCATCTGCCGGTCCTGGCCCGAGAAGCGGAACCACCAGTAGAGCAATTGCGGGGGCACGTCCACGCCGGTGTCGGCGACAGCTTGAGCGATGCCGCGCGGCGTGGTGCCGGGCTCGATCGACAGGTCGACGCTCGGTGCCGGGAGCCGCAACGGCTGGTTGACCCACCAGAGACCCGCAGCGCCGATGGCGAGAACGCCCAGGGCGGCCAACAGAAAGATCGTGAGGAAGAAGCGGCGCACGGAATCCGGCGAAGGAAGCAAAGAGACTGGGAAGCGGAGGAAGCCCTGCCGATCGAACGGATCGGGACCGGCCATGATAATTCAGCGATGACCTCAGTCGTTCTGAATGGCGTGACCGCCCTCTCCCACCTCGGTGTCATCCGGGCCGAAGGCCCCGACGCCGCCAGTTTCCTGCACGGCCAGCTCACCCAGGATTTCGCGCTGCTCGATGCCGCCGAGGCCCGCCTTGCGGCCCTGTGCACCGCCAAGGGGCGGGCGATCGCGAGCTTCATCGGCATCCGGCCGCAACCGGACCGGATCCTGCTCGTCTGCAGCCGCGACATCCTGCCTGCGACGCTCAAGCGGCTGTCGATGTATGTACTGCGCGCGAAAGCCAAGCTCAGCGATGCGAGCGACGAATTCGCGCTCTACGGCCTCGCCGGTACGGCACTCGCGGCCAACGACGTCGATCCGGCCTCGCTGCCCGGACGCTCGATCGCGGTGGGCGACGCACATGCCGTGACGCTCTACCCCTCCGACGGCGTTCCACGCGCACTCTGGATCGCGCCGGCCGGCAGCGCCGCGCCCCACGGTTCGGTCCTTGATCCGGCGCTGTGGCCATGGAGCGAGGTACGAAGCGGCATCGTGACACTGACCTCGCCGGTGATCGAAGCCTTCGTGCCGCAGATGATCAACTACGAGTCGGTCGGCGGAGTGAACTTCAAGAAGGGCTGCTACCCGGGCCAGGAAGTGGTGGCGCGTAGCCAGTTCCGCGGCACGCTGAAGCGGCGCACCTACCTGGTCCAGGCGAGCGACGAGATCGCCGCCGGACAGGAAGTGTTCGCCGCCGGCGATCCCGAGCAGCCGGTCGGTCTGGTCGCCCAGGCCGCTCCGGCACCCGGCGGAGGATGGGCCGGGCTGATCTCCATCCAGATCGCGGCAATCGAAGCGGGCGGCCTGCACGCCCGCGCGGCCGACGGGCCAACGCTTACGGTCGAACCCCTGCCCTACCCCCTGCTCGAAGACATCTGAGCGATTCAGCAGCAGCGGCCTTTGCCGCTGCCATAGCGCGCTTCCAGTCGCTCCCTGAAGAACGCCTCGTAGCTCATGGGCACGCGGTCCGGATGCGTGCGTTCCATGTGGCTCAGATAGGCGTCGTAGTCGGGCATGCCGACCATCAGGCGCAGCGACTGCGCCACCGAGCGCGCCAGATAGCGCCCCGATTCCGTGAGGCTGGCGCCTGCGGTTCTCATGATGCGGCGGCCGACACCGGCATCGGTTCGAAAGGCGTCTCGCGCGCGGTCGGCTTGCTGGCCGAACGTGCGGCCAGGCAGCTCTTCACGCTGTAGACGAGCACGCTCAGCACCACGAAGATGAAGAGCCCGCACAGCGCCGCGTCGAGACGGTCGTTGAAGACGATGCGCGCCATGGCTTCCGGCGTCTTGGCCGGTGCGATCAGCACGCCCTGGGCCAGGCCGTCGGCGTATTTCGAGGCATGCGACAGGAAGCCGACCTTCGGGTCCGGCGAGAAGATCTTCTGCCAGCCGGCGGTCAAGGTGCATACCAGCAGCCATGCGGCGGGTGCAATGGCGACCCACGCATAGCGCTCGCGCTTCATGCGGTACAGCACCACCACGCCCAGCATCAGCGCCACGGCAGCGAGCATCTGGTTGGAGATGCCGAAGAGCGGCCACAGCGTGTTGATGCCGCCGAGCGGATCGACCACGCCCTGATAGAGGAAGTAACCCCAGGCCGCAACGCAGAGAAAAGTCGCGGTCAGGTTGGCCACGATCAGGTCGGTGCGCTTCAGTACTGGCACGAAGCTGCCCAGCAGGTCCTGCAGCATGAAGCGGCCGGCGCGCGTGCCGGCGTCCACCGCCGTCAAGATGAAGAGCGCCTCGAACAGGATCGCGAAGTGGTACCAGAAGGCCATCATGGCCTGCCCGCCCACGACCTGGTGAAGGATGTGGGCCATGCCCACCGCCAGCGTCGGCGCACCGCCCGCACGGCCGAGGATGGTCGTCTCGCCGACGTCCTTGGCGGTCTGCAGCAGCATGTCGGGCGTGACCGAGAAGCCCCAGCCGGAGATCGCCTGTGCCACCGCGTCCGGCGTGGAACCCACGAGCGCGGCCGGACTGTTCATCGCGAAGTACACGCCGGGATCGATGCACGCGGCAGCGACGAGCGCCATCACCGCCACGAAGGATTCGGCCAGCATGCCGCCGTAGCCGATGAAGCGCGCGTTGAGCTCGTTGTCCAGCATCTTGGGCGTGGTGCCCGACGAGATCAGCGCATGGAAGCCCGACACCGCGCCGCAGGCGATGGTGATGAAGAGGAACGGGAACAGGCTGCCCGACCAGACCGGGCCATTGCCCTGCGCAAACTGCGTGACAGCCGGCATCTGCAGCTGCGGCGCGACGAAGACGATGCCGATCGCCAGCGCGATGATCGTGCCGATCTTCAGGAAGGTCGAAAGGTAGTCACGCGGCGCGAGCAGCAGCCACACCGGCAGGCTCGCGGCGATGAAGCCGTAGCCGATCAGCATCCAGGTCAGAGCCTTGCCGTCGAAGGTGAACATGGCGGCCCAATCGGGGTTCTGGCTCACCACCTGACCGCCGTAGATCGCGAGCATCAGCAGCGCGAAGCCGATGACGGAGATCTCGCCGATGCGGCCAGGGCGGATGTAGCGCAGGTAGATCCCCATGAAGATCGCGACCGGAATCGTCGCTGCGACCGTGAACGTGCCCCATGGCGATTCGGCGAGCGCCTTCACCACGATCAGCGCCAGCACCGCGAGGATGATGATCATGATCATGAAGGTGCCGAACAGCGCGATCATGCCGGGCACCGTGCCCATCTCCTGCTTGATCAGGTCGCCGAGCGAGCGGCCATCGCGCCGCGTCGAGATGAACAGCACGATGAAGTCCTGCACCGCCCCGGCGAAGACCACGCCGGCCAGGATCCACAACAGGCCGGGCAAGTAGCCCATCTGCGCCGCGAGCACCGGCCCCACCAGCGGCCCTGCACCCGCGATCGCCGCGAAGTGGTGCCCGAACAGCACGTTCTTGTCCGTCGGCACGTAGTCGAGCCCGTCGTTGTGACGGTGGGCCGGCGTCATGCGGCTGCCGTCAAGGCCGAGCACGCGCTCGGCGATGAAAAGGCTGTAGTAGCGGTACGCGATCAGGTAAGTGCAGATGGCCGCGACGACGATCCAGAGCGCGTTGATGGATTCGCCTCGCGATAGCGCCACCGTTCCGAGTGCGAAGGCACCGACGACGGCGACGACAAGCCACACCAGGTGGCGGCGCAGGTTTTGCATGCGGATGTCTCCTTGAGCTGATCCCCGGGAGTGTCGCGAGACACTACTTTCTGCGCATCGGTTGCACTGCGCAAGCCGCCCGCGCGAGAACACCTAAGGGATAACCCTCAAAGCTTTCGGGCGTGCTCGACGGCGTACTTGATCAGTTCCGCCTGCCCCTCGATGCCGAGGCGGCGCTTGATGCTCTGGCGGTGCGCCTCGACAGTCCGCACGCTCAGGCCCAGATCGAGCGCGATTTCCTTGCTCGATGCGCCACGGCCGAGCGCCGAGAGGATCTCGCTCTCGCGCGGCGTCAGCAGCGGCCGCGGCGTCTGGTTGCGAAACAGCCGCTTCGACACCGCCGGGCTCAGGAAGGTCCCGCCCGCCGTCACCGCGTCGATGGCCGCGACGATCTCGCTCGCCGGCGCATCCTTGAGCACGTAGCCGCGCGCACCAGCCTGAAGCGCCTGCTGCACGTATTCGGGGTTGTCATACATGCTGAGCATGACCACGCGCACCTCCGGCTGCCGCTCCTGGAGCCGGGCAGCAAGTTCGATGCCATTGATGTCTTTCATGCCGACGTCGGCCAGCACGAGGTCGGGCTTCAGTTCCTCGATCAGCGGGAGCGCCTCGGCGGCACCGTCCGCCTCGCCGACGATGTCGATTTCCGGCAGCGATGAAAGGCGCGCGCGCAGCCCGTCGCGGACAAGCGGGTGGTCGTCCACCAGAAACAGGCGAATGGTGTCGTGATTCCTCATGCAGCCCCCGGACCTTCGAGCGCCACCTCGACCAGGATCGACGTGCCCGACTCGCCCGAGAGCACATCCAGTCGCCCACCGATCGCCGAAATGCGTTCGCGCATGTTGCGCAGGCCGATGCCGCTGCGGGGGTCGGCCTGCACCGCCGCTTCGTCGAAGCCGCGGCCGTCGTCCGTGATGTCGAGCCGTACGTGACGGGCGTCGAATGCCAGGGCGATGTCGACGATCGTGGCATGCGAATGCTTGTGCACGTTGGTCAATGCCTCCTGCGCAACGCGGAACAGCGCGGTCTTCACTTCCTGCGGCAACTCGCGCGGCGTGCCGTGGATCGACACCGCGGCCTCGATCGGCCCCTCGTCGCCGAACTCGGCGCCCAGCCGTTCGAGCGCCGCCGGCAGGCCCAACGTGTCGAGCAGCGCCGGGCGCAACCGGTGCGAGATGCCGCGCACCTCCGAGAGCGACTCATTGAGACGCTGCAGCGCCTTCGACAGCGAAGCCGGCACCGACTGCCGGCCGCGCTCCAGCGCATCCACCGCCGATTCGATGAGCAGCTTCGCCGACACGAGTGTCTGGCTGGTGCCGTCGTGCAGTTCGCGCGCCAGGTGCGCGCGTTCGTCCTCCTGCGACTGCACCACCTGGCGTGCGAGCTGTCGCAGCTTGGTCTCGGCCACGCGATGCTCGCTGAGGTTCAGCAGCAGTCCCGTCGCGCTCACTACCGCGATCCCCAGCGCCGCGATCCCGACGATCCACAGCATCGTGGTGGTGAGATTGGCGCTCATCTGCTGGTCGAGGCGATGCATCGCCGAGTCGATGTCGTCGAGGTACAGGCCGGTGCCGACCATCCAGTTCCAGCGCGGAAGGATGGTCACGTAGCCGAGCTTGGGCGCCATCTGCTGGTTGGATGGCTTGCGCCATTCGTACTCGACGTAGCCGCCGCCGCTGCGCGCCTGCGCGATCAGTTCCTGGATCGTGGGCCGGCCCTTCGAATCGCGCAGTTCCCAGAGCCGCTGTCCGACCAGTTCGGGTTGCCGCGAATGCATCAGCGACCTGCCTTCGAGGTCGTAGACGAAGAAATAGCCGTCGTCGCCGTAGTCTAGCGCGGCCAGCCGGCGCAGCGCCTCGGCACGAACCGCTTCGTCATCCTTGCCGCTGTCGTAGAGCGGCCGCACGACGCTCACCGCAAGATCGACATAGCTGCGCAGTTCGCTGCGTCGCTGGGTCATGTAGGTCTGTTCGGCCAGCAGGCGCTCGCGCTGCGCCAGGTCACGCTCCTGGTGCCGCACCGCGAAGGCGACCAGCATCAGTGCCGTCAGCAGCGGCACGATGGCGAGCGCAACGATCTTCGTGCGGAGATTCATGGGGCGGCAAGACTACCACCGCCCTGCCACCGCGCCCTCCCCGCTACGGCGCCGCCTCAGGCCAGCTTGAGCAGCTCGGCAGCCAGTTCCTTGGGCATGTCGACCATCACGTCGTGGCTGCACGGCATCTTGATCAAACGCCAGCCCGGCGCCGATTCGACCTTCGCCGCGAAGTAGCGGAACGGGCTCGGATCCCAGCCATCGGCCAGGATGTAGAGACGGTTCTTGATCGAATCGCCTGCGCCGGTGAGCAGGAGCGGCATCTCGAAAGTCGCGAGCGCCTGCGGCCGGCACAAGCGGTCCACCCTGGCGCGGTTGACCTGCGCGATGTTGAACATTTCGGCCGGGATCGGCTGCATCAGCCCGCAGTTGCCTTGCAGTGCCGTGCCGCGGAAGGCGCCGACGAACTGCGCAGCCACCTCGGGCGCGAGCGCCTTGTCGATCAGACGGATCAGCGAATCACCGTTCTCCGGCACGAAGGCGTCGAGATAGACCAGCGTGCGGATGCGCTCGCTCATGCGGTCGGCGACACCGGTGATGACCATGCCGCCATACGAGTGGCCGACCAGGATCAAGTCGTTCAGCTCTTCCCACTCGATGCAGCCGCAGACATCGCGGATGTGGGTTTCGAGCGTGACGTTCTCCGCCGACTGATGAAAGCGCTCGCCGACGCCGGTGTGCGTGGGCGTGAACACGTTGTGTCCGGCCGCGCGGAGCGCATTCGCAGTTTCCCGGTAGCACCACCCACCATGCCACGCGCCATGAACGAGAACAAAGTTGGCCATCGCCGTGTCTCCGAAAAGATCGAAGCGGCCATCTTGAGCGGCGGCCCGGCCGGGTGCCACCGGGGTTTCCCGGCGGCTGGCTCTCAGAGCTTTCGTCGCATCTCGATGTGGGCGATGCCTGCTTCCTCGAAGGGCTCACCGTGCGGCGCGTAGCCGAGGCGTGCATAGAAGCTCTCGGCGCTGCGCTGGGCATGCAGCATGACTTCCTTGTCGCCACGGGCAGCCGAAGCCGCTTCGAGCGCACGCAGCACCGCCTCGCCATGACCACCGCCGCGCAGCGTGCGGTGCACCGCCATGCGCCCGATGCGGCCCAGCCCGGGCGACTCCTGCACCAGCCGCCCGGTCGCGATCGCCTGCCCCAGCCGGTTGCGCGCGACCGCATGCACCGCGATCGCGTCATGCTCGTCCCACTCCAGCTCCTTGGGGATGCGCTGCTCGTCGATGAAAACCTCGCGCCGCACCTTGCCCGCGCCCTCGCCGATCGCATCCCAGTTGCCGGTGATGACTTCGCGCATCGACTCGCCGGCCTCGTAGCCCGCGAGAACCTCGCGAAGCAGCGGCGGCACCGGCTTCGAAGTCTGGGTCGCCGGATCGGCGTAGACGTAGACCAGCTCGCAGGTCACCAGCAACTCGTCGCCGCGGAACAGGCCGCCCAGGAACAGGATCGACGAATTGCCCACGCGTACGCACTTCATGCCCACGTCGAGCACATCGTCCACCCGCGCCGAGGCATTGAACTCGACCGTGGCCTTGCGCACGTAAAGATCGCCGCCGAGCGACAGCATCGCCTCTTCGTACGGCAACGCCATTGCGCGCCAGTAGTCGGCGATCGCGGTGTCGAAGTACATCAGGTAGTGCGCGTTGAAGACGATCTTCTGCATGTCCACCTCGGCCCAGCGCACGCGCAGGCGGTGGAAGAAGCGGAAGTCGGATTTCTTGAGTGTCTCGGTCATGGCTCTCGTCATGGTTGCAGGGCTTCTCTGAGTGCGCGGGCGGCGTCTTCATGCGCCTGGAGCGCTTCGGGAATGGCGCGACCCATCTTGACGAATTCGTGGATCACGCCCCGATAGATTTCCAGCTCGACCGGCACGCCCGAGGCTCGCAGCTTGTCGGCGTAGGCAATGCCTTCGTCCACCACCGGGTCGCACTCGGCGAGGCCGATCCAGGCGGGCGCGACGCCCTCCACATCGTCGGCGTTGAGCGGCGCGAACCGCCAGTCGTCGCGATCGGCTTTCGAGCTCACGTACTGGGCAAAGAAGTAGCTGATGAGCGCTTCGCCGAGCAGCGGGCCGGTGGCGAAGCGGAGGTGCGAAGCGGTGTCCTGGTGCGACGTGGTCCCCGGATAGATCAGCATCTGCAGGGCAATGGGCAACCCGGCATCGCGCCCGAGGATCGCGCAGACCGCGGCCAAGGTGCCGCCCGCGCTGTCGCCGCCGACGGCGATGCGTGTGCCGTCAAGCCCGAATTGCGCCGCGTTCCTCGCCAGGTGCTGCAGGCCGTCCCACGCATCGTTCGACGCCGTCGGAAACTTGTGCTCGGGTGCGAGCCGGTAGTCCAGCGAGACCACCGCGCAGCCGCTCTTCTGGCTCAGCACGCGGCACAGGATGTCGTGCGTGGCGATGCTGCCGACGGTGAAACCGCCGCCATGGAAGAACATCAGCACCGGCAGCACCTCGTTCGAGGGCGCGTAGAGCCGCGCCGGCAGCGCATGGCCGTCGCGCGCCGGCAGCGTGAAGTCCTCGACGCGCGCGAGCTGCGGCTTGGGCACTTCGAGCACGCCGGCGCCCTTCTCGTAGGCGGCACGGGCCTCGGCCGGTGACAGGGCGTAGAGCGGCGGACGGCCCGCGCGCTCCATCCGCTCGATCACGTTCGCCATCTTGGGTGTCAGTGCGCTCATTGGGTCAATGCCCGGCTGTTTGTCCCGGTTGTGTCAAGCGCAGGGGTTTCTGGAGTGTCCAAGGTGCTCGGTGCTTGTTAGATTCGAGGATCCGCATCGTACCGTCCGGACCACGACCCCATGGCTCTCATCCAATACCTCACCCAGATCCAGTTCGACTTCGGCGCCATCCAGCTGCTGCGCAGCGAATGCGAGCGCGTCGGCATCACGCGGCCGCTGGTCGTCACCGATGCCGGCGTGCGCGCCGTGGGCATCCTGCAGAAGGCGCTCGATGCGCTCGGCGACCTACCCAGTGCGGTGTTCGACCAGACGCCGTCGAACCCGACGGAGGCCGCCGTTCGCGCTGCCGCCGCCACCTACCGCGACCAGCGCTGCGACGGACTGATCGCGGTTGGCGGCGGCTCGGCCATCGACTGCGCCAAGGGCGTCGCCATCGCCGCCACGCACGAAGGGCCGCTCAAGACCTACGCCACCATCGAAGGCGGCTCGCCGAAGATCACCGACCGCGTCGCGCCGCTGATTGCCGTGCCCACCACGAGCGGCACCGGCAGCGAAGTCGCACGCGGCGCGATCGTCATCGTGGACGACCACCGCAAGCTTGGCTTCCACAGCTGGTTCCTGATGCCCAAGGCCGCGATCTGCGACCCCGAACTCACGCTCGGCCTGCCGCCCAGGCTCACCGCTGCCACCGGCATGGACGCGATCGCGCATTGCATGGAAACCTTCATGTCGGCCGCGTTCAACCCGCCGGCGGACGGCATCGGCCTGGACGGCCTGGAGCGCGCCTGGGGCCACATCGAACGCGCGACCAAGGACGGCAGCGACCGCGAAGCCCGGCTCAACCTGATGAGTGCATCGATGCAAGGCGCGATGGCCTTTCAGAAGGGCCTGGGCTGCGTGCATTCGCTGAGCCACAGCCTGGGCGGCATCGATCCGCGCCTGCATCACGGCACGCTCAACGCCCTCTTCCTGCCCGCGGTGATTCACTTCAACTCGGGTGCGGAATCGGTCCGCAAGGATCAGCGGCTGCAGCGCATGGCGCAGGCGATGCACCTCGATTCGGCCGGCGATCTCGGCGACGCGATCCGCGACATGAACGCGCGTCTCGGGCTGCCGAAGGGCCTGGCCGAGGTCGGGGTCAGCACGGACATGTTCGAGAAGATCATCGACGGCGCGATGGCCGACCACTGCCACAAGACCAATCCGCGGCTCGCGACGCGGGAGGACTATCGGCAGATGCTCGAAGCGTCGATGTAGCGCCTGTCCAGGCGGCGCTCGGTAGCCAGTTCACGCAAGACAAGGCATAGCGGCCTCCCTATCTTCTCGGCACAAATCAGGGAGACAAGCAATGCTTGAACATGAGTTCGCCTCGACGGGCGCGCTGGAGCGCAACCTCGTCGAACGGGTCTGCGCGGGTGACGTGCTCGCCCGCTGCGCCGACCTTCATCCGGACCGGATCGCCATCGTCGACGGTCCACGCCGGCTCCGCTACGAGGACTTCGATCGCCAGGTCGACCAGCTCGGTCATGCGCTGCTCGGCCTTGGACTCGCGCACCAGGACGTCGTGGCCGTGATGGCGCGCAACTGCATCGAGCTGCTGCTGACCTACTTCGCCTGCGCCCGCGCCGGCCTGGTGTGCGCGCCGGTCAACCTCGGACTGCGCCCGGCCGAGATCGCCTGGTGCCTGCGCGATGCCGAGGCCCGCGTGCTGATCGTCGAAGCGCCGCTGCGTGACATGGCCTCGGCGGTCCTGGCCGAGGAGCTGCCGCTGCTTGCACATCGCTTTCATACCCGCAGCGACGACCCGGCTGACGCCGCCGAGTTCGATGACCTTCTTGCCAGTGGCAGCAGCGCGCCCCTGGAGGTCGAGGTCCGCGACCGCGACGTCGTGCAACTGCTCTACACCAGTGGCACCACCTCGAACCCCAAGGGCGTGTTGACCAGCCATCTCGCGGTGACGATGGCCGGGCTGAGCGGTGCTTTGGCGTTGCATGGCGGACCCGGCTACACGGCGCTGGTCGCGCTTCCCCTCTTTCATTGCGCGATGCTCAACGGTGTCGTGCTGCCGCTGATGATCATCGGCGGCACCGTGGTGCTGGCTCAGGGCTTCGAGCCGCAGCAGGCGGCGACGCTGTTCGAGGCCGAGGGCGTCCACCTCGTGGTCCTGCTGCCGATGATGTACGGCCTGCTGATTGACCATCCCGCGCTGCAGGGGCGCAGCTTTCCCGGAATGCGCCGAGCGATGTACGCCATGGCCCCGATGCCGCACGAACGCCTGGCGGCCATCCACGCGATGTTTCCGAATGCGGACGTGGTGCTCGGGTCGGGGCAGACCGAGTTCACGCCGGCGACGTGCATGCAGCGACCCGAACACCAGTGGAGCAAGTCCGCAACCTGGGGCACCGCCACCGCAATGACGCGCGTCGCCGTGATGGACGAACAAGGCCGGTTGCTGCCGCGCGGCCAGACCGGTGAGCTCGTCTACCGCGGGCCGCAGGTCATGAACGCCTATCTCCACATGCCCGAGGAAAGCCGCGCCTGCCTGCGCCACGGCTGGTTCCACAGCGGCGACGTGGCCCACATCGACGCCGATGGCGCGATCTGGTTCGAAGACCGCTTCAAGGACGTGATCAAGACCGGTGGCGAGAACGTCGCCTCGGTCGAGGTCGAGCGCTGCCTCATGGAACACCCCGAGGTGGCGGAGGCTGCGGCAGTCGGGCTGCCGCATCCGCACTGGGGCGAGGCGATCACCGGCGTCGTCGTTCGCCGGCCCGGATCGGAACTCGACGAAGCAGCGCTGATGGCGCACTGCGACGCACGCCTGGCCGGCTTCAAGACGCCGAAGGCGATCGTCTTCGTCGCCGAGTTCCCGCGCACCGGCACCGGGAAGCTGCAGAAGCACCTGATACGCATCCAGCACAAGGACTTGTTCCAGCGCTGAGCCGACCGTCGGCCAACTCGATTCGATCGCCGCGCCGATGCGCCGGTCTTCGACCGATTTCCCTTGCCCAGCCTCCACCCTCACGAAGCGAGAGCCAACACCATGAGTTCAGTCGCCATTTCCGCCGCCAATCCCCTGGACGTCCCTCGATCGGCGCCCGACGCGCAGCCGGTCCCCGTTTCGAAGCGGGTCATCGCCGCCAGCGTGGCGGGCAATGCGCTCGAGTTCTACGACTTCGTCACCTACGCCTTCTTCGCCGTCTACATCGGGCGCGCCTTCTTCCCTGCCTCCACGCCGATGGGCAGCCTGCTGCTGTCGGTGGCGGTGTTCGGCGTGGGCTTCGTGGCACGGCCGCTGGGCGGCATCCTGATTGGTGCCTTCGCCGATCGCGCGGGCCGCAAGCCCGCGATGCTGCTGACCATTGCCTTGATCACCCTCGGCACGCTGGGCCTGGCGCTCACACCCTCCTACGCCAGCATCGGCATGGCGGCGCCGATCATCATCGTCGCCTGCCGCCTGATCCAGGGCCTGGCGCTCGGCGGCGAAGTCGGCCCGGCGACGGCTTTCCTGATCGAGGCCGCGCCGCAGCACAAGCGCGCGCTCTACGCGAGCTGGCAACTCGCCAGCCAGGGCATCGCCACGCTGGTGGCCGGCCTGTTCGGCGTGCTGATCATGGGCATCCTGCAGCCCGAGCAGGTGCAGGCCTGGGGCTGGCGCGTTCCCTTCGTGGTCGGGCTGCTGCTGCCGCCGATCGCCCTCTACCTGCGCCGCGCCATGCCCGAGACCTTGCACGACGCGGCGCAGAAATCCGAGAACATCGGACTCAAGGGGCTCGCCCGCCACAAGCGCATCCTGACCCTCGCGGTGCTGGTCGTGCTGGGCGGCACGGTGTCGACCTATGTCGGCAACTACATGACCACCTACGCGATCACGACCTTGAAATTTCCGCCGGCGATCGCGATGGTCGCCACCGTCACGGTGGGCCTCGTCACGCTGGTGTTCGCGCTGGTCGGTGGCTGGCTGTCCGATCGCTTCGGCCGCAAGCCGATGATGCTGTGGCCGCGGATCGCCACTGCAGTGCTCACGGTGCCGTTGTTCCTGTTGCTGATCGACCGTCCGAGCGTCCCGCTGCTGCTCGCGGTGGCGGCCTTCCTGGCCGCGCTGACCGCCGTCAGCGGCGCCGCTTCGATCGTCGCCATCCCTGAAATGCTGCCGCGCGGCATCCGTGCCACCGGCCTGTCGATCGCCTACGCCATCGGCGTCTCGCTGTTCGGCGGCACCACGCAGTTCGTCATCACCTGGTTGATCGAGGTCACGGGAAATCCGGCGGCGCCCGCCTGGTATGTGGCCGGCACCAGCGCGATCACGGTCCTCGCGATGACGGCGCTGCCCGAGACGCGCGACCACGTGCTCGAGGACTGATTCTTTTGAAGCTGAAAGGGAGAACGACACCATGGAAATCAACGACACGGTCTTGTCCGGCATCGCCGAACATCTGCCCGAGATGCTGGCGCTGCGGCAGCGCATCCACGCCCATCCGGAACTGGCCTACGAGGAGTTCGCGACCAGCGACCTGGTCGCCGAGAGGCTCGAGGCATGGGGTTATTCGACCCACCGCGGCCTGGGCGGTACCGGCGTTGTCGCCACGCTCGCGAGGGGCGGCGCAGGCAGGTCGATCGGCCTGCGCGCCGACATGGATGCGCTGCCGATCCACGAAACGACCGGCCTGCCCTACGCCAGCAAGATCGCCGGAAAGATGCATGCCTGCGGCCACGATGGCCACACCGCCACCTTGCTGGCCGCGGCCCGTCATCTGGCGCAGCACGGCAGGTTCAACGGCACGCTGAACCTGATATTCCAGCCCGCCGAGGAAGGCTTCGCGGGCGCCCGCAGGATGATGGAAGACGGCCTGTTCGAGAAGTTTCCGTGCGACGCGGTCTTCGCCTTCCACAACATGCCGGGCTTCCCGGTCGGCCAATTCGGCTTCCTCGCCGGTGGCTTCATGGCTTCTTCCGACACCGTGATCATCAAGGTCCAGGGCGTCGGCGGCCACGGCGCGATGCCGGCCAACACGGTCGACGCGGTGGTGGTGGCGTCGTACATCGTGGTCGCGCTGCAGACCATCGTTTCGCGCAATGTCGATCCGCGCGAGATGGCGATCATCAGCGTCGGCGCGGTCCATGCGGGCAACGCGCCCAACGTGATCGCGGAGACGGCCGAGATGCGGCTGACTGTGCGGGCCTTCAGCCCCCAGGTGCGCGCACTGCTGCGCGAGCGCATCACCAGGCTCGTGGCGACCCAGGCCGAGGCGCTCGGCGCGACCGCCGAGATCGACTACCAGTGGGACTACCCGCCGCTGCAGAACGACCCCGCGATGACCGATTTCGCGCGCCAGGTGGCGGTCGAACATTTCGGCGCCGGCTGCCTGATCCCCGACGTGAAGCCGCTGACCGGCAGCGAGGACTTCGCCTTCATGCTCGAGCAAAAGCCCGGCTGCTACCTCACGATCGGCAACGGCGATGGCGAGGGCGGCTGCATGGTGCACAACCCGGGCTACGACTTCAACGACGCGATCCTGCCGATCGGCGCGAGCTACTGGGTCAGGCTGGTCGAGCGCTTCCTGGCCTGAATGGCGAGCCGATCGGCGCCGCGCCACAAACAAGTGCCGTAGCAGCGCCAGGCCGCGCTAGCATGCGGCCATGGCACACGACCACCACCACGATCACCACGGCCACGAAGACCACAGCGAGCTCGGCGAGATGGACCTGCGGGTCCGTGCGCTCGAAACTGTGCTCACCGAAAAGGGCTACATCGACCCGGCGGCGCTCGACGTGCTCATCGACACCTACCAGACGAAGATCGGGCCCCGCAATGGCGCCCGCGTCGTCGCCAGGGCCTGGGTCGATCCGGCGTTCCATGCGTGGCTGCTGAAAGACGCTACTGCCGCCATCGCCTCGCTCGGCTACACCGGCCGCCAGGGCGAGCACATGGTGGCGGTGGCCAACACCGACGATCGTCATCACATGGTGGTGTGCACGCTGTGCAGTTGCTATCCGTGGCCGGTGCTCGGCCTCCCGCCCGTCTGGTACAAGAGCGCGCCCTACCGCTCGCGCGCGGTCAAGGACCCGCGCGGCGTGCTGGCCGATTTCGGCGTCCGGCTGCCCGCATCGACCGCCATCCGCGTGTGGGACTCGACCGCCGAGGTGCGCTACCTCGTGATTCCGCAACGCCCTGCCGGCACCGAGGGATGGAGCGAAGAGCGGCTCGCCGACCTCGTCACGCGCGACTCCATGATCGGCACCGGCCTGCCCCGCACCCCGGAGGCCGTGCAATGACCTACACCAGCCACGCCGATCTCGGCGGCCGGGACCTGCCCGGCGCCATCGTTCCGGAGCCCGAAGGCGAACCCTTCCATGCGGACTGGGAAGCGCGCGCACTGGCCCTCACGCTGGCGATGGGCGGCACCGGTTCGTGGAACATCGATGCCAGCCGCAGCGCGCGCGAGACGCTGCCGGACTACGCCCGATTGAGCTACTACCAGATCTGGCTGGCCGCGCTCGAAAAGCTCATGGCGGAGCGCTCGCAGCTCATGCCCGACGAGCTCGCCGCCGGCCACATGCTGCATGCGCCAGTACCTGTGAAGCGAGTACTGCGCGCCGCCGATGTGCCTTCCGCGCTCGCGAAAGGCACGAGCGTCGAGCGGCCCGCCACTGCGCCGGCGCGATTCACCGTGGGCCAGCGCGTGCGGACCCGCGCCGGCCACGTGGACCACCACACCCGCCTTCCCGGCTACGTGCAGGGCAAGGTCGGAACCGTCCAGCACCTGCACGGCATGCACGTCTTTGCCGACGCGCATGCGCAAGGCCTCGGCGAACAACCGCAATGGCTCTACACGGTCGCTTTCGACGGCACGGCGCTGTGGGGAGACGACGCCGAGCCCGGACTCATGGTGTCGGTGGACGCCTGGGAAAGCTACCTGGAGCCCGCCGCATGACCGACGCCCTCCCCTTGCTGCCCGGCATGCCGACGGCAGACGGCCAGGAGCCGGTGTTTCGCGAACCATGGGAGGCGCACGCGTTCGCAATGGCCGTGAGCCTCCACCAGCGCGGACTGTTCACCTGGCCGGAGTGGGCCGATGCGCTGGCGCGGCAGATCACCGCCGCACAGGCGGCCGGCGATGCCGACCTCGGAGACACCTACTACCACCACTGGCTCGCGGCGCTCGAATCACTGGTCGCTGCCAAAGGCGCGAGTTCGGCCGACGAGCTCGTGCGCTATCGCGATGCCTGGGAACACGCAGCCGACCGCACGCCGCACGGCCAGTCGATCGAGCTGCGTCCGCGAGATTTCGGCTGAGGCCATGCGCATCGTCTGGCTCTATGCCGCCCTGCTCGCGCTGCTGTTCGTCGGGTTGAGTTTCCGCACGCTGGCGATGCGGCGACGCCTGCGCATCGTGATCGGCGATGCGGGCGACGAACGCATGCTGCGCGCGATGCGCGTGCATTCCAACTTCGCGGAATACGTGCCATTGAACCTGCTCTTGATGTACTTCGTTTCATCGACGCTGCCGCAGCCCTGGTTCCTGCATGCGCTGGGCATCAGCATCCTGCTCGGGCGCGTGCTGCACGCGGTGGGTGTGAGCCAGGTCCGGGAGCGCTATGGGTTCCGGGTGGTCGGCATGGCGCTCACCTTTTCGCCGATGCTGGCGTCTGCGCTGACACTGCTCGCGGCCTATGGCCGAACGGCGAGCGGCTGAATCAGCCCTTCCTGCCGCCAAACACCAGAAGCGCACCGCCCACCACGATGGCCGAAACACCGGCCCAGATCGGGAAGTTCACTTCCTGCTTCTCCTTGATCGCCAACTCGATGTGGCCGATCTTGGCCTGATGGGTTTCCTTCGTGTAGCTGAAGCCGCCCATGCCGAGGGCCATGATGCCCGCGACGATGAGGATCAGGCCGATGACGCGCGTCAGGTTCATGAAGTCTCTCCAAAGCGCCTCGACTTTAGCCGGCCCGCCGCCGCAAGTCACAGAGCCAGCACGTCGCCTGCGCTGCCTCGTTGCAGGAACTCGGCGAACTCGTCCGCGAGCCGCTGCGACTCTTTCGCGGCGGTGCTCCATGCCTTGACCCGCGCCGGCACATCGTTGCCATAGCGCACGAAGTCGTTGCGGTCCGGCAGCTTGCCATTGGGCAGGCTGTGAACCCATTCGGGACTGGGCGCGAGCACCACCATGCGATCGAGGAAGCCGGTGGCCTTGTGTCGCCACTTGAGTCCCTTGTCCAGCCAGCCCGGCACCACGGCTTTCTGGAAATGCGGATAGAGGACGATGCCGTCCGCATTCACGTAGTCGAGATGCAGGTGGTAGTCGGTGATGCCACCGTCCCAGTACGCGCCGCGCGGTGCACCCGGAATGTCGTGCACCGCTTCGAGCATGAAAGGGATCGAGCACGAGGCCTGCAGCGCCAGTTCGAAGTTGCCCTTGATCAGCTCGACCTGCCGCGTGCGGAAATCGCGTGTGCCGAAAGGCAGCGCCGCACCCGGTGTGGAGAACACCACCCGCTCCAGCCACGCACCGAGGCTCTTGCGATGCACGCTGTTGGTGATGAAGGCACCGAGATACCCGACCGGCGTGCGCGCCTTGCCTTCGCGACCGAGGATGTGCCGGCCACGCGCGGTGATGACATGCAGCCGGTATCGCGAATGCCGCAGCACCTCGTCGATGCGGCCGCCGTAGAAATGGCGCAGCCCTTCGCCGAACTGCGCGCTGACCTGTCGCGCCGTCAGCCGCTTCTGTCCCGGCGGCACTTCGAAATGCTGGTGGATGTAGCCGTGTTCGAACTGCTCGAAGGCGTCCTTCGTGTCCTGCAGGCAGACGTTGGCGAGGCGCCAAGCGCCGATCGATGCGCCGACCAGATCGACCGGCTGCGTCGATTGCGGCAGCCATTCGCCGAAGAGGAAGCGGTCGACCGGCCCCAGGATCAAGCCCTTCGGCCCGCCAGCCGCACCGGGGACGGTACGCACGTCCTGCGGGCGCAGGCCGTTCGCGGCGATGTGTTCGCGGGCGGCCGGCCCGGCATAGATGCGAAGCGCCTTCATGCCCTGCCCGCCGCCGCGTTCGTCTACTTGCGCAAGCCTTGCAGCTTGGCGAACGCATTCGCCATCTGGCCGGCCGGCTGCGCCGAGCTGTCTCGCCGCGAGCCCTGCTGGTAGCCGCGCCCAGCCCCTTCGAAGCGGTTCTCGCGCGGCCCGTCGCGCCGCGAAGGCGCGGCGTCGAGCTTCATCGACAGGCCGATGCGCTTGCGCGCCACATCGACTTCCATCACCTTGACCTTGACGATGTCGCCGGTCTTCACGACTTCGCGCGCGTCGTTGACGAACTTGTGCGAAAGCTGGCTCACGTGCACGAGGCCGTCCTGGTGCACGCCGAGATCGACGAAGGCGCCGAACTGCGCCACGTTGCTCACCGTGCCTTCGAGGACCATGCCCTCGACCAGGTCGGTGATGTCTTCCACGCCTTCGTTGAAGCGCGCGACCTTGAAGTCCGGGCGCGGGTCGCGGCCGGGTTTTTCGAGCTCGCCGAGGATGTCCTTGACCGTGATGACGCCGAACTTCTCGTTCGCGAACAGCTCCGGCTTCAGCGTCTTGAGCATGTCCGCCCGGCCCATCAGCTCATGCACCGGCTTGCCGGTCTTCTCGATCATCTGCTCGACGACCGGATAGGTTTCGGGGTGCACGCCGGTCATGTCCAGCGGATTGGCGCCGCCGCGAATACGCAGGAAGCCCGCGCTCTGTTCGAAGGTCTTCGCGCCGAAACCGGTCACGTCCAGCAACTGCTGCCGGCTCGCGAACGCGCCGTTGGCTTCGCGCCAACGCACCACCGCCTTGGCCACGCTCGACGACAAGCCCGAGACGCGCGACAGCAGCGGCACGCTCGCGGTGTTGAGGTCGACGCCGACCGAGTTCACGCAGTCCTCGACCACCGTGCTCAGGGTGCGCGCGAGTTCGCTCTGGTTCACGTCGTGCTGGTACTGGCCCACGCCGATCGACTTGGGGTCGATCTTGACGAGTTCGGCCAGCGGATCCTGCAGGCGGCGCGCGATGCTCGCGGCGCCGCGCAGACTCACGTCGACATCGGGCATCTCTTGCGACGCGAATTCGCTGGCGGAGTAGACCGAGGCGCCGGCCTCGCTCACCACCACCTTTTCGATGGCGTGCGTGCCCGCACCGGCCTGCGCGCTCATCTTCGCGAGCAGCTTGATGAGGTCGGCGGCGAGCTTGTCGGTCTCGCGGCTCGCGGTGCCGTTGCCGATCGCGATCAGGTTCACGCTGTGCTTGGCGCAGAGCTTGCCTAGCGTGTGCAGCGAGCCTTCCCAGTCCTTGCGCGGCTCGTGCGGGAAGACGGTCGCGGTCTCGACCAGCTTGCCGGTGGCGTCGACCACCGCGACCTTCACGCCGGTGCGGATGCCGGGGTCGAGGCCCATCACCACGCGCTGGCCGGCCGGCGCAGCGAGCAGCAGATCGCGCAGGTTGTCGGCGAAGACCTTGATCGCGACCTTCTCGGCGTCTTCGCGCAGACGGGTGAACAGGTCACGCTCGGTCGACAGCGCGAGCTTCACGCGCCATGTCCATGCGACGCACTTGCGGATCAGATCGTCGGCCGCGCGGCCCGAATGGCTCCAGCCCAGGTGCAGCGCAATCTTGCCTTCGGCAATCGATGGCTTGCCCGGCTCGGGCTCGACCGGCAGCGCGAGCTTGGCATCGAGGACTTCCTGCGCGCGGCCACGGAAGACGGCCAGCGCGCGATGCGAAGGCACGCGGCCGATCGGCTCGTCGTAGTCGAAGTAGTCGCGGAACTTGGCGACCTCGGCGTTGTTCTCGTCCTTGCCCGCCATCAGGCTCGACTTGAAGAGGCCTTCGCTCCAGAGCCATTCGCGCAGGCTCTGCACCAGCGCGGCGTCTTCGGCCCAGCGCTCGGAGAGGATGTCGCGCACGCCGTCGAGGACCGCCGGCACCGTCGAGAAATCGGGCCCCGGCTTGCCGTCGTCGAGCGTGGTGGGCGGTTGCAGGAAGGCCTTGGCCTCGACCGCCGGATCCAGCGTCGGATCGGCCAGCAGCTTGTCGGCCAGCGGCTCGATGCCGAACTCGCGCGCGATCTGGCCCTTGGTGCGGCGCTTCTGCTTGAACGGCAGGTACAGGTCCTCGACCTCCTGCTTGGTCGGCGCGGCCTCGATCGCGGCGCGAAGCTCGGGCGTGAGCTTGCCCTGTTCGTCGATGCTCTTGATCACCGCGGCGCGGCGGTCCTCGAGCTCGCGCAGGTACGCGAGACGTGCTTCGAGTTCGCGCAGCTGGGTGTCGTCGAGGCCGTTGGTCGCCTCCTTGCGGTAGCGGGCGATGAAGGGCACGGTGGCGCCCCCGTCGAGCAGCTCGACGGCGACCTTCACCTGGTGCTCACCGACCTTGATCTCGGCGGCGAGCTGGCGAATGATTTTCTGCATGCTGGAAGGACGTCCCTGAATCCGGCGCCCGTATCGGGCAACTGACAAGAAGAAGCGAAAGCGCGGAAGTTTGCCATAGGCAGGTGGCTCCTCCGGGGTGATGACTTCGCATTACTTCGTGTATCGAGCGCCCACGGCGGACGCTCCACAATGGTCGGCAATGGGCCTCCTCAAGAAACTCCTGCGCGTGCTCGCGGCGATCGTGATCGTGCCGGTGCTGCTGTTCGAGGAATGGGGCTGGGAGCCGCTCGCGCGGTGGGTCGCGCAACTCGCCCGCCTGCCCATCTGGGCACGCGTCGAACAGGCCTTGCGCAACCTGTCGCCGTGGGCCGCGGTGCTCGCCTTCTTCGCGCCGATGGTGTTGCTGTTCCCGATCAAGATCATCGGCCTTCTGCTGCTCGCGGAAGGCCACGCGAAAAGCGCGGTGACGCTGCTGCTTGCGGCCAAGCTGGTGGGCACCGCGATCCTCGCGCGGCTCTTTCAGCTCGTCGAGCCCGCGCTGATGCGCATCCCGCTCTTCGCACGCTGGTATCCGCGCTGGAAGGCATGGAAGGACAGGCTCATGTGCATGGTGCGCCAAAGCCCGCCCTGGCGCATCGGCCGCGGGATCAGCATCAACGTGCGCCGCTCATGGCGCAGCTTCCGGCGCGCACGCTGATCGATTTTTTACCCGGGTAGATTGCGCTTTCATTTTTGCCCGGGTATTATTCGCGCCCCATGTCTTCCTCCCCCGAATCCCATCTCACGGCTTTCGCCGGTTTCCGGCGCATCGCGTCCGGTCCGCGCGCGAAGGTCATCGCCCAGGTGCGCAAGCAATGCGCCGGTTCCGGGCAGGTGCAGCCCTTCGTGTTCGACGACAGCACTGGCGAGCGGCTGGACATCGATTTGCGCGAAGGCGCACCCACGCCTGCCGTCGCGATCGACGAGCCTTCCGCACGCGGTGTCGGCCGGCCCCGGCTGGGCGTGGTTGCGCGCGAAGTCACGCTGCTGCCGCGCCACTGGGAATGGCTGGGCCGCCAGCCGGGCGGCGCGTCGGTCGCGCTGCGGCGGCTGATCGACGAGGCGCGCCATGTGCACGCCGACCGCGATGCGCAGCGCGCCGCGCGCGAAGCCACCTACAGCTTCATGACAGTCATCGCCGGTGATCTGTCCGGCTTCGAGGAAGCGGCCCGTGCGCTCTTTGCCGGCGATCGCACGCGTTTCGACGCGCACATCGCCACCTGGCCCGAAGACGTACAGGCACACCTGCACAAGCTGGCCACGGCGGCCTGGAGTGCCGCCGCATGAGCCGCCCGGCCGCTCCGAAGGCGAATACCGAAGCGCTGCTGCGCGAAGGTACTCCAATGAGCCATCCGATGCAGACCCGAACCGTCCCCCACCCCATCGACCCGGAAGACATCCAGCACGTGGGCGAGACCACCGCGCCACCGGCATCGGTGGCCGATCCGGCGCCGCCGCCGGTCGCCTCACATGCCAACCCGCGCGCGGCGGCAATGGCGGCCCGCCCGCTATGGAAGACCTTCCTTGTCTTCCTGGCGCCGATGCTGCTCAGCAACATCCTGCAGTCGCTGTCGGGCACGCTCAACAACGTGTTCCTCGGGCAGATGATCGGCGTCGGCGCGCTGGCGGCGGTGTCGAGCTTCTTTCCGGTGATGTTCTTCTTCATCGCCTTCACCATCGGGCTCGGCGCCGGTGCCTCGGTGCTGATCGGCCAGGCCTGGGGCGCGCGCGAGCCGGACAAGGCACGCGCCGTCGCCGGCACCACGCTGACGGTCGGCGTGCTGTTCGGCCTCGGCGTGGCGCTCTTCGGCGGCGCCTTCACCGAGCCGATGCTGCGCATGCTCGGCACGCCGCACGACATCTTGGCTGACGCGACGAGCTACGCCCGGATCATCCTGATCGCGATGCCGGGCCTCTTCGTCTTCCTGCTGTCCACCGCGATGCTGCGCGGCGTGGGCGACACGGTGACGCCGCTCTACACGCTGATGATCTCCACCCTGATGGGCCTGTTCATCACGCCGGCGCTGATCCGCGGCTGGTTCGGCCTGCCGCAGATGGGCGTGGCGAGCGGCGCGTGCGCGACCGTGGTTTCCTTCGTGGTCGCGACGACATGGCTTGCGTTCCACCTGCGGCGCAAGAAGAGCCCGCTCGCGCCCGATGCCGATTTCGTGCGGCACCTGCGGGTGCGGCCGGCGCTGCTCAAGGCGGTGCTCAAGGTCGGCGTGCCGACCGGCGTGCAGATGATCGTGGTGTCGTTGGCCGAACTCGCGCTGCTGTCCTTCGTGAACACCTACGGTTCGGATGCGACCGCCGCGTACGGCGCGGTGAACCAGGTCGTCGCGTACGTGCAGTTCCCGGCGATCTCGATCGCGATCACCGCGTCGATCCTGGGCGCGCAGGCCATCGGCGCGGGCCGCACCGACCGACTCGGCGCGATCACGCGCACCGCGCTGATGATGAACCTCGTGCTCACCGGCGCGCTGGTGGTGCTGGGCTACCTGTTCTCGCGGCCGCTGATGGGCTTCTTCATCACCAGCGACCCGGTCATCGAAGTCGCTCAGACGCTGCTGCACATCATGCTGTGGAGCACGGTGATCTTCGGCATGGGCTCGGCGCTGTCGGGGATCATGCGCGCCAGCGGCTCGGTGCTGGTGCCGACCAGCATCTCGATCTTCTGCATCGCATTGATCGAGGTGCCGGTGGCCTGGTGGATGAGCCACCGCATCGGCCTCAACGGCATCTGGATCGCCTACCCCGTCGCATTCACGGCGATGCTGACGATGCAGGCCTGCTACTACCGCTTTGTCTGGCGCAAGAAGACCATCCGCCGGCTGATCTGACGATGACGCAAGCGCTGCCGGTGCTGTATTCGTTCCGGCGCTGTCCCTATGCGATGCGGGCGCGGATGGCGATCGCGGCAAGCGGCCAGCGCTGCGAGTTGCGCGAAGTCGTGCTGCGCGACAAGCCCGCCGAACTGCTCGCCGCATCGCCCAAAGGCACGGTGCCGGTGCTGGTCGACCCGCACGGCGCCGTGATCGACCAGAGCCTGGACATCATGCTGTGGGCGCTTCGGCGCCACGATCCCGACGGATGGCTGCGCCCGGCGCAAGGAACGCTTGACGACATGCTGGCCCTCATCGCCGAATGCGACGGCGCGTTCAAGCGGCACCTGGACGGCTACAAGTACCCCGAGCGGCAGCCTGAAGCCGAGCGCGATGCGGCCTTGCACCGCGAGCAAGGCGGCGTCTTCCTGAAATCGCTGGATGCGCGCCTGCAGTCATCCCGCTGCCTGTTCGGCGACAACCCCGCGCTCGCGGACATCGCGATCGCGCCCTTCGTCCGCCAGTTCGCGCAGGTCGATGCAACCTGGTTCGACGCTCAGCCCTGGCCGCGGCTTCGTGAATGGCTCGCGGCGCGACTGAAGGCGCCGGTCTTCGCGCGGGTCATGGACAAGCACCCCCAATGGCGGGCCGGGCAACCCGGGATCAGCTTCCCTGCGTAAGCCTCGCTTCCGGAAATTGGGGAGCGTCACTAAATAACCGGCGCTTACACTTTTTCGTGACAACCCGCCTACAACTTGCCCCGTGGCCGCCGATAGGCAGAGCCATGGACACGCCAGATTCAAGCCAGCCGTCGGGAGTGCTGCCCCAACTCCCCAGAGAAAGCATCCTGCAGGACGACGGGGAGCACCTTCTCGTCTCGACCAAAGGGGTGGAAGGCTCGCGGAGCGACGGCATTCTGCTGCGCCGCTGCGCCTTCTCGCTGACGACGCCGCTGGGCTGTGAGTTCCTCGGCCAGTACCGGCACCTGTCGGACGGGCTCTGGCATGCGACCATGCGCAGCAAGCGCCGCGACGACGGCTCCATCGGGCCGCCGCAAGTCGGCATCTATGCGACGGAACTCGATGCGATGGTCAATCTGTGGGCCAATCGCCGGTCTTTCGACCTCGGCCACCGGGCCTGATCTCGTCTCGGGCGCGAGAAACAGGCACCTCTGAGCGACACCGCTCAGTCGAATTCCTTGCGGCGGCGGACAGCATCTCCGCCAGCTCGATCTCGCAAGATCCAGCCATGTCAGCGCCCAGCCGGGCCGCTAACCCGCACCTCCCGCTGCGCGCGCTTTTCGCTGGCCCCGTGCTCACACCCGGATTGCTTTCATTAACGCCATCAAGGCGTCGGAGCAAGAACCGTCCGGATCAATTAATTCGGGTAAGCGGTAATAAGTCACAACCTGGCTTTCTCTATTCCCGCCGCCAGAAGTGAGCGCGGGACGCCGACGCGGCACGAGCACAAAGCCTTGTCAAGCAGCCCGGGAATTGAAATTCAAGAAATTCGCCGAGGCACCTCCGTATTGGAGCGCGCTGCATATGGTCTCAGAATGATCTGAAAAACCAGCTTTCAGATCATTCTCAATCAATAGCCCGAAGGCCCTCCTATGATGGCGGACGTACAGATAAGCAGCTGTATACGGGTTGTTGCTCGTCGCCGGACCGGGAAGTCCAAAACGACTTGAATTCAGGCCGCAATGCAAATGTGAAAAATGTACACGACCCCGATCGCTCCGCGATTTGGTGCCAAAGCCGCCAAATCCTTTTGGCGTAATTCAATCTACTAAAACAGGGATATATGACTCTCAAGAAAATCGCACTCGTCGCTGCTCTGGCGGCGCTGTCTTCCGCCAGCTTCGCGAACACGGTCACGTTCCAGGGGAAGATCATCGCGGGCGCTTGCGGCATCTCCGGCGACACGGTCGACCAGATCGTTCAGCTCGGCGACGTTCCGGCAAACGTGTTCCAGGCTGCGGGCGACCGCTCGACTCCGGTTCCCTTCTGGATCGAATTGACCGACTGCGACACGACGACCACGAAGAACGCCAAGTTCACGTTCACCGGAACCTCGGTCGCGAGCGCGCCTGCCTTGTTCGCCACGACCGGCGCGGCGACCAATGTCGGCATCCGTCTGGAGGCCGGTTCGGGCACGGCGCTCGACAACGGCGTGGAGCAGGCGGCACCCGTGCTGCTTCAGCCCGGCAACAACCGCGTCCAATTCGGCGCGCGCTACGAGTCGACCGCAGCCACCGTGACCCCGGGTGACGCCGACGCCGTCGCCAATTTCACGATTCGCTACTACTAAGCCTTCCGAGGTTCAGAAAAAGGGGCGCTTCTTGCGCCCCATTTACTTTATCGAACTTGTTTAACCCAGTAGAAGGCGATTGGTTTGCGTATGAACAGGAAAGGATCGCGCACTTCCACTTCGGCCCGCAAGGGGCTGAAGTTTCCATGCGCGCGCTTTAAAAAAACAATCCCCTACGCTTCGATCCTACTGCTCAGCAGCCAACTCCACGCGATTGAATTCAATTCACATTTTTTGAATATCGATGGATCGAACGAACTCAATCTTTCCCAGTTTTCCCAGGCCGACTACACCATGCCAGGCACGTATTTGCTCGACATATCGGTCAATGATCAATATCTGGGGCGCCAGTCGATCAGATTCGTGGAAGGCCGCGAGGCCAATACAAGCTACGCCTGCCTGCCGGGCGAGCTTGTCAAAGGCTTCGGATTGAAGCCGGAAATTTTCAAGGCATTGCCGTATACCAATGATGGCGCTTGCGTCGACCTGGACGGGATCGAGGCCAGTTCGGTTCGCTACATCAAAAGCGCCGCACTCCTGAAAATCAACATTCCGCAGGTTGCGTTCGAATACGACGATCCGAACTACATCCCGCGCGAGCGCTGGAGCAACGGTGTCGACGGCGCCATGCTCGACTACCACGTGATCGCGAACACGCGACGGCAAACGGGGCAGAACACTTGGGACGACGCTCAATCCCACTCGGTGCAAAGCTACGGCACGGTCGGAGCGAATCTTGGCGCCTGGCGATTTCGCGGTGACTATCAGGCTCAGACGAGTTCCGGCGGCGGCGGGGGTAGCAACACCAATTCCCGGTTTACCCGCCTCTACGCGTTTCGCGCGTTGCCGGACATCCGGTCGACCGCCTCGATCGGCAACAACTTCCTGAATTCCGACGTCTTCGACACCTTTGCCTATACGGGTGCATCGATACAAAGCGATGACCGAATGCTGCCGCCCGCGCTCCGCGGTTACGCGCCTTTGGTCAGTGGCGTCGCGCGTTCAAACGCAACCGTCACGGTGTCCCAGCAGGGTCGGGTGTTGTATGCGACGAAGGTGTCCTCCGGCGCTTTCGCGCTGCAGGGCATCTCTGCCAACGTGCAGGGCACGCTTGACGTCACCGTGCAGGAGGAAGACGGCAGCGTCCAGCGTTTCCAGGTGGTCGCTGCAGCGGTTCCTTTCCTCGCGCGCGAAGGCGAACTGCGCTTCAAGGCCGCAGTGGGTCAGCCGCGACTCTTCGGCGCTCTCGGCATCACGCCGACACTGGGCTTCGGGGAGGCGGCTTATGGCTTGCCCGCCGGCGTCACCTTGTATGGGGGCATGATCAGTGCATCGGGATACACCTCGGTCGCCGCCGGCGCTGGCAAGGATCTGGGCGCCATCGGCGCTGTATCCGCGGACGTCACGACTTCACGAGCCACGCTCTGGTGGAACAACGAAACCCGGAGCGGCAGATCCTATCGAGTCAACTACTCCAAGCACTTCGACTCCCTGGACACGGACCTTCGCTTCCTTGGCTATCGCTTCTCCGACAGGACCTACACCACGTTCTCGCAGTTCACCGGCGACCCCGATGCGTACTCGTTCGCCGGCAGCAAGCAGCGCTTTTCCATCTCGCTGTCCAAACGTCTGTTCGACGTCTCGACCTTTCTCTCCTATGACCGGTCGACCTATTGGGACCGCGATCCGGACGAGCGGTTTGGCGTCTCGCTGGCACGCTCGGTATCGATCGGGGCACTGAAGAACGTCAATCTCAGTCTTTCCGCGTTCCACAACCGCGGTCCGTCGGGCAGGAGCAACCAGATCTACGTTTCGGCGACGATTCCCTTTGGAGATCGCCACACTGTCTCGACGAACGTGTCGTCCAGCACCGGTTCCGGCGTCAATGCCAACGTGGGCTTCTCAGGCGACAACGGCGATGGCTTGAGCTACTCGGCCTTCACCGGCTCGTCCGACGGCAGGCCCATGGCCAGCGGAAACATCCGCAAGACGACTTCGAACTTCCAAGTCAGCGCGCAGGCTTCGACGGTCACCAACTCCTATTCCGCTGCGGCGCTCCAGGTCGATGGCTCAGTGGTTGCAACCCAGTTCGGGGTTGCAACGCATGCCAATGGCAACAATGGCGACACCCGCCTGCTCGTGTCGACCGATGGTGTGCCTGGCGTTCCCTTGCTCGGTGGCCAGGCGCGAACGAATGGCGCAGGTTATGCGGTCATCGGCTCCGTCTCGCCGTTCGATACCTTCGACGCCCGCATCAACACCAACAAGCTCGGACTAGACACCCAGGTGGCCAACCCTGTGCAGCGCCTCGTGCTGACGGAAGGAGCCATCGGCTTCGTGAACTTCAATGCCGCGCGCGGACGCAATCTGTTGGTGGCACTCAGTGGCGTTGACGGAAAGCCGATGCCTTTTGGCGCTTCCGTGACCGACCTGAAAACGGGCAGGGAAATCGGCATCGTGGGCGAACAAGGTTCCACCTATCTCACACAGGTGCAGCCCGACAGCGAACTCGTCGTCAACCTGGGCCCGAACGCGGTGTGTCACCTCGGCAGGTTGCCGGACGACACGCCGCCGGACGGGGCCTCGGCGCCCATCACCTGCAGTCCCGCAACTCGCCTGCCAAACGCTGGCTCCTGATCAAGCTCTTCTCACACATGAACACCCGATTCCCGAACTCCGCGATCGTTCGCCTTTGCGCCTCGCTGGCAGTGGCTGCTCCCCTTTTCGCGCATGGCGCAGTCGTACCCGACCGTACCCGGGTCATCTACGACGAAGGTGCGCAATCGGAAAGCGTGACCGTCGCCAACAAGAGCCCGAAGCATCCCTACCTCATCCAGTCGTGGATCGAGGACTCGGAGGGCAAGAAAGTCGCGTCGCCCTTCGTCGTGTTGCCTCCACTGCAACGCATCGAGCCCAACGACCGCAATGTGCTGCGCGTCGCGAAGCTGCCGGGTACCACCCTGCCGGCGGATCGCGAATCGGTGTTCTACCTGAACATACGAGAGATTCCACCGAAACCCGAGGCGTCCAGTGCCCTGCAGATCGCCTTGCATTCGAAACTCAAGTTGTTCTACCGGCCCAAGAGCATCAAGCCGGAACGTGGCGTGGACACGAGCCTGCCCATGACGATCCGTGTCGACACCTCTTCGCAGAAGCTGATCTTCGAGAACCCCACGCCGTACAACATCACGGTGGTCGGTCTTTCGACGGGCAGCGACGAGAACAGGAAGCGCGTCGAACTGGAAGCGATCATGGTCACCCCGATGAGCCAGGCGGACGTGCCCTTCAAGGACGCGGCGCCCATCTCGCTGTACGTGTCGCACGTGAACGATTTCGGCGGCGAGAGCGAAGTCAAGTACGCGTGCGTCGCTGATACCTGCAAGAGCGTTCAGCCATGAAGGCGCTTTTCTGGCTGCCCCACCTCAGGCGCTTCCTGGGTGTGTTCTCGTTCCTGCTGATCGGGCTGGGCTCATCTTCCGCATGGGCGCTCACTTGCCAGACGTCCTCAGGCGCGACCCAATTTACCGAACCCATCGGCAATGTCTCTGTTCCGGACACCGTGCCGGACGGCACCATCATCTGGATTTCGCCGACTCGGACAACGAGCGGCACCTGCAAGAAGTCGGCATCCGACTCCGTCAACCTGGCCACGGTCGACCATATCTATTTCTATTCCTTGCAGGGAAGCCCGAGAGCGATCTATCCCGGTGATCCGTCGACCTGGGGGATCGATATCTCCATCCGCTACAACGGCGCCGAGTATCCGCTTTCAGAGATCTCCGGAGTTGCCGGCAATGGCCTGTTCACCGGCTTTACCCTGCCTCCCTGTTCGCTCGCGGACTACAACCGGGGTGTTTGCTTCATCAATGTGAGCATCACCTATCAGATCGTGATTCGAAAACATGGCCTGTCGCCTTTCGTCCATCCGACGCAAGATCTGTTTTCGCTCTTCCAGTTCGACGGGCAGTTGGGCATCAACTCTACGCAGGCGAGCTATCAGTACATTCTTTCAGGCATGAGCAATATCGTCGGCACTGCCTGCACCGTCGACGTGAAGGTCACGCCGGAGCCGGGTGTCGTCGATTTCGGCGAGGTGCAGGCGGTACCCGGAGGATTCTCTCCCTCCAGGCCGACGAAGCCGTTCAACCTCGCACTCGACAAGAGTTGCAGCACCTCCATCAAGGTCAGCGGCTATTTCGAGACGAGCAATGCGGTGCAGAACAACTTGCTGCTGCCCGCAGCGGACAGCAATTTCGGCATCAGCATCCAGAATCAGAACGGTGTGCAGGTCCCGATTCGCGAGCCATTCCTGTTGGGGACCTTTTCGCCAACCCAGACTCAGATGGACGTGCCCATGACGGCATCGCTCGTCCCCCTGGGCACGCCAAAGATCGGGCCGTTCTCTGCCACGGCAACCATCCTGATCCTCTACGACTGACTTGAGTCGCGTGTTGCTGACGGCAGGAGAGTAGCGACCGGAATCCAGCCCGGCGAGGGCTACTCGAACAGCTCGTCTCCCGTCGGCTCATAGTGCGGCACCGCATTCATGTTGTGCCGGAGCGTCGACAGCGCCCAGTACATCCGCTTTCTCGCGCGGCTCTGGTTGCCGAGCGGGCGATGGTCGGCGATGGTGTGCCAGGGGTTGTATGAAAGCCGCTTGGCAAATTCCATCTGCGCGGGCGAATCGAACTTCTGGCGCGGCAGCCGCAAGGTCGCGACGCTGATGCGCGGCGAGAGCTTCTCCGGCCACAGCACGCCCGCGTTCTCGATGGGCATGAGGTGCGAGTCGGTCTGCATCTGGATGCGGAAGTCGAGCTCCACATCGCCCTCGGCGAGCGAGGCCACCATCGCATTGCGCAGGTAGTCGTCCGGCGGACGCAGCGGCAGGCGCGGGATCGGCGTGCGCTTGTTCGTCTTCGGCCACACCGAATACTGCATCGCCTGCCCCTCGCCCATCAGGTACGGCACGCAGCTGAAGTACGGCGCTTCGAACGGGCTGCTCTGCGTCTTGATGAAGAGCGACTGCATCACGAGGTCGAGGATGTGCGACTCGCGCAGGTTCACGAAGTAGAAGATCTGCGCGTTCTTCACGCTCTCGATCTGCAGGGCCGCATTGCACCGGGCGTCCGGCGTCACGAACGTCGGCGTGGACACGGCGAACATGTCCAGCGTGTGCTTCTCCTCGTCCATCAGCTTCTCGCCGGGCACGCCCATGAGCTTGATGCTGATGCTCATGAAGCCCACGTCGTCGATGTCCGGCGTGATGTAGGGCCCCGGCCCCGAGAAGCGCACCCAGGCGCGAAAGGTCTGCGGCTTCGCATAGATGCCGCGCTTCATGTGTTCCGGGATGTCGTCGTGGACGATGAACTCGCCGCGCACGATGCCCTGCGTCTTGGTGTTGCCGCCGCGCTCGAAGCCGCCGGGTTTCCACAGGTCGGTCATCTGGCGCGTGAAGCTCTTGACGATCGAATCGGTGAAGCTTTCCTCGTCGGGCAGCAGTCTTTCCTCGGCGATGCCGAGCCCTTCGTTCTCGCGCCGGCTGTTGATCAGCGCGGTGGTGAAGCGCGCCAGGGGATCGCGCAGGAAGGCATCGAAGGCCGGCCTGAACAAGGGGTCGAAGCGGCGCTCCAGCCGGATGAACGCCATGCCGGCATCGCTGACCACGTTCCGCCACAGCGAACCCGTGTTGGCGCGTGGCGTCGGACGGCTGACGTTCGAATTCATGGCTCTCCCTTCGCGATGTAGCGCAGCGCGCGAAGCCCGGGCAGGAAGAAGTACGCCCCGCCGAGCACTGTCACGAACTGCGGCAGGCCGCACACCCGCTGCGCGGGTCCGTTGGCCAGCGGCATCGAGAAGCAGTCGGTCCGCGTACCGTCGGCACGCGGAAGGTGGTTGCCGATCAGTGGATCGCTTTCGTCGGGTGATCCGTTGAACCGGATGCCCGAGAGCCATGCCGACTGGACGAACTCGAACTGGCGCGCGATGTTCGCGCCGAGGCAGATGAAGTGCAGGCCGGTGCCCTCTTGCGGCACCTGCCCTGCAAGGGCCTCGGTCAAGGAGACGCCCGGCCCGTATTCACGTCCGCGCCGCAGAAGCCGGTGGAAACGCGTCGATGCCACGAGGTCGTCCGCGAGCGCGCTGGCATCGAAGCCCAGCGTTCGCCTGGCCCATGAGATGAATCCTGGCGGCCCCGCCGGAAGATCGACATTGCGTGGATTGCTGCGGCGGATGTGCGCACCGATCGGGCAGCGCAGGCCCGCGTCGTCGTCGCGGTAGGTGAAGGTGTTGCGCGGGTTGTCCTCGCCGTCGATCGCCTCGTTGGTGCGGCCCATGAGCGGCTCGCCGTCCATCGTGCGGCCGACCATCGCTTCGGCGAGCCGCTTGCGGTCCGCCGGGTCGCCCTGCACCTGTGCATCGATGAAGCGCCAGAAGCCCGAGACATCCTGCTCGAGTTGCCGCAGCACGAGGTAGCTGCCGTTGCGGCCGAAATCGGCCTTCTCGGGCGCATCTTCCGCGGACGAAAGCAGCGCATCGGGATCGCGCTGCGGATCGAGCAGCGGCCGGTCGGTGTAGCCACCGTATTCGTTCGGATAGCCGAGCAGGTACTCGCCAAGGCACGAGAGGTTGGTGTAGTCCTCGCGCTCGATGTCGCGCGCCGGACGCTCGCGCTGCCAGTCGAGCGCGGGCTCGGAGATTCCATCCACGAAGCCGAAGGGCTCGACGCCGTCCATGTCGGACGTGGTGAGGCCGGCGAGCTGCACGAAGCCCTCTTCCGCGCCCGCCATTGCCTCCATGCCCCAGTCTTCGAGGCCGCCGGGCTCGGCGTAGAGCATCACCATCACATGCGGGATCGCGTCCGGCGCCCCGCCCCACTGCCACTGCGCCGGGTCGCTCGACCCGAGATCGCCCAGCCGTCGCGCTCGCGCCGGGTCGCTGCTCATGCCGACGATGAATTCGCTCGAGAAGCCTTCGATGATGTGCTCGGCCACACCGAGCGCGCGCAGGCCGCCGCTGGTGAAGGCGATCTGCAGCGCGGTCGTGGGCGGCGGCTCCTGCGTCATGGCGCTGGTGACGCGCGCGTTCGCAAGCCAGGTGCGTGCGGCATCGGCATTCGTCACGCGCAGCAACAGGAAGACGGCCTGCGTCATGCGCTTGTAGCCGAAGCGCACGATGCCCTGGATGTCTTCGTAGTCGACCGGTCGCGCGTTCATGGAACAACCCTCGCGCGGAGGCGCTTCGGGATTCGCCTTCGGGCGGCCGGGCGGCTCATAGCAACCTCAGCCATGCGAGCACCTGTTCGTCGCTCATCGATGCCATCTCGAAGCCTTCGCGGATGCGCTGGTTGCGGTTCAGATCCGTGAGGGTGAGGCCGGGGTAGGCCTTGTACCAGACCTGCGTGGGGAGCTGGTGGCGGCGCTGGTAGTACTTGAAGCGCAACTCGTGGCGCGCCCCGCCCTTGATCAGCCAGTCGGTGCGGGGCCAGCCGAAGCCGTTGCTGAAGATCAGGTTCAGGCCCCACGCGGCCTTGTTGATGAAGTCGTCCATGTAGCTCTCGTGGCTGCCGTCGTAGTTGCTCGCGAACAGCACCCGCGCCTTGTCGTCGAGGAAGACCCAGCGCGCGAAGTGGATCGTCTGCACGCGCGCAAGGTGCCCGCGCCCGAAGACATGGCGGGCCGCGTAGTCGATGAGCAGCAGCAGGAGCTGCGTCAGCCGGCGACGGAACCATCCGGGCTTGACCGGTCCCAGTGCGGTGAAGCTGTTGGTGAGATCGTGGTCTTCGAGCTGCTGCATCTCCCGCACCGCGGCCCGCTCGGGGCGCGGACAGAACTCGGGATCGCTTTTCTCGTGGCGCCGCAACAGCACGATGGCGAACGGCGCGAGCACGATGATCAGCGGCAGCAGGATCAGGCCGATCAACGGAATGCCAACCGCGTGAATGAAATTGCGGACCTGCCATTCGAACGGCGTGCGCTCCGCGGATGTCAGCAGCAGGCGGCCTTCGAGCTGCTCGTCCTGCACGAAGGCCATCAATGCGTGCCGTGCGCCTTGCGGATCGTCTGCAGCGGTCCCGTCGCGCGGCACCTGCGAAGACAGCGCTCTCTGCAGTGCGCTGTTCTCGCGGATCTGCCTGACGGTGCGACCGATCCAGTTCACATAGCCGGCCGACGTGGGCGTCTGGTGGGCCTTGAGCCAGGCGAGCAGATCGGCGCCCGCATCGAAGCCCTGACAGTGGGAGAAGATCCGCCGCAACCCTTCTCCTGCCTCGTCCGCGAACTCCGCGAGCTGAGCTTCTGCCGGCCCGTCGCATTCGCCGAGGAAGGTGAGATAGACCGGCACCTGCAGTCTCGGCAGATCGAAGACCTCGAAGTCGGAACCGGTGGCGTCCGGGAGCACTGCGAAGCGCGCGAAGTGCAGGCGCTCGAACGCGCCGAAGGGCACGAGCGCATTCGCGGGATCCGCCATGCCCGGCAGCAGGTTCATCGTGTCCAGCAACGCGCGCAAGTCGGACTCCCGGTCCGGCACGATGGCTGCCAACACCATGAAGTGGGATTGAGGCGTCACCGCATCATCAGAACTTGAGGCAGAAGTCGATCAGCCGTTCCTTGCCCCAATACACTTTGCCCAGGTAGAAGTTGGGCGAAATGAGGCGGATCTCGTCGCGGATCCAGTGCGCGACCAGCGAAGTGGCGGAGTAGTCGAGCACGATGCACTCCTTGCCGTCGAGCCAGCTCTCGCCCTTGCCGACCTTGGCGACGATGGCCTCGACACCGAAGGGCGTGATCTTGTTCTTCAGCACGCCCTTCTCGGCATCGAACACTTTGCCCTGCCAGCCGAAGAAGTTGATGATCTTCGCGATCGATTCCGTGTAGTGCGTACCGGGCGCGATGATCGCGGTGCCCTCGGCCTCGCCGTTGGGGATGTCGCCGGCAGGGCTTGCGCGGAACAGGTCGTCGAGTTGCTGCTGCGACATGTCCAGCAACTGCTGCACGTCATATGCCATACGCCTTCTCCTCGGGGGAAGCCCCTTTGCTCAGAAAGTGTCTGCCGATCGTTGGGGGTCGTCAATTTGCCGAAAGACGTGTGCGGCCCGCTTCCTGCAGGAGCACGTCGGCCGCCTTCTCCGCGATCATGTAGACCGCAGCGACAACGAAGAACCCGGGGATGCGCGGGAACACCGAGGCATCGACCACGCGCAGCCGCTTCACGCCGTGCACCCTGAAGGTGCTGTCGAGGACCCCGCCCTCTTCCTCCGCGCCGATGGGGCACGAGCACGAGGCGTGATGGCCCCATGCGGTGTCGCGCACATAGGCGGCCAGCGCCTCGTCGCTCTGCGCATCGGGCCCGGGTGCGATCTCTTCGGCGATCCATCCGCTCTTGATCAGCGGCACCGTCATGCGGCGCACGAAGCGAATCGCCTCGACCACCGCCTGAAGGTCTTCGCCAGCCGGGTCGCTGTGTTCATCGAAGTAGCGGAAGTCGATCTCGGGCATGTCGCGCGGGTCCGCCGAACGCAGGCGCACCGTGCCGGCGCGATTGCGCGTGTGGGCCTTGAGCACGGCCCAAGTGAGGCGGTCCTGATACTCGCTGATCCATTTCGAGAAGCCGTGGAAGTAGCCCTCGAATCGGGCCAGCAATGCCATGCAGAACAGGTCCGGCGCCTGGTCGTGTTGCTGTGCCGCCTGCGACCGCTGCACCACGCCGAGCGCCGCGCCGTTCGATGCGTACATGCCCGATTCGCCATCGTTCCAATGACGCCACAACGTGTCGTCGCGATCGAAGCGCGCACCTTCGAGCACTTCCCACGGCGCGCGCATGCGATGGGTGACCGCCACCTCGTACCGATCCTGCAGATTGCGCCCGACGCCCGGAAGGTCGACGCGCACCGGAATGCCGAGCGCTGCAAGATGATCCGCCGGGCCGATGCCGGAGAGCATGAGCAATTGCGGCGTGTTGAAGGCGCCGCCGCACAGCACGACTTCGCGCTGCGCCCGGACCTCATGCAGGTCGCCGTTCGACTCGCTCGGGTATTCGTGGGCGCGGTAGAGCCTTTCGCCCTTGCGGTACTCGACCCCGCTGACGCCGCCATCGGAATCGAAGAGCAGCCGCGTGGCAAGCGCATTCATTTCGATGTGCAGGCGGTCAGGATGCCGCTGTGCGACGTCGATCAGTCGCTCTCGCACCCCCACGCGCCGGTGCTCCGACGTCGCCAGCGGCGTGTAGCAGATGCCCTCGAAGCTCTTGCCCGTCGCGCGCCGCGCATTCGGGTCGCCCATGCCGCCGCGCAACCAGCGCAGCGTGCTGAGCATGGGCGTGGGCAGGCTGCTCGTGAAGGTGCGCGCGGTGTCGCGCAGCACGCGCACCAGCCCGTCGTCGCCGAGCACGGTCAGCGGGACGGCTTTTTCGGTGCGCAGCCAGCCGTGCCATCCGTGCCCGGTCGGATCGAGCCCGAGATGTCGCAGCGCCCGCCACACCGGGCGGTGCCGGCAGTCCTCCACCCGCTGCGCATAGCGTCGCATGTGGGTGGCGCGCCAGGAGAGGTCGCCGGTGAGCTGCGCGATGTGATCCCAATCCGAGGCATGCGGCAGCATGAAGATCATCGCGTTGTGCGCGGTGCAGCCACCAAGGCCTGCCGCACGCGGATAGAACACGCCCTGCCCCGGCGCGTACTTCCAGTCCCTGGCCTGCTGCGCCTCGTCGGCGTAGTGGCGCACGTGGAAGTTCCAGCTCATCGCCGGGTTCTCGCAGGCGAAGGCATGGAAGGCCGGCACGTCGTAGTCGTCCGGCAGGCGGTTGTCGCCCGTGCGTGGATCGCCGCCAGCTTCGATCAGGAACACGCGCATGCCCGCCTCGGCGAGCCGCGCCGCCAGCGTGCCGCCGCCCGCCCCCGATCCGACGACGACGTAGTCCCACTCGGTCGGGTCGGGTCCATGCATGAGGCGCGGTCGGTGTCGCGGTCAGAAGGTCTTGAGGAAGGCGATCAATGCGCGCTTGTCGTCATCGCTCAGCACGGGCTCGCGGCCGAACGATTTCTCGTCGGCGCTCAGGCTCTCCTGCTGGTTGAACTGCGCGGTGCCGAAATAGTGGCCGCGATTCACCACGAAGTCGGGGCACTTGCTCAGCTCCAGCATCGGGCCGCGCACCACGGCGAAGTGCTTGCGCAGTTCCTCGTCGGTCGCGCCTGCCGGCACATTGGCGAGCGTGCGCTTGAGCGTGACGAGCAGTTCGCCGACATCCTTCACGTGGCTGGCCTTCTCGCCAATGCTGTCGGCTTCGGCGCGCAGCTTGAGGTTGGCCAGCAGGTTCACCGGCACGCCCTGGGGGATCGGTCCGAGCACGATGTCGCCCTCGTCCTTGACCAGCCACGGCAGCCATCGGTGCAGCATGCCTTGCAGGGGTTGCGCCGCTTCGGGCACGAAGCCGGCGGGAACGGTCACGGTGCTGCGCTCGGTCGTGCGGTCGATCATGCCGCCGGCCTTCGCGCCGAGCTCGGGATCGGTCTTGCGCTTCTCGGGCCACAGCATCTGCTCGATCGAGGCGTCGAAGACCTTCATCCGCGCTTCGACGGAGGGGTTGTTGTCGGGATCCGCCTCGCCGACCGTGTTGTTCAGGAGGAACGGCGCGGTCGACCACACGCTGATCAACGAAGGCACGCGCGTGAAGCCGCGCCCGCCCGCCGGCATCTGGTAGGGCTTCGGCTCGCCGGTGAAGGGATCGACGATGGTGATGGTGCCCACCGAGGGCAGGTTCTTGTAGGTCTGCGACGAGAAGTTGTCCCAGATGTTGCCGCGCAGCGCGTTGGTCGCGAGCGGGCTGCACGCATTGGTGCGCAGCAGCGTCACCGGGATGCGCTGGTCGGTGGAGAGGTAGTTGCCATCCAGGAAGTCCGGTGCCTGGACGATCTTGCGCATCTGCATCTTGTACTCGTCGGTCTGCGTCCAGTTCCAGTAGCGCTTGAAGCATTCGACGTAGCCCGGACCGGCGCAGCGCGCAGGCGTCAGGCCGAGCGATTCGGGCACGGGCGGTGCCTTGCTCGAATGGCAGCGCGCGCAGGTGTCGGCGAAGGCGACCTTGCCGCGCTCCAGCGTCGCGGCATCGGCCATGTACTTGTCGCCGCCGGGCGCATCCTTGAGGTGGTCGGGCTTTGCCGCCTTGAGGAAAAACTTCGCCGTGTCGAAGTTGCCGATCTCGGTGGCCTGCCAGTAGCTCGAGTTCTTCTGCGCCGATGCGATGAGGATCGGCGTGATCGTCTTGCCGCCGACCACGGGGTTGAAGTGCAGCAGCCATTCCTCGCTGAAGAGGCCGATGTTCAGGTACACGCGATTGAGCGCACCCAGGAGCCCGACCGAATCCGCCCCGTCCTTCAGCACGCGCGGCGTGCGCACGATGCTGTCGCCCTTCGAGAAGAACTCGGTCAGCGGCCCTTCGGTGAGGAAGTCGTTGAACTGCTTGTTGTCCAGTTCGCCGCCCGCGAGTTTCTCGGCGCCGAGCCGCTTGGCCAGGCCCATGCGCGCGCCGAACTCGTAGACCGCGTTCATGGTGCGCGGGTTGTTGATCATGTCGGTGGAGACCAGCGAGGTGTCCATCGTGCCCGGCCGGTAGGTGTGCGCGAGCTGGTACATGTAGTTGGTGCGGCCCTCCGGCTTGTTCGAGTTGTGGATGAAGAGCCGGTCCACCCACATGTACTGCGCGCCCACCGACGAACTGAGGTTCTCGAACTTCGGGCTGTTCGGATCCGCGGGCGGCTTCACCGGGCTCGGCCCCAGGTGGCAGAAGCCGCACGACATGCCAACGCGGTAGGGCCGCACGAGGTCCTTGCGGTTGTAGTAGCTCGGGTCGGTGTAGTACTTCTCGGCATCCCATTCCTTTGCCGCCTTCTCGTCGAAGGCCGGATTGGGAAAGAGCCTGAGGCCAGCGATGCCGGTCGCATAGCCGTAGTACGAACCCACCGGCTGCGTGGTGCCGTCGCCCAGCGGCTGGCCCCGCGATCCGATCTTGACGCCCGGATACTTGCTCTCGTTCTCGAAGGGGTCGGGCGCGCAATCCTTGCTGCGCACATCGAGCCACAGGCCGCGGCGGTTCTTGTCGGGCCCAGCGGCGTTCTCGAAGCAGGGCTCGTTGACCAGGCCGAAGTACTTCCACCGATTGGCGCGCGAATAGCCCTGGCTGGGATGCGAGCTGATGATCTTCAGCAGGTCGAAGGCACCGAAGGTGTAGTCGGTCATCAGGTTCCAGAAGCGATCGTTGCCGCCGCTCCAGACCAGCCACATGTTGCGGCCGCGGATCTCGTCGGGCGAGAGCGCGATGCCGTTGTCCATGTCGTGGAAATAATCCTCGTCCGCCTGCGGAAACGACTTGGCTTCGCGTCCGGCCAGCCGGGCTTCGTCGAGAACCTCGCCGGGCTTGGGCCCCTTGGAACACGCCGCTAGCACGGCGCAAGCGAGAAGCGGCAGGAGACTTGCCGCGCGCCAGCTACTCTGGGTCATGCTTTCCCTCCTGCGTCAGCGCCCACGCGAGCAGGCGGCTGGGATGGCGCAGTTTGGAGGGGGGTGCGCGCCTTGACTATCGGCCATGCGCGCTAACGCGAAGGGAGTATGCGGCGTGGCGCTCGCTACGCAGGCATCTTCAGCGCGTCTTGCCGGACTTGCGGTAGCGCCCCGTGACCTCCGCCACCATCGTCTCCTTCGGCAGCAGCTTGGTGCCGCCGACCCAGAGTTCGGTCGCCCGGTCCTTGCCGTCGCGCACGCGGCGGACGGTCTGCCCAGGGCTGTTGAAGGCCGACGTCTTGCGGATGATCCCGTCGTCCTTGCCGGTGATCGTGAACTCGGTGGTGGCGCTGTCGAATGGCGTCAACATCGCCGGTGCGATCTGGCAGACCACCTTGCCCATCGCGACCAGATCGGTCGTGCCCCACATCGACCACCAGCGGCCGTTCCAGCCCTGCAGTGCCTTGGCCGGCGCGCCGTGGATGCTGAACGCGGAAAGGATGCTCGCGATGCCATCGACCCACGCGTACGCCAGGCCGTCGATCGCGTTGGTGAGCACGGTGATGGTGAAGCCCGTGGCCGGAAAACGTGCGGTGCGCGAGATGAAGCCCTGCAGGCTGCCGGTGTGGCCGAACCACTCCTTCGGCCCGCGCTCGTTCATCATCGTGCCGAGGCCGTAGTGGAACTCCATGGTGTTGCACTCGTCGCGCCAGCGGCGGTGCATCATCTCGCGCCGGCTGGCTGGCGAGAGGATGCTCTGCTTGCTCTCGGGCGCAAGCTGCGCAAAGAAGCGCGCCACATCCGAAGCGGTCGACACGAAGCCGCCCGCCGGAGCGATCGCGTTGCAGGCGTTGTCGCCCGGCACGATCAGCCGCTGACCGAACGGAAACTCCGTGGTGTGGCCGGAGGCCATCGGCGCGGATTTCGGCAATTGCGGCATGTCGGGCGCAGTCTCCTTCAGGCCGGCGGCTTCGATCACGTTGCGCGTGATCCAGTCCGCGTACGCCGTTCCGCTGATCTCCTCGATCAGGATGCCGAGCAGGCCGTAGCCGTGGTTCGAATACTTCAGCTGGACACCCGCATCGAGCGGCTGCTTTTTCGCAAGCTCGCCGAGCAACTCGGCGCGCGACAGATAGGGGCGGCGATCGAGGAACTGGCCGGCATCCGCACCGTCGCGCACCACGCCCGCGCCGTGCGACAGCAATTCGCCGATGCGTGCCTTCGCCAGGTCCTTGTGAAGGCCGCCGACGTAGCGGCCGATGGGATCGTCGAGCCCCAGCTTGCCCTGCTCGCGCAGCAACATCACGCCGCTGGCCGTGAAGGTCTTGGAATGCGACGCGATGCGAAAGCGATGCCTCGGCGTCATCGGCTTGCCGGTTCGCATGTCCGCGACGCCGATGCCGAATTCGGCAATCACCTTGCCGCCTTGGGCGATGGCGACTGCGCAGCCGGGTTGGCGGTAGCGTTCGACCTGGAAGTCGAGCCACTTTTGGATGTAGTCCAGGGCGGCGGGCATCCACGAGGGACTTTTGCTCTCGTTCTTCTTCATGGGCGCTTGGGTCTCCGATCAGAAAAAGGGGCCGGGAGTGTAGCCGGCTGGCGACTGATGAAGAGCCAGGCGCTCAACGCACTCAACAGCGCCAGCGCTGCACAGATGCCCATCACGCAACGGAATCCTGACACGAACGCCGCGTTCACCGCGTACCGCAGCGCGTTGCCCGTCGCCTCATCCACGCCGGGCGGAAGCGCCGCGCCCGCCAGCTGGCTTCGCTGCGATTCGAGAAACGCCGTGGCCTGCGCGGATGCGCCCGCGTCGCGCAGCCCTTCCCCCAACTGCGCACCGAACGCCCACGCCATCACCACCCCGAAGACCGCGATCGCCAGCACCGAGGCCGCGCGCGACACTGCGTTGTTCACGCCCGATGCCATACCCGCCAAGTCCGGCCCAACGGCGTTCATCACTGTCGTCGTGAGCGGCGCGACAGTCACGGTCATGCCGAAGCCCAGCACCACCACCGCGGGAAAGAACGCCGTCCAGTAGTTGACCCCCACGCCCGGCAGCGCGAACAACGCGAACCCGACCGCCGCGATGCTCGGCCCGATGACCAGCGGCCCGCGCGGTCCGAAGCGATCGACGAGCTGCCCCGCCCAACCCGACAGCGCGAACATGATGAGGATGAACGGCAGCAGCGCAGCGCCCGCAGCCGTCGCCGAGTAGCCTTGCACCTGGATCAGGTTGAGCGGGAAGAAATAGAGCCCGCCACCCAGCGCCGCGTAGAGCAGCAGGGTCAGCAGATTCGCCCCGCCGAAGTTGCCGATGCGCATCAATGACAGCGGCAGCATCGGCGAGCGCACACGCAGCTCGACCCCCACGAACGCGATGCCGGCAACGACGCCCGCGACCAGCGCTGCAAGCACCGTGCGCGATTTCCAGCCCTGCGTCGGCGCTTCGATGAAGGCATAGACCACGCCGCCCAGCGCCAGCGTCGCGAGCGCCGCGCCCGGGACGTCGAGCCCGGCAGCCGACTCGCCGCCGCGGCTTTCCGGCACATGCCGCCACACGATCAGCAGCACCGCGATGGCCATCGGCACGTTGACCAGAAAGGCCCAGATCCACGAATAGCGATCGACGAGGAAGCCGCCGAGCACCGGCCCGATCGCGGCGGTGATGCCGCTGAAGCCCGACCACGTACCGATGGCGCGGCCGCGTTCCTTCTCTGGAAACGACGCGCTGATCAGCGCAAGGCTGCCCGGCACGAGCATCGCGCCGCCGACCCCCTGGACGGCTCGCGCGAGAATGAGTTGTTGCACGTCGCCCGACAGTGCGCATGCGACCGAGGCGATCGCGAACAGCGTCACGCCGATCGCGAAGATCCTGCGCCGCCCGAAGCGGTCGCCCATGGCGCCGCCGACCAGCAGCAGCGCCGCGAGGAACAGCGCATACGACTCCACCACCCACTGCGCCTGGAAGGCGGTCGCATGCAGGTCCGCCTGGATCGCGGGAAGCGCGACGTTCACCACCGTTCCGTCGATGAAGGCCATGCTGGAGCCGATGATCGCCGCGGCCAGCACCCAGGGCCTTGCGGCCGGTGCGCAATCGAAGGTCTCGCAGCCGTGGCGGATCAGCGCGTCGTCGCCCGGCGGCTTGCCGATCTGGGTCATTGGGACGCCTTCCAGGTGCCATCGAAGGCCCGCCAGTATGAAGGCAAGCCACGCGCGCCGTGCAAGGCGATCGAATGGGCGCATGCCAGCGCGCCCTGCGTGCTAGATTGCCCGCCGGCAGCGGCACGACGCCGCGCAAGGACGAGAGGGCTGCAATGGTTTCCCGATTGTTGAAGTTCCTGAAATGGACCGCGCTGGTGCTGGTCATCGTGTTCGTCACGGCGATCGCCCTGCGCACCTACGACGTGCAGCGCGGACCGCCGCTCGAGCGCTGGCACACCTTCGTGCCTCATGAGCTGTCTCGCGACGAGCTGCGCAAGGCCGACTGGGCCGCCTACATCGCCGCCGAGAACAAAGCCTTCGACGAAGTGCGCACCCAGGTCACCGAGAAGCTGCCACCCGACGCTCAGGTGCCCAGCAACCGCTACTACAAGGACAGCGTGATCTACCCGGGCCGCTTTGCGCAGGACTGGAACCGGTCGTATGTCCTCGAGCCCGAAGGCGCGCCGCGCGGCGCGGTCGTGCTGCTGCACGGCCTCACCGATTCGCCCTACAGCTTGCGTCACATCGCGCGTCTGTACCGCGATCGCGGCTTCGTCGCGGTGGCGATCCGGATGCCGGGGCACGGCACGGTGCCCTCGGGCCTCACCAGCGTCGATTGGGAAGACTGGTCGGAGGCGACGCGCCTGGCGGTGCGCGAAGCGCGCCGGCGCGTGCCCGCGCCGCTGCCGCTGCATGTGGTGGGCTTCTCCAACGGCGGTGCGTTAGCAATGAAGTTCGCGCTCGACGGGCTCGATGACCAGGGCCTCGCGCGACCCGATCGCGTCATCCTCATCGCGCCGATGATCGGCATCACCGAGCTCTCGCGCTTCGCGGGCGTGTTCGGCTGGCCGGCGATCTTCCCGGCGTTCGCGAAGGCGGCGTGGTTGGGCATCGTGCCGGAGTTCAACCCCTTCAAGTACAACTCGTTCCCGGTGAACGGCGCGCGGCAGTCGTCTCTGCTCACACGCGACCTGCGCGCCCACATCGCGCGCGAGGAAAGCGCGGGCAACCTCGCGAAGCTGCCGCCAATCCTCACCTTCCAGTCGCTGATCGACTTCACGGTGAGCACGCGCGCGATCGTGACCGGGCTCTACGCGCGGCTGCCGGCCAATGGCAGCGAGTTGGTGCTCTTCGACCTGAACCGCAGCGTCAAGTTCGGCCCGCTGCTGCGCTCGGGCAGCGACCTGCGGCTGGACCGCATCCTGCCGGCCGCGCCCAGAAACTTCCGCTCGACCATCATCACCAACACCGGGCCCGACAGCCGGCAGGTGGTGGAGCGCGTCACCGAAGCCGGCGCGACCAACGAGCAGGCGCGCACGCTGGACCTGGAATTTCCGCTGGAGGTGTTCTCGCTCTCGCACCTCGCACTGCCCTTCCCGATGAACGATTCGCTGTATGGCATGCGGCCCGACAACACCGACGAGTTCGGCGTCAATCTCGGCTCGCTTGCGATGCGCGGCGAACGCGGGGCGCTGATCGTCAGCCTCGATTCGCTGTCGCGGCTGTCTTCGAATCCGTTCTTCCCCTACATGGCAGATCGGATCGCCGACGTCATTCAGGCCAAGTAGCGTCAGGCGTGGCGAGGGGCCGGCTGGCGGGTTCGCAGCGTGCTGAAAACCGCCGCCACTGCGGCGCAGCACGCGGCGATCGTCAGCGCGATCACCTGGCCCTTGCCGTCATGCGGCGGCCAGAAGCTGAAGACGCCGGCCAGGATCACCGCGCCCAGCGTCTGGCCCGTGAGCCGCGCCGTGCCCAGCATGCCGCTGGCGGCGCCGCTGCGGTGGGGCGGCGGCGAGGTCACGATGGTGTGGTTGTTGGGGGACTGGAACAGCCCGAAGCCCAGGCCGCACAGCACCATGCGCCATGCAATGTCGGCGTTGCCCGGATGCGCGGGCAAGGCAGCCAGCAGCGCGAGTCCCGTCGCGAGTGTCGCCAGGCCGATGCCGCCGAGCAGGCCATCCGGGTACTTGCCGATCAACCGGCCGGCGATCGGCGCCATGAAGACGATGGCCAGCGGCCAGGCGGTGATCAGCAGGCCGGCCTCGAAGTGCGAACGGCCGTAGGTCTCCAGCAGCAGGAACGGCAGCGCGATGAAGGACAGCATCTGCGCGCAGAACGCAGCGACCGAGGTGCCCATCGACAGCGCGAACACCGGAATGCGCAGCAGATCGACCGGAAACAGCGGCACCGCAAGCGACAGTTGCCGCCGGATGTAGATGAATCCGATCGCCACGCCCGCCAGCAGGATCGCCCATGCGCCGACGCCGATGCCCTGCCCCTGCTCGCCGCGCACGCCGAGCCGGTCGGCGCCGATGAAGATCAGCGCGAACATCAGCACGTTGAGCAGCACGTCCAGGCCGGAGAAGCGGGAGCCCGATACCGAAGCGCGTTCGCTCACGGGCAGCGACTTCATGCCGAGCACCAGCGTCAGCGCGCCGAGCGGCACGTTGATCGCGAACAGCCACGGCCATGAAGCCACGGAGAGGATCGCCGCCGCGACCGACGGTCCGGCCACCGACGAAATGGCCACCACCATCGAGTTGATCGCCATGCCCCGCCCGAGTTGGGCACGCGGGTAGACGAGCCGAACCAGCGCCGAGTTGACGCTCATGATCCCGGCCGCGCCCAGGCCCTGGAGCGCCCGGGCGCCGATCAGCATGCCGAGCGAATTCGAGAAGGTCGCGACCACCGACGACGCGGCGAACAGCGCCATCCCCACGAGGTACACGCGCCGGTAGCCGATCAGGTCGCCGAGCGAGGCGAGCGGCAGCAGCATCACCAGCGTCGCGATCTGGTAGGCATTGACCACCCAGATCGCATGGGAGGCGTCGGCGTTCAGCTCTCGCGCGATGCCGGGCAGCGCGAGATTGACGATGGTGCCGTCGAGGACGGACACCGCGAGGCCGAGGATGATGACCAGCATCGCGTGCGAGCGCTGCGGCATCGGCAGGCCATCGCGGGCGGCGACGGCGGCTGCGGAGGCTGTGGTGGCCGACATCCCTTCACCCTGCCGCGTAACGGGTCGCCCGACGGCCTCCGAGCGTGATCCAGGCGAGCACCACCGCGATCAAGGCGCCGCCTGCCATGCCCGCGACCATCGGCAAAGGCCGGCCGTCGGTGAACAGGCCCACCACCGTCATGACCACCGCACCGGTGAGCATCTGCATCGTGCCGAGCAGCGCCGAGGCAGTGCCGGCGATCGCACCGTGCTGTTCGAGCGCCAGCACCGAGGTGGTCGGGATCACGAAGCCCATCAGCGCACTCGCGATGAAGTACAGCACGATGAGCACCGCGAGCCGGTCTCCGCCGCTCAGGTAGTAGAGGAACATCGCGGTCATCACGAGGCCGCAGCCGGTCACGCTGGTCTTGACCACGCGCACGATGCCGAAGCGCTCGCACAGCATGCCGTTGAGCTGCGCCGCGCCGAAGAAGGCCGCGGCATTGACGCCGAACGCCACGCTGTACATCGTGGGCGACAGGCCGTAGTGGTCGATCATCACGAAGGAGGAGTTCGCGAGATAGGTGAAGAAGCCAGCCATCGCGAATGCGCCGATGAACACGAGCCCGAGGTAGTGCCTGTCGCGCAGCAGGACACCGTAGGCGCGCAGCGCGCTGCCCAGGCTGCTTTCCACGCGTTCCTCGGAGGGCCGCGTTTCCTTGAGCACCGACGCGATGGTGGCAAGGCCGATCACCGCCGCGATCGAGACTGCCCAGAACACGCCGCGCCATCCGGTGAGCGCGATGACCGCGCTGCCGGCCAGCGGCGCGAGGATCGGCGACACGCTGAACACCAGCATCAGCAGCGACATCAGCCGCGCCGCGTCGTTGCCGGTATGCAGGTCGCGCACCACCGCGCGCGGGATCGCCATGCCGGCCGCCGCGCCGAGGCCCTGCACGAAGCGCAGCGCGATCAGCATCTCGATGCCGGTCGCCAGCGCACAGCCGATGCTCGCGAGCGCGAACAGGCCCAGCCCGAAATACAGCGGCGGCTTGCGCCCGACCATGTCCGACACCGGCCCGTACAGCAACTGCCCCACGCCGAGCGCAAGGAAGAACACGGTGAGGCTCATCTGCACCGGCCCGATGGCAGCATCGAGGCTGCTGCCGATCTCGGGCAAGGCGGGGAGATACATGTCGATGGCGAACGGTCCGATGGCCGACAAGAGGCCCAGCACGAGCGCGATCCTGAAGAAGCGCGAAGAAGTCATTCGGCAGATTGTCGCCAAGCTCTCGATGGGCCGTGAAAATAGGGGCTAACCCCCAGCCTCGCCCACTTCGTGTGGCTCGGCCCCCCCTTTGAGGGGGCAACCCCGGCGGCCCGGCGAAGCCGGTTCCGCGGGGTTCGTGGTTCGTGCCGTCAGAACAACGGTGCGGTATCGCTGTCCGGCCGTGCGCCTTCGATGGCCAGCATGCGCAGCTTCGATGCCGCGCCGCCGTGTGCCGAGAAGCCGCCCCATTTCCCGCCCGCCGCAAGCACGCGATGGCACGGCACCACCGGCGCGAAGGGGTTGAGCCCGAGCGCCTGCCCAACGGCGCGTGCCAAGCCCTTGTCCCCAAGCTCTTCCGCAATCTCTCCGTACGTCCGAGTGCGGCCGGGCGGGATGCGGCGTGCGATGGCGTAGACGCGCCGGTGAAACTCGCTGACGCCTTCCAGATCCAGCTCGATCTCGGCGAGGTCCAACGGCTCGCCTTCGAGCAGCGCCCGTATCGAGGCGATGGCGCGCTGCACCTCGGGTGGCGGCTCGCACTCGTTCAACGTCGGGAAGCGGCGCGCCATGCGCGTCCGCGTCTCGGTCTCCCCTGCCTCAGGCAATTGCACGCCGACCAGCCCATGCGGCCCCCACGCGATGCCGCACGCGCCGATGGCGGTAGCGAACAGCGCAAGGCCGGTCGGGTTCATGGCGGCCGCCGAAAGCTCAGACCGCGCAGGCCGGCACCTGGTTGGCCTTCAGCGCCGATACGCTGCCGGCGATCGCATCGGCCAGCCTCGCGGTCACGCGCTGGGCGCCTTGCGCCAGCGCATCGAAGCCGCTGCCCACGGGCTCGGAGAGCGAGAGCTGGCACCCTGCCGCCGGCCCTTCGTCGGTGCGGCGAACGGTCCAGCTGAAGCTGGCGTCCACCCGCTTGCCCTCGATGGCGTCGAACTGGCCCAGTTGCACCGCGATGCGAGTCGCGGGCTGGCCGCGCTGGCGACCGGTCTTCGTCACGTCGACCGCGCCGAGGCGGCTCGCGATGCCGCTACCGAGCGCGTCACGCAATTCGTCCTCGAAAGACGAGGACCAGCGATGCTGCTCCAGGATATCGACGGCCGGGCTGTCCGGAGCGTCCTTCTTGCGGACCACGAACTGCGGGCGCGCGAAGCGCTCGGGCATGGAAATGGGCGCAAGCTCGATGTAGGCCGGCGTGCCCGCCGTCGCGGATGGGGCGCGCACAGGCAGGCCCGTGTCCGCGAGGCTGTAGTACTGCGGCCCGCCAGCGCTGCCGCAGGCAGCCATCAGCCAGGTGGTTGCGAGCGCCACTGCAGCGAGGCGGATGGGATTCTTCGTCATTTCTGCTTGTCCTCCGGTTTGCCGCGCAGCAGGGATTCGGGATGCCGCTCGAGGTAGTCGGTGAGCACGCGCAGCGAACCGGCCGCACGCGTGATCTCCTGCAGCGTCTGTCGCAGGTCCTGCTGCAGCGGCGAATCGTCGGCGATGGTCTTCTCGGCCGTATTGAGCGTGCGACGCACGTCCTTCACCGCGGCGGCCATCTCCGGCGAGACGTTGTCGTTCAGGCCCTTGATCAGCTGCTCGGTGGAGACGAGCGTCCGGTTCAACGAAGCAATGGACTTGCGCAGGTCGCCGCTGATCTCGTCGAACGGCACCTTGTTGAGCTTGCGCGCGATCTCGGTCACTTGCGACTGCAGTTCGTCCAGGCTGTTGGGCGCTGTCGGCAGCTCCAGCGGATTGCGCGTGATGTCGAGTTTGACCGGCGGCACCTCGGGGAAGAAATCGATCGCCACGTAGACCTGCCCGGTCAGCAGATTGCCGGTGCGCAACTGCGCACGCAGGCCCTTGCTGACCAGGAACTGCCAGCGGTCGAGCTGCGTGTATCGCGGGTCGGGCTGGGTCGCCGAGCGGCGCCGCAGCCGGTCGGGATAGATCTGGATCACGACCGGCATCTTGAACTCGCGCTCGTCGCGGTCGAATTCCACGCCGATCGACTTGACCTCGCCGATCACCACGCCGCGAAAGTCCACCGCCGCACCCGGCGACAGCCCGCGCAGCGACTGGTTGAAGTACAGCAGCATGGTCTGCGACGGGCCATCGGGCTCCTTCATCGCCGAGGTCTCGTCCCCGGACAGCGTGAAGGCGGTGTTCTCCTGCGCGACCGGCCCGCTCACGTCGTCGGGCGACTGGAAGGCGATGCCCCCCAGCAGCACCGTCGCGAGCGACTGCGTGCGCACCTTGAGGCCGCCTGCGCCGAGCTCGACGTCGAAGCCGCTGGCGTGCCAGAAGCGCGTGTTGACACCGACGAACTTGTCGTAAGGCGAATTGATGAATACGCGCAGCGTGACGCCGCGCCCGTCACCATCGAGCTCGAAGGCCGCGATCTGGCCCACCTTGATGCGGCGGAAGTACACCGGCGAGCCGATGTCGAGCGAGCCCACGTCGCGCGCGCGCAGCAGGAACTGCCGTCCCGATGCATCCCGCGTCACGATGGGCGGTGTTTCGAGGCCGGTGAATTCGCCCGAGCTTTCCTCGGACGTGCCCGCATCCGCGCCGATGTAGGCGCCCGAAAGCAAGGTGCCGAGGCCGGAGATCCCCGACGTGTCGAGCCGCGGCCGCACCACCCAGAAATGCGTGTCCTTGGCGGTGAAGCCCGAGGCTTCCTTCTTGAGCTGCACCAGCACGCGCACGTGCGAGCGGTCGTGCGCAAGACGGATGTTCTGCACCGTGCCGATCTGCACGTCCTTGTACTTGACCGCGGTCTTGCCGGCCTCGAGCCCTTCGGCCGTGCGAAAGGTCAGCACGATCTCGGGGCCGCGCTCCATCAGGAGCTTGACGACCAGCGTCACGCCGACCAGCGCCGCCACGATGGGGATCAGCCAGATCAGCGACGGCAGCCAGTTGCGTCGCTTCGCGACCGCCGGTGCGGCCAGCGGGGGTGTCGTCATGCGGTTTCTCCACTTCTTTTCATGTCGTCCTCGGCGCTGTCCTCGGGAGCGGGTGCGTCTCGCACGTCCCAGGTGGAACGCGGGTCGAAGCTCAGCGATGCGAGCATGGTCAGCACCACCACCGCACCGAAGGCGGCGATGCCGAAGCCCGCGGTGATCTCGGCGAACCCATGGATGCGCACCAGACCGGCGAGCAGCGCCACCACGAAGACGTCGAGCATCGACCAGCGGCCGATCACTTCGAGGATGCGGTAGAGCCTGGCGCGCTCCTGTTGCCGCCAGTCACTGCCGCGTTGCGACAGGTAGGTGAGCAGCGTCAGCGCCGTCAGCTTGAAGAGCGGCACCAGGAAGCTCGCAATGAAGATCAGCGCCGCGAGCCCGTACGCGCCCGAGACCCAGAAGTAGATGACGCCGCTCAGGATGGTGTCCTGCTGCGTGCCGAACAGGCTCTTGGTGATCATCACCGGCAGCATGTTCGCCGGCAGGTAAAGGAGGGCCGCCGCGATCAGGTAGGCCCAGGTGCGATTGAAGGTGTCGGGCTTGCGGCTGTGCAGCTTCGTGGCGCATCGCGCACAGGGTTCGCCCTCCGCAGCGCCTTCCCACACGGAGCCGCAGTGGTGGCAGCTCTTGAGCCCGCACTGCGCGGCGGTTTCGACGGGCACCAGGGGATCGGGCTCGCTCATTGGGGAACCTCCGTGCTTCGCACTGCGGTGCGAGCGCCTTCGGGCGGCCGGGCAGCGCTCATTGCTCTTGTTCCGGACGGGGCTCGAAAGCCATTTCCCAAAAGGCGCGCGGGTTGAACGAAATCACCGCTGTCAGCAACACCGTGAGCGCCGCGAAGGCCCAGAGCGCGGGGCCGGCGATGACCTGCGCCATGCTGCTCAGCTTGATGATCGCCACCAGCACGCCAAGGAGGAACACCTCGACCATGCCCCAGGGCCGAAGCGATTGCAGCAGCTTCACCAGCACGCCGAAGCCGGCCGGCCGGCGCTCGTACGCCATCGGCACCAGAAGGTAGGCCAGGATGCACAGCTGCAGCAACGGAAAGAGGATCGTCGTCGCCAGCACCAGCAACGCGACCGGCGACATGCCTTCGGACGAGAGCGCGACCACCGCCCCGGCGAGCGTGGTTTCGTTCGACAGGCCCTGCAGCTCGATCTCGACGATCGGGAACAGGTTGGCGATCGCGAAGAGGATCAGGCAGGCCACGGTGAGCGGCAGGATGCGGGCGCTCTGGTCGCCGGCGTGCCGGTCGAGCTCGGTGCCGCAGCGCGGGCAGCGCGACACCTCGCGCGGGTGCAGCGCGACGCGGCGGTAGATCGCGTCGCAACCTTCGCAGACGATGGCGTCGGGGATTTCTTTCATGGTCTGGGTCGCCCATTGTCGGTGACGTTGGCGACAAGAAAGTCAAGCAGGGCCCGTACCCGCGCCGGAAGCCTCCCGGCCTTTCCCAGATAAACCGCATGGATCGGGGCGACGTCTCCCGGATTGAATTCCTCCATCACCGGCACGAGGCGGCCCGCGTCGATGTCGCCCTGGACGTGGTAGCGCGACAGTCTGGCGAGCCCGAGACCCTCGACCACCAGCACGCGCAGCGTTTCGCCATCGGCCACGCGCACATTGCCGACGGTGGGGATCTCGATCGTGCGGCCGTCCACGCGCAGCGCCCATTCGGCCGACCTTCGATGACGGGTGTAGCCGAGTCTGTTGTGCGCTTCGAGCTCCTCCGGCGTGCGCGGGGTACCGTAGCGGGACAGGTAGGCCGGCGAGGCGACGATCACCTGTCGCGTCGTGCCCAGGCGGCGCGCGACCAGATCGGACGGCGGCAGTTCGCCCCAGCGGATCGCGACGTCCGCGCGCTCCTCCATCAGATCGACCACCCGGTCGGTAAGTGACAGATCAAGCGTCACTTCGGGATGCTGACGGGTGAAGCGCGGGATCAGCGGCGCCAGCACATGGTGCCCGAAAGACACGCTCGCGTTGATGCTCACCCGCCCGCGCGGCAGTGCGCCCGCCGCGGCGCAGCGCTCGGCCTCGTCCATGTCGGCCAGCACCCGCACGCTGCGCTCGTAGAAGTTGCGCCCCTCGGGCGTGAGTTGCAGCTTGCGGGTCGACCGATGCACCAGTTGCGTGCCGAGCCGCCCTTCCAGCCGCAGGATCAGCTTGCTGACCGCCGAGGGCGTCATCCCCAGCACACGGGCGCCGGCCGAGAAACTGCCGCGATCGACCACTTGGACGAAAGCTTCCATCTCGCCGGAGCGATTGACTTCGATACGGGGCATGGCGATTCGAGATTTGTGACTTCAGTTCACAGCTCTATATCCGACGCGCATTCTAGTCACGAAGCGACCGCGCCCGCACAGTACGGGACATCATGCCCATCGCTCTACTCGCCCTCACCGCCGGTGCCTTCGGAATAGGCACCACCGAATTCGTGATCATGGGCCTGCTGATGCAGGTCTCGTCGGATCTTCATGTCTCCATCGCCACCGCCGGCCTGCTCATTTCGGGCTACGCCGTCGGCGTGGCGGTCGGCGCGCCGCTCTTGACCATCGCCACGCGCCGCGTGCCGCGCAAGACCGTGCTGCTCGCGCTGATGGCGATCTTCACCGTCGGCAACATCGCCTGTGCGCTGGCCGCCAACTACGACATGCTGATGGCCGCACGCGTCATCACCTCGCTCGCGCATGGCACGTTCTTCGGCGTCGGCTCGGTCGTCGCGACCGGCCTCGTGCCGCCGGAGCGCCGCGCCTCGGCGATCTCGATCATGTTCACCGGCCTGACCGCCGCCACCCTGCTCGGCGTGCCGGCCGGCGCGTGGCTCGGGCTGCACTTCGGCTGGCGCGCGACCTTCTGGGCCGTGGCGCTGATCGGCGTCATCGCCTTCACGGTGCTCGCAGTCTTCGTGCCGCGTGGCCGGGCCGACGGCCAGCAAGCGCCGTTGCGCGAGGAAATCGCGGTGCTCGGCCGGCCGCAGGTGCTGCTCGGCCTCGCGGTCACCATCCTCGGCTTCGCCGGCGTGTTCCTGGTCTTCACCTTCATCCAGCCGCTGCTGACGCAAGTCACCGGCGTGGCGGAATCGTCGGTGTCGCCGATCCTGCTGGTCTTCGGCGGCGGGCTCGCCATCGGCAACCTGCTGGGCGGCCGGCTCGCGGACCGCGCGCTGATGCCCGCCCTGATCGGCACCCTGCTCGCGCTGGCCGTGGCGCTCGGCGCGATGCAATGGCTGATCCACACCCCGACCACCGCCGTGCTCTTCGTGCTGCTTCTCGGCATCGCCTCGTTCGCGACGGTCGCGCCGATGCAGATGCGCGTGCTGGAAAAGGCCGCGGGTGCGGGCCAGAACCTGGCATCGAGCCTGAACATCGCGGCCTTCAACCTCGGCAACGCGCTCGGCGCATGGGCCGGCGGCATGGTGATCGACCACGGCCCGGGCCTCGAGGCGCTGGGATGGACCGCCGCCCTGTTCACTCTCGGCGGGCTCGGCATCGCCCTCTGGAGCCGCGCGCTCGACCGGCGCGTCGCCCTGCCCGACTGCGCGAGCGTCGGCGCCTGACATCCGCCGAACCCCTTCTTCGATCAATGGAGAACCACATGGAACAACGCTATCTCGGCAACTCCGGCTTCAAGGTGCCGGCACTCGGCTTCGGCACAGGCACCTTCGGCGGCACCGGCCCGCTCTTCGGCGCCTGGGGCCGCACCGACGTGGCTGCGGCGCGGCGCATCGTCGACATCTGCCTCGACGCCGGCGTCAATCTCTTCGATTCGGCGGACGTGTATTCGAACGGCGCGTCGGAATCGATCCTCGGCGCCGCACTCGAAGGCCGCCGCGACAAGGCGATCATCTCGACCAAGCTGTCGCTTCGCTCGGGCGATGGGCCGAACGACGTGGGCTCGTCGCGCCATCACATCGTCAAGGCCACCGACGCGGCGCTCAAGCGCCTCGGTACCGACTACATCGACCTGCTCCAGTTGCATGCCTTCGACGCGATGACACCGGTCGAGGACGTGCTGGGCACGCTCGACGACCTCGTGCGTGCCGGCAAGGTGCGCTATATCGGCGCATCGAACTTCTCGGGCTGGCAGCTGATGAAGTCGCTCGCGGCGTCGGAGCGGCGCGGCCTCGCCCGCTATGTCGCGAACCAGACCTACTACTCGCTGATCGGCCGCGACTACGAATGGGAGCTGATGCCGCTGGGCATCGACCAGGGCGTGGGCGCGATCGTCTGGAGCCCGCTGGGATGGGGCCGCCTCACCGGCAAGATCCGTCGGGGCCAACCCTTGCCCGACGGCAGCCGCCTGCATGACACCGCCGCGTTCGGCCCGCCGGTCGAAGAAGAGCGGCTCTACCGCGTGATCGATGCGATGGACCAGATCGCCGAAGAGACCGGCAAGTCGATCCCGCAGATCGCCCTCAACTGGCTGCTGCGCCGCCCGACGGTTTCGAGCGTGCTCATCGGCGCGCGCGACGAGGCGCAGCTGAAGCAGAACCTCGGCGCGACCGGCTGGGAACTCACGACCGGGCAGGTCGCGCGGCTCGATGCCGCGAGCGCGGTGACGCCGCCCTATCCGTACTACCCGTACTGGAACGGGCAGTTCTCGGAGCGCAGCCCGCTGCCGGTGTAGGCGGTCAAGCCTCGACCAGCACCTCGAATCCACCCCAGAACATGCGCTTGCCATCGAACGGCATGCTCTTCGCGTCCATCATGTCGGCCAGACGTGGATCGCTCATGACCTTGGCGTTGACCTCGTCGCGCTGATCACGCGACTCGAAGACGACGTAGGCGAAGATCACGGTTTCGTCGTCTTTCAGCTGGACGCTTTGCGGGAAGGAAGTGACTTCGCCGGACTTCACGTCATCGGCGATGCACTCGCGGTACTGGAGCGCGCCGTGTTCGCGCCAGATCGCGGCGGCGCGTTGCGCGAGCGCGCGGTACTTCTCGATGTTGGCTTTGGGGACCGGCAGAACGTATCCATCGACGTAGGCCATGCGGCGTCTCCTTGATGTGGATTGACAGCGATACCGAACCGGAAGGCTTCAGTCTACGCAGCCAGTCGCCACGGGGCCAAGTCCCGTTCGGCGGCACGGGCATCGCCCGCGCCGCCGATGCCGCGTCACTGCGCCCGCAATTGCGCGCGCAGGTTCACGCCGATCTCGGGCCGCTCCAGGAAAGGATCGGCCGGGTTCTCGATGGCAACGATGTTCTCCATCCGGCTCTTCACGTTGCCCAGCGCCTTCGGGTGGCTGAACACGTAGAACTGGTTCGCGGAGATGGCGTCGAACACCTTCTGCGCCACCTCCGCGGCGGTGACCTTGCCGCTGCTCACCGCCTTGTCACTCATGGCCTGGCCGATGAGCTGGCTCTTCGTCGGCTTTCCGGCAGCGAGCTCGCCCGGCCGGTTGCGCTGACTCTGGCTGATGCCGGTGGGCACGAAGTACGGGCACAGCAGGCTCGCGCCGATCTGGTCGGTAACGAGCTTCAGGTCCTGGTAGAGCGTCTCGGTCAGGCTCACCACGCCCGCCTTCGCAGTGTTGTAGATGCCCATGTTGGGCGGCGTCAGCAGGCCGGCCATGCTCGACGTGTTGACGATGTGGCCTCGGTACGAAGGGTCCTTCGCGGCGGCTTCGAGCATCATCGGCGTGAACAGGCGCACGCCGTGGATCACGCCCCAGAGGTCGACGCCCAGCACCCATTCCCAGTCGGCGACAGTGTTTTCCCACACCAGCCCGCCCGCACCGACGCCCGCGTTGTTGAAGACGAAGTGCGGCGCGCCGAAACGCTCCTGCACCGCCTTGGCGAGGTCTTCCATCTGCTTCGCATCGGCCACGTCGACCTTGCGCGCCAAGACCTGTGCGCCGGCGGCTTCCATCTCGGCCTTCGCCTTGTCGAGTGCGTCCTGCTGCACGTCGACGAGCACGAGGTTCATCCCGCGGGCCGCGCCGATGCGCGCGCACTCCAGGCCAAAGCCGGAACCGGCGCCGGTGAGAACAGCCGTGGTGCCCTTGAAATCCTGAATCATTTGCGCGTTTCCTTTCGTCGTCTCTTGTGTGCAAAGGCGCTATTGAAATATGGAAAACCGATTGGTGCAGTCACGAAGGTGCCGACATGGCTGCGTCGGGGGCGCGCCGGGGCGGCGGCGGTCCCTGGTGGATGTTGCGACATCCCAGTCAACGAATGACTACCAAATCGTTACACTCAATGTAACTAGTTGTCGCAATAGATGAGGAGTGAGGAATGAGGGTTTGGAGAACGTGGGCAGGTGCGGATGGAATCGTGCGCGCCTTGCTGGGGCGCTTCGTCGTGCTCGCAGCCAGCCTTTCGCTGGCCGCGTGCGGAGGTGGAGGTGGAGGTGGAGGAGGCCCGAGTGGTTTCGTGGCCTCGGCTTCGTCGGCGCCGCCCGCTTCAGCGCAAGCCAGCGCGGAGACCTCCACCACTTCTCCGACGCAAGTCGCGTCTCCGGGTGGCTCGGAGACTCCGACCACGCCGACGACCCCGGCAATACCGGATCCGCAGAAGTCCGAGCCGCAAGGGCTCCATTACGGCCGAAGTATGGTGTCGTATGCAGCAGGGACTCAGATCGTCCCGAACCAGCCGATCTACAGCGGCGATTCGATCGAGCAATTTACCGTCGACCCGCCACTACCGGCAGGGCTGACCATTGATCCGGCGAGCGGCATCATCAGCGGTTCGCCACAAACCCCGTCGAGGACGGTGATCTACAAGGTGACCGGTCGCAATGCCGGCGGAACGGCAACGGCGGGGTTACGGATCGAAGTGTCGCCACGCACCGTGGCCCCGGGCAATCTGCGCTACGCCGTCGAATCGCCGATCTATCGCCAAGGGCAACCCATCGCACCCAACACGCTCAGCGCCCAAGGCGGCGACTTCACGCTGGTGACGGTGTCGCCCAGCCTCCCGATCGGCCTCATGCTCGATCCGCGCACGGGCACGATCACCGGAACGCCCATGCTGTCGAGCCCGCAGGCGTACTACAGGGTAACCGTCAGCAATGGCGCAGGCTCGAACACCGTCTTGTCACTGAGTATTTCTGTCGAGGGGACGACACCACTTCCGGGCCCGTTGCAGTATCACAAACAGAACGCTGCCTACCTGCTCGGCCAGCCCATCATTCCCAACCTGCCGCTCGGTGGCGGTGGGCCCATCACCCGCTTCAAGGTCGAGCCCACGTTGCCGTCAGGACTGAGCCTGGACACGGTCAGCGGCGCCATCAGCGGCACACCGCAGGCGTCGCAGCCTGCAACCGACTACGTGATTACCGGCAGCAACACTGCGGGCAGCGTCTCGGCGACCGTTTCCATCGCAGTGCAGGCGCAGGGCCTGATGAGCTTTGCTCGAAGCAACTTCGGCCTCGTCCTTCTATCGGATGGCAAGGCGCTCGCGACCGGCGGCTACTTTTCCAGCATCTTCTATGAGTCCCCGACCAACAGCGCGGAAGTCTTTGATTCGGGCTCGAACCAATGGACCGCGACAGGTTCAATGAATGCCCGACGCGGGTTCCACACCTTGACCCTGCTACCCGATGGCAAAGTGCTTGCTGTCGGCGGCCTCGATAGCGAGCCGATCGCGAGCAGATTCTTGAGTAGTGCCGAGCTCTTCGACCCTACCACCGGTCAATGGACGCCTACAGGATCGATGAGCGTCGCGCGTGGCAACCATACGGCCACTCTGCTTCCCAATGGCAGGGTATTGGTTGTCGGGGGGGTTTCCGGCGCAGCGGGGCGCGTTGCCGAACTGTATGACCCAGCAACCGGGCAATGGACCCCGGCCGGTTCGCTCAGCAACGCGCATCAGGGCGGCGTCTTGCTCCCGAACGGAAAAGTGCTGGCCTATGGAGGGGAAAGCGCGGTTTCGGAGCTTTACGACCCTCTCACCGATACCTGGTCGCTCTCCGGGTCGATGTCCGTGCGGGACCTCCCGGCCTTCGCAGTCTTGCTGCCGACTGGCAAGGTTCTGTCGGCTGGCGGCCTGTCCTACGACACACTCGCCTTCTTGAGCACCGCCAATCTCTACGACCCGTTGGCCGGGCAATGGACATCCACCGACCCCATGAGCACTGCGCGCTTGGGCAACACGGCAACGCTCCTGCCCAGTGGGAACGTGCTCGTCGTGGGCGGAATAACCGGCGACTACAGCTACTTGAGCACCGTGGAGATCTATGACTCGGTGACGGGACATTGGCTCAGCGCCAATCCGCTGGCCGAGGCGCGCAGCGCACACCGTGCGGTCGCCCTGCCGGATGGCAGGATCCTCCTGGTCGGTGGCGGCCATGGCAGTGGTTCGATCAACTCCTCGGTGTTCTACATCCCCGGACCATGAGGCCTCGACACGGCGGTGGCTGAAAATATCTGCGGCCACTTGCCCGAGTCCATGACATGAACCTTTGCGAAGAATCGTCCCCTGACAGCACCGCCGCGCGCGTCGCGTTGTGGCGCGCGCTGCATGTGGAAGTCGACGCCCTGCCGCATGTGTTCGAAGACACGGTCGGTCTTCGGATGCTGGCGCCAGGTCCGCACTGGCGCGAACGCGGCGACATGGACCCGCAGTTCACGCGGCCCTTCCGGGCTTCCATCGTGGCACGCGCCCGCTTCATCGAGGATCTGGTCGCGGAGCAGATCGGGCACGGACTCACCCAGTACGTCATCCTCGGCGCCGGCCTGGACAGCTTCGCGCAACGGAGGCCGGAGATCGCATCCCGGCTCCACGTCTTCGAGGTGGACCCGCCCGGGCCTCAGGCGTGGAAGCGGCAACGTCTGGATGAGCTCGGCTTCGGAGCGCCCAATTGGCTGCACTTCGTGCCGGTCGATTTCGAGGCCAGGGCGTCCTGGCTCGAGGGGCTGCGGAAGGCCGGCTTCGACGAGCACCAACCCGCCATCGTGGTATCGACCGGCGTCAGCATGTACCTGAGCAAGGAAGCAAACGCCGCGACCTTGCGACAGGTCGCGGCACTGGCCCCCGGCTCGATGTTCGCCATGACTTTCCTGCTTCCGCTGGAGATGGCGGAGCCGGCGGTGCGGCCCGGGCTGGAGATGGCGGAGAAGGGCGCAAGGGCCAGCGGTACGCCCTTCATCAGTTTCTTCGCGCCGCAGGAAATGATGCAGATGGCGCACGATGCGGGCTTCGGCGATGCCCGGCACGTGTCGGCAGCGGATCTGGCCGAGCGTTATTTCAGGGACCGGGCCGATGGCCTGCGCCCGCCCGTGAACGCTGAGGAACTGCTCCTCGCGATCCGCTAGGACAAGACCGCCGACGGGTTCACAATCGCGGCGATTCAGCACCCAGGAGGCACGCGATGGCGATTCCCGCTTCGGACATCAAGTTCGCCGGCTCGATCCCGACCCTCTATGACGAGTACCTGGTCCCGCTGATCTTCGAGGTGTATGCCGCCGAAACCGCGCCGCGGGTCGCTGCCCTGGCGCCGTCGCGGGTGCTGGAAACCGCCGCCGGCACCGGCGTGGTGACGCGCGCCATGGCGCGCGTCCTGCCGGCGAGCGTCGAACTGATCGCCACCGACCTGAATCAACCGATGCTCGATCGCGCCGCCGCCACGGGCACGCAACGGCCGGTGCAATGGCAGCAGGCCGATGCGATGAAGCTCCCTTTCGAGGATGCGAGCTTCGACGTGGTCGTCTGCCAGTTCGGCGCGATGTTCTTTCCGGACAAGTCTGCGGCGTACGCCGAGACGCGTCGCGTGCTCCGTCCCGGCGGCGCGTTCGTCTTCGCCGTCTGGGACCGGATCGAGGACAACGAATTCGCCGACGTCTCCACCCAGGCGCTTGCCACGCTGTTCCCTTCCGACCCGCCGCGCTTCATGGCGCGGGTGGCGCACGGCTACTACGAACGACAGGTGATCGAGCGCGATCTTGCCAAAGCGGAATTCACGACATCGCCCGGCTTCGAAACCATCACCGCGCGCAGCCGCGCCGCATCGCCGCGGGTGGCGGCGCTCGCCTACTGCCAGGGCACGCCGCTGCGCAACGAGATCGAAGCACGCTCAGGCAGCCTGACCGAGGCCACGGCGGTCTGCGAGGAGGCGTTGGCGCACCGGTTCGGGGCCGGGCCGATCGACGGCAGGATCCAGGCGCACATCGTCACGGCGCGCCGCTGAGTCCGATCAGCCCTCGACCTTCCGCAGCACGTAGCCCACGCGCGGGAAGTGCACATGCACCGTGCCGAAACGCTCGCCAGTGCGGCGCAGCGTGAAGTGCGTGCGCGTGGCGGCGATGAGTTCGCCGTCGGTCGGCTCCGGGCCGAAGCTTTCGGCAGTGATCGTGACGTGCGAACCGAGCGGAATGCCGTGGTCGTCCTGGAAGGTGCTGTCCGACAGCAGCGTGTGAGGCAGCGAGGCCTCGGCGACCTCGAAGGCCTGGGCCTCGTCGAAGGTCTCCATCGTGCCGTGGCCGATGCCCGCCATGCGGTCGAGCCAGTCCACTACCGCCGGCGTGAGCTGCAGGATCTCGGCCATCGACGGCGTGCGCTTGCGCGTGAACCACAGCGGGTGATAGCAGGCGAAGTCCGCCACCGTCGGGTAGCCGCCGAGCAGGTAGTCGGTGTCGTCGAGCATGTCGGACAGCCGCCGCAGGTACGACTTGTACGCCGACGTCGCGTCGCCCGGCCGCAGGCGCACCATGTTGCTGCTCATGGCCTTGCGGTCCTCCCCGAAAGCCTTGGCGGCCTCGGGCGGCGCCTTGGCGAAGACATCCGCGGCGCCCTTGCCGCTCAGGTTGTAGGCCATCGCGGCCCAGAACAGGCTGCTGTCGGCCCACTGCGCGACCACGCGCGACAGGCCCTTGCCCGGCTCGGGGTAGAGCGACGGCAGCGGCGTGAGATGTTCGAGCACGTCGCAGATCAGCGCCGTGTCGCAGTAGATGTCCGCGCCGATCTGCAGCACCGGCACGCGGCGGTAGCCACCGGTGAGCGCCACATAGTCGGGCTTGGGCATGATCTGCGGGACGATCACCGACTTCCAGGTGAGCTTCTTGTAGCCCATGATCAGCCGGACCTTCTCGCTGAAAGGCGAGGTCGCGTAGTGATGGAGGATCAGATCTGCCATGGCAATCCTTCGTGTTGCGTTGGTTCAGTGGGGTTGCGCGCGGGAAATGATCGCATCGAAATCGACCGATGCGCCCAACGTGCCGAAAGCGTGGCCCCAGTCGCCGCCGAGCCGCGATGCGCAGAAGGCGCTGGCAACCTCGGCAGGCGCAGTCTGCGCGAGCAAGGCGGCTTGCACAGCGAGCGCCACATCCTGCGCGAGCCTTCGCGCCTCGATCTCGGTCGCCATGGCCTCGATGCGCGCGGGCAAGGCATCGGCCAGACGGTCGAGCGCCGCTTCGGTGCCGCGCGCGGGCGCGAGTTCCTGCGCGATCGCCGCGACCGCATCGCCCTTGCGCAGGCCCCGCAGCAGATCGAGCGCCATGATGTTGCCCGCACCTTCCCAGATCGAGTTGAGCGGCATCTCGCGGTAGACGCGGGCCATCACGCCTTCGCCGCCCTCTTCCACGTAACCGTTGCCGCCAAGGCATTCCATCGCTTCCTGCGCGAACAGGCTGCCACGCTTGCAGATCCAGAACTTGGCGACCGGCGTGAGCAGGCGCGCCATCAGGCGCTCATGCTCGTCGTCCTGCCGGTCGAAGGCGCGCGCGAGTCGGATCGCCAGCGCCGTGGCCGCCTCGCTTTCGAGCGCGAGATCGGCCAGTACGTTCTTCATCAGCGGTTGCTCGATCAGCGGCTTGCCAAAGGCGCTGCGCTGCGCTGTGTGGTTGAGCGCAAGGCTGAGCGCCTGGCGCATCAGGCCGGCGGTGCCGAGCGCGCAGTCGAGACGCGTCATCGTGCCCATTTCGAGGATCTGCGGGATGCCGCGCCCCTCCTCGCCGACCAGCCACGCGGTCGCACCGCGGAACTCGACCTCGGAACTGGCATTGGCCTTGTTGCCGAGCTTGTCCTTCAGCCGCTGGATCTGGATCGCGTTGCGGCTGCCGTCATTGAGCTCCCGCGGCAGGAAGAAGCACGACAGTCCGGCGGGCGCCTGCGCGAGGATCAGGAAGGCATCGCACATCGGCGCGGAGAAGAACCACTTGTGGCCGGTGATCTCGTAGCGCTCGCCCCAGGCGTCGCTGCCGACGCGAACGGCGCGCGTGGTGTTGGCGCGAACGTCCGAGCCGCCCTGCTTTTCCGTCATGCCCATGCCCATCGTCACGCCGGGCTTGTCGGACCATGGCTGCAGGCTCGGGTCGTACCAGAGGCTGGAGAGCTTCGGTCCCCAGTCCGCATGGATGGCCGCATTGCCGCGCAGGGCCGGCGCGACCGCGTACGTCATCGAGACCGGGCACAGGATGGACGGCTCGAGCTCGGTGAACAGCATGAAGCCGGCGGCGCGATGCACATGCGGCGACGGCCCGGACGCCGCCCATGCCGCGCCGTGCAGGCCGGCGCCGACGGCCGTCGACATCAGCGCGTGGTAGCTCGGATGAAACTCCACCTCGTCGATCCGTCGCCCAAACCGGTCGTGCGTATGCAGCAACGGCGTGTGGATGTTCGCGAGCCGCGCATGCGCCTGCATCTCGGCCGAGCCGAGTGCCGCGCCCAGATGGCTCAGCGCGGCCGCATGAAGTTGCGGCGCGTTGAACTTCAACGCGTCCCGCAGCGGCCGGTTGGTCTCGAAGAGGTTGTAGCCGGTCAGCGGAGCCGGCTGGTTGAAGACTTCGTGAGTCGCATCCATGGCCGGTCTCCGTGAGGTTGTCAGATCAGCTTGACGAGCTGCTTGCCGAAGTTCCTGCCCTTCAGCAGGCCGAGGAAGGCTTCGGGCGCGGCCTCGATGCCCTGCGCGACCGATTCGCGCGGACGGAGCTTGCCGCTCGCCACCAGCGCGCCGAGTTCGGCCAGCGCCTCCGGCCAGACCTCCATGTGCTCGCTGACGATGAAGCCTTCTAGCTTGATGCGGTTGATGAGGAACAGCGACGGGTTCGCGAGTGGCAGCGGCTGGCCGTCATAGCCCGCGATCATCCCGCACAGCGCGACGCGCGCGAAGGCGTTGGCGCGCAACAGCACCGCATCGAAGATGTAGCCGCCGACGTTCTCGAAGTAGCCATCGATCCCGTTGGGGCAGGCTTCCTTGAGCGCCGCACTCATGCTCTTGACGTCGGGATGCTGGCGATAGTCGATGCAGGCGTCGAAACCGAGCTCGTCGGTCACGTACTTGCACTTGTCGGCGCCGCCCGCGATCCCCACCACGCGGCAGCCGCGCGCCTTGGCAAGCGCACCGAAGGCGCTTCCGACCGCGCCGCTCGCGGCGGTGATGACCAGCGTCTCGCCGGCCTTCGGGTTGATGATCTTCACGAGGCCATACCAGGCGGTGACGCCCGGCATGCCGACCGCGCCCAGGTAGTGCGACAGCGGCACGTGCGTGGTGTCCACCTTGCGCAGCATGCCGGGCTGCGAGGCATCGACCACGCCGTACTCCTGCCAGCCGCCGAAGCCGACGACCTTGTCGCCCACGGCGAACTTGGGGTGTTTGCTCTCGACGATCTCGCCGACGGTGCCACCCTGCATCACCTGCCCGAGCGGCTGCGGCTGGGCGTAGCTCTTCGACTCGTTCATGCGGCCGCGCATGTACGGGTCGAGGCTCATGTAGTGATGGCGGACCAGCACCTGGTTGTCCTTGAGTGCGGGCGTCTCGCTGGTCACGAGCTTGAAGTTGCTGGCGACGGCTTCGCCTTCGGGGCGGTTGTCGAGGATCTGTTGGCGATTGGTGGGCATGGTCTTGTCTTTCAGTCTGTCGAGGGTGGGCGCATTTCGTTGGCGCTCGCCGCGCCGGTGGGAAGCCTTCGCTTCACGTACTTGAAGGTGCCTGTGGCATGGGCGCAGACGCGGTCCTGCGCATCGTGGATCTTCGCTTCGGTGAAGCCCATCGTCGCGGTGCGGTGCAGCAGCTTGCCGCGCGCGATCAGCGGGCCGACCGAAGGCGCCATGAAGGTGGTCTTCATCTCGATCGTGACGACGCCGATCTCCGGCGTCTCGCTGCGCGCCGCGGCAGCCATGGCGATGTCGAGCATCGTCATCACCGCACCGCCGTGCGTCACGTCGAAGGTGTTCAGGTGCTCGGGCTTGGCCGTGTAGCGCAGCTCGGACTCGCCGCCCTCGAACTTCGTGATCTCGAAACCGAGATGGCGCGCGAAGGGAATCTGGTCCGTGTAGGACCGCAGGTTGATGCTGTCGTTGGTGTCAGTCATCTCAAGCGCCGAGAACCACACTCACGCCGCCATCCACCGCCAGCCATTGGCCGGTAATGTGCTTGCCTGCGTCGCTCGCATAAAGCAGCGTGATGCCTTTCAGGTCCTCGTCGTCGCCCAGGCGGCCGAGCGGCGCATGCGCAGCCATCTTTTCCTCTCCGATCGACTTGATCAGGCCCGCCGCCAGCTTCGTCATGAAGAAGCCCGGGCAGATTGCATTGACGTTGATGCCGTACTTGCCCCACTCTGCCGCGAGCGTGTGCGTGAAGCCGATGACCGCGCTCTTCGAGGTGTTGTAGGCGATGGTCTGCATCTCGGGCGGGTTGCCGTTCAGGCCCGCGATGGAGGCGATGTTGATGATGCGGCCGCTCTTCTTCGGGATCATGTAGCTGCGCGCGATCTGCTGCGACAGGATGAAGTAGCCGCGCACGTTGAGGTTCATGACCTTGTCCCAGGCCTCGACCGGATGGTTCTCGGCCGGTGCACCCCAGCTCGCACCGGCGTTGTTGACGAGGATGTCGACCGCGCCCAGGCGCTCCAGGGTTTCATCGGCGAGGCGGCGCGTGTCTTCTTCCTTCGAGCAATCGGCCGCGATCCAGCGCGCATCGATGCCGGCGGCCTGCAGCTCTGCAGCAGCCTGTTCGAGGTCGTCCGCCTTGCGCGAACTCAGCATGATCTTCGCGCCGGCCTCGCCGAGCGCATGGGCCATCTGCAGCCCGAGCCCGCGCGAGCCGCCGGTGACGAGCGCGACCTTGCCGCTCAGGTCGAAGAGTTGCTGGATGCTTCGTGCAGTCATGGTGTCTCCGGGGAATCAGTGGGTTTCAAATCTCATAGTCGAGCACGGTGCGCGATTCGCGAAGGCCGCCGAGGACGGCCGACACCTCGACGTGCACAGGATGCTCCAGATAGGCCTGCAATGCCGCCTTGTCGTCGAAGGCCGAGACGAGCACGACATCCACGTTGGCCTCGAGGCCTTCGGTACGAATCGCCGCTTCGAATTCGCGCATGCCGGGCACGAGGCCCTTGCAGCTGTCGAGCTGGGCCTTGAACCTGGCCGCGTCGCCCGGGTTCTTGAGCTTCCACATGACGATGTGTTTGATCATGACGTTTCTTGGGCCTCACTTGTTCGAAAGACGCGAGCGCACGTAGATCAGCACGACGCCCACTGCGGCGGCCACCGCACCGGGCACGGCCATGGCCCACCCGAGCGTCTCCATCCCTTCCTGGCGCCCGGTCGCAATGCCGAGGATCAGGGTCAGCAGGCCGCCGTAGATCAGGATCCAGATCCATTTTTCCAGCGTGGCGTGCGGTTTGGTAGCGGTCATCAGAAAGCCTCCTCGGGCAGTGCGGCACAAGTCGGGTCGCGCGACTCCACGACGTTGAGCCACGCGCCGATCTTGGGCAGTTCGTAGTTGAAGAAAAAGTCCGTTGCACCGACGCGGCCCACGGTGGCCGGCTGCGACTTCGCGGCATCGGCCTCCAGGGCGCGCTGTGCGACATCGAGCCAGATCCAGGCCAGCACCACATGGCCGAAGGCCTGCATGTACGGCACCGCATTCGCCAGCGCTTCCTGCGGGTTGCCGGTGGACCATGCGGCCTTCGTGGCGGAAGCCACGCGTTGCAGCGCGGCGCCGAGCGACTTGGCGTGACCGGCCAGCGCGGGCTGCGCGGCGGCGCGCTGGATGGTATCCGCGATCCGCCCGCCCAGCAGCGTGAGGCCCCGTCCGTCCTCCATCAGGACCTTGCGGCCCAGCAGGTCGGTGGCCTGGATCCCGTGGGTGCCCTCGTGGATCATGTTCAGACGGTTGTCGCGCCAGTACTGCTCGACCGGGAAGTCGCGGGTATAGCCGTAGCCGCCATGGATCTGGATCGCCAGCGAGTTGGCTTCGAGGCACCACTCGCTCGGCCAGCTCTTGGCGATCGGGGTCAGCACCTCCAGCAGCAGCCGTGCGTCGTCGGCGGCTTCCGGCGAGCCGGTCTTCTGCTCGTCGACCAATCGCGCGCAGTAGAGCTCCAGCGCGAGCGCGCCTTCGCAGTACGCCTTTTGCGCGAGCAGCATGCGGCGCACGTCGCTGTGTTCGATGATGCGGACCTGCGGCTTCGCGGAATCCTTGCCCGCGGGCCCGGCGGGGCGGCCTTGCGGGCGCATCTTCGCGTATTCCAGCGAGGCGTGGTAGCCGGCCATGCCGAGCATGACGGCTGCGGTGCCGACGCCGATGCGCGCCTCGTTCATCATGTGGAACATGCAATGCAGGCCCTTGCCGGGCTGGCCGACCAGGTAGCCCACCGCGCCGGCCTTGCCGCCCACGGGGTACTTGCCTTCGCCGAAATTGAGCAGCGTGTTGGTCGTGCCGCGCCAGCCGAGCTTGTGATTCAGACCCGCAAGCGCCACGTCGTTGCGCTCACCGGTGAGCTGGCCCTGGGTATCGACCATTCGCTTCGGCACGATGAAAAGCGAAATGCCGCGCGTGCCCGGAATCAGCTTGCCGCTCTCGTCCGGGATCTTGGCGAGCACGATGTGAACGATGTTCTCGGTCAGCTCATGGTCGCCGGACGAGATCCACATCTTGTTGCCGGTGAGCCGATAGCGTGGCCCGAGAGGATCGTCCTGGAAGTCGGCACCGTCGGGCACCGCACGCGTGGCGACATCGCTGAGGCTGGAGCCGGCTTGCGGCTCCGACAGGCACATGGTGCCCGCCCAGCGGCCCGAGAATTCGTTCTTGGCAAAGACCTCCTTCTGCATCTCGGTGCCGTGCACCATCAGCAGATTGGCATTGCCGCTGGTGAGCATGTTCGAGCCGATGCTGACCGAGGCCATCGCGAAGAAGCTGTTCGCCGCCGCCTGCACGGTGTACGGCAGTTGCATGCCGCCGATGTCGTAGTCCTGCGCCGCGCTCATCATGCCGGACTCGACGAAGGCCTTGTGCGCATCGTGCGTGGCCTGCGGGAGGATCACCTTCTCGCCGTCGAAATGCGGCTCTTGCGTGTCGACGATGCGGTTGAACGGCGCGTACTTCTCGCGCGCGATGCGCTCGCAGGTGTCGAGCACCGCATCGAAGGTTTCGCGCGAATGGTCGGCAAAACGCTCGCGCTCGTTGAGCGACTCGGCATGCAGCCAGTCGTACAAAAGAAAGTCGAGGGTGGAACGAAGGCTCATGTGAGTTCTCAATGCAACGGCCTAAAAGCCAGAAACCCCGCGGAACCGGCTCCGCCGGGCCGCTGGGGTTGCCCCCGGTAGGGGGTGGAGAGCGACACGAAGTGCGCGAGCCTGGGGGCGAGCTAGAGAACCTCGAAGACGCCGGCAGCACCCATGCCGCCGCCGATGCACATCGTGACGACGACCTTCTTGGCGCCGCGGCGCTTGCCTTCGATGAGCGCGTGGCCGGTCAGGCGCTGGCCGCTCACGCCATAGGGGTGGCCAACCGCGATCGCGCCGCCGTTCACGTTCAGGCGGTCACCCGGAATGCCCAGCTTGTCGCGGCAGTAGATCACCTGCACCGCGAAGGCCTCGTTGAGCTCCCAGAGGTCGATGTCGCTGACCTTCAGGCCCAGGCGCTTGAGCACCTTCGGCACCGCGAAGACCGGGCCGATGCCCATTTCGTCAGGCTCGCAGCCGGCGACCGCGAAGCCGAGGAAGCGGCCGAGCGGCTTCAGGCCCTTCTGCTCGGCGTACTTCTCGTCGACCACCACGCAGGCGCCGCCGCCGTCCGAGAACTGGCTGGCGTTGCCCGCCGAAATCAGGCCGCCGGGCAGCGCCGAGCGGATGCCGCTGATGCCTTCCTTGGTGGTGCCGGCGCGGATGCCTTCGTCGTTCTCGACGGTGACTTCCTTCGTGCGCAGACCCATCACCGGATCGGCCACGCCGGCCAGCACGGTGATCGGCGCGATCTCGGCCTTGAAGAGGCCCGCTTCGAGCGCGGCGGTGGCCTTCTGCTGGCTGGCGGCGCCGTATTCGTCCATCGCATCGCGGCCGATGTTGTAGCGCTTGGCGACCTGCTCGGCCGTCTGCAGCATGTTCCAGTAGATCTCGGGCTTGTGCTTGACCAGCCACGGGTCGGCCAGCATGTGCTTGTTGGCTTCGTTCTGCACGCAGGAGATGCTCTCGACGCCACCGGCAACATAGACCTCGCCCTCACCCGCGATGATGCGCTGCGCAGCGGTTGCGATAGTCTGCAGGCCCGACGAGCAGAAGCGGTTGATGGTCATGCCCGACGTGGTGATCGGCAGGCCGGCGCGTAGCGCGATCTGGCGCGCGATGTTGGAGCCGGTCGCGCCTTCCGGCGTCGCGCAGCCCATGATCACGTCATCCACTTCGGCCGGATCGATGCCGGCGCGCTGGACCGCATGCTGCACCGCGTGGCCGCCGAGCGTGGCGCCGTGGGTCATGTTGAAGGAACCCTTCCAGCTCTTCGCGAGCGGCGTACGGGCGGTGGAAACGATGACGGCGCTGGTCATGATGTGGTCCTTTGAAGAAGAGGAATGTCGGTTACTGGGGCTGTGCGGTGTCGCGCAGCAGCTGCTGGTAGAAATTGATCGCTTCGCCGTAGTTCGAAATGGCGAGACGTTCATTGGTGCCGTGGAATCGCGCGAGGTCCTCGCTCTTGGCGCGGAACGGCGAGAAGCGATAGACCTGGTCGCTCACAAGGCTGAAGTGGCGCGAATCGGTGGCAGCGACCATCAGGCCCGGCGCGACGATGGCGTCAGGAAAGGCCTGCCGCACCGAGCGCTCGATGGCGCGATAACCGTCGCCATCGGTCGGCGAAACGGGCGAAGGCTCCGAGTTACCCGGATAGCGCTTGACCTGGATCGCGTCGTTGCCGAGCGCGCTCTTCAGGTGCGCTTCCACGCTGTCGATGGTGTCGCCCGGCAGGATGCGGAAGTTCACCGCCGCCTCGGCACGGCCCGGCAGCACGTTGTCCTTGTTGCCGGCGCGAACGATCGTCAGCGCAGTGGTCGTGCGCAGCATCGCGTTGCTGCTCGGGCTCTTCTCGAGTTGGCTTTCGACCAGCGGACCGGTGAGCCACAGGTTGGACAGCAGGACGCGGTTGAGTCCGCTCATCTCGGGCGCCAGCGTGCCGAACATCTGGCCCGCGATGCCCTTGATGCCGCCCGGCATCGGCTTGGATTCGAGGCGTGCGAGCGCCGCGCTCATCTGGCCGATCGCGCTGTGCGCGGGCGGCATCGACGAGTGCCCCGGTGCGGTGTCCAGCGAGAGGAAAAACGTCGCATAGCCCTTCTCGGCCAGGCCGATCAGCGCCGAAGGCTTCGACAGGCCCGGCAGCACGCCGTCGAGCACCAGCAGGCCTTCGTCGAGCACCCAGTCGAGCCGCACGCCGCGCGACTTGAGCAGCTCGGCAATCGGCAGCGCACCGCGCAGGCCGCTCACCTCTTCGTCATCGCCCATCACGAGGTAGATCGTCTGCGCGGGCTTGAAGCCGCTGCCGATGAGCCCTTCGATGGCCTCCATCTGCGCGAACAGGTTGCCCTTGTTGTCGAGCGCGCCGCGGCCCCAGATGAAGCCGTCCTCGATCACGCCGCCGAACGGATCGACCTTCCACGCTTTTTCGGTGCCGGGCGCGATGGGCACCATGTCCTGATGCGCCATCAGCGCGATCGGCTTGACCTTGGGGTCGGAGCCGGCCCAGGTGTAGAGCAGCGCGTGCTGCCCGATCACTTCCTTCTTGAGGGTGGCGTGGACCTTCGGGAACTGCTCTGCGAGGTACGCATGCAGCTTGTCGAATTCCGCCGAGTTGCCGGCGGGATCCTCGAGGCTCGAGACGGTGCGGAACTGAATCCCGCCCGCCAGCCGCCTGGCAGCGGCCGGGAGATCGATCGAAAGCGGCGGCGCCGGCGCCACGGCAACCTGCCGTGACGGCGTGCGCCAGGTATTGACCGCCACCACTGCCACCAGTGCCGCGATCACCAGCACCAGCGCAAGGAACACTCGTTTCAGCATGGAACGGTCTCGCCTCCGGTCAGCTGAACGACTTGCCTTCGGCGACCAGTTTCTGGATCAGCGCCGCCGGTTGCCAGAACTTCGCATCGTCGTGCGGGTTCTTCGCGAAACGCTTCATCGACTCGGCCACGTTGAACAGGCCGACCTGCGACGCGTAGTGCATCGGCCCGCCGCGCCAGATCGGGAAGCCGTAGCCCGTCAGGTACACCATGTCGATGTCGCCCGACTTCGAGGCGATGCCGTCTTCGAGGATGTGCGCGCCTTCGTTGACGAGCGAATACACGAGGCGCTGCACGATCTCTTCGTCGGAGATCTTGCGCGGCGTGATCCCGAGTTCCTTGCGGTGGTCCTCGATCATCTTGTTCACGAGGTCCGACGGGATCGCGTCGCGCTTACCGGCTTGGTAGTCGTACCACCCTGCCCCGGTCTTCTGGCCGAAACGGCCCAGTTCGCAGAGCTTGTCGGCGGTGCGGCTGTACTTCATGTCGGCGATTTCGGTCGCGCGGCGCTTGCGGATCGCCCAGCCGATGTCGTTGCCGGCAAGGTCGCCCATGCGGAACGGGCCCATCGCGAAGCCGAACTTCTCGATCGCCTTGTCCACCTGCTGCGGCGTCGCGCCTTCATCGAGCAGGAAACCGGCTTGACGCGAGTACTGCTCGATCATGCGGTTGCCGATGAAGCCATCGCACACGCCCGAGACCACGGCGGTCTTCTTGATCTTCTTGGCAATGCCCATCACGGTGGCGAGCACGTCCTTGGCGGTGGCCTTGCCGCGCACCACTTCGAGCAGCTTCATCACGTTTGCCGGGCTGAAGAAGTGCATGCCGACCACGTCCTGCGGACGCTTGGTGAAAGCCGCGATCTTGTCCACGTCGAGCGTGGAGGTGTTCGAGGCCAGGATCGCGCCGGGCTTGACCACGCGATCGAGTTCAGTGAATACCTTTTCCTTGACGCCGAGTTCTTCGAAGACGGCCTCGATCACGAGGTCCGCGTCCTTGAGGTCGTCGTAGGACAGCGTGGTCTTGAGCAGCGCCATCCGCTGGTCGTACTTGTCCTGCTTGAGCTTGCCCTTCTTGACCTGCGCTTCGTAGTTCTTGCGGATGGTGGCAACGCCGCGGTCGAGCGCTTCCTGCTTCGTCTCGAGGATGGTCACCGGGATGCCGGCGTCCAGGAAGTTCATCGAGATGCCGCCGCCCATGGTGCCGGCGCCGATGACGCCCACGGACTTGACGGCGCGCTGAGGCGTGTCTCCGGGCACGTCGGGAATGTGCGAAGCGGCGCGCTCGGCCATGAACAGGTGGCGCAGCGCGATGGATTCGGGCGTGAACATCAGCGCGGTGAAGATGCGGCGCTCTTCGGCCATGCCGTCGTCGAACTTCATCTTCGTGGCGGACTGCACCGCATCGACGCACTTGAGCGGCGCCGGATAGTTTTTCGACATGCCACCGACCATGTTGCGCGCGAACTGGAAGTAGGCGTCGCCTTGCGGATGCTTGCACGGCAGGTTGCGCACCAGCGGGAGCGCCTCGCTGGTCTTGCCGGCGACCGACTTGGCGAATTCGACAGCTTCGTCGAACAGCGACTCGGCAGAACCCGCGAGCTTGTCGAACAGCTTCTGGCCCGGCAACGAAGCGAGCAGTTCGCTCTTGACCGGCTCGCCGCTCACGATCATGTTGAGCGCGGTCTCGACACCGAGCACGCGCGGCAGACGCTGCGTGCCGCCCGCGCCGGGGATCAGGCCCAGCTTGACTTCAGGCAGCGCGACGTTGGTGCCGGGCGCGGCCACGCGGTAGTGGCAGCCCAGCGCCAGTTCGAGGCCGCCGCCCATGCACACGGAATGGATCGCAGCGACGATCGGCTTGGTCGATGCTTCGAGCGCCAGGATCACGCTCAGCAGGTTGGGCTCCTGCAGCGCCTTGGGCGTGCCGAATTCCTTGATGTCCGCGCCGCCCGAGAACGCCTTGCCGGCGCCGGTGATGACGATCGCCTTGACCGCCGGATCGTCGATGGCTTTGGAAAGACCGTCAGTGATACCGATGCGCGTCGAGAAACCGAGGCCATTGACCGGAGGGTTGGTCATGGTGATCACGGCGACGTCGCCGAGCACTTTGTATTCAGCCGTCATGCTGCGTTCCTTTGGATTGGGAGAGGATCGAAAAAACGGGTTCGAAGCCCTCGTCATCGATGGACGCCGGAGGCTCCGCACTTAAAAAGCACGAGTGTTCTTTTTTGCGTGAAATTCTAGGCGTTTCGGCAGTCGCCGCAATGGCAATCAGTCGCTACCGGGACAACTTCAAGGCGCGCCTAGACCTCCAGCCATTCCTTGCGGGTCGCGGCGTCGGCGCGCAGGCTGTCGGGCGTGCCGTCGAACACGATGCTGCCGTGGCCCATGACGAGCGCGCGGTCGGAGATCTGCATCGCGATGGTCAGCTTCTGCTCGATGAGCAGGACCGAGATGCCCTTGTCCTTGAGCAAGCGCAGGTACTGGCCCACCAGCTCGACGATCTTCGGCGCCAGGCCTTCGGTGGGCTCGTCGATGATGATCAGGTCCGGGTCGCCCATCAGCGTGCGGCAGAGCGTCAGCATCTGCTGCTCGCCGCCCGAGAGCACGCCGGCCTCGGTGTGCTGGCGCTCCTTCAGGCGCGGGAACATGCCGTACATGTCGTCGAAGGACCAGCGGCTGCCCTTGCCGGAGCCCTTCTGGCCAAGCAGCAGGTTCTGGTGCACCGTCAGTTTCGGAAAGATGTCGCGGTTCTCCGGCACGTAGCCGATGCCGAGGTGGGCGACCTCGTAGGCCTTGCGGCGGAGGATGTCCTGTTCCTTCCAGCGCAGCGTTCCTTCGGCATGCACGAGGCCCATGATGGCCTTCGCGGTGGTCGATCGGCCGGAGCCGTTGCGGCCCAGCAGCGCGACGATCTCGCCGGGGCGCACGTCAAACGAAACACCATGCAACACATGGCTCTTGCCGTAATAGGCGTGGATGTCTTGAAGCTTGAGCATTTCAGTGTCCGGCACCTTGCGCGTCGGCAACCGACGAACCGAGATAGGCCTCCTGCACGCGCGCATTGGCGCGCACCGCGGCCGGCGTGTCGAAAGCGATGACTTCGCCGTAGACCACCACCGCGATCTTGTCGGCCAGGCCGAACACCACGCCCATGTCATGTTCCACCGTCAGTAATGTCTTGCCGACCGTGACCTGCTTGATCAGCGCGATGAAGTGCTGCGTCTCGGTCTTGCTCATGCCGGCGGTGGGCTCGTCCAGCAGGATCACGTCGGCGCCGCCGGCGATGGTCACGCCGATCTCCAGTGCGCGCTGTTCCGCGTAGGTGAGATTCACCGCGAGCACGTCGCGCTTCTTGCCGAGGCCGACCTGATGGATCAGCTCCTCGGTGCGCTCGTTGGCATCGTCGAGATTCGAGAGGAAGCGCAGGAAGGTGTAGCGGTAGCCGAGGCTCCACAGCACGCCGCAGCGCAGGTTCTCGAACACGCTGAGCTTGGGGAAGATGTTCGTGATCTGGAAGCTGCGCGAAAGGCCCAGCCGATTGATCTCGAACGGACGCATGCCGTCGATGCGCTTGCCGTTGAGCAGCACCTCGCCGCTGGTGGGCGCGAGCCGGCCGCTGATCAGGTTGAACAGCGTGGACTTGCCGGCACCGTTCGGCCCGATGATCGCGACGCGATCGCCTGCCTCGACCGCGAGGTCCACGCCGCGAATGATTTCCGTCTTGCCGAAACTCTTGCGCAAGCCCTTGAGTTCGATGGCGTGGGTCTTGTTCTGCACTGCGCTCATGCCGTCTCCCTGCGTTTGATCTCGGCTTCGATTTCTTCCTGCGCCTGCCCCCAGACGCGCACGAAGCGGCGGCGCACCGCTTCCAGCAGGCCGAGGCCGACCAGCAGGATCAACGCCGCGCTGAACCAGCTCATGAACGACGAGGTGTCGAGCGTCACGCGCATGAAGTCGAGCGTCGGGCCCAACGCGGAGTTGAGCTGGATGTGATAGATCATCTCGATGATCGCGGCAGCGCCGATCACGACCGGGATCGCGGTCAGCACCAGAGCGCCGTAGAGGCCCCAGAAGCGATTGAACTTGCCGAACTTCGCGACGCGCAGGTTCATCATGATCAGGCTCGCGATGCCGCCCGGCGCGAACATCACCATGAAGACGAACACCAGCCCGAAGTAGAGCTGCCACGCCTTCGTGAGCTCCGACAGCAGCACCGCGGCGAACACCAGCAGCACCGCGCCGATGATCGGCCCGAAGAAGAAGACCGCGCCGCCGAGGAAGGTGAACAGCAGGTAGCTGCCCGAGCGGAAAGCGTTGAGGCTGTCCGCCGCGTTGACGATCTCGAAGTTGATCGCCGCGAGCCCGCCGCCGATGCCCGCGAAGAAGCCCGCGATGATGAAGGCGAAGTAACGCACCCGCTGGGTGTTGTAGCCGATGAATTCCACGCGCTCGGGGTTGTCGCGCACCGCGTTCAGGATGCGGCCCAGCGGCGTGCCGGTGAAGGCATACATCAGCCCGGTGCAGATGAAGCAGTACACCGCGATCAGGTAATAGACCTGGTTCTGCGGCCCGAAGGTGATGCCGAAGAAGGGCTTGCCGTAGACGCGGTCGGTGGTCACGCCGCCCTCGCCGCCGAAGAAGCCGGGGAACATCAGCGCCATCGAGGCCACGAGCTCGCCGATGCCCAGCGTGATCATGGCGAAGGTGGTGCCCGACTTCTTGGTGGTGACGTAGCCGAAGAGGATCGCGAAGAAACTCCCCGCGAGGCCGCCCACGATGGGAATCAGCACCAGCGGGATCGGCCAGCCGCCCTTGCTCGCGAGATTCATCGCATGGATGGCGATGAACGAGCCGAGGCCGACGTAGACCGCATGCCCGAAGCTGAGCATGCCGCCCTGCCCGAGCAGGATGTTGTAGCTCAGGCAGATGATGATGAGATAGCCCATCTGCGAGAGCATCGTGAGCGCGAGGCTGCTCTTGAAGAGCATCGGCGCGACGATCAGCACGACGGCGAACAGCGTCCAGATGAGGATGCGCCCGATGTTCCAGGGCTTGAAGCGGTAGTACGCGGGAGAGGTCGTCATGGTGGTCATCGGTCAGTCTTCGCGTGTACCGAGCAGACCCTTGGGCCTGAAGATCAGGATCAGGACAAGGAACAGGTACGGCAGGATCGGCGCCACCTGCGAGATCGTGAGGTTGAGCAGCGGATACCCGAAGGTGCTTTCGGTCACCGCAACGCCCAGGGCCCTGAGCCCGGTCGCCATCGACTGGTCCAGCGCGACCGCGAAGGTCTGCACGATGCCGATCAGCAGCGACGCGAGGAACGCCCCGGCGAGCGAGCCGAGCCCGCCCACGACGACCACCACGAAGATGATCGAGCCGACCGATGCCGCCATGGCCGGTTCGGTCACATAGGTGTTGCCACCGACCACGCCCGCGAGGCCCGCCAGCGCGGCGCCACCGCCGAACACGAGCATGAAGACGCGCGGCACGTTGTGCCCCAGGGCCTCGACCATTTCGGGATGCTTGAGCGCGGCCTGGATCACCAGGCCGATGCGCGTGCGCGTCAGCAGCAGCCACACGGATAGCAGCATCAGCAGCGCGACCAGCATGATGAAGGAGCGCGACTTCGGGAACTGCGTGCCGAACAGCGTGAAGAGCGGCCCCTGCAGCTGTGTCGGAAGGCCGTAGGGCACGGTGGAGCGGCCCCAGACGAGCTGCACCACTTCAAGGATGAGGAACGACAAGCCGAAGGTCACCAGCAGTTCGGGCACATGGCCGTACTTGTGCACGCGGCGCAGGCTGTAGCGCTCGAAGGCCGCCCCCATGGCGCCGACCAGCAGCGGCGCGATGAACAGCGCCGGCCAGAAGCCGACGACGCCCGAGATGGTGTAGGCCAGGTAGGCCCCGAGCATGTAGAAGCTGGTGTGCGCGAAATTGAGCACGCCCATCATGCTGAAGATCAGCGTCAGGCCAGAGCTCAGCATGAACAACAGCAAGCCGTAGCTCACGCCGTTGAGCAGCGAGATGACGAAGAATTCGACGGTCATCGATCGTTAGGTCACGTTGAAAAAGAAAGAGGCCCGAGTGTTGAAGTCGGGCCTCGACCAGTCAAGCAGCCTGAAGAGGTATCAGGAGCTCGGACGCTTCATCTCGCACGTCGTCGGCGTGCTGGCGACGTAGGGCTCGTAGTACTTCACCGGAACGAAGGTGTAGCCCGTGCCTTCCTCGTCGATCGGGTACTTGCCGCCCGCCTTCTCCCATTTGGTGATGTAGAGGCCCTGCTGGAGCTGGTGGTCGGTCTTGCGCATCTCGACATCGCCGTTGAAGCTCTTGAAGCGCATGCCTTCGAGGACTGGCGCCACCTTGACCGGATCGGTCGACTTGGCCTTGGCGAAGGCTTCGCTCAGCATCGTCAGTGCGGTGTAGGCCGACTGCGTGTAGAGGTCTTCCTTGAACCTCTTGGTGAACTCGGTGCCCAGGCGCTGGATCTCGCCGCCCATGTTGGTGTGGCCGTAGGCCACCTGGTAGACCTTGCCGGCGGAGGCGGCACCCATGGCCGTCGGCGTGCCGCTCACGCTGCCGTAGTAGACGTAGAACTTGACGTTGTTGAGACCTGCATCGTTGGCCGCCTTGATCAGCAGCGCGAGGTCGGAGCCCCAGTTGCCGGTGATGACGGTGTCCGCACCCGACGCCTTGATCTTGGCGACGTACGGCGCGAAGTCGCGCACCTGGGCCAGCGGGTGGAGGTCCTCGCCGACGATCTGGACGTCAGGACGCTTGCGGGCGAGGTTTTCCTTGGCGTACTTGGCCACCTGCACGCCGTGCGAGTAGTTCTGGCCGATGATGTAGACCTTCTTGATGTCCGGCTGGTCCTTCATGAAGGTGGTCAATGCTTCCATCTTCATGGAGGTGTCGGCATCGAGCCGGAAGTGCCAGTAGCTGCACTTGCTGTTGGTCAGGTCGGGATCGACCGCCGCATAGTTGATGTAGAGCGCTTCCTTGCCCGGGTTGCGCGCGTTGTTCTTTTCCAGCGCATCGATGATCGCCAGCGCCGCGCCCGAGCCATTGCCCTGCAGCACATAGCGGGCGCCCTGGTCCATCGCCGAGCGCAACGCGCTGGTGGTTTCCTGCGGGCTCAGCTTGTTGTCGATGCCGATGATCTCGAACTTGACGCCGGCAGCGTTCTTCTTGTTGAACTCCTCGGTGAGGAACTGGTAGGTCTTCAACTGGTTGGTGCCTACCGCGGCCATCAGACCCGACAGCGGGTCGAGCCAGGCAACTTTCACGGTCTCTCCCTTCTGCGCGAGAGCACCGGTTGCGCAAGCTGCAAGTACGGCAGCGGTTGCGAATTTCAGAGCGAACTTCATTGCGTGTCTCCTGGTCAGCTGTCGAAATGCGGGACGAGATTACAAGTGTTTGGAACCTCGCCCGTCAGGGAATGCCCGTAAGGAATTTGCCGCCGGGCCGGTTTCTATCACTCAGGCGACAGCGCGCCTCCTGTTGGTGCTACCCGGCGGTAGAAGTCGGGCCTCAGACGCCCGGAAGCTTGTAGTCGCGCAGCAGATCGCGCAGGCGGGTCTTGAGGATCTTGCCCGTCGCGCCGATGGGAATCGCGTCGACGAAGACCACGTCGTCCGGGATCTGCCACTTGGCCGTCTTGCCCTGGTAGAAGGCGAGCAGTTCGTCGCGCGTGACCTCGCCGCCGGGCTTCTTGACCACGACCACGATCGGACGCTCGTCCCACTTGGGATGCTTCACGCCGATGCAGGCCGCCATCGCGATCGCCGGATGGGCCACGGCGATGTTCTCGATGTCGATGGAGCTGATCCATTCGCCGCCGGACTTGATCACGTCCTTGCTGCGGTCGGTGATCTGCAGGAACCCATCTTCGTCGATGGTCGCGACGTCGCCGGTCGGGAACCAGCCGCGTCCGTTCTCGTCGTCGACGAGCGGGTTGCCGCCCTCGCCCTTGAAGTATTCCTTGACCACCCACGGGCCCTTGACCAGCAGGTCGCCGTAGGCCTTGCCGTCCCATGGCAGGTCCTTGCCGTCGCCATCGATGATCTTCATGTCCACGCCGAAGATCGCCCGGCCCTGCTTCATGCGGATCGCGGTCTGCTGCTCCTGCGAAAGTTCGAGGTGCTTGTTCTTCAGCGTGCACAGGGTGCCGAGCGGGGACATTTCGGTCATGCCCCACGCGTGCAGCACTTCGACACCGTACTGTTGCTGGAAGGCATTGATCATCGCCGGCGGGCAGGCAGAGCCGCCGATCACCGTGCGCTTGAGCGTCGAGAAGCGCAGCCCGTTGGCCTGCAGGTGGCCCAGCAGCATCTGCCACACCGTCGGCACGCCGGCGGCAAAGGTGACCTTCTCGGCTTCGATCAGTTCATAGACCGACTTGCCATCCAGCGCCGGGCCAGGGAACACCACCTTGGCGCCGACCAGCGCGGCGGAATACGGAATGCCCCAGGCATTGACGTGGAACATCGGCACCACCGGCAGCACGGCGTCGCGCGCCGACAGCGTCATCACGTCGGGCAAGGCCGCGGCATAAGCGTGCAGCAAGGTCGAGCGGTGGCTGTACAGCGCCGCCTTGGGGTTGCCCGTCGTGCCGCTCGTGTAGCACATGCTGGAAGCCGAGTTCTCGTCGAAGGTCGGCCAGGCGTACTCGGTGGAGCGCTGGCCCATCCACGCTTCGTAGCTCACCAGATTGGGGATGCCGGTGTCGGCCGGCAGCTTGTCGGCGTCGCACAGCGCGATCCATTTCTTCACCGAGGTGCACTTGGCGTGCACCGCCTGCACCAGCGGAAGGAACGTCATGTCGAAGCAGAGGATCTGGTCTTCGGCATGGTTGGCGATCCACGCGATCTGGTCCGGGTGCAGGCGCGGGTTGATGGTGTGCAGGACGCGGCCGGAACCGCTGACGCCGTAGTACAACTCCAGGTGACGGTAGCCGTTCCACGCCAGCGTCGCGACGCGATCGCTGAACAGCAGTTGTTCGTCCTCGAGCGCATTGGCCACCTGCCGCGACCGCGCGGCGATTTGGCGCCACGTGGTGCGGTGGATGTCGCCTTCCACCCTGCGAGACACGATTTCGGCGTCGCCGTGATGGCGTTCGGCGAACTCGATCAGCGACGAGATCAGCAACGGTTGATCCTGCATCAAACCCAGCATCTATTGGCTCCTTGTTGAACGGGCTTTGTTGATTCGGCGGCAACGCGATGTAACCACCGCGCGCCTTGCGGCCCGAGGTTCACCCAGCGGGGCGCGTCACACAATGACAGAAACCCGCAGTAAACCCTCAGTCGCGGCCGGCACACGTCGTGTGCGGGACAATCCGCCCCATGAGCACGCTTGCAGAAGAAACCGAAGTCGTGGATCTCGGCTTGCGCTGGGTTCCGGGCTTTTCGGCGCTGGGCCCCGCGTTCTTCACCGAACTCCGGCCGACGCCGCTGCCCGATCCTTACTGGGTGGGCCGCAACCTCTCCATGGCCAGGGAACTCGGGCTGGATGCCGGCCGGTTTTCGTCGGACGATGCCCTGGCCGCTTTCACCGGCAATGCACTCGTCACCGGCACGCGGCCGCTCGCCACGGTCTACAGCGGGCACCAATTCGGTGTGTGGGCCGGCCAGCTCGGCGACGGCCGCGCGATCCTGCTCGGCGAATCCGCGGGCGGACTCGAAGTCCAACTCAAGGGCAGCGGGCTCACGCCCTATTCCCGCATGGGCGATGGCCGCGCGGTTCTGCGCTCCAGCATTCGCGAATTCCTCTGCAGCGAGGCGATGAATGCGCTCCGCATCCCGACGACGCGCGCGCTGTGCGTGACAGGCTCCGACGCCCCGGTGCGCCGCGAAGAGATCGAAACCTCCGCCGTCGTGACCCGCGTGGCGCCGAGCTTCATCCGCTTCGGCCATTTCGAGCACTTCGCCGCCCGCGAGCGCGACCAGGAACTGCGCGCCCTGGCCGACTACGTGATCGACCGCTACTACCCGGCCTGCCGCACCACGGAACGCTTCAATGGCAACGCCTACGCTGCGCTGCTCGAAGCGGTGAGCGAGCGCACCGCGGCGCTGCTTGCGCAATGGCAGGCGGTCGGCTTCTGCCATGGGGTGATGAACACCGACAACATGAGCATCCTCGGGCTCACCATCGACTACGGGCCGTTCCAGTTCCTCGACGGCTTCGATCCGCGGCACATCTGCAATCACAGCGACACATCCGGCCGCTATGCGTACAACCAGCAGCCGAACGTGGCGTACTGGAATCTCTTCTGCCTCGCGCAGGCGCTGCTGCCGCTGATCGGCGACCAGGAAATCGCGGTCGCAGCGCTGGAGTCGTACAAGACCATCTTCCCGAACGAGTATGAAGCGCGCATGCGGGCGAAGCTCGGGCTCCCGGACCGGTCCGAATCCGATCGACCGCTGATCGAGCAGTTGTTGAAGCTGCTGGCGCAGGAGAAGGTCGACTACCCGATCTTCTGGCGCCGGCTCTCCCGGGTCGTGGCCGGTGACAATCCGGACACGGTCCGCGACCTGTTCATGGACCGTGACGGCTTCGACGCCTGGTTCCGGTCGTTCACCGGGCGCCATGCCGACATTCCCCCGGCAAGAGCGGCCGACCTGATGCTCGCCAGCAACCCGAAGTTCGTGCTGCGGAACCATCTGGGCCAGCAGGCCATCGAAGCCTCGCAGCGCAAGGACCATTCCGGCGTCGCCACCTTGCTGGCGCTGCTTGAATCCCCATTTGAAGAGCACGCCGGCCACGAGGACTTTGCCGGCTTCCCGCCCGACTGGGCTTCAACGATCGAAATCAGCTGTTCATCATGACTGCACCCATCCAGAAGACCGACGCCGAATGGAAGGCCATCCTTGCCGAGAAAGATGCCGAGCGCGGCGCCTTCGAAGTCACGCGCCATGCGGCCACCGAGCGCCCGTTCACCGGCAAATACGAAGCGCACTGGGAAGACGGCACCTACCACTGCATCTGCTGCGGCGCCAAGCTGTTCGAGTCGGCGACCAAGTTCGATGCCGGCTGCGGCTGGCCCAGCTTCTCGCAGGAGGCGGTGCCCGGCGCGATCCGCAACATCATCGACCGCTCGCACGGCATGGTTCGCACTGAAAATGTGTGTGCCAATTGCGGCGCGCATCTCGGCCACGTGTTTCCCGACGGACCGACCGAGACGGGTCTGCGCTACTGCATGAATTCGGCCGCGCTCGATTTCCAGAAGCGCTGAGCCACTGCGAACGACCGAACGCCCCATCATGAAACTGATCCTCGATTTCTTCCCCATCCTGCTCTTCTTCGGGGCGTTCAAGTTCTACGACATCTACACCGCGACCGGCGTGCTGATGGCAGGCACCGTCATCCAGATGGGCATCATCTGGCTGCGCGAGCGCAAGCTGCTGCCGATGCAGAAAGCCACGCTGGTGCTGATCCTGCTCTTCGGCTCGCTGACGCTGGCGCTGCACGACGACCGCTTCATCAAGTGGAAGCCGACGGTGCTGTACGGCGCGATGGCCGTGGCGCTCGCGGTGGCGCTGTGGGGCTTCAAGAAGAACTTCCTGAAGATGCTGCTGGGCACGCAACTCGAACTTCCGACGCACATCTGGGGCCGGCTCAACGTCGCGTGGGTCTTCTATTGCCTCTTCATGGCCGCGCTCAACGGCTATGTCGCGGCGTACTTCAGCACCGAGGCGTGGGTCAACTTCAAGCTCTGGGGATACGTGTTCCCGATCGTCTTCCTTGTTGCGCAGGGGCTGTACATCTCGCCGTATCTCAAATCCGACGAGCCCGCCGCATGACGTTGCCTACCTCGCGCGATCTCGAAGTGCGACTGCGTGACGCCCTCCAGCCGACGATGCTCGAAGTCATCGACGAGAGCGCAGCGCACGCCGGCCATTCGGGCGCCAATGCCGAGGGCTACGGCACGCATTTCCGGGTGCGGATCGCCTCGCCGCGCTTCGCCGGGATGTCCCGCGTGGCGCGCCATCGGCTTGTGTATGATGCGCTGCAGCTTTTCATCGCACAGGGTCTTCACGCGATTGCCATCGAGACGTTCTAAGCCGCTTTGATCGCACCCCGGCCGTACTCCTTGCGGCGAAAAACTCCCCTCCCTTTTTCATCCAGCGCTTTACTCAACCGCGCCCAAGGCGCGTCTACCTCCAGGACAGAGGCTCCCAACATGAAGAAACATATCCTGCACGCCGTCGCAGCCGCCGTACTCGTTGGCGCGGTCCCCGTGGCCGCCTTTGCGCAGAACGCAGCCATCGTCAACGGCAAGCCGGTTCCGAAGGCGCGTATGGAAGTGCTGGCCCAGCAGCTGGCCGCCGCCGGCCGTCCGGTCACGCCCGAGATGCAAGACCAGCTCCGCGAGGAAGTCATCGCCCGCGAGGTCTTCATGCAGGAAGCGCAGAAGCAGGGCCTGGATGCCACCGACGACTACAAGAACCAGATCGAACTCGCGCGCCAGGCGATCCTGATCCGCCAGCTGTTCGAGAACTATCGCAAGACCAACACGGTGTCGGACGCCGACGCCAAGGCCGAGTACGACAAGTTCGTCGCCGCCAACAGCGGCAAGGAATTCAAGGCCCGCCACATCCTGGTCGAAACGGAAGACCAGGCCAACAAGATCCTTGCCGACCTCAAGAAGGGCGCCAAGTTCGAGGACATCGCCAAGAAGCAGAGCAAGGACCCGGGATCGGGCGCCAACGGCGGCGACCTCGACTGGGCTTCGCCGGCGAGCTTCGTACCCGAGTTCTCCGAAGCGATGGTCAAGCTCGGCAAGGGCGAAATGACGCAGAAGCCGGTCAAGTCGCAGTTCGGCTACCACATCATCCGCGTGGACGACATCCGTCAGGCGCAGCTGCCGAAGTTCGAGGAAGTGAAGCCGCAGATCGTCCAGCAGTTGCAGCAGCAGCGTCTGCAGAAGTACCAGGAAGACCTGCGCGCGAAGGCGAAGGTCGAGTAAGCGGCCCTGTCTCCCTTCCAGGCGAAGCGGTCCCCCGGGACCGCTTTTCTTTTTGGGCTCATCGCGGGGCGATGCGACAGGCGCGCGCCCTGACCTCGGTGTTGCCGTCGTCGTCGATGAGCGTGAAGGCGGCGGTCGCCTCCGCTCGGGCTGCGTCCTCGGGCTTGATGTCCACGTCTGCGTCGTCGTAAGGCGCGACCGTCAGGGCCTCGGCCACCTCTTCGGCAGCGTGCGTGAACTGCAGCTTGGCCAGGTTCGCGAAGTACGGCGTGGGGTTCTTCACCGTCAGGTGCGGGCGGCCCGGCTCGTTGTCGAGCAGGAATTCGAGCTTGGTTGCCACCTCGCTCGACGACACCGGCAAGCTCTGCGGCCGCACGAAGACCTTCATCTGCGTGCGGATCGCCACGGTGAGCGTCGCCGCGTCGGACGAGCGGTCGAGCTCGGTGGGAGGAATTTCGTAGAGGTTCAGCCAGAACAGCGACTCGCGATCCTTGGGAAGCGGGGCGCCCGAATACAGCAGGCGCAGGCTGATCTGGCCGTGCGGGTCCATGCGGAAGATCGGCGGCAAGGGAATGATCGGCGCGCGGGAGTTCTCGGGCAGCGAATCGAGTTCGCCGTCATCCACCCATGCCTCCACCACGACCGGATAGTCGTTCAGGTTGATCAGCTGCAGGGAACGCTCGCCCGCGCTGGCCATGAAGACGACGCGCGTCGACTCGGCCACGACGCCGGCGAAGGCGGCACGTCCCGCGAACAGTCCCATCGCCAGCAGGAAGAGGATGCGAACGAACGGCATTCGAAGGATCGCCATGGGCCGACTCCTGGTTACTGGACGCGAATCACGACCTGCGCCCGCGCATTGATCTTGCCCGGCGTGACGGTGCGGCCCGGGATCCTCTTGAGCGTCGCCTGCAGGCGTTTGGTGTAGTTCGTCACGCCGGCGGCGACGCCGGTGGCGGTCGCGCCGTCCAGCACCGGGTACCAGCCCGCGGCATTTCCGCTGCCGGTCACCATCGCGTTGCCGAGAAAGTTGAGCGGCGTGCCGTTGGCGAGCGCCAGCGAGACCCCCACGCCGGTGGCGACGCCCGGGTCCGTCCCGTAGCCATCGGACAGCAGAAACGTCGCCCCGCTGCCGGCAGTGGTCAGTCCCTGGGCAGCCGCGCTCTGGAAGTTGGCCGCCGGGACGAGCACGCCCATGGCGGTCTGCCCGGCATTGACCCCGCTCGCAAGTGCGGCCAGCCCCGTATTGGCCGGCGCCCCGGTCTGGCATTCGAACGTGATGTCGATCGGCATCTGCCGGGTGCCGCCGCCCTGCAGCTCCGCGACGGTCATCAGCGGGAAGCGGACATTCGGCGTCACGTTCGTCACCGCGCAGGTGGCCGACCGGCGCACCGTGAGGCGGTTGTACAGATTGATCGTGCCGGGCCAGGCGGCGTACCAGCCGTCGAAGTACGAACCCGAGTCGCGCCCGTCCAGCAGATTGTTCGACCAGCCCGGCCCCTTGAACGCGATGTAGGCCGCCGGCTGCGAATAGCCATAGAGACCCGAACCGGCGGAGCCGTACGTGTTGCTGACGCGAAAGAGTTCAACGCGCACATCGCTGAAGTTCTTGGCCTTGACCAGGATCTTGCCCTGGCCGTCCCGGTCCAGGTTTGTCAGCGGCCTGGACTGCCAGTAGCGGCTGAAGTAGTTGCCGGTGAGCGTGTGCGTGACGCGGATCACCATGTCCCGGATGTAGGTCCGGTAGGCCCCGGGCAAGCCGAAGCTCGCGCCGTCCTCGTAGCGTCCGCCATAGTCGTTGTCGCCATTGGTCGCGTAGAACTCGAAGAGGCTCCCCTCGTCCGCCGCATCGCAGCGGAACAGCACCTGCTCGGCGGTGTAGGCCTCGTTGCCCAGGGTGAGAAAGCTCGCGCTGCCACTGGCCAACAGGGTGCCGTCCGGCTGGAAGGTGCTGCTGTTGAGATTCACCGACGAGACCGAGAGCCCGCTGGCGCCGGCAGTGTCGAGCGAACCCGACCAGATGTTGTGCGTGCCATGGGCCGGATCGACGTAGTAGATCGAGTTGCTCGCATAGGCGACCCCGGGCGCATAGCTGATGCGGGTGCAGGTGGCCCATGCGGGCACGCAGAGGGTCAGCATCACGGCCAGCGTCCACCATGAACGCCCCCTGCGTCCACGGGCGGCGCGGACAAGTGCGGAAGTGGATGTCGGCGCCATGTTCGTCCTTTCAAGGCCCGGCCGACCGGCATGTCGCTTCGAAGCGATGCAGCAGTTCATCGGCCTTGGGGTCGATACTGAACGGGAAATCGCAGCGCTCCGACGGCGCATCACCCCACTTGACCGTCAGCACGCCTTGGGCCTCGCCGACCCGCGCGTAGACCTGACCGCCCTGCCCCACCATGCCGACGCTCACGCCATCGCTTCCCGTGACCGGCGCGCCCAGCGGCAGCGGTTTGCCGCTTTCGGTGCCCACGCGCGCCAGCAACGCATACCCGATGCGGGTGGCGAACTTGAGGTGGACCGCTGCGCCGGCCGATGGCGCGGTCCGCTGAAGACTCCCGTCGAGTTCGGCGTTGCGGTTGATGCCTTGCGTATCGAGCCCGACATCGTTGTAGCGGTACGGGGCGAGCGAAGGAATGACCGCGAAGCCGGCACCGTCCACCCGGGCGCCCAGCCCGTTGCGCACCGTGGCACCGCTGGCACCCGGCGCTTCGACCACCCCGAAGGTCTCGCTCAGGTAGGGCCCGGGTGTCAGACCGCCGGCATGGGCGACGAGCGCACCGCGCTCGCTGGCGCCCGCCTGCCAGAAGCCGGAGCCGCGCGAATAGCTGGCGCCGACGCTGGCGATGGACAACCGCTTCTGCAGATTGCCACTGACGCTCGTCGCCGACGACGACGTTCCGCCGGACTCGGCACCGTCGTAGGCGTCGTGCGTCGCGCTGATGCCGTAGCTGAGCGTCTGCGCCTCGTCCGCGACACCGGAGACCGAGGTCTGGTAGCTCGTGCCGCCACCGCTTCTGCGGACCACCGACGCCGACGCCGAAGCGGTGCGCGGCCCCGAGCCCAGCGGAATGGAGACGGTGAACATCACGACGTTGACGAGTCTCGAATCGATCGCCAGCACCGCCGGAGGTGCGTTGTTGGGGAATGCCGTTGCCGCCCTGTCCGTGCCGAAGAGCGCCCCGGTGCGTTGGCGCGTGATGTTGACGCCGTAGCTGACGGACCGGTACACGTTGCTGTAGCTGAGCTGGAACTGCGTGTCGCGGTCCTTCAGCCCGCCGTGGTAGTCGCTCACCGAGGCGGTGAGAAACAGTTGCCCAAAGCTGCCCAGGCTCTGGTTGACGTTGGCAACGATCTGGTTGCGCAGCAGGTACGTGGTCGACTGGAGAATGGTCAGGTTCGGCTGCGCAGCCAACGAAGCCAGCGCATCGGACATCTCCCGATAGCCTTGCGAATAGTTGTAGCCCGTCAGCGCGAAGCTGGTGCCCATCGGCTGAAACGACTGGCTGTACGACACGCCGATGCGCCAGCCGGTCAGGTTGCCATCGCCCGAGGGGCTCTTCGAAACCGCATAGGTCGCGTCGCTTCCCAACGCGCCGAACGAGGTTCCCCAGACCACCCCGCCGAGCAGGGCCTGGTAGTCGCTCGCGCCGCGCACGCCCAGGTTGGCCGTCAGTTCGTTCGACAGCCCATGCTGGTACACGCCCTCGCCGAAGACGGCGCGGCTGTCCTCGATGTTGCGCACGCGGCCCACGGTCGCTGCGTAGCGCGACGAGCCGGGCCGCATCGAGCCCGGAACCGCCGCGAAAGGCACCGTGAAAGTCGACACCCGGCCATCCGCCTCGGTGACCGTCACCTGCAGGTCGCCCTGGAAGCTCGTGGGGTACAGGTCTTCGATCGAGAACGGACCGGGGGCCACCGTCGTCTGGTAGATCTCGTTGCCCGCCTGCCGCACCGTCACGCGCGCATTCGTCGATGCGACGCCGCGCACCACCGGCGCGAAGCCTCGCTGGGAATCGGGCAGCATGCGCTCGTCCGTGGCGACCTGGACGCCCTCGAAGCCGACCGTGCTGAACAGGCGTCCGGTCGTGAAGCTCTGGCCGATGGTCAGTTCGCTGCCCCAGTCCGGCAGCGCCCGCTGGGCATAGGCGCGAATGGAGTTCCAGTGGCCTTCGCTGGTGTCGCGGCCCGCGAAATAGCTGTAGCTGGACTGCTGCCGGAAGCGCCACATGCCCAGGTTGGCGCCGAAGTTCATCCCGAGGAACATCGACTCGTTGGAAGTGCCCTGGCTGCTCGCGCGAAAGTAGTTGGCGTCGTAGTTGAGAAAACCGGCGGTGACGCCCGGATCGATGTCCGCCCGATCGACCGCGCCGCGGATCGTCCGTTTCATCAATGCCTGCGGGATCGACACGTCCAGCCGCAGCCGGGGAAGATCGAAACTCGTCCGCGCACCGGCAATGCTGCCGAGGGGCCGGCAGGTCTGCGAGGCATCATCCGCCGCCCCCTGCGCAGGCGCCGAGAAACTGGAGGGCAGCACACCGGCAGCCAACAGAAACGAAGTCTCGAGACACGGCGCCACCTCGTTGCCCTGCGCACGGAATTCCACGTTCTTGCGCGAACGGAACACACCGTTGACGAAGACGTCGACCTGGTACACGCCAGGATCGACCGTCTGGGCCCGGTTGAAGCGCTCGATGTCGCCGGCCCCGAGCGAAGAGCCCAGCAGGAAACGGCTGTCGAACTGGTAGGCCGCCGGCGCTTCAGGCTCCGCGGCCCGGGCCGAGGACGAGAACAGCGCAGTGCCGACCGCAGACCCGAAAAAAATGGCCGGCAGTGCTCGCATCAGGAGATCGGATTCGCGCCCTAGCGGCTGACGAGGAGTGGCGCCTCGGCGTTGATTTCGCCGCCGTAATCGTTGACAAAGACGAACTTGACGTTCCAGCCGTCGGTCGCGAGGTCTTCACCGCTCTTGATGCGCCATTCGAACGTGGACTTGGGCGCCACCATGTCCGGCTGGAGGGCGACGCCGGCGCGCCCAGCCTTGACGATCCGCGCATCGGTCAGGGACACGTGGAATGCCGAATCGTTCGTTGCCACGACCTTCCATTCGCTGCCCTCGCGGCTGAGTCCGAACCTGAGCTTTTCCGCCGCGCGCTCGGGCTCGCCCGCCACGCCGCTCGGGCGATAGAACAGCTTCACCCGATTGCGCAGCAGCAACAGCATCTTGTTGCGATCGGCCTGTGCCTGGTTCAGCGCGGGAATCTGTACCGCATTGATGAAGAAGACGGATTCGCGATCCTGCGGCAGGTCCTTGCCGGTGAAGATGAGACGGGCGGTTTGTCCCGCCTTGGGCTCCATGCGGAAAACGGGCGGCGTCACCACGAAGGGAGCATTCGCGGTCTCCGGCGTGGAGTTGGGATCGCCGCTGTCGACCCAGACCTGCACGACATTGGGAACATCGTCCTGGTTGGTGAACTGGATGCTCCGCTCCGGAGCGCCGCCCGGATAGATGACCCGCGTGCCGGTCATCACCACGCTGGCCAAAGAGGACGCGGCCGCGAATCCGGCCACGAAAAGCGACAGCAGCAAACGCAACTTGCGACTCATACGGATACCCCCTCCTGAGCGCAATGCCGATCGCCCTCCGGCGATCGGCAATCTTTCGCAGCCTACTGCAAATCCGCGTGAGTCGGGCTTCTCGCGTTGTCCTTGACAAGCTTCCCCGGGCCTGTCCGAGGCCCGGGGAGTTCCGCCTTACGGGTAGGTGACCGCGTATTGAACCGCGCTGACCACGCTGCCTGGCGTCGCTGCGCCTTCGGCGAAGTAACGCACCGCGAATTGATGCGAAGCGGTGGTTTCGTTCGCCGCCACGACCAGGCCCGGGGCCGAATAACCGCCGGTCAGATTGAACGGCGTCCCGGCCTGCGGATCGAGCAGTTGCAGGCTCACGTTCGAGGCCGTGCCGGTGTTCGCGAGATTGCCGCTGCCGGTCACCGTGTTCGGCATGAAGGTCGTGTTGATGGCCTGCGCCGAGGCTTTGGTCGCGCAACCGCTCACGGAGACGGTGAATTGGGTTTCACCGGCCGATTTGCCCAGCGCGTTGAGTTCGGACTGGCTGACCGTCGGCAACAGGACGACCGGATTGCTCGAATTGCCGTTGACCGCGACCGAGCAGGTCTGCGCGGCGACTTCGCCCTGGAAGGTGATGGTGTTCGCGCTTTGAGCGAAGGCGAAGAACGGGGTGGCTACGAGGGCTGCGAAGAGAATAGACTTTTTCATGGAAATACCTTTTAAATTTAAATGTTGAACGTTTGAATTTGATGGCTCGATTTTGAAATTTCGAGCCGTCGAACAAAAGGAAAAAATCCACAAATTAATTATTCTTGTCTTTGCGATGTCTTCCCGCCTCGGTTTCGTTTGAAATCAATATTTATTGATCAACTCAACCATGGACTCAAGTTTAAATAAATGACCAAACCGAATGAATAAGAACTGTCTCAAAATAGAGAAATGTCTCTATGTATGACGAGAACATTCCCAGAGAAAGCGAACGCGGCCGCGCGCCCCTCAAGGGCGGCAGCCGACGCAATGGACTGAGCAGGAACGCGTGACCCTGCAGTCGCCCCGAAGGGCGACGGCATGGCCGGATCAATCGCTGGGTGAGGGAGCGGGCGGCGTCAGCCGACCCACTTGCGCGCGTTGCGCCAGATCCGCATCCACGGGCTGAGCGCGCTTCGGTCGCCCGAGGTCCAGCTCATCTGGATGTTGCGGAAAACGCGCTCCGGGTGCGGCATGAGCGCGGTGAAGCGGCCATCGGGCGTCGTGACCGAAGTCAGGCCGCCTGCGCTGCCGTTGGGGTTGAAGGGGTAGCGCTCGGTAGGCTGACCGTGGTTGTCCACGTAGCGCATTGCCGCGATCGCCTTGGCCGGGTCGCCGCGATGGCGGAAGTTGGCGTAGCCCTCGCCGTGCGCGACCGCGATCGGCAGGCGGCTGCCGGCCATGCCAGCAAAGAAGAGGCTCGGCGAATCAAGCACCTCGACCATCGACAGGCGGGCCTCGAAACGCTCGCTCTGGTTGGTGGTGAAGCGCGGCCAGGCTTCGGCGCCCGGAATGATGTCCGCCAGCTCGGCAAACATCTGGCAGCCATTGCACACGCCCAGGCCGAAGGTGTCGCTGCGGCCAAAGAAGGCCTTGAACTGCTCCGCCAGGCGCGGGTTGAAGGTGATGCTCCGCGCCCAGCCGATGCCGGCGCCGAGCGTGTCGCCGTAGCTGAAGCCGCCGCAGGCGACGACGCCCTTGAAGTCGGCCAGGTCCGCCCTGCCCGTCTGCAGATCGGTCATGTGGACGTCGAAGGCCTCGAAGCCGGCCTCGGTGAAGGCGTAGGCCATTTCGACGTGCGAATTGACGCCTTGCTCGCGCAGGATCGCAACCTTGGGGCGCGCGAGATTCAGGTACGGCGCGGCAACGTTTTCCTCGACGCCTGCGGTCAGATGCACATGCATGCCGGGGTCCTGCGGATCACCCGCCGCCGCGTGCTCGGCGTCGGCGCAGGCGGGGTTGTCGCGCTCGCGGCAGATCTTCCAGCTCACCGAATCCCAGACCTGGTGCAGGTCGCTGAGGCTCGCGCTGAAGACCGACTTCGCATCGCGCCACACCTCGACCTTGCCCTTGCCGGCGTCCATCGACGAGCTCTCGGGCCGGGTCTTGCCGACGAAGTGGCTGTGCGCGCTCAGGCCGTGCGCGCGCAGGGTCTGCATGACGTCGTTGCGGTCCGCGGTGCGCACCTGCAGCAGCATGCCGAGCTCTTCGTTGAAGAGCGCCTTGAGCGTGAGCTCCTCGCGCCGTGCGCTGACCTGTCCGGCCCAGTTCTTGGCATCGCCGTACTCGGCGCGGCTGTCGCTGATGCCGTCGCCCTCGGTGACCAGCATGTCGACATTGAGCGCAACCCCGACCTGGCCCGCGAAAGCCATTTCGCACGCTGCAGCGAACAGGCCGCCGTCGCTCCGGTCGTGCATCGCGAGGATCTTGCCCTCCGCGCGCAGGGCGTTGACTGCGCTCACCAGCTTCACGAGATCCTGCGGATCGTCGAGATCAGGCACGGCGTCGCCGCTCTGCTCCAGCGTCTGGGCCAGGATGCTGCCGGCCATGCGGAGCTTGCCGCGGCCGAGGTCGATGAGCACCAGCGTGCTGTCCGGCTCGGCGGCGTCGAGTTGCGGCGTGAGCGTGCCGCGCACGTCGGCCAGCGTTACGAAGGCGCTGACGATCAGGCTGACCGGCGAAGTCACCTTCTTGTCGGTGCCGCCGTCGTTCCATTGCGTGCGCATGGACAGCGAATCCTTGCCGACCGGGATCGAAATGCCGAGCGCCGGGCAGAGTTCGAGGCCGACCGCCTTCACGGTTTCATAGAGCGCCGCGTCTTCGCCGGGCTCGCCACAGGCAGCCATCCAGTTGGCAGAGAGCTTGACGCGCGACAGCTCGATCGGCGCGGCCAGCAGGTTCGTGATCGCCTCGGCCACCGCCATGCGGCCGGAAGCCGGCGCGTCGAGCGCCGCCAGCGGCGTGCGCTCGCCCATGCTCATCGCCTCGCCGGCGAAACCTCTGTAGTCGGCCAGCGTGACCGCGCAATCGGCCACCGGCACCTGCCACGGTCCGACCATCTGGTCGCGGTGGCTGAGCCCGCCGACCGTGCGGTCGCCGATCGTGACCAGGAAGCGCTTCGAAGCCACGGTCGGGTGCGAAAGCACGTCGATCGCGGCCTTCTGCAGGTCGACGCCGGTCAGGTCGAGCGGCTGGAACCGGCGCGCGATCGACTTCACATCGCGCAGCATCTTCGGCGGCTTGCCGAGCAGCACGTCCATCGGCATGTCGACCGGCTGGTCCTCGGCACCCTCGTCGGCCAGCAGCAGCCGGCGCTCGTCGGTGGCAACGCCGACGACGGCAAACGGGCAGCGCTCACGCTCGCAGAAGCCGCGGAACAGGTCGAGCGACTCGGGCGCGATCGCAAGCACATAGCGCTCCTGGCTCTCGTTGCACCAGATTTCCTTGGGCGCCATGCCGGACTCTTCGAGCGGCACCGCGCGCAAGTCGAAGCGTGCGCCGCGGCCGGCGTCGTTGGTGATCTCGGGGAACGCGTTGCTCAGGCCGCCCGCGCCGACGTCGTGGATCGCGAGGATCGGGTTGGCTTCGCCCTGCTGCCAGCAGTGGTTGATGACTTCCTGCGCACGGCGCTCGATCTCGGGGTTCCCGCGCTGGACGGAGTCGAAGTCGAGCTCGGCCGCATTCGCGCCGGTCGCCATAGAGCTGGCGGCGCTGCCGCCCATGCCGATGCGCATGCCTGGACCGCCGAGCTGGACCAGCAGCGTGCCGGCCGGGAACAGGATCTTCTTCGTCTGCCCGGCGTCGATGCTGCCCAGGCCACCGGCGATCATGATCGGCTTGTGGTAGCCGCGCTGCACGGTGTCGACGTCGCTCGCCGCGGTCTGTTCGTATTCGCGGAAATAGCCCAGCAGGTTGGGACGGCCGAATTCGTTGTTGAAGGCGGCGCCGCCGAGCGGCCCCTCGGTCATGATCTGCAGCGGGCTGGCGATGTGCCCGGGCTTGCCGTAGCTGCCCTCCTTCGGCCAGAGCTTCGAGACGGTGAAGCCGGTCAGGCCCGCCTTGGGCTTGGAGCCGCGCCCAGTGGCGCCTTCGTCGCGGATCTCGCCGCCGGCGCCAGTCGATGCGCCGGGGAACGGGGAAATCGCCGTCGGGTGGTTGTGCGTCTCGACCTTCATGAGCACATGGTGGGTCGCGTCGGTCTTGCCATAGCGGGCCGAACCGGCCGCCGCCACGAAGCGCTCGACCGGATGGCCTTCCATGATCGAGGCGTTGTCCGCATAGGCCACGATGGTGTGCTGCGGGTTCTGGCGCTCGGTGTGCCGGATCATCGAGAACAGGCTCTGCGGCTGCGGCTGGCCATCGATGATGAAGTCGGCGTTGAAGATCTTGTGGCGGCAGTGCTCGCTGTTGGCCTGCGCGAACATCATCAGCTCGACGTCGCTCGGGTTGCGGCCCAGCTTGGTGAAAGCGTCGACGAGGTAGTCGATCTCGTCCTCGGCCAGCGCAAGGCCGAAGGTCCTGTTGGCTTCGACCAGGGCTGCGCGGCCGCCACCCTGCACGTCGACGTGGGCCATCGGCTGCGGCGGGAGCTCGGCGAAGAGGCCGGCCGCCTCGTCGAGCCGCGGCAGCACGGACTCGGTCATCCGGTCATGGAGAAGCGCCGCGACGGCAGCGAACCTGTCGCCATCGAGCGAGGCGGACTTGCCGAGCGCCTTGTCCAGGAGCGGCGCCTTGAGCGTCAGGTGGTATTCCGTGACCCGCTCGACCCGGTGCAAGGCCAGCCCGCAGTTGTGGACGATGTCGGTGGCCTTGGATGCCCAGGGCGACACGGTGCCCAGGCGCGGCGTGACCACGACGGTCGGGCCAGTCTTCGCCGGCGCGACGAAGGGCTCGCCATAGCCCAGGAGCGCCGAAAACTGCTCACGGGCCGCCGCGTCCGGCGCCTTGTCTGTGCTGACCAGGTGCACGAACCGGGCGCTGACGCCCTCGATGCGGGGCTCCACGGCCTGGAGCTTCGGCAGCAGTTGCCGGGCCCGGAAGTCGCTGAGTGCGCTGCCGCCCTCGAAGAAGGTCACCACATGGGCGGGATGGGAAGACGGGTTCACGGGCAACGTCACGTTCGGGTTGGCCGGCTGGCCGGATTGAGGATGAAGAATGCGTAGAGGGCGGCAGCCGCTGACTGGGGCCATCCGCGCGAACCCTGAATTTTAGGCCACCGCCGGGCCGCTCCCAAGGTGGCCGCAGCCCCTCGGGGGCCGCGAGGACACGAAGTGCCGAGCACCGGGGCAATATTGAGGTGTCAATGGGATAATTCCGGCCCATGAGCATTACCTACAAAGACGCCGAAGGCGTGGCCGGGATGCGCGTGGCGTGCCGCCTCGCATCCGAAGTGCTGGACTACCTGACCCCCCACATGAAGCCCGGCGTCACCACCAACGAGATCGACAAGCTCGCCCACGACTACATCACGCAGGTCCAGGGCGCGATCCCCGCGCCGCTGAACTACATGGGCGCGAGCAGCGTGCCCTATCCGAAGTCGATCTGCACCTCGGTCAACCACGTGGTCTGCCACGGCATCCCGAACGACAAGCCGCTCAAGAAGGGCGACATCGTCAACCTCGACATCACGGTCATCAAGGACGGCTGGCACGGCGACACCAGCCGCATGTTCATCGTCGGCGACGCCTCGATCGCGGCCAAGCGCCTGTGCGCAATGACGTACGAAGCCATGTGGCACGGCATCGTGAAGGTCAAGCCGGGTGTCCACCTCGGGGACATCGGCCATGCGATCCAGCGCTTTGCCGAAGGCAACGGCTTCTCGGTGGTGCGCGAGTTCTGCGGCCACGGGATCGGGCGCGGATTCCACGAGGAGCCGCAGGTGCTGCACTACGGCCGTCCCGGCACCCTCGAAGAACTCAAGCCCGGCATGACCTTCACCATCGAGCCGATGATCAACGCCGGCAAGCGCGAGATCAAGGAAGACGCCAAGGGCGGCCAGTACGACGGCTGGACGATCGTCACGCGCGACCATTCGCTGTCCGCGCAGTGGGAACACACCGTGCTGGTCACCGAGACCGGCTACGAGGTGCTCACGCTGTCGGCCGGAAGCCCGCCGCCCCCCGCCTTCGTGACCGACGCGGCTTGACACCGCGCGTGCTCTTCAGGGGAGCCATGATGGACATCCCATCGCTGCGCGACGCCTATCGGACGCACAAGCTGGCGCTGTTCGACCAGCTCCGCAGCGCCCGCGCCCCGACGCGCAGCGTCCACACCGTGCTGCGCCAGCTCGCTGCGCTGGCGGACGAGACGCTGACCGCCCTCTGGACCGATGCAGACTTCGGCAACGAGGCCGCCCTCGTGGCGGTCGGCGGGTTCGGGCGGGGCGAGCTCTTCCCCTACTCCGACGTCGACGTGCTGCTGCTGCTTCCCGAGGGAGGCGCCCAGATCGAACCCGCACGCGTCGAGGCCTTCATCGGCCGCTGCTGGGACGCCGGCCTGGAGATCGGCTCCAGCGTGCGGACCGTCTCCGAGTGCCTGGCCGAGGCGGCAAAGGACGTGACCGTCCAGACGTCGCTGCTGGAATCGCGCCTGATCGCCGGCGACAAGAAGCTCTACGCGGGCTTCCGCAAGCGCTTCCTCGCGGCCATCGATCCACAGGCCTTCTTCACGGCCAAGACGCAGGAGATGCGTCACCGCCACCAGAAGTTCGAGAACACGCCCTACGCCCTGGAGCCCAACTGCAAGGAATCGCCCGGAGGCCTGCGCGATCTGCAGATCATCCTGTGGGCGACCAAGGCGGCCGGGTTCGGCAAACGCTGGGACGACCTCGCGAAGAACGGTCTCGCCACCACCTTCGAAGTGCAGCAGATCAAGCGCAACGAGGCCTTGCTCAGCCTGATCCGCGCCCGCCTGCACGTGACCGCGAACCGCCGCGAGGACCGGCTGGTGTTCGACCTGCAGACCGCCGTCGCGGCGACCTTCGGCTACGTGGGCGAATCGCAGCGCAAGGCCAGCGAGGCGCTGATGCGGCGCTATTACTGGGCCGCCAAGGCGGTGTCGCAACTCAACCAGATCCTGCTGCTCAACATTGCCGACCGGCTGCAGCCGCAGGCCGACCAGCCCACGCCGATCAACGAACGCTTCTTCGAAAAGGGCGGAATGATCGAGGTCGCGAGCGACGACCTCTACCTCAAGGAGCCGCACGCGATCCTCGAGACGTTCCTGCTCTACCAGAAGACGATCGGCGTCACGGGCCTGTCGGCCCGCACGCTGCGCGCGCTCTACAACGCGCGGCACGTGATGGACAGCAAGTTCCGCAACGACCCGGAGAACCACAAGACCTTCATGCGGATGCTGCTGCAACCGCGCGGCATCACGCACGCGCTGCGGCTCATGAACCAGACCTCGGTGCTGGGTCGCTACCTGCGCGTGTTCCGCAGCATCGTGGGGCAAATGCAGCACGACCTGTTCCACGTCTACACGGTGGACCAGCACATCCTGATGGTGCTGCGCAATGTGCGGCGCTTCTTCATCGCGGAGCATGCGCATGAATACCCCGGCTGCTCCCAGCTGGCGGCAGGATGGGACAAGCCCTGGATCCTCTATATCGCAGCGCTCTTCCACGACATCGCCAAGGGCCGCGGCGGCGACCATTCGACGCTGGGCGCGCGCGATGTGCGGCGCTTCTGCCGCCAGCACGAGATCGCCCGCGAAGACGCCAAGCTGATCGAATTCCTTGTCGCCGAACATCTGGTGATGAGCCAGGTCGCGCAGAAGCAGGACCTCGGCGATCCGGAGGTGATCGGCGCTTTCGCGAAGCGCGTGGGCAACGAGCGCTACCTGACTGCCCTCTACCTGCTCACCGTGGCCGACATCCGCGGCACCTCGCCGCGCGTGTGGAATGCGTGGAAGGGCAAGCTGCTCGAAGACCTCTACCGCTTCACCCTGCGCGCATTGGGCGGACGCATGCCCGATCCGGGTGCCGAGATCGAAGCGCGCAAGCGCGACGCGATCGCGCAACTCGCGCTCCATGCCGAGCCCCTCGATGCGCACAAGGCGCTGTGGGACACGCTCGACGTGAGCTACTTCATGCGCCACGATCCTTCCGAAATCGCATGGCACGCGCGGCAGCTCTCCTACCATGTGCCGCCCGCGGGTGTTCCGGTCGACCTGCACCGGCCGCCGATCGTGCGCGCGCGGATCTCTCCGGTGGGCGAAGGCCTGCAGGTAGCCGTCTACACGCCCGACCAGCCGGACCTGTTCGTGCGCATCTGCGGCTACTTCGACCAGGCGTCGTTCAGCATCCTCGACGCCAAGGTGTACACGACGAGCAACGGCTTCGCGCTGGACACCTTCCAGGTCATCACGACCTTCATCCCGGAGCACTACCGCGACCTCATCAACATGGTCGAGGCCGGCCTCGCCAAGGCCCTGAGCGAAGCCGGGCCGCTGCCAACGCCGAGCAAGGGCCGCGTGTCGCGGCGGGTGCGCAGCTTCCCAATCAAGCCGCGCGTCAGCCTGCTGCCGGACGAAAAGGCACAGCGCTGGCTGCTCAACATCTCCGCGAGCGACCGCGCGGGGCTGCTCTACTCGGTGGCGCGGGTGCTGGCACGGCATCACCTGAACCTGCAGCTCGCCAAGGTCACCACGCTCGGCGAACGCGTGGAAGACACCTTCCTGATCAGCGGGCCCGAACTGCAGGGCCAGCGCGCTCAGGCGGCGATCGAAACCGAGCTGCTGGACGCGCTCGCGGCATGAATGAAGCCCACCCCCAGCCTCGCCCACTGCGTGTGGCTCGGACACCCCCTTGCAGGGGGCAACCCCGGCGGCCCGGCAAAGCCGGTTCCGCGGGGTTCCTCGCCTCGGCTGTGTCGGTTTCAGGCGTCGCGGGTCGCGCGACAGCGTGGTGGAAAACTAGTACGAGGCGCCGATCTTGGATGCCGCCCCGCTGCGCCTGAACCCCGGTGACGACCTTCGCGCCGCGCTCGATGCGGCCCGCGCAACGCACGGATGCGAAGCCGCATTCGTCGTGGCAGGCATCGGCAGCCTGAGCGCCGCGCGTCTGCGCCTTGCCGGCGCCGAGGAACCGCAATCGTTGGACGGCGACCTGGAGATCCTGACGCTCTGCGGAACGCTCTCCGCCGATGGCTCGCATCTGCACATGAGCATCGCGGACGCAGACGGGCAGGTGCTCGGCGGCCATGTCGCACCGGGCTGCATCGTCCGCACGACGGCCGAACTGCTGGTTGCGTGGCTGCCCGAATGGCGCTTCAGCCGCGAGCCGGACGCGCTCACCGGCTATGCCGAACTGGTGATCCGCAAGGCCTGATCAGGGCTCCGGCTGCACGTGTCCCGCAGCGAGCCGTCGCTCCAGCCAGGCGCTGTAGCGGGACAGTCCGAAGCACAGCACCCAGTACACCAGCGCGATGAACAGGTAGCCCTCCAGGTAAAACGGGCGCCAGGTTGGATCACCCCCAAGCGCGAGGCCCAGGGCACCGGTGAGCTCGAACAACCCGACGACGGTGACCAGCGAGGTGTCTTTCAGGGTGCCAACCACGCTGTTGGTCAGTGCGGGGACGACCAGCCGCAGGGCCTGCGGCAGCACGATGTCGCGCTGCACAGGCCAGCGGCCGAAACCGAGCGCCATCGCCACTTCGGTCTGGCCGCGCGGCACGGCCTGGAGGCCGCCGCGGATGATCTCCGCCAGATAGGCCGCGACGAACAGCGACAGTCCTGCCAGCACGCGCAGCAGCACATCGGGCTGCCAACCCGCCGGCCAGAGCAGCGGCAACAGGAACGAGGCCATGAACAGCACCGAGATCAACGGCACGCCGCGCACCAGCTCGATGTAGGTGGCGCAGAGCGTCCGCATCACCGGCCATTGCGAACGCCTGCCCAGTGCCAGCGCCAGCGAAAGCGGAAACGCCAGGGCCAGGCCGACCACCGCGAGCCCGATGGTCAGCGGCAGGCCGCCCCAGCGGTTCGTCGGCACGGATTCGAGTCCCAGCACGCCGCCGCGCATCAGCACCAGGAAGAACACGAGCGAAACCAGCCACACAGGCAAGAGCCACCACCGCCAAGTGCGCGGCCACGCGCTCAGCATCGTGGTGAGCGACAGCACGACCACCGCGACCGCCGGCCGCCATTGGTCTTCATACGGATAGCGGCCGAACAGGATCGGCCGCCATTTCTCGGCGATCACGCCCCAGCACGCGCCGTGCGGCACGGCGCGGCACGCTTGTGCGTCGGGCCGGAACACCGCGTGGATCACCGCCCAGTCGAGGAGGTAGTAGCCGCCCCAGGCGAACACCGCCACCAGCACGACGGTGAACACCGCCCGCAGCGGCGAACCCCACAGCTCCTTGCGCCATTCGATGGGAGAACGTGCCGCCCCGATCAACGCCATCCCCTCAGCGCGACACGCGCGTTGTAGCGGTTCATCGCGGCCGAAATGAGCAACGAAAGCCCGAGGTACACCGCCATGATCACCGCGATGCACTCGAAGGCGCGCCCGGTCGAGTTGAGCGACGTGTTGGCCACCGACACCAGTTCCGGATAGCCGACCGCCACCGCGAGCGAGGAATTCTTGGTCAGGCTCAGCAACTGGTTCGTGAGCGCCGGGACGATCACCCGCAGCGCCTGCGGCAGCACCACGATGCGAAGCTGCTGCACCGGCGAAAGACCCAGCGCCTGTGCCGCGAGCTTCTGGCCCTGCGACACCGAGGTGATCCCCGCACGCACGATCTCCGCGACGAAAGCCGCGGTGTAGAGGCCCAGTGCGATCACCACCGCAAGGTATTCCGGGCTCAACGCCGCGCCGCCGCTGACGTTGAAGCTGCCGCGCTCGGGCCACTCGAAATGGCTCGGCCAGAAGCTGCCCTCGTCTCCGACCGGCCATGGCATCGACAGGCCACCCTTGCTGAGCCAGAAACCGTCCATCAGCTCGATCGGCTCGGTCGAGTCCGGCAGCAGTTGCGTCAGCGCGAAGTACAGCATCAGCAACTGGACCAGCAGCGGGACGTTGCGCACCACCTGGACATAGAGCCCGCAAAGTGCGCGCACCAGAACGTGCGGCGCCAGCCGGCCGATGCCCAGCAACGTGCCGAGAACGACCGCCATCGCTGCGGCCGGGATCGCCGCCCGGATGGTGTTGATCAGCCCGGCGAGAAACGCACGCCAGAATGGCTGGCCCGAACTGAAGTCCAGCCAGCCCTCGGAGATCTCGAAGCCGGCCGGCTGCAGCAGAAAGTCGAAGCCCGAACGTACGCCTCGTGCGCGCAGCACTTCCAGCGCATGGTTCACGAGCCAGAAGACGCCGCCGACGACCGCCGCGATCAGCAGTGCCTGCGCCATCCAGGCGACCCACGTGGCGCGTCGCCCGCTGGCCGCCGGACGGCTCATCGGACGGGAAGCCCGTACATCTGACCGCCCTTGTTCCAGAGGTTGTTCGTGCCGCGCGGCAGCTTCAGCACGGACTTCGGCCCGACATTGCGCTCGAAGATTTCGCCGTAGTTGCCCACGGCCTTGATCGCGCGGTACGACCAGTCCTTGTCCAGGCCCAGGAGCTTGCCGAGGTCATCGCCGGTGCCGACCAGGCGCATCTGGGCCGGATCCTTGCTGTTGGCCTTCAGGTCGTCGACGTTGGCCTGCGTGACGCCGAACTCCTCGGCCTCGATGAGCGCATTGGGCACCCACTTGACGATGGCGAACCACTCGTCGTCGCCGCGGCGCACCAGGGGGGCCAGCGGCTCCTTGGAGATCAGCTCGGGCAGGATGACGAAGTCGTCGGGGTTCGGCGCTTCCTTGTTGCGCAGGCCCGCGAGCGCGGAGGTGTCGGTCGTGAAGGCCTGGCAACGGCCGGCGAAGAAGGCCTTGAACGAGGCCTCGAAGCTCTCGAACACGACCGTCTTCACCGGGATGTTCTGCGCCTTGAAGTAGTCGGCGACGTTCTTCTCGTTGGTGGTGCCGGCCTGCGTGCAGATGGTGGCGTTCTTGAGCTGCCTGGCGCTCGTCACCTTGAGCTTCTTGGGCACCAGGAAGCCCTGGCCGTCGAAGTAGGTGATGGTCGTGAAGTGGAAGCCGAGCGACGCGTCGCGCGTGAGCGTCCAGGTGGTGTTGCGCGCGAGGATGTCGATCTCGCCGGCCTGCAGCGCCGAGAAGCGCTGCTGCGAATTGAGCGGCACGAACTCCACCTTCTTGCCGTCGCCGAGCACCGCAGCGGCCACCGCGCGGCAGGTGTCTACGTCCAAGCCCGACCAGTTGCCCTGCGTGTCGGGCGCGGAGAAACCGGCCACCCCGTTCGTCACGCCGCACTTGACGGTGCCGCGCTGCTTCACCGCATCGAGCGTCTTGCCTGCAAACGCCGGTGTGGCGGCGAAGGCCAGGACGGCGGCCACGGAAGCCAGCATGGGACGGAAAGCCTTGTTCATTCGGAACCCCTCTTGATTTGTCGTGTCGGAATTGACGGCAGCGGGCAGTTTACGAGGGCTCGCGAACATCTGCCAAAGAACCGCGAGTTGGCAGCACATGCGATTTCAGCGTGGCCACATCGACCACAATCTGGCCCTTGTTTCAACTCACTCGAAGAAGAGGATTACTCGACCATGATTCGTTCCGATGACACCGGCAAGTTCGTTCTGCGCGTCACCCTCGGCTCCCTGATCCTGCTGCATGGCATTGCCAAGCTCGCCGGCGGCGGCGTTGGCGGCATCGCGAACATGCTGAGCTCGCACGGCATTCCCGGCGCGGTGGCCTATCTGGTCTATGTGGGAGAGATACTCGCACCCGTGCTGCTGATCGCCGGCATCTACACACGGGCGGCGGCGTGGGTCGTCGCCATCAACATGGTCTTCGCGATCTGGCTGGTGCACACGGGCCAGGTCTGGGACCTCGGCAAGAGCGGCGGCTGGGCCCTCGAACTGCAGGGCATGTACCTCTTCGGCGCGATCGCCTGCGCCTTTCTCGGCGCAGGCCGCTTCAGCGTCGGCGGCACCGGCGGCCGCTACAACTGAGCTTCAGTCGTCTTCGCCGGCATCGAGGCCTGGAAACAGGACCTCGGTGAAGCCGAAGCGCGAGAAATCGCGCACCCGCATCGGGTAGAGCTTGCCCAGCAGGTGGTCCACCTCGTGCTGGACCACACGGGCATGGAAGCCGCTCACGGTGCGGTCGATCGGATCGCCGTAAGGGTCGAAGCCGGTGTAGCGGATGTTGGCGAAGCGCGGCACCACGCCGCGCAGGCCGGGCACCGAAAGACAGCCCTCCCAGCCTTCTTCTTCCTCGTCGCCGATCGGCGTGATCACGGGATTCACGAGCACCGTGCGCGGCACGATCGGCGCGTCCGGATAGCGGGGGTTGACCGTGTCGGTCCCGAAGATCACCACCTGCAGGTCGACCCCGATCTGCGGCGCGGCCAGCCCGGCGCCGTTGACCGCGTGCATGGTCTCGAACATGTCCCGCACCAGGAGGTGCAGTTCGTCGGTGTCGAAGTCGGCGACCGGCTGCGCAACGCGCAGCAGCCGGGGGTCGCCCATTTTCAGGATTTCGCGGATGGCCATGAGTGCAGTCTTGATTTGCCGAACCGGCCCCGACTAAGGTCGACTCTCATCAGAGGTCGGCACAGCGGCCGGAGCTTGCGATGACGCGGCATCTGGGGAAGGCTGGAGCAGCGTACGGGTGTTGAGATAGACGGTTGGCCCCCAGTAATACGGATAGAAGTAAGCCGTGTCGTAGGACTGCCAGAACATAACGTGGCTCTTCTCGGTCGAATTGGGTGGCAGCGCCACACAACCCCCGAGAAGAATCATCCCGATCGTGGCAAGCGCGTTGCCGCCCATGCGAATACTCTTCATGAAAACTCCCTGTCGGCCGGCACGGACATCGTGTTCGGCGCGCCCGACACTATACGGAGTCAGACGCGGCCTCTTCGCACCCAGCCCGCGCCGCCGCGATACGGTCCGTAGTATCCGGCGTGCCCCCAGTAGGGATACCCGTGAGGCCGCCAGTAACCACCGCGGTACCCCCCGTAGTAGCCATAGGACCCGCTGAGGTAGATCGACGGCCACCCGTAGTACGGGTAGGGATAGTAGGAATAGGAATAGGGATAGGCGTAGGCTGGCTGCGAATACACGACGCCGCCGTTGTAGTAGGAGCCCGCGGGGACCGCCACGCAGCCGCCAAGCACGATGGCGCCACAGGCCGCAAGACTTGCCGCAAGAAGACGAACTTCGCTCATGACGCACTCCTGGTCGATACGCTTGTGCTCAACGCCGGCAGCGGGCCAATGTTGACACGGACCGGCGCCGGACCATGTAAAGCCGGCCCCCGTGAGGCTTTGAGCCAGCCGGTCAGAGTCCGTTCCGCAGGATCTCCAGCATGCCCGCCTCGTCGACCACCGCCACGCCCAGGTCGCGCGCCTTGTCGAGCTTGCTCCCCGCCTCGGCGCCGGCGACCACGTAGTCGGTCTTCTTGCTGACGGAGCCGGCGACTTTCGCGCCGGCGGCCTCCAGCATGTCCTTGGCTTCGTCGCGGCTCAACGTCGGCAGCGTCCCGGTCAGCACGAAGGTCTTGCCCGCCAGCGGCTTGGGCGCGCGTGCTTCCGGCTCGGTTTCTTCCCAGTGCACGCCAGCGGCGCGAAGCTGCTCGACCACCTCGCGGTTGTGCGGCTGGCCGAAGAACGTGTGCAGGCTCTGCGCGACCACCGGGCCGACGTCGTTGACTTCGAGCAGCTGCTCCTCGGTCGCATCCATGATCGCGTCGAGCTTGCCGAAATGCCGCGCGAGGTCCTTCGCGGTGCTTTCGCCGATGTGCCGGATTCCAAGGCCGAAGAGGAAGCGCGGCAAGGTGGTCTTCTTCGAAGACTCCAGCGCGTCGATGAGGTTCTTGGCCGATTTCTCGGCCATGCGGTCGAGGCCGGCGAGCGTCACGAGGCCCAGCTTGTAGAGATCGGGCAGCGTCCGGATCAGGTTGCCGTCGACCATCTGTTCGACCAGCTTGTCGCCGAGGCCTTCGATATCGAGCGCACGGCGCTGGGCGTAGTGCAGGATCGCCTCCTTGCGCTGCGCGCCGCAGAAGAGCCCGCCGGTGCACCGGTAGTCGACTTCGCCCTCTTCCCGCACCGCATCGGAATCGCAGACCGGGCACTTGTGCGGCATCGTGAAGACAGGGCCGCGCTCGCTGTCGGGGCGCTGCGCGCTTTCAGGCACCACGCCGACCACTTCGGGAATGACGTCACCTGCACGCCGAACGATCACGGTGTCGCCCACGCGCACATCCTTGCGCCGGGCCTCGTCCTCGTTGTGCAACGTGGCGTTGGTCACCGTGACGCCGCCCACGAACACCGGCGCGAGCTTGGCGACCGGCGTGAGCTTGCCGGTGCGGCCCACCTGCACCTCGATGCCGAGCACCTGCGTGAGCTGTTCCTGCGCCGGGTACTTGTGAGCGACCGCCCAGCGCGGCTCGCGCGAGACGAAGCCGAGCTGCCGCTGCAGTTCCAGGCTGTCGACCTTGTAGACCACGCCGTCGATGTCGTAGGGCAAGGCATCGCGCTGACGCCCGGTCGTCTCGTGGAAGGCGATCAACTCAAGCGCCCCACGCGCGCGCGCCGTCTGCCGGGCAACCGGAAAGCCCCAGGCGCCAAACTGCTGCAGCCAATCGAACTGGGTGGCGTACGCCGGGCCGCCCTGCTCTGCCGGCGTCACCTCACCGAGCCCATAGGCGAAGAAGCTCAGCGGCCGATCCGCGGCAATCGCCGGGTCGAGCTGGCGAACAGCGCCGGCAGCCGCGTTGCGCGGATTGACGAACACCTTCTCGTTCTTCTGGCCAGCGGCGATCTTCTGGCGCTGCCGTTCGTTGAGCGACTCGAAATCGTCGCGGCGCATGTAGATCTCGCCCCGCACTTCCACCACCGGCGGGATCTTCGAAGGCTCGCCCTGCAGCCGCAGGGGAATCTGCTGCACCGTGCGGATGTTCTGCGTGACCTCTTCGCCGATCTCGCCGTCGCCGCGCGTGGCCGCCTGCACCAGCACGCCGTTTTCGTAGCGAAGGTTGATCGCCAGGCCGTCGAACTTGAGTTCGCACACGTATTCGACCTGCGGCCCGTCTTCCGCAAGGCCCAGTTCCCGACGCACCCGTGCGTCGAAGGCGCTGGCGCCGGCCGGCGTGATGTCGGTCTCGGTGCGGATGGACAGCATCGGCACCTTGTGGCGCACCTTGGTGAAGCCTTCGAGCGGCTTGCCACCGACGCGCTGGGTCGGCGAGTCGGGTGTGCGCAGTTCGGGGTATTCGGCCTCGAGCGCCTGGAGGCGCTGGAAGAGCCTGTCGTACTCCGCGTCCGGGATTTCCGGCGCATCGAGCACGTAATAGAGGTGCGAGTGGCGATGGAGCTGTTCGCTCAATGCAGCGGCTTCGCGGGCCGCGTCGTCGCGCGTCGTCATGCGGGTCTCCCGAAGAGCGGCGTCAACTGAACAGACGACGTGCCAGCGGCGAACCCGCCGACAGGTCACGCGCGTCAAGGGTGTCGTAAAGCTGTTCGAGATCGACGCCGATCGCGTCCATGGTCTCGCCGCGCAGCAGCTGGCCGTCGCTGTCGGTCACGATACCGTCCATGTCGTGCGCCAGGGCCGAAGCGGCATTGCGCATCCGCTCGAAGGGCTTTTCCTCGCGGTCGACCTGCGGCACGTCGAGGCTGATCGACAGCTGGCGGATCGCCGATTGCGCCGGATCGTCGGCCAGCGCGGCCTGCGTGTCGAACGACAGACCGAGAATCGGCGGCAGGCCCAGTTCGGCCGCCGGCAGCACCATGCGCCCCGGGATCATGCCCGGCACGAACCCCAGGCGCGAGGCGTTCTGCTGAACGTAGCCGGGACTCCACGCCGCGTGCCGCGCGCGCAGCACGAAACTCAGCTGCGCGTCATGCGAGCTGGCGAACTGGTCGAGCTCGCGCGCCCGGGCGACTTCGTCAAGCATTTCCGGAAACTCCAGTGCGCCGTTCACCGCATCCGCAAAGGCCTGCGCCTTGACGACGAATTCCGAGTACTCGATCTCGTTGAGTGCACCGGTGCGATTGGCGAGCTGCACGCCGACCTGGAAAGCGCTGTAGCGCTGGCCCGGCACCGCAGGTTCCCACGCGCCCGTGTGTTCGTTGAGTCCCTCGACCGCCACCGGCTTGCTGCCGGCCCGGCGCGTGGCCGGCATGGCGGCAATCGCCGCGTCACCCGAAGCCAGCCCTTCGAGGGAGATCGGCGCGATCACGTCGATCAGCGGATCGAGGCCCCCGCGGCGCTCGGCCGATGGCACGGGCAGCGCGCTCGGTGCGGGGAGCGCCGGGTCGAACAGCGGTTCGTGCCGCTCGGTGCCGGCAGCACGGTGCGGATCGACGTGGAGAACCGGCTCGCGGTCTTCCTGCGGCGCGTCGTCCTCCGCCTCGGGAGGCTGCGTGTTCCGCGCGTCCGGCTGACGCGGGGCGTTGCGGTGCGAGGTCCATGCGTTGTAGCCCACCACCGCGGCCAGGGTAAGCCCGCCGAGGATGGCGAGCGCGACAGTCAGGCTGCTCATTGGACTGCCCTCGCGCAGCGGCGCTTCGGGATTCGCCTTGGGGCGACCCGGCGGCTCATGCAGCCTCGACCATCGAAACGGCCGACTCCATGTCCACCGCGACGATCCGCGAGACACCCTGTTCCTGCATCGTCACGCCGATGAGCTGCTCGGCCATTTCCATCGCGATCTTGTTGTGGCTGATGAAGAGGAACTGGGTCTCACGGCTCATGGACGTCACGAGTTTGGCGTAACGCTCGGTGTTGGCATCGTCGAGCGGCGCATCCACTTCGTCCAGCAGGCAGAACGGTGCCGGGTTGAGCTGGAAGATCGCGAACACGAGTGCAATGGCCGTGAGCGCCTTTTCGCCGCCCGAAAGCAGGTGAATGGTCTGGTTCTTCTTGCCTGGCGGCTGCGCCATGACCTGCACGCCGGAGTCGAGGATCTCGTCGCCGGTCATCATGAGCTTGGCGTTGCCGCCGCCGAACAGCTCCGGGAACATCCGGCTGAAGTGCTCGTTGACGGTCTTGAAGGTGCCGCCGAGCAGCTCGCGCGTCTCGCCGTCGATCTTGCGGATCGCGTCTTCGAGCGTGCCGATGGCCTCGTTGAGGTCGGCCGACTGCGAGTCGAGGAAGGTCTTGCGCTCGCGCGCCACCGCGAGTTCGTCGAGGGCCGCGAGGTTGACCGCCCCGAGCGCGACCACTTCACGGTTGAGCCGGTCGATCTCGCCTTGCAGGCCGGCGAGACGTACCTTGTCGGTTTCGATCGACTGCGCGATCGCTTCGAGGTCGGCCTGGGCATCGGCCAGCAACTGCTGGTACTGCTCGAAGCCCAGGCGCGCTGCCTGCTCCTTGAGCTGGAACTCGGTGATGCGCTGGCGAAGCGGATCGAGTCCGCGTTCGAGCTGGAGCCGGCGCTCGTCGCTCGCGCGCAGCTTGAGCGTGAGGTCGTCGTACTGGCTGCGCGCCGCGCCCAGCGCGGCCTCGCGTTCGAGCTTGACCGACAGGGCGTCCTGCAGGCCGGCTTGCGCTGCGGCATCCGACAGACGCCCCAGTTCGGCGCGCGCGCGTTCGTCTTCATCGGCAAGCGAGGTGGTCTGCTGCGAAGCCGTCTCGATGGCGCGGCTGAGTTCGGCGCGGCGGGCTTCGAGCGTCCGCTGCGCGAAGGTGGCTTCCTGCGCCTGGCGTTCGAGGCTGCGGTGCTGTTCGCGACTCGCTGCGAGCACACGTCCAGCTTCGATCACGCGTTCGTCGAGCTGCGCGTGGCGCTCCTGGCTGTCGGCGAGCTGCATGTCGAGCTCTTCGAAGCGCGACTCGGCCGTAATGCGGCGTTCCTGCAGTTCTTCGAGCTGCGCGGTGACTTCGCCGAGATCGCTCGAGAGCTGCTCGCTGCGCGCGCGGGTCTGTTCGGCCAGCTGCGTGAGGCGCAGGGTCTCGACCTGCAGTTCATGCGCACGCGATTGCGTGTCGGCCGCCTCGCGGCGCGCGGTGACGAGCCGTTGCGCCGCATCGGCATACGCCGCTTCGGCGCGTGAGAGCGCAGTGCGCGACTCTTCCGCGATCAGCGTCTGCGCGCGCAGCTGGCGCTCCAGGTTTTCCATTTCCTGCTGGCGCGCGAGCAGGCCGGCCTGCTCGGAATCCTGCGCATAGAAGCTCACGCTGTGCGCAGTGACCGCATGGCCGCTCTTGACGTAGATGACCTGCCCGGCCTTGAGCTGCTCGCGCTGCGCCAGCGCCTCCTCGAGCGTCTGTGCGGTGAAGCAGCCGTGCAGCCACTCTTCGAGCAGTGCCTGCTGACCGGCGTCGCTGAGGCGAAGCAGTGCAGCAAGCCTTGGCAATGCGCCCTCGCCCTGCGGCGCGGCGGCCGATGGCGGCGTATAGAAAGCGAGCTTGGCCGGCGGCGCGTCGTTTCCGAAAGCGCGCACCATGTCGAGCCGGCTGACTTCGAGCGCGCCAAGGCGCTCGCGAAGCGCGGCTTCGAGGGCGTTTTCCCAGCCCTGCTCGATGTGGATGCGGCTCCACAGGCCGTGCAGGCTTTCGAGTCCGTGCTTGGCGAGCCAGGGCGCAAGCTTGCCGTCGGTCTTGACCTTTTCCTGCAGCGCCTTCAGCGCCTCGAGGCGTGCCGCGAGTTCCGCATGCCGCGCGCCTTCGGTGTTCACCGTCTGCTGGCGGTTGCGGCGGTCCTCGTCGAGTTGCGGGACGGAATCCTGCAGCTCGTGCAGGCGCGCTTCGGCTTCCGCAGAGGCTTCCTGCGCGGCGGCGAGTTGCTCCTGCATGTCTTGCAGACGCGCTTCGTCGGGCGCGGCAAGCGCGTTCTGGTCGCTGCGCAGCCGCTCGGCACGCTGGTTGAGCTGGCGGCTTTGCTCTTCGATATTTCGCTGGTCGGCGGCCAGCACCTGGATCTGCTGCTGCACCTGCGCGACCGCGGCGCGCTGCGCATTGGCCTCGTTCTGTGCGCGCTGCTGCGCGTCTTCCAGTTCGGGCATGCGCGCATCGTGCTCTTCGAGCTGGGCGGCGAGCAGCTCGGCCTGCTCTTCGGCGTTCACACCTTGTCCGGCGAGGGTTTCGATCTCGGCTTCGGCGTCTTCGCGACGCGCATTCCATTGCGCGATCTGCTCGCGCAACTGCACGAGGCGCTGCTCGACGCGCTGGCGTCCTTCGACCACGAAGCGGATCTCGCCCTCGAGTCGGCCCACCTCGGCGCTGGCTTCGTACAGCTTTCCTTGCGCCTGGTTCACCTGGTCGCCCGACGCATAGTGCGCCTGGCGGATGGTTTCGAGCTCCGCCTCGACGTGGCGCAGGTCGGCGGTGCGTGATTCGAGGTCGTTGAGCGCCTTTTCGGCGTCGAGCCTGATGCGGGTCTGGTCCGAGTCGCTTTCGCCGCGCTTCAGGAACCAGAGCTGGTGCTGCTTGCGCGTGGCATCGGCTTGCAGCGTGTTGTAGCGCGCGGCGACCTCAGCCTGCTTCTCGAGCTTCTCGAGGTTGCTGTTGAGCTCGCGCAGGATGTCTTCGACACGGGTGAGATTCTCGCGCGTGTCGCCGAGACGGTTCTCGGTCTCGCGACGGCGTTCCTTGTACTTGGAGACGCCCGCAGCCTCTTCGAGAAAGAGGCGCAACTCTTCGGGCTTGGATTCGATGATCCGGCTGATCGTCCCCTGGCCGATGATCGCGTAGGCGCGCGGGCCGAGGCCGGTGCCGAGGAACACGTCCTGCACGTCGCGGCGGCGCACCGGCTGGTTGTTGATGTAGTAGCTCGAATTGCCGTCACGGGTCAGCACGCGCTTGACCGCGATCTCGGCGAACTGCGACCACTGGCCGCCGGCGCGGTGGTCGGCGTTGTCGAAGACCAGTTCGACGCTCGAACGGCTCGCCTGCTTGCGCGTGGTCGTGCCGTTGAAGATCACGTCCTGCATCGACTCGCCACGCAGCTCGGACGCGCGCGATTCGCCGAGCACCCAGCGCACCGCGTCCATGATGTTCGACTTGCCGCAGCCGTTGGGGCCGACGACGCCGACGAGCTGGCCGGGAAGCAGAAAATTCGTGGGTTCGGCGAACGACTTGAAGCCGGACAGCTTGATGGAGTTAAGACGCACGACAGGTCGGCCCTATGCCAAGGTGTTGATTTATAAGGGAAATTTCACTGGCCGGCACCCGCGGGCGCGGCCGCCACCCGAGGCCGGGATGATAACGTGCGGGCCATGCGTGCCCCGTCCCGCTTGCCCCTCGATTTCCCTCTTCGTCCGACGTCTTGCCTGGCTGCCCCTGACCTGCGCGAGATCTCGCTCTGGCTCATCAGCTCCAAGGATGGTCCGGATGGACAACCGCTGCTGCTTGCGACTGAAATCAGCGACCGGGGCCGGAACCTGCTGGTCGATCGCGAACTGTCGAAAGTGGTCGCGCGACTCGATCTGCTCGCCGCGCAGGCCGACGAGAAATACCGTCGGGCCGCGCTGGACTTCAGTCAGAACTGGATTCTCGGAAACCTCGGTCCGTTCTTCTCGATGTTGCCCAGGAACTAGGAGGTCACCCATGCCGGATGCCGAGGCTCCATTGCGCGTTCGATGGCTCGCGATGCTCGTGCTCTGCGCCCTGGCAGCCGGTTGTTCGCTCCTGCAGGCCGACCGGCAGATGCGGCGGCTGGACAACTCGATGTACTTCACCGGAATCGTCGAGACGGAGAAAGAGGCCCGCGGTCCGATCGTGGTCGTGCTCTACGAGGTGGACGCGACACCGACGCCGGTCTTTCTCGAAGTCGTACCCCGAAGCCGCGGCGTCTACCACCTGGCCGGCGCGCCGGCCAAGTACCGGATCCTGGCGTTCGAAGACATCAATGGGGACATGACTCGCCAACCCGGCGAACCCGGCGTGGACTACGAGGGAACGGCCTTGAGCATCGACGCGGTCAACGATCCGCCGACCGCAGCGACCGGGCTGGGTCACATCAGGATTCCCTCCAGTGCGCCGGCCGGCGCGCTGCCGGTGTTCCCGGCCGAGGCGTACGCCGCCCTGGTGCAACGCCGGCGCCAGGAATTCGGCTCCGAGGCCAGCATCAGCGAAAAGCGGTTCTCCCCGCCGCTCATCCGGGAAGGCATGTTTCAACCCTTTCGGTTCCTCGAAGAGGGGCGATCCGGCCTGTTCATGCTCGAACCCTACGACCCGCAGCGGGTGCCGGTGATCTTCGTGCACGGCATCGGCGGGTCTCCGCGCGACTGGGAGCACGTGATCGAGAAACTCGACCGCACAAGATTCCAGCCCTGGGTCTTCTACTACCCCAGCGGCTTCTCGATCGGGCTGTCGGCCATGATGCTGAACAACGCGGTCGACGAACTGCACTTCCGCCACGGCTTCCCGACCAGCATCGTGGTGGCGCACAGCATGGGCGGCCTGGTCGCGCGCGGCGCGTTGAACATCATCCTGCGCGAAGGCCGCGAGCCGCCGGTCCATCATGTGATCACGATCTCCACGCCCTGGCTTGGACAGGAAGGTGCTCGATGGGCCGACATCGGCCCCACGCGCGTACCGGCTTCGTGGCTCGACATGGCGCCCGGCTCAGCGTACCTGAGCGAACTCACCGTCGTTCGCCGACCGCCCGACATTCGCTACACCCTGTTCTTCGGCTACGGTGGCCGGTCCAGCTTCGCCTCGGGCAACAACGACGGGGTCGTGTCGATGCGCAGCATGCTGCCGCCCGAACTCCAGTCGCGCGCCAATTTCATCTTCGGATTCGACGAGGACCACACCTCCATCCTGGCGTCCGACGCCATGATCGACGTGCTGCAGGCACGCATGAAGGACGAACTCGGGCACTGGTCGGGATCGAGATGAAGCCACGCGGGGCTGGCCCATAGAATGCTTCGCACTCATCCATTCCCACTCTGCAGGAACCTTCATGAGCTCCCTCAACTTCATCGGCGGTGAAAAGGGCGGTGTCGGCAAATCGGTGACAGCGCGCGTGCTGGCGCAGTATTTCATCGATCACAGCCGGCCTTTCGTGGGCTTCGACACCGATCGCTCGCACAGCTCCTTCACCCGCTTCTACGAAGGCTTTGCGTCGCAGGTGGTGGTGGACAGCTTCGAGGGTCTCGACACCGTGGTGAACGGCTTCGAGCACAACCCGCAGCAGAACGTCATCGTGGACCTCGCCGCCCAGACGCTGGCGCCGCTTGCGCGCTGGATCAAGGAGTCGGACCTTTTCGACGTCTTCGCCGAACTGGGCGTGTCGGTGAACTTCTGGCATGTACTCGACGATGGCAAGGACTCCACCGACCTGCTCGGCGTCCTGATCGACACCTTCGGCAACCGGCCCAACTACATCGTGGTGCAGAACTACGGCCGCGGCAGCGACTTCGGCATGCTGCTTGGATCGCAATCGCTGGCCAAGGCGACCGCGCACGGCGCGCGCGTGGTGACCCTGCCACGCCTGCATGAAGCGAGCATGCGGAAGATCGATGCGCACAACACCAGCTTCTGGAAAGCTGTCAACGACCGCGAAGGCCCGCGTGCGCTCGGCCTGCTGGAACGCCAGCGCGTGAAGACCTGGCTGGCAACAGCCTATGCGGCGTTCGACACGCTGCCGCTTTGACGACTCGCGCATTGCGCAATTTCGCAACAATGCGATTGCGCAAATAGACAGTTGAATCCGGCTCTATTGGACAACCCTGTCGCAATCCCACAACGCGTCACTTAATTAGGCGCGTCGATCCTGCAGGATCGTGGCGCAATTCAGCAGGATCGCGCCAGCCATTCGCAAATCGCTCTGATGGAATCACACCAACTTCCCAAAAGGAGGTTGGCCGGGCCCGGTGAAAACCGGTGCCCTATGTTTAACCTTGGAGTAATTTGCAATGAAAAAAACTCTGGTCGCCCTGGCCGCTCTGGCCGCCATCGGCACCGCCTCGGCTCAATCGTCTGTCACACTATTCGGCGTCCTGGATGCCTCGATCAGCGGCTATTCGAACAAGGCGGAAGACAAGAACTTCCCCACCCTGACCAACCCCGAATATCTCAACGTCGGTCACGTGACGACCAGCCGCACGGGACTGGGCAATTCCGGCTACAACGCCAGCCGTCTGGGCTTCCGTGGTACGGAAGATCTGGGCGGTGGCATGGCTGCCAGCTTCTGGCTGGAAGCCGGCCTTGGCAATGACCAAGGCACCGCCGGCAAGGATGGCATGCTCTTCAATCGTCGCACGACGGTAAGCCTGTCGGGCCCGTTCGGTGAAGTCCGCCTCGGCCGCGACTACACCCCTACGTATTGGAACGACACCGTGTTCGATCCCTTCGGCACCAACGGCGTGGGCACCAGCCTGGTCTACTCGGCCAACAACGGATACAAGGGCAACACGAACTATGACCGCGCCAGCAACTCGGTGGGCTACTTCCTGCCTCCGAATCTTGGTGGTTTCTACGGCCAGCTGATGTACTCGTTCCACGAGCAAGCCAAGTACAGCCCCGGCGATGCCACCCCCCACGAGCTCAACAACTCGCGCACCGGGGGCTACGTCGGCGGGCGCTTCGGCTATGCAACCGGACCTCTGGATGTTGCAGCTTCGTACGGCTCGTCCACCGTGGGTGACGACTTCTATGACGGCCTGACCAGCAAGGTCAACACCTGGAACCTCGGCGCTTCGTACGACTTCGGTCCCGTCAAGCTGTTCGGCGAGTACTCGCAGGCCAAGTACAAGGTGTCGGACAGCAACCCGATCGTCGACATCACCGACCCGATCAACGGCTTCCGCTCGTTCAACGAACCCTCGGTGAAGGGTTGGCTGGTCGGCGCGACCGTGCCGGTCGGTGCGGGTCTCATCCGCGTGTCCTACTCGTCGGTCAAGTACGACCTCGACGAACCCGCGGCGCTGGTTAACCCGGGCGCAGCTTTCGATCCGATCGCCAACCCGCTCGTGTCCAACCCGGATCCGAAGGCCAACAAGTTTGCGATCGGCTACGTGCACAACCTGTCGAAGCGCACTGCGTTGTACGCGTCGGTGGCGCGCATCAGCAACAAGGACGGTGCAGGCCTGACCGTGGGTGGACCCAACTTCGTCACGCAGTACAAGCCCACCTTCAGCACCGCCGAAGCTGCTGCCCTGACGCCGAAGACGTCGACTGGCTACGACATCGGCATCCGCCACACCTTCTGATCGGATTACCGTCTCGAAACAGGTGTGAACCTGAAGGCTGTCCCGGCGAAAGCCGGGCGGCCTTTTTCGCATTGCCGGCAAATCTCCAATAAGAAAGTCCGGCCAGGGAGTTTTTGAAATGCCGAACAACAATATCCTGTCCATTCATACCGCGGATGAATTGATCGATCTGAATGATCTCCGCGTCTTTGCATACGTGGCCTCGCTCGCCAGTTTTTCACTGGCCGCCGACGCATTGAAAATCCACAAATCGAGCGTCAGTCGCAGCATTGCACGGCTTGAATCGATGCTGGAAACGCCATTGATCCAACGCACGACGCGCAAGGTGGAATTGACTGGCCGCGGCGCTGCATTGCGGGAGCGGTGTCTTGAATTCGTCTCGCATGTGAACGAGACGATCAAATTCGTTGCGACGACCAAGAAGGAATCGTCGCGAGATCGAAAAGACAGCCGCACGGCTGCGTCGTCTTCCATGGAGCCGGCCGCGACCTAGGGCCGATGTCAGGACGTGCGGCCCTTCGCCGCCGTTCGATTTCCCTATCGAGCGGCCGCCCCGCTCCACTCCAGTCCGCCGCGCAATGCCTGCCGCATCTTGCTCGGCGCGACCTGATACCAGCTCTTGAACTTGCGCCCGAAGCTGGCGGGGTCCGCATAGCCGAGTTGCGAGGCGATCGATTCGACCGGCAGCTCCGTGTGCTGCAGATACCAGGCCGCATGCGTCTTGCGCAGGTCGTCCTTGATGTCAGAGAACGTCGCGCCGACCTCGCCGAGCCTGCGCACCAGCGTGCGGGCAGAGATCCCCAGGCAGGACGCCAGTTCGGCGACATCGGGATTGGTCATCAGCCGGTCGAGCAACGCCGTGCGCACGCGCTGGACGAAGCCGCCATGCCGCATTTCCGACTCCAGCCTCTGACAGGCCTGCGCGGCGTCGAGAAATACCTTGGCATCGGCCGAGGCACAAGGCAGATCGAGCAATTCGGATGGCAGCTGGAGCGTCAGGTGCTCTTGCTCGAACACCGCCTTTCGCACGTAGCGCAAGCACGGCACGTCGTTGCCGGAGGGATGGGAATACGGAAGCCCCACCGCGAGCTCATCCGCCGGGCGACCCAGGATTGCTTCCAACAGGCGGCAATATGCACCGACGATCGACTGCATCACGAAGACGAGCGTTTCGAACAGCGGGCGCGTCGGTCTGACCCTCAGCGTGCTCAGCCTCGGACCGGTTTCGAGATGGAACTCCAGGCTTCCGAAGATCAACCTGGAATGACGGCTGAGAAACTGAAGGCCCTTGCCCAGCGTTTCGCTGCTCACGACGGCGATGCCGACGGGGCTGTGATACGGCTGGAGCATCGATCCTGCCATCAAGCCCAGCGCGGGCTCACCGCTGGCCTCGATCGCATGTGCGACAAAGCGGCGAAAGACCGCGAAGTCGACCATCTGCTTTTCGTCGTGCAGATCGTGCCAGGCGAGGCCGGCCCGCTCGAGGACGGCCGAGGGCCGCACGCCGCGGCTGTTCAGGCAGTCAAGGACGCTTCGGATGTAGACGGGATGCGCGAACGGGAGGTAAACCTCGCCCGTGGCGTTGATGTTCATGAGGTGACAGCGGGGGCTGGCCTGGCAGCCCATCAGCCATCAAAGCGACCCGAGGGAAGCAAAGCTCAAGCCATGCTTCGGCATGACGAGCTGCGATGGAATCGTGGGGAGACGAGGGACTTGCCAGAGCGTGTTATTTGACAGGTCAAATTTACCGCCCTGCGCCTTGCGCCCTGCCCCAGGAACACGAGGGAACGTCGGACCACTCAGGCGAAAACTCTTGCCTGGAGCTGGAAACCGAAGCGCCGAAATCAGCGGGTTCCGCGACGGAACACCAGAACCAGCAGCAACACCGCGAAAACGCTGAACGCAAGGAACGACCAGTTCGCGATCGACAGGCCGAGGAAGGTCCAGTCGATCTTGGTGCAGTCCCCCGCACCGCGGAAGATCATCGGGACCGCGCGCTGCAGCGGGAACATCTCGATCATTCCGTAGATGTCACGGCCGCAGGAAACGACTTCCGGCGGGTGCCATTGCAGCCAGCTTTGTCGAGCGGCGGTGTAGGCACCCCCGACAGCCATGACGAGGCCGAGCAGCGAGCCCGTGATCTGCAGGCCCCTGCGTCGGCTCATGGCGGCCCCCCCCGCAAACAGTGCGACGAGCACGAGGGCATAGCGCTGAACGATGCACATCGGGCACGGCTCGAGCCCCACCACATGCTGCAAGTACATGCCGAACGCCAGCATGGCGACGCATGCGACACAGATCAACGCAAGTGCACGCCGCGGCGCGCCGAAATACCAATCGATCAAGGTGATACCCAGTCCTCTACGAACACCCGGGCCTTGCGCGGCGTGGCGACGACCGTGTCGCCCTCGCGAAGACCCAGTTCCCGGAACTGTTGCGCAGGGAGTTGCGCCTCGATGATGGTTCCGGAGCCCGGATTATCAGGATTCGATTCGACGGGTTCGAGTTCCAGGCGCGCGATGGGTCCGACAACGATCGCTCGTGACAAAGTCGACACGATGCCGGAGATACCTTGCTTGTACGGCACGACATCGAGATCGTGCGGGCGCACATAGGCCAGCGCCTTGCCGTCGCGCAGGTCGCGGTGCTCGGGCGAATCGATCCGGAAGCCCTCGACATGCACTTCGCCCTCGTGGGCCCGGCCGTGGAACAGGTTCACATCGCCGAGAAAGCCGTAGACGAACGGACTGGCCGGGTGGTCCCACACGTCCTGCGGTGAACCCGTTTGCTCCACCTTGCCGCTGTTCATCAGCACCACGCGGTCGGCGACTTCAAGCGCCTCCTCCTGGTCGTGCGTGACGAAAATGCTGGTGACGTGCAGTTCGTCGTGCAGGCGCCGCAGCCAACGGCGAAGCTCCTTGCGCACCTTGGCGTCGAGCGCGCCGAAGGGCTCGTCGAGCAGCAGCACCTTCGGCTCCACCGCGAGCGCACGCGCCAGCGCAATGCGCTGCCGCTGGCCGCCCGAGAGCTGGGAGGGATAGCGGTCCGCCAGCCAGTCGAGTTGCACCAGTTTCAGCAGATCGGTCACCTTGGCCTTGATCTGCGCCTCGCTGGGCCGGAGGCTGCGCGGCTTCACGCGCAGGCCGAATGCCACGTTCTCGAACACAGACATGTGCCGGAACAGCGCGTAGTGCTGGAACACGAAGCCGACCTGGCGCTCGCGCACGTGCACATCCGTGGTGTCCTCGCCCGAGAACAGGATGCTGCCGGTGTCTGCGGTCTCGAGTCCCGCGATGATGCGCAGCAGCGTGGTCTTGCCGCAGCCCGAGGGACCGAGCAGCGCGATCAGTTCGCCCGACGACACATCCAGGCTCACGTCGCGCAGGGCATGGAAGTCGCCGAAGCGCTTGCTGACGTTGCGGATTTCGATACTCATGATTTCCTTTCCTTCAGGACGCAGCCGGCGTTGGACGCTCGGGCGGCAGGTCGGCAATCGCCTTCATTTCACGCTCGTGACGCCACTCGACGAAGGACTTGATCACCAGCGTGACCAGCGCCAGGATGGCCAGCAGCGAAGCCACTGCGAAGGCGGCGACGGACTGGTATTCGTTGTAGAGCACCTCGACGTGCAGCGGCATGGTGTTGGTCTGGCCGCGGATGTGCCCCGAGACCACCGACACCGCGCCGAACTCGCCCATCGCCCGCGCGTTGCAGAGGATCACGCCGTAGATCAGGCCCCACTTGATGTTGGGCAAGGTCACGCGCCAGAAGGTCTGCCAGCCGGTCGCGCCGAGCACGATCGCCGCCTGCTCTTCATCGGTGCCCTGTGCCTGCATCAGCGGGATCAGCTCACGCGCGATGAACGGGAAGGTCACGAAGATCGTCGCGAGCACGATGCCCGGCACCGCGAAGATGATCTTGATGTCGTGCTCCGCGAGCCACGGCCCGAACCAGCCCTGTGCGCCGAACACCAGCACGTAGATCAGGCCCGCGACCACCGGCGACACGGCGAACGGCAGGTCGACCAGCGTGGTCAGGAACGCCTTGCCGCGGAACTCGAACTTGGCGATCGCCCATGCGGCGCAAATACCGAAGACGAGGTTCAACGGCACCGCGATTGCCGCGGTCAACAGCGTCAGGCGGATCGCGCTCCATGCATCGGGCTCCTTGAGCGCTTCGAAGTAGGCGCCGAAGCCCTTGCGCAGCGCCTCGGTCGCGACCGCCGCGAGCGGCAGCACCAGGAACAGCAGCATGAAGAGCAACGCGATCGCCGTCAGCGTCCAGCGCACCCATGGCGATTCGGTCGTGCCGGCCTGCGCGCGGCGGACGGTCTTCGTAGAGGCGTTCATACCGGCGCTCCCGAACGGCGACGCTGCCACGCCTGCAGGCCATTGATGACCAGCAGCATGACGAACGAGATCACGAGCATGACCAGCGCCACCGCGGTGGCACCCGCGAAGTCGTACTGCTCGAGCTTGCCGATGATGATGAGCGGCGTGATCTCGGAAATCATCGGCATGTTGCCGGCGATGAAGATCACGGAGCCGTACTCGCCGATCGCGCGCGCGAAAGCCATTGCAAAGCCGGTGAGCAGCGCCGGCATGATCGACGGCAGGATCACCTTCGTGAAGGTCTGCAGGCGTGTCGCACCGAGGCTGGTCGCGGCTTCTTCCAGCTCTTTCTCGGTGTCTTCGAGCACCGGCTGCACCGTACGGACCACGAAAGGCAGGCCGATGAAGATGAGCGCGATCACCACGCCTGCCGGCGTGAACGCGAGCTTGATGCCCAGCGGCTCGAGGTACTGCCCGATCCAGCCGTTGCCCGCGAGCAGCGCGGTCAGCGAGATACCGGCCACCGCGGTCGGTAGCGCAAAGGGCAGATCGACCAGCGCATCGACGATGCGCTTGCCCGGAAACTTGTAGCGCACCAGCACCCAGGCCACGAGCAGCCCGAACACGAGATTGACCAGCGCCGCGATGAACGACGCGCCGAAGGTCAGCCGGTACGACGCCATCACGCGCGGCGCGGTGACTGCCACCCAGAACTGATCCCAGGTCAGCGCGAAAGTCTTGAAGACCAGCGCCGACAACGGAATCAGAACGATCAGGCCGAGGTACACCAGCGAATAGCCGAGCGTCAGATGAAAGCCCGGCAGCACGCGCCGGGACACACCCATACCGCCCGTGCGCGCAGGCGCCGCCGCCGAAGACGGCAGCGCCGAGGAAACCGCGCCGCTCATCGGACCCCCACGCTCAGCACTGTCGTGTCATCGCTGCCCCCCGAGGGGGCGTTCGCTTGCTCGAAGCGGTTCAGCGCGGCGCTCATTACTTCGCGCCAGGCGTATAGATCTTGTCGAACTGCCCGCCGTCGTTGAAGTGCACCTTCTGCGCTTCCGCCAGGCTGCCGAACAACTCCTGCACCGTGAAGAGCTGCAGCGGCTTGAAGGTCGCAGCGTGCTTCTTGAGCACGGCTTCGGAACGCGGACGCAGCGCATGCTTGGCCGCGATTTCCTGCGCCTCGTCGGAGTAGAGGTAGTCGAGGTAGGCCTTGGCCAGGTCGCCCGAACCACGCTTGTTGACCGTGCGCTCGACCACGGCCACCGGGTTCTCGGCCAGGATGCTGATCGAGGGATAGACCGCATCGACCTTGCCTGCGCCGAACTCGCGGTCGATCGAGACCACTTCCGATTCGAAGGTGATCAGCACGTCGCCGATGTTGCGCTGCAGGAACGCAGTCGTCGCATCACGGCCACCGCGCGCGAGCACCGGCACGTTCTTGAACAGCTTGCCGACGAACTCGGCCGCCTGGGCGTCGGTACCGCCCTTCTTCTTCACATAGCCCCATGCCGCGAGGTACGCATAGCGGCCATTGCCGCCGGTCTTCGGGTTCACGATCACCACCTGGACGCCGGGCTTGACCAGGTCATCCCAGTCCTTGATGCCCTTCGGGTTGCCGTTGCGGGTGAGGAACAGCATGGTCGAAGTGGTCGGCGATGCGTTGTACGGGAAGCGCTTGGGCCAGTCCTTCGCGACCACGCCGGCGTTGGCGAGGAAATCGATGTCGGTGCTGGTGTTCATCGTCACCACGTCGGCATCGAGACCGTCGGCCACCGAGCGCGCCTGCGCGCTGGAGCCGGCGTGCGACTGGTCGATCTTCACGTCCTTGCCGGTGGTCTTCTTGTAGTAAGCCGCGAAGGCCGTGTTGTAGTCCTTGTAGAACTCGCGCGCCACGTCATACGACACGTTGAGCAGGGTCGTCGGCTGCGCCGACGCGATGCCGGCGGCGGCCAGCGCGAATGCGCCGATGAGGGTCTTGATTCTTGAAGTCATAGGGTTGCCAGAGGTTCCAGATTCTTGCGGCCGTCCAGGAGAGGAAACGGCTCGTCCGTCAACGATTGCAGCAGCGCAAGGCCGAGCGGCCAGTCACCGTGGCCGGATTCGATGTTGATGTGCCCGGCATTCTGCATGCGAACGAATTCGCTCCCCCAGGCGCGGGCATAGGCGCCAGCGAGGCGCACCGGGCAATAGGGGTCGTTGCTGCTGGCCACGACGATGCTGCGGTACGGCAGCTTCGCGTACGGGACCGGCGCGAAATCGGAAAGCACCGCGCGGCGTTCCGGGTCGGCCGGCGCGACCAGCAGCGCACCGCTGATCCGTGCCGCGGCCGTGTCGGAGAGATGCGTGGTCGCGATGCAACCGAGGCTGTGCGCAACGATGACCACCGGCTGGGGGCTTCCGAGCACGAGCTTTTCGAGCGACGCCACCCAGGCCTCGCGGCGCGGAGTGATCCAGTCGTCCTGCGCGACGCGGACCGCGCCCTGCATCCGCTCGGCCCACAGGCTCTGCCAGTGGCCGGGACCGGAATCGCGCCAGCCCGGCACGATGATGATGGTCGGCTTTGCCACGTGGGCCATGGTTCCTCTTGCTCGCTCTCGGTGGATGGGGAACCGGCGATTCTCCGAAGCCTTCCTTCAAAGGCAAACGAATATCTGATTGTTTGAATATGACGTTTTTCGCATAAGCAATCAGATCACGTAGTCGTGCGGCTCTTCGCGGTCCAGGTTCTCGACCAGGAAATCGATGAGCTGCCGCACCGCCGGCACCAGCGCCCGCCGGGCCGGGAACATGGCGTGGGTGATGCCCGGCGCCGGCCCCCAACCCGGCAGGACCTCCACCAGAGTGCCGGCCTTGAGTTCGGCCCGGCACATGTAGTCGGGCAGGACCGAGGCGCCTGTGCCCTGCACCACCGCGAACTTCAGCGTCAGCAGATCGTCCGCGACGTAGCGCGGCACATGGGTGTGGACCACCACCTTGCCGGCCGGGCCTTCGAGCCGCCAGTTGGCGCGGCCGTCGCCGGTGGACATCGTGACGGTGTCCAGCCTTCCCAGATCCGGCGGCGTCTGCACCGGACCCTGCCTGCGCAGCAGGTCGGGGCTCGCGACCAGGATTCCGCGGCTGATGCCGAAGGTCTTCGCGACCAGCGTGGCACTGTCCTCGATCTCAGGCCGCACGCGCAAGGCGAGATCGACGCCCTCCTCGACCGGATCGACCGGCCGATTGAGCACCCGCATCTCGACACGTACAGCAGGAAAACGCGCCATGAAGCGCGGCAGCAAGGGCCCGACGCTGCCCTGTGCGAGCGTGACCGGGCAACTCAGCCGCACCGTGCCGCGCGGCTCGGTCTGCACCTGGGCCACGGCTTCGGAAGCGGCCTGTGCAGCGTCGCGCATTGCCGCGCAGTGCTTCAGGAAAATCTCGCCGGCCGGCGTCAGCGAGAGGCGCCGCGTGCTTCGCTGCATCAGCTGCACGCCCAGTTGCGTCTCGAGGTCCGCGACGCGCCGTGACAACCGCGATTTTGGAATGCCGAGCGCGCGGCTCGCCGCCGCGAAGCCGCCGCGCTCGGCGACTTCGGCGAAGAACACCATGTCGTTCAGGTCTTGCATGGTCAATTGTCCTATCAGTGGAACGATTTAGACCATTTTTACCGACTTATCAGCAAATCGCTTCAAAAATAGAATTCTTCCCACGCCGACCGATTTCCGTGCCGGCCCTGTTCAAGAAAGACCATCGATCATGAAACTGCTGCACGTCGACTCCAGCGTCCTGGGCACCAACTCCGTCTCGCGCCAACTCACGGCCGAGATCGTGGCCGAATGGCGCAAGAACCACCCTCACACCAAGGTCGACTATCTCGACCTCGCGGTGGACACGCCGAACCACTTCAGCGCCGATGCGCTCGGTATCAAGGTGGGCGTCCCGGCCGAACCGACCGAAGCCCAGCGCCGCGAAAACGAGGTGTCCGAGCGCCTGGTGAGCCAGTTCCTCGCCTCCGACGTGATCGTCATCGGCGCGCCGCTCTACAACTTCACGGTGCCGACCCAGCTCAAGGCATGGATCGACCGCCTCGCCCAGACCGGCCGCACCTTCAAGTACACCGACAAGGGCCCGGTCGGCCTCGCCGGCGGCAAGACGGTGATCGTGGCTTCCACCCGCGGCGGCATGTACTCGACCAGCGAAGGCGGTCAGGCCATGGAGCACCAGGAAAGCTACCTGAAGGTGATCTTCGGTTTCTTCGGCATCACCGACGTGCGCTTCGTGCGCGCGGAAGGCGTCGGCATGGGTGACGCCGCCAAGGCAGCTGCCTTTACCGCCGCACGCGCCGACATCGCTGCGGCGACCGGCAAGGCCGCCAACCAGGATCAAGCCACCCTGGCCGCCTGATCCGGCGGACCCAAAGAAAAAGGGCGGGTACCCCATCGGGTACCCGCCCTTTTCTTCGTCTGTCGATTACTTGGAGTGGTCGTTGACCCAGGCCACGTACTTGTCGACCCAACCCTGCAGGAACTGCTTGCTGCCTTCGGCCACATGGCCCTTGTCGTCGAAGAGCCCCTCCTTGTTCTGCAGGAAGACTTCGGGCTGCCCGAGCGTCGGCATGTCCAGATAGGCCAGCACCGCGCGCAGCTGCTGCTGGGCGACGGCGGTGCCGATCTGGCCGATGGAGATCCCGATCACACCGGCCGGCTTGCCCGCCCACGCGCTTTGCCCGTAAGGCCGCGATGCGTTGTCGATCGCGTTCTTGAGCACACCCGGAATCGCCCGGTTGTATTCCGGCGTCACGAACAGCACACCGTCCGCGGCCGCGATCTCGGTCTTGAGCCGCTTGACCGCGGGCGCCTGGTTGCCGTCCTGGTCCTGGTTGTAGAGCGGCAGGTCATCGATGCGGACATGCTCGAACGTGAAGTCCGAGGGCGCGAGATGCGCAATCGCCAGCGCGAGCTTGTGATTCAGCGAATCCTTGCGCAGGCTGCCGATGACGACGGCAATCTTTTTCTGGGCCATGGAAACTCCTTGTGGTGCGGGTTGAAGGAAGTCGTGAGGGGTGGATTGTGCGGCTCATGCCGCCGTCCTGCGCGGCGCGTTCTGAAGGCTCGCCTGCGACACGCTGGCGCCGGGCGGCACATCGTCGGTGATCCACACGTTGCCGCCGATGGTCGCCCCTTTGCCCAGCGTGACGCGGCCCAGGATGGTTGCGCCGGCGTAGATGACCACGTCGTCCTCCACGATCGGGTGGCGCGGCTGCCCTTTCTGGAGATTGCCTTCGGCATCGGTCGGAAAGCGCTTGGCGCCTAACGTGACGGCCTGGTAGATGCGCACGCGCTTGCCGATCACGGCCGTCTCGCCGATCACGACGCCGGTGCCGTGATCGATGAAGAAGCCCGCATCGATCTTCGCGCCGGGGTGGAGGTCGATGCCCGTCACGCTGTGCGCGAGCTCGGCCACGATGCGCGCAAGCAGCGGCAGGCCCAGGCCGTAAAGCTGGTGCGCGAGCCGGTGATGAATCATCGCGAGGATGCCCGGATAGCACAGCAGCACTTCATCCACGCTGCGTGCCGCGGGGTCGCCCTGGTAGGCGGCCAGCACATCGCCGTCGAGCAAGCGGCGAATGCCCGGCAGTGCGGCCGCGAATTCGCGAACGGCCTCGGTGGCCTGTTCATCGATCGCTTCGGGCGGGCGCGGGTCGTGGCGCGAGGTGTAGCGAAGTTCCAGGCGGGCCTGCGTCCACAGCGACTGCAACGCCGCGTCGAGCGTATAGCCCACGTAGAAGTCCTCGCTCTCGCGACGAAGATCGGGCGGACCGAGGCGCATCGGGAAGAGCGCCCCCTTGAGCGAATCGACGATATCGGCCAGCGCTTCCCGCGAGGGGAATTCGCGGCTGCCGGGCTCGCGCGATCGTTTCTGGGCATCGCGCCATTCGTCGCGTGCCGCATGCAGCGCGGCAACGATGTCGCTCACATCGAACAAAGACATGCCATTCCTCCGGGTCGTGGGGTCTGACCATGCACCATCGCGCAAAACCCCACCTCGAGCGGGTTTCTACACGAAACCCGCCCGCCCCGGCGGCAACTTCGCGCGAGGCTTACCAGCTGGCCAGCACCGAACCCTTGAATTCGTTCTGGATGTAGTTGCGCACCTCTTCCGAGTGATAGGCCTTCACCAGCTTGGCGACCCAGGGCTTGCTCTTGTCCTGCTCGCGCACGACCAGAATGTTCACGTAGGGGCTTTTCGCGCCTTCTTTCGCGATCGCGTCCTTGCCCGGGTTGAGGCCGGCCGACAGCGCGAAGTTGGTGTTGATGCCCGCGGCATCCAGGTCGTCGAGCGAGCGCGGCAACTGGGCGGCATCGACTTCGACGAACTTGATCTTCTTCGGGTTCTCGATCACGTCGAGCGGCGTGGCCTTGAGACCGGCCTCGGGCCTGAGCTTGATCAGGCCCTGGTCCTGGAACACCAGCAGCACGCGGCCGCCGTTGGTCGGGTCGTTCGGGATGCCGACGCGCGCGCCGTCCTTCAGGTCCTTCAGGCTCTTGACCTTCTTCGAATAGATGCCGATCGGGAAGTTGACCGTGTAGGCCACGTCCACGAGCTTGTAGTTGCGGTCCTTGACCTGCTGGTCGAGGTAAGGCTTGTGCTGGTAGCTGTTGGCGTCGAGATCGCCGGCGGCCAGCGCGGCGTTCGGCTGCACGTAGTCGCTGAACTCGACGATCTGGATCTTGAGGCCGTCCTTCTCGGCAACCTTCTTGACCTGCTCGAAGATCTGCGCGTGCGGGCCGCCGGTGACGCCGACCTTGATCGGCTTGTCCTGTGCGAATGCCGGCACGGCCGCAAAGCCCGACGTGATCGCCAGCGCGACGATCGACTGGAGAAGCTTGCGTTTGGATGAAGACATGAAACGTGTTCCTTGTGGGAGAGAGAAAGAAAGACCGGTGGGTCCAGGGAGAAAAAATCGGATCACTTGTGGCTGAGCCTGCGCACCAGCCAGTCGCCGCCGCTTTGCAGCGCCTGCACAAACAGGATCAGCACGATCACCACAGCCAGCATCACTTCGGGCAGAAAGCGCTGGTAGCCATAGCGGATGCCCAGGTCGCCCAGGCCACCGCCGCCGATGGCGCCCGCCATCGCGGAGTAGCCCGTGAGGCTCACGAAGGAGATCGTCACGCCCGCCACGATGCCGGGCAAGGCTTCGGGCAGCAGCACCTTCCAGACGATCTGGCGCGTGGTCGCGCCCATGGCCTGCGCCGCCTCGACGAGGCCGCGATCGACTTCGCGCAGGGAGGTCTCGACCAGCCGCGCAACGAAGGGCGCGGCGGCGATGCTCAAGGGCACCACGGCCGCCGCGGTCCCGATCGACGAGCCCGTCAACAAGCGCGTGAACGGAATGATCGCCACCAGCAGGATGATGAAAGGCGTGGAGCGCACCGCATTGACGATGGCACCCACGATGCGGTTGGCCGGCCGGTTCTCGAGCACGCCGCCGGTGTCCGTGAGATGCAGGTACACGCCGAGCGGCACGCCGACCGCCGCGCCGATCAGGCCCGAGATGCCGACCATCACGATGGTTTCCCACAGCGAAGTCGCGAAGAGTTCCAGCATGGGGCCGGTGAAGACGTCAAACATGCGCCACCTCCTGCACCGCCACGCCGGCGCCGCGCAGATAGGCGACGGCCGATGCCACCGATTCGCCCGCGCCGCGTGCCAGCACGGCGAGCGAGCCGAAAGGCCGCCCCTGGATCTCGTCGACCTGCCCATGCACGATCGACAGGTCGATGCCGAAGCGGCGGATCACCTGCGAGAGCAGCGGCTGGTCGGCAGCATCGTCGCCCGCGAAAGCCAGTCGCAAGAGTTGCGGCGCCCCGCTGCTGCCGCTCTTCATCAGCGTGCGAATGCGCGCCAGCACGCTTTCAGGCAGTTCCTGCGGTGCGATGTCATCGAGCAGGCTGCGCGTCGTCTCGTGCTGCGGCCGAGTGAAGACATCGAGCACGGCGCCCTGCTCCACGATGCGCCCATGGTCGATCACCGCGACCTGTTGCGCGAGCTGCTTGATGACCTGCATCTCATGCGTGATGAGCACGACCGTCAGGCCGAACTCGCGGTTGATCTGCTGCAGCAGCGCGAGGATCGAACGCGTGGTCTCGGGATCGAGCGCCGAGGTCGCCTCATCCGACAGCAGCACCTTCGGCCGGTTGGCGAGTGCACGCGCAATGCCCACGCGCTGCTTCTGGCCGCCGCTGATCTGCGCCGGATAGCGGTCGCGCAGGCCGGTCAGGCCCACCAGTTCGAGCAGGGGTTCGACGCGGCCGCGGATGTCCGACGGACGCAGGCCCGCGAGTTCGAGCGGCAGCGCCACGTTCTCGTAGACGGTGCGGGAGGCCAGCAGGTTGAAGTGCTGGAAGATCATGCCGATCCCCTGGCGCGCGGCGCGCAGTTCGGCCTCATTGAGCGCAGTGAGCTCGCGCCCGTCCACGCGCACGCTGCCGCGCACGGGACGATTGAGAAGATTGATGGTGCGCACCAGCGAGCTCTTGCCCGCCCCGCTGCGCCCGATCACGCCGAACACTTCGCCCGGCGCCACCGTCAGGTCGATTCCCTTGAGGGCTTCGACCGACCCGTTCGGGCCGTCATAAATCTGGTGAATGTCAGAGAGTTGGATCATCCCCATTTTAAAGCTTGGCGATCGACACCTCGGTCGACTTCACCAGCGCAACCACGTCGGATCCGACCTTGAGTTGCAGCTCGTCGACCGAGCGCGTGGTGATGACCGAGGTCACGATGCCCCACGCGGTCTCGACGTCGACTTCGGAGACGACATCGCCGCGGATGATTTCGCGGACCTTGCCCTTGAACTGGTTGCGGACGTTGATGGCTTGGATGGACATGAAGAACTCCTTTTGGGTTGGGATGAATGAAACGGGCGGGTCAGATCGCCCAGCGAAGAACGTGGGCAGGACCGTCGGCCCACCGCGTGTCGTTGGCGGGCTCTGCCTCATCGGGCTTCTGCAGCACGCGATCCAGGATGCGTTTCTCGATCGCGGCGAAAGCCGGATCGCCCTGTGAGCGAGGCCGCGCGAGCGCGATGTTCTCGTCAAGCGCGATGCGCCCGTCCTCGATGAGGATCACGCGGTCCGCCAGCGCGACGGCCTCCTGCACATCGTGCGTGACCAGCAGCGCGGTAAAGCGGTGACGCTGCCAGAGGCTCTCGATGAGCCGATGCATCTCGATGCGCGTCAACGCATCGAGCGCGCCCAGCGGTTCGTCGAGCAGCAGCAGCCTCGGGTGATGCACCAGTGCACGCGCAAGCGCCACGCGCTGGCGCTGGCCGCCCGAAAGGCGCGCGGGCCACTCGTCCTTGCGCTCCGCGAGTCCGACCTGCGCGAGCACCTCGGCGCCGCGCGCCCGGTGCTCGGCCGGCAAGCCCAGCGTCACGTTGTCGAGCACGCGCCGCCACGGCAAGAGGCGCGCTTCCTGGAACATGATCCGCGTGTCGTCGTGCAGGCCGTCGACCGCCTTGCCGTCGGTGTAGAGGGCACCTTCGGACCCCTGCTCGAGTCCCGCGACGAGGCGCAGCAAGGTGCTCTTGCCGCAGCCGCTGCGGCCCACGATCGCGATGAACTGGCCGGGCTCGACCGCGAGCTGGGTATTGCGCAGCACCTCGCGTTCGCCGTAGCGCTTGGACAGGCCGCGGATGTCGAGGCGTACGCCGCCGGGCACCTCGGCCTCGCGCTGCGCGGTCTGGGGGATGGCACTCATGGTCTTCTCTTCCTCACTTTGCGGTTTGGTAGCCCGGATGCCAGCGCAGCCACCAGCGCTCCAGCGCCCGGGCGAACAGGTCGGCCAGCTTGCCGAGCAGTGCGTAGAGCAGGATGCCCACGAGCACGATGTCGGTCTGGAGGAACTCGCGCGCGTTCATCGTCAGATAGCCGATGCCCGACTGCGCGGAGATGGTCTCGGCCACGATCAGGATCACCCACATCAGCCCGAGCGAGAAGCGCAGGCCCACGAGGATCGACGAGGTCGCGCCCGGCAGGATCACCTCCTTGTAGAGCTGCCAGCGCGAGAGCCCGTAGGTGCGGCCCATCTCGATCAGTTGCGGATCGACGTTGCGGATGCCGTGGAAGGTGTTCAGGTAGATCGGAAAGAACACCGACACCGAGATCAGGAACAGCTTGGCCGACTCGTCGATGCCGAACCACAGGATCACCAGCGGGATCAGCGCCAGCGCCGGGATGTTGCGCACCATCTGGATGCTCGAATCCAGCAGCGTCTCGAAGAAGCGGATCGAACCGGTGAGCAGTCCCAGCCCCAGCCCAAGCCCGCCGCCAATCGCGAGGCCGCCGAGGGCGCGCCCGGCGCTCACCTTCACATGGGTCCACAGCTCGCCGGAGACGGCGAGATTCCACGCGGCCTTCACCACGTCGATGGGCGCCGGCAGCACGCGGGTCGAAAGCCAGCCGAGCGAGGACGCGATCTGCCACGCCACGATCAGGCCCACCGGCACCAGCCACGGGACGAGTCGCTTCGCCACCGACACACCGAATGCCTTCGCGCCGTTCAGCGACGGCACCGGCGTTGGCAGCGGCTGTGTTTGCACTTGTTCTGTCATTGGGGTCCTTTGTCGGGTCGCCGGTCAGCTCTGCGAGAGCAGCCGCGAAGGCGCATCGAGATTCGCGACCACCTCGCCGAAAGGCCCGGTCAGCGCCTGCGACGGCACGCTGGTGCGTTGCTTGCGCGGCAACAGCGGGAAAACGAGCTCCGCAAAGCGGTAGGACTCTTCGAGGTGCGGATAGCCCGAGAAGATGAAACTCTCGATGCCCAGCGATGCGTATTCCTCGATGCGCGCAGCGACAGTCTTCGGATCACCCACCAGCGCGGTGCCCGCACCGCCGCGCACCAGCCCCACGCCGGCCCACAGGTTCGGGCTGATCTCCAGATCGGCGCGGGTGCGCTTCGCACCGCCCGCATGCAGCGCGGCCATGCGGCGCTGCCCTTCGGAATCCATGCGCGCGAACGCGGCCTGAGCGCGTATCACCGTGTCGTCGTTCACGCGGCTGATGAGCGATTCGGCAGCACGCCAGGCTTCGTCCTCGGTCTCTCGCACGATCACATGGAGGCGAATGCCGAGCTTCACGGTGCGGCCCTTGCGCGCCGCGCGCTGGCGAACATCGGCGATCTTCTTCGCGACCTCGGCGGGCGTTTCCCCCCAGGTGAGATAGGCATCGACCTGCTCGGCGGCGAGCTCGTGCGCCGCCTCCGACGAACCGCCGAACCATACCGGCGGATACGGCTTCTGCGTGGGCGGAAACAGCAGCTTCGCGCCCTTCACGGAGAGGTGCTTGCCGTCGTAGTCGAAGCTTTGGCCGTCATGGCTGCGCGCGATGATCTCGCGCCAGATGCGGATGAACTCGGCCGATTGCTCGTAGCGCTCGGCGTGGGGCAGAAGCACGCCGTCGCCTTCGAGTTCCGCCTGATCGCCGCCGGTCACGAGATTGACCAGCACGCGGCCGCCCGACAGCCGATCGAAGGTCGCAGCCATGCGCGCCGCGAGGCTCGGCTGGTGCAGCCCGGGCCTCACCGCGACCAGGAAACGCAACCGCTTCGTCGCACCGATCAGGCTTGAGGCGACGACCCACGGGTCCTCGCACGATCGGCCTGTCGGAATCAGTACGCCCTCGTAGCCCAGTTGATCGGCCGCACCCGCAATCTGCTGAAGGTAGGCCAGATCGACCGGACGCGCGCCCTCGGTCGTGCCCAGATAGCGGCTGTCGCCGTGCGTGGGGAGGAACCAGAAGATGTTCATGGCTGTGTCTTGTGCTTGGTCGTCAGGGTTTGGTGGAGGCGAGCCGTGTGTCAGGCCGCCACACGATGCGCGCGACCTCCACGGGCTTCGGAATGAGTCCGAGCTTGTAGAAGGCATCGGCAACGCGCTGCTGGTCGGTCACCGTCGCAGGCTGGATCGGACCCACGGGCGACGGCGGCCGGCGCTGGAGAAACAGGCTCACGATCCCCGCATCGAGACCGCTGAAATCCGCGATCAGCTTGATCGCGGCGGCACGCTCCTGCTGCACCAGGCGATCGGCGCGGGTCAGTTCCTCGAAGAGCGCGGCGATGACCGCCGCATGCTTGTCCGCGAACGGCCTCGACGCCAGATAGAAGGAGTTGTTGCCCGACAGCCCACGGCCGGTGGCCAACGCACGCGGCTGGATCGCGAGCTCGGTCGCGGCATAGAACGGATCCCAGATCGCCCAGGCATCGACGCTGCCTCGCTCGAAGGCGGCGCGCGCATCGGCCGGTGCGAGGTAGACGGGCTGGATGTCGTTCCATTGCAGGCCGGCCTTCTCGACCGCGCGCACCAGCAGGTAGTGCGCGCTCGACCCTTTCTGCAGCGCCACCTTGCGGCCCTTGAGGTCGGCGAGCGATTTGAGAGGCGAATCCTTCAGCACCAGGACGGCGGAACTGTCGGGCTTCGGTGGCTCGGCGCCGACATAGACGAGATCCTTGCCTGCGGCCTGCGCGAACACCGGCGGCGAATCGCCGGTGAGCCCGAACTCGAGACTGCCGACCGACAGCGCCTCCAGCAGTTGCGGCCCGGCCGGGAACTCGATCCAGGCAATCTTCGAGCTCGGAAAGCGCTTTTCCAGCCAGCCCGACTGCTTCACGATCACCAGGTTGGCCGCGGACTTCTGGTAGCCGATCCGAAGCTGCTGGAGCGGCTCGGACGATGCCGGCGAAGCCGCCGGCTGCGCCAGCGCGACGGGCCCGCCCAGCCCCCAGGTCGACGCCGTGACCACGAGCAGTTGCAGCAGGCGGCGGCGCGCAATCGAATGCGTGCTCATGACGTCGCGGCGATGAAGCCGGTGATGAGCGCGACCGCGACGACCACCAGCGCGCTGATGGCGAGGTCCAGGGCGACCCACAACGCGGAGCGCGGCGGGGTCAGGGTGTTCGAGGTCAAAGGGGGCATGTTCTTCTTTCTTCGGGCGTAGGCGTCCCCTGACCGCATGGCGGCCCAATCGATCGGGACGGGAGTTGGACGGAGGCGGCGCCATTCAGGCGCCCGGATGACGGACGAACCGTCAGACGCTACATCGCACCTGTTCGAAGGCCACGGGCTCGAAGCCCCAGGTCGCTGGCAGCCTGAGACCTTCGCTGGCGAGCGTCTCGACCGCATCGTCCAGACGCTGCGACAGGTCCGCCTGCAACTGGTAGGCGCCTTCGGGCTGCAGCGTGACCTGTCCGTCGGTCGCATAGACGCCCGGCAGGATGTGCCGCGCCGCGAGCGACTGCAGCACAGGCCGCAGCGCGTAGTCGAGCGCCAGCATGTGATGCGGGCTGCCGCCGGTGGCGAGCGGGAGCACCGTCTTGCCCTTCAACGCGGACTGCGGCAGCAGATCGAGGAACACCTTGAGCACGCCGCTGTACGCCGCCTTGTAGACGGGCGTCGCGATCACGATCACGTCGGCGCGATGCACTTGCTCGGCCGCGTGCTGCACCGTGGGGTGCGAGGCTTCGCCCAGCAGCAGCGCATGCGCGGCCAGTTCGCGGATCGCGAGACGATCCACCTTCACCTCGCGCAGCGCCAGCCGCGCCGCCACGGCATCGAGCAGGACCGCCGAGCGGGACGGCGCAGAGGGACTACCGGCGATCAGGAGCACAGACACGTCAAATCACTTTCAAGAGCAATGTCGTCGGGAGGGGCGCCGCGCCCGGCCGCCCGAAGCGGCCGGCCCGCCCCCGGTAGGGAGTTGGCGAAGCGACACGCAGTGCGCGCAGCCTGGGGGCGAGCTTATTTGTTCAAGTAAATCTGGTCGAACGAGCCGCCATCGGCAAAGTGCGCCTTGTCCGCCTTGGTCCAGCCACCGAAGGCTTCGTCGATGGTGAACAGCGTGAGCTTGGGGAACTGGTTCGCGTACTTGGCCTTGGCCTTGTCGGAGGTCGGGCGGTAGTAGTTGCGGCCGGCGATGTCCTGGCCTTCGTCCGAATACAGGTACTTCAGGTATTCCTCGGCGACGGCGCGCGTGCCCTTCTTGTCGACCACCTTGTCGACCACCGTCACGGTGGGTTCGGCGAGGATGCTGATCGACGGCACGACGATGTCGAACTTGTCAGGGCCGAACTCCTTCAGCGCGAGGAAAGCCTCGTTCTCCCAGGCGAGCAGCACGTCACCCACGCCGCGCTGCACGAAGGTGATGGTCGAGCCGCGCGCGCCGGTGTCGAGCACAGGCACGTTCTTGTAGAGCTTGCCGACGAATTCCTTGGCCTTGTCGTCGCCGCCATACTTGCGCTTGGCGAATTCCCATGCGGCAAGGTAGTTCCAGCGGGCGCCGCCGGAGGTCTTCGGGTTGGGGGTGATCACCTGCACGCCCGGCTTCGCCAGGTCGTCCCAGTCCTTCAGGCCCTTCGGGTTGCCCTTCTTCACAAGGAAGACGATGGTCGAGGTGTACGGGGCCGAGTTGTGCGGCAGGCGCTTTTGCCAGTCGGGCTTGACCAGACCGCCGTGCGTGACGAGCGCGTCGGTGTCGCCGGCCAGCGCCAGCGTCGCGACGTCGGCATCGATGCCGTCGATGATCGAGCGGGCCTGCTTGCCCGAACCGCCGTGCGACTGCTTGATCGTCACGTCCTGGCCGGTCTTGCCCTTCCAGTACTTGGCGAAAGCCTGGTTGTAGTCCACGTACAGTTCGCGCGTCGGGTCGTAGGACACGTTCAAGAGCGTCACGCCGCCTTGGGCGAACGACGGCAATGCCGTCAGGGCGATGCTCGCGGCGGCGGCGGCACCGAGGGAAAGCTTGATAAAGTCGCGGCGAAGGCTCATGGTCTTGTGCTCGTAAATTGCATAAAGCAGATGCCACGCATTCTGAATACGGCATAAGAAAACCGGAACGACCGAGTTGTCAGTTCTAAATAGCAAAATCAACTAAGACACCCCAAAGGCATCCAAATGGCACGCATGGTCCAGTGCATCAAGCTCGGCAAAGAAGCCGAAGGTCTCGACTTCCCGCCCTATCCCGGCGAACTCGGCAAGCGCATCTGGGAGAGCGTGAGCAAGGAGGCCTGGGCGGCCTGGCTCAAGCAGCAGACCATGCTGGTCAATGAAAACCGCCTGAACCTCGCCGATGCCCGCGCGCGCCAGTACCTGGCCCGCCAGATGGAAAAGCACTTCTTCGGCGACGGCGCCGACGTGGCGCAGGGATACGTTCCTCCAAGCAACTGACCCACGCGCGCGCATGGCCGAACCGGTCGAATGGCGCGCGGACGGCATCCCGCGCAGCGCGCGGTTCGATGACATCTATCACTCCGAAAGCGGCGGCGCCGCCCAGGCCCGGTATGTATTTCTGGGCGGCTGCGGCCTGCCTGCGGCCTGGTCGGGCAAGCCGCAATGGCGGATTCTCGAAACCGGCTTCGGCTTCGGGCTCAACTTCCTGACAACCTGGCAAGCCTGGCGCGCGGATCCGAATCGCTGCCGGCTGTTGCATTTCGTTTCGATCGAGGCCTATCCGGTCTCGCGCGACGACCTGCTGCGCGCCGCCGCCAGTTCGCCGGAGCTGCTTCCGCTGGCGCGGGAACTGGCAGCGCAATGGCACGGCCTGCTGCCGGGATTTCATCGCATCTGGCTCGACAAGGGCCAGGTGCTGCTGACCCTGTGCATCGGCGATGTGCAGCCGATGCTGCGCGCGCAGCGCTTCGACGCGGACAGCATCTATCTCGACGGGTTCAGCCCCCAGCGCAATCCCCAGATGTGGTCGGCCGAGACGCTGAAGTCGGCCTCGCGCTTCGCCCGGCGCGGCACGCGCATCGCGACCTGGACCATCGCACGGACGGTGCGCGATGCGCTGGCGCAGTGCGGCTTCAAGGTCGCGAAGACGCCAGGCTTGCCTCCGAAGCGCGACTGCCTCCACGGGGTCTACGACCCTGCCTGGGAATTGCGCCGCCGCGACCCGTCGCCCGAGGAGGTCACGCAGCCCGGACATTGCATCGTGATCGGCGCAGGCCTCGCCGGCGCCGCGGTCGCATCGAGCCTCGCGCGGCGCGGGTGGAGCGTGACGGTCCTCGACGCATCCGCGCAACCCGCCACCGGCGCATCGAGCCTGCCGGTGGGTGTGCTGGCGCCCCATGTGTCGCCGGACGACGCGCTGCTGTCGCGGCTGACGCGCGCCGGCATTCGCGCGGTGTGGCCGCAGCTCGGGCAATGGCTGGTCGAAGGGCGCGACTGGGGCGCGACCGGCGTTGTCGAACGGCGCGCACCGGGCGATGCGCGCCTGCCCGCCGGCTGGTCCGCCGAAGGCCCCAACGAATCGTGGCTCGCGACGGCCGAACAGCTTCACGCGCTCGGATTGCCCGCCGATGCAAAAGCCATCCGGCATGTGCGCGCCGGATGGGTGCGCCCTGCCCGGCTGGTGAAGGCCTGGCTTGCGCAGCCCGGCATCCGCGTCGAAACCGGGCGCCATGTGACCGGCATCGAACGATCGAACGAAAGCACGCCGGGCTGGATAGTGCGCGGCGAGAACGGCGAGCCCTTTGCGCAGGCCGACAAGGTCGTCATCGCGGCAGGTTTCGACAGCCGGATCCTCGCGCCCGACCTGCCCTTGCAGCCCGTGCGCGGCCAGGTCGCGTGGGGCGTGGCGCCGCACGGTTCGGCGCTTCCCGCCGTGCCGATCAATGGCGATGGCCACCTGATCGCGCAGGTGCCCGACGACGGCGGCGAACTGTGGCTCACGGGCGCGACCTTCGACCGCGACAGCGATGACCCCGCCCTGCGTCCGGACGAGAACGAGGTCAATCTCGAGAAGCTCCGCCGACTTCATCCCGACGCCGCGGCGCACCTGTTTGCCGACTTCCAGAGCGGCCGGGTGCACGCCTGGGCCGGCATACGCTGCGCCTCCGGCGACCGTCGTCCGCTGGTCGGCCCCCTGCGGCCGGATGCGGAAGACGGCGTATGGGTCTGCACCGCGCTCGGCTCGCGTGGCATGAGCTTCGCCGCGCTCTGCGCCGAGTTGCTGGCCGCACGCTGGCATGGCGAGCCCTTGCCTCTGCCGGCAAAGCTCGCGAGCGCGCTGGACACACGTCGCGTGTGGGCCAGGCCTCCCACCCAGAAGTTGTCGAGCGCCCCGTAGTCCGACATCCACCCCTGCTCATGTCGCGGCAGCTCGCTACATTTCATGCTGCGAGCCACCCCCGCCGCCGAGCACAAGGAGGACGCGTCATGCCCATCCACTACGACATCACCCACACCACGGTCTACCGCTACAGGAAGCCGGTGCGTTTCGGCCTGCACCGGGTGATGTTCCGGCCGCGCGAGAGCCACGATCTTCGCGTGCTCGCCACCGATCTCCAGGTGAGCCCGGATGCGAGCATCCGGATGATCCAGGACCCGCACTCCAATTCCGTGGCGCTGGTGCAGCCGCTCGGCGAGGCGGACGAGCTGCGCATCGTCTGCCGCTTCTCGATCGAGCATGTACCGACCTACGTCGACGAGCTGCCGCTCGATCCGTCCGCCGAACTCCTGCCCTTCGCCTATTCGGTGGACGACCGCTTCGACCTCGAGCGCTACCTCCGCCCCCATCACGACGACCCCGACGGCCGCCTGATCCGCTGGGCGCATCAATTCCTCGAAGGCGGCAACGGCACCCGCGACGTGCTCGCCCGGATGAATGCCTACATCGGCCAGAACTTCACCTATGCGGCACGCGAGGAGGAAGGCACGCAGACGCCGCTGCAGACGCTCGACCTGGGCAGCGGCAGCTGCCGCGACTACGCACTGCTGATGATGGAGGCCGTTCGACGGCTCGGGGTGGCGACGCGTTTCGTGTCGGGCTATCTGTACGACGCCGCGCTCGACGTCGACGGCGAATCGGCGGAAGAGTCCGTGACCGGCGCGGGAACGACACACGCATGGCTGCATGCCTATCTGCCCGGTGCGGGCTGGATCGCGTTCGATCCCACCAACAACCTCATGGGTGGCGGGCAGTTGATCCGCGTCGCGGTCGCTCGCGATCCGTCGTTGGCGGCCCCCGTGTCGGGCACCTGGTATGGCGATCCCGGAACCTATGAAGGACTGGAAGCTTCCGTCGTGGTGCGGAAGGTGAGGGACTGAGCCGGGTTCACGGAAAGATGCGCGGCCGCTCGCTCACGTTCACGCCGGGCTGCGGCGCTTCCTTGTCCGCGACGTCGACCCAGCCGCCGCCGAGCGAGCGATACAGCGCCGCCGACTGCAACAGCACGCTGCCCTGCTGCTGGGCCAGCTGAAGGCGCGCACTGAACAGCGCGCGATCGGCGTCGAGCACTTCGAGATAGCTGGTGTAGCCGCCTTCGAACCGCCGGCGCGCCAGCCGCGCATAGTTGTCGAGCGCGGCAACCTGCATCAGCTGCGCATCGAGCGCGGTGCGCGACGTGGTGATGCCGGACAGCGCGTTCTCTGTTTCGCCGAACGCCGCCTGCACCGCCTTGCGGTACTGCGCGACCGACGCCCGCTGCGCCGCCTCGGCGCTCGTGACCTGGCCCGCGATCGCCCCGGCGGTGAAGATCGGCATCGCGATGTCCGCGCCATAGGTCCACAGGCGCGACGGCCCCTCCCACAGGTCGGACAGCGAACGGCTGGCCTGACCGAAGGCGCCTGTGAGCGAGATCGTCGGGAAGTACGCCGCCTTCGCCGCACCGATGCGGGCATTGGCCGCAATCATCGATTGCTCGGCCTGCCGGATGTCCGGGCGCCGCTCCAGCAGATCGGACGGCAGGCCCGCCGGCACCGGCGGCAGCATGAGCTGGTCGATCGGCTTGCCGCGCGCGATGGGACCCGGATTGCGGCCGACGAGGTTCGCCAGCGCGTTCTCCAGCTGCACGATCGATTGCTCGAGCAATGGAATCGAACGCAGCGCCGTCGCGTATTCCGACCGCGCCTGGCTGACCTCGACTTCGGACACCACCCCGCCCTTGAAGCGCCGCTCGAACAGGTTCAAGGCATCGAGGCGCAGCCCGAGCGTCTCGCGCGACACCTCCAGCTCGCGGTCCTGTTCGCGCAGGTTGACGTAGCCCGAGGTGATCGCGGTCACGACCGAAAGCACCGTGCCGCGGCGGAAGGCTTCGCTCGCCTCCAGCTCCGCAGTCGCGGCTTCGGTGAGCCGGCGGGTGCGGCCGAAGAGGTCGATCTCCCAACTCAGCAGAAGGCTGGCCTGGTAGGCGTTGTACGGGTTGATCGACGGCGCCCGGGTGATCGTCTGCTCGCTCGCGCGCGTGCGGCTGCCGCTCACCTGCGCGCCCACCTGCGGGAAGAGCTGCGAGCGCGTGGTGCCGAGCACGCCGTAGAACTGCTCCACGCGCGCGGCCGCGGCGACCAGGTCCTGGTTGTTGCGCAGCCCTTCGCTGATCAGTGCATCGAGCGCCGGATCGTTGAACTGCTGCCACCATGCCGATTCGGTCGCAGCCGCATCGACGGCACCCATCGGCGTGGCACTGCGGTATTGCGTCGGAACGTCGAGATCGGGCCGCTTGTAGTCCGGCCCGAGCATGCAGCCGGCGAGCGGCAGGCCCAAGAACAGCGCGGACACCCATGCCACCGCGCCGCGACAAGTCGCATCAGTGCGGCGCATCGGTGGCTCCCTGTCCGGTCGCTTCCGGCCCCTCGCCCTTCGCATGTTCGGCCTTCTTGCCGCTCATGCGATCGCTGAACGCTTCCAGGCCCCAGAAGAACATCGGGATGAAGAAGATCGCGATCACCGTCGCGCCCAGCATGCCGCCGATCACGCCGGTGCCGAGCGACTGCCGGCTGGCGGCCGAAGCGCCGCTGGCGATCGCGAGCGGAATACACCCCAGGATGAAGGCCAGCGAGGTCATGATGATCGGCCGCAAGCGCAGCTTGGCCGCGCCGACCGCCGCGTCGTAGGGCGAGAGCCCTTCCTTGTGCCGCAGCTCGACCGCGAACTCGAAGATCAGGATCGCGTTCTTCGCCGCCAGCGCAATCAGCACCGTGAGGCCGATCTGGAAGTAGACGTCGTTCTGGATGCCGCGCAGCCAGATTGCCGCGATGGCACCGAACAGCGCGAACGGCACTGCCAGCAGCACGCCGAGGGGCAACGACCATTTCTCGTACTGCGCCGCGAGGATCAGGAACACCATCACCAGCGCGAATGCGAACACCAGTCCGGCCGTGGAGCCCGCCTTGCGCTCTTCGTAGGCCTCGCCGGACCAGGCGAACGAGAAGCCCGCCGGCAGCACCTCGCGCGCCACCTCTTCCATCGCGGCCAGTGCCTGCCCGGAGCTGTAGCCGATGCCCGCGTCGCCCGTGACCTTGGCCGCGACGAAGTTGTTGAAGCGGGTGACGATGTCGGCGCCGGTCACGTACCGCGTGGTCGCGACCGCCTTGAGGGGCACCATCTTGCCCTCCTTGTTGCGCACGTACATGTTCTGCAGGTCTTCGGGCTTGGTGCGGAAGTCCGGCTCGGCCTGCAGGATCACCTGGAACAGGCGGCTGTTCTTGGGGAACTGGCTCACGTAGAGCGAACCGAACAGCGTCTGCAAGGTGGAATACACATCCTGCGTCGGCACGCCGAGGCTTTCGGCCTTGTCGCGATCGACATCCACCATCAACTGGCGCGAACGCGTGTTGATGGTCGAGTTCAGGCCTCGCAGTTCGGGCCGCTGCCGCGCCTTGGCGATGAAGTCGCGCGTGACCTGCTCTACCCGCTGCAACGGCGCATCGCCCTCGCTCTGGATCCAGAACTCGAAGCCGCCGGTGGTCCCCAGGCCCGGAATCGACGGCGGGTTGACCGGCACCAGGACGGCCTCCTTGAAGGTCGAGAACTCCGCGCTGGCCTGCCGGATCAGCGCGTCGGCGCGGTCGTCCGGCGACTGCCGCTCCGCGAAGCTCTTGAGCGACACGAAGAGAACGCCCGCGTTGGATTTGTTCTGCGAGTCGATCAGGCTGAAACCCGGCACCGTCGCCACCGCCTTCACGCCGGGCTGCTTGCTGAACCACTGCTGCGCGCGGTCGGTGATGGCTTCGGTGCGATCCAGGCTCGCGGCATCCGGCATGATGACCGCGGTGAAGATGTAGCCCTGGTCTTCCACTGGCAGGAAGGTGGTCGGCACCTTCCTGAACAGGCCCATCATGATCACGACCATGCCGACGATCAGCAGCACCGAGACGAGCACACGCTTGATCGCCAGCCTGGTGGTCGATGTGTAGCTTTCGGTCACCCGGTCGAAGCCGCGATTGAACCAGCCGAAGAAGCCTTTCTTCTCGTGCTCGCCCGCTTTCGGCGGCTTCAGCAGCAGCGCCGCGAGTGCGGGCGACAGCGTCAGCGCGACGAGGCCCGACAGCACCACCGACACCGCGATCGTGATCGCGAACTGCTTGTAGAGCTGCCCGGTGATGCCCGAGAGGAACGCGACGGGAATGAACACCGCGCACAGCACGAGCACGATCGCGACCACCGGCCCGCTCACTTCATCCATCGCACGCTTGGCCGCGTCCTTGGGCGAGAGGCCGAACTCGCTCATGTTGCGCTCGACGTTCTCGACCACCACGATCGCATCGTCCACCACGATGCCGATCGCGAGCACCATGCCGAACAGCGTGAGCATGTTGATCGAGAAGCCCATCGCGGTCATGCCGATGAAGGCGCCGAGGATCGAGACCGGCACCGCCAGGATCGGCACCAGCGTCGCGCGGAAGCTCTGCAGGAACACGAACACCACGATCACCACCAGAATCACCGCCTCGAAGAAGGTGTGGACCACTTCGCTGATCGACTCCTGCACGAACTCGGTGGTGTCGAGCGCGATGTCGTAGTCCAGCCCGGCCGGGAAAGACTTCTTCAGCTCGGCCATCAGCGCGCGCGTGTCCTTGGCCACCTGCAGCGCATTGGCGCCGGGCTGCTGGTAGATCGCGATCAGCGTGGCGGTCTTGCCGTTGTACTTGGAGCGGATCGAATAGTCCTTGGAGCCGAGCTCGGCGCGGCCGATGTCCTTGACGCGCACGATGGCACCTGTGCCCTGCTGGGAGGCGCGCAGGATGATGTTGTCGAACTGGGTGGGCTCGGTCATGCGACCCGAGGTCGCCACCGGAATGGTCTGCTGCACCGGCGTGACCGTCGGCGACGCGCCGAGCCGGCCTGCGGCGTACTGCTGGTTCTGCGCGGCGACCGCGTTCTGCACATCGGTGGCGGTCATGCCCAGGCTCGCCATGCGGTCGGGCTTGAGCCACAGGCGCATCGCATAGTCGGGCGAGCCGAAGATCGAGCTCTGGTTGGCGCCAGGAATGCGCTTGATCGCATCGAGCACGTTGATGTTGGCGTAGTTCGCGACGAAGGTCGGGTCCTGGCTGTTGTCGGGCGAGTAGATCGCCACGATCAGCATGAAGGCCTGCGACTTCTTCTGCACGCTCACGCCCTGCTGGCTCACCGCCGAAGGCAATTGCGGCAGCGCGAGGTTCACGCGGTTCTGAACGTCCACCTGCGCGAGCGAGGGGTCGGTGCCGATCTCGAAGTAGACCGACAGCGTCATGTTCCCCGTCGAGCTCGACGTGGAGTTCATGTACATCATGCGGTCGGCGCCGTTGACCTGCTGCTCGATCGGTGCAGCCACGTTCTCGGCCACCACCGACGAGCTGGCGCCCGGGTAGGTGGCACTGACCGAAATCTGCGGCGGGGTGATGTCGGGGAACTGCGCGATCGGCAGGTTGAACATCGACACCACCCCGGCGATGACCAGGATGATCGAGATGACGGACGCGAAGATCGGACGGTCGATGAAGAAGTGCGCGAACTTCATCGTGCCTCCGCCAGGATGACATCGACGCGGCGCGCCATGGCCGGCGAATCGCCGCCGACGATGTTGGCCGGCGCCTTCATCTCGATCTGCTTGGCCGGCACATCGGCCGCCAGCAGTGCATCGCGCACCGCTTCCGCGCGCCGCTTGGCGATCGCCGCGTTGATCTTCGGATCACCGCTCGAATCCACGTAGCCGTGCAGGACAACGCGCAGTTCAGGCTTGGCCTTCAGCGCAGCGATGATCGCAACCAGCCGCACCTGGCCCGTCGCGTCGAGTGCGGTGCGGCCGCGATCGAAATAGACCGCATCGTCGTTGGCGCCCCCACTGCCGGACGGGGACGCGGATGCCGAGGCCGGGGGCGGAGACGCCGCGGCAGCCTTCGCGGCACCGCCCGCCGGGCCGGCGCCCGAGTTCGGCATCACCGAAGCCGCAGCGGCCGCCGCACCCGCAGGCGTCGGCCCCGCCTGGCGTCCCAGCGCGCCCTCCGGCAGCGGCTCCGGCGGCACGTCCTTCACCTTGACCGGCGCACCCGGCGCGAGCCGCATGAACCCGTCGACCACGACGCGTTCGCCGTCCTTTAGGCCGCCGGTCACCAGCCATTGGTCGCCCATCCAGTCGCCGACGGACACCGGCCGCTGCGAAGCCTTGCCCTCGGCATCGACGACCCAGACGTACTCGCCGCGCGGCCCCTCCTGCACCGCGCGCTGCGGCACGATGATCGAATTGGGCCGCTGGAAGCCGTGGACCTTGACCCGCACGAACTGTCCCGGCCGCAGTTCGCCCTTCGGATTGGGCAGCTCGGCGCGCAGCAGGAAGGTGCCGGTCTCCTGGCTGAAGGAGGCATCCGCGAAGGTGATGCGCCCTTGCGCCGGAAAGCTCGAGCCGTCGGCCAGTACCAGTTCAACCGCGTAATCGTCGCGTGGCGCCTTGATCAGCTTGCCTTTGGCGATCTCGTCCTGCAGGCGCAACGATTCGTTTTCCGAGAGGCTGAAGTTCACACGCATCGGATCGAGCTTCGCCACGTAGGTGAGCAGGCTGTTCTCGGCGTTCACATAGGCACCGTCCTGAACCTTGGCAAACGACGACTGGCCGGCGACCGGCGAGGTGATCGTGGTGTAGCCGAGGTTCAACTGCGCGTCGGTCACCTTGGCGGCCGCCGCCTCGACGGCAGCCGCAGCGGCCTGCTCGGTGCCGGTGGCGTCATCGAGATCCTTGACCGCCAAGGCGTTGTCGGCAACGAGGGGCTTGACCCGCGCGAGGTTGGCGCGCGCGGTGGCAAGCCGCGCCTGCTGCTGCGCCAGTTCGGCCTTCGCGGCCTTCAGGCTGGCCTCGAAGGGCTTCACGTCCATCCTGAAAAGGACCTGACCTGGCTCGACGAAAGTGCCTTCGGTATAGACCCGTCTTTCCAGAAAGCCGTTGACGCGGGCCCGGATCTCCACCTGCTGGGAGCTCTCGGTCTGGCCCACGAACTCGTAGGTCACGGGAACGGTCTGCGCCTTGACGGTCAGGGCGGAGACTTCGGCGGGAGGCGGCGCGGCTTTTTCAGGCTCCGACTTCGAGCAGGCGGACAGGAGCACCGCGGCACACAACAGCGGGAGCAGGCCGCGGACGCTCGACGCGGCAACTGTCCGGGAAGGGCCCGCACGTCGTGCTCGCAAGGCCATGTCAGTCGACAAACCCATAGACCATCCTCCTCGCCCACGCCGATCGTGCACGACGACCGACCCGATGCAGGCTGTTGTGAAACGCTAATGTCGCTTCAAAGCACGGGGCAGGCAATGGCCCCTTGGTGCAATCCCGAGCACCTCGGCGACCCGACGCGGGACTGTCATGCGTCCCCGTCATCATCCGCCGCTACCACCTTTTCCTGTTCGCCGCACGCTTGACGATGGTCAAACGATCGCCTTGAGTCGGTCTCACTGCTCGCATAGGATGGCCCGGCCATCGCGCTGGCGCGGGCATTGCTTGGTGTGCATGACGGCGCGATGCGCTTGGAGGAACCGTTTGAAAACACTTGCGATTGACCTTGCACTGCAAGGCGGTGGCGCCCACGGCGCATTCACCTGGGGCGTACTCGATCGCCTGCTCGAGGAGTCGTGGCTGCGCATCGACGGCGTCTCCGGCACCTCCGCCGGCGCGATGAACGCCGCCGTGCTGGCCTGCGGCCATGCAGGCGGCGGCGCCGAGGGCGCCCGCGAATCGCTGGAGAAGTTCTGGCGCGGCGTATCCGAAGCGGCCAGGTTCAGTCCGTTCCAGCGCAGCTGGATGGAGATGATCTCCGGCCGCTGGACGCTCGACAACTCTCCGACCTTCCTCGCCGCCGACCTTGCGATGCGCGTGTGGTCGCCCTACGACCTCAATCCGCAGGGCATGAACCCGCTGCGCGGCATCCTGAGGGACCTGATCGACTTCGAGCGCCTGGCTTCGTCGCCCATCAAGCTCTTCGTGACCGCGACCAACGTGCGCACCGGCCGGGGCCGCGTCTTCCGCAATGCCGAGATCAGCCCCGATGTCCTGCTCGCCTCGGCCTGCCTGCCGTCGATGTTCCATGCGGTGGAGATCGACGGCGACCCCTACTGGGATGGCGGCTACGCGGGCAACCCGACGATGACCCCCCTCATCCGCGAATGCTCCTCCAGCGACACCATCCTGGTGCAGATCAATCCGGTGGAGCGCCCGGGCGTCCCGCGCAGCGCGCAGGAAATCAACAACCGGCTCAACGAGATCTCCTTCAACTCGCCGCTGCTGAAGGAACTGCGCATGATCGCGATGCTGCATCAGGTGGCCGACCCCGGCCACGGCGAGGGTGCGGCATGGGCGCGCATGCGCATCCACCGCATCGCGACCGACGCGATGCTTGATCTCGGCTACTCGTCGAAGCTGATCGCGGAATGGGCGTTCCTTTGCAAGCTGCGCGACGAAGGCCGGCGTGCAGCCACTGAATTCCTCGCGGCGCACACGAGCGACATCGGCAAGCGATCGACGCTCGATCTCGACGCATTGCTCGAAGGGGTGTGAGCGTATGGGACTCGCAGGAATCTTCGTCGGCCTCGGTCTGCTGATCTGGCTGTCGTACCGGGGCTGGAGCGTGCTGGTGCTCGCGCCGCTCGCGGCGATCATCGCGGCACTCTTCGCGGGCGAGCCGCTGCTCGCGCACTGGACGCAGACCTTCATGGGCTCCGCGGCGGGTTTCCTGGCGAGCTTCTTTCCGCTCTTCCTGCTCGGCGCGATCTTCGGCAAGCTCATGGACGACAGCGGCTCGGTGCAGACCATCGCGCGCTTCATGACCGAGAAACTCGGCCCGCAGCGGGCGATGCTCGCGGTCGTGCTGGCGGGTGCGATGGTGACGTACGGCGGGGTCAGCCTCTTCGTCGCCTTCTTCGTGCTCGCGCCGATGGCGCAGGCGCTGTTCCGCGCGGCCAACGTGCCCGCGCGGTTGATGCCTGCAGCGATCGCGCTCGGCACGTCGACCTTCACGATGTCCGCGCTGCCAGGCACGCCGGCGATCCAGAACGCGATCCCGATGCCCTTCTTCGGCACCACCGCCTTCGCCGCGCCGGGACTGGGCGTGATCGCCGCCGTGATCATGCTGGGCTTCGGGATGTGGTGGCTGCGCCGCGCCGAGAACGTCGCGCGCAAGGCCGGCGAAGGCTTCGGCGCCGTCACGGTGGACAAGCACATGGACGCCTCCGCCGACCCGGTCGTGCGCGAGCGCGCTAGCACGTCGGGCAGCTTCGATCCCGCCGAGGCCACGCGCGGCGGTCACAGCGACAGGGAGCCCGGCGTCTTCATCGCCCTGCTGCCTCTGATCGTGGTCGTCCTGGTCAATCTGCTGATGGCGCTGGTGGTGCTGCCGCGGCTCGATACCGATTACCTCGCCGAGGCGCGCTTCGGCGGGATCTCGATCGCCAACGTGGGCGGCGTCTGGGCGGTGCTGGTGGCGCTGATGGCGGCGATCGTGGTGCTGATCGCCTGCAACTGGAACCGGCTGCCTTCGCTGCGGGAGACGGTCGACGCGGGTGCCAATGCCTCGGTGCTGCCGGTGGTGTCGGTGGCGAGCCTCGTGGGCTTCGGCGCGGTGGTGGCCGCGATGCCGGCTTTCGAGATGGTGCGCGAATGGGTGCTGGGCATCGGCGGCGGGCCGCTGGTGTCGCTGGCGCTGTCGACCAACATCCTCGCCGCGCTCACCGGTTCGGCCTCGGGCGGGCTGACGATCGCGCTCGATGCGCTCGGCGCGACCTACATGCAGCTGGCCGCCGCGACCGGGCTGGATCCGGCGCTGATGCACCGGGTTGCGGTGATCGGCGCGGGGACGCTCGACAGCCTTCCGCACAACGGCGCGGTGGTCACGCTGCTTGCCGTGTGCGGCACGGGCCACAAGGAGAGCTACTTCGACATCGTGATGGTGGGCATCGTCGGCGCGCTGCTGGCGCTGGTTGCGGTCATCGTGCTGGGGTCGACCTTCGGGTCGTTCTGAAACTTTCCGGGCGCCTTCACGCGACCCGGGCGCGCTGGACGAGCTTCTCGGACAGCGCCGAAACGCATTTCGCGTATTCCGCCTCGGCCTTCTCTTGTGCTTCGCAAAGGCGCGCGAGCGCCTGCATCTCCAGCGACCCCGGCGGCAGCGTGTCGGCACCGCAGAGCCAATCGCCCAGCGCCTCGATGAGTTCCCCGCGCGCAGCTTCCACCGCGAGGCGACTCACGACAACGGCCTGGTAGAGCTGGGTCAGCTCGCCTCTCCTTTCGCGCTGCACACGTCCTCCTGAAGTTTCGGAGCATCTTCAAGACTACTTATGTATTACATATAAACGTATAGGTCCATACCGCGAAGGCGGTAGACATTTGGCCCGGTGCCGGCGCAGGCGCGTTTCGGCGCCAGTTGCTACGGTCTGGCGGCCGCCCGAGCCTCTGCCAGGCGCGCTTCGAGTTCGGCCACCAGGGCCCTCGCCTCGTCGCCTTCGGGAATCGGCCGCCCGCTGTCGCGCCAGGCCACGGCGCTCTTGAAGCCTTCGACCTCGGCCTGCCGACGGAACCACAGGCCCTCGGGGTTGTGGCGGGTGATGCCGTCGAACACCGTGGCGAACATCTGCGACTGCTCCAGCCCCATCGAGAGCCAGACCTGGTTGACCACCAGCTTGTGCATCATGAGATGCGAGCGCGGCACACCGGCGATGCGCTGCGCCAGCCTCAGCGTGGCCTCGTCCAGCTCGCCGGCCGGAACCGCAAAGTTGGCGAGGCCCCAATCAGCGGCCTGTGCACCGGTGATGGTGTCGCCCGTGAACATGAGTTGCTTGGCCCGCATCGCGCCCAGCCGGTAGGTCCACATCGCGGTCGTCGGGCAGCCCCAGACGCGGGTGGGCATGTAGCCGATCTTCGCGTCGTCGGCCATCACCAGCAGGTCGCAGCACAGGGCGATGTCGCTGCCGCCCGCGACCGCGTAGCCGTGCACCTTGGCGATGGTCGGCTTGGTGCAGCGCCAGAGCGACATGAAGTCGTCCGTGTTGCCCTTCATCGCCGCGTAGTCGAGCATCGGATCCCAGGGCGTCTTCTCCTGCCGGCACGGGTGATCGCCGCCTGCGCGGTCGACGTGGCCCTCCGCATAGTCGCCCAGGTCGTAGCCCGCGCAGAAGGCGCGACCGGCGCCTTCGACGACGATGACATGCACCTCGTCCTCGGCCTGCGCCCAGGCGACGGCCTGCCGGATGTCCGACGGCGTGGTCTCGCCGATGGCGTTGAGCTTTTCCGGCCGATTCAGCAGCAGCCGCGCGATGCGTGGATGAGCGGGGTCCTTGTCGATCACGACGGTGTTGAACACGGGCATGCGGTCTCCTTTGTGTCGGGCCGCCATTTCACTTCACGGCCGATCGCCCCTGCAAGCAATGTTGCCGCGCGCTCATCGCCGGCGAGCCGCATCCCGGCGAGGATGAGACGGAGCACGGCCATCCGAAATCGGACCCGCGCCAGTTCAGCCTGGTCTTCGGCGAGCGCCGCTGACCTGCCCGCTTGACCAGAGGCCATACGCACCTTTTCCGCCGTGCTCTGCCGATCGGCAGAGGTCGCTACCGTGAAGGTGTGACCCCCTGCCGATCTGCCAGCGCCAACGGTGGATGTGTGAATACGTAAACAGGTGTCTCATGACGTCACCGCAGCGCAGTTGCACGCTGCGGCTGGGACCTGCAACACCTGGGGCAAGGATCATGTACCACGGTGAACGCTTCAACGGCTACAGCCACCTGTGCGGATTTCTTCTGGCAACCGCCGGGTCCGCCATGCTGATCTCGAAGACCATGACCGGCGACGATCCGGCCAAGACGGCCAGCGCGCTCGTGTTCGGCGTGTCGATGATGGTGCTGTACGCCGCCTCGACCCTCTTCCATAGCACGCGCGGGCCGATGAAGCTGTTCTGGCAGCGGGCCGATCATTGCGCGATCTACCTGCTCATCGCGGGCAGCTACACGCCCTTCGCGCTGGTCACTCTCCACGGGCCGTGGGGCTGGGCGCTGCTTGCGGGCATCTGGGCCGCGGCGATCGTCGGCATCGGCCGCGAGATGCGACCGGGCAATGCGCCGAAGCCTTCGCTGCTCATCTACCTGGGCATGGGCTGGGTCGGCGCGCTGGTGCTCGGACCGCTCATCGAGCGGCTCGACGGCGTCGCCGTCGCGTGGGTGCTGACGGGCGCCGTGCTCTATTCGGCGGGGACGATCTTTTATGCCAATCCACGCGGCTGGCGCCATGCCCATGGCACGTGGCACCTGTTCGTGATCGGCGGCACGCTGTGCCACTACGTTGCCGTCACGCAGTTCGTGCTGTAGGTCAGCTTCCGAAGCCGTAGCGCACGCCAAGCCAGGCCGTGCGCAGCGCCCCCGGCGCCAGGAAGGTCGCGTGCACCAGCGGAAAGCGCCGGTCGTGTACTTGCGGTCGAACAGGTTATTGATCTGCGCGAAGAACTTCAGGCCCGGCCGCAGCCGGTAGGGAAATTCCCGACCCTAGAATTCGCCCGGTTTCGAGTGCGGCCCAGCCGCGCAAGACGGCGATTCCAGTCCCGTCCGCCTTATCCCGAATAAGCAACCAATCGCCCGCAAACCCGCATGGAGACTGGCGAATATGCTTATCCGCATAAAGCGCGAACCAAAAAATAGTTTGTTTCCATAAGGAGCGCTTCTAAAGTTGCCGCCTCGTTGACCGGGGCCGGTGGACGCACTGCCTTCAACAACTGACACACGATGTACCAATACACAGATTTCGACCGCCAGTTCGTGCACCTGCGCGCGGCGCAATTCCGCGACCAGCTCGAACGCTGGCAGACGGGCAAGCTGTCCGAGGATGAATTCCGTCCCCTGCGCCTGCAGAACGGCTGGTATGTGCAGCGCTACGCACCGATGCTGCGCGTGGCGGTGCCCTACGGCGAGCTGTCGAGCAAGCAGCTGCGCGTGCTCGCGAAGATCGCCCGCGAGTACGACGAGCCGGAGGCCGAGGTCTACAAGAACGCCGTGGCCACGCAAGGCAAGCTCGGCTCGCACAAGCTGCCGACGCACTACGCTCACTTCACCACGCGCCAGAACGTCCAGTACAACTGGATTCCGCTTTCCAAGTCGGCAGACGTGATGGACCTGCTCGCCTCGGTCGACATGCACGGCATCCAGACCAGCGGCAATTGCATCCGCAACATCACGAGCGACGAACGTGCCGGCGTCGCGGTCGACGAAGTGGCCGATCCGCGCCCCTTCGCCGAAATCATGCGCCAGTGGAGCACGCTGCACCCCGAGTTCGCCTTCCTGCCGCGCAAGTTCAAGATAGCGATCACCGGTGCCGCCGAAGACCGCGCCGCGACCGGCTGGCATGACGTGGGTCTGCGCCTCGTCAAGAACGACAAGGGCGAGCTCGGCTTTCGCGTGCAGGTCGGTGGCGGCATGGGCCGCACGCCGATCATCGGCACCGTGCTGCGCGAGTTCCTGCCGTGGAACCAGATCATGAATTACCTCGAAGCGGTGATCCGGGTCTACAACCGCTACGGCCGCCGCGACAACATCTACAAGGCGCGCATCAAGATCCTCGTGAAGGCCGAAGGACAGGTCTACATCGACGACGTCGAGGCCGAGTACAAGCAGATCCTCGAACACGACGGCGCGCCGCACACCATCTCGCAGGCCGAGCTGGACCGCGTGAGCGCCTCCTTCGTGCCGCCGACGCTCGCGACCCGCGTGTTCCGCAGCGCCGAGGAAACCGATGCCGAGCTGCGCGCCCAGGCCGCCGACGACGTCATGTTCGCGCGCTGGCTGGCCCGCAACGTCGCGCCGCACAAGAACCCCGCCCTGCGTGCCGTGACGCTGTCCTTCAAGCGCCGCCTGCAGGCGCCCGGCGACGCATCGGCCGAGCAGCTCGAAACCGTCGCGACCCTGGCCGACCGCTTCAGCGCCGGCGAGGCCCGCGTGACGCACGACCAGAACGTGCTGCTGCCCTGGGTGCATGCCGAAGACCTGCACGCGCTGTGGCTCGCCGCCCGCGAAGCCGGCTTCGCGAGCGCCAACGTGCACCTGCTGACCGACATGATCGCCTGCCCTGGTGGCGACTTCTGCGCGCTGGCCAATGCCCGCTCCATCCCGATCGCCGAAGCGATCACCGAGCGCTACCAGGACCTCGACGAACTCGACGACCTCGGCGAGATCGACCTGCACATCAGCGGCTGCATCAACTCCTGCGGTCACCACCACAGCGGCCACATCGGCATCCTCGGCGTCGACAAGGACGGCAAGGAGTGGTACCAGGTCACGCTCGGCGGCTCGGACGGCTCGGACCTGAGCGGACCGGCGCAGGCCGGCAAGGTCGTGGGCCCGTCGTTCTCGGCGACCGAAGTGCCCGGCGTGATCGAAGCGGTGCTCAACACCTACCGCGACACGCGCGAATCCGGCGAATCCTTCATCGATGCACTGCGGCGCGTGGGCATCGAGCCCTTCAAGACCGCCGCCAACGCGGCACGTTTCAAGGTCGAGGAGGCCGCAGCATGAACAAGACCCTGAAGATCCTCGCCGCCGAAGAGCACGTCGACAACGGCGAGCCGAACGTCCTGCAACTGACGAACGACGCCGATCCGCTGGCGATCGAGGTGTGCCTCGACGACGTGGAGCGCATCGACCTCGACTTCCCGAAGTTCACCGATGGCCGGGCCTACAGCCAGGCCTACCTGCTGCGCCGCCGCCTCGGCTTCAAGGGCGACATCCGCGCCACGGGCGATGTGCTGATCGACCAGCTCGTCCAGATGCAGCGCACGGGTTTCTCCAGCGCTGTGCTGAAGGAAGGCGTGGACGCCACGGCCGCGCAGCGCCAGTTCGACCGCTTCGCCGCCTACTACCAGGGCGACGCGGTGGAAGCCGCCCCGTTGTTCACACGCGCCTGAGCGGCCCAGCCTTCATCGGAATCCTCGTCAAATGAGCATCGATCTCGCACAAGTCAACGCCAAGTTCGGCCGCAACGCCGAAGGCCTCGTGGACTGGGCCATCGGCCTGGGCCAGCCGGCGATCATCACCACCAACTTCCGGCCCTTCGAAGCGGTGATCCTGCACATGGTCACGCGCGCGAAGCCTGACGTGCCGGTGGTCTGGATGGACAACGGCTACAACACCGAGGCCACCTACCGCTTCGCCGACGAAGTGACCAAGCTGCTCGATCTGGACCTGCGCATCTTCGTGCCGCGGCGTTCGCGCGCACATCGCGAAGCGGTGGAAGGCCCGACGCCGGCGCTCGACGATCCGCGCCACGCCGCCTTCACCGAGGAGGTCAAGCTGGAGCCCTTCGCCCGCGCGCTGCGCCAAATGGCGCCGAAGGTCTGGTTCACCGCACTGCGGGCCACCGACACCGCGGTGCGCGCGCAGATGGATCCGGTCAGCATCAACCCCGATGGCCTGATCAAGGTCGCGCCGCTCTTGCATTGGTCTTCCAAGGATCTGTACGAGTACTGCCAGGCGCATGGCCTGCCGAACAACTTCGATTACGTGGATCCGACCAAGGGCGAGGACAACCGGGAGTGCGGGCTGCACCTCTCGCACTGAGTTCGCCCCGTCCCCAACAATGTTTTCTGAGCGCCCCATCCCCATGAACGCCCGTACCGAACACGACCTGCTGCTGCAAACCACCTCGCAGTCGCTCGCGCGCCTGTCCAACACCCACCTCGATGCGCTCGAAGAAGAAACCATCTTCATCCTGCGCGAAGTCGCGGCCTCCTTCGAGCGGCCGACGCTGCTGTTCTCCGGCGGCAAGGATTCGCTGGTGCTGCTGAAGTGCGCGGAAAAGGCTTTCGGCATCGGCCGCATTCCGTACCCGCTGCTGATGATCGACACGGGCCACAACTTCCCCGAAGTGACGGACTTCCGTGACCAGCGCGCCGATGAACTGGGCGCCGAACTGATCGTGCGCAGCGTCGAGGATTCGATGAAGCGCGGCACGGTGCGGCTTGCGCATCCGGGCGAATCGCGCAACGTTCACCAGTCGGTGACGCTGCTCGAAGCCATCGAGGAATTCCGCTTCGATGCGCTGATCGGCGGCGCGCGACGCGACGAGGAAAAGGCCCGCGCCAAGGAACGCATCTTTTCGCACCGCGACAGCTTCGGCCAGTGGCAGCCCAAGGACCAGCGGCCCGAGCTGTGGACGCTTTTCAACACGCGCCTTGCACCGGGCGAGCACTTCCGCGTATTCCCGATCTCGAACTGGACCGAGCTCGACGTCTGGCAATACATCGAGCGCGAACACATCGCCCTGCCCTCGATCTACTACACCCACAAGCGCGAAGTGGTCGAGCGCCGCGGCCTGCTGGTGCCGGTGACCGAACTCACGCCGCCGCGCGACGATGAAAAGGTCGAAGTGCGCGACGTGCGCTTCCGCACCGTGGGCGACATCACCTGCACCTGCCCGGTGGAAAGCCTTGCGGCTGATGCGGCCGACGTGGTGGTCGAGACGCTCGCCGCCGACGTGAGCGAGCGCGGTGCGACACGCATGGACGACAAAACCTCTGAAGCTTCGATGGAAAAGCGCAAGAAGGACGGTTATTTCTGATGAACGCGACGACGACGATGAATAAGGTTGAAGCTGAAACCGGCGCGGCGCTGCGCTTCATCACCTGCGGCAGCGTGGACGACGGCAAGAGCACGCTGATCGGCCGCCTGCTGGTGGACAGCAAGACGGTGCTGCAAGACCAGCTGGCCGGCGTGCAGCGCGGCGGCGAGGTCGATCTGGCGCTGTTGACCGACGGACTGTCCGCCGAGCGCGAGCAAGGCATCACGATCGATGTGGCCTACCGCTACTTCTCGACCGCACACCGCAAGTTCGTGATCGGCGATGCGCCGGGCCACGAGCAGTACACCCGCAACATGGTCACGGCGGCTTCGAGCGCCGATGCCGCCGTGGTGCTGGTCGACGCGACCAAGCTGGCCTGGGCCGCCGAAGTGGGCGACGGCGAAGTCGTGAAGCGCGAGCTGCTGCCGCAGACGCGCCGCCATACCCTGCTGTGCCATCTGCTGCGCGTGCAGTCGATCGTGTTCGCGGTCAACAAGCTGGACGCGATCGACGACGCCGAACTGGCGTTCGAACGCATTTCCGCCGCCCTTACGAACTTCGCCGAAGCCGCGGGCGTCCAGGTCGCCGCGACCGTGCCGATCTCGGCGCTCAAGGGCTGGAACGTGGCTTCCCGCCATGCCAACTGGGCGGGCTACGAAGGCCCGAGCCTGCTCGAGCTACTCGAATCGCTGCCGGTCACCGCGCAGGACGAGGCCGTTCCATTTGCCTTCCCGGTCCAGTGGGTCGAGAAATTCTCGGCATCGGCCGACACCTCGCGCGGCCGCCGCGTGTTCTGGGGCCGTGTCGCCAGCGGCCACGTCGAGCCCGGCCAGCGCGTCACGGTGCTGCCCGGCAACCAGACCGCCACCGTTGCGCAGGTGCTGAGCCACACCCGCCAGCCCAAGACCGTCCATGCGGGCCACAGCGCCGGCATCGTGCTCGATCGCGAGCTCGATGTGTCGCGCGGCGACTGGCTGCTGGAACCCGGCGCCTTCGAGCCGCAGCGCGAGATCACCGCGACCATCGCGTGGCTCGACGACGAGCCGCTGGTGCCGGGCCGCGTCTACTGGGCGCTGCAGGGCCATCGCTGGGTCAAGGCCAAGGTCGCGCGCATCGTCGATCGGGTCAACATCACCACGCTCGAATCCGAACCGGCGGACCAACTCGAAGCCAATGCGATCGGTGACGTGGTGCTCAGCCTGCAGCAGCCGCTCGCGGTGCTGCCGTTCACGCAATCGCGTGCGCTGGGCTCGCTGATCCTGGTCGATACCGCCTCGCACCGGACTTCTGCGGCCGTGCTCGTGCAGCCTTCTGTCACAAACGCCTAAAATTCGGGGTTTTCCCGATCAAACACTCGTTCTAGCCCACCATGACCCACGTCGTCTCCGAAGCCTGCATCCGCTGCAAATACACCGACTGCGTCGACGTATGCCCGGTCGATTGCTTCCGCGAGGGGCCGAACATGCTGGTGATCGACCCGGACGAATGCATCGATTGCGCGGTGTGCATCCCCGAATGCCCCGTCAACGCGATCTACGCCGAGGAAGACCTCCCGGCCGACCAGATCGCCTTCATCAAGCTCAACGCCGAGTTGGCCCTGGCCGACGGCTGGAAGAGCATCACCAAGCGCAAGCCGGCGCTGCCCGACGCTGAAGAGTGGAAGGACAAGACCGGCAAGCTCTCGGAGCTGGTGCGCTGAGCACGGCACCCGCCCCGATCGAAACCGACGCGCTGATCATCGGCGCCGGACCGGTCGGGCTGTTCCAGGCCTTCCAGCTCGGCCTGCTCGAAATTTCCTGCCACATGGTCGACGCACTGCCCCGCGCTGGCGGCCAGTGCGTCGAGCTGTATGGCGACAAGCCGATCTACGACATCCCCGGCACGCCGAAGACCACCGGTCGCGGACTGGCGGAATCACTGCTGGAGCAGATTGCGCCTTTCAAGCCCCAATTCCACTTCGGCGAGCAGATCGAAACGCTCGAGCGGCAGGATGACGGACGGTTGCTGCTGGCGACCCATCACGGCAAGCGCTTTCTGGCCAGGACGGTCTTCATCGCGGCCGGCGTCGGCGCCTTCGTACCCAAGCGGATCGCTGTCGATGGCATCGAGCGGCTGGAGGGCACGAAGCTCTTCTACCACCCCGACGCGCATTCGCTCGGCCGTTTCGCCGGCCAGACGGTCGTGGTCAATGGCGGCGACGATGCTGCGGTCGAAACCGCACTGGCGCTCGCGTCCATTGCGAAGCAGGTCACGCTCGTCCACCGGCGCGATGTCTTCCAGGGCGACGAGGCTACGGTCGCCACGCTGCGCCAGCGCATCGCGGAGGGCGCGATCCGGCTTGCCATCGGCCAGCCTTCCGCCCTCGACGATGCGGGCCTGACGCTCATCACACCGGAGGCGCAGAACCTCGTTCTTCCTTTCGACGCGATCATCGGGTGCCTCGGCATCTCCCCGCGTCTCGGGCCGATCGCCAACTGGGGCCTCGAGCTGGTGCGCAAGCAGATCCCGGTCGACACCGAGAAGTACGAGACGCGCGAACGCGGCATCTTCGCGATCGGCGACATTAACACCTACCCGGGCAAGAAGAAGCTGATCGTCTGCGGCTTCCACGAGGCCACCCTGGCCGCATGGGGCGCGACGGCCATTGTCTTTCCCGACAAGTCGATTCCGCTGCAGTACACGACCACGAGCACCCGCCTGCACGAGCTGCTCGGCGTGAAGCACTGAGCGACGCCTGCGCGGACGCGCCTGAACGAAGGGTGAATCGCTTGTTCATCCTGGCTACAAGCCCCATGGCTAGCATTCGCGCATGCAGGCGCTGAACACCACGCTCTTCCAATGGATGGCCGCGGGCCATTCGCCCAATCCCCAGCTCCTGTGGCTTGCCGCCACGATCGCCGTCGGCTCGTCGTGGCTCTGCGTGGCCGTGATGGGCTGGATGGCATGGCGGCATCCTGCGCAGCGCACCTATGTCGCTGCGACCCTTGCCACTGCAGCAGCGACGACCCTTCTGGCGCACGCGATTGCAGGCGCCATCAACGTGCCCCGGCCCTTCGTCGCCGGCCTGAGTCCGAGCTACATCAACCACGCCGCACGCGGCTCGCTGCCAAGCGCGCACGCGACCGTCATGTTCACCATTGCGCTGATCGCCTGCATGCGCCCCGCGCTGCGCGTCGCGGGCATCGCCCTGCTGGCGATCGCACTGGTCACTGGCTGGGCCCGCATCTACGTCGGCGTGCATTACCCGCTCGACGTCGCGTCGGGCTTCCTCCTGGCCGCGGCCATCACCGGCGTGTTCTGGTTGCTCCTGAAGGTCAGGCCTACAATCCATCCTGCTTCGCCAGACTGAAGCAACGCTAGGGGTGCCGGCCCATCGTTTTATCGGTGAGTCGGCTGAGAGAGTCCCTTTGAACCTGACTGAGGTAATCCTCGCGCAGGGAAGCTGGTCCGGCGGCCGCACGTTTTCTCGCGTGCCGGATCCGTCGCCGTGGCCTCGCCCACCTGCCAAACAATTTGCACTGGAGCAAATGGATGGCAAACACCAACAACACCGAGGCGCCCTTCGGCGCCAATGAGGCGCTCACGCCGCTTCGCGAAGCCGGACGCGTTTTCCGGTGGCACGACCACATGGCGCTCTGGTTCAGCCTCGGCGTCGGCCTGCTGGTCATGCAGATCGGGGCCTTCCTCGTGCCGGCGGTCGGCACGCGCGATGCCGCGCTGGCGATCGTGCTGGGCTCGTGCATCGGCGCGGGCCTCCTGGCTTGGACCGCCCGTATCGGCTGCGAGAGCGGGCTTGCCAGCGCAGGGCTCATGCATGCCACCTACGGCAGCGCATTCGCCCGGCTGCCGGTGATCCTGAACATCGTCCAGCTGATCGGCTGGACCACCTTCGAAATCGTGATCATGCGCGAGGGCACGCAGGCCATCGGCAAGCAGGCATTCGGCTGGTCGCTGGACGGCAGCATGGGCACGGTGATCACCACGCTGATCTGGGGCGCGGTCCTGCTCGCCCTTCTCGCCGGCTCGATGGTGAAGCTGGTGCGGCGCTTCGTCAGCCGGTTCGGGCTGCCGCTGGTGGTCCTGTCACTGGTGTGGCTGAGCTGGCAATTCGCCGCCCGCCTCCACGCAAAGGGACTCGAAGCTTTCTGGTCGCGCCCGGGCGATGGAAGCATGGGCATGTTCGGCGCGCTCGATCTGGTGATCGCGATGCCTGTCTCGTGGCTGCCGCTCGTGGCCGACTACGCCCGCCACGGCAAGCGCAGCACGGGCGGTCTGGGTGGCGCATTCGGTGGCACCTGGCTCGGCTATGCCGTCGCGAACGTCTGGTGCTATGCGCTCGGCGTGATGGTCGTCAGCGTTGCAGAGCCGGGCACCGACATGCTCGCTGCCCTGCTGCTGGCGCAGGGCGGACTGGTCGCGCTGGGGCTGATCCTGGTCGACGAACTCGACAATGCCTACGGCGATGTCTACTCGGGCTCCGTCTCTTCGCACAGCCTGTTCCCGCAATGGAGCATCCGCCGCTGGGGGCTGATGCTCGCCGCGATGTGCATCGCCCTCGCGCTGGTGCTCCCGATGCACTCGCTGGAGCCCTTCCTGCTCCTGTTGAGCTCGGTCTTCGTACCGCTCTACGGCGTGATCCTCGGGCGGCTGGGCGTCGGTGTGAGCGTCGATGCGATCGATGCGCGGCGCGTGGACATCGCCGCGGCAGCGATCTGGATCGGCGGTATCGCGATCTACCACGCGTGCGCCGCATGGGCGCCTCAGTGGGGCTCCGCGCTGCCGACGCTCGCGATCACCTTCGTGCTGGCCTGGGTCACGCGCCCGTCGCCGGCAGGCGGAACGTCGGCACTGGCGCAAACCCGTGGTTGAGAGGGCCATGTCCGCTTCCGACTTTGACGTCCGCGCCCGCCGCCATGGCGGCAACAACGTAGTTGCGCGCGCGTTCGACGGCCTGCGCGAGGTCGTAGCCGAGCGCCAGGTGCGACGCGATGGCGGAAGACAGGGTGCACCCGGTGCCGTGCAGATTGCGGCTCACGATGCGCGTCGATGCGAGCTGCAACCGATCGCCATTGGATTGCGCGAGCAGATCGACCACATCCTCCCCGGGCAGATGACCGCCCTTGAGAAGAACGGCGCTGGTGCCCAGGGCAAGCAGCTCGCTCGCCGCATCGTCCAGCGCATCGACCCCGTCGATCGCATGGCCGATCAGCAGCGCGGCCTCGTCCAGATTGGGCGTGACCACCACTGCGCGTGGGAACAGTTCGCGCACCAGCACCTGCACCGTTTCGGCGGCGATGAGCCTGTCGCCGCTCGTGGCGACCATCACCGGATCGAGCACCACGTTGGGCAGCTTGTAGTGGTCAATCGCCCAGGCGACGACTTCGACGATTTCAGGCGCATGCAGCATGCCGAGCTTGACCGCATCGACACCGATGTCCTCGACGACGGATTGAATCTGCGCCTTGAGAAATTCGGGAGGGACGCCGTGGATGCCCGAGACACCGAGCGTGTTCTGCGCGGTCAGCGCCGTGATGGCGGTCATCCCGTAGCAGCCGAGGGCCGCAAAGGTCTTGAGGTCCGCCTGAATGCCGGCGCCGCCGCCGCTGTCGGAGCCCGCGATCGAGAGCACGCGGGCGTAGCGGGAGAATGCATGGGTCATGATGAAAATTATCGGCCACACCGTACGTGCCGCGTGAGGGGGCGATGACCAGCCGAATCGAATTTCCTTTCCGCCACGCCGCAATCCTTGGCGCCGGGCTCATGGGGCGACTGCTCGCAGTGACGCTTGCACAGGCTGGCTGCAAGGTGGATCTCTACGAAGCCGGCGGCCCGGAAGCGAACGGTGCTGCTGCCCGCGTGGCCGCCGCGATGCTGGCGCCTTTGGCCGAGTCCGCCGTCGCGCCTCCCCCGGTCGTCCGCATGGGGCACTACGCGCTTTCGCGCTGGCCCGCGCTGATCGCATCGCTCGACAGGCCAGTGTTCTTCCAGCGCGAAGGCACGCTGGTACTGTGGCATCGGCAGGACGCCCCCGAAGCCGCACGGCTGGCCCGTGTGCTGACCGGAACGAACGATGCCGTCCCCGAACTGCCAGCGATGCAGAAACTGGATGCGGCCGCCATCGATGCACTGGAACCGTCGCTCGGCCGCCGGTTTGCGCAAGGGCTGCTGCTGCCGGACGAAGGCCAGCTCGACAACCGCGAACTGCTCGCAGCGCTGCTGGCCACGTTGCAGGCCATGCCGCAGGTCCGCCTGCATTGGGATTCACCCCGCACGCTCGATGCGTTCAGGCCGGGTGAACCCGAGCAGCCCGACCGCGTCATCGATTGCCGCGGCCTCGGCGCGCGCCCTGATTGGCGCAACCTGCGCGGAGTGCGCGGCGAAGTGATTCGCGTGCATGCGCCGGAAGTCCAGCTCCGGCGGCCCACACGGCTAGTGCATCCACGCTATCCGCTCTACATCGCGCCGAAGCCGGGCAGCGTGTTCGTGATCGGCGCCACCGAGATCGAATCCGACGACATGTCGCCCGCGAGCGTGCGCTCGACGCTCGAACTGCTGAGCGCTGCGTACGCGGTGCACAGCGGTTTTGCCGAAGCGCGAATCGTCGAGATCGCGACGCAGTGCCGCCCAACCCTGCCCGACAACCTGCCGGCCGTGCGACAGCTCAGACCTGGCGTCATGCAGATCAATGGTCTCTACAGGCACGGCTTCATGATTGCACCCGCGGTACTCGACGTGGCGGTGGAGCTGCTCGCGACCGGGCATTCAGCGCTCGCGAGCCGATTCGACCTGGCGTCCAGCCTGGAAGAAACCCTCCCATGAACATCCTGATCAACGACATTCCTCACACGCTGCCGCCGGAAGCGAAACTCGCCGACGCCCTGCGCCTCATCAACGCGACGCCGCCCTTTGCTGCAGCGGTGAATCGTCAGTTCGTGCCGCGCTCCCACTACGAATCGCACGCGCTGCAAACCGACGATCGCATTGAAGTCATCCGACCGGTCACCGGGGGCTGAGAAGAACCATGACACATCCAACCGACAACGACACGCTCGTTCTCTACGGACAGCGCTTCCAGAGCCGCCTTCTGCTCGGCACGGCGCGCTATCCCTCGCCCGATGTTCTCGAAGCCGCGGTGCGCCGCGCGAACCCCGCGATGCTGACCGCCTCGCTGCGCAGGCAGACCGCAACGCCGAACGGATCGGGCGGCGACAACGGCTTCTGGGAATTGATGAAGCGCCTCGACGTGCCGATGCTTCCCAACACTGCGGGCTGCCACAGCGTACAGGAAGTGATCGCCACGGCGCAGATGGCGCGCGAGCTTTTCGAGACGCCGTGGATCAAGCTCGAACTGATCGGCGATGACTACACGTTGCAGCCGGACACGCTGAACCTCGTCGATGCCGCCTCGCAGCTGATCCGGGACGGCTTTCAGGTGCTGCCCTACTGCACCGAGGACCTCGTGCTGTGCCAGCGATTGGTCGACGTCGGCTGCCAGGCGGTGATGCCTTGGGCGGCGCCGATCGGCACCGGGCGCGGGCCCATCAATCCCTACGCGCTGCAGGTGCTGCGCGAGCGTCTCGATGTTCCGTTGCTCGTCGATGCCGGACTGGGCTTGCCCTCGCACGCATGCCAGGTCATGGAATGGGGATTCGACGGCGTGTTGCTCAACACCGCGGTGGCACTCGCGCAGGACCCGGTCGCCATGGCTGGCGCGTTTGCGGATGCGGTGCAGGCCGGCCGCGGTGCGTACCTCGCGGGCGCCATGGCCGCGCAGGAATCCGCACAACCAAGTACGCCCGTGCTGGGCACGCCGTTCTGGCATCACGCTTCCACGCAATGAACACATCGAAAGCGATGACTGAACTCCACACACCCGAGGCGATTGCGCGATCCATCGTTGCGGCACATGCCTCACGCTTCGGCGAGTTCGCTGGCGACATCGCCTCTTTCTCGTCGGAGGATCCGATCTATCGTGGCGCCAAGCAGGCGTGCAGCGCGCTCGGATTCATCGACATCGATGCCGAATGCCTCGCTCGCGCCTGGCAGGCGCAGACAAAACGCGTTGGAATGTTCGACGCGCACGCATGGCCCGAACATCCAGCCGACTTCGGCATGCGATCGTTTCCTCCGGGAGCGCGGGAAGACGCATTCCCATCGTGTCCCGAGAAGCTCGGCCTCTACTCGGTGCTGCCAGACGCGCAATGGGTCGGTCGCATGGCGCGCGCTGGTGTTCCCACCGTCCAGTTGCGCTTCAAGTCCAACGACGACGAAGCGATTGCGCGTGAGGTGAACGCCGCGGTCCAGGTGGTCCAGGGCACTGGCAGCCTGCTCTTCATCAACGATCACTGGCGTGCAGCCATCGAAGCACGAGCCTACGGCTTGCACCTCGGGCAGGAAGACCTCGATGCACTGACACCCGAGGCCTTGAAGACCATCCGCGACTCAGGCATCCGCCTCGGCGTGAGCACGCACGGCTACGCCGAGATGGTCCGCGCTGACGCGGTGACCCCGAGCTACATCGCGATGGGCGCGATCTATCCCACCACGCTCAAGCAGATGGCCACCGCGCCGCAGGGCGTTGCGCGGCTCGCGGCCTATGCACGTCTGATGCGCGGCTATCCGCAGGTCGGCATCGGCGGTGTGGATGCCGCGCGCATGCCTGAAGTGTTGGGCACCGGCGTCGGATCGGTGGCGGTGGTTCGCGCGCTGGTCGCCGACTCGAATCCCGAAGCTGCAGCGGTTAGACTCCTGCGCATCGTTGCTGACCCGGCGAACGCGCGATAAAAATTTCAAAGATTTTTTCGCGCATCCGGGAGGGCAAAAAAAAGACGCTATAATCTAAGTCTTGTTCCTCGATAGCTCAGTCGGTAGAGCGCCGGACTGTTAATCCGTAGGTCCCTGGTTCGAGCCCAGGTCGAGGAGCCACTACAAGCCGCAAGGCCTCTGGAATGCCCCGCTATCCAAAAGATAGCGGGGCATTTTCTTTTTTGGGTGTCTTTTCTTTGCGTCAATGCATCTCAATGCATCGGAGCTTGATGTCGCAGCGCTCACCTCCTATAAGAGGTGCTTGTGGAATCGTGAAGGAGCAGACATGTCTGTCGATATGAGCCACTTCAAGCCTCTGGATCCTGGACGGATCAATACGCTGGATCCTGTCGAGTTGCAGTACTGGTGCCAGGAACTCCGCTGCACCGAGGCGCAATTGCACGACGCCATCAGCCACGTCGGCGATCACGTCACCGCGGTACGTGATCGGCTGACCTCCAAGGAATGACCGCGGGCAGCGACTGCCGTCTCGCGCTCTATTTCTTCTTCTCGGAGACGAGCCGCCGCAACTCGTCTTCCGCGCCAGCGAGATCGAGTCTCAACTGCATGACTACGTTCTTCTGACGCATCACGCGGGCTTCGTGCGTCTCCTTGGACGCGATTTCATCGCAGCGCGCGCGCAGCGCGTTCAGCGACTCCTGCAGTTGCCGGCGCCGCAGCATCTGTCCTCGCGAACGCGCGTCCCTCATGTCTTTCTCGAGGGCGGCCTGTTGGGCATAGCAATCGGCCTCCGTCTTTTTCGAAGGTTCCGACTGAGCGTTCGCCTGCGTCGAGACAAGCAGGCCTATCGACAGGGAAGCAAGACACAGGTGCAGTTTCATGGATTGGTTCGGGTCATTGGATGCGACATGTTGCACCAAGTCCCTGCATCGAGGGAAGGGAGTCAGCCTGCCGCAGCCGACACTCCACGGCGATAGGGCTGCGGCGTGACATACGCGCCGAGGAAGCCAACCACGCGCTCAGCAGTGACTCGGCCGATTCCCCTGAATGACGCGACGTCGCCGCGGGAGGCCGCAACACGCAAGGCACCGAGGGTATGGATTCCGCAAGCCCCCAGTGAGTCGACGGACGTGCCGAGCCAGGGGCGCAATTCCCCGATCGGCGTTTCCGGTGCCGTTGGAATCGACAGTTCCTTCGTCGAGGCGAGGCCATGTCGCCACAGCTCGATCGGCGCCGCCGAACCGGCAAATGGGCGGTCCGTCAGCATCAGCAGATCGTAGATCTCGCGCGCCTCGCGCTTGCCGTAGTTCTCGCACAGCACAAGCAGCGGAAGGCGGCGCAGGTCGCCAACCATGTCATGACCATTCGCCAAGGCGCGGCTCAAGGTCGATGATCGGAGGCCCAACGCCGACACCGGCGCCGAATCTTCAAGATTGCGCAATGCGAGCGCACGCGCCTCGTAGGGAAGCGCGAGCACCGCCTTGCTCTGCTCGCGCGCGCGCTCTTCCGTGTTCGGGTTCGGAAGGAAATCCAGCCCGACTCGCGCCAGGATCTCCCTCAGACGCCCCACTGTCTTGGCGCCGATGGCCTCTTCCTGCAAAAGCTCCTGCTCGCTGATCGCGGAGAGGTCTTCGATGCAGAAAATGCTCAGTTCTCTCAATGCTTCGCGCGCACTCGCGCGAACAGAAATCTCATCGATCGGAGTGTCCGGCTTCAACTGAACCGGTGTATCGAGCCTTTGCGGCCCCTTGGGTCGCCAGTTGAACGTGTGGAAGGCGAATGGTGAATCGACAGGAATCAGGTGCTCTCGCAGCGCGACGGCATGCTGACGTTTCGCTTCGACAATGGCGGCGCGCAATGCACCAAGGCACGCCAGCAATTCTCCGTCCGGCAATTGCGCCAGATCTTCAACGGATCGGATGGTTCGGTTTGACATGAAGACCTCTCTGAATCGTGTATCCGCGAGTCCGTCAAGGCTCGGATACGACATACACCCGATTTCAGCGAGTACGCAAACAGTGAATCGATGTGCAACCAGCGCCCCGGCGCTGGGTGACAGTAGCTGCCCTCAGTGGCTGACTTGGAGATGCCACGCGCGCAGCTCGATTTCTGTTCGGTACCCACCCGGAAATCCAACTGCATGTTTCTTTCTCTGACTCGCCGCCCCGCTGCGGCGCTAGCTGAGTATTGAGAGTCGCCCGCCAGTTGTCCATGCCGACAGAGAATGATCGCTATGCGCGTACCGAATTTTCTTGCTTCTCGGCGCTTGCGAGCGACGGCACTCTTTCGGGATCGAGACTTTTCATGACTTGCTCACGAAACCACATATGCGCGGCATGGCGATGCGTCCGGTCGTGCCATGACAGATAGATATCAAAGGGCGGTACTTCGATCGGCATATGAATTTCGACCAGATCGATATGAGAACGAAAGCGCGTCAACAGCAGTTCGGGAAGGAGCGCCACCATGTCGGAATTTCCGACAAGTTGGGGCGCCGTCAGATAGTTCGGTGTGACATAGCGCCTGTTGCGACTGACGTCGTGTTTTTCGAGCGCCATGTCCACGATCTCACCGAAGGCGTTTGCAACATTGGGCTTGATGACAAGGTGCTCGAGCGCCGAGAACTCCTCGATGCTGAGCTTCTTGCCGGCCGCTCGGTGCCCCGCCCTGGCCGCGCAGACGATCCTGTCCTTGAACAATGGGCGATGACGAAGATCGTGAAGCGTCGACGGCAGTATGCCGACCGCGAAATCCACCTCACCGGTTTCGAGCACCTTGGTGAACTGGGATGGATGAACCGGATGTCGGACCGAGACGCCGATCCCCGGAAATGCGGTGCCGAGGTGCCGCAGCAGGCGCTCCATGAAGATGAATTCCATGTAGTCCGAGACGACCATTCGGAATTCATGTCGCGTCACGCTGGGATCGAAAGCCACAGCATTGCCAAGCAGCCGGTTCATTTCCTGGAGGATTCGATCGGCAAATTCACGTAGCTGGACGGCCTTGGCGGTGGGAATGAGGCCGCTGCCGCCTTTGACGAGGATGGGGTCGTTCGTGACCGCACGCAATTGGCTCATCGCGCGACTCATCGCAGGTTGACTGATCAACAACGCATCGGCAGCGCGTGAAACATGCGAATGGTCGACCAGTGCGACCAGGCACTTCAAGAGGTGAAAGCTCAGCTCGCCGGTGTCATTACGCTTCTGTCGCATGTGCCCCCTTTGGCTTCAGCGCGAAATTCGCCCACCAAAAGTATCACACTGCGCCTCGAAGCCGGCGCCGGCGTTTCAAGACTCGGGCTTGACGCCGAGTTTGATGAGGTCGATTTCGTCCAGCCTGCCGGGAATGGTCACCAGTCGAAGCGCCTGCGCCTCGCCGACGGGCCCGCTGTTTCCGAGAAATCGGATCTGGTAGCTGCCGATCTTGATTTCATCGCCGTTGTTCAAGGCGACCGATTCCCGACGCTCGCCATTGACGTAGGTTCCGTTGTGGCTGTGCAGATCGCGGATCGTCATCGTGGTGCCGACCATCTCGAACACTGCGTGCGACCGGCTGACCAGTTGGTTGTCGAGCACGAGGTCGCTTGCATCCGACCGACCAATCACGAATGGCGTGGTCGTGACGGTGACCTGCCTCGCCGAACCATTTTTCTGCAGCACGATGAGTCTGGGCATTTTTCAGTCCTTTTCGCTGGTGCTTGCCTCACCAATCCTCCGACCTTCCGGAGTATGCCGCCTGGCGGATCAGTGCCCCATTAGAGAGATTCCCGACAAGGACGGCCTCGCGTAATTTCGACGCATGCAACAGATCGCCATGCTGGCAACCCGATTTCGGATCGCGTTTTCGTCGCCGTTCGTGCATCGGTCGCGAGAGGCCGAATGCAGTCGGACCGCGCAGCCTTTGATGGTTCTGCGCGGCGTTTCGCAAAGGGAAACCATCCGGTCGCGCGCCGCAAAGGTGATCGCGGTGTCGGCGATCGATTTCGGCATCGGCATTCGCTAGAACCCGAGTTCCGGAATTACAGCGCTGGGTGATCGGTGGTGGAGAACATGCAGGAATCGGGGCCCTCAGGCAAGGACATCGAATCTTCCGCCGATCCGCCGGCTTCTCCGAAGCCAACTGCGTTGACCGGTTTACCGAACGGCGCGAGCCCTTGAAGGACACGAAGGGCCGACGCACCCTGAATCAGCGCTTCCGAGTAGTCAGGCAGCCCTTGGGTCGAGGAGTCGATGGGGCGATAGCCCAGGCACTCCTCGGATTCGGCCTGCACCGGCTCCATCAGGACCCAATGAAACTCATTGGGCTCCAGTTCGAGAACGGTCAGAGCAATATCGCGAAGTGCCATAGGGAAATCTCTTATTCAGTTGCTTCACGAATTGTTACAGCTGCAAGAAACTTCGACCAAGGCACTTTTGCACATCGGACCGCATGCGGGTCCGCGAACCGGAACAAAGTCTCAAAGGACTCCGGCTCGCGAACCGCTGCGATCAGCCCAGGCGGACCGGCACGAAGATCTTGTCGCCGTCGCGCTGGATGAGCAAAGCCACCGACTTGTCGGACTTCGCCACCACTTCGCGAACCTGCTCGATGTTCTTCGCAGGCGTGCCATTGATTGCCAGCAGCACGTCGCCGGTCTGGACGCCTGCCATGGCGGCCGGGCCTCCGACATTCACGATCAGCAGGCCACCGTCGACCGCCGCCTCGCGCTGCTCGTCGGGCTGGAGCGGACGCAGCGCAAGACCGAGCTTGCCCTGGGACGCGCCGTCTTCGTTCTTGGCGACCGTGGCGGTCTTCTCGGCTGCATCGCCCAGCTTCGCCGTGAGTTCCTCACGCGATCCCTGGCGCCACACTTCCAGCGTGACCTTGCTGCCCGGCTTCTTCTGCCCGATCAGCGCAGGAAGATCGCCCGAAGCCACGATCGGATCGCCGTCGACCTTGCGGATCACGTCGCCCGAGCGCAGGCCGGCCTGGTCCGCGGGACTGCCCTTCTCCACGTTCGACACCAGGGCGCCTTCAGGCTTGTCCAGCTTGAACGAGTCGGCGAAGGTCTGATTGACCTCCTGCACCGCAACGCCAAGACGCGCATGGCTCGCCTTGCCAGTGGCGACGATCTGGTCCTTGATCTGGATCGCGACGTCGATCGGAATCGCGAACGAGACGCCCTGGTAGCCACCGCTGCGGCTGTAGATCTGCGAATTGATGCCAACGACCTCGCCGCGCGTGTTGATCAGCGGACCGCCGGAGTTGCCGGGGTTCACCGCCACGTCGGTCTGGATGAACGGCACGTAGCTGTCGTCCGGCAGCGTGCGGCCCTTGGCGCTGACGACGCCGGCGGTCACTGTGTTCTCGAAGCCGAAAGGCGAACCGATCGCGAGCACCCATTCGCCGACCTTCAGATCCTTGGTCTTGCCCATGGAAAGCGTCGGCAGGTTCTTCGCATCGATCTTGATGACCGCCACGTCGGTCTTCGGATCGGAGCCCAGCACCTTCGCGCGGAACTCGCGGCGGTCGGTCAGCTTGACGGTCACCTCCGTCGCATCCTTCACGACGTGTGCATTGGTCAGGATGATGCCGTCCGGGCTCACGATGAAGCCGGAGCCCTGGCCGCGCACAGGCACTTCGCGCTGCTGCTGTTGCTTGCCACGCGGCATGCCCTGGCCCTGGAAGCGACGGAAGAAGTCGTACATCGGATCATCCGGGTCCATGCCCGGGATCCCCTGCGGTCCTTCTGCGGTCTTGGTCGTCCCGACCACGCTGATGTTGACCACCGCCGGCCCGGTCTGCGCCGTGACGGTGGAGAAATCGGGCATGGAAACCAGCGGCGCGGATGCCGCGGCCGTGGCTGCAGCGGGCTGGGCGGACGCGACTGCGTTCGCGCTGGTGTACGCGCCGGTGGCGGCCGCGCCGATCACGCCGGCGGCCGCCAGCGAAAGGACGAGCGCGCGGGGCGAAGTCAGGCTTTTCTTCATTTGAGATCCTTTCGAGGGTTTTAGAAATCGACGAAAGGAATGTCGTGGCTCCCGCTTAAGCCCGACTTAAACACGCGCGCATGCGCGACACACCGCGACAACAGTTCAGGCTGAAGCCCGAAAGCGCACCACCACGCGAAGCCCGCCCAGCGACTCCGAGCGCTCCAGCCTCACGGTCGCGCCGTGCAGATCTGCGATCGACTTCACGATGGCCAGTCCGAGCCCGCTGCCGGGCGCTTGCGGCTCGCCGGACCGATAGAAGCGATCGAGCACCCGCTCGCGCTCGAGGGCGTCGATGCCTGGACCGCTGTCGTCCACGCTGAGTTCCACCCCGTCCGGGAGCGCGGCGATGTTCACGTCCACCCGCCCGCCCTCCGGCGTGTACTTGATGGCGTTGTCGAGCAGATTGCGAAGCAGCATTCGGAGTGCCTCCGCCTGGCCCGCCACCTTGACCGGATCGGCCTGCACGATACCGACGTCGATGTGCCGCGCCTGTGCGCCCGCGATCGCGTCGGAGATCGCCAGACGCGCGACCTCGGACAAGCCGACCTCTTCACGCTCGGCGCCCGAAGCGGCACTGGCTTCGTGGCGCGCGAGCGCGAGCATCTGCTCGACGAGCCGGGTCGCGCGATCGATGCCCGCAGCGAGACGAGCCACCGCAAGCTCGCGGGTGGATTCATCGGTCGCACGCTGCAGACCCTGCACCTGGAGCTTCAGGGCAGCGAGAGGTGAACGCAGTTCGTGCGCCGCATCGGCGACGAAATGCTTCTGGGCTTCGAAGGCCTTCTGAACGCGGGCGAACAGCAGGTTGAGTTCATGGACCAGCGGCCGGACCTCCTCGGGAAGATCGGTCTCGCTCAGCGGCGAGAGGTCGTCGGCCTGCCGCTCCGCCACCTGTCGCCGCACCCGTGCCACCGGCGCGAGCGAAAAGCTGACCACCCACCAGACCACCAGCATGAGCAGCGGCGCCGCCAGCGCGATCGGCCCCACGGTGCGCAGCGCGAGCGAGCCGGCCATCCGCCGACGCGCCGCCATGTCCTGTGCGACCTGGATCACCAGCGGTCCGGCCTGCATCGAAAACACGCGATAGGTCGTGCCGCGAGCCTGGACGTTCGAGAAGCCGAGCACCGCACGCTGCGGCAGCGCGGGGTGCGACGCAGACTGGAAGATCAGAAGGCCGTCGGCGGTCCAGACCTGGACGATGAACTCGAAGTTCTCCTCCCCCGCCCCGAGATTCCCGAGCCCGCCCACCGTCGCGCTCGGCGGCAGCCCCGCGCGCAGCGACAGCGCCATCTGCTGCATGTGGTGGTCGAAGATATCGTCGGCTTCCTCCAGCACGGTGCGGTAGGCCACGAACGCCTGAATGCCGGCAGCCACCACGATCGCGGCCAGGAGAAACCACAGCAGACGCGCACGCAATGATTTCATCAGGCGGTCATTCCTTCGGGACCATGTAGCCGACGCCGCGTACGTTGCGGATCAGGTCCGCGCCCAGCTTCTTGCGCAATCCGTGGACGTAGACCTCCACGGCATTGCTGCTGATTTCGTCCTTCCAGCTGTAGAGCTTTTCCTCGAGCTGCGCTCGGGAAAGCACCATCCCTGGTCGAGCGATCAACGGCTCGAGCACCGCCCATTCGCGCGCGGACAGCGTCACCGGCTGCCCGCGCACCGAAACTTCGCGCGTGGTCGGATTGACCGTGACGCCCATGTGCTCGTAGACCGGCTCCGCGCGCCCGGATGCGCGGCGCAGCAGGGCACGGATGCGAGCGAGGAGCTCGTCGAGGTCGTAGGGTTTCAGCACGTAGTCATCCGCGCCGGCATCGAGGCCTTCGATGCGCTGCTGCACCGAATCGCGCGCTGTCGCGATCAGCACCGGCATCCGCTGCTTGCGGGCCCGCAGCGCGCGCAGGACGTCGAGCCCGTCGCGGCGCGGCACACCCAGATCGAGCAGCACTAGGTCGTACTGCTGGGAGCGCAGCGCGCTGTCGGCCATGTCGCCGTCCTTGACCCAGTCGACGGCGTACTGCTCGGCCCGCAGGAGGTCGAGCACGGTCTCGCCGATCATCACATCGTCTTCAAGCAGCAGGAGTCGCATGGCTGTTCGGTCCTTCCGGCACAGTGTGGGAGATCGTAGCGGCGATCGCCGGCACCTATAGAAGCGCCCTGGCCTCCCGCGCCGCCTCGAACAGCAGCGGGAGCATGTCGCGCCGCAGCGTCTCCTCGTTGTGGTGACTGCCCGAAAGCACCACATTGAGCGCGGCGACGGTGTGCCCCTGCATGTCGCGCAGCGGCACCGCCAGCGCCTGGACACCGAGTTCGTGCTCTTCGCTGGCAAAGCAGAAGTCGTCTTTGCGGGCCTGGGCGATCCGTTGCCGGAGCACGCTCGTCTTCGTGATCGTGTGGGGCGTCAGGCGCGGGAGGGTGCGCCCCTTCAGCCATTGCGAAAGCTCGGCGGTGCCAAGGCCGGCCAGCAGGACGCGCCCGGTCGACGTGGCATGTGCCGGAAGCCGGGCACCCAGATGCAGTCCATACGCCAGAACGCGCGTCGGTGCGCCGTAGCTGCCGCTGCGCGCGACGATGACCACCTCTTCGCCGTCGAGCACCACGGCCGAGAACGACTCCTGCGTCTGCGCCGCGAGCCGGTTGAGCGTGGGCTGCAGAGCGCGCGGCAGGCGCGAAGACGCGAGATAGCTGCCTGAAAAGCGCAGCACCTTGGGCGCCATCCAGAAGTAGCTGCCGTCGGTCTCGAGATAGCCCAGATGCGCCAGCGTCAGCAGATGCCGGCGGGCCGCGGCACGCGTCAATCCGGCGCGCTCGGCTGCCAGCGTGGCGTTGAGCCGCTGGCGTTCGGTGTCGAAGCTCTCGAGCACGGCCATTCCCTTGGCGATGCCTTCGATGAAGTCGGGTTTTGCGATGGTCATGGCCGAAAGAGTTGCGCGATCATCGCGCAGGCAGGCTCATGATCGCACACAGCCTGAAAATCCGTCGAGACAGTACCCCATCGTCCGCCCTACGCTCGGGAATTCGTCATCTGGAGACAACCATGCGAACACAAGTAGCCATCATTGGTGCCGGACCAGCAGGACTGCTGCTCGGGCAACTGCTGCACAAGGCTGGAATCGACAACATCATCGTGGAGCGGCAGAGCGCCGACTACGTGCTCGGCCGCATTCGCGCCGGCGTCCTCGAGCAGGTCACGATGGACCTCCTCAAGCGGGCGGGCGTCGACGCCCGCGCCATCGCCGAGGGACTGCCGCACGAAGGCATCGAACTGCTGTTCAAGGGCGCCCGCCACCGCATCGACATGCACGGCCTGACCGACGGAAAGCAGGTGACGGTCTACGGCCAGACCGAAGTCACGCGGGACCTCATGGCCGCGCGCGACGCCGAAGGCCTCACCACGATCTACAGCGCGGCCTCGGTCAGCCTGCACGATTTCGACAGCGCCAAGCCCCGCGTCCGCTACGAGAAGGACGGCGCCACGCACGAGATCGAGTGCGACTTCATCGCCGGCTGCGACGGCTACCACGGCGTGAGCCGAACGAGCGTGCCACCGCAATCGATCCATACCTACGAGAAGATCTACCCGTTCGGATGGCTCGGCGTGCTGGCGGACGTGCCGCCCGTTTCTCACGAGCTCATCTACGCCAACACGTCGCGCGGCTTCGCCCTGTGCAGCATGCGCAGCGCCACGCGCAGCCGCTACTACGTCCAGGTGCCGACCGAGGAGCGCGTCGAGAACTGGAGCGACGAAGCATTCTGGAACGAGCTTCGCCTGCGGCTGGACCCCGAGGCGCGCGAACGCCTCGTCACCGGCCCCTCACTCGAAAAGAGCATCGCGCCGCTGCGCAGCTTCGTGGCCGAGCCCATGCGCTTCGGCAGCCTGTTCCTGGCCGGCGACGCGGCGCACATCGTCCCGCCGACCGGTGCCAAGGGCCTGAATCTCGCGACAGCCGACGTCGGCTATCTTTCGCGTGCGTTCGAGATCTTCTATGCGGAGAAGTCGGCCTCCGCGCTCGATCGGTACTCCGATCTCTGCCTGCGCCGCGTCTGGAAGGCCGAACGCTTCTCGTGGTGGTTCACCTCGCTGATGCACCGCTTTCCCGACACCGGCGAATTCGGCCAGAAGATCCAGGAAGCCGAGCTCGACTACCTGGTGCACTCCCGCGCCGCCTCGACGTCGCTCGCCGAAAACTACGTCGGCCTGCCGCTCGAAGACTTCTGAGCGCCCTGACCGGCGCCTTCAGGCGGCTGTGGTCATCAGCTGCCAGAGCCGGTCCGGCGTCAACGGCATGTCCAGTCGCGGCGACAGCTTGGCCATGCCGTTGCGCGCCAGCGCATCGGCCACCGCGTTCACGATGGCGGGCGTGGCACCGATGGTGCCGAGCTCCCCGACACCCTTCACCCCCAGCGGGTTGTTCTTGCAGGGCGTGGATTCGTCCATTTCCATGCGGAACATGGTGGCGATGATGTCCGCACGCGGCGCGGCGTAGTCCATCAGGCTGCCGGTCAGCGGCTGGCCGGTCTGCGGGTCATACACGACCCGCTCGCAGAGCGCCTGCCCGATGCCCTGAACCGCGCCGCCCTCGAGCTGGCCGCGCACGATCAGCGGGTTGACCACGCGGCCGACGTCGTTGACCGATGCATACGTCATCACGCCCACGTCGCCCGTTGCCGGATCGAGCTCCACCTCGGTGATGTGGCAGCCGTTCGGCCAGGTGGGACCGGACACCGTGCTGGTCGAATCCACGAAGATTTCGCCCTCGGGCTGCCGGCTCGCCAGCGTGAAGAGATCGAGCTGGAGGTCGGTCCCGGCGACATTGAAAAGGCCTGCGGCGTACTGAACGTCGGCCGGGGAAACCTCGAATTCCTGCGCCGCCAGCTCACGGGCCTTGTCGATGGTCCGCTCGGCGCCGATCCGCACCGCCGACCCGCCGGTGAAGAGCGATCGCGAGCCGGCGCTGCCGAAGCCGTCGCCGCGATCGGTGTCGCCGAGCACGATGCGCACCTTCTCGATCGGCACGCCGAAGGCATCCACCACCAGTTGGGCGAGCGTGGTCGCGATGCCCTGCCCCATGGCGTTCACCGCGGAATACACCTCGATGACGCCGTCGGCCTGAACGGACACCGTCACGCGCTCCTCGAAGACATTGCCCCCGGTCCATTCGAGGAAGGTCGCAATGCCCAGCCCACGCATGCGGCCCGCACGCTTCGACTCGGCGGCGCGCGCCTCGAAGCCGCCCCAGTCGGCGAGCTTCAGCGCCTGGTTCATGACCGATTCGAACTGGCCCGTGTCATAGGTCTGGCGCATCGGATTCGTGTAGGGCATCTGCTCTGGTCGGATGAAGTTCCGGCGGCGAAGCTCGATGCGGTCGATGCCAGTCTGGCGAGCCGCCTCGTCCATCAGGCGCTCCATGTTGTAGATCGCCTCCGGGCGACCGGCACCACGGTAGGCCCCGGTTGGCGCCGTATTGGTCAGCACCGCCTTGAAGTGGAAATCGATGGTCTGAATGTCGTAGACGCTCGTCTGGACCCACGGGCCGATCAGGAGTTGGATCGCCACCCCCGTGCCCGTCGCATAGGCGCCGACATTTGCATGGGACTTGATGCGCAGGCCGAGGATCTTTCCGTTGGCATCGAGCGCCAGTTCGGCGTGCGCCTCGATGTCGCGGCCGTGCGACGTGGAGAGGAATTCCTCGCTCCGGTCCGCAACCCACTTGACCGCGCGCTTCAGCGCATGCGCCGCGAAAGCCACGGCGATGTCCTCCGGGTAGGCGCCCGTCTTCATGCCGAAGCCCCCCCCGACGTCGCCGACGACCACCCGCACCTTTTCCTTGGGCAGGCCGATGGCGGCGCACACGGAGTCGCGGACGCCCGAGGGCATCTGAGTGCTCATCCGGATGGTGATGCGGTCCGTCGCGGCGTCAAAGTCCGCGAGCACCGAGCGCGGCTCGATCGTGAGCGCCACGACACGCTGGTTGACCACATCGAGCGCGACCACATGGCTCGCCTTGGCGAAGGCCTGGGCAGTGGCTTCAGCGCTGCCATGCCGCATTTCAGCAGCGATGTTGCCCGTCGCAGCGTCATACACGAGCGGCGCGCCGTCGGCCGTGGCGCCCGCGATATCGACGACCATCGGCAGTTCCGCGTAGTCGACCATCACTGCCTCGGCGGCATCGCGCGCCTGCTGCGCAGTCTCGGCGACCACGATCGCCACGGGTTCACCGACGAAACGCACCCTGCCCACTGCCAGGACATGACGCTCGGGCGTCGCGCAATCCGAGCCATCGGCGCGCTTGAAGGCTGCGGCGCCGGGCATCGGCTGAACGCCGGCCGCAGCCAGGTCCGCACCAGTGAAGACGCCGAGCACACCAGGCATCGCCGCCGCCGAATCGCGGTCGATCGAGACCAGCTTCGCATGGGGATAGGGTGACCGTACGAAGCTGAGCCAGGCTTGGCCCGGCACCGAGACATCGTCGGTATAGCGGCCGGCGCCGGCCAGCAGGGCTTCGTCCTCGAGTCGCTTGACTGCCTGACCGCTTCCGAAGCGCGTGGGATTCGTTTCAGTTGTCACCGTCTTCCTTTGTGTTGGGTCGTGGGAATTTTTCGGGGTCACAAACGACTATAGGGTCTTCGGGTACTTTCGGCTCGATGCGATCCTGCTCGCGCCAAAGCATGCAAACATTCGAGCATGCAACTGCCTTGGCTCGAGCCCAACGACCCGCTCCCTGACGCTGCCATGGCGTGGGGCGATGCCGACCCCGTGCCCGGACTGCTGGCGGCCGGCGGAGCGCTCGATGTCGCCAACCTCCTGCAGGCCTACGCCAATGGCATCTTTCCCTGGTTCAGCGAAGGCCAGCCGATTCTTTGGTGGAGTCCCGATCCGCGAATGGTGCTCCAAGTCGGAGAATTTCGCCTGCACCGCTCGCTGCGCAAGACCATCGCCCACTTTGCCGCAGGCGAGCGCTGCGAGATCCGCATAGACCATGCGTTCGAAACGGTGATTTCGCACTGCTCGCAGTCGCCCCGACCCGGCCAGACCGGCACCTGGATCCTGCCCGACATGGTGCGCGCCTACACCGCGCTCCATCGCGCAGGCCATGCCCACAGCGTCGAGACCTGGGTGGACGGCGAACTTGTCGGCGGCCTCTACTGCGTGGCCATCGGGCGCGCTGTCTTCGGCGAATCGATGTTCGCGCGGCGAACGGACGCCTCCAAGATCGCACTGTCGGCGCTGGTCTGCTTCTGCCTGCGGCATGGCATCTCGATGATCGATTGCCAGCAGAACACAGCCCACCTCGCCAGTCTCGGTGCGCACGAAATGCCGCGAGCCGACTTCGTGTCGCACGTGGCCCACGCCCGCGGATTACCCGGCCCTGCCTGGCGCTTCGAGCCCGTATACTGGAATCAACTCTTGTCCGCGCGAACTTTCTTGAAGACGTGACGCACCTCAAGGACCTCCCGCTCCACACGCTGCAGTTCTACGCGACGGCACCTTATCCGTGCAGCTATCTGCCTGACCGGCAGGCGCGATCCCAGGTCGCCACGCCGAGCCACCTCATCCACAACGACGCCTATTCGGACCTGGTGCTGAGCGGGTTTCGCCGCAGTGGCATGTTCACCTACCGGCCATATTGCGACGGGTGCAATGCGTGCGTTCCGCTGCGGGTGCTGGTCAACGGATTCGCCCCCACCCGAAGCCAACGCCGCGCGCTGTCGCGGCATTCGGATCTCCAGGCGCGGGTGCTCAAACTGTGCTTCGTGCCCGAGCACTACCAGCTCTACCTGCGCTACCAGAATGGCCGACACGCAGGCGGCGGCATGGACCACGACAGCATCGACCAGTACACGCAGTTCCTTCTGCAAAGCCGCGTCAACTCACGGCTGGTGGAGTTTCGCGAGACGCGTCCTGATGGCAGCGCCGGTGTGCTCAAGATGGTGTCCATCCTCGACGTCCTCAACGACGGACTGTCCGCGGTCTATACCTTTTATGAGCCGGAGACTGGAGCGAGCTACGGCAACTACAGCGTGCTCTGGCAGATCGAACAGGCCCGCAAGCTCGGATTGCCCCATGTATACCTGGGCTACTGGATCCAGGGCAGTGCCAAGATGAACTACAAGGCGCGGTACAGCCCGCACGAAGTTCTGCTCAACGGTCAATGGCAGTTACCACCGAGTCATTTCACCAAGTAAAATCGCGACCGGCTTCGAACCGTGTTGCAAATGAAAAAGCTCCAATCCGACGTTCCCGCTACGCCCGTGATCCAGGTCATCGAGCGCATGTTCGCGCTGATCGACGTGCTCGCGTCGCGGGAAGAAGCGATTTCGCTCAAGGAGATCAGCGAGAAGACGGGGCTGCACCCGTCCACCACGCACCGCATCCTGAACGACCTGGCGGTCGGCCGCTTCGTCGATCGCCCGGAGGCCGGAAGCTACCGGCTTGGCATGCGCCTGCTGGAACTTGGCAACCTGGTCAAGGGCCGTCTGAACGTCCGCGATGCCGCCATGGCGCCGATGCGGGAACTGCACAAGCTCACGCAGCAGCCGGTGAACCTCAGCATGCGGCAGGGCGACGAGATCGTCTACATCGAGCGCGCCTACAGCGAGCGCTCCGGCATGCAGGTGGTCCGCGCGATCGGCGGGCGGGCGCCACTGCACCTGACTTCGACCGGCAAACTATTCCTCGCGGTGGACGAGCCTCAGCGTGTTCGCAGCTACGCCACGCGCACGGGTCTGGCCGGCCACACGCGCAACAGCATCACGCAGTTGCCTGTTCTAGAACGCGAACTATCGAAAGCGCGCCAGTACGGCATCGCGCGAGACAACGAGGAGCTCGAGCTCGGCGTGCGCTGCATGGCCGCGGGAATCTACGACGACCAGGGAAAGCTGGTGGCCGGACTCTCGATCTCGGCCCCCGCCGACCGGCTGGACGACGGCTGGCTGCCAAAGCTGCAGGCCACCGCGAACGAGATCTCCAGCGCGCTGGGCTACAAGGCGAGCCCGACGGGCTCAGCCTGAAAGCGAAAAGGGCCGCTATCCGGATGGACGAAGCGGCCCGTTCAAGGGGTCAGGTCACGCGAGATCAGGTCGCGTTGCTCGACGCTACGTGCTGCTGCGCGGCCTTGTTGAGCATGTGATTGGCCTCCACCCAGCGGCGAACGCGCTCGGCATCACCGATGCGGCTCAGCTTCCCTGCCGAATCGAGGAACACCATGATCAGCTTGCGGCCTGCAATCTTCGCCTGCATCACCAGGCACTGGCCTGCTTCGCTGATGTAGCCGGTCTTCTGCACGCCGATGTCCCAATCCGGGTTCTTCACAAGCCGGTTGGTCGTGTTGAACTGCAGCACGCGATTGCCGACTTCAACCTGATACTCCGGCGAGGTCGACAGCTGGCGGACGGTGGCATCCGCATAGGCCGCGTTCACCAGGAGCGCCAGATCCTGCGCGCTCGACTGGTTGCGGCTCGACAAGCCCGTCGGTTCGACGTAGCTCGTGTCCTTCATGCCCAGCATCTTCGCCTTCGCGTTCATGACGCTCACGAAAGTCTCCAGACCTCCGGGATAGGTGCGGCCGAGCGCATGCGCAGCGCGGTTCTCGCTGGACATCAGGGCCAGATGAAGGAGCTCTCCCCGCGGCAGGGTCGTTCCGACGCTCAGGCGCGAGCCGCTTCGCTTCTCGGTGTCGACATCATCCTGCGTGATGGTGATCAGTTCGTCGGACGGCAGCCGGGCCTCGCTGATGAGCAGGCCGGTCATGAGTTTGGTCAGCGAAGCGATGGGAAGAACGGCGTGGTCGTTCTTGCTCAGGAGCACTTCATGGGTGTCTTGATCGATGACCAGCGCCACGCTGGACTTCAGGTCGAGTGCATCGGGCGTCTGATGCAAACCGGCCAGCTGGCCGAACGAGAGACGCGCAGGCGCGGGTTCCGCAACACGCACGACCGATCGGCGTTGCACAGCCACGACAGTACGGCCATTCTTCTGGCGAACCGAGGCGACTACGTTCTTGCCGCCGCTGACGACTTTCTCGTCCTTGTCAGCACCCGCCTTCCGCTTGGAGGACGCGGTTTCACGGGTCGGCACCGATGCAGTCTTGCGCTTGCTGTCTGCGGTGGCGGTCTTCTTGGTTGCCGGTCCCTTCTTTTCGGCGGCTTGGGCGGCTGGCAACAAAAACGCCGTCGCGCACAGCGCAACGGCGAGCATGCGAAACGCGGGAAGGAACCGCTGGCTTGAAACTCGATGGGTACGGGCTTCGGGCATTAAAAACTCTCCAGCGGAAAATAGGTTTCCGAAGTGTATCGAAATCAAAAAAGGCACGCAATATCAGTTACTTGCATCCTCTTCTTCATTCGAAAACAAGGAGCACTTTAATATTCAACCTTGTGCCGCTACTCTCTCAGCTTGGCTCTGTAACTTGTTGAGCGCACTCAAATAAGCCTTGGCCGACGCCACCACGATATCGGGGTCCGCCCCGACACCGTTGACGACCCGGCCTGCATTTTGCAGCCGCACTGTCACCTCTCCCTGACTCTCCGTCGATCCGCTGATCGCATTGACCGAATAGAGCACCATCTCGGCGCCACTCTTGACGTGCGCCTCGATCGCCTTCAGCGAAGCATCGACCGGACCATTGCCATCCGACTCTCCGGTGACCTCCTTGCCGTTCACGGTGAACACGATGCGCGCCTGAGGCCGCTCACCTGTTTCACTATGTTGCGACAGGGAAACAAAACCAAACTGTTCCCCAACGTGCGAGAGCTCCTCGTCGCTGACCAGCGCGAGGATGTCTTCATCAAATATTTCACTTTTCCGATCGGCGAGTTCCTTGAAGCGCGCGAATGCGGCGTTGACGTCCGCCTCGCTCTCCATGGTCACGCCCAGTTCCTGGAGGCGCTGCTTGAACGCATTCCGCCCGCTGAGTTTGCCGAGCACGATCTTGTTGGCGGTCCAACCCACGTCCTCGGCTCGCATGATCTCGTAGGTATCGCGCGCCTTGAGGACGCCGTCCTGGTGGATCCCCGAGGCGTGCGCAAAGGCATTCGCCCCCACGACCGCCTTGTTCGGCTGCACCACGAACCCGGTCGTCTGGCTGACCATGCGGCTCGCCGCCACGATGTGGCGTGTGTCGATGCCCAGATCCAGCCCGAAATAGTCCTTGCGGGTCTTCACCGCCATGACGATCTCTTCGAGCGAGCAGTTGCCGGCGCGCTCGCCCAAGCCGTTGATGGTGCATTCAACCTGCCGCGCACCGCCGATCTTTACGCCGGCGAGCGAATTGGCGACCGCCATGCCCAAGTCGTTGTGGCAGTGAACGGACCACACCGCCTTGTCACTGTTCGGGATCCTTTCGCGCAGCGTCTTGATGAAATTGCCGTAGAGCTCCGGGATCGCGTAGCCCACGGTGTCGGGCACATTGATCGTGGTGGCGCCCTCGTTGATGACCGCCTCCAGCACCCGGCAGAGAAAGTCCGGGTCGCTTCGATACCCATCCTCCGGGCTGAATTCCACATCGGCGATCAGATTGCGCGCGAAGCGCACCGACAGCTTCGCCTGCTCGAACACCTCGTCGGGCGTCATCCGCAGCTTCTTCTCCATGTGAAGCGGCGAGGTCGCAATGAACGTGTGGATCCGGCCACGGGCCGCACCCTTGAGCGCTTCGGCCGCGCGCGAAATGTCGCGATCATTGGCGCGTGACAGGCCACAGACGATCGATTCCTTGATCGCATTCGCGATCGCGACCACCGCGTCGAAGTCGCCGTTCGAACTCGCGGGAAAACCCGCTTCGATCACGTCGACCCGGAGACGTTCGAGCTGGCGCGCGATGCGCAGCTTCTCGTCCTTGGTCATGGAAGCACCGGGCGACTGCTCGCCGTCGCGCAGGGTGGTGTCGAAAATGATCAGTTTGTCGGCCATCGTGGATCTCCTTTGTTCCATGTCACGGCCCGGCAGTGCGCGCACTGCCGGGCGAAGGCCGCGCCGCGGCCCTTCCGCCGGCTCAGGCGGGTTCAGCCACCGATTGTGCGCCGGCCGAGGCCTGGGTCCGAGCCCTCGCCAACCCCGATACGATGGCTTTCAGCGAAGCCGAGATGATGTTCGCATCCATCCCGACGCCGAAGAGCGTCCTGGATTCGTCGACCCGCAGTTCGAGGTAGGCGACCGCCTGGGCGTCGGCTCCGGAGCCGATCGCGTGCTGGTGGTAGTCGATGACGCGGATCGAGTGCCCGGTGGCTTCCGCCAGCGCATGGATGAAGGCGTCGATCGGGCCGTTGCCGCGCCCTTCGATCCGTCGGACTTCGCCTTCCCATGGAAGGTCGGCACGAAGGACCACGGAAGCGTCGGCTCCCTCGCCCTGCTCTTCGAGCACGCGGTGTTGCGGGCCCGCCGCATCACGAATTCCATACTCGCCTTCGAAGAGCGCCCAGAGATCGGCGGCCGTGAGTTCCTTGCCGGCCACGTCCATCACACGTTGGACGATCTGGCTGAATTCCATCTGCAGGCGCCGGGGCAGTTCGAGCCCGTATTCGCTCTCGAGAAGGTAGGAGATGCCACCCTTGCCCGACTGGCTGTTGACGCGAATCACCGCTTCGTACGTCCGCCCCACGTCCTTGGGGTCGATCGGCAGATAAGGCATGTCCCAGATGTCGCCGTCCTTGCGCGCGGCGAACGCCTTCTTGATCGCATCCTGGTGCGATCCCGAGAAGGAGGTGTAGACCAGATCGCCGACGTAGGGATGACGCGGGTGCACGGGCAACTGGTTGCAGTGCTCCACGGTGGCACGGATTTCGTCGATGTTCGAGAAATCGAGCTCGGGAGACACGCCCTGCGTGTAGAGGTTGAGGGCCACGTTCACAAGGTCGAGATTGCCTGTTCGCTCGCCGTTGCCGAAGAGACAGCCTTCGATCCGGTCAGCGCCAGCCATGAGGGCGAATTCGCCAGCCGCGGTACCGGTGCCGCGATCGTTGTGCGGGTGAACCGACAGGACGATCGAGTCACGGCGAGCGAGATGACGGTGCATCCACTCGATCATGTCCGCGAAGATGTTCGGGGTCGAGTGCTCGACCGTCGACGGCAGGTTGACGATGCACTTGCGCTCCGGCGTCGGTGCCCACACCGCCGTCACCGCATCGACCACCCGCTTGGAGAACGCGAGGTCCGTGCCTGAGAACATCTCCGGCGAATATTGGAACGTCCACTGCGTGTTTGGCTGCTTTGCGGCGAGTTCGTTGAACATTCGCGCATGCGTGGTCGCGAGTTCGACGATCTCGTCCTCGTCCATGCCGAGCACCACACGGCGCATGACCGGCGCCACGGCGTTGTACAGGTGAACGATCGCGCGCGGCGCGCCCTGCAAAGCCTCGAAGGTGCGCTCGATCAGATGATCGCGGGCCTGCGTCAGCACCTGGATCGTCACGTCGTCCGGAATGCGGTCTTCTTCGATGAGCTTGCGCACGAAGTCGAACTCGATCTGCGAGGCAGAAGGAAAGCCAACTTCGATTTCCTTGAAGCCGATCTCAACCAGCGTCTCGAACATCCGCATCTTGCGGGCGATGTCCATGGGCTCCACCAGCGCCTGATTGCCGTCACGCAGATCGGTCGACAGCCAGATCGGGGCCTTCGTCAGCACGGCATCGGGCCAGGTGCGATCTTTGAGGCCGACCGGCGCAAAGGCACGGTACTTGAGGTCGGGTTGCTTCAACATCTGATATTTCTCGCTGTGGTTGGATCAACCAGCAACCCCAAAAACAAACGGCCCGTTGCTGGTGCGAACGGGCCGTTGTGAGGAATTTGCGCGCGCGCTAACTTCTCCGCCCGTAGGGGATCAGTAGTAGGGCCAGCGAAATCTTGTTCATAGGAGGCTGGAATGTAGCACAGCAGTGGCTACTTGTGCAGACCTCGCTCATCGGGTTCATCGGTAGAGATGCTGATGACGCTGACCTGCTGCCCTTTTGCCTTGCGCCAACCGTAGACGACATAGCCACTGAGTCCGTACGCGACGAACATACCGAACAGAACCGTCGGCGGATGGATGTTGACGATGGCGATGCCCAGAGCGATCAGAACGATCACGGCGAAGGGCACACTCTTCTTCACCTGCACGTCCTTGAAGCTGTAGAAAGGCGCGTTGGTCACCATCGAAAGCCCGGCGTACAGCGTGAAGCCGAAGGTGATCCAGGTGATCTGCTGCCACGAGAGATACAGCACCTCGCCGCCGCGCTTGCCCCATTCGGTCACCAGCCAGATGAAGCCTGCGACCAACGCTGCAGCCGCGGGTGACGGCAAGCCCTGGAACCAACGCTTGTCGACGACGCCCGTGTTGACGTTGAACCGGGCGAGTCGCAATGCAGCGCAGGCGCAGTAGACGAAGGCGGCGATCCAACCCCAGCGGCCCAGCCCTTTCAGCGACCACTCATAGGCGATCAGCGCCGGCGCTGCACCGAAGGACACCATGTCCGACAGCGAATCCATCTGCTCGCCGAATGCGCTCTGCGTGTTGGTGAGTCGAGCGACGCGACCATCGAGGCTGTCCAGGATCATGGCCGCAAAGACACCCAGCGCAGCCAGATCGAATCGCGCATTCATCGCCATCACGATGGCGTAGAAGCCCCCGAACAAGGCCGCGAGCGTGAACAGGTTCGGCAGGATGTAGATACCCTTCCGACGCTTCTTGGGCGCCAGTTCCTCGGGCATCGTGTCGTCATGCATGCAGCCGGCCTCCAGCGCGCGCCGCAGCGGCGCCAATGACTGTCGGATTCAGGACAAATGAGGGGGTCGATTGCATCGGTCGCAGTGTAGTTCAGGCGCCATGGCGCTCAGAAAGAAAAGGGCCACCGAAGGGTGGCCCTGATCATGTTCGGAAAGATTCCGATCAGTTGCGGGTCTGGTCGACCAGCTTGTTCTTCTTGATCCACGGCATCATCGCGCGCAGCTTCTCGCCGACCACTTCGATCTGGTGCTCGGCGTTGAGGCGGCGACGGCTGATGAGCGTCGGCGCGCCGGCCGCGTTTTCCAGCACGAAGCTCTTCGCGTATTCGCCGGTCTGGATGTCTTTCAGAACCTGCTTCATGACCTTCTTGGTCTCTTCGGTCACGACGCGCGGACCCGTCACGTATTCGCCGTACTCGGCGTTGTTCGAGATCGAGTAGTTCATGTTCGCGATGCCGCCTTCATAGATCAGGTCGACGATCAGCTTCAGTTCGTGCAGGCACTCGAAGTACGCCATTTCAGGCGCGTAGCCAGCTTCGACCAGGGTCTCGAAACCAGCCTTGATCAGCTCGACCGTGCCGCCGCACAGAACGGCCTGCTCGCCGAACAGGTCGGTCTCCGTTTCTTCGCGGAAGTTGGTTTCGATGATGCCGGCCTTGCCGCCGCCGTTGGCCGTAGCGTACGACAGCGCGAGATCACGGGCCTTGCCGCTGCGATCGGCGTGGACAGCGATCAGATGCGGAACACCGCCGCCTTGCGTGTAGGTGCTGCGAACCGTGTGGCCGGGGGCCTTGGGCGCAACCATCCACACGTCGAGATCGGCGCGCGGCTGAACGAAACCGTAGTGCACGTTGAAGCCGTGCGCGAAGACGAGCGAAGCACCTTCCTTGATGTGCGGCGCGACGTCGTTCTTGTAGACGTTCGCAATCTGCTCGTCGGGCAGGAGGATCATGACGACGTCGGCGGACTTCACGGCCTCGGCGACTTCAGCCACCTTGAGGCCGGCCTTCTCGACCTTCGACCACGATGCGCCACCCTTGCGCAGACCGACGACAACCTTGACGCCGCTGTCGTTCAGGTTCTGCGCATGCGCATGACCTTGGCTGCCGTAGCCGATGATTGCAACCGTCTTGCCCTTGATGAGGCTGAGATCAGCGTCCTTGTCGTAGTAGACCTTCATGAGATTTCTCCTTCGTTGATTCGGTGGATGTGGAACGGTGGTTGTCAGACGCGCAGGATGCGCTCGCCGCGGCCGATGCCGCTGGCGCCGGTACGGACGGTTTCGAGGATCGCGCCGCGATCGATGGCCTCGAGGAAAGCGTCGTTCTTTCCGTGATCGCCGGTGAGCTCGATGGTGTAGCTCTTGTCGGTCACGTCGATGATGCGACCGCGGAAGATCTCGGCCATGCGCATCATCTCCTCGCGCTCCTTGCCAACGGCGCGCACCTTCACCATCATGAGCTCGCGCTCGGTGTAGGCACCTTCGGTGAGATCGACGACCTTGACGACCTCGATGAGCCGGTTGAGATGCTTGGTGATCTGCTCGATCACGTCGTCGGACCCCGCCGTGACGATCGTCATCCGGGAGAGGCTCGGGTCCTCGGTGGGCGCGACGGTGAGCGATTCGATGTTGTAGCCGCGGGCAGAAAACAGGCCGACAACGCGGGAGAGTGCACCGGGCTCGTTCTCGAGCAACACGGCAATGATGTGTTTCATGGCGATGGGACTCCTCTTTTCGCCGCCCTCCCCCGCGCACGGTAATGCGCGGGCTTGGCGAGCAATAGATTCGTCTGAAGATTGAGGTGAAACAACCCGGTCCTCCGACCGGGGACTGGGATCAGGTTTAGAGGTCTTCGGAGCCGAGCAGCATTTCGGTGATGCCCATGCCCGCCTTGACCATCGGGAACACGTTCTCGGTTGGGTCGGTGCGGAAGTCCATGAACACCGTGCGGTCCTTGAGCTTGCGCGCTTCGCGCAGCGCGGGCTCCACGTCCTGCGGGCGCTCGATCAGCATGCCGACGTGACCGTAGGCTTCGGCGAGCTTCACGAAGTTGGGCAGCGCATCCATGTAGCTGTGGCTGTAGCGACCCGAATACTCGATCTCCTGCCACTGCCGCACCATGCCCAGGTAGCGGTTGTTGAGCGAGACGATCTTGATCGGCGTGTTGTACTGCAGGCAGGTCGACAGTTCCTGGATGCACATCTGCACCGAGCCTTCGCCGGTCACGCAGAACACTTCCGAATCCGGCTTGGCGAGCTTGATGCCCATGGCGTACGGAATGCCGACGCCCATCGTGCCCAGCCCGCCCGAATTGATCCAGCGGCGCGGCTCGTCGAAGCGGTAGTACTGCGCCGCCCACATCTGATGCTGGCCGACGTCCGACGTGATGTACGTGTCGGTGTCCTTGGTCATGTTCCAGAGGGTCTCGATCACGCGCTGCGGCTTGATCACATCCTTGTTGCCGCGGTCGTACTTGAGGCAGTCCTTGCTGCGCCAGCCTTCGATGGTGTCCCACCAACTCGCGAGCGCGCCGGCGTCGGGGCGCGTGGTGCTTTCCCGGATCATCGAGATCAGTTCGGTCAGCACGTCTTTCACGTCGCCGACGATCGGGATGTCGACCTTCACGCGCTTGGAGATGCTCGACGGGTCGATGTCGATGTGGATGATCTTGCGTTCGTTTTGCGCAAAATGCTTCGGGTTGCCGATCACGCGGTCGTCGAAACGTGCACCCACGGCCAGCAACACGTCGCAGTTCTGCATTGCGTTGTTGGCTTCGATGGTGCCGTGCATGCCCAGCATGCCAAGGAACTTGCGATCCGACGCGGGATACGCGCCAAGGCCCATCAGCGTGTTCGTGACCGGGTAGCCGAGCATGTCGACCAGCGTGCGCAGCTCGTTGGTCGCATTGCCGAGCAGCACGCCACCGCCGGTATAGATATAAGGACGCTTGGCGTTCAGCAGCAGTTGCAGCGCCTTGCGGATCTGCCCGCCGTGGCCCTTGCGCACCGGGTTGTACGAGCGCATCTCGACCTTCTCGGGATAGCCGCTGTACGTTACCTTCTTGAAGGAAACATCCTTCGGCACGTCCACCACCACGGGGCCGGGGCGGCCGCTGCGCGCGATGTGGAAGGCCTTTTTCATCGTCAGGGCCAGATCCTTCGGATCCTTGACGAGGAAGTTGTGCTTGACGATGGGACGGGTGATACCAACCGTGTCGCATTCCTGGAACGCATCGAGGCCGATCGCCGCTGTGGGCACCTGGCCGGAGATGATGACCATCGGGATGCTGTCCATGTACGCGGTCGCGATGCCGGTCACGGCATTCGTGAGGCCTGGTCCGGACGTCACGAGCGCGACGCCCACGTCGCCGGTGGCACGCGCGTAGCCGTCGGCGGCATGCACGGCAGCCTGCTCATGGCGAACCAGCACATGCTGGATGGTGTCCTGCTTGTAGAACGCGTCGTAGATGTAGAGAACCGCGCCGCCCGGATAGCCCCAGACGTACTTGACGCCCTCAGCCTGAAGTGCCTTGACCAGCACCTCGGCGCCCATGAGTTCTTGTGTTTGACCGCCGGTGACGGCTGCTGCGGAAGCAAGTTCCGCCTTTGACATTTCCATGATCAACCTTTGCGATTTTCGGGAACGAAAAACCTTGGGTGCCCCTTCACCAGCTCTTTTGAAGCCGCGTCGGGACTTGAGGCCACAACCATGGGCGGATTTGTCAACCGCCGGATCGTGACCCGTTTGCCTTTTGACTTGCAAGGCGGATTATGACACCGGAAGGCACCCGAAGGGCCACATCACGGTCAATTAAGGCTCGCAGGCATAATCCGCGGCGAAAAAGACCCCGTCCCCCGAGATACTTCGTACGCGGCGCATCCCCCGGCGCCGGACTCGCTTGGCCACTGAAAAAGAACTATCCGATTTCCTGAAGAGCGTCGAACGACGGGCCTTCAAGCGGTCCGTCTACCACGTCCGGGACGAAGAAGCCGCGCTGGACATCGTGCAGGACAGCATGATGAAGCTGGCCGAGCACTACGGCGACAAGCCGGTGAACGAGCTGCCGCTGCTGTTCCAGCGCATCCTGTCGAACTGCACCCTGGACTGGTTCCGGCGGCAGAAGACCCGCAAGGCCCTTTTTTCCAACCTGAGCGATTTCGAGAATCTGGACGACGACGGTGATTTCGACCTCCTGGAGCACATCCAGCTGTCGGCGGACTCCCAGGAATCCGAGAGCGCCGAGGACACCACGAGGCGGGCTCAGATTTTTCGCGAAATCGAGGAACAAATCGCGGCGCTGCCGGGTCGTCAACGCGAGGCCTTTCTGATGCGTTACTGGGAGGAAATGGATGTCGCAGAGACGGCGGCCGCCATGGGGTGTTCCGAAGGGAGCGTCAAGACCCACTGTTCGCGCGCCGTCCACGCCTTGAGCAAGGCGCTCAAAGCCAAGGGAATTTCGCTATGAACACTACGCAAACTGCCTCTTCCGCCGCACTCGAGGAGCGCTTCGCCCGCCAGGTGGCTGCGCGCCTGACCGCCGGCAATGGCGAGCTGTCGCACGAGGTCAGCGAGCGCTTGCGAGCAGCGAGGGTGCAAGCCGTCGCCCGTCGCAAGGTCGCGCAGCAGCTTCGCCCGGCACCCGTGGTGCTCTCGCGCGGCGGCACGGCGACGCTCGGCGGCAGCTGGTGGACGCGGATCGGCTCGGTCATCCCGTTGGTTGCCCTTGTCGCCGGCCTGGTGGCGATCAGTGTGATGCAGGAAGACAACCGCGCCAATGAAATCGCCGCGATCGACTCCGCGCTGCTGACTGACGACCTCCCTCCCGCGGCCTACACCGATCCGGGATTTGCGCAGTTCCTGAAGACGTCGGACGACTCGCCCGAACGCTGATCGCCCGGCAACCGAATGCATCAACGCCCCCTCTCCCGCGCTGAAGCGCTCGGTCTCGCGTGCGCTCGTCCGCGAGCGGCTGCTGCCTGGCTGAGCGCCGGCCTCCTCATTGGCGCCGCTGGTCTTGCCAGTTCGTCGGTCGAGGCCCAGTCGGTCAAGAGTTCGGCGCCGCCACAGACGACCACGCCGGCGAAGCCGCCGGTCGTCTCCAAGCCGCTGTGGCGCGATCTCACGGCGCGGCAGCAGAAGGCCCTGCAACCGCTCTCGCCCTATTGGGACGAGCTGACGGAACCCCACAAGCGAAAGTGGCTGGCAGTTTCGCGCGACTACGCCAAGATGTCCCCCGAGGAGCAGGAGATGCTCCATAGCCGCATGACCGAATGGGCGAGCCTGACCAACCAGCAGCGCGCCCAGGCGCGGGTCAACTTCGCCAATGTCAAGCAAGTCCCTGTCGATGAGCGCAAGGCGAAATGGGAAGCCTACCAGGCGCTCAGCGACGAAGAAAAGAGCAAGCTGGCCGAGCGCGCAAAGAGCGCGAAGGCACCCGGCGCTGCGCCGACGATCCGCCTCGTGCCCGAGCAAAAGCTCGTTCCCATCCCGGCCGCCGGGCAAGACGGACAGCACACGCCGAGGATTCAGCTCGCTCCGCCGCCCGCGCCGGTTGCGGCCGCCCCGCGTCCTGCGCCTGCGCCGGTGCCTGCACCAGCGCCCGTCGCGGCTCCGGCACCGAGCCTCCCGCCGGTGAGCGCCGAAGCCCAGTTTCCGCCGCCGAGCGCGACGGACGTCGCGCCGAAGGCTTCGGAACAACCCCCAGCGGCGCCCTGATACAGGTGCCAATGCGTTCCGCGCCTCCCGGCAACGCCGGATCCCTTCGACCGTCCGCCGACGACACCGCAGCTTCCCACCTTGTGGCACCCGGACTATGGCGCCGCATGGCCTGCTGGCTCTACGAGGGCATGCTGCTTTTCGCCGTCGTGTTCATCGCCGGCTGGCTGTTCAGCACCCTGAGCCAGATGCGCAGTGGCATGGATTCGCGCCGCCATCTCCTTCAGGCGTTTCTGTTCATCGTTTTCGGCGTCTATTTCGTCTGGTTCTGGGCCCATGGCCAGACGCTGGCGATGAAAACCTGGGGTATCCGGGTCGTCGACCGGCATGGCCGCGCGCTCACCCAAGGCCGGGCGCTACTGCGCTATCTACTGAGCTGGATCTGGTTCCTGCCGCCGCTGGCGGCCATCTCGCCCTTCGGGCTCGGCGCGGGTGAATCTGCCGTCCTGATCTTCGGCTGGGTCATCGTGTGGGCGCTCCTGGCGCGCTTCCAGCCCGAGCAGCAGTTCTGGCACGACGTGTGGGCGGGCACTCGGCTCGTTGCCTCGAAGCCGCTGAGCAAGTCGTGAGCACCAGCGAACCCCTCGTCAATCCTCAAAAGAGCCGCCGCGGACTGATCCGCGTGTGGCACGCGACCCTGATTTCGCTCCACGGGTTGCGGGAAGGCTGGCACGAGCCTGCTTTCCGCCAGGAAATCCTCTTCGCCCTCGTGATGCTGCCGGCGGCGTTCTGGGTCGGTCGCAACTGGGTCGAAACCGCGCTGCTCATCGCCGTGCTGGCGGTTGTCCTGATCGTTGAATTGCTCAACAGCGGCATCGAAGCGGCAATCGACCGCGTCGGGCCCGAATGGCACAGCTTCTCCAAGAAGGCCAAGGATCTCGGCAGCGCAGCCGTCCTGCTGTCGATCCTCCTGTGCGGCGGCGTCTGGATCACCGCCGTCTGGCAACGGTTTGCCACATAGTCGACGCCCGAGCCGGGCATGATCGGGGGATGACTCCAACTTTTTCGATTTGCGTGTATTGCGGCTCCCGCCCCGGTGAGCGTCCGGAATTCGTCCACGTTGCGCGGGCCGTCGGCCGCTGGATCGGCGAACGCGGTGGACAACTGGTCTACGGCGGCGGGCGGACCGGGTTGATGGGCACTGTCGCCGAGGCCACCCGAGCCGCCGGCGGCCGCGTGGTGGGCGTCATTCCCAAGGCGCTGGTCGACAAGGAACTGGCCAACCGCCAGAGCGACGAGCTCCACGTCGTCGACACCATGCATGAGCGCAAGGCCATGATGGGCGAGCGCGCCGACGCCTTCCTGGCCCTGCCGGGCGGCATCGGCACTCTTGAGGAATTATTCGAAATCTGGACCTGGCGCCAGCTCGGCTACCACGACAAGCCGGTCGGCATCCTGAACGCAGGGGGTTACTACGACGCCCTGCTCGGATTCCTTGCGCACAGCGTGCGCGAAGGCTTCATGGGCGAATGGCAGATGGAGTTGGTGCGCTCCGGCAACGACGCCCCCGCTTTGCTCGAAGCCCTCGTCGAAGAAGTCGGCCGCCACCCCCGAGGCGACAAACTGGCCGAAGTCCTATAGATCAGGCACGCCCTGAAGCCAGAAACACCGTGGATCCGGCTCCGCCGGTCCACTGGTGTTGCCCCCGGAAGGGGGTTGGCAAAGCGACACGGAGTGCGCGCAGCCTGGGGGAGAGCCTAGACCGCCGCTTCGTCCTCTTCGCCGGTGCGGATCCGAACGACCCGCTCGACATTCGTCACGAAAATCTTGCCGTCGCCGATCTTGCCGGTACGCGCCGCGCTGACGATCGCGTCGACGCAGCGATCGACGTCGTTCTCGTTGACCACGACCTCGACTTTCATCTTTGGCAGAAAGTCCACAACGTATTCGGCGCCTCGGTAGAGTTCGGTGTGCCCCTTCTGGCGGCCGAAGCCCTTGACTTCGGTCACCGTGAGCCCGGTGACGCCCACCTCGGCCAGTGCCTCGCGCACATCATCGAGCTTGAACGGTTTGAGGATGGCTGTGATTTGCTTCATACGGTCTTTCATTCAAAGCGGGGAAACGGCCGAACGATTATGTCATCCGCATTTCGCGCATCCGCCGCGCAACCCTCGAGGCACGCGTGATCGCGGGGGCTGTTAACCTCGCCCAGCCATGCGCACTGGTTCCCCCTTCGCCAACTTCTTCGACTCGGTCATCCCGAGCCCGCAAGGTCAGGCCTACTTCCTGCTGGTCTTCACCACGGTGATCTGGGGCGCCAACGCGGTCGCCGCGCGACTCGCCGTCGGAGAGGTCTCGCCGATGATGCTGACCTTTTCGCGCTGGATCGTCTGCTGCACGGCGCTCGGATTCACTTCGCGGGGCGAGATCGCAGCGCACTGGCGAACGCTGCTGCCGTCATGGCGCGCCATTGCGCTGATGGGCACGCTGGGCTTCACCGGTTTCAACGCGCTCTTCTATGCAGCAGCACACCACACGACGGCCATCAACATCGCGATCATCCAGGGCACCATTCCGGTGCTGGTGCTCGTCGGCAGTTTTCTCTTTTTCGGCACGCGGATCCGCGGCCTGCAGATCATCGGCGTCATGATGACGGTTGCCGGCATCGGCGTCGTCGCATCGCGCGGAGATCTGGCCTTGCTCGCAACCCTCGGCTTCAATATCGGCGACGTCTGGATGATCGTCGCCTGCCTGCTGTACGCCGGCTACGCCCTGGGCCTGCGCAATCGGCCTGCGGTGCCGGCGATCGTGTTCTTTGCCGCAACTGCCGCGGTGGCCTGCGTGGTTTCGCTGCCGCTGGTCGCGGCAGAGATCGCGATGGGCCAGTTCTTCATGCCGACCTCGAAGGGTCTCGCGCTGATCGTCTTCATTGGCCTCTTGCCCTCTTTCGTGTCACAGATCACCTTCATCCACGCCGTCGGGCTGATCGGCCCCGCGCGGGCCGGCGTCTTTCTCAATCTGGTGCCGATCTTCGGGCCGCTGCTCGCGGTGCTCATCCTTGGCGAACCGCTCTCGCCGTATCACGCGGTCGCGCTGGCCCTCGTGCTCGGCGGCATCTACGTTGCCGAGACCCTCGGCGCCAAAAGGACCTGATGGGACTCCCTTGAGCGAACCGGTCATCCGCATCCACCGATCGGTCGCCGAGATCGACGCTGCCGCCTGGGACGGCCTGCTCATCGCGCAGGCGGAGCCCTCGCCCTTCATGCGCCACGCCTACCTGGACGCGCTCGACGCGAGCGACAGCGCATCGCCTCGCACCGGCTGGGCGCCGCACTTCGTCACGCTATGGCAGGACGGTGTACTCATGGCCGCGTGCCCGGTCTACGTCAAGGACCATTCGTACGGCGAATACGTCTTCGACTGGGCCTGGGCCAACGCCTATCAGCAGCATGGGTTGCACTATTACCCCAAGGCGGTTGTCGCGGTGCCCTTCACGCCGGTGCCCGGCACCCGCGTGCTCGCGCGCGATGCGCCGAGCCGCGCGCTGCTTCTGCGCGCACTGGTCGCCTGGTGCGAGCAGACGGAGGTGTCGTCGCTGCACCTGCTCTTCGGCGCCGACGACGACATCGTGGCCTGCGCCGACGCCGGGCTGATGCTTCGCCACACGGTCCAGTTCCACTGGACCAACGAGGACTGGCACGATTTCGACGCCTTCCTCGCGAACCTCTCGCACGACAAGCGCAAGAAGATCCGGCAGGAACGCCGCAAGGTCCGCGACGCAGGCGTGACGTTCCGCTGGTCGCGCGGGGCCGACATCTCCAATGCGGACTGGGATTTCTTCTACCGCTGCTACGCCCGCACCTACCGCGAGCACGGCAATCCGCCGTACCTGAACCGCGATTTCTTCCACCGCATGGCGGCGACGATGCCGGAGGCGTGGCTGCTCTTCATCGCGGAGCGCGAAGGCAAGCCGATCGCATCGAGCCTGATTGCCCTTTCGGCCGGCCTGGCCGGGGACAACGCCTCGGACCGCCCGTTGCTGGCCTACGGCCGCTACTGGGGCGCGCTCGAACGCGTGGACTGCCTCCACTTCGAGGCTTGCTACTACCAGCCGCTGCAGTGGTGCATCGAGCACGGCGTGCAGCGCTTCGAAGGCGGCGCGCAGGGCGAGCACAAGATGGCTCGTGCCCTGATGCCGGTCAAGACCACCAGTGCGCACTGGCTGGCCCATCCGGCATTCGCGGATGCGGTTGAGCGCTTTCTCGAACGCGAAGACGCGGGCATCCAGAACTACATGGACCACCTCGGGGACCGCAGCCCCTTCCGCCACGAGGAATGAGGCTCAGCGCGGCGCGCCCAACCCGATCGGCGCCGGCACCGCATTGACGATGCGCCTGAAAAGCGCCGCATAGTCCGGCTCGGGTTCGCAGCCGGTCAGCGGATCGCGATTCGCCAGGAATGCCTCGTCGAGCTGTGCCCAGTCGTCCTTGGTGAGCACTTTCTCGGCAAGCGGAAGGATCTCCCTTTCTTCCAGCGCCATGTGTGACAGATAGAACTCGACGTAGCGCTCGACCGCCTGCTCGAAGGCCTGGCGGCGCGGCTCGCCGATCATCTCGAAGGCGAGGAGCGCATGCTCCACCTCGCGGATCTTGCGTTCACCGCGTGCGTGATCGTCGTCCAGGCGATCAAGCAGTTCGCGCGAGATCGGCGTGCGAGCGCGCAGCTTCGGAAACAGCAGCTCGGATTCCTTGCGATGATGTCGCTTCTCGGGAAACTCATCGACGTAGAACAGCATCGCCCGCAGCGCTGCGAAATCCGGCAGCGTGTGCTTTGAGCGATGCTCTGCCAGCAACAGGACGATCGATCGCAGCATGGCCGAAAGGGCCGAATGTTCGTCCCGAATGATTCGCAAGGTGGCGTGCATCATGCCTCTCTCCGTGGTTGATGGCAGCTTCGCACGCCAGGGGCTTCGCGACCTTGAGGCAGATCAAATGCGTGCACGGACGGCACGCATCCGCCGGCTCACTTGACGAGTTTCAGCGCGCCCTTCATCAAGCCCGAATGCCCCGGGAACGAGCAGATGTACATGTAGCTCTGGTCGGCCTTGAGCTTGCTGGTGTCGAAGGTCACCGAAGTCGACTCGCCACCGCCGACGATCGGCGTGAAGGCGATGACCCGCGCATCGCCTGGCTTCAGGTAATTCTTGTCGAGACCGGCGGCAATGCCATCGGTCGCCACGGCCTGCGCATCGGCCGGCGTCGTCAGCACCCAGTTGTGACCCATGGCCGCCTTGGGCAGCTTGCCGGCATGCTTGAGCTTCACCGTGAACTGCTTGCAACTCTGCGGCACGTCGATGCTGCTCTTGTTGAACTGCATCGCGTCATTGCCTTCGATGTCCACATCGCAGGTGGCGGCGGATGCCGTACCGACCAATGCGAGCCAGAGCGCCGCAGCGCATGTTGTTTTCAACTTCATCATTCACTCCTTTTGAATTCGAGTTTGCACGCAATCGGTCAGTTTCGGAAACCCCGTTCAGCGGCACCAGAGATCGATCTGCCGGGCGAGATCGGCCCACAATGCGTGAAACGCCACGGCGGCGAGCAAGGCGCCGGCAAGACGGCTCCCCCACTCTTTCCGCGCAATGCCGGCACTGGTGCTCAGGCGTTGCCACAGCCACGGCGCTGCGATCAGGGAGACGCCACTCCCGGCCCCGAAACCGGCCATTGCCATCGCGCCTTGCAAGGGGCCGTCGGCCAGCCCAGCCAGCATCAGGGCGGAATAGAGAAGGCCGCACGGCATGGCGCCCCAGAGCGCGCCGGTCGCCAGCACCCCGGCCGTCGAGCCTGTCAATGGACGCAACCGCGCCTGGAGCGTGCCTCCGAGGCGATGCGCCCAAACCGGCTGGCGCCCGAGCACCGCGAGCGACAGGCCCCACATCAGCACCGCGACGTGCAGGAGCACCCAGAACGGCCGCAAGGCGGCGATGCGCTCGCTCGCGAGCCCGATGCCCTGAACCGTCATGGCGGCGACCGCACCGGCCGCGGCGTAGCTCGCGATGCGCCCGGCATGAAACGCCAGCGTCGCGCCCTGCCCTTGCAGGCTGCCGCCGCTGGTCACCGACGCAGCCCCGCCCTGCGGCGCTCGAACGATCCGGATGACGCCCGCGCAGGCCGCGCCGCACATCGCGACGCAGTGTGGCCCTCCGGCGAGGCCCATCAGGAACGCCGTGCCGAGTAGCGCCGTCTGCATCGTTCAGACGATCCGGGAGAAGCGGGTGCGGTTGCGGTCGGCCTGCAGATAGCGGTCGAAGACCATCGCCACGGCGCGCACGAAGAACCAGCCGGTCGGCGTCACTTCGATGTCATGGTCGCGGATCCTCACCAGCCCTTGGGCAGCCAGCGGCGCGAGCGCGGCGAGTTCTGGCGCGAAGTGATCCTTGAAGTCGATCAGGTGCGCCAGGTTGACGGCCTCGAAGTCCACGTGCCCCTGGCACATGATCGCCATGATGACCGCACGGCGGAGCACGTCGTCCCGCGTCAGCGCCAGACCCCGCACCACGGGCAGGCGCCCCTGGTCGAGCAGGTCGTAGTACTCCTCGAGCGTCTTGGCGTTCTGGCTGTAGGTCGCGCCGACGCGGCCGATGGCCGAAACGCCCAGCGCCACGAGGTCGCAGTCCGGCTGCGTGCTGTAGCCCTGGAAATTGCGGTGCAGCCGGCCCTGGCGCTTGGCGATCGCCAGCGGATCGTCCGGCAGCGCGAAATGGTCCATGCCGATGTACACATAGCCGGCGGCGGTGAATGCCGCAATCGCGCGCGACAGCATCTCGACCTTGGTCTTCGCGTCCGGCAGGTCCTCCGCCGCAATGCGCCGCTGCGGCTTGAAGCGCTCCGGCAGGTGCGCGTAGGCATAGAGCGCGATCCGGTCCGGCCGCAGGTCGCAAACCTGCGCCAGCGTGCGATCGAAAGAAGCCCGGCTCTGCTTCGGCAGCCCGTAGATGAGGTCGATGTTGATCGAGCGGTAGCCCAGCGCCCGCGCGCTTCCCATCAGGTCGAAGACCTCCCGGGCAGGCTGGATGCGGTGGACCGCCTGCTGCACGTCGGGGTCGAAGTCCTGCACACCGAAGCTCAGCCGGTTGAATCCCAGTGCGGCCAGCCGTTCGAGCCGGGCGCCATCCACAGTGCGCGGATCGATCTCGATCGACTGCTCGCGCTCGGGCGAAAGCGTGAACTCCCGGCCGAGCATCCCCAGCAGCCGCCCCAGCCCCTCGTCATCGAGGAAAGTCGGCGTTCCGCCGCCTAGATGCAACTGGCTGACCACCGCGCCCCGCCCCAGCTCGGAAACCTGCAGCGCCACTTCCCGCTCCAGGTAGTCGAGGTATTCGACCGCCCAGTGCTTGTGGCGGGTGACGATCTTGTTGCAGGCGCAGTAGTAGCAGAGCGACTCACAGAACGGCAGGTGAACGTACAGCGACAGCGGCCGCGCATTCATGCCGGAGGCGGTACGCTGGTGAACCGCCTGGACATAGTCGTCCGCGGTGAAGGCATCCACGAATCGATCCGCCGTCGGGTAGGAGGTATAACGCGGACCGGCAACGTCGAAACGCCGCAGAACGGCGGGCGACGGCAGTTCCTGGGAATGCGAAGCGGTCGCGAATGCAGGGGAAGAGTTCATCGCAGGCGATCAGAGGCAGTGTCCGGGCCACTATGCCGCCGGGGCGCCCCCCGATCCTTGATGTGGATCAACACCCGCGCCCACGACGGGTTCCAGAATCGACAGATACTCGACGTACATCAATGAAAACCGAAAACATCAAGGTCGCCTGTTCCAGCTGCAATCTTCGGGAGCTCTGCATGCCGGTCGGTCTCGAGCCCACCGAGTTGCAGCGCATCGACGACATCGTGGCCAAGCGGCGCAAGGTCCGCCGCCGCGAGATGCTCTTTCGGAACGGCGACCGCTTCACGTCGCTCTACGCGATCCGCACCGGCGTCTTCAAGACCCGGGTGGCCAGCCAGGACGGACGCGACCAGGTGACCGGCTTCCAGATGGCCGGCGAGATCATCGGCCTCGATGGCATCGTCAACGACCAGCACACCTGCGACGCGGTGGCGCTGGAGGATTCCGAAGTCTGCGTGATGCCCTTCGATCGCATCGAGGAGCTCTCGCGCGAAGTCTCGGCCCTGCAGCGGCATGTGCACCAGATCATGAGCCGCGAGATCGTGCGCGAGCACGGCGTGATGATGCTGCTGGGCAGCATGCGCGCCGAAGAGCGGCTCGCGGCCTTCCTCCTCAACCTGGCGCAGCGCCTGCACGCCCGCGGATTCTCGCGCTCCGAGCTCGTGCTGCGCATGACGCGCGAGGAGATGGGCAGTTACCTCGGGCTCAAGCTCGAAACGGTGAGCCGCACGCTCTCCAAGTTCATGGACGATGGCCTCATCGAGGTCCAGCAGCGCAACCTGCGGATCGTCGATGCCGAGGGACTTCGCCGGCTGATCACGCCGGCGGGTTGCTGATTCCATCTGCCAGCATTTGTCAGCGCTTCGGCGCCGGCACGTCATCCGCCGGAGTTGCCGCGTGGTTGCGGCCGGTTAGCGCCGGCATCAGCTTCTTGTCGGCCAGCGTCTTGTTGATCTCGATGCCTTGCCGGTAGTAGTCCTCCGCAATCACGGGGTCCGGCGAGCGCATGGCGAGCCACAGGGTCACGAAACTCGCCACCACCACCACCGCCGGGCCGGCCAGGACCATCCACAGCAGAGGGAAGCGCCACCAGGGTTCGGTCCGGGTCACTTCGTTCGTCTTCGTTGCGTTCATCGACATCTCCTTGACCGGCATCACCGGGGAACCATGAAGGTGGCCTTCTCGGACACCTGCGCTGCGCCCTCGGCCGCGCGCACATCGAAATAGACCGGATGCGAGCCTGGCTCCGCGGAGCCATACGGCAGTTGCAGGCGGACCGCAACCCAGCGCGATTGCGCAGGCCCGACTTCCACAGGCTGCTCGGGCAAGGCATGCAATCCCTCGAGGCCGCGCGCCTCGATGAGGTAGTGCTGCGTCTTTTCGGTCGCGTTCATGAGCTGCAGGCGGTACACGTTTTCGATGCGCCCACCTTCGGCGATGCGTGCCAGGGTGCCGCGGTCGCGCACCACGTCCACCTTGAGCGGCGTGCGCGTGACCAGGCTGGCCAGCAGGCCGATGCTGAGCGCGACGAGGACGCCGCTGTAGATCAGCACCCGCGGTCGCAGCACGCGCCGCAGTACCTGCCGCGGTGACCAGTTCCCCGCCATGCCGTTCTGCGTGGCGTAGCGGATCAACCCGCGCGGCGAGGCGAGTTTGTCCATCACCGTGTTGCAGGCGTCCACGCAAAGGCCGCAGCCGATGCATTCGTATTGCAGTCCCTGACGGATGTCGATGCCGGTCGGGCACACCTGCACGCACAGCGAGCAGTCGATGCAGTCGCCCTGCCCCAGCGCGCGGGCATCCGTGCCCTTGGCCCGCACGCCGCGAGGCTCGCCGCGGCCGGCGTCATAGCTCACGATCAACGTGTCGCGATCGAACATCGCACTCTGGAAGCGCGCGTACGGGCACATGTACTTGCAGACCTGCTCGCGCATGAAGCCGGCATTGCCGTAGGTGGCGAAGCCGTAGAACAGCACCCAGAAGACTTCCCAGCCGGTCATGCGCGTCTGCAGGAAGGCCATGCCCAGATCGCGGATCGGCGTGAAATAGCCGACGAAGCTGAAGCCGGTCCACAGCGCAATGCCGAGCCACACCACGTGCTTGAACCACTTCTTGACCAGCTTTTCGATCGACAGGTCGCCGTCGTCCAGCCGCATGCGCGCGGTGCGGTTGCCTTCGATCTTCTGCTCGATCCACAGGAAGATCTCCGAATAGACCGTCTGCGGACAGGTGTAGCCGCACCAGAGGCGCCCGGCCACCGCGGTGAACAGGAACAGCGAGAGCGCAGAGATGACCAGCAGCCCGGTCAGGTAGATCAGGTCCTGCGGGTACAGCACGAGCCCGAAGATGTAGAAGCGGCGCGAAGCCAGGTCGAAAAGCACCGCTTGCCGCTGCCCCCATTCGAGCCACGGCATGCCGTAGAAGACGAGCTGGGTTGCGAACACCATCACCCAGCGCCAGCGCGCGAAGACACCGTCGATGGAGCGCGGGTAGACCTTCTTGTGGGCCTCGTAGAGGCCCACGTTCTTCTCGGCCGCCGCGATCGGGATCACGCGGCGCGGTCTCGGCACGGAGTCCGGCACGTCGAAGTCCTCAGGGTGCGCCGGCAACAGGGGACTTGCCGTTCGACAACCCCCACACGTAGGCGGTCAGCACATGGATCTGCGCCTCCGTCAGGCGGCCCTGCTGCGCCGGCATCTGGTTGGTCTTGCCGGTGTTGATCATCTGGATGATCGCTTCCAGACCGTAGCCGTGCAGCCAGATCCGGTCCGACAGGTTGGGCGCACCCACCGCCGTGTTGCCAACGCCGCCGATGCCATGGCAGGACGCACAGACGGTGAACTTGCTCTTTCCGAGCCCGGCGCGCACCGAGTCGTGCGGACTGCCCGAGAGACTCAGCACGTAGTTGGCGAGGTTCTTCACATCCTCCGGCGTGCCGACCGCCTCGGCCATCGGCGGCATCACGCCGATGCGGCCGAGCGTGATCGATTCCTTGATCTTCTCGGGCGTGCCGCCATGCAGCCAGTCGTTGTCCGTGAGGTTCGGAAAACCCTTGCCGCCGCGCGCATCGGAGCCATGGCACTGCGCGCAGTTATTGAGGAAGAGGCGCTCGCCGATGGCCATCGCCCCCGGATCCGTCGCGACCTTCTCCACCGGCAGTGCCGTATAGGCGGCATAGACCGGCTCGAGTTCGCGGTTGGCCTTCGCGAGGTCCTTGGTGTATTCGCCATCGGTGCTCCATTCGAGCCGGCCCTTGTAGCTCCCCAGCCCCGGGAAGACGAAGAGGTAGCCCAGCCCGAAGACGATGGTCAGCACGAACAGGCCCACCCACCAGCGCGGCATCGGGTTGTTCATCTCGCGCAGGTCCTCGTCCCAGACGTGGCCGGTGGTGTTGTCTTCGCTGGCCGGCGTCTTGGCGCGTGCGGTGATCCACAGAAGCAGCAGGCACGCAACGATGCTTGCGACGGTGGCGATCGCGACGTAGTGCGACCAGAAATCGTGAATGAAATCGCTCATGGTGTCAGTCCTGCTCGAAGGGCAAGCGGGCCGCGGCCTCGAAGGCCGCGGCGCGGCGGCGCGAATAGGCCCACACGAGGATGCCAATGAAGGTCGCGAAAGAAGCCAGCGTGGCTGCGATGCGCAAGGTGGTGACGTCGAAGTCCATCGTGTGCCCTTTCACTTGAGCGCGAGGCCCAGCGATTGCAGATACGCCACCAGCGCATCCAGTTCTGTCTTGCCCTTGACCTCGCCCGGCGCGGCGGCGATCTGCTCGTCGGTGAACGGCACGCCGACCCGGCGCAAGGCGCGCATGTGGTCCGCGGCATCGGACGGCGTGACCTGCGTCTTCTCGAGCCACGGGTACGCGGGCATGTTCGATTCGGGCACTACGTCGCGCGGGTTGTTCAGGTGGATGCGGTGCCACTCGTCGCTGTAGCGGCCGCCCACGCGCTGCAGGTCGGGGCCCGTGCGCTTGCTGCCCCACTGGAAGGGATGGTCGTAGACGAATTCACCTGCCACCGAGTAGTGGCCGTAGCGCAGCGTCTCCGCGCGGAACGGTCGGATCATCTGCGAGTGACAGTTGTAGCAACCCTCGCGCACGTACACGTCGCGGCCGAGCACCTGCAGTGCAGTGGGCGGCGTGAGGCCGGTGATCGGCTCGGTGGTCGACTTCTGGAAGAAGAGCGGAACGATTTCCACCAGGCCGCCGACGGCGACGACCAGGAGGATCAGCACGATCATCAGGAAGTTGTTGGTCTCGATCTTCTGATGCGAGAAGGTGGAGGGTTCGGGGGTGCGGGAGCTCATTGTTCTTTCCTCGATTCCTTCAGGCATGGGCCGCAGCAGGCAGGGGGATGCGAGCCCGCACCGAATGGCCTGCGCCGATCGTCATCACGACGTTCCACGCCATCACCAGCATGCCGGCGAGATACAGCACGCCGCCGATCAGGCGCACCACGTAGTAGGGATAGGTGGCCTTCACGCCTTCGACGAAGGTGTAGGTGAGCGTGCCGTCGGGATTGATGGAGCGCCACATCAGCCCCTGCATCACGCCGGCGATCCACATCGCGGCGATGTAGAGCACGATGCCTACGGTCGACATCCAGAAATGCAGCTCGATCGCCTTCATGCTGTACATCTCGGTGCGGTTGTACAGGCGCGGGATCAGATAGTAGAGCGATCCCATCGTGATGAGGCCGACCCAGCCGAGCGCGCCGGCGTGCACGTGGCCGATGGTCCAGTCGGTGTAGTGCGACAGCGCGTTCACCGTCTTCACCGACATCATCGGGCCCTCGAAGGTCGCCATGCCGTAGAACGACAGCGCCACGATCAGGAAGCGGATGATCGGGTCGGTGCGCAGCTTGTGCCATGCGCCCGAGAGCGTCATGATCCCGTTGATCATCCCGCCCCAGCTCGGCGCGAGCAGGATCAGCGAGAACACCATGCCGATCGATTGCGTCCAGTCGGGCAGCGCGGTGTAGTGCAGATGGTGCGGGCCCGCCCACATGTAGGTGAAGATGAGCGCCCAGAAGTGCACGATCGACAGCCGGTACGAATACACCGGCCGGCCCGCCTGCTTGGGGATGTAGTAGTACATCATCCCGAGGAAGCCCGCGGTCAGGAAGAAGCCCACCGCGTTGTGGCCGTACCACCACTGCACCATCGCGTCCTGCACGCCGGCGTAGGCCGAGTAGCTCTTCATCCAGCCGGCGGGAACGGCCGCGCTGTTGACGATGTGCAGCAAGGCGACCGCGATGATGAACGCACCGTAGAACCAGTTGGCCACGTAGATGTGCCTCACCTTGCGGATCCCGATCGTGCCGAAGAACACGATCGCATAGGCCACCCACACCACCGCGATCAGGATGTCGATCGGCCATTCGAGCTCGGCGTATTCCTTGCCGCTGGTGTAGCCCAGCGGCAGGCTGATGGCGGCGGCCACGATCACCGCCTGCCAGCCCCAGAACACGAAGGAGGCCAGGGCCGGTGCAAAGAGCCGGACCTGACAGGTGCGCTGCACCACGTGGAAGCTCGTCGCCATCAGCGCGCATCCGCCGAACGCGAAGATCACCGCATTGGTGTGCAGCGGACGCAGCCGGCCGTAGCTGAGCCACGGGATGCCGAAGTTGAGCTCGGGCCACGCCAGCTGCGAGGCAATGACCACGCCGACGAGCATGCCCACCACACCCCAGACCACCGACATGATGGCGAACTGCCGCACCGCGGTATCGCTGTAGACCGCTGCGGGTGGATTCGGAGATTGCATCATCGGACCTCTGTTCTTGAAACTCTTATGGAACTCGTCCGAGTTTCCAAGTGGCTCGCAAGAGCGAAATTGATGCAGATCAATCGTTGCGCAGAATGCGCTCGCCCTCGTGGTCGACGTTGTCGAACTGACCACAGTGCACCGCCCACCAGAGCCCGCCGAGGATCATCAGCACGAGCACCACGGAGAACGGGATGAGCAGAAAGAGAATGTCCATCGGGATCAGGCGCCGGGCTGCGGCGCGACATGCGCGAGTCGCGCCGCGTTGAGCACCACGAACAGCGAGCTGGCCGCCATGCCGAGCCCTGCGAGCCAAGGCGGGAGCCAACCCGCCAGCGCCAGCGGCACGCACAACGCGTTGTAGCCGCCAGCCCACCAGAGGTTCTGCCGCACCACCCGCAAGGTGCGCTTCGCCTGGGCGATCGTCCGCACGATGGCCGAGAGCTCGCCGCCCATCACGATGAAATCCGCGCGTGCCTGGGTCAGGGGCACCGCGTGCCCGAATGCGAAGGACGCATCGGCCTGCGCGATCACCGGGCCATCGTTGAGGCCATCGCCGACCATCACGACGCGATGACCCTGCGCCTGCCATTGCCGCATGACACGAAGCTTCTCTTCCGGGAGGCAATCGCCGTGCGCATCGCGGATGCCCGCGCGCTGCGCGACCTCCTTGGCCGCCGTGTCGCGATCGCCTGACAGAAGCTGCACCGACAGGCCTTGCGCCTCCAGATCGGCCACGGCCGATGCGGCATCCGCGCGCAGATCCTCGGCCAGAACGAAGCTGGCGACCCAGCCGTCCTCATCCGCGAGATGGACCTGCATCGCACCCGACTGCAAGGACTCGACGCCGCAGAAGGCCGCTGCGCCCAGCCGGGCGACTCGCACCTTGCCTCCTGCGTCGCCCCGGCGACGCAGGAGGCCGGCGATCCCCTCTCCGGCGTATTCCTTCCCTTCCACCAGTTCCCACGACGGCGGTGAGCGGAACTGCCCGTTCCACGCATTCACCAGCGCGCGCGACGCCGGATGCAGCGACTGCGCAGCCAATGCAGCGGCAAGCTCGACCGCATCGCCGGGCCGCAGTCCCTTGCGGCAATAGACGCGCTCCAATCGCGGCACGTCGCGCGTGAGCGTTCCGGTCTTGTCGAACACCACGGTGTCGGCCGAAGCCAGCGTCTCGAGCGCCTGCAGGTTGTGCACCATCACGCCGTGACGGGCGAGCGAGCCAGCGCTCGCGAGCATCGCCGCGGGCGTCGCCAGCGACAGCGCACAAGGGCATGTGACGATCAACACCGAGACCGCCACCATCAGCGCCTTGCCCGAATCGATGTGCCACCACAATGCCGCCGCGAGCGCCGCCGCCACAAGAACCGCGAACAGGAAAGGCCGCGCGGCGCGATCGGCCAACTGTGCCAGGCGCGGCTTCTGCAACGAGGCACTTTCCATCAGTGCGACGATCTGCGCGAAGCGCGTGCCCTGCCCGATCGATTCGATCCGCACCCTTACCGCCGACGCGATGTTGTGGCTGCCCGCCAGCACCCGGTCCCCGCAAGGGCGCGGCACGGGGCGCGATTCGCCGGTCAGCAATGCTTCGTCGGCGGTGGTGTCTCCTGCGATCACGACACCATCCGCAGGGAAAGCCTCTCCCGGCAACACACGAATCACGTCGCCCACGGCCAGCCGGCGAACCGAAACACGCCTGAAGACGCCGCCTTCGCCGAGACGCTCGACACTGTCCGGCAGCCGGTTCATCAGCGCTTCGAGCGCGCCGGCAGTACGGTCGCGCAGCCGCGTCTCCAGCCAACGGCCGGTGAGCAGGAAGAACACGAACATCGTGAGCGAATCGAAATACACCTCGTGGCCGAGCGCGCCCCCGGCGTCGAAGGTCGCGGCGGTGCTCACGACGAAGGCGATCGCGATGCCGAGCGACACCGGCAGGTCCATGCCGATGCGGCGCGCGCGCAAATCACGCCAGGCGCTGCGGAAGAACGGCCCGCAGGAGAACAGCATCACAGGCAGCGTAAGCACCCAGGAAGCCCATCGCAGGAGCTGGGCCGCATCGGCCGACATGTCGCCGGGCTGCGCGATGTACGCGGGATAGGCATACATCATCACCTGCATCATGCAGAAGCCCGCGACAAGCCAGCGCCAGAGCGCTAGCCGGGCTTCGCGGGAGCGTCTACCACGTGCGGATACATCGCCCGCCGGTACCAGCGCGTAGCCGGCGACGGCCGATGCTTCGAACCAGCGCGACGGCTTGACGGCGGCGGCAGACCAGACGATGCGCGCCCGATGGCTGGCCGCGTTCACCTCCACGCGCTCGACACCGGGAATGCGACCCACGGCCTCTTCGACCGAAAGCGCACACGCCGCGCAATGCATGCCCTCGACGACCACCTGCGATTCCCATCGACCGCCCGCCTCGTCGCCATCGAGCAGGCGGCCGAACACCGGCCACTCGGCGGGATCGTCGAGCAGCGACCAGTCGGGCTGCGTTGCCGACTGATCGGGAGCATCGTGGAAGGAACGCGCGGCCGGGCCGTGCGCGAGCGCAGCTTGCATGCGACAAGGCTAGCGACGCGCCTTCGCCGCGGCTTTGATCCACGTCAAGACCGCGAGGCGTCCAAATGAAAAAGCGCCTCGCGGCAGATACCGCGAGGCGCTCTTCCCGAAAACTTCCGGCGCCGAAACTTACTTCGACTCTTTCTTGTAGTTCGCGATGCCGTCCACGATTTCCTTCTTCGCGGCATCGACGCCTTCCCAGCCGAGCACCTTGACCCACTTGCCGGCTTCGAGGTCCTTGTAGTGCTCGAAGAAGTGCGTGATGGCCTTCAGGCGCATCGGATTGACGTCCTCGACCTTCTTCCAGTGGCTGTAGATGGGCAGCACCTTATCGGTAGGCACCGCCAGCACCTTGCCGTCGACGCCTGCTTCGTCTTCCATCATCAGGATACCGAGCGGGCGGCATGGCACCACCACGCCGGGGACCAGCGCATAGGGCGTGATGACCAGCACGTCGACCGGGTCGCCGTCGCCCGAGAGCGTCTGCGGCACGTAGCCGTAGTTCGTCGGGTAGTGCATGGCGGTGGTCATGAAGCGGTCGACGAAGATCGCGCCCGATTCCTTGTCGACTTCGTACTTGATCGGATCGGCGTTCATCGGAATTTCGATGACGACGTTGAAGGCTTCGGGAGTGTCTTTGCCGGGGGAAACTTTGCCGAGGGACATGGTCTGGCTTCGTAGTTTGAAAGTGTTAGTGGGATGCGGAAAAACCCGAAGTTTACTTTCCATGTCACGGACCGGTCGCACAGAACCGCGGATTTGCCTGTAAATTGCCCTCGTTGGCCAATCGTTCCCAGCCGTCAAGGCACCGGGGCCTCGAGGAAGCAACGCGACGGAAGCACTGACCCGTACGCGTTGCGCACAGGGTCCGGCCTACGTCTCCATCAAGTTTGACGAACTACTGGAGAAGCAACGCATGACTGGCAACACCCCACTCGTCCTCGCCATCGTCTGCGGCCTCGTGGCCGTAGCCTATGGCTTCTGGGCACGCAGTTGGATCCTCTCGAAAGACGCGGGCAACGCACGAATGCAGGAGATCGCCGCGGCGATCCAGACTGGCGCGGCGGCCTATCTCGCAAAGCAGTACCGCACCATCGCGATCGTCGGTGTGGTGCTCGCGATACTCATCGGCATCTTCCTCGACGGAACCACGGCCGTCGGCTTCGTGGTCGGCGCAGTGCTCTCGGGCGCCTGCGGCTTCATCGGCATGAATGTGTCGGTCCGCGCCAATGTGCGCACGGCGCAGGCTGCCACGCAGGGCATCGGCCCGGCGCTCGACGTCGCGTTCCGTGGCGGAGCGATCACCGGCATGCTGGTGGTCGGCCTCGGCCTGCTGGGCGTCACGGCCTTCTACTGGTTTCTCGCAGGCAACGGCGTATTGACGCCGGACAAGAAGCTTTCCACAGTCCTCAATCCGCTGATCGGCTTCGCCTTCGGCTCATCGCTGATCTCGATCTTCGCGCGACTCGGCGGCGGCATCTTCACCAAGGGCGCCGACGTGGGCGCGGACCTCGTCGGCAAGGTGGAAGCCGGCATCCCCGAAGACGATCCGCGCAACCCCGCCGTGATCGCCGACAACGTGGGCGACAACGTCGGCGACTGCGCCGGCATGGCCGCCGACCTGTTCGAGACCTACGCGGTGACGCTGATCGCGACCATGGTGCTGGGCGCGCTGATGGTTGCGTCGGCGCCGGTCAATGCGGTGATGTACCCGCTCGCGCTCGGCGCCGTATCGATCATCGCGTCGATCATCGGCTGCTTCTTCGTGAAGGCGAAGCCGGGCATGGTCAACGTGATGCCGGCGCTCTACAAGGGCCTCGCGGTGGCGGGCATCCTGTCACTGATCGCGTTCTGGTTCGTGACCGCATGGCTGATCCCGGACAACGCGATCGCCGCGACCGGCAGCCAGCTCAAGCTCTTCGGCGCGTGCTTCGTGGGTCTTGCGCTCACCGCTGCGCTGGTGTGGATCACCGAGTTCTACACCGGCACGCAGTACTCGCCGGTGCGGCACATCGCGCAGGCATCGACCACGGGTCACGGCACGAACATCATCGCGGGCCTCGGCGTGTCGATGCGCTCGACCGCCTGGCCGGTGATCTTCGTGTGTATCGCGATCATCGTGTCGTACACGCTCGCGGGCCTCTATGGCATCGCAGTCGCTGCCACCTCGATGCTGAGCATGGCCGGCATCGTGGTCGCACTCGACGCCTATGGCCCGATCACCGACAACGCCGGCGGCATCGCCGAGATGTCGGAAATGCCTGCGTCGGTGCGCGACATCACCGATCCGCTCGACGCCGTGGGCAATACCACCAAGGCGGTGACCAAGGGCTACGCGATCGGCTCGGCGGGCCTGGCCTCGTTGGTACTCTTTGCCGACTACACACACAAGCTCGAGAGCTTCGGGCAGGAAATCAGCTTCAACTTGAGCGATCCGATGGTGATCGTGGGCCTTTTCATCGGTGGCCTGATTCCCTACCTCTTCGGCGCAATGGCGATGGAAGCCGTGGGCCGCGCGGCCGGTTCGGTGGTCGAAGAGGTCCGCCGCCAGTTCCGCGAAATCCCCGGCATCATGGAAGGCACCGGCAAGCCCGAATACGGCCGCGCCGTGAGCATGCTGACCGGCGCGGCGATCAAGGAAATGATGATTCCGTCGCTGCTGCCGGTGGTCGTGCCGATCCTGGTCGGCCTGCTGCTCGGCCCCAAGGCGCTCGGCGGGCTGCTGATGGGCACCATCGTCACCGGCCTCTTCGTCGCGATCTCGATGTGCACCGGCGGCGGCGCATGGGACAACGCCAAGAAGTACATCGAGGACGGTCACCACGGCGGCAAGGGCTCGGAGGCGCACAAGGCGGCGGTGACCGGCGATACGGTCGGCGACCCGTACAAGGACACAGCCGGCCCGGCGGTGAATCCGCTGATCAAGATCATCAACATCGTGGCGCTGCTCATCGTGCCGCTGGTGGTCAAGTTCCATGCCGGCGATGTCGGTGCGCATGCTGCGCCTGCGCCGACACCGGTGACCGCGCCGGCAGCGTCTGTCGCGCCCCAAGCCGCGGCGCCCGCACCGGCGGCGCCCGTGGCCGCCGCAGACGGCAGCGCATCGAAATGAAGGTGCGATAGAAAGAAAAAAGTCCCGCACCGACCGGTGCGGGACTTTGTGGGAACGACTGCGATCAGTTCAGGCTGACAGTGCGCGAAGGCTCGCTGCGCAGCGGTACACCTTGCAGGGTGTCGAAGTCGGACGAGGCCTCGGGCGGACGCATCTGCATTTCCTCGAGCTCGTGCAGGGACTGCACCCAACGGCCCGCCGCCGATTCCGCCGGCTCGTCGTTGGTGAAGATGCCGTCGCGGATGTAGAAGACTTCGCCGGGCGGGCGTTCCATGTGCAGTTCGATCAGGCGCGCGATCGGGAAGGTGTAGGTCACCAGCTTTTCCTTCGTCTTGCGGTCCTTGGCGCCGCAATTGAAGTAGCCCTCCGACGCGATGACGATGCACGAGCCGTCGACCTGGCTGTCGATGTCGCTGCCGTAGCGCCACACCGCCGAAGGCAGGCGCACCCGGACCTTGTCGATCACCAGATCGCGCTGCTTGTTGAGCGAGTTGAGCGGCGGCACCAGCGAACGCAGTTGCTTCAGGCGTTCCGCGAAGTTGTCGTCCATCACGAACTCGACGTGATGCGTCGATCCGCCGGAGCGCTTGACGACTTGCATGATGACGTGGCGTTGTCGGCTCACGGGGCCCGTCCTTTCGCGTTCGATCGACATAGACCCGGGGCCTCGCCGGCCTTTGAATTCTTCGGGATCATTGAATCGATCATCAATTAAAACTTTGGTATTGATGCAATTCACATCAATTGTTTCTAACTGTAGATCGATTTTTCCCGATTTGATAGGCGGTATGAAGTACTAAATTCAGCGCGCCGAATAGGCCCTTTCGTGAAGCAAATCACGCGGGCCAGGGATTCAGCTGCCTCCGCCGCTGGCGACGAGCTCGTCGAGTGCCTTGCAGGACGGGGCGCAAACCGTCTGGGCCTTGCCCAGCAGCTGGCGCGTACGCAATTGCGAGCGAACGCGATGCTTGCCGCACATGAAGCACGACATCGTCGCGCCGCTGAAGGAGGCGGAAGCACGGAACGGCGAACCCGGCGCCTTCGCCTTGTAGCGCAGCCCGTCGGCCACCACGGTGGTCTTGACGTCGGCTTTACTCATGCGCGGTCTCCGGGCCACGGCCCATGGCGCGCTCGATGGCGTTCCTGGCGGCCAATTCGGCGGTCAACGAGGCATCCAGCCCCGAACGGCACAGGCCCGCGTGCTGGTAGTTGATGTTCTCGTACACCTCAGCCGCAGCCGGATAGGCATCCAGCAGTTGACCGAGCTGGGCGCCCGGTTCCACATCGCGGAACTCGTCGACCAGATGCATGACGACGGAGCGGTATTGCTCGGCGCCGACCGGCACGGCGCTGTGCTCAAGCCGCTCGAGGAGCTGCGCCAGGACGTGCGTCACCGCCAGATCGGTCTTGTGAGCAGGGGTGTTGGTAGCGTTCATGCGAAGCATGTGGGGCGCCACCGGGAGATTGCAAGGGGGAGGAAGCGACAGGAGCATCCCGGGATTACAACAGCATTTCCGGAACGATCGGCGCCACCAGGGTGTTGTAGAAGCGCTGGAAAAACCCTGCTTCCGGCTCCGAGGTCAGGATCATTTCCTTTTCCCCGTCCGTCGTCAGCCATTGCAATGCCCCGGTTTCGCCATCCAGCCGCAGCCGATAGGAATTCTGGAATTTGCTGATGTTGATGACACGCAGCATTTCGCGCGCGAGCTGCGGGCTGTCGACGACGACGCCCATTTCCGTGTTTTGCGTTGCCGAGCGTGGATCGAGGTTCATCGAGCCAACGAAGATGCGCTCTTTGTCGATCGCCGCCGTCTTCGCATGCAGCCTGCCCAGCGAATTGCCGAACATGCCCAGGCGCTTGTTGGCGGTGGTGCGTTCGGGGCTGAGCTCGTAGAGATCCGCGCCGCCGCGCAGCAGCCGTTCGCGATAGCGCGCATATCCGGTATGGACCAGCGGCTCGTCGTTGGCCGCCAGTGAATTGGTCAGCAGCGTCAGCTTGACCTTGCGCTGCATCAGGTCGTCGAAGGCCGCCATGCCCTTCTCGCCCGGCACCAGATAAGGCGAGGTCAGGTCCACCTCGGACTTCGCGTCGAGCAGCAGTCCCCAGACCTTCATCGTCACGCTGGTCGCGAGCGCCTCATCGGCCGACATGTACTTCGGCTTGCTCGGCGGATCGGCGATCGCATGCGCCTCGCCCCACAGCAAGCCCATGCGGCCGGCGTCGAGCTCCTCGGCGATCGGGCCGTAGCCCAGCACGTCGACCGGGGGGATTTCCAGCCTGGGCGGCAGCGCGGCCATGCCGATCCAGTCGTCGAAGTCCTGCGCCGTGGGTTTGCGCCCGCCCTCGCCCATCACGATGTCGTGGATCGGCCAGACCTGTTCGGCGTTCCAGAAGGCATCGAAGACGGCCTCCAGTTCAGCCACGACCTTGCCGACCACGAGCGCGTCCATGTCAATGAAGTTCTGTGCCTGGCTGAGGACGAAATATTCGTCGGCGATGTTGCGACCGCCGACCACCGCGGCCACTCCGTCGGCGATGAACAGCTTGTTGTGCATGCGGTGGTTGAGCCTGGGGATGTCCTGCGGCGACGCCGCGAAGCGCGACACGATGCCGCCGCGGCCACAGCAGAAGGGGTTGAAGAGCCGCACCTCCACGTTCGGCGTCTGCGCGAGCGCCAGCAGCGGCTGCTGGCTCTTGCTGGTGTAGAGGTCGTCCACCAGCACCCGCACCTTCACGCCGCGCGCACCGGCCTCGCGCAGCGCGCGCATCAGCAGGCGGCCGGTGGCGTCGTTCTCGAACTGGTAGTACTGCACCACGAGCGAACGCTGTGCGCGCTGCGCCAACTGGATGCGTGCATCGAGCGAATAGACGCCCAGGGGCATCAGGCGGAAGCCGGAGTGCTCGCCGGGCGGCGTCGAGGCCGTGACGATCTTCGCGAGCACGGTCGACGGATCCGGCGCGGCGGCGCGTTCATCCGGCCGCTCGGGCATCGTCGGCAGCGCGCCGCAAGCGGCGAGCGCGGCGATCACCCCCGACAAGATCACGGCGCCCAGAAAGCGGGCGAAAGCGAAAGCCTTGGACGTCATGTTCGGTCCCCCTTCTCTTCAAGTCGGCTGCCAATTGCATCAGCTCCTCGGTCCTAGAATTCGGAACGCCTTCCTCCGGGGTTACATCATGATGCTCCACACTTCCGTGCGCGCCGCGCTTTTTGCCCTGGCCGCCGCCGTGGCTCCGACAGCCTTCGCCGCGCTCGACATTGGCGATCCCGTCCCGAAGTTCATCGCCACTGCAGCACAGGGCGGCAAAGTCTTCAGTTATTCGCTCGCCGAGGCGCTCGCCAAAGGGCCGGTGGTGGTGTATTTCTTTCCGGCGGCCGACACCGCCGACTGCTCGATCGAGGCGCACGCGTTCGCCGAAGCCATCGACCAGTTCGCCGCCCTCGGCGCCACGGTGATCGGCATCTCGGCCGACGACATCGACACGCTGACCAAGTTCTCGGTCAGGTCCTGCCAAAGCCGCTTTCCAGTGGCGTCCGACCAATCCAAGGCCGTCATCCAGGGCTTCGACGCGGTGATGCAGACCCGGCCGGATTTCGCGAACCGGCTCTCGTACGTGGTCACGCCCAACGGCCGCGTCGCCTACTACTACCAGAACCTCAACCCCGACAAGCACGTGGAGCGCATGCTCAATGCGCTGCGCGCCCTGCCCCGCGCGACCGCCGCGCGGTGAGCGCTAAGATTTCCCCATGCAACTCAACTACATCGGCAACGAAAGCGTTGCCTCCTCGTCCGGCCGCACGCTGCCGGTGATCGACCCCTCCGACGGTCAGACCTTCGACGAACTGCAGCGCAGCAACGCGGCAGACATCGATGCCGCCGTAAAGGCTGCGCGTCATTGCTTCGAGACGAGCTGGCAGAAAGTCAGCGCCGCCGAGCGCGGACGCCTGCTCTACAAGCTCTCGCAGAAGATTGCGGCGCACACCGACGAACTCGCGCTGATCGAGCAGCGCGACTGCGGCAAGCCGGTCAAGCAGGCGCGCGCCGATGCACTGGCGCTGGTGCGCTACTTCGAGTTCTACGCCGGTGCGTGCGACAAGCTGCACGGCGAAACCATCCCCTACCAGGACGGCTACAGCGTGCTGACGTGGCGCGAGCCGCACGGCGTCACCGGCCACATCATTCCCTGGAACTACCCGATGCAGATCTTCGGGCGCAGCGTGGGTGGTGCACTGGCGGCCGGCAACGTCTGCGTGGTCAAGCCCTCCGAAGACGCGTGCCTGTCGCTGATCCGCGTGGCGCAACTGGCGGCCGAAGTCGGTTTTCCGCCCGGGGCGATCAACATCGTGACCGGCTACGGCCATGAAGTCGGCGACGCCCTGGCGCGGCACGAAGGCATCGACCACATCAGCTTCACCGGCAGCCCCACGGTGGGGACGATCATCCAGCAGGTGGCGGCCGAGCGGCATTGCCCGGTCACGCTCGAACTCGGCGGCAAGAGCCCGCAGATCGTCTTTGCCGACGCCGACCTGAACGCGGCCATTCCGGTACTGATCAACGCGATCGTGCAGAACGCGGGCCAGACCTGCTCGGCGGGCTCGCGCGTATTGATCCAGCAGGGCATCTACGAGCCGCTGCTGGAGCGCCTCGGGCACGCCTTCGAAGCGTTGCGCGTCGGCCCGGCGGCGATGGACCTCGATGTCGGCCCGCTGATCCGCCAGACGCAGCAGCAGCGCGTGTGGGATTTCCTCTCGGACGCCCAGGTCGCCGGCATCCCGATGGTCGGCCAGGGCACCGTGGTCGACGAAGCGCCCCAAAGCGGCTTCTACCAGGCACCAACCCTGCTGCGCGACGTGCCGGTCGACCACCGGCTCGCGCAGGAGGAAGTCTTCGGCCCGGTGCTCGCTGCGATGCGGTTCCATGACGAAGACGAAGCCGTCGCGCTCGCCAACGCCACGCGCTTCGGGCTGGTCGCCGGCATCTGGACCGAGAACGGCGCGCGCCAACTGCGCATGGCCAAGCGCGTGAAGAGCGGCCAGGTGTTCATCAACAACTACGGCGCCGGCGGCGGTGTCGAATTGCCCTTCGGCGGCGTCAAGTCCTCGGGCTACGGGCGCGAAAAGGGCTTCGAGGCACTCTACGGATTCACGACGCTGAAGACCGTCGCGATCCGTCACGGGTGATCTCGGGCTGCCTCTTCGCCTCAGGGTCAAGAGGTTTCGGCATGTCGCCGCTCGGGGGGATGGGTTAAATTGCCTCCCCCATGAGCCAGCATGTCGTCCCTGTTTCCGAAATCGGCCGCGCCCGTCCAGCGGCGGCGATGGCCGACCCTGCGGTGCCGGCCACCGGCGTGCTGCTCGACCGCCTCCAAAGGCCGCTGACCGACCTGCGCATCAGCGTCACCGACCGGTGCAACTTCCGCTGCAGCTACTGCATGCCGAAGGAAGTCTTCGACAAGGACTACCAGTACCTCCCGCACAGCGCACTGCTGAGCTTCGAGGAAATCACCCGGCTCGCCCGCCTCTTCGCGGCGCACGGCGTACACAAGATCCGGCTCACCGGCGGCGAGCCGCTGCTTCGCAAGAATCTCGAAGTGCTGATCGAGCAGCTCGCGGCCTTGCGCACGCCGGATGGCTTGCCGCTCGATCTCACGCTGACCACCAATGGCTCGCTGCTGGCCCGCAAGGCCCCGGCGCTCAAGGCAGCCGGGCTGCGCCGCGTCACGGTCAGTCTCGACGGCCTCGACGACGTCACCTTCCGCAGCATGAACGACGTGGACTTCCCGGTCGCCGAGGTCCTGGCCGGCATCGACGCGGCCAAGGCCGCGGGCCTCGGCCCGATCAAGGTGAACATGGTCGTCAAGCGCGGCACCAACGAGCAGGAGATCCTGCCGATGGCCCGCCACTTTCGCGGGACCGGCATCGTGCTGCGCTTCATCGAGTACATGGACGTCGGCGCCACCAACGGCTGGCGCATGGACGAGGTGCTGCCCTCCGCGGAGGTGGTGCGACGCATCGCGGAGGAATTCCCTCTTGTGCCCCTCGAAGCGACCGCGCAGGGTGAAACCGCCCAGCGCTGGTCCTACCAGGACGGCGGCGGCGAAGTCGGCGTGATCAGCAGCGTCACGCAGGCTTTCTGCCACGACTGCAATCGCGCGCGCCTGTCGACCGAAGGCAAGCTCTACCTGTGCCTCTTCGCGAATGCGGGCCATGATCTGCGCCCGCTCCTGCGCGGCGGCGCCAGCGATGAACAGATCACCTCGGCCATCGGCCACATCTGGCAAGGCCGGGCCGATCGCTATTCCGAACTTCGCGCACTGCGCGCACCCGACACCGACGGCGCCGCGCCGCGGCGGGTCGAAATGAGCTACATCGGCGGATGACCACCACACCCCCCATCGCCACCGGCGACATCACCGGCCTCGTGCTCGCGGGCGGTCGCGGCACCCGCATGGGCGGTGTCGACAAGGGCCTGCAGAACTTCAACGGCACGGCGCTCGCCATGCACGCCGTCATGCGGCTCGGCATGCAGGTCGGCGAGCTGATGATCAACGCCAACCGGAATCTCTCGGCCTATGAGTCGTTCGGCGTGCCGGTCTGGCCCGATGGACTGGCCGACTATGCAGGGCCGCTGGCAGGGTTCCTGACCGGGCTCGAGCATTGCGAGACGCCCTACCTCCTGACGGTGCCGTGCGACACGCCGCTTTTCCCGCTCGATCTGGCAAGCCGACTGGCTGAAGCGCTGGTCGCAAACGATGCGGAAATTGCCATGGTGTCGGCGCCCGAGCCCTCGGAAGAACCCGGCAGTGCCGCAGCCCTGCGCGCCCAGCCCGTGTTCTGCCTCCTGAACGCAACCCTGCTCGAAAGCCTCGTGCGCTTCACCCAGGCCGGCGGCCGGAAGATCGACAAATGGACCGCCCAGCATCGCACGGTGCTGGTGCCCTTCGACCAGCCCGGCGACGCGCCGGATGCGTTCTTCAATGCCAACACGCTGACCGAGCTGCATGCGCTCGAATCCCAGCGCAACTGATCCATTGCTGCTTCCATGAGCCGTATCGCAGACATCGCCGCCGCACTGGCGGGCTACGACCCGAAGGCGCTGGGCGTCGATGCCGTGCAGGCCTTCCTGGCGCGGTTGGCCGAGCCGTCCGTCGTTACGCAGGTCGAGCGCATTGCCTTGCGCGATGCCCTCGGCCGGGTGCTGGCAGAGGACATCATCTCGCCCGTCAGCGTGCCGCCGCACGACAACTCGGCGATGGACGGCTTCGCCTTCGACGGCCGCCTGCTCGATGGGCTTGCGAACGACGCCACAGTGCAATTGCGCGTGGTCGGCACGGCGCTGGCGGGCGCGGCGTGGCGTGGCAACGCGGGCGCCGGCGATGCGGTGAAGATCATGACCGGCGCCGTGATGCCCGCGGGCCTCGACACCGTCATTCCCCAGGAGTTCTGTGCGGTCGAGGGCGAGAGTGTCCGTTTCCCCGCCAAGGCGCTGCGCCGGGGCGACAACCGGCGGCTGGCCGGCGAAGACCTCCTGCAGGGCAAGCCTGCACTGCGGCGCGGCGAGATCATTTCCCCCGCCGCGCTCGGCATGGTTGCGAGCCTTGGGCTGCCCATGGTGCCGGTTCTGCGACGCCTGCGCGTGGCCTACTTCTCGACCGGCGACGAAATCCTGAGCCTCGGCGAGTTGCCGCGCGAAGGCGCGGTGTACGACAGCAACCGCTACACCGTCTTCGGGCTGCTGACGCGGCTCGGCTGCGAAGTGATCGATCTCGGCCTCGTGCGCGACGATCCGGCCGCGCTCGAATCGGCGCTGCGCCGCGCCGCGAACGAAGCCGACGCGATCATCACCAGCGGCGGCGTCAGCGTCGGCGAGGCCGATCACACGCGAGCCGTGATGCAGCGCCTCGGCGACATGGCGTTCTGGCGTGTGGCGATGCGGCCGGGCCGGCCCATGGCGGTCGGCCTGATCCCGACGGACAAGTCGGATCGCGAACCCGCCGTGCTCTTCGGGCTGCCCGGCAATCCGGTCGCGGTCATGGTCACCTTCCTGGCCTTCGTGCGACCCGCGCTTCTGCGCATGATGGGCTGCAACGATGCCTGCGCCGCCCCTCCGCCGCTGCTGCGCGCCCGAAGCATCGGCGCCATCCGCAAGAAGCCCGGGCGCACCGAGTACCAACGAGGCTACGTCCAGCCGGTGGCCGGATCATTGCCCGAAGTGCGTATCGCGGGCAATCAAGGCTCGGGCGTGCTGAGCTCGATGGTCGAGGCCAATGGCCTTGTCGTGCTGCATCACGACCAGGGCAGCGTGGCCGACGGCGATCCGGTCGACGTCATGATGTTCGCCGGCGTGATCTAGCGTCAGCCTTCCACCCGGCAAGGAGCGGTGCATGGCATCAAGAATCGAGTTGATCCAGCAGATGCCCATCTTCGGCGCCATCGGCGCGGAAACCATCGAATTCCTGCTCGGCGAAGCACCCGTGAGCCATATGCGGCGCGGTGACTTCTTCTTCCACGAGAACGACACCCCCACCTGCATGTTCGTACTCGAGAGCGGCCATGTCACGGTCTCGAAAAGCTGGCGGGACCACGAGTTGTTCATCCGACGCCTGGGCCCCGGCGACTGCTTCGGCGAGATGGCATTGCTCGACCTCTGCCCCCGCAGCGCGACCGTGCGGGCAGATGAAGACTGCAGCGCGATCGAACTCACCTCGGACAACCTTTACCGGCTGTTCGAGCACAACGTCGAGCAGTTCGCGCTGATCCAGATGAACATCGCCCGCGAGATGAGTCGCCGGCTTCGCATCACCGACGACCTGCTGTTCCGCGCCCAGATGGGCGAAGTGCCGGAAGCGCCCGAACGGCTCTAGGGCGTGTTCACCCTATTTCCGGGGATCGCGTTGCCGCACCAAGGGGCTGGATGCAAGGCGCCCGCGCGCAGCAAGGCTTTGGCCTTGCAAGCGCGGGCAACGCCGCAGACGGCCCCTTGGCGCGGCAACCCGAAGGGAAGGTCTGCCAGGGCCTGCCACTCGGCGTTGCGCTCCTTGCATGTGCAAACGCACATGCGGCGTCGCGCGCCTTGATTGGCAGGCCCTGGCAGACCTTCGCGACCCCGGAAATAGGGTGAACACGCCCTAGATGCGTCCCAGCGCGCGCTCGACGCCCTTGTTCGCCAGCGCATCAGCGCGCTCGTTGCCCGGATCTCCCGAGTGCCCCTTGACCCAGCGCCATTCGATCTGGTGGCCGCCTTCCGACACCAGCCTGTCCAGTTGCTGCCAGAGCTCCACGTTCTTGACCGGCTGCTTGGTCGAGGTGCGCCAGCCCTTGGCCTTCCAGCCGCGGATCCACTCGGTGATGCCCATGCGCACGTACTGGCTGTCGAGATAGAGGACGACCTTGCACGGCCGCTTCAGCGCCGCGAGCCCCTCGATGACCGCCTGGAGTTCCATGCGGTTGTTGGTGGTATTCAGTTCGCCGCCGAACAATTCCTTTTCGGTCACTCCCGATTTCAGCCATGCGCCCCAGCCGCCGGGGCCGGGATTGCCCTTGCAGGCGCCATCGGTGTAGATCTGTACTTCGTTCAAGAACCTTTTCCTTGTTTCTTTCGATGAGATGAGCGGCGCGCGTGCTCACGATGGTCCCGATGCACGCTTCCTGCGATCGGCACCGGCGCGCTGGCCCGTGCCGCCGCGCGGCGCCAGTCGGCGCTCAAAAGCCGCATGCCGCGAACCCGCTTGACCGCCACCAGGAAATACACGGCGCCGAAAATCGGCCACCAGCGTTCCCCGGCGGAATCGAACCAGTGGCAGCGCTCGAGCCAGGCCTCGCTGCGGACCGCCGGCCGATAGACGCCGAAGCGGCCCGATTCGACCTCGAAGCTCAGAAGCCGCAGCCAGTCGCGCATGCGCCGATAGCCGATGAACTCGCCCGCGTCCGGCAGAAAGAGTTCGCCGAACCCCAGCCGCTGGTAAAGCCGTGCCCGCCGCTGCCGCATTCCCCAGAGGCTCGCCGGATTCAATCCGCAGATCACGACACGGCCTTCAGGCACGAGCACCCGCTCGACCTCGCGCAGTGTTGCGTGCGGGTCCGGACTCAGCTCGAGCGTGTGCGGCAGCACGACCAGATCGAGGCTGTTCGCCGAAAACGGCAGCGCCGAGAAGTCGGTGACGAGCGAACTGCGAGGCGCCATGTGCGATTCGGACAGCGCCAGCCAGCGATGCGGCATACGGTTGGCGCGCAGGCCCTGCACCTCCGGCAGCCCGAGCTGGAGCGCGTGATAGCCGAAGACGTCCGCCACGGCCTGATCGAACTGGTCCTGCTCCCAGTCCAGCAGGTAGCGCCCTGGAGGGGTCTCGAACCAATCGTGCAAACCTATAATTTGACCGCTCATGACCCTCGTTCCGCTGCCCGCTTTTGCCGACAACTACATCTGGATGCTGCAGGACGGACGCAACGCGATCGTGGTCGACCCAGGGGATGCCGGGCCAGTGTTCGAAGCACTCCGGCGCGACAATCTGCAGTTGGCCGCGATTCTAGTCACGCACCATCACGCCGATCACACCGGCGGCGTGGACGCGTTGCGCGAAGCCACCGGCGCACCGGTGTTCGGCCCTGCGCGCGAACGCATTCCCCAGCCGTACACACCGCTCGTTCAGGGCGACCACGCCGACGTGCTGGGCCTGCGCTTCGAAATCATCGAGGTCCCGGGCCACACCGCGGGGCACATCGCCTATTTCCTGCCGGCCAACGCACGCACCGCATCGGCGGGCGACGTCGCTCCGCTGGTCTTTTGTGGTGACACTTTGTTTTCCGGCGGCTGCGGGCGGCTTTTCGAGGGCACACCCGCGCAGATGCTTGCATCGCTCGATGCGCTGTCCTCGCTGCCGGGCCCCACGCGCGTGTGCTGCGCCCACGAATACACACTTGCTAACCTGAGATTCGCGCATGCCGTGGAACCCGGCAACGCCGATCTCGCTCAGTACACGGCGCAATGCGAAGCTTTGCGCGCGCGCGGTGAACCGACGCTGCCATCGCAGCTCGCCACCGAGCGCCGTGTCAACCCTTTTCTCCGCAGCCGCGAATCCACCGTCCGCCTGGCAGTCCAGGCCCAGGCCGGCCTGTCGGCTCAGGCCGCCGAAGCCGAGGTGTTCGCTGCGCTGCGTCAATGGAAGAACGATTTCCGATGAGACTCATCGTTGCCGCCTGCCTCGCGGGCTCCCTCTTTCTCGCAGGCTGCGCCACCGGTACGGGTCCTTCGTCTGCATCGGGCACTGCCGCGCCCGTCTATCCGGACGGGGCACTCAAACCGATCACCTCCGGCCAGACGAAGTCGCGCGCCGTCGTCACGCTGGCGGCGCCTACCGACATGTGGGACCGCATCCGCCGCGGCTTCAAGATGGCCGACCTCGACAACGACCTCGTGCATGACCGCGAGCAGTGGTATGCGAGCCGGCCCGACTACATGCAGCGCATGACCGCGCGCTCCAGCCGCTACATCTTCCACATCGTCGAGGAACTCGAGCGGCGCGACATGCCGACCGAGATCGCGCTGCTGCCGTTCATCGAAAGCGCCTTCAACCCGCAGGCGGTGTCCAGTGCCCGCGCGGCCGGCATGTGGCAGTTCATGCCGGCCACCGGCACCGACTACGACCTCAAGCAGAACATCTTCCGCGACGACCGCCGCGACGTGGTCGCCTCCACCCGCGCGGCGCTCGACTACCTCCAGAAGCTCTACGGCATGTTCGGAGACTGGCATCTCGCCCTCGCCGCCTACAACTGGGGCGAAGGCAATGTGAGCCGCGCCATCGCGAAGAACCAGCGCGCAGGACTGCCTACCGGCTACAACGACCTGTCGATGCCCGCCGAAACGCGGATGTACGTGCCGAAGCTGCAGGCGGTGAAGAACATCGTCGCGAGCCCAGAACGCTTCAACACCGACCTGCCGCTCATCGCCAACCACCCGTACTTCCAGACCGTCGAACTCAAGCGCGACCTCGATGTCGACCTCGCGGCGAAGCTGGCGGACGTCAAGATCGACGACTTCCGCGCGCTCAATCCGTCGGCCCACAAGCCTGTGCTGCTGGCCGCGGGCACGCCGGAGATCCTGCTGCCGTGGGACAACGCGGCAGTCTTCCAGCGCAATTTCGAGGCCTATGCGCAAGGGCAGTACGCGAGCTGGACCGCATGGACCGTGCCCAGCACCATGACCGTCGCGGACGCGGCCCAGCGCTCGGGCATGAGTGAAGCCGACCTGCGCGCGATCAACAGCGTGCCCCCGCGGATGCTGATCAAGGCCGGCTCGACGCTGATCGTGCCGCGGACCGCGCGTGTGCAGGAAGACGTGGACGCGGTCGTCGCCGACACCGGCCACCTGAGCTTCCAGCCCGAGATCGTCACGCGCCGCACTGTCATCAAAGCGGGCAAGCGCGACAGCGTCGCGAGCATTGCCCAGCGCTATCGTCTCAGCCCGGCCAGCGTGGCCGAGTGGAATGACGTGAAGACCAATCACGCCTTCCCGAAGGGCTACGACGTGGTGGTTTACCTGCCGGTGAAGGCTGCCCCGGCCACGCGCGTCGGCGCCGGGCTAGCGCACCTGACGGGCGGCAGGACGCTCAAGACGCTCAAGGCGGACAGCGTGGTATCGAGGGAACCGCGAGGCACCCCCTCCAAGACGGCGAAGAAACCGGCCGAGAAGCAAGTGGTTCGCGAGCCGCGCGGCGGAACGCCTTCCAAGAAGAAGCGCTGAGAGCGCGGCTGGGGGAGGTTCAGATCTTTTCGGTTTCGCCGATCCTCGGCTGCCATTTCATGAGCCGCCGCTCCAACACACCGACGATGCCGTCGAGTACCAGCGCAAAGCCGGTGAGCACCACGATGCCGGCAAATACCGTGTTCACGTCGAAGGTGCCTTCGGCCTGCAGGATGAGGTAGCCCACCCCGCGCGCGGAGCCCAGGTACTCGCCGACGACCGCGCCCACGAAAGCCAGGCCGACCGAGGTGTGCAGGCTCGAGAACACCCAGCTCGTCGCGCTCGGCAGGTACACCGTGCGCAAAAGCTGGCGCTGGTTCGCCCCGAGCATGCGCGCATTGGCGAGCACCACCGGGCTCACCTCCCTCACGCCTTGGTAGACGTTGAAGAACACGATGAAGAACACCAGCGTGACCGCCAGCGCCACCTTGCTCCAGATGCCCAGGCCGAACCACAGTGCGAAGATCGGCGCGAGGATCACGCGCGGCATCGAGTTGGCCGCCTTGATGTAGGGATCGAAGACGAGGCTTGCCGTCGGCGCCAGCGCGAGCCACAGGCCGAAAGCCAACCCCAGCACGGTGCCGAAGATGAAGGCCAGCACCGTCTCGAGCAGTGTCACGCCGAGGTGCAAATAGACATCCGCGTTGCCCGGCAGCCCTTCCGGGAACACGGGGTTCGGAGGGATCGCGATCGGCATGAACCAGCTCCAGATCCGGCCCGCGACCTTGATCGGTTCGCCGACGAAGAACGCGAACTGCTCGTTGCGCGACGAAACATGCCACGCCACCAACAACAGCAGCAGCAGCACGACCTGCCAGAAGCGCGCATTGCTTTCATTGGGGCGAAGTGTCATGTCAGGCGACCTTTGTCAGCTGCTGTGCGTAGCCCTTGAGCACTTCATCGCGTAGCACGGCCCAGATCTGCGAATGCAATTCGATGAATCGCGGATGCGTGCGAACCTCGGCCACGTCGCGCGGACGCGGCAGGTCGATCTCGAACTCGCCGATCGGCCGCGTGGCCGGCCCCGCGGACAGAACGACCACGCGGTCACTCATCGCGATCGCCTCGTCGAGGTCGTGCGTGATGAAGAGCACCGCCTTCTTCTTGCTCGCCCAGAGCGCGAGAACTTCGTTCTCCATCAGCTGCCGCGTCTGGATGTCGAGCGCGCTGAAGGGCTCGTCCATGAGGATGATGTCCGGGTCCAGCGCCAGCACCTGCGCCAGCGCCGCGCGCTTGCGCATGCCGCCCGAAAGCTGGTGCGGATAGCGGTCGCCGAAGCCCGCCAGACCCACGCGCGAGAGCCACTCGCTCGCCAGTGCGCGTGCCTTCGCATCGGGTATGCCGCGATACTGCAGGCCGACCATCACGTTGTCCATCGCACTGCGCCACGGCATCAGCGCTTCGCTCTGGAACATGTATCCCGCGCGCGCATTGATGCCATTGAGCGATTGCCCGAAGACCTTCACCTCGCCCGACGAAGGCTCGAGCAGCCCGGCACCGACATTGAGCAGCGTCGACTTGCCACACCCGGTCGGCCCCACCACCGACACGAACTCTCCTGCACGCACGCGCAGGGTGGCATCTGCGACGGCCGTGTAGCGCTGCGTCCGGTCGTCCTTCGCGCGGAAGATGCAACTGATGTTCAGGAGTTCGAGTGCGTGGTCCACCATGAGATCAAAGAAAAAACCCGGCCGAAGCCGGGTTGCTGGACGCGCAAGTCAGGCCTTGAACCTGTCCTTCGCACGCCGCGCAAACTCGTTGGTATAGAGCTTCGAGAGGTCGATCTTGTCGGCCTTGACCGTCGAGTCGAAGCTCGCGATGGCGTTCAATGCAGTCTTCGGCCCGTCGGCCGGAACCACCCCGTCGGTGGCGATCGCCTCGCGCACCTTGTCGAACGAAGCGAGATACAGCGCGCGGTCGCCGAGCAGATAGGTCTCGGGCACCGTCTTGATGATGTCGCCCGGCCCCGCCGTCTGCAGCCACTTGAGGCCATGCACGATCGCGTTGGCCAGCGCCTGGCAGGTGTTGGGATGCTTCTGCACGAACTCGGAAGACGCATAGAGGCACGCCGCCGGCATCAGGCCGCCGAACACGTCCTGCGTGCCCTTGAGCGTGCGCGTGTCGCTGATGATCTTCACGTCGCCCTTCTGCTCGAGCATCGTCATGACCGGGTCGGTGTTGCTGATGGCGTCGATCTGCCCCGAACGCAGCGCGGTCAGCGCGCCGGCCGCGACACCGACGCCGATGTAGCTCACGTCGCTGGCCTTGAGTCCTCCGCGCGAGAGGACCAGATTCGCCACCATGTTGGTCGACGAGCCGGGCGCGGAGACACCGATCTTCTTGCCCTTGAGGTCGGCGACGCTGGCGTACGAGGGCATGTTCTTGGTCGACACGCCGATGGCGATCTGCGGCGCGCGCCCTTGCAGCACGAAGGACTGAAAGTACTGGTTCTTCGCCTGCAGGTTGATGGTGTGCTCGAAGGCGCCCGAGCACACGTCGGCGGATCCGCCGACCACCGCCTGCAACGCGCGTGAGCCGCCGGCAAAGTCCGAGATCTCGACTTCGAGGCCTTCTGCCTGGAAGTAGCCAAGCTGCTCGGAGATGGTCAGCGGCAGGTAGTAGAACGCCGCCTTGCCGCCCACGGCGATCGATATCTTCGACTTCTCGAGCTTCGGCTGACCATGGACCAGCGGCGCACCGATGGCAGCGGCTCCCAGTGCCGCAGCGAAGGTGAAGGTACGGCGATTGAGCAGCATGGATGACGACGCCTGAGGCTCTGTTTTCGTGGTTCGAAACGAGCTTAGGGGCGCGATTCAGCGCCTGCATCGGGAACATCCCGTGCGGGTTTTCACGTAAACATGAAGACCTCTAGCGGCCCGCGAAGAGGATCGCGATGTTCGCCAGAAAGCCCAGCGTCCACACCGCGCTGCGCAAGGCGCCGATGCCCCAGATATACACGCCGATGTAGATAACGCGCAGCACCACATACGCGAGGGCCAGCATGTCGAGCGTCGCTTGTGCTGCGCCGAGCTGATGCGCGATGACCACTGCGCCGATGAAAAACGGCAGGCCCTCGAAGCCATTGGCCTGCGCGCTGATTGCTCTCGCGCGCCAGCCGGCCTGCCGGGTGCCCCATTCCCGCGGCGCGTTGTTGTCCTTGAGATCGAATGCACCGGCCTTCGCGATGTAGGCCGACATATACGGCAGCAACGCAGCGGCGAGAACGCACCAATAGGCCAGGGTCAGATGGGGGAGGCTCATGCGCGCGTCTCCTCGCGATGGCTTTCGCTTAGCGGCGATCGACCAGCGCGTGCGCAATGGTGCCCAGGTCGACGTACTCGAGCTCGCTGCCGGCCGGCACGCCGCGCGCCAGCCGCGTCACGGTGAGGCCGCGCTGCTTGAGCGCCTCGCCAATGACATGCGCGGTCGCCTCGCCTTCGGCGGTGAAGTTGGTCGCGAGGATCACTTCGGTCACCGTGCCGTCGAGCGCGCGGTCGAACAGCTTGGCAAGCCCGATGTCCTTGGGACCGATGCCATCGAGCGGGCTGAGCTTGCCCATCAGCACGAAGTAGTAGCCCTTGAACGCGCCGGTGCGCTCCAGCGCCGCCTGATCGGCGGGCGTCTCGATCACGCAAAGCTTGGTCGCATCGCGGCGCGGATCGCTGCACACGTTGCAGATCGATGCTTCCGTGAAGGTGTTGCACCGCGTGCAATGTCGCACGTTGCTCGCCGCCTGCTGCAATGCGCGCGAAAGCATCTGCGCGCCCTCGCGGTCGTGCTGCAGCAAATGAAAGGCCATGCGCGAGGCCGACTTCGCACCGACACCGGGAAGCCGGCGCAGCGCATCGACCAGCGCATCGAGCGAGCCGGAATCCGCCATCGACGCTCGCGCGCTCAGAACGGCAGCTTCATGCCGGGCGGCAGGCCCGGCATGCCGGCTGTGAGCTTGCCCATCTTCTGCTCGCTGGTTTCCTCGGCCTTGCGCACGGCGGCGTTGAAAGCGGCCGCCACGAGGTCTTCGAGCATGTCCTTGTCGTCGGTCAGCAGGCTCGGGTCGATCGTGATGCGCTTGACGTCGTGCTTGCACGTCATCACCACCTTCACGAGTCCGGCACCCGACTCGCCTTCGACCTCGATCGTGGCGAGCTCTTCCTGCGCCTTCTTGAGGTTGTCCTGCATCGCCTGCGCCTGCTTCATGAGGCCGGCCAGTTGTCCTTTGTTGAACATCGTTGGTCCTGTCGATCGTTGAAAGAAATTGAAAACACTAGACGGGTCGAAGCGTGCCCGGGACGATCCTCGCGTCCCAGTCGCGCATCATCGACTGCACGTCCGGATCATTGCGTATCGCCTCCTCGGCGACGCGCTGGCGCTCCTCGGCAGCCTGCTTGTTGCGGCGCGCCGGGCTGTCGACGACGCTGCCGATCTCGATCGCGATTTTCACGTCATGACCGAGCGCCGCAAGCGCCGCCTGGACCTTGTCCCGGCTGCCGGACTGATTGAGCGATTCTCGCTCGACGCGCAGCAGCCATTGGTCGACATCGCGGGCGACCAGTTGCGATTGCAATGCGAGCTCCCGCGCCAGCGCCGCGATGGACTCGGCCGCCACCATCTGCGTGACTGTGGCGTACCAGAAATCCCCCTCCTCGCTGGGCGGAATCGGGTGCGATGCGGCCGACGCCATCGATTCACCCTCACGTGCCCCCGCGGGCGGCTGCACGCGCACCGGCACGGCCATGACCTTGGTCGGGGCCGGCTCGGGCTCGTCGGTAGCCACCGGCCGCGCGGAAGCAGCGACGTTCAGCGCTGGCGCGTCCACGACCGGCAGACGATGGCCCGGCCGCGCGGCAGGAGCCAAGGGCGCAGCCGCCGGATCCACGCTCGGCGGCGCTACGGCAACCGGCGGTGCGGCCTCAGCAGGTGCGACGCGCGCCAGGGGCACTTCGCGCCGCGGCGCTTCATTCAGAGTTTTTTTTTCCTCTGTGGCCGCGCCGCTCGGCTTGAATGCGAGCAGACGCAGCAACACCATCGTGAGCGCCGCGTATTCGTCGGGCGCAAGTCCCAGTTCGGTACGGCCGTGCAGGCACAGGCTGTAGAGCAGTTGCGTCTCGTCGGCCGGCATCAGCGCAGCGAGGCGGGCTGTTTCGGCCGCCTCGGGGTCGCCGCCCGTGTCCGCGCCCACGCGCGAAGGAACGGCCTGCAGCACCGCCATGCCCTGCAGCACCGCGGTCATTTCCTCGAGCGTCGATGCGGCCGACAAACCGTCGCGCCGCAAGCCCTCGGCGGTCTCGACGACGGTCTTGCCGTCGCCCTGCGCCAGCGCCTCGATCAGCCGGAACACATGGCCGCGGTCCACGCTGCCCAGCATGTGGCGCACGCCGCTTTCCTGGAGCTCGCCGTTGCCGAAGGCGATCGCCTGGTCGGTGAGCGACAGCGCATCGCGCATCGACCCGCGGGCGGCACGCGCAATCAGCCGCAGCGCCTGCGGCTCGGCGGGGACCGATTCGGTCTGCAGCACGCGGGTGAGATGCTCGAGCACGGTCTCGGGCGCCATCGGCCGCAGGTTGAACTGCAGGCAGCGCGACAGCACGGTGACCGGCACCTTCTGCGGATCGGTCGTGGCGAGCACGAACTTGAGGTACTCCGGCGGCTCCTCCAGCGTCTTCAGCATTGCGTTGAAGGCGTGCCCGGTGAGCATGTGCACTTCGTCGATCATGAAGACCTTGAAGCGGCCCTGCACCGGCTTGTAGACGGCCTGTTCGAGCAGCGCCTGCACTTCGTCCACGCCGCGGTTGGAGGCCGCGTCGAGTTCGGTGTAGTCGACGAAGCGGCCCGAATCGATATCCCTGCACGCCTGGCATATGCCGCAGGGCGTGGCGGTGATGCCGCCCTGCCCGTCCGGGCCCTGGCAGTTGAGCGACTTGGCCAGGATGCGCGAGACGGTCGTCTTGCCGACGCCGCGCGTGCCGGTGAAGAGGTAGGCGTGATGCAGGCGCTGCGAGGTCAGCGCGTTTTCGAGCGCCTGCACGACATGCTCCTGCCCCACCATCTCGCTGAAGGTTCTTGGACGGTGTTTGCGAGCGAGCACGAGATAGGCCATCGGCGCATTTTAGGGCGCCCGCCGGGGCGCTCCGGCCACGAACTAGGCCATCTTTCAGATGGAAATCCCGACCCCGTGTCCTAGCATGAAAACCGTTGGAGGAGACCGCCATGGCCACCGCATCGCGCAAGTCCGCAGCCACCACCGCCGCCCGGAAATCCAAACCCGCCGAGGACACCGGTCCGCGCCGCTACTGCGCCCAACCCATCCAACCGCTGCGCCACTTCGAAGTCGGCATGCCCGCCGGCCGCACCCGCGCCATCCTGGCCGCGAGCAAGAAATGGGTGAGCGGCACGCAAATCACCTACTACTGCTTCAAGCGCGGCGATGCGGTGCCCGCGGCCTGGCTCGGCGGCAATGCGGACATGGGCGTGGTCGACGAGGCGTTCGACACCTGGGCCAAGCTGGGCATCGGCATCAGCTTCCGCCGCGTCAACGCCCCGGAAGACGCCATGGTGCGAATCGGATTCAACCCGAATGACGGCTCGTGGTCCTACGTGGGCCGCGACGTGCTCAACATCAAGTCGCTGCAAGAGCGCACGATGAATTTCGGGTGGCCGCTCACGACTGCGTACGGCCGCGACACCGCGCTGCACGAGATTGGCCACACCATCGGCCTCGAGCACGAGCACCAGAACCCCAACGCCGGCATCACCTGGAACCGGCAGGCGGTGCTCGACTATTTCAAGGGTCCGCCGAACAACTGGGACGACGCGCAGATCGAGTGGAACATCCTGCGCAAGATCCCGGTGTCGGAGATCAAGGGAACGACGTGGGATCCTGATTCGGTCATGGAGTATCGATTCGATGCGGGACTGATCGACGCCCCGGCCGCCTACAAGGCGGGGATCAAGCCGAAAGGCGGGCTGTCTGCCGCGGACAAGTCGTGGGTGCTGGAGTCCTACCCCGGCGTCAAGGCGGCTGACGTCGCAGCGCTCGGGGTCGGGCTGTCACAGTTGCTGAAGCTCAATGCCGGCGAAACGCGCATCTTCGATTTCCTGCCGCCCCGCACGCGCACCTACAACATCGGGACCTTCGGCACGTCCGACACGGTCCTCGTGCTGTTCGAGGTCACGCCTACCGGCAACGTCCAGATCGCAGGGGCCGACGACAGCGGCACGGACCTCAACGCCAAGGTCAGCATGCGTCTGCAGAAGGGACGGCGCTACCAGATCGGCGTACGCCTGTACTACGCCGATGCGGCGCTCGAGACTTCCCTGATGGTGTGGTGAATCGTCGCCTACAATCAGCGGTTGACGGGCCTCCCCGCATGGTGAAGTGGCCAACCGGGTCAGGTGGGGAACCAAGCAGCCCTAACTGCGTAGCCAGTGCCGGGGGTAAGGCTCGTCAACCTCATTCAAGAAGCTCGTTGAAGGGTTCACGCCCAGCGCTTTCAACCGAAAGTACTGTATGCAAATACAGTGAAACGAGTAGAATTCGTCGTCTCCAAGAACAACTCGAGGCGACGATATGACCACCCACCCCTCCCCCCAAGCCGCGGCGCGAGTGCTTCCATTTGCACCTCGGCCGCGGGTCGGCCGGTCTGCGTGGCCCTTTCCCATTGCATCCGCCGCGCCCGCCGCGCGCGCAGTCAATCTTCAGATCCACGCGGCGCGGGTCATCGCAACCACCGTGAGGCACTGGCAGCTGCGCCCAGAGGCGGTGTAGGGCTCAGTCCAGGATGCGAAGCACGCCGTCTGCCGCAGCAGCGCCACTGGCCATGCAGGCAGTCAGCAGATAGCCGCCGGTGGGCGCTTCCCAATCGAGCATCTCGCCGGCAATGAAGACGCCCGGCAGCGCAAGGCTCATCAGTTTGTCGTCGAGCGCCTCGAAGCGCACCCCGCCGGCGGTACTGATGGCCTCATCGATCGGCCTCGGTGCGACGACCCGAAGCGGGACGGCCTTGATCGTTTCAGCCAGTCTTTCCGGCGAATGCATCTCGTCTTTCGTGAGCACTTCGTGCAGCACGGCCGCCTTGATGCCGTCGAGGCCCAAGCGGCTCTTCAGATGGCTCGCGACCGATCGCGAACCGCGCGGATGGATCACGGCAGCGCGCACCTGCTCCGGCGTGCGATCGGGCAACAGGTCGAGCGCCAAGGTGGCGCTGCCGTGCGCCGCGATCTCATCGCGCAGCAAGGCGGACGCGGCGTAGATCAGGCTTCCTTCGATGCCCGTGGCGGTCGCGACGAACTCGCCCTTGCGCGCGAACCGGCGCCCCTGCGTGTCGGTGAACGCAACGGCAACCGACTTGAATGGCATTCCGGCGAAGCGCTCGGCGAAGTATGGGGTCCACGGCAGGTCGAACCCGCAGTTGGCGGGAACCAGCGGCGCGATGTCGACACCGCGCGACGCCAGCCACGGCACCCATGCGCCATCGGACCCCAGGCGTTCCCAACTCGCGCCGCCGAGCGCCAGCACGACCGCATCGTGCGACACGACGACATCGCCGCCCGGTGCTCCGAAGCGCAAGCGGCTTGTCGGCGCCGATGCATCCTCCCAGCCGATCCATCGATGGCGCATGTGAAATTGCACGCCCGCCTCTCGCAGACGATGCAACCATGCACGCAGAAGCGGTGCGGCCTTCATGTCCTTCGGAAAGACCCGGCCCGAGGTGCCCACGAAGGTTTCGATCCCGAGCCCGTGCGCCCATTCGCGCAGCGCATCGGGGCCGAACCGGCGAAGCAGCGCCTCGATCTCTGCGCGTCGCTCGCCGAAGCGTTCGACGAATCGATCGAAAGGTTCGGAATGCGTGAGGTTGAGTCCGCCGCGCCCCGCGAGCAGAAACTTGCGCCCCACCGAGGGCATGGCGTCATACAGGTGGACCTGCGCGCCGTGCCGGCTCAGGACTTCGGCAGCCATCAATCCGGCGGGACCGCCGCCGACGATCGCTACAGACTTTTCTTTGTTCATTCGAGTGTGACCAGTTCGCCCTGCCCCGTGAGGAAGGCCGCTCGCACGGTTTCGCCGGGATAGGCTTCCTGCACCGCATCGCGGTAGCGATTGAGTTGCGCGATCAGGGTTGCATCGCGCTCGGGGCGGGCCGCGGACTTGTAGTCGAGCACCCACCACGCGCCGCTCTCGCGGTGGCGCACCAGCCGGTCGATGCGCAGAACCTGCCCCTCATGGACCAGCGTGACTTCATTGCCGTGCCAGTCCAGCGCATCGATCTCCCATGCCCAGGCGCCCGCGCCGGAACGAATGCGCTGCGCCATGGCGGCCGCCGCGCGGGTGGCCTGCAGGTCGAGCATGAATTCGCGGGCGGCCGCGCGCAGATGTTCCATCGGCAGAGGCGCGCCCGGCTGCGTCCATTCGAGCAGGCGGTGCATGGCCTGTCCGAGCGCGGATGCACGGCTGTCGGTGCTTCGCACCATGGACACCACGGATGGCTTCGCGGACGACTCGATCGCGAGCGCTGACAGGCTCGGCATCTCGAACGACGAAGGCACGGACTCCGCCGCGATGTCCGCCGTCGTCTCCACATCGTCGATCGGCTCGCAGAGGCCTTCGAGCCTCGCCCACCAACTTCGCCCATTCGTCCGCGCGGCGGCGACGGCGGAAACCACCAGTGCTTCCCGCGCGCGCGTGGCCGCCACATAAAGTCCGTTGATCTCTTCGCGATGCCTGGCCGACTGCTCTTCCGCCAGATCGTCCGTCGTGCAGGCTGGCGGATTCTTCTCGCTTGCGATGAACACGAAGCGCTCCGGCGCGGGCGCGTGGCCCGGCCATTTGACGAGCACGCCCATGGTCTGCGCACGCTGCGCGGAGGCGTCCGTGTCGAGCATCAGGACGAACCTGGCCTCGAGGCCTTTGGCGCCATGGACCGTGAGAAGCTGCACCGCCTCGGTCACCGACACCGAAGGCGCTCGCACGCCGCCCGCGCGCAATGCGCGCACGAAGCCATACGGCGTCGCGAAGCGCGCGCCATCGAGTTCGAGCGAAGCCGCAAGCAGTCCCCGCAGGTTGGCAATGACGGACGAACGCATGGCCGCCGGCGCCGCAGCCGCAAACGTCGAAAGGACGTCGGCATCGTGAAAGATCGCGCTCAGCGCATCATGCGGCGGCAGCGCCTGCAACCACTGCTGCCACTCCCGCAGCCGCGGACCGATGCCGGCCAGCGGCGCAGGCCAATCCGGCGCCTGCAGCAGGTCGAACCAGCTCGCGCGGGCTTCGCGCTGACGGCGTGCGATCTGCACCAGTGCGTCGTCGCCCAGGTGCCATAGCGGCGACTTCAGCGCCCGTGCGAGCGAGAGATCGTGGTCCGGCGACACCAGCGCATCGATGAGCGCAACCACGTCCTGCACTTCGGGAGCATCGTTGAGCTCGTTCTTTTCCGGCTGCTGGACCGCGATGTGCAGCTTGCGCAACTCGTCCTGCATCACCGCAAGCCGGCTGCGCCGGCGCGCGAGCACCATGACCTGGCTGGGCGCGATGCCCTCGGCGATGCGCGCGGCGATCCAGCGGGCGGCTTGCTGACATTCCTTCTGCAGGAGCTTCTCTTCGGGCAAGAGCCGCGGAGTGGTCAGACTGTCGCGCCACGCAGGTGCAAGATCCGCCGTCGCATCGGCCGGGGACGCGGCGGCAACCGCGTCGCGCCCGATCAGCGGCAGCTTGACGATGCGCCCCACCGTGCCCGATTCGGTCGTGTGATCGCGGAAGCCGCCGAACTCGCCGGCCTGCTGCGCCTCCTGCATCGCGGCATTCACGAGACCGATCACCGCCTGCGCGTTGCGATGGGTGTGGTCGCAGTTGAGCAAGTCGCCGCCAAGCCCCTGCCGCACGAACTCCTTGGCCGCAATGAACACCTGCGGCTCCGCACGGCGGAAGCGGTAGATGCTTTGCTTGGGATCGCCGACGATGAACACGCCCGGGCGCCGGGCGCCGGCGCCGGCATAGCTGCCGAGCCATCCGTTGAGGGCCTGCCACTGCAGCGGGTTCGTGTCCTGGAACTCGTCGATGAGCAGGTGCCGCACACCCGCATCGAGACGCTCCTGCACCCAGCCCCAGAGTTCCGCATTGCCCAGTAGCATGTGCGCCGCCTGTTCGACATCGTTCATGTCGACCCAGCCGTTGACAAGCTTCACCTCGGCGAAGCACTTGACGAGCAGCCGCGTGAGCCGCGCCATGCGTTGCTGATAGAGCCATGCCTCGTGCTGCGCACGTGCGGCGCCGTACTGCTGTACGCGCTCCTGCGCCGCGCGCACATCCTCGATGCCGACGAGCTTCTCGCCGAATTTGCGAGGCTCTCCCTTCTGCGTGAGCAGCGCATCGAGAACGCCTTCGACGTGGCCGTCGGTCACCGCCTGCTCCAGTTCGACGCCGCGGCGCGAGAAGGTCGGCGCGCTCGCGCGGCCCAGCGCACGCGCTGCCGCCAGCAGCACGCCGCGCCAGGCCGGATCGCGCAGCAGGACATCATCCGGCGAGTCCGAGCCCGCAAAGGCGGGATACATCGCCTGCATCGGCGTCACCGCGCCATCGACCGCATCGTGCGCTTCGGCAAGCGCGAACTCGACGCGGCGGGTGAGCGCCTCGTCGAGCGCCTTGGCGATCTGCGATCGGCCGTGCGTCGCGACCAGCGCGTGGTAGTCCGCCGAAGCCTCCGCGTCCGCCGTCACCGCCGCATAGAACGGGCGCCAGGCGCGGATGCGTGCCTCGGCGTCGTCTTCGAGCAGCTGGTAGTTGGCCGGAAGCCGCAACCGCTCGAGCACCGCGACCGGCGCATTGCGCAGCAGGCCGGCGAACCATGCATGAAAGGTCCGGAACTGCACCGGCCGGCCGCGGCCCAGAAGTTCGCGATAGAGGCCCTTCAGCCGGGGCGCCGCGCCCTGTGCGGCTTCGAGCGACATGCCGCGCATCCTCAGCTCGGGCACCAGCTCTTCCACCGGCTGTGCCGCGAACTTCTCCAGCCACTGGTCGAGACGCTCGCGCATCTCGCCGGCAGCCTTCTTCGTGAAGGTGATCGCGAGGATCTCATGGGGCGCACAGGCGGCGTCGCCATGCTCGAGCAGGGCGCGAAGGATGCGCGACACGAGCATCCATGTCTTGCCGGCGCCGGCACACGCCTCCACCGCGACCGAACGGCGCGGATCGCACGCGATCTCGTAGAAGCGCTCGCGCGACACATGCGCGCCGTTGTGTTCGTAGGCGGGCGCGGTCATGGCTGGCCCTCCCAGAAATCCTTTCGGCAGAGCCCGCGCGCGGCGCAGTGCTCGCACACCTGCCCTTCGCCGAGTGCGGGCAGCGGTGCACCCGCGGCGATGCGTTCGAGATCGCCGATCACGCCCTCGACCAGCGCATCGCGAGCCTCCACGATGTCCTCTTGCTCGAAGGCGCGGGTGCCGGAGGATTTCTCACCGACGTTGACATAGGCGGCGCGCAGCGTGTCGTCCGGGAACAGCGCCGCATAGAACGCAAGCTGGGTGTCTTCGTAGGGGTCTTTCACGCGCTCGCGGGTCTTGTCGGCGGACTCGGTCTTGTAGTCGATCACGAAGGCCTTGCCATCGGGCGTCGAATCGACGCGGTCCAGTCGGCCGACCAGCTTGATGCGCGCCAGCGGCACTTCCTTCCACGGCTCGGATTCGACGAACACTGCGCCTTCACCTGCCTCGTGGCCCGCGAGCCAGGCCAGGTAGCCGTCGCGCGTTGCAGGCCAGGCGGCGGCGAACGGCAGGAACTCGGCCTCGGAAAGGCCGAATTCGCGGGTCGCCTGGGCCTCGGCGTCGGCCATCATGGTGCGGCGCGCGTGCAGGTCCGGGGTCGGGTCGAGCTTCAGCGCCTCATGGAAATGGCCAAGCACCGCGTGCAGCCAGTTGCCGAAGTCGCGCTTGTCGAGCTCGGCGTCCAGTTCATCGCTGCTTCGCAGACCCAGTTGCCGCAAGGCGAAGAATCGATAGGGGCAGCGTCGCAAGTCTTCGTAAGCCGTCGATGAGAGCGTGGGCGGCATCAGCGCATCGCCCTGCGGCCTCGGATGCGGGGTCGGCCGCGTCGCCACTGGCACGCGCGTACGCGGGTCGGCCGCGTCTTCGGCGGCGCCGTCGAGATGAAGCATCTGCACGAGCGGACTCGGCCGCACAGGTTCGCCGCTTGCATCGAACCGGCGCCAGAGCACGTCGCAATGCGGGGCGCCCATCGCAACCGCCCAACCGGCACGCTGCGCAGCCTCGAGCGCTTCGCGCGAAGGCAGCGCCAGTGCTTCGCGCTGGGCAGCGCTCCAGTCGCCGGCGGGCTCGGGCGACGCCGGCAGACGTTGGTCGTCGCACCCCGGCACCACCACCGCGGCGAACGCACGGCCAAGCAGGTGATGAAGCGGGAGTATCACGGCGCCCGGCGACTCCGATTCTCCGGGCACCAGCACGAAGCTCGCCGCCTCGAGCACATCGCGCACCCAGGCCGTGAACTCCACGAGCGTGCAACGGGGGCCGCGAATCTCCCCGGACTCGGCATCCAGATGCAGTGCGGAAATCGCCTCGAGCCCGGCCACATCCCTCGTCAGGCCCAGCCACTGGCCGCTGGCATCGAGCAGCGCCCGCGCGGCAGCGAGCCACTCGCCAAGAGGCCGCGAGCCGACCAGTGCTGCGCGCGCCGCTTCGATGGATTCCGTCAAAGGGCGCAGCGCCGCATCCTGGGGCTTCGAGCTGACGGCCACGAATGCGCACCAGCCGCGCCAGTCGCGCATGCCACGGTCGCGCAAGCGTGCCTCGAGCGAGAGCACCGCACTGCGATCGAAAGCTTCGGCATGTTTGAGCCAGTCCAGAACCTGGTCGCTGCCGGCGTCGTGGGAGCAAGCGCGCAGTGCGCTCATCAGGCTGGCGGCTGCGCGCGTGGTCGACAGCTTCCAGCCCGTCTCGTCGTGCGGCGTGACGCCATGCGCGACGAGATGCGCGCTGATGCGTCGCGTCAGGGCACGGTCGGTCGCAACCAGGGCGACCGGGGCACGGCCTTCCGTCAAGTGGCGCAGCACGCAGGCGGCAGCGCGTTCGGCTTCGTCTTCGGGATCCGTGGCCGCGTGAAGTCCGACGTGCGAGGGCGCATCCTTCGTCACGAGCGGCAGGTGCGCGCAGCGGTCGCCGAACAGCGCCGCGAGCTTCCTGATGAGCGGGTCGGGCTGCAGGCCGTCGAGCACGATCAGCTGGTCCACTTGCGCCAGCGCGCCCCGTGAAAAGAGGACGTCGGTCGCATAGCCCGAGCTGCCGGCCCAGGCGAGCGCGACACCGTTCAGCGCGCTCTCCACGTCGAACCATTCGGATCCGCGCCCGGCCTCGATCTGTCCACGCACGCGCTCCATCCACGCCGTGCGCTCGCCGGGCGACTCGGCCGCGGCCAGCGGTGCCAGTTGCAGCGCGATCTCGACCAGACGCCCCGCCAATGCATTGCGCGACGCGCCGAATCCCGCTCGCGCCAGGAGCGACTGCGCAGTGAGAAGGTCGCGCGCCATATCGAATGCGATGTCGTCCGCATCGGGCACGAAGCCGCCGATGCTGCGCGCCCAGTTGCGAGTGGTCTCGAAACGCGGCGCGAACCCCGGCGCACCGTGGGCGGCCCACATGTCGCGCGCGACCTGCATGAGTTGCGCGTACGGCACCAGAACCACCGTGCGGGACGGATGCAGGTCACGCTGAGCCAGCACGCGCGAGATGCGGCCGACGATGCCGTGGCCTGGGTCGCGCCAGAGCGCGTGCGCGGGGTGATGCTCAGAGGGATGCATGGGAGGTTGTCGAAGCGCTCTGGGTGCTTTGGCTATCGGCGCCATAGCTTCTGTGCCGGCCACGCCGGAACTTGGTTTCTGTCACAATGACCCGCACTTTAGCTGCACCGAAACTCTCAGCGCAGAAGGACACATCCCATGGCCAGCGACCTCATCAAACACATCTCCGACTCCTCTTTCGAAGCCGACGTGCTCAAGTCCGGCAAGCCTGTGCTCGTGGATTACTGGGCCGAATGGTGCGGCCCCTGCAAGATGATCGCGCCAATCCTGGACGAAGTCTCCAGCGCCTACGAAGGCAAGCTGCAGATCGCCAAGATGAATGTCGACGAGAACCGCGACATCCCCGCCAAGTTCGGCATCCGCGGCATCCCGACCCTGATGCTGTTCAAGGACGGCCAGCTTGCCGCCACCAAGGTCGGCGCGATGAGCAAGGCGCAACTGACCGCCTTCATCGACCAGCAGCTCGCCTGAAAAAGAGCCTCCCGGCCGCCCACGCGCAATGCGTTGGCGGCTTTTTTCCTGTCATAATCCCCCAAAGATCACCGGCCCTTTCAGGGACCCGGTTCGAGTTCCCCGGTTTGTGAGGCATCTCTCGCCTCACATCAAACCTCCCCCCCGTTTTGACAGCTATCCCCGCAAGGGGTCGTTCCATGCACTTAAACGAACTCAAGGCACTTCACGTCTCCGAAGTCCTCAAGCAGGCCGAAGCCCTGGAGATCGAAAACGTCGGTCGCATGCGCAAGCAGGAACTGATGTTCGCGATCATCAAGAAGCGTGCGAAGGCCGGCGAACAGGTGTTTGCCGACGGCGTGCTCGAAATCCTGCCCGACGGCTTCGGCTTCCTGCGCAGCCCCGACACCAGCTTCACCGCGAGCACGGACGACATCTACATCTCGCCGAGCCAGGTCCGACGCTTCAACCTGCACACCGGCGACATGATCGAAGGCGAAGTGCGCACGCCCAAGGACGGCGAGCGCTACTTCGCGCTGACCAAGCTCGACAAGGTCAACGACGGCCCGCCCGAGGCGAACAAGCACAAGGTCATGTTCGAGAACCTGACCCCGCTGTTCCCCAAGCAGTTGATGCGCCTCGAACGCGACAACTTCAAGGGCGACGAGAACATCACCGGCCGGATCATCGACATCATCGCCCCGATCGGCAAAGGCCAGCGCGCCCTGCTCGTGGCCCCGCCCAAGAGCGGCAAGACGGTCATGATGCAGCACATCGCACACGCGATCAGTGCCAACTACCCCGAGGTGCACATGATGGTGCTGCTCGTGGACGAGCGGCCTGAAGAAGTGACCGAGATGCAGCGAACGGTCAAGGGCGAAGTCATCGCCTCGACCTTCGACGAGCCCGCCGCCCGCCACGTACACGTCGCCGAAATGGTGATCGAGCGCGCCAAGCGCCTGGTCGAGCTCAAGAAGGACGTGGTGATCCTGCTCGACTCGATCACCCGCCTCGCCCGTGCCTACAACAACGTGGTGCCTTCGTCCGGCAAGGTGCTGACCGGCGGCGTGGACTCCAACGCCCTGCAGCGCCCCAAGCGCTTCCTCGGCGCGGCACGCAATGTGGAAGAAGGCGGCTCGCTGACCATCATCGGCACTGCGCTGATCGACACCGGCAGCCGCATGGACGAGGTGATCTTCGAAGAGTTCAAGGGCACCGGCAACTCCGAAATCCACCTCGACCGCCGCCTCTACGAGAAGCGCGTGTTCCCCTCGATCCAGCTCAACCGCAGCGGCACCCGCCGCGAAGAACTGCTGTTGCCGCCCGAGATCCTGCAGAAGACCCGGATCCTGCGTCAGCTCATGTACAACATGGACGAGATCGAGGCGATGGAGCTGATGCTCAAGAACATGAAGGCCACCAAGACCAATGTCGAGTTCTTCGACATGATGCGTCGCGGCGGCTGATCAGCGCGCCGGCAGGGCCCGCCCTTCGGTGGCGCTTTGTCGGCCGAGGTCGAGCAGTTCCATCAGCTCGACCGCCTGATCCGGCGAGACCGGATTCGGGCCTTTCCCCAGAATCGCATCGCGCAACGCGGCGTAGTAGGCGACATAGTCGCCCGCCTTCGTCGGCAGCTTGCGCGTTTGCATGCGCCCGTCGGCCGCGCACACCGTCAGCTCGCCGTCGACCGGATCCGCACCCCATGCGGCATCCGTCGGGCGGCCTCCGGCGCGAAGCGCGTCTTCCTGAGGGTCCACGCCACGTTTGATGTAGCTGCCCCGGGTGCCATGCACGATGTAGCGGGGAGCGGCATGTGCAGCCAGCGTCGTCGCGTGCAGGACGACACGCAGCGGCGCAGGCGGGCCGCTTTCGTAGCGCAAGACGGCGTGAAAGTAGTCCTCGACGAGCGCACCATCGCGCAGGACCGCACTGTCGAGATGCAGCGCATCGGGACGGCCGAACAACTGCACCACCTGGTCGACGAGGTGCGAGCCGAGATCGACCCAGAGCCCGGCGCCAGGCACCGGCTGTTCACGCCAGCGCGCCCGCACCTCGGGGCGAAAACGGTCGAAATGCGACTCGAAGTAGACCGGTCGCCCCAGTTCGCCGCTTGCGAGGACTTCGCGCAACGCGAGGAAGTCGGAGTCGAACCGCCGGTTCTGATAGACGGACAGCACCCGGCCCTGCCGCTCGGCCATCGCCGCCAACTCGCGCGCCTGCGCCGCATCGAGGGTGAACGGCTTGTCCACGACCACGTGCTTGCCGGCGGCGAGCGCCGCCTTGGCAACCGGATGGTGCTGGGCATTGGGCGTGGCGACGACCACCAAATCGATGTCGGTTCGGCGCAACAGGGCGTCAACATCCGGGACCACATCCACCTGCGGCCAATCCGCGTGAACCTTGTGCGGCTGGGAACTTGCCACGGCGCCAAGCACCAGTCCGGGCACCGCCGACAGGACGGGCGCATGAAAGGTCTGACCGGCGAATCCGTAGCCGACAAGGCCGGCACGCAGGGTGGTTTGGGGCATGACTCTAGGCCTCTGGCGCAGAAAAGGGCCAGTATGCGATAATTGCGGGCTTCGCGAAAAGTGCACCGCGGCGCCCCTGCTGCGTGGATTGTGGCTCTCGCATCGACCAAAGGAATCATCATGAAAGAAGGCATTCACCCGAACTACCGCGAAGTTCTGTTCGTCGACCTGTCGAACGGCTTCAAGTTCGTGACCCGCTCGTGCGTCAACACCAAGGAAACCGGCAAGACCGACGACGGTCGTGAACTGCCTCTGTTCAAGCTCGATACCTCGAGCGAATCGCATCCGTTCTACACCGGCACGCAAAAGTCGGTCGACAACATGGGCGGCCGCGTCGAGAAATTCCGCAACCGCTTCGGCAAGACGGCCTCCAAGTAAGGAAGGCGCTTCCGAGTCGAGGGCAGCCCGGGTTACCGCGCTGCCCTTTTTCTTTCCCAACGAGCACGCTCCCCACCCGAGTTGAACCAGCCGACGCCCGCAATCGTTGCCCAGAGCGCCGTGCGCCGCCTCCCGCGCGTTGCGTTGCTGCTGCTGTGCGCGGCGTACCTCATGCCCGGCCTGCTCGGCCGCGGTCCGTGGAAGAGCGCGGACATCACCTCGTTCGGCTACATGGCCGAGCTCGCCCAGAGCAAGGGGGGCATTGCGGCCTGGTTCGACCCGCTGCTGCTCGGGCTGCGCCCCGAGACGCCGGCGCTGATCCCCTACTGGATCGGGGCCTGGGCGATCAAGATCGCGCCTTCGTGGATCAATCCCGACCTCGCGGTCCGCATCGCCTTCGCGCTGCTTCTCGCCGGCACGTTCACCGTGACGTGGTATGCCGTCTACTACCTGGCGCGCACCTACCGCGCCCAACCGGTCGCATTCGCCTTCGGCGGCGAGGCGCGGCCGACCGACTATGCGCGCGCCATCGCCGACGGGGCGCTCCTGGCGCTCATTGCATCGCTCGGGCTGGCCCAACTCGGGCATGAAACCACGCCGGCCCTCGCGCAACTGTTCTTCGCCTCGAACCTGTTCTTCGGTGTCGCGGCACTGCCCTACCGACGCATCGGCCCCTTCGCCGCGCTGATCCTGGGCGCCGTCGGGCTGGCGCTCAGCGGCGGTCCGACGGTCGGCCTGGCACTTGGAATCGGCTGTGGCGTCATCCTGCTGATCGAACGCAAGCGCCTGCCGGCCCAGGAAGTGCCCGCGTCCGAACCCACCTACACCACGGCCTCGATCGCGGCGGTGTTCGTCATCTCGCTGCTCGCGTGCGCACTGGCAGGCGCGCTCGGCCTGCTGGAGTGGAAGATCGACCTGCCGACCTCGCGCGGCGTGCTGCCCGAAGTGCGCAGCCAGGCCAAGCTCCTGCTCTGGTTCACCTGGCCGACCTGGCCGCTCGCGATCTGGACACTCTGGCGCTGGCGCCGGCAATTGACTGCACGCCACGTCGCCCTGCCCATGTGGTTCGCGGCCGTGCCGCTGCTGGCGACCTGGACCACCAATTTCTCCGAGCGCTCGCTGCTCCTTGGCCTGCCGGCGTTCGCGACACTGGCCGCCTTCGCGCTGCCGACCTTCCGGCGCAGCGTGGCCGCGCTGATCGACTGGTTCACTCTGCTGTTCTTCAGCGGCTCGGCCATCATCATCTGGGTGATCTGGGTCGCCATGCAAACCGGCGTTCCGGCCAAGCCTGCGGCCAACGTCGCCAGGCTGGCCCCAGGTTTCGTTCCGCAGTTTTCCCTGGCGCCCTTTATCTTCGCGCTCACGGCAACGCTGGCCTGGGCCTGGCTGGTGCGATGGCGCACCGGACGCCATCGCGCGGCGCTGTGGAAGACGCTCGTGCTGCCAGCCGGAGGCGCCGCCCTGTGCTGGATGCTGGTCATGACGCTGTGGCTGCCGGTGCTCGACTTCGCCCGCAGCTATGTGCCGCAGGTCAACGCGATCGCCGAACGCGTCGGCCAGCCGGGCTGCATCTCCGAACTGGCACTTGGCCGCCCGCACATCGCGGCGCTGCGCTACCACGGCAATTTCAACGTGCAGCCGCTGGTCGGCGGTCCGCCCTGCCCCTGGCTGCTGGTCAGCCCCGACGCAATCGCGAAGCTCCATGAGATCGTGAATCTCGAAAGCTGGCGCCTCGTCGGCACCTTGCGTCGCCCGACAAGCCCCGGGGACGACCTGCTGCTGTATCAACGCCTGACGCCCGTCGGTGACTAGCGAGCGGCGCGTCATCGGACGCCACGCCGCGACGGTGTTCGTCGGGCAGATGGCGGTCATGGCTTTCGGCGTCACCGACACGATCGTTGCGGGCCGCTATGCCGAAGGCGCGCTGGCTGCGCTCTCGGTCGGGTCCGCGATCTTCATCAGCGTCTATGTCTCCCTGATGGGGGCGCTGCAGGCGCTGCTGCCTGTCTGGGCCGAGCTCCATGGCGCGCAACGTACGTCCGAGGTCGGCCGGTCGGTCAGGCAATCGCTCTACGTCTGCGGCGCCGCGATCGCGATCGGGATGGCGATCCTGCTGTTTCCCGCGCCAATGCTGCGGTGGACCGACGTGCCGCCAGGCATGCGCGGCGACGTCGAGGCTTATCTTGGCGTGCTCGCCTTCGCCCTGGCGCCGGCCCTGCTCTTCCGTCTCTTCAGCACGCTCAACCAGAGCCTGGGCAAGCCGCAACTCGTGACCTGGCTGCAACTGGCATCGCTGGGCATCAAGCTGCCGCTGTCGATCTGGTTCGCCTTCGGCGGTGCGGGCCTGCCGGCGATGGGCCTCGTCGGATGCGGCTGGGCCACGCTGGTGGTGAACTACGCCATGCTCGGCGCGGCGCTCTGGCTCTTGCGCACCGAACTTTCGTATCGCGAGTACCGCTTCTGGCAGCGCATCGAGCCGCCCGACTGGACGCAGCTTCGCAAGTTCGCAAGGCTGGGCCTCCCGGCCGGGCTCGCCGTGCTGGTGGAAGTGACCTCGTTCACGCTCATGGCGCTCTTCATCGCCCGCCTCGGGACGGCAGCGTCGGCCGCGCACCAGATCGCCTCGAACCTCACCGCGGTCGCCTACATGGTGCCGCTGTCGCTCGCCATCGCCACGAGCGCGCGCGTGAGCTTCTGGCTGGGTGCCGGCGACCCCCTGTTCGCGCGGAAGGCGGGGCGCAAGGGCTTCCAGCTGACGCTGCTCTTCGCGCTGCTCATCGCATCGGCCATGGCGCTGTTCCGCTGGCAGCTGGCGGGCATCTACTCGGCCAACCCCGCAGTCATCGCGCTGGGGGCGACGCTGCTGCTGGCGACCTCCTTCTATCACCTCGCCGACGCACTGCAGACGCTGTGCGTCTTCGTGCTGCGCTGCTATCAGGTGACGGTGATGCCGCTGATCCTCTATTGCACCCTGCTGTGGGGCGTCGGCCTGGGTGGGAGCTATCTGCTGGCCTATCGCGGGATCGGCCCCTGGGCGGCGATGCAATCGCCCCTCGCGTTCTGGCTCATGAGCGGCGCGGCGCTTTTCGCCACCGCGGTGCTCTTTCTCGTGCTGCTCGGGTGGACTGTCAGGCGACAGCGCTGACCGCCGGCGTCCGGCGCAGTCGCGTGACCGGAAAAACCAGCGTGAAGCGCGAGCCTTCGCCCACCTTGCTTTCGATCCGCAGTTCGGCGCCGTGGCGCTGCGCGATGTGCTTGACGATGGCGAGGCCAAGGCCGGTTCCGCCGGTTTCGCGGGAGCGGCTGCGGTCGATGCGATAGAAGCGCTCCGTCAATCGCGGAATGTGCTCCGCAGCGATGCCCGGGCCGGTATCGCGCACCGAGAACTCACCCCGGCCGTCGGGCAACTGGCGCCACAACACCGCGACCTCGCCGCCCGGCGGCGTGTAGCGCAGCGCATTGCTCACGAGATTCGACATGGCGCTCTGCAATTCAGTCGATGCGCCGGCAATTTCGGTATCGGCTTCTATCGTGAACGACAGGCGATGTCCCTGCTGCGACAGCCGGCTCGAAAGCCCGCGCGCTTCATCCTCGCACTGGGCCAGCAAGGCGCGCACGCGGATCCACCGGTTGGGCGGCGGCGCGGTGCTGCCTTCGAGGCGCGACAGGGTCAGCAGATCGTTGACCAGTGTCTCCATGCGGTGCGACTGCTGGCTCATCAGGTTGAGGTAGCGGGCGCGCTCGTCCGCATCCAGCGGCAGGTTCTGCAGGGTCTCGACGAAACCGGCCAGCACGGTCAACGGCGTGCGGATCTCATGGGACACATTGGCGACGAAATCGCGACGCATCGCTTCCGCCTGCTCCAGCGAGGTGACGTCGCGCGTCAGCAGCATGCGGCGGTTGCCGGCATAGGGGTGCACCTGAATCGACAGGCGACAGTGCTGGTTGCGCTGCATCGCCTTCGAAGGCGCATCGATCACCACATCGCGGCTGTAGTTCCACGACGCCAGGTACGCCACGAAGGCGGGATCGCGCACCAGGTTGGAAAGGTGCTGCAGCAGATCGCGTTCGGCGTCGATGCCGAGTTGCTCGGCCGCCGTCTGGTTGCACCACTCGATGCGGCCCTGCTGGTCGAGCAGCACCACGCCATTGGGCGATGCCTGGATCGCCGCGAGAAATTCCTGCAGCCGCTCCTCGGCCTGCTGTGCGAGCTTCTCCCGGTCGCGCAGCAGCTTGCGGATGCGTTCAGCCAGCTCGACCCAGACCCCCGGACCGCGCGACGGCAGCCCGACGGCATCGTTGCGCAGCACACGCAGGAGCCGGTGCGCCCGCCACGCATCGATCGCGAGCCACGCCACGGCACCCAGCCATGCGCCGAGCCAGGCGAACCGCCAGGCAATGAATGCAGCGGCGCCGCCGCCAAGGAGCGAAGCGAGTAGAAAAGTCGCGATACGAAAGGGCATGCCCGAACATTATCCCGCCCGGCTCGGCGGGGAGGCCTCTCAGACGGTGGCTTGTGCGGTCAACCGGTAGCCCGCGCCGCGGACCGTCTCGACCATCGGCGCGGCCGGGCCGAGGGATTCGCGCAGACGCTTGACGTGGACGTCGACCGTCCGCTCCTCGATATAGACGTGATCGCCCCAGACCTTGTCGAGCAGCTGCGCGCGGCTGTGCACGCGCTCGGCGTGCTGCATCAGGAAGCCCAGCAGCTTGAATTCGGTCGGCCCGACCTTCAGCGGATTGCCCTGCCACGTGACGCGATGCGTGGCGGTGTCGAGCGCGAGTTCGCCGATCTCGACCCGCTCGGTCACCGCTTCAGGCGCGCGGCGACGCAAGACCGCGCGAATCCGCGCGAGCATCTCCTGCGTCGAGAAGGGCTTGGTGATGTAGTCGTCGGCACCGGCGTCGAGCCCGGCGACCTTGTCCGGCTCGTCGCCGCGCGCGGTCAGCATCAGGATCGGGATGGTCTTCGTGCGCGGGTCCTTGCGCCATTGGCGCGCGAGTTGCAGTCCGCTCTGGCCCGGAAGCATCCAGTCCAGCAGCACCAGGTCCGGCAGGAAAGCATCGATCTCGCGCTGCGCCGATTCGCCGTCTTCGGCCCAGATCGGCTCGAAGCCGTTATGGCGAAGGTTGACGGCGATCAGCTCGGCGATCGAAGACTCGTCCTCGACGATCAGAATGCGGGGTTTCTTCATGAATCCTCAGATTCTCCATTCATTCGCGAGACGGCGTATGGCCGCCTGGCGTGCTCATTGCAGTTGTGCTTCGATTTCATTCATGGAGGCATGCCGGACATCGGCACCCTTCACGATGTAGATGATGAACTCGGCGATGTTCTTCGCGTGGTCGCCGATGCGCTCGATCGCCTTGGCGAGGAACAGCAGGTCGAGGCTCGCGGAGATCGTGCGCGGGTCTTCCATCATGTAGGTGACCAGCTTGCGCACGAAGCCGTCGAACTCCTTGTCGATGAGATCGTCGTCCTTCAGGATTGACAGCGCCGCGGCGGTATCGAGTCGCGCGAACGCATCGAGCGCCTTGCGCAGCAGGCCCGATGCCATGTCCGCGGCGATGCGCAGTTCGGTCGACGGCAGGGCACGGGCTGCGCCGCTCTCGATGATCGACTTGACCATGCGCGCGATCTTGTTGGCCTCATCGCCCACGCGCTCGAGGTTGGCGGTGGTCTTGGAGATCGCGATCAAGAGGCGCAGGTCGCGTGCGGTCGGCTGCCGTCGCGCGATGATCGACGAAAGCTCGCGGTCGATCTCGATCTCCATCGCGTTGACGCGGTTCTCGGTCTCCATGACGCGCTCCGCGGTCTCGGAGTCGAACTCCTGCAGCGCGTAGACGGCCTGGTTGATCTGCGATTCCACGATGCCGCCGAGCTCCATCACGCGCGACGACACCATGTTGAGTTCGCTGTCGAACTGGCTGGAAAGGTGCTTTTCGGTCATTCGAACTCCTTAGCCGAAACGGCCAGTGATGTAGTCCTCGGTCTCCTTGCGCTTCGGCTTGAAGAACATCTCTTCGGTAGCACCGAACTCGATCAGGTCGCCGAGGTACATGTAGGCGGTGTAGTCGCTGCAGCGGGCAGCCTGCTGCATGTTGTGGGTCACGATGACCACGGTGTATTCGCTCTTCAGTTCCGCGATCAGCTCCTCGATCTTCGCGGTCGAGATCGGGTCCAGCGCCGAGCACGGCTCGTCGAGCAGCAGCACTTCGGGCTTGATCGCGATGCCGCGCGCGATGCACAGACGCTGCTGCTGGCCGCCGGAGAGGCCCGAGCCGCTCTGCTGCAGCTTGTCGCGGACCTCGGTCCACAGGGCCGCCTTCTTGAGCGCCCATTCGACACGGTCGTCCATCTCGGAAGCGCTAAGGTTCTCGAACAGCTTCACGCCGAAGGCGATGTTGTCATAGATCGACATCGGGAACGGCGTCGGCTTCTGGAACACCATGCCGACCTTGGCGCGGATGAGCGCCACGTCCTGCTTGGAGGTCAGCAGGTTTTCGCCGTCGAGCGCGATCACGCCTTCGGCGCGCTGCTCCGGATAGAGCTCGAACATGCGGTTGAAGGTGCGCAGCAGGGTCGACTTGCCGCAGCCCGACGGCCCGATGAAGGCCGTGACCTTGTTCTCCGGAATCTCGAGATTGATGCCCTTGAGTGCGTGGAACTTGCCGTAGTAGAAGTTCAGGTCCTTGACCGAAATCTTCGCGCGCGAGGGTTGAGCGAGAGTGGGTGCCATGTTGATCAGAGCTTGTTGCGCGTGAGAACTCGCGCGAGGATGTTGAGTGCAAGAACCGCGAGCGTGATCAGGAATACGCCGGCCCACGCGAGCTGTTGCCAGTTCTCGTAGGGGCTCATCGCGAACTTGAAGATCGTCACCGGAAGGCTGGCCATCGGCTGGGTCAGATCGGCCGTCCAGAACTGGTTGCTCAGCGCGGTGAAGAGCAGCGGCGCGGTTTCGCCCGCGATGCGCGCCACGGCCAGCAGGATGCCGGTCACGACGCCCGCACGCGCGGCACGCAGGGTGATGCTCAGGATCACCTTCCACTTCGGCGTGCCCAACGCATAGGCCGCTTCACGCAGCCCCGGCGGTACGAGCTGGAGCATGTTCTCGGTCGTGCGGATCACGACCGGGATCACGATAAGCGCAAGCGCCACGGCGCCGGCAATGCCCGAGAACGACCTGAGCTGGGCGACGACGAGCGCATAGACGAACAGGCCGATCACGATCGACGGCGCCGAAAGCAGGATGTCGTTGACGAAGCGGATGACGCTCGACAGCCAACCCTTGGGGTTGTACTCGGCCAGGTAGATGCCCGCCATGATGCCGATCGGCGCACCGATGAAGGTGGCCAGCGCCACCATCACCAACGAGCCGAAGATCGCATTCGCGATGCCACCGGCCTCGTTCGGCGGCGGGGTCATCTCGGTCAATGCAGCAAGCGTGAGCCCACCGAAGCCCAGGCGCAGCGTCTCCCAGAGGATCCAGATGAGCCAGAACACGCCGAAGGCCATCGCGGCAAGCGACAGCCCCAGGGCGATGATGTTGATGCGCTTGCGGCCGGCGAACTTGGCCGCGCGCGTTTCCTCGAGTGCCTTGGCGCTCAGCAGGCGTTCAGCGGTCGTCATGCCTTCTTCCCTTCACTCTTGCGCATCTGCGCCAGCAGCAGCTTCGACAGAGACAGCACCACGAACGTGATGAAGAACAGCACGAGGCCCAGGTACATCAGCGAGGCCTGGTGCAAACCTGCCCCGGCTTCCGCGAACTCGTTCGCGAGCACCGAGGTGATGCTGTTCGCCGCCTCGAAGACCGACAGCGACGCGAGCTGGTTGGTGTTGCCGATCACGAAGGTCACGGCCATCGTCTCGCCGAGCGCACGGCCGAGGCCGAGCATGATGCCGCCGACCACGCCGGCCTTGGTGTAGGGCAGCACGACCTTCGAGACCACTTCCCACGTCGTGGAGCCGAGCCCGTAGGCCGATTCCTTGAGCAGCGCCGGCGTGACCTCGAACACATCGCGCATCACCGAGGCGATGAACGGAATGATCATGATCGCGAGGATGATCCCGGCCGAAAGGATGCCGATGCCCACAGGCGGCCCGGACACCAGCGCGCCCAGGTAGGGCACGCCCGCGAAGAGCTTCTGCAGCGGCTGCTGCACGTACGTGGAGAGGATCGGGCCGAAGACCAGCAGACCCCACATGCCGTAGACGATCGAGGGCACGGCCGCAAGGAGTTCGATGGCGGTGCCGAGCGGCCGCTTGAGCCAGGCCGGCGACATCTCGGTGAGGAAGAGCGCGATGCCGAAACTCACCGGCACGGCGATCACCAGGGCAATGAACGAAGTGGCCAGCGTGCCATAGATCATCACGAGGCCGCCGAATTCGTTCTGCACCGGATCCCACACGCTGCTGGTGAGGAAGCCGAGACCGAATTTGGAGATGGCCGGCCACGCGCCAGCCAGCAAGGAAAGGAGGATGCCGATCAGCATCGCGAGCGTGAGCAGCGCGGCGCCCTTGGCGGCAAGGCCGAACAGGCGATCGGCCGCCGGGCCGGAGCGCGGGCGCTTGGCCGGCGGCGGGCTTGCCTTCGCACGGGCGCGCTCGGCGTTCACGTCGATCGGGGTGGCGTTCGCAGGAAATGTGGATGACACAGGTCGCTCCGAAAGCGGCGCGCCATCAAGCGGATTGCCCATTGGCGCGCCAGGTGTCTTGCTTACTTGCTCGACGCCGGAGCGACGGACTTGCCCGACGCGTCCTTGATGTCGCCCCAGGCGGTGGCGATCACGCCCTTGACCTTGTCGGGCATCGGCACGTAGTCGAGGTCGCCGGCGGTCTTGTCACCGTTCTTGTAGGCCCAGTCGAAGAACTTCAGCGTCGTCGCACCCTGCGCCGGCTTGTCCTGCGTCTTGTGCATCAGGATGAAGGTGGCGCCGGTGATGGGCCACGATTCCTTGCCCGACTGGTCGGTGAGCACCTGGTAGAAGCTCTTGGACCAGTCCGCACCCGCGGCGGCCGCCTTGAATGCCGAATCGTCCGGCGACACGAAGTTGCCGTCCTTGTTCTGCATCTGGGCGTAGTTCATCTTGTTCTGCTTGACGTAGGCGTACTCCACGTAGCCGATCGAGTTGGGCAGACGGTTCACGAAAGCGGCGACGCCTTCATTGCCCTTGCCGCCCGCACCGGTGGGCCAGTTGACCGCCGTGCCGTCGCCGACCTTGGCCTTCCACTCGGGATTGGCCTTGCTCAGGTAGTTGGTGAACAGGAAGGTGGTGCCCGAGCCGTCCGCGCGGCGAACCGGTGCGATCGCGGCGTCAGGCAGGTTCAGCGAGGGGTTCAGTGCCTTGATGGCCGGATCGTTCCACTTGGCGATCTTGCCCAGGTAGATGTCGCCGAGCACAGCGCCGCTCAGCTTGAGCTCGCCGGGCTTGATGCCCTGGATGTTGATGACCGGCACCACGCCGCCAATGACGGTCGGGAACTGCATCAGGCCCTTGGTCTTGAGCTCGTCGTCCGTCAGCGGCATGTCCGAAGCGCCGAAGTCCACGGTCTTGGCGTCGATCTGCTTGATGCCCGCGCCCGAACCGACGGACTGGTAGTTGATCTTGGCGCCGGTGGCCTTGTTGAAGTCGGCGGCCCACTTCGAATACAGAGGTGCCGGGAAGCTGGCACCAGCGCCCGTGGCCTCTTGGGCGAAAGCGGAAACATGGGCGGCAAACGCGGCGGCGATCAGACCGGCGGCAGCTGCGAACTTGAACGTCATCTTCATAAGACTTCCTTTGGTATGCACAAAAGCCCCCTCAGGGGTTGGCATGGACTCTAGAAACCTTGTGTGACAGTGCGATGACACCTTTGACAGAGGAGAATTACCCTCTGAAGCAAGCCGCAGTTTGTGACGCTGTCATCGAAGCGTCACACTGCACACCTAGCCTTGATCCCTCGCCGCGCGCGGGCCATGGTGCCCCTCCGGCTACGATCAGGCCCCGACATCCCTACTTCAACATGCAAAACGGAACCCGCCTCGCCGCGGTCGATCTGGGCTCGAACAGTTATCGGCTGGAAATCGGCCGGGTCGATCACGGCCAGATCCACCGCACCGAGTACATCAAAGAGACCGTCCGCCAGGGCAATGGGCTCGACAGCGCCCGCAACCTCACGCCCGAAGCAATGCAGCGGGGCTGGGACACCCTTGCCCGCTTCGCCGAACGGCTGGCCGGTTTCAAGCGTTCGGAGGTCCGGGCTGTCGCAACACAGACGCTGCGCGAAGCCCGCAACCGCGACGAGTTCCTGTTGCGAGCGCGCACCATTCTGGGGTTCGGGATCGACGTGATCTCGGGTCACGAGGAAGCGCGCCTGATCTACCTGGGCGTCGCCCACACGCTCCCGCACACCGACGCCTCGAACAACGAGCGCCGGCTGGTGGTCGACATCGGAGGCCGCTCGACCGAGATCATCCTCGGCCAGGGGCTCGAACCCGAGGCGATGGAGTCCTATCGGGTAGGCAGCGTCGCCTGGTCGATGAAGCACTTCGCGAGCGGCCTGTTCACGCCGGCCGCCTTCCGCGCCGCCGAGGTCGCGGCCAAGGCGGTGCTCGACGACGCGCTGTCCACCTACGTGCCGGACCGCTGGGACGTGGCTTACGGATCGTCAGGCACCATCGGCGCGGTGGGCGACGTGCTCGTGGCCGCCGGCAACGAGCCGGGACTCGTCACGCGCGAGGGGCTGGACTGGCTGCTCGACAAGCTCCTGAAGGCCGGCAGCGCCGACCGCCTGCGCATCGACGGCATGCGCGAGGACCGCAAGGCGGTGATCGGCGGCGGCGTGAGCGTACTGCGCGCGGTGTTCGACCTGCTCGAGATCGATGAGATGCGGGTCGCCCAGGGCGCCCTGCGGCACGGGGTGCTCTACGAATTGCTGGAACGCGACGCCGTCGTTGCCGATCTGCGCAGTTCCACGGTCGGCAGGCTGGCCAACCGCTTCGCGGTCGACGCCGCGCAAGCCCGGCGGGTCGCTGACACCGCGGCGGAACTCTTCCTGCAACTCGAGCCGCGCGCGCGCGGGGCCAGCACCACCAGTCGCCCCGGCCGCTCCTTGCGCAAACTGGGCTGGGCGGCCAGGCTGCACGAGATCGGGACCCACGTGTCGCACAGCGACTATCACAAGCACGGCGCCTACATCCTCGACAACACCGAGGCGCCCGGCTTTGCGGTCAACGAGATGCACTGGCTCAGCCAGCTGGTGCTCGGCCACCGGGGCAAGCTGCGCAAGCTCGAAATGGTGCTGGACGACGAGGCCTTCGTCTGGCAGCTGATCGCCCTGCGCCTGGCCGTGATCCTCTGTCACGCACGGCGGGATCCGGACCTCGAAGGACTGAAGATCATCCATTCTCCCGGCAGCCGGCAGTTCACGATCACCACGCGACCGGACTGGCCCGAACTCTATCCCCAGTCGAGCCACCTCCTGCGGGAGGAAGTGCTGGCATGGCAGCGGACCAACTGGCGGATCGACCTGGCCGGCAGCCTGAAGGCGGCGGCCTGACGCTGCGACGGGAGGCGCTCTACAGCAACTCCGGCGCCTGAACCGTCACCACGACGGTCTGCACGTCGCCGTCGCGCTCGCGCGTGCGGATCCACCAGACGGAGCCCTTGCGCACCGGGCAGCTGTCCTGCTGCAGCCCCAGCAGCAGCGAGATGGCCTGCCCGAGCGAAGGCTGGTGGCCGACCATCAGCACCACAGACCGGCCATTGGGCCAGCCCGCGGCGGAGAGCAGCGCATCGGGCGTCGTGTCGGGCGCCAGTTCGCCGCGCAACTTGTACTTGCGGCCGAGCGCAAGCACGGTCTGCTCGCAACGGCGCGCCGGGCTGCAGACGATGCGGGTGCCTTCCGGCAGTTGACGGTCGAGCCACGCAGCCATGCGCTTGGCCTGCTTTTCGCCGCGCGGCGTCAACGAGCGCTGCATGTCGTCAGTGCCCTCGACCCATTCCTCGGCTTCGGCATGGCGCCAGAAAATCAGATCCATGGTGTCAGCTCCGTGGTGCGGCGCGCCGGAACCCGCGCGATGCATAGCGATTCATGAGCGCCAATTGGGCGCCGTGGGCTTCGACGTTGCGTGGTGCCCCGTCCTCGCCTGCATGGGTGTCCTTGTAGACACGGTGATAGACACCGTCGGAATCCAGGTTCCAGGCATCGCGACCGTCGTGCAGATAGGCCACCAGGCATTCGTCGATGAGCCGCTGGCGCAGCACCGGATCGGTCACCGGCCAGGCCAACTCCATCCGCCGCAACATGTTGCGGTTCATCCAGTCGGCGCTCGACAGGTAGAGCGACTCATCGGCCCCCTGGCGGAAATAGAAGACCCGCGAATGCTCCAGGAAGCGGCCGATCACGGAGCGTACCCGGATGTTGTCGGTCAGCCCCGGCACCTTCGCCGGCAAGGTGCAGGCGCCGCGTACGATCAGGTCGATCTTGACGCCCTTCTGCCCTGCCTTCACCAGCGCCGCAATCAGGGCCTCGTCGGTCAGGGCGTTCATCTTCGCGACGATGCGCGTCGGCTCGCCGGCCGCCGAGGCCGCCCCCAGCGCGTCGATGCGCGCAATCAGGTTGCGATGCAGATCGAAAGGCGCCAGCCACATCCGGTTGAGCTTGGGCAGACGGCTCTGGCTCGCCATGTGGACGAACACCGTCTCCATGTCCGCAGTGAGCAGCGGATCGGCCGTCAGATGGCTGATGTCGGTATAGAGCGCCGAGGTGCGCGGGTTGTAGTTGCCGGTCGACAGGTGGCCGTACCGGCGCATCTGCTTGCCCTCGCGGCGCGTGACCAGCAACATCTTCGCGTGCGTCTTCAGGCCGACCACGCCGTAGACCACCTGCGCGCCGATCGATTCGAGCATCTCGGCCCAGTTGATGTTGGCCTCTTCGTCGAAACGGGCCTTGAGCTCCACGACCGCGGTCACTTCCTTGCCGCGGCGCACGGCCTCGCGCAGCAAATCCATCATCTGCGAATCCGCGCCGGTCCGGTAGATGGTCTGCTTGATCGCGAGCACCTGCGGGTCCTGCACTGCCTCACGGAGGAAGGCAAGCACACCCTCGAAACTCTCGAACGGCTGGTGGATGAGCACATCGCTCTGCTGCAGCCGCTCGAAGAAGGACTGCCCCGGCGAAAGAGCCACCGGGTACGAACCCTGATAGGGCTGGAAGCGCAGTTGCGGTTCGTCCAGCAGGTCGATCATCTGCGCGACCCGCGCGAGGTTGACCGGCCCATGCACGCGATACAGCGCCTGCGGCGGCAGATCGAACTGCGCAAGCAGGAAGCTCGCGAGCGATTCGGCGCAACTGGACGACACCTCCAGCCGCACGGCCTGCCCGAAATGGCGATGCTGGAGTCCTTGCCGGAGCGCGGTGCGGAGGTTCTTGACGTCCTCCTCGTCCACCGCCAGATCGGAATGGCGCGTCACCCGGAACTGGGAGAACTCGCCGACTTCGCGCCCCGGGAACATGCTCGACAGGTGCGCCCGCACCACGCTCGACAGCGCGATGAACAGCGTCTTGCCGCCCGACACCTTGGCCGGCATGCGGATCATGCGCGGCAGCACGCGCGGCACCTTCAGGATCGCAATCGGGTTCTCGCGGCCGAAGGCATCCTTGCCGCTCAGGCGCACGATGAAGTTCAGCGACTTGTTCGCGACCTGCGGGAACGGATGCGCCGGATCCAGCCCGACCGGGATGAGCAGCGGACGCACCTCGCGCTCGAAATAGTCGTGCACCCATTTGCGCTGGACCGCATTGCGTTCGCCGTGCGAAATGATCTGGATGCCCTTGGCCGCAAAGGCCGGGATGAGCTCGTCGTTGTACAGCGCGTATTGCCGGCCCACCAGCGAATGCGCCGCGTCGGCCAGCCGCTCGAACGAATCGACGTTGTAGTTGCCCTTGCGCTCGCCGGCGATGTGCGCGGCCAGGTGCGGCGCGGCGCGAACCTCGAAGAACTCGTCGAGATTCGAGGAAACGATCGTGAGATAGCGAAGCCGCTCGATCAGGGGCACTTCGGGGCGGTGTGCCCAGTCGAGCACACGCTCGTTGAAGGCCAGGATGCTGTGGTCACGATCGAGCAGCGTGAGCCCGGGTTTGGCGGGGACGCTCAGGTTGTCGCCGGATTCCGGCAACGGGGCAACGAACTCAGGATCAGCCGACACAGATACAACCATAGACCAAAACGCGACAGCTTATGACAGTTGCGTGACAGTCGTATGACTATGTAGCACTGCTGTCTCAATCGGCTGGATTGCCCAGGAAATGCTTGCGGTAGCGCGCCGGCAGATCCTCGATGCGCATCAGCATCGGTAGGTCGGCGGTGTTGAAGTCCGGATCCCAAGCCGGTGGCCCGAGCACCTTGGCGCCGAGGCGCAGGTATCCCCTGATCAGCGCCGGCGGCTCGACGTCGAGCGAGTCGTCGAGCCGGTGCACCGGCAGCGGCAGCCGCGGCTGCACGTGATATTGAATCGGCGCGAGGTGTGTTTCCGACACTTGACGCCAGATGCTCGCCGCCGCGTCGCCGCTGGTCACGCCGTTGTGCCACATCGGGATGCTGGCGCAGCCGATCATGGTGTCGAGGCCGTTGCGGTTCATGAAGCCGGCCAGCGCGCCCCAGAGCGCAAGGATCACGCCGCCTTGCCGGTGCTCCGCATGGACGCAGCTGCGTCCAAGCTCGACCATGCGCTGGCGCAGGTCGCGCAGCCGGGTCAGGTCGAATTCGGTGTCGCTGTAGGTACTGCCGACCCGGCGGGCCTGCGCGGGCGTCAGCACGCGGTAGGTGCCGATCACGCGCCCGGTGGCGTCGTCACGCACCAGCAGGTGCTCGCAGAAGTCGTCGAACAGGTCCACGTCATGGCCATCGATCGGCGTCGAGAGACGCGCGCCCATCTCGCCGGCGAAGACTTCGTAGCGCAGGCGCTGCGCCGCGCGCACTTCATCCAGATGACGCGCCCAGCTCACGCTGATGCCGCCCGCCGCGTCCTTCGCCGCCGGCCGCACAGGCTGCGGCACGGTGATTGCATCGGAACGCTGCGGCGGGGTCTGGGCAGGCCAGAGCGCGGCACGCAATCCCAGTTGCGAGAACGGAAACGTCGGTGTGGGCAGTTCTTTCATGCGGGGTCCCTTTCTGCGGACGGAGTCTCGGCACCCGCGGTGAAACAAGCGTGTCAGTCCAGTGGCAATTGCGTGACTCGCACCAAAGCGGCCGCATCGGCGTTTAATGCCGGGGATTCGCTCAAAGGAGACTTGGAGTTTTCATGGCCAATGAAGTACGTATCGAGGTCGAGACCCGCCGCCATCAGATGTTTCCGGTGCTGAGCGCCGCGGACATCGAACGGATCCGCCGCTTCGGCGAAGTGCGTCACTTCGAGGATGGCGCCTGCCTGTTCACCGCCGGCGAGCCCGGGCCGGGCATGTTCGTCGTGCTCGACGGCGTGGTCGCGATCACGCAGCGCGACGGCCTCGGCCACGTGGTGCCGATCGAACGCCAGGGCCCGGGGCAGTTCCTGGCCGAAGTCGCGCAACTTTCCGGGCGGCCCGCGCTGGTCGACGGCCATGCCGAGGGCCGGGTCGAGACCCTGCTGGTGCCGCCGGAACAGTTGCGCGCGCTGATCATTGCGGAGGCCGACCTCGGCGAGCGCCTGGTGCGCGCGATGATCCTGCGGCGGGTGGCGCTGATCGAATCGGGCGCGAGCGGGCCGGTCCTCATCGGCCCCCCGCAATCGGCGTCCCTGCTCCGAATCCAGAACTTCCTCGGCCGCAACGGCCATCCCTACCACGTCGTCGATGCCACACAGGACCGCGATGCCGCGGCCCTGCTCGAACAGTATGGCGAGGCGGAGTTGCTGGTGGTCTGCCCCAACGGCTCGGTCTCGGTCAACCCCACCGAGAACGCGCTGGCGCGCTGCCTCGGCATGGTCGACACACTCGAGCGCCAGGAGCTCTTCGATGTTCTGGTGGTCGGCGCGGGCCCGGCCGGACTGGCAACGGCGGTCTATGCGGCGTCGGAAGGGCTGCGCGTCATCGTCGTCGATTGCCGCTTCTTCGGCGGACAGGCCGGCGCCAGCGCGCGCATCGAGAACTACCTGGGCTTTCCGACCGGCATCTCCGGTGGCGCGCTGGCCGGTCGCGCTTATGTACAGGCGCAGAAGTTCGGCGTCGAGATGCTGATCCCGGCGCAGGTGTCGTCGCTCGACTGCGAAACTGCGGAATCGAAGGGCGAGATCGCAGTGCAACTGGTGGATGGCCGCCGGTTGCGCTCGAAGACCGTGGTGATCGCCAGCGGCGCGCGCTACCGCCGGCCCGAGGTTCCTCGCCTTGCTGATTTCGAGGGACGCGGCGTCTGGTACTGGGCATCCGCCCTCGAAGCCAAGCTGTGCGCCGAACAGGAAGTTGCGCTGGTGGGCGGCGGCAACTCGGCCGGACAGGCCGCGGTGTTCCTCTCGCAGCACGCCGCCAAGGTCAACGTGCTGGTGCGCGGCCCCTCGCTCGCGGCCACCATGTCACGCTACCTGATCGACCGCATCGAAGCCACGCCCAACATCGCGCTGCGGCCCCACACCGAGCTCGTGCAATTGCATGGCGAGCCGGCCACCGGCCTCGACGGCGCGACCTGGCGCGACCGACGCAACGGCGATCAGCACGACTGCCCGGCCCGCAACCTTTTTCTCTTCATCGGCGCAGTGCCGGAAACGGACTGGCTCGGTGGCTGCGGCGTTGCGCTCGATCGGCATGGCTTCGTGCTGACCGGGCCAGAGGCACGTGGCGGCTTTCCCGCCAAGGTGGCCGCGCCGCTCGAATCCAGCGTGCCGGGTGTGTTCGCGGTCGGCGATGTGCGATCAGGGTCTGTCAAGCGCGTTGGCGGCGCCATCGGCGAAGGCGCGGCCGTCGTGGCGCTCATCCATCAGCACCTGGCGGCGCGCGAGGGCGCGGTGGCCTGAAAGCCGTCGCCTGCACGATTCGGCGACGGCGGCTATGCTGGCCGGCCTGTCATCAACCTCTGGATCCCGGGACATGTCTCAAGCACCCATCGACGTCTATTCGTGGGCCACGCCGAACGGCCACAAGGTTCACATCATGCTGGAGGAATGCGGCCTCCCCTATCGCGCGCATCCCGTCAACATCGGCAAGGGCGACCAGTTCGAGCCCGCGTTCCTGAAGATCAGCCCCAACAACAAGATCCCCGCCATCACCGACCCGGAAGGGCCGGACGGCAAGCCGATCTCGCTCTTCGAATCGGGCGCGATCCTCGTCTACCTCGCCGGAAAGACGGGCAAGTTCCTTCCGGAAGACGACCGCGGCCGATTCGCCGTGCTGCAGTGGCTGATGTTCCAGATGGGCAGCGTCGGGCCGATGCTCGGGCAGACGCATCACTTCCGCAACTACGCGCCGGAGAAAATCCAGTACGCGATCGACCGCTACTCGAACGAGACCAAGCGCCTCTACGGCGTGATCGACAAGCAACTCTCGACGCACAAGTTCATCGCGGGCGACAGCTACACGATCGCCGACATCGCGATCTTCCCGTGGCTGCGCAGCTACGAGAACCAGGGCATCACGCTCGAGGACTTCCCGCACCTGAAGCAATGGTTCGACGGCATCGCGGCGCGGCCGGCAGTTCAGCGCGGCGTCAAGGTGCTTGCAGACCTGCGTACGCCGATCACCGGCGACAAGGAACGCGAAATTCTCTTCGGCAAGACGCAATATCAACGTCGTTGATCGACTGAATCCGGAACGCCCCTTCAGTCAGGTTAGAATAGAGGGCTTGTCGGGGTGTAGCGCAGCCTGGTAGCGCATCTGCTTTGGGAGCAGAGGGTCGCGAGTTCGAATCCCGCCGCCCCGACCATCAAAACTGAATGCCCGCATCGACGCCCGTCGTTGCGGGCATTTCTTCATTTGCATTCGCACACCGCGCCCCGCGTACACACGCCCTGCGGATTGCCCGCGACCCGCGTCGTCACGCCCGACTTGCAGCTTGCACGCTCCTGGAACGGGCAGCGGATGTCACAACCCAGACAGGCCCCGCTCACCGGCGCGTCGCAGTAGTGCCCCATCAAGGGCGGGTCCAGCGCGCTGCCGACAGGCTTTCCCAGATCGGCGCATCCGCCCAATAGCACCAGCGCAGCCAGCAGAAGACATCGCATCAGGAATCCCCACGTGATGATTCAGGTGCCGGGAGTATGGACGAGTCCACGCTCCGGCAACACCTCACAATCCACCGGTTGCAAACGACCTCCCGGAGATGACATGGACCTTCGACTGACCGGCAAACACGTACTCGTCACGGGCGGCAGCCGCGGCATCGGACTGGCCTGTGCGCGCGCGTTCCTCAAGGAAGGCGCGAAGGTCAGCATCGCGGGCCGAACGCCGGCGCATCTCGAAGCGGCTGCGGCACAGCTCCTGGCGGAAGGCCATGCCGTCGCCGGCTACAGCGCGGACCTGGGCGATCCGCGCGCCGCGCAGAACATGGTCGACGCGGTGCAGGCCGAGTCCGGCCCGATCGACATCCTGGTCAACTCCGCCGGCGCAGCGCGCCGCACGCCCTTTGACGAACTGCGGCCGCAGAACTGGCAGGACGCGATGCAGGCCAAGTTCTTCACCTACATCAACGTGATGGACCCGGTGATCAAGGGCATGGGCGAACGCGGAACGGGCGCGATCGTGAACGTGATCGGCATGGGTGGCAAGGTGGCAACGCCGACCCATCTCGCGGGCGGGGCCGCCAATGCGGCGCTGATGCTGGCCACGGCCGGCCTCGCGGCAGCGTACGGGCCTCGCGGCGTTCGCGTCAACGCCGTCAACCCGGCGCTGACACTGACCGACCGCATGGCCGAAGGGATCGCGGCCGATGCGCGCCTGCGCAAGATTCCGGAAGCGGAGGTGCTGCGCGACGCCCAGTCGCGCATGCCGCTCGGCCGGCTCGCCATGCCCGAGGACATCGCCAATGCGGTGGTCTTTCTCGCATCGCCGGGCGCGAGCTACATCTCCGGCGCGATCATTTCGATGGACGGCGCGGCCACCCCGCTGGTGGTCTGAGGCCTGCAGCCGGCGGACGCCTGTGTGCCGCTTTAGAATCTCGCACCGCACTCACTGCCCGTAGCTCAGTTGGATAGAGCACCTGCCTTCTAAGCAGGTTGTCGGGGGTTCGATCCCCTCCGGGCAGGCCAATTCAATCCGCTGCAGCAGCCCCGTCATCATCATCAGCAGCGATCAGAAAGACGGCCCGAGCCGACGAGGAGACTCCCGTCGACGTTCCGGATGTCCTTGCACCCGCTCATGGCCAGCGCACTGTCGATTTCGCTCCTGAGCATCCCGATCGTCTGGCTGGCGCCTGACATCCCTCCGACCGCGGTGCCATAAAGCAGCACCCGACCGACCATCACCGCCTTCGCACCGGCGGCGATCAGCTTCAGTACATCGCTGCCTCGCCTCACGCTGCTGTCAGCCAGGATGGTCGCGCGGTCACCCACCGCTCGCGCTATCTCCGGCAGCACCTCGATGGGAGCCACCGCGCTGTCGAATGTGCGCCCGCCATGATTCGAAACCACGATGCCGTCCGCTCCGAGTTCGCACGCGAGGACCGCGTCGTCCGGGTGCAGGATGCCTTTCAGGACAAGGTTGCCCCTCCACTGCTCGCGCAACCAGCGCATGTGAGTCCAGCACAGGTCGTCCTGATACGCCAGTGGCTTGCTCGACGCGAAGATGGTGTCGCGGTGCCCCGCGGGATAGTTCGCGTACGAAGGCACGCTGCCGGAAGCCAGATAGCGGCCCAGAACGCCAAGGGCCCAGCGGGGATGGAGGGCGACGTCGCAAACGTTGCGCGGCGAGAACCTGAACGGCATGCCAAAACCATTGCGCAGGTTGTACTCGCGCTTGCTCGCAACCGGGCTGTCGAGCGTGACGACCAGGGTCCGCACGCCCAAGTTCCATGCCCGCGTCAGCAGGGCGCTCACGAGCTGCTCGTCCTGCCAGACGTAGACCTGGAACCAGACGTTCCCTTCACTCGCTTCGGTGATGTCTTCGAGAGAGTTGATGGCTTCCAGCGCAGCGCAGAACGGCAGGTTGTTCGCCGCTGCCGCCTTCGCCAGTTCGACCTCTCCGCGAAAGCGCACCAGTCCGGCACAAGCGGTCGGTGCGGCAATGATGGGAATGTCGCAGGCTTGTCCGAACAGAGTGACCGCCTGCGAACGGGTGCCACCGGCGGCCAACACCCGTGGCCGGATGCGCACCGCGTCGAAGGCCTCCCGGTTGTGCCGAAGACCGACCTCATCCTCGGTGCCTCTGTCGATGTATTCGAAGATGGCGCGAGGAAGCCGGCGCCTTGCGAGCTCCCTGAGTTCCGCATGATTCAGAAAGGCGTTCATGCTCGCGGTGTGTTCTCTGCGTCGCTGCGAATTCGGCAATGGGCGTTCCGCAGCAACACATGCTAGTCGGTTCAGACGGACTGCAAACGAGCCGTCTCAAAGTTCAGTCGTACTCCTACAGCCACTCTGGCGTGGCAGTGCCCAGAATCGATCGAATCGACTCTGTGAGGGGCACCTTGTGTGATGCGTGGATCCGATTGCATGACCTTGCGCCATTGGGTGGCCTGCCATGCGCATGCGACGCCTTCGGCACCTGCATTGCTCGCGCCCGGGTCTCCCGTTGTCACCTATGGCGATCTCTCAAATACCGTCTCGCATGTGCAAGCGTGGCTGGCGTCGAACGGCATGGTCGCCGGTTCTCGCATCGCCCTTTGCCTGCCTCATGGCATGGCGCTCGCCATTGCGGTGCTGGCCGTGGGCTGCCACACCACCGTGATGGCGCTGCATCCTGGGCTGACGGAGCCTGAGCTGGCTGCCTTGCTGGCCGACGCGCGCGCCGATGCGGTGCTGGGTCTGCCCGATGATCCGCTTCCTGCGCGTCTCGCGCGGCAACAGGGAATCACGTACCTCACGCTCGATCTCGAACGGCTGCTGTCCAGCCCGACGGAGATTCACGAGGACGAGACCGACACGCGCGCCGGTCCCCTGCCGGATGACACGGCCTTCGTTCTCTTCACGTCCGGCACCACCGGGCAGCCCAAGCGCGTGCCGCTCACCCATCGGCAGGTCCTGGCCTCCGCGTACAACATCGCGCGGCATCTGGCCCTGACTCCGGACGATCGTGGCTTGTGCCTGATGCCGCTCTTCCACAGCCACGGTCTGGTGGGAGGACTGCTCGTGCCGCTCGCGGCCGGATCGTCCGTCGTGTGCACACCCGGCTTCGACGGTGCTGCATTCATGTCGTGGATCGGCGGGTTCGCGCCCACGTGGTACACCGCGGCCCCGACGATCCACCGGGCAATCGCCGATCTGGCAGACGAGGCCGACGGCGTGCCGTCGAACCACAAGTTGCGTTTCATCCGCTCGGCCTCCTCGGCGCTGCCGCCCGAACTGCAGCAGCGGCTGGAGCGCCTCTGGGGCGTACCGGTCATCGAGTCCTATGGGATGACCGAGTCTGCGACCCAGGTGGCAAGCAACCCGCTGCCACCCGGACTGCGCAAGCCCGGATCGGTCGGCTTGCCCGCGGGCGCCAGGTTGCGCGTCATCGACGATGACGGCATCGATCAACCAGCAGGGGACGTCGGCCGCATCGCGGCCCGCGGGCCCGTGGTGTTCAGCGGCTACGAGGATGCGCCAGCAGTGAATGCCGCAGCCTTCAGGGACGGCTGGTTCGTGACTGGCGACCTTGGCTGGTTCGATGCCGACGGCTACCTGTACATCGTCGGACGCGATGGCGACACCATCAATCGCGGGGGCGAAAAGTTCGCGCCCTTCGAGATCGAGCAGGCGCTGCTGCGCCTGCCCGCCGTGGCCCAGGCGGTCGCCTATCCGGTGCAGCACCCCACACTGGGCGAAGACGTGCACGCGGCCGTGGTGCTCACGCGCGGCAGCGACGCTCATCCGCACGCCATTCGCATGGCACTCTTCGGGACCATCGCCGACTTCAAGGTCCCCGCACGCATCCACATCCTGGACGAGATTCCCGTCGGTGTCGGCGGGAAGCTGCAACGCCGCCGCCTCCACGAGAAGATCGAGGGCACAGCGGCCGCATCGAGCGGCACCGCGCGCGCCTTCAGCGCCATCGAGGCGCGCGTCGCGGCGCTTTTCGCCGGCCTGCTGGGCCGTCCGGTCGCCAGCCCTGACGACAACTTCCTTGCACTGGGCGGCGACTCCCTGTCGGCGGCGCGACTCGCGCAACGGGTCAATGAGGCCTGGGGCGTCGATCTGTCCGCTTCGGCCGTGCTGGCCGCACCCACCGTCGGCGCCTTCGCGGCGCTGCTCCATGACGCCATCGACGAGGCCGATGCCCTTGGCGATGCCCTGCAGAACGAGATCGATCAACTCACTGACGAGGACATCGAGCGACTTCTCCACCACGGCCCCTAGCCGCCACCCCTTGCTGCCACGCCATGGATGATGCTTTCGACCCGAATCAACCCCCGCAGGAAAGCTGGGACATCGACATGGCCGTTGTCCGGCGTCGCCTGCTTGCGCGAAAGCTCCAGCAGCAACACGCCCAGCCAGCGCCCCGCCCCGCGCCCGGGCCGCAGCAGGACGCGCCGCTGTCATTCGCGCAGGAGGGACTCTGGTTCCTCGATCTGCTGGCGGCCGGCAGCGCCGCCTACAACATCCACTCGATCACGCGGCTGCAAGGGCCGCTGCACGCCGGGCGCCTCGAACAGGCCTTGCGTGCGCTGATCGCCCGCCACCCCAGCCTGCGCACATCCTTTCATGCGACAGAGCAGGGACCGGTGCAGCGCCTCATGCCGGTCGCTGAAGCCCTGGAGCGCTTTGGCGTCACGCATATCGATGCAACGGCGCGGGACGCCTCGGATGCGATGCTTGCCGAGCACATCGCGGCCAGCATCGCCAGCCCCTTCGACCTGTCGCAGGCGCCCCTGCTGCGCGCCGACCTGTTGCGCCTCGGGCCGGAGCATCACGCTCTGGTGCTGGTGGTCCATCACATCGTCGCGGACGGCTGGTCGATGAGCATCATCCATCGCGAACTCGGCCAGCTCTACGCCAGAAGCGATGCAACGCCGACGCTGCCCGAACCGGGCCTCGACTTGCGCGAGCATGCACGACAGCAGCGCGAGCGATACGAATCCGGCGCGATGGCCGCTGCGCTGGACTACTGGCGCAAGAAGCTGCACGACCTGCAAACCCTGCGACTTCCTACCGACAGGCCGCATCCGCCGCAGGCCGGTTCGGCGGGCCGGGCCCTCGCGTTCAGCATCGACGCAGAGCTCACGGCCGCGGTGCGCGCCTTTGCAACGCGGCAGGACGCCACGCTCTTCATGGCCCTGCTCGCGGCGTTTCAGTCGCTGCTCGCGCGCTACACGGGCCAGAACGACATTGCCGTCGGCGTACCGCTCGCAGGACGAGACGACCCGCGTGCGCGCGACGTGGTCGGCTTCTTCGTCAACACGCTGGTCCTTCGGGCCGAATTCAGCGCAGAGGCCTCCTACGTCGACCTGGTGCGGCGCAGCCGCGAGGCGACGCTGGAAGCGCTGACGCATCAGGCGATGCCCTTCGACCAGTTGGTCAGCGAACTCCGACCCCTGCGCGACGCGAGCCGCAACCCTCTCTACCAGGTGTCCTTCGCGCTGGAGAACTTCGGCCACCGTGTCCTCCAGCTCGAGGGCCTGCACAGCGAGCGGCTGGCCGTGCCATCGCAAAGCGCCAAGTTCGACCTGTCGCTGAACGTGATCGAGACCGGAGCATCCCTCGAAGCCGAGATCGAATACCGCACCGACCTGTTCGATGCACAGACCATCGCGCGCATGGCGACGCATTTCCGCCGGCTTCTGGCGGCCATGGTGGCGGAACCGGAACGCCCGGTGGTCCGGCTGCCGTTGCTGGACGAGGCCGAGCGGCAGCGGCTGCTCGTCGAATGGAACGACAGCGACCGCCCGTACGCCAACGACCGGCCGGTGCACTTGCATGTTCGCGACCAGGCGCTCCGGACGCCGCAAGCGATCGCGCTGCGCTTCGGGCAGGACACCATGAGCTTCGCCCAGCTCGACGCGTTGTCGCAGCAGCTCGCCCGACGGCTGCGGCGCAAGGGCGTGGGACCGGGCGCCGTGGTCGGCCTTTGCATGAAACGCAGCTTCCGCCTGGTGGTCGGACTGCTCGCCATCTTCGAGGCCGGCGGGACGCTGTTGCCGCTCGATCCGGACCATCCGCCCGACCGGCTGCGCGCAATGCTCGCCGATGCCGCGCCCGTGCTCGTGCTCGCGGAGGCCCCCTTCGGCGAGATCCTGCGGAAACTCGATGCGCTGCCGACGCTCGAGATCCTCGAAGTGCAGGCGGACGGCGGCGAGATGCCGCGCGAGCCGCTCACTGCGCTCGAAGAACTCAGCCGGCCCGAGCATCTCGCCTACCTCGTCTACACCTCCGGTTCGACCGGGGCGCCCAAGGCCGCGCAACTGACGCACAGGGGCCTTTGCAATCACGTGCTCTGGATGAACGACGTGCTGCGGCTCACCCCGGAAGACCGCGTGCTGCAGAAGACTTCGCTCAGCTTCGACGCATCGCTCTGGGAGTTCCTCTCGACCCTGAGTTCGGGCGCAGAGCTGGTTCTCGCGCAACCCGACGCGCACCGTGACATGCCCTTGCTGGCCCAGGCCATTCGCGAACACGGCATCACCGTCGTCCAGTTCGTGCCATCGGAGATGCGCATGATCCTCGACGAGCCGGCGATGCATCGCCCCACTCGCCTGCGCTATGTGCTGAGTGGCGGCGAAGCGCTGGACAGTGCGCTGGCCCGCGCGTTTCGCACGAGGCTGCCCGGCGTCACGCTCGGTAACTTCTACGGACCCAGCGAGGCCACGGTGGACAGCGCCTGGTACGAGTTGGGCGATCGGCTGCCGGAACGCCGCATCGTGCCCATCGGCCGCCCCATCGCCAATGCGCAGCTCTACGTGCTGGATGCCTGGCTCCAGCCGCAGCCGGTCAATGTCGCGGGCGAACTCTACGTGGGTGGCGTGGGCGTCGGCCGCGGCTATCTCAACCGGCCGGCGCAGAGCGCCGAGAAGTTCGTGCCGAATCCCTTCCGGCCCGGCGAGCGCATGTACTGCACCGGCGATCTGGCCCGGTGGCTGAACGACGGCGTTGTCGAATTCATCGGACGCAACGACCACCAGGTCAAGCTGCGGGGCTTCCGCATCGAACTGGGCGAGGTCGAGGCCGGCATCCTCGGCTGCCCTGGCGTGCGTGCGGCCGCCGTGCTGCTGCGCGAGGACCTGCCGGGGCACAAGGAGCTGGTCGCCTACGTCGTGGGCGAGACCGAAGCGGATGTGGACGCCGACGCGTTGCGCGCCGAACTCAAGGCACGTCTGCCCAACTACATGATGCCGGCCGCGTTCGTGTCCTTGCCCGCGCTGCCGCAGCTGCCCAGCGGCAAGATCGACCGGCGCCGCCTTCCGCAACCCGACCCCGGCGCGACCGTTTCCAACCGGCTCGGCCCGCGCTCGCCGATCGAATCCGTGCTGCTGGAGACATGGCAAGCCGTGCTGGGCAGGTCCGGATTCGGGGTGCGGAACAACTTCTTCGACCTGGGCGGGCATTCGCTGCTCGCGACCCAGATCGCCTCCAGGATCAGCGCGACCTTCAAGGTCGACCTGCCGGTTCGCAGCCTGTTCGAGCACCCGACGATCGAGGCGCTGGCCCCGGTGGTTGGAGCGCTGCTCGTCCAATCGGCAGGGGGCGAGGCGGCAGGCACCAGTCCCATCGCCGTCGTGTCGCGCACGCGGCCGGCGCTCGTTTCCTTCTCGCAGCGGCGCATGTGGACCCTGCACGAGATGGACCCGCGCGGCGCGGCCTACAACATGCGCGAGGCCCTGCGATTGCGTGGCCCGCTGCGGCGTGACGTCCTGCGCGCTGCGCTCGACGAACTGGTTGCGCGGCACGAAGCCTTCCGCACCACCTTCGAGCTGGCCGGTGCCGAGCCCATGGCCGTCGTCGGACAGCCGCAGGCCGCGAACCTGATCGAGGTGGATGCGCGCGCGTGGCCCGAACCGACGCGCGAGGCGCAGCTCGAGAGCGAGGCCCGGCACATCGCTGCACAGCCTTTCGACCTGGTCCTGGGTCCGCTGCACCGCTTCGCCCTCATCCAGCTCGGCGAGCAGGACCATGCGCTCGTGCTGGTGATGCACCACATCATCGGCGACGCCTGGTCATGGGGCATCCTCCTGCGCGAGCTGCAGGCGATCTATCGCGCGGGTGTGCATGGAAAGGCGCCGCCCCCGCCGCCTGCGCGCGCGATCGATTTCATCGACTACGCGAACTGGCAGCGCAAGCACCTCGACGACGGGGTACTCGCGCCGCAAGTGCGCTACTGGCTGCGGCAACTTGCAGGCATGAGCCCGCTGAACCTTCCGGTCGACACCTCCGCGGTGCAGCGCTTCACCAGCCAGGGCGCGCGCGTGCGACAGGCTTTCTCGGCCGGCTGGTTCGCGCAGATCCAGCACTTCAGCGCGCAACACGGGATGTCGCCCTTCATGACGCTGCTGGCAGCCTTCCAATGGCTGCTCTCGCGCTATTGCGGGCAGGACGATGTCGCGGTCGGCACGCCGATCGCCGGCCGCAACCGCGTCGAGGCCGAAGACGTGATCGGCTCGTTGATCAACACGCTGGTGCTGCGTTGCGTCGTGCAGCCCGGGCAGAGCTTCCGCGAGCTGCTGCAGCAGGTGCGCGAAACCTGCCTGTCGGCCTTCACCCACCAGGAGGTTCCCCTGGACGACCTGGTCGGCTATCTGCGCGAGCACGGCCAGGGCGGGCGCATCCCCGAGGTGCGCGTCATGTTCAACGTGCTCAACACGCCCAGCCCGGCATTGGCATTCGAAGGGCTCGAGGTCGACTACATGCCGCTCGGTCTCGGGGCGACGCAGTTCGACCTGGCGCTCACCATCGACACCGAGGGCGAGCACGCCCTCTCCCTGACCTATTCCACCGAGTTGTTCACGGCCGCGACCATGCAGGCCTTGCTGGACAACTACCTGCATGTGCTGCAGTGCCTCCTCCACGAGCCGGACCGGCCGATGCGGGAGCATGCGCTTTCGAGCCCCCGGGAACTGGCCAGGTTGGCCGCATGGAACCAGACCGCACGCGCCTACCCGCGCGACCACACGATCAATGACCTGCTGGCCCGCCAGGCCGGCACCGAAGGCATTGCCCTGCTGCAACATCCAGGCGATGCGACGACCTACGCGCAGCTGTGGTCGGGTGTGCATCGGCTCGCGCGTGCGCTGCGCCAGCGCGGCGTGCATCGAGGCCAGCGGGTCGGCCTCTGCCTGCAACGCGATCCCGGCATGGTGATGGCGCAGCTCGCCGTCCTCGAAGCCGGGGCCGCCTATGTGCCGCTCGACCCCTCCTACCCGCAGCTGCGGCTGCACGACATGGCCCGCCACGCGGGGCTGTCGCTCCTGCTGACCCGCAGCGACCTGTCCGGGCACTGGCACGGGCTGTCGCTGCCGATGCTCCTGCTGGACGAGGCCGGGCACGACGCCGCGCCCGACACCGCGTTGCCGCCGGATGCCGAACGCGACGCGCGGCCGGAGGACCCGGCCTATGTCATCTACACCTCCGGATCCACCGGCAGGCCCAAGGGCGTGACGGTGCCGCACCGGGCGGTGGTGAACTTCCTGCTGTCGATGCAGCACGAACCCGGCCTGCGCAAGGAGGACGTCCTGGTCGCGGTGACCACGTTGAGCTTCGACATCGCCGTGCTCGAGCTGCTGCTGCCGCTGTCCGTCGGCGCCACCGTCGTGCTCGCCACCCGCGAGCAGGCCACCGATGGCGCGGCCCTGCGTGTCTTGCTCGAACAGTCGGGCGCGACCGCGATGCAGGCAACGCCGGCGACCTGGCAGATGCTCATCGACGCAGGCTGGAACGGTGCCCCCGGCTTCAAGGCGCTGATCGGCGGCGAGAGCCTGAGCGAGCACATGGCGCAGGCCCTGTCCGATCGCACCGGCGAACTGTGGAACATGTACGGTCCGACCGAGACCACCGTGTGGTCCACCTGCTGGAAGGTGCCGCGAGCAACGGGGGCGATCTCGATCGGAAGGCCGATCGCCAACACCAGCGTGCACGTGCTCGACGAGCACGGCCAGCCCTGTCCCATCGGTTGCGCCGGCGAGATCTTCATCGGCGGCGACGGAGTGACGCTGGGCTACCTCAACCAGCCCGGGGCGACGGCCGAGCGCTTCGTTCCGGACCCGTTCAGCGCGGCCCCCGGCGCGCGGCTGTACAAGACCGGAGACCGTGGCCGATGGCGCCACGACGGCCTGCTCGAACACCAGGGACGACTCGACTTCCAGGTGAAGGTGCGCGGCCACCGCATCGAACCCGGCGAGATCGAAGCCCAGTTGCAGGCGCTCCCCGAGCTCTCGCAATGCCTGGTGATGGCCAGGGAGGACCTGCCGGGCGACGTGCGCCTGGTGGCCTACGTCATCGCGACGGAAGGCACCGCCATCGACGTCGCGCGCCTCAAGGATCATCTCAGGGGCCGGCTGCCGGACTACATGCTGCCTCAGCATTACGTGACGCTGCAGTCACTGCCGCTGCTGCCCAACGGCAAGATCGATCGGCATGCGCTTCCTGCGCCCCAACCCGAATCGCGCGGCGACCCAGTCTTCCTCCGCGAGGGGCGCACACCTGCCGAGGCTGCGCTCGCCGGCGTGTGGGCCGAGGTGCTGGGCATGGACGTGGACGAGATCGGTCCGCGCGACAACTTCTTCGATCTCGGCGGCGACTCCCTCAAGGCCGGGCGCACGATCATCCACTTCGAGCGCACCTCGGGGGTCCGGCTTGAAACCCAGCGCCTGATCTACGAGACGCTGGCGCAGATGGCCCGTGGCATCGAGCTGTCGGATGCGGAGATGCCGGCCCGGGCGGCCGGGACCGCCGGAGATTCCTGGCTGAAGCGGCTCTTCAGAAGCCGGCCGTGAGCAGGGCCGGATGCCCGGCGGGAGCGGTCGCCAAAAGTCACTGACGCCCCTACACTGGCGGCCCGACCGATTGCGCCGCCTCGCCATCCGAGCGAAGACTGCCTCCCCGGCGCCGCAAGCGAACCTGCCCACGACACCGAGGAAAAGCCCATGCTCAAGTTCCTGTTCCGATGGCTCGCGATCTCTCTTGTTGCCGGCGCGGCGCACGCGCAAGTCCAGCCCTTTCCACCCGGCTTCAAGACGCAGGAGCTCGCCGTCAACGGCACCACGCTGCATGTCCGTGTCGGCGGCAGGGGGCCGGCGGTCACGCTGATTCATGGGTACGGCGAGACTGGCGACATGTGGGCACCGATGGCCGCCGACCTGATGAAGGACCACACCGTCGTCGTACCGGACCTGCGCGGGATGGGCCTGTCGGCGCACCCGCCGGGCGGCTTCGACAAGAAGAACCAGGCCGTCGACATCGCGCAGGTCCTCGACAAGCTCAAGATCGACAAGACCGATCTCGTCACCCACGACATCGGCAACATGGTCGGCTTTGCCTTCGCCGCGCAGTACCGCGACCGCGTCGGGCGATTCGTGCTCATCGACGCGCCCGTTCCCGGCGTCGGCCCCTGGGAAGAGATCCTGAAGAACCCGCTGCTCTGGCACTTCCGCTTCGGCGGTCCGGACATGGAGCGCCTCGTGGCAGGCCGCGAGCGGATCTACCTGGACCGGTTCTGGAACGAGTTCTCCGCCGACCCGAAGAAGTTCGACGAAGCCTCGCGCCGTCACTACGCCAAGCTCTATGCGCTGCCCGGCGCCATGCATTCGGGCTTCGCGCAGTTCGCCGCCTTCGATCAGGACGCGATCGACAACAAGGCGTTCCTGGCCCAGGGCAAGCTCACCGTTCCGGTCCTGGCCGTGGGCGGCGAGAAGTCGTTCGGGCCGACCATGGCGGTGGTCATGCGCGCCGCCGCGGACAACGTGACCGAGGGCATCGTGCCCGCATCGGGCCACTGGATCATGGAAGAGAACCCGAAGGCCACCGTCAAGCTGGTGCGGGAGTTTCTGAACGGCGCGAACTGAGTCGACGTCCGTCCATCACGGCTTCTGCTCGACCAGCTGGCTGCGCGAGACGCCTGACGGGCTGCGCGCACCGATCAGCGCCATGTTGCGCATGATCTCGGACGCGAGGATATCGATGGCATGCCGCACGCCGGCCTCGCCCGCCACGGCGCCGGCGTAGTTGAACGGCCGGCCCACGAAGACGAACTTCGCACCCAGCGCGAGCGCGAGCAGCACGTCGTTGCCGCGACGAAAGCCGCTGTCGATCATCACGGGATAGTCGCCGTCGCCGAGCGCTTCGACGACCTTCGGCAGCATGCGCATCGGCGAGGCGGCGCCGTCGAGCTGCCGCCCGCCATGGTTCGACACGATGATGCCGTCCGCCCCCTGCTCTCGGGCCAGCAGCGCATCGCGCGGATCGAGGATGCCCTTGACCACCAGTTGCCCCGTCCAGCGTTTGCGGATCAGCGCGAGGTGTTCCCAGTTCAGATGGTCGCGGGCGCCGAAGTCGCGCATCACGCTGGACGAAAGGATCGGCGCGCCGCGCGAAGCCTGCGAATTCTCGAAGTGCGGCATGCCGTGCCAGAGCAGCGTGCGAAGCGCGGTCTTGCAGAGCCACCCCGGATGCGTGATGCCGTCCAGCGCCAGCCGCAGGCCCGGGCGCAGCGGCGTCGAGAATCCGGCGCGGATGTTGTTCTCGCGGTTGCCCGACACGGGCGTGTCCACCGTGACCACCAGCGTGCCGAAACCGGCGCGCTCCACGCGATCCAGCAGCTTCAGGATGCGCTCCGGCTCGCCGGGCACATAGGCCTGGAACCAGGCGTGCGGATTGGCGCGCGCGACGTCCTCCATCGGGATCAGCGAGGTGCCGCTCAGGATCATCGGCACATTCGCGGCCGCTGCGGCCTGCGCCTGCACCAGGTCGCCGCGGTAGGCCGACAGTGCGCTGATGCCCATCGGCGCGATGCCGAACGGCGCCGCGTACCGGTGGCCGAGCAAGGGTGTGGCCAGCGTGCGAGCGGCGGTGTCGACGAGGACGCGCGGCACCCACGCGTAGTCTTCGAATGCGCTGCGATTGGCGCGCAGCGAGCGGTTCGTCTCGCAACCGCCGGACACGTACGCGAAGATGGGCTTGGGCAGGAAGCGCCGCGCCGCGTCCTCGAAGTCATCCAGTGACAGCACGCAGCGCAGTTGGCGCGGCAGCTTCTTCGCCGCGTTCGCGTTCGGCGCCGACGAGCTCGGTGCGGCGACGTCGTCCAGGCTGGTCGAGACCGGCGTCACGGCTGCGCTCACACCGGCAGGCCCTTGGCGCGCAGCGTCGCGTCGAAGCGCTCGGGATCGGATTTGCCTGCCGCGTTATCGGCGCGGATCTTCGCCTCCTTGACCAGATGTGCACGGCTGCGCACGAGGATGTCGGCGCATTCCGAAGCGGGGATGGCAATGACGCCATCGGCATCGCCGACGATGAGGTCGCCGGGCAGCACGGCCATGCCGGCGCAGGCGATCGGGATGTTGATCTCGCCGGGGCCATCCTTGCTCGGACCGCGATGCGTATGGCCGCGGGCAAAGATCGGCATGCCGTCCTCCGCCCACTCGCACAGGTCGCGGACCGCGCCGTCGATCACGAGACCGCCGAGGCGCTTGAAGACACAGGTGGTGCGGATCAAGCCGCCGACGAGCGCCTGCGACACATCGCCGCCGCCATCGATCACGAGCACATCGCCGGGCTGCACCATCATCAGCGCCTTGTGGATCATCAGGTTGTCGCCCGGACGCACGCGCACCGTCACCGCCGGGCCACACAACACGGTGTCGAGCCGCGCGTGGTACTGGCGCAGGCCGACGGTGCCGACATTACGGCTCATCGAATCACCGATCGCCGCGACCGGGATATCGCGGAAGGCGGCCACGATCTCGGCCGCCGGCCCTTCGGCGCGCGGATGGATGCGATAGCCGGCGGGCCATTGGACGGTGGGTTCGGTGCTCATGGAATCTCCGGAAACGATGAAATGCGGAATGGAAGGAATCAGGAAAAGACCTGCGGGTTGACGCAGGCGGAGGGATCGACCGGCGTTCCCCGCAGCCAGCCGAGCACGTTGCGCGCAGCCCCGCTGGCCATGCCGGCCAGTGCGGCCGGGGTGGAGCCACCCACATGCGGCGTCAGCACGACGTTCGGCAATGCGGCGAGCGAACTGCCTGCCGGCAACGGCTCGGCCGCCATGGTGTCGAGGCCGGCGGCGTGAAGCTGGCCGGTCTGCAGCGCGGTGACGAGCGCCGATTCGTCGATCACTTCGCCACGCGCCGTGTTCACGAGAATGGCGCCCCGTCGCATCGCGCCGAACTGCGCCGCGCCGAGCATGTTGCGCGTGTGCCTGTTCAGCGGCACATGCAGGCTCAGCACATCGACCACCGGCAGCATGGCGTCGAGCGTGGGCATCAACCGCACGCCTTCGACGGGGCTTGCTCCGTCCGCCAGGGCCGGATCGAAGGCCACGACCTCCATGCCGAGCGCCTGGCACACCGTGGCGACGCGCTGGCCGATCTGGCCGAAGCCGACCAGCCCGAGCGTCTTGCCGTGCAGCTCGATGCCATCCTGCGCACGCGACCAGCGGCCGGCGTGCAGCTCGGCATCCATCCAGCCGATGCGCCGCGCGGCAGCGAACATCAGGCCCAGTGTCATCTCCGCCACCGATTGCGCGTTGGCGCCCGGCGTCACGTACACCGGGATGCCGCGCGACGTGGCCGCATCGACATCGATGTTGCTCACGCCGACGCCGTGCTTGGAAATGACCTTGAGCGTCGGGCACGCGGCGATCGCCCGGGCGGAGAGCTCTACCGTGCGCGAGATCACCGCATCGACAGGCTGCGTCGCCATGATGTGCTCGACCTCTTCCGTGCCGTCCGGATCGGAGAGATAGAGGACCTGCGCGCCCGCCTGCGACAGCAGATCGACACCGGCCTTCGCAAGCTTGGGCGCCGTGACCAGGATGGTTGGATTCACTTGTTCTTTCCCGTCGATGCTCAGTCGAGCTTGATGTTGGCTTCGCGGATCAGCGCGCCCCATTTCTGGTGCTCGCTGCGGATGTAGTCGGCGAACTGCTTCGGCGTGGATTCGGCCGCCGCGGTGCTGCCTTCCACGGCCAGCTTCTCGACGACGTCGGGCCGCTTGAGGATCTTCTGCACCTCGCTGTTGATGCGGTCGACCACCGCCGGCGGCGTGCCGGCCGGCGCGACGAGGCCGGTCCAGGTGATGGCGTCGAAGCCCGGGTAGCCCGACTCCGCGACGGTGGGCACCGCGGCCAGTTGCGGCACGGTCTTCAGCCGCTGCGGCGAGCTGATCGCCAGTGCGCGCACCTTGCCGCCGGCAAGCTGCGGAATCGCGACCGGCGTGTTGGCGAAGTTCAGCTCCACCTGGTTGCCCAGCAGGTCCGTCATGGCCGGGCCCGCGCCCTTGTAGGGCACGTTGAGGATCTTGATGCCCGCGCGACGCTCGAGCATCTCGCCCGCAAGGTGGCCGACAGTGCCGTTGCCGGCGAGCCCGATGCGCATCGACTCCGGCTTGGCCTTCGACGCGGCGACCACGTCGGCCAGCGTCTTGTAGGGCGACGACACATTCACCAGCAGCACCACCGGCTGCGAAGCGACCGGCGCGATCGGCGCGAAATCCTTCAGCGGGTCGAAGGGCATCTTGGTGTACAGGGCCGGATTGATCGCGAGGTTCGCGGTCTGCCCGAGGCCGAGGGTGTAGCCGTCGGGCGGGGACTTCGCGACCGCATCGAGCCCGATGTTGCCGCCCGCGCCGGGCTTGTTGTCGACCACGATCGTCCAGCCGGCCTGCGTGGTCAGCTTCTCGGCCAGGAGGCGCGCAACGAAGTCCGTTCCGCCGCCGGGCGGGAAAGGAACGACCAGCTTGATCGGCTTGGCGGGCCAGGCCGTCTGGGCAAAGCTGCTGCAGGCCACCAATGCAAGGGCAGCGCCCGCGATCCAGCGTTGTGAACGATTCATCTGCATGTCTCCAAGTCTCCTGTTGATAGGTCGGATTCTCGAAATCTCGACTCATTCCGTCCATTCGATAATGTTCATCTTTCGATTCCTCGGAGATATGAATGGACATCCAGCTTCGGGATCTGCGCTATTTCGAGGTTGTGGCCGAGTTGGGGCACGTCGGGCAAGCCGCGGACAAGATCGGGCGCACGCAGCCGGCGCTGACCAAGGCGATCCAGCGGCTGGAGGAAGCCTTCGGCGCGGTGCTGTTCGAGCGCCAGGGCCGCGGCATCCGGCTCACGCCGGTCGGCGAAGTGCTGCTCGCTCGTGCGCGGGTGCTGCGCGGCGCGACCGAGGAGGCACTGCGCGAGGTCGGCGATTTCGCCAAGGGCAATGCGGGCCACGTGCGCATCGGCAGCGGGCCCATCGCGGCGGACCATGTGCTGCCCGAAATCTGCAGCCTGTTGCTGGCAGAAGCCAGCGAGACCACCATCGACATCACCGTCGCGCCGAGCATCGCCTTGCGGGAACGGCTGCGCGAAGGCGCGATCGACCTGCTCATCGGGCTGATGCCCCAGCACGACGACGACTTCGTGGCGCACTCGATCGTGGAGGACGTGGTCGTGGTCGCGACCAGCCCGGATCACCCGGTCTTCAAGCTACCGAAGATCACGATGGAGTCGCTGCTCGAGTGGCGCTGGGTGCTGCCGGTGAACTCGATCGTGAGCCGGCAGTGGCTCGATGCGGCCTTCCGCTCGCGAGGCCTGCCGACGCCGACGGCGCAGATCGACGCCAACTCGATCCCGCTGCTGCCGCGGCTGATCGCGCGCACGCATCTGCTGAGCTTCCTCTCGCGACACACGCTGAATGCGAGTGGTGCAGCAAACGCGCTGCGCGAAGTGCCGCTGAAGGAAACGACGCTGCGACGCCACCTGGGCGTCACCTATCGCAAGGAGGGCTACCTGTCGCCTGCCGCGCAGCGCCTCGTGGCACTGCTGCGCACGCGCGGCAAGCGGCTCTACACCTCAGCGTTGGCGTGACGGCGCGGCGTCGGGCCTTGCGGCCTGCGCGCGGACATCCTTCGCGAGCATCCACGCGGCGGCGGTGGTGGCGAGGATCTTGGCGATCGGCGTGACTTGCATGTGGACTGACTGGCGGGAACTCATGGGTTCCCGGGAATCTAGCGGCCGCACATGGCAGTGTGATGACGGTCAGCGCCGCAGGTTGAGCTTGTAGCGGAAGGTGTCCGCGCGGTAGACCGCCAACTCGACATGGATCGGCCCGCCGTCCGCGACGTGCAGCAGCCGTTCCACCTCCAGCACCGGCGCACCCGGTTCGAGATGCAGCAGCTTCGCCTCCTGCGGCCGCGCAAGGCCGGCGCCGATCGCCAGTTGCGCCTCGCCGATCTTCAGGCCGCCCTCGTGCTCGAAGACGTCGATCAGGTCGCGCTGCGAGAAATCCACGCGGGACAGTTTCTCGCCCAGGAAGCGCGGCAGGTACGAGTTGTTGACCGACAGTGGCTTGCGGTCGAGGTAGCGCAGCGTCTGCAGGTGGTAGACGCTCTCGCCGGACGGCAGCCCCAGCTGCCGCGCCACCGCGGCCGGCGCCTTCACTTCGCGCCACATCAGGCGCTTGCTGCTCACCGAGTGCTGCTCCATCGCCAGCGCTTCGTTCAGCCCTTCCAGCCGGTTCAGGCTCTGCGCCGCCTTCGGATGGGACACGAACGCACCCTTTCCGTGCAGCTTGACGATCAGGCCCTCCGACTGGAGTGCACCGAGCGCCTGGCGGACGGTGATCCGGCTCACGCCGTGCTCGGCCGTGAGCTCGGACTCCGACGGCAGCTTGGCGCCCGGCGCGAGGCGTCCGTCGAGGATGCGCGCGCGCAAGGCGTCGCGCAGCTGGGCATGCAGCGACTGAGGCAGCTCAGACATGGCGGACCCCGATGGCGTCCCTGGCATGCGGCTTGCATGACTTGTTATAACTTGTCATAACGAGTATTCTCTCGCACCGTCTGGGTGCTTTTTCTTTTCGTTCATTCATCGTTCGAGGAAATAAACCATGCCTGCTACCCACATCCGCCTTCGCTCCTTCGCTGCCGCGCTCTTGCTCGGCGTCACTGCCGGGGCCGTCCAGGCCGAGGGCTATCCCACCAAGCCGATCTCGTTGATTGTGCCGTTCTCGGCCGGCGGCGGCGTCGATGCCACGGCACGCCTGCTCACGCCCAAGCTCGGCGAGATCCTGAAGCAGCCGGTGGTGATCGAGAACGTCGCCGGCGCCGCCGGCACCATCGGCACGCAGAAGGTGGCGCGCGCGCCCGCCGACGGCTACACGCTGCTCTTCGCGGTGGCCAGTCCGCTCAACGTCGCGCCGCTGGTCGCCCCCTCGGCGGTTCGCTACGACACGTTCAAGGACTTCGTGCCGGTCGCGACGGTGGGCACCTCCCCCTTCGTGCTGATCGGCAAGACGGCGCTGCCCGCTCGCACCGCGGCTGAACTCATCCAGCTCGCAAAGTCCCAGCCGGGCAAGCTCAACTTCGGCACCGACGGCGTCGGCACCTCGCTGCACATCACCGCGGAGATGTTCAAGCAACGCGCCGGCATCGACATCGTGCACGTGCCCTACAAGTCAGGCCCGCAGGTGCTGACCGACGTGGCCGGCGGCCAGGTCGACCTCGCGGTGCTGCCGCTGACGCTGGCGCAGCCTTTCATCAAGGAAGGCAAGGTGCGGGCGTTCGGCGTGACCTCGCCGGCGCGTTCGCCTTCGGCGCCCGACATTCCCACGCTGGCGGAGACGCCGGCCCTCAAGGACTTCGAGATGGACTCCTGGCTCGGCGTGCTCGCCCCCGCCAACACGCCGCCCGCGGTGATCGCCGCCTGGACGGCCGCGCTGGATGCCACCATCAAGGACCCCGAGATCGCGCGCAAGCTCGCCGACGTGGCCGTGAAGCCGCAACTGATCCGCGGCCCCGCCTTCGGTGAATACCTCGCGAAGGAGCGCAAGGCCATCGCGGGCGTGGTGCAGACCGCCGGCATCAAGGCCGAATAAGCGGAAGACCGACGCATGCCCCTCACGCTCACCGGCGCCTGGATGGTGCTGCCCGCCATCGTGCTGGCCGGCGCGCTGATCGGCGCCACCGGCATCGGCGGCGTGCTGCTGGTGCCGGTGCTCACCACGCTCGGTGGCGTGCCGCTGCCGCAGGCGATCGCCGCCGCATCGCTGGGCTTCGCGCTGCCGGCGCTCGTCGCGCTCGGCCCGTTGCGCCGCGAGCCGGCGCTGTTGGCGCGTTGCGCTCCACTGCTGGGCGGTGCGCTGCTGGGCGCGGGCGCAGGGGCTTTCCTGGTGCGCTGGATGCCCGGCACCGCACTGATGGCGGGCGTGACCGTGCTGGTCCTGTTTTCCGGCTGGCGCGGCCTGCGCGCATCGGCGACCGCGGCGACGCATGCCGAAGTGCGGCTTGCACCGGCTGCCCTGTTCGCCGTCGGCACGCTCGTGGGCATGGGCTCCGCGCTCACCGGCACCGGCGGGCCGGTGCTGGTGCTGCCGCTGCTCATGCTGCTCGGGCAGCCGCTCCCTTTTTCCGTGGTCGCCGCGCAAGCGATCCAGCTCCCGGTGGCTCTGGCGAGCAGCACGGTGCACGCGATCGAAGGCCGGCTCGAACCGCGCCTCGCCCTGCTTGCCGGCCTCCTGATGCTCGCAGGCTCGATCGCGGGCCAACGCGCGGCAGCCCGCCTCGACCGGCTGCAATTGCAGCGGCTGGTCTCCCTGCTCCTCCTGTCGGTGGGCGCCTGGTTCGCCTGGCTGCTGCTGTCATGAACCTTCACCCGGATCCATCATGCTTTCACGCGAACACCTGAACACTTCCGGCGACCTGCTGCTCGCGCCCGAGTGGCTCATGCTTTCCGAAGGCCCGCGCCAGGACATGGCGGTGGTCGTGCGTGGCGGCCGCTTCCTCGCGGTGGGCCCGCTGGCCGAAGTGCATGCGGCGCACCCCTCGCTCGCGCCGGTGGCGCTGCCGCAGCACCTGCTGATGCCGGGCCTCATCGACACCCACACCCACCTGACCCAGTCCTTCGGCAAGGCGCTGGCCTTCGGCGAGCCGTCGGAAATCTTCCGCCGCATCTGGGTGCCGATGGAGTCGGTGCTCGACGCGCACGCGGCCTATCTCGCGACCAAGCTCTCAGCGCTCGAATCGCTGCGGGGTGGCTTCACCACGGTGGTCGACGCCGGCACGCGCTCCGAAGCCGGACTCGATGCAGTCGCCTCCGCAGTGCGTGACGTGGGCATCCGCTGCGTGCTCGGCAAGATCTGCAACGACGCCGGACTCGAAGGCGACGAGGCGGCTGCTCGTCGCATCCTCGATTCAGCGCAGGGCTTCCTGGCGCAGCTCGAACACGATCCGCTCGTGCACCCCTCGCTGGCGATCTCGATCCCCGAGGCCGCGACCGACCGCATGCTGCGCGAGGTGGCCGCGCTGACCCGGGAGAGCGGCCGGCGCTTCCAGACCCACGTCAACGAGCACCTCGCCGCCGTCGAGCGATCGCTGGTCGCACGCGGTCTCAGGCCGCTCGAACTGCTGCATGCATGCGGCGCGCTCAACGAATCGGCGCTGCTCGCGCATGCGACCCTGCTCACGCCTCGCGAGATCGGCCTATTGCGCGACAGCGGCGCGGCCGTTGCCTACAACCCCGTCGCCAGCCAATGGAAGGGCAATGCGGTGCTCGATGCCGGGCTGATTGCGATGCTGGGCGTGCCCTTCGGCCTGGGCACCGACGGAACGCGCGCGGACGGCTTCCGCCTCATGGACGCGGCCGAGGCCACGCAGCGCCTGACGCACGGCCTGGCCAACGGGGACTCGTCCTGCGGCGGCGGCTGGCTCTGGCTCGACCACGCCACCCACGGCGGCGCGGTGGCCGCGGGCCTGGGCAGCGTGACCGGACGCATCGCGCCGGGCCTGGCCGCGGACTTCCTGCTGGTCGACCTCGACGTGCCGGAGTTCGTGCCGAGCTGGGACCTGGGCTGGGAACTGGTGCGCTTTGCCAACCGCGACCAGATCGCTGCCGTCTTCGTCAACGGCGCCATGCGGCTGTGGAAGGGCTGGCCGGTCGACTGGGATGCGCGCGCCCTGATGCGCGAAGTCGCGGACATTGCCCGCCGCGACGTGCAGCGCGCGCCGATCCAGCGCGTTCATCCGGTGTCCGACACGCACAGGGCGCAGCAAGCGAAGTAGCGTCCCGCCTCGATCATTTCCAAATTGAATCGCGGCATGTCGCGATTCAATTTGACGCTGCACCGGTGGTTTCTGAAAACTCGCCGGATGCAGGAACAACGAATTGCCTTCTACAAGGGGCCGGCCGGCGGCTGGGGCGCGCTGCGCAGCGTCACCAACACGCTGCTCAAGCAGGACATCCCGATCAAGGGCGCGCGCACGATGCTCTCGGCCAACCAGCCCGACGGCTTCGACTGCCCCGGCTGCGCCTGGCCGGACCGCAATCACGCATCCAGCTTCGAGTTCTGCGAGAACGGCGTGAAGGCCGTCGCGGCCGAGGCCACCGCGCGCCGCGCGGGCCCCGAACTGTTCGACCGCCACACCGTGGCCGAACTCGCCAGGCAGAGCGACTTCTGGCTCGAAGACCAGGGCCGCCTGACGCACCCGATGGTCTACGACGCCCCAAGCGACAAGTACCGCCCCATCGCATGGGACGACGCCTTCGCGCTGATCGCGCGCCATCTGGGCGCACTGCCCGATCCGAACCAGGCGATCTTCTACACCTCGGGCCGTGCGAGCAACGAGGCCGCCTTCCTCTACCAGCTCTTCGTGCGCGAGTTCGGCACCAACAACTTCCCCGACTGCTCGAACATGTGCCACGAGCCCAGCGGCAGCGGCATGCGTCCGCAGATCGGCGTGGGCAAGGGCACGGTCACGCTCGATGACTTCGAGAAGGCGGATGCGATCTTCATCTTCGGCCAGAACCCGGGAACCAACCACCCGCGCATGCTCGGTGAGTTGCGTGCGGCCCATCGACGTGGCGCGAAGATCGTCAGCTTCAATCCGCTGCGCGAGCGCGGGCTCGAACGCTTCGCCGATCCACAAGACAAGCTCGAGATGGCGACGATGGGCTCGACACCCATCAGCACGCATTACTTCCAGCTCCGCGTGGGCGGCGACTTCGCGGTGGTCAAGGGGATGATGAAGCACCTCGTCGAGCGCGAGGATGCGGGGGACGCGGTGCTGGACCATGCCTTCATCGCGGAGCACACCACCGGCTTCGAGGCACTGGCCGCCGACCTGCGCGCCGAATCGTGGCCGCTGCTGGAGCAGGAATCCGGTCTCAGCGAGGCGCAGATTCGCGCCGCAGCCGATGTGTACCGCCACGCGCAGCGCGCGATCGTCTGCTGGGGCATGGGCATCACGCAGCATGTGCACGCGGTCGCGACGATCCAGATGCTGGTCAACCTGTTGCTCATGCGCGGCAACATCGGCCGCGAAGGCGCGGGCCCCTGCCCGGTGCGAGGCCACAGCAACGTGCAGGGCGACCGCACCATGGGCATCTGGGAAAAGCCGCCCGCCGCGCTGCTCGATCGCCTGCGCGACGTGTTCGGCTTCGAGCCGCCGCGCGACAACGGCTTCGACACGGTCGAATCCATCCGCGCCATGCTCGCCGGCAAAGGCAAGGTCTTCTTCGCACTCGGCGGCAACTTCGCAGCGGCCACGCCCGACACGCCGACCACCTGGAAGGCGCTGCAGAAATGCAATCTCACGGTGCACGTGACGACCAAGCTCAACCGCAGCCACGTGGTGCACGGGCGCGAGGCATTGATCCTTCCCTGCCTCGGCCGCACCGAGATCGATGAGCAGGCCGGCCGCGCGCAGGGCGTGACTGTCGAGGACTCGATGGGCATGGTGCACATCTCGGGCGGCATCAATCCGCCGGCATCGGAGCACCTGTTGTCGGAACCCGCCATCGTCGCGCGACTCGCGGCTGCGACCATCGGCCAACGCAGCCGGACGCCATGGCTCTGGCTGATCGAGGACTACAGCCGCATCCGCGACCGCATCGAGGCGGTGTTCGACGACTTCCACGATTTCAACCGGCGCGTGTCGGTGCCCGGCGGCTTCCGCCTGCGCAACGCAGCGAGTGAACGCGTGTGGGAAACGCCCACCCGCAAGGCGAGCTTCGCGGCGCATGCGGTGCCGCAGGACACGCCTTCGCACCTCGCCCGTGAACGGGTGCGCGACGCGATCGTCTTCACGCTGCTCACCACGCGCTCCCACGACCAGTACAACACCACCATCTACGGGCTCGACGACCGCTATCGCGGCGTGTTCGGCCAGCGCCGCGTGGTGTTCATCCACAAGGATGACATCCGCGCGCTGGGCTTCAAGGACGGCGACTGGGTCGACATCCGCACCGTGTGGGACGACGGCGAGGAGCGCCACGCGGACCGGTTCCGCCTGGTGGCCTATGACATTCCGCGCGGCAATCTCGCGGCCTACTACCCCGAGACCAATCCGCTGGTGCCGCTCGACGCCGTGGCGCGCAATGCCGGCACGCCGGCGTCCAAGTCGATCCCGGTGATCCTGACGCTGCACGAACTCGCGCCGGAGCCCGAAGCGGCCGCCGACGAGGTGACGGTGTGAGCGCGCTCATCGACGACATCCCGCTGGCGCAGCTTGCGCCGCCGTTGTCGCGGCATCCGGTGCACGTGGTCGGCGAAGCAGGCGCGCCCGCCGCCGGCCGCCACTGCAACGACACGCTGGCCGCCGAAGTGCCGGTGGCGCTGGTCTTCAACGGCATCTCGCACGCGGTGATGATGGCCACGCCTGCCGACCTGGAATCGTTCGCGCTCGGCTTTGCGCTGAGCGAAGGGTTCATCGACCATGTCCGCGATTGCCGCGACATCGAAGTGCGCGTCGTCGATGCCGCGGATTCCGGGCTGCCGGAAGGCCTCGACGGCATCGAGGTGCGCCTCGACATCTCGCCCCGCTGCTTCGAGCGCCTCAAGGGCCGCCGGCGCAGCATGGCCGGGCGCACGGGCTGCGGCATCTGCGGGGTCGAGAGCTTCGCGGCGCTCGATCTCGCGCCCTCCCCGGTCGCGCGGCGCGCGTGGATCGACCGCGTCGACCTGCCGACGGTCCTCCGCGCCTTCGCTTCACTGCCCGCGCGACAGGTGCTCAACGCCGAGGCCGGCGCGATCCACGCCGCCGGCTGGTCCACGCTGAACGGCGAGCTCACCGACGTGCTCGAAGACGTCGGACGCCACAACGCGCTCGACAAGCTGCTCGGCACGCTCGCGCGCGCGGGCCGGCTCAGCGAGCCCGGCTTCGTCGTCATGTCGAGCCGCGCGAGCCACGAACTGGTGCGCAAGTGCGCCCGCCTCGGCATCGCGGCGCTGGCGACCATCTCGGCTCCGACCGCGACCGGCGTGCAGGTGGCTCAGCTTTCCGGGCTGCGCCTGTGGGGCCTGTGCCGTGCGCCGCGCGGCGTGCTGTACGCGCCGGGCCCCGCCGTCCTCTGACCCAGCCATCGGGCCGATGCGGATGGCGCATCGAGCCGATTGATGTCCAATCCGCTGCACATCACATCAACGAAGGATAGGCAGCATGAAGCTTGGCAAGGTCGTTCTCGGAGCGCTGGCAGTGGCCGTCGTGGCCGGCGCAGCGGGTTGGTTCAGCCTGGACAAGGAAACGCGCGGCCTGCTCGCCACGCTCCCGACCAACCGCGACGTGCTGTTCTGGAGCCAGCCGCAGCGCGATGCGGCGTTCCGCGCGCTCGACCGGCTTCCGATCCTCGCCAAGGCCCGCGTCGTCCCCGCCGGCGGCACGCCCTCGCCCCTGCCGCCCGGTCCGCCGCTGGCGCTGCCCGTGGACCTCGACGCCTACATGGCGCAACAGCGCAGCGCCGCGATCGTCATCCTGCACGACGGCAAGCTGCGGCTGGAGCGCTACGGCCTCGGCTTCGACCGCGAGGGGCGCTGGACCAGCTTCTCGGTCGCGAAGTCCATGACCTCGACGCTGCTCGGCGCTGCCGTGCGCGACGGGCACATCCGCAGCCTCGACGACAAGGTCAGCGAATACATCAAGGAGATGAAGGGCTCGGCGTATGACGACGTCAGCATCCGGCAGTTGCTGACCATGACCTCCGGCGTGCGCTGGAACGAGGACTACGGCGATCCGAATTCGGATGTCGCCCGCTTCAACAACCACCAACCCGAGGAAGGCGTCGATGCACTGGTGAGCTACCTGCGCAAGCTCCCCCGCGCCGCCCCGCCCGGCACCCGGTGGAACTACAGCACCGGCGAAACCAACCTCGTGGGCATCCTGCTGAACCGCGCGACCGGCAAGCCGCTCGCCAGCTACCTCTCGGAAAAGATCTGGATCCCTGCCGGCATGGAACAGCAGGCCACCTGGATCCTCAGCCGCACCGGCCAGGAAATCAGCGGCTGCTGCCTGCAGGCCGCCACACGCGATTTCGCGCGCTTCGGGCAGTTCGTGCTCGGCGGCGCGAAGGTCGGCGGCCAGCCCATCGTGCCGGACGACTGGCTGGCGCAGGCAACGACGCGGCAGGCCGACATCGGGCGGCCGGGCCGCGGCTACGGCTTCCAGTGGTGGACCTACGACGACGGCAGCTTCGCGGCGCGCGGCATCTTCGGCCAGGGCATCTTCATCGACCCGAAGCGCCAGTTGGTGATCGCTTCCAACAGCGACTGGGCCGGAGGCGCCAACAACCGGGCCGACGTCGAGGCGCGGGAGGTGTTCTACAAGGCCGTCCAGAAGGCCATCGACGACGAAGCCGCGGCAAGGGCAAGTCCGGCGGCTCAGTGAGTGCGGTCGTAACGCTTCTTCACGCACAGATGCATCAGGCTTCGTCCGACAAGCGGACGGAGCGCATGGCATCACAACCTTTCTCTGCGAGCTTCCGCAGGATCGGTGGAGTGCGTGATGAGTGTCATGGAAACCTCGACATTGGAGATGCGCCACGGCTATCGGCGCTTTTTCGCCTGGACCGCTGCGCTCTCCCTGCTGCTCATGCTCGCGATGATCACCCTGGAGGTGCGCTTCCCGCAGGGCATCAGGTTCTCTCCCCAATCGTCGGACACCCTGGCGGACGCGCTGGGAACCCGCATGGCAGCGATGGACGTCGATTTCTATGACTTCCAGCTCCTGATCATGGTCGTCGCGCTCGTGTCCTGCGTCGCCTCGATCGTCGGGTTGCTCATCGTGGCCTTCATCGATTCGATCGAGTCGCGCAAGGAGCGTCGCCGGCGCGCCATCGAAGCCCGGCTGCGGCATCCCATCGCCTGGAACGGCCAGGAAAGCGCCCCGGCACGCAAGCCGCCGCGCAACGCAGGACTGCGCGCGTTGCGGAAAACGGTGCACGAACTCGAATAGACCGCGCTCAGCGCAGACCGGCCACGCTGCAGGTCTGCTCCTTCCCACCGGGAATCTGCACGATCGCCTCCGGCCCCTTCTGCCAGAAGAGCGCCTCGCCCTGCTGCGTTGTCGCGGTGTAGCGCGCACCGGATGCGGAACGCGCGATGGTCAGGACCAGGTTGTTGGCGTCCAGCGCCAGCAGCGCGAGCGGCGGCTCCACGTTCACGAAGGTCGCCTTGATGTTCAGGCCGTCCGGGCAGCGCACCGAAGCCGGCCCGAGGCTCACGCCCTGCGTGTCCCCGCTTCGTGCCGCTGCGAAGCGGGTTCTCAGTTCGCCGATCCGCACCATGTAGCTGTCGCGGATGCAGGCCCGCGCGTCACCAGCCTTCCAGCAATCGTTGCGGCCCTTGAACCATCCGCGCTGGTAGGCGATGAGCTCTTTCTTTTCCTTCGCGCCGAGATCGCGCGTGCCCACCGCCAATCGGTAGAGGCGCGCGGTCTCGCGATCGAGCGCCGCGAGCATGTCGTCCTTGCAGACGGCTTCCTCGGCCGCGCCCGACGGCCTGGCGCAACTGAAGCTCGGCGACGCCGCCGCGGCCGGCGGTGCCGCGGGAAGCAGGAGACAGAAACCCATCGCGGCAAGAGCCCAACGGCTGGCGTGCATCCCAGAGTCCTTTCCGGCTTCGCGCCGGCGATCCACAATCGAAGCCCGCACCTGCGGGATCGGCGGGCCATCATATTCGGCGAGGCGGGACTCCATGACACTGACGGTTGCACACAAGCGCGCGGCCTTCCGCGCCCTTCATGAACAGGGTTGCTTCATCCTGCCCAATCCATGGGATGTCGGGAGCGCGCGCTTCCTGCAGAGCCAGGGCTTCAAGGCGCTCGCGACCACCAGCTCGGGCCACGCATGGTCCCAGGGCCGGCGCGACGGCGCGGAGACGCGCGAGGCGGTGCTCGCGCATCTGCGCCAGATGGTCGCCGCGACCGATCTTCCGGTGAACGCCGATTTCGAGAACGGTTTCGCGCGCGATCCGCAAGGCGTGGCGCAAAGCGTGCGCATGGCGATCGACACCGGCGTTGCGGGCCTGTCGATCGAAGACTCCACGGGCGACCCGGCGGCGCCGCTGTTCGAGCTCGATGTCGCCGTGGCGCGGCTGCGCGCAGCGCGCGGCGCGATCGACCAGGAAGGCGGCGACACCCTGCTCGTCGGCCGCGCCGAGAACTTCTTCGCCGGGCGGCCCGATCTCGACGATGCGATCCGGCGGCTCAAGGCCTATGCCGACGCAGGCGCGGATTGCCTCTACGCGCCCGGCATTCGCACACGCGAGCAGATTGCGGCGGTGGTCGCCGCGGTCGCGCCGAAGCCGGTCAATCTGCTGGTCGGTTCGACGAGCGATCTCACCCTCGAGGACATCGAGGCACTCGGCGTGCGGCGCGTGAGCGTCGGCGGCGCGCTTGCGCGTGCGGCATGGGGCGGCTTCATGCGCGCGGCCCGCACGCTGGCCGAAGGCCGGTTCGACGGCTTCGCCGATGCGGCCTCGGGCGCGGAACTCAACGACCTCTTCCGCTGATCCGGACGATGCGTGGGCTCATGGCGCCTGCAGGCGCTTGAGCAGCTCCAGCGTGGGGAAGCCATCGGCGACGAGGCCCGCGCTGCGCTGATAGTTGCGCACCGCGGCGCGGGTCGCCGGGCCGAGCAGGCCGTCGGGCTCGCCGCTCGAATACCCTTGCTGGTTCAGCGCCGTCTGCAGCTCGCGCACCTGGCTTCGCGTGAGTGGCGTCAGGTCGCGCGGCCATGGCGTCTGCACGCCGGGGCCGCCTTCCAGGCGTTGCGAGAGCAGGCTCACCGCAAGCGCGTAGCTGTCCGAGTTGTTGTAGCGCAGGATGGCCCGGTAGTTGGGCCCGACCAGAAACGCCGGCCCGCGCGCGCCGGCCGGCAGCAGGATCGCGCCATCGGCGAACTCGGGCAGCGGCCGTCCGTCCATGGTGCGCACGCCTTCGGCGGCCCACTGGCCACTCGACTGGCGCCGACTCGAATCGGCTCGGCTGTAGTCGAAGCCCGCAGGCAATTGCACTTCGGCGCCCCAGGGCTGCCCGCGCTGCCATCCGGAACTCGCCAGGAAGTTCGCCGTCGACGCCATGACATCGGCCATGCTGCCCCAGATGTCCCGCTTGCCGTCGCCATCGGCGTCGACCGCATAGCGCAGGAAGTTCGATGGCAGGAACTGCGTCTGCCCCATCGCGCCGGCCCACGAGCCGATCATGTGGACGTGATCGATGTCGCCGTTCTCGATGATCCTGAGCGCCGCGCGCAATTCACCGCGCGCCCAGTCGCGACGGCGGCCTTCGTAGGCGAGCGTCGCCAGCGCATCGATCGCCGGCGTGTTGCCGTAGTTGCTGCCGTAATTGCTCTCGATGCCCCAGATCGCCACGATGATGCCCGCCGGCACGCCGTAGCGTGCCGATGCCGCATCCGCGGCCGCGCGGATCTGCGCGAGCTTTTCCTGGCCGGTCGCGACCCGCTGCGCGGACACGGCCGTGTCGAGGTAGTCCCAGACGGGGCGGACGAATTCGGGCTGCGCGCGGTCGAGTTCGATGACGCGCGGCAGGTACTGCACGTTGTCAAAGGCATCGCGCAGTGCTGCTTCGCCGACGCCGGCCGCGCGCATCTCGGCGCGAAAGTCCTGGACCCACTGGGCGAACCCCTGTTCAGAGCCGGGCTGGCCCGTGACCGCTGGCGCCTGCGGCCGCGCCGGCATCGGCTGGACAGGCGCGGCCGGCGCAACGGGCGGCTGCTGGGTGGCGCAACCCGCAAGGGTCGCGATCGCAAGGACGGAGACGGTGCGCCGAGCCTGACTCAGCCATGAGGCGTTGGTTCTCTGCATCCTGCGCATTCTCTCGCGATGCGCGCGCTCCCCATTGCGGATGGCGCCTCCACCGCAACGCGGAGCCGCTCAGGCACCTCGCAACGCGAGTCGCGCGATCACGGCGCGGACAAGCGGATCGATGGACGACGGCGGGAACGGCGACACGCTGCTGACGTTGATCTCGCAGAGCACATAGCGCTCGGCCTGCTGCGCCGTCGGCTCGCCGAACATGAAGTCGCAGTCCCAGAGCAGAGGCAACTGTGCGGGGCTCAATCCGACGCGATCTCGCAGCAGCCCGATCCATTGCGTTTCGAGCAGCCGCTTGAGCACCTGGAATTGCGGCATGCCGGCGTCGTGATAGAGCCTCGGCCCGGGCGACGGCGCCGGTTCCCCCTGTTGCGCCGGATACAGGGCATTGATCGCCTGATGCCCGAAGCCGGTCACACGGTCCTCGACGAGATAGGCCCGCACCATGCCGTCGACCAGTCTCGGCTGCCAGGCTTGGTCGATCATGTGGCCGCCGTTGGCGGACTCGAAGTACGGCGCCACGCGCTGGAGCAATGCCGGAAGCGCGAGTTGCTCTTCCTCGCTGCCGCGTTGCGCATGCCGAACGCGAAGCAGCGACGAGTTCTCGATGCACTCCACCCGCCACACGCCGATGCCGCTGTGCCCCCGATACTGCTTGAGCACTCGCGCTCCGCGCCGAAGTCGATCGGGCAATTCGGCAGCGAGTTGCCCGAGACTGTCCACACGGACGGCATCGCTGCCGAAGGGCAGATCGCGGACGTCGACCAGCACGTCCTTGGTACCCAACCGCAGGATCGTGTCCGGATGGGTACTGACGAGGACGCCCGCCCGCGCCACCTCGCGCAGGATGGCGTCCAGCCGATCCCTCCTTCGACCGCCCTCGACCGGATTGCACCAGACGAGCACCGCGTCGACCCGTCGCAATTGCGCGGCAACCTCATCGGCAAAGTCGTCGTGGTAGACAGCCGGTTGCGCCGCCACCCCTGCAGCCGCAAAGGCAGCGAACAGTGCCGCAAAGCGGCTTTCGGCGGGATCGCTGCGGTCGCGCGCCGCCCGATCGCCCGGATAGAGCAAGGCCACGGACATTTGGCGTGTGGCGAACATGACGTTCATCCTCGCTGCTTTGCTACGACGGGCCGACGCGCCGTGAGCCAGCCGTCGATGCCGCCACCGAGAAAGCGCGCATCGACGCCAGCCGCTCGCAGTCGCATCGCGGTGGAGCGCCCGACCTCATGCCCGTAGACACAGTAGACGACGACCGGCCGTCCGGAAGGTAGGTCATGAACCCATTCGCCAACCGCCTTGGGGTCACGCCACTTCGCGCCCGGTATGAGCGAGTCCGCCTGCTCGAAGACACCCGCGCGCCGAACATCAAGCACGACCGCCCCGAGCAATGAGTCGATATCCGCAACGTAGGGTTCGCTCGCCTCGTGCACGGCCGTCTGGTAGCGCAGATAGACGACAGCCCAGTCGATATTGGCCATGAAGGCATCCATCTGCTCGCGCATGTCGAGCGCGAGGATTGAAACGCCACCTGAACGCACCTCGTCGCCCGTCCACTGGTTTGCGAGTGTGCCTTTCTGCGGGTCGAATTCGAGCAGCATCCAGCCCGAGCGGTGCGCCCTTGCGCTGGCAACGAACGCGTCACGCCAGCCCTCGAAGCTGCCGAAGTTCGCCTCCAGGGCAAGTTTCATCGCGGGTTCCATCGTGATGCCGTCGCCTCCGAGGCTCCCGAAATGAAGCTCGTTCAGCGGAGATACGCGCGCGTCCATGTCGGCTCCCCTGTGTCATGTCTTGATGGCACTCGCAGCTGCGAGTCGTGCGGCCACCCGATCCCAGTTCACGTTCTCGAAGAACGCATCTATGTACTTCGCGGCCGCAGCGCCGTAGTCCATCTGGTACGAGTGCTCGTACATGTCCATCACGAGCACTGGTACGGTCGCCGCCGGCCCGTGTGCGTGGTCTGCCATCCAGTAGTTCTCGAGTTGGCGCGTGTGGAGGTTGAATCCGAGCACGACCCACCCCGATCCCCCTCCGAGGCCCGCACCGATTCGACGGAACTCCCCTTCCCAGTTGTCGAAGCTGCCGAATGCCTGACCGATGGTTTGCCGTTCCTGTGCGCCGGCCTTTCCATTGCCTCCGAGGTTGTCGAAATAGTGCTCGTGAAACACTACCGAGCCCGTGCGCACCAGATGCTCACGCTTGAGGTCGTTGTAGACATAGGGCGGAAGATCCTTTTCGCCCATCGCGTCGGCCAGACGCTTCTTGACGACGACCAGCGCCTTGACCGAGCCACCGTAGTTGTTCTCCCAATGCGACCGAACCAGTCGCTCGGAGAGGCCGTTGAGTTTGCTCGGATCGAACGGCAGCGGCCTCAAGGCGTCGCTGGCCTGGAAAGCAGGCGATGTGATCATGGCGGTCTCCTTGGTTGGATCAGAGGTGTTTGCCGCGCTGACCGCGCTGGCAGCGGTCAGCGCAACGGCGCCGACGGCCGTCGCCGCGATGAACTCGCGGCGTGAAGGAATGGTCTCCAAATGCATGCCGGCTCCTCATGGATTGATGTCACGGGTGGGCGGCCAACGGATACAGCACCAGTCCTGCAAGCGCGGCGACGACAACCACGACGGGCTCCGGCACCTTCTTGAAGCGCCACAGGACACCGACGGTGATCAGTGCCAGGGCGGCCGTGGGGAGATCGGTGATCGACCGCTGGCCGATGACGATCGCCGCTCCAGTGATGGCCCCGATGGCCGCAGCAGTCACGCCGTCGACGAAGGCCACGATGCCGGGGCGCTTGCCGTGCTTCTTGAAGTACGGCGCGGGAAGAATGGTGAATAGGTAGCACGGGATGAAGGTGCCCGCAGCCGCGACCACCGCGCCCCAGAAGCCGGAAACCAGGAAGCCGATGAACCCGGTCGTGATGACGACGGGCCCGGGCGTGATCATCGCGACGGCCACGGCATCGACGAACTGACGGTCCGTGAGCCAGTGGTGCTCCTGGACCACGCCGCCATAGAGGAACGGCACAATCGCCAGGCCGCTTCCGAACACGAAGCTGCCGGCATAGGCGAAGAACGCGCCGAGCTGTCCGAGCTTGTGCCAGTCGAGCGCATCGATCGCGAAGAACGCCGCAAGGGGCGCTGCGATGCTGTTCACCGTACCGCCAGAGAGGAACTTCGGTGGCGCACGCCACAGCCACACCAGGACGCCGGCGCCAAGGAAGATCCACACGATCTCGGACTTGGTGATCACCGTGACCGCTGCGCTCACCAGGAAGATGGCCCACAGCAGCTTGTCCTTGCCGATATTCTTTGTCGTGAGCTTGTAGGCACTCATGGCAATGATCCCGATCACCGCCGCGCCGACGCCGTAGAACACGGCCTGCATCCATCCGATGCCGCCGTAGGCCTTGTAGGCCGCTCCGATCGCGACGACCATTGCGAACGAAGGCAGCACGAACCCCAGGCCGACCAGAGTCGCGCCAACAAAGCGGTAGTGCACGAAGCCCAGATAGATGGCCAGCTGTGCGGCCAGCGGCCCGGGCATCAGTTGCGCCAGGGCCATGCCTTCCTTGTAGTCGCCTTCAGAGATCCAGTGCCGTCTCTCGACGAGATCACGGTACATGTAGCCGACCAGCGCGACGGGCCCACCGAATCCCCAAGTGCCCAAGGCGAGCATGTAGCGCACGAGCTGCCACATCGAATAGCTGGGCTGCGAGGGCTTGATTTCAGTCATTTCGTTCATCTCGGTCATTTCGCTCCCGACTTGTCGTTGCTTGCGTTGTTTCGCTGGACTTCGCGCTGGAAGTGCGCATAGATCGAATCGAGTACCGTGCTCATGTCGGCCAGCAGTGCGTCGTCATCTGCCAGACGCTCGCGCGCACCCGCCATCACGGCTTCGAAACCCTTCGCTTCGGGCACCGGTTCGCCGCCGACGTCCAGCGCGTGGACCATGGAACCGAGTCGCACGAGTGCCGGATCGGCATCCAGGCCAAAACTTGCCAGCAGCGTTTCGAAGGTGACCCGATCGCCCACGTGCGTGAAGGCTGCGCCGTCGAAGTCGAAGCCGAGTGCGCGCTTCGGGCAGTCCGACGGCTTGGCCAGCCACTGGAATCGGGCGTCCCGGTCGATGAAGCGGCGGATCAGCCAGGCGCTTGCAACACGATCGACCCACAAGCGGCGACGCGTGGCCCACAGACGGCCCTGGTAGTCCCCAATGTCGAGCCGCGGAATGCCGCCTTCCGTCTCGTGCGGTTCGTCGGGTGAAAGCAGCGACTCGATGCGCTTGTTGAAGTCGTTCCATGCAGCCTCTGCCTCTGCGCTCGCATCGCCCGGGAAGAAGTCGATCGCTCGCGCGGCATCGAACTCACGCTGGAGCTTGCGCTGCAGGCGTGCGAGCTCCTGCGGCCCCATCGCTGCGAGGCCGCCGTTCGCTTCCTTCCAGGTCTTGCGCAGTTGCACGTAGTCGTCACTGCGATCGAACAAATGGCGGTAGGCCACGGCGTCCTCGTCGGACCGAGGCAATACGGACATCAGCCAGGCGCTGCCGCCTTCGCGCAGGCATTCGTCGCCGAGCTCCTGCAAGGCCTGCTCGTGCTCAGGGCGCGTGGGAAGCAGATGCGCACCGTCGCGCAAAGCTGCGCACCCGAGTGCCTTGAGTCCCCGCCAGACCCGCATGCGCGCCGTCGCGCTCGAGGTCGGCAACGAGACGATCAGCAATAACCACGAAAGGCCCGTTGTATTCATGTAGATAATCCTACATCGATGTAGAGTCTATGACATCAAATTAACCCTGACGCTGGATCGACTCCAATGAGCAATCTGCCCGCAGTTCGCGGCGCCCTTCTCGCGCTGCTTGCAGCGACGCTCTTCGGCGTCAGCACGCCGTTCGTCCAGCGTGCCGGCGCCGGGCTCGGGCCGTTCTCGACCGCAGCACTGCTCTATGCCGGCGCGGCCATCATCGGTGCGCTGCTGCGCCAGCCGGTCGAACGCGAGGCAGCCGTGCAACGCAGCGATCTGGGCCGCCTTGCACTCATGGCGCTCTTCGGCGCCGGCATCGGGCCGGTGGCGCTCGCCTGGGGCCTGCAGCACACGAGCGGCACCAGCGCGTCCCTCATGCTGGCACTCGAAGCCCTGTTCACCGCGCTGCTCGCCCGGCTGCTGTACCGCGAGGTGATGGATCGCCGCGTGTGGATGGCGATGCTCCTGCTGCTCGCCGGCGGCATTTCGCTCGTGCTCGATCGAGGGTTGACCGGCGGAATGCAGGGGCTCGGCCTGCTCGCGGTGCTCGGCGCCACAGCGGCCTGGGGCGTCGACAACACGCTGTCACGCCCGCTGGCAGAACGCGATCCCGGGCAAGTGGTGTTCGGCAAATCGCTGATGGGCGCCACGATCACAGCCACGCTCGCCATCGTGGCCGGCGAGCCGATGCCGGGCTGGCCTGCTGCGCTCGGACTGCTCGCGATCGGCGCGAGCGGCTACGGCCTGAGCCTGCGGCTCTATCTGCTCGCCCAGCGCGCGTTCGGCGCTGCGCGCACCGGCTCGGTCTTCGCGTTCGCCCCCTTCATCGGCGCCGTTGGCGCCATCGCACTCGGCGACCGGTCTCTGAGCACCGGCATGGCCATCGGCGGCGCGCTGATGCTCGCGGGCGTCGTGCTTCACCTGGCCGAGTCGCACGGTCACGAACACGATCACCTCGAACTCGAGCACGAACATGCGCACTCGCATGACGACGGGCATCACACGCACACACACGACCCGATGCCCTCAGGCCCGCACAGCCACCCGCATCGCCACGAGCCGCTGCGGCATTCGCACGCGCATGTGCCGGATGCACATCACACGCACGAGCATTCATAGGACGCACTTACCAAAGGCGCGCGACCGGCAGCACGACGCCAGTGAACAGCATCGTCGCCGCGGGCCGGGGCCGAAACGAACGTGCGACGCCCACGTCGAAAGTCAGCCGCCTGGTCGGACTGAAAGTGAGCGCCGCAAGAAGCTGCACGCCGTTGTCGGCGCCATTGCGGTGGGTGCCCGAGACTTCCCCGGTCAGCTCCCACGGCCCTGACCACAAGGTCGAAAACGCGGCGGAGGCGCCGATCTGCGTGTGCGAGCTGCCGGGATCGGCCTGGCCCAGTTGCGTCGCGTTGAGGTTGGCGTCCATGTGCACCGGTCCGAGGTTGCGGCTGAAGATGGCGTTGATCGTGTAGTCGGTCTTGCCGCTGCCGATCACGTCGTTGGCACTCGGCAGCTTGACGTCGAACTCCATGCCGAACGCGGTTGCATCGTCCACGACCCACGCCCGCTTCAAAGTCAGGACGGTGTCGCCCACGCCTTGCGACTGGCCGATATCGCCATGCTGCGAGACATAGGCCTCTCCGCCGACGAGCACGCCCCACTTGTCGTCGAAGGCCAGCTTCAACAGGTAAGGCGCGCTGTTGCGCAGCGACTGGCTGTCGCTCCTGCGCTGGCCGCCGAGTTCGAGTTCGAGCTGGCCCGGTGCCGGCAGCTGCGCGGGGCTCGAGACGGAGGGGCGATAAGGGGTGATGGGCGGACCGCCGTCGTCGTCTGCGGCGTGCGCAACTGTGCAGAAGACCAGCGCGGCCAGTGCCAGTCGAGTCGGGAGGTGATGAAGTCTGGCTTGCACGCTGAGGACCGTTGACCTTCGAGTTTGACCGCCGATTGTGTACTCCCCGGCTGCCGGCGGCGCCGACTCGACACAGGGGAAGGCGAGTCCTATAGTCGCTTTCCTCCTGGGCCGCGACAGCTCCCCGGAAGATGCCGCTGCGGCTGCCAGTGGCACAGGAGATCTCGACAGTGCAAATCCACAACGAAGGAGACGCAATGAAAAAGTCGATTCTCATGGTCGCAGGCACCCTGCTCGCCGCCCTCCTCGCCGCCGCGCCGGCCATGGCCCAGAAGAAAACTCTGGCCGTCGTCGTGAAGGGCCTGGACAACCCCTTCTTCACGGTGCTCGGCGATGGCTGCGCGCTCTGGAACAAGGAGAACGCGAGTTCCGAATACACCTGCCTCTACACCGGCCCCGCCTCCAGCGCCGACGAAGCCGGCGAAGTCCAGATCGTCGAGGACCTCATCAACAAGGGTGTCGCAGGCATCGCGATCTCGCCGTCGAACGCACCGGCCATGGCGACGATGCTCAAGGCAAAGAACCCGAAGATGCCGATCATGACGATCGACGCCGACCTCGCGGCATCGGATCGAGCCCTGCGCAAGACCTACCTCGGCACCAACAACTACGACATGGGCGTGCTGATGGCCAAGCACCTGAAGGCGCTCAATCCAAAGGGCGGCACGGTGTGCATGCAGCTCGGCAACGTCGCGGCCGACAACATCAATGCGCGCGCGGCGGGCTTCCGCGACACCGTCAGCGGCAAGAAAGGCATCGACCGGCTGAAGGGCGAAGGCGGCTGGACCGAGATCGCCGGCTGCCCGCTCTTCACCAATGACCAGATCGACCTCGCGAACCAGCAGATGTCCGATGTGTTCACCAAGAACCCGACGCTCAATGCCTTCATCCTGGTGGGCGGCTGGGCGCAGTTCGGCCCGCAGGCCTATGCGCAGGTGACCGACCAGGTGATGCCCAAGCTCAAGTCCAAGGAGCTGATCATCATCGCGGGCGACACGCTGCCGCCACAGCTCGATGCGCTCAAGGCTGGCCGCAGCCATGCGCAGATCGGCCAGCGCCCGTTCGAGATGGGTCACCGCGCGCCGGTGGTGCTGATCGACCTGATCAACGGCAAGCAGGTCGCGGACCCGCTCTACACGGGCCTCGACGAATGCGTGCCGACCAACCTGGACAAGTGCCCGGCGAAGTGACCGGCCAATCGACTGGCGAGGCCACGGCGCCATCCGTGCTGGAGCTCTCGCGGATCTCCAAGCATTTCGGTGCGATCCAGGCGCTGAACGATGTGTCGCTGTCGCTCCGGGCCGGCGAGGTCGTCGGCCTGATGGGCGACAACGGGGCCGGCAAGTCGACACTGGTGAAGATCGTCGCGGGCAACTATCCGCCGAGCGACGGAACGGTGCGCATGGAAGGCCGCCAGGTCTTCTTCCACAAGCCCGCCGACGCGCGCGGCGAAGGCATCGAGATCGTCTACCAGGACCTGGCCCTGTGCGACAACCTCACGGCCGCAGAGAACGTGTATCTCGGCCGCGAGCTGACGTTCCGCGTGGGCCCGTTCAAGATGCTGAATTACCGCGCGATGTTCCTGCGCGCCGGCGAGCTCTTCGCCGAGCTGAAGTCGGAGACGAGGCCGCGCGACCTTGTTCGCCGCATGTCCGGTGGCCAACGGCAGGCGGTGGCGATCGCGCGAACCCGCCTCGCAGACCCGCGCATCGTGCTGATGGACGAACCGACCGCCGCGATCAGCGTGCGGCAGATCGCCGAGGTGCTGAGCCTGATCCGGCGCCTGCGCGATCACGGCATTGCGGTGGTGCTGATCAGCCACCGCATGCCCGACGTCTTCGCGGTCGCCGACCGCATCGTGGTGCTGCGCCGCGGCGCGAAGGTGGCCGACAAGCCGATTGCGCAGAGCTCGCCCGAAGAAGTGACCGGCCTCATCACCGGCGCAATTGAATCTGCCTAGGGAACCCATGGCCGCGACGCTCGAAGAACACATCGACCGCCGCGCCCATGGCACCTGGCTCGGCTGGCTGGTGAGCCAGCAGACCTTCTGGGTTTCGGTGGCCGCCGTGACGGCATTCGTGGTGCTCTCGTTCGCGAGCGATGTGTTCGCAACGCAGCAGAACCTGTTCAACGTCACGCGCAACTTTGCCTTCGTCGCGATCATCGCGATCGGCATGACGGCAGTGATCATCACCGGCGGCATCGACCTCTCGGTGGGCGCCGTGCTGGTGCTCTCGGGGATGGTGATCGGCATGACGATGCACGCGGGGATGCCGATCTGGCTGGCGGTGCCGCTGGCGCTCGGCGCGTCGCTGGTGGTGGGCGCCTTCAACGGCCTCATGATCGCGTACGTCGGCGTGCCGCCCTTCGTGGTCACGCTGGGCATGCTGTCGATCGCGCGCAGCCTCGCGATGGTGCTGTCGAACAACCGCATGGTGTATGAGTTCGGGCCCGACCAGCCCAGGCTCCTCGCGCTCGGCGGCGGCTTCGTGAACCTGACGCTGCCCCTCATGGACCCGATACGCATTCCGAGTCCGGTGATCTTTCTCGTCGTGCTGCTGGTGATCGCCAGCATCGTGTTCCGCTGGACGCGATGGGGACGTCATCTCTACGCCATCGGCGGCAACGAACGCGCGGCGACGATGACCGGCGTGCCGGTGAAGGGCGTGAAGGTCAGCGTCTACATGTTCTGCAGCTTCTGCGCGGGCATCGCGGGCATCCTCGAAGTCGGCTGGCTGGGCACGGTCACCACCAGCCTCGGGCAAGGCATGGAGCTGTCGGTGATCGCCGCGTCGGTGATCGGCGGGACCAACCTGGCGGGCGGCGTCGGCACCGCATTCGGCGCGGTCGTGGGCGCGGCGCTGATCGAGGTGATCAGAAACAGCCTGATCCTGCTCGGAATCAGCACTTTCTGGCAGGGAACTTTCGTCGGCAGCTTCATCATCGTCGCGGTGCTGTTCGACCGCCTTCGCGCGCGCGGCGCGAACGACTGAGCGCGCGTCTGCGCCGCATGCGTCGCCGATGTATAAACGTCGGCTCCCACGCGTCAACAACACAGAAAGAGACAGACAACAGCATGGACTCGATCGAGCAACGCACCATCTCCAAGATCAGCTGGCGGCTGCTGCCGCTCCTGATGGTCAGCTACTTCATCGCCTACCTCGACCGCGTGAACCTCGGCTTCGCCGGCGCGTCGATGTCGAAGGACCTGGGCTTCAGCGCCACCGTGTTCGGCAATGCCGCGGGCATCTTCTTCATCGCCTACTTCCTGTTCGAAGTGCCGAGCAACCTCGCGCTGGAGCGCTTCGGTGCGCGGCGGTGGATCGCACGCATCATGCTCAGCTGGGGCGTGCTCTCGATGGCACAGGCCTGGGTCGGCGGCGCGACGAGCTTCAATGTCGTGCGCTTCCTGCTCGGCATCGCGGAGGCCGGATTCTTTCCGGGCGTGATCTTCTACCTGACCTTGTGGTTTCCCGCCGCCTACCGCGCGCGCATCGTGGGCTGGTTCATGTTCGCGGTGCCGATCTCGACCGTGATCGGTTCGCCGATCTCCGGCTACATCCTCAACATGGACGGGTTCGGGGGAATGCGTGGCTGGCAGTGGCTCTTCATCCTCGAAGCCATTCCCGCCATCGTGCTGACCTTCGTCGTGCTCTTCTACCTGCCGGATCGTCCGAAGGATGCCAAGTGGCTCACGGCCGAAGAGGCCGGCTGGCTCCAGAGCAGGATCGATGCCGAGCGCGTGCATCGCGAGTCGATCCACAGCATCTCGTGGAAGCAGGCGCTGCTCAACTGGAAGGTGATCTCGCTGGGCATCGTCTACATGGGCATCACGGTGCCGCTGTACGGGCTCAGCTTCTTCCTGCCGCAGATCATCAAGGGCTTCGGCGGGCTAGGCAATGTGGAGATCGGCTTCATCAACGCGTTTCCGTACCTCGTCGGGTCGATCGCGATGGTGCTGTGGTCGCGCTGGTCCGATGCGCGGCGCGAACGCAAGCTGTTCCTGCTGATTCCGCTGGCCTGCATCTTCTTCGGACTGGTGGCCGCGGCGCAGATCAGCTCGCCGGTGCCCAAGATGGCGGCAGTCACCGTGGCCGCGGTCGGCATCTTCTCCGCGCTGCCGGTGTTCTGGACCGTGCCGACCGCCCTGCTGAGCGGCGTCGCGGCGGCAGCGGGCATCGCCTGGATCAATTCGATCGGCAACCTCGGCGGCTATATCGGGCCGACGATCTTCGGGGTGCTCAAGGACCGGATGGGCAACGACTTCTACGCGGTGCTGTTCCTCGCTGCGCTGTCTGTCGTGGCGATCGGCCTCGTGCTCGTCGTGGGGCACGACAAGCGCGCGGAGCTCGGTGCCGAGGGGGCACGGGCCTAGGCACCGCAGCCGGACGCTACCAGGCCGCGGGCAGCTTCCTCAGGATCACCATCCGTCCGTCGCGCTGGCCGATGTACCCGCCGGCCGAGAGCTCCTTCATCACGCGGTTGACCATCTCGCGGGATGCGCCGACGCGGTCCGCGATGTCCTGCTGGGTGAGCTTGTTGCGCATCACCCGCTCCTCGCCGACGGGGTCGGAGAGCTCCGTGAGCACGCGCACCATGCGGCCGTAGACATCCTGCAGCGCCATGCTGCGCACCTGGTCGGTGAGGCGCCGCACCATGCCGATCAGCTTGTGCGTGAGGTGCACCGCGAAATCCGGCTGCTCCAGCAGGAACTGCCTCAGTTCGGTGCCCTGCACCACGCGGCAGGTGCACGGCCCGAGTGCCTTGATCGAGGCCGATCGCTTCTCACCGTCGATGGCCAGCTCGCCGAAATATTCACCGGGGCCGTACTCGGTCAGCACCACTTCGCGGCCATCCTCCGAGCTGGCATAGACCTTCACGCGGCCACTCAGAACGATATAGAGCGAATCGGTGGTATCCCCCTCATTGATGAGGATCGCGTGCGCGGGAAAAGTGCGGGTCACGCCGCGCGGCGCGATGGCGTCGAGCAGGGCTTGCGGCAGGCGTTCGCTGGCAGAACTCATCGGAGGCTCCGGGCTGCCCGCGGTGGGGTGTGGCAGCCCCGTGAGGACGAATTATCAAACCCGGTAGGCAATGTGATCAATGTCACTTTCGGCGTGGGCACTGCTTCATGGCCGGGCGGCGACGCACATCCTAGATTCGCTGTATGTCGAATCGGGTCGTTCGAATCCTTCTGTTGCTGGTGTTCGCCGTACTTGCCGGCTGCGCGAGCCTGCCGGCGACCGTCGAGAGGCCCGTCTCGCAGGCGCGCACCGATGTGGCCGACACGCGGCTGGCCGCGGTTGCGGCAGCGTCGGTCGATGCGCAGGACACCCACCTCTCCGGCCTGCGCCTGTTGCCTGCCGGCGACCAGGCCTTCGAAGCCCGCATCGCGCTCGTTCGCACAGCGGAAAAGTCAGTCGACGCGCAGTACTACCAGATCGCCGACGACGCCTCGGGACGGCAGTTCCTGCGTGAACTGAGCAACGCAGCCGATCGCGGCGTGCGGGTGCGCGTGCTGGTCGACGACCTCCACGCCGCCGGGCAGGACGCACTGCTCGCCGGCTTCGCGTCCCATCCGGGCATCGAAGTGCGCATGTTCAATCCGCTCGCGGTGCGCGACGGCAGCGTGGGCCGCCGGGTGTTCTTCTCGATGAACGAGTTCTCGCGCATCAACCGCCGGATGCACAACAAGCTCTTCGTCGCGGACGGCGCGTTCGCGATCAGCGGCGGCCGCAACATCGCCGACGAGTACTTCGGCCGCAGCGAGCCCGCGAACTTCATCGACATGGACGTGCTTTCCGCCGGCCCGGTCGTGGCCGAGATGGCGAGTGTCTTCGACGCCTACTGGAACAGCCCGCACGCCTACCCGATCGAGCAGCTTGCGACCCACATCGGCACCGAGGCGGCGAGGTGGCACTTCGACAAGGTGACCGCCGCGGCAGTATCCGAGGTGGCAGTGACGACGCTCGATTCGCTCGGCCAGCCCGCCATCGGTCCGCAGATCGCGGCCGGGCGCGTCCAGCTGCGGATGGCCGCCGTCCGCGTGGTCGCGGATTCGCCGCGCAAGGCCGATGCCGACAACGAATCGCTCGCCGACGGCGTGGTGATGAACGGCAATCTCGACCTGATGCAGTCGGCCCAATCCGAAGTGCTGATCGCGTCGCCCTACTTCGTGCCCGGGCGCCGCACGATGGACGTGCTGCAGCAGGCGGCCGAGGACAAGGTACACGTCTCGATCATGACCAATTCACTCGCCACCACCGACGAGCCGCTCGCGCACTTCGGCTATGCCCGCTACCGGCAGGCGCTGCTGGAGCGACGCGTGGCGCTCTACGAGCTGATGCCCGGCGATGACGAGCGCGAAGCGCATGCCGACGGCCCACATGGTTCGCTCGGGCGCCTGCACGCCAAGCTCGCGGTGGTGGATCGCCGCTGGCTTTCGATCGGATCGATGAACATGGATCGCCGCTCGGCGCATTCCAACACCGAGATGAGCCTGATCGTCGACAGCCCGATGCTCGCGACGCAAGTGGCAGGGTTGCTATACAACGACCGCCTGCCGCGCAGCTACCAGGTGCGCACGACGCCAGGACGGCAGGGCATCGAATGGGTCTCGCAGCGCGGCACCGAAGAAGTCGTGCTGCGCAGCGAGCCGAACGCCACCACCGCCCGCAAGCTGCGCCTGCAGATGCTCGCCGCGATGGTGGACGAAGACCTGCTGTGATCAGGCCAGCCGCTTCGCGAGCGCGTCGATCATCGCGTGCAACGACTTGAGGTCGGTCGCGTCGGCCAGGATCTGCTCGGAGATCCGGTTGATCTCGTCCGGGGGCAGCTTGCCTGCCGCCAGCGCCGTCACCGCGCGCGGCGCCATCAGGCGATGCAGGTCGTGCAGCCGCTCCCGGCGGCCCGACTTGCCTTCGCGCGGGAAGGTCCGGTCGTAAGGCGGCTTGAGCGTCGGCGACTCGTCGCGCGGGCTGGCGCACTGCAGGACGCCCTCGAACGTCGGTGCCTGCATGATGCGATCGCCCATGCACCAACGCGATTCGGGAATCCCGAACCAGCGCAACAACGTCGCCGCGAACGAAGTGCCGTCGTAGGCCACGTCCTTGGGCGAGCGGAACACCGTCTTCTCCTTGATCCAGGGCGAGACGATGATGGTCGGAACGCGAACGCCCATGATGTCGTAGCGGAAGCCGTCGTTGACGTCGTTGGGCCACGGGTTCGCCGCATAAGGCGGTTTCGCGTGGTCGAAGATGCCGCCGTGCTCGTCGAAGGTGATGACGAACAGCGTCTCGTTCCAGGCCGGCCCCGCGCGCAAGGCGTCGTAGATCTCGTTGAGCGCCACTTCGCCCGGCACCAGGTCGGCGCCGGGGTGGTAGGACGAGGTGCCCGTGGTCGCGATCCATGCCGGCTCCAGCATGCTGAAGGCGGGCAGCTTGCCGGCGCGCGCGTCCTGCTTGAACTGCTCGATGCCTTCGATGAAGCTGCTCTGGTTCTGCGCGATGGCCGCATCGACCGACGGGATCTGCCCCTGCAGGTACAAGTGGTAGGTGTGGACGAAGTTCATCCATTCCACCGAGTTGTAGATCTTCCAGTCGGTGAAGCCGTTGCTCCACAGCACCTTCCACATCGACTGCCGGTGCGGCGACAGCGGCCAGTAGGTGTACTGCGTGCCGTTCTGGAAGTTGTTGAGCTGACCGAGCGCGGAGCCGGTGAAGGCCATCGCGCGGTTCGGATCGGTCGCGCCCGGCATCGCGCTGAACCAGGCATCGGATACGCCAAAGCCCTTCGCCAGGCCGTTGAGCACCGGCAACTGTTCGGGCGAGTAGGTCCACATCACCTCGTGCACGCCGTTGTTCCACACGAAGCCGCCCATGTCGGGCGTGGCGCGCTGCGCGTAGCCATCGCGGTTCGAGTAGAAGAGCTGGCGCAGCACATCGGACTTGTCGTGGTACGGGTCTTCCGGCAGGAAGTCGAGGTCCCAGTCGTCGCTCAGCTGACCGTCCTTGTACTTCTCGACGAACACCGGCGTGGGCTTGCCGTTCTTGTCGGGCATGCCGGGGTCGAGGTTGAACATGCTTTCCAGGACGCCGTCGAAAGGCCGGTCGTCGCCGACGAAGTTGATGCCGGTCTCGCCCTTGCCGTAGAGCCAGCCGCAGACATGGTCGAAGGAGCGGTTCTCCAGCATCAGGTAGACCACGTGCTTGATCTTCGAGCGCATGAAATCGATCGTGCCGGGCATTTCGGCCAGCGCCGGATCGATGACCCGCAGCGACTGGATGCCGGTCAGTTCGACGCCGCTGCGCAAGCCTTCCGGCAAGGTGCCTTGCCGCAGCGGACCGGTCAGCGGATTGGCGCTGCGCGGGTCGAATCGCCACAGGCGATAGGCGCCGTCGGCAGGCGTCCAGTCGAGCACCAGGTCACCGATCGTCGCCAGGCTGTGGGAGGCGTCGATGTCGCTCCATTGGCCGCGCTGGATGGCCGGCTGCCCGAGCGGCATCACGCTCTGCGGATCGAAGCTCCAGACCCAGTACTCGCCCGTCTCCGGCACGCGGTCGAGCACGTAGTTGCCCAACGGGATCAGTTCGTGGCCGAACTGGATGCTGTCGAATGAACCCTGCGGCGTGTAGGGCGCGGGCAAGGGATCGGCGCCGCCCGGCTTGAGCGGGCTCGGATCGAAGTTCCAGAGCTGGAAGGTGCCGCGTCCCTCCGTCGGGATCATGTTGAGCATGAAGCCGCCCAGCGGCAGCAGGAGCAGTTCGTCGCCCGAGTCGTAGCCCTCGTGTGCGCCCTCGGGATTGCCGAAGTCGGGGCGGTACTGCCAGAACTTGGTCTTGGTCCAGAGCCCGTGCTGCAAGGCAGTCGAATTCAGCGGATCGTCGCTTTGCGGATCGAACTCGAAGAGCCGGTACGGAAAGCACGGCTGGTAGGGCTGCAGCATCAGTGGCCCCCATTCGAGCAGGTAGCGCCCGATGGGCACCAGCGAGTGGGTCGGATCGAATGCCGCGCCGGACGAAAGCGGCATTGGCGTCAAGATCTCGTCCGCGTCGGGATCGAAACGCCAGAGCCCATAGCCCGGGCTGCCCGTGGAAGCACCTCGGGCGGGCGTGCGGCTGATCACGAAGTCCTGGCTCGCGGGTGTGTTGTGGCCCATTGCGCAACTCCTGATTGAAGACGGATACCGCCTTCACGGACAATCCCGCAGCCATAGCGGCCCGGTCGCCCCACTCCCCAGCGGCGAATACTACTGGTGCCGACCACTGCATGTACAGGAGGAGCCTCGTGTTCTGGTACTTCGGCTACGGATCGAACATGGACCTGACGTCCCTGCGCGCCAAGGGCGTCGAGCCGCGCCTGTCGCGCCGCGCGGCGCTGCACGGCTGGCGGCTGCGATTCAACGTGCAGCATTTCTTCCGCCACGAAGGCGGCGTCGGCAACATCGAGCCGACGGGCGATCCGTCCGACGTGGTGCGCGGCGTGCTCCATCTCTGCGAAGACGCGCACATGGCGCCCCTGGATGCCACCGAAGCCCATGGCCATGGCTATGACCGCGTCGAAGTCACCGTGGAGACCGACGAGGGCGAACAGCGGGCGATCGCCTACGTCGGCCTGCCCGCCTTCCTGAACGACGCCTGCCTGCCGACGCAGCGCTACCTCAACATCCTGCTGCAGGGCGCGACGCTCGCCGGGCTCGACTCCGCCTATGTCGATGCGCTGCGCCGCCAGCCGGTGCAGGCCAACCCCGAATTGCCGCCTTTCGTACCGCCCGCGGGCGACTTCCCCGAATTCAACGCGGACGAACTGGCCCGGCGGCCGCTGTACACCGCACTCGCGGGCTGCGTCTTCGACATGAGCGGCGCGCGGGATTACCACCGCTATCTCCAGCGCTTCTTCGGCGGGCGCGACATGACGCTCTTTCACCTCAAGCGGCTCGACCAGTCCGACGGCAGCGAAACCCTGGAAGACGTGCGCCACGGCCGCTTCACGCCAGCGCAGCGGCGCTACCTCGACGAATACCTGTACGCGTACCTGCATGAATACGCCTACGCGGGACGCTTCGTTTACGAGTGAATTGCCTTGCCGCGCCGCAGGCGCCGAAGTACGCTCGCGGCTACCCTGAGCAAAGGAACCATCCGATGGACGCGCTGGACGAACTGCCACCTGCCCTGCCGCACGGCGAGATCGAGGAGGTCTTTCCCGATGTCTTTTTCGTGACAGGCACGATGAAGACCATCCTGATGGACGCCCCCTGGCATTTCAGCCGCAACATGACGGTGGTGCGCGACGGCGGGGACCTCACGCTGGTGAATCCGATGCGTCTCGACGAAGCGGGCCTCAAGAAGCTCGAAGCGCTCGGGCGCATCGCGCACGTGGTGCAGATCGGATCGCTGCACGACCGCGACAACGCCTTCTACAAGCAGCGCTACGGCGCGACCTTCTGGGCGCCGCCGGGCACGCAGCACGCCTATGGCCTGGTGCCCGACAAGGTGCTGGCCCCCGACTCGGAGGTGCCTTTCAAGGGATGCACCGTCTTCGCCTTCGAGACGACCCGCATGCCCGAGTGCGTCCTGCGCATCGACCGCGCGGGCGGCATCCTCGTGGCCTGCGATGCCTTGCAGAACTGGGTGGAACCCAACGAGTACTTTTCTGAAGAGTCGCGCGAGATGATGCGCGGCATGGGCTTCTTCCAGCCGGCCAACTTCGGCCCCCTGTTCATGCAGGTCAACCAGCCCAAGGTCGGCGACTACGCGCGCCTCGGCGCGATTCCCTACCGTCACGCGCTGTGCGGACACGGCGCGCCGCTGCGCGACCGGGCAGCCGAAGCCTACGCGGAGCGGACACGCCAGGTGTTCGGCGCCTAGCGCTTCGGATCGGCCGACGGTGGTCACGATTCCCGGCTACCGGATCGGCGAGCGCATCCACCAGTCCCAGCGCCGCTCGATCTATCGCGCCGAGCGCATCGCGGACGGGCATCCGGTCGTCATCAAGACACTCGACGCCGAGTACCCCAGCAGGCAGGAGGTGGCCGAGCTGCGCCACGAATACAGCCTGCTGCAGCGGCTGCAGTCGATCGAATCGGTGGTGCGCGTGCATGCGCTCGAATCCTGGGGCAACGGCAACGTGGCGCTGGTGCTCGAACCCTTCGGCCATTCGCTCGCTGAAGAAGCCGCCGCGCAGGGGGAGCGCGGCCTGCCGCTCGAAAGCCTCTTCCGTATCGCGATCGCGCTGGCCGAGGCGCTCGCGCGCGTGCACGAGCTGGACGTGGTGCACAAGAACATCGAGCCGCACAGCATCCTCGTCGACGATGCCGCCGATGTGCGGCTGATCGATTTCAGCATCGCATCGGAGCTTTCGCTGGAGCGGCAGAACGACGCGCTCTCGCGCCGGCTCGAAGGTGCGCTGCGCTACATGTCCCCCGAGCAGACCGGGCGCATGAACCGGCTGCTCGACTACCGCTCGGACTTCTATTCGCTGGGCATCACGCTCTTCGAGCTGCTGACCGGCGAGCTGCCCTTCCACGCGCGCACGGTGCTCGAATGGGTGCACAGCCACATCGGCAAGGCACCGCCCTCGCCCAGCGACCTGAAGCCCGCGATCCCGCGACCGGTGTCGGCGATCGTGCTCAAGCTGATGGCGAAGAACGCGGAGGACCGCTACCAGAGCAGCTACGGGCTCATCGAAGACCTGGGCCGCTGCCAGCGCGAACTGGCGCAGACCGGGAGCATCTCGCCCTTCCCGCTCGGGCATCGCGACGTCTCGCGCAAGTTCAACATCCCGCAGCGCCTGTATGGACGCGAACCCGAGCAGGCCGCGTTGCTCGCGCTGTTCGAACGGGTCGCCGCCGGCGGGACGGAGTTCTGCATGGTCTCGGGCCACTCGGGCGTGGGCAAGTCGGCCCTGGTCAACGAGATCGCCAAGCCGCTGGTACAGCGCGAGGGCTATCTCATCCAGGGCAAGTTCGACCAGTTCCAGCGCAGCACGCCCTACTCCGCCGTGGCACTGGCTTTCCGGAGCCTCGCACGGCAACTGATGGCCGAACCGCTCGAACGCCGCAGGGCGCTGGGCGAAAGGCTCGTGGCGGCGGTGGCGCCCAACGGGCGGCTGCTCATCGAGCTGATTCCCGAGCTCGAAGAGGTCATGGGCCCCCAGCCGCCGGTGCCCGCGTTGCCGCCCAACGAGCAGCAGAACCGGCTGCAGATCGCCTTCCTGAACTTCGTGCGCGCGGTCGCGAGCGAACGACCGCTGGTGGTCTTCCTCGACGACCTGCAGTTCAGCGATGCATCGACGCTCAACCTCATGCGCTGGCTGGCGAGTGCGCGTGACCTTCGGCATCTGCTGCTGATCGGCGCGTATCGAAGCAACGAGGTCGACGTCGGCCACCCGCTTCGGCTGGCGCTCAACGAAATCCAGGAGAGCCGTGCGATCCACGAACTGGCTCTGCGGCCCCTCGCGCTTCCCGCCGTCGAGCAACTGGTAGCGGATACGCTGCACGCCGACGTGGCGGCGTGCCGCCCGCTGGCCGAGCTGCTGCACGAGCGCGCGCAGGGCAATCCCTTCTTCCTGACCGCGATGCTCCGTGCACTCGAACAGGCACGGGCCATCGCCTTCGCGCCCGAATCGGGCCGCTGGCGCTGGGACATGGACGCGGTGCGCAGCAGCGGCCTGGGCAGCGACGTGGTCGACTTCGTGCTCGCCAACCTGCGCAAGCTGCCGCCCGCGACCCAGCGCGTGCTGGAACTGGCGTCCTGCATCGGCGACACCTTCGACCTGCGCACGCTGTCGATCATCCACGAGCATTCGATGGCGCAGACCGCAGCGGACCTGCTGCCCGCGATGCAGCGGCACCTGGTGGTGCCGCTGAACGAGGACTACAAGCTGGTCGGCAGCGGCGACGAAGCCGCCGGCGCCGGGCTCAACCCGAGCTACCGCTTCCAGCACGACCGCGTGCAGCAGGCGGCCTACGCGCTGATCGCCGCCGACAGCAAGGAAAGCGTGCATCTCTCGATCGGGCGGCTGATCCAGCGCCACGCCACGCCCGAGGAGCGCGAGGAACGGCTGATCGAGATCGTCGGCCACCTGAACGAATGCCACGGGCTCATTGCCCAACCGGCCGAGCGCAAGGCACTCGCGCGCATGAACCTCGAAGCGGGCGTTCGCGCGCTGCGCTCCTCGGCCTACGAATCGGCACGCGCTTATCTCGGCCATGGCCTCGCGCTGCTGCCGGCAGATGCGTGGACGAGCGACATCGACCTCAAGATGGCGCTGGCCACCGAATACCAGCAGTGCGCCTACCTGACCGCGAACTACGGCGAAGCGGAATCGTGGATCGAGGAAATGCTCGACCACGCACGATCGAACCTGGAGAAGGCCGAGATCCTCTCGATGCGCACGCGCCAGTACGCCACGATCGGCAAGATGGCTGAGTCGATCCGCGCCGCGACCACCGGCCTCGCGCTGCTCGGCATGCGGATGACCGATGACCCCGACCGCGCCGCGATCGGCCGCGAGATGGCGGCGGTGCGGCGCAATCTCGGCGGGCGCCGGATCGCCGACCTCATCGACGCGCCGCCGATGTCCGATCCGGTCCAGCGGGTCGCGATCCGGCTGCTGATGGAGATCTTCCCGGCGGCCTTCCTGTCGGGCAGCGGCAACCTCTTCCCCTTCCTGGTGCTGCGCGCGGTGAACATCTCGCTGCGCCACGGCACCAGCCCGGAATCGGCCTTCGCGTATGCGGCCTACGGGATGCTGCTGTGCGGCGCGCTGGACGATGCACCGCTCGGCTACGAGTACGGCCAGCTCGCGGTGGCGATGAATGACCGCAGCGACGACATCGCGCTCAAGTCGCGCGTGATCTACGTGTACGCGATGTTCGTGCACCACTGGAGCAACCACTGGTCGACGATGACGCCATGGTTCCGGCGCGGCATCGAGGCCGGCTACCAGTCCGGCGACCTGCTGTACCTGGCCTACAGCGCGCAGGACTGCATCATCTGGGATCCGAAGCTCGACCTCGAAGCCGCCGCCCAGGAGCACGCGGACTTCCTGACGATCGTGCGCGACTGCGAATACCAGGACTCGCTTGATTCGGGGACGCTCTTCCTGCAGATGCAGCGCAACTTCCTCGGCCAGACCGACGGCCTGTGCTCCATGAACGACGCGAGCTTCAACGAGGCGCGCTGCCTCGAGGGCATGCAGCAGCGCCGCTTCATGACGGGCGTGGCCAACTATCACATCTACAAGGCCGAGATCTGCTGGTTCTACGGCGAGCACCAGCAGGCGCTGGCCCACGTGCGCGAGCAGGACAAGCTGATCGCCTCCGCGATGTCGCTGCCGCAGCTCGTGCGCTTTTACATCGTCGCGTTCCTCACGCTGGCCGCCTGCCTGCCGGGCATGACGGCCGACGAACAGGCGGCAACCCGTACGCGGATGCGCGCCGATCTCCGGCGCATGACGCGCTGGGCGAGCCACTGCGCGGCGAACTTCCTGCATCTGCAGTGGTTGATGCAGGCGGAACTCGCGCGCCTCGACGGTCGCGTCGAAGCCGCGCTGGAAGCCTATGAAACCGCGATGGCCGCCGCGCACGAATCCGGCTTTCGCCGCGACGAGGCGATGGCCAATGAACTCGCGGGCCGCCACCTGCTGGCCGCCGGCCGCCGCAAGGCCGCCGAGGGCTACCTGCGCGCGGCACGCAATCTCTACGAAGGCTGGGGCGCGCGGCGCAAGGTCGCGCACATGGAAGATGAGTTCCCGGTGCTGCGGCCGTCGTCGGCCACGCGGCCGCGCGGCGATGCGGCGAAGTCCGCCGCTGCCGGATTCGACTCCGCGTCACTCGATCTCGCCTCGGTGATGAAGGCCTCCCAGGCCATCGCCAGCGAGATCGCACTGGACCAGCTCTGGACCACGACGATGCGGATCATGCTGGAGAACGCCGGCGCCCAGCGCGGCTGCTTCGTGGTGCGCGAAGAGGGGCAGCTCCTGATCGAAGGGCTCTGCGAGGCCGGGCAGGAGGCCGGCGCACCGTCGCGCTCCATGCCTTTCGACGGCAACGAAGGCGCGCTCGCGCTGCCGATCTCGATCGTCTATCACGTGCTGCACACCGAAGACCCGATCGTTCTGCACGATGCGGCACGCGCGGGCCGCTTCTCGCGCGATGCCTATCTGCAGGCGCGCCAGCCGCAGTCGGTGCTGTGCATTCCGCTGCGCCAGCGTGGACGGTGCGAAGGCGCGATCTACATGGAGAACAGCCTCACGGCAGGCGTCTTCACCGAGGAGCGCATCGAGGTGATCCAGCTGCTGGCGGCGCAGGTGTCCATCTCCATCGAGAACGCGCGGCTCTACCAGCAGCAGCAGCGCCTCATCGACGCACAGCGGCGCTTCGTGCCCAGCCAGTTCCTCGAAAGCCTGGATCGCCGCGACATCGCGCGCGTGAACCTCGGCGAGAACGTCGCCAAGACCATGAGCGTGCTCTTTGCCGATCTGCGCGATTTCACGCCGCTGTCCGAGCGGCTCGACCCGCGCAGCACCATCGATCTGCTCAACCGGTACTTCGGCAGCATGGAGGTCCAGATCACGCAAGGGGGCGGCTTCATCGACTCCTTCGCCGGCGACGAGATCAAGGTGCTCTTCGATGCCGAGCCCGATGCCGCGGTGCGCACCGGCATCGCGATGTGGCGGGCGCTGGAGTCCTTCAACGAACGCTCGGTCGCGCGCGGCCAGCCGACCCTGGCGGCGGGCATCGGCGTCAACACCGGGCCGCTGCTGCTGGGCACGGTCGGCGGCGACGACCGAATCCAGTGCACGGTGATCGGCGACCCGGTCAACCTCGCTTCACGGATCGAACAGCTCACCAAGGTCTACCACGCGCGCTTCCTGATCGGCGAGGCGACCTACCACGCGCTGCGCACGCCCGATGCATTCGCACTGCGTCGCGTCGATCGCGTGGCGGTGAAGGGCAAGAACATCGCCGTGGACGTCTACGAGGTGATCGATGCCGAGGCGCCGGAGCGGCGCGATGCAAAGCTCTCGACCCGCGCGCGTCTCGACTCGGCGATGACGCTGTACTTCGAAGGCGAGTTCGAAGCCGCGCTACGCCTGTTCGAACAGGTCGGCGCAGCGGACCCGCTCGATGCGGTCCCGGACATCTTCATCGAGCGCTGCACCCGGCACCTCCGCGAGCCCGTCACGGCGTGGGAAGGATTCGAGCGCCTGCTCCACAAGTAGGCGGCCGCACCGCTGGCGCGTTCAGGCGCAGCCGAAGCAGGGCGAGAAATCGGCGCCGCCCTTGCTCTGGCAACGCGCCAATGCCTGCTCGTAGGTGTAGGTCGGCGAGATCGTCTGCGGGTTGAAGCACAGGTCCATCTGCGCAAGCGCGCAGATGGCCAGCCGGTCGTTCTCGCTCGCCGGCGCGGGCGCCCCGCTGCCGTCGCCCTGGTTGGGGCCGAACCAGCGTTCGCAGGCCGTGCGGATCGCCTCTTCCGGATCGACCTCGTCACCGCGCCTGGCCGCTTCGGCGCAAAGACCCAGGAAGCTCGCGGCCGCGAGGTCCTGCGCCTCGTACTTGCGGATGTCCGGAATCTGGGCCGCGTCGTCGGTGCAGCGGCCGGTCACGCCGGCAGCGATCATGTGGTTGGCAATCAGGTACGGCGTCTTCTTCGGGCTGCCGGGCAGCACGCGGATGAAGCCCGCCTGCAGCACATTGACCGTCGGCGAGCCGTTCTCGTCCTTCGGCAGATGTTCCTTGTAGCGCGTGCGAAACCAGCCGGGCGCCTGCGGGTCGTAGAGGGGCGAACCGCACACCAGCAGCGGCAGCGTCAGCGGGTTCTCCGCATTCGACGGCGGATTCAGCATCAGCTCCAGCATCGAGCGCACGTAGGTCAGGCCGCGCGCGTCGTTGTCGAAGAACATCGAGGTGAGACTGATCGGGAAGTAGTCGTTGGGGTATTCGCTTTCGCCCGAACCCGGCGCGGCGATCGGATTGACGTCGACGATCGCGTGGTAGCGCTCCGGCGAACCGATGCCCGCGCACTGGAGGATCTGCGCCCAACGCCGCAGCGTCATGTTGTTGAGGTAGTTCGCGGTCCGGTAGGCGACGATCGGCGGGTAGTGCATCAGCGTCACCGCCTGGTGGTTGGCGAAGGGCATGCCGACCGGCAGGCATGGCAGCCATTCCGATGGCCCGTCGCTGCGGTTCACCGGAAAGCCGGCCATCGGGTTCCATGCGGGCGTCTCGCGGCAGGCATCGCAGCCGTCGAGCGCGAGGCCCGCATGCCGTGCATCGAGCATCGCGACGTGCATCGCCGCAAAATGCTCGGCCTGCTGCGCGAAGGCCGGCAACGCGCGAAACCCGACCATGTAGCCGGTCCCGCCGGCGCCCTTGGTCACGGTGAGCGATCCGGGTTCGATCTGGATCCCGTCTTCGTCCAGGGAGCTCCTGGTGAAGTGCGCGATGACGTCCTCGTGGGTCTCGAGCTTGAGCTTCGCGCGCGTCGCGGGATCGAGCAGCGCGGGATCGGGGTAAAGCCGCTCCTGATAGGCGCGAGAACCGGGCAAGGGGTACAGGATCACGATGCGCTCTCCTCCGGGCCAATGCTGGCGAATGGCCGCGAGCGTAGCGGCAACGCGTGAGCCTGTACAGCGCGGCGTCGCGGTTACTTCGCAGCGCCGCTGCGCGGCAGCGCCCGGACCGCGTCGAGCATCTTCTCGACATGCTTGTCGGGGTTGAGGCTCTGGTACTGCGCCGCCACCGTGCCGTCGGGCGCAATCACGTAGGACACGCGCGTCGCATAGTCCGGCCGCGTCTGCATGATCGCGTCGAAGGACTTGCTGATCGTCTTGTCCGCATCGGATGCCACCGGGAACTTGCCCTGGCAGGCCTGGCTGGAGAACTTGGCCAGCGTGTCGATGTCATCGGTCGACACGCCGATCACCGTCGCGCCCAGCGCGGCGAACTGGTCGATCGCCTCCGCGAAGGCATGGGCCTCGATCGAACAGCCCTGCGTGAAAGCCGCCGGGAAAAAATACACTACGACCGGCCCGCGGGCCAGCGCGGTGGAAAGCGAATAGGTGAAGGGCTTGCCGCCCAGGGCGGCCGGCGCACTGAAGGCCGGCGCGCGCTGTCCCACGTCGAGTGCCGCGCCGGCCGGTGCGGCCGCACCCAGAACCAACGCCATGACCGCCAACGCCACTGCCTTGCCTGCGAGAGTCTTCATGTCCTCATTCCTGCCGGATCGATGAGCCGCATGGTATTCCAGGCGTCCTGGGCGGGCCGGGTCCTGCGCGCCGCCCTGCTGCTCGCCGCGGTCTTGCTGACGGCGTGCGGTGGGCTTCCCCCCGTGAAGCAGATGGCACCCACCACCGCGCCGCCCATCGACCCGCAGACATCGCTCGCGAAGATCGTCGCGGCCTCGACGCCGCCCGGCGAGCACTCGGGCTTTCGCCTGATGCCGCTGGGCGAGTATTCGCTGCAGACGCGCATCGATCTCGCGGAGCGCGCGCAACGCACGCTCGACGTGCAGTACTACGTGATCGCGAACGACGGCGCGGGCTGGCTGCTGCTGCGGGCGCTCAAGCAGGCGGCCGAACGGGGCGTGCGCGTCAGGCTGCTGGTCGACGACCTGTACACGGCGAACACCGAACACCTGCTGCTGGCGCTCCACAACATCCCGAACGCCGAGGTGCGGCTCTTCAATCCCTTCTGCTGCGCGCGCGGCAGCCTGCCGGGGCGCTTCGCAGCATCTGCCTTCGACTTCGAACGGCTCAACCACCGCATGCACAACAAGCTGTTCATCGCGGACGGCGTGATGGCGGTCGCGGGCGGGCGCAACATCGCCGACGAGTACTTCACGCTCAACACCGCGCAGAACTTCGTCGACATGGATTCGCTGGTGGTCGGCAAGGTGGTCGATCAGCTCTCCGGCATCTTCGACGAGTACTGGAACAGCGAGGAGGTCTATCCGGTCACCGCGGTGGTGCGGCCGGACCGGGACCGCGAGCAGCAGGTCGCCTGGTTCACGCGGGAAGTCGACATGGACTCGCGCGCGCGAAAGCTCTCGCTGCCGCCCAGCGACGTGCTCGGCTACGGCCCGATCGGCGAAGAACTCGACGCAGGCAGGCTCGGCCTGCTCTGGGGCCGCGCCAATGCGGTGGCCGACCCGCCCGCCAAGCTGCGCTTCATGTCGCCCGAAGGCGCCTACGCGGCCAGCGTCACCAGCCGCTTCTGGGCCCGGCTGCTCGAAGCCGAGCACGAGATCGTCCTGACCACGCCCTACCTCGTGCCGGGAGACCGAGGCATGGCCGCCATCGCGGAACTGCGCCAACGCGATGTCAACGTCACGCTGGTCACCAACTCGCTCGCGGCCAACGACGAGCCGCTGGTGCACAGCGGCTACGCGCGCTACCGCGAGCGACTGTTGAAGGAAGGCGTCGATCTCTACGAACTCAGCCCCGCGCGCACCCGCAGCGGGCGGCTCGGCATGTTCGGCAACTCGCTGGGCCGCCTGCATGCGAAAACCGCGGTGGTCGACCAGCGGCGGATGTTCATCGGCTCGGTCAATCTCGATCCGCGCTCGGCAACGCAGAACACCGAGCTCGGCATCATGGTCGACAGCCCGCAGCTCGCCCGCGAGATGCTGCGCATCATCAAGATCAGCCGGCTCGAAAGCGCCTACCGGCTGCGGCTGGCCGAGGACGGCAGCCTCGAATGGCTGGCGGTGGACGGCGAAAAGGAAGTCATCCTGCGCACCGAGCCCGAATCCACCTGGTTCCAGCGCCTCTACAAGGACGTCGTCGGCCCGCTGGTGCCCGAGGACCTGCTTTAGGATTGTTTCGCTTTCATGGACGCCCCATCCTCGCAGCGCGAAAACCCGCGAGGCCGGGCAAATCGAGAATCGCCAGACCGGCCTCCGAAAGGAGGCCTTTTCTCTTCACCGACCATGGCCCTGCTTCGCAGATGCCTGCTGGATGTCCGCATCCGGCAAGGCGATCCCGACATCTCGCTGCTCGAATGCAGCGTGCTGGCACGCGACCTCGAGGAGCGCCCCGGGTTCGCGCGCGACCAGACCGAGGCTCAGGCGCGCCTGAGGAAGCCGCTGGCCGGCGCCAGCCACTCGACGCCTTCGGCCGCCAGCACGGAGGGCTGATCCGCTTCGCGGAGGAAAAGCAGCTTCTCCTCCTCCAGCAGCAGGCAGGCCACCGCATCCGGCGCTTCCGCCGCGCGCAGCACCCGCAGGGTGCATCCGCCGATCGCCAGCCGATCGCCGAAAGACGGCGCCGGGCCGCGCAGCGCGAGCGTCCAACGCACCGGGCCGGGCGCGGATGCCGACAGCATCGCCGCATGCGCCTCGTCGCCGGCACCCGCATCGATCAGCGCCCATTCGCCGCCTTCGCCGCCGACGAAATAGCTGTTGACCAGCAGGTCGCCGGCGCGCGCCGTCACCCGCACGACGTGGGCCGACAGGCGCATCGAAAGTCCCGGGGTGAGCTCGTAGCGCCCGTGGCACTGCCCATCGGGATCGATCAGGGAAATCTCCTCATAGGCGGGCTCGCCGGGATTCACCGGCCTGCGGCCGCCCGGCCCCTCGGCCAGGCGCGGCATCACGAGACGGACCTCGTCCAACCCGCGCGCATGCGCCATGCAATCCAGCGCCGTGCCGAAGGTCGCGAGTTGCTCCAGGATGCGCCGCTGCACATTCATCAGGCGCAGCCCCCGCGCCGGATCCAGCGCCTCGACAGGCCGCAGCCAGAGGTGCTCGACCGTCTCCCGCCCGTCGGGACGGGCGCTCTGCGCGGGCGGCGCCAGCGCCACGAAGAAGCGCGTATCGAAGCGGCGCGGCATGCCGGGCGGTGTCAGCCAGTGGCTGAAGTACGCCAGCTGGTCGACGGCCAGGCGCCAGCCATGGCGCTCGCAGAGGCGAAGCATGGCGTCGCCGCCCTCTTCCACCGTCGCGCGCAGCCCGGCGACTTCCGCGGGCGGCAGGCCGTCGAGCGCGACGAGCCGGCCGTCGGCGCCGGTGGCGAAGAGCAGCCCCGCCTCCTCGAAACATTCGCGGACCGCCGCAGCGTAATAGTCGAGGCCGTTCGCCGGCATCGCGAGCCGCAGGCTGGCTGCAACGTCGTCCACGCCAGCGCAGAGCCCATGCAGCGCCCGATCGCTGGCGTCGACCGTACCGCCGGGGAACACGGCGGCGCCGCTGTTCTGGTCGGCCTCTTTCTCGGCGCGCCGCAGCATCAGCACCTCCAGCCCGGCCGGGCCGTCACGCAGAACGATCAGGGTGGCAGCCGTGCGCACGGGGCGGACGGGCGCCGCAGGGGAATTCGCGGGAATGGACATGGTTGCCAGCCGTTTTACCAGCAACACACCGGGCGCCGCGTCCCGGCCACGACGGTCCGCGGGCCCTTCGATTCATCGTTTTCCCTAACTCGAACTTCCTCAATTTGCAAGAGCCGTTTTGGGGAGGTTTAAAACAACAAGCTGTTTCAAACTCCCCGGCAGGAAAGTGGGGATGCCGTGGTCAAGAAGATTCGGCTCAACGATGAGCAATGGAATACGTTACACGCGCTCTACGCAGCGCACACCCAGAAGTTGCCGACCGACGCCATCAAGGTGTCTGAGCGCCTGCGGTCGAACGGGCTGGTGACCTCCGACCGCCAGGGAGGCACCTTCCTCACGGAGCAGGGTTTGCGGCGTCTCAACCAGGGACGCTGAGCCTCATTCCGCCAGCTGAAGCCCTTGGCGGTTGACGCTCTCGACGATCTCCCTCAGCGAATTGCGCCCGAGCCTCGACAGCACGAAGAGCTTGCGCGCCGGCACGCGCGTCAGGTCGCGGACCGTGTGGAGCTGATTCAGCCGCAGCACGTTGGTCGTGCGCAACGACAGATCGAGGATGGCGATGTCAGCATCCAGAACCGGGTGTGCGGCCGGGACGGCAATGACGGGGTCATGGCGATGGTCCATAGCGATGTCTCCTTGGCGATGCCCGAAACCTGCACACTCCGTGCCACCGCCATACGCGCCCGGCGCTCGCGGCTTCTCATTGGAGAATCCCGTCGTTCGACTGATTTCAGAACATGTCGATTGGCTGACATTCAGTCATTTGCACAATTTTCGATCAGGGTTAACCAGCGGATCTGACTTCCAGCGCGTTGTCGACCGACACCACGCCCTTGACCGACTTGGCGATGTCGCCGGCGCGTGCCTTGGCTTCCTCGCTCGGCGCCGGTCCGGATAGCCGCACCGCGCCGTTGCGGGTCTCGACGTCGATGCGGGAGACGCTCAGATCGGGATCGCGGGCCAGCGCCGCAGACACCGCCAGGGTCACGCCCGCATCATCGGTGGTCGCGATGGTGGCCGCCCCGAGATCCTTGATGGCCTCCCTCGCGGCGATCGCATCCTGCTTGACTTCGGGCGAGGTCACGAAGGCTTTCGTCTTGTCGCGTGCGGTTTCCGCCATCTCCGCGGCCTTGTTGGCTGCTGCGGCGGCGGCCTTGCCGGTCTGATCCACCGCAGCGTCCACCTGCCGCTTCGCGGATTCGTTGGCGGCCCGGTCGGTACATGCCACCGCACCCAGAATGCACGCCGTGATCGCCGCAATTCGCAGAAGCGGCGGCGTCCTGAACCAATCTTTACTCGACATTTCAACGGCTCCTTTTTGACGGCGAGCCCGCGAAGGCTCTCGCTTCAATTTAGGCCGATGAAAAGGCGCGCGTCGTGGCGCCACATCCCAAGCTTGTGTAGGCCGCTGACGTACTGAAATTTCATCAAATCTTCACATCTCGCATGATGAAAGCGAATGAAATCGCGTTGCCTACTGTTACATGCGGATTTTGCAAATAAGAAGGAAGTTAACTGCAGAGTCGTCACTGAGCACTACTGTTGTAACCGCGCCCCAAGAAAGAAAAAACATGCGGAAAGGATTTGAAAGAAAGCTTGCGGGGTAGGAAGGGTCCCACGTACAAACCATTCTTTTCTTAATCTCGAGGCCTTTTTTGTGAAAACTATGGAAAAAAGTTCTCTTCTGCTGCTTATTGCAGCAGGGACGATTGCAGGATGTGGGGGTGGAGGCAGTGGCAGCGACCTGGGTGCGCTTGCAGCAACCGGTGCAGGTACCGGAACGGTCGCCTCTTCCACCGTGAATGGAAGCGCGACGACGGTCGCAGATGGCAGCACGACGAGTGCGGCTGCGAGCGGTACGGATGCGGCCAAGGATCAGGCGCAACTCGACAAGTACCGCCGTTGGGGAGGGACCCCGGCTCCGGCCCCGGCACCCGCTCCGGCCCCGGCACCGGCCCCGGCACCCGCTCCGGCCCCGGCACCCGCTCCGGCCCCGGCACCCGCTCCGGCCCCGGCACCCGCTCCGGCCCCAGCACCTGCTCCGGCCCCAGCACCCGCTCCGGCCCCAGCGCCCGCTCCGGCCCCAGCGCCCGCTCCGGCCCCCGCGCCCGCTCCGGCCCCAGCACCCGCTCCGGCCCCAGCGCCCGCTCCGGCCCCAGCACCTGCTCCTGCTCCGGCCGTCTCCGGCGACATCGTGGACAGCGCCCTGAACATCATTCCGGCGCAATACACCGCCATGGCGGCCCAGTTGAGCAAGGATGCCGGCATCGCCTACCGCTACGGCCCGGATGCAGTTTCCTCGGGCACGGCCAACAGCGGCCCGGCGCTGTACAAGCGGACGGACACCCAACTCGCCTCCCCCGCGCCAAGCTACCCGTTCTGGTGGCAGATCGGCCAGACTTCCAGCGGCGCCGGCTCGTACTCTTCGAATGGGGGCTCGATCACCTTCGTGGCCGACGACACGACACAGCGCGTGGGCGTGGCTGACATCCAGGTCTCCAACCACATGTACGGCGTATTTGCCCAGC
>NZ_FNRO01000014.1 GCF_900107745.1 Variovorax sp. YR216 | reverse complement strand
GCCGCCGTCAGAGTCGTCTTGCCGTGGTCAACGTGACCAATCGTGCCCACGTTCACGTGCGGCTTCGTGCGGGTGAATTTTCCTTTTGCCATTTTCTCGACTCCGAAAAATAACTAGATCAACACACTGACATGGGGTTGCAGCCACCGGACTGCAACCCCAAAACTGGTGCCCATTGCGGGAATCGGACCCGCGACCTCTCCCTTACCAAGGGAGTGCTCTACCACTGAGCCAAATGGGCGATATTCAAAACAAACTGCACAGCGCGAACGGACCCTTTGGAGCGGGAGACGGGAATCGAACCCGCGTCATTAGCTTGGAAGGCTAGGGTTCTACCATTGAACTACTCCCGCATTGCGACGCAATCTCTCTAGACCAGATCACACCACTTCGCGGTCAGAGCCTTCACCTTCGCTTCAGCTCCGCACATCACATTCAAGCGCTCTGCAAAATCCATTTTCGCTGGTGGAGAGGGCTGGATTCGAACCAGCGTACTCGTAAGAGGGCAGATTTACAGTCTGCTGCCATTAACCACTCGGCCACCTCTCCGGCGAACCTCGAAATATAGCACGAATACCAACCTGCGTCGATGACAGTTTGGTGATTCGCACCACCGCGTCGCACCGGCACATCAATGCCCCGGCGTTTCGCGTCGAGCCTTGGATTCTCGCATGAAATCAAACACTTACAGGCTCATGCACACTGGGCGTCGCGCCACGCCCGCGCCTCGCCGAAGTGACCGCACCCGATGAAGGGCACCGGCGGCCGCATCGCCGACAACGGCGACGGATGGTTGGCCATCAGCACCTTGTGACGACTTGTGTCGATCAACGATCGCTTGCTCTGGGCATGCGATCCCCAGAGCATGAAGACGCTTGGCCGCCCCTCGTTCGCAACGTGGCGGATGACGGCATCGGTCAGCACCTCCCAGCCCCGGCCGGAATGGCTGGCCGGACGCCCCTCCTCGACCGTCAAACAGGTGTTGAGCAGCAGTACGCCGCTCATCGCCCACTTGACGAGGCTGCCGCCGGGATCCGGAAACTTCGGCGGGCGGGCGCCCAGGTCGCGCTCGAGTTCCTTGAAGATGTTGCGCAGCGACGGCGGCAACGCGACGCCGGGCGCCACCGAGAAGGCCAGGCCTTCCGCCTGACCCCGTCCGTGATAGGGATCCTGCCCAAGGATCACGACGCGAACCTCTTCGGGAGGCGTCAGCTCCAGCGCCCGCAGCGGGCGCGGCGGGAAGATCACGGCGCCGGCATCGAGCCGTTCCTGAAGGAAACCCAACAGCCTCTGCCCCACCGCGCCGGCAAAGAAGTCGTCGACCAGCGGCTGCCAGCCGGGCGCCACGGGCCAATCGGCAGGATTGCTGCTGACCAACTGATCCGCTCTCAACGGAACATCTCCGCGAGCGCTTCGCCCGGCTCGTCGGCGCGCATGAAGGCCTCGCCGACCAGGAACGAATGGACCCCCGCCGCCCGCAGCTTCGCGACATCGGCTCGTGACGAAATACCCGACTCGGTCACGAGCAACCGCCCTTCCGGCACCTGTGCAAGCAGATCGATCGTCGTCTCGATCGAGACTTCGAAGGTGCGCAGATTGCGGTTGTTGACGCCGATCAGCGGCGTCCGGAGCTTCAATGCCCTCTCGAGTTCAGCGCCGTCGTGCACTTCGACCAGCACCGCCATGCCCAGCCCGGCCGCGATCGCCTCGTAATCGCGCATCTGCCCGTCGTCGAGGCACGCGGCGATGAGCAGGATCGCATCGGCGCCGATCGACCGGGCCTCGTAGACCTGGTAGGCATCGATGATGAAGTCCTTGCGCAGCACCGGCAGATCGCACGACGCGCGGGCCTGCTTCAGGTAGTCGATGCCGCCCTGGAAGAACTGGCGATCGGTCAGCACCGACAGACAGGCCGCGCTGACCTTGCCATCGCCCGCCGCGTAGCTTTGCGCAATGTCTGCAGGAACGAAGTCCGCGCGAAGCACGCCCTTGCTGGGGCTTGCCTTCTTGACCTCGGCGATGACAGCGGCTGCGCCGGCGGCAATTTTCGAACGCAATGCGCCGACGAAATCCCGTGTGAGCACGCGGCTTTCCGCGTCGAAGCGGATGGCTTCGAGCGACGTCCGTTTCCTGGCCGCCGCAACCTCTTCGCGCTTGACCGCAACGATCTTCTCGAGGATGTCCGACATGTCGCCCGCCTCCCTCAAGCTGCGGCGGCCGTGGCCGCGACGAGTTCTGCGAGCTTGGCCTTCGCCGCTCCCGATTCGAGCGCGGCGCGCGATTTCTCGATGCCTGTCGCGATCGACTCCGACACGCCGGCCGCATACAACGCGGCGCCCGCGTTCAGCAGGACGATGTCGCGCGCAGGACCGGGCTTGTTGTCGAGCACGCCGAGCAGCATCTCGCGCGACTGATCGGGCGTCTCGACGCGCAGCGTGCGGTTGCTCGACATCGAGAAGCCGAAGTCTTCCGGATGAAGCTCGTATTCGCGCACTTCGCCGCCCTTGAGCTCGCCCACCATCGTGGCCGCGCCGAGCGAGATTTCGTCCATGCCGTCGCGGCCGTAGACGACGAGCGCGTGCTCGGCGCCCAGCCGTTGCAGCGCACGCACCTGGATGCCCACGAGGTCCGGATGGAACACGCCCATCAGGATGTTGGGCGCCCCCGCCGGGTTGGTGAGCGGCCCCAGGATGTTGAAGATGGTCTTGATGCCGAGTTCCTTGCGCACCGGCGCGACGTTCTTCATTGCCGGATGATGGTTCGGCGCGAACATGAAGCCGATGCCCACGTCGGCGATGCACCTGGCGATCTGCTCGGGTTTCAGGTTGATGTTCACGCCCAGCGACTCGAGCACGTCCGCGCTGCCCGACTTGCTGCTCACGCTGCGGCCGCCGTGCTTGCTCACCTTGGCGCCTGCCGCCGCGGCGACGAACATCGAGCAGGTCGAGATGTTGAAGGTGTGCGAGCCGTCGCCGCCGGTGCCGACGATGTCGACGAGGCGCGTGGTGTCGGCCACCGGGACCTTGGTCGAGACCTCGCGCATCACCTGCGCGGCCGCGGTGATCTCGCCGATGGTTTCCTTCTTCACGCGCAGCCCGGTGATCAGCGCGGCCATCATCACCGGCGAGCATTCGCCGCTCATGATGAGCCGCACGATGTGAAGCATCTCGTCGTGGAAGACCTCGCGGTGTTCGATGGTGCGTTGCAGCGCTTCCTGGGGGGTGATGGGCATGGGGATGTCTCGCTCGGTTCGGTGGATCGGGTCGTTGCGGGAGGAAGTCCGCTCAGGCACGGAAGAAACTCCGGATGGCGCCGATGGCGCGGTCGATGCCGCTCGCATCGACGTCAAGATGCGTCGCGAAGCGCAGCCGGTAGAGCCCGGTGGCCAGCACGCCGTTCTGCTTCAGATGCGCCAGCAGTTCGGGCGAGCGGTGGCGCGCTTCGCCCTCCAGATCGACGAACAGCAGGTTCGTCTGAGGCGCCTCGACACGCAGCTCGGGAATGCCGGCAAGGCCGTCGGCCAGCCGGCGCGCGAGTTCGTGGTCCTGCGCAAGCCGGTCGATGTGGTGGGTGAGTGCATGCGACGCCGCCGCAGCCAGCACACCGGCCTGCCGCATGCCGCCGCCGGCCATCTTGCGGATGCGATGCGCGCGGGAGATGAGCTCGCGCGAACCGCACAAAGCCGACCCCACAGGTGCGCCGAGGCCCTTGCTGAAACAGACCGACACGCTGTCGAAGCAGCCCGCGATGCGGCGCGCCTCCGAACGCACGTCGGAGCCGGTCTCGGCGGCCTGCGCCGTGGCGGCGTTGAAAAGCCGAGCCCCGTCGAGATGGCGGGCAAGCCCCTTTCGCCGCGCAAGCTCGGTCGCCTGCTGCACATAGGCGAACGGCAGCAGCTTGCCGCCAAGGGTATTTTCGAGCGCGAGCAGGCGGGTCCGCGCGAAGTGCGCGTCGTCCGGCTTGATCGCCGCCTCGATGTCCTCCAGCGCGAGGGTGCCGTCCGGCTGGTGGTTCAGCGGCTGAGGCTGCACGCTGCCGAACACCGCCGCGCCGCCGCCTTCCCAGCGATAGCAATGCGCCTGCTGGCCGACGATGTATTCATCGCCGCGCTGGCAATGCGCGAGGATCGCGCAGAGATTGCTCTGCGTGCCAGTGGGCACGAACAGCGCCGCCTCGAAGCCCAGCATGCCGGCAATCTGCGCCTGCAGCGCATTCACACTGGGGTCGTCGCCGAACACGTCGTCGCCGACCGGTGCGGCCATCATCGCGTCGCGCATGGCGGCGGTCGGCCGGGTGACGGTGTCGCTGCGCAGGTCGATCACGTTCGATGAAGCGTCCATGTCGTGCCTCACTCCAGGAAGTTCTTCAGCATGGCGTGGCCATGCTCGGTCAGGATGGATTCCGGATGGAACTGCACGCCCTCGATGCGAACGTCATGCGCGAAGCCGGTGTGCCGCACGCCCATGATCTCGCCGTCGTCCGTCCATGCGGTGATCGCCAGTTCGGTCGGGCAGCTGGCGCGCTCGATGGCCAGCGAGTGGTAGCGGTTCACGCTGAATTTTTCGGGCAACCCGGCGAACACGCCTTCGCGGGTGGTCGTGATCTGGCTGGTCTTGCCATGCATCAGCTCCTGCGCACGGATGACCTTGCCGCCGAAGGCGGCGCCGATCGACTGATGACCGAGGCACACGCCGAGGATCGGCAGGCGCCCGGCGAACTCACGGATGGCAGCGACGGACACGCCCGCTTCCGCAGGCGAACACGGCCCCGGCGAAATCACCAGCCGTCCGACACCGCCGGCAATGCGCTCGCGCAGTTCGTCCAGCGTGATCTCGTCGTTGCGAAACACCTCGACATCGGCCCCGAGTTCGCCGAAGTACTGCACCAGGTTGTAGGTGAAGCTGTCGTAGTTGTCGATCATCAAGAGCTTCATGGCCTGACTCCGATTCGATACGCCCGTCATTCCAGACCCTCCTCGACGAGTTCCGCCGCCCGCAGCAGTGCGCGCGCCTTGGCCTCGGTTTCTTTCCACTCGAGCTCGGGAACCGAATCGGCGACCACGCCGGCCGCCGCCTGCACGTGCAGCATCTGGTCCTTGACGATGCCGGTGCGGATCGCGATCGCCACGTCCATGTCGCCGGCATAGCTGATGTAGCCGCAGGCGCCGCCGTAGATCCCGCGCTTGGTCGGCTCGAGCTGGTCGATGAGCTCCATCGCGTGCACCTTGGGCGCGCCGGTCAGGGTGCCGGCCGGGAAGGTGGCCTTGAGCACGTCGATGGCGGTCATGCCGTCCTTCAACGTGCCTTCGACGTTGCTCACGATGTGCATCACGTGGCTGTAGCGCTCGATCGCGAAGGCTTCGGTCACCTTCACGGTGCCGATCTTCGCGATGCGGCCGATGTCGTTGCGCGCGAGGTCGATCAGCATCACGTGCTCGGCGCGCTCCTTCGGGTCGTTGAGGAGTTCGGTCTCGGCTGCCTTGTCGAGTTCGGGCGATGCACCTCGCGGACGGGTGCCCGCGAGCGGCCGGATGGTGATCTTCTGTTCGCCCTCGCCGGTGTGCTCCTGCCGCACGAGGATCTCGGGCGAGGCGCCGACCACCTGAAAATCGCCCAGGTCGTAGTAGTACATGTAGGGCGACGGGTTCAGCGACCGCAGCGCGCGATACAGCGACAGCGGCGACTCGGTGTAGCGCTTGCTGATCCGCTGGCCGACCTGCACCTGCATGAAGTCGCCCGCGGCGATCAGCTCCTTGGCGCGCTTGACGGCGGCCAGGTAGTCGGCCTTGGCGAAGCTGCGCTGCGGCGGATGCGCCTGGCTCGGCCGCACCTGCGGCGCGCTCACCGAGTACTTGAGCTGCTCGCGCAGCTCACGCAACCGCCGCTTGGCGTTGGCGTAAGCCTCGGGCTGGGCCGGATCCGCGTAGACGATCAGATAGAGCTTGCCCGACAGGTTGTCGATGACCGCCAGCTCCTCGCACTGCAGGAGCAGGATGTCGGGGCAGCCCAGGGCATCCGGCGGGCACGTTTTCTCGAGCTTCTTCTCGATGTGCCGGACCGCGTCGTAGCCGAAGTAGCCGGCCAGTCCGCCACAGAACCGCGGCAGCCCCGGCCTCAGGGCGACCTTGAAGCGCTGTTGGTAAGCCGCAACGAAGTCGAGCGGATTGCCTGAGACTTTTTCCACGACTTTGCCGTCCGTCACGACCTCGGTCACGGCCTCCGCGCCGAAGCCGGAGGCCCGGAGGAAGGTGCGCGCCGGCAGCCCGATGAAGCTGTAGCGGCCGAAGCGTTCGCCGCCCACGACCGACTCGAGCAGGAAGCTGTTGCGGCCGCTGTCCTTGGTGTAGGCGAGCTTGAGATAAAGGGAGAGAGGTGTCTCGAGGTCGGCAAAGGCCTCGACCATCAGCGGAATGCGGTTGTAGCCCTGCGCGCTGAGGCTCTTGAATTCGAGTTCGGTGATCACGGGTGGGGTCTCCGTCTGCCAGCGGACGCTCCTCGGTCGCTGGCGGTTCATCCAGGTTGGCCGCTCAGGAACGAGGGCCGCGGGCGCACGGCGTGCGCCGTGCTATCAAGCAAGCAACGTCGATGGCCAACGCCAAGGCCAGGCTCCCCGGCTGCCTTGACCTGTCTGGATGACGTGATGAATGAACATGGAATCGGGAGTTTAGCCGAGGGACAACGGGTATACAAAAAGATACATTGAGTTTATTAATTTGCATGTCGTCATCCACGGGAGCTTCTTCAATGCGCAAGTCCACCCTCCGCCGCGCGGTCGCGCTGACCGCCTTCACCTTCGCAACTTTCGCTGCCCTCGCTGCGCAGGTCGACGTGGCTGGCGTGAAGCTCGACGATGCCATCGACGTCCATGGCAGCAAGCTGCAGCTCAACGGCGCGGGGGTCCGGTACAAGGCCGTGTTCAAGGTCTACACCGCCGGGCTCTACCTGGGCAAGAAGGCGGGCACCCCTGAAGAGGTGCTGGCGGCGCCGGGCGCCAAGCGCGTGACCATCACCATGTTGCGCGACATCGATGCGAACGAGCTTGGCAAGCTCTTCACGCGCGGCGTGGAGGACAACTCACCCAAGAACGAGATGTCGCAGCTGATCCCCGGGTTGCTCCGCATGAGCGGCATTTTTTCCGAGCAGAAGCAGCTCAAGACCGGCGAGAACTTCACCATCGACTGGGTGCCCGGCAGTGGGACCGTCATTTCGGTGAAGGGCGTGCCGCAAGGCGAGCCGATCAAGGAGCAGGCCTTCTTCAACGCGCTCGTGCGAATCTGGCTCGGTCCGAGTCCCGCGGACTGGAAGCTCAAGGACGCCCTGCTCGGAAAGGGCTGATCTTCCTTCAGCGCAGTTGCGCCAGTTCGGCCAGGGAGTCGACAAAGGCATCCGCGTCCACATCCCGGACGGGCTCGCCGTGGTTGTAGCCATAGCTCACGAGCACGACAGGACAGCCTGCTGCGCGCGCGGCCTTCGCGTCGTTGCTGGAGTCGCCAACCATCAGCGTGCGCGCCGGCAGCGTTGCCAGCGCTTCGCAGGCCTTGAGCAGCGGGAGCGGATCAGGCTTCTTCCGCTCGAAGGCGTCGCCGCCGAACATCACCTCGAAGAATCCGTCGAGCCCCTTGGTCGCCAGCAGCGGCCGCGCGAAGGCGGTCGGCTTGTTGGTCAGGCACGCGAGGCGCAATCCCCGGGCCCGCAAGGCCGTCAGGCCTTCGACCACGCCGGCGTAGACGTCCGCGTGCTGCCCGTTGATGGCCAGGTAGTGGTGCTGGTAGCGCGGCCAGGCCCGCTCGAACCATGCGTCGCCGTCGTCCGAGGTGCCGCGCACATGCCGCAGCACGGAATGGATCAGGTGCTCCGAGCCCTTGCCGACCATCCGCTCGACCGTCGGCCCGTCGATGTGCGGCAGCGCGAGCTCGTCGAGCATGCGGTTGAGCGAGACGACGAAGTCGCCGATCGTGTCGACCAGCGTGCCGTCGAGATCGACGATCGCCGCGTCGAAGTTCGAGAGTTCCAAAGACATCCCAAGAGGATAAGCCCAGGAATCCCGCGGAACCGGCTCCGCCGGGCCGCCGGGATTGCCCCCTGTAAGGGGGTGTCAGAGCCACACGCAGTGGGCGAGGCTGGGGGTCAAGCTTCGGTCAATGACTGCGCAGCCACCACCGCCTCGGTCCGGTTGCGCACATTGAGCGCGCGGAAGATCGCCGCGAGGTGGATCTTGACCGTGCCTTCGCTGATGCCGAGCGCGCGCCCGATCAGCTTGTTCGGCTTGCCCTGCGAGAGCAGTTGCAGCACCTCGACCTGTCGCTCCGTCAGCACGTTGCGCAGGTGTTCGAGGGTCTGGGCTCCGCCCGCCGCGCCGGCGCGGTGCGTCGCATCCGAGCCGGGTATGCCGGCAATGACGCCAGGGGGCACCGACGACAGCATCATCGGCGGCACGTAGACACCGCCCGCCAGCACCAGCCGCACGGCGGACAGCATGACTTCGGGCGAATAGGCCTTCGGAATGAAGCCGAGCACCCCGCGCTCCAGCGCGCTGCGCATGACAGCCGGGTCTTCATAGCCCGACAGCACGATGACCGGCACCGCCGGATACCGGCGGCGAATCTCGTCGATATGGGCCTGTCCCTCGGCGCCCGGCATGTTCAGGTCGATCATGGCCAGGTCGATGTCGTCGGATGCACCGGCGAGCAATTCGTCGACGCTCATTGCCAGGACGAATTCGATGTCGGCTTCGATTTCCGACAGTTTGGCCTTGACCGCTTCGATGACGAGCCGGTGGTCGTCGGCGATCAGGATTTTCATGGCGTACCCCAGCGTCAGTGATGAACTCAGCACGCTGAAGATACCGGCGAAACCCGCGCGCAGCAAGGCGGAATCGCTTTCCGAACGACATAGCACCCAAGCGGTATGGCGCGGGCAGGCCCGAGTGGAAGAATCGATTCGCATCCAGAAACGACAGGGGACACGGGCATGTGCCATCGATGCAAGCGCGGTCGCAGCGCTTTCCCCGTCGCCGGCGACATCTAGCCGCGAGCCGCCATGGCGCGCCTGCTCGACTGCTTTTCGGCCCTGCTTTCCTTCGGGCTGGCCCTGGACGCCTCGATCGCGGGCGGCCGGGTGGGCGGGTCCTGCGAGGATGCGCAGCGCCGGGCCCTGGCGTTGCTCGACGAAGCCCGGGCAGCCGCACAGCGCCTTGGCAAGCCCACCGAGCAGATCGAGTCGGCCCTCTTCGCGATGGTCGCGTGGATCGACGAAGTGCTGTCCCGCCATCCCGGCTGCGAGGCCGCGGTCGCGCCGCTGCAGATGCAGCTCTTCAATTCGAGCAACGCACAGACCGAGTTCTTCCATCACCTCTCGGCGCTGCCGGCCGACGAGCAGGAGGTCCGGGAGGTCTACTGGCATGCGCTGGCGCTGGGCTTCAAGGGGCAGTACTACTTCGAGAGCAGCGATGACGGCGAGCTCGGAAAGCTCAAGGACCTGCACGCGCAGCAGCTCGCCATCCGCCCCGCGTCGCTCGACACGCTCGTCGACGACCGCATCACGCCGCAGCCCTACGGCGTGCCCGACCCGCCCGGCCCGCGGGACCCGCAGGGCGGCAAGCGCGCCCTGCTGCGCACCGTCGCGGCGCTGGCGGCGGTGGTACCCCTGGCCTACCTCGCCACCCATCTGCTGACCCACACGCGGGAAACGCCGCTCACGCTGGTCCAACGCGTGGAGCAGCAGGTTCAGACCTACGCCTGCGCCGATCTTTCCGCGACGCAGACGCAGGAAGGGGGTATACGCGTCGCCGGCTATGTGCCGACCGCCGAGGATGTGATCCGCGTCCAGCGCGAGGTGCGAGGGTTGCCCGGCGTGACCGAGGCCAGCTTCGACCTGAATCTGCGCATCTGGCCGCATTGCGAAGTGGTCGAGATCCTCAAGCCCTACCAGGCACGCAATCGCGAGCTGGGCCACGGCCTGAAGGTCGAGGCGGCGAGCGCGCACAAGGGCCAGCTCCGCGAAGGCGATCCGGTGCTGTTCCGCGTCACCGGTCCCAACTACGACGGCTACCTCTGGGTCGACTACTACACCGCCGACGGCGCGGTGATGCACCTCAAGGCCGGCCGCGGCCAGGCCCGCGTGCGCGCGGGAGAAATCATCGAACTCGGCCGCGACATCCCATCCAGCTGGCTGGTTGCGCCGCCCTTCGGCACGGTGCTGCTGGCCGCGTTGTCCTCGCCGGTGCCGTTCAGCGAAGCCACGGAGCGGCCGCCCTTCGAGCTGGCGTCCGCCTACCTGCAACGGCTGCGCGAATCGCTGGCGGCCGGCGAGCTCGGCGTGCGGGTGATCGCAGACACGCTCTTCCTCGAAACCGTTCCCCGCTGAGGTGGTGCCGATGCCCCAGTTGCCGCCGATCCCCATGCAGTTCTGGTCTCTGCTGGCGCTTTGCCTGCTCGCGCTCCTGAGCCTCTGGTGGGTGCTCCTCGGCTCGGGCCGGGCGGCGCGCCGCCGCTCGCTGCGCGCACGGATCGTCGCGGTCACGCCGGGCGGCGCGGCAGCCCTCGCGCCTGCGCAGGACGCCGCGATCCAGCAATCGATCGCGCAACAGGTCCCGCCGCTGCAGGCGGCTTCGGCAGGAGCACCCCGGCGCGGCACGCTCTACACGACGCCGTGGTTCCTCTTCGTCGGCGACGCATCGGCGAACGTGGCAGAACTCCTCGCGCTCGCGGCCGGCAGTCGATCGACGCAGGACGCCGCACCCGCCGCCGGTCGCCCGTTCTGGTGCTGGCATCGACTGGCTTCGATGGTCGCGATCGAGGTGCACCCGGCCGTGCTGGGCGACCCGCCGGACGCGCGCGAGCGCAGTCTCTGGTATCGCGCGCTGCTGGATCTGGCCGAGCGCCGCAAGCGCCTGCCGCTCAACGGCATCGTGGTGTGCGTGAGCGCGTCGTCGCTGCTCCAACCCGCCCGCGTGAGGGACGAGCTTGCCCGTCGCCTGCGCGCCCTGGTCCACGAAGCGGCGGAACATCTGCGGATCCAGCTGCCGGTCTACCTCGTCGTGACCGGCCTGGAGCGCATCGACGGCTTCGATGCCCTGCGCGCAGCGCTGCCGGCCGGGGTGCTCGAACAGGCACTCGGGCACCGGCTGCACAACGGCACTGCGCCACGCGTACCTGCCGACACGCAGCTGGACGGGCTCTACGACGAGATCATGCAGCGCATGCACGCGCTTCGAATGGCGCTGTTCCGGGCCGAGCGCAGTCCCGCCCAACGGCATGCGATCCATGCCTTCGTCGAACACTTGCGGTCGCTGCAACCGGGACTGCGCTCGACGGCCGATGTGCTCTTCGGCTACGGCGCCGGGCCGAGGTCGCCGCGCTGGCGCGGGCTCTACTTCACTTCCACGCCGTCCAACGGCACGGCGGGCGCCTTCGCGCAGGATCTGTTCACGCGCTTTCTCCCGTCCGACCAGCCGCTGGCGCATTCGCGGCGGCCCGGTGCGGCCAACGACAGCGACTTCGCCTCGACGCGGATGTAAGCCGCGCCCGAGGCGCTCACTCGTCGTCCCGCACGCGATGCTGGCTGGTGAGGGTCTGCTGGATCGCGGGCGGCACCGCCTCGTAGTGCGACAACACGATCGTGTAGCGCCCCTGCCCGCTGGTCATCGCGTTGAGTCGCGATTGGTAGCTGGCGAGTTCCGACATCGGCACCTGCCCCTTGATGACAACGGTACCGACCGCGAGGTTCGAAGTGCCGGTGACCAGCCCGCGCCTCGACGACAGATCGCCTGTCACGTCGCCCATGGCCCCGTCGGGCGCGGCGATCTCGATCTGCACGATCGGCTCGAGCACGATCGGCCGCGCGTCGCGGATGGCCGCCATGAAGGCCTTGCGGCCCGCCGTGGCGAAGGCAATGTCCTTGCTGTCCACGCTGTGGTGCTTGCCGTCGTAGACCACCACGCGCACATCGACCACCGGGTAGCCGGCGATCGCACCGGTCTGCAGCACTTCGCGCACGCCCTTCTCGACTGCGGGAATGAACTGACCCGGAATCGTGCCGCCCTTGACCTGGTCGACGAACTCGAAGCCTTCTCCACGGCCCATCGGCTCGATGCGCAGGAACACCTCGCCGAATTGGCCGGCACCGCCGGTCTGCTTCTTGTGGCGATGGTGCCCCTCGGCCGGCGAGGTCACGGTCTCGCGGTAGGCGATGCGCGGCGGCCGCGTGTTGACCTCGAACTTGTAGACCTCGCGCAGCCGGTCGAGCAGCACGCGCAGATGCAGGTCGCCGAGCCCGTACACCACCGACTCGTTGGTGGCGGCCACGTGCTCGACGCGCAGGCAGGGGTCCTCGCCGACCAGCTTGCCGAGGATCTCCCACATGCGCTGCTCGTCGCCATGTCGCTTGGGCTCGATCGCCAAGCCATGCACGGGCACCGGAAAGTCGAGTGGCGCGAGGTGCACATGGTCGTCCTCTGCCGCATCGTGCAGCACCGAGTCGAACTTGATCTCGTCCACCTTCGCCACCGCCACGATGTCGCCGGGCAGCGCGCGCGCGACCTCGACGTGGTCCTTGCCCTGCAGCATGAAGAGATGCCCCACCTTGAAGGGCTTGCGGCCGTCGCCCACGTAGAGCTGGCTGTCGCGCGTCACCGTGCCCTGGTGCACCCGGAAGATGCCCATCTTGCCGACGTACGGGTCCACCGTGACCTTGAACACGTGCGCGAGCACATGCAGCGAAGGATCCGGCTTCGCTTCCATCGGCTCGGCAGCGGCGCCTTCGCCCAACAGGAAGTCCGGCGGATTGGCTTCGGTCGGGTCCGGCAGCAGCCGGGCGATCACGTCGAGCAGCTCGGCGATGCCTGCGCCGGTGCGCGCGGAGACGAAGCACACCGGGATCAGATGCCCTTCGCGCAGCGCCTGTTCCAGCGGCGCATGCAGTTCGGCGGGGTCCACGTCGCCATCGTTGAGATAGCGGTCCACGAAGGCGGCGTCGACCTCGACCACCTGCTCCACGAGCGCGCGGTGCGCCGCATCGACCGAGCCGACATCGCACGAACCCTCGCGATTGAAGAAGCAGTCGACCACCCGTGCGCCGCCGTCCCCGGGCAGGTTGAGCGGCAGGCATTCGCGCCCGAAGGTGGCCTGGATCTGCTCCAGCAGCCCCGTCAGGTCCGCGCCCTGGGCGTCGATCTTGTTCACGATGATCATGCGCGTGAGATGGCGCGAGGCGGCGTACTCCATCATCCGCAGCGCCATCTGCTCGATGCCGGTCGATGCATTGATGACGACCGCTGCGGTCTCGACCGCCTCGAGCGCGGGCAGGCTCTGGCCGAGGAAATCGGCGCCGCCGGGCGTGTCGATGAAGTGGATCCGCGTATCGCCATGCGTCATGTGCATGATCGACGCGTTGAGCGAGTGCTGCATTCGTCGCTCGAGCGGGTCGTGGTCGCTCACGGTGCTCCCGCGTTCGACGCTGCCCGCCGCGCCGATGGCGCCGGTGCGCTGCAACAGGGCCTCGGCGAGCGTGGTCTTGCCGGAAGCGGACGCTCCGACAAGGGCCAGCGTCCGCACCGCTTCCATTTCGGCCGCGAGGCCGTTCGATCGGCTTGGCATGCGTGGTCTCCTCAACACCCGGGCGACCCAGCGTACGGGATTGACCGGCCGGACGCAAGCCGGCCCCGCCTGCCGGACAATGGCGGCACTCACGGCAGAACGCATGGCACAGCCCCCCACCCCACCCCGCGCGACGGGCTACGCCCGCACGCAATTCATGATCGTCAAGATCCCGGTCGTCCCCGATGCGGACGACCTGTATCACCAGCGCGAGGACCGCATCGACCAGGCGCTCAAGGCCAAGGGCCTCGGCACGGTGATCGGCTGGGGCGACTCGCTCGGCGAGGCGCGGGCCGGGGGATCGAGGCGCGTCGCCTACACGCGCGTCGATCTCGACGTGCTGGAGATCGAAGCCGCCCGGGCCGAACTGCAGGTCATCCTCTCGGCCATCGGCGCGCCCGCCGGGACGGAGATCCACTACAGCCGCGACGGCGCGAGCGTGGCGGACATCTACGCCCCGCCGGAATGGCGACTCGCGCAGCCCGTCGTGTACGGCATCCGGCAGGGATAGAGGCCGGCGCTCCCTCCGGTCAGGGACCGAGCGGCAGCGGCTGCGTCGTTTCCTCGTCCGAGTGCAGCCACATCGCGACGGCGGTGTAGTTGTCGTGGCCGGGCGGGGCGCTCAGCCGGATCTCGGCGTCGATCCGGTCGATCAATTGATGCGGATCGAGCGACGCCCGCACGATCTCGCCCAGACGCTGGTCGCCCAGCACCTCCCAGACGCCGTCGCTGCACAGCAGCACCACGTCGCCGACGCGCACCGGCAGGGGATCGGACACATCGATCTCGACGTCGCCGTCGGGCGCGCCGAGCGCCGACAGCAACAGGTTGCGCTGCGGATGCAGCCGCGCGCGCTCCTCGTCGATCATGCCGCCATTGACCAGTTGCTGGACGAGGCTGTGGTCGATCGTGCGCGCCACCTGCTCGCCATCGCGGAACAGGTAGGCACGACTGTCGCCGGCGTGCGCCCAGGCAAGCGCGCAGGCTTCAAGGTCCACGATCGCGAGGACCACGGTCGAACGCATGTCCGCCAGCCTGCCGCCCTCGGCCTGCCGCGCGACCACGTCGCGGTTGGCCTGCTGGAGCAGGCGCCGCAGCCGGCCGCGGTCGAGCCCGGGCGATGCGGCGACGGCACCGAGCACGCTCGATCGCGTGACGTCGGCCGCGACATCCCCGCCACCGTGTCCGCCCGCCCCGTCCGCCACGATGCAGGCGGCGAAGCGATCGTCGCTCCACTGGCCGAACACGTCCTCGTTGTAGGAACGGCCGCCCTGCTTCGAGACGGAGACGATTTCGATGTCCACCGGCTGGCCTCGCTCGGGTTCAGTGGACGCCGAACGCCCACCACACCATGAGGGCGATGGCGAGCGGCAGGCCCGCCGCGACGGAAGCGGCCACCGCGAGCAGCTTGCGCTGGCGTTTCGTCGCCAGCGCGCGCGCTGGCTGCGGCTGCGCAGGACCGGTCGCGCGCCGGCCTGGAGCCAGACGCATCGGCGCGGGCGCCGGTTCGAGCCCCAAAGCCTCGCGGAATGCCGCCATCGACTGCGGCCGCGAATCGGGCCGCACGCCGAGCCCCGCATCGATCGCGCTCAGCAGGCGCTCGCTGTAGCGCTGCCGCAGCGCCTCGTTCCGCGCCAGCGGCATGTAGCTGTCGGACAGGACCCGCGCGACCGACGGCGGCGGCGGCCTGCCGCACACCGCGACGTGCAGCACGGCGGCGAGCGCGTACACATCGGTCCACGCGCCCTGCGCCATGTCGGGCATTCCGGCGTACTGCTCGATCGGCGCGTAGCCGGGCTTGAGGATCACGGTGATGGTCTGCGTCTTGTCGCTGATCACGCGCCGCGCCGCGCCGAAGTCCAGCACCACCGGTCGCCCGGAGCCTTCGAGAAGGAGGATGTTGTCGGGCGCGATGTCCCGGTGATAGCAGTGCGCCGCGTGCATGACCATCAGCGCCTGCGTGACGCCGTCCATCACCTTCAGCAACCATCCTTCCTGCGCGATACCCGGCGAGGCCGCCAGCGCCTGCTTCAGCGTGTCGCCGCGATAGAAGGGCATGACCATGTACGCCGTGCCGCGCTCCTGCCAGAACCGGTAGACCTTGAGCAGCGACGGATGGCCGAACTGCGCCAGCAGCCGCGCCTCGTTGATGAAGCCGCGCATCCCCAGCTCGAAGGTCTCCCGGTGCCGCTCGGACAGCGGCATCACCGCGCCGTCCGGCCGCCGCGCCGACAGCGACGAAGGCAGGTATTCCTTGATCGCGACCACGCGCTCGAGCACCGGATCCCACGCCTCGTAGACCACGCCGAAGCCACCTTGCCCGACGATGCGCGTGATCTCGAACTCGGCCAGCCGCGCGCCGACCGCAAGAAGGCCCGCGCCGGTGCGGCGCGGCGCCGATCGCACGGCGGGTGCCACGGTGGGCGCGAGCGAACGCGGAGATTCACCCGGCTCCTCCTTCCCCGCCGGAGGAGCCGGAGCCGACGCACGGGGATTCACGCAGCCTCCGGAGATGACTCAGGGAGCGCCAGTGTCCGGCGCTGGCGCCGCGCGGGAAATAACGCTAAAGATCTACAGCGGAGGACGCATCCGCTTGCAGCTTCCGCTCGACGCCGGCGCCGAATGTTGCCTAGGATGAGCGCCATGAACACCGCCTCCCCAACCGTTCTTTTCGACGCGGACGAAGCGATCTGCACGATCACACTCTCCCGCCCTGCGAAGCGCAATGCGGTGGACGGCCCCACGGCTGCCGCGTTGCGCGCCGCCTTCGGGCGCTTCGAGGCCGACGAGACCCTGCGCGTCGCGATCCTGACCGGCGCCGGCGGCCACTTCTGCGGGGGCGCAGACCTCGCCGCGGTGGCCGATCCGGCGCTGCGCAACGAACTGACGCCGGACGGCAGCGGCAACGGACCGATGGGGCCGACGCGGATGGCGCTTTCCAAGCCGCTGATCGCTGCGGTCAACGGCTACGCCGTGGCGGGAGGCCTCGAACTCGCGCTGCTGGCCGACCTGCGCGTCGCCGACGAGGACGCGGTGTTCGGCGTCTTCTGCCGGCGCTGGGGCGTGCCGCTGATCGACGGCGGAACGGTGCGCCTGCCGCGTCTCGTCGGGATGGGACGCGCGCTCGACCTGATCCTCACGGGCCGTGCGGTGCCCGCCTCCGAGGCGCTCGCCATGGGTCTGGTCAATCGCGTGACCCCGCCCGGTGGCGCATTGGCGGCGGCCCGGGAACTCGCGCGCGAGATCGCCGCGTTTCCGCAGCAGTGCATGCTCACCGACCGGCGCTCCGCCTACGCGCAGTGGAACCTGCCGCTTGCCGACGCACTGCGGCAGGAAGGCGCGAACGGCGTACCGGCGGTGTTTGCCGAGGGCAAAGCCGGCGCCGAGCGCTTCGTGCGCGGCGCCGGGCGGCACGGGCAGTTCGGCGCAGGGTGATCTCGGCCGACCTTCGGCCTCACCGCTCTTTCGGCCCGGGCGCTTCCGCCCCGGCCGCGCAGCCGAAGAGTGCGTCGAACTGATCGTCCTGCGGCAGTTCCTGGCCGGCCATTCCGAGCCCGTGCTCGGCGGTCGGATCGGTCAGCCAGAGCGACTGGCCGACCACCGGCAGCGCCAGCGTCGCGCCGGAGTCGTCGGCCTCGGTTCCGCCGGCCGCGAACAGCTGATGCAGCAACACCTCGAAACGCACCGCGTCGAGGTGCTCCCGCGTGCCCTCGCGCGCGGCGCGGCTCGCCAGCACCCACCAGTGGCGCAGGCGTGCCAGGGCATCGCCGCGAAGTTCGCTCTCGGCCGACCCCAGCTCGGTCGCAAGCGTGAAGGGGAAATGGCGCCCCATCTCGTCGACCGAGGGAACGATCACGCCGACCCAGCCTTGCGCATCGACCACGTCGTTGCCGAGCACGAAGCACCACCGCGGCGCCTCCAGGTAGTGGTCGGGCCAGTGCGGGTGGCTCTGCTGCATCCGCGCCATCCCGGCGCGCAGCCAGCGGCCCCAAGCCTCGCGAAAACTCTGCGGCAAGCGGCGGTGCGAGAAGTCGCCCATGCCCGGCAGCCTGCCGAGCCAGCCCGGCGCCGCGCCTGAAAAGAGGGAACTCGTCTGCTCGTGCACAACCACTCCGACATTGGAAACATGCAGTTTCCGGCGACGGCGCGCAGAAACACATCTGGCCGATGGCGTAAGGCGCCGAAGACGCTCAGGGTAATGCAAAGGGCCTAGAAAGCGCCCGCCGATCGATTTCTCGATTACAAATGGAAGGGTCAATTTCCGTCTGTTATGCAACGAAACCATCTGCCGGCAAGTCCCGGCGAGGAAAGAATCGACCGCATGCGAATCGCCGTGCTCATCCTTTTGCACAAGTGGACGGACCAGCAGAAGCGCCTCGTCGAGTTCCTTTCCCGCGAGTACGAGGTGTTCATCCACGCCGACAAACGGTCGAAGCTCGCGATCCAGCCCGATTCGCCTCGGGTCCACTTCTACAGCGAGTACAAGGCCTACTGGGGGCACCACAGCCTGAACGAGGCCACGCTGTTTCTGTTCCGGCAGGCCGCGCGGATCGGCTTCGACCGGTACCTGCTGATTTCCGGCGAGGACGTGCCGCTCAAGCCGCTGCATGAGATCACCCGCTTCTTCGCGGCCAACGACCAGGAGTTCTTCGAGCACCATGCGATGCCGCGTGCACAGTGGTCCGACAACGGCGGCTTCGACCGACTCGATTTCTTCTATCCCAAGGTGCTGTCACGGGGGCCCGCCCATCCGCTCGCCAACAAGCTCAACATCCTGCTGGAGCGGCTCAACCGGCGGCTACTGATTCCGGCGATGCGCAAGGTCGGGCGACGGCCGCGGCTGCCGGTCGAATACTGGGGCGGCGGCCAGTGGCTGAACCTCTCGGGCCACTGCGTGGAACAGATGCTCGCCTGGCTCGACGCCAATCCCTGGTACGAGCGCAAGTTCCGGTGGACCCGCTGCTCGGACGAGATCTTCTTCCACACCCTGATCTTCAACTTCGTGCAGGACGTGGAAGTCCGCAACGACCACCTGAGATACATCGACTGGCACTCGGGCCCGGAAATCCCCCGGGTGATGCGCGGATCCGACCTCGACAAGATGCGGCAATCGCCCGCGCTCTTCGCACGCAAGTTCGACCTCAACGTCGATCCGGCGGTGATCGATGCGCTCTACGCGGGTCTGGGCTGAAGCGCCGCCGCCGCTCAGCGGCTGTCCGCGCGCAGCACCGACTGCTGCTGAACATAGGCCTGCTCGATGCGATCGAGCTTCGCCTGCCGCGCCTCCTCGCTGACCCAGCGGGCGTTGAGGGCGCTCTGCCGCGCGAGCTGGTATTCGAGCCGTGCGGCCGGCAGCAGCGCCTTGTTGTCGGCGGCGATGTAGCCGAGGCTCGCATGCAGGTCTTTCAATGTCTCGCGCTGCGCGCTGCCGCGCACCCCCGGCTCGCGCCCGTAGCCGACGAAGAAGGCGCGCAGCCTCTTCTGGAGTTCCGGCGGCAGGTCGCGCCGCACCACGATCGGCGCCTGTGGCGTCGGGTCCGAGCGCCAGATGATCTGCAGCCGCCCGGCCTCCACCGGGAACTGCCGCCGGAACCGGTCGAAGTCGGTGGTGTTGTTGGTCGCGACGTCGGCATCGCCGTTCGCCACCGCGAGCGCCGTGGCCTGGTGCGTGCCGACCACTTCGCTCTTGAAGCGCGTCTCCATCTCGATGCGGTGCGGCAGAAAGAGCTGCACCTGCGGCAGGATGAAGCCGGACACCGAGCGACTGTCGCCGCGCGCGAGGCGCCACCGGTCAGGATGTGCCAGCAGGTCGTCGAGGCTGTTGCGCGGTCCGTCCTTGCGCGCCAGCAGGATCGCGCGATGGTCGGCATCGCCGGGATGCCGCTTGACCAGCGCCAGCACGTTCATGCGCCGCTGCGTCACCGCATCGAGCGCCAATTTCGAGGACAGCAACGCAAGGTCGACCTCGTCGCGATCGATCGCCTGGTCGAGCGATTCGTAGCTCGTCACCGACAGCACGGTCACCGGCCTGCCGATGACGCGCGCCAGATCGGCCAAGAGCGGCGCCCAGCCGTCCTTCGACTCGACAGCGCCGCCGATGGGCAGCACGCCGAAGCGCAGCGCGTCGGCCGGCTCGCGCGCCCCGGCAAGGACATGCCAGCCCAGCGCCGCCAGCAGCACCCAGCGGCCCACGAACACGAACCAGGCGGGTCTCACGATGCGATCAACGCGGCGCGTCCCCACCAAGTGCGGCCATCTGCTCGGCATAGGTGAACTCGATGCGCTGCAGCCGCGCCTGCCGCGCGGCCTCGTTGACCCACTGCGAGTTCATCGCACTCTGCCGCGCGAGCTGGTAGGCCAGCTTGGCGGCGGGCATCAGCGAGGTGTTGTCCGCCGCGACGAAGCCCGCGAGGTCGTGCAGCGACTTCAGCACGGCGCGCTCCGCATCGCCGCGCGGACCCTTGCCCCTCGCGTAGTCGACGAGGAAGCCCTGTACCTTCCGGCGGAACGCGTCGTCGTACTCGCGCCGCATGACGATCTGCGCGTGCGGGATCAGCTCGGACTCCCAGATCACCTGCAGCCGGTCGGCCTCGGCAGGAAACTGGAGCTTGAAGCGCTCGAAGTCCGCGGTGTTGTTCGTCGCCACGTCGGCCTCGCCGTTGGCCACCGCGAGCGCGGTCACCTGGTGGGTGCCCACGACTTCGCTGCGAAAGCGCGTCTCCATCGCAATGTGATTGGGCAGGAAGAGCTGCAGCTGCGGGACGATGAAACCGGACACCGAGCGGCTCTCGCCGCGCGCGATGCGCCACTTCTGAGGCTCCGCCAGGAGGCTCTTGAGACTGGTGTAGTCGCCGCTCTTGCGGGTGAGCAGCAGCGCGCGGTAGCCGGGCAGCCCGTCGTGCCGCGTGACCTGCGCGACCACGTTCATGCGGCGCAGGGTCACGGCGTCGAGCGCCATCTTGCCGGACAGGAAAGCCATGTCGACCTGGTCGCGCTGGATCGCCTGTTCGAGCGCCTCGTACGAAGTCACCGACAGCATGCTCACCGGGCGGCCGATGGCGCGGCTCAGGTCCGCGAGCAGCGGCTCCCAGTCGTTGCGCGACTCGAAGGCGCCGCCCAGAGGCAGGATGCCGAAGCGCACCGGCGCGTTCGATGGGGTTTGCGCCGAAGCCGCCTGAAGACCCATCGCCCCCAGCATCAGCATCGCCGCACAACGCAGCAGCCACCCGCACGCGCGACGCACCGCGACCCGGAACCGATCCGGCAGGGCATGCGATGCGCTGTAAGTGCTGTGAACCGGGGCCTGCATCGGGCTGGAAAAGAACGCGGACGGTTGAATTCACAATTAGAAACTAACTTGAACAAATCCCGTGTCGTTTTTCTCCATCCATGTTCTTCGATCGGTAACGTATAACGGGACCCGCGCGCCGCTCGACATCCGTTCATGAACTGGTCCTTCCGTGCCTTCCATCTCCTGCGTCTGACGCTGGCCCAGCAGCTCGTGCTGCTTGCCCTGCTGCCGGCCACAGTCGCCACGCTGGGCGTCATCGCGGTGTTGACGCGACAGCACCTGTCGAACGTGACCGAGCTGGTCCGCGCCAACGCGCAGACGGTGGCGTTGCAGGTCGCCACGGTGGCGCAATCGCAGATCCAGCACATGGATCGCCGCGCGCTGCAACGCACGGCGCAATCCGGCAGCTACCAGCCGCATGTGCAGCAGGTGCAGATCTGGTCGGAGGACGGCGAGATCGTCGCCAACTCGGAAACCACCGACCGCGCGCGCGGCGAAGGGCTGCAGGTGGTCGCGCCGATCATCGGCGACGACGGCAAGAACGCGGGCAAGGTGATGGTCGAGATGAGCCTCGACGCGGTCGGCAGCGCCAAGCAGGCGGTGTGGCTCAACGTGGTGCTTGTGCTCGCCGCGAGCCTCGTGGGCGTCGGCCTTGCGGGCTGGTGGGCGGCGCGGCGGATCAGCTCCCCCATCCGCGAGCTCGGCGAAGCGGTGGAACGTCTCGGCGCGGGCGAGGATGCGCAGGTGACCATCGAGGGCACGGCCGAGGTGCGGCGCCTGCAGGACGGCTTCAACCAGGCGGCGCGCGCGTTGTCCGAAAGCCGCAGCCAGCTCGAAAGCCGCATCATCAACGCCACCGCCGAGCTCGCGCGCAAGAACCAGCAGCTCGAAGTCGCCAGCCAGGCCAAGACCCGGCTGCTCGCCGCCGCGAGCCATGACCTGCGCCAGCCGCTGCATGCGCTCACGCTCTTTTCCGACGGCCTTGCCAACGGCGAGACCGACCCGGCGCGCCTGCAGCGCATCGGCCACATCCGCGAATGCGTGGAATCGCTCGACCGGCTGTTCACCGAGCTGCTCAACCTCTCGCAGCTCGATGCCGGCGTGCTGCAGCCGCAATGGACGGACTTCCCGCTCGACACCCTCTTCGACGAAATCAGCCGCAACTTCCGCGCGGTGGCCGAGCAGCAGAACCTGCGGCTGGTGGTGCGCAAGACCGATGCCTGGGTGCGCTGCGACTACGTGATGCTGTCGCGCATCCTCAACAACCTCGTGTCGAACTCGCTGCGCCACACCGTCGAAGGCGGCGTGCTGATCGGCGCAAGGCGGCGCCGCAAGGGCATCCGCATCGACGTCTGGGACACCGGGGTCGGCATTGCGGCGCACCACCAGGCGCGGGTGTTCGAGGAGTTCTACCAGGTCGAGCCGCAGGGCGGCCGGCACGGTGGCCGCGATTCGCGCGGGATGGGCCTCGGCCTCGCGACGGTGCAGCGTCTCGCGGCGCTGCTGAACACGCGCGTCGAGCTCAGCTCGCGGCCGAACAAGGGCACCTGCGTGCGCGTGGTGGTGCGCGCGACCGAGCCGATGATCCCGATGCCGGCACCGGCCCTGCTGCCCATGGGCCTGGCGGCGGAGGATGACGGCGGGCTGCGCAACATCCGCGTGCTGGTGATCGACGACGAGCGCACCATCCTCGAAGGCCTGCAGGTCGTGCTCTCCAACTGGGGCGCGGAAGTGATGGCCGCGCAGAGCCGCAGTGAAGCGCTCGCCCTCGCGAGTGCCTGGGACAGGCCACCCGACGTCGTGCTCAGCGACCTGCTCCTGCAGGGCGGCGACAACGGACTCGACGTGCTGGCCGCGCTGGAGCGGCATCCCAACGGCATCGGACCCGCGACCGCCCGCCTGCTGGTCACCGGCGAAACCAAGCCCGACCGCTTGCGCGAAGTCGCGAGCGCGGGCGTCGCGGTGCTCTACAAGCCGGTCTCGCCGAAGGTGCTGCGGCAGGCGATCGCGGCTCAGTTGGCCGCCGTGCGCGAGTTCGTGTGAGAGGGCCTGGTCAGTCCATACGCCGTCAGGCATAGGCCTTCAGGCCGCGAACCGGGACGCCGACCCACTCACAATCCGACCACGCGCCGGGGGGACATAAGCCCTCTGCCTTATCGCGCGCAAACAGCCGCGTCCGTACATTGGGCTCCATCACCCATTTCGGATGCGGTCCGATGTTCCCCACGCTTTCCCCCACTCTGCTTCGAAGGAAGCGCGCCATCGCGGTCGCCGCATTCGCGTGCGCCCTGACGGTGTGGAGCGGCGCGAGCTCAGCGGGATTGACCGTGCTGATGGCGGACGAGAGCGAACCCTATGCGGAATTCGTGCGCCAGTTGCGCGACACGCAGGAGGCGGGAAGCCGCCTGGACCTGATCCGTCTGATCGCAGGACAGCCCGCTGCGGAAGCAGCGTCCGCCGGCGGCGACCCGGCCACGGCGCGGGCCCGCGGCGCGCGCCCGGCAGACGCACCGGTCACCATGGCCGTTGGCATGGCCGCGGCGCGATCGGCGATCGAGCGCCCCGGGCAAGACCCGCTGGTGCTCGCGATGCTGACCCGCCTCGACTACGAAAGCCTGAAGACCAGCCCCGCGATGCGGCACCCGGAGCGCCAGATCGGCGTGCTGCTGCGTGACCCGGCCATGGCCGACCAGCTCGCGCTGATCGATGCAGTCATGCCCCGCAAGCGGCGCCTCGGCGTGGTGGCGACCAGCGAATCCGCGCCCCTCGTGCGCGAGCTGCAAAGCGCCGCGCACGGCTGGGACCTGCAGGTGGAATTCGCGCCCGATGCGAAATCGCTGGCGGCGGCGTTGCGCGTGCTGGTGCCGCGCAGCGATGCGCTGCTCGTGCTGCCCGACATGATCGGCGACAACCAGGCGGCCACCCTCGCGGTGCTGCGTGCCGGCGCGGGCGCGGGGTTGCCGGTCTTCGGCGCCAGCGACGGGCTGGTGCGCTCCGGTGGACTTGCGGCGGCGGTCTCCACCCCGGCACAACTGGCGCAGCAGGCGCGCGCGCTCGGCCAGAAGCTGGCCGCCAGCACTGGACCGAACGCCGTGGTGATCGAGGCCGCGGCCCCGGCAACGGTGCGCGTCAACACCACGGTGGCACGCGGACTCGGCCTGCGGATGCCCGAAGAACGTGAGCTCACGGAGCGGGTCACCGCGATCAGATGACCTCCACCACCCCACCCCTGATCGCGCCGTCGTCCGACGTGCAGCCGGACGATGCGGCGGCCACCCCGGTGAGCCGCGATGTCGTCGTGGCCGGCAACCTGCAGCGCGACCTGTTCCGCCTCGGCGTGGTGCCGTGCGTCATCGTGGCGCTGGCACTCACCGGCTGGTTCACCCACAGCCGCCTCGATGCGCTCGAATCGGCTTTCGACGCCGAGGGGCAGGCCGTCGCGCGCCAGGTGGCGGCGATGTCGGACCTGAGTCTCTATGCGGGCGACGTGCCGGCACTGCAGAACGTCGCCAACGCCGCGCTGCGCGGCGGACAGGTCACGCGCGTCGAGATCAGCAACAGCGCGGGCGTGTTCGTCTCCGCCGGACCGAAGACCGCCCCCATGGGCGAGCTTCGGATGTTCACCGCGCCGGTCACGCTGCGGGAAGCCTCGCGCGCCACCGCCTTCGCACCGGCCGGCTCGACCACCGCGGGCGACGCGTCGATCGGGCTCGTGCAGACCTTCCGCGACACCACCGCCTACGCGCATGAGCGCACGCGCCTGCTGATGGCCGGCATCGGCATCGCGTTGCTCGCGCTGCTGGCCGCGTGGGCCTGGGTGCGGCACACCGCGCGCGCGGTCGCGCAGCCGCTGCGGCGCATCTCGCGCACCGTCGCCGCGCTCGAAGCCGGCCTGTTCGACGCGCGCTGCAACGTGGTGACCTCCGGCTCGGACGAGGACGACGACGATGCCGGCATCCGCCGGCGGACACGGCACGAGTTCGCCAACCTGGCCCACGACATCAATCGCCTCGCCGAACGGCTTCAGCGCAACCAGCAGATCAGCGACGAGCAGGTGCGCGAGGCCACCGCGGTGGCCCTTCAGCGCATGGCCGAGGCCGAGCAGGCCGCGCTCTCCCGCGCACGCTTCCTGGCCGCCGCGAGCCACGACCTGCGGCAGCCGCTGCATGCGATGGGCCTCTTCATCGACGGGCTGCTTCCCACTGCCAGCCCGACGCAGCGCCCCGCGGTGCTTCGCCTTCAGGAAGCGACCGACTTCATGGGCGTGCTGCTCGACGATCTGCTGGAGATCTCGCGGCTCGATGCGCAGGTGCTGACGCCCGCAATCGCCGGCGTGTCGCTCGCGAGCCTGTTCGACCAGCTCGAGGCGCAGCATGCCGCCGCGGCCGCCGCCGCGCGCGTGCGAGTGGTCTGGAAGGACCGGGGGCTTGCCGTCAACACCGATCCGGCCCTGCTGCTGCGCATCGTCGGCAACCTGGTCAGCAATGCGATCCGCCACACGCCGACCGACGGCACGGTGCTCGTGGTCGCGCGCCGGCGCGGCGGCGCGGTGCGCATCGAGGTGCGCGACAACGGCGTCGGCATCGCGCCGATCCACCAGACGCGCATCTTCGAAGAGTTCTACCAGGTCGCGAACACCGAGCGCGACCGCCGCCAGGGCTTCGGCCTCGGCCTCGCGATCTGCGCACGCATCGCGCTGCTGCTGGGCACGCGCATCAAGCTGCGCTCGGCACTGCAGGCAGGCAGCACCTTCTCGCTCGACTTGCCGATCGCCCACCCGCGTCTGGTCGCCGCACCGGCGAAGGAAGCCGCCGCCGCGGCGCCACTCGCCGGCCTGCACTGCCTGGTGGTGGACGACGACCCGGCCATCCTCGACGGCAGCCGCACGCTGCTCGAACTCTGGGGCTGCCAGGTGGACTGCGCCTCCACCCGCAAGGAGGCGCTGACCCGGCTCGACAAGACCAACGCGCACTTCGACGTGGTGCTCTGCGACCTCCAGCTCGACGGCGAGGAAGACGGCATGGAAGTCATCGAGGACACGCGCCGACTGCAGCCCGACGCGCTGGCGGTGCTGGTCTCGGGCGCCACCGGCCCCGAGGCGCTGCAGCGGCTGCGCAAGGGCGGCGTGATGCTGCTGACGAAGCCCGTCGCTCCGGCGAAGCTCCGCGCACTGCTTTCGACGAAGCGCGCGCCGATCCTCGCGGCCTGCTGAGCCGCGCGCCGGGCTTCAGATCTCGGCCGGCGCGGTCCGCAAGCCGAAGCGCACCGACTCGGGCTCGACCGAGACCGGGTACCCCAACCCTTCTGCCAGCGATTGCAGCGCGACCGCATCGATGGCCAGTGCCCTTGGCGCGCGGTGCGCGCCCGCGAGCGGATCGGCCGGCTCGGATTCGCCACGGCGCGCCAGCAGGCGCAGGGCCTCGTCGCCGTCTGCCTCGATGCAGATCTCGCCCAGGTGCGGCGCGGTGTCGTGCAGGTAGCCCAGCGCGCCCAGCAGCATGTAGCGCAGCGCGGCGCCGGATGGGAAGCGCATCTCGTCCTTGTCCGGCGAGAGCTCCTCGGCCACCAGCAGGCCGATGCCACGCAGCTCGAAGGCCACGCGCATGAGCGCGGTGCATTGCGCCACCAGCTCGCTGCGCGTGATCCCCTCGTCGATCGTCGAGAGCTCCCACGCGCGCAGCGAGTGCACGCCGCTGGCGAGCAGCCCCACCTGGTCCTCGATGAGCGAGAGCCGTTCCATCCAGCCCGCCGAGTCGGGCGCCGAGGCAGCTTGGCGCTTGAGCACCAGCAGGCCCATGCGGATCACCGACACCGGTGCGGCCATGTCGTGCCGCAGTGCGGGAAGCGCGCGCGTGAGCAGCTCATGGCGCACACCTGCCGCCATCCAGCTTCGCGCGCCGGGGGAAGCCTTCATCGGCCTGCGGCCCGCGACAGGATCTGGTCGAGCGCGTCGAAGTCGATGGGCTTTTGCAGATGGTGATCGAACAGGCCGGTTCCGCTGGTGGTTTCGTCGGCCGCGTAACCGGAAATCGCCACGATCAACGGCGGCGCGCCCCGTGCGGCGGCGCGCAGTTGCCGGGCCACTTCGGTCCCCGGGAAATCGGGCAGCGTGAGATCGACGAGGGCGGCATCGAAAGCCTCGCCCGCGGCCGCCTCCAGCGCCTGCCGGCCGGTGTAGGTGCAACGCGCCGTGTGATCCTGCAGGACGAGCAGCTCCTGCAGCAGGTCCGCCGCGGCCTCGTTGTCGTCGACGATCAATACGTTCACTTCAGGAATCTCCGGGAAGGCAGCTTCACAGTATGGAACCGGCAACGGGCCAGGGCGTGTAGGACACATCCCCGCCTGCACCCTCCTCAGGCGTCCTGCGCCGGGGCCTCCAGGGGCAGCGTGACGCGGAATTCCGAGCCTTCGCCCAGGCGGCTTTCCAGTGCGATGTCGCCGCCGTGCAGGCGGACGATTTCCCGTGTGATGTAGAGCCCCAGCCCGAGCCCGGCCGCGTGCCTGCGGCTGTCGTCGGTGCGCTCGAATTGCTCGAAGATGCGCTCCTGATCCTCCGGCGCGACGCCGATGCCCTGGTCGCGCACCGTCATGCGGGCCACTCCGCCAGCCTGCTCCACCGCCACGCGGACCGGCTTCGCGTCCCCATAGCGCAGCGCGTTGGTCAGCAGGTTGGTCAGCACCTGCTCGATGCGGAACTCGTCCCACACGCCGTCGACACGCCCGGGTGCATGCAGCTCGATGCGCGACCCCGCGGCCTCGGCCTGCTGCGCAAGCCCTTCCACCACGCCACGCGCGAGCGCCGCGAGGTCGGTCGGCTTGGGCCGGATCGACAGCGAGCCGCTGCGCATGCGCGTCACGTCGAGCATGTCGTCGATCAGGCGAACCATGTTCTGGATCTGCCGCTGGTCGCGCTCGATCATCGCCGGCAGGCGGTCCGGCGCGAAGGCTGCGGTGTTGCCCTTGCCGAGATGCAGCTTGCGCACCTGCGTCTCCAGGTACAGCGTATTGAGCGGCGTGCGCAGCTCGTGCGACACCATCGACATGAAGTCGTCGCGCATGCGCACCGCACGCTCCAGCTCGCGCTGCGCGCTCTGCAGCTGCTGTACGAGTTCCTCCTGCTGGCGGTGCGACGCGGCCAGTGCATCCATCTCGTGCCGCAGCGCCTTGCGATGGCGATGGAGGTCCACGAAGACGCTCACCTTGCCGTTCACCGCATGCGCGTCGAGCGGCTTCTGCAGGAAGTCGACCGCGCCGCTCTCATAGCCCTTGAAGGCGTAGTTCATCTCGCGGCCTGCGGCGCTCACGAAGATGATCGGGATGTGCCGCGTGCGTTCGGTGCTGCGCATCATCTCCGCCAGCTCGAAGCCGTTCAGGTCCGGCATCTGCACGTCGATGATCGCGAGCGCGAACTCGTGCTCCAGCAGCAGCGCGAGTGCCTCTTCGCCCGACATCGCGCGGAACACGTGGCGCGACGGGCCGCGGATCAGGGCGTCGAGCGCCAGCAGGTTCTCCGGCAGGTCGTCGACGATCAGCAGCTTGCTTTCGACATCAATGGGCATGGGCGGCATCCAGCTGCATCAGCAGCGCGCGAATCTCGCGCAGGGGCAGGACATGATCGGGTTCGTGAAGCGCCAGCGCGGCGAGCGGCATCGTCGGCGCGGACGCCTCGGCCGGGTCCTGCACGACCGTCAGCCCGCCCGCCTCGCGGATGCGCAGCAGTCCCTGCGCGCCATCCTCGTTCGCGCCGGTCAGGAGAATGCCGACAAGCGCAGGTCCGCAGGCGTCGGCCGCGGAGCTCATGAGGACGTCGATCGCAGGGCGCGAGAACAGCACCGGCGGCTCACAGCTCAGCGAGAAGCAGAGGTCCGATTCGATCGACAGGTGGTAGCCCGGAGGCGCGAAATAGAGCGTCCCGTCGGCCACCGGCAGTTTGTCTTCCGCCTCGCGGGCCGTGAACGGCAAACGCTGCGAGAAGACCTCCGGGAGGCGGCTTTGATACTGCTCCGGAAGATGGAGCACCACCACGATCGGCAGGCGCCAGCCGGCCGGAAGTCCCGACAGCAGCGTGAGCAATGCATCCACGCCGCCCGCGGAGGCGCCGATCACCACAATGCGCACCGCGCGCACATCGCCGGTGTCGGTCACCGCGTTCGATGCGTCGGACGAACCTGTCATGTGGCCTTCCTGTAGATGCGCTCGCCGCGGGACAGCACCTCGAAGCGGCTCGCGTAGGCGGAGAAATCGATGCTCTCCTTGGCCCCCAGCCCGAGGAAGCCGCGGTGGCACAGGGACTCGTGGAACAGCCCGAGCGCGCGGTCCTGCAACGGCCGGTTGAAATAGATGAGGACGTTGCGGCACGAGACAAGGTGCGTCTCCGCGAAGACGCTGTCGGTCGCCAGGCTGTGGTCCGCGAAGATCACGTTTGCGCAGAGCGACGGGTCGAAGCGCGCGGCGTCGTAGGCCGCGGTGTAGTAGTCGGAAAAAGAGCGAAGCCCGCCGCCGCGCTGGTAGTTGCCGGTATAGCCCTGGATCGATTCGAGCGGAAAGATGCCCTTGCGCGCCTTCTCCAGCGAGGCCGGGTTGATATCCGTCGCATAGATCAGCGTGCGCTCCAGCAGCCCCTCCTCGCGCAGCAGGATGGCGAGCGAGAACACCTCCTCGCCGGTGCTGCACCCGGCCACCCACACCTTGAGCGACGCATAGGTGTGCAGATGCGGCACCACCTGGCGCCGCAGCGCCAGGAAGTAGTCGGGGTCGCGGAACATCTCGCTCACCGGAATCGTCAGGTACTGCAGCAGCCGCGCGAAGGTCGCCGGCTCGCGCAGCACCTTGTCCTGCAGCGCGGAGATGCTCGGCAGGTCGAGTTGGTCGAGCGCATAAAGCACGCGCCGCTTCTGCGAGGCGCCGGTGTAGTTGCGGAAGTCGTAGCTGTACTTGAGGAAGATGGCCTCCATCAGCAGCCGCAGCTCGATGTCGGTGTCGCTCGGCGGGCGCAGCGGCGCGGACGGCATTCCCTGGGTCACAGGCGCTCCATCTTCGGCATCCACACGCGCAGCAGGGAGAAGAGCCGATCGAGGTCCACCGGCTTGGCGAGGTAGTCGCTGGCACCGGCGGCGAGGCACTGCTCCTGGTCGTCCTTCATGGCCTTGGCGGTGACCGCGATGACCGGGAGCTTGTCGAAGCGCGGGTCCTGGCGCAGCCGCCGCGTGGCCTCCAGGCCGTCCATCTCCGGCATCATCACGTCCATCAGCACGAGGTCGATGTCGCTCACCTGGTCGAGCTTCTCCAGCGCCTCGCGCCCGTTGCGCGCCGCCTCGACCGCCGCGCCGCGCTGTTCCAGCGCGCTGGTCAACGCGAAGATGTTGCGCACGTCGTCATCCACCAGCAGGATGCGGCGGCCCTCGAAGACGCGGTCGCGGCCGCGCACCGTCTTGAGCATGTTGCGCCGCTCCGTCGACAGATCGGCTTCCACCTTGTGCAGGAACAGCGTCACCTCGTCGAGCAGCCGTTCCGGCGAGCGCGCCCCCTTGATGATGATCGAGCGCGAGTAGCGAAGCAGCTCGGCCTCCTCGTCGCGCGTGAGGTTGCGGCCGGTGTAGACGATGACCGGCGGGAAGGACACGATCTCCTCGGTCGCCATGCGCTTGAGCAGCTCGCTGCCCTGCATGTCCGGAAGCCGGAGGTCGGTGATCATGCAGTCGAACACGCGCGTGCGCAGCAGCTCCAGCGCCTCTTCGCCCGACTCGACCGCGGTGATCACCACGTCCTCGTCGCCGATCAGCTTGACCACGCTTTCGCGCTGCACCGCGTCGTCCTCCACCAGCAGCACCGCCTTGACCTTCTGCGCGAGCTTTTCCTCGATGCGGCGGAACACGTCCATGAGCTGCTCGCGCGACGCGGGCTTGCGGGCATAGCCGATCGCGCCCATGTGCATCGCCGCCTCGGGGCTCTCCATCGCCGAGACCACGTGCACCGGGATGTGGCGCGTCAGCGGATCGTCCTTCAACCGCTGCAGCACCGAAAGCCCAGGGCCGTCCGGCAGCCGCATGTCGAGCAGGATCGCGTCGGGCCGGAACCGGGCCGCCAGGCCGTAGCCGTCCGCCGCGCCGTGCGCGACGAGGCAGCGGTAGCCGAGCTCGTGCGCGAGGTCGTAGAGGATGTGCGCGAACTGCGGCTCGTCCTCGATGACGAGCAGGCGCCGCGTCTGGTCGGGTGGCAATTCGCGATCGTCGGGGAACTGCGGCACGACGGGCTCCGTCGGCTTGGCCGGCGCCGAAGCCGGCGCCTGCAGGCCGCCGCGAACGTGCGCGGCGGGCATTATCTCGACCCGGGGCGCGCGCGCCTGCGGCGCCTGCGCGGGCAGCGCCAGCGTGAAGGTGCTGCCGGCGCCCGGCGTGCTGCGCACCGAGATCGTGCCGCCCAGCAGCTGCGCCAGGTCGCGCGAGATCGAAAGCCCGAGGCCGGTGCCGCCATAGCGCCGGCTGGTGGTCCCGTCGGCCTGGCGGAAGGCCTCGAAGATCACGCCCTGCTGGTCGGCCGCGATGCCGATGCCGGTGTCGGCCACCTCGAACAGCGCGCCGCCTTCCGGCGCACCGCGCACGGTCAGCGCCAGTTCGCCGTGGTCGGTGAACTTCAGCGCGTTCGCGAGCAGGTTCTTGAGGATCTGCTCGACCCGCTGCCGGTCGGTGACCAGCGTGGCTGGCGCGTCCGGGCGCACCTCCACGCGCAGAGCCAGCCGCTTGTCGTCGGCCTGCGGCCTGAACAGATCCTCGAGGCCCGAGGCGATCTTCGCGACGCCGACCGGCTCCGCGACGACCTCGAGCTTGCCGGCCTCGACCTTCGCGATGTCGAGGATGTCGTTGATCAGCACCAGCAGGTCGTTGCCCGAGCCGTAGATCGAGTCCGCGAACTTCACCTGCTCCTCGCTCAGGTTGCCCTGCGGGTTGTCGCGCAGCAGCTTGGCGAGGATCAGCGCGCTGTTGAGCGGCGTGCGCAGCTCGTGCGACATGTTCGCGAGGAACTCGGACTTGTAGCGACTCGCCTGCTGGAGTTCGTCGGCGCGGTCCTCCAGCTCGCGCTGCGCGCGGCGCAGGGCGGCGTTGCGCAGGTCCAGCGCCTCGGTGCGCTCGGAGAGCTGGCTGTTGGTCTGCTCCAGCTCGGCCTGCTGGTTCTCCATCGCGGTCTGCGAAACGCGCAGCGCGCGCGACTGCTCTTCCAGTTCCTCGTTGGCCGTGCGCAGCTCTTCCTGCTGCACCTGCAGCTCTTCGTTGAGCTGCTGGGTTTCGGCCAGCGCATCCTGCAACTGCTCGCGGTAGCGCACCGCGGCCACGGCGCTGCCGATGTTGCCGGCCACCATGTCGAGCAACTGATGGACCTCGGCGCCGGGCGTACGCAGGAAGCCGAGTTCCACCACGCCGTTGATGAAGCCGTCGCTCGACACCGGCAACAGCACCGCCGCCACCGCCGGCATGTCGCCCAGCCCGGAATTGACCTTCAGGTAGGCGGCCTCGACCGGCTCGATCAGCATGCGCCGCCGCTCGGTCGCCGCCTGCCCGACGAGGCTTTCATTCGGCGCGAACACCTGCGGCGACGCATCGGCCGCGGCCGAAAAGCCGTAGCTCGCGACGCGGCGCAGCGTGCCCTGGCGCTCGCGCAGGTAGAACGCGCCGACCGGGCTGCCGACCTGGCGCGAGAAGAAGGTGAGCACCTTGCGCCCCATCTCCTGCGCACTGAGCTCGCCGACGAGCTCGCCGCTCAGATCGGTCTGCGCGCCGCGCAGGCGCGACTGCGCCTCCACCACCGAGGCATTCGCAGCCTGGTCCCGGAGCACCTCGTCGTAGTGGGCCGACAGCCGCTGCAACTGCCGGCGGCCGAAGAAGGTCATGAGCCCGGTCGCGACGAGCGTGAAGAGCACGAAGAAGGCGACCACCATGATCGCAGTGCGATTGGCATCGTTGTTGCGCTGGAATCGCAGGTTCTGCTCGGCGTCCATGAAGGCGGCGTATTCGGCGCGCATCTCGTCAGTGATGCGCTTGCCGCGGCCGAGCCGCACGGTCTCGCTGACCTCGCCCCCGTTGCGCCGCCGCTCGATCAGGTCGCTCGCGAACGCGTTCCATGCGTTCTGCAGCGAGGCGATGCGGTCCAGCCGCTCCGTCTGGGCGCGGTTGTCGGACACCAGCGACTTCAGCGCGCCGAGGTCGTCCTTCAAGCGCGCGAGCGCGCTGTCGTAGGGCTCGAGAAAGCTGGCATCGCCCGTGATGAGGTAGCCGCGCATCCCTGTTTCCATGTCGATGCTGCGGCGCTGCGCCTCGGCCGCGGAGCGAGTCACGCGGTCGGTGTGCTCCACCAGCGAGATCGTCGAGAGCAGGTACGCGATGAGCAGCACGAACGCCACGGCGCCGACGACGCCGCCGATCAACGGCAGCTTGAGGTTGCGATTCAGAAGGCGCTGGAAGTCTTCGGTGTCGATCGTTGCCTGGGTCTTCATGAAGGGCGGTTGCAAAGGGCAGCAAAAAACCTTTTGAGCGTGCCGGAGTCCGGCCCATTGCTGTGTCGGATAACACCGCGCGACGACGTGCGCCCCGCGCCCTACTGCACCCGGGGCGTGTAGGACCCCGGTGAATTGACAGACGCGTTGCATCGGCGATGCTCACAGGGGGCCGGTGTCCCGCAGCCGGACCATGAAAGTGAAGGGAATCCCCATGGACTCGAATTCCATCGTCACCCCACCTGCGGTCCGGTCGTCCCGCGTGCTCTGGATCGCCATCGGCGTGCTGTCAATCGCGGTGGCGGCGCTCGGCGGCGCACTGGTCCACAAGCAGCTCGACAGCGCGACGCAGCCGCAGGCGACCTCGCTCGCCGCAGCGCCGCTGGTGCGCGCGCCGGACGATTTCAAGCCGCCCGCAGTGCAGGCGCCCTCCGACCCGCCGCCTCAGGCGGTCGCTGCCGTGACCCCGCCACCGCCGCCGGTACGGGCACCGGCCGTCATTCCGCCGAACACCCCGGCGGGCAGCGCCGCACCGGTCATGGCTGCGGGTGAGGCCGCGGCACCGCCGCCGCCCACGCACAAGGTGTGCTCGGTGTGCGGACATGTCGAATCGGTCCAGACGATCAAGCGGCAGAAGCCCACCACCGGCGTCGGGGCGGTCGCGGGCGGCGTGGTGGGCGGCGTGCTCGGCAACCAGATCGGCAGTGGCCGGGGCCGCACGCTGGCAACCGTGGCCGGTGCAGTGGGCGGTGGCTTCGCGGGCAACGAAGTCGAGAAGCGCACGCACATGGAGACGGTCTACAAGGTCAGCGTCCGCATGGACAACGGCACGCTGCGCACCGTGGAGACCGCTACCGCCCCGCCGGTCGGCAAGGCGGTCACGCTGAAGGACAACGTGCTGCGTCCGGCGGACGGCCACCAGTGAGCGCGGCCGCCCATCGCGCGACCTGGTCGGCCACCCACGGCCCGTCGTCGAGCGGCAGATCGTGGCCCGCCGTGGCGTGTTGGGCGATCGGCGCCCGCCACGCCCGCGCGAGGCGCTGCGAGCAGCGCACGTCCACCAGCCCGTCGCGCCGGCTCGAGAGCACGAGCAGCGGCACGGCCGGCGCCTCTGCGGAAGCGCGGTAGCGCATCGCGGCCCACAGTTGGCGCAGCGCGTTCGCACCGCTCACGGGCCGCGCTTCGCGCAGCGCGGTCCATGCGTCGACAGTGCCGGCCGCGTCCGCCGGATGCCGCGTGGTCAGCCGGAGAATCGTCTGCTCGCGCGCGCGGGAATCGCTCCCGGGCCACACGACGCCCAGCAGGGGACCGTAGTTCGCGGGCCGCAGTCGGCGATACCACGGGCTGAAGGGCCGCAGGCTGGTGTTGATCAGCACGCAGCCCGCCAGCTCCCCGGGATGCCGCGAGGCCCAGTCGGCCGCGACCATCGCGCCGAGCGACATCGCCACCACATGCACCGGCGTCGCCACGCCAAGCGCATGCAGCTGCCGGCGGCAGTGGTCGACATAAGCCTCGATCCGGGCCGGACTGCGTTCATCGTTCAGATGGCCGTTGCCAGGCAGGTCGATCGCGATGACGCGGTTGCCCGCGGGCAGACGCGCCTGCAGCAGCGCCGGGAACGCGCCCCAGTGGCCGGCCTCGCGCGTCAGCCCGCGCAGCAGCACCCAGGTGGTCACCGCCCGCCCTTTCCCCGTTGGCGATCGCCGGCGTACCAGCGCGCGAGCGCGCGGCGCGTGTGTTCCTCCCGGGCCGCACCCGTGGGCAGCCAGCGCTCGTGGCTGCATGCGGCACGCGTGAGGAAGTCCAGCCAGCCCACATGACGGCGCAGCACGCGCTGCTGCCGGTGCTCGATCATCGGATTGAAGATGCCGTGCCGCGAGAAGAGCTGCCGCGGGTTCTTCTTCACCCAGAGCCACGAGCCCATCTCCAGCGTGAGCGGAAGGAACACCCGCCCGCGCTCGCAGGCGCGCAGGTAGAGGTGATCCCACAGGTCGCCGTGCGCGAGGTACTGGCGGCTCTGCGGCTCCAGCACGTAGCGGTGATGCAGCAGCGTGTCGTCCACGATCCCGCACAGCGCGTGCATCTCGGCCAGATGCGCGATCGGCCGCGACGCATGCGCGAACGGGAACCAGATGCGGTCGGCGAGGCCGAAGCCCGAGTGGCAGTCGATCGCGATGCTGAAGGGGCGATTCAGCAGTTCGGTGTCGACCAGCTCGCACAGCGCCGCGCTCTCGCGCTCCATCGGTGCGCCCGACGCGCCGCGGAACCACGGCAGGGTGGCGCTCATGCGCTGGCCGCCGATGAGGAAGGGAACGCGCTCGACCGACTCGACCGGCGCATTGCGCATCAGGTCCACGCCGTTCGGATTCGCGCGCGTGCCGAGCCACAGCCCGCCCGGATTGACCACCGGCATGAACACCAGCCGCACGTCTTCCAGCAGACGCTGCACGGTGGAGTCCCACTGCAGCCGCATCACGAGGCTGCGCAGGTAGGCGATGGTGACTTCCGCACCGATGCGCTCCAGTCCGTGCACGCCGCCGAAGAAGCCGACCGCCGGCGCTTCGGGCGCGCTGCTGCCGAGGATGAAGGCCTCGAGCGGGAAGCGCTGCGCGCCGGCCTCGACCTCGCCCAGCACGCGGCGCGTCATGCTCGCGCCTGCCAGTCTGGCAAGCGCCTGGAGCTCCAGCAATTCGGGCAGGTCGGGCGATGTCACGCGCGCAGGATAGCGAGGCGCGCGGACATGAAAGCGTCACAGATGCGCGCTAGCGTGGCGGACCATGATCCGCATCTCCCGCCACGCCATCGCCCTGCTCTCGGGCGCCCTCGAACTCGCCGCGCTGGCGCGCTCGCGCTGGTCCGTGCGGCACGGCGGGCGCTAGCGCCCGTCCGGCCGCTCAAGCCGGGACCGATTCGACGTTCGCGCGGTCCCAGTGCCGATGCTTCGCGATCGCAGCAATGAAGTCCTGGGCGATCTGCGTCGCGGCGCTGATGTCGCCGAGGTTGGTGACCGGTGTCGGCGCCACGATCACACCCGCGGGCAGCGGCTTCGTCTCCGCATCGATGCCGAGCGTGGAAAGCAATTGCATACCTTCGCCCACCGCGCAGATCGCCTTGCAGTGCTTGTAGGCCTCCAGCACGAAATGCACCGCGTCGCCGTTGCGTGACATCGCCTCGGCACCCTGCGCGCCCGCGGGCACGAGGACCGCGTCGAACATGATCGACGGCATGTTCACATAGGTCGCATCCACATCGAGCTGGCGCTTCGAGGCGCTCGCGACGGTGCCGAGCTGCGGACCGACCACCTTGCATTGCGCGCCAGCCTTCTCGATGGCCTCGCGGATGGGGCGCAGCGATGCGGAATCGACGCCGTCGGCCACGAGGATCGCGATCTTGCGCGTCTTGATCGATCCGTCGCCGGTGCCCGCCATGCTGAGCGCCGGCGATTCCTCGATCGGCATCGCGACGCGGTGATCGCGGAAGCCGGCGCGCCCCGCCGCCGCCTTCGCGTCGGGCGGATTGATGCCAAGCGGCTCGGCCACGCGGCGCGCGAGCTTCTCGTCGACGTGCGCGAGGTTGTCCACCATGCGCTGGCGCACCGCCGGCACCTCGCACTTCGACAGCTCGAAGCGGAAGGCCGCGATGATGTGTTCCTTCTCGGGCGCGCTCTGGCTGTTGAAGAAAAGCCGCGCCTGCGTGAAGTGGTCGTCGAACGACGGACTGCGCCGTCGCACCTTCGGCGGCTCCAGGTCCTCGGGAAATGACTGGAAGCCGGCGCTGCCGCCGTCGACGCGGAAGTCCTTGCCGTCCACCAGCGAGTGCGGTTCGTAGGCGACCTGCCCGCGCGCGATGGTCATGCGGTGCATGCCGTCGCGCTGGAAGTTGTGGAAGGGGCACACGCCGCGGTTGATCGGGATCTCGTGGAAGTTCGCGCCACCGAGCCGCGAGATCTGCGTGTCGGTGTAGGAGAAGAGGCGCCCCTGCAGCAGCGGGTCATTCGTGAAGTCGATGCCCGGCACCACATGGCCCGGGTGGAAGGCCACCTGCTCGGTCTCGGCAAAGAAGTTGTCGGGGTTGCGGTTGAGCACCATGCGGCCGATGCGCTGCACCGGCACCATCTCTTCCGGGATGATCTTGGTCGGATCGAGCAGGTCGAAGCCGAAGGCATGTTCCTTGTCGTTGGGGATGAGCTGCACGCCGAGTTCCCACTCCGGAAAGTCGCCGCTCTCGATCGCTTCCCACAGGTCGCGGCGGTGGAAGTCGGCGTCCTTGCCCGCGATCTTCTGCGCCTCGTCCCATGCGAGCCCGTGGATGCCGAGCTTGGGCTTCCAGTGGAACTTGACGAAGTGGCTCTCGCCGCGCGCGTTGACGAAGCGGAAGGTGTGGATGCCGAAGCCCTCCATCATCCGTAAGCTGCGCGGGATCGCGCGGTCCGACATGGCCCACATCAGCATGTGCGTGCTCTCGGGCATCAGCGAGGCGAAGTCCCAGAAGGTGTCGTGCGCGCTCGCGGCCTGCGGGATCTCGTTGTGCGGCTCGGCCTTGACCGCATGGATGAGGTCGGGGAACTTCATCGCGTCCTGGATGAAGAACACCGGAATGTTGTTGCCCACGAGGTCGTAGTTGCCCTGCTGGGTGTAGAACTTGACCGCGAAGCCACGCACGTCGCGCACCGTGTCGGCCGAGCCGCGCGAACCCGCCACGGTCGAGAAGCGCACGAACACCGGCGTCTTCACCGCCGGGTCCTGCAGGAAGTCGGCGCAGGTGAATTGCGACATCGACTTGTAGACCTCGAAGTACCCATGCGCCGCCGCGCCGCGCGCATGCACCACGCGTTCGGGAATGCGCTCGTGGTCGAAGTGCGTGATCTTCTCGCGCAGGATGAAGTCTTCGAGCAGCGTCGGGCCGCGAACGCCGGCGCGCAACGAATTGTGGTTGTCGGGAATCTGCACCCCCTGATTCGTGGTGATCAGTGGCGCGTGCTCGTTGGTGAAGGTGTCGAGCTGCTCCTGTTTCGCGCTGCCGCCGTTGGTCGCCTTCTGTCGGCGGCCCGCAGCCTTGTTCTGTTGCGTCATCGGGGATTCCTTCGTCGGACATGGGTATCGCGTGCGGACAGGGACAGGCCGCGACGGCGCGATGGGATTCCACAGCTTAGGCACCTCTGGCGGCAACCACCGTAGTGGCCGCGCACCGCGATGTGTGGGAGCTTCGCGGCGTCGCCGGTAGGACTCCGCCGACGAAGACACGCGCTGGTTTTGGACTACGCCGCTTGGCGTCTTCGTCCACTCAATGGCGGCGCGCGTCGGTCCCTAGCATGGCCGCACCCTTCCTCCTGCCACCGGGCCATCGCATCATGCTCATCCACATCGGCTTCGACATCGAACTGGCGGTCAGTTCGCCCACCGCGCTCATCTACATGCTGCACGTTCACCCTTCGCGCGCCGCCGACATCCAGGGCGAAGGCGGTGAACGCGTCACGCTCTGTCCGCAGCTCCACGCCGACCACTACACCGACGTGTTCGGCAATCATTGCGCGCGTGTCGACGTGCCGCAGGGCGTGGAAAGAATTCGCCTGCGCAACGAGGCGGTGGTGTTCGACACCGGCTGGCCGGATGCGGTGAACCCGCATGCGGAAAACCACGATCCGGCCCGGCTCCCGACAGCCACGCTCCAGTTCCTGCTGCCGAGCCGCTATTGCGAGGTCGACAGCGAGCTGCTGTCGCTGGCCTGGAACCTGTTCGGCAACGTCCCGCCCGGATGGCTGCGGGTGCAGGCGATCTGCGACTTCGTGCACCAGCGGGTGCGCTTCGACTACGCATGCGCACGGGCCACCCGGACCGCGCTCGAGGTCTTCCGCGAGCGGGTCGGCGTGTGCCGCGACTTCACGCATCTCGCGATCGCGCTGTGCCGCTGCATGAACATCCCGGCGCGCTACGCGACCGGCTACCTCGGCGACATCGGCGTACCGGTCGCGCCATACCCCATGGATTTCAGCGCGTGGTTCGAGGCGTATCTCGGCGACCGCTGGTACACCTTCGACGCGCGGCACAACGTACCGCGTATCGGGCGCGTGGTGATCGCGCGCGGGCGCGACGCGGCCGACGTGCCGATCACGATGGTGTTCGGCGCGAACACGCTGGAGCGCTTCGAGGTGACGACCGAGGAGGTGGTGGCGGTGCCTGCTGAAGTTCAGGGCGCGTAATCGAGCCACTTCAGGCAGTGCCGCCGAGACGCCGGCGCGCATCGGCATAGCCGAGGTCGAACGCGGCCTTCACCGTCGACTTGCCCGTGCAGTCCCAGGTGGACACGGGGATCCGCTGGCTCGGCTGCCAGTAAGTGCGGCCGCTATGGCGGAAGAATTCGGGACGATCCAGGTAGTGGCGGGTGAGCAGCACCAGGGTGCGCGCTTGCTCTTCGACGCTCTGACGGGGGAGTGGCGCATTGTCCACGTAGCCGCCATCGAACGCCCACTGGCCGTCGAGCAGCACTGGGTGCGTTAGCGGCGGGGCGGCGGCTGAAGCGTTGAGCACTTCTTGCGCCGCCTGCACGGACGCGCAGTGCTGGAGGTCGTAGAGCTGCTGGCGCAGGCCCAGGTATCGCGGCAGGCGCGGATGGATGCTGTGGGCGATCTTCTTGTCCACGATGTAGGCCAGCGTGGCGGCGACGATGCTGCCGTGCTTGCCGAGCAGCGTGGCCGGCCGCGACACAGCGACCAGCAGTTTCTGCTTCGCCTGCTTCAGGCTGGGGAAGGTGTCGGTGTTCACGATCGATGCGATCCAGTCCGGATATGTCTGCTGGTGGGCGAAGTGCAGCTTCATGCGGGTCATCGCAGGCCAGTGGAACATGCGCTCGTTTTCCGCGAACAGGCGGGCGCAAGTGCCCAGCGCGGCTTCAGGCCCGATCGTCATGCACGATGCCGCCATGGCGGCACCCGCGCTCGTACCGATTAGCGTCGCGGGCAGCTTTAAGCCCTTGTCGAGGAAGCAGGCCACCACCCCCGCTTGCCAGAAGCAGCGATTGCCTCCGCCGGCAAACGCCAGAACGTCGATATCTGAAAAGTCCTTGATCATGCCGGGGTGTTCTTTCACGACGATGCCGCGCCGCAGCTGCGACCAACCACCGTCCATTCGTCTCCCGAGCGCCCTTTTTCCACGGTCTCGCTGCGAGAACCCGCCGTGGGCACACCGGGCGGCGAATTCTCGCCACCCTGAACACTCGGGGTCGTGAGACTTTTCCGAAAATGGCGTGTTTCGACTATTCGCGCGCCCGTGTCACGCGCACCGCAGAGAGCGACTGGGCGCGTGCCCGAGGTGGCAACGGTGCCCGCTGAAGTTCAGGGCGCGTAGCCCAGCTTCTTCATCGCCGGCCCGAGGGCCTTCGCGCTCTTCGCCATCCCATCCCACGGCGTATTGCCCGCCGGCAGGCGCCGACCAATGGTCCGCACGGTCCATTGCGATGCGCTGGTGAGGCCGGGCAATTCGTCCCACGCTACCGGCACCGACACGCCCAAACCGGGACGCGAACGCGCCGACCACGCCGCCACCGTCGTCGCGCCGAAGCCGTTGCGCAGGTAGTCCACGAAGATCCTGCCCACGCGATTGCGCGGCCCGCTCTTGGCGACGAAACGGTCCGGAATGACGCTCGCGAGGTGCTGCACCACGGCCTGCGAAAAGCCCTTGACGGTGTCCCAGTCGTACTGCCGGCGGATCGGCACCATCACATGCAGTCCTTTGCCGCCGCTGGTCTTCAGGAAGGGCACCAGGCCGAGTTCGGTCACGATCGTGCGCACCAGCAGTGCGGCTTCCTGCATCTGCGCCCACTGCACGCCTTCGCCGGGGTCGAGGTCGAAAGTCATGCGGTCGGGCTTGTCGATGGCGTTGGAGGTGGCGTTCCAGGTGTGCAGCTCGATCACGTTCATCTGCGCAGCGGAAAGCAGACCGCGCGCGGTGTCGATCTGCAGCAGCGGCTCGTGGTCGGGGTCGAGCGAGGGGTCGAGGAGCGTCACACCCGGCAGTTCGGAGTTCTTTTTCATGTGCTTCTGGAAGAAGAGTTCCCCGCCCACGCCTTCAGGCGCCCGCACCAGCGCGACCGGGCGACCCTTGAGGTGCGGCAGCATGAGATCGGCCACCTGTTCGTAGTAGGCGACCAGTTCGCCCTTCGTGGTGCCACTGTCCTTGTCGATCACGCGGTCGGCGTGGGTCACACGCTGCTTCGGCACGGCGATGCCCTGCCCGGTGGGCTTCGCCGGCTCGGCCTCCGGCGCGGAGGCCACCTCCCGCCGGATCTGCCGGGCGGGCTTGTCGTCGCGCAGGCCCTGGAAGACGGAATGGCGGATGCGGTCGTCGCCCGTCCACTCGCCGAAGGAGACCTCGCACACCAGCACCGGCAGGACCCACTGCGCCTTCACGCCGACGGGCTGCTTCGCAAAAGGGCATGTGTCGCTTTGCACCTTGTCGAGCCTGTCCTTGATATCGGTGAGCCGACGTGCGTCGAATCCGGTGCCGACATTGCCGCAGTACCGCAGTGCGCCCGCGTCGTCGTACACGCCGAGCAGCAGCGAGCCGAAGCCGGCGCGCGAGCCCTTCGGCGCGGTGTAGCCTCCGATCACGAACTCCTGCCGCCGCTGGTTCTTGAGCTTGATCCAGTCCGGCGAACGCCGCGACACATAGCCCGACCCGCAGCGCTTGCCGATGATTCCCTCGAAGCCGATTCGCGCCGATGACGCGAGCAGGTCGCGCGGCGAGGCCTCGAAGGCTTCGCTGAAGCGCAGCGACGGATCCGGCGCGCGGGCGAGCATGGCGGCGAGCAAGTCGCGTCTTTGCTCCACCGGAACATCGCGCAGATCGCGGCCGTCGAGAAAGGGCGCATCGAAGAGCCAGTAGACGATCGACGAGGTCGATCCTCGATCGAAGGCGTTCTGCAGTGCCTGGAAGTCAGGTGCGCCGTGCTCGTCGTCGACCACGATCTCGCCGTCAAGCCAGGTCGATCGCACCGGCAGCTTCGCGAGCGCCTTTGCCAACGCGGGCAGCTTCGAGGTCCAGTCGTGGCCGTTGCGGGTGATGCACTGGACCCGGCCCTTCTCGTCGATGCGCGTGAGCAGGCGGTAGCCGTCGAACTTCAGTTCGTAGAGCCAGTCATCCGCGCGCGCCGGGGGGGCGGTCGCCAACGTCGCGAGTTGCGGCGGGAGCAGGTCGGGCAACGACTTGGCCTCGCGCCCCGGCGGCTGCGCGGGCTTCGAGGGCTTCGCGGATGCCTTGTCCACTTCCGGGTCGGCCTCGCGCTGATAGGTCACCGGCGGCGGGCTGTCGACATCGCGCCCGGTCAGCACGCTGTCGGGCTCGGCCTCGACGACGTCATATTCGTCGATCGGCCGCGCCTCGGGATCGCGCTCCTTGATGAGCAGCCAGGGTTCCTGCTTCTCGCCGGCCTTGCCGTGCATGCGCACCAGCGTCCAGTGGCCGCGCAGTTTCTTGCCGCGCAGCTCGAACTTGAGCTTGCCTTCGGTCATCTGCTGGCGCGCATCGCCCAGCGGCACCCAGTCGCCACGGTCCCAGACGATCACCGTGCCCGCACCGTACTGCTTCGGCGGGATGGTGCCTTCGAAGTCGGCGTACGAGATCGGGTGGTCTTCGACGTGGACCGCCATGCGCTTCACGGTGGGATCGAGGCACGGGCCCTTCGGCACCGCCCAGCTCTTGAGCGTGCCGTCGAGCTCGAGCCGGAAGTCATAGTGCAGGCGGCTCGCGTGGTGCTTCTGAACCACGAACGACAGCGCGCCGTTGCGCATGCTTCCACCGGAGTGCGGCTCGGGCGTCTTCCTGAAGTCGCGTTTGCGGCGATAGGGTGCGAGTGCTTCGGTTTCCGCTTGCTTGCCCACTGTGGTGCCTTCCGGAGTCATGCCGCCTTGGACTTGCCGCGATTCTTGCGCAGGCTGCGCTCGCCTGTCGAGCCAGTCGAAATCGATGCGGTGGTTTTCCCCCTTGCAGGAGCCCGGCGGCGCGGGATGTCAGGGCCGCGCTCGCCGAGAAGAAACGCGGCCTGCGCGGCGCCGATCTGCGATCACCTTGCCAAACAACCGAAGTTGCCGGACAGTTTTCCCGTTCCGACATGCCGCGCGAGCGCGCACTGACGGAGCGAGGAGGGCCGACACATGCAGCACGAAGAGCATCCGACGAAGCCGCCGCTTTCAATGACCGAGGCCGTCATCCCCCTCGCCAGCCTGATCGTGCTGGTCGCGCTGTCGTACTACCTCTTCGGCGATGCGGGCGCGGGCGGGCCAAACCAGGTGGCGCTCATGGTGGCGACGATGGTCGCCGCCGTCATCGGCATCCGGCATGGTCTGACGCTCGACGAGATGCGTGACGCAGCGGTCGCGAGCGTCGGCACCGGCCTCGGTGCCATCTTCATCCTGCTGGCGGTCGGCGCACTGGTCGGCACCTGGGCGATGAGCGGCACCATCGCGGCGATGGTGTACTACGGCCTGCAGCTGCTCAGCCCCCACTACTTCTATGCCACCGCGCTGGTGATCTGCGGCGTCATTTCCTTCAGCATCGGCAGCTCGTGGACCACCGTGGGCACCATCGGCATCGGGCTCATGGGCATCTCGAGCAACATGGACATGAACCCGGCCATCACGGCCGGCGCCGTGATCTCGGGCGCCTATTTCGGCGACAAGTCCTCGCCGCTGTCGGATTCGGCCAACCTCGCCGCCGCCGCGGCCGGCGTCGACCTTTACAAGCACATCCGCGAGACCCTGCTGACCTCGATGGTGGCGCTCGCGATCTCGCTCCTGGTCTTCCTCCAGTTCGGACGTCCCGGCGAATTCGATGCGAGCCAGAAGATGATGCTGCTGAAGAACGCCTTCAACATCTCGCTGCTGCTCTTCCTTCCGCTGGCCAGCGTCATCGTGCTCGCGCTGTGCCGGGTGCCGGCGTTCACCTCGATCTTTCTGGGCGCACTCATCGCAGCGGGGCTCGCAGCCGTCGTGGCGCCGGAGCGCGTCGTGGCCTTCGCGCAGGCCCGCGAGGGCATTCCGAGGGCGCTCGCGCTGCTCAAGGGCATGTGGCTGGCGCTGGCGAGCGGCTACAGGGGCTCGACCGGCGTGCCCGCCGTCGACCTCCTTGTCACGCGAGGCGGCATGGAGAGCATGATGAACACCATCTGGCTCATCATCGCCGCCCTCGGCTTCGGCGGCGTCGTCGAGCGCTGCGGCGTACTGGAACGGCTGATGGCGCCGATCCTCGCAAAGGCGAAGAGCGCGGGCGCGCTGGTGGCCGCGCTCGCCGCCGCCATCTTCGGCACCGCCATCGCGACCGCCGACCAGTACATGGCGGTGATGCTGCCGGGCCGGTCGTTCAAGACGGCCTTCGAACAGCGCGGGCTCGCGCCCGTGGTGCTGTCGCGCACGATCGGTGATGTGGCGACGCCGACGTCGGCGCTGATCCCTTGGAACAGCTGCGGCGCCTACATGGCCGCGACGCTGGGCGTGGCGACGTTCAGCTACGCGCCGTTCGCGGTCTTCTGCATCGCGAGCCCCCTCTTGGCGATCGTGATGGCCTACTGCGGCATTCGCATGCCGCGCGTGCCGGCCGCGGGTGCCGGCGCGTCATCCGCGGGCTGATGCGCCGCGCCCTCGCGGGAGGGCTCCGGCGTTGCCGACCGCAGCTCCGCGCCGCCCAGGTGCACTTCGCTCTGCGGCCGCGGCAGGTCGATGCCGGCGTCGGCCAGCGCGGTGCGGATGTTCTTCGCGAGGTTGCTGCGTACCACCAGCCAGTTCGCGCCTTCCACGGTCCACGCGCGAAGGCTGATCTGCAGCAGGCCGCCGTTGAGGCCCATCAGGATGGCTTCCGGCGCGGGCGCCACCGACACACCCTCGAGTTCGCGCGCAACGCTCTCCAGCAGCGCCATCGTCCGCTCCGCGGGCACTTCCGGCCGCGTGTTCACTTCGAGTTCGAAGCGGCGGCGGGTACCGCTGAGCGTCCAGTTCACCAGCTTGTCGGCGAGCAGCACGCCGTTGGGGATCACGACGTCCGCGCCTTCGAAGGTGGTGACGATGGTGGCGCGGATGCCGATGTGGCTCACCGTGCCCAGCAGGCCCGCGATGTCCACCACGTCGCCCGGGCGGATCGGCCGCTCGAACATCAGGATCAGTCCGGCGACGAAGTTCTTGACCACGTCCTGCAGGCCGAAGCCGATGCCGACGCCGAGCGCGCCGAACACGATCGCCAGCTGCCCGACCGGAAAGCCCAGCACCCCCAGCGCGGTCAGCAGGCCGAAGGTGATGACGAAGTAATAGGTCAGCGACGAGATGCTGTTGCCGACGCCGCGCGGCAGCGACATCGCGGGCAGCACATCCTTCTGCAGGACCAGCCGGATCACGCGGGCGACCCAGAAGGCCACGAACACCGCGCCGACGAAAGCCACGACGTTGCCCAGGCTCAGCGAAATGCTGCCGAGCGTGAACACATGGTTGAGCGCGCGCGTGAGCATGTCCGACAGCGGCCGGTAGATGCGGAACGACTGCAACAGGATCACCACGAAGGCCAACGCCATCAAGGCGCGCCCGAGTTGCGCGCCGGTCTGCGACCACGACCGGCCGCCGTGTGCGGCCTGCGAGGCGTCATGGCGCACGAAGAGCACCTGCGCGAGCGCCACCACGATGGTGACGCCGGCGTACATCACCAGGCCGAGATAGCTGCTGTCGAGCACTGCCGAGGCCAGCGTGATGGCGAGCGAGACATTGCCGAGCAAGTTGGACACCGCCGCCACGCCGAGTGCCGCCGCGGCCGCGCCGAGCAGGATGACCATCACCGGCTGACGGTGCGCCGGCGTCCCGATCGGGACATTGCGGCGCGCGCGCACGAAGAGCATCACCACCGTCGCCAGCATCGCGAGGTCCAGCAGCAGCAGGAAGCTCCGGTACAGGAACTCGTTGCTCACCGGCAGCGAAGCCAGCATGTTCAGCAGGTAGAACCCTGCGCCCAGGTAGGCCCAGGGTCCGACCGCATCCAGCAGCCGCGAAGGAAGCAGCCGCAGCATCGGCGGCCAGGCCAGCAGCATGAACATCTGCTGGCGCACGGCCGGCCCCTTGAAGTCGAACAGCACCGCGAAGAGGGCCACCAGCACCAGCCACGCGGCCCATGGGCGACCGAGCGGCTTGACCGACTCCGGCGACACCAGGCCGTCGGCCATCAGGTGGTTCGCCCTTCGGCGCAGCCACAGCAGGATCGGCAGCAGCGCCACCGCCACGGCGACGAGCACCCGCAGCAGGTTGATGTTCGCCGCATCATGGTCGCGTGCCAGCGCCGATTCGATCGCCAGGCTCTGGCGCAGCCCGATGCGAAAGGGTTCGAGCTCGATGCGCGCGCTGCCCGCGGCCTGCCACAGGGGTGGCGAATCCATCGCGAGCAGACGCCGGTCCTTCTCTTCGATCAGGCCCAGGACCGTCGACTCCTCCTCGCGCACCTGCCGCCCAAGCTCGCCCGCCATGCGCCCCTGGTGAAGCGCCTTGGCGAGCGGGTCGGCGACGATCTTCTCGGCGGCCTCGACTTTCGCGATGAGTTCGTCGATGCGTTCGCGCAATGCCGGCGCGGCCGACTGCGCCTCGCTCGCAGTCGCGCGCCACTCGAGCCGCATCCGGGCCAGGTCCGCCGCATCCTCGGACAGCTCCCGCGCGACGCGCGCGGCGCGGGTGCGCAGGTCGGCGATCTCGCGCGTGTAGAGCTGCCAGTGGCGGTGCAGGCTTTCGAGCCGGCGCACCGGCAGCTCGGCAAGCTTGCGGTCGGCGGATTGCTGCGCGAGCCGGCTGATCGAAGCCGAATGACGGGCCAGGCTCGCATCGACCCGCTGGAGTTCCTCGTCCTGCCTGGCGCGCTGCACCGCGAGCTGGATGCGCTGCTCGTCCGCATCGGCGCGCGCCGTGATGTCGGCAGCCGGGATGGGTTCGGCCGTGGCGGCGGGCGCGGCCGGAGCGGCTGCGACCGGCTCGTCAGCGGCCGCGGCCCATGCTCGCGGACCCGACAGGCACGCTACGCAGGCCGCGATGCCGAGGAGGATCGGCAGGATTCCACTCCGTGCGCGCACAAGTCCATCCATGCGGCGGAATTGTGCTCACGATCGCCCGCTTGGCAAGCCGGGCGAACATGCGCCGAAAAGCCCGGCTTCAGCTGCGCTTGGCGACCAGCGTCAGGATGTCGTAGCTGGCGACCAGCTCGCCATCCTGGTTCGTCACTTCCACGTCCCAGGCGACCACGCCCTGGCCGACGCCGTTGGCGTCCTTCCTGTTGCGGTCGATCTTGCGCTTGCAGGTCAGGCGTGCGCGGATGGTGTCGCCGATGCCCACCGGCTTGACGAAGCGCAGCGTGTCGAGCCCGTAGTTGGCCAGCACCGGTCCGGGCGCCGGCGAGACGAAGAGGCCCGCCGCCGCCGAGAGCACGAAGTAGCCGTGCGCGATGCGCTTGCCGAACGAACTTTCCTTGGCCGCGATCTCGTCGAAGTGCATGTAGAAGTAGTCGCCCGAGATGCCGCCGAAGGCGACGATGTCGGCTTCGCCGACCGTGCGGCGGTGCGTGAGCAGCGAATCGCCGATCGCCAGATCCTCGAAGTGCTTGCGGAAGGGATGCACGTCCGACTCGTTGAGCTTGGCGCCGCGCATGTATTCGCCGGTGACCGCCGCGATCATCGTCGGCGAACCCTGCACCGCCGTGCGCTGCAGGTAGTGCTTGACCGCGCGCAGGCCGCCCAGCTCTTCGCCGCCGCCGGCGCGGCCGGGGCCGCCGTGCTTCAGGAAAGGCAGCGGCGAGCCGTGGCCGGTGGATTCGACCGCCGCCTCGCGGTCGAGCACCAGCATGCGGCCGTGGTGCGCCGCAGCGATCGGAATCGCCTTCGCGGCAGTCGCCGGGTCCTTGGTGACCAGCGTGCCGACGAGGCTGCCGCGGCCGCGCGCCGCCAGTACCAGCGCTTCGTCGATGCCGTCGTAGGGCATCAGCGTGCTGACGGGGCCGAAGGCCTCGACGTCGTGCACCGCGTCATGCCGCAGCGGGTCGCGCGAGAGCAGCAGCGTGGGCGAGAAGAACGCGCCTTCGGCCACGCCCTCGCCTTGCGGCGCGAAACCGTCGCGCTCGCCGTAGACCAGTTCTGCGCCCTGCATCAGCGTGCGCACGCGCTCGGCCACATCGGCCTGCTGCGCGTGCGATGCCAGCGCGCCCATGCGCACGTTCTCGAGCGCGGGGTCTCCGACCACCGTCTTCGCGAGGCGGGCGCGCAGCTTCTCGGCCACCGCATCCAGATGCTGGCGCGGCACGATCGCGCGGCGGATCGCGGTGCACTTCTGGCCGGACTTGACCGTCATCTCGCGCGCCACTTCCTTGACGAAGAGATCGAACTCCTCGTCATCCGGCGACACGTCGGGCGCGAGGATCGCGCAGTTGAGCGAATCGGCCTCGGCGTTGAACGGGATCGACTGGCGCACGATGTTCGGATGCACGCGCAGCTTGGCGGCGGTGTCCGCCGAGCCGGTGAAGGTCACCACGTCGGCGCCATCGAGCCGGTCGAGCAGGTCGCCGGTGCTGCCGATCACCAGTTGCAGGCTGCCTTCGGGCAAGAGGCCCGAGCGGTGCATCAACCGCACCAGCGCTTCGGTGAGGTAGCTGGTCGAGGTCGCCGGCTTGCCGATGCACGGCATGCCCGCGAGGAAGCTCGGCGCCCACTTCTCAAGCAGGCCCCAGATCGGGAAGTTGAAGGCGTTGATGTGCACCGCGACGCCCCGGCGCGGCACCAGGATGTGCGTGCCGGCGAAGCCGCCCTTCTTGCCGAGCGGGATCGGGGGGCCTTCATGCACCAGGTTGCCCGAGGGCAGTTCGTTGCCGCCGATGCCCGCATAGGCCGCGAGCGTGCCGGCGCCGCCTTCGATGTCGATCCAGCTGTCGGCGCGCGTCGCCCCGGTGTGGGCCGAGATCGCGTAGAGCTCTTCCTTGTGCTCGGCCAGGTACTTGGCGAGGGCACGCAGGCGTTGCGCGCGCTGCTGGAAGTCCATCGCAAGCAGGTTCGTGAGGCCCACGGTGCGCGCGTGGTGCAGCGCCTCGCCGAAGTCGATCGACTCGGCATGCGTGCTCGCCACCGGACGGCCGTTGACGGCACTCTGGAGCACCTGCGCGCCCTGCTGGCCGAGCCAGCGGCCGGCGATGAAGCTTTGAAGGATCTGGGTCATGAAGTTCTCCGAAGGGGTCAGGCCGCAACAGCGTTCTTGTTGCCGAGGCCGAGGTAGGTATCGATGATTCGCCGGTCGTGCAGGAGCGCCTGCGCGGGGCCGGTGAGCGCGACCGCGCCGGTTTCCAGGACGTAGCCGCGATCGGCGACTTGCAGCGCGGCGCGCGCGTTCTGCTCGACGAGCAGCACCGAAACGCCGTGCGAGCGCAGCGACGAGACGACGTGCAGCACTTCACGCACGATCAGCGGCGCAAGGCCGAGCGAGGGTTCGTCGAGCATCAGCAGCTTCGGCCGCGCCATCAGCGCACGGCCGATCGCGAGCATCTGCCGCTCGCCGCCCGACAGCGTGCTCGCGAGCTGCGCGCGGCGTTCCTTGAGGCGCGGGAAGATCGCGAAGACTTCCTCCATGCGCTCGCGCTGGTCGCGCCGGCCGGTGCGCCAGCGGTAGAAGCCGCCGAGCAGCAGGTTGTCCTCGACCGGCATTTCGCCGAACAGCTCGCGCCGCTCGGGCACCAGAGCGACGCCGCGCGCGACCATCGCCTCGACACTGGGCCGCGCGATGCGCTCGCCCGCGAGCGTCACGCTGCCGCTGGAAGGAAGGAGCCCCATCGCCGCACACAGCAGCGTGGTCTTGCCCGCGCCGTTGGGACCGATGACGGTGACGATCTCGCCCTCGTCCACGCGCAGGGCGACGCTGTGCACCGCCTCGACCGCGCCGTAGGCGACGCTGAAGTCCTGGAGTTCAAAAAGTGGGTTCATGTCAGTTCCACCGTGATCGTTCGCGGGCGCCCGCGGAACCGGCTTTGCCGGGCCGCCGGGTGCGCCCCCGGAGAGGGGGTGCAGAGCCACACGAAGTGGGCGAGGCTGGGGGAGAGCTTCATCCTATGCGGCCATCGGGATCGGTTCGTCGCTGCCGCCCAGGTAGGCGTCGAGCACACGGGGATTGACCTGCACTTCGGCAGGCGTGCCTTCGGCGATGACGGTGCCGAATTCGAGCACCGTGATGCGGTCGGCGAGGTTCATGACGAACTCCATGTCGTGCTCGACGATGAGGATGCCCAGGCCTTCGGCGCGCAGTTGCGACAGCAGCGTCGCGAGTGCCTGTTTCTCCAGGTGGCGAAGACCGGCGGCAGGCTCGTCGAGCAGCAGCGCGGCCGGCTGGCCTGCGAGCGCGCGGGCGATCTCGACCACGCGCTGCTGCCCCAGAGCAAGCGACGCGGCGGGCACGTCGGCATAGGCGCCGAGTCCGCAGCGCTCGATCTGGCGCCGCGCCTCGGCGAGCAGCGCCGCCTCTTCGGCGCGGTCGAGCCGCAGCATCGAGGCGATCCAGCCGTGCCGGCCGCGCCGGTGCGCGCCGACGGCGACGTTCTCCAGCACGGTGCGGGTGCCGAGCAGGCGCACATGCTGGAAGGTGCGGCCGAGGCCACGCGCGGCGTAGTCGCGCGAAGGCTTGCCGTTCATCGTCTCGCCGATGAGCCGCACTTCGCCTTCGGTCGGGTCGTCGACGCCCGAGATCATGTTGAAGAAGGTGCTCTTGCCCGCGCCGTTCGGGCCGATGAGCGCATGCACCTCGCCGGCCTTGAGCGTCATCGCGACCGCGTTGTTGGCCACCAGCCCGCCGAAGCGCTTGGTGACCTTGTCCGATTCGAGCAGCAGCGTGCCGGCCGGCGGCAGCGTGCGGCTCGCGAGCGATGCGGTCGTCTTCGGTACGCGAACCGGTTCGGTCTTGAGGAAGCGCCCCGACCAGCGCGCCAGCGTCGGCCACAGGCCATCGGCGAAGCGCTGGAGCACGAAGAGCATCAGCAGGCCGAAGACGATCACCTCGAAGTTGCCGCTGGCGCCGAGCAGCTTGGGCAGGATGTCCTGCAACTGCTCCTTGACTAGCGTGATGAGCGTCGCGCCGAGCACCGCGCCCCACAGGTGGCCCGCGCCACCGACCACCGCCATGAAGAGGTATTCGATGCCGATATTGAGGTTGAACGGCGTCGGGTTCACGAAGCGCTGCATGTGCGCGTAGAGCCAGCCGGACAGTGCCGCCAGCAGCGCCGCGAGCACGAACACCTTGACGCGGTAGCGCGCGGTGTCGACGCCCATCGACTCGGCCATCACGCGGCCGGACTTGAGCGAGCGGATGGCGCGGCCTTCGCGCGAGTCGAGCAGGTTGTGCAGTGCCCAGAGCGAGAGCAGCAGCAATGCCCAGATCAGCGGCCCGAGCGCGCGCGGCGAGGCGAGCGAAATGCCCGCGATCGTCAGCGCGGGAAGGCCGGTGATACCGGTCTGCCCGCCGAGGAATTCGAGGTTGCCGAACAGGAAGTACAGGCTCAGCCCCCACGCGATGGTGCACAGCGGCAGGTAGTGGCCCGACAGCTTGAGCGTGATCGCGCCGAGCGCCCAGGCGACCGCGAAGGTCAGCACGAGGCCGAGCACCAGCCCGACCCACGGCAGCACGCCCGCCGGCACGAAGCCGCCCAGCGCAGCGGCAGCCGCAGGCGAGGTACAGACCCACGCGGTGGCATAGGCCCCGATGGCGACGAACGCAGCCTGCCCGAACGAGGTCATGCCGCCGATGCCGGTGAGCATCACGAGGCCCGCGGCGACCATCGAATAGAGGCCGATGTAGCTGAACATCGTGACGGTGAACTCGGGCAGCCAGGCCCAGCACAACGCCAGCGCGGCGATGCAGATGAGGGTGAGGTGGCGGCGGGTCATTCCTCGTCCTCCACGTGACGGCTACGCAGCGATCGCCACCACAGCACGGGGATGATCAAAGTGAACACGAGCACTTCCTTGAATGCGCTGGCCCAGAACGAGGAGAAGGCTTCGAGCTGCCCCACCAGCAGCGCGCCGAGCACCGCGATGGGATAGCTCGCGAGCCCGCCGACGATCGCCGCGACGAAGCCCTTGAGCCCGATGAGAAAGCCGGTGTCGTAATACACCGTGGTCAGCGGCGCGATGAGCAGACCCGAGACCGCGCCGATCAGCGCCGCGAGCGCAAAGCTCAGGTCGCCCGACAGGTCCGTCGGGATACCCATGAGCCGTGCACCGACGCGGTTCATCGCGGTGGCGCGCAGCGCCTTGCCGACGATGGAGCGTTCGAAGAAGAGGAACATGAGGACGACGAGAACAGCCGCCACGCCGACCACCACCATCGACTGGCCGGTGATCGCCAGCCCGCCGATGTCGATCCGCGCCTCGGAGAAAGGCGGCGTGCGCGAGCCTTCGGCGCCGAAGAACAGCAGGCCGAGCCCCACCAGCACGCCGTGCAGCGCCACAGAGACGATGAGAAGGATGAGCACCGTCGCATCCGCCAGCGGCCGATAGGCGAGGCGGTACAAGAGCGGCCCGAGCGGGGTGATGAGCACCAGCGCGGTCACCGCCTGCATCGCGAGCGACGCGGATCGCACGCCGAGCACCAGCACGCAGGCCAGCACCGGGAAGGCGATGGTCCAGACGGCCGTGGCTTTCCAGTCCACCGTCGCGCCGCGCTTCCAGCGCCAGCCTTCGACGGCCAGCGTGGCGACGGCGAGGGCCAGCAGCAGCCACAGCGTGGCCGGCGTGCGGCCGGCGTTGAGTGCGGCCATCGACAACGCGCCGAAAGCCACCAGCTCGCCCTGCGGGATGAAGATCACCCGCGTGACGGAAAACACCAGCACCAGCGCCAGCGCCATCAGTCCGTAGACGGCGCCATTGACGATGCCGTCCTGCCCCAGCAAAAGGGCAATATCGAAATCCATGTCCTCTCCAATCAGTCCGTCAACCTATGCCTCGCACCGCCATGCCAGGGATACCGCGGAACCGGCTTCGCCGGGCCGCCGGCATCGCCCCCTCGCAGGGGGTTGGCGTAGCGACACGAAGTGCGCGAAGCCTAGGGGTGGTTCAAGGTGATGGGGGGATGTATTTCCAGGCGCCGTTCTCGATCTTGACCATCACGCGTGCGCGTTGGTCCAGACCCAGATGGTCGTTGGGAGTCATGTTGAACACGCCATGCGCGCCGGGCAGCTCCTTGACTTGCTCGAGCGCATCACGCAGTGCAGCGCGGAACTCGGGCGTGCCGGGCTGCGCTTTCTTCAGCGCGACCGGAACCGCAGCGGCCATCAGCAGGCCGGTGTCCCACGCGTGCGCGCCGAAGGTCGAGACCGAGCCCTTGCCGTTCGCGGCTTCGTACGCCGACACATAGGCCAGCGCGGACTTCTTCACCGGGTTGCTGGCGGGAAGCTGGTCGGCGACCAGCACCGGGCCGGCCGGCAGGAAGGTGCCTTCGACATCCTTGCCGCCCACGCGCAGGAAGTCCGCGTTGGCGACGCCGTGCGTCTGGTAGACCTTGCCGGCATAGCCACGCTCCTTGAGGCTCTTCTGCGGCAGCGCGGCCGGCGTGCCCGAACCCGCGACGAGGATCGCGTCCGGCTTGGCGGACATGAGCTTGAGCGTCTGGCCGGTGACCGAGGTGTCGGTGCGCGCATAGCGCTCGTTGCTGACGATCTTCAGCTTCTTGAGGTCGGCCGCCTTGGAGAACTCCTGGAACCAGCCTTCGCCATACGCGTCGGAGAAGCCGATGAAGCCCACGGTCTTCACGCCGTTGGACGCCATGTGCTCGGCAATGGCGAGCGACATCATGATGTCGTTCTGCGGCGTCTTGAAGACCCAGCGCTTCTTGGCATCGACCGGCTCGACGATGCGCGCCGATGCGGCCATCGAGATCACCGGCGTCTGGCTTTCAGCGGCGACGTCGATCATCGCGAGCGAGTTCGGCGTGGTGGTCGAGCCGAGGATCACGTCCACCTTGTTCTCGGAGATCAGCTTGCGCGTGTTGTTGACCGCCGCCGTGGTGTCGCTGGCGTCGTCGAGCACGATGTAGTTGATCTTCTGGCCCCCGATGGTCTTGGGCATCAGCGCGATGGTGTTCTTCTCGGGAATGCCCAGCGAAGCGGCCGGGCCGGTCGCCGAGACCGTCACGCCGACGTTGATGTCCGCATGCGCGAGTGCCGACGCCAGCAGCGCCGCGATCACCGCGAGGGGTTTGAGGTGTTTCATGAGCATGTCTCCGTTTTGGTGGTTAAGAAAATGTTCACAGGCACCCGCGGAACCGGCTTGGCCGGGCCGCTGGGTGCGTCCCCTTGAGGGGGTGCAGAGCCACACGCATTGGGCGAGGCTGGGGGTGTTTCATATCAACGCGATGCGCTGGGGAATCTTCACGCCGGGAAGCCCCCCGAGGAAGAGATCGGCCACCACCGGGGCCATGGCGTCGTAGTCGAGTTCGCCGTCGGGGCGCATCCAGATGAACATCCAGTTGATCATGCCGAACAGCAGCATGGTCAGCGGCTTGGCGAGCGCGGCATCGCGCAGGTCGGGCCGAAGTTCGAGCACCGCGCGCGCGAAGCCTGACACCACCTTGCGCTGCGTGCCGAGCACGCGCTCGCGATCGCCCTCCTCCATGAACTTCACGTCCTCGGTGAGCACGCGATGCGCGTGCCGTGCGCCCGCATATTCCTGCACGAATCGGCGGATGAGCTCGCGCAGGCGCGCCTCGGGCGCGAGCTCCTGGGCCTCGACGTCCGCGACAAGGTCTTCGAGCCGCGACACATGGTTCTCCGCAATGCTCACGAGCAGGCTGTATTTGTCGCGGTAGTAGTGATAGAGCGAGGCCTTCGAAAACCCGCACGCTTCCGCCACCTGGTTCATCGAGGTGGCGGAATAGCCCCGGTTGGCGAACAGCTGCGCGGCGTTCTCCAGGATCATCTCGCGCTGATCGTCGTAACCGGGTGAGCGTCCACGGGCCATGGAAATCCTTTGCTTAGCGTTCGTCGAATGAGAGGACCACCTTCTCGGTCAATGGATGGGCCTGGCAGGTCAGAACGAAGCCGGCCGCGACCTCGTTCTTGTCGAGCGCGAAGTTTCGCTCCATTCGCACCTCGCCTTCGACGACCTTGGCGCGGCAGGTGCCGCACACACCCGACGTGCACGAGAACGGCACTTCGAGCCCCGAGGCCGACGCGCAGTCGAGGATGCTCGGCTGGTCCTTGCGGAATTCGATCTCGCGCTGCAGGCCGTCGCGGATGATGACGATCTTCGAGACTTCGGCATCGCCGGGCTTGGCCTCGTGGATCACCGCGCCCACCGGCGCGCCCTCGGGCGTCGCGACGCCGAAGCGTTCGATGTGGATGCGGTCTTCCGGCACGCCGGCCGCGAGCAAGGCGGCCTCCGCCTCGTCGTTCATCTGGAACGGGCCGCAGATGTAGACGTGGTCGATGCTGCCGGCCGGCACCACGCTCGCGAGGAACTCGCCGAGCTTCTCGCGGCTCATGCGGCCCATGTTGAGCGGCGCATCGGTCGGCTCGCCGCTGAACACATGGTGAAGCACGAGGCGCGTCATGTAGCGGTTCTTCAGGTCCTCGAGCTCTTCCTTGAACATCGTGGACTGCAGCTTGCGGTTGCCGTAGATCAGCGTGAAGCGCGAGTGCGGCTCGCGCGCAAGCACCGTCTTCATGATCGACAGGATCGGCGTGATGCCGCTGCCGCCGACGATGCCGACATGGTGGCGCCTCGCCTCGGGCTCGATCGGCACGAAGAAGCGGCCCTGCGGCGCCATCACGTTGATGGTGTCGCCGGGCTGGAGCTTCTCGTTGATCCAGTTGGAGAAGGTGCCGCCCTTGACCTTGCGCACGCCAACGCGCAGTTCGCCGTCATCGACGCCGGCGCAGATCGAGTAGGAGCGGCGCAGGTCCTGGCCGTCGATCTCCTTGCGCAGGGTGAGGTACTGGCCCTGCGTGAAGCCGAAGACTTCGCGCAGGTCGGTGGGCACATCGAAGGAGACGATGACCGCCTCGTCGGTGTCGGGTGCGATCTGGCGCACGGTCAAGGGATGGAACATGACGCTCATGTGGGGTGCTCCGCCGCTTCAGATCGGCTTGAAATGTTCGAAAGGTTCGCGGCACGAGATGCAGCGATACATGGACTTGCAGGCGGTGGATCCGAACGCGGAGAGACGCTCCGTGTTCTTGCTGCCGCAACGCGGGCAAATCACGGCGTCGGCCTTGCGGCCGAAGATGCGGATCGGCACGGCGCCATCGGCAGCGGGGCCGGGCGGCGCGATGCCGTATTCGAAGAGCTTGCGGCGGCCTTCGGCGCTGATCCAGTCGGTGGTCCACGCGGGTGCGCGTTGCAGCGTCACGTAGGCGGGGCCGAGGCCGGCTTTCTCGATCGCGGCCAGCACGTCATGCTCGATGACCTCGGTCGCGGGGCAGCCCGAGTAGGTCGGCGTGAGCACCACTTCGAGCCGGTCGTCATGCTCGACCACGTCGCGCACGATGCCGAGGTCGCGCACCGACAGTGCCGGCACTTCGGGGTCGAGCACTGTAGAGAGCACGTCCCAGGCCTGTTCGCTGCGGGTTGTCATGGCCGCCCCGGCGTTCACCACACGCCCCCGGGGTAGGCGCGCTGCAGGTACTGCATCTCGGTGAGGATGTAGCCCATGTGCTCGCTGTGCACGCCGCGCTTGCCGGTGCTGCGGAAGGCCGCGTCGTCTGGGCGCTTGAGCGTGGCTTCGGCCAGGATGGCATCCATCTCTTCGAGCCACTTCGCTTGCAGGTCGGACCAGCGCGGGCCGATGCCTTCGGCGCTCGCGGCCTCGTCGATCGCGTCGGTGTCGAAGAGCTCGGGCACGTAGAGCCACAGATCGCGCAGCGCCTTCTCGATGCGCTGGCGCGCTTCGTCGGTGCTGTCGCCCAAGCGCACCACCCAGTCGGCGGCGTGCTGCTGGTGGTAGCGCGCTTCCTTGATCGCCTTGCCGGCGATGGCCGACAGCTCGGCATTGCTCGAATCGGCGAGCCGCTCCCAGAGCAGCTTCATCAGCGTCGCCATCATCGCGTTGCGCATCACCGTGAAGGCGAAGTCGCCGCGCGGCAGCTCGACCATCGTGAAGTTGCGGAAGTCCTTCTCCTGGCGCAGGAACGCGAGCTGGTCTTCGTCATGCCCGCGGCCTTCGAGCTGGCCCGCGAGCGTGAGCACGGCGCGGGACTGGCCGATCAGGTCGAGTGCCATGTTCGACATGGCGATGTCCTCTTCCAGGATGGGTGCGTGGCCCGACCACTCGGAAATGCGCTGCGCGTGGATCAGGCAGGTGTCGCCGATGCGCAGCAGGTACTGCACGGCGGGCTGGAGGTCGACGGCGATGGATGCTTGCATCTGGGCCACCTCACATGTGGTCTACCGAGCCGGGGAGCTGGTAGAAGGTCGGGTGGCGGTAGACCTTGTCTTCCATCGGGTCGAAGTACATGTCCTTATCGCCCGGGTCGCTCGCGACGATCTGGTCGGAGCGCACGACCCACACGCTGGTGCCTTCCTGGCGGCGGGTGTAGACGTCGCGGGCCATCTGGATCGCCATCTTGGGATCGGCGGCGTGCAGGCTGCCGCAGTGCTTGTGGTCGAGGCCGGAGCGGCTGCGGACGAAGACTTCCCACAGCGGCCATTCGTTGGCGGGGGCGGCGGCGTTCGACGGATTCGGGTTGCTCATGGTGGGGTTCCTTGAAAGGCCTTGATCAGGCAGCGAGGGGTTCGGGCGTGGCGCGCTTGGCGGCGTGGGCGAGTGCGGCATCGCGCACCCAGGCACCGTCTTCCCATGCCTTGACGCGCGCGCCGAGGCGTTCGCGGTTGCATGGGCCGTCGCCGCCGACCACGCGCCAGAACTCGCTCCAGTCGATCGTGCCGTGGTCGTAGTGCTGGCGTTCCTCGTTCCACTTGAGATCGGGGTCCGGCAGCGTGACGCCGAGCACCTTGGCCTGCTCGATGGTGGCGTCGATGAACTTGGCGCGCAGGTCGTCGTTCGAGATGCGCTTGATGCCCCAGCGCATCGACTGCGCGGAGTTGGGCGACTGGTCGTCCGGCGGGCCGAACATCATGATCGACGGCCACCACCAGCGGTTGACCGCGTCCTGCACCATCGCCTTCTGCGCATCGGTGCCGTGCTGCATCATGGTGAGCAGCGCCTCGAAGCCCTGGCGCTGGTGGAAGCTCTCCTCGCGGCAGATGCGGATCATGGCGCGGGCATACGGCGCATAGGAGCAGCGGCAGATCGGCACCTGGTTCATGATCGCGGCGCCGTCGACCAGCCAGCCGATGGTGCCCATGTCGGCCCAGGTGAGCGTCGGGTAGTTGAAGATCGAGCTGTACTTGGCGCGGCCGGTGTGCAGCGCGTCGAGCATCTGGTCGCGCGAGGTGCCGAGCGTTTCCGCGGCCGAGTAGAGATAGAGCCCGTGGCCGGCCTCGTCCTGGATCTTGGCGAGCAGGATCGCCTTGCGCTTGAGCGTCGGCGCGCGCGTGACCCAGTTGCCTTCGGGCAGCATGCCGACGATTTCCGAGTGCGCGTGCTGGCTGATCTGCCGCACCAGCGTCTTGCGGTAGTGGTCGGGCATCCAGTCCTTGGCCTCGATGAAATCGCCCGCGTCGATGTGCGCGTCGAAGCGCTCTTCGAGCTGCATTTCTTCGGCCGAGCGCACGGCCTTCTTGCCGCCTTCGTCCTTGCCCATCGTGTCCATGGCTTGCGTGTACATGCTCTGTCCTTTCCCTTTCGGTTGTTCGTTCAGTCGTTCGCTGTCACTTGGGGCGTTGATCGTTCACGCGCTTGGCCTTGCCGGTCAGCGTGCGTTCGATCGAATCCGGCTTGAGCACCTGCACGCGCGTGCTGATGCCGACCAGCGTCTTGATGCGGTGCTGCAGCCACCCCGAGATCTCGCGCAGCTCGGCGGCATCGACGCTCGACGCGGCGAGCGGTTGCAGCTCGCAGCACACTTCCACTTCGTCGAGCAGGCCGTCGCGCTTCACGTTGATCTGGTACTGGCCGGACAGCTTGGCGTGCTGCAGAACGATTTCCTCGATCTGCGTCGGGAACACGTTCACGCCGCGGATGATCAGCATGTCGTCCGAGCGGCCGACGATCTTGCCCATGCGGCGGAACGAGCGCGCGGTGGGCGCGAGCAGGCGCGTGAGGTCGCGCGTGCGGTAGCGGATGATCGGCAGCGCTTCCTTGGAGAGCGAGGTGAAGACCAGTTCGCCTTCAGAGCCCTCGGGCAGCACTTCGCCGGTCTCGGGGTCGATGATCTCGGGGTAGAAGTGGTCTTCCCAGATCACCGGGCCGTCCTTGGTCTCGATGCATTCGCTGGCGACGCCCGGACCCATCACTTCGGAAAGGCCGTAGATGTCGACCGCGTCGATGCCGGCCTTGTTCTCGATCTCGTGGCGCATCGCCTCGGTCCACGGTTCGGCGCCGAAGATGCCGACCTTGAGCGAGCTTTCGCGCGGGTCCAGTCCCTGGCGAACGAACTCCTCGACGATCACCTGCATGTAGCTCGGCGTCACCATGATGATGTCCGGCTTGAAGTCGCGGATGAGCTGGACCTGCTTCTCGGTTTGCCCGCCCGACATCGGGATGACCGTGCAGCCGAGTTTTTCCGCGCCGTAGTGCGCGCCCAGGCCGCCGGTGAAAAGGCCGTAGCCGTAGGCCACATGCAGGATGTCGCCCGCGCGGCCGCCGGCGGCGCGGATGGAGCGCGCGACCAGCGTGGCCCATGTGTCGATGTCGTTCTTCGTGTAGCCCACGACGGTGGGCTTGCCGGTGGTGCCCGACGATGCATGGATGCGCGAGACCTGCTCGCGCGGCACCGCGAAGAGGCCGAAGGGATAGTTGTCGCGCAGGTCCTTCTTGGTGGTGAAGGGGAACTTCGACAGGTCGCTGAGCTGCTTCAGGTCGCTCGGGTGCACACCCTTCTCGTCGAAGGCTTTCTTGTAGTGCGGCACGTTGTCGTATGCGTGCTGGAGCGTCCAGCGCAGGCGCTGGAGCTGGAGCGACTGGATCTCGTCGCGGCTCGCGGTTTCGATGGCTTCGAGCTCGCCGGGGCGGGGTTGCTTCACGGGCATGGATGTCTCCTCTGGGTGGCTCACGCGGTGAAGACCGGCTTGCCCTTGATGGTGTACGAACGACCGCGGAAGACCGCGATGCGCTCGTTGCGCTGGTTGGTGATGTCGCAGTCGTACACGCCGGTGCGGCCGGCCTTCGACACTTCGAAGCTGCGCGCGGTGAGCACGTCGCCTTCGCGGCCGGGGGCCATCAGGTCCACCGAGAAGCCCGAGGCCACGGTGAGTTCGTTGTACGAATTGCAGGCGTAGGCGAAGGCGGTGTCGGCCAGCGTGGTGATCAGGCCGCCGTGGCAGATGTCGTGGCCGTTGAGCATGTTCTCGCGCACGGTCATGGTCACGGTCGCCTTGCCGGGCGAAACTTCGGTGACTTCCATGCCGAGGCCTCTGGCCGCGCGGTCGTTGGCGAACATGTGTTCGCGGGCCAGATCGGCGATCTGCTGCGGGGTTCGTTCTGTGGTCATCGTGTGGATCAGCGGTCGGTGAACTGGGGGGCGCGCTTCGCGCCGAACGCGGCCACGCCTTCGAGGTAGTCGTGGGCGCGGCCCAGCTCGGCCTGCAGCGCGGCTTCGTGGTCGAGCGCCTGGTCGAGCGTGAAGTGCTGCGCGGCGTCGATGGCGGCACGGGTGGCGGCCAGCGCCTTCACGGGCATGGCGGCGAGGCGCCCGGCGAGCTTGCGGGCCTCGTCGGCGAGCGCGGCGTCGTCGACGCATTTCCAGATAAGGCCGATGCGTTCGGCTTCGGCGGCGGAGAGCTTGTCGCCCAGCATCGCCAGGCCCAGCGCGCGTGCGCGGCCCACGATGCGCGGCAGCAGCCAGGTGCCGCCGGTGTCGGGCACGAGGCCGATCTTCGCGAAGGCCTGGATGAAGCTCGCCGATTGCGCCGCCAGCACCAGGTCGCAGTTGAGCGCGAGGTTCGCGCCCGCGCCGGCCGCGACGCCGTTGACCGCGGCGATGACCGGCACCGGCATCGACTTGAGGCGCTTGACCAGCGGCGTGTAGTGCAGCTCGATCGCGCGGCTCAGGTCCTTGGGCGGCTCGCCGGCCGGCGACGGCGCGACCATCGGATCGGCCAGGTCCTGCCCGGCGCAGAAGCCGCGGCCGGCACCGGTGAGGATCACGCAGCGCACCGCGGCATCCGATGCCGCCGCATCGAGCGCGGCGCGAAGCTGCTCATGCATGGCGCCATTGAAACTGTTGAGCGCGGCGGGCCGGTTGAGCGTGAGCGTCAGAACCGGGCCGTCCTGCGAGGCGAGGACGAGTGCATCGGGCAAGCTGTGTCTCCAGTCGTGGGAACGGGATTCGGGCGCCGGTGGGGTCTTGATCTGCGTCAAGAGTATTGTTGACCGACCGGTCGGTGAATCATAAGATCGTCACCAATCCTGACGCAAGTCAAACTTGCACAGGGTTAACCCTTGGCTCGAAACAGCCCGTAACAGCCCAGACACTGGAGACAAACCTTGCCCTGCTATTCCATCGAAGGCGTGGTGCCGGTCATCGACCCGAGCGCCTACGTGCACCCCACCGCCGTGCTGATCGGCGACGTCATCGTGGGGCCCGATTGCTACGTCGGTCCATGCGCCGTGCTGCGCGGCGACTTCGGCCGCATCGAGCTCAAGCGCGGCTCCAACCTGCAGGACACCTGCGTGATCCACGGCTTTCCGCAGCAGGACACCGTGGTGGAAGAAAACGGCCACATCGGCCACGGCGCGGTGCTGCACAGCTGCATCGTGCGGCGCAATGCGCTGGTGGGCATGAACGCGGTCGTCATGGACGAAGCCGAGGTCGGCGAAGCGGCCATCCTCGCGGCCTGCGCCTTCGTGCCGGCCGGCAAGAAGATCCCGCCGCGATCGCTCGCCGCAGGCATCCCCGCGAAGGTGATCCGCGAGCTGACCGACCAGGAAGTCGCCTGGAAGCTCGAAGGTACGAAGACCTACCAGGACCTCACGAAGCGCAGTCTCGCGAGCATGAAGGAGGTCACGGCGCTCTCCGCGGTCGAGGCGAACCGGCCGCGCGTGCAGGCGCCCGACGTGAAGCCGCTGATCGCGACGAAGCGCGGCTGAGGGCCGAGGGCTGAGGGCTGAGTCGGGCGCCGTTCGGCGCCAATCGGGTTTGCCCGGGTAGTCGCTGCCGACCTCGAGCCCTTACCGTTGCGCCCTTCTCTGGAGGGGACAAGACCATGATGCTCAAGGCCGGCTTGGTGGCGGGGTGTGTTGCGCTTCTTTCTCAGATGCCGTGCTGGGCGCACGGGAACGCGGACGTCGAGCGCGAAACACGCTTCGGGAAAGTCGTCGGCATCGACGACTCGGATCGCTCGGGGACGCTCGCGTGGAAGGGCGTGCCCTTCGCGAAGCCGCCGGTCGGCGACCTGCGCTGGAAGGCGCCGGTCGACCCGGATCGCTGGCGCCAGCCCAGGGCCACCCAGCAGTTCGCCAATGCGTGCGTGCAGTACGGCCGCATCTACGGCCCCGGCGCCAACAACCGCTACGACGCGACGATCGGCACCACGCTGAATCAGGCGGTGGGCAGCGAGGACTGCCTCTACCTCAACATCTGGCGTCCGTCGAAGGACAACCGCAAGGGCGGCAACAGGGAGAACGATCAGGGCCGCGACGAAGGCAACGGCGACGGGCTGCCGGTGATCGTCTTCGTCCACGGCGGCAGCGACGTGTCGGGCTACACCGCGGACCCTGTCTACGACGGGGCCGCGCTCGCCAAGTCCGCGAACGCCGTCGTCGTGACGGTGAACTACCGGCTCGGCATCTTCGGCTTCCTCGATCTGCCGCAACTCAAGTCGGGCTCCGGCGGCGTGGGCGACTCGGGCAACTTCGCGCTGCTCGACATCGTCAAGGCACTCGAATTCGTTCGCGGCAACATCGAGGCCTTCGGGGGCAATCCGCGAAACGTCACCTTGATGGGCCAGTCGGCCGGCGCGATCAATGTCTATGCGCTGCAGACCTCCCCGCTGGTGACGGGCACACGACAACCGCTCTTTCATCGCCTGGTGCCGCTCAGCGGCGGGATTTCGCTGGCAAGCAACCTCGCGCCAGGGCGCATTCCCACGCTCAGTCCGCAAGCGACCTATGCCGCCCAGGGCAGCGCCCTGCTCACCAGCCAGCTCATCGCCGACGGCCTGGCCACCGACGCGGCATCCGCCGCGGCCTACGTGGCCAGCCAGACGCCCGCGCAGATCGCGGCCTACCTGCACTCGAAGAGCCCGAGCACGCTGCTCTTCACGCTGCTGACCCGGCTCGCGCCGCTCGGGCTGGCGGGCTCGGGCCCGATTCCGGATGGCATCGTGCTGCCGGTCGACCCCATCGCTGCCATCCAGTCGGGCAACTACCTGCGGGTACCCGTTCTGGCGGGGAACACCCGCGACGAGGCCAAGCTGTTCCCCACCTTCCTTGCGCTGTCACCTGCGCTCGGCGGTGTGAGCGGCCGGTTGGTGAGCGACGCAACGCTGTTCTCGACGCAGTTCGGCTACAACCCCGACGCCCCGCCGACGGTCACTGTGCAACAGTGGATTCCGTCGGTGTACCTGCCGGTGACGACGCCGGTCACGGGCTTCAACGCGAGGACGGACCTGCTCAACCAGCTCTTCTTCATCGCGAGCCGGGACAACGTCCTCAACGCACTGAAGTCGCAGCAGAACGAGGTCTGGTACTACCGCTTCGACTGGGACGAGGAGCCTGCGCCGTGGAACGACATCTATGGTGCCGCGCATGCCTTCGACCTGGCCTTCGTCTTCGGCAACTTCGGGCCTTCGCTGTTCTCGAACATCGCCAATTCGACGGCCAACAAGCCGGGCCGCCTCGACCTGTCCGACGCGATGATGAAGAGCCTCGGCGCCTTTGCCCGGCGGGGTGATCCCAATGCACCGGCGGCACTTGGCGTGACCTGGCAGCCCTGGCCCTCGACGCTCATCTTCGACGCCACGCCGGCCCACAAGGCCATCTCGATCCAGTAGGTAGAGGTGGGGTACGGGACTATCGGGGCTGCTGCGCCAGATCCCGGTCGCTGTCCACCGCGAAGTAGAACCACTCCGTCCCCGGAAGCGCTTCCGCATTCGGGAACACGATGAACCCGTCGCGTTCCGCGTGCAGCACGCTGCCGTCCTCACGCATCGCGATCGGGTCGCCACGCGAGACCGGATCGAACGTGGCCCACTCGCGCACGAACTGGTCTTCTTCATGGAAGCGATCGACCACGCTGACCAGCCGCAGCAGCGAAGGCTTCGGCGGCGGCAGCTCATCCGGTGAGGGCGCGATCATGCCGAGCACGCGCAGCGCCGAAAGAATCGCTTCGTAGGCGACGCCGGGCGCCGCCGGGTCCTCGTGCTGCCCGCATTCGAGCGTGACACCGTAGCCGCCGCGGCTTCGCATGTATTCGTTGGTGCCCTTGCCGAAAGCCACTTCCATGGGATCGACCGGCTTGCCGCCCGCGCGCTGCGCGACACCGGCGGCGTAGATGTCGAGCCAGCCCTCGACCACGCGCGGCGTGCGCAGGTGCAGTGCGAGCTGTCCTTCCTCGAAGGCGCGCGCAAAAGGCTCCAGCGTGCCGGTGTTGTCGCGCGGTCCGATCATGGCAAAGGCCTCGCCCGCACTCTGGAACGAATGCAGGTCGAGCAGCACATCGTGCCGGTCGAGCAGCGGGCACAGCAGGTTGGTGATGCGGGCTTCGTAGTCGGCCGGTTCCGTACCCGGTGCGGAGGGTTCGAACAGACGGTTGAGATTGCGCTCGCCCTCGCGCCGCAGGCGACGGCGCGCGAGCGGATTCGCGACCGGCACCATCGTCAGTTGCCCGCGCAGCAGGCGCAATGCGCCCGAATCGAACGCGGCCACGGCGCGCTCGATGCCCGCTGTGCCGCAGGTTTCGTCACCGTGCACGCCGCCCAGCACGATGAACTTCGGTCCGGCCTCGAGCGCGGCATAGCCGTGGATGCGGAGCGTGTCGTGGGCGGTGAGTGCGGCGGTCGAAACGGTCATGGGCCAGCCATCCTACAGGGTGGCAAACGCCGGTCCTACCGTGTTTCCCGCCATGGCGTACCGACCGCGGGCCGGTCGCCGACGAGGTCTACAACAGGAAGCTCAAGCCTTGAGCGAGGCGTCGAGTTGACCGCGCATCGCGGTGATCACGCTCTTGTAATCCTTGGCATTGAAGATCGCGCTGCCGGCCACGAAGGTGTCGGCGCCGGCACTCGCCACGCGCGCAATGTTGTCGGTCTTGATGCCGCCATCGACTTCGAGGCGGATGTCGCGGCCGGTCTGGTCGATGCGCTTGCGGGCAAGTTCGATCTTGCGCAGCGCGGAATCGATGAAGCTCTGGCCGCCAAAACCGGGGTTCACGCTCATGATGAGGATCAGGTCGATCTCGTCGATCACCCAGTCGAGTGCATCCAGCCCCGCGCCGGGATTGAACACCAGCCCTGCCTTGCAGCCGGCGGACTTGATCGCCTGGATGCTGCGGTGCATGTGCGGCGAAGCGTCGGGATGGAAGCTGATGTAGTCGGCACCGGCCTGCGCAAAGGCTGCGGCAAGCGCATCGACGGGCTCGATCATCAGGTGCACGTCGATCGGCACCGGCGTGCCGTCGGGCGTCTTGGCGTGCGGCTTGAGCGCCTGGCACACCATGGGACCGAAGGTGAGGTTCGGCACGTAATGGTTGTCCATCACGTCGAAATGGATCCAGTCGGCACCGGCGGCGATGACGTCGCTCACTTCGGCGCCGAGGCGCGCGAAATCGGCCGAAAGAATCGAGGGGGCGATGCGGAAGGGGCTGCTCATGGGGGCGAATTGTCGCAGCGATGTAGGATGTCCGGGATGTCCAGCTTCCCCATGACCGTGCAGGTCGAACCCCGATTCCTGCCCGACCAGTCTTCGCCCGAAGACGGGGTGTTCACCTTTGCTTACGCAGTGACGATCACCAACAACGGGGATCGGGCCGCGCAGGTCATTGCCCGTCACTGGTTCATCCAGGATGCCACCGGCCACACGCAGGAAGTCGCCGGCCTCGGCGTGATCGGGCAGCAGCCGCTGCTCGCGCCCGGCGAGACCTTCCACTACACCAGCGGCTGCCGGCTGCAGGCATCGACCGGTACGATGCGCGGAAGCTTTTTCATCGTGACGGAACGGGCGGAGCGCTTCGACGTGCCCATTCCGATGTTCGTGCTGGAAGCCGATGCGGAAGGCGGCATGCCCTCCTCGCGGGTGATCCATTAGCCCACCCCCAGCCTCGCCCACTTCGTGTGGCTCGGGCGCCCCCTCGAGGGGGCGCACCCGGCAGCCCGGCGAAGCCGGATCTGCGGGTGCCCACGGATGGGCTGCAACAGTTCATAGGCCGCGCGAAGCGTGGCGGAGTATTGAATGAGTTCTTGGTTTTCCAGTGACCTGCTGGGTTTCTGGGCTGAGTGGGTCCGGCCTTCCGCGGGTCTCCCCACGGTGCTGTGGGCCCTGCTGCTCGCCACGGCGGCTGCGTCCGGGCACCTCGTGCAACGCTACATCGGCATGCCGAAGGTGCTCGGCTACTCGATCGTCGGTACGGTCGTCGGCTTCGCGGGGTTCGAAGGTGCGATCTGGCCGCTGCAGGGCATCAGCCTCTTCCTCGTCGAACTCGGCGTGGCGATCGTGCTGTTCGAGGCGGGCGGCCGACTGCCGCTGCGCTGGTTCCGGCACAACCCGATGATCCTCGTGCAGAGCATCCTCGAATCGACACTGACCTACTTCGGCGTCTTCTGGACCCTGCACTGGCTCGACGTGCCCGATCCGGTGGCCAACCCCGTCGCGCTGATCGCCATCGTCGCGTCGCCGGCAGTGCTGATGCGGGTGGTGATCGACACGCGTGCCTCGGGTCCGGTGACCGAGCGGGCGATGACGCTCGCGACGCTCAACACCTTCTATGCGCTGACGCTCGGCTACGCGCAAGCGGGTCTGATCGAGCATGCGCCGCTCGGGCTCATCCAGAAACTGCAGCCGGTGCTGGTGGTGCTCGGCATGTCCTTCGTGGTGGGCGCGCTGATGGCGCTGTCCCTGCGCTCGGCGCTGCGCGTGATGAGCCCGACCAGCGAGAACACCTCCATCCTCCTGCTTGCGATCATCGCCGCGGGCGCGGCGCTGGCGGCGCACTTCGGCGGCTCCGCGCCGCTCGCCGCACTCATCGGCGGCGTGCTGCTCAAGGCGCTCAATCCCAAGCCGTGGGCGTGGCCGCGCCAGCTCGGCACCGCGGCCACGCTGATCACGATGATGATGTTCGTGCTCGTCTCCACCGTGGCCGCGCAGGCCGACTGGAGCCTGCCGGTCGCGAGCATGGTGCTCGCGATGATCGGGGTGCGTGCCTTCGCCAAGATCGCGGGCGTGGCGATCGCCAACCCGGGCAGCGGTGCAAGCTGGAAGCAGGCCTTCTGGGTCGGCTGCGCGATGTCGCCGCTGTCGTCCATCGCCCTCTTGATCGCGTCGGCTTTCGTGACCGCCTCGCCGCTCCTGGGTGCGATGATCACGCAGATCACGCTGCCGGCCATCCTGCTGATGGAAGTGCTCGGCGCGGTGATCGCGACGATCGCCATCCACGGCGCTGGCGAGAGTTCCAAGCCCTGGTTCCCCGAAGCCTTCCGCGCCGTGGAGGACACGCAACGATGAGCGCAGCGCCGGGCCGCCCCAAGCAAGCTCGCGCCCCCTCGGGGGGCCGCGAGGACACGCAGTGCCGAGCATGGGGGCCGGTATGAGCCTGCGTACGCCACCGCCCACCCCCTCGAATGCCGACGACATGCCCGACACGCCGGCCAGCCGCGTGGTGCACATGGAGCGCTTCAACAAATCGGTCGCCCTCTCGCTGGGCGTCGAGGTCGAGTTGCAGCTCGTCAACACGCACGACTACGACCTCGCGCCCTACGCCGAGGACATGCTGCGCCTCATGGCACAGACGCCGCTGCCCGGCAGCGTGGTGCCGGAGATGACCTCCAGCATGATCGAGATCTCCACCGGCATCTGCCATTCCGCCCAGGACGTGCTGGACCAGCTCACGCCGATCCGCGACGCGCTGGTGCGCAATGCCGACAAGCTCAACATCGCGGTGGTCGGCGGCGGCACGCATGCCTTCCAGCAGTGGCACGAGCGGCGCATCTACGACAAGCCGCGCTTTCGCGAGCTGTCGGAGCTCTACGGCTATCTCTCGAAGCAGTTCACCATCTTCGGCCAGCATGTGCACATCGGCTGCCCCGACGCGGATGCAGCCCTGCTGATGCTGCATCGCATGTCGCGCTACATCCCGCACTTCATCGCGCTGTCGGCATCCTCGCCCTTCGTGCAGGGGCAGGACACGCAGTTCGATTCGGCGCGCCTGAATTCGGTGTTCGCATTCCCGCTCTCGGGCCGCGCGCCGTTCACGCTGTCGTGGAAGGAGTTCGAGAACTACTTCATGCGCATGACGCGGACCGGCGTGGTGCGCAGCATGAAGGATTTCTACTGGGACATCCGCCCGAAGCCCGAGTTCGGCACCATCGAGATCCGCGTCTTCGACACGCCGCTGACCGTCGAACGCGCGGCCGCGCTCGCGGGCTACGTCCAGTCGCTCGCCGCATGGTTCCTGCAGGAGCAGCCCTTCACGCCGGTCGAGGACGACTACCTCGTCTACACCTACAACCGCTTCCAGGCGTGCCGCTTCGGGCTCGATGCGGTGTACGTCGACCCGGCGAGCGGGGAACACATGCCGCTGCGCGACCACATCCTGATGACCATGACACAGCTCGAATGGCACAGCGAGGCGCTCAACGCGACGAAGGCGCTGGCCGGGCTGCGCACCAGCGTCGAAGCCAACCGCAACGATGCGCGCTGGCTGCGGGAGCGCCAGGGCAGGGAAAAGCTGCTGGCCGAGACGGTGCGGCAGTCAGCGCTCCGGTTCCGCGGTGCGGCGTGAGGTTGACATGAGCACTGGCGAATTCGACCTGATCGCGCGCTACTTCACACGCCCCGTCAAGCGCTCGCCGCTGGGCGTGGGCGACGATTGCGCACTGCTCGCGCCGGCCGCGGGCATGCAGCTCGCGGTGTCCTCCGACATGCTGGTGGAGGGCCGGCACTTTCTCTCGACCGTCGATGCCGAGCGGCTCGGCCACAAGTCGCTGGCGGTCAATCTCAGCGATCTCGCGGCCTGTGGCGCGAAGCCGCTCGCGTTCACGCTCGCGCTGGCGCTGCCGTCGGTCGACGAGGACTGGCTCGCGGGCTTTTCGCGCGGCCTCTTCGCGCTGGCGCATCTGCATGGCTGCGAGCTGGTCGGCGGCGACACCACGCGCGGGCCACTCAACATCTGCATCACGGTGTTCGGCGAAGTGCCCGCCGGCACGGCGCTGCTGCGCTCGGGCGCGAAGGTCGGCGACGACATCTGGGTCAGCGGCACGCTCGGCGATGCGCGGTTGGCACTCGAAGTGTTCCGCGGCACGCTGTCGCTGCCGGGCGAGCTTTTCGAGCGGGCGCGCGCCCGCATGGAGCTGCCGACACCGCGCGTGGCGCTCGGGCAGGCGCTGCGCGGCATTGCGTCCGCGGCAGTCGACATCAGCGACGGGCTGGTCGGCGATCTCGGCCACATCCTCAAGGCCAGCGGCGTCGGCGCGACGCTCGACGCCGATGCGGCGGCGGGGCTGGTCGGGATCGACGAGCCCACGCACGATCTCGGCATCGAGACATTGCGCGCCTGCGCACTCGCCGGCGGCGACGACTACGAACTCGCGTTCACCGCGCCGCCTTCGGCGCGCGAAGCGGTCGAGCAGGCCGGTCGCGCGGCCTCGGTGCATGTCACGCGCATCGGCCGCATCGAAGCGGAAGCAGGATTGCGTCTCGTCGATGGGCTGGGCCAGCCGGTCGCGCGGCAATACGCCTCGTTCGACCACTTCAAGTAGCCGGGCAGCGCCCGGCAGCGCGTCATCAGGCCCGCTTCAGGCCAGCATCGGGCGTGGCCTCGAGCATGGCGAAGGACGAGTCCAGCTCGACATCGTTGAGCACGCACACCAGCCCGTGATAGAGCTGGTTCGGCGACACCGGCTTGTGCAGCAGCGGCACGCCGCTCGCCCGCGCCTCGCGCAGCCGCTGCGGTGCGGTGTCACCCGTGATGAGCAGCGCCGGCAACTGCTGGCCGAATTCCGCACGCAGCGCCGCGATCGCCTCCGCGCCGGTGCGCAGCTCGCGCAGGCGGTAGTCGCTGATGACAAGCCCCGGCGGACGCAGCCGCGCGAGCGCCAGTGCCTCCTCGATCGAATCGGCCGCGTCGCATTCGCAGCCCCATGCGGTCAGCAGCTGGCGCATGCCGGCGCGGATCGCATCGTCGTCGTCGATGACGAGCACGCGCACATTGAAGACGCTCGAGTGGCCCGGAATGACTTCGACGCCGCTGCTCACCACACCCATCTGCGCCGTCGGCAACGCGATGCGGAAGACGCTCCCACGCCCCGGCCGCGAAGCGAGCGTGAGCGCACTGCCGAGCGCACGCGCGAGGCCCTGCGCGATCGCGAGGCCCAGTCCCAGGCCCTTGCGGCGGTCGCGCTCCGCATTGCCGAGCTGGTGGAACTCCCGAAAGATGTCCTCGTGCTGCGACGCATCGATGCCGATGCCGGTGTCCCACACCTCGATCACCGCGCGGCCGTCCCGCTCGCGACAGGCCACGAGCACGCCGCCGCGCTCGGTGTAGCGGATCGCGTTCGACACCAGGTTGCGCAGGATCAGCGCCACCAGTGCCGGGTCGGAGCGCACTGCCACGTGGGTTTCGTGCGAGCGGTAGACGATGCCCTTCGCGTCCGCCTGCGGCGCGAGCTCGTTCTCGATCTTGTTGAGCAGCGGCTGCAGCGGAAACACCTGCATCTGCGGCTCGACCACGCCCGCCTCGATACGCGAGAAGTCGAGCAGCGTGTCGAGCATTTCCGCCGATGCCTGCCAGGTGGCGCGCGCATTGGCGAGCGCGTCGTACTGCGACGCGGAGAGCTTGCTGCGCGCGAGCACTTCGAGGAACAACCCCTGTGCATGGATCGGCTGGCGCAGGTCATGGCTCGCCGCCGCGAGGAACTTGGACTTGGCGAGATTCGCCTGCTCGGCCTGCTGGTGCGCCGCCTGCGCGTGCTCGGTCTCGACGCGCAGGCGCTCGATCAGCTCGACGTTCTCGAAGCGCAGATTGATCGCCGCCAACGCCGCCTTCGCGCTGTTGCGCGCCTGACCGAGCAGCGTCGCGACGTAGAGAAAACCGGCCACGCCCAGCGCGTTGTAGGCCGGGTCGTCCAGCGTCCACAGCTTCGACGCGAGCACCGCGAGTTCGGTCGAGCCGAAGACGATGAACACCGGCAGCACCGGCGCCAGCGACGACATCGAACTGCCGGCCACGCCCGCGAGCACCGCGACCACCAGCACGCTGCCGGCCATCGTCGTCGTGCCGAGCGCGGCCCAGCCCAGGGCGCCCCAGATCGCACCATCGACCGCGTTGAGCGTCATTTGCTGCCACACGAGCCCGCGCGCACGGTCGGGCGGGATTTCCATGGCCAGCATTCGCCGCGCCTCGCGTGCACACCAGAGCTTGCTCAGGATCACCATGCCGGCCCACACGCGCAGGCTGGTCGCGTTGCTTCCGTTCGACAGCACCCACACCAGCAGCAGCGCCACAAGGATGGTCGGCCCCACCGAGCTGCCGACGTTGCCCAGCAGCAGGCGAAGCTGCTCCACCAGCGTACGCCCTTCGGCGAGCCGCAGTGGATTGCGCATCAGGAGACCAGCCCCCGGCGCCGTGCCTCGAAGCCCGCTTCCGAGCGGCTAGACACCTCGAGCGCCGCGAGCACGGCCTGCACATGGCCGCGCACCGTGTTCTCCGAAAGATTGAGACGACGGCCGATCACCTTGTTCGACAGGCCCTGGCACAGCAGGTCGAGCACTTCGAACTGGCGCGGCGTCAACAGTTGCCGGGGCGGCTCGCCGTCGGTCGACTGCGCATCCGCTTGCACGGGCGTTTCGACTTCCTGCCCGCGCCGCAGCTTCTCGATGACCGCGAGGATGTTGTCCGCCGTCTCGGCCTTGGAGACGAAGGCCGCCGCGCCGCGATCCAGCGCCAGCCGCACGCTCTGCGGCGTGGCATCCGACGAGAGGATCACCACCGGCGCTTCGGGCCACTTGCGCCTGACGAGCGCGATGCCTTCGAGACCGTTCAAGCCGTGGAGCTGGATGTCCAGCAGCACCAGGCCCGGATCGGCCAAGCCGGTCTTCATCGCCTCTTCCAGCGAGCCGGCCTCGGCCACTTCGACATCGGGAATCCCGGACGTGAGCACCATCCGCAATCCGCAGCGGAACATCGCGTGGTCGTCAATGAGAAGAATCTTGGCCGGCAGCATGACCCGCGCATTCTGCGCGAAGTCCGGGCGGTCCAGACCGGGCGGTCCAAATGGACTATTTACCTCCCAAGGCCCCGTGCCGATGATTACCCTGCAATGAAGCCCGTGCTCGAGATCCGCCGTGTCGAACCCGACGCCTACTCCTACCGCATCAGCGATCAGGAAGCCGGTGGCGCGTTCGCATCGATCGAGCACTGCCTGATCGATGCGGCCGCCTCGCTCGGACACTACTTCACGACCGTGGAGCTGAACCTCGAAGGCCTGTTCCTCGGCGCCTGCGCCATCGAGGCCCTGCGCCGCACACCGAAGGCCGTCGCCCAGCGCATCGAGCAGCACTTCCAGCCGGCCTGAAGGGCCGGGGCCTTCTCAACCGTCCTTCAAGGCGCGCCGCAACGCCTCGATGAAGCTGCGGCTCGCCGCCGACAGCGAACGCCCCGGCTTGGTCACCACGAAGATGTCGCGCGACACGCGCGGCGCGGCGATCGGCTTGATCATCAACGCGGGATTGCCCGCCGCCTTCGCGAAGGCCGAAGGCATGATCGATGCGCCCATGCCGCTCTCGGTCATCCAGATCGCGGTCGACAGGAACGACACCTCATTGACCACGTTGAGCTCCACGCCCGCGCCCCGGGCCGTGCTGTCGATCAGGGGGCGAATACCGTAGCCCGGCCGCACCGTGACCAGCGGATGGCCACCCAGGTCGGCCCAGCGCACGGCCTTCTTGCCGGCGAGCGGGTGGTCACGCAGGCACACCAGGCTCAGATGGTCGCGCAGCAGCGTCTCGGTCTCGACCGCCGCGCCCGGCCGCTCCGGCGTGCCGATGCCGAAGTCCACATGCTCGCCGATGATGCGCGAGACGAACTGCTCGGGCGCGCAATCGTCCACCACGACACGCACCTGCGGATGCGCCTCGCCGAAGCGGCGGATCGCCGAAGGCATCAGGAATGAAGCCAGCGTCGGCGTGATCGCGAGACAGACGCGGCCACGCTGCAGCGTGGAGAGCTCGCGAAAACCTGCGCTCAGGGAATCGACGTCGCGCAGGATGCGCTCGGCCGTCGCAAGCATCTCCTGCGCAGCCGCCGTGGGCTGCAGCGAGCGCGTGGTGCGGTCGAACAACCGCGCGCCCAGGCCCTCCTCGAGTTGGCGGATCAACATGCTCACCGCCGACTGCGTGACATACAGCTTCTCGGCCGCCGCGCTGACCTTGCGCAGCTGGTGCACGCAAACGAAGGCGCGCAACTGCCGCACCGTGGGACTGAAGTTCTGATTCATCAGAAGACATCATATTTCGTTCGGAAATTATTGATTTACGAATGAATCTCCCTGCCGTCCAATGCGCGCTGGAGACAACATGAGGATCGATCCATGAAAAGATTCGCACGCGCCCTGGCGCTGTTGGGCGCGGCCTGCGCCCTGCTCGCCGGCCCCGCGCACGGCCAGGCTGCCGGCGGCAGCGACTTCCCCACCAAGCCGATCCGGGTGATCGTCACCTTCCCGCCCGGCGGCAGCGCCGACGCGGTGGTCCGCATGCTGGTGCCGAAACTGAACGACAAGCTCGGCCAGCCGGTGGTGGTCGACAACCGGCCCGGCGCCGGCGGCAACGTCGGCCTCGCGGCCGTAGCGAAGGCGACGGGCGACGGCTACACACTGGGTGTCGGCGCCGCTGGCGCGCTGTCGGCGAATTCCAGCCTCTACCCCAACATGCCCTTCGACCCGCTGAAGGATTTCAAGCCGGTCGGCATGCTCGCCGCAATTCCATTCGTGATCGTCGGGCATCCCTCGGTGCCGGCGAAGGCGCAGCGCGACCTGATCGCACTGGCGAAGGCCCAGCCGGGCAAGCTGTCGATCGGCCACGGCGGCAACGGCACGGCCATGCACCTGTCGGCGGCGCTCTTCGGCCAGATGGCAGACGTGAAGCTGGTGGAGGTGCCGTACCGCGGTTCGGGCCCCGCGGCGCTCGACGCGCTGGCGGGTCAGATTCCGCTGGCGGTCGTCGATCTGCCGTCGGCCCTGCAGCAGATCAAGGCGGGCAAGCTCATCGCCTATGCCGTGACCAGCCCGGCGCGACTGCCGATGCTGCCGGACGTCCCCACCGTCGCCGAAGCGGGATTGCCGGGCTACGACTCGACCGGCTGGTTCGGCGTCGTCGCCCCGGCCGACACGCCGGCCCCGATCGTCGCGCGGCTGAACGCGGAAATCGTCGACGCGCTCAACGACGAGCAGGTCAAGGCCGCCATGCGCAACCTTGGCGTGGAGCCCGCGCCGGGCACGCCCAAGGACTTCGACAACTACATCCGCGCCGAGACGAAGAAATGGGCCAAGGTCATCAAGACCGCAGGCATCAAGCTGGACTGAGAACCCGATGACGAACCAAGAACTCCAAGCCGACGTACTGATCGTCGGCGCCGGCCCCGTGGGCCTGACCCTGGCCATGGACCTGGCCTCGCGCGGCGTGAGGGTCGCCATCGCCGAGACCCGCCGCTTTGCCGAGCCGCCGAACGTGAAGTGCAACCACGTGTCGGCGCGCACGATGGAGCAGTTCCGCCGCCTGGGCGTGGCGCAGAAGCTGCGCGACGCCGGCCTGCCCGCCGATCATCCGAACGACGTGGTGTTCCGCACCAGCATGACAGGCACGGAGCTCACGCGCATCCCGATCCCGTGCCGCCGCGACCGCTACACCGAGACCGAAGGCCCGGACGCCTGGTGGCCCACGCCGGAGCCGCCGCACCGCATCAACCAGATCTATCTCGAGCCGATCCTGCTGCGGCACGCGGCGGCGTTGCCGAACGTGACGCTGTTCAATCGCACGCAGGTCACCGATTTCGAACAGGACGACGAGGGCGTATCGGCCACGGCTCTCGACCTCGATGACGGCACCGCCCGCACCATCCGGTGCCGGTTCCTGGTGGGCTGCGACGGCGGCAGCTCGGGCGTGCGCAAGAAGATCGGCGCGAAGCTCGAAGGCACCGCGGTCATCCAGCGGGTGCAGTCGACCTTCATCCGGGCGCCGGAACTGCGCGCGATGATCCCCGGCAAACCGGCGTGGTCCTACTATTCCGTGAACCCGCGCCGCTGCGGCACGGTGTTCGCCATCGACGGCCAGGAGACGTGGCTGGTGCACAACCACCTCAATGTCGACGAGCCCGAGTTCGATTCGGTGAATCGCGACTGGGCGATCCGAGAGATTCTCGGCGTCGGCGCGGACTTCCGCTACGAAGTGATCAGCAAGGAAGACTGGGTCGGGCGCCGGCTCGTTGCCGACCGCTTCCGCGACCGCCGCGCGTTCATCGCGGGCGATGCGGCGCACCTGTGGGTACCGTACGCGGGCTATGGCATGAACGCGGGCATCGCCGATGCCGTCAACCTGTCCTGGCTGCTCTCTGCCTGCGTGCAGGGCTGGGCGGACGAGGGCATCCTCGACGCCTACGAGGCCGAACGCCAGCCGATCACCGAACAGGTATCGCATTTCGCGATGGATCACGCGCAGAAGATGATCCGCGCCCGCCGGGCCGTGCCCGCCGACATCGAGGCGCCGGGCGCCGAGGGCGATGCGCTGCGCGCCGAGGTCGGGCGAGAGGCCTACGAACTCAACGTGCAGCAGTTCTGCTGCGGCGGCCTGAACTTCGGCTACTACTACATGGGTTCGCCGATCATCGCGGCCGACGGCGAGGAGCCGCCGGCGTACTCGATGGGCAGCTTCACGCCTTCCACCGTGCCGGGCTGCCGCGCGCCGCATATCTGGCTTGCCGACGGACGCTCGCTGTACGACACCTTCGGGCCCGGCTACACGCTGCTGCGCTTCGATCGCGCGGCGGATGTCTCGACGCTGGTGCGGGCCGCGGCATCGTGCGGCATGCCGTTGACCCTCGTCGACGTCGATGCGGCCGACGTCCCGGCCGCCTACCGTCACCGGCTGTTGCTCTGTCGGGCCGACCAGCATGTCGCATGGCGTGGCGATTGCGTGCCCGAAGACACGGGCGATCTGGTGGCGCGCCTGCGCGGCCAGGTGGTACGGGAGGTGGCCGCCGCCTGAGCCTGCTTTCCTTTTGCTCCGGCATCGGCGCAGATGCGCGACACTGTCGCCCTCATGTCTGCTGCTTCCCCTTCCGGCACCCCCTCCGACTTTTCGCCACGCCGCGCCACGGTGCGCTTCATGTTCGCGCACCCGGCGCACCTCATCGCCCTCGGCTTCGGCTCGGGCCTTCCGCGCCGCGCGCCGGGCACCATCGGCACGCTGTGGGCGTGGGCGGCCTACCTCGTCATGCACCTGTGGCTGTCCAGCACGACCATCGGCTGGGTGATCCTCGCGTCGCTGCCGATCGGCTGGTGGGCCTGCACCGTGACCGCGCGCCACATGAACGTGGCGGACCCGGGCAATGTCGTGTGGGACGAAGTCGTCGCGTTCTGGATCATCCTCTGGCTCGTCATGCCGGCCGGGCTGCCGATGCAGATCCTCGCTTTCGCGCTCTTTCGCTTGTTCGACGCGGTCAAGCGAGGTCCCGTGGGCTGGGCCGACCAGCTCTTCAAGCAGAAGGACGCCACGCCGGAAACGATGCGCTGGCACAGGGCAGGATTCGGCATCATCTTCGACGACCTGGTGGCCGCCTTCTGCACGCTGCTGGTGATCGCCGCAGTCTCTGCCCTTGGCGCATGGTGAACCCGATGACGCAAACTCCCTCGCTTTCCGACCTCGACACGCCCGCGCTGGTGCTGGCGCTTGCCGATCTGCTGCAGCGCAAGCGCTGGATGATGGCCACCGCCGAAAGCTGCACCGGCGGCCTCATCGCCGGCGCGTGCACCGATCTCTCAGGCTCCAGCAACTGGTTCGAGCGCGGCTTCGTGACCTACTCCAACGAGGCCAAGTCCGAAATGCTCGGGGTCGACGCGGCACTGATCGCGGCGCATGGCGCGGTGAGCGAAGAGGTCGCGCGGGCGATGGTGCAAGGCGCCATCGGACATTCGAAGGCGCAGGTGGCCGTCGCCGTCACCGGTGTCGCCGGGCCCACGGGCGGCTCGCCCGACAAGCCCGTGGGCACCGTGTGGTTCGGCTGGGGCGTGGCCGGCCAGGTGCGCACCGAACGCCGCCGCTTCGATGGGGATCGCGCCGCGGTGCGCAGCGCCACCGTGCATCACGCCCTGCAGACGCTGAAGGCCTTGGTCGAATAGGGAGCGACCTCGTCGCCCCTGGGCATCAGCGAGGCCCCTCTGACTAGCGCTGCCCGCTAGTTGGAGAAGACCTCCAGCGTGCCCTCCGCCTGGAAGCTGCCCGCGGTGATGGCGCCACTCTGCGTGCGTACCGGATAGCTGACAAGGGTCATCGTGGAGCCGCCCGCGGCGCCGGCGTCGTACAGCGGCATCTGGGTCGTGTTGGGCTCCAGCGTGACCGCCGCGCCGCCACGGCTGCTCACCGCCTCCACCTTCACGCCCACGTTGGCCAGATTGGTGGCCAGCGCGCTGCTGCCGCTGGGGGCTGCGTTTCCATTGAGCTGAAGCACGTAGTTGGGATTGACGACGCCCCCCGTCTCGCAGCTGTAGCGAAGCGGGAACTGGACCTTGGGGTAGTTGCCCGCCGGGGGTTGCCCCACAGTGACCAGGTTGCCCACATACACCTGAGGCAGGTGGATGTTGATCGCATTGCCGCCGTTGAAGGTGCAGGCCATCTTGGGCGGAGGGGGAGGAGGCGGTTCAGGCATGCTGAATCGGCCGAAGTCGACGATGCCCACGCCGAGGGCGCAGTTGGGAATGTTGGTCCAGGGCCCGCCGCCCCTGGGAATGTAGCGAGGGTTGAAAGCAACCCCGTTGCCGCCGAAGTAACGCAGCGTGCCCGGAGTGGTCAGGTCATCCAGCCGCACCAGATCGAACTGGATCGACGTCGCGAGCAGGGTGGTCTGGTTGATCCCCGCGTTGGAAACCTGATTGCCGAAGACCGGGTCCTCCAGACCGGGCGTCCATGCCTTGGGGGAGTTCGGCGTTGTGACGTCGGTCATGCGCATTCCAAAGCCCTTGGCCGTATTCGCGTACTGATTGAAGCGCACGGCGTTGGCCGCCGCGACCCATTCGCTACCCTGAAGCGAGGTATAGCCGATGTGGAGGGACATGGCCGCCTGCCCGCTATCGAGCTTCGTCACGGCGTAGGCGATCAGCAGCTTCGCCGTGTTGATCGCTTCGGTGTTCTTGGCGACATCCATCGGGTTCCTGTTGGTTGCGGCCCACGCGCTCTGCACGGTCAGGGTGGGGGCCGGACTGGCGCACTGCACATTCTGTGCATGTGCCAGGAGGGGTGCGCCCATCAGGGCCGGAATGACGATCGGCGCGGCCACCCGGAAGCGGCCCAGGCAACGAAAGAGGGAGGAGTTGTTCATGGGGCTACGGCTTTGCTTTCTGAATCCGCCGGGGAACCAGGCGGGAGAGTCCGGAGGTGGGAGGCATCGGGCACCATCTCGCGGCGGACGGTCACCCGCTGCCCGCCGTCGTCGGCGACCGTGTAGGTCAGTTCCATCGGCCTGGACTTGTCCAGCGCGGACATGTCCCTGGTGGCGTCGGACGCAGTCAGCGCGAAGTTCTTTTGCGAGTAGGGCGCGACTTCGTCACCCTTGGCGACGAAGGTGGCGCCGTCCTGCTTCAGCTCGAAATCGCCGAGCGTGAGGTAGTACCGCCCTTCGTTTTTCGCCTGCAATTGCCACTGGCCGTTTTCCTGCTCCAACCCCCAGGGCATGAACGAAGCGGTCACGTACGCCGGGCGGGAAACCTTCGTCAGGCCGGCCGGCCGGTAGATGAGCGGCATCCGGTAGCGCACCGCCAAGGTCAGCATGGCAGCGCCGCCCGGCACGGGGTCCACCTTGGGGGGAATGTCCAGGATGTTGAGGAAGAAGCGGCTCTCGCGGTCCTCTGGCAGGGGCTTCGCGTCGGGGGCATAGAGAAGTCGCATGCGATGCCGCTCGCCCGGATCGACCCGCGCGAGGGGCTGGGGGATCAGGAAGGGGCTGTTCACCTTGCTGGGATCGACGCGCGGATCACCCTCGTCGATCCAGACCTGAACCAGGGAGGGCGTCTGCCCGGGGTTGCGCAGCACGAGGCTCATGTCCTTGCTGGTGCCTTCGAACACCACACGCGTGGGGGCTTCGACGCCCGCCGACGCGGCGCCCGTGGCGGCAAGAAGGCAGGCCACCCCGGCGGCGCGCAGCACGCGGCGGCAATGCCCGGGTTGCTGCAGAAGGAATGCGATGAATTTCACCCTTCAACCTCCCTTGCCGGACGCGGGTTGGCAGACCGCATCGACGGTGGGCAGGCCGACCGGCTGCTCGTTGTCCGCGAGCGGCGGCAGGGCGTAGTCGATCGCGCACGCCACGCCTGATCCGGGCTTGACGCTGAGCCGCCCGCTGTCTTCGGCGACCCGCACGAGCATGCGACTGCCCTGGCCCACCGCGCCGAGCAATGTGTCGCCTTGATAGACATCGGCGCCGAACGGCAAGGGGCGGCCGTCCGGCATGCGCGCGCGCACGACCATGGCACGCCCGCGCTCCACCTCGAACGCCACCTTGACGACAGCACCGGCCGTCGGCGCGACACGCTTGCTGCTGGACTTGAGTTCGAAGTCGAGGCTGGTCCCGGAGGGATCCAGGGCGATCTCATTGGACTGGTAGGGCGACAGGTAGGGAACCACGGCGTAGCCGTTGCGCCCGATCGACACATTGGTGCCCTGCGTCAGCCTTGCGCCCGCGGCACCCTTGGCCTCGACCACGCCCACCGTCTCGCCGAGGCTGGGCGCCAGGCTGACGCCGCCGGGAAAGGCGACGAGAGCGCCGCTGGCGTTGGCCGAGACGCTGCTGCTGCCGCCGGAACTTCGGCTGTAGCCGACGCCGACGTTGCCCGCGCTGCCGGAGTAGCTGCCCGCCACGCCGAAGTCGGAGGTACCGCCGCCATGGCCCGCGTTGGCGGAATAGCCGAACTCGCCGCGTTCGCCGGCAGTCCCGCCGACCGAGCCCTGGGTGTGCCAGTCCCCGCCGTCGATCTTGTTGGTGCGAAGCGCCACGGAGACGGGGCTGCGCGTCTCGGTGCGCGGCCCCAGGCTGACGCTGACGCTGACGCCGATCTGGTTGTCCCATTGCCCCCCGGACCGCTGCAGGCGGGCCGCGAAGAGGCCGATGCTTGCGGCTCCGGCAATGTGATTGAAGCCCGCGGTGAACTGGCGCACGCTGCCCGACCGATTCCAGAAGTTCTGCGTCGAGCCGCTGAAGAAGACGGCGCTCGATGTGCCGATGGTCTGGTTGAGGTTGAGCTGCAGGCGCTGCTTCTGGCGTTCGAGGATGTCGCTGGCACTCGAAGCACTGTCGGGCAGTACGTCCGGCCCCGAGCGATCGGCAAGATCGTTGAGCCTGGCGCTGTCGCTGAGCGAAAGAAAGCCCTTGGTCGAGTAGCGGTAGGCGGCCAGCGTGAAGTTGGTGCCGGTGCTCGTGATGTTGTTGGTGTAGGTCAGGCGCGTGCTGGTGCCGTCCTGCGTGTCCGATGCCCCGACCTGGCCCAGCCGGATACGGGCCCGGGCATAGGTCGAATCGAGGGCCACCGCCCCCACCGGCGTGTTGAAGGCCACGCCGCCCATGACCGCCTGGTAGGCATCGTCGGTGGCCTGCGCGCCGGTGTATCCGGTGATGGTGTTGGTCAGCCCGCGCTGCCAGGTGACTTCGCCGACGTAGGGCTTGCGCGACAGGGACATGTCCCGCAACTGCCCGACGGTCGCGCTCACCCGGTTGTAGCCCGGGCGCAGCAGTTGCGCCACGGACGCATAGGGCACGCGGAAGGAACGCTTGCTGCCGTCGCTCTCGGTGATCGTCACCTCCAGGTCGCCGCCGTAGCCGGTCGAATAGAGGTCGGTGATCGCGAAATCGCCCGCCGCCACGGTGGTCTGGTAGATGAGGTTGTTGTTCTGGCGGACTTCCACCCGCGCCTGGCTGTTGGCGACGCCACGGATGATCGGCGCGTAGCCGCGCAGCGATTGCGGCAGCATGCGGTCGTCCGTCGCGATGCGCACGCCGCGAAAGCCCATGGAGTCGAACAGGTCGCCGGTGGTGAAGGTGTCGCCGATGGTCAGCTGCGACTGCAGCGACTGGAGATCGCGCTGGACGAATGCCGAGATGGTGTTCCAGTGGGTTCCCTGGCTGCTGGCGTTGCTGAGGGTGCCGTACTGCCTGAATCGCCAGGCACCCACGTTCACGCCGGCATTGAGCCCCAGGAAGTTCGATGTGTCGCTGCGGCCCGACGAGCTCGAGCGGAAGCTGCTCAGGCTGTACCCGAGCGTGGCGGCGTTGACGCCCGGATCCCACAGCGCGGGATCGACATAGCCGCGCGGCTGCTGCGACAGCGCGACCTGCGGGATGCCCAGGTCCAGCGTCAAGGCCGCGTCGTTGAAGCGATAGCTCGCGTCGGGGCTGATCTGGCCCGGATCCACGCAGCCGGTGGCGTCGGGGACGATCCCGGTCGTCAGCACGCCCATGCGCTGCAGCAACTCGACGCTCAGGCACGGCCCTGCGCTGCCGGTGTTCCCCGGGTCGACGAAGCGCAGGGTTTCACGCGCGAAATGATCGCCGTTGACGTTGATATCGACCCGGTAGTCGCCGGCCAGGACCGGGTTGCCGAAACGAAAGCGGCTGGCATCGACCGCGCCACCGCCGAACAGCAGGTCGGTGTTGAACTGGGCCACCTGCACGCCGCCCCGGCGCTCGGGTGCCGGCGAGGGAACGGAATCCTGGGCGAAGGCGGCACCGGCCAGGGTGCCGACTGCCATGAGGATGGCCCGACGAAGCGATTGCGGGCCGGACCGCAGGCGCGAGCTGCGCCTCCCGCCACTCGTGGCCGAGTGGCGATTCGTGAAGATCGAGGACATGGAGGACTACTTTGCGAGGGTCAGGGGCTCGGTCATGCGCCCACCCCAATCGTTGAGGGCGGTGTAGCGGATCGCGATGCCGCCTTGCGCAAGATGCGCGTTCAATCGCGGCGTGCTCATCACCACGGTCTGCCCCGGCCCGACCATGCCGCCGGAGAAGTCGTCGATGGTCTTGCCGTCGACATCGACGCTGAACTGCGAGAACGAGACATGGAACGGCGTCGGGTTGTGCGCCTCCAGGGCGTGGCCCCTGCCTTGCGGGACCAGCCTCCAGACCAGCGCGGCGGGCGCGGCGACGGCATCGGTGCTCTTCAGCGCGGCGGGGCGGTAGAACACCTTGATCACGCTGCGCACGGCCACCTGGACGAAGTTGTCGTCGGCCTGGACGTCACTCGGCATCGCGGGCACGCCGAGGACATGCAGATAGAAGATGGATTCGCGGTCCTGCGGGAGCGTCGCGGCCAGCGGGACGATGCGGATGCTGCGTCGTTCTCCGGCGTCGATGCGGCTCACCACCGGGGTCAGCATGAACGGGGCCTTGGACGTATCGGGCCTGCTCTCGGCTTCCGAAGTGGTGTCCAGCCATGCCTGCATGAGGTAGGCGTTGGTGTCGGGATTGACGATGCCGACGGTGACATCCCTCGCCGACGAGGGAAAGACGACACGCGTGCCTTCGATCACCAGACTGGCCTGCGCGGGCGCGAACCAACAGAACAGTGCCACCACGGGAATGGCCATTCGAGCGAACAACGGAATCATCTTTGCGGAACGGGGAAGGTGAAGAGGGCTCGCACGGCCGCCAAGGCGGGGCCGTGCGAGCGTTGCGGCCGGAGCGGCGCGTCAGTTGAACGACACGACGTACTCAAGCGCTGACTGGACAGCGCCGGCCGTCACGGAGCCGCCGAAGCCCACGTACTTGGCCACGTACTGCAGCTGGGCGCTCGAGCCGGACACGTTCACCGTCGGGTTGTTCGCATCGTCGGTGTTGCGCAGGTCGATCCGGCTGCCGTTGACATTGAACAGGCCGATGCCGACGTTGGTGGCGGCGGTGGCGCCGGTGAGGGTGTTCCGCAGCGTGCCGTTGGCCTGATCGATGGTGGCCTGGAGCGCGTTCCACGACATCTTGGCCGGCGTGCCGTCCGCGCAGGTGGCGGTGCCGCCACCTGTGATGTTGATCGCGAAACCCTTGGCGCCGAATGTCCTGGCTGGAGCCCCGTCGATTTCGGCGGCCGAAACAGGCGACAGCGGAACGGTGAAGTTGCCATTGGTGCCGCCGCTGGTGCCGTTGCCGCCGGTGAACGAGCAGGTGCGATCGGTCACGCTGCCCGTGAAAGTGATCGTCGACTCCGCCGAGGCGCTGCCTGCAGCGAGCAGGGCGGCGAACATTGCGGATGCGACCAGTGATGCTTTCATTCGAAAATTCCCTTAGTTGGAGTGTGAATGGCAATCCGTCCGGGGCCGCTTGGAGTGCCACGGGATCGGGTGCCGGGAGAGCGGCAACGGACCAGGCAGAAAGAATTGGTGCGTTGCAGCGTGGCTATTCTTTCAATACTGAAAATCGGGCCATATAAGAAAAGGCTGAAAAATCGAAATTGCCTTCGAACGAACGAATTGATGCAAACAAACCAAAGTCAATTGACGACTACTACACAATTACTACTCGTCTTCTCGATATCTCCAATGGCCACAGATCCATTTCAATTCCCCAATACCCATGTCCCCTGAAAGAACCATCCACCTTCTTTACGACGCCTTCGCCCGCCTCGACGCGGAGACGATGGCGACCTGCTACGCCGCAGATGCCACCTTCGACGACGAAGCCTTTTCGCTGCGCGGCGCGCGCGAGATCGGCGGCATGTGGAAGATGCTCTGTGGGGGCACGCGGGCCAAGGGCGCGGCCGTCTGGAAGCTCAGCTATCGCGACGTGCGAGCCGATGCCACGGGCGGCAGCGCGCACTGGGACGCGCACTACCTGTTCAGCGCGACCGGGCGCATCGTCGACAACGCGATCGACTCGCGCTTCACCTTCACGCCCGAGGGGCTCATCGCCACGCAGCGCGACAGCTTCGATTTCTGGCGCTGGTCCCGGCAGGCGCTGGGCACACCGGGCCTGTTGCTGGGCTGGTCGCCGATACTCCGCAGGAAGGTGCGCGCCACCGCGGCGGCGAACCTCGCGGCCTTCCTCGCCCGCCAACCCTGAACCGCATGGACATCGCATGACCGACATCACGATCACCGACAAACCCGAACTGCATCGCTACGAAGCGACCATCGGCGGCGAGCTCGCCGGCTACTGCGAATACAACCTGCTGAGCAATGCCATCATGTTCACGCACACCGAGGTGCTGCCGGCGCACGAAGGCAAGGGCGTCGGCTCCGCGATCGCGCGACACGTGCTCGACGAGGCGCGGGCACGAGGCCTGCCGGTCATTCCGGTGTGCCAGTTCATCGCCGGGTGGCTGCGCAAGCACCCCGAGTACGCGGACATCGTGCAACCCGCGTCGCGGCGCGCTTTCAACATCTGAACGGGCGATCCCGAATCCGGACAGGAGGTCCGCCATGCTGATCCAGGGCGGTTGCCACTGCGGCAACATCTCCTTCGACCTCACGTGGGAGCCGGACCCCACCGAGATACCGGCGCGCGCCTGCGGCTGCTCGTTCTGCGTCAAGCACGGCGGCGTGTGGACCTCCAACCCGGCCGGCGCATTGCGGGTGACAGTGCGGGACCCGTCGCTCGATCCCGGCTACTTCTTCGGCACGGGCACCGGCCGCTTCCACGTCTGCAGCCGGTGCGGCGTGGTGCCGCTGGTGACCTGCACGCTGGACGATCGCACCTACGCGGTGGTGAACGTGAACGCCTTCGGCAATGTGGACCGCGCGCTGCTTCGCCCGGTGCCGGCGTCGTTCGAGGGCGAGGACATCGACGCGCGCCTCGCGCGCAGAAAGCGCAACTGGATCAGCGACGTGACCTTCGCCGCACCGGCGCAGAACACGGCCGCCTGAGGCCCCCGTTCAACCCTCGTTCTTCGGCGCCGGCAGCCACGCGAACGCGAACGTCGCGCCCACCAGCAGCACCGCGATCGTCGCGAGCACCGCCCTGAACGGATCGGCGCCATGCGCCTGCGCGACCGACGCGGCGACACCGGTGCCCCACTGCATCAGTGCCACGCCGAGGAACATCGCCATCGTGAACACTGCCATCGCGCGGCCGGTGATGGCGGACGGATAGGCCGCCCGCACGTCGGCGTACTGCCAGACGATGAAACCCGACACGAAGCCGATCAGCACCGCGCAGACGATGTCGATCCACGCGCTGTTGAAGAGCGCGATGGCGACGAAGAAGCCCGCGTACGCGAAGGCACAGGCCACGATGCGCCGCCGGCGCGTCGGGCCGTCGCGGTCCATGCGGCCGAAGAGCGGTGCACCGATCAGCGAAATGACCGACACGATCAGCGCGACGTTGCCGCTCTGCACCAGCGTGAAGCCGTGGCGCTCCACGAGCAGCGGCCCCAGCCACAGCCCGCGCAGCGAGATGAACGCGGCGTAGGTCACCGCGCCGAGCACCATGATGCCGAGCGTGTGCGGCATCGCGAACAGCGCGCCGAACTGCCGCAGCGCGGCCGTCATCGATTCGCGCGGGCCCCTGCCCTGCGGCAAGGGCTCGCGCACGCCCCAGAGGATCGACAGCCATGCGAGCACCGAAGCGACCGCGAGCACCGCGAAGCCCATGCGCCACGAATGCTCCTGCACCAGCCATGCGAGCGGCGTGCCGGTCATCAACATGCCCACGCCGCCGATGCTGAGCACCAGCCCCGAGATCGACGCGAATCGCGTCACCGGAAAGTGCCGTGCGATGAACACCGTGCACACCAGGAAGGCTGGCGCGCAGCCGACGCCGATCAGCACCTGCCCCACCACCAGCCACCCGTAGCCCGGCGCGAAAGCGGAAAGGACCGCACCGGCGATCGCGAGCGGGAACGCGGTGAGCATCGTGCGGCGCACGCCGTGCAGGTCGATGCCGATGCCCATGAAGAGCTGCATCGCGCCGAAGGCAAAGTGGAACGAGCCCGAGAAGATCCCGAGCGCCTGCGCCGACAGCCCGAATTCCTTCTGCAGCGGCCCGGCCATGATCGCGCCCACGGTGCGGAAGGCCTGGCTGAGCGCGAAGGCGGTGCACAGCGCGAGCACCATCGCCCACGCCGTGCGCGCGGGAAGAGCGATCGACGCCGAACTCAACGCCCCAGCTCCGTCGGAGGGAGCGCTACTGCCCGTGGCACTTCTTGTACTTCTTGCCGCTACCGCAGGGACACGGGTCGTTGCGCCCCGGGGTCGCTTCCTTGCGGATGGTCTCCACGCGCGGACCCATGCTGCGCCAGAGCTGCCGCAGGTCGTACACCGCCCAGATGGCGGCGCCGAAATCATCCACGCGCTGCTGGCTCACGCTGGGCGGGCCGTCCTCGGCGTACATCGAGACCACGGGCTGGCCCTTGTCGTCCTCGGTCAGCGTGACGATCGCGTCGAGCGCGTCGTCGAGCATCTGCGCCGCTTCCTTGTCGCGCGGCGCGGCCCATTCGTCGGGCCAGTTCTCCACCGCGTACATGAAGCCGAGCGCCCACACCTGCGCGAAGGACGGGATGGCCTCGCCATCCATCTCGCCGCGCTCCTCCTCGGGCAGCGCGGCGATGGCGCCACGCGTGTCGAGCACCTCGGGCTGGAAGGTGCGTTCGTCCTCGAGCGACTCGACGTCGGCATCGAGCGCGGTCTCGATCTCGCGCCAGCGGCGCTTCCAGCGCCAGACGAACTCCATGTGCTGCGCGGGCGCGAAGCCATCGCCCAGCAGCACGGGCCAGTACTCGGAAGGCTCGATGGGCCGGCGCGAGCAGACCAGCGCGGCCAGGAAGCCTTCGCAGAATTCCCACTGCGGAATCTCCTCGTCGTGCTCGCGCATGGCGTCGAGCGCGTTGTCCTGGGCGTCGAAATCGTCGGGGCCGAGCGGCGCGTCCGCGGGCGGGGTGTTGGGGGGGGTGTCGGGAAGGGTTGTCATGTCAGTGCACAGGCAGCCCTCTATGATGCAGCAAGGTTCCCGGAGACCGCTATTCCTACCCCGTCGATTCCGCCGCTCCCCGCGGGTTGCGCCATTTTTTCGCCTTGCGAAATTGCGCAACCCCTCCCGCACCCGATCCTGTCCGTATGAGCGTTGTCAGACGGGGCGGGGTTTCCTCCCGCGTTCAGATGCGAAAAGGCACGGCTTCCGCGCCCGCGCCCCTCGAGGCGGACGCGCCGCCACAGGCGGAGGACTACGCCGAATTTCTGCGGCTCATGCTGCCGCAGCAGACGAAGGCGGTTTCGAGCCATCGCTTCGGGGGCCAGCGCGTCTGGCTGAAGAAGGCCGGGCCCCGGCATGGCCAGGCGCGCTACCGGCTGCTGGCGGCGATTTCCGGCGTGCTCCGGCTCGATGTGCTGTCGCCCGTGCCCAACCCGGGCGGCGAGGCGGCGATCGAGATCGAGGCGCGGCGGCTGCGGCAGCTCGGCGATGCCGGCCTGCGCGTTCCGGCGGTGCTGGCACAGCAGACGGATGGCATGCTGATTTCCGACCTCGGCGAAAGCGGCCGCCCGGCCGTGGTGCTCCAGGAGCGGCTCGATCAGGCGGCTGCCGCCGGTCCCGTCGCGCTGCTCGCGGTCTGGCGCGACGGGCTGGACGCCATCGCGCTGGTGCATTCGCGCGACGCCTACCTGAGCCAGGCCTTCGACCGCAACCTCGTGCAGTGCCCGGACGGCGCCATCGGCTACATCGATTTCGAGGACGACCCCGGCGAGACGCTGCCGTTGCCCGAATGCCAGACGCGCGACTGGCTCAGCTACCTGCACTCCACCGCGATGCTGGTCGATGCCGCATCGCCCCATGCAGCCGCCCAGCATTGGCACGCGGTACTGGCGGATGCGAGCGACGAAGTGCGCGACCGTCTGACCGTCGCAGCGCGGCGCATGCGGTGGCTGCGGCATCTGCCCTCGGGGCGGCGCTGGGGGCGCGACACGCAGCGGGTGCGCGCAGTAGCGAGCCTGCTGGCGCGCTGGTACAGCCACTAGGCCGTCGAAACGGCGACGCCGTGCGCCGCCAGCCGCCTGTGCATCGAAAGCACCGCGCGATCCTTGCTCACAAGCCGCGCACCGTGCGCGACCGCGAGGTCGATGAAGATCTGGTCGTCCGGATCGCTGCATACGCAGGGCGCGCGGGCCGGCACGGCGTCGATCATGTGCACGCGCGCATCGAAGGCGGCAAGCACCTCGGCGGACTGCCGGCCGATGGCCGCCAGCCGAGCCACGATCAGCGGATAGCCGAGCACGCGCTCGAACTCGTCGCGCATCGCGGCCGTGGCGAGCCAGCGCAGCTCGCCGGCCGCAAGCGCGGCCGCGAGCGGCGCCCGCTCCGGATCGTCGAACACCAGGAGGTCGAGAACGATGTTGGTGTCGAGGACGACGGTCATGCCGGCGTGTGGGCCGATGCTCAGCCGCGGCTCGGGATGTTGAGGCCGGCGATCACCGCCGGGCGCGCGACGAAGGCCTCCAGCACGCGCGTGACCTGCGGGAAGTCGGCGATGCCAACGAGGTCCGCCGCGCCATAGAAGCCGACCAGGTTGCGCACCCACGGGAAGATCGCGATGTCGGCGATGGTGTAGTCGTCGCCCATCACCCACTGGCGGCCTTCGAGGTGCTGGTCGAGCACACGCAGCAGGCGCTTGGATTCGTCGACGTAGCGGTCGCGCGGGCGCTTGTCGTCGAAGTTCTTGCCGGCGAATTTGTGGAAGAAGCCGACCTGGCCGAACATCGGCCCGATGCCGCCCATCTGGAACATCAGCCACTGGATGGTCTGGTAGCGGGCCACCGGATCCTTGGGCATGAGCTTGCCGGTCTTGTCGGCGAGATAGATGAGGATCGCGCCGGATTCGAACAGCGGCAGCGGCTTTCCGCCGGGGCCGTTCGGGTCGATGATCGCGGGGATCTTGTTGTTGGGGTTGAGCGAGAGGAAGGCCGGCGAGGTCTGGTCGTGCGACTCGAAGCTCACCAGGTGCGGCTCATAGGGCAGGCCGGTTTCCTCCAGCGCGATCGACACCTTCACGCCGTTTGGCGTGGGCAGCGAATACAGCTGCAGTCGGTCGGGATGCTGGGCGGGCCACTTCTTCGTGATGGGGAACGCAGAAAGATCGGTCATGGCGTGAGGTGGAAGTTGGGGGTGGGCAGCGGATGCCACCGATGCGGCTCAAGGCCGGAAGGGCTGCATTCTGGCCCAGGTATGCCCGATGCGTGCGTCGGCGGGATTCGCGTACGCTCCCGAACCGATTTCAGGAAGGATCACGATGTCACGTCCCCTTTTCAGCTCGACCATCGCGGGCAGCCTGCCCAAGCCGTCCTGGCTGGCCGAGACCCGGAAGCTCTGGCCGCAATGGAAGGCCGATGGCGCCGAGCTCGCGCAGGCCAAGGCCGACGCGACGCTGCTGTGGATCAAGGCGCAGGAAGATACGGGCCTCGATGTGATCGGCGACGGCGAGCAGTCGCGCCAGCACTTCGTGCACGGCTTTCTGGAGCAGGTCGAAGGCATCGACTTCGACCACAAGGTCAGGATGGGCATCCGCAACAACCGCTACGACGCGATGGTGCCGCAGGTGGTGTCGCCGCTCCGCCTCAAGGGCCGGGTGCACGCGACCGAAGCGCGATTGCTGCGCGCGCACGCCACCCGCCGGATCAAGTTCACGTTGCCCGGGCCCATGACCATCGTCGACACCGTGGCCGACCGCTTCTACGGCGACCGCGTGAAGATGGCGATGGCGTTCGCGGATCTGTTGAACCAGGAAGCGCTCGCGCTCCAGGCCGATGGGGTGGACATCATCCAGTTCGACGAGCCGGCGTTCAACGTCTACATGCAAGACGCGGCCGACTGGGGCGTGAAGGCGCTCGAGCGCGCGGCAGAGGGGCTCACCTGCACCACCGCGGTTCACATCTGCTATGGCTATGGCATCCAGGCCAACGTGGACTGGAAGGCGACCCTTGGCGATGAGTGGCGGCAATACGAAGCGGTGTTCCCGGCGCTTGCGAAGAGCCGCATCGACCAGGTCAGCCTGGAGTGCTTCCATTCGCATGTGCCGCCGGATCTGATGAAGCTGCTGGACGGCAAGGACGTGATGGTCGGCGTGATCGACGTGGCGAGCGACGAGGTCGAGACGCCCGAGCAGGTGGCCGACACCATCGGACTGGCGCTGAAGTACGTGCCGAAGCAGCGGCTGCTGCCGTGCACCAACTGCGGGATGGCGCCGATGGATCGCGACGTCGCGCTGCGAAAGCTCCAGGCGCTGGCCGATGGCTCGGCGCTCGCGCGCAAACGCTACGGCTGAGGCTGAGGCTGCGGCGCCGGTGCTCGCTCGCGCGCCGAGCCGGCCACCATGTCGAAGCGGAACAGCCGGCACTCGATCGGCCCGTTCCACATCGGTACGCGGCGCGATTCCTTGAGCCGCATGCGCTTGGGCAACTGCATGTCGGGCGTTAGCACCCACGCGGTCCAGCCGGCGTAGTTCTTCTTCCAGTGGCTGGCGAGCTGGACGAAGAACTCGCCGCCGTCCTCGGTCTGCGCCTCTTCGCGTCCGCGCGCCGGCGCGCCGGAGGGGCCGGCGCGTCCGCGCGCGACGCCGCCGACTTCGATGCGCTCTCCATACGGCGGGTTGAGCACGATCACCCCCGACTCCGCCGGCGGCATCCGCTGCAAGGCATCGCCGCCGCGGAACTGCACCGCTTGCGCGACACCCGCGCGCTCGGCATTGCGTTCGGCGAAATCGACCATGCGGTGCGACACGTCGGAGCCGAAGACCGGCGTCGGCCGCCGATCGGCCCTGGGAGCGGCCTCTGCCTTCAGTGCTGCCCACACGTGGGACTGAAAAGGCAGGAGCTTCTCGAAACCAAACCGCCGCGACGAGCCGGCTGCGATGCCGGTCGCGATCTGCGCCGCTTCGATCGCGATGGTGCCGCTGCCGCAGCAGGGGTCGTACAGCGGCTGCGGCGAGACCTCGCCGGTTTCCGGATTCCACCAGCCGCTGGCGGCCAGCATCGCGGCGGCGAGCGTTTCCTTGAGTGGCGCATCACCCTTGTCCTGCCGCCAGCCGCGCTTGAAGAGCGGCTCGCCCGAGGTGTCGATGTACAGCGTGCAGAACTCGGTCGTCAGGTGCGCGAAGACCCGCACGTCCGGCCATTGCGTCTCGATGCTGGGACGCACGCCGCCCGCCTTGGCGCGAAAGCGGTCGGCGATCGCATCCTTGATGCGCAGGGTGGCGAAGTTGAGGCTCTGGAGTGGGCTGTGCTGCGCGGTGGTCTCGATCTTGAAAGTCTGCTTCGGCGTGAACCAGACTTCCCAGGCGACGCCGCCCGCGATGGCGTAGAGGTCGTTCTCGCTGCGGTAGGGCGCGTGCGCGACCTCGATCAGCACGCGCTGGGCGAGGCGGCTGTGCAGGTTGAGCTTGAGCGCATCGCGCCAGCCGGCCCGGACACGGACGCCGCCGCGCGCCGAGAGCAGGTCCTGGCCGACGCGCCCGGTGAGCGCGTGGACTTCCTGTGCAAGGAAGTCCTCCACGCCCGCGGCGCACGGGAGAAAAAGCGAGAGTTCGTTCACGATGCGATTGTCGCCGCGTCTTGATGCTGTTCTACTTCGGACTCAGCCGCAGATGAGCAACTCGCCGAATCCCACAGCGACCGAGGCTTTCAAAGCCGACGGATTTGCTGTCCGTTGCGAAGTGTTGCGGCTCAGCGCGCAGCCCAGCGGCAGCATGCTGCTCGTGCAGTTCCTGCTCGATTGCGGCGCCGCGGTGCTCTTCGGATGGCAGTATTCGGCGCGCAACGCGGCGATCTGGATCACCCTGATCGCGGTCACCACCGGCTATCGCGCCTTCTTTCCGCAACGCCTTCCGAGTCCTCTGACGCGCGACAACCTGCCTGGCGCACTGCGCCTGCACACGTTGCGCATCGCAATCCATGAGGGCGCGCATGGCGCCGCGGGAATCCTGCTGTTCGATCCGGCGAACCCGACCACCCAGCTCATGATCGGCGTGGTCGTGATGGCGATGACGTTGTCGTCGGTGTTCTCGGTGTCGTACTTCGCGCCCGCGATGCAGATCGCGATCACGCTGCTGCTCGCACCGGTGATCGCCATGGGCGTGGCCTTCGGCGCGCCGGCGATGGTGTCGCTCGCGCTGCTCGGCATCGGGCTGCTGGTCATGGTGTGGCGGCTGGTCGGCGAACGAGCGCGCCAGCTCGAAGAGAACATCGGCCTGCGCCACAACGAAAGCACGCTGCGCGAGCAGGCGATGGCCGGCCTGCGCCAGTCGCAGCAGGCGCAGGCCGAACGGCTGCGCTTCTTTTCGGCCGCCAACCACGACCTGCGCCAGCCGGTGATGGCGATGGGCCTGCAGGCCGAGGTGCTGCGCCATCAGCTCGAAGCGGGCGAAGACCAGGTCACGGTGCAGAACACGCTGGCGGCGCTGTCGCGCGCCCAGCAGGCGCTCGAGGGGCTCACCAACCAGTTGCTCGAGATCGGGCGCATCGAGGCGGCGGCCGATCCGATCTCGCCGGTCGCGATCGCGCTCGCGCCGCTGCTCAGCGAACTGGCCCGCCAGACCGGCACCGGCCGGGTCCGGGTGCGCTGCCCGGACGACGCGGTGGTGTGGACCGATGTAGTCACCCTGCGACGCATTCTCGGCAACCTCGTGGACAACGCGCTCAAGTTCACGCCGCGAGGCCGCGTGCTGCTGGCCTGCCGGCGGCGGGCGGGCGGATGGCGCATCGAGGTGCGCGACTCCGGCATCGGCATTGCACCCGAGGCGCAGGACCGTGTGTTCGGCGATTTCGAGCAGATCGGCAATGTGGAGCGGAACCTGCAGCGCGGCCATGGCCTGGGGCTCGCGATCGTGCGGCGGCTGGCCCTGCGGCTCGGCGTGCAGATCACGCTGCGCTCCGCGCCCGGGCGCGGATCGGTCTTCGGATTCGAGCTGCCGGCCGCGCCGAAGGATGCGCCCATCACCACCGGAGTGGGTCTGGCCGGCGAGGCTGCCGCCGCAACGGCACAGGACGCGACGCCGCTGCGCCCCGATCTTTCGGTGCTCATCATCGAAGACAACGCGGTGGTCGCCGACAGCATGGCGGCGCTGCTGCGGCTGTGGGGCGCGCGCGCGCATGTGTGCGGCAGCGCGGTCGAGGCGCTGGCGCTGAAGACCCTCGCGGGCTTCGACATCGCCCTGTGCGACATCCGCCTGCCGGGCTCGATCGACGGCATCACGCTCGCCAAGGAACTGCAGCGGCGCGCGCCGACACTCTCGATCGCGCTCGTGTCCGCCGACATCGACGATGCCACGCAGGACCTCGCGAGCCTGCGGGGGTGGCGGGCGCTGCGCAAGCCGGTCCAGCCGGTGGCGCTGCGGGCGCTGCTCCTACAGGCGCAGGGCTGACGACGGACTTATGCTCCGGCCACGGCCACCGCCAAGCCGCTCATTGCCTTCGCCGCGCTGACGACCGCGGCGGCACTCGCGGCGGCGCAGCAGTCGTCCGAAGTCCTTCCACCGCCCAAGCCGGGCGGCAGTCCCATTCGGGGCGCGACCTATACCGTCGACCCGGATCACACCTTCGTGATCTACGAAATCGATCACTACGGCACCACCACCAACCGCGGCCGCTTCAGCACCCAGGGCGGCACGGTCAGGATCGACGCGAGCGGCACAGGCGGCGTAATCGACATCACGGTCGACATCGGCACCGTCAGCACCGGCGTCGATTTGCTCAACCGGCACCTCAAGAGCCCGGAGTTCTTCGACGTGGCGCGGTTTCCGACCGGTCGCTTCGTGTCGAACAGGATCGGCTTCAGCGCAGACAAGGTGGCCGCGGTCGACGGCACCCTCACGCTGATGGGCCAGGCGCACCCCGTCACCCTGAAGGCCGTCCGCTTCAACTGCTACATCAGCCCGCTGATCAACCGGCAGACCTGCGGTGGCGACTTCGAGGCCACGGTGCAGCGCAGCCAGTGGGGCATCACCTGGGGCACCACCTTCGGCTTCGAGGACAAGGTGAAGCTGCTGGTGCAGGTCGAGGCGGTCCGCAGCCAGTAGACCCGACGTCGTGTCCCCCACCGCGTTGAAAGCGCAAGGTCAGGATGCGCTCAGAGCGCCTTGCGAAGGTTCGCCGGGGCGATGCGCAAGGCTTCGCGGTACTTGGCCACGGTGCGGCGCGCGCACTCGATGCCCTGCTCCTTGAGCATCTCGGAGATCTGGCTGTCCGACAGCGGCTTCTTCTGGTCCTCGGCGGTGACGAACTGCTTGATGAGCGCGCGCACCGCGGTACTCGATGCGTTCCCGCCGGTCTCGGTGCCGAGCGCGGAGCCGAAAAAGTACTTGAGCTCGACCGTGCCGTAGGGCGTGGCCATGTACTTGGCGGTGGTCACGCGGCTGATGGTCGATTCGTGCAGGCCGAGCTCGTCGGCGATCTCTCGCAGCACCAGCGGGCGCATCGCGAGCTCGCCGTGCACGAAGAAGTTCTTCTGCCGCTCGACGATCGCATTGGACACACGCAGGATGGTGTCGAAACGCTGCTGGATGTTCTTGATGAACCAGCGAGCCTCCTGCAGGCGCTGCGACAGCGCCTGGCTGCCCTCGCCCTTGTGCTGCTTGAGCGCCCCGGCGTAGATGTCATGCACGCGCAGCCGCGGCATCACCTCGGGGTTGAGCATGACGCGGAACTTCACGTTGCCGCCGTTGCCCACGCGCGTGACGATCACGTCGGGGATGACGACGTTGCGCTCCACGTCCACGAAGCGGCGGCCCGGCTTGGGCTCGAGCCTGGCGATGAGCTGCAGCGCCGCGCGGACTTCTTCCTCATTGCTGCGGGTGAGCGTGGCGAGCCGCTTGAAGTCGCGCTTGGCGAGCAGCTCCATCGGCTGCTTGCAGATCGCGATCGCGGTCTTGCGGATCTGCTCCTCGTCGTCGGTCTCGTCCTCGTGCGCGAGGGCGCGAAGCTGGATCGTGAGGCATTCGCCGAGATTGCGCGCACCGACGCCGGCGGGCTCCAGGCTCTGGAGCAGGCCCAGCGCGACCTGGAAGTGATGCACGAGGTCGTCGAACTGGTCGTTGTCGTCGCCGGCCAATCCGGAAGCCAGCGCCGGCAGCGAATCCTCGAGGTAGCCGTCGTCGTTGAGCGATTCGATCAGAAAGCGCAACGCAGCCCTGTCGGTTTCGCTCAGCCTCAGCGCCAGCGCCTGCCGGTGCAGATGGGACTGGAGAGACTCCTGGCTGCGCGCGAGTTCGGTCGCGTCGGCGCGCTCGTCGTCGCCGAGGTTGTTGGCGCGCGCGGGGGCGTCGCTGCCCCATTCGCTGTCGTCCGGCGCGAGGTCGACGGTGCCGTCGCCCTCCCAGTCGGGCTCGCCGTCGAAGCCCTCCGCGACCGCGGTCTCCGCATCGCCGGTCGCCGTGGTGGTGTCGGACAGCGAAGACGATGCGGCGCTGGCGAAGTCGCCGTCACTCTCCGCGAGCCGATCGTCCTCGCGCACCGGCGTGTCGGCGGCTTCGAGGCCGAATTCCTCGCGCGGCGCGTCCTCGACGGTGCGTTCGAGAAAGGGGTTTTCGTCGAGCATCTGCTCGACTTCCTGCGAGAGCTCCAGCGTGGACAGCTGCAGCAGCCGGATCGACTGCTGGAGCTGGGGAGTCAACGCGAGATGCTGCGAAACCCGCAGCGAGAGACCCTGTTTCATGACGACTCTGGAGTCCCCGCCTTACATACGGAAGTGCTCGCCGAGGTACACGCGCCGGACCTCGGCGTTGTCGACGATCTCCGACGGTGTGCCCTGCGCCAGCACATGCCCGTCGCTGATGATGAAAGCGTGATCGCAGATGCCGAGCGTCTCGCGCACGTTGTGATCGGTGATCAGCACGCCGATGCCGCGCTCCTTCAGGAAGCTGATGATCCGCTGGATTTCGATGACCGCGATCGGATCGATGCCCGCGAACGGCTCGTCCAGCAGGATGAAGCGCGGTTGCGTGGCCAGTGCGCGGGCGATCTCGACACGGCGGCGCTCGCCGCCCGACAGCGCCAGCGCCGGGGAGTCGCGAAGGTGGTCGACGCGCAGGTCGGCCAGCAGTTCGGCCAGGCGCTCCTCGATACGCTGCTTCGACAGCGTCACCGGCCGGCCGTTGGCGTCGGGTTCGCGCTGGAGTTCGAGGACGGCGCGAACGTTCTCCTCCACCGTGAGCTTGCGGAAGATCGAGGCTTCCTGCGGCAGGTAGCTCAGGCCCATGCGCGAGCGCCGATGGATCGGCATGTGCGCGATCGGCTCGCCATCGATGGTGATGTCGCCGGCATCGGCCCGGACCAGCCCGACGATCATGTAGAAGGAGGTGGTCTTGCCCGCGCCGTTCGGACCCAGCAGGCCGACGACTTCGCCTTTCTGCACGCCGAGCGACACGTCCTTGACCACCTTGCGGCTGCCATAGGACTTCTGCAGGCCGCGCGCTTCGAGTCGGCTGCCGGTGAAATCCGCGTTGTCGTTGAAGCCAGCGGTTTCGATCACTTCTTTGCTTCTCCGCCCAGGGTGGTCGTGGAGCGCAGGCCCTTTCCGGGCGCAGGCGTTTCGACCGCCGGCGCCGGGGTCTTGGCGCCGGCCGCGGTTGAACCCGGGGCCTGGGCGACGGGCTTGGGCGTCAGGATGGCGCGCACGCGCCCGCTCGGCTGGCTCGCGACCCCGGCATTCGGCGGCAGGCCGGCGCCGTTGACGGTAAAGGTGTCGTTGCTCTGGTCGTAGACGATCAGCGGACCGCTGCTTTCGTCATTGGGCGTCGCGCCGATCAGGCGCCGCATCACCGCGCGGCGGATGAACTTCACGTTGTCGGCGCGGCTGTCGTATTCGATGGTTTCGGCTTCGCCTTCGATCCATTCGTCGGTGCCGGCGTCGCGCTTCTGCTTGTAGTAGGCCAGTTTGCCGGGAGCGGCGGTGACCACGCCGTACTGGTAGCCCTCCGGATCCTGCCGCACGTCGATGCGTTCGCCGCGGATGGTGATCGTGCCCTTGGTGACGACCACGTTGCCGGTGAAGACGCTGGTCTGCTTGAGGTCGTCGTAGCGCATCGAGTCCGCCTCGATGTTCATCGGCTTGGCCCGGTCGGCCTTTTCAGCCTGGGCGACGGAGCCGATGCCCGCCAATGCCAGGGCCAGAACGACCGCGCGGCCGAGGTGACGAAGGGAGGGGAAGTGGGATGGCGAATTCATAAAGGCACGAAACTTGCTGCACGATTGTATGCGGCCGTTGGACGCGGTTTCGCGGCCAGGATGAAAAAGCCCGCCAAGGCGGGCTTTGCGAAGCGGAGGGACGATCGCGGCGACCGTCCCGGGCAATGCGCTCAGCTCTTCTTGGCTTCGCCGATCAGGTACTCGACGACCTGCAGCGCACGGTCGAGCGAGCCGGCGGTGTCGCCGTCGACATACCAGCGGCCGGCGACGCCCAGCGCCGGAACGCCGGCCACCCGGTAGTCATTGGTGAGCTGGGCCGCGCGCTTGGCCTTGCCGGCGACCGAGAAGGACTTGTAAAGCTCGGCGAACTTCTTGGCGTCCAGGCCCGGCTGCTTCTCGGCCCACGCGAGGATGGCTGCGTCGCCGAACAGCGGCTGGCGCTGCTTGTGGATGGCGTCGAAGATCTGCGGCTGGAATTCGTCCACCTTGCCCATGGCCTCGAGCGTGTAGTACATGCGCTGCTTGGCTTCGGTGTCGTTGCCAACGAAGGGCACCGGGATGCGCCGGAACACGACGTTCGGAGGGAGCTTCTTGACCCAGGCTTCCAGCTGCGGCTCGAAGGCGGCGCAGTGCGGGCAGTTGTACGAGAAGAATTCCACCACTTCCACCTTGCCGGCCGGTACATCGACCGGCATGGGCGTGCCGAGCACGATGTAGTCGGTTCCGGCCTTCGGCATACGCGCCTGCGCGTTCGAAACCAGCGGAAGAAGACCCAGCGAAGCTGCGGCCAGTGAAAAGTCACGACGTTTCATTAATGAGTTCTCCTATGCGGCTGAAAGAGCCTGCGCTCCGGGGCGAGTTCCCCGGACACGCGAAGTAAAGAAATGTCAGCGGTCAACGCTGGACTCGGACCAGCGCGGACTCGAGTCCGCCACCGTCGAGCCGTTCCTTGAGCAGGTCAGCGTCTTCCTTCTTGTTGAACGGGCCCGCGCGCACCCGGTAGACGGTGCGGCCGGACTGCTCGCGCTCGGTCACCTTGGCCTCGACGCCCATCAACGAGAGCTTGGCGCGCTGGGCCTCGGCGTCTTCGTTGGTGCGGAACGCCCCCGCCTGGACGAAGTAGATGAACGGATCGGCGCCCGTGCCAGCGCTATTACCGGCGCTATTACCGGCGCTCTTGCCGGCGCTGGCGGTCGACGTGCTGCCGCCGCCGATGCCGGCGCGCGCCCGGGCAAGGTCGCCCAGCGGATCGCTCGACGGCGTCGCGTTCGCCTCTGCCGGAACGGGCGCTGTGCGCGGACGCGCGGGTGCGGATTCAGTGCTCTTGGCATTCGGCGCGACCACGACCGGCACCGGCGCGCTCGGCGGGTTGAGCGGCCCAGCCGTCGCCGGCTGGGGCGGGGCCGTCGTCGGGCTCGCATTCGCGGTCGTCGCGGGCGGGCGCGCAGGCTGCTGCGCGGCCTTGCCCGCGAGCGGCGCGTTCGGATCCCAGTCGCGGTTCTTGCGTGCCTCGGCCTCGTCCTGTTCGGGGCCGCTGCGCTGGGTTTTCGTCATGAACGGGATCGGCACTTTGGTCACGTAGACCGCGATGCCGAGCGCCACGCCCAGGCCGAGCACCAGTCCGATGATCAGGCCGATGACGATGTTGCCGCTTTGTCTTTGCTTCATGGTGGGGGTCGAAATCACATCTTCTGCGGCGCGCTCACGCCGAGAACAGCGAGGCCATTGTGCAGCACCTGCGCAGTGGCAGCGACCAGCGCGAGCCGGGCGCGCTTGACCGGCTCCTCGTCGACCAGGATGCGCTCGGCGTCGTAATAGCTGTGGTAGCTGGCAGCCAGTTCGCGCAGGTAGAAGGTGACGTCGTGCGGCGCGAAATCCTTGGCCGCGCCGGTGAGCATGGCCGGGTACTTCGCGAGCTGCAGCAGCAGCGCCTGTGCGGCCGGGCTCTGCAGGGGCGACAGGTCGACATCCTTGAGCGTCGCGGCATCGCCGCCCCAGGCCGCGAGCACCGAGCAGATGCGCGCATGCGCGTACTGCACGTAGTAGACCGGGTTGTCGTTGTTCTGCGCGAGCGCGAGGTCGATGTCGAAGGTGTATTCGGTATCGGGCTTGCGGCTGAGCAGGAAGAAGCGCACCGCGTCGGTGCTGGTCCATTCGATCAGGTCACGCAAGGTGACGTAGCTGCCGGCGCGCTTGCTGATCTTGACCTCTTCGCCGCCGCGCATCACGCGCACCATCGTGTGCAGCACGTAGTCGGGATAGCCGGCGGGAATGCCGACACCCGCCGCCTGAAGACCGGCGCGCACGCGCGCGATGGTGCCGTGGTGGTCGGTGCCCTGGATGTTCACCACCTTGTGGAAGCCGCGCTCCCACTTGGCGATGTGATAGGCCACGTCGGGCACGAAGTAGGTGTACGTGCCGTCGCCCTTGCGCATAACACGGTCCTTGTCGTCACCGTAATCGGTGGACTTGAGCCACAGTGCACCATCCTGCTCGTAGGTCTTGCCGGCCTCGACGAGCTTCTTGACCGTCGCCTCGACGCGGCCGCTGGTGTAGAGGCTCGACTCGAGGTAGTAGTTGTCGAAGCGGACCTGGAAGGCCTTGAGGTCCAGGTCCTGCTCGTGGCGCAGATAGGCGACGGCGAACTGGCGGATCGAGTCGATGTCCTCGACGTCGCCGCTCGCGGTGAATTCGCGATCGTCCGAGCGCACCGTCTTCTTTGCCTTGAAGTCCTCGGCGATGTCGGCGATGTATTCGCCGTTGTAGGCCTGCTCGGGCCATCCGGCGTCGCCCGGCTTGAGCCCCTTGGCGCGCAGTTGCGTGCTGTTGGCCAGCGTCTGGATCTGCACGCCGGCGTCGTTGTAATAGAACTCGCGATAGACGTCGTGGCCCTGCGTGGCGAGCAGGTTGCAGATCGCGTCGCCGAGCGCCGCCTGGCGGCCGTGGCCGACGTGCAGCGGGCCGGTCGGGTTGGCCGAGACGAATTCCACCAGCACCCGCTCGCCGTCCTGGGGCTGTTCGCCGAAGTGGTCGCCCGCGGTGAGCACCTCGCGCACCACCTGCTGCTTGGCGGCCGTCTTGAGGCGGATGTTGAGGAAACCGGGGCCCGCGATCTCGATCGCGTCCACCCACTGGGCGAAGACCGGCGTCGCCATCAGCGCCGAGCTGATCTGTTCTGCAAGTTCGCGTGGCTTGCGCTGCAGGGGCTTGGCGAGCTGCATCGCCGCCGTGCAGGCGAAGTCGCCATGCGCCGCAACCTTGGGGGACTCGAACGCGGCCTTGCTGCCGGCGCCGGGCGAGAGGGTTTCGAGCGTGTTCGCGAGTGCCGCGAGCAGCTCCTGTTTGACCAATAGCATCGCGGGATTTTACGAGGGGCAGGATGACGATCTGTGACGAACGTCATCCAACAGTCAAGATGGACCGTTAGGGTGGGCAGCCCCGGCGGCGGGGGATCACCTGTCGCAACCCATCTGCAAGGATTTCTCCATCATGAAAAAACTCCTTTCCCTGCTGGCTCTGGGCGCCACCCTCTCCTTCGGCGTGGCACACGCACAGACCTGCGATGCCCAGGCTGCGGACAAGAAGCTCAACGGTGCCGCCAAGACCAGCTTCGTCAAGAAGTGCGAGAAAGACGCCAAGGCGGCCATGTCGGCCACCTGCGCCACCAAGGCGATCGACAAGAACGGCAAGCCGCTCGCGGGCGCCGCCAAGAACAGCTTCATGAAGAAGTGCGAGGCAGAGGCCAAAGGCTGACCCCCAGGCTCGCGCACTTCGTGTCGCTCTCCACCCCCTTCCAGGGGGCAACCCCGGCGGCCCGGCGAAGCCGGTTCCGCGGGGTTCACCCGAACGGGCCTGTCTTCGCCGGCCGCTTGTCGGGGGGCTCTTACTTCAACACGCTGAAGAGGTTGTTGTAGTCGTCGGTCCAGGCCTGCAGGCCTGGGATCGGCGCGATGTCGGAGCTCGCGCGGCGGATGGCGTCGCGCTGGAGCACGTCGGGATCGCGTGCGACGAGCACCCAATCGGTGTTGCGCAGCGCCGGGTCGGCCGGTTCGTCGTGCACGAAGGCGACATGCAGACCCTTCTCCAGCGCGATCTGCTCGACCACCGGCGCGAGCGCGAGGAAGCGGTTGGTGACATGGAAGGCCACGATGCCATCCGGCTTCATGTGCTTCCAGTAGATGTCCATCGCCTCGCAGGTGATCAGGTGGATCGGCACCGAATCGCCCGAAAAGGCATCGACCGCGAGCACGTCGAAGGACATCGGGCTTTCGCGCTCCAGCGCCAGTCGCGCGTCGCCGAGCACGCGCTCGATGCGGGCGTGGCTGTCGGCGAGGAAGCTGAACTCGCTGTCGGCCAGCGTGAACACCTCGGGGTTGATCTCATAGACGCGGTAGACGTCGCCGGTCCGGCCATACGCGGCCAGCGTGCCGGCGCCCAGGCCGATCAGGCCGACCCGGCGGCCTTTCGCCGGCGCCGACTCGATCGCGAGGCCGATGCCGGATGACCGGCCGTAGTAGGTGGTGGGCTCGCGGCGCCGCGCAGCCGCGAGGTACTGCTCGCCGTGCTTGACGGAGCCGTGGTACATCTGGCGGACCTGCTCCTTCGCATCGCCACGAAACGTATCGAGCGTGAGCAGCGTCCCGTAGAAGTTGCGCTCCATGCGGCGCGCCCCGGACGCATCGCCCGCCACCTGCAGCGCCAGGAACCACGCGCAGGCGGCGGCCAGGCCGAGTGATGCCACCATGCCGACGCGACGCTGCCGCCACAGCACCGCTGCGATCAGCGCACAGAGCATCAGTCCCACGCCAAGCTCGTAGTAGGCCGGCAGCACGTGCGGCGCGATCAGCCCGACGCTCACCCCGCCGAGGGCGCCGCCCAGCGACAGCATCAGGTAGAAGCGCGTGAGGTACGCCCCGCCCGGCCGCAGCCGTGCCATCTCGCCGTGGAGGAACATGCACAGCGCGAACAGCCCGACGACGTAGATCGGCAGCGCGGTCCGCAGGTTGGTGCCCAGGCTGTCCTGCAGGCCGAAGGCGCACAGCGCGAGCATTGCAGCGGCGAGCGGCACGAAGACCGCCCGGCGATACCAGCGATCGCTCTCGAAGGTCAGCACGAAGGTCAGCAGATACACCGACAGCGGCAGCACCCAGAGGAAGGGAATCGCCGCGACGTTCTGAGTCAGGTGGTTGGTGATCGCCAGCAGCAGCCAGGATCCGAGCGCCGGCAGCGCGAGCCACATCAGGTAGTCGCCGGCGGCGGGCCGGGCCGATGGCGCAACGGTCGCACTGGACGCCACGACCGGCGCCCCGGCCGGCCAGCGCCGCGAGACATGCAGCGCCGTCCCCGCACACAACAGCACGAACGCGGCATAGCCGGCCGACCAACCCCATGCCTGCTGGACCAGCGAGCTGCGCGGCTCGATCAGCACCGGATAGGCCAGCAGGGAGGCGAGCGACGCGAAGTTCGACAACGAGAAGTAGCGGTAGACCTGTGCGCCCCAGGGCGTGCGCGCAACCCAGGACTGCACCAGCGGACCGGTGGTCGACAGAAGGAAGTACGGCAGCCCGATCGTGCCAAGCAAGAGGCCGAGGATCCACAGCGTCGGGTCCTCGGTGCCGGTCGGCTTCCAGCGCGCATCCGTCACGATGGGCAGAAAGATGAGGCTCGCCAGCAGCAGGCCGATATGCAGCCGCGCCTGTGCCCGGGACGCCAGCCGCCGCGTGACCCAGTCGGAATACGCATAGCCCGCCAGCAGCACGACCTGGAAGAACACCATGCAGATCGACCACACCGCCGCCGATCCGCCGAACCACGGCAGGATCTGCTTGGCGATCAGCGGCTGGACGAGAAACAGCAGGAAGGCGCTGGTGAAGATGGTGCCGGCGAACAGCCCCCGGGAAGTCGCCGGCGACATCGCGCTAGCTCCTGGCGCCGAAGCCGCGCGCGAGGAACACGGCGGCCAGCGGAATCAGCGCAATGATGTGCGCCTGGACCATCAACTGCTTGCGCGTCTTGCGCACCTCGGCCTCGGCCGGCAGCGTGCCGCTCGAACGCAGCGCCTTGCGCCAGCGCGAGTAGGTCATCGTCGGCCTGATCGACAGCAGGCCGACGATGATGAAGAGCGTCAGCTTCAGGTGCAGCAACGGGTTGGTCCAGTACCACGTCGTGCCCTTCATGCCCCACCAGGTGCGCGCCACGCCGGTCGCGAGCACGGCGATGGCCGCAATGCCATAGACCATGTCGACCCGGGCGAGCCGCTCGACCACCGCCGCATTCATCCACTCGGCCCGGCACAACGCCGCCTCGCTGGAAATGAAGACGACCATCGTCAGGATGGCCAGGATGTGCAGGTACGCAAGGATGGCTTCGAGCGTCATCGGTGGGATTCCTCGGTTGTCGATGGCGCATTGATTGTGCCGCCCCAGAACTCCGGCCGCGCATAGTGCGCCTTCAGAAAGTCGAGCCAGAGCCGCACGCGCAGCGGCAGGTGCTTGCGCTGGGGGAAGACCGCATAGATGCCGTTCGGGGGCGCGGCGAAATCGTCGAGCAGCGGCACCAGCAGGCCAGCGTCGATCTCGGCTTCGACCTCCCAGGTGCTGCGCCACGCGATGCCGTGCCCGGCGAGGCACCAGTCGTGCAGCACCTGGCCATCCGAGCAGTCGAGCGGCCCCGAGGGCTTGAGGTGGATCACCTCGTGCTCGCCGTTGGCGGTCGGCACGCGAAACGCCCAGCCTCGCGTCTGCGAGGCGTCGCTCGACAGGCTCAGGCAATCGAAGCGCGACAGCTCCGACGGATGCTTCGGCGCGCCGTGGCGGCGGACGAACTCGGGCGTCGCCACACAGCGGCGCCGGTTGTCGGCGAGGCGAACGCTCACCAGCGATGAATCGGGCAGGTCGCCGACGCGCACCGCGCAGTCGAAGTTCTCGCCGGCCACGTCGATCACGCGGTCGCTCAGGTTGAGCGAGAGGGTCACTTCCGGATGCAGCTCGTGAAAGCGCGGCACCAGCGGCGCGACATGCCTGCGCCCGAAGCCCGCCGGGGCGGTCACGCGCAGGTGGCCGCTGGCCTTGACACCGCCGGCGCTCACGCTCGCCTCGGCATTCGCGAGCTCGGTCAACAGGCGCTGGCAATCCTCCAGGAACGCGCTTCCCTCGTGCGTGAGCGTGATGCGCCGCGTGGTGCGCACCAGCAGCTTGACGCCCAGCCGCTCTTCGAGCCCATCGATGCGCCGCCCGACGATGGCGGGCGCGACGCCCTCCGCCTTGGCCGCCGCGGTGAGACTGCCCCGTGTGGCGATCGAGACGAAGGATTCGAGTTGCTTGAGTCTGTCCATGGCGGCGCCAATGATGCCTGCTTGCATGCGCCCGCAGCATCCGATCGCACCGCCGGCATTGCGTTCAAGGCGCGATCGGCCTAGAAAGGAAGGCTTCGGAAACCCTCCGGAGCACGCCATGAACCCACTTTCCGCAAGCAGCGTCACGTGCATGTTGCCCGTGAAGGACCTTGATCGCGCGCGCAGGTTCTATGAAGACGCGCTGGGCCTGGAGCCGCTCGGCGCCAAGCCGGATGGCAAGTTCATCTACCGCTGCGGCGGCACCGAGCTGGCGCTCTTTCCGAAGCCCGAAGGGACGAAAGCGGAGCACACGGCGGTGAGCTTCCGCGTCGATCACATCGCGGAGTCGGTGGCCGCGCTCGAGAAGCGGGGTGTGCGCTTCGCGGACTATGACCTGCCCGGGCTAAAGACCGTCGAGCACGTCTGCGTGCTCGGCTCGGAAAAGGCGGCGTGGTTCGAGGACCCCGAAGGCAACATCCTCTGCCTCCACGAAGACATTTGACTCACCCCCAGGCTCGCGCACTTCGTGTCGCTCTCCACCCCCTTCCGGGGGCAACCCTGGCGGCCCGGCGAAGCCGGTTCCGCGGGGTTCCTGGCTTCGGGGTCAAACGCCCCGGGCGACGGCACTCGTCTTGAGCGTGGCGATCTGCCCATCGCTGTAGCCGACCTCACGCAGCAGTTCATCCGTGTGCTCACCGATGAGCGGCGGCTGCTGGTGGATGCCGAGCCGTTCCCCGCCGATGGTGAACGGCATCAGCGGCACCTTCGACTCGCTGCCGTCGTTCATGCGCACCGGCGCGAGGCCGCCAGTGGCGTTGAGGTGCGGATCGTCGAACAGGTCCTGGGGCTTGGTGATGGGCGCGAAGGGCAGTTCGTTCTGCTCGAACACGGCGCTGAGTTCCGCCGCGCTGCGATTCGCGAGTTGCGAGCGCAGGATCGGCATCATCCATTCGCGGGCGAGCACGCGGTCGTTGTTGGTCGCCAGGCGCGGGTCGGCAAACATCTCGTCGAGCCCGAAGGCCTTGCAGAAGATCGCCCACTGCTTGTCGCTGACCACCGCGAGGAAGATCTGCTCGCCGTCCTTCACGGTGAAGACGTCGTAGATGCCCCAGGCCGAGATGCGGCTGGGCATCGGGTCGGCCGCGCGGCCGGTGGCGGCGAACTGCATCATGTGCTGCGCGACGAGGAAGATGTTGTTCTCGAACAGCGCCGACTGCACCTCGCAGCCCTGGCCGGTCTGCTCGCGCTGGCGCAGCGCGGCCATCGCGCCGATCGCGCCGAACATGCCGCCCATGATGTCGTTGACGCTGGTGCCGGCGCGCAGCGGGTCGCCCACGCGGCCGGTCATGTAGGCCAGGCCGCCCATCATCTGCACCACTTCGTCGAGCGCGGTGCGGTGGTCGTAGGGGCCCGGCAGGAAGCCCTTGTGGCTCACGTAGATGAGGCGCGGGTTGAGCTTCTTCAGGCTCTCGTAGTCGAGCCCCAGCTTCTTCATCGTGCCGGGCTTGAAGTTCTCGCTCACGATGTCGGCGGTGGCAACCAGGCGCAGCGCGGCCTCCACGCCTTCGGGCTGCTTGAGGTCGAGCGCGATGCTCTTCTTGTTGCGGTTGAAGGTCGGGAAGAAACCCGCGCCCGAACCCAGCAGGCGGCGGGTGCTGTCGCCTTCGATGGGCTCGACCTTGATGACCTCGGCGCCGAGGTCGCCCAGCAGCATGCCGCAGGTCGGCCCCATCACCATGTGGGTGAACTCGACGACGCGGACGCCTGCGTAAGGCAGTGGGGTGGGTTCAGACATGAACGGTTCCTTGCATGAAGCCCTTGGGCAGGCCGGCCTCGGGCGTCATGCCGTAGACCGGTTCGCCCGGCAGGCCGGCGATGAGCGGCGAGCGGGCCGCGATGAGTTTCTGGATGTCGATGCCGGTGCGCACGCCCATGGCCTCGAACATGAAGACGAGATCTTCGGTGACGACATTGCCCGAGGCCCCGGGCGCATAGGGGCAGCCGCCGAGGCCACCGAGCGATGCATCGAAGGTACGAACGCCTTCTTCATACGCCGCAAGGCAGTTCGCCAGCCCGAGGCCACGCGTGTTGTGCATGTGCGCCGCGCCGGCCTTGTCGCCGATCTCGGCGCGCAGGCGGCGGAACAGCCGGCGCACCTGCGCGGGATTGGCATAGCCCACGGTGTCGGAAAGCCCCGACTCGTCGGCCCCCGCCGCGATGCATTGCGCCGCGAGCTGGATCACGTCGTCTTCCGGCACATCGCCCTGCAAGGTGCAGCCGAAGGCAGTGGAAATGCCGGCCTCGAGCTTGACGTGCGGCGCGATCTCGCGGCGCAGGTCGGACACGGCGCGAACCTCCTCGACCATTTCCTCGCGCGTCTTGCGCACATTGGCGAGCGAATGCGCCACGCTCGCGGACACCGGCATCGTCAGCTTGTGCGCGCCAGCCGCGAGCGCCGCCTCGGCGCCTTTGCGGTTGGGGACAAGCGCCATCACGGTCAGGCCAGGCAGCGTGACCGCGTGGCGAACAACATCGGCAGCGTCGGCCATCTGGGGCAGCAAGCGCGCAGGCACGAACGAGGCAACCTCGATTTCACGCACGCCGGCCGCGTAGAGCGCGTCGATCCAGCGCAGCTTGTCCGCGGTGGGCATGGTGCCCTTGACCGATTGCAGGCCATCGCGCGGACCGACCTCGCTGATGAGGATGTCGGGTGGATTCACAGGAACTGTCTCCTAGGGTTCGAATGGAATTGACAGTTCTATCTAACAGAACTAAATTCCATAGAACAGAATTAGACCGGCGATCGCCCCCGCTGTCAAGGAAGCCCATGCCACGCAAAGCCCAGATCGAATCGGCGTCCGACCTCAACGCGGCGCCCGGCGGTGCCGCTGCGGTCGATCGCGCGCTGAGCCTTCTCGCGGCATTTCAGGCCGGAGATGGCGCGTTGACGCTCGCCCAGTTTGCCGAACGCACGCAGCTCTACAAGAGCACCGTGCTGCGGCTGCTGGCGTCGCTGGAGCATGCGCGCCTGATCCGCCGGCAGGAGGACGGCCGGTACGCGCTCGGCGCGGAAATCGCGCGGCTGCACGGCCTGTACGCCGCTTCGTTCTCGCTCGAAGGCGTCGTCATGCCAGTGTTGCGCGATCTTGTTGCCGCCACCGGCGAAAGCGCGGCGTACCACGTCCGGCAGCCGCAGGGCGACGGCTGGGCGCGGCTGTGTCTCTACCGGGTCGACTCGCCGCATCCGGTGCGCGATCACGTCCGCGCCGGCGATCTGCTGCCGGCTGATCGGGGCGCGGGCGCACGGGTCCTCATCGCGTTCGGTCCCGAAGCCGAATGGCCGCGGAGTGCGAAGGAACGCAAGCTCTGCGAATCGATCCGCGCGCAGGGTTACTACGCTGCGGTCGGCGATCGCACGGCCGAACTCGGTGGCATCTCGGCACCGGTCTTGCATGCAGACGGGGGCCTCGCGGCAGCGGTCACGCTGACGATGCCGGCGCACCGCTACGACGAGCGCTACATCGAGCCGGTATGCGCGGCGGCACAACGGCTCACCGGGACCGTTTAGCCACCGACTCTGGAAGCAGGCGCTCACCCGGCGTACGCTCGCATTTGGCGGGGCGCCGCCCCGATTACCTGCATTTTGGTCATCGATAAAACCCGATTTCGGCTATTACTCGCCAGCCAGGTATCGAATAAAGTTACCGGCTGAATCCCCGTATTCCCCCAGGAGAAAGAACCATGACCGCCCGCACCACCGTCCACGGCCTTCAGGTCGCCACCGAGCTTCACCGCTTCATCGAAGACACCGTGCTGCCCGCCACCGGCGTGGACAGCGCGACCTTCTGGAAGGGCTTCGACGCGATCGTCAGCGAGTTCGCGCCCAAGAACATCGCGCTGCTGGCCGAGCGCGACCGCATCCAGGCCGAGATGGACACCTGGCACAAGGCACACCCCGGCCCGATCGCCGACATGCCGGCCTACCGCGCCTTCCTCGAATCGATCGGCTACCTGCTGCCGCAGCCCCAGGGCGTGAAGGCGACCACCGCCAATGTCGATGCCGAACTCGCGCTGCAGGCCGGCCCGCAGCTCGTGGTGCCGATCCTCAATGCCCGCTATGCGCTCAACGCGGCGAACGCACGCTGGGGCTCGCTGTACGACGCGCTCTACGGCACCGACGCCATTCCCGAAACCGGCGGCGCCGAGAAGGGCAAGGGCTACAACCCGGCGCGCGGCGCGAAGGTCATCGAGTTCGCTCGCAACGTGCTCGACCAGGCCGCACCGCTGGAAAACGGCTCGCACAAGAACGCGACCGGCTACAAGGTCGAGGGCGGCAAGCTCGTGGTCGCGCTGCAAAGCAGCAGCACCGGCCTGAAGAACCCCGATCAGTTCATCGGCTACCAGGGCGACGCGGCTGCGCCGAAGTCGGTGCTGCTCAAGCACAACGGCATCCACCTCGACATCCAGATCGATCGCAGCACGCCGATCGGCAAGAGCGACGCGGCCGGCGTGAGCGACGTGGTGCTCGAAGCCGCGCTCTCGACCATCCTCGACCTCGAGGACTCGGTGGCCGTGGTCGATGCGGAAGACAAGGTGCTCGCCTATTCGAACTGGCTCGGCATCCTGCAAGGCACGTTGACGGAGGAAGTCACCAAGGGCGGCAAGACCTTCACCCGCGGCCTGAACCCCGATCGCGAATACACCGGCGCCGACGGCAAGCCGGTCAAGCTGCATGGCCGCTCGCTCATGTTCGTGCGCAACGTCGGCCACCTGATGACCAACCCGGCCATCCTCTACGCCGACGGCAAGGAGATTCCGGAAGGCATCATGGACGCGGTCATCACCACGACCATCGCGACCATCGACCTCAAGCGCAAGGGCAACTCGCGCACCGGCAGCGTCTACATCGTCAAGCCGAAGATGCACGGCCCGGCCGAAGTGGCCTTCGCGAGCGCGCTGTTCGGCGCCGTCGAGAAGGTGCTCAACCTGCCGGCCAACACGGTGAAGCTCGGCATCATGGACGAAGAGCGCCGCACCAGCGTGAACCTCCAGGCCTGCATCGCCGAGGCGGCCGCGCGCGTGGCCTTCATCAACACCGGCTTCCTCGACCGCACCGGCGACGAGATGCACACCGCCATGTACGCCGGTCCGATGCTGCGCAAGGGTGACATCAAGGCCACGCCGTGGATCCAGGCCTACGAGAAGAACAACGTGCTGGTCGGCCTCTCGTGCGGCCTGCGCGGCAAGGCGCAGATCGGCAAGGGCATGTGGGCCATGCCCGACCTGATGGCCGCGATGCTCGAGCAGAAGATCGGCCACCCCAAGGCCGGCGCAAACACCGCCTGGGTGCCCTCGCCGACCGCCGCGACACTGCATGCGCTGCACTACCACCAGGTCAGCGTGGCCGACGTGCAGAAGCAGCTCGAGAAGATCGACGCCGAAGCCGAGCGCGACAACATCCTGAACGACCTGCTGAAGGTGCCGGTCGCGCCGTCGGTGAACTGGACCGATGCCGAACGCCAGCAGGAGCTGGACAACAACGTGCAGGGCATCCTTGGCTACGTGGTGCGCTGGATCGACCAGGGCGTCGGCTGCTCGAAGGTGCCCGACATCCACAACGTGGGCCTGATGGAAGACCGCGCGACGCTGCGCATTTCCAGCCAGCACATCGCCAACTGGCTGCTGCATGGCGTCGTGACCAAAGAACAGGTGAACGCCACGTTCGAACGCATGGCGGCCGTGGTCGACCAGCAGAACGCGGGTGACCCGCTCTACAAGAACATGGCCGGCAACTTCGGCACCTCGGCCGCGTACAAGGCGGCGCAGGATCTCGTGTTCAAGGGCGTCGAGCAGCCGAGCGGCTACACCGAGCCGCTGCTGCATGCGTGGCGCCTGAAGGTGAAGGCTGGAGCCTGAGCCGCCTCGGAGAATGAAAAAAACGGCACCTCAGGGGTGCCGTCTTTCTTTGTGCGGCGGGACGTCAGGCCGTCTTGCTGGCCGCCGCGCGCTGCAGCGTCCGCTCGACGTCCTCCGGCGCCATGCCGTACATCTCGGCAAATTCCACGACGGACTTGCCGCTGGCCTCGAACGCACGCCGGAGCGCCTCGCGCTTGGCGTTGCGCGCGCCGACTTCGGCGAAGGCTTCGTCGAGCACCGCATTCGACGTCTCGTCGCCGCCGCGCATCGCGAGCACGTAGTCCTCGCGCGTGAGTCCCGAGCTTTCGATGGCCGCGACCAGCCGCTCGCGCAGCTTGGGACGCAGGTCTTCCCCGGTGCGCGCCTGCCGGCGCTTGAAGACTTCGAGGATCGCGTGGTGCACATGCTCCGGCGCGACCGGCTCGACCGGGACGCCGTTCAGGTCATGGCGCTGTTCGCCGGCGGCGACGGCCTCCAGGTACCGCGTGGAGCGCGCATGCAGGCCAAGCGCGATCTTGAGGTCTTCCTTCTTGAACTCATCGGGATGCGCGGCAAGCAGGTCCTGGTAGGCGCCGAGCTTCAGCGGCAGGAAGCGCGCGCCGAACATCTTCGGATAGAGCTCGAAGAGGCGCTGGAGCACCGGATGCACCTTGCGTGCGGGCTTCTGTTGGCCTTTTGGGGTCTTCTGGGCCTTCTGGGCGGGTTGCTGCGCAGCAGGCTGCTGGCCGGCGTTCGCCTCAGCGGGCCTTGATTTCTGCCCACCGCGGCGGCGGCGCTTTCGGGGGGCGGCGGGCGCCGTGGGTGCAGCCGGAGCCGCAGGCGCGGCAGCGTCGTTGTCGATCGTCGAGGTCATCGGAATATCTGGTCGGTGGATGCAAGACCGCCGAAACGGCCAAGCCCTCCACTTTAATGCGCTTGCTCAGCCGCGCTGCGCCACTTCGGCCTCGGCACGCAGCCAACGGACGAAATCCTGCGCATCGGCATTGGTGGCGGCGCGGCGCGATGTCTCGATGAAATAGCCCCGGCGAGACGCCGCCCCCTCGCCGAAAGGCGCCACGAGCTGGCCCGAACGCACCAGTTCGCGAAGCAGCGGCAGCCGCCCGATGACCACGCCCTGCCCCGCCACCGCAGCGGCGACTGCGTCCGCGTACTGCGTGAAGCGCATGGTGTTCTTCATGCGCAGGTCGGTGAGCCGCATCACCTCGAGCCATGGTTCCCAGTCGGCGGTGGGCGCTTCGGCGTGGTTCGGGAGATCGACGGTGAGCAGGGTCTGATCGACGAGATCACCCGGCGCATGCAGGGCGGCGGCCACATGCGGCGCGCACAGCGGCATCACCGATTCCTCGAACAGCGTCGGCCCGGTGCCGCGCTCGATCGGCACGAAGCGCACCGCGACGTCGATCCGGCTGCGTTCGAGGTCCATGACTTCGAGCGTGGCCGAGACCCGCACGTCGACCAGCGGATGGTCCGCCGTGAAGCGCGCAAGGCGCGGAATGAGCCACAGCGACGCGAAGCCCGGCGTGGTGGTGAGCGCGATCTGACGCGACGCGGGCACGGCGCGCACGCGGGCCGAGGCGTCGCGCAGCCGCTCCAGGCTTTCGACGACGGCGCGCTGGTAGATGCGGCCGGACTCGGTCAGCGCGAGCGCGCGATGGCGGCGCTCGAAGAGCAACACGCCCAGGCTCGCTTCGAGTTGCTGGATCTGCCGGCTGACCGCCGACTGGGTGACGAAGAGTTCGCCCGCCGCCTCGGTGAAGCTGAGGGTGCGCGCGGCGGCCTCGAAGCTGCGCAAAAGCTCAAGCGGCGGCAGCTCGGCCATCGGCGACGGAAGGGGCTTCGCATTCTCTGCACGCATGCAACGAGTTCCAAATGACCGTATGACAGCAGGAGGAGCGATGACTATATTCATTCGCAGAGTGAATGCAAGGAGCCGCCATGAACGCCCGCCCGCAACGTCTTTCCCTGAGCCTGCCGAAGAAGGCGATCTTCACGCTGCCCGATGCGCACGAGGTCGACATCGAGTGCCAGAGCGGCGCGGTGTGGATCACGATCGACCATGACCGGCGGGACATCGTCCTGAACCCCGGCGAGCACTTCCGCAGCGACTCGCACGAGCGTGCGCTGGTCGCGGCGCTGGAACCCGCCTGCGTGCGCTTCTCCGCGCGGCGGCTGTCGGTCGCGGTCGCGCAGGAAGCCCCGCGGCGCATCGCGTCACCTTGGCGACTCTGGCTCCACGGGATGTCCCCGGCTTGACCTGACCCGCCGGGCGTCGAACCATCGACGTTTGCCCGGCAGTGGAGCGCCTTCCGTGCCGGGTTCATCACTCGGACGAAGGGACTCTCCATGGCAGAAGCATTCATCGTGGCCACCGGCCGCACCGCCGGCGGCCGTCGCGGCGGCAAGCTCGCGGGCTGGCACCCGGTCGATCTCGCCGCGCAGGTCATCGACGCACTGGTCGCGCGCAGCGGCATCGATCCGGCCGCCGTCGAAGACGTGATCCTCGGTTGCGTGAGCCAGGTCGGCGAACAGGCGACCAATGTCGCGCGCAACGCGGTGCTCGCATCGAAGCTGCCCGAATCGGTGCCGGGCACGTCGGTCGACCGGCAATGCGGCTCGTCGCAGCAGGCACTGCATTTCGCTGCGCAGGCGGTGATGTCGGGCGCGATGGACGCGGTGATCGCCGCGGGCGTCGAAAGCATGACGCGCGTGCCGATGTTCACGCCCAACGCCCTGCCGGCGAAGGCCGGACTCGGCATCTACATGAGCCCCGCGATGCAGAAGCGCTACCCGGGCGTCGAGTTCAGCCAGTTCACCGGCGCGGAATTGATCGCGCGGAACTACGGCATCGAGAAGGACGCGCTCGACCGCTACGCCCTCGAAAGCCACAGGCGCGCGATCGCGGCGACCCGTGAAGGCGCGTTCAAGGACGAGATCGTGCCGGTCGATATCCGCCTCGCCGACGGTTCGGCGAGCGGCGAGATGCACACCATCGACGAAGGCATCCGCTTCGATGCCACGCTGGAGTCCATCGCCGGCGTGAAGTTGATCGCCGAAGGCGGCCGCTGCTCCGCCGCGACCGCGAGCCAGATCTGCGACGGCGCCAGCGGCGTGCTGGTGGTCAACGAGCGCGGCTTGAAGGCGCTGGGCGTGAAGCCGCTCGCGCGCATCCACCACATGAGCGTGATGGGGCACGACCCGGTGATCATGCTGGAGGCGCCGATCCCGGCCACCGCACGTGCGCTGCAGAAAGCCGGCATGAAGATCGACGACATCGATCTCTTCGAGGTCAACGAGGCTTTCGCGCCGGTGCCGCTCGCATGGCTGCAGAAGCTGGGCGCCGATCCGGCGCGGCTCAACGTCAACGGTGGCGCGATCGCGCTCGGCCATCCGCTGGGCGCATCGGGCACCAAGCTGATGACCACGCTGGTCAACGCGCTCGGCCAGCGCGGCAAGCGCTACGGCCTGCAGACCATGTGCGAAGGCGGCGGCATGGCCAACGTCACCATCGTGGAGAGGCTGTGAGCATGAACGACAGCGTTCTCTACGAAGTCAATGACGGCATCGCGACGATCACGCTCAACCTGCCGGCCAAGCTGAACCCGATCGCGCTCGAATTGCAGGAGGGGCTACGCGACAGCCTCGCGCGGGTGCGCATGCACAACGAGGTGCGCGCGGTGGTGCTCACCGGCGCGGGCAAGGCCTTCTGCGTGGGCGCGGACCTGAGCGCGATGAATCCGCCCGACGACGGCAAGACGCTCGGCAATCGCACCGCCGAATGGATGCAGTCGATGAGCCATCCGTTGATCGAGGAAATCCGCGCGCTGCCGGTGCCGGTGGTCTGCGCTGTCAACGGGCCTGCGGCGGGCGCGGGCGTGGGCGTGGCGCTGGCATGCGACATCGTGGTGGCGGCGCGCAGCGCGTACTTCTATCTGCCCTTCCTGCCCAAGCTGGGGATCGTGCCGGACCTCGGCTGCACCTGGTTCATCCCGCGCCGCGTCGGGCCGGCGCGCGCACTGGGCATGGCGCTTCTCGACGAAAAGCTCGGCGCGGAGATGGCAGCGCAATGGGGCCTGATCTGGGCCTGCATCGACGATGGGCTGCTTCTGCTCGAAGCGCTGAAGATCGCGCAGCGCCTCGCACGGCTGCCGGCGCATGCGGTGCTCGAAGCACGCAAGGCCATCGAAGTGTCGGAGCACCATTCGCTCTCCGAGCAACTGCACTACGAGAGCGAGCGCCAGCGCGAGTTGCTCGACAAGCCGACGTTCGCCGAGGGCGTGATGGCCTTCCTGCAGAAGCGCGTCCCCGTCTTTCCTCCACGCTGAACCCGATGATCGAACGCACACTTTTCACGCCCGACCACGAGGCCTTCCGCGACAGCTTCCGCCGCTTCATGGACAAGGAGATCGCGCCTTTCCACGAAGCCTGGGAAGACCAGGGCTACGTCGATCGCGCCGTGTGGAACAAGGCCGGCGAGAACGGATTTCTCTGCATGGCACTGCCGGAGGAATACGGCGGCTCCGGCGCCGACCTGCTCTATTCGGTGATCCAGTTCGAGGAGCTCTGGTCGCGCGGCTTCACCGGCATCGGCTTCGGGCTGCACAGCGAGATCGTGGCGCCGTACATCCTGAACTACGGCACCGAGGCGCAGAAGCAGCACTACCTGCCCAAGCTCGCGAGCGGCGAGATGATCGGCGCGATCGCGATGAGCGAGCCTTCCGCCGGCAGCGACTTGCAGGCGGTGCGCACCACCGCGATCCAGCAGCCGGACGGGAGCTACGTGCTCAACGGCAGCAAGACCTTCATCACCAACGGCTGGCATTCGGACCTCGTGATCGTGGTCGCGAAGACCGATCCGGCCGGCGGCGCGAAGGGCACCAGCCTCTTCCTGATCGAGCGCGGCATGCCCGGCTTCGAGAAAGGCAAGCGGCTGAAGAAGCTCGGACTGAAGGCACAGGACACGTCCGAGCTGTTCTTCAACGATGTGCGCGTGCCGGCGGACGCGCTGCTCGGCGGCGCGGCGCAGGAGAACCGCGGCTTCGTCTGCCTGATGGAGCAGTTGCCGTGGGAACGGCTCCAGATCGCGATCGGCGCGGTGGCGGCGTCGCAGTCGGCGATCGACCAGACCGTGGCCTACGTGAAGGACCGAAAGGTCTTCGGCCAGCCGGTGGCCGCCTACCAGAACACGCGCTACACGCTCGCCGAATTGCAGACGGAAGTGCAGGTTGCGCGCGTGTTCGTCGACAAGTGCATCGAGCTGCTCATGCAGGAGAAGCTCGACACGGCGACCGCGAGCATGGCCAAGTACTGGACCAGCGACCTGCAATGCAAGGTCATGGATGAGTGCGTGCAGCTGCACGGCGGCTACGGCTTCATGTGGGAGTACCCCGTGACACGCGCCTATGCGGATGCACGGGTGCAGCGCATCTACGGCGGCACGAACGAGATCATGAAGGAGGTGATCACGCGTTCGATGGGCCTTCCAGGTCGTTGAACCGCTGAGTTCGCGCCACTGGCGCGGTGCAAGGGGCTGCGGGAGAATGCCGCATGCCCACCCTCAACGCCTTCTACGCCCAGTCCGGCGGCGTCACCTCCGTGATCAATGCGTCGGCCTGCGGCGTCATTGAAACGGCGCGCCGGCACCCTGACCGCATCGGCACCGTGTACGCGGGCCGCAACGGCATCCTCGGCGCGCTCGCGGAGGATCTGATCGACACCGGCCGCGAATCAGCCGAAGCGATCGCCGCGCTGCGCACGACGCCTTCCGGCGCGTTCGGCTCGTGCCGCTACAAGCTCAAGTCGCTCGAAAAGAACCGGCGCGAGTACGAGCGCCTGATCGAGGTCTTCAAGGCGCACGACATCGGCTACTTCTTCTACAACGGCGGCGGCGACTCGGCCGACACCTGCTTCAAGATGAGCCAGCTGTCGCAGTCGATGGGCTATCCGCTGCAGGCCATCCATGTGCCCAAGACCATCGACAACGACTTGCCGATAACCGACTGCTGCCCGGGCTTCGGCTCGGTCGCGAAGTACGTGGCGGTGTCGACGCTCGAAGCCTCCATGGATGTGCGCTCGATGGCGGCCACCTCGACCAAGGTGTTCGTGATCGAGGTGATGGGACGGCATGCGGGATGGATCGCAGCGGCCGGCGGGTTGGTCGCGGATCAAGGCGTGCCGGTGGTCATCCTGTTCCCGGAAATCCCGTTCGACCAGCCGGCGTTCCTGGCACGCGTGGACGCACTGGTGAAGTACCACGGCTACTGCACCGTGGTGGTGTCCGAAGGCTGCCATCACCCCGACGGCACCTTCATCGCCGAACAGGGCACGAAGGACGCGTTCGGCCATGCGCAGCTCGGCGGCGCGGCGCCGGTGGTGGCGCAGATGGTGAAGGAAGCGCTGGGCCACAAGTTCCATTGGGCGGTGGCCGACTACCTGCAGCGCGCGGCGCGCCACATTGCGTCGGCCACCGACGTGAAGCAGGCTTATGAACTCGGGCAGCGCGCGGTCGAGCTGGCACTGGAAGGCAAGAACGCGGTGATGCCGACCATCGAGCGCATTGCCGACGAGCCGTACCAGTACCGCATCGGCACCGCGCCGCTCGACGCGGTCGCGAACACCGAGAAGTTCATGCCGCGCGATTTCATCTCCGAGGACGGCTGGGGCATTACCGACAAGTGCCGGCGCTATCTGCTGCCGTTGATCCAGGGCGAGGACTATCCGGCTTACAGCCACGGCCTGCCGGTGTACGTGACGCTCGAGAATCACCCGGTAGCGAAGAAGCTGCCCGCTTTCGAGAAGGCGTGATGAGCGAATCTCCCGGCGTCGATGCATCTCGCTGCCCGTTGTGCGGCGAGGCCAATCGCTGCGCGATGGACGTCGAGCGCGAAACCGGCCAGAAGCAGCCACCGTGCTGGTGCATGGCGGCGGAATTCAGTTTCAGCCCCGAACTGCTGGCCAGGGTGCCGCAGGAGAAGCGCGGGCTCGCCTGTATCTGCGCGCGATGCGCGGCGCTGGCGGTGGTTCAGGCCTGAGGTTCGGACTGGGGCTGGGGGTCGCGCTCCTGCGCGATCACCTGATGGATGAACTGCAGCTTGCCCACGGCCACGCGCGGCAGCACGAAGGGGTAGTAGTCGGGCTGCCCCATGCTGCGCGACAGCTCGTTGAGCACGTTCGTGAGGCGCACCCAGCCGTTGAGGAAGTCGAGGAACTGCCCCGCCTGCGGATGGTCCGGCTGCCAGAGATCCGCCGGCTCGAAGAGATCGCTCGCGAGCTCGACGTTGCGCGCGTCGACGCCAAAGCTCAGCGCCGTGTCCGCCGTGTCCGCCATGTGCAGGTAGTGCGCCCAGGTTTCGGCCCAGTCCTCCCATGGATGCGCGCTCGCATAGCTGGTGACGAAGCGATCGGCCCAGTCCGCCGGCGCGCCGTTGTCGTAGTGCTTGCGCAGCGCGGCGGCATAGTCCTCGCGTTCATCGCCGAAGAGCGTGCGGAAGCCATCGATCCACGGCGTCGGGTGCACCAGCAGATCCCAGTAGTAGTGCCCGACTTCGTGGCGGAAGTGGCCGAGCAGGGTGCGATACGGCTCGCGCATCTCGGCGCGGATGCGTTCGCGCACATCGTCCTGCGCCTCCTCGGCGTTGAGGGTGATGACGCCCATGTCGTGGCCGGTGAGCACATGCGGCTCGCCGGGCATGCTGCTCAGGAAGTCGAAGGCCAGGCCGTGCGCCGGGTCGCTCAGCCGCGTGACCACCGGCAGCCTCAGCGCAAGAAGCTGCGAGAGCAGTCGCCGCTTCGCCAGCTCCAGGCTGCGCCATCGGTCGCCATTGCCTTCGACGGCCAGGTCCGGAATGGTGCGCGTCACGCTGCACGCGAGGCACATGCCGGGGGTCAGCCCGTCGGTGTTGAAGGAAGGGTCGTCGCCTTCGCGCGGGGCCGGCACCATCCAGTTGCAGGCCGAAGGCGTCATCAGGTTCGCGCAGTGTCGGTAGGCCCTGCCGCCCGTGTCGCCGAACACGGTGAAGGTGTCGGGATCCGCGCCATCATGCGTCGCCGGCGCGAGCGGCACGACGCCGAGTTGCTCGACGACATAGCCAAGCGGCGTCTGGCAGGCGAGGCAGCGACTGTTGGCGAGGAAAACCGGCCGTCCGCACTGGCACTGGTAGGCGCGTGTGACGGTTGGCGCCTTGAATTCGGCGGCGAGCGACTGCGCGGCTTCTTCCTTGCTTTCGATGTTGTCGTCGTTCCGGGATTCCATGGCGTGGTCTTTCGTCGCGATCGGCGCGGGCCCATTGTGGGGCGCCAGCCGACGCGGACCGCGTCCCAAACGCCGATATGCTTGTAGGACGGCCCGACCCGGCCTCGCCCCATGAACAATCCTCCTGTGCAATCCCTGAGTGCCCGCTACGGCAAGCGCTACCGCTGGCTTCTGCTGGTTTCCGTCATGGTGGGGGTGATGGCTTCGATCATGTCCTCCACCATCGTCAACGTGGCCATACCGGGCATGAGCCACCATTTCTCGCTCGGCCAGGAGCGTGCGCAATGGGTCAGTTCGGGCTTCATGGTGGCCATGACGGTGTCGATGCTCACCACGCCGTGGCTGCTCGCCCGGTATGGCTACCGGCGCACCTATGTGGGCACGATGGTGCTGCTGCTGGCCGGCGGCCTGACCGGCGGGCTGGCGACGAACTTCTCGTTGGTGCTGCTCGCGCGCGTGGCCGAGGGGCTGGCGGCCGGGGTGGTGCAACCGATCCCGGCGATCATCATCCTGCGCGCCTTCGAGCCGCACGAGCAGGGCCGCGCGAGCGGCATCTTCGGCATGGGCGTGGTGCTCGCGCCGGCGGTAGGGCCGAGCATCGGCGGCGTGCTGGTCGACCTGTTCGGCTGGCGCTCGATCTTCTTCATGGTGGTGCCGTTCTGCGTCAGCTCGATCTGGCTGGCCTACAAGTTCGTGCCGACCACCGCGCCGGGCGGTGTCGCGGCATCGCGCAGCAGCGGGCTCGACTGGCGCGGCCTCACGCTCGGCACCATCGGCACGCTGTGCCTGCTGAACGGGCTGGTCGAACTGCGTGGCGATTCGGCGACGCAGTCCACCGCCCTGCTCGCCGCGGCGGGCGTGGCCTTCGGTGCCTTCCTCGCCTGGGAGCGACGGTTCGCGGCGGCGGGCGGCGAGCCGCTGATGAACCTCGCGCTCTTCCATCACCGGCAGTTCGCGATGGGCAGCATCGTCGCCTTCATCTACGGCACCGCGCTGTTCGGCTCGACCTACCTGCTGCCGGTGTACATGCAAGTCGGGCTCCAGCTTTCGGCGTCGCACGTGGGCACCATCCTGCTGCCGGCGGGGATTGTCCTGGCCTTCACCATCGCGGGCGTCGGGCGGCTCGCGGACAGGCACCCGACCTATCTGCTGGTATGCACCGGCCTGCTGCTGCTCGCCGCGTCCTTTGCGCTGATGATCGTGCTCCACCTGGACAGCGGGCTCTGGCTGCTGGTCGCCTTTGCGGTCGTCGGCCGCATCGGACTCGGCTTCATCCTGCCATCGCTCAATCTTGGCGCGATGCGGCCGCTTCCCAAGCCCATGATTCCGCAGGGTGCCAGTTCCATCAATTTCCTGCGCATGCTCGGCGGCGCGGCAGGCGTCAGCCTGTGTGCGGTCATCCTCGAATGGCGCCTGGCCGCGCACGGCGATTCGCTGGCCAACGCCGCCAGCAGCCCGGCGCGCCTCGCCGCCTTCGACGAGGTCTTCGTCATGCTCGCCGCCGTCTGCGCGCTCGCGATCTGCGCCGCATGGCAGTTGCGCGAGAAGTCCCCGCAGAAGCTCGACGAGCAAGCCGCCAGCTGACCCGACGGCTGCGCGCAGCGCGCGCCGCGCTCCAGGGCTCCCGCGGAACCGGCTTCGCCGGGCCGCCGGGAGCGCCCCCTGAAAGGGGGTGCCCGAGCCACACGCAGTGGGCGAGGCTGGGGGTAAGCTTCAAGGATGTGTCAGCTACTGGGAATGAACTGCAACACGCCGACCGACGTGACCTTCAGCTTCACGGGGTTCGCGCAGCGCGGCGGACGCACCGACCATCACGCGGACGGCTGGGGCATCGCGTTCTTCGAGGACCGGGGGCTCAGGCATTTCGTGGACCACCAGCCCGCCTGCGAATCGCCGGTGGCCGAGCTGATCCGCCGCTATCCCATTCAAAGCCGCAACGTCATCGCCCACATCCGCAAGGCCACGCAGGGCGCGGTGAACCTGCAGAACTGCCATCCCTTCGTGCGTGAGCTGTGGGGGCGCTACTGGGTGTTCGCCCACAACGGCGACCTGAAGGATTTCCGCCCGCGTCTGCACGGCAACTTCCACCCGGTCGGCAACACCGACAGCGAACACGCCTTCTGCTGGATCATGCAGGAGCTGGCCAAGTCGCATGCCGACGTCCCGAGCGTCGAGGAACTCACGCTGACGCTGCGCGAGCTGGCGCCCAGACTGGCTGCACACGGCACCTTCAACTTCATGCTGTCGAACGGGCAGGCACTGTGGGCGCACGCCTCGACGAACCTCTGGTACATCGAGCGCAAGCATCCCTTCCTCACCGCGCAGCTGGCCGACGAAGACCTGAGCATCGATTTTGCCCACCACACGACACCGGCCGACCGGGTCGCGGTCGTCGTGACCTCGCCGCTGACCACGAACGAGACCTGGACGGCCTTCGCGCCGCAGGAGCTGATGGTGTTCGTGGATGGCCGCCGCAGCGGCTGACCCGCACCACCGACTGATCAAAAAAACAACGCCGCAGCCGAGCCGGTTCCGCAGGCGCCTTGGCATGAGGCGAGCTACGGCGATCGCGGTCAGGCTCTTTTTACCGCCGCTTCCAGCGCGTCGATGAACATCGACGGCACGTCGAAGCCGGTCTGCTCGGTGATCTCCTGGAAGCAGGTCGGGCTGGTGACGTTGATCTCGGTCAGCGAGCCGCCGATCACGTCGAGCCCGATCAGCAGCAGCCCGCGCTCGGCGAGCACCGGACCGATCGCCTCGGCAATGCGGCGGTCGTCCTCGGTCAGCGGCTGCGCCACGCCCTTGCCGCCGGCGGCGAGATTGCCGCGCACCTCCGAACCCTGCGGAATGCGCGCCAGGCTGTAGGGCACCGGCTTGCCGCCGATCACCAGCACCCGTTTGTCGCCCTGCACGATCTCGGGCACGAAGCGCTGCACCATGATCGTTTCCGCGCCGTCCTTGTTGAGCGTCTCGGTGATCGAGCCGAGGTTCAGCCCGTCGGCCTTGACGCGGAAGATGCCCATGCCGCCCATGCCGTCCAGCGGCTTGAGGATGATGTCCTGGTGCTCGGCATGAAAGGCGCGCACCGCGGCCGGATCACGCGTGACCAGCGTGGGCGTGGTGAACTCCGAGAACTCCATGATCGCGAGCTTCTCGGGATGGTCGCGCAACGCGCTCGGCTTGTTGATCACGCGGGCACCTTCGCGCTCGGCCTGCTCGAGCAGGTGCGTGGCGTAGATGTATTCGGCGTCGAAGGGCGGGTCCTTGCGCATCAGCACCGCGTCGAACGAATGCAGCGCAAGCTCTTCGGCAGCCTCGTCGCGGAACCACGCGTCCGCCGAACCGGTCAGCGTGATCTTCCGCACCTTGGCCGTGACAGGCCGGCCGCGCTGCCAGCTCATGTGGCGCGGCTCGCACACCGAGACTGCATGGCCTCTGCGCTGGGCCTCCCGCATCATCGAGAAGGTGGTGTCCTTGTAGATCTTGAAATGCTCGATCGGATCGGCGACGAAGAGGAAGTGCATGTCAGTTGTCTATAGGGTTGCACGCCGCCAGCGGCGCATGAAACGGGCACATGTAGAACCAAGAACCCCGTGGAACCGGCTCGGCCGGGCCGCTGGGGTTGCCCCCTGGAAGGGGGTGTCCGAGCCACACGAAGTGGGCGAGGCTGGGGGTGAGCTTCATTTGAGGATCTTGCAGGCAGTCGCGATGTCCTTGCCGGTGAAGGGTTTGCGCCCGATCCGCTGGATGCCCAGCGCGGCAGCGCCCGCCACCACGCCCCAGAAGGCGGAGCCGATGCCCAGCAGCGTCACGCCCGAGAGCGTGATCAGGAAGGTGATGAGCGCGGCCTCGCGATGCGATTCGTCACGCACCGCCGCAGCCAGCCCGCTGCCGATGGTGCCGAGCAGCGCCAGCCCCGCGATCGCGGCGACCAGTTCCTTGGGGAACGCCGTCAGCAGCCCCGTGACCGCCGCGCCGAACAGGCCGATCACCACGTAGATCGCGCCGCAGCTCACTGCCGCGGTGTAGCGGCGCGCCGGATCTTCGTGGGCCTCGCGGCCCATGCAGATCGCGGCCGTGATCGCGCTGAGGTTGAGCGCGAACGCGCCGAAAGGCGCGAGCACCAGCGTGGCCAGCCCGCTGATCGTGATGAGCTTCGACACCGGCAGCTCGTAGCCCGCCGCGCGGATGGCCGCGACGCCGGGGAGATTCTGCGACGCCATGGTCACCACGAAGAGCGGCAATGCGAGGCTCACCACCGCCTGCCAGCTGAACACAGGCATCGTGAACACCGGCATCGCGACGCTGAAATGCACCGCACTCCAGGCGAGTTGGCCGCGTGCCGCCACAAAGACGATCGCCACCAGCAAGGTCAGCGGCACCGCGTAGCGCGGCAGGGCACGCTTGCCGACCAGATAGGTGCCGAGCATCAACAGCACCAGCGGCAGCGCCGTCTGGGCCGCGATGAAAGCCTGCAGGCCGAAGCGCGCCAGCACGCCGGCCAGCAGCGCCGAAGCCAGCGCCATCGGAATCCGGTTCATCACGCGCGCGAACCAGCCGGTGGCGCCCGCGACCGTCATCAGCAGCGCGCAGACGATGAAGGCGCCCACCGCCTCGTGCATCGAATAGCCCGCGCCCGCAACCGCGAGCACCGCCGCGCCCGGTGTGCTCCACGCGATCATCACAGGCTTGCGCCACCACAGGGAAGGCAGCGCCGATGCGAGCCCCATGCCGAGACCCAGCGCCCACATCCACGAAGAAATCAGCTCCGGCGTGGCCCCGAAAGCCTGCGCCGCCTGGAACACGATCGCCACCGAACTCGTGAAGCCCACGAGCACCGCCACAAAACCGGCGGTGAACGCCGACAGACTCAAATCCTTGAAAAATCGCATCCCCGGATTGTGCCGGCGTGTCGGACCCCTGCCAGGAACACCGAGGAACCGGCTCCGCCGGGCCTCTGGTGTTGCCCCCCCGGTAGGGGGGCTGCCCGAGCCACACGAAGTGGGCGAGGCTGGGGGGCGAGCTAAATTTCGATTTTTGAGCCGAGTTCCACCACCGCGTTGTTAGGCAGCCCCAGGAAGTCCGCCGCGCCGCTCGCGCTGTGGTGCATCTGAGCGAAGAGCTTCTCGCGCCAGGGCGCCATGCCGCTGCCGAGCGTCGGGATGACGACGTCGCGCGACAGGAAGTAGCTGGTCGTCATAGTCTCGAGCTGGCAGCCGCGCAGGCGTGCATTCTCGAGCGCACGTGGGATGTCGACATCGTTCTTGAAGCCGTAGTGCACCACGACCTGCCAGCAGTGGTGGCCCAGCGGCTCCATCTCGATGCGCTTGTCCATGGGGATCCAGGGCACCTCGTGATTGCGCACGGTGACGAACAGGTTCTGGTCGTGCATCACCTTGTTGTGCTTGAGGTTGTGCAGCAGCGCGTTCGGCACCACGCCCGGCTCCGCCGTCATGAAGACCGCGGTGCCGTCGACGCGGGCCGGCGGGCTGACGAAGACGGAGTCCAGGAAGCTGCGCAGGTCGATGGCCTCGGCCAGTTGCGCCTCGCCCATGAGGCGCCGTCCTTCTTTCCAGGTCAGCATGAGCAGGAAGACCGAGCCGCCGATCAGCAGCGGGAACCAGCCGCCCTCGAAGAGCTTCAGCAGGTTCGAGGCGAAGAACATGAAGTCGACCACGAAGAACGCACCGGTCGCCGCGACGCACAGGGCGAGCGGGTACTTCCAGGCGTAGCGGATCACGAAGAAGGTCAGCACCGTGGTGATCAGCATGTCGGTGGTCACCGCAATGCCGTAGGCCGCGGCCAGGTTGCTCGACGACCGGAACATCACCACCGCAAGCACGATCGCGACGAACAGGCCCCAGTTCACGAAAGGTATGTAGATCTGGCCGGCGGTGCGCACGCTGGTGTGCTCGATGTTCAGGCGCGGCAGGTAGCCGAGCTGGATCACCTGCCGCGTCACGCTGAACGCGCCGGTGATCAGGGCCTGCGAGGCAATCACCGTCGCGGCCGTCGCGAGGAACACCAGCGGCAGCAGTGCCCAATCAGGCGCCATCATGAAGAACGGGTTCTTCACCGCCTCGGGGTTCTCCAGCAGCAGCGCGCCCTGCCCGAAGTAGTTGAGCGTCAGCGCCGGCATCACGACCGAGAACCATGCGACCCGGATCGGTCTCTTGCCGAAATGCCCGAGGTCGGCGTAAAGCGCCTCGGCGCCGGTCACGCACAACACGGTGGCGCCAAGAATGATGAAGCTGGTGCCCGGGTTGAGCCAGATGAATCGCAGCGCGTAATGCGGGCTGACCGCCTTCAGGATCTCGGGATGCGTCAGGATCTGCGAGACGCCGAGCAGCGAGATGACCAGGAACCACGTCAGCGTGATCGGGCCGAAGAAGCGGCCGATGCCGGCGGTGCCGTGCTTCTGGAGCGCGAACAGGCAGAACAGGACGACCAGCGTGATCGGAATGACGTAATGCACGAATTGGGGCGAAACCACCTCCAGGCCTTCGACCGCAGAAAGCACCGAGATCGCCGGTGTGATCACGCCGTCGCCATAGAAAAGCGAGGTGCCGAAGACGCCGACCACCAGCAGCACATGGCGCAGCCGCGGCTTGTCGACCACCGCCTGCGAAGCCAGCGCGAGCATGGCCACCAGCCCGCCTTCGCCTTCGTTGTCGGCCCGGAGCACCAGCACGACGTACTTGATCGAGACGATGATCGTGAGCGTCCAGAAGAACATCGACAGGATGCCGTAGACGTTCTCGATCGTGAAAGGCACGTGCCCATGCCCGAACACTTCCTTGACCGCATACAGGACGCTGGTGCCGATGTCGCCATAGACGACGCCGATCGCCGCGAGGATCAACGCAGGGGAGAGGGATTTAGGGGCGGACACGGGGACGATGCACAGGGCCCTGGAACGTGCGGCACGATCCGGCGCGTCGCCGGCCTCGCAGCCGCCGCATCGCCTCCGCCCTGGTTGGTTTGCGTTGGTATGGGGTCGCTATTTTGCCGCCGCCGGCACGGCCCGCAAGATGGCGGAGCCAATCATTCGTAGATTTCGGCGTCCGGGTTGGTCGCCTCGAGCTCGTAGCTGGCGGCGACCATGGCAAGCCGGCCGATCACGCCGTACATGTAGAACCGGTTCGGGGCGCTCGCGCCCGGCTTGGCGCCCGGCTGGGGCAAGTGCGCACTCTCGGAAAAAGCCAGCGGAACGAAGCTGGCGCCAGGGATCTTGAGGTCCTCGTCCGGGTTCCGGTCGGCATGCACCCGGTAGAAGCCGCCCACCACGTAGCGGTCCATCATGTAGACCACCGGCTCGGCGACGCCGTCGTGCACCCGCTCCTTGGTGAGCACGCCTTCCTGCACGATGAGCTCGCACCGCTCGGCAGGGCTCCTGGCGGTACCGGCGCGCGGCTTGAGCTTGCGGGCCAGCGCCTCGATTTCCTTGGCGTCGCGCACGGTCACGACGCCCATCTCGCTGCGGCCGTTGTCGGACTTGACGACCACGAACGGCTTCTCGTTGATGCCGTATTCCTTGTACTTGCGGCGGATCTTGGTCAGCAGCGCATCGGCGTGGCTGGTCAGCACGTCGACGCCGTCGCCGTTGGCGAAGTTGACCTCGCCCACCTTGGCGTACATGGGATTGATCAGCCACGGATCGATGCCCAGCAGCTTGCCGAAGCGCTTGGAGACTTCTTCATAGCTGTGCAGGTGGTTGCTCTTGCGCCGCATCGGCCAGCCCGCGTGCAGCGGCGGCAGCAGGTACTGCTCGTGCAACTCTTCAAGAATGCCCGGCACGCCGGCCGAGAGGTCGGTGTTGAGCAGGATGGTGCACGGGTCGAAATGCTTGAGCCCCAGGCGGCGCTTGCTGCGCACCACAGGCTCCAGGCACACCGTGTCGCCGTTGGGCAGTTCGATCTTCTTGGGCGACTTGATCGCCGGGTCGATCGACCCCACCCGCACGTTCAGCCCGGCCATGTGGAAGATGCGCACCAGTTGCGCCACGTTGGCCAGGTAGAAGGTGTTGCGCGAATGGTTCTCGGGGATCACCAGCAGGTTGCGCGCCTCGGGGCAGATCTTCTCGATCGCGGCCTGGGCGGCCTGCACCGCCAGCGGCAGCATCTCGTGCGTCAGGTGATTCCAGCCGCGCGGATAGAGATTGGTGTCGACCGGCGCCAGCTTGAAGCCCGCATTGCGAATGTCCGCCGAGCTGTAGAACGGCGGGGTGTGCTCCATCCATTCGAGGCGGAACCAGCGCTCGATGGCCGGCGTGGAGTCGAGCACTCGCTGCTCGAGCTCATTGATCGGGCCGGTGAGGGCGGTGACGAGATGCGGGACCATGCGGCGGCCTTGTTGGATTTGTAGCGAGGGCTGAGGCGGATTGTAGATTTTGGGGTCGAACGCCCCGATGACAAGCGGCCGCCCCGCCCCGCATTGTTCTTATTTCGGAAACACCGTGGAACCGGCTCCGCCGGGCCACCGGTGTTGCCCCCTGCAAGGGGGTGTCCGAGCCACACGCAGTGGGCGAGGCTGGGGGTCAGCTTCTCGTCTCGCCCTGACCGAGGACGACGTACTTCAACGAGGTCAGGCCTTCGATGCCGACCGGCCCACGCGCGTGGAACTTGTCCGTACTGATGCCGATTTCAGCGCCGAGCCCGAACTCGAACCCGTCCGCGAAACGGGTGCTCGCGTTGACCATCACGCTCGCCGAATCCACCTCGCGCAGGAAGCGCTGGGCGTTCATGTGGTCGCGCGTGACGATCGCATCGGTGTGATGGCTCGAGTAGTGGTTGATGTGCGCAATGGCCTCGTCCACGCCCTCGACCACCTTGATGCTGATGACCGCGGCGAGGTATTCCTCCGACCAGTCCGACTCGACGGCATCCACCACCTTGCCGGTCCCGTGCAGCGCTTCGCGCAGGATGCTTCCGGCCGCCGGATCGCAGCGCATCTCCACGCCCTTGGCCGCGAAGATCGCACCGATCTCGGGCAGGAAGGTCTCGGCGATCGATGCGGCCACCAGCAGGCCTTCGGCGGCGTTGCAGGGGCTGTACTTCTGCGTCTTGGCGTTGTCGACGATGCGCAGCGCCATGTCCAGCTCGGCCGTATCGTCCACATAGACGTGGCAGTTGCCGTCGAGGTGCTTGATGACCGGCACCTTGGCTTCGCGGCTGATGCGTTCGATCAGCCCCTTGCCGCCGCGCGGAATGATGACGTCCACGAAGGCAGGCATCGCGATGAGCTGGCCCACGGCCTCGCGGTCGGTCGTCTGGACGAGCTGGACCGCCGCGGCCGGCAGCCCGGCTTCGGAAAGTGAATCCGCCACGAGCTGGGCGAGCGCCTTGTTCGATTCGATGGCTTCCGAGCCGCCGCGCAGGATGGCTGCATTGCCGCTCTTGATCGCGAGGCTGGCCGCCTCGATCGTCACGTTGGGCCGGCTCTCGTAGATCATGCCGAACACGCCGATCGGCACCCGCATCTGGCCGACCCGGATGCCGCTGGGCTGCTGCTTCATGCCGATGACTTCGCCGATGACGTCCGGCATGGCCGCGAGCTGCTCGCAGCCCTGGGCCACGGTTTCGATGACCTTGGGGGTGAGCTTGAGCCGGTCGACCATCGGCGCCGACAGTCCGGCGGCGGTGGCGCGGGCCAGATCCTGTGCGTTGGCGTCAGCCAGGGCGCTGCCGGCCTCGCGCAGGCGGCGTGCGAGCGCCTTCAGCGCCTTGTTCTTGGTGGCCGCATCCGCCCGCGCCATCTGGGCCGACGCCGTCTTGGCCTGCAGACCGAGCGTCTGCATGTATTCGGAGACGTTGAACATGTTCATAACCCCCCGATTGTCGCCCCCCTCCCAATCTGGCACAGCCAAAGCCCAGAAATCCCGCGGAACCGGCTTGGCCGGGCCGCTGGGATTGCCCCTGGAAGGGGGTGCAGAGCCACACGAAGTGGGCGAGGCTGGGGGTGAGGCCGAGGTTGGGGGGTTATCTACAACTTCTGCAGAGCATCAGCGCCAACCGCTGCAGCGCCTGCCAGCCGTCGGCCGGCCAGTCGGGCTGCTTCAGGCCCTTGACGATGCCGTCGACCACATGCGCCGCGCGCAGCATGCGGGCCAGCGCCCGGTCGTCGAGCCGGGGCAGTACCCGTTCGAAAGCCCGTTCGCGAGGGCCCCAGATCCGGTTCTCGCGCAGCGCCATCGGCAGCGGCCGGCCGGCGGCCATTGCATCCTTGACCCGCTTCAGGGCGCGGATGTCCTCGGCGATCGTGTAGTGCACGAGCACCTCGGCTTCGCCTTCCGCCTGCAGGCCGTCGAGCATGCGCGCGACCCGCTGCGGATTGCCCGCCAGCACTGCCTCGGACAGCTTGAAGACGTCGTACCGCGCGACGTTGTTCACCGCGGCCTCGACCTGCTCCCAGCTCAGTTCGCCCTCGGGGTGCAGCAGCGCGAGCTTCTGGATCTCCTGATGCGCCGCGAGCAGGTTGCCCTCGACCCGGTCGGCGAAGAACTGCAACGTGCGCTGGCCCTCCTCGCCGGCCTTCACGCGCTGGCCCTGCTGCGCGAGCCGCTGCGCGATCCATTGCGGCAAGGCGGAGCGCTCGACCGTGTCGACCTGGATGCTCACGCCGTTGCCTTCGAGCGCCCCGAACCACGCGCCCGTGCGGGTCGCCTTGTCCAGGCGCGGCAGCATCACCATCGTGAGCGTGCTGTCGTTGCCCTGGGCGGCCTCGGCGATCTGCTGGAGCGCTGCGCTACCGTCCTTGCCCGGCTTGCCCGAGGGGATGCGGATTTCCACAATCTGGCGGTCGGCGAAGAGGCTCAGCGATCCGCCCGCCGCGAGCACCGCGCTCCAGTCGAAGTGCGCGCCGGAAACGGTGTAGGCGCTGCGCTCGGTGTAGCCCTGTGCACGCGCCGCGCCGCGGATCGCATCGGCCGCCTCCTGCGCGAGCAGCGCTTCGTCGCCGTGGATGACGTAGAGCGGCGCCACCCGCTTGGCAAGGTGCGCGGCCAGTTGTGCGGACGCCAGTTGCATCAGTGTTTCACCGCCCTGCTGATCAAGTTCGCGGGCACCCGCGGAACCGGCTTCGCCGGGCCGCCAGGTGCGCCCCCTGCAAGGGGGTGCAGAGCCACACGAAGTGGGCGAGGCTGGGGGTCAGCATGTCACGCCGGTCTCGCCGCGGCCAGGCGACGGAGGATCTGCTGCGCGATGTCGGACTCCATGTCGCGGTACAGCAGCGCGGTTTCGCCTTCCTTCGCGAGTGCGGCCGTTTCGTTGTAGGTGATGTCGCGCGACTGGCTGATCTCGGTCGGCGCCAGCAATTCCCTGCCGTCCTTGCTGCGGACCCGGAAGCGCACCGTCAGCCGCAGCTGAAGCTCTCGCACCTGTCCGGCGGCATTGGTCGAGATCACCACCGCTTCGCGATTCTCGGCGAGGATCTCGAGCACCGCCTGGGCGTCCGCCACCCGTTCCGTCGGCACCACCTCGACCGTTCCGGTGGCGCGCAGATTGCGCTTGACCTGGTTCGCGAACGACGACGTGGCCGGGACCGCGATGCTCTGGAACTGGAACTCCGGCGCCTTGCGCAACTGGAAGCCGCAGCCCGCCAGCACGAGCGCCCCGGACAAACCGATGAGAAGGCCGCGCCGCGACCGAAGCTGTATCGCCGCCATGCCCGTCACACGACCACGTTGACCAGACGCCCGGGCACCACGATGACGCGCTTGGCCGCGGCGCCTTCGGCGTGCTTGACGAAGGCCTCGCTGGCGAGCGCGATCTTCTCGATTTCCTGCTTGGAGGCAGTCGCCGGCACCTGCAGCGAGCCGCGCAGCTTGCCGTTGATCTGCAGCATCAGCTCGATCTCGTCCTGCTCCAGCGCGCCGACGTCGACCACCGGCCAGGGCGCGTCGAGCAGCTCGCCGATCTCCTTGTCGTAGCCGAGCTGGTGCCAGAGCTGGTGCGCGATATGCGGCGTTGCCGGATAGAGGCAGCGCAGCAGGATGCTCATCGCCTCGCGCACCGCCGCGCGGTCGCCGGCGTCCGGCTCGGCGGGCTTGAAGCCTTCCAGCGCGTTGAGCAGCTTCATCGCGCCCGACACCACGGTGTTGTATTGCATGCGCTGATAGTCGTAGTCGACCTGACGCAGCACGGTGTGCACTTCGTGGCGCAAGGCCTTGGCCTGCTTGCCGAAGGCCGGCTTGCCCTCGATCGGCTTGTTGGCCCCCGCGCCATCGAGCGCGACCCCGAAATTCCAGACCCGGCGCAGGAAGCGATAGCTGCCCTCGACCGCGGCGTCGTTCCACTCGAGCGTGGCTTCGGGCGGCGCGGTGAACATGGTGTAGAGCCGGGCGGTGTCCGCGCCGTACTTCTCGATCAGGTCCTGCGGGTCGACGCCGTTGCGCTCGCTCTTGCCCATCTTGCCCACGCCGCCGTATTCGACCTGCGTGCCGTCGGCCAGCGTGCCGCCGGTGATGCGGCCCTGCGCATCGAGCACCTGCGTGACTTCCGACGGCGGGTGGTAGTCCTTGCCGCCCTTCTCGTTGCGCGTATAGAAGATGTGGTTGAGCACCATGCCCTGCGTGAGCAGCTTGCTGAAGGGCTCGTCGCACTTCACGAGGCCGAGGTCGCGCATCACCTTGGTCCAGAAGCGCGCGTAGAGCAGGTGCAGGATCGCGTGCTCGATGCCGCCGATGTACTGGTCCATCGGCATCCAGTAGTCCGCGCCGCCGGCGACCATCGCCTCGTCGTTCTTCGGGTCGCAGTAGCGCATGAAGTACCACGAGCTGTCCACGAAGGTGTCCATCGTGTCGGTCTCGCGGCGCGCGGCCTTGCCACACACCGGGCAGACAACGCCGGCATGGAAGCCTTCGTGCTTGATCAGCGGGTTGCCGTGCCCATCGGGCACGCAATCGGTGGGCAGCACCACCGGCAGATCCTTCTCGGGCACCGGCACCGCGCCGTGCTCTTCGCAGTGGATGATCGGAATCGGCGTGCCCCAGTAGCGCTGGCGGCTGACGCCCCAGTCGCGCAGGCGCCAGGTGGTCTTCATCTCGCCGAGGCCCTTGACCTCGAGCGCATGGGCCACGGCCTTGACCGCCTCGGCGTACGACATGCCGCTGAAGTTGTCGGAATTGATGGTGACGCCGCGCTCCTTGTCGGCGTACCAGTCCTGCCAGCGGTGGTAGTTGAAATGCGGTTCGTCGTCGACCAGCACCACCTGGATGATTTCGATGCCGTACTTGTTCGCAAAGGCGAAATCGCGCTCGTCGTGCGCGGGCACGCCCATCACGGCGCCGTCGCCGTAGCTCATGAGCACGTAGTTGCCGACCCAGACCGGGACCTGCTCCTCGGTGATCGGGTGCTTCACCGTCAGGCTGGTGCGAACGCCCTTCTTTTCCTGCGTGGCGAGCTCGGCTTCGGTGGTGCCGCCGCTCTTGCATTCCTCGATGAAGGCGGCGACCTTCGGGTCGGATTTCGCGGCATGCAGCGCGAGCGGGTGCTCCGGCGCCACGGCGCAGAAGGTCACGCCCATGATGGTGTCGGCGCGCGTCGTGAAGACGTACATGCGGCCGCCCTGGATCAGCTTGCCCTTCTCGTCCTTGATGCCATGCGTGAAGGCGAAGCGAACGCCTTCACTCTTGCCGATCCAGTTCTCCTGCATCAGCTTCACGCGCTCGGGCCAGCCGGGCAGCTTGTGCTGGGTATGGTCGAGGAGTTCCTCGGCGTAGTCGCTGATCTTCAGGTAATAGCCCGGGATCTCGCGGCGCTCCACCGGCGCGCCGGTGCGCCAGCCCTTGCCGTCGATCACCTGCTCGTTGGCCAGCACGGTCTGGTCGACCGGGTCCCAGTTGACCACCTGCGTCTTGCGGTAGGCGATGCCCTTCTCGAGCATCTTGAGGAACAGCCACTGGTTCCACTTGTAGTAGCTCGGATCGCAGGTCGCGATCTCCCGGCTCCAGTCGATGGCCAGGCCCATCGCCTGCAGCTGGCCCTTCATGTAGCTGATGTTGTCGTAGGTCCAGGCGGCCGGCGGCACGCCGTTCTTGAGGGCCGCGTTCTCGGCCGGCAGCCCGAAGGCATCCCAGCCCATGGGCATCAGGACGTTGTAGCCGCTCATGCGCAGGTAGCGCGTGAGCATGTCGTTGATCGTGTAGTTGCGCACATGGCCCATGTGCAGCTTGCCGCTGGGGTACGGCAGCATCGAGCAGGCGTAGTACTTCTTCTTGCGCGTGTCCTCGGTCACGCGGTAGGCGTCGGCGGCCGTCCAATAGGCCTGGGCTGCGGACTCGACGTCGGCGGGTTTGTAGCTGGGGTTCATTCGGGCTCGGCTTCGGCAACGGCCCCGGCGCCAGGCGGCCGGGGGATCGTGATTATCACCCTGCGCCCCCTCCCCTTCGTACCGCTCGGGCGCCTTTCTCGAGGAGGTATGCCATTCGAGGCACCCAAGTGGTGCACGCACCCGGGAGGGCCAGCTTTTTGCTTGAAAATGGTTTTTGACCCCGGAGGACCGCATGGACAAGGACTGGTGGCGTGGGGCGGTGATCTACCAGATCTACCCGCGCAGCTTCATGGACAGCAACGGCGACGGCATCGGCGACCTGCCGGGCATCACCGCCCGGCTCGATCACGTCGCGGCGCTGGGGGTGGACGCGATCTGGGTGTCGCCCTTCTTCCGCTCGCCCATGAAGGATTTCGGCTACGACGTGGCCGACTATCGGGCAGTCGATCCGATGTTCGGCACGCTGGAAGACTTCGACGCGATGCTGGCCCGCGCCCACGCGCTGGGCGTCAAGGTCATCATCGACCAGGTGCTCTCCCACACCTCGGACCAGCACGCCTGGTTTTCCGCCAGCCGCGCCAGCCGCGACAGCCCGCAGGCCGACTGGTATGTCTGGGCCGATCCGCGGCCGGACGGCACGCCGCCCAACAACTGGCTGTCGGTCTTCGGCGGCCCGGCCTGGCAATGGGACTCGCGCCGGCGCCAGTACTACCTGCACAGCTTCCTGGTCGAGCAGCCGGATCTCAACTTCCATTGCCCGGCCGTGCAGGACGCATTGCTGGCCGAAGTCCGCTTCTGGTGCGAGCGCGGCGTGGACGGCTTCCGCTTCGACGCCTGCAACCACCAGTTCCACGATGCACAGCTTCGCGACAACCCGCCGGCCAACGGCGGCATGGTCAGCACGGTGCGGGCCGACAACCCCTACGCGATGCAGAAGCACCTCCACGACAAGAGCCAGCCGGAAAACCTGCGCTTCCTCGAACGGCTGCGCGCCCTGCTGGACGACTACGGCGCCGTGGGCCTCGGCGAAGTCGGCGACGAGAACGCGCCGCCCGTCATGGCCCAGTACACCGAGCGCGGCAAGCGCCTGCACCTGGCCTACAGCTTCAGCCTGCTGACCAGCGAGCACAGCGCGGCGCACCTGCGCACGCAGGTCGAGGCGCTCGACAGCGAACTCGCGAAGACCGGCGGCTGGGGTTGCTGGGCAGTGTCGAACCACGACGTGCCACGGGTCGCTTCCCGCTGGAACGCCAATGGCACCGAGGACACCCGCCGCGACAGGTTGTGGCTTGCGCTGCTGCTCTCGCTGCGTGGAAGTGCGAGCGTCTACCAGGGCGAGGAACTCGGGCTGCCCGAAGCGGAAGTACCGTTCGAGCTGCTGCAGGACCCCTACGGCCGCGCCTTCTGGCCCGAATTCAAGGGCCGCGACGGCGCCCGCACGCCGATTCCGTGGGTCACGGATGCGCACCACGCGGGCTTCACCAGTGGAACGCCGTGGCTGCCGGTGTCGGAGATGCACCTGCCGCTGGCCATCGACCGGCAGACGGACGACCCGGCCTCGATGCTCACTTTCAGCCGCGCGCTGCTGCGCTGGCGGCGCCGCCAACCGCTGCTTCGCAGCGGCGAGATGCGCTTCATCGATGCGCCCGGCGTGCCGGACACGGTGCTCTGGTTCGAGCGCCATGACGGCGAGGGCTCGCTGCACGGCGTCTTCAATCTGGCAGGCGAGCCGGTGTCGCTCGACCTGCCCCGCGCGCTCGCGCCGGCAGAAGGCGCGCCTTTCGACGACACTGGCATCGAAGACGGCAGGATCGCGCTGCCGCCGTATGGCGTCTTCTTCGGAGTACCGCTCGATGCTGCCTGAGGCTGAAGTCCGTGACCTGATGCGCGCAGAACATGGCGATCCCTTCGCCGTGCTCGGCCCGCACGAGACGGACGAAGGCCTTCGGGTGCGTGCGCTGCTGCCGGGCGCGAAATCGGTGACGGTCATGCAATCGGGCTCGGGCTGGCCGCTGGCCGAACTCGACCGCCAGGGCGACAGCGACCTCTTCGCCGGCCTCGTTCCTGCATCGGAAGCCCGGCTCGGCTACCACTTTCATGTCGATTGGGGCACGCACACCTCGTTGCTCGACGACCCGTACCGCTTTCCGCTCGTGCTGGGCGCCACCGACGTCTGGCTGCTGGCCGAAGGCACGCACCTGCGACCCTTCGAGCAACTGGGCGCGCACCTGCGCGAGATCGACGGCGTGCGCGGCTGCGCCTTCGCGGTGTGGGCGCCGAACGCACGCCGCGTCTCGGTGGTCGGCGACTTCAACCAGTGGGACGGCCGCCGTCACATGATGCGGCTGCGCCGCGAGTGCGGCGTGTGGGAGATCTTCGCGCCGCACGTCGCGTCGGGCGACAGCTACGAATTCGAGATCCTCTCGCCGCAGGGCCATGTGATGCGCAAGGCGGACCCCTTCGGCTTCTCGGCGCGGCTGCGGCCGGACACCGCCTGCGTCGTCCAGCCCCTGCCGCCCCCGGTCAGGATGCCACCCGGCCGCGCGCAGGCCAACGCGCGCGACGCGCCCATCAGCATCTACGAAGTGCACCTGGGGTCCTGGCGGCGCAAGAACGGCCACGAGTGGCTCGACTACCGCGAGCTCGCCGACACGCTCGTGCCCTACGCGCGCGACATGGGCTTCACGCACATCGAGCTCCTTCCGATCAGCGAGCACCCCTTCGACGGATCGTGGGGCTACCAGCCGATCGGCCTCTACGCGCCGACCTCGCGCTTCGGCACGCCGGGCGACTTCCGCGCCTTCGTCGAAGCGGCACACGCGGCCGGGCTCGGCGTGATCCTCGACTGGGTGCCCGCTCATTTCCCGACCGACGCCCACGGCCTCGCGAACTTCGACGGCACCGCGCTCTACGAGTACGCCGATCCGCGCGAGGGCTTCCACAACGACTGGCAGACGCTGATCTTCAACTACGCCCGCACCGAGGTGCGCAACTACCTCGTCGGCAATGCGCTGTACTGGCTGGAGCGCTACGGTGTGGACGGCCTGCGTGTGGACGCCGTGGCCTCGATGCTCTACCGCGACTACAGCCGCCAGCCCGGCGAATGGATTCCCAACGCGCAGGGCGGCCGCGAGAACCTCGAAGCGATCGACTTCCTGCGCCGCATGAACCACGTCGTCGGCGTCGAGCGGCCCGGTGCCGTCACGATCGCCGAGGAGTCGACAAGCTTCCCCGGCGTGACGCGCCCGCCGGAACAGGGGGGCCTGGGCTTTCACTTCAAGTGGAACATGGGCTGGATGAACGACACGCTGGGCTATGCCGGCACTGACCCGGTCCACCGCAAGCACCATCACCGGCAGATCACCTTCGGGCTGATGTACGCACACAGCGAGAACTTCGTGCTGCCGCTCTCGCACGACGAGGTGGTGCACGGCAAGGGCTCGATGATCGGCCGCATGCCGGGCGACCACTGGCAGCAGTTCGCAGGCTTGCGCAACCTCTACGGCTACCTCTGGGCCTACCCCGGAAAGAAGCTGCTCTTCATGGGCGGCGAGTTCGCTCAGTGGGCCGAATGGAGCGAGGACCGCAGCCTCGACTGGCACTTGCTGGAACAGCCGTCGCACCAGGGCATCCGCCGGCTGGTGCGCGACCTGAACAACGTCTATCGCCATTTCTCCGCGCTTCACGAGCTGGACTGCGAACCCCAAGGCTTCGAGTGGCTCTGCCATGACGATGCGGACCAGTCGGTGTTCGCCTTCGTGCGGCGCGCCGGGGACGGCAGCTTCGTCGTCGCGGTGTGCAACTTCACGCCGGTGGTCCGGCATGACTATCGGCTGGGCATGCCGCTTGCTGGCAAGTACCGCGAGATCATCAACACGGACAACCAGATCTACGGTGGAAGCGGACTTGGCAACGGCGTCATCGACACGCAGGCGATGCCCTGGCATGGAAGGCCGCAGTCCATGACGCTGACCCTGCCCGCGCTGTGCACCTTGATGTGGGTGCTAGCGTGACCGGACTGCACCCGGGCACTCCCTATCCGCTCGGCGCAACGCCGGGACCGCACGGCGTCAACTTCGCGCTCGCCGCGCCGCGCGCGACGATGGTGGAGCTTTGCCTCTTCGACACGACCGGCCGTCACGAGCAACAGCGCCTGAAAGTCACCACCCAAACCAACGGCGTCTGGCACGCTGCCCTGCCGCACGCGCGCACGGGGCTGGTCTATGGCTGGCGCGTTCACGGGCCGTGGGCGCCGCACGAGGGCCTGCGCTTCAATCCGGCCAAGGTGCTGCTCGATCCCCATGCGCGCGAGGTGGTGGGTCGCTACGGCGGCGAGGATCTCTTTCTGGGTCACCATCCCGCGGATCCGAACCGGCGCGATGCCCGCGACAACGCATCGATTGCGCTCAAGGCGCGCGTTGTCGATCCGCTGCCGCCTGCTTCCCACGCACCGCAGATCGCCGACGGCGACCGCGTGATCTACGAGCTCCACGTTCGCGGCCAGACGCGGTTGCATCCCGCCGTTGCGCCCGAACTTCGCGGCACCTATGCCGGCCTCGCGGAGCCGGCGGTGCTCGACCACCTGCAGCACCTGGGCGTCACCACGCTGAACCTGATGCCGGTGCAGTTCCGTGCCGACGAGGAGCGGCTGCTCAAGCTCGGCCTCAGCAACTACTGGGGCTACAGCCCCATCGGCTGGTTCGCGCCCGAAGCACGCTACTGGAGCGGCCGCCCCGGCACGTCGCCCTCAAGCGAATTTCGCACAATGACCGATGCGATTCACGCGCGCGGCATGGAAGTCGTGGTCGACGTGGTCTTCAACCACAGCGCCGAGACCGACGAGCTGGGCCCCACGCTGAGCCTGCGCGGCATCGACAACCCGCTCTACTACCACCTGCGGCCGGACGACCGGGCGCTCTACCAGAACTGGACCGGCTGCGGCAATTGCCTCCATCTCTCGGAGCCGCGCGTGGTGCAGCTGGTGATGGACGCGCTGCGCCATTGGGTCACGCAACTCGGCGTCGACGGATTCCGCTTCGATCTCGCGCCAATCCTGGAGCGCCGCGAGGATGGCGATTTCGATCCGCGCGCACCTTTCCTGGCCGCTGCCGCACAGGACCCGATACTGGCCCGCACGCTGCTGATTGCCGAACCGTGGGACATCGGGCCGGGCGGCTATTGCCTCGGCCAGTTCCCCCCGGGCTGGCTCGAATGGAACGACCGCTTCCGCGACACGCAGCGCGGCTTCTGGCTGCATCGCAGCGTCGGCCTCGGCGAATTCGCGCAGCGTTTCACCGCGTCGAGCGATGCCTTCAGGCACGACGGCCGGGCGCCCACCGCGAGCGTCAATTTCATCACCGCGCACGACGGCTTCACCCTGCGCGACCTGCTGAGCTACAACGATCGCCACAACCTCGCCAACGGCGAAAACAACCGCGACGGCCATGCGCACAACCTGAGCCGCAACTGCGGCGTGGAGGGCGAGACGGACGACCCACTGGTGCTTGCCGAGCGCACGCGCCTTTGCCGTGTACTGCTGGCGGTGCTGCTCCTTTCGCAAGGCACGCCGATGATGCTGGCGGGCGACGAACTCGGCCACACGCAGCGAGGCAACAACAACGCCTATTGCCAGGACAACGAGACCACCTGGCTGAACTGGGACCGGGCCGAAGCCCGCCTTGTCGACTACGTCTCGCGCCTGCTGGCACTGCGCCGCGAGGCCGCGCCCCTGCGAAGCACGCAGTGGTGGCCGGCCTACACCATGCCCGGAACCACGACGCTGCATTGGCGCACGCCCGAAGGCCGGGCGATGACCGCCGCCGACTGGGAGCGCCGCGACCGCCACGCGCTCGCGATCCTGTTCGACGCTCCCGCGCCCGCATCGAGCTGGCTGGTGCTCGTGAACGCGGAGGCTGCGGAAGTCGCCTTCCACCTGGATGGCGGCCGCTGGGTCCGCCGCCTCGCAAGCGACGAGGACAACGCCGAGGCCTTGCCACTCGGCCCGACCGTCACCCTCGGGCCCGGCAGCCTCTGGGTCGCAAAAACATAGAAGCCAAGTGTTCGCGGGAATGCTAGGCTGGGATCACCGGGAAAAACAAACGGAGGCAACTGATGAACGACATCGAGCAACCGACCTTGCAGGCCCATCAACTCGTTCGCCGCACCATCGCGCTGGTGCTGGCTGGCGGCCGGGGATCCCGGCTCAAGCAACTCACCGACCGACGGGCCAAGCCGGCGGTGTACTTCGGCGGCAAGTTCCGCATCATCGATTTCGCGTTGTCGAACTGCCTCAACTCGGGCATCCGGCGCATGGCGGTGGTCACGCAGTACAAGTCGCACTCGCTGATGCGCCATCTGCAGCGCGGCTGGAGCTTCCTGCGGGCGGAGCTCAACGAGATGGTCGACGTGCTGCCCGCCCAGCAGCGCGTGGGCGACGAACACTGGTACCGCGGCACCGCCGATGCGGTCTACCAGAACCTCGACATCATCCAGACGCGCTCGACGCCGCACGACTACGTGGTCGTGCTCGCGGGCGACCACGTCTACAAGATGGACTACTCCATCATGCTCATCGACCACGCGGCGCACGGCCGCGGCTGCACGGTCGGCTGCATCGAGGTGCCGCGCATGGAGGCCGTGGCCTTCGGCGTGATGGCGGTGGACGAGGGCCGCAACATCATCGAATTTCTCGAGAAGCCGGCCGATCCTCCCCCGATGCCCGGCAAGCCGGATGTGGCGCTGGCGAGCATGGGCATCTACATCTTCGATTCCGAGTACCTGTACAAGCTGCTCGAAGAAGACAGCGTCAACCCCGACTCGGACCACGATTTCGGCAAGGACATCATTCCACGCGCCGTGGCGGAAGGCCGCGCGGTGGCGCATCCTTTCGGCATGTCGTGCGTGACCCGCGCCCGGCGCGGCGGCGACGCCAAGGCCTACTGGCGAGACGTGGGCACGATTGATGCATTCTGGGCAGCCAACCTGGACCTGGCCTCGATCACCCCCGAGCTGGACATCTATGACACCGACTGGCCCATCTGGACTTACCAGCGGCAGCTTCCGCCGGCCAAGTTCGTGCTCGACCGCGAGGGCAAGCACGGCATGACCGTCAACACCATCATCTCCGGCGGCTGCATCGTCTCGGGCTCGCAGGTGAGCAGCTCGGTGCTGTTTTCGGGCGTGCGCGTGCATTCGTTCTGCACCATCAACGAGGCGGTGCTGCTGCCGGACGTGCAGATCGGCCAGGGCTGCCGGCTCAACAAGGTGGTCATCGACCGCGCCTGCATCCTGCCCGACAACACCGTGGTCGGCGAAGACGCCGAGGCCGACGCCGCGCGCTTCGAGCGCACCGAGGGCGGCGTGGTGCTCATCACGCGCGAGATGCTCAAGCGTCTCGGCTTTCCCCAGTAACGACACATGCGGATTCTCCAGGTCAGCGCCGAACTCTTTCCCTTGCTGAAGACCGGAGGGCTGGCCGACGTCGCGGGCGCGCTGCCGCTTGCGCTGCTGGCGGCCGGGCAGGACGTACGTGTCTTGCTTCCGGGCTTTCCGGCGATCGTCGCGGGGGTCGTCGATTCCGAGCCGCTCGCCGAATTCGCCGCGCCGTGGGGCGAGCGAATCCGCCTGCGCTTCGGCCGCATTCCGATCGACGGTGCGCCGGCCGTTCCGGCCTATGTGATCGACGCGCCGTGGCTGTACGACCGGCCCGGCAATCCCTACGAGGACCCGAGCCGCCAGCCCTATGGCGACAACCACCGGCGCTTCGCCCTGCTGGGCTGGGCTGCCGCGCAGTTGGCGCGCGACCTCGACCCGCACTGGCGGCCCGAAATCGTCCATGCGCACGACTGGCATGCCGGGCTCGCGCCCGCATACCTGGCCTTCGCGCAACCCGATGGCCGACCGCGCGTGGGCAGCGTGTTCACGGTGCACAACCTGGCCTACCAGGGCCTGTTCGCACCGTGGCATTTCTCCGAATTGGGACTGCCGCCGGCCGCCTTCAGCGTCAACGGCCTCGAATTCCACGGCCAGTTGTCGTTCATGAAAGGCGGCCTCTGCTTCGCCGACCGCATCACGACGGTCAGCCCGACGTACTCGCACGAGATCCAGACGCCCGAGCAGGGCTTCGGGCTCGACGGCCTGCTGCGCAGCCGGTCGCATGTGCTCAGCGGCATCCTCAATGCCGTCGACGACCAGGTCTGGAATCCGGCGACCGATGCACTGATCGCACAGCGCTACGACAGCCGGCGCATGACCGGCAAGGCACGCTGCAAGGCGGCGCTGCAGGAGGAACTGGGCCTCGCGCCGCAGCCCGACGCGCCGCTCTTCGTGGTGGTGAGCCGCCTGACCGAGCAAAAGGGCCTGCGCCTCGTGCTCGAAGGGCTCGACGCGCTGATCGCCCAGGGCGGACAGCTCGCGCTGCTGGGCAGTGGCGATGCCGACCTCGAAACCGCGTTCCGCCAGCGCGCCACCGATGCGCCGCGCTCGGTCAGCGTCACGCTGGGCTACAGCGAGCCGCTCGCGCATCGTCTGTTCGGCGCCGGCGACGTGACGCTGGTGCCGTCGCTGTTCGAGCCCTGCGGTCTCACGCAGATGTACGGCCTCAAGTACGGCAGCCTGCCGCTGGTGCATCGCGTCGGCGGCCTGGCGGATACGGTGGTCGATGCCACGCTCGAAGACATGGCCAGCGGCGACGCCACAGGCTTTTGCTTCGATGGTTTCGATGCGGCCGGCTACGCCCGCGCGGTCCGCCGTGCCTTCGCGCTCTACCGGCGCCCCACCGACTGGCGGGCCGTTCGCGCCAATGCGATGCGCCGCCCCGCCGACTGGGGCACCGCCGCCGCCCGCTATCTCGATGTCTACGCCGAGGCCGTGGGCTGAGCCCCGACGGCGAAATCACCTGCCCCACCATGACCATCGAAGACTTCAAATACGACCACCCCGATCGCGATGTCGCCGCCTTCAAGCGCGCGGTCGCGAACAAGCTCATCTATGCGGTCGGCAAGGACCCGGTCGCCGCGAGTCAGGACGACTGGCTGCATGCCACCGCACTCGCGGTGCGCGACCAGATCGTCGAGCGCTGGATGACCACGACGCGCCAGATCTATGCCCAGCGCCTCAAGCGCGTCTATTACCTGTCGATGGAGTTCCTGATCGGCCGCACCTTCACCAATGCGCTGCTGGCGCTGGAACTGCAGGGCACCGTCAAGCAGGCCCTCGCCGATTTCGGCGTCGACATCCAGGCCATCGCTGAACGCGAGCCCGACGCGGCGCTCGGCAATGGCGGCCTCGGACGGCTCGCCGCGTGCTTTCTCGACTCGATGGCCACGCTCGGCGTGCCCGGCATCGGCTATGGCATCCGCTACGAATACGGCATGTTCCGCCAGCGCATCGTCGACGGCCAGCAGATCGAGACGCCCGACTACTGGCTCACGCGCGGCAATCCGTGGGAATTCCAGCGGCCCGAAGTGACCTATCGCGTGCGCTTCGGCGGCCATGTGCAACGGGGCGAAGGCGGCGCGGCGCGATGGGTCGACACGCACGACGTGCTGGCCGTGGCCTACGACACCATCATTCCCGGCTACGGCACACAGGCCACCAACACGCTGCGGCTGTGGTCGGCGCGCGCGACGGAGGAGATCGATCTCTCGGCCTTCAACCGCGGCAACTACTTTGAAGCGGTGGAAAGCAAGAACCATTCGGAGAACGTCTCGCGCGTGCTCTACCCCGACGACTCCACGCCGTCGGGCCGCGAGCTGCGGCTGCACCAGGAGTACTTCTTCGTCAGCGCCAGCGTGCAGGACCTGCTGCGCCGCTACCTGCGCAACCACACCACCTTCGACGACCTGCCGGACCAGGTCAGCATCCACCTCAACGACACGCACCCGGTGCTGGCGGTGCCGGAGCTGATGCGCCTGCTGATCGACGAGCACGACCTGCCATGGGACGTGGCCTGGGGTCACACACAGAAGGTGTTCAGCTACACCAACCACACGCTCATGCACGAGGCGCTGGAGACCTGGCCGGTGGAGATGTTCGGCCGCGTGCTGCCGCGCCACCTGCAGATCCTGTTCGACATCAACGCGCGTTTCCTCGCGAGCGTGACGCAGACGCACGGCCATGACGTCGAGCTGATGCGCCGGTTGTCGCTCATCGACGAGTCCGGCGAACGGCGCGTGCGCATGGCCTACGTGGCGGTGCTCGCGAGCCATTCGGTCAACGGCGTCTCGGGGCTGCATTCCGAGCTGATGAAGCAGTCGATCTTCGCGGACTTCGCGAAGCTGTTTCCGGACCGCTTCAACAACAAGACCAACGGCGTCACGCCTCGCCGCTGGCTGGCGCAGGCCAATCCGCCGCTCGCGGCGCTGCTCGATACGCGCATCAGCCGCGGCTGGCGGCGCGACCTGACGCAGCTCGAAGCACTGCGACCGATGGCGCAGCAGCCGGCCTTCGTGCGCGCCTTCCGGCACGCCAAGCGCGAGAACAAGCTGCGGCTCGCCAACTGGATCGACGAGCACCTGCGCATCGACATCGACACCGACGCGATGTTCGACGTGCAGGTCAAGCGCATCCACGAGTACAAGCGGCAGTTGCTCAATGTGCTGCACGTCATCACGCGGTATCACCGCATCCTCGAAGCGCCCGAAGCCAACCACGTTCCGCGCGTGGTGGTATTCGCGGGCAAGGCGGCGTCGGCGTATCACATGGCCAAGCTGGTGATCCGGCTCATCAACGACGTGGCCCACACGATCAACAACGACGAGCGCGTCGGCCGGCTGCTGAAGGTGGTGTTCATCCCCAACTACAGCGTGAGCCTGGCCGAGATGATCATGCCCGCCGCCGATCTGTCGGAGCAGATCTCCACCGCCGGCACCGAAGCGTCGGGCACCGGCAACATGAAGTTCGCGCTCAATGGCGCACTGACCATCGGCACGCTCGACGGCGCGAACGTCGAGATGCGTGAGAACGTCGGCGCGGACAACTTCTTCATCTTCGGCAACACCACGCCGCAGGTGGCCGCGATCCGTGCCAGCGGCTACCAGCCGCGCGACTACTACGAAGCCAATCCGGAACTGCAGCGCGCGCTCGACAGCATCCGCGACGGCATGTTCTCGCCCACTGAGCCGGCGCGCTATCACGAGATCTTCGACGCGCTGGTGAGCTGGGGCGATCACTACCTGCTGCTGGCCGACTATGCGAGCTACATCGAGGCGCAGGGCAAGGTCGATGCGCTGTATCGCGATCCGGAGGCATGGACGCGCATGGCGATCCTGAACGTGGCGGGGATGGGCGCGTTTTCATCGGACCGAACCATCGCAGAGTACGCCCACCAGATTTGGAGGACAAGGCCGGTGGCCTTGAGCTGACCCCCAGGCTCGCGCACTTCGTGTCGTTCTCCACCCCCTTCCAGGGGGCAACACCAGCGGCCCGGCGAAGCCGGTTCCGCGGTGTTTCCCGAACGCGCCCGGCTTCGCCGGCGGCTACTTGGGCGGTGGGAGCGATGGCGCTTCGGTGACGAAGCCGATGCGGCTCAGCCCCGCCTTGTTCGCGATGCCCATCAGTTCGACCACCTTGCCGTAAGGCACGGTCTGGTCGGCGCGGAGCTGGACTTCCGTGTCGCGGCTGTCGGCTGCCGCCTTCGCGAGGCCGTCCGCGAGTTCATCGTTCGTGACCGGCTGCTCGTTGAGGAACACCTTGCCCGATGAATCGACGACGAGGCTCACGAACTTGGGCGTCTCGTTGGGCTTGCCGGCGTCGGTGCGCGGCAGGTCGAGCTTGATCGAGCTGGCCATCAGCGGCGCCGTGATGATGAATATCACCAGCAGCACCAGCATCACGTCCACCAGCGGCGTGACGTTGATGTCCGACAGCGGTCGCTGCCCGCCCGCACCGATCGAGCGCCCGCCGGTGGGCGTGCTGCCGAGCGAGGTGCGACCGAAGGCCATGCCTCAGACGGGCATCGGCCGCGCCGGAGGCAGCGGCGTTTCGCGGGGTGCCGGCTCGCCCAGCATGCCGAGCAGGTCGTGCGCGAAGCCTTCGAGCTCGGCTTCGATGCGGCCAACGACGCGGCCGAACACGTTGTAGGCCAGCACGGCGGGAATCGCGACCGCGAGGCCGAAGGCGGTCATGATCAGCGCCTCGCCGACCGGGCCGGCGACCTTGTCGATAGTGAAGCCGCCGGTTTCGCCGGCAATGCCCACCAGCGCCCGGTAGATGCCCCAGACAGTCCCCAGAAGGCCGACGAACGGGGCCGTGGCGCCCACGGTCGCGAGCAGGATCTGGCCGGATTGCAGTCGGCGCAGCGCCGCATGCAGCGCGTCGCGCAGGACGCGGGTCACGCGCTGCGTGCGATTCACCGCGCCACCGAGCGTGCCGCCGTCGGCTTGCACCGCGAGGTGACGCACAGCGCTCACCGCCGGCAGCACCAGCTCCGCGCGATCGAAGGACTTGAGACTGGATTCCGCTTCACCGAGCGACGGCGACTGCCAGAACGCCGCGATGCTGCGCACCACGTCGCGCGTGCCGCCGCGAAGCAGCCAGGCCTTCCAGAGGATCACGACCCAGCTCGACACCGACATGAGCAGCAGAAGGACCGCCACCGAACGGCTGACGCCGTCGCCGTGCGCGAGCAGTTCGAAAACACTCATCAAGACCCTCGCCAGCCGCCAAGACCGCTCGAGACCGCCGCGCCCAAGCCCAAGGCTCCCGCGGAACCGGCTTCGCCGGGCCGCCAGGTGCGCCCCCCTCCCGCCGAAGGCGAGAGAGGGGGGAGCCGCGAAGCGGCTTGGGGGGTGTTCATTTCAAGTTCAGGACGTCGAACATGTCGAAGAGACCTGCACGCTTGTCAGCCAGGAAGCGCACCGCGCGCAGGCTGCCCTGCGCATAGCCGGCGCGGCTGGACGACTTGTGCGAGATCTCGATGCGCTCGCCGGTACCGGCGAACAGCACGGTGTGGTCGCCCACGATGTCGCCGCCGCGGATCGTCGCGAAGCCGATGGTCGAGGGATCGCGCTCGCCGGTCACGCCTTCGCGGCCATACACCGCGCATTGCTTGAGGTCGCGGCCGAGCGCGTCGGCGATCACCTCGCCCATCTTCAGCGCGGTGCCCGAAGGCGCGTCGACCTTGTGGCGGTGATGCGCTTCGATGATCTCGATGTCATAGCCGGTCGACATCGCCTTGGCGGCCATTTCGAGCAGCTTCAGCGTCACGTTGACGCCGACGCTCATGTTGGGCGCGAACAGGATCGCGATGTCCTTGGCGGCGGCGGCGATCTCGGCCTTTTGCGCGTCGCTGAAGCCGGTCGTGCCGATCACGAGCTGCACGCCCAGTTCGCGGCAGACGGCGAGGTGCGCCATCGTCCCTTCGGGACGGGTGAAGTCGATCAGGACCTGCGCGTTCTTGAGGCCCTCGCGCAGGTCGGAAACGATCGGAACCCCGCTCGGGGCACCCAGGAATGCGCTGGCATCCGTGCCGACCGCGCTGCTGCCGGCCACGTCGAGCGCGCCGGCCAGCTGGCAATCTGAGGATTGCCGCACGGCTTCGATGAGCATGTGACCCATGCGCCCGGATGCGCCGGCAACGGCGACACGGCGGAGGGAGAAAGAGGAAGTGGGATTGGCAGTCACGAGTCTCGCCCTCGGAAATGCAGATTCGGGAAGGAATCACGCCGGTCGCTGGACCGGCGTGCGCTCATCAGCGCGATTCGAGCGGAGGATATGCAGCCGGCAGCGGCGCGGTCTGCGCAGCGGGCTCGCTGTCGGACGGTTTGTCCTTTGCCTTGTCGCTGTCCTTGGGCTCGAATTTCTTGAGCTGATCTTCCGACGCTTCGAGCTGGGGCACCTTGCCGCTGCGGCGGCGGGTGTCGAGCGTGGCAACGAACTCTTCTTCGCTCGGCATCGGATCGCCCTCGAAGCGGTCGAGGACGTCGCCGTTGAAGTACAGCGTCAGTCGGCGCTGCTGCGGCTCGACGCCCTGGCGGCGGATCGTGAAAACGTAGTCCCAGCGGCTGGAATGGAAGACATCGGTCAGCAGCGAGGTGCCGAGGATCTCGCGCACCTGCTGGCGCGTCATGCCGGGCTTGAGCGCCTCGACCTGCTCCTTGGACACGAAGTTGCCCTGGACCACTTCGATCTTGTAGGGAGTCACCGCGTAAAGGGCATTGCGAGCGCTGTTGTTGACACTGCTGCAAGCGCCGAGGCCCAGGCTTGCCGCAACGGCTGCAGCAAGCAGCCAGTGACGGCGTTGGGGAATGGCAGGCATTGGAATGGGCTTGGACGATATGATCAAATCATTGTAGCGGTTGGCCCTCTGGAGCCCTTTTCCGGGCCGGCCGCACGGAAGACTCATGAGCAACATCGACGAACTCAAGAACACCGGCCTCAAGGCCACGCTGCCGCGCCTCAAGATCCTCGAGATCTTCCAGAACGGCGGTCAACGGCACATGACGGCCGAAGACGTGTTCCGCGTGCTGCTCAACGACCACTCGGACATCGGTCTGGCCACGGTCTATCGCGTCCTCACGCAATTCGAACAGGCCGGAATCCTGGAGCGCAGCCATTTCGAGAGCGGCAAGGCCGTCTACGAACTGAACGAGGGCAAGCACCACGACCACCTGATCTGCACGTCCTGCGGCAAGGTCGAGGAGTTCTACGACGCCGAGATCGAGCGTCGCCAGCAGATGATCGCGAAAGACAAGGGCTGGATCCTCCAGGACCACGCGATGTCGCTGTACGGCCTGTGCGCAGATTGCGTCAGCAAGCGCTGAGCCCGATTTAGTCGTCGTCGCGCGCGGCTTCCATCGCCTTGTGGTGGCGGGCGACGAAGTCGGCATAGGTGTCGATGCCCCGCAACTGCAGGATCGAGTTGCGCACGGCCGCCTCGACCAGCACGGCGATGTTTCGGCCGGCCACCACCTGAATGATCACCTTGCGCACCGGGATGCCCAGCACGTCCTGCGTGAGCGGCGCCGACGGCATGCGCTCGTAGTCGCGCTCGAAGCTGTCCCGGCGCACCAGGTGCACGATGAGCTTGAGCCGCATCTTCCGGCGCACCGCCGTCTCGCCGAAGATCGCGCGGATGTCCAGCAGACCGATGCCTCGCACCTCCAGCAGGTTCTGCAGCAGTTCGGGGCAGCGGCCTTCCAGCGTGGTCTGGTTGATGCGGTAGAGGTCGACCGCGTCGTCCGCGACGAGGCCATTGCCGCGTGAGATCAGTTCCAGGCCGAGTTCGCTCTTTCCGAGGCCCGATTCGCCCGTGATCATCACACCGAGGCCCAGGATGTCCATGAACACCCCGTGCATCGAAGTGCGCTCGGCGAAGTGTTTCGAGAGATAGGCGCGCAGCAGGTCGATCACGAAGGCCGACGATTCGCGCGTCGCGAAGAGCGGCAACTGGGCGCGCTCGCAGATCGAGAGCAGTTCGTCAGGCGCCGGCTGGCCGTCCGCCAGGACCAGCATCGGCGGTTCGAGCGTGACGATGCGGGCGATGCGCCGCACGCAGTCCTCGTGCGTGCCACGCGTGAGATAGGCCACCTCGCGGGCACCGAGGATCTGCACCCGATAGGGATGGATGTAGTTGAGATAACCGACCAGATCCGCCGCGGACTGGGCCCGGCTGATCACGTCGGGATCGAACTGGCGCTCCGAAGCCCCCAGGCCCGCCAGCCATTCCCAGCGCAGCGAACCGCGGAACTCCTCGAACATGGCGTCGGCGCTGATGACGGTGGGCTTCATGATGGCGCAGAGTATGGGCCACTGGCCCGCATGGGCGAGCGGCGGAACATCCGGGCTTGCCCGCAGGGGCGGCGGTTGCCGGTGGAGCGAGGAGGACGAAGCGGCGAGCCGGTCGGCAGCACTGCTTCAGGCGACCTGGGCGGATTGCCAGCCGGCGATCAGCGCATGCAGCGCCGCCGCGTCGGTGCTCGACTTGATCTGCTCGCGCAGGTTCGCGTCGCTGAGCAGCTCGGCAATCTCGGAGAGTATTTCAAGATGTTTCTGCGTGGCCGCTTCCGGCACCAGCAGAAAGATGAGCAGGACGACGGGTTGCTCGTCCGGCGCGTCGAACCCGATCGGGTTGGCGAGCTGGAACACGGCCGCCATCGGCGACTTGAGACCTTTGATGCGGCCGTGCGGGATGGCGACGCCGTGGCCCAGACCGGTGGAGCCCAGGCGCTCGCGCGCGAAGAGGCTGTCGGTGATGAGGGCGCGGCCGAGGCCATGCAGGTTTTCAAACAGCAGGCCGGCTTCTTCAAAAGCACGCTTCTTGCTGGTGGCGTCAACGCTCACAAGCACTTGAGCGGGCGGCAGGATGGACGCGAGTCGGTTCATGTTGATGCGGGGCGGGGGCGATTATGCACCCACCCCGCAAAAAGCAAAGGGCCGCTCGAAAGCGGCCCGCAAGAGTATTTGCCCGAAGACTGCACTACATCACGCGCTTGGGTGCGGCGTGGTGGTGATCCTGCAGGCGATCCTTGTGGCGGACGACCTGCCTGTCGAGCTTGTCGACGAGTTCGTCGACTGCAGCATAGAGATCAGCGTGGCTCGCTTCCGCGAACATGTCATTGCCCTTGACGTGAATGTTGCATTCGGCACGTTGCCGGCGTTCCTTTTCCTTTTGCTTTTCCACCGTAAGGATCACCTTCACATCGACGACTTGATCGAAATGGCGGTTGATCCGGCTCAGCTTGCTCCTAACGTAGTTGTCCAGCGCGGGGGTGACGTCGAGGTGATGACCGCTGATCGTCAAATTCATGAATGACCTCCTGGAAATTGACGGTTGGGAAAAAAGCCGTGCCTCCAGTTGGGAGACGCGACCGGGAGAAATCAAGGGGAGTTCAGGGAGAGAAGAGAGGGAAGACAAGCAAATGCGGGGAAGGTCGGTTCACTATGCACAGGCTGTCATCGAATTGCAATGCCTTTGCCACACAGGCTTGATCCAGATCGAATTCACGGCATGAAATCGCTATGAAATCGATAGCAACAGATCCCGGCGGCACAGGCAACTACAACTCATCCGGAAGGCCCGCCAAGGTGTCAAGACCGGGGAAATACGACCACGCCGACCCAAGGGCCGCCCGGCGTCAACGCCAGGCGGCACGCATGCGGCTCAGGAGATCGATCGTGGCGGCGGGCGGGGGAACGTGGGGCGCGCGCGGCGGCGGTGGCGGCCAGGTCTGCTGGTCGAAGCGCTGCGCATCGGCCGCCGGGATGAAGCGCGTGCGCCCGGCGTACAGATGCCGATCGCCGCGTACGGCCTGTTGCGTGACGTAAAAGCGCTGCGGCACCAGCAGGTGCAGGTGGTCGCGCGCCCGCGTCATGGCGACGTACAGGAGCCGCCGCTCTTCTTCGAGCTCTTGCGCGCCCTGCGCCACGTCGGCCGGTATGCATCCGTCGACCACATTCAGCACGTGCACCGAGGTCCACTCCTGCCCCTTGGCGGAATGGATGGTGGAAAGGATCAGGTAGTCCTCGTCGAGCAACGGCGGCCCGGGCCGGTCGCTGGTGGCTTCGGGCGGATCGAGCGTCAGCTCGGTCAGGAAACGCTCGCGCGACCCGTACCCGGCTGCCAGGCGGGCGAGTTGCTCCACATCGCCGCGCCGGACGCCCGAATCGTCGTAGAGCCGCTCCAGGTGCGGCAGGTACCACGACAGCACGATGTCCATGTCGGCCGGCCACGAAAGCGAGGGCTGGCGCAATGCAGCGTAGGCGTCGGCGAACCGCGCCCATTCGGCCTGCGCCTGCGAAGGCGGCACGAAGGAGCGCACGACCTCGCCCGGATCGGCCGCGGTGTCCATCGCGTCGAGCAGCCGCGCGGACGTGACGGGGCCGACACCTGGAATCAACTGGGTGACCCGGAACCCGGCCATGCGACCCCGCGGGTTCTGCGCGAACCGCAGCACCGCGAGCATGTCCTTCACATGCGCCGCCTCGAGGAACTTGAGGCCCCCGTACTTGACGAACGGGATGTTGCGCCGCGCGAGCTCGAGTTCGAGCGCCGCGCTGTGGGTCGATGTGCGGAACAGCACCGCCTGCGACTTCAGCGCCAAGCCGCCCTCGCGGTGCGCCAATACGCGATCGGCGACCCACGTCGCCTGCGCCGCCTCGTCCGCCACCAGCACGAGCTGGGGTTGGCCTGCCGACGGCTTGTCGGTCCAGAGCGTCTTGGCGTGCCGCTCCGCCGCCGCAGCGATGACTGCATTCGACACATCGAGGATCGGCTGCGTCGAACGGTAGTTGCGATCGAGCGTGACGATGCGCGCCGGCTGGCTGAAGTGCGCCGGAAAGTCGAGGATGTTCCGCACCGTCGCACCGCGGAACGAATAGATCGACTGCGCATCGTCGCCCACCACCGTGACACCGCGACCGTCGGGCTTGAGCGAACGCAGGATGGCCGCCTGCAACAGGTTGGTGTCCTGGTATTCGTCGACCAGCACGTGGTCGAAGCGCTCGCCGACCTGCCGCGCGAGGGTCGGCTCGGCCATCATTTCGGCCCAGTACAGCAGCAGGTCGTCGTAGTCGAGCACGTGCTGCTGCTGCTTGGCCTCCACATACGCGCCGAAAAGCCGTTTCAGCTCGGCCTCCCATTCGGCGCACCATGGGAACGCCTGCTTGAGCACGTCACCCAGCGGCGCGCGCGTGTTCACGGTGCGCGAATAGATCGAGACGCAGGTCCCCTTCAGAGGGAATCGCCGGGTCGAAGTTGACAGGCCCAGGTCGTTGCGAACCAGCCCCATCAGGTCCTCGGCGTCACCCCGGTCGTGGATGGTGAAGTTCTCGTCCAGACCGATCTGCGCGGCGTACTCGCGCAGAAGCCGCGCGCCCACACCATGGAAGGTGCCGGCCCACGGCAGCGCCGGCGGCGATCGCGAGGGCAGGCCCAGGACGCGCACCAGCACCTGGCCGGCGCGGCGCTCCATTTCCTGTGCCGCGCGACGGGAGAAGGTCAAGAGAAGGATCCGCTGCGGATCGGCGCCCTGGGCAATCAGGTTGGCCACCCGGTGCGCCAGGGTGCTGGTCTTGCCCGAACCGGCGCCGGCGATCACGAGCAGCGGGCGATCGTCGCGCGCGGCATGGCCGACAGCGGCATCGAGCCCGTGCTGAACCGCCGCGCGCTGCGCCTCGTTGAGCTGCGCGAGCGCCTCGGCAAGCCGCTCTTCAGGGCTGTTGAGGAGGGGGGTCGCAACGCTCGGCATCGAGCGCAACTGTACTGGATGTTTATCCAGAAGCCACGGGGCGCCGGCAACCACCGATGACATAATCGCGCCTCGCTGCAAAACCGGAGTTCTTCGATGGAAATCATCCCGTCTCGGCAGCTTTCACTCCCCTTCTGACGCCACTGCCGGCGAGGGGGATTGAAAGCGCCCCAATCACTCGCCGCACCGCCAGACTTTCAAAGGGAGTGAGCCATGCTCAACATCTTCACGCTCGCCAATGGCCGCCTCGTCCAGGAAGAGATCGAGGCCCTGGAGGAGCTGTCCAAGTTCCAGCCGATCTGGGTCGACCTCGAATCGCCGACCCTCGAGGAAAAGCGCTGGATCAAGCAGTACTACGGCCTGTCCATTCCCGAAGACGCGATGGACGAGGACATCGAGGAATCCGCGCGCTTCTATGAGGAAGACAACGGCGAGCTCCACATCCGCAGCGACTTCCTGATCGACGACGACGAGAACCCGCGGTCGGTGCGCGTCGCCTTCATCCTCAACCAGCACAACACCGAGTTGCGCAGCCGCGGCGTGCTGTTCTCGATCCACGACGAGGACGTGCCGGTGTTCCGGCTTCTGCGCATGCGAGCGCGCCGCGCGCCGGGTCTGATCGAGGACGCCAAGGAAGTGCTGCTGAAGCTCTTCGACGCCGATGCCGAGTACTCGGCCGATACGCTGGAGAACATCTACGACGAGCTGGAGAACGCCGGAAAGAAGGTGCTCTCGGGCAATGTCAGCGACGAACTGGCCGGCGAGGTGCTCGGCCTCATTGCGCGGCAGGAAGACCTGAACGGGCGCATCCGCCGCAACGTGATGGACACCCGCCGCGCGGTCAGCTTCATGATGCGCAGCCGCATGCTCAATGCCGAACAGTTCGAGGAGGCGCGGCAGATCCTGCGCGACATCGAATCGCTCGACAACCACACCGCCTTCCTCTTCGACAAGATCAACTTCCTGATGGATGCGACCGTCGGTTTCATCAACATCAACCAGAACAAGACGATCAAGATCTTCTCGGTCGCGAGCGTGGCGCTCTTGCCGCCGACGCTGATCGCCAGCGTCTACGGGATGAACTTCAAGTTCATGCCGGAGCTCGACCTGACTTACGGCTACGCCTATGCGATCGTGCTGATGGCCGCGAGCGCGCTGGTGCCGATGTGGTATTTCCGGCGGCGCGGCTGGTTGAAGTAGCCCACCCCCGTTGCTTGCTCACTTCGTGTAGCCGCCTCCCCCCTCAAGGGGGCGCACCCGGCGGACCGGCGGAGCCGGTTCCGCGGGTGCCCTGAACATACCTGTCGGGCGCTTTTATTGCTGCGAGAGCGTCGCGAGCCAGGCGCTGACGAGGGCCAGGCTGTAGCGGCTCGCGACCGACGAGACGAAACGCGTGAAGTCGCCGTGCGCGGCATCGTCGGCGCGGTCCGAGATGGTCCGCACCGCCGCGAAGGGCACGCCGAAGTCGTGGCACACCTGCGCGACCGCGGCGCCTTCCATCTCCACTGCAAGCGCGTCGGGTAGTGCATGGCGCAGCGCTTCGCTCTCGGCGGCGGTCGACACGAAGCGATCGCCGCTGATCAGCAGGCCGCGATGAACCCTGGGCGCGTCCAATGCAAAGTCATCGGCCACCTTCTCGCCGAGAAGCGTCACCGGATCGGACAGGACGTCGGCAGCCACGGCGGCGAGCGCATCGCTGATCTCGGTATCGGCAGCGAAGCGCGCGTGGCCCGTCAGCGGGACCTCGTACTTGGGGAAGATGGGCGATGCATCGAGGTCGTGCTGAAGCAGCTTGGTCGCCACGACCACATCACCGACACGCACATCCGGCGCCAGCCCGCCGGCAACGCCCGTGAAGACGATGGCCCGCGCGCCGAAGCGCTCCAGCAGCACCGTCGCGGTCGTCGCCGCCGCCACCTTGCCGATGCGCGACAGCACTGCGACGATGAGCTGGCCCTGCAAGTGCCCCACCCAGAAATCGCGCCCGCCGACCGGGATGCGTTGCTCGTCCGGCATCTGCGCGAGCAGCGCCCCCAGCTCCTCGTGCATCGCGGACACGATCGCGATCGGAGGGTTCGTGGTGTCGTTCATGGGACGCAAGCTTAGCGCCCCAGCACCCGAGGCCAGAAACCCCGCGGAACCGGCTCAGCCGGGCCGCAGGGTTGGGGGATTACTTGATGTCTTTGATGTCGACTCCATAAAAGGTGTGTCGCCCGAACGGGCTCAGCTTGAAATCGACCACTTCCTTGCGCACCGGCTTCAATTGCACCGCATGCGCGATGGTGAACCACGGCGCCTGCTCCTTGAAGATCACCTGTGCCTTCTTGTAGAGCGCATCGCGGTCCGCCTGCTTGGGCACGTTCTTGGCCTTCACGACCAGGTCCTCGTACGGCTGGTAGCAGAACTTCGCCACGTTGCTGCCGTTCGACTGCGCCGACGCGCAACCGAGCAGCGTGTAGAGGAAGTTGTCCGGATCGCCGTTGTCGCCGGTCCAGCCGAGCATGCCCATCTGGTGCTCGCCCGCCTGCATGCGCTTGCGGTACTCGCCCCATTCGAAGGACTTGATCTCGGCCTTGACGCCGACCTTGGCGAGATCCGCCTGCATCAGCTCGGCGATGCGCTTCGCATTCGGGTTGTACGGGCGCTGGACCGGCATCGCCCACAGGTCGGTGGTGAAGCCGTCCGGGTAGCCGGCCTGCGCCAGCAGCTTCTTCGCGGCTTCGGGGTCGTATGCATCGTCCTTGACCGCGTCGTTGTACGACCACATCGTCGGCGGGATCGGGTTCTTCGCCGCGACGCCCGTGCTCAAGTAGACGCCGTCGATGATCGCCTTCTTGTTGATCGCCATGTTGACTGCCTTGCGCACGCGCACGTCGTCGAACGGCTTCTTCGTCGTGTTGTAGGCGAGGTAGCCCACGTTCAGGCCGGGCTGCTCGAGCACCTGCACGTTCGGATCCTTGCGGATCGCATCGAGGTCCGCCGGGTTCGGATACGGCATCACATGGCACTCGCCCTTCTGCAGCTTGGCCCAGCGCACCGAAGCATCGGGCGTGATCGCGAAGACGAGGTCATCGATCTTCGCCTTGCCACCCCAGTACTGCGGGAAGGCCTTGAAACGCACGATCGCATCCTTCTGGTACTGCACCAGGTAGAACGGGCCGGTGCCGATCGGGTCCTGGTCGATCTTCTCGGGCGTGCCGGCCTTGAGCATCGCGATCGCGTATTCCTTCGACTGGATGCCCGCATAGGGCATCGCGAGGTTCGCGAGGAAAGGCGCCTCGGGCTTGTTCAGCACGATCTTTACCGTGTAGTCGTCGATGCGGTCGACCGACTTCAGCAGCTTGGGCATGCCCATGTCGTTGAAGTAGGAGTGGTTCGGGCTCGTGACCTTGTAGTAGGGGTCGCTCTCCTTCCACTGCCGCTCCATCATGAACATCACGTCGTCGGCGTTGAAGTCGCGCGTCGGCTTGAAGTTCTTGGAGGTGTTGTGCCACTTCACGCCCTTGCGCAGCTTGAAGGTGTATTCGGTGCCGTCGGGCGAGATGGTCCAGCTTTCGGCCAGGCCCGGGACGACCTTGGTGCCGCCGCGCTCGAACTCGACGAGGTTGTTGTAGACCTGCGTCGTGACGTCGAACGAGGTGCCCGTCGTGTTCACCGCCGCGTAGAAGTTCTCGGGACTGCCCTCGGAGCAAAAAACCAGCGTCTTCGCCGACGCGGCGCCGCAGGCCAGCGCCAGCGCGGTCGGCGCCAGCAGCGAGGCGGCGCGCAGACAGCGCGAGAGTTTGGAGGTGTGGGACATGAAACTCGGCTCCTTCAGGGTTGAGTCCGCGCGACGGCGGGCGGGGAATGGTCGACGCGATGCTCGTCCGCGCCATCCAGAAACTTTTCGGCGTGATGGCAGGCCACCATGCGCTCGTCCAGCAGGCGCGGCAGCGGGCGCTCGGCGCGGCAACGCTCGGTGGCATGCGCGCAGCGTGTGTTGAACACGCAGCCCGGCGGCGGCGCAAGCGGCGAGGGCAGCTCGCCCTTGAGCACGATGCGCTGCGTGGCCAGTCCCGGCGTGGAGGCCAGCAGGGCCTGCGTGTAGGGATGGAGCGGCCGCGCAAAGATGCGCGCCTTGGGGCCCTGCTCGACCGCATGGCCGAGGTACATCACCAGCACGTCGTGCGCGATGTGCCGCACCACGCCGAGGTCGTGCGAGATGAAGAGATACGACAGTCCGAGCTCCGCCTGCAGGTCAGCGAGCAGGTTCAGCACCTGCGCCTGGATCGAGACGTCGAGCGCCGACACCGGCTCGTCGGCCACCAGCAGCCGCGGCCCGAGCATGAGCGCACGCGCGATCGCGATGCGCTGCCGCTGGCCGCCCGAGAACATGTGCGGGTAGCGGTTCGCGTATTCGGGCCGCAGGCCGACGCGGGCGAGCATCTCGCGCGCCTTCGCGGCACGCTCCGCCTTGCCGAGCGTGGTGTTGATCGCGAGCGGATCCTCGAGCACCGTCGCGATCCTCTTGCGCGGATTGAGGGATCCGTAGGGATTCTGGAACACGAGCTGCACCGCACGCCGAAGCTCGCGCCTGCGGTCCGCGGGCGGATGGACCGCATCGGTGCCCACCAATGTCAGCGAACCGGCCGTGGGCTTCTCGATCAGCGAGACCATGCGCGCGAGCGTCGACTTGCCGCAACCCGATTCACCGACCACCGCGAGCGTGCGGCCCTTCTCCAGCTTGAAGGAGATGCTGCCGACGGCCTGCAGATGCGCCGGCGCGCGAAACAGCCCGCGCCGCACGGTGTAAACCCGCTGCAGGTCCTTCGCCTCAACAACCACTTCGCTCATAAGGAAGCCTCCGCGCTTCGCGCTGCGGCGCAAGCGCCTTCGGGCGGCCGGGCGGCGCTCATCGGACGAACTCCACGACCTGGCCGCCATCGCGCAGGCGATGTGCATCGCGCTCGCGGTCTCCGAGCGGATAGTGGCAGCGCACCTGCCCGCCGAGCCATTCGCGCAATTCGGGCCGCACGGCATGCGAATGCGGCGTGGCATAGGCACAGCGCGGCGCGAAAAGGCAGCCGGCGGGCCGGTCATGCACACCCGGCACCACGCCGGCGATGGTCGCCAGGCGCTGTTCGCCGGTCGCGCGCTCGGGCAGCGCGGCGAGCAGCGCGGCGGTGTAGGGGTGCTGCGGCATCGCGAAGAGTTCGTCCACGCTGCGCTCCTCCATCAACTGGCCGGCATACATCACGGCCACGCGCTGCGCCATCTCGCTGACCACGCCCATGTTGTGCGTGATCAGCACGAGGCCCATGCCGCGTTCCTTCTGCAAGTTGCGCAGCAGGTCGAGGATCTGCGCCTGGATCGTGACGTCGAGCGCGGTGGTCGGCTCGTCGGCGATCAGGAGGCGCGGGTTGCAGGCGATCGCCATCGCGATCATCACGCGCTGGTTCATGCCCCCCGAGAGTTGATGCGGGTAGCTGTTCAACCGCGACGACGCCGCCGGGATGCCCACCTGTTCGAGCAGCTCGGTCGCGCGCTTCTTCGCTTCGCGCTTGTCCAGGCGCAGGTGCAGCCGGAGTGTTTCCATGAGCTGCCAGCCGATGGTGAAGCAGGGGTTGAGGCTGGTCGTCGGCTCCTGGAAGATCATCGCGATGTCCTTCCCGACGAGTCCGCGCCGCGCCTTGTCCGAAATTCCAAGCAGGTCATGCCCCGCGAATTGCAGATGCTCCGCGCGCACCTGGCCGGGCCACCCGATGAGGCCCATCAGCGCCATCATCGTGACGCTCTTGCCGGAACCGGATTCGCCAACGATGCCGAGCACCTCGCCTTCTTCGAGCCGCAGGCTGACGCCGTCGACCGCATGCAGCGTGCCGCCTTGCGATGGAAACTCCACATGGAGTTCGCGGATATCAAGCAATGGCATCTCAGTCCCCCAGGACGCAGACCGTCGTCCGCGACACATGAAACTGACACAGACGAGGCCAGGAACCCCGCGGAACCGGCTTTGCCGGGCCGCCGGAGTTGCCCCCGGAGAGGGGGTGTCCGAGCCACACGAAGTGGGCGAGGCTGGGGGTGAGCTTCATCGCTTGAGTTTGGGGTCGAGCGCGTCGCGCAAGCCGTCGCCCAGCAGGTTGAACGCGAGCACGGCCGCAAGGATCGCGAGCCCCGGGAAGGTGACGACCCACCATGCGCGGAGCACGAACTCGCGCGCATCGGCGAGCATGGTTCCCCACTCGGGTGACGGCGGTTGGGCACCGAGGCCGAGAAAACCCAGCGCGGCCGCATCGAGGATCGCGGTCGAGACGCCGAGCGATGCCTGCACGATCAGCGGCGCGGCGCAATTGGGCAGCACTTCGCGGAACATCAGGCGCAGCGTGCCCGCGCCGCTCACGCGCGCCGCGGTCACGTAGTCGCGCGAGACTTCGGAGATGACGGCCGCGCGCGTGATGCGCACGTAGTGCGGCAACACCACGATCGCGACCGCGAGCATCGCGTTGATGAGCCCCGGCCCGAGGATGGCGACGATCACGATCGCGAGCAGCAGGCTTGGCAGCGTGAGGACCACGTCCATCAGCCGCATGATCGCGATCTCCAGCACGCCGCGGAAGAAGCCCGCGACCATGCCGAGCGCAATGCCGACAGCGACCGAGATCGCGACCACTGCCACACCGATCGACAACGACAGCCGCGCGCCGTACATCAGCCGCGAGAGGATGTCGCGCCCGATCGCGTCGGTGCCGAGCAGATGCGTCACGGAGCCGCCCGCCTGCCAGGCCGGCGGCAGCAGGAAGGCGCTGCTGTCGGTCTGGTTGGGCGCATGTGGTGCGATCCACGGCGCGAGGAGCGCCACTAGCAGCAGGAGCACGATGACCGCGAGCCCGATCACCGCGCCGAGATTGGCGGAGAACGAGCTCCAGAATTCGCGCCACGGTCCGGGCGGCGCGCTCTTTCTCGAAGGGACAACCACTGCGCTCATCTTGCCTGCCTGATTCGCGGATTGATGAGACCGTACGCCAGGTCGACGATCACGTTGACCAGCATCACGATCACGCCGAGCAGCAGCATGCCGCCCTGCAGCACCGGGTAGTCGCGGCGGGCGATGGCCTCGATGAGCCATTTGCCCACGCCCGGCCACGAAAAGATGGTCTCGGTGAGGATCGCGCCGGTGAAGAGCACACCGACCTGCAACCCGATCACCGTCACCACCGGGATCAACGCGTTGCGCAGCGCATGCACGCCGACCACGCGCAACGGCCCGAGGCCCTTGGCGCGCGCAGTGCGGATGTAGTCCTCGCCAAGCACTTCGAGCATGGCCGATCGCGTCATGCGCGCGATCACCGCGAGCGTGTTGGTGCCCAGCACGATGGCCGGCAGGATCAGGTGCTGCACCGCCGAGAAAAAGGCGCCCTTGTCGTCCGACAGCAGCGAGTCGATCAGCAGGAAGCCGGTGACCGGCTCGATGTAGTACTGCACCGCGATGCGCCCCGACACCGGCGTCCAGCCGAGGTGCACCGAGAAGAACAGGATCAGCAGCAGGCCCCACCAGAAGATCGGCATCGAGTAACCGGTGAGCGACGTCGCCATCACGCCGTGGTCGAACAGTGAGTTGCGCTTGACCGCCGCGATGATGCCCGCCGGGATGCCCAGCAGCAGCGCGAAGAGCACTGCGCAGATCGCGAGTTCGACCGTCGCCGGAAACAGCGCGAGGAACTCGCTCATCACCGGCTCCTGCGTGATCACCGACTTGCCCAGGTCGCCGTGCAGCACGCGCTCGATGTAGATGCCGTATTGCGTGAAGAGCGGCTTGTCGAGCCCGTATTCCTTCAGCAGGACGGCGTGGCGCGCGGGGTCGATGCCGCGCTCGCCCGCGAGCGTTTCAATGGGGTCGCCGGGGACCAGCCGGATCAGGAAAAAGGCGAGCAGGGTCATGCCGATGAAGGTCGGCACGAGCAGGCTCGCACGCGTGACGATGAAGCGGAACATTCATCACCAATATGCAAGAGCGATGCCGGGTCTCGTCCCCGGCTGAACCCTTATTTCTTGACGTCGCGCAGTTCGCGGCGGAGGATCTTTCCGACGGGCGTCTTGGGCAGGTCGGTGCGGAACTCGATGACGCGCGGCCGCTTGTAGCCGGTGAGGTTGTCATGGCAGAACGCGCGCACCTCGGCTTCGGTGAGGTCGGGGTTCTTCTTGACGATCACGAGCTTCACCGCCTCGCCGGTCTTCTCGTCCAGGATGCCAACCGCCGCGCATTCGAGCACGCCCGGAATCTGCGCGACCACGTCCTCGATCTCGTTCGGATACACATTGAAGCCCGACACCAGGATCATGTCTTTCTTGCGATCGACGATCTTGAAGTAGCCCCGCTCGTCGACGACCGCGATATCGCCGGTCTTGAAGTAGCCGTCGGCGGTCATGACCTTGGCGGTCTCGTCGGGCCGCTGCCAGTAGCCCGCCATCACCTGCGGACCCATCACGGCCAGCTCGCCGGACTGGCCGGGCGCGACTTCATGGCCATCGTCGTCGACCAGCTTCACGTAGGTGCTCGGCAGCGGAACGCCGATCGTGCCGGTGTAGGCGATGCTGGTGGTCGGATTGCAGGTCACCGACGGCGATGTTTCGGAAAGTCCATAGCCTTCGCAGATCGGGCAGCCGGTCTTCTCGAGCCAGAGCTTGGCCACCGCGCCCTGCACCGCCATGCCGCCGCCCACGGAGACCTTCAGGTTCTTCCAGTTGACGGTGTTGAAGTCGGGATGGTTCGCCAGGCCATTGAACAGCGTGTTGACTGCCGGGAAGCTGTGGAAGGTGTGCTTCGACAGCTCCTTGAGCGTCGCCGCGATGTCGCGCGGGTTGGGAATGAGGATCAGCTTCCCGCCGGTGCGCATGCTCAGCATCATGCCGACCGTGAACGCGAAGATGTGATAGAGCGGCAGCGCGCAGACGCTGGTCGGCTGCTCGCCCGCCGGCACCTTCTGCATGACCGGATCGTTCCACGCCTCGGACTGCAGCACGTTCGCAATCACGTTGCGATGCAGCAGCACCGCGCCCTTCGAGACGCCCGTGGTCCCGCCGGTGTACTGCAGCACCGCGACGTCGTCGGGGCCGATCGCCGGCGCCTGGAGCTTGCGCGTCGCGCCCTTCTCGAGGGCATCGTTGAAGCGCACCGCGCCCGGCAGGCTGTAGGCGGGCACCATCTTCTTCACGTTGCGCACAACGTAGTTGACGATCGCGCCCTTGAGCAGGCCGAGCCGATCACCCATCGAGGCCAGCACGATGTGCTTGACCGGCGTATGCGCGAGGCACTGCTGCAGCGTGGTGCCGAAGTTCTCCATCAGCACGATGGCCTTGGCGCCCGAGTCCCTGAGCTGGTGCTCCAGTTCGCGCGGCGTGTAGAGCGGATTGACGTTGACCAGGATGAGCCCCGCACGCAGCAGGCCCGCGACCGAGATCGGGTACTGCGGGCAGTTGGGCATCATCACCGCGACGCGGTCGCCCTTGGCGAGGCCGATGCCCTGCAGATACGCCGCAAAGGCGCGGCTCTGGCGGTCGACATCGGCGTAGCTCACGTCCTTGCCCATGAAGCTGTAGGCCGTACGGTCGGCGTACTTGGTGAAGCTTTCCTCCATCAGCCCGACGAGCGACGAATAGTGCGAAGCATCGATGTCGGCAGGCACGCCTTGCGGATAGCTTGAAAGCCAGGGGCGATCGGTCACGTTGAAGTCTCCAGAATCTCGATACGAAAATTGCCGCTATCGTAACTTGGCGTACCCAAGCGGCACGGGCCGCGCCATGCGTGCGACCCGTGTCAACAAACCCGCGCGACCAAGCCCAGGAATCCCGCGGAACCGGCTTGGCCGGGCCGCCGGGATTGCCCCCTGGAAGGGGGTGTCAGAGCCACACGAAGTGGGCGAGGCTGGGGGTGAGCCCTACTCAATGGCCTTCGCCATGTCCTCGACCACCTTCTTGGCGTCGCCGAACACCATCATGGTCTTGTCCATGTAGAACAGCTCGTTGTCCAGCCCCGCATAGCCCGCGGCCATGCTCCGCTTGTTCACGATCACCGTCTTGGCCTTGTAGGCCTCCAGGATCGGCATGCCGTAGATCGGCGTGCCCTTCTGCAGCGCGGCCGGGTTCACCACGTCGTTGGCGCCCAGGATGATCGCCACGTCGGCCTGGCCGAACTCGCTGTTGATGTCTTCCATCTCGAAGACCTGGTCGTAGGGCACTTCGGCTTCCGCGAGCAGCACGTTCATGTGGCCCGGCATGCGGCCAGCCACCGGATGGATCGCGTACTTCACCGTCACGCCCTTGTGCGTGAGCTTCTCGGCCAGTTCGTTGACCGCATGCTGCGCACGGGCCACCGCCAGGCCGTAGCCCGGGACGATGATCACGGTGTCCGCGTTGGACAGCATGAAGGCCGCGTCGTCGGCGCTGCCGCTCTTGACCGGGCGCTGCTCCTTGGCGCCGGTGGCGGCACTGGTCGCCTCGCCGCCGAAGCCGCCCAGGATCACGCTGAAGAACGAGCGGTTCATCGCCTTGCACATGATGTAGGAGAGGATCGCACCGGAGGAACCCACCAGCGAGCCAGCCACGATCAGCATCGCGTTGTTCAGACTGAAGCCGATGCCCGCCGCTGCCCAGCCCGAGTAGCTGTTGAGCATCGACACCACCACCGGCATGTCCGCCCCGCCGATCGGGATGATGATCAAGACGCCCATCACGAAGGCCAGGACCACCATCAGGAGGAAGGCGAGCCAGCTCTCGGTGGCCATGTACACCAGGCCCAGGCCGATGGTCACCAGGCCCAGCACGAGGTTCAGCATGTGCTGGCCCTTGAACTGCACCGGTGCGCCCTGGAACAGGCGGAACTTGTACTTGCCCGAGAGCTTGCCGAAGGCGATCACCGAGCCGCTGAAGGTGATCGCGCCGATGGCCGCGCCCAGGAACAGCTCCAGCCGGTTACCCGCAGGGATCGCATAGCGGAGGAACCCGTCCACGATCATCGCGCCTTCGGGCGTGTTGACCGTGCCGGTCGCCGCCACCGGCAGCGGCGTGATGCCGAAGGCCCAGGGCTCGACCACGGCCGCCACCGCGATGAAGACGGCCGCCAGACCGATCATGCTGTGGAAGAAGGCCACCAGCTCGGGCATCTGCGTCATCTCGACGGTCTTGGCGCGGTAGGCACCGTAGCCGCCGCCGACGACGAGGCCCAGCAGCACCCAGGCCATGCCGATGGCCTTGCCGCCCGAGAGCTGCACGATCAGCGCCGCGGTGGTCAGGATGGCGATCGCCATGCCGACCATGCCGAAGATGTTGCCGCGGATGGAAGTGGTGGGATGGGACAGGCCCTTCAGGGCCTGGATGAAGCAGACACTGGCGATGAGGTACAGCAGCGTGACGACGTTCATCGACATGTCAGTGGCCCTCCGCCTTGGCAGCGGCCGCGGGCGCCTTCTTGTCCTTCTTCTTGAACATCTCCAGCATGCGCCGGGTGACCAGGAAGCCGCCGAAGACGTTCACTGCCGCAAGTGCGACCGCGAGCACGCCCATGGTCTTGCCCAGGGCCGATTCGGTGAGCGCCGCCGCCAGCATCGCGCCGACGATGACGATCGCGGAAATGGCGTTGGTCACGGCCATCAGCGGCGTGTGCAACGCCGGCGTGACGGTCCACACCACGTGGTAGCCCACGTAGATGGCCAGCACGAAGATGATGAGGTTGATGACGGTATGGGATACGGGATCCATGGGTTCTTCTCCTCGGGGGTTCTCGTCGTTCGTCGTTTACTTCTTCGTGACCTGGCCGTCCTGCGTCATGCGGCAGGCGGCGACGATGTCGTCCTCGAGGTCGATCTTGATGCCGCCTTCCTTGGGCAGCACGAGCTTGAGGAAGTCGAGCACGTTGCGCGCGTAGAGCGAGGACGCGTCGGCAGCCACCAGCGCGGGCAGGTTGGTCTCCCCGATGAGGGTCACGCCGTGCTTGATGACCGTCTTGTCGGCTTCCGACAGCGGGCAGTTGCCGCCGATGCCGTCAGGGCCCTTGCCGGCGGCGATGTCGACGATGACCGAACCGGGTTTCATGGCCTTGACCATGTCCTCGGTGATGAGGGTCGGGGCGGCACGGCCCGGGATCAGGGCGGTGCTGATGACCACGTCGGCCAACGCCACGCGCTTGGCCACCTCCACCTTCTGGCGATCGAGCCAGCTCTGCGGCATCGGACGCGCGTAGCCGCCGACGCCTTCGGCCGCTTCCTTCTCCTCAGCGGTTTCGTAGGGCACGTCGATGAACTTGGCGCCGAGCGACTCGACCTGTTCCTTGACCGAGGGGCGCACGTCCGAGGCTTCGATGACCGCGCCCAGGCGCTTGGCGGTGGCGATCGCCTGCAGGCCGGCCACGCCGACGCCGAGGATCACGACACGAGCCGCCTTCACGGTGCCCGCGGCGGTCATCAGCATCGGGAAGAAGCGCTGGTACTTGTCGGCGGCCATCATCACGGCCTTGTAGCCGGCGATGTTGGCCTGCGAGGAGAGCACGTCCATGCTCTGCGCGCGCGTGGTGCGGGGGGCCGCTTCCAGCGCAAAGGACGTGAGGCCGGCGCTCGCCAGGCGCTGCAGGCCTGCGGCATCGAAGGGGTTGAGCATGCCGACCAGAGCGGTCGCGGGCTTCATGAGGGAAATTTCGCGCTCGTCGGGCGAGCGCACCTTCAGCACGATCTCGCAACCGAAGGCGCCTGCGGCATCGGTGATCTCCGCACCCGCTGCCTGATAGGCCTCGTCGGTGACGCTGGCGATCGTGCCCGCTCCCGATTGCACTCGCACGGTATGGCCCTGCGCGACCAGTTTCTTCGCTGTTTCCGCCGTGACGGCCACTCTGGTTTCGCCTGGCGCAGTTTCGGCCGGCACGCCTATGAGCATGGGAGATCTCCTCGGGAAGCGTTGGAATTGGCGCCGAGCTTACATGAAGACGATGCCCCGAAGTCGCACCATCTGTCCCCGCACAGACAAACGCCACAACCCGCACCCACATTGGCATTGATGCTACTAGATTGATAGCATTTTCAGCATGCGCAGCAGGTCGCCAGATCGTGAACCGGTTTCATTGAGTTCACCTCATCAATGGGTACACTGACTCCCGCGCGCGACGGACGACGTGCCGTGGCAGCGCTCAAAAAAAACGAGATACAGGGAATGGAATGCGAATTGCAGCGCTCGACGACGAGCCGTGCCAGCTCGAACTCATCCGGCACACGATGGAAGACATTGGCCATGAATGCCATGGCTTCACCGAAGGCAAGGTCCTGTTGCGAGACCTCCGGCATCAAAGCTACGACTTGCTAATCCTCGACTGGAGCCTGCCCGACGTGCAGGGCCCGCGCGTGGTCCGATGGATCCGCGAGGATCTCAACAGCCGCATCCCCATCCTGTTCGTGACGAACCGCCGCGAAGAGCAGGACATGGTGGAGGGCCTCGCCGCAGGAGCCGACGACTTCATGGTCAAGCCGATCCGCGTCCGGGAGCTGGAGGCGCGCGTCCGTGCGCTGCTGCGCCGCTCCTACTCGGCCCTGCATGGCACCGACCTGAATTTCGGCGACTACCAGTTCAGCGCCGCGACGCACACGCTGCGTATCAAGGGTCAGGCCGTGGAGCTCAGCCATCGCGAATACGACCTCGCGTTCCTGCTGTTCCAGAACATCGGTCGGCTGCTCTCGCGCGAACACCTGCGCGAGGCCGTCTGGGGCGAGATCAACGAGCGGGCCTCCCGCACGCTCGACACCCACATCTCGCGACTTCGCGGCAAGCTCGAGCTGGTGCCTTCCAATGGTTTCCTGCTGTCGGCGGTCTACGGCCTCGGCTATCGGCTGGAGTGCACCAGCGGCGATCCGACCGACCCATTCAACCCGGCGCAGGGCCCCTCGGCGGGCGGCACGTCGAAGTGAATGGCGCCGCCCACCGGCAGGGCGGCACCGATCCCCGGCAAAGTCCCTGGCTCCGGCGCCGAGGACCGTGGATGCTGCTGGCGATCGGCCTGCTCGCGCTCGTCACTTTCCTCAGCCTGACCCAGCCGCTTCCCCGCGTCGACCGGCTGCTCCAGGACAGCGCCCGCGCGGCACTGGCGCCGCCGCCTTCCGACGACATCGTGATCGTCGCGATCGACGAAAGAAGCCTCGCTGCCATCGGCCGCTGGCCCTGGCGGCGCGCCACCCACGCCGAGCTGCTGCGCCGCATCGCTGCGCAATCGCCCAGATGCATCGGATTGAACCTGAGGCTGATCCAGCCGGACACCGAACATCCCGACGACGACGCCGCACTGGCACAGGCGATGCGCGATGGCGGCTGCGTCGTACTGCCGGCGTCAGTCAGCGCGCTGCAGCCTCGCCGCCTGCTGGAGCGGGTTCCCGATCCCGTATTCGCTCAAGCCGCGGCCGGCATCGGCTATACGAATCTCGCGCTCGACGAGGACGGCGTCGCGCGCAGTGTCTACCTGCACGAAGGCTTCGAGGGGCGCATGCGCCCGCATTTCGCGCTCGCGCTGCGCGACGCGGCGCTGGGCCACGCGGAGACACCGCGGCAGCAGCAACGACCCGCCGCGATGCCCGGGCCCTGGCTACGAAGCGACCAGCAGGTGTTGCTGTTCACGCGCGGCCCGGGGCGCTTCAGCACGCTGTCGTACATCGATGTGCTGCAAGGCAAGGTACCGGCCGACGCCTTCCGCAATCGCTACGTGCTGGTGGGCGCCACGGCGCCGAGCCTCGGGGACGTGCATGCCAACACCTCGCCCGACGTGCCGGGCCTGATGTCCGGCGTCGAGATCTTCGCGAACGTGCTGCAGGCATTGATTGACGAGCGGCCCGTCGTCGTCGCGAAGCCGTGGCAGGACCTGGTGTTCAATCTCGCGCCCCTGGCGGTTGCGCTTCTCGGGGTGCTCTGGCTGCGACCGCTGGGCGTGATCGCGCTGATCGGCACCATGCTCGCGCTGCAGCTCGGCATCCACCTTGGGCGCCCGTCGATCGGCGTGCTCTTCGCGCCGGCGGCGGGCGTCACCGGACTGCTGCTGCTCTACCCGATCTGGAGCCTGATGCGTCTCTCGGCCGCAGTACGGTATCTGCGCCGAGGCACCGCGGAGATCCTCCGCGACGCGGGCCGCCGCCCGGCGCCGCCGCCGAAGCGGTTCGCCGGCGACTTCCTCGACCGGCAAATGGACGCCACGCGCGCCGCCGTCGACAGCATGCGCGACCTGCACCGCTTTGTCCGCGACGGGATCGACCACCTCCCGGACGCAACGATCACCCTGGACACCCGCGGCCGCATCGTGCTCGCCAACGCTGCGGCGCTCGCCTACTGGGCGCGCGATGTCCCGGCCATGATCGGCGCCGATGCGCACGCGCTCCTGGCCGACCTTCGCCGCCGTACCACCGGCGCGCCGATGATGCCGCCCGGCGCGCTGCTCGCCGATCTCCATCCGATCACCGGGGAAGGCACCGATGCGCAGGGACGCGCGCTGCTGCTGCGCTGCGTGCCCTTCTTCGACGCTGACAACGCGCACGCCGGCTGGATGATCGCGCTGGTCGACATCACCGAGATGCGCCGCGCGCAGTGCCAACGCGACGAGGCGCTGCGATTCATCTCGCACGACGCGCGGGAGCCCAGCGCATCGATCCTCACCATGCTCGAACTCGCGCGCCAGCGGCCCGGTTCGATGAGCCTCGATGCCCTGCTCACCGCAATCGAACGCAAGGCGCAAACCGGCCTCGAGCTGGCCGATGGCTTCGTGAACCTCGCCCGCGCGGAGGCCGAACGCTTCCGTCCCGAAGTGCTCGACCTCGTGACGCTGGTGCAGCAGGCGATCGACGATGGATGGGCCCAGGCGCAAAAAGCGCAAGTGCGCGTCATGCTGGCGACCGCACCCGGCGAGGCGCTCGGCATCGCCGACCGCACGTTGCTGATGCGCGCGCTGACCAACGTGCTCGGCAACGCGCTCAAGTACTCGCCGCAGGGCGCCGATCTCGAATGCAGCGTGCGCGGGGAAGACCGGCACTGGCGCATCGCGTTCCGAGACCACGGGCCCGGCATCCCGGTCGAGCTACAGTCCCAGCTTTTCCAGCCCTTCCACCGCCTGCATCACAAGGCGCATCCCGAAGTCCACGGCGTCGGCCTCGGACTGCTGCTGGTGCGCACCGTGGTGCAGCGGCACGGCGGAACGGTCGAGATCGACAGCGCCGAGGGAGAAGGCTGCACCGTCACGCTGGTGCTGCCGAAGCCCACCGCTGCCGAGCTCGAAGCACTGGCATCACTCCAGGAGTAGCAAGCACATGGCAAAGCGATGGAAGCCCAACGTCACGGTGGCGGCGGTGATCGAGAGAGACGGCCGCTTCCTGCTCGTCGAGGAGGAGACGACCGACGGCCTCATGCTCAACACACCCGCCGGCCATCTCGACCCCGGTGAATCGCCCGCCGAGGGGTGCATCCGCGAGACGCTCGAAGAGACCGCGCATCACTTCACGCCGACCGCGCTGCTGGGCGTCTACATGGCCCGCACGCGGCGCGCGGAAGACATCACTTACATGCGCTTCGCCTTCACCGGCACGCTGGGCGCCTTCGAGGCGAATCGCCCGCTCGACAAAGGCATCGTGCGAACGCTGTGGATGACTGCCGAGGAGATTCGCGCCAGCACCGTGCGACATCGCAGCCCGCTGCTGCTGCAGTGCGTGGAAGACTTCCTCGCGGGCAAGCGCCACCCGCTGGACATCATTCACCTCGACGGATCGGTCAACGATCCGGGCGCGGGCTAGCGAGCTCCTTCAGGCCGCGCGGGCAATGACGCCGCCGCCAAGGCAGACCTCGCCGTCGTACAGCACCGCCGACTGCCCTGGCGTGACAGCCCACTGCGGTTCCGCGAAATCCAGCCGGAACACGCCGTTCGCGCCTTCGGCCAGATCGCAGCCCGAATCCGCCTGCCGGTAGCGCGACTTGGCCGCATACGCGCCCTGCGCAGGTGCCTCGCCCGCGACCCAGCTCGCGTCATCGGCCTCCAGCGCATTCGACAGCAGCCACGGATGGTCGTGCCCTTGCACCACCCACAGCGTGTTGTTCCGGGCGTCCTTGCGCGCCACGAACCACGGCGCATGCTCGCCGCCGCCGCGCTGCGCGCCCTTTTCCTTGATGCCGCCGATGCCCAGGCCCTGGCGCTGCCCCAGCGTGTAGAAGCTCAGGCCCTGGTGCTCGCCGATCTTGCGGCCGCGCTCGTCGCGGATCGGGCCCGGCTCCTTCGAGATGTAGCGGTTGAGGAACTCGCGGAACGGCCGCTCGCCAATGAAGCAGATGCCGGTCGAATCCTTCTTCTTCGCGTTGGGCAGGCCGATCTCGTCCGCGATGCGTCGCACCTCGGTCTTGCGCAGCTCGCCGACCGGGAACATCGTCTTCGACAGCTGCTGCTGGTTCAGCCGATGGAGGAAGTAGCTCTGGTCCTTGGCCGGGTCGAGCCCCTTGAGCAACTCATGCCGGCCGCTCGCCTCATTGAAGCGCACGCGCGCGTAGTGTCCGGTCGCGATCTTCTCGGCGCCCAGACGAATCGCGTGGTCGAGGAAGGCCTTGAACTTGATCTCGGCGTTGCACAGCACGTCGGGATTCGGCGTGCGCCCGGCCTGGTACTCGCGCAGGAACTCGGCGAAGACGCGGTCCTTGTAGTCGGACGCGAAGTTGACGTGCTCGATCTCGATGCCCAGCACGTCGGCCACGCTGGCGGCGTCGACGAAGTCGATGTTCGACGAGCAGTATTCGCTGTCGTCATCGTCTTCCCAGTTCTTCATGAAGATGCCGACCACCTCGTGGCCCTGCTCTTTCAGCAGGTGCGCCGTGACCGCGGAATCCACTCCGCCGCTCAGGCCCACCACGATGCGCTGCTTTTTCATAGGGCTGGGATTGTCTCAGCCCGGCCAAGCCGGTGCCCGCGTCGGGGAAATCGCTCAGAGCCTGGCCGTGATCTCGCTGCGCACGCCCGCGACGATCTCGTAGGACTTGAGCCGCGCCTCGTGGTCGAAAACCTGCGAGGTGATCATCAGCTCGTCGGCGCCGGTCTGGTCGATGAAGGCCTGGAGGCGGGCGCGCACCGTGTCGCGCGAACCCACCGCGGAGCATGACAGCACCGAATCGAGCAGCGCGTTCTCGGCCGGGCCGACGCGCTCGCGATAGCCGGCCACCGGCGGAGGCAGGCGGCCGGGGCGTCCGCTGCGCAGGTTGACGAACGCCTGCTGCCACGAGGTCGCGCGAAACTGGGCCTCCTCGTCGGTGTCGGCGGCAAACACGTTGAAGCCCAGCATCACGTATGGCTTGGCGAGTTGCGCCGAGGGCTTGAAGGTCTCACGGTAGATGCGGATCGCCTGCATGAGCTGCTGCGGCGCGAAGTGAGAAGCGAACGCGTACGGCAACCCGAGGTGCGCCGCCAGCTGCGCGCCGAAGGTGCTCGAGCCGAGGATCCATACCGGGACCTCCAGCCCCATGCCGGGCACGGCACGCACCGGCTGGCGCGGCTCCTTGGACATGAAGTCCATCAGCTCGATCACATCCTGCGGAAAGCGGTCCGAGTCGGTTTGGAGATCGCGCCGCAAGGCCTGCGCGGTGCGCTGGTCGGAGCCCGGCGCACGGCCAAGGCCGAGGTCGATGCGGCCCGGATAGAGCGATTCCAGCGTGCCGAACTGCTCCGCGATCACCAGCGGCGAGTGGTTGGGCAGCATCACGCCGCCAGCACCGATGCGGATGGTCGAGGTGCCTGCGCCGACGAATGCCAGCAACACCGCGGTCGCAGCGCTCGCGATGCCGGGCATCCCATGATGCTCGGCCAGCCAGTAGCGGCGGAAGCCGAGCTTCTCGCCATGCTGCGCGAGACTCAGCGAGTTGCGGAACGACTGCGCGGCATCGCCGCCTTCAACGATGGGGGAAAGATCGAGAATCGAGAACGGGACCATTCCGTTATCTTCACCCGGATCGGCCGGCTTCTGTCGCGAAGGGATATTCGGCCCACAACAATGAGCTTCGGAAAAAGATGGCACTGCGATTTTCCAGTTGGTGGATGGTTCTTCTCGTCCTGGCCTTGAGCGCATGCGGCTCGCTTCCCACCGGCGTGCAGCGGCCGCCGTCCCGCAGTCTTCAGGCATCGCCCGACGACAGTCCGCTCGCGAGGACTGCCGCAGCACAGCTTCCACCCGGCGCCCAATCCGGCTTCCGGCTGCTGCCGCTGGGCGGGTACGCACTCGAAGCGCGGCTGACCCTGATCCGCAAGGCAACACGCACGCTCGACGTGCAGTACTACATCATGGAGAACGACGCCTCCGGGCGCGCGGTCTTCAGGGCGCTGGAGGAAGCGGCCGGCCGGGGCGTGCGCGTGCGCCTTCTGCTCGACGACATCAACAGCACCGGCGCGGAGCCCTTGATCGAGGCGCTCTCGGGCGTTCCCAATCTGGAGATCCGCCTGTTCAATCCTTTCTGCTGCGCACGCTCGAGCCTCGCGGGCCGGGTCGTGACCTCGCTCGGCGACCTGCCGCGACTCGACCATCGCATGCACAACAAGCTGCTGATCGCCGATGGCGCGCTGGCGATCGTCGGGGGACGCAACATCGCGGACGACTACTTCACGCGAAGTGCGATCGCCAACTTCGTCGATCTCGACGCGGTCGCGGCCGGGCGGGTGGTGCCGCAGCTGGGCGTCATCTTCGATCGCTACTGGAACAGCGAGGAGTCGTTTCCCGCCAGCTATTTCTCGCCGCCCGTCTCGCCCGCTTCGCGCGAAGCGACGCTGCGGCAGCTTCTGCCGGCCGATGCCACGCAGATCGCCATCGACCTTCCCGAGAAGGACATCCTCGACCAGGTGCCGGTGGGCAAGGAGCTCGACAACGGGCGCCTCACGCTCGTGCCCGGCCTCGCCTATGCCGTGGCGGACCAGCCCTCCAAGCGGCTCGAAGACCGCGAGGAGATCGAGAACAGCAGTCTCATGACCGGCGCCGTCTCCCAGATGCTCGGCGCGCGCAACGAGCTGGTGGTCGCTTCGCCGTATCTCGTGCCGGGCAAGCGCGGCATCGCGGTCCTGCGCAGCCTGCAGCAGAAGGGCGTGCAGGTGACGCTCGTCACCAACTCGCTGCCGGCCAGCGATTCGACGCTCGTCTACTTTGGCTACGCGCGCTACCGGCCGGCGATCCTGAAGGCCGGCGTGGATCTCTATGAATTGAGTGCGGTCGCGCCGCGCGAGAACAAGACGATCTTCGGCGGATCATCCAAGGGCCGGCTGCACGCGAAGCTGGTGGTCATCGACAAGGAGGTGGTGCTCCTGGGGTCGCTCAATCTCGATCCCCGTTCGGCACGCAAGAACACCGAAGTGGGCGTGGCCGTCGAAAGCCCCGCGCTTGCGGAGCAGGCGCTGCGCATCGTCGAGGCCATGAAGTCGGAGGCCTACCGCGTCCGCCCCGCACCCGACGGAGCTGCCGGCACGCTCGCGTGGGTGTCGCCCGATGCAGACGACGACGACCCGGTGCAAGGCGGCGAGCCGGGCATCTCGCCGCTCAATACGTTGCAGCGGCTGTTGCTGCAGCCGCTGGTGCCCGAGGACTACCTCTGATCAGGACAGCGCCTTGGCCTTGAGCCGCTGGAACTCTTCCTGCGTGATGGTGCCCGCATCGAGAAGTGCCTTGGCATCGGCGATCTGCTCGCCCGGCGACTTGCCGGCAACCTGGCGGATGTACGCATCGGTGTCGGACTTGGCGCGCGCGAGGCTCGCACGTTGGCGCTCCGCCATGCCGCGGCCGCGCGCGATGATGTAGATGATCGCCGTCAGGCCCGGCAGGATGATGAGGCCGATGATCCACAGCACCTTGTAGCCGCCGCCCAGTTCCGAATCGCGAAAGAGGTCGCCGATGATCTGGAACAGGATGAGCAGGTAGACGATGAGGACGAAGGTCGACAGCAGCAGTTGAATCAGGTCCCAGAAGTTGCTCATTGGATTTCCTTTTTTCGTAGTGGTGAAGTTGGAAAGCGGTTCAGCGCGCGGTGGCCTTGTTCGTCCACGTGCGCAGCAGCCCGAGCACGAAGCCGCCGGTGAACATGCCCAGCACGTACACCAGCAGCACCAGCACCGAGGTCGGCAGCGTCACGCTCATCGAGAAGAGCGACACAGTCACCGACGCCATGTTCTGGACCTTGAACGTCAGGACGATGCCTGCAAGGATCACGATCAGGGCGATGTAGAGATAGCGCGTCATACGGGTGCTCCATGAGAAATCAAAAAGGTCTGCCAGTCCAGCGCGCCCGCCTTACACGGTGATGGCACCCGAGGCGAGTGCGAAGAGGGCCGCGATCGCGGCCATCACCAGCGCCGCGAAGACGGCCATTTCCGCAGGCGTGAATATCCGCGCCTTTTGCTCCCGCCGCACGAGAAAGTAAAGCACGGTGCCGGGCGCGTAGAGCACCGCCGACAACAGCAGGAACTTCACGCCGCCCGCATAAAGCATGCCCACGGCATACACCGTCGCGATGGCGCCGCGCACCAGGTCGAGGTTCCGCGCAACTCGCGGATCGGCTTCGTAGGTCCGGCCGGTCCACGCGAGCTTGAAGCCGTAGGCCGCCACCAGCAGGTAGGGCACGAGCGTCATCGCGCTCGTCATCTTCAGCGCGAGCGTGAATGCGTACTCCGCGAACCAGGTCACCAGCAGGAACACCTGGATGACGATGTTGGTCAGCCAGAGCGCGGCGGCCGGCGCGCCGTTGGCGTTCTCGCGCGCGAGGAAGGCGGGCATGGTCTGGTTCTTGGCGGCCGAATGCAGCACCTCCGCCGCGAGCAGCGACCACGAGAGATAGTTGCCCAGGATGGAGATCAGCAGGCCGATGCTGATGAAGACCACCCCCCACGGGCCGACCAGCGCCGCCATCACGCCGGCCATCGCCGGTGTCGGCAGCGCGGCGAGCTCCGGCCGCAGCAGCACGCCATACGACAGGATGGTGACGAGCACCAGCAGGCACAGCACGCCGAGGAAGCCGAGCACGGTGGCAATGCCGACGTCCTCGCGCCGCTTGGCATAGCGCGAATAGACGCTCGCGCCTTCGATGCCGACGAACACGAACACCGTGACCAGCATCGTGCTGCGGACCTGGCTTGCGACGCTCGAAAAGCTGGCCTCCTCGCCGCCCCAGAAATTGAGCGCGAAGATATCCGCCTTGAAGCCCACGACCGCGACCACGATGAAGACGAAGATCGGCACGATCTTCGCAATGGTGGCGATGGTGTTGAGCGCTGCCGCCTCCTTCACGCCGCGCAGCACGAGCAGGTGCACGCCCCACAGCAGGATGGATGCGGACACGATCGCGACCACCGTGGTGCCGTCGCCGAAGACCGGGAAGAACTGGCCCAGCGTGGCCTTGATCAGCACCAGGCAGGCGACATCCGCGAGGCAGCAGCCGATCCAGTAGCCCACCGCCGACGCGAAGCCGAGGTAGCTCCCGAAGCCCGCGCGCGCGTAAGCGTAGATGCCGGTGTCGAGATCGGGCCGCCGGCGCGACAGCGTCTGGAACACGAAGGCCAGCATCAGCATCCCGAAACCCGCGATCGCCCACGCGATGAACGCGCCCGCCGCACCCGTCGAGCGCGCGAACGCGGACGGCACCGCGAAGATGCCGGAGCCGATCATCGAACCGACAACCAGCGCGATGAGGGCGCCGAGCGACAGTTGCTGGTTCTTGGGTGCGCTCATGCCGGGTTCGTGTCTCCTGTCAGATGGTGATGGCGCCCGTTGCCAGGCTGTAGATGCCGACGACCGCGCCGATGATGACGGCGATGAGGATGACCCAGTCGATCGACGAGAAAACCTGCTTGCCCCGCTCGCGCCGCGCCCAGATGTACAGGACGGTGCCGGGGGCATACAGGATCGCGGCCAGCAGGATGAACTTGAGCCCGCCCGCGTAGATCATGAAGATGGTGTAGAACGCCGCCACCGCCGCGATGAACAGGTCCCGCCCGCGCTC
>NZ_FNRO01000015.1 GCF_900107745.1 Variovorax sp. YR216 | reverse complement strand
AACCACATGGTGGTGATGCCCGATGCCGACATCGAGCAGGCGGTGGATGCGCTCATCGGCGCGGGCTACGGATCGGCCGGCGAGCGCTGCATGGCCATCAGCGTGGCCGTGCTCGTCGGCGATGTCGCCGACCGGCTGCTGCCGAAGCTGATCGAGCGCACCAGGTCGCTCAAGGTGCTGGACGGCGAGAACCTCGCGGCCGAGATGGGTCCGATCGTCACCCGCGCGGCGCGCGAGCGCATCACAGGCTACATCGCCCAAGGCGAGAAGGAGGGCGCGAAGCTGCTGGTCGACGGACGCAGCTTCAAGGGTGCGCAGGCCGGCGAGGGCTGCGACAACGGCTTCTGGCTTGGCGGCACGCTGTTCGACCATGTCACGCCCGACATGCGCATCTACAAGGAAGAGATCTTCGGCCCGGTGCTTGGCTGCGTGCGGGTGAAGGACCTCAAGGAAGCGGTGGACCTGGTCAACGCCCACGAGTTCGGCAACGGCGTGGCCTGCTTCACCCGCGACGGCAACGTGGCGCGCGAGTTCTCGCGTCGCATCCAGGTGGGCATGGTGGGCATCAACGTGCCGATTCCCGTGCCGATGGCCTGGCATGGCTTCGGCGGCTGGAAGAAGTCGCTCTTCGGGGACATGCACGCCTACGGCGAGGAGGGCGTGCGCTTCTACACCAAGCAGAAGTCGATCATGCAGCGCTGGCCCGAGAGCATCGACAAGGGCGCCGAGTTCGTGATGCCAACAGCAAAATGATTGATCCCCAACCTTTCAAGGCCAGGAACCCCGCGGAACCGGCTTCGCCGGGCCGCCGGGGTTGCCCCCGGAGAGGGGGTGCCCGAGCCACACGAAGTGGGCGAGGCTGGGGGAGAACGTCGTGACCCTCAGCCCAGCTCGGCCCTTCGCGGCATGTCCGCGCCGCGGCGCGAGCAGGTGATCGCGGCGGCCCGAGCGGCGAATCGCAACAGCGCATCGAGCTGCGAAGCATCGAGCCCGCCCAGAGCTTCGGGCGTGAGCGCGTCGTGCTCGTCGAGCCAGGTGAGCATCGCCGCCTGGAAGGTGTCGCCCGCGCCGACGGTGTCGATCACCTTCGTCTCGGGAGTCGGCACATCCGCCTGCGCGTTGCGGGTCCAGGCGCTCGCCCCGTGCCGCCCGCGCGTCACCGCGACCAGCGCTGCGCCCTGCGACAGCCAGCGCGCCGCCACCTGCTCCGGCGTCTCGGCTGGAAATAGCAGGCCCAGGTCTTCATCGCTCACCTTCACCAGATGCGCGATCGACACCATCTGCTCGACCACTGCGCGCCAGTGGGCCAGATCGGGCTCGACGTTGAGCCGCACGTTCGGGTCGTAGGCGATGAGGCGCCGCTCACGCTCGCGCGCCGCCAGCGCACGCAGCGCGCTGCCCACCGGCTCGACCACCAGCGCATACGAGCCGAACTGCAGCACGCGCGCCGCCGGCGGCAGGGCAGGCATCGTGTCATGCGTGATCTGCCGGTCCGCGGCGCCGTTGCCGTGAAACGCATAGCGCGGCACCCCGCTCGCGTCGACGCTGACCACGCTCAGCGTGCTCGGCGCGTCGTTGCGCAGGATCAGCGAGGTATCGACGCCTTCGGCCCGCAGCGACGCCAGAAGGCGCTCGCCGAGCGCGTCGCTCGACAGCCCCGTGAGGAAAGCCGCCGGCCGCGCCAGCCGCGCCAGCCCCTGCGCCACATTCAGCGGCGAGCCGCCGATGCGTGCGTCCAGCGTCATGCCGGTGGGCGTCGATGCGCCCATGTAGACATCCATCAGCGCTTCGCCGCAGACCACGAACATGGCGTGTTCTCCTTGCTCAGCGCGGTGCCTGCCAGCCCTTGTAGTCCTTGACGTTCGTGCGCGTGATGAGCGTCGAGGGCAGCAGGGTCATGGGCGAATCCGGCTTCTTGCCGTTGAGGATGTCGTGACCGATCTCCACCGCCTTCACCGCGATCATGTACGGGTCCTGGCTCGCCGAGGCCTGCACCTGGGTGTCGGCCTTGAGCGCGGTCTCGATGTCCGGTGCGCCGTCCACCGAGGTGATGATGATGTTCTTGCGGTTGAGCTGCTTGGCCGCGAGGTCGGTGCCGATCGCCTGCGGATCGTTGATGGCGAACACCGCATCGATCTTCGGGAAGCGCGTGAGGTGGTTCTGCATCACGTTCAGGCCGCCTTCGCGCGAGCCCTTGGCGTCCTGGTCGTCCGAGAGGACCTTGATGTCGGGGTTCTTCTTGAACACCGTCTTGCAGCCATTCACGCGGTCGATCACGGCCGAGACCTGCGGCCCGTTCTGGATGATCACGTTGCCCTTGCCGCCGAGCTTCTCGACGATGAACTGGCAGGCGATCTCGCCGGCCTGCACGTTGTTGGTCTGCACGGTGGCGTCGGCGCCGTTGGCCGCCACGTCCACGCCGACCACCACGATCCCGGCCTTCTTGGCCTTCAGCAGCGCCGGCTCGATCGCCTTGGCATCGACCGCGTTCACGAGGATCAGGTCCGAGCCGGCCGAGATGAAGCCGTCGATCTGCGAGAACTGCTTGTTGAGGTCGTAGTCGGCCGACAGCGCGATGACCTTCGCGTTCGGGTTGTACTGCTTGGCCCTCGCTTCGGCGCCCTTGGCGAGCGAGACGAAGAAGGGATTGCCCATCGAGCCGAGCGTGATGCCCACGTTCTTGAATTCCTTGTCCGCGGCATGTGCGACGGGCATCGCGAGGGCGGAAGCAATGGCGGCGAAAGCGAAGAGTTTGTTGCGCATGAAGAGTCTCCTGGTTGGTGGTTGGGGAAGCGAACGGGAAATCAGGTCCTTGCAGAGCCCTTGCGGCGGTAGCGGTCCAATGCGACGGCACCGATGATCACGAGGCCCTTGACGATGTATTGCCAGATGTCGGACACGCCGAGCAGGATCAGGCCGTTGGTGAGCACAGCGATGATCAATGCGCCGACCAGCGTGCCGATGATCGAACCGGTGCCGCCGACGAAGCTGGTGCCGCCGAGAATCACCGCCGCGATCGCGTCGAGTTCGTACGACGCACCAAGCTGCAAGCCGTTGGCCGCATAGAGCCGCGCCGAAGCCATCACGCCGCCAAGGCCCGAGAGCAGACCCGAGGTGCAGTAGACGAAGAGCAGCACCGCCCAGACCTTGATGCCCGCGAGGCGCGCGGCTTCGGGGTTGCCGCCGACCGAGTAGATGTTGAGGCCGAGCACCGTGCGCCGCAGGATGAACCACGACAGCGCGATCACCGCGAAGGCGATGATCACCAGCCACGGCACGCCCAGCACGTCGCCATTGCCGATGAAGGCGAACGGCAGTTGCGGGTTGAAGATGGTGGCATCGTTGCCGATCAGTCGCGCGATGCCGCGCACCGCGGTGAGCGCGCCGAGCGTCACGATGAAGGGCGGCAGCTTCACGAAGGCCACGAGCACGCCGTTGATCAGCCCGAACAGCAGCCCGCAGCCCAGACCCGCAGCGATGCCGAGCATGCCCAGGCCGGGAACGTTCGACATCAGCATGGCCACCACGGCCGAGGCCGCGAGGATCGAGCCCACCGACAGGTCGATGCCGCCGGTGAGGATCACGAAGGTCATGCCCGCGGCGAGCACGATATTGATCGACGCCTGCTGGGTGATGATGGAGAAGTTCTGCCAGCTCGCGAAGTTCTCGCTCGACACCGCGAAGCCGATGCACAGCAGGATCAGCACCGGCAGCATGCCGATGGCGCGCAGGAGGTCCTTGCCGCGCGATGTCGGCGCTGCGGGCTTCACGTGCTCCATGGCGGAAGCGGCGGGTGTGCTGCTGCCGTCGGCGATCGGGGCGGCAGCCGGGAAGGGATCGGGCAGGGCTGGATCGGTCTGGTGCGAGGCGTTCATGGTGTTTGTCTCCGGGGCGTAGGGGTGAGGGTCAGTGCACGGTCGGGACGGTGCCGGTGGTGGCGCCGGTGGCCAGGGCCACGATGTTTTCCTGGGTGATTGCGGTGCCGGTGTCGCCGCCGACTTCGCCGACGAGCTGGCCTTCGCGCATCACGATCACGCGGTCGCAGACGCCGACCACTTCGGCCAGCTCGCTCGAGATCACGAGCACGGCGACGCCGCTGCGCGCGAGTTCGTCGATGAGGCGATAGATCTCGCTCTTGGCGCCGATGTCCACGCCGCGCGTCGGCTCGTCCAGGATCAAGACCTTGGGCTTGAGCTCCAGCAGGCGCGCCAGGAGCACCTTCTGCTGGTTGCCGCCCGACAGCGAGCCGACGTTGACGCGCGGCGAGGCGACGCGGATCGACAGCTGCTTGATGGCGTCGCGCGCCCGTTCGAAGGCGCGCCGGCCGTCCATCACGCCGCCGCCCCTGGCATCCAGCGGGCACACCATCACGTTGATGTTGTCGCGCACGCTCAGGTCGAGGAACAAGCCCTCGCCCTTGCGGTCTTCCGTCAGGTAGAGGATGCCCGCGCGGATGGCGTCGAGCGGCTGCTCGATCTTGAGGGTGTTGTCGCCCATCTGCACGTCGCCGCTGGTGCGGGCATCGGCGCCGAAGATCAGTCGCGCCAGTTCCGTGCGGCCGGCGCCGACCAGGCCCGCCAGGCCCAGCACCTCGCCCGCGAACAGCTCCAGGCTGCAGCCGCGCACGCGTCGGCCGTCGGCCATGTTCCTGACCGCCAGCGTGCGCGCACCGGTGTGCTGGCCCTGGTGCTCCTTGCGGTAGAAGCCCGAGAGATCGCGGCCCACCATCATCTTCACCAGCTTGTCGCGCGAGAGTTCGGCGCGTTCGAGCGTGCCGACGTAAGTGCCGTCGCGCAGCACCGTCACCTCGTCGGCCAGCTCGTCGATCTCGTCCATGCGATGGCTGATGTAGAGGATCGCCATGCCCTCGCTGCGCAGGCGCTTGATGAGCGCGAAGAGGCGATCGGTCTCGTGGGTGGACAGCGGCGTGGTCGGCTCGTCCATCACGAGGATGCGGCAGTCGAAGTGCACCGCGCGGGCGATTTCCACCAGCTGGCGCTGTGCGATGGAAAGGCTCTCGACGATGGTGGTGGGCCCGAAGTCCGCACCCAGGCGCTTCAGCGTGGCAGTGCACGATTCGGCCATGCCGGCACGGTCGACCAGCGCGCCCTTGACCATCGGGCGGCCCATGTAGATGTTCTCCGCCACCGTGAGGTTGGGCGCGAGGCTCAGCTCCTGGTAGATCACCGATACGCCGAGCGCCTTGGCCGCCAGCGGGCCGTCGATGTTCACCTGCTTGCCGTCGATGCGGATCTCGGCGCCGGCGTCGGGCATGTAGGCGCCCGAGAGGATCTTCATCAGCGTCGACTTGCCGGCGCCGTTCTCGCCCATCAGGGCATGGACCAGGCCCTTGTTGGCGTGCAGTTGCACGTTCTGCAGGGCCTTCACGCCGGGGAAGGTCTTGGAGATGTTGCGCAGTTCGAGCAGGTGAGGTGTGCCTTCAGGCATGGGAGGTCTCCTTGGCGGTGTGGGAGAAAGCGGAGGCGGGCTGGCCGCGCAGCACGTCGGCGCGCGGGGAGAAACTGAAGAACATCGGCAGGCTCGCTGCGCCGACGGCGCCGGCATTGGCGCGGAAGCTGCCGCGCAGCAGCCGCGGCGTCTGGCGCGCTTCGGGGGCGATCTGCCTGAGGCCCGCATCGACGCGGCGGATGAGTTCGTCGATCAGGCCGCTGTCGATGTCGCAATCGATCACCACCGCGGGAAGGTCGAGCACGGCCAGCGCGGCGCGCAGCGACGGCACCAGCGCGTCCACGCAGTCGTCCATCCATTCGCTCACCTCGCGCCTGCCGGACTCGACGCAGGCCTCGAGGTCATCGTGGTTGCGTACCTGGACGCCGTTGTGGCGAAGATGGCGCGTCAGCGAATTGAGCGAGGCGCGCGAAAGCAGGATGTCCCAGCGCCGCTCCGACGGCGGGGCCGACGCGAGGCTGCTGGGCGGGACCGGCATCAGGCCGAGGTCGGCCGCGTTGCCGGTACTGCCGCGCAGGCTCTCGCCGTCGATGACGGCGCCCGCGCCGAGCGCCGCGCCGATGAAGACATAGAGGAAGTCGTTTTCCTCGCGGCCGACGCCGAAGAAGAGCTCGGCGATCGCGGCCGCGTTGCCGTCGTTTTCCTTGAACACGGGCTGCTGCACCGCCTGCGCGAGCATGGCGCCGAAGTCGACGTCGTCCCAGATGCGGAAGTCGGCCTTCAGGTCGAGTTCGCGCAGCCAGCTGCCGAGGTTGTAGGGCTGGGCGAGGCCCACTCCCATGAGGCGGCGGCGCTGCGCGCCGTCGAGCACGCCGAGCATGCGGGCGATGCTCTTGCGCACGAGCGCGAGGGCCTCGTCGGGGTGGGGCAGCAGCTGGTCGTGCGCTTCGCGGGCGAGGATGCGGCCGCCGAGGTCGATCAGCACCGTCTCGATGCTGGTGCGGTCCAGGCGCACGCCGATGCCGTAGGCGCCCTCCGGATTGATGCGGTAGAGGCCCGCGGGCTGCCCGCGCTGGCCTTCCTGGCGGCGGCCGGCGGGCTCGATCAGCCGCGATTCCTCCAGCGACTGCACGATGCTGCCGACGGCGGTGTTGGTGAGCTGGGCCCAGCGCGAGAGATCCGCCTTCGAAGCCTCTCCTGCGCGGCGCAGGCGCTGCAGCAGGGTCCGCTCGTTGTAGAGGCGGAGGTTGATCGAATTCGTCCCCCGTCCGGGTCCGCTTTGTCTCACCACATGTCTCCTTGGGTGCCGATCCGGCATTCGTGTCGTCTCGGGCTATTAATTAATTCAAGTTGAAGAAAGTTTAGTTCGCGGATCGCAGTCCGTGATCAGGGATTTCCCGATGTTTCGTTTCCGGGGGTTCGGATCAGGACGCATGCGGCACCGGAAGGGTCAGACACAAGGAAGGCGGGCAATGGCAGGCACGAGGTTGCAGAGGTCGGGCTGGCCGGCCTTCTCATCCATCACGGATAGGGGAGAACACTAACTAAATGCAATTGATTTATTAATATGAAGTGCCGATAATTCCCTTGTCGCAAGCGCGACAGATCAAGGAAACGCAGTCGGTCCACCGACCGCCCGCACGTGGAGACAAGCTTGCTGAAGAACATCGATCCGCTCCTGAGCCCCGAACTGCTCAAGGTGCTGTGCGAAATGGGGCATGGCGACGAAATCGTCCTGGCCGATGCCAATTTCACGGCCTCTTCGCTCGGCCGCGGCAAGCCCGTCCTGCGCCTGCCCGGCGTGGGGATGCGCGAGGCCTGCGCCGCCGTCCTGTCCGTCTTCCCGCTCGACGCGGCCGTGGTCCAGCCGGTCGCGTTCATGCAGGTGAGCGACACGCCCGAGGGCCATCGCTCGGCCCTGCAGCGCGAGGTCATCGGCCAGTTGGTTTCGCGCGGCGATGCGTCGGACGCCCAGTGCGAGCCGGTGGAGCGCTTCGCGTTCTACGAGCGCGTGCGCGGCGCCTACGCCATCGTGCAGACGGGCGAGTTGCAGCCCTACGCCAACTTCCTGTTCAGGAAGGGCGTGATCGCGAAGGAGCTCGTGCCATGAATGACGCCAAGGCTGCCGACGGGTTGCGCCCGCGCGGTTCCAACCAGGTGGGCATGCGCCAGTTCAACGAGCGGGTGGTGCTGCAGGCCATCCGGCTGCACGGGCCGCTCCCGAAGGCGGAGATCGCGCGCCTGACGAATCTCACGGCGCAGACGGTGCAGATCATCATCTCGCGCCTGGAGGCCGACGCACTGGTGGTCAAGCGCGCGCCGGTGCGAGGCAAGATCGGACAGCCATCGGTGCCGATGGCGCTGAATCCCGAAGGCGCGTATTCGATCGGAATCAAGATCGGCCGCCGCAGCCTCGACGTGCTGCTGGTCGACTTCACCGCGCAGGTGCGCGAGCGGCTCACGCTGGCCTACGAGTTCCCCGATCCCGACACCCTGTTCGACGAGATCCGCGTGCGCCTGAAGACCTTGCGCCAGTCGCTCGGCCCCGACCGCGCAGAGTTGCTGTACGGCATCGGCATCGCGGCGCCGCTGTCGCTCGGCGGCTGGCAGTCGCTGCTCGGCGTGGGGCCGGAGCAGGCCGCCAAGTGGAACGACATCGATATCCAGGCGCGGGTGGCCGCCATGACGACGCTGCCGGTCGAGCTCGTCAAGGACACCGCAGCCGCCTGCGTGGCCGAACTGGTGGCCGGGCGCGGACGCAGCGTCCGCACCTTCCTGTACGTCTTCATCGACACCTTCATCGGCGGGGGGCTCGTGATCGACAGCCACCTGCGCCCCGGAGCCACCGGCAACGCCGGCGCCCTGGGGTCGATGTCGCTCGGGCTCGGCGGCGCCGATGGCGCACCGCCTCGCCAGCTGCTGAGCGTGGCATCCCTCGTCACGCTCGAGAAGATGTATGCACAGGCGGGGCTCGACGCGCGCGCCGTCGCCGACACGCGCGCGGTCGAGGCGCCATGGATGCCCGTCACGCGCGAATGGATGCAGCAGGCCAGCCCGGCGATCGCCATGGCCATCCACAGCGCGACGGCGCTGCTGGAGCTCGACGGCGTGATCGTCGACGGGTCGTTCAGCCGCGAGATGCTCGCGGCGGTGCTCGCGCAGATCGACGGCGCGCTGGACCGTTTCAGCTGGGAAGGCATCGCCCGTCCCGTACTGCTTGCCGGCGCCATCGGCGCCGATGCACGCGCGATCGGCGGCGCCATGTTGCCGCTGTACGCGAACTTCGCCCCCGATCGCGACCTGTTCCTCAAGCTCGATCGCTGATCCCCCACCCCACGGAGACCCCATGACCACCGACCGCAGCACCCAACTCGCACAGCACTTTCCCACTCTGGAGAACATCCCGGCCGAGTACCGGCTGGCCGAACAGGTCCACCAGCGTCACGCCCTGGTTGCGGGCCGGTTGATCGAATGGCACGGCCCGAGCAAGACCGTGCTGTCGCCGGTGTGCACGCGCGATCCGGCCACCGGCGAAGTGCGCCAGGTCGAGATCGGCAGCTACCCGGTGATGGGCGAGGCCGAGAGCGATGCCGCGCTCGACGCCGCGGTGGCGGCCTATGCCAACGGCCGCGGCGAATGGCCGACGATGCCGGTGGCCAGGCGCATCGCCTGCATGCAGGAGTTCGTGCGCCGCATGGCGCAGCAGCGCGAACCGATCGTGAACCTGATCATGTGGGAGATCGGCAAGAGCCTGGCCGATTCGCGCAAGGAGTTCGATCGCACCGTCGAGTACATCCAGGCCACCATCCAGGCGCTGAAGGACCTCGACAACGCCAGCTCGCGCTTCGAGATCGCCGAGGGCACCATCGGGCAGATCCGGCGAACGCCGCTCGGCGTGGTGCTGTGCATGGGCCCGTACAACTACCCGCTGAACGAGACCTTCGCGACGCTGATCCCGGCGCTGCTGATGGGCAACACCGTGGTGTTCAAGCCGCCGCAGTACGGCACGCTGCTGTTCCACCCGCTGCTGGACGCTTTCCGCTCGGCTTTTCCCGCGGGCGTGATCAACACCATCTACGCGCCCGGTGCCGTGGTGGTGCCGCGCCTGCTGGCCTCGGGCAAGGTCAACGTGCTGGCGCTGATCGGCTCGAGCAAGGTGGCCGATCACCTGAAGAAGCAGCATCCGAAGTCGCACCGCCTGCGGGCGATCCTCGGGCTCGACGCGAAGAACGCCGCGATCATCCTGCCCGACGCCGACATCGAGCTCACGGTCAAGGAATGCCTGCTCGGCGCGCTGTCGTTCAACGGCCAGCGCTGCACGGCGCTCAAGATGCTGATCGTGCACCGCTCGATCGCCGATCGCTTCGTGAAGCGCTTCGTCGAAGAACTCGACAAGCTCAAGATCGGCATGCCCTGGGAGAGCGGCGTGAGCATCACGCCGCTGCCCGGCCTGCATCGCACGGCCTATATGACCGAGGCGCTGGAAGACGCCAAGGCGAAGGGCGCGCGCATCGTCAACGAGGGCGGCGGCGAGTTCTGCCAGACGCTGTTCCACCCGGCCGTGGTGTATCCGGTCGCCGAGGGCATGAAGCTCTACCGCGAGGAGCAGTTCGGCCCGCTGGTGCCGGTGATGCCCTTCGACGACGTCGAGACCGCGCTCGACTACGTCATCACCTCGGACCACGGCCAGCAGGTCAGCATCTTCGGCGCCGATCCCGGCCAGATCGGCGCGCTGGTCGACCCACTGGTCAACCAGGTGTGCCGCGTCAACATCAACTGCCAGTGCCAGCGCGGCCCCGATGTGTTTCCCTTTGCCGGTCGCAAGGATTCGGCCGAGGGCACGCTGTCGGTGGCCGATGCGCTGCGCGCCTTCTCGATCCGCTCGATGGTGGCCGCGAAGCAGACCGAGCCGAGCAAACAGTTGCTCAACGCCATCGTGCAGGACCACAAGTCCAGCTTCATCAACACCGGCTTCATTCTTTGAGGGAGCGAACCATGCATCGCCAACGCCACGCCAAGATCGTCGCCACCCTCGGGCCGGCCAGTTCCGACGCAGAGACCATCCGGGCGCTCTTCGATGCCGGCGCGGACGTGTTCCGCTTCAACTTCAGCCACGGCAGCCATGAACAGCACCGCGCGCGCCACGAGATCGTGCGGCGCATCGAGCAGGAGACCGGGCGGCCCATCGCCATCCTGCTCGACCTGCAGGGGCCCAAGCTGCGGGTCGGCCGCTTCGCCAACGGGCCGGTCACGCTGATCGCCGGCAACGCGTTCCGCCTCGATCTCGATGACGCGCCGGGTACTTCGCGACGCGCACCGCTGCCCCATCCCGAGATCTTCGCGGCACTCGAGGCCGGCACCGACCTGCTGCTCGACGACGGCAAGATCCGCCTGCGCGTGCAGGCCTGCGGCCCGGACTTCGCGGAGACCACCGTCATCGCCGGCGGCATCCTCTCGGAGCGCAAGGGCGTCAACGTACCGGGGGTGCTTCTGCCGATCTCGGCCCTCACGGCGAAGGATCGCGCCGACCTCGACTTCGGCCTGGCGCTCGGTGTCGATTGGGTGGCGCTGTCCTTCGTGCAGCGGCCCGAGGACATGCAGGAGCTGCGCGAGATCGTGCAGGGGCGCGCGGGCGTGCTCGCCAAGCTGGAGAAGCCCGCGGCGATCGAGCGGCTCGATGCCATCGTCGCGCTGTCCGATGCGGTGATGGTGGCGCGCGGCGACCTCGGCGTGGAGATGCCGGCCGAGCAGGTGCCGCGCATCCAGAAGCGCATCGTGCGGTCCTGCCGCGATGCCGGCAAGCCGGTGATCGTCGCGACGCAGATGCTCGAGTCGATGATCAGCGCGCCGGTGCCGACACGGGCCGAGGCCTCGGATGTCGCGACGGCCATCTACGACGGCGCCGACGCGGTGATGCTGTCGGCCGAATCGGCCTCCGGCCAGTACCCGCGGGAAGCGGTCGCGATGATGGACCGCATCATTGCCGAGGTGGAGCGCGATCCGCACTACCGCACGGTGATCGACGCATCGCACAGCACGCCCCAGGCGACGGTGGCCGATGCGATCTGCTCGTCGCTGCGCCAGACCGCGAGCCTGGTGCCGGTCGCGGCCATGGTCACCTACACCCGGTCCGGCTCCACGAGCCTGCGCGCGGCGCGGGAGCGCCCCGTGGTGCCGGTCCTCAGCATCACGCCCGAAATGCCCGTCGCTCGCCGGCTCGCGCTGGCCTGGGGCGTGCACTCGGTGCATGTGGAACACGACGTCCACGACGTGCCGGGGATGGTCGAGACGGCCTGCGCCGTGGCGCGCAACGAAGGCTACGCCGAGCCCGGCGACATCGTCGTGATCGCTGCCGGCATGCCCTTCGGCAAGGCCGGAACCACCAACCTGCTGCACATCGCGCGCGCCTGAAGGCCCGCATCCACCTCTTCGTTCGAGACGACCAACATGAACCTCCATCCAGTGCTTGACGCGGTCACCGACCGCATCCGCAGCCGCAGTGCGGCATCGCGCACCACCTACCTCGCGAGGCTCGACCGTGCCCGGGCCAAGGGCCCGATCCGGCAGGCCCTTGGCTGCACGAACCTGGCCCATGCCTATGCCGCGGCGCCCGCCGGCGACAAGATCATGCTGCGCGAGATGCGACGGCCCAACGTGGCGATCGTTTCCTCGTACAACGACATGCTGTCGGCGCACCAGCCCTTCGAGCGCTTTCCGGAAATCATCAAGCGGGCAGCGCGCGAGGCCGGCGCGACGGCGCAGTTCGCGGGCGGCGTGCCCGCGATGTGCGACGGCGTCACGCAGGGCGAGCCCGGCATGGAGCTGTCGCTCTTCAGCCGCGACGTGATCGCCATGGCCACGGCCGTGGCGCTGTCGCACAACATGTTCGATGCCGCGCTGTGCCTGGGCATCTGCGACAAGATCGTCCCGGGCCTGCTGATCGGCGCGCTGCAGTTCAGCCACCTGCCGGCGATCTTCGTGCCCGGTGGGCCGATGCCCTCGGGCATCTCGAACGACGAGAAGGCGCGCGTGCGCCAGCGCTTTGCGAAGGGTGAAGTGGGCCGCGATGCGCTGCTCGAATCCGAGGAGAAGTCCTACCACGCCGCGGGCACCTGCACCTTCTACGGCACCGCCAACAGCAACCAGATGCTGATGGAGGTGATGGGGCTGCACCTGCCGGGCGCGGCCTTCGTCAACCCGAACACACCGCTGCGCGACGCGCTGACCGCAGCGGCGGCAAAGCGCGCCGCGGAGATCGGTGCCGAGGGTGCCGAGTACACGCCGATCGGCCACGTGGTCGACGAGCGTGCGATCGCCAACGCCATCGTCGGCCTGCTGGCGACGGGCGGCTCGACCAACCACACGATCCACCTCGTCGCGATCGCGCGCGCCGCCGGCATCGTCATCAACTGGGACGACTTCCGCGACCTCTCGGAAGTGGTGCCGCTCCTGGCCCGCGTCTACCCGAACGGCAAGGCCGACGTCAACCAGTTCCATGCGGCAGGCGGCATGGGCTACGTGATCGGCGAACTGCTCGATGCCGGACTGCTGCACGGCGACACGCTGACGGTGGCCGGTGCCGGCGGCCTGGCGCGCTATCGCCAGCAGCCGTACCTGGACGACAGCGGCCGGCTGGCCTGGCGCGACGCGTCACGGGCGAGCGCGGATCCCGCCATCCTCGCACCGGCGTCGGCGCCATTCAGCGCCGATGGCGGCTTGAAGCTGCTCACCGGCAACCTCGGACGCGCCGTCATCAAGACCTCGGCCGTGAAGCCGGAACACCGCATCGTGCAGGCGCCGGCGATCGTGTTCGACACGCAGGAGGCGGTGATCGCCGCCTTCGATCGCGGCGAACTGCAGCGTGATTTCGTCGCGGTGGTGCGCTTCCAGGGGCCGCGTGCCAACGGCATGCCCGAGCTGCACAAGCTCACGCCCATCCTCGGCGTGCTGCAGGACCAGGGCTTCCGCGTCGCGCTGGTCACCGACGGCCGCATGTCCGGCGCTTCCGGCAAGGTGCCGGCGGCGATCCACCTGACGCCGGAGTGCCTCGCCGGAGGGCCGCTCGCACGGGTACGCGATGGCGACCTCATCGTGCTGGACGGCGAACGCGGTGTGCTCGAGGTCCGCGTCGTCGCCGCCGAGTGGCGGGCCCGAAAGCCTGCCGAGGCGGATCTCGGCGACTCGCACCACGGCATGGGCCGCGAACTGTTCGCCGCGTTCCGTGCCAACGCCCTGGGTGCCGAGGAGGGCGCCGTCACTTTCCACGCGGCCGAGTCCGGCGCGTCCACCACCGGGGCGCACGCAGCGCCCGTTCACGACCATTTCGCATTCGCACAAGGAGCCACGGCATGAACGTCCTCACCATCATGCGCACCGGACCGGTGATCCCGGTCATCGTCATCGACCGGCTGGAAGACGCGGTGCCCTTGGCGCGCGCGCTGGTGGCGGGCGGCATCCGCGTGCTCGAAGTGACCCTGCGCACGCCGGTGGCGCTGAAAGCCATCGAGGCCATCGCGAACGAAGTCGAGGGCGCGATCACCGGCGTGGGCACCATCACGCAGCCGAAGGATTTCGACGCGGCGCTCAAGGCCGGCGCGCTGTTCGGCGTGAGCCCCGGGTTGACGCCGGAGCTGGTCGCCGCGGCCAGGGACAGCGCGCTGCCCTTGCTGCCCGGCGTGATGACGCCTTCCGACGTGATCGCGGCGCGCGCAGCGGGCTTCACCGAGCTCAAGCTCTTCCCGGCGCAACAGGCCGGTGGCATCGGCATGCTGAAGGCCCTCGGCGGCCCGTTCCCCGATGTGACCTTCTGCCCGACGGGTGGGATCGGCGCCGCCACGGCGCCGGACTTTCTCGCGTTGCCCAACGTGGCCTGTGTCGGCGGCTCGTGGCTGACGCCGGCCAGCGCCGTCGCCGATCGGGACTGGGGCCGCATCACGACGCTCGCACGCGAGACCGCGCACCTGCAGCCGGCCGCGAGCTGACGGACGCCCTCCAACCAAGGACCCATCATGAAGAAACTCGTTCTCCTTCGCCACGGCGAATCGACATGGAACCAGGAAAACCGCTTCACCGGCTGGACCGATGTGGGCCTGACCGACAAGGGCTTGACGGAAGCACGCGCGGCGGGCCGGCTGCTGAAGCAGGAGGGCTACGACTTCGACGTGGCCTACACCTCGGTGCTCAAGCGGGCCATCAAGACGCTGTGGACCGTGCTCGAGGAGATGGACCGCATGTGGATTCCGGTGCATCACTCCTGGCGCCTCAACGAGCGTCACTACGGCGCGTTGCAGGGTCTGAACAAGTCGGAGACCGCCGCGCAGTACGGTGAGGCGCAGGTCAAGATCTGGCGCCGCGCCTACGACGTCGCGCCGCCCCCCCTCGCGGACGGCGACCCCCGGATCGAGGCGTCCGATCCCCGCTATGTCGAGTTGGGTGCCGGCGGATTTCCCCGGACCGAATGCCTCAAGGACACAGTGGCGCGCTTCCTGCCCCACTGGCACTCGACCATCGCACCCGCCGTGCAGTCGGGCCAGCGCGTGATCATCGCGGCCCATGGCAACAGCCTGCGGGCGCTGATCAAGTACCTCGACAACGTGTCCGACGCCGACATCGTCGAACTGAACATCCCCACCGGCCAGCCTCTGGTGTACGAGCTCGACGACGACCTCAAGCCCTTGCGGCACTACTACCTCGGCGACGAGGAGGCGATCAAGGCGTCGCTGCAGGCGGTGGCCAATCAAGGAAAGTCGGGCGCCTGAGGACATGGCCACCACTACGAACAGTGCGAGTTCCGGCGGATCGGATTCCGCCTTGCACCGCATCGTCATCGTCGGCGGCGGGGCGGGCGGGCTCGAGCTGGCCACCCGCCTGGGCAACACGCTCGGTCGGCGCAAGCAGGCCGCGATCACGCTGATCGAGAAGACGCGCACCCACGTCTGGAAGCCCAAGCTGCACGAGATCGCAGCCGGCAGCATGGACATGAGCTCGCACGAGGTCGCCTACCTTGCACAGTCGCACTGGCACCACTTCCGCTACCGCGTCGGCGAGATGATCGGACTGGACCGAGAGCGGCGCGAAGTCCTGGTCGCGCCCTACGTGGACGACGAGGGACAGGAGGTCACGCCGCAGCGTGTCTTCGGCTATGACACCCTGGTCATCGCCGTCGGAAGCCAGAGCAACGATTTCGGCACACCCGGCGTGCGCGAGCATGCGATGCGGCTCGAATCGGCCGCCGACGCGCTGCGCTTCCGTTCGCGCATGGTCAATGCGTGCATCCGCGGGCACGCCCAGAGCGCCGCGCTGCGTCCGGAGCAGTTGCAGGTGGCCATCATCGGCGCCGGCGCGACCGGCGTCGAGCTGGCGGCGGAACTGCACCGCACCACGCGCGAGGTGGTGGCCTACGGGCTGGACCGTGTCGATGCCGACAAGGACATCCGCGTCATGCTCATCGAGGCCGCGCCGCGCGTGCTGCCGGCGCTGCCGCCGCGGCTTTCCCAGGCGACGGAGGACCTCCTCGCCAAGCTCGGTGTCAAGGTCTACACCGATGCCAAGGTGGCCGGCGTCGAGGCCACGGGCGTGCGCCTGGCGGATGGAAGCATGCTGCCGGCCGAGCTGATCGTCTGGGCGGCCGGCGTGAAGGCGCCGGATTTCCTGAAGGACATCGCGGGCCTCGAGACCAACCGGATCAACCAGCTCGTGGTGAAGCCGACGCTGCAGACCACCCGCGACGACGACATCTTCGTCATCGGCGATTGCGCGGCCTGCGCGTGGCCCGAAGCCAATCAAGGCAAGGGCGGCTTCGTTCCGCCGCGCGCCCAGGCGGCGCACCAGCAGGCCTCGCACATGTTCAAGCAGATCCGCCGACGCAGGGCTGGACAGCCGCTGCGCGACTACCGCTACCGCGACTTCGGATCGCTGGTCTCGCTGGGCGAGTACAGCACGGTGGGCAACATGATGGGCGGCCTGATCGGCGGCAGCGTGATGATCGAAGGGCTCTTCGCCCGCCTGATGTACGTGTCGCTCTACAAGATGCACGAGCTCGCGCTGCACGGCTTCCCCAAGGTCGCGCTCGAAACGCTGGCGCGGACGATCACGCGCCGCACCGAACCCCACGTCAAGTTGCATTGAGCGCCCGAAGCGACCCTCGTGCGCACCTCTCAAGCAAGAAGGAACCCAAACATGCCTAAAGTCAATTCATTCGATCTGCTCCTGTTCGGTGGCACCGGCGACCTTGCCATGCGCAAGCTGCTCCCCGCCCTGTACTTCCGTCACCGCGAGGGCGACCTGCCGCCGCATGGCCGCATCCTGGGCCTCGCGCGCGAGACCCTGAGCCGGGCCGAGTTCATCGCCAAGGTGGAAGCGAGCTTCGACAAGTTCGTGCCCGCCGCCGACATCGACAAGGCGACCTTCGCCACATTCGCCGAGCGGCTGGACTACGCCAAGGTGGAGGCGAACACGCCGCAGGACTTCGGCGCGGTGGCCGAGACGTTGAAAGGCTCGCCGGCCGAGGTGCGGGTCTTCTTCCTGTCCACCGCGCCGGACTTCTTCGCGCCCATCTGCAAGAACCTCGCGGCCGCCGGGCTGGTCGACGCGAACTCGCGCGTCGTGCTGGAGAAGCCCCTCGGGCGGGACGTGGCCTCCGCGCGGAAGATCAACGAGGACGTGGGCAGCGTCTTCACCGAGCCGCAGATCTTCCGCATCGACCACTACCTGGGCAAGGAGCCCGTCCAGAACCTGCTGGCGCTGCGGTTCGCCAACGCACTGCTGGAGCCGCTGTGGAACCGCACCTGGGTGCGCAACGTGCAGATCACCATCGCCGAGCAGGTCGGCGTCGAGACCCGGGGCGACTTCTACGACCGCACCGGCGCGCTGCGCGACATGGTGCAGAACCACCTGCTGCAGTTGCTGTGCATCGTCGCGATGGAACCGCCGACCTCCATCGACCCGGATGCGGTTCGCGACGAAAAGCTGAAAGTCCTGCGCGCGCTCGCGCCCATCACGCGCGCCAACGTGGGCGCGTGCACCGTGCGCGGCCAGTACCGCGCGGGAACAGTCAACGGCACCGCCGTGCCGGGGTATCTCGAGGAAGCCGGCATTCCGCCCGACACCGCGACGGAAACCTACGTGGCCATCCGCGCCGAACTCGAGAGCTGGCGCTGGTCGGGCGTTCCGTTCTACCTGCGCACCGGCAAGCGCATGGCCGAGCGCGTGGCCGAGATCGTCGTCAACTTCCGCAGCGTGCCGCATTCGATCTTTCCTTCGGCGGGCAAGGAGACGCTCGGCAACCAGCTGGTGATCCAGCTCCAGCCGGAAGAGGGACTCAAGCTCTTCATGATGGCCAAGGTGCCGGGCGACACGATGAACCTCCGGCCCGTCGGCCTGAACCTGGACTTCGCCGAGCAGTTCAAGCAGCGGCCGATGGAGGCCTACGAGCGCCTGCTGCTGGACGCCATCCGCGGGAACCTGACGCTCTTCATGCGCAGGGACGAGCTGGACGCCGCGTGGCAATGGTGCGAGCCGATCCTCGACGGCTGGCAGTCGTCCGGTGAGATGCCCCGGCCGTACGGCGCGGGCTCATGGGGGCCTGCCGCCTCCAGCGCACTCGTCGGGCGCGACGGCGCGGCCTGGCGCGAGGAATCCTGAGTTCCGCAACCCCGATCGGAGACACACCATGAACACCCTTCGCTGCGATCAGACCCAGGCCTGGCGCGCCCTTGGCGACCACTATGACTCGCAAGGCCGCAGCTTCGATCTGCGTGACGCCTTTGCCCGCCACCCTGGCCGCTTCCAGGCGCTCTCCTTCGAGGCGCCGGGCATCTTCGCCGACCTGTCGAAAAATCTCGTCGATGCCCAGACGCTGCGTCTGCTCTTCGAGCTGGCACGCGGGTGCGAACTCGAACAGCGGCGCGACGCGATGCTCGCCGGCGCCGCGATCAACACCACGGAGGACCGCGCCGTGCTGCACACCGCGTTGCGTGCGCCGCGAGGGGAGGGCCCTTTCAGCGACGAGGTGCATGCCGTACTCGATGCGATGCTCGCGTATGCCGAGTCGGTGCGCGACACCCGGGCCAGCGGCATCCGCCACATCGTGAACATCGGCATCGGCGGCAGCGACCTCGGGCCGCAGATGGTGGTGCCGGCGCTCGAGGCCTTCGTGCACCCGGAGCTGCGCTTTCACTTCGTCTCCAACGTCGACGGCCACGACATCACCTCGGTGCTGCGCCACCTGCATCCGGCCGAGACGCTGTTCGTCATCGCGAGCAAGACCTTCACGACGCAGGAGACCATGGCCAATGCCCATGCGGCCAAGGCCTGGTTCGTGGCCAACGGCGGCACCGACACGGCGAAGCACTTCGTGGCGACGACCACCAACGTCGAGGCGGCGGCGGCCTTCGGCATCGACACCACCTTCGGCTTCTGGGACTGGGTGGGCGGGCGCTACTCGCTGTGGTCGGCCATCGGCCTGCCGATTGCCCTGGCCATCGGCGCGGACAACTTCCGCGCGCTGCTGGCCGGCGCCCACGAGATGGACAGGCACTTCGCCACCGCACCGCTCGGGAAGAACCTGCCGGTGCTCCTGGGACTGATCGATGTCTGGTATCGCAACTTCCACGGCTTCACGACCCGCAGCGTCGCGCCTTATCACCAGGGGCTCAAGCGGCTGCCGGCGTACCTGCAGCAACTGGAGATGGAGTCGAACGGCAAGTGCGTCGACCTCGATGGCAACGCCTTGCCCTTCGCGACCAGCCCGGTGGTCTGGGGCGAGCCGGGCACCAATGGCCAGCACGCCTACTTCCAGATGCTGCACCAGGGGACCGACGTCATCCCGGTCGAATTCGTGCTGGTGAAGCACCCGACGCACGACCTGGCCGACCAGCACACCAAGCTGCTGGCCAACGGTCTCGCGCAGGCGCAGGCGCTGATGCTCGGCAAGCGAACCGATCAGGCCTTGGCGGAGCGTGCACCGACGGCCGCGAAGTCGCTCGCGCCGGAAGTCGTCGCGAGGCATCGGACCTTTCCCGGCAACCGGCCCAGCACCACGCTGCTGCTCGACAGGCTGACGCCTCGCACTCTCGGCGCGCTCGTCGCGATGTACGAGCACCGCGTCTTCACGAGCGGCGCGCTGTGGGGCATCAACAGCTTCGACCAATGGGGCGTCGAGCTCGGCAAGGCGCTGTGCAACGACCTGCTGCCCCGCATTGCAGGCGGCAATACGGACGGGCTGGATGCCTCGACCGCGGGGATGATGAAGCGGCTGTTCGGCTGACGGGGTCCGCCGCGGGGTGCGGTGGCGATCAGGACGCCTTCAACCCCGCGCCTCGAATCAACCGGCCCCACTTTTCCTTTTCCGCCGCACTGAAGGCCTTGAGCTCCTCGCCGGACTTGACCGTGGGCTCGATGCCCAGCTGGAGCAGCTTGTCCTGCGTCTCGGGTCGCGCGACGACCTTGTTCAGTGCCTCCGACAGGGCCCGGCGCACGTCGCCCGGGACGCCTTTGGGGGCGTAGAGCACGGTCCATCCGACGAGTTCATAGTCCGGCACGCCTTGCTCGGCCACCGACTTCACGCCGGGAAGGAGCTTGCTCTGGTGCGCCGATGTGACGCCCAGGGCCTTGACCTGCCCGTTCGCGATGGCCTGGCGCAGCGAGGTGATCGTGTCCACCATGAACTCGACCTGGCCGCCGATCACGGCGGTGAGCGCCTGGGCGCTCCCTTTGAAGTCGACCGGGAACATCGGCGCCTGTGCGCGCTGCTTGAACAGCTCGTGCGCCATGCGGCAGGTCGTCGTCGAGATGGCGACATTCAGCGCATCCGGCTTGGCCTGCGATGCGCGGACGAGATCCTGGATGTTGTTGACGGGACTTCCGTTCGACGCCACGTAGACCAGCGGCAGGACCCCGATCATCCCGATCGGCTCGAAGTCCTCCGTCTCGTAGCCCGGGTTCGCGTAGAGGAACGCATTCGCCGCGTGCGTGGCATTCGTTCCGATCAGCAGGGTGTAGCCATCGGCCGGCGCGTGAGCGGCGAGCTGCGCGCCCACGTTGCCGCCCGCACCGGGGCGGTTGTCCACGAACACCGCCTGCTTCAGTTCCTTGCCCAGCTCGTCGGCCACGTAGCGCGAGGCGATGTCGGTCCCCTGGCCCACGGCATAGGGCACGATCAACTTGATCGGCTTCGATGGATACGTCTGCGCGTGTGCGAACGCAGAACATGCGACCAGGAGAGCGGTCAGGATTCGTTGGATGGACATGTGCATGGAATCTCCTGCATGCAAGAAGTCTTCATGGATCAGTGCGGGCCGGTGCTCGGCTTGACGATCCGCCCGACGCGATCGCGTCGATCTCGAGCGGCGTGTAGCCGAGTTCCGCCAACACCTCGCGGGTGTGCTCGCCCAGCATGGGCGCCGGTCGCTGCATCTGCGTGCGCGATCCGTCGAAGCGCAGCGGCTGGGCCACGCCCCGGAGCGCGCCCAGAACCGGATGGACGGCGTCGTACACCATGCCGCTTTCGGTGGCTTGCGGATGCGACGACAGTTCGCCGAGCGTGTGCAACGGCGAGCAGGGGATGCCGGCCTCGTCCAGGACGGACAGCCACTCGGCCCGCTTGCGCCGGCGCATGGCCGCTGCGACACGCGCCACGGTCTCATCCCGATGCTGGACCCGCGCGGCGTTGGTGGCAAAGCGCGGATCGTCGCGAATGTCTTCGAGGTGCGCGATCGCGCAGAAGCGATGCCACAGGGAGTCGTTCGCAACGCCCAGGATCAGCGGCTTGTCCTCGGTCTCGAACACCTGGTAGGGACAAAGCGATTCGTGCCCCGAGCCTGGGCGCTCGGGCTCGGTGCCGCGTTCCCAGTAGTTCTGGAGGAAGTACCCGAGGAAGCCGACGGCCGTGTCGAACAGCGATGCCTCGACGGTGGCTCCGGCGCCGGTGCGGTCGCGCTCGTGAAGCGCCGCGAGGATCCCGATCAGGGCGTGCAGCCCCGTGCCTTGATCGACCGGGGAGAACGGGCTGCGCACCGGCGGACCATCCGGCTCGCCGGTGATGGCCAGCATGCCGCTGAATGCCTGCAGGATGACGTCATAGCCCTTGCCGGCGCGCATCGGCCCCACGCTGCCGTAGCCGGAGATCTCGCAGCAGACGAGTCTCGGGTTCAGCGCGCGCAGCGTCGGGGCGTCGACCGCGAGCTTCGCGGCGACCCCGGGCCCGAAGCTGCTGATCACGACGTCAGCCCATCTCGCGAGCCGGTAGACGACTTCTCGCCCGGACTCGCGGGTCAGGTCGATGACGATGGATCGCTTGTTGCGATTGGCGCTCAGGAAGATGGCGCCGGCCGCGTCATCGCCGGAACGGCGCAGTGGCGGCCAGCCGCGGGTTTCATCGCCGCTGCCGGGCGACTCCACCTTGATCACTTCCGCACCCATGTCTCCGAGGTACTGGGCGCACAGCGGGCCGGCGAGGACTTTCGACAGATCCAGCACGCGCAGGCCTGAAAGGGGTTGGGTGCTCATGGCGGCAGTGGAGAGTTCGAAACGAATGCGTCGCGCAACTGCCGCCGAAGCACCTTGCCGGTGGGCGTGCGCGGGAGGTGATCGACCAGGCGAATCTCATCGGGCTGCTTCAGCTTGCCCAGGCGTTCCCGGTTATGCGCGCGCAGGCGCTCCAGCAGCGCGCAAGTGTCGTGTGCGGCGTCGCGGGCAGCCACGACGAAGGCGACCGGCCGTTCACCGAATCGCTCATCCGGTACGCCGATCACGCTGCATTCCCAGACCCCCGGAGCCTCGAGCATGACGGCTTCGATCTCCTGCGGGTAGATGTTGACGCCACCGGAGATGATCATGTCGTCCACCCGATCGGTCAGGAACAACCAGCCCTCTGCATCGAGATAGCCCATGTCGCCGAAGGTCTGCCAGCCGCTCGCGTGCGTCCGTCCCTGCGTCTTCTCCGGTGACTTGTAGTACGCAAAGGGCGTCACGCCCGAGAAGTACACGACGCCGGTCTGTCCGGGCGGAAGCTCGCCGCCGTCCGCATCGACGATGTGCACGACCCCCTTGCGGGCCTGGCCGACGGAGCCGGGCTTGCGCAGTGCCTGCACGGAGTCGATCAGCGTCAGGCCGACGCCTTCGGTCCCCGAGTAGTACTCGATGAGGATCGGGCCCCACCAGTCGATCATGGCGCGCTTGATCGGGACCGGACAAGGCGCTGCGCCGTGGATGGCAATGCGATGCGACGGCGCCGAGAAAGCCGCTCGGCGCTCGATCGGCAGCGCCAGCAGTCGCTGGAACATGGCGGGCACCCACTGGCTGTGCGTGATCCTCTCGCGTTCGATCAGGCTCAGAGCCTCATCGGCGTCGAAGCGGTCCATGACGAAGACGGTTCCGCCACCCGCCGTGACGGCCAGCGCGACGCGCAGGGGCGCGGCGTGATAGAGCGGCGCGGTCGAGAGATAGCGGACGTCCTCGCCGCCGACCTGGAAGAGGTCGATCAGGTCAACCGCAAAGTGCGGCGTGCCGCGCCACTCGCGGGGCAGCAGTGGACGGATCACCCCCTTCGGCGCGCCGGTGGTGCCGGACGTGTACATCATGAGCGCGCCGGGCGGCTCGTCCGCATGCGGCTCCGGAGAAGCCGCGTCGAGCAATGGTTCGAGCGCGGCGAAGCCTTCCACGTTTCCACCGAGCGACAGCCAATGCACAGGCCGTGCGATCGCGTCGGGCAAGGCGCCGGCCAGATCGCCGAGCGACGCATCGACCAGCACCACCTTGGCATCGGAATCCTCCACCAGGTAGGCCAGCTCGGGCGGTGCAAGCGCGGTCGACATCGGCGTCAGATACAGCCCCGAGCGCCACGCGGCCCAGGCCGCGGCCAATCCTTCGGGCCGGTTGTTCAGCAATGTGGCCACGTGATCGCCACGCACCAGCCCCAGATGGCGGAACACGCCGGCAAATCGATTCACCAGCGCTTCGAGCTCCCCGTAGCTGAGCCGCACATCGCCGCAGACGATGGCTGTTCGACCCGGAGCGTTGCTGGCATGCAGGCGCAGGTCCAGCATTGACGTGGAAGGACTGGACACCCTTACTCCGTTCTCAGCAGCCCGAGTCGAGCCAGCGTCGTGCGCTCCTCGGCGACCGTGCGACGCGCGAAGGCCTCGTACTCGGATGAGCTCATGGGGATCATCGGCATCATGAAGCGCGAATAGGCCGCCTTGACGGCCGGGTCCTCCAGCGATGCCGTGAAGGCGTCGTGCAGCGTGCGAATCACGGTCGGGTCGGTGCCGCGCGGCGCGCCAATGCCGAAGGGCGACTCGTTCACGATATCAACGCCCAGTTCGCGCAGCGTCGGAACCTCTGGAAAGGCCGCCGCGCGCTTTGCACCGAGCGTGGCCAGCACACGCAGCTTGCCCGATTGCACGTGCGGCGCAAACTCGGTGGTTCCGCTCATCATGGAAACCTGACCGCCCAGCAGGGCGGCCAGGGCCTCGTTCGAGCCCTTGTACGGGACCGCGGTGAACTGCACACCCGTCTTCTGCGCGAGTTCCTCCACCGCGAGATGAGGGGTGGAGCCGACGCCGGCATGACCGTAGCTCACGTCGCCCGGATGCTTTCGAGCGTGATCGATCAGGTCATTCAACCGTGCGAAAGGTGCATCGGCCTTCACTGCCAGCCCGAACACGAAGCCACCCAGACCCGCGACGTATGCGATGTCACGCAGCGGGTCGAACGCCATCTTCTGCATCAAGGGCATGCGAAAGGTGGCGAGCGGCAGCAGCGCGACGGTATAGCCGTCCGGCCGCGCCGAGGCCAGCGCCAGGCCGCCGAGCGAGCCCCCGGCGCCCGCCTTGTTTTCCACGACAACCGGCACACCAAGCCGGCGAGCGACAGAGTCGGCCATGGCGCGGCAGATCACATCGGTCGATCCGCCCGCCACCGAAGGCGCGATGAGGGTGATCGGCCGAGCGGGAAAGCTTTGCGCGCGTGCGATCTCGAAGGGCCATGTCGATGCCAGCGCCATCGCACCTAGAAGGCTTCTTCTGCGGGTCATGCGTGCCACGTCGATCAACCAGCGCTGCGTTGCGCCTTTTCCTGTTCCGCCCGGGCGCGAACGATGCGCTTGGCTTCGGCCCAGTCTTCCGGCGTCATGGCATTCATCTCGGCGAAGGTGCTGGGCGCCGCGAGGTGGTGGCCGCCGTCGATGGCGATGTTCTGGCCGGTGATGTAGTCGCAGCCATCCGACTGGAGGAACATCAGCAGGTTGCACAGTTCGGGCATCTTGCCGAAGCGGCCCATCGGCACCTTCTCGGAGGAGGCCGCGCCGACGTTCGCCTTCGGGATCGGCGCGAGCTTCTCCCAGGCGCTTTCGGTCGGGAAGGGACCGGGCGCGACCGCATTCACGCGGATGTTGTGCCGGCCCCATTCCACGGCCAGCGACATCGTCATGGCGTGGATCGCCGACTTCGCCATCACCGAAGGCAGCACGTAGGGCGAACCGGTCCACACCCATGTCACGAGCATGCTCACGACCGAGCCGGGCAAGCCCTGGGCAATCCAGCGGCGTCCGCAGGCGAGGGTGGCGTACAGGGCACCGTCCATCACGGTCGAGCGGACCGCCTCGAAGCCGCGCGGGCTGATCTCCACGGACGGCGAGATGAAATTGGCCGCCGCGTTGTTCACGAGGCCGGTGAGGGGGCCGCCTTGCCAGATCTTCTCGACCATCGCCTCCATCTGTTCAGCGCTGCGCACGTCGCAGATGTGGTGTTCGATGCTTCCGCCGTGCGCCGCCTGCGCGCGCAGCTCGGCGACCGCTTCCTGCAGCACGCCTTCGCGCCGGCCGCAGATGTGCACCGCGGCACCGTGCGACACGAAGCTGCGGGCGAGTTCCTTGCCCAGCCCGGTGCCGCCGCCGGTTATGAGAATGCGCTTTCCCTTCAGGGCGTCGTCGCGGAGGGGGCCGTTGGCCATCATGGTCATGTGTCGTTCCTTGCGATGGAGGTCGAGCGTGCCTCAGGCGGGATTGATGCCGGCCACGCCGTTGACGGCCGGGTCCTTGGTCGGACGGAAATTGGCGAACAGCTGGCGGCCGATGATGTGCTTCATCACCTCGATCGAGCCGCCCGCGATCTTGACGATGCGCGCATCGGCGTACGCGCGGGCGATCGGATATTCCCACATGTAGCCCCAGCCGCCGAAGAGCTGCAGGCATTCGTCGACCACCTTGCAGTGCATGTTGCTCAGCCACATCTTGGCCATTGCCGCATCCACCGCATCGAGCTCGCCGGCCATGAAGCGGCGGATGCACTGGTCGGTGAACTGGCGGCCCACCACCGCCTCGGTGCGCAGCTCTGCGAGCTTGAACTGCGTGTTCTGGAAATCGCCGATCGTCTTGCCGAAGGCCTTGCGGCCGGCGGTGTACTCGATGGTCCAGTCGATCACGGTCTCGGCCACCGTGGCCGAGCGGATTGCCTGCGCGAGCCGCTCCTGCGCGAGCTTGGTCATCATCAGCTCGAAGCCGCGGCCTTCCTCGCCGAGCATCGCCGACGCGGGCACGCGCACCTCGTCGAAGAAGAGCTCCGAGGTGTCCTGCGCCTTCATGCCCAGCTTGTGCAGGTTCTTGCCACGACGGAAGCCCGGCAGGCTGGTGTCGACCAGAAAGAGCGTGACGCCCTTTGCGCCCGCGGTCGAGTCGGTCTTGGTCGCGAGCACGATCACGTCGCAGAGCTGGCCGTTGGAGATGAACACCTTCTGGCCCGAGATCACGAAGTCGTCGCCGTCGCGCACCGCGCGGGTGCGGATCGCCTTCAGGTCGGAGCCCGCGTGCGGCTCGGTCATGCCGAGCGAGCCGATCGCCTTGCCCTGGACCATCAGCGGCAGCCACTTCTTCTTCTGCGCCTCGGAGCCGAAGCTCGCGATGTAGGTCGCGACCAGGTCGCAATGGATCATGAAGCCCGGGCCGGTATAGCCCGAGCGGGCCATCTCCTCGAACACGATCACGTCGAAGAGGTAGTCCGCGCCCGCGCCGCCGTACTGCTCGGGCACGGTGCAGCACAGCATGCCTGCCTCGCCGGCCTTGAGCCACAGGTCGCGTGGCACCACGCCGTCGGCTTCCCATTGCGCGTGATGCGGTGCGATCTCGTTGTCGATGAAGCGCCGCACCATGTCGCGGAACGCTTCGTGGTCCGCGTTGAAAAGATCTCTTTTGAACACCTTGGCTCTCCCTTTTGTCAGTAGGACTTGGGCAGGTCCAGCACCTTCTCGGCGATGAACGACAGGATCAGTTGCTCGGTCACCGGCGCGATGCGCGTGACCGTGACTTCGCGCAGCAGGCGCTCGACGTGGTATTCCTTCGCGTAGCCGAAGCCGCCGTGCGTCAGCACCGCCTGCATGCACGAATCGAAGCCGGCGCGCGCACCGAGGAACTTGGCCGTATTGGCCTCGGCCCCGCAAGGCTGTTGGTTGTCGTAGAGCCAGGCACCCTTCATGACCATGGCCCAGGCCGCTTCGAGCGCCATCCAGCGCTCGGCCAGCGGATGCTGGATGCCCTGGTTCTGGCCGATCGGGCGGTCGAACACCACGCGTTCGCGGGCGTACTTGGAGGCGCGGCGCAGTGCGTCCTGCCCGATCGCGACCGCCTCGGCGGCGACCAGCAGCCGCTCGGGGTTCAGGCTGTGCAGGATGTACGAGAAGCCCTTGCCTTCCTCGCCGACGCGGTCTTCCTCGGGGATGAAGAGGCCATCAATGAAGATCGAATTCGAATCGACCGCCTTGCGGCCCATCTTCGGAATGCGGTGCACCTCGATCTTGCTGCGGTCGAGGTCGGTGTAGAAGATCGTGATGCCGTCGGTGGGCCGCTTGCAGTCCTCCAGCTTGGTGGTGCGGGTCAGCAGCATGATCTTGTTGGCGACCTGCGCCGTCGAGGTCCACACCTTCTGGCCGTGCACCACGTAGCCGCCGGGCACCTTCTGCGCGAAGGTCTTGATCGCGGTGGTGTTCAGGCCCGCGTCGGGCTCGGTGAAGCCGAAGCAGCACTGGTCCTTGCCTTCGACGAGGCGTGGCAGCCAGCGCTGGCGCTGCTCGTGCGTGCCGAACACCACGATCGGATGCGGACCGAAGAGGTTGATGTGCACCGTCGACGCCGCCGCCATGCCGCCACCGTGGCTCGCGACCTCGTGCAGCATGATCACCGCCTCGGTCACGCCCAGGCCCGCGCCGCCGTAGTCGGCGGGCATCGTGATGCCGAGCCAGCCCGCATCGGCCATCGCGGTATGGAAGGCGCGCGGGAACTCGCCGTCCTCGTCGCGTGCGAGCCAGTATTCGTCGTCGAACGAGCGCACGACCGCGCTCACGCCGTCGCGGATCGCGCGGTGGTCGTCACTGACTGAAAAGTCCATGGGTGTGTCTCTCCGTGTGTTGTCGTTTCCGGCGTTCAGTCGGCGAGGCGCAGGGTTTCGAGCGCCTGCGTGAGATGAGGCTTGTCGACCATCACGCCGTCGATGCTCAGCGTGCCCGCATCGGGCTGCGCCGCGAAGGCATCGACGATGCGCCGCGCGTGTGCGAGTTCGGCCTCGGTGGGCGAATAGGCTTCGTTGATCGTCGCGACCTGGTCGGGGTGGATCGCGATGCGGCCGCGAAAGCCGCGCCGGCGCGATGCGCGGCAGGCCGATGCAAGTCCCGCCGCATCGCGGAAGTCGGCATAGAGCGTGTCGACGGCCGGCACGCCCGCCGCCGCCGCCGCGCACAGGCACAGCGAATTCGCGAGCTGGTAGAGCGGCGAAAGGCTGCCGTCCTCCTCGCGGTTCGACACCGCGCCGATCGCCGTCGACAGATCCTCCGCGCCCCAGGTGATGCCTGCGAGCCGGGCGATCGGACCGTTCATGCTTTGCATGTTGAGCATCGCCTGCGGCGTCTCTGTCGCGACGGGCACCACCTTGACGGTGCCGGGCGCGATGCCGGCGCGCGCCTCGAGCGCATCGAGCCCATGCGCGAGCCGCACGATGTCGGCGGCGCTGCGCGTCTTCGGCAGCATGATCCCGGCGAGCCCGGGCACGGTGACGGCGGCGAGGTCGCCCATCGCGAGTGCGGTGTCCAGCGGATTGATGCGAACGAAGAGGCGCGCGGAAATCGACGAAGCCTGCGCCGCGATGAACTCGGCAGCCATCTGCCGCGCGGCTTCCTTGCGCGATTCGGCGACCGCATCTTCCAGGTCGAGGATCAGCACGTCCGCCGGGCTGCCGAGCGCCTTGGCGAGCTTGCGTTCGCTGTCGGCGGGCACGAACAGCATCGAACGCAGCTTGAGACGGCTCATGCTTCGGCTCATCCGGGCTTCCTCAGCATCAAGGCTTGCCGGGTGCAGACGCACACCTCTTCGCCGCGCTGGTTCAGCCCCTGGTGCAGGAAGGTCACGATGCCCGCGTTGGGGCGCGACTTGCTCTCGCGCACGTCCTTCACCGTGGTGCGCGAGCGGATCGTGTCGCCCGCGAACACCGGCTTGGGGAAGCGCGTGTCGGTCATGCCCAGATTCGCCACCGTGGTGCCGAGGGTGGTCTCCTGCACCGAAAGCCCGATCACCAGCCCCAGTGTGAAGATGCTGTTGACCAGCGGCTGGCCGAACTCGGTGCCCTTGCAATACTCCGCATCGATGTGGATCGCCGCCGGATTGCAGGTGGCATTGCTGAACCACATATTGTCGGACTCGGTCACCGTGCGGCGGATCTCATGGTCGAATGTCTGCCCGACTTCGAATTGCTCAAACCAGCGGCCTGCCATCGTGCAACCCTCTCGAAAAATAAGTTCGACTCAGTGTATGTATGTGCATCATACGCATGTGTACTATAGCAAGTCTGAACGCTTTGCAACTCGGGTCGAACCTTGATGCCCGTCCTGTAGGAGACAGATCGATGAACCCACGCAACAACCGCCAGGTGCGGCTCAGGAGCCGGCCTAACGGCATTCCACAGGCTGAACATTTCGAGATCGCCCAGGTGCCGGTCGAACCGCTCGCGCCGGGGCAGGTGCTGGTGCGCAACGAGTGGCTGTCGGTGGAACCGGCGATGCGCGGCTGGGTCAACGCCGTCGCCAATTACTCGGAGCCTGTCGCGATCGGCGCCGTGATGCGCGCTTTCGCGGCGGGACGCATCGTGGAATCGACCATGCCCGAATGGCCGGTGGGCACCGCGGTCACCGGCATGTTCGGCTGGCAGGACTTTGCGGCGATCGAGCCGGCGGCCATCCAGCGGCGGATCGTGGACGAGGACCTGCCGATCTCCACCGCACTCGGCGTGCTGGGCATCAACGGGATCACGGCGCACTACGGCCTGCTCGAAGTCGGCCACCCGCGCGCGGGCGAAACGGTGGTGGTGTCGACCGCGGCCGGCGCGGTCGGCTCCTGCGTGGGCCAGATCGCGAAGCTGCGCGGCTGCCGCACGGTCGGCATCACCGGCGGCGAGACCAAGCGGCGCATGTGCATCGACCGCTTCGGCTACGACGCCGCGGTCGACTACAAGGCGCCGGATTTCGAGCAGCGGCTCGCCGAGGCGCTGCCGGGTGGGGTGGATGTGTATTTCGACAACACCGCCGGCGCGATCAGCGATGCGGTGCTGGCGCGGCTCAACGTCGGCGCCCGCGTGGTGATCTGCGGCACCGCCTCGGTGGCCAACTGGGACCCGCCGCCGCTCGGCCCGCGCGTGGAGCGCCACCTGCTCACCAGGCGTGCCCGCATGCAGGGCTTCGTGATCTTCGACCACCCCGAACACACGCCCATCGCGCTGGAAGATCTCGCGGGCTGGGTACGCGCGGGCAGGCTGCACTACGTGGAAGAGGTGCTGGAGGGCATCGACAGCGCACCCGATGCGATCGCCGGCCTCTACCGGGGCGAGAACCTCGGCAAGCGGCTCATCCGCCTCGCGTGACCCGCTCCGGCATGCCGGGCAGTCGCAATGCCTGGTCGTCCGCCGATTCCGGCAGCAGCGGGCCGCGTCGGAACACGCCGCTCGCACGCATCACCGGCTCGCCGTCGGCCTCGATCAGCCCCTGGGAGAAGACGAGGTTGCGCGTCACGCGAAGGATGTCCGCCCGCCCCTGGACCCAACTGCCGAGCGGTGCGCCGGCCAGGAAGTCCACCTGCAGGCTGATCGTCGGCAGGAACTGGCGCGGAATATCGGTCTGGTACTGCGCGGCGGTCGAGATCAGGATGTCGGCGAAGGTGCAGAGCATGCCGCCGTGGCAGTTGTTGCCGGGGTTGACCTGTGCGGGCCCCACGCGAAAGCCGATCTGCAGATGTTCGTCATGCCAGCGCGCATAGAGCGGACCGTTGGCGGTGGCGAAGGCGCCGCCGAGTTCGACGCGTTGAAAGCCCGGCGCGGGTGTTTCGGAATCGCGCATCGGTCAGACGGATTGGCGCAGCGTGCGCCACGCGTCCTGCAGCGCGGCGCGGTGTTCGGGCGCGGCGATGCCGATCAGCGCCTCGGCGCGGGCATCGAGCGACAGATGGCGAAACTCCGCCACGCCATGTTCGGTGACGACCGCATCGGCCAGGTAGCGCGGCAGCGTGCACAGGCCCTGCTCGCCGATCACCGGCACGATGCGCGACACGCTGCCTTTGCGCGCCGTCGCGCCGAGGCACACCAGCAGCCGCCCGCCCGGCGACGACAGCGCGCCCTGTGCGAAGGCCGGCAGCCCGCCGGCGCCCGCCTGGATCGTGCCGCCCACGCGCTCGCCGTTGATCTGCCCGAAGAGATCGACCTCGGCCGCGGCGTTGATCGCGACGAAGCGCGGGATCGCCGCCACGCGCGCCGGGTCGTGGGTGTGGGTCACGTCCGCCATGTGCAGCGTGGGCAGTTGCGCGATGAAGTTGTGGAAGCCGACATCGCCGAGCACCACGCCGGTGGTGACCGGCGCATCGCGATCGAGCGCGCCCGATTCCCACAGCGTGCGCAAACCGCTCGCCACCAGCCCGCCATGAAAGCGCAGCCTGCGGTGCCCACCGAGTTCGCCGGCGAGCGCCAGTGGCACCGAGCCGATGCCGAACTGCAGCGTGTCGCCGTCGCGCACCAGTTGCGCGACATGCTGGCCGATGCGTCGTTCGACCTCGCCGGCCGGCGCTTCGACGAAGGGGTTGAGCGGCGCGTCGGCCTCGACATGGGCATCGAGCTCCGAGACGTGCACCCGGAAGGTCCCCTGCGTGCGTGGCATGCGCGGGTTGAGGTGAGCCACGCGCCGCTTCGCGCGTCGCCACGCGAGCGGCATGAAGTCGCTCGCGAGCCCGGGGCTGCACCAGCCCTCGGCATCGGGCGTGGTCAGATGCGCCACCGCGAGATCGGGCGGCGGGCCTTCGGCGAGATGGCGGGCGATGCCCACGTAGTCGAGCGAGAGCAGCTCGGCGCGGCCCTGGGCGAGCCCGGCGCGCACGCCGGGTGTCATGAAGAAGGCTTGCTGGCGCGCCTCGGGATGCAGCTTGAGGTAGTCCACCCGATCGATGCCCGGGAACTGCACCCCCATGAAAGTCACGCCGCTCGCGCGCTCGGGGTCGGCGCGCAGTTCGTCGACGAAGACAGAGGATTCGGTGCTCAACGTCGGCACGAAGACGCGCATCCCGGGGCGCAGGCCGTCGGTGAGGCGACTCATCCTTGGGCCTCGCCGGTGAATGGCGCGATGCGCGCGCTGCCGGTCATCAGCTCGCCGCCGCCTTCGGCATGGGCGGTGAGTGCGTAAAGGGCGCAACCGCCTTCGACACTGCTCAGCGTCGCGCTCAGTGCCACGGTGTCGCCCAGTCGCGCGACACCGGTGAATCGCGTGTCGAGATGGCGCACGCTCCCGGCGCCGAACGAGCGCGTGAAGAGGCGCGCGGTGTACGCCATCGTGAGCATGCCGTGCACCAGCGGCTTGTCGAAGCCCGCGGCGCGCGCGGCCTCCACATCCAGATGCAAGGGGTTGTGGTCGCCCGAAGCTGCCGCGAAGAGCGCAAGGTCGACGGCGGTGACCGGCCCGCAGCAGAGTTCGAGGCGCTCGGGGAAGCTCACTGCACCGCCTCCAGCGCGTTGCGCACCAGGATCGTCTGCCGGCTGTTCGCTACCTGCTTGCCGGCACGACGGTAGTCCGTATCGACCACGATGAAGGTGAACGCGCCGTTCTTCTTGTCGTGGATGTCGGTCACCTTGCGGCTGACCTCGATGCGGTCGCCGACATAGACCGGCGCGAAGTGATCGAAGCTCTGCTGCGCATGCAGCACGCCGCGCAGCGGCACCTTCAGCAGCGACATGAGCTGCGCGCTGCTGAAGTGCTCGCCCTCGATGGCCTTCAGGAAGGTCGGCGGCACCGGGCAGGCGGGATGCCCGGCGTGGCGCGCCGTTTCGGGCTGCGTGTAGACCGCGTCCTGCTCGCCAATGGCCTGGCAGAAGAGCTTGACGCGCCATGCATCGATGGCGATCTCGCTCGGCGCGGTCTCGAAGCTGATGCGGGAACGATCAATCATGCGAAGGCGCGATGCAGGGCAGGCTGGAGCCGGTTCCACGCGTCGCGCGAGCCGGCATCGAAGGCGGGGACGAGCTTCTCGCGTCCGGCCCATAGCCAGGTGAGGGGGCCGCCGGTCCACGCAGGCGTCACGCCCGCGAGGCAGGCCGCGACGTCGATAAAAGCGATGTCGCCTGCGCCGGCCATCGCCGCGCATTTCACCGCGGTGCGCGCCTGCTCTTCGAGCGACGCGCCGCGCAGCCGCTGCAGCACGCTTGCGGGGCCCGGCGTGCGCCATGGCAGCGCGCCGAGGCGCGGCGCGAGCGCGGAAAGCAGGGCGGTCGCGGAGTCGTCGCCGCCGATGATCTCCAGCACGCGGCCGTAGGGGCCGGTTGGCGCAAGCACCGCCACGACGGGCGCTTGAGGCAAGGCGCTGTCGAGCACCGCGAGCGCGACGCGATGCCCGCTGCCCTGTGCATCGACGAGTTCGATCGTGCCTTCGGGCAGGTCCGCATCGGGCGCCTGCGCCACCTTCAGCTTGGCGAGCGCATCGATCCACGGCTTGTGCGATGCGCCGAGCGGCCCGACCGCGATACGCTCAATCGCCGTGCCCTTCGGCGCGGCGAGTTCGCGCTCGGCACGCAGCCGTTCAAGGAACAGCGTGCGCACCATGTGGCCCGCGACCGGGCTGAACATCAGCCGCAGGAACTGCGTCATCTCCACATCCGTGGCCTCGGCGAGCGGCAGCCGCGCGCCCTTGAGCACGCTGTCGACGATGGCGCTGTAGGCCGGATAGAGATCGAAGTCCGCCTCGCTCACGCCATGCCGCAGAGCGATCGCGCGTGCGCCTTCCTCGGTGAAAGGCGGCACATCGGCCTGCGCGAGATTCGCGAACTTGGCCTTCTCGTCGTAGGGCTTGCCGTGCATTGCACGAGCCTCGGCGCGCGCTTCATCGAGCAACTGCGCCGCCGGCACGCTGCGCGCGAAGACGCCGAGCCGCACCGCATCGGCCGGCGCGATCGAGCGGCCGCCGAGCAGCATGTCCATCGCCGGCTCGAAGCCTGCGAGCCGCGGCAGGCGCTGCGTGCCGCCCGCGCCGGGCAAGAGGCCCCAGCGCACCTCGGGCACGCCGATCTGCGTGCGCGGCTCGTCGGTGACGATCCGCACGCGGCAGGCCAGCGCCAGCTCCAGCCCGCCGCCGAGCGCGATGCCGTTGACCGCGGCCACCCAGGGCTTGGCCGATTGCTCCAGCCGCACGAACTGCCGCCCGAGCCGGCCGCACTTCGCGAACATCTGCGCGTGCGTCGACGTCTTCGCGCTCTCGGTGTAGCCGCGCACCATCACCAGGTCGGCACCGGCCAGGAAGGTCGGCTTGCCGGAGGTGAGCACGACGCTCCTGACCTGTGCGTCGGCGTCGACGCGGTCCATCAGCGCGTCGAGCGCATCCATCAGCCCGGCCGAGAACACGTTCATGGTCCGGTCCGGCATGTCGATGGTCGCGACGAGCACGCCATCGGGTTCGAGCTGGGTGCGAATCAGCGTTTCCATGGTTTGGCGATCAACCCGCGTATTTCTTGAAATCGGGCTTGCGGCGCTCGTTGAACGCGCGCACGCCTTCTTTCGACTCTTCCGTCTGGTAGTAGTGCTTCACCGTCTGGATGCCGAGGAAGCCGATGCCCCGAATGTTCTCGCTGTCGGCGTTGAACGAGCGCTTGGCGATCGCGAGCGCGGTGGGGCTCATCTCGTTGATCTCCTTGCACCACTGCGCGACTTCGGCGTCGAGCTGTTCGTGCGGGACCACCTTGTTCACGAGGCCCATCTTCTCGGCCTCGGCGGCGCTGTACTTGCGGCAGAGGAACCAGATCTCGCGCGCCTTCTTCTCGCCGACGATGCGTGCGAGATACGCGGTGCCCCAGCCCGGATCGACCGAGCCCACCTTGGGCCCGACCTGCCCGAAGGTGGCCTTCTCGCTCGCGATGGTGAGGTCGCACAGCGTCGCGAACACGTTGCCGCCGCCGATTGCGAAACCCTGCACCTTGGCGATGGAGACCTTGCGCAGGTCGCGCAGCGCGGTCTGCATTTCCTCGATCGGCATGCCGACCGTGCCGCGCGGGCCGTACAGGCCGTCTTCGCTCAGGTGCACCTTCTGGTCGCCGCCGGTGCAGAAGGCCTTGTCGCCCGCGCCGGAAAGCACCATCACGTTGGCGCTCTTCTCCTCGTCGGCGCGGCGCAGCGCGTCGATCAGCTCTTCCAGCGTCTGGTTGCGGAAGGCGTTGTAGACGTCCGGCCGGTTGATGGTGACATGCACCACGCCGTCTTTCACTTCGTAGAGGATGTCCTTGTAGCTCTTGCTCATCGTCGTTGCTCCTTTAGCCATGCATGCTGAGGCCGCCCGAGACGCTGATCGTCTGGCCGGTGATGAAAGCGGCGTCGTCGCTGGCCAGGAAGGCCACGATGCCGGGGTAGTCGTCGGGCACGCCGATGCGGCCGAGCGGCACGCCGCGCACCATCGCGTCGCGGATCTTCTGGCCCTGTTCGCCGGTGCCGACGAAGGCATCCATCGCGGGCGTGTCGGTCGGGCCGGGGCAGACGGTGTTCACCGTGACGTTGCTGCGCGCCACTTCGCGCGCCAGCGCCTTCGCGAAGGCGATCGTCGCGCCCTTGCAGCCCGAGTACACGACCTCGCCGGTCGAGCCCACGCGGCCCGCGTCCGAGGCGATGTTGACCACGCGCCCGCTCTTGCGCTGGGCCATGCCCTTGGCGACCGCATGCGTCATGTGCAGCGGGCCGAACCAGTTGATCGCGGTGACCTTCTTCCAGAAGGCCTCCTCGGTCTTGAGGAAAGGCATCGGCGTGTCCCATCCGGCGTTGTTGACCAGGATGTCGGTGCCCGCGCCGGTCTGGCTCTCGAAGCTGGCCACGGCGTCGGTGACCGCCGCGTAGTCGGTGATGTCGCAGCCCACCGCGATCGCCTTGCCGCCGGCGGATTCGATGCTCTTCACCGTTTCGCCCGCGCCAGCAGCGTTGATGTCGAACACGCCGACGGTCACGCCCTCGGCGCCGAGCCGCAGCGCGATCGCGCGTCCGATGCCGCTGCCGCCGCCGGTCACGATGGCTGTCTTGCCTTTCAGTCCTCGCATGAAAAAGTCTCCTGTGGAAGGGTTCGATGGATCTGGGAAGTGAATGGCGCCCGAACGCTAGGCCCCGAGCCGCCCGATGATCGAGACCGCGCACACGTTCTGGTGCGGGTGCCCGCCGAGGTTTTGCGTCAAGCCGCGGTCGACCTGCCTGAGCTGCCGCTCGCCCGCGCGGCCGTGGATCTGCTGGTAGACCTCGTAGACCATGCGCAGGCCGGAGGCGCCGATCGGATGGCCGAAGCACTTCAGGCCGCCGTCGGGCTCCACCGGCAGCTTGCCGCCGAGGTCGAAGGTGCCGTCGAGCACATCGTGGATCACGCGGCCCGGGGCGCTGAAGCCGAGGTCTTCCATCAGCACCGCCTCGGTGATCGAGAAGCAGTCGTGCACCTCCGCCATGTGGATCTGCTCGCGTGGCGAATCGATGCCCGCCGCCGCGTAGGCGCGCGCACCGGCTTCGCGGGCGGTGGCGATGTGCGCGCCGTCCCAGCGGCTGAAGCCGGCTTCCTCGCCGTTGCTCACCGAGACTTCGAGCGCCTTGATGCTGATGATCTCCGCGTGGGCCTTCAGGCTGCGCGCGATCTCCGGGGTGGTGAGGATCGCGCAGGCCGCGCCGTCGCTCACGCCGCTGCAGTCATAGAGGCCCAGCGGCGCGGCGATGGTCATCGCCTTGAGCACGTCCTCCTCGGTGATCCGGTTGCGCAGGTGGGCCTTCGGGTTGAGCGCCGCATTGGCATGGCTCTTGACCGAGATGTGCGCCATCGCGCGCTTGAGTTCGCTCATCGCCACGCCGTGCTTGGCCGCGTAGGCGGAGGCGAGCTGCGCGAAGGCGCCGGGCGCGGTGGAGTTGGGCAACCACAGGTCGTTGGCCACGCCGCGCGTGCGCACCGGCAGGCCGCCGTAGCCGGTGTCCTTGAGCTTCTCGACGCCGAGCGCGAGCACGATGTCGTACGCGCCCGCCGCCACGGCGTAGGCCGCGCCGCGCAGCGCTTCGGTGCCGGTGGCGCAGGCGTTCTCCACCCGTGTCGCGGCGATGCGCGGCAGGCGCAGCGCCTGCGCGAGCGGGCCGGCGGTCTTGCCGACGTTGTTTTCTTCGAGGCAGACGCCGAACCATGCGGCGCCGATCTGCGAGGCCTCGATGCCGGCATCGGCCAGCGCCTCGTTGAAGGCCTCGACCATGAGGTCCTCGGGGCCGGCGTCCCAACGCTCGCCGAAGCGGGTGCAGCCCATGCCGATGATGGCGACCTTGTCGCGAATGCCTGTGGCCAAGTCGTTTCTCCTGATGGATCTCGTGCGCGCTGCGCGTCAGGCGGATGGGGCGCTGCCGCGCAGGGGCGTGGCCTTCCAGAAATAGCGGCGGAATCCGCGCGCCGCGTCGAGGTCCTTGATGCGGTAGACCATGCGCAGCGGCAGCCCGACTGCGAGCTCGTCGCGGTCGGTGTCGGCGAACTCCATGAGTACCCGGCCACCGCCCTCGAAGTCGATGTGGCCGAACTGGAACGGCGGCGCGGGCGTGTAGGCAAGGAAGTCGCTGGTGTGCGAGAGCACGCGCGCCGGCCGGTCGGCGAGGCTGACCGGCGCCTGCGTGTCCTGCGCCCGGCACTCGGGGTTGACGCAGACGCGCGAGCGCGGGAACTGCACCGTGCTGCAGCGCGCGCAGCACCCGCCCTCGAAGCGCTCGGTGCGCGCGTGGTCGCGCCAGGCGGCGGTGAGGGCGGTCTTGTTGTCCATCTCGGCGCGCATGCCCCAGGCCAGATCGAGCTGGCCGGTAAACGACAGGTACTTGAGATAGCTGGTCTCGGCCTTGCCCGCATCGGGCGCGGCGCCGGGGCAGGGCACGGCGGTGCGACGCAGCAGGAGCACGTCGCAGCCGCTGCCGAAAGCCACCACCATGACGAGTGCGCCGGGCACGGCGTCACGCAGCGCGATGTCCAGCATGGCGAGCGGCTGCGCGCAGCCGAGGTCGCCGACCGTGTCGGCAGCGGTCGAGACCAGTGCGTCGGGGGCGATGCCGACGCGCTTCGCGACCGCTTCGTTCACGCGCGGCAGCGGCGCGGGCAGCGCGAAGTGGCTCACATCGGCGGCGCTCACGCCCGCGTCCTTCAGGCACTGGCGGATGGTGTCGACCGCGAGCTTCATGTAACCCTCGTCGCGCACCCAGCGCTCTTCCCAGCCGTAGTCGTGGCGTTCGCCGGCCTGCCGGAAGTGATCGACCAGGTCGGCCTGCAGGCTGCGCGAAGCGACATGGGTGGCGATCGCGCGGCCGGTGCCGATCGACGCGGCGGCGGCGCCGTCGCCGAAGATCAGTTCCTGTGCGCTCGCGGGCTTGCCGAGGCGGCGCTCCGACGCGACCACGACGCGCGTGGCGTCGGCGGCGGGGCGGCGCAGCGAATCGATGAGTTCGGTCAGCGCGGCGCGGGCGCTCGATGCCACGTCGCGCGCCATCGTCGCATCGCCGAGGCCCGTCGCGGCGGCGACGATGCCGGCGTTCAGGCGATCAGCGAACGGGTGCGTGGTGGAAGCCAGCGTCAACTCGGCAGCGCCGGTGATGGGCGAAGCGGCGAGCAGCGCACGGCTGGCCTCGACCGCCATCGTGACCGCGTCCTCGTCCCAGTTGGCGATGGCGCGCTGCCCCTTGGCGAGCGACTTCAGGCCCGGCGCCATCCAGCGGTGCTGTGCCGCGACTTCGCTGCGTTCCAGCCGCAGGCGCGGTACATAACGGGCGGTGGCGAGCAGTCCGAAGACGTTCTCGGTGTCGTTCATGAGAATTCGCGGCGGCGCTCTGGCCTGCTGTACATCATCATGTGGTGCATGGTACGCTAGTGCACGATATTTTCGCAAGCCGCATATTCGGGGTTGAGCAGGGGTTTACCCTCGACGCGGCCTCCAAGGAGACTGGATTGAGCAAACTTCTCGAAGGCAAGGTGGCGCTGGTCACCGGTGGTGGGCGTGGGCTGGGGCGCGGCATCGCGCTGGCCCTGGCGGAAGCCGGCGCCAAGGTGGTGGTCAACGACCTGGGTGCCACGCTCGACGGGCAGGCCGGCACCGAGCAGCCCGCGAACGAGGTGGTGGCTACGATCCGCGCCGCCGGCGGCGAGGCGATCGTCGACGGCGGCTCGGTCGCCGAGTGGGGCGACGCCAGCCGGATGGTGCAGGCCGCGGTCGACACCTTCGGGCGCATCGACATCGTGGTCAACAACGCCGGCATCCTGCGCGACGTGATGTTCCACCGCATGAGCGAGGCCGAGTTCGACCAGGTGGTCGCGGTGCACCTCAAGGGCAGCTTCAACGTCAGCCGTGCGGCCGCGCCGCATTTCAAGGCGCAGGGGAGCGGGGTCTACGTGCACATGACCTCGACCTCGGGACTCATCGGCAACTTCGGGCAGGCCAACTACAGCGCGGCCAAGCTCGGCATCGCGGGACTGTCGAAGTCGATCGCACTGGACATGCAGAAGTTCGGCGTGCGATCGAACGCGGTGGCGCCCTTCGCGTGGACGCGGATGATCGATTCCATCCCGAGCGAGACGCCCGAGCAGAAGAAGCGCGTGGACGGCCTCAAGAAGCTGGTGCCAGAGCGCGTCGCGCCCTTCGTCGTCGGCCTGTGCGCGGACGATGCGCGCGACGTGACCGGCCAGATCTTCGGCGTGCGCAACAACGAGATCTATCTCTTCAGCCAGCCGAGGCCGATCCGCAGCGCGCACCGCGGCGAGGGATGGACGCCCGAGACCGTGCTGGAGACCGCGCTGCCGATGCTGCGCGCGAGCTTCTTCCCGCTCGACCGCTCCAGCGACGTCTTCACCTGGGACCCCGTCTGAATCCACCCCCAAGCAACGAGGAGACACGCATGTCCACGCAAGGCAAAGTCATCATCACCTGCGCCGTCACCGGCGCGATCCACACGCCGTCGATGTCGCCCTACCTGCCGGTGACGCCCGAGCAGATCGCCGACGCGGCGGTGGGCGCGGTCGAAGCGGGCGCGGCGATCATCCACCTGCACGCGCGCGACCCGGTCACCGGCAAGCCGGACCAGCGGCCCGAGGCTTTCGTGCCCTTCCTGAAGGACATCAAGGCGAGGTCGGATGCGGTCATCAACCTCACCACCGGCGGCTCGCCCTACATGACGGTGCAGGAACGCATGCGGCCCGCGAAGGAGCTCAAGCCCGAGGTGGCGTCGATGAATATGGGCACCATGAACTTCGGGCTCTTCCCGATGCTGAACCGCTTCAAGGAGTTCAAGTTCGACTGGGAGCGGCCGTATCTCGAAGGCAGCAAGGACCTGATCTTCCGCAACACCTACGGCGACCTGGAAACCGTGCTCACGGAACTCTCGGCCAACCAGACGCGCTACGAGTTCGAGTGCTACGACACCTCGCACCTCTACAACCTCGCGCACTTCGTCGACCGCGGGCTGGTGAAGGCGCCGTTCTTCGTGCAGACGGTGTTCGGCATCCTGGGCGGCATCGGCAGCCATCCGGACGACGTGATGCACATGAAGCGCACCGCGGACCGGCTCTTCGGCAAGGACTACCGCTGGTCGGTGCTGGGGGCAGGGCGCAGCCAGATGCCGATCGCGGCGATGGCGGCATCCATGGGCGGCAACGTGCGCGTGGGCCTCGAAGACAGCCTGTGGATCGGCGCCGGCAAGCTCGCCGAATCGAACGCGCAACAGGTGCGCAAGGCGCGCGAGATCATCGAGGGGCTGGGCCTCGCGGTGGCCACGCCTGCCGAGGCGCGGGAGATCCTTGCGCTGAAAGGCAAGGACGCTGTCGCGTTCTAGACGCACATCCGTACAGTGAGCCGCTAGAATGTACGCATCATTACAGTAAAAGACTCGCCGTCCAGCGGCGGGCGGCGCACCATGGCAGATGAAGCACATTCCACCGACTGGGAGCTGCGGCTCGGTTTCCTGATCCACGACGTATCGCGATTGCGCCGCAGCGCATTCGACCGATGCCTCAAGCCGCTCAACGTCACCCGTTCCCAGTGGTGGGTGCTGGCCTATCTGTCGCGCGAGGACGGCATGACGCAATCGCAGCTTGCCGAGGAGCTCGATCTCGGCAAGGTGGCGGTGGGCGGCCTCATCGACCGCCTTGAAAAATCCGGCCTCGTGCGCCGGGGCGCCGACGCCACCGACCGGCGCGTGAACCGGGTCTTCCTCGAACCCAAGAGCAAGCAGCTCATCAACCGCATGCGCAAGGTGAGCCACCAGCTCAACGAGCGGATCCTCGATGGTCTGGCCGACACCAAGCTCGAGGTGGCTGCCACCACGCTCGATGCGATGAAGCGGAATCTGCTGGCTTACCTGCAGGCTGATGAAGCGGCTTGATCTGCCATGACGAGGTGATCGCTCACGGCACCGGCGGCCGGGCTTCCGATGCTGTTCAGATCACCAGGCCCCCGTTCGGGCTGATGACCTGTCCGACAAGGTAGTGCTCGTCGGATGCGAGATAGACGGCGAGCGAAGCGTACTCTTCGGGACGACCGACGCGCCCGAGCGGCACCATCTGGAACAACGTGTTCTTCTGCGCTTCCGTCGCGCGTTCCAGGTAGTCCTGGAAGGGCGGCGTCAGCACGCCGCCGCAGGCGATCGCGTTGACGTGGATGTTGGCACCGGCGACATCGAGTGCCGTGGTCTTCGTCAGGCTGATCACGCCGGCCTTGGTGGCGGAGTATCCGGGGCTGTGGGTACTCGCCGTCCCCAGCCCGGCGACCGATGCGATGTTGACGATCTTGCCTGAGCGGCGCGGCTCCATGATTCGAAGCGCCGCACGCGTGCAGTAGAAGACCCCGTGCATGTTGACGTCCCACCACTTGAGCCAGTCGTTGTCGCTCAGCGAGGAGACGATGCCCAACGACTGGCGCGGCATGGGCGTGGTCAGGTAGGCATAGTGACGATTGCGCCGAGCTTCCTCTGCCGCAGAGGTGGGGATGCGCGCCGCATTGTTCACCAGGATGTCCAGCGTGCCGAAGCGCTCCACGGCCTGCGCGAACATCGCGTCGACGGCTGCGCTGTCGGAGACATCGCAGCGCAGCGCGAGGCATTCGCTTCCCAGGTCCGCAAGCCGCCTTGCCGTATGGGCCAGCGCTTCGGCATCGATGTCGCAGATGACGATGCTGGCGCCTTGTTGCGCCATGCCATGCGCTATGACCCCGCCGAGACCCGGACCCGCGCCGGTGATGAGCGCGACCTTCCCGGCCAGGCGCCCCAGTTTGCTGGATGTAGTCATGGAGAACTTCCCGTGATTTCAGTTGATCAATGCGCGGCGATTGGCGTCTGGGCGCCCGTTACCTTCGGCCCGCGCGCGGCAAGGATGAAGAACACGCCCGCGATGACGGAGAAGACATCCGTTGCCAGCAGGACCGTCGTCAACGGCGATGCCGATCCTGCCGCGGCGAGGCGGTCGCTCACGGCGCCAGCAGCCAGGTTGCCGAAGGCGATGGCGACGACGTTGATGAGCAGCATCGTCACTCCGGTTACCGTGGAACGCATCTGCGCCGGGGTGAGGCCCTGGATCACTGCAATCGCCGGCCCATAGAGCGCCAGCGGCAGGAAGAAGCTGGCGCACAGCCCGACGTAGAGCAGCGGCGAACCTGCCGGCACGAAGCGCGAGGCGATCATGAGCGGCGCGCACAGGACAACGAGCGTGGCCATGAAGCCAGCGTGACCGCCGGCCATCCGGCGCGCGAACCGGTCGCTGAGCACCCCGCCCACCAGCGAGCCGAGCACACCGAAGAGGATCTGCAGGCCGCCGATTTGCCGGGCGATCTGGCCCGGGTCGAATCCGCGCTCGCGCACCAGCCACAGTTGCATGAACGCGAGCCCGACGAAGGCCATGTGCGCGAGGACGAAGCCGGTGATCGCTGCCTGGATGGTGCGGCTGGATCGCAGCACTTCGAACACATTGCGCACCTGCTGGCGGAACGTCGCGCCACGTGGGGCCTCGTCCTTCGTGCCGCGGTGATCCCGCAGCAGCACCAACGGCAGCGCAACCATCACGCCCGCCACACCGAGTGCGGTGAAGGTGGACCGCCAGCCCTGACTTTCAAAGCTGCCGGCCAGCAGGAAGCTCAGCCCGATGCCCAACGGAATGCCCATGAAGAACACGCCCATGGCAGCGCCGCGCCGCTCGGCGCTGAACAGTTCCGCCAGGAGCGATACGGCGGCGGGCACCAGCGCGGCCTCGCCGCTGGCGACGAAGAAGCGCGCCAGCGCCATCTGCTCGAAGCTGTGTGCCATGCCGGAGGCGGCCGTGCATGCGCTCCAGACCAGGATGCCCGCTGCCATCACCCGGGTGCGGCTGAAGCGATCGGCCAGCGTCCCCATGAAGAGGGCCATCACGCCGAAGCTCAGCACCCATACGGCGCCCGTGAGGAATCCATATTGCGCGTTACTCAGGGCAAGGTCGCGGGTGATCTGCGGCGAGAAGCCGAGCAGCATGTTGCGATCGATGTGCGCCAGGGTGTGGATCACCAGCAAGGCGATCAGCACCGCGCGGGGGTTGCTTTTCCAGCTCATCGTTGTCTCCTGTACTTGCCCCGCGCGACGCTCAGGCGACGCGGCGCAGCGGCTCGCCGCGTTCGCCGTGTTCGCCGGCGCGGCGGTTCGGGGCGTAGCCGAGGCGAGCCAGCGTCTCGTCGGCGCTCTTGTATTGCGTGCCGATCTGGTAGATCTGCCTGGCCTGCTCGCCCGTAGCGACCTCGCGGTACAGCTCGCGCGAAATGCGCGCCATCTGCTCGACCTGCTGGACCGAGGTCATGCGCTCGCCCTTGCGGCCCCACAGGTTGTCCTCGATGCCCACGCGTACATGCAGGCCCATTGCGATGGCCATGGTGTTCAGCGGCAACACATGGCGCATCAGGCTCTCGATGGTCAGCACAGCGTTTTCCGGGCAGCGGTTGATGAACTCCATCACGTTGCGCGGGTTCGGGCCGTCGGCGCCGCCGCCGATGGCGACCCAGTTCAGCACCAGCGGGCCTGTGTAGACGCCGCGACGGATCAGCCGCTCCACCGACTCGAGCTGGCCGACATCACCGAGCATGAAGTGCGGCTGGATACCGTTGGCCTGCAAGCGCTTGAGGTGCTCGGCGACGAAGGACGGACCGGAGGGGATCGTCATTTCGCTGTAGGCGGCCTGGAATGCCGGATCGGCCAGCGAGGTTCCCGCCACGTCGTCGGCGGTCAAAAGCTCGCAGATGTTCATCTGATTGGTGTTGATGGCGATCGTCACCTGGTCGGGCTTCGGGGTCAGCTCGGCGAGCATATGGCGCGTGTCGTCGTTCAGCCACTTGGCATCAGCGCCTTCGCCTTCGGGAGCGAACGAGATCGAGCCGCCGACCTGCAGCACCATCTTCGGCACCGCGGTGCGCAGCCGATCGAGCATCTCGTTGAACATCGACAGCCGCTTGCTGCCCTTGCCGTCGGCCTCGCGGCAGTGCACGTGCAGCACGGTGGCGCCGGCGTTGTAGCAGTCGACCGCCTTTTGCACCTGCTCGGCCATGGTGACCGGGATGTCGTCGGAATCACCGGGCAGGAACTCGGGGCCGTAGGGGGCGACCTGAATGACCAGCGGTTGCTGGTTCTCGGGAAGCAGGGAGTCGTCGAGGAATTGCATGAGGGTCTCCTTTTTCAGCGTTGATGGGTGTCGGGGGTGCGGCGCTCCTGCGCCGCGAGTTCTTCGAGCAGGATCGGCGCACCGAGGCTCATGGTGTGAATGCCGAGGACCGACACGCACTGCAGCACCGCGGCGATCTCTTCCTTCGTCGCGCCCAGTTCGAGCGCCCTTCGGATGTGCCGGCGCACGCCGTGCCCGTACATGTGGGTGCACGATGCGTCCACGGCGATGGCGATGAATTCGATGGTCTTGGCATCGAGGACGCCGCTGCGCATGGGCGACAGGCCCATGTCCATGAATTTCTCGGTCCAGGCGGGGTCGAGTTCGTAGAACGGATCCCAGTTGGGATTCCATTGCTTCGCCTCTCGCAGGAGGTCGCACAGCGGTGTGGCGGTGGTTGCTTTGTCGGTCATGTCGGGGCTTTCGCGATCGGTTCGGAGTGACACGATTCTTCTTCTGAAGGCCCGGAATCACTTGACCAAACGGGGCATCGACTTACCATTTCGGGACAACCGGAATTTCCCGATGACGGCCCTTGTTCGCAGCGCCAGCCTCACCGGCTTCATCGAAGTCGCCACGTCATGTGGTCTGGATCCCCATGCGCTGGCCGCCGAGGTCGGCCTGCCGCGCCGCTGTCTGGACGAACCAGACCTGATGATTCCCACGCAGCCCGTGGGGCAGCTGCTGGAACTCGCGGCCGCGCGCGGGCGCGAGCCGGCGTTCGGGCTGCGCATGGCCGAGTCGCGCCGGCTGTCGAACCTGGGGCCGCTCGGGCTGCTGGTGCGTGACGAGCGGACCTTGCGGGATGCCCTCGAAGTGCTGGTGACCCACATCCACATGCACAACGAGGCCCTGTCGGTCCGTGTGGAGCAAGTGGGCAATCTCGTATCGATCCGCGTCGAGATGGGCGCCTCACCCGGCACGTTCCGTCAGGCGAGCGAGTTGGTCGTTGGTGTGACCTTCCGGGTCCTGAGCGTCTTCATGGGTGCCGGGTGGCAACCGCGCCTCGTGTGTTTCACGCATCGTGCGCCGGCCGACCTGCGGGTCCATCGGCGCGTGTTCGGCCGCGCGGTGGAGTTCGGGCACGAGTTCGACGGCATCGTGTGCAATGCCTCCGATCTCGACGTGCCCAATCCCGGCGCCGACCCGGTGATGGTCCGCTACGCGCGCCGCCTGCTGGAACAGTCCCCCGGAAAGCGGCCGCGCGACTCCGCCAGGGTGCGCGAGCTCGTGGTGGTGCTGCTGCCGCGCGGACATTGCCGCGTCGAGGTTGTCGCGCAGCACATGGGCATGGACCGTCGCACGCTGGCGAGGCGCCTGGCGGCCGAAGGCACGACCTTCAGCGCGGTGGTGGACAAGGTGCGCCGCGACCTCCTCGGGGGCTACCTCAAGGACGGCGCCCGGCCGCTTGCGGAGGTCTCGGACCTGCTCGGCTTCTCTGCGCCGAGTGCGTTCTCGCGCTGGCATCGCAACCAGTTCGGGATTGCGGCGCGAAGCAGGGTGAACCAGCCCTAGCCGATCTTTCTCAACTCAGCCCCGATTTCGACGATGACGCGATGCGTAGGAGACGCTCAGTCGGCGGGCCGCTGCATCCGCCTTTGTTCCCGCAACATGAACAGATACAGCCCTTCCACCTTCTCTCGCGCCCAGGGCGTCTTGCGCAGAAATTTCAGGCTGGACTTGACGCTAGGGTCATGCGAAAAGCAGCGCACCGGTATCCGCTTCGCGAGGTCGGCCCACCCATAGTGAGCTTCCAGCGCACGAACAATGGTCTCCAGCGTCACGCCGTGTAGCGGATTTCGCGGCTGGGCGACGCGGGGCGGAGTTTCGTGCATCGAGAGATTCTGCGTTCTGATTTTGCGTAGCGGGTCGCGAGCGCGAAGTCTAGTGGACATCGTGGTCGCATGGCAGCCGCGCTTCACCTGTGTAACAGTGCTCAAACTCGCCGCCTCCATGCCGTTATTCAGGTGGCATGTCCGAGTCGCAGCCGTCAGCACAACCCGAGCTCCCATACCAACCGGACCTCGGCGACCGAATCGTCCAGGACGATGGACAGTACCTGCTCGTTTCGCTGGCCGGGGTGCCTGGCAGTAAAGCCAAGGGACTCCTCCTGCGCCGAAGGCCACGCAGCTCGAAAACACCCTATGGCCTCGAATGTCTGGGGCACCACCTCCTCCTCGCAGACGGGCACTGGTACGCGTCACGGGTCGTCGGCGGCGACGGCGAGCGTGCGAACAAGACCACCACCGGAATCTTCCTGACGGAGCTCGACGCCTTGGTAAATCTCTGGGCCAGCCGGCGTTCGCCAGGCCTCGCGCTGATGGTCTGAGCTCAGACTTCGCTGCGTTCATCCAAAGCGGCGCGCTGGTTGAAGGCGAAGAACACCGCGTGGCAATATTCGCTTTCGCAAATCCGCTGCTCCGGCATGAACGACGCCCATTCCATGGCCAGTTCCTTGGTCGCCCATTGGCGACCCAAGCCGATTCTTGAAGTCCATGAAGCGCGGACGATCGAGCATGAGTTCTTCAGACTGACGTTCCCTGGCGCTTACCTGGTCGCCGTCACGTTCTACCGCGTCGAAGGGCGCCCGGACCTTATGCGCGTGCGCTCGACCAACTGGCGCGCACAGGACGAGCCGAACGGAATCTTTCGGATTGAGGATTGCCGGGAGTTCTACCGGCGCCTGAGAAGGGCAGGATTCGGATGAGCCGAATTCCGCGCTGGCCGAACTGTGTCACCGCCACTGCCTGGACGGCGCATGCGGTGGCGGCCGACGGCAGAAGTCTATGCCGCATCACGCATTCCACCCCCATCTTTCTCACAGGACGCTGGCATACTCCGCCCATCGCGTCGGCAACGGCGCGATCGGGTTTGGAAGCCCGAGAAAAGTTATCACGGCGGAAGCCGCAGTTGCCTTTTGGCCTGCGGCTTCCTCGTTCGCGCCCCGGTTTTCGGCGGCTCGGACGGGAGGGCGCGAGCCCTGCCGGTTTTTTCGTGAGAACTTCCCCGGTCTTCCAACCCGTTCGAGCCGCCACCCTCGTTTGGAAGCGAGTGCGACGGTTTTTGTAAACCGGAAGTTCAGGGAGGCCCAAGAATGGCCAAGTCTGCCCGCGCACCCGCGCGCACATCCAGCGATCCAAGGTCCAAGAAACGCAAGGCCCGAAGCGCCGCGCTGAACGCCATCGACGAGTGGTACAACTTGCGCGACACCCTCCTCGCCTTCGAATGCCTGCAAGGCTTTCTATCGCCGCATCGCCGGCAGGAGTTCGAAGAATTCGATGTCGAGCCCGGAGAGCTGAGGGCGCTGGTCACCTGCATCAATGCCGAGACGCAGCGGCGCATGCAGGCCGTGTGCGAGGCGATCGAATCGGTGCAGCGCGCGTTGCACTGACGCGGCGCGACCATAAAAGTCGTGCGCGCCCTCGTCGAAACCGCCACAACGTCTCCAGCCGGGGCGTGCGTGGGTGGGCGGCGGTGCGCCTGTGGGGCGCCGAGGAGCGCAGCGCGGCCGGCCGCGCGAGCACCGCAGGGAAGTCGGCGCAAAGCGCCGACCGCCCCAGTGGCGCACCGCCGCCCGCCCACGCACGCTCCGGCCGCGCGCAGCCTACTGGCTTTCCCGGATACAACCGGACTTGCAGCAGACAATTAATCCACGTATCGTACAGTAGTGAACTAAATAGGCCCGGGCTGTGCAATGGCGCAAGCCGAGCCCTTCCGACACTACTCTGGAGATGCTGGAATGACGGTCAAGGAATTCGACCCGGTCGCACACGGACAAGCGATGCGGGCGGGCGGCTGGTGGCTCGACAGGACGATCGACGACCACCTCACCGAAGCGATCCGCCGCGCGCCGGGCAAGGATGCGCTGGTGGCCTACCGCGCGGATCGCGCCGAGCCGGTGCGTATCACTTACCAGGAACTCGGCGAGAAAGTCGCGCTGGCCGCCGGCGCACTGCGCGATCTCGGCGTCGGCCACGGCGACATCGTGGCGGTGCAGGTGCCCAACTGGTGGGAATTCGTCGTCGTCTCGCTGGCCTGCGGCCGCATCGGCGCGGTGGTGAATCCGCTGATGCCGATCTTCCGCGAGCGCGAGCTGGAATTCATGCTCGGCTTCGCCGAAGCCAAGGTGTTCGTGGTGCCGGCGATGTTCCGCGGCTTCGACCACGCCGCGATGGCGGAAGACCTCAGGAAGAAGCTGCCGAAGCTCCAGCAGGTGATCGTCGTCGACGGCGACGGACCCAACGCCTTCGACCGCCTGCTGCTGCAAGGCAGCCACCGCGTCGAGGCCGCGGCGAGCCCGCACGAATCGGCGCTCGCAGCCGAAGAGATGGCGGTGATGATGTTCACCTCCGGCACCACAGGTTCGCCCAAGGGCGTCATGCACAGCTGCAACACGCTGCTGGCCTGCACCAAGGCGCTCTCCGGCCGCTTCGGCCTCAAGGCCGACGACGTGCTGCTCGCCTGCTCGCCGGTCGGCCACATGACCGGCTATGCGGCGGTGATGCTGCTCGGCGTGTACCTCGGCTCGACCGTGGTGCTGCAGGACATCTGGGAAGCACGCCGCGGCGTGACCATCATGGCGGCCGAAGGCGTGACCTACACCGCGGCCTCGTCGCCCTTTCTCTCCGACATCTGCAACGCGGTGGCCGATGGCGCGCCGAAGCCGGCCGCGCTGCGCTCCTTCCTGTGCGGCGGCGCGCCGATCCCGCCGGTGCTGATCGAACGCGCGGCGCGCGAGCTCAACCTCAAGGTGTGCTCGCTCTGGGGCATGACCGAATCGCTGTCGAGCACGCTGACCGAGCCGGCCCGCGCCGCCGACAAATCGTCGAAGACCGACGGGCGCGCGCTCGACGGGGTGGACATCCGCATCGTCGATTTCGACGGCAAGCCGCTGCCGCTCGGACAGACCGGCCGCCTGCTGGTGCGCGGCGCGCAGATGTCGCTGGGCTACTACAAGCGGCCCCACATCGTGACCTACGACGCCGAAGGCTGGTTCGATACCGGCGACCTCGCCTACATGGACGCCGAGGGCTACATCCGCATCAACGGCCGCACGAAGGACGTGCTGATCCGCGGCGGCGAGAACGTGCCGGTGGTCGAGATCGAGGCGCTGCTCTACAAGCATCCGGCGGTCGCGATGGCGGCCATCGTCGGCTACCCGGACGCGCGCCTCGGCGAGCGCGCCTGCGCCTTCGTGGAGCTGCGCCCGGGCGCGGCGCTCGACCTCGCGGCGGTGCAGGCGTACATGGCCGAATGCAAGGTCGCCAAGCAGTACTGGCCCGAGCGCGTCGAGATCCTCGACGTGGTGCCACGCACGCCGAGCGGAAAGATCCAGAAGTTCATCCTCAAGGAACGCGCCAAGGCCTTCGGCACCGAGATGCAGGCGGCCGGCGCCTGAGGCTCCGGAGCGCGCTCGCGGGTAAGCACTGATATTGCATACGGTACAGTAGCGTACGATACGCAACGTCTGAATTTTGAAGACGGACCTCGCGATGGGCGCCCGCCTCGGCAGCGCCCCGCGGCAAACCGGATCTGGTGCATGGACTTGGCGGCTTCCACCCATCTGCAGAGGGCGACCTCGGCCACGCTTTCCCCGGCAGTCGCGCGGGATTCGGCGGCGCCCGCGCAGGGCGCATCGCTCGCGGTCGAGGGCGTGGACCTGCGCTTCGGCGGCATCCACGCGCTGCGCGGCGTCTCGTTCACTGCGGCGCCGGGGCAGATCACCTCGGTGATCGGCCCCAATGGCGCCGGCAAGACCAGCGTGTTCAACACGATCTCGGGTTTCTACCGGCCCGCCGCTGGCCGCATCGTGCTCGACGGGCAGGACATCACCGCGACGCCGGTCCACCGGCGCGCCGCGCGCGGGCTGGCGCGCACCTTCCAGAACATCGCGCTCTTCCACGGACTCAGCGTGCTGGAGAACATCAAGCTCGGCGGCCACCACACGATGCGCGCCGGCCTGCTCCAGAGCCTGGCGCGCACGCCCGCCGCCCGCGACGAGGAACTCGCGCTGCGCGACGAGGTGGAGCGCCGCGTGATCGACTTCCTGGAGATCGACCACCTGCGCCACCGGCCGGTCGAGGCGCTCTCGTACGGCTTGCAGAAGCGCGTCGAGCTCGCCCGCGCGCTTGCGATGCGCCCGCGGGTGCTGATGCTCGACGAGCCGGTCGCGGGCATGAACCGCGAGGAGACCGAGGACATGGCGCGCTTCATCCTCGACGTGCAGGAGGATTGGGGCGTCACGGTGCTGCTGGTGGAGCACGACATGGGCATGGTGATGGACATCTCCAGCCACGTGGTGGTCCTCAACTTCGGCCAGGTCATCGCGAGCGGCACGCCCGCCGAGGTGCGCAGCCACCCGGACGTGATCCAGGCCTACCTGGGCGCGGACGAGGAAATAGGCGACGAAAAGGGAGCGCTGTGATGGACATGGCGCGCGTCTACGAATTCATCGAGTTCAGCACCATCGGCCTGCTGTCGGGCGGCGTGCTCGCGCTGGTGGCGCTGAGCTTCGTGCTGGTCTACAAGGGCACCGGCGTCGTCAACTTCGCGGTGGGCGAGGTGATGATGCTCGGTGCCTACCTGTACTACGCCGCGCACGTCACCTTCGGGCTCGCGCCGGTGCCGGCCTTCGTGCTGTCGCTGGCAGCGATCGCGGTGCTCGCGGTGCTGGTGGAGCGCATGGTGCTGCGGCCGCTTTCGGGGCAGCCCACGGTGTCGGTGCTGATGGCGACCATCGGCATGGCCAGCATCGTGCACGGTACGGTGGAGGCCATCTGGGGCGGCGACACCTTCACCGTGCCGCCGCTCCTGCCGCGCATGCCGCTCAACCTGGGCGAGGTGCTGATCCCCGGCACCGCCATCGGCAACTTCGCCGTCGCGGCGGTGCTTATCGGCGCGTTCATTGCCTTCTTCCGCTATTCGAAGACCGGCATCGCGCTGCGTGCCACCGCGAGCGATCCGGTGACCGCGGCGACGATGGGCATTGACATCCGCCATGCGCAGCGGCTGACCTGGATCCTCTCCAGCCTCGTGGGCACGGTGGCCGGCGTGCTCATCGCCACGTCGGCCAATCTCTCGCCGCTGCTGGCCTCGACCGCGCTGGCGGCCTTCGCGGTGATCATCCTCGGCGGACTCGACAGCATCGTGGGCGCCATCGTTGCGAGCCTCATCGTTGGCTGGCTCGACGCGGTCGCCGCGGGTTACCTCGGCGGCAAGGCGCGCGACCTCGTGCCCTACGTGGTGGTGCTCGCGATCCTCGTGATGCGCCCGCACGGCATCTTCGGCACCCGCTCCATCGAAAGGCTCTGAACTTATGCGCACCGGCGTCTTCCACGAGTCCCACCGTTCCGAGGAGCAGCTCTGGGATTCGCCCGCTGCGCGCCGGACGGTGGCGGTCTTCATCGTCGCGCTGCTCGCCTTGCCCTTCTACGGCGGCGACTACGTGCTCGCGATGGCCTGCATCGTCGGCATCCACATCATCGCGACGCTCGGGCTCAACATCACGACCGGCAGCACCGGGCAGATCTCGCTCGCGCACGCGGCCTTCCTCGGCGTTGGCTGCTACACGGTGGCGTGGTTCGCGAAACTGGGCGTGCCTTTTTATTTCGCGCTGCCGCTCGGAGGGCTGCTGGCCGCGGCCATCGGCATCCTGGTCGGCCTGCCGAGCCTCAGGGTGAAGGGCATCTACCTCGCGATCGCCACCTTGGCCGCGCACTTCATCCTGACCTTCGTCTTCCGCGAGTGGGAGCCGGTGACCGGCGGCGTGCCGGGCACCTCCATCCCGCGCGCAAACCTCTTCGGCTTCGAGTTCATCGGCGACCACCGCAACTTCTATCTGATCTACGCCTGCGTTCTGATCGCGGCGCTGGCCACGCGCAACCTCCAGCGCTGCTACATCGGCCGCGCCTTCATCGCGGTGCGCGACCGCGACATCTCGGCGGAGATCCTCGGCGTGAGCCTCCTGCACACCAAGCTGCTGGCCTTCGCGCTCGGCGCGTTCTATGCGGGCGTCGCGGGCGGGCTGCTCGGCTACTTCTACGGCAACATCACACCCGAGTACTTCACGATCACGCTCTCGATCTACTACCTGGCGGCCATCATCGTCGGCGGCGCGACGGTGCTCGGCAGCGTCCTCGGCGCGATGTTCATGACCTTCGTGCCCGAAGTGCTGCGCCTCGTCGCGCACAGCCTTGCGCAGTGGGCGCCCGGCGTCGCGGGCCTGCTGCTGCCGATGGGGCAGGTGGTGTTCGGCCTCCTCATCATCGTCTTCCTGATCTTCGAGCCGCACGGGCTGTCGGCGATGTGGACCCGCGTGCGCCGCACCTTCCATCTCTGGCCCTTCACGACCTGACCCATTCATACAACCAAGGAGACCGTCATGACCGATTTTCTGAGGCGCAAGTTGATCCAGGCCGCGGGCAGCGCGGCGGCGCTCGGGCCATTCGCGATCGGGAGCGTGTCGGCCCAGCAGAAGGGCGACATCGTGATCGCGGCCTCGCAGCCGATCACCGGCATCTTCGCGTTCGCGGGCACCGCGATGAACAACGGCCTCAACGACTTCGTGCTGTGGAAGAACGCCAACGGCGGCGTGGCCGGACGCAAGCTGCGCTACGTGTCGGAAGACAGCGGCTTCAAGCTCGACCAGGGCGTTGCGATCTTCAAGAAGCTGATGGCGTCGGAGAAGCCGAGCTTCTTCTACGGCGACAGCACCCAGTGGGCCAAGGCGGTGGCGCAAGACGCGGTCGCGGCCGGCACCATCATGACCTCGTCGACTTCGCTCGCGAGCTCGATGGCCGATCCGACCGGCATGCCGCAGCACTTCGTGCCGGGGCCGATCTACGGCTCGATGCACGAGATCCTGATGGAGTACATCGCCAAGACATGGTCGAAGAGCGACAAGCCGAAGATCGCCTACGTGTACGCCGATACCGAATTCGGCCGCGATGGCATCCCGGCCGGCAAGGCACGGGCCGAGAAGCTCGGGTTGCCGATCGTCACCGAGATCGTGACCAAGCAGGCTGGCATCGACGTCGCGCCCGAAGTCGCCAAGCTGCGCCGCGCGCGGCCGGACATCGTGATCTTCCAGGGCTACATCCTCGCGCCCATGCCCGAGTTCGTGCGCCAGATGCGCGAGGCCGGATTGCAGAGCCAGGTGATGGGCACCGCCTGGGGCCTCGACAAACCCGCCTACGACGCACTCGGCGCGATGGGCGAATCCCTCGCCGGCGTGAGTCCGTACCGATACGGCCACGAGACCGACTCGACCATGATCAACGCGATGCGCGACTTCGGCGCCAAGAACCGGCCCGACATGAAGAACATCTCGCCGTTCTACATCAGCTCGTGGCTCTCGGGCATGGTGTTCGCCGAGGTAGCCGATCGCTGCATCAAGGCCAACAAGCCGCTCACGCTGCCCAACATGAAGGCCGCGCTGGAGTCGATGAAGGAATGGGATTCGGGCGGCATCTTCGGCACGCTGGTGGACCTGAGCAAGCATCAGGCGCCGGTCGGCCGCATCTATCGCTACGAGCCCAAGACCAAGACGATGGAGCCGGCAAGCTCATGGCTGAAGGTGTGAGCGAAGCGACGCCCGCGCTGTCGATCGCCAACATCGAGGTGGTCTACAACCACTCGGTGCAGGCGCTGCGCGGGCTGTCGATCGAGGTGCCCGACGGCAAGGTGGTCGCGCTGCTGGGCTCCAACGGCGCGGGCAAGACCACCACGCTGAAGGCCGCCTCGGGCATCCTGCCGCTGGAGAACGGGCGCGTGGCCAGCGGGCGCATCCGTTTCTTCGGCGAGGACATCGACCGGTGGGCGCCCCATGTGCTGCCGCGGCGCGGCCTCGCACACGTGCGCGAAGGGCGGCATGTGTTCGCCGAGCTCACGGTGGACGAGAACCTCATCGCGGCGGCGAATGCGCTCAGCGGGCGCAGCGGCGGCCGGGGGCTCGACATCGAGGGCGTGTTCCACTATTTCCCGCGCCTCAAGGAGCGGCGCAAGCAGGTCTCGGGCTATCTCTCGGGCGGCGAGCAGCAGATGCTCGCGATCGGGCGTGCGCTGATCGGCCAGCCGCGCCTCATCCTGCTCGACGAACCTTCGCTCGGCCTCGCGCCGCTGGTGGTGAAGGACATCTTCTCGATCATCGGCCGCATCAACCGCGAGCAGGGCGTCGCGATGCTCCTCGTCGAGCAGAACGCGAAGGTGGCGCTCGGCGTGGCCGACTACGGCTACATCATGGAGAACGGGCGCATCGTGATCAACGGCCCCAAGGACAAGCTGCTCGGCGATGCCGACGTGCAGCGCTTCTACCTCGGCAGCGGTGACAGCGGGGAGGGCCAAGTGAGCTTCCGCGATGTCAAGCACTACAAGCGCCGCAAGCGCTGGTTGTCATGAGCGCGGACGAACTCAGCCAACTCACGCCGCCGCAGCAACTGCTGCACTGGGCACGCGCGCGGCCGGATGCGGTCGCCCTGCGCCAGAAGCAGTTCGGCATCTGGCAGCCGACCACCTGGCGCGGCTATGCGGAGAGATCGGGCTGGTTCGCGCTGTCACTGCTGGAGCTGGGGCTTCAGCGCGGCGACAAGGTCGCGATCCTCGGCGAGAACCGCATCGAATGGGTGCTCGCGCAGTTCGGCGTGGGGCTCGCGGGCGGCATCGTCGCCGGCGTGTATCCCACTTCGCCGGGCGTGGAGATCGAATACCTGCTTCAACTCGCGGGCGCGCCGGTCATCGTCTGCGAGGACCAGGAGCAGCTCGACAAGGTGCTGTCGGTACGCGACAACCTGCCGGAGCTTCGCCATGTGGTGGTGATCGATCCGCGCGGGCTGCGGCACTACGACCGCGCGGGTATCCACGAGTTCGACGCGCTGGTCGCGCAAGGCCAGCAGCTGGCAGCCGCCCAGCCCGGACGCATCGAGGCATTGGCCGCCGAGCAGGCGCTCGACGACATCGGGCTCATCGTCTTCACGTCCGGCTCCACCGGCCGGCCCAAGGCCGCGCAGATGAGCTGGCGCGGCCTCGGCAGCGCCGCGCGCGGGCTCAATTCGGTGCTGGGTTGCAGCGAGGGCGATGCGCTCGTCTCCTACCTGCCGCTGTGCCATGTGGCGGAACAGATGTTCTCGATCCATGTGCCGCTGGCGACCGGCGCGGTGGTCAACTTCGCCGAGAGCCTGCGCACGGTGCAGGAAGACCTGCGCGAGCTGTCGCCGCAGGTGTTCTTCGGCGTGCCGCGCATCTGGGAGAAGTTCCACGCCTCGATCCAGACCAAGCTGCGCGAGGCCGGCGGCTGGCGGCTCGTGCTGTACCAGCGCGCGATGGCGTCGGTCGGCCGCTTCGCGGATGCGCCGCGCGCGAGCCGCAGCATCGGGCAGCGCATCGCGTGGGCCTTCTGGTACGTGGTGATCCTGCGCGCATTGCTCAACTACGTGGGGCTGCGCCGCTGCCGGGTCGCGATCTCGTCGGGCGCGCCGATCGCGCCGGACATCCTGCATTTCTTCCGCGTGCTCGGCGTGCCGATCCGCGAAGCCTACGGCCTCACCGAGGCCTCCGGCGCGACCACCATGCAGCCCAGCGATGCATCGCCGGTGGGCACCGTGGGCGTGCCGTATCCGGGCGTGGAGGTTCGGCTGGCGGACGACGGCGAGATCATGATCCGGGGCGACGTGGTGTTCCGCGGCTACTACCGCAATGCCGAAGCCACCGCGGAGGCGATCGATGCCGAAGGCTGGCTGCACACCGGCGATGTCGCGCGCTGGGACGACGGCCCGGCCGGGCGCGAGCTGCGCATCATCGACCGCAAGAAGGACATCATGATCACCGCCGGGGGCAAGAACATCACGCCCTCGGAGATCGAGAACGCGCTGCGCATCTCGCCCTTCATCAAGGAGGCGATCGTGATCGCCGACCGGCGCCGCTTCGTCTCGGCGCTGTTGCAGATCGACTTCGACAACGTCGCCAACTGGGCCGAAGCGCAGGGGCTGGCCTACACCAACTACAAGAGCCTGGTCGAGCAGGACAAGGTGCGCGCGCTGATCGACAACGAAGTGGCGTCCGCCAACGCGCGGCTCGCGCAGGTGCAGCAGGTGCGCAAGTTCCATCTGCTGGTCAAGGAGCTCGACCACGACGATGGCGAAGTCACGGCGACGATGAAGGTGCGCCGCAAGTCGATCGCGGAGAAGTATGCGGACGTGATCGAGGCGATCTATGCCTGAAGCGACGTCGCCCGGCGCATCGCTGGAGCGCGCCGCCGAAGGGATTGCCTTGCTGCGCCTGTCGCGGCCCGCGAGGCTCAATGCGCTCGACGATCAGGCGGTACGCCTCATCGGTGAGCTGCTCGATCGCGTCGACGACGACGACGGCTGCCGCGTGCTGATCGTGACCGGCGAAGGCCGCGGCTTTTGCGCGGGCTTCGATCTCTCGATGGCGGGCGATGCACCGGGCAGCGAGCACGGTGAGACGCAGGCGTGGATGAAGCGCCAGGAGCTGTTCGCGGGCCTCGTCACACGGCTGCGCGGGTTGCGTCAGCCGGTGATAGCGGCGGTCAACGGGCCGGCCAACGGGGCGGGGCTCGGCATCGCGCTTGCGGCCGAGATCCGCATTGCCGCCAAGTCCGCCTCGTTCAATGCCGCGTTCGTCAAGGTCGGCATGTCGAGCTGCGACATCGGCGTGAGCTGGCTGCTGCCGCGTGCGGTCGGCAGCTCGCGCTCTTTCGAGATGATGCTGACCGGCCGGATAGTCCAGTCGGAAGAAGCCGCACGCATCGGCCTTGTCAGCGAAGTGGTGGAGGACGATGCGCTGATGCCAAGAGCCCTGGAGATGGCGCAGAGCATCGCCGCAAACAGCGCCTTCGCGGTCTGGATGACCAAGCGCGGCGGGTGGGCCAACCTCGAAAGCGCCAGCCTCGCCGCCGCGATCGAGCTGGAGAACCGCACGCAGATCCTCGCGCGCTCCACGGGTGATCTCCAGCGCGCGGCACAGGCGTTGCTCAGCCGCCGAAAAGCCGGCGCATGAACGCCGTCCGCCGCCGGTGGTCACGGGGTTCTGCCACAACAATTGCAGACGCGAAGCGATGAACATGCGCATCGGCATCGGCATCGGCATCGTCGGTCCGGGCCTGATGGGGCTGGGTCTTTGCCATGCGGCTGCCGCGGCTGGCTTGCGCGCGATGCCCTTCAGCATCGAGTTCCGCGCCGATCCGCTTCCGGTCACGCCGGTTGGCAAGGTGCGCAAGAACGTGCTGCGCGATCCGTACTGGGTCGGGCACGAGCGAAAGATCTGAGGACCCAAAAGTATATTGATGCGTATCGTACGCGAGTGTACGATATGGCTTCCAGCGGCCGAGACCACCGGCCGTGCCAGACAACACGGAAGAGACAACCACATGGTTCTGACCGAAGACCAGAAGGCCCTGCAGGAATCGGCCCGCCGGTTCGCCCGCGAGCGGCTGCTCCCCGACTACCAGAAGCGCGAGAAGCTCGGCGTGCTCGACCGCGACCTGCTGAGCGAGATGGGCCGTCTCGGCCTGATCGGCGTCGACCTGCCCGAGCGGTTCGGCGGCCTGGGCGCGGACGCAGTCACGACCGGGATCATCGCGGAGGAGCTGGCCTACGGCGACTTCAACGTCAGCGCGGTGCCGGTGGGCGTGTCGCTCAACGCCGCGATCCTGATCCGCCATGCGCAGCCCGCCGTCGTCGAAGAATGGGTGCCGCGCATGATCCGCGGCGAAGCGGTGGTCGCGATCTGCCTGACCGAGCCGCGCGGCGGTTCCGATGCGAGCAACCTGCAGCTGCGCGCGCGGCGCGACGGCGATCACTACATCATCAACGGCGAGAAGACCTCGATCACCTTCGCCGACCGCGCCGATGCCTACCTGATCTTCGCGCGCACCGGCAAGCCGGAGGAGGGCGCCAAGGGCGTCTCGGCCTTCTTCATCCCTGCGGAAACGCCCGGCATCCAGCGCACGCATTTCGACGACGTCGGCAGCGCGATCATCGGGCGCGGCTCGGTCTTCTTCGACGACGTGAAGGTGCCCGCGAGCCATCGCCTCGGCGACGAGGGCAAGGGCTTCACACAGGTGATGCAGGGCTTCGACTACAGCCGCGCGCTGATCGCGCTGCAGTGCTGCGGCGCGGCGCAGGCCTCGCTCGACGAAGCCTGGGCCTACGCGCAGGAGCGCGAAGCCTTCGGCCGGCCGATCGGGCAGTTCCAGGGCGTGAGCTTTCCGCTGGCCGAGGGCGAATCGCACATCGCGGCGGTGCGCCAGTTGTCCTTCCATGCGCTCGCGCTGCGCGATGCGGGCCAGCCGCACACCGCCGAAGCGGCGATGGTGAAGTGGATGGGCCCGAAGACCGCCTTCGACGTGATCCACCAGTGTCTGCTGACCTTCGGCCACTACGGCTGGTCGAAGGACCTCCCGCACCAGCAGCGCATGCGCGACGTGATGGGGTTGGAGATCGGCGACGGCACCGCCGGGATCATGAAGCTGGTGATCGCCCGCAGCCGCATCGGCCGCGCGGCGGCGCAATGAACTGAAAGAGGAGACGGCATGCCCTATCAATCGGTTTTTCGCCCCGGCGTCTTCGACGGCCAGACCATCATCGTGACCGGCGGTGGCAGCGGCATCGGGCGCTGCACCGCGCATGAGCTCGCATCGCTCGGCGCGCACGTCGCGCTGGTCGGCCGCACCGCCGAGAAGCTGGAGAGTGTGCGCAACGAGATCGCCGAGGACGGCGGCAGTGCGAGCGCCCATCCCTGCGACATCCGCGACGAGATCGCGGTCGGCGAGACCATCGACGCAGTACTCGCGGCGCGCGGGCGGCTCGACGGCCTCGTGAACAACGCCGGCGGCCAGTACCGCACCCCGATGAAGACCATCTCGACCAAGGGCTTCGAGGCGGTGGTGCGCAACAACCTCACCGGCGGCTTCATCTTCATGCGCGAGGCCTACAAGCGCTGGATGGAGAACCACGGCGGCGCGATCGTCAACATCATTGCCGACATCTGGCACGGCTGGCCCGACTTCGCGCATTCCGGCGCGGCGCGCGGCGGCATGCTCACGCTGAGCGAAACCGCGGCCTGCGAATGGGCGCAGTCGGGCGTGCGCGTGAACACGGTCGCACCGGGTGGCATCGCATCGAGCGGCTTCGACACCTACGCGCCGGAAGCGAAGGCGAAGATCCTCGAATTCCCGCCCACCGTGCCGCTGCAGCGCTTCGGCACCGAGGCGGAAGTGTCGGCCGCCATCGTCTACCTGCTCTCGCCCGCGGCCGCCTACATCACCGGAAGCTGCATTCGCGTCGACGGCGGCACGCCCAACGCGCGCGGCACCTGGAAGCAGTCGCCCCACGACCGCAGCCAGCCCTACGAGGGCTTCCACCGCGCGACGCTGCCCGAACTGCTGCTGCAGGGACGTTGAAGCCATGAAGCTCGTGCTCGTTCGCCACGGGCGCCCTGACGAGGACGATCGCGATCGTCCGCACGATCCGCCGCTGCGCGCCGACGGCATCGCGCAGGCGCGCGCGGTGGCCGACCGGCTGGCGCTCGAAGGCATCACCCGCATCGTGAGCAGCCCGATGACGCGCGCCTTGCAGACCGCGCAGCCGCTCGCCGAGCGGCTTGGGCTCGCGATCGAAACGATCGACGGCTGGGCCGAGGCCGACCGGCATGTGGACCGCTATCGCTCCACCGAAACCCTGCGCGCGCTCGGCGAGAACGAGTGGTCGCGCTTCCTCGACGACCCGATCGCCTTCTTCGGCGGGGATGCGGCAGCGTTTCGCAGCGGCGTGCTGCACGCGCTCGAATCGACCGTCGGCCCGCTTCCGAACGACGGGCATGTCGCGGTGTTCACGCACGGCCTGCCGATCAACGTGGTGCTGTCGCATGCGCTGGGCTTGCCGCGCCTCGTGCACTTCGCGCCCGGCTACGCGTCGATGACGCGGCTGCGCGCGCTGCCCGGCGGCGCGATCGGCGTGGCGAGCGTGAACGAACGCAACCACCTGCCGCCGCTGGTGAAGGCCGCGCGCTCAAAAACCTCCTCCGGCTGACTCGAATGCAAACGCTCATAGACGATGCCACGCTGGCACCGAAGATCGCCGACTACCTCGGCGCGCAGCTCGGCCACCCGGTCGAGATCGGGCCGGTGCGGCGCTTTCCGGTCGGCTTCTCATGGCTGACCTATTCGGTGCCGGTGAGCGGCATCGATGGCGACACCGGCACGCGCGAGCTCATCCTGCGCCTCGGCCCGGACTACGGCCTGTTCGCGCCATACAGCGCGCGCCCGCAGGTGCTGTCGATGCAGTCGCTCGAAGGCAGCGATGTGCCGGTGCCGCGCGCCTACTGGAGCAGCGACGACCCGTCGATCCTCGGCGCGCCCTTCATGTTCTGCGAGAAGGTCTCGGGCGAAGCGGTCGTGCCCTGGGTCTCGGCCAACGAACCGGGGCTGGAAGACGGTTACCGCCGCCGCCTCGCCGAACAGTTCATCGATTCGCTGGCCGCATTGCATCGCGTCGAGTGGCAGAGCAAGCCGGTCGCGGAACTCGCGCACGGCATCACCGCGCAGAACGCGGCCCGGCTCAACGTGGAGCACTGGGAAGCGCAGATCGCACGCTGGGCGATGCGGCCCTATCCGCTGGCCGAATGGGGCCTGCGCTGGCTGAAGGCGCATTGCCCCGAGGCGCCGCGCGTCTCGATCGTGCATGGCGACTACCGCACCGGCAACTTCCTCGAACACGGCGGGCGCATCACCGCGATCCTCGACTGGGAACTGGTGCACCTCGGCGACCCGCACGAAGACCTCGGCTGGGCGAGCCTGCCGATGTACATGGGCGGCAGCAAGCTGATCTGCCGCCTCGCCGAGCCCGAGTGGTTCTACGCGCGCTACGGCGAGAAGGTGGGCTTCGAGGTGTCGATGCGATCCGTTCGCTACTACCAGGCGCTGTCGCTGCTCAAGCTCGCGGCCACGCACATGGCGGCGGCGCGCTGCTTCGAGGAAGGCCGCTTCAACGACATGCGCATGCCCGCGATGGGCAGCCAGATCGCGACCTGCCTGCGGCAGATGGAAAAGACCATCGAGGGTGCACGATGAACAACTCCTTTGCCCGCCTCATCGACGGCATGAACGCCACGCTGCGCCAGGAAGTGCTCACGCGGCTGGACGATGAATTCGCGCGCGGACAGGTCTATGGCGTGATCAACCTGCTCAACACCTTCAAGGTGCGCGCCGACTGGTCCGCCGGCTTCCTGCGCGAAGAGGTCGGCAAGCACTTCGATACGCTGGACCGGTTCGCGGCCCACGTGCGCGACAAGGCGCCGGCCGTGCGCCTGCCCGAGCTGCCGGCGCGGCCCGCGCTAGCCAGCGCTGCCGTCGCCGACCTGCTGCGCCTGCGCGACGAGGTCAATGGCGCGATCTGCACGCTGCTGGGTTGGCTCGAAGCGCAACAGGCCGGGCTCGGCGCACCGCTCGCCGCCGAGCTCGAAACCCTGCTGCGCGACACGATGCGCGCCGAGATCGCGATCGAGCTCAAGAACTCGCCGCTGCCGCTCTTCGCGGAGATGTCGAGCGGCCGCGAGAGCTGAGCCCGAATCGACGCCAACACACACCCAGGAGACAGACGTGACCGGACTCTCGAGAAGATCGATCACCCTCGCCACGGCCGCAGCGTTGGCGCTCACTGCGCCTGCTGCGGCATTCGCGCAGGCCGGCGGCCCGATCAAGGTCGGCGTGCTGACCATCGACAGCGGCCCCTTCGCGACCTACGCGAGCGTCGTCGAGGACTCGGCGCGCACCGCGGTCGACATCCTGAACGCGCAGGGCGGCGCGCTCGGCCGCAAGTTCGAGGTGGTGCTGCAGTCGCATTCGGGCACGCCCGCGAGCGCGTCGCTCTTCCCGCCGGCGAGTCCGGAGTGCAAGGTACAGTGAGCCGCATGGCCGAAGGCGACTCGCAACAACGACCCACGCGCTACCGCACGCTGGAGATCGCGCGCAGCGACGACGGTTTCGCGACCGTCGCGCTGAACCGGCCCGACAAGCTCAACACGCTGTCGAACGAGCTGCGCCGCGAGTTCGTCGAGGCGCTCGCGGCGCTGGAGGCCGATCCGGGCGTGCGCGTGCTGGTGCTCACCGGTGCGGGGCGTGCGTTCTCGGCCGGCATGGATCTCGACGAATGGGGCGCGACCGGCGAGCTTGCGGCCGGGGCGTACGACAACGATCCGGTGCGCGCGATCCGCGCATTCAGCGGGCCGGTGATCGGTGCGATCAACGGGCTGGCGATGACCGGCGGGCTCGAGATCGCGCTGTCGTGCGATCTACTCGTGGCATCGACGCAGGCGCGCTTCGCCGACACGCATGCGCATGTCGGGTTGCTGCCGGGGTGGGGCGGGTCGGTGCGGATGGCGCGGCTCATCGGGCTTTCACGTGCGAAGGAGCTGGCGTTGACGGGGCGCTTCCTGGGTGCGGAGGAAGCGCTCGAATGGGGCCTGGTCAACCACGTCGTCGAGCCCGAGGCGCTGATGCCCAAGGCCGAGGAGATCGCGCGCCAGATGGCGGCCGCTGTTCCGGAGACGCTCAAGGCCTACAAGCGCTTGCTGGACGAAGGCGCGGCGCTGGGCATGAACGAAGCACTGGCGCTGGAGCGTCGTCTTTCGATCGAGAACAACGCGCAAGCCGACCGGGCTTCGATCGATGCGCGGGTGGCTGCGATGGTGGCGCGGCGCAAGAAGTCGTCGAGATAGCGCGCGGGCCGAGGCGCCTGCCGGTGGTCGGCGGGTGACGCACAGATCACATCGTTCCTACCCGGGCGATGTGACATTTCCACATTGGCGGCTCCTCCTCGATGGCGAGACTGCAAGTTGCGCCTCATGCGCGCAGCTTCAACACGCCATCACAAAAGGAGACAGCAGCATGATTTCGCTCAGATCCGGTCTCGCGGCCGGCGCCCTGTGTGCCACGACCCTGGCGGCCCACGCGGTCGTCTCGCTGCCCGCACTGAACGTCGACACCACCAACATCACCGTCTCGGGACTGTCCTCGGGCGCGGTGATGGCGATCAACATGGGCTACGCGTACTCGGCGACCTTCCGGGGTGTGGGCATCTTTGCCGGCACACCGTACCTGTGCCAGTACCACTATCCGTATGGCAACTGCCAGAACAACAACGTCATCAGCACCGGCATGCTGAACGCCATGCAGGCCAGTATCGACAGCTGGAGCGGCGTGCAGATCGACAACAAGGCCAACGTCGCCACCCAGCAGGTCTATCTGTTCACCGGCACCAAGGATTCGACCGTCGGCCCGAATCCCATGCTGGCGGTGCAGACGCAGTACGCCGAGAACGGCGTGCCCGCCGCCAGCCTGATCCAGCGCGCCAACACCGCGCACGTGTTTCCGACCGACTTCAGCGCAACGGGGAACAACCCCTGCACGGTCTCCTTGTCGCCCTACATCTCCAACTGCGGGTATGACGGCGCCAAGGCTGTGCTCACACAGTTCTACGGGGCGCTGCTGCCGCGCAACAACGCGCCCGCGGCTGCGAACTACCGCGAGTTCAGCCAGCGCGAGTTCACCGGCAACCTGGGCATGGCCAACACGGGCTGGGTCTACGTGCCTGCGACGTGCGCGGCAGGCACCAAGTGCAAGCTGCACGTCGCTTTCCACGGCTGCACGCAAAGCTACTCCAACATCGGCGACCGGTTCATCAAGAACACCGGCTACACGCGCTGGGCGGACACCAACAACATCATCGTCCTGTTCCCGCAAGCGCAGGCCGACGCTAACCTGTACCCGACGCCCGCGAACGGCACCGTCGGCAATCCCAACGCCTGCTGGGACACCGTGGGCTTCTACGGCTGGGACTATGCGCAGAGGAGCGGTGTGCAGCTCTCGGCCGTCAAGGCGATGGTCGACCGCCTCTCCTCAGCCAGCCAGTAGGTTGCCTGCACCTGCACCTGCACGTGCACCTGCACGTCGCGCGCCTCCGGGCGCGGCGGTGAGTGGTGCCGGGCTGGCTTCGGCCCTCGCGGGCCACGGGTGCGCGCGCCGCTCCTGGTGCTGCCTTCGGAACTGGGCAGGCGTCATCCCGGTCCAGCGCAGGAAGGCCCGCCTGAAGTTGGCCGAGTCCGAGAAGCCGGTGATGAGCGCGATCTGCTCGACACTGGCCCCCGGCCGCTGCAGGTGCTGGGTCGCCATGCTGTGCCGGACCTGGTCGGCGATGTTCGAGAAGGACGTGCCCTCGACGGCGAGCCGCCGCCGCAGCGTGCGCTCGGTCATCTTGAAGTTGGAAGCCACCGTCTTCATGCCGGCGCCCGGATCGGGCAGCAGGCGCAGGGCCTGGTAGACCTTGCCCGCGAAGCCGAGCGAATCCTCGATCTCTGCCAGCAGGCCTTCGCAGGCCGTCTGGAGCGCGGCGGAGGTGAAGGAGTTGGCCAGCCTCGGGCGCTGCGAGAGCACTTCGCCATCGAAGCGAAGCTCGTTGCGATGCCAGCCGAAGACACAGGGGCACTGCAGTTGCTCGGCGTAGATCGACCGGTGCGGCGGCGCGGGATAGGCGAAGCGCGCCAGGTTGGGGCGGACTTCGGGCCCCAGGAGGTCATGGATCTGGGTGGCGAGCTGGGCGAACTGCTGCTCGACCAGGAAGACACGCAAGGCCTCGGGCAGCTCGCGGACGACGCCGTCGCCGAGCACCCAGAGCGCATCGTCTCCCTCGGTGCGGGCTTCCAGCGTCATGGCGCCGGCCATCAGTCCCTGGTAGGCCTGGGCCAAGCGGAAGTAGTCGCCCACCGATTCGCAGGACAGGAGCATCAATCCGCAGGTGCCATGGTGGGGCAGGTGCAAGGCGCGCCCCAGCTGGAACGCCAGGCCGGGGTCGGCTCCGAGCTCCAGCGCGTTGCGCCAGGCCCCCAGGTGCTGCATTACCGACGTGCGGCAGGCCACATCCTCAAGCGCCGCGGCGTCCAGCCCGGTGCCGGCCAGCACCGCGTCTGCCGGCAGGCCCTTGCCATGGAGAAGCCGGACCAGTGCGGCAATCTGGTAGGGAGGGTAGTGCCGCCTCCAGGGCGGCGGTATCCGGTGTGACATGCGTCGGACTCGCCAGGGTTATCAATCCTGGCTCGAGTCTCTGGCGCGGCGTGCCCGGTGCCTATGTCGTCATGTCACACAGAAGAGGTCGCAGCGATGTGAGCACACCCCGCGGCCCTCGCCCGATCAGAAGGTCGCGCAGGTGAAGGATTCGGCGGCGTTCACGTCGCCCGAACCCTTGTACTTGGGCCACGCGGGGTAGTCGCACAGCGGGCGCTTGCGGCCCGGGACCCCCGCGGTGTCGGTGGTCACCTGCCCCTTGGGGGCGGTGCCCTTTTCTGCCCATTGCTCCAGGGCGGTCAGGGAGTCCCAGGTCGCGTTGAACACGGTGCTCACGGCATGTCCGTAGCCCGCGACTTCGTAGTAGCGCGCGAAGCCGTCGACGTAGCTCGGGCCGAACTGGGCCTGCAGGCGCTGGTAGAACTGCTCGGTGGCGCGGGTGCTGACCAGCACGTCCGACAGGCCGTGCGCGAGCAGCAGCTTGCCACCGCGGGCCGCGAATTCCGACAGGTCGCTGCTGACGTCCAGCATCGTGCTCAGCTCGCTGAGCCGGGCGCCCCAGGGTCCGGGGTTCTCGGGGTCGAGCGACAGCGAGTCGAACTGCAGGTCGCGCGTCACGCCGTACTTGATCGTCTGGTCGAGTTGCTTGGTGATGTAGGGCGCGCCGGCCGGCACGGGCATCGCCGGCTGCTCGGTGCCGAAGTTCAGGAAGGTCACGGTCGGCTGCAGCGGCGACGGGTTGCTGGTGATGCCGAGGTCGGCGCCCCAGACGTTGTAGCCCGGGTAGCCGGCGGAGCCGCTGGCAACGAAGAAGTTGAAGCTCGTCGCGGTATTGATCGTCTTCAGGGCGGTGATCTGCGCGTCGGACAGGCAGTTGTCGCCCGTGTCGGCGCCGTTGGCGCAACGCAGCGGGGCGCCGTCCACCGTGGCCACCGAAGGATCGAAGACGCTGTTGCACTTCAGCTGGTTGCTGACCAGGCCGTCGGCGACACCGTCCAGCGTGTCGCAGGCCTGCAGCACCGCCTTGAGCAGCAGGGCGCGCTTGGGCGTGTTCGGGTAGGCGCCCGGCTGCGCCAGGGCGCGGCTCATGCGATGGCCGCCCAGCATGGCCGACAGCTGGTTCCACGCGGGGTACCAGGCGATGATGCCGTCCCAGTCCTGCGGCCAGCGCTGTGCCACGGACACGGCCTCGCGGCCACCGGTCGAGCCGCCGGCGAAGTACGACTTCACCGGCGCCCCGGCCGCATAGCGTGCCTTGATCAGGTAGATGGCGGCGTCGTGCGTCTTCTTGAGCGCATGGCCGCCGAAGTTGCGGAAGGCCTCGTCGTTAAGCTGGAACTGGCCGTCGAGCGAACCGGCGGCGTTGGCCTGGTGGCCGGAGTCGCTGGCGAAGGTGGCATAGCCGCGGCCCAGCGGCGTGGGCTGGTCGGCCGGGCCCGCGGGCACGTTGCCCGCCACGTTCGGCAAGGTGCCGTCGAAGCCGCCTCCGCCGAACATGACCACCTTCTTGTTCCAGGTGGTGGGCAGGGCCAGGCGGAAGTTGATGCTGGGCGCGGTGGAGTCCACCGGCGCGATGCTGCCCAGCACGTTGCAGTACTCGGGCAGCGCAGCGGCGCCGGTGCCGGCCGCGGCGGTGACCGTCGCCGCCGTCACCTTGCCGCCGGTGGTCGGCAGCCCGATGGCCGAGGCAGGGATCTCCATGCCGACCAGGTCGGCGCACGCCTTGGGCGAGGCGACGACGGGAGGTGTGGTGGGTGTTGTCGGTGTGCCCGTGCCACCGCCGGCGCCGGTGCCGGCGCCGCTGATGTTGTAGCTGCCGCCACCGCCGCAGGCCGCCAGCGTGATCGCGCTCAGGCAGCCGAACAGGATCAAATGGTGTTGCTTCACTAGAGTCTCCAATGCTTCTTGGGTGGGGCGCCGTGGTCGACGACCACACCCAGCGCCTTGGCGGCCGATGTTGGAGCGCGGCATGACCGTCCGAAAGGTCGTGCGCGGAACGCCAGGAGTCATTTGCGGACAGCGCGGGAAAGCCCCAGGTCGGGTTTCCCAGGGGCGCGCACGGGGCCCCGCGCCGGTCCCCGCCTTCGCCCGCCTGGCCTGCGAGTCGATGACATCGAAGCGCCTGCAAATGTGTGTGTCCGGCACATAGGGTCCAGGGCGCGCTTTGCAGAGACTTCCGCAGCACAAGACAGCACCCGCGTGTCGCTCCGAGGAGCCCGCTGCGCGCGGCCACCGTTCCATCACTGAAGAAGGAGACAAGTCCATGACCGTCGTTCGCCACCTTGCCCGCGCCGCGCTGCCGGCCTCCCTGCTGCTGATTGCAGCTGCAGCGGTCCATGCCGCTCCCGTGAAGATCGGCATGGTCGAGACGCTGTCCGGCCCGCAGGCCTCCTCTGGCCAGGCCTACCGTGCAGGCGTGCGCTTTGCCATCGACCGGTTCAATGCCGCGGGCGGCTGGAACGGCGAGCCGGTGCAGCTGGTCGAGTACGACAACCAGGGCGGGCCGGCCGGTGCGTCCGAGAAGCTGAAGGCGGCGATTGCCGACGGCGTGCAGATCATCGTGCAGGGCTCCTCGTCGGCCATCGGCGGCCAGATCACCGAGGACGTGCGCAAGCACAACCTGCGCAACCCCGGCAAGGAGGTCGTCTACATCAACGTCGGCGCCGAGGCGCTCGAGCTCACGGGGGAGAAGTGCAACTTCTATCACTTCCGCTTCGCGGGCAATGCGCAGATCCGCGCCAAGGCCCTGGTGGAGGCGATGAAGGAGGCCCACGCGCTGGGCACCAAGGTCTACGCGATCAACCAGAACTACTCCTGGGGTCAGGACATGGAGCAGGCCATCGTCGACAACGCGAGCGCCGGCGGCTACCAGGTGGTGGAGAAGACGCTGCATGACGTGAACAAGATCCAGGACTTCGCGCCGTACGTGTCCAAGATCAGTGCCTCGGGCGCCGAGACGGTGATGACCGGCAACTGGTCCAACGACCTGCTGCTGATGATGAAGGCGGCCAAGGCCAGCGGCCTCAAGGCGCGCTTCGGCACCGTCTACCTCGACCAGCCCGGCAACGTCAGCAACGCGGGCGAGCTGGCGATCGGCAACTACGTGGCGCACGCCTTCAATGCCGAAGCCGCCGGTGCCGCCGGCGAGCGCTTCGTGGCCGACTACACAGCGAAGATCGGGCATGCCCCGGTGTTCGTCGAGCCGCAGACGGTGTTCGGCCTGGAGATGGTGACCGATGCGCTCAAGCGAACCAAGGCGGTCAACGGCGCGCTCGATGTCAATGCCTTCGCCAAGGCCCTGGAATCCGGCAGGCTCAAGACGCCGATGGGCGAGATGAGCATGCGCGCGGCCGACCACCAGGTGCAGATGCCGCTGGTGGTGTCGGTGGTGTCCAAGGACGCGAAGTACAAGGCCGACGGCACCGACATGGGCTTCAAGCCGGTCAAGGTGTTCAGCGCCGAGGCGGTGTCCGTGCCGGCACAGGCCAGCTGCAAGATGCAGCGCCCGGGCTGAAGCCCGCTGGTCGAGGACCGGATCGTCGGGGCCGCCGCTTCGCCACTACGATCCGGGCGTACAACCCCGCCGCATGGACGCGGCAGCAGCAAAGCGGAGAACAGATCCATGACCTCTTCCCTCGAAGGCCAGCTGGCCTGGGTCACCGGCGGTGGCAGCGGCATCGGCCTGGCCGGTGCCATCGAACTGGCACGCGCAGGCTGCCGCGTCGTCATCTCGGGCCGCGACCCGGCCAAGCTGGAGACCGCGCTGGCTACGGCCCGGCGCGCCGGCGTCGATGATGCTGCGATCATCGCGATGCCCCTGGATGTCGCGGACAAGGCCTCCGTGCAGCGCGTGGCCCAGGACATCCACGAGGCGTACGGGCCGGTCGGCATCCTGGTCAACAGCGCCGGCATCAACTTTCCCAAGCGCTACTGGGGCGACACCGACGGCGAGACCTTCGACAAGGTGGTGGCCGTCAACCTCAGTGGCGCCACCTACTGCACGCTGGCGGTCATCCACGGCATGCGTGGGCTCGGGCACGGCACGGTGATCAACGTCGCGTCGTTCGTGGGCTGGCACCTGACGCACCTGACCGGCCCGGCGTACACCGCCACCAAGGCCGGCATGATCGCGCTCAGCCATTCGTTCAACATCGAGGAAGGCATCCACGGCCTGCGCGCCACGGCCCTGTGCCCGGGCGAGGTGGCCACGCCCATCCTCAAGTCCCGCCCGGTCGCGCCGAGCGCCGACGACATGGCACGCATGCTCCAGGAAGAAGACCTGGGGCGCACCATCCGCTTCATCGCCGAACTGCCGCCGCATGTGTGCATCAACGAGCTGGTGATCTCGCCGGTGTTCAACCGGCTCTACCTTGGCGGGAAGGAGTTCGAGCGGCGCTAGGGGAGGCCGCCCGCGCGCCGGGGCCTCATTCGGGTGCGATCAGGCTCCACAGGCGCAGCGCCATGTGGATCTCCAACGCCCGCGCGGCATTGCCCCAATGTCCCAGCATGTCCTCGATGGTGGCCAGCCGCTGGCGCACGGTGTTCACGTGGATGCCCAGGCGCTGCGCGGTGGTCTTGGCGTTCTGGTTGCAGTCGAAGTAGCACAGCAGCGTGGACGCCAGCTGCGCGTTGCGCTTGCCGTCGTGCGCGATCACGGGGCCGATGGTTGCGTCGAGGAACTGCGACAGGCTCGCCTGGTCGTGCGTCTCGAACAGCGCCGAGTAGAGGGCCAGCTCGTTCTGCCCGAGCACCTGGCCCTGGATGCCCAGCCGCCCGAGCACGCCCAACGCGCGCCGGAGCGTGGCGTAGAGCGCCGGGATCTCGGCGGGCGACGCCGCCGGCCGGGAGAGCACGCCGCGATGCATCGCTGACGCATTGCGCCGCGCCCAGCTGGAGACGTCCTGGCGCAGGTCGAAGGCCCGTGGCGCGCCGCAGAGGATCACCAGCACGCCGTCGATCTCGTCGACCAGGGCGCGCTCCGTCGATGCCAGGGCGCGGAAGTGCCTTGCCGCGTAACCGGCGCCGGGCCCTTCCATCTCCACCAGCAGCAGAGCCAGCGGCTGCGAAAGATCGAGCCCCAGGCGCTCGGCCCGATTGACCAGCACGGCCGGCGCGTCCTGGCGCGGCGACACCAGGGTGCGCAGCAGTGCCGAGGCATTGCGGCTCTTGGCGGCTTCCATGCGCTCCTGCGAGAGCAGCACGATGCCGATCACGCTCGAGCTGCGCTCGAAGGTGCGCACCGCGACCTCCTCGAGGGCCCCCCGATGGAACAGCGCGATGGAGCCCAGCACGTCGTCGCCGCCGATCACCGGCATCACGCGGCAGCACTCGTCGCCTTCCTCGTAGGCCTGGACGGAGCGGCCCATCTGGCGGCTCAGGCGCAGGGCGTTTGCAAGCTCGGCGCTGCGCGCCCCGTGGGGCTCGTAGCCCTGCGCACCCAGGTCGGCATAGCCCGTTGCCGCGCCCTGGCTGATCACCTGCGCCGCCTCGTCCAGCACCAGCAGGCTGCCGCCGAGGAGCTGCGCGACCGACTGGCACAGCGTGGACAGCGAAGCGCCACGTGCCAGCAGCGACGTCATCTGCTCGTGTGCATCCGCTGCGGCCTGGATGCCGCGCAGGTGCCGCTCCAGTTCGGCACGCGTGGCGTCGGCCTTCGCCAGCGCCGCATGCACCGCCTCGAAATCGCGCGCGTTCTTCAGTGCCACCGCGCCGTGGGTGGCGAGCGTGCACAGGATCGACAGGCTCTGCGTGGTGTGGACCCGGTGGTAGCGATCGGCCACGAAGAGCAGGCCGATGACCTCGCCCTCCCAGAGCAGCGGCACGCCGACCAGGGCGGCGATGCCGTCTTCGCGGAAGATGTCGTCCAGCCCCGCGTCATGAGCGAAGCGCGTGTCGTGCAGGTAGTCCGCCGTGGTGAAGGGCAGACGCGTGGACATCACCACCCCTGCGACACCGCGGCCGCGCAGCGTGACCATGTCGGACACGCGCGGCGAGATCGCGCCCTGCGCCACCAGCACGCGGAACTCGTCGCGCGCGGGATCGTGGACCGACAGCCACGCCAGGTCCGAGCCAAGCAGCTTGCGTGCGCGCGTCACGATGGCGCCCAGCAGGCTGGTGAGGTCGAGCCGGCTCGAGAGTTCCTGCGCCGACTCGATCACGGCCAGCATGCCGCTCTCGCGCTGCTGCAGCAGTTCGAGCCGGTTGCGCACGGCCATCGCCATGCGCACCGCCTCGACCAGGTTGGACTTGCCGGGCAAGGCGGCGGGCAATGCCTCGACCTCGACCATGCATTGCGTGAATTCGTCCGTGGACGTGCCCTGGTGCAGCAGCTGGACAAGCTGCAAGGCGATCTGCTCGCCGGTCTCCTCTTCAGTGGTGCGCATCGTGCTGTCTCGAATTCTTGTGTCGACGGGGCATGGCAATTCCGGTCCCCGTGGCTGGAGCTAGGCTAACAGAGCCGGTCATCGCCGGCATGAGGAGCGATGACATCCAAGCCGGGGAAAAAGTGTGCGTCCGGCACATAGGGCGGCGAGCGGCCCCCGCGGAGACTCTGCGGCAGACGACGCGGCGCCATGGGTGGCGACGTGCGAGCGTGGAGGAACCTCATGCCCCTGTACGAATCCCTTCGACCCCTGCCGGAGCTGCGCGTGCTCGTGACCGCCGGTGCCAGCGGGATCGGTGCCTGCATCGCGCGCGCCTTCCAAGAGGCCGGGTCGCGCGTCCACGTGTGCGACATCGATCGCGCCGCGCTGGACCGCCTGGTGACCGAAACGCCCGGCATTACCGGCAGCATGGCGGACGTGTCGGTGGCGGCCGACGTCGACCAGGTGTTCGACGACGTGCGCGGCTGCCTGGGCGGGCTGGACGTGCTGATCAACAACGCGGGCATCGCCGGGCCGACCGGGCCCATCGAGAGCCTCGACGCGGGCGGCTGGGAGCGGACCGTGTCGGTCAACCTCAACAGCCAGTTCTACTTTGCGCGGCGCGCGGTGCCGCTGCTGAAGGAATCCGCGGCCAGCCCCACCCTGATCACGATGAGTTCGGTGGCGGGCCGCCTCGGCTACGCCTTCCGCACGCCGTACGCGTCGACCAAGTGGGCCATCGTGGGCCTGACCAAGTCGCTGGCGATGGAACTCGGTCCGCAAGGCGTTCGCGTCAACGCGATCCTCCCCGGCGTGGTGGAGGGCGAGCGCATGGACGGCGTCATCGCTTCGCGCGCGGCGGCCCTGGGCATCAGCGCCGAGCAGATGCGGGAGGAGTACCTGCACAAGATCTCGCTGCGGCGCATGGTCAGCGCGAGCGATGTGGCCGCGATGGCGCTCTTCCTGTGCTCGCCCGCGGCGCGGAACCTCAGCGGCCAGGCCATCAGCGTCGACGGCAACCTGGAGTACCTCTGAGCCATGGACTGGATCCTCTTCTCGCTCCTGAACGGCGTGATCCACGGATTGCTGCTGTTCATGGTCTCGGCCGGGCTCACGCTCATCTTCGGGATGATGGGTGTGCTGAATTTCGCGCACGCCTCTTTCTACATGCTGGGCGCCTACTTCGCGTACACGTTGCAAGGCATCGCGGGCTTCGCGCCGGCAGTGGTGCTGGCCACCCTGCTGGCGGGCGCGGTGGGCGCGGTGGTCGAGCGCTGGTTCCTGAGGCGCGTTCACCGCTACGGGCACGCACACGAGCTGCTGCTGACCTTCGGGCTGTCCTTCATCATCGCCGAGACGATCAAGCTGTTCTTTGGCAACTATCCGGTGGAGTACCGCATTCCGCCGGCGCTCGACGTCGCGGCATTCGTGATCGGCAGCCAGCAGTACCCGATGTACCGGGTGCTCATGGGCGCGGTGGCGCTGGCGATGTTCGCCGCGATCTACCTGCTGCTGACGCGCACCCGGGTCGGCATCGTGGTGCGCTCGGCCATCTACAAGCCGCGCATGGTGGAGGCGCTGGGCCACAACGTGCAGCTGGTCTTCATGGGGGTGTTCGGCGTCGGGGCCGCGCTTGCGGGCCTTGCGGGCGCCATCGCCGGCGCGTTCTACACCACCAACCCGAACATGGCGCTCGAAGTGGGGGTGATGGTCTTCGTGGTGGTGGTGGTGGGTGGCCTGGGCTCGCTGGGTGGCGCGATGCTCGCGTCGCTGCTCATCGGCGTGCTGACCTCGCTGGCCGTGGGCGTCGACCGCAGCCTGGCCGACGCGCTGGCGCTGGTGGGGGCGGGCGATTGGGCGCGCAGCACCGGCGGCCTGCTCACGCTCAAGCTGTCGAGCCTGGCGGCCACGCTCCCCTTTGCGCTGATGCTGCTGGTGCTGCTGCTGCGCCCGTCCGGCCTCATGGGCGAGAAGGCGTGATGATGATGCGCACTTCACTCCTGGCCTCGCTTGCGGCCCTGGCCGTGCTGGGGGCGCTTCCGATCCTGCTGCCGGCCGGCCTGCTCAACGCCTCGATCCAGGCGCTGATCGCCGCGCTGTTCGCCTGTGCCTACAGCCTGCTCGCGGGGCGCGCCGGCATGCTGTCCTTCGGGCACGCCGCGTACTTCGGTGTCGGCGCCTTCGCCACGGTGCACGCGATGAACGCGCTCGGCGGCACCGGCCTGCTGCCGACGCCGCTGATGCCGCTGGTCGGCGCCATCGGTGGGCTGGGCTTCGGGCTGGTGGCAGGTTGGTTCGCCACCCAGCGCAGCGGCACGGCTTTCGCGATGATCACGCTGGCCATCGCCGAACTGCTGCATGCGCTGGCCCCGCAGCTCAAGGGCTGGTTCGGCGGCGAATCGGGCATCTCGACCATGCGGATGCCGGCCTGGGGGCTGAGCTTCGGCTCGACCGCGCAGGTGTACTACCTGACGCTGGCCTGGGTGTTGGTCTCGCTGGCGCTCCTCTACTTCCACACCCGCACGCCGCTGGGCCGGCTCACGCTGGCGCTGCGCGAGAACGAGCATCGGCTGCGCTTCCTGGGCTACGACGTGCACGGGCTGGGCGTGTCGGCCTTCGCGATCTCGGCGATGTTCTCCGGCATCGCCGGGGGGCTGCAGGTGATGGGCAACGAATCGGCCAACTACGTCGTCTTCGATGCCGGCGTGTCGGCCACGGTGGTGCTCAACAGCTACATCGGAGGCGTCGGCAGCTTTCTCGGTCCAGCGCTGGGCGCCGCGCTGATGAGCTTCTTCGGCTATGCGGTGTCCGACACCACGCAGTCCTGGCTGCTCTACCAGGGCGCGCTGTTCGTCCTGGTGATGATGTTCATGCCCCAGGGGCTGACCGGCCTGGCCGCCGCGACGACGCGTCTGGTCGCACGCCGCGGAATCGTGGCGGTGCTGCCCCTGGCCCTGAGCGCGGTCTTCGCCGGGCTGCTGCTTGCGGCCGGTGCGGTCTTCGTGGTGGAGCTGCTGCAGCGGCTGTTCTCGCAGGACTATCGCTCGCTGGCGCGGATGAGCGGGAGCGCGCCACCGGTTCTGCTCTTCGGCCGTGCATGGTCCGCCACTGCGCCTGGCACCTGGTTCGTGCCGGCGGGCCTGCTGGCGGCAGGAGCGCTCATGACCGGTGTGTCGCAGCGCTGTCATCGCGCGCTGGTGCTCGCTGCTTCGCGCGAGGTCCCAGCGCCTGCCGCACCCCTGGGTGAACGAGTCCTGCCATGAACGACGCCATTCTTTCCCTGCGCGGCCTGCGCAAGTCCTTCGGCGATACCGAGATCATTCGCGGCGTGGACCTGGAGCTTCGCGCCGGCGAGCGGCGCGCCCTGATCGGCCCCAATGGCGCGGGCAAGTCGACCCTGTTCCACCTGGTGTCGGGCAATCTCGCGCCGACTTCGGGCGAGGTGGTGTTCGACGGCCAGCGCATCACCGGCTGGGCGCCGCAGCGGATCAACCGCCTCGGGCTCGCGCGCTCCTTCCAGATCACCAACATCTTTCCCAAGCTCACGGTGTTCGAGAACATCCGGCTGGCGGTGATGCGCCACCACGAGCGGCAGTACACCTTCTGGCGCCCGATCGATCGCTTGTCCGGCCTTCGCGCGGCCACGGAGGCGCTGCTCGAGAAGGTGCGGCTGCAGGCCCAGGCCGGAACGTTGGCGGGCGAGATGTCCTATTCCGAGCAGCGCTCGCTGGAACTGGCAATGACGCTGGCGTCCGACCCGAAGACCATCCTGCTGGACGAGCCCATGGCCGGCATGTCCAACGAGGAGACCCACTACACGATGGAACTGATCCGCGAGGTGACGGCGGGACGCGCGCTGCTGATCGTCGAGCACGACATGGACGTGGTGTTCGCCCTGGCCGACCGCATCAGCGTGCTGGTCTATGGCGAGGTGATCGCCACCGGCACGCCGGAGCAGATCCGCAGCCACCAGGGCGTGCGCGAGGCCTACCTGGGCGAGGAGGCTGCAGCATGAGCGCACAGTCCCCTTCGCTGTTGCATGTCGACGACCTGCAGGCCCACTACGGCAAGAGCCACATCCTGCGCGGGGTCAGCTTCAGCGTCGCGCGCGGGGAGGTCGTCAGCCTGCTCGGGCGCAACGGCTCGGGCCGGTCGACCGCCCTCAAGGCCATCATGGGCCTTGTGCCGCCGAGCGCGGGCCGGGTGTCGCTCGACGGCCGGGATCTGGCCGGTGCGAAGCCGCATGCCATCTGCCGCGCCGGCCTGGCCTACGTGCCGGAGGAGCGCGAGGTGTTCGCCAACCTCACGGTGGACGAGAACCTGCGCATGGGCGAGCAGACGCCGGTGCAGGGTGCCCGGCGCTGGACCGTGCAGCAGATGTTCGACTATTTCCCCCGCCTGAAGGAGCGCCGCGGCACGAAGGCCGGCAGCCTCTCGGGCGGTGAGCAGCAGATGCTGACCATCTGCCGGTCGCTGCTCGGGAATCCGCTTGCCATCCTGATCGACGAGCCCACCGAGGGCCTGGCGCCCAAGATCGTTGCGCAGGTGGGCGAGTGCATCCAGGACATGCGGCGCCAGGGTGTGTCCGTGGTGCTGGTCGAGCAGAAGCTGGCGATCGCACTCAAGGTGTCGTCGAGGGTGTGCGTGATGGGCCACGGCCGCATCGTGTTCGAGGGCACGCCCGCGCAATTGGAGGCCGACCGGGGATTGCTGTCCCAGTGGCTGGCGGTTTGAACAACAGGAGCAAATCAATGGCGCAAGGCCAGGAGAAAGTGATCATCAGCTGCGCCGTCACGGGCTCGGTACACACGCCGACCATGTCGCCGCACCTGGCGCTCACGCCGGAGCAGATCGCCGTGCAGGCGATCGAAGCCGCCGAGGCGGGTGCGGCGATCCTGCATCTGCACGCGCGCGACCCGCGGGACGGGCGGCCGAGTGCCGATCCTCGCGTGTTCGACCAGTTCGTGCCGCGGATCAAGGCGGCCACCGACGCCGTGATCAACATCACCACCGGCGGGAGCACGCGCATGACGCTGGAGGAGCGCCTGGCCTATCCGCTGCAGGCCAAGCCCGAGATGTGCTCGCTCAACATGGGTTCGATGAACTTCTCGGTGCATCCGCTGGCGCGCAAGTACAGCCAGTGGCAGCACGACTGGGAGAAGCCCTACGTGGAGGGCATGGAGGACCTGATCTTCCGAAACACCTTCCGGGACATCAAGCACATCCTGCAGGTGCTGGGCAAGGAGTGCGGCACGCGATTCGAATTCGAGTGCTACGACGTGGGACATCTCTACAGCCTGGCGCATTTCGTCGACGAGGGCCTGGTCGAGGGGCCGCTGTTCATCCAGGGCATCCTGGGCATCCTGGGCGGCTTGGGGCCGGATCCCGAGAACCTGGTCACCCTCAAGAGCACCGCGGACCGGCTCTTCGGCCGCGGCGGCTACCGCTTCTCCGTGCTCGGTGCGGGCCGGCACCAGATGCCGCTGCTGACCATGGGCGCGGTGCTCGGGGCCAGCGTGCGGGTGGGACTGGAAGACAGCCTGTACCTCGGCAAGGGCCAGCTGGCACGGAACTGCGCCGAGCAGGTCCGCAAGATTCGACGCATCCTGGACGAGCTGTCGCTGGAGGTGGCAACGCCCGCCGAAGCCCGCGCCATGCTGGGCCTCAAGGGCCGGGACGCGGTGGCATTCTGAAACTGGAGTAGACGCGATGAAGAAACTTTTGCAGGGCCGGGTGGCCATCGTCACCGGGGCGGGAGGCGGGCTGGGTCGCACGCATGCGCTCGAACTGGCGCGCCATGGTGCGCGCGTTGTGGTCAATGACCTGGCGCACGAGCGCAATGCCGCAGCGGCGAGCGCGGTGGTCGAGGAGATCCGGCGCACAGGAGGTGATGCCATGGCACTCGCAGGCGACGTCACCCGTCCCGAAGAGATGGAAGCCATGGCAGCGCGTGCCGTCGAGACCTGGGGGCGCATCGACATCCTCGTGAACAACGCTGGCATCCTGCGCGACCGCACTTTCGCGAAGATGTCGCTCGAGGACTTTCGCGTGGTGATGGACGTGCATGTGATGGGGGCCGTGCACTGCACCAGGGCGGTGTGGGGGCGGATGCAGGAGCAGCAGTACGGGCGCATCGTGATGACCACCTCGTCCTCCGGCCTGTATGGCAACTTCGGTCAGTCCAACTACGGAGCGGCCAAGATGGCCCTGGTGGGCCTGATGCAGACCCTGGCGCTGGAAGGCGAGCGACGCAACATCCGCGTGAACTGCCTGGCGCCCAGCGCAGCCACCGCCATGACCGAGAGCATCCTGCCTCCAGAGGCGCTGGCCCGACTGACGCCCGAGCAGGTGAGCCCGGGGCTGGTGGCGCTGGTGGGCGAGGATGCGCCGACGCGCATGATCCTGTTGGCCGGCGCGGGCAGCTTCGAGTGTGCGCACATCACGATGACCCAGGGGGTGCATGTGGCCGATCGCGAGCGCGCCGGCGAGGAATTGTGCGGGCAGCTGGCGGCGGTCAGATCACGCGTGGGGGAGCGGGTGCCTGCGTCGGGCTGGGAGCAATATGAACTTGAAGTGGCGAAGGCATCCGCAAGCCAGCGTCAGCCGGCCGGCGCGCTGGGGTGAGGAGGCCTTGTGCCGGGCGCAGCTTCCGGCAGCGCATTTCGGAGGGCTGGGATCGCTGTCGTCGCTCATGTGGGGCAGGTTGTCGACATCGGCCGCCACGGCGACCTTCGCAGCGGTGCAGCCGTGCTCGATGCCCAATGCGAGGAGGTAAGCTCCTATCGTGCAGCGCGCCGCAGCGATCATCGGTTCCGCGATCTTCCTGGTCATCGCTCCGGGCACGCTCGCCGTGTACGTCCCTTGGTACCTCACGCACTGGCACTTCGCGCCTGCGCTATTCCCGATCGCGCGCGTGCTCGGCGCCGCCCTGATCGTCGCCGGGTTGCCCATCCTGCTTGATTCGTTCGCTCGCTTCGCGTTGCAGGGCCTCGGCACACCGGCGCCCGTGATGCCTCCCAAGCGACTCGTCGTCACCGGGCTCTATCGCTACGTCCGCAATCCGATGTACGTCGCAGTCACGGCGTTGATCGTCGGCCAGGGCTTCCTGTTCGGGAGCGTCTCGGTGCTGGAGTACGGCGCGATCGTGTGGGCCGGATTCTTCTTGTTCGTTGTCGCCTACGAAGAGCCTGCGCTGGGCGAGCAGTTCGGCGACGAGTACAAGCGCTACCGGGCGAACGTGAGGCGATGGTTGCCGCGCATCACCCCATGGCGCGGATAGGTGGTCAGAACGCTGCGTGCGCTTCGTCGTCCGTCCTGCATCTGCGCCTGCGCGTCGGCAGCAAGGCCGAGGAAGCTCTCCGCATGCTCGCGGGCGAAAGTCGAACAGTTTTCCGTCAGACTTCGGACCAGGTCGGCATGCGCATCGGAGGCTGCAACCGCTCCGAATGTCTTCTTGTTGGTCGTCATCCCAATCGCGCGTTTTACCGCATCTGCAAGACATGCAAGAGCTTCAAGCAATCCACGGCGCTCGTCTGTGCGGTGCCGCACAGTACGGACGCTTCGTCACACAGGGCGCGCCGCCAACCGTCGCGAAGCTGCCCGCCATGGCCCCTTCGCCGAGAAGGATTGCGAGAGGCTCCTTCCTAGACAGGTCGCGATCTCGATGAGCACCTGCGCGCGTTCACCGGTAGTTTCGACGGGGTTGCATCCGGCAGCCAGGTGACAACGCAATAGGGCCGACCCTCGACCTTCGCCCAGATGGAGGCGCGCAGCCAGTTGATCACCAGCTCGGGACTTACGTCGCGTGGAACCTCTCTGACGACGATCATCATATGAATCCCCAAACATCCCCTGGGGGGTGCAACTCGCATTTTGGGCAGGGCCGCGCGTCGCGTCTGTTCGGGACCGCTCATAGGCCTCGCGGCCCAGGCTCTTGCGCCGTAGGACTTGGCACTGTGCGTGCACCGCACGCGGCGCTTCGGGCCTCCGCTTTGATCGGGCCGCATTGACTGGCGTCGGGATTGTGCTGCCCAATCCATGAGTCGCGACTGGGGATCTCATCGTCATGCACGGGCTCAGGATTTGGCGCGCCTCCATCTGCTTCTTGAGCGCCTGCGCCTGCTTTCTTCCCGCCTCGTCCCGCGTTCTCTACCGGCCCGCCGCAGGCAATCGGCCTCCACAAATCTCGATCAAGGGCGACCTTGTCCAGGCGGACCTCGAAGCGTTCACTGCCATTGCGGAGACCGCGCGACAGGGGGCCGCGACCTTCATGGCGAACCGCGGCATGAGTGCGCCGCCGCCGGGCATGGGATTTGTCAACGTGACCCTGGACAGCCGCGGCGGCAGCATCTGGGTGGCAATGTCCATTGGCAGGATCATCAGGAAAGACTCTTTCATGACGCGCGTGGAGGTCGGCGCGTCATGTGTCAGTGCTTGTGTGTACTTGCTGGCTGCGGGGCAAGGGCGATACGTCGGGGGTCGGGTCGGCGTTCATCGCCCCTACCTCCCTAACGACGGGGTGACCTCGGCCCGGGCAAAGCGGGCGCAGTACGCGGGCATCCATGCCCAGACAAGGCAGTACCTCGAAGAGATGGGCCTGCCGACGTCCCTGCATGACCGAATGATGCAAACGCCACCGGATCGCGTGAGCTGGCTCTCTTCACAAGACCTCTCGACTTACGGTTTGACGAAGATGATCCCTCCGCCATCGAGGCCCGCAGTGCCTTGATCGTGGAAAAGATGGAGAGCTGGAAGCTGTCCCGCCAGGGCGTTGCCGTGCCTGCGGGGCGTCTCCGTCCAGTTCGGCGGAACCTCAGAACCTGAAGCCGACGCCGCCATACAGGCCGCCAAGGCTTGCCTTGATCACCGGCGCGTCATCCCGTTCGAAGCTGAAATAGCGGTAGCCGAACTTGAAGACGGTTTGCGGCGAGTAGGCGTAGTTGGCGCCGACGATGGCCTGGTAGCTGAATTTGGAACCACCGGCGCCGGCATCCAGATAGCCGAGCAAGGCCCACTTCGCATCGATCGGTACCAGCGCACGGACACCGACGATGCCATCCCACCAACCCTTGTTTCTCTCCTGGCCCGCTGTCACGGGGAGAAACGCAGTACTGAATTCGGTGTCCGTCTTTGCGTAGAGGTAGCGGGCCCCTCCCAGCAAATCCACCGCCACCGGCCCGTCGGTCAGGCGATAGAGGCCGGCGAACGTCCAGATCTGCTGCGAGTACGAGATGTCCAGGTTCGAGAACGGCGTGAGCGTCGCGGTCGCCTGGGAGCCGGTGACGCCGAGTTTGACGTACTGTGCGTCGACGAGCGCTCCCCAGCGGCCCTTGCGCGCCTCCAGGGTGCCCATGATGGCGAAGTCCAGATTCGTGGAGAAGACGGAGACCGGAACCTCGACCCCGTTCGATGGTCGCTTGCCGACGTCCACGCGAAGCGGCGAAACAGAGGCCCACAAATAGGGCGTGAACTCCAGCGCCCACGAAGCGTTGTCCGATTCCGCGACCTGGGCTGCGGCCGGCAGGCAGGCGAGGCAGCCTGCCAGGCCGACAGCCTTCGAAAGGTTGGACCGCGTCAATGCTTTCATGTCTGCTCCATCCGGTCGGGCCGCGCCGCGGCGAGGGCGCATCATCACATGGCATCCAAAGGGGAGGCAAGGCGCGCGGAGCGGTCGGCGCCATGCGCCGGCGGACCCGGGCTCAGAACGCCTCCGTCACCGAAACGTAGACCACACGGGAGCCCCCGCCCTGAGCGAGGTCCACGCGCAGGTTGATGCGCTCGGCTTCGAGCACCATGTAGCGAAAGCCAATACCGAATCCGACGGGCGCGCCACCGACGCCGAGGTCGCCGAAGCGGTTCGCGACCAAGCCCGTGCCGGCAAAAGCGACCAGGCCAAGCGGCCCGATCACGCGCCACCGCAGTTCGGCCTGGGCCAGCGCCATGTACCGGCCGATGTAGCGGGTTGCGGGAAACCCGCGCAGCTGCAGGAAGCAATCGTCGAAGAGAGGCACGTCGCCCGTTCTGGCGCAGCCGTGCAGATCGGTGGCGAGCACCAGGTCGGGACGCAGCGACAGGTACTTGCGGTACCGGACGTCCAAGGCGTTGTAGCTCACGTCGCCGCCCAGCCCGCTGCGGATGAACATCGCATTGAAGTCCAGCAGCGAGCCCTCATAGGGGTTGAACTTGTTGTCGCGCGTGTCGCGCTGGAGCAGCGCGCCGGCGCCCGTGCTGGTCACATCCAGCGGGCCTGTCGCCTTTTGTGCATCCGGGGGAATGAATCCGAAGCTCTGCCTCACGCTGGCATAGCGCAATTGCGCGCCGAGGTACCAGTTCGGTGCGATGCGGCGATAAAGCTGGGGCTGTACGAAGGTCCCGTCCACTGTCCATCTGGCGCTGTTGTCCTGGCTGCTCGCGGGTCCGCCACCGCCGAAGAAGTCCAGATTCAGGTGGGCATAGCCGGCCACGCCGGAAAAGCGCCATTGGTCCGAATCCCAGTAGTGCATGTGGGCCACGCCCGCCACCGCGCTGCCGTTGTCGGTGGCCATGGCAAAAGCGGCCGTGAGCGAGGGCGGTTGCGCCGCGGCTTCGTCGGCGCTCTGGGGGTGGAAATGCATGCCCAGCACCGCAAGCCCACTGCCAATGGTCGGATCCGAGAGTGGGATGGGGACCACCGTTCGCTGGGCCTCCTTGCCGGAGGCAGCTCTTGCTGGCGTTGCCGGATCGTCGACGGGCATCGCGACTTTCGGTTCCGTTTCGAGATTGGAAGCGGCTGAAGCAAGGGTGGTGAGCTCTGCGCAGCCCTGTGCGCCCGCGGCCATGGCGACAGCGAACAGTACTCGCAGCAAGGTGCACCGGTCCCGCTGACTCATTCGACCTCTTTTCAACCGCGCTGATCAGCGGGCAGCGCCTTGCCGCAGTGCTTGCAGAAGCGGGCGTCGGTGTCATGGTCCTGGGCGAGGCACCCGGGGCACGTGCGATTGTTGATCGAGCGCGTGATGCGCTGGGCTGTCATCTCGGAGGTCACGATGCCGGTGGGAACGGCCAGGATGCCCCACCCCATCAGCATGATGCACGACGCGATGAAGCGGCCCAGGTCGGTCTTCGGCGTGATGTCGCCGAAGCCGACCGTGGTGATCGTGGTGATGGCCCAGTAGATCGACACCGGAATGCTGGTGAAGCCGTTCCTGGGGCCTTCGATGACGTACATCAGGCTTCCGAGGATCGCCACGGTGATGAGCACGAAGCTGATGAAGACGGTGATCTTCCGGCGGCTGGACTTCAGGGCCGAGCCGAGGAATCGGAACTCGGAGACATATTCGATGAGCTTGAGAATCCGGAAGATCCGCAGCGAGCGCAGCAGGCGCAGGTTGATCAGCACCTGGACTTCGGGCACGAAGAACGCGAAGTAGGTCGGCACGACGGCCAACAGATCGACGATGCCATAGAAGCTCGTCGCATAGCGCCACGGGTGCCGGACGCATACGAGCCGAAGCACGTACTCGACGGTGAAGATCAGCGTGAATCCCCATTCGAGGACATTGAACAGCGTCTCATGCGACGCCGTGAGTGAATCGACGCTGTCGAGAATGACGACCAGGACACTGGCGACGATGGTCGCGATCAGCAGCAGATCGAAGATGCGACCGGCCCGGGTGTCGGATTCGAAGATGATCGTGAAGACGCGCAGGCGCCACCCGCCTTCCGGCCGCCCGAAGTGCACGGCCGTGTTCGACTCCGTCATCGCGGTCTCCTTGATTGAACACCCTTGCGGAATATCACTTCGCCATCCTCGGGGTCCGGGGCCGGAAAGTCTATCTGACCCGGGTCCGTGACGCGGGGAGACGGCTGCAAGAGGGAACGCGCGCGCCGCGCGACGCCGACCCCAAGTTGCAGGCCTACGTCAACGATCTGGGCCTACACCGGCGGCGCGGTTCCGAAGCCGGGGCAAGTGGTGAAGGTGGTGAAGTAGGTCGCGTTCCCGACGCGCGAGCTCAGATCGGCGGATGTGCCTGCACCGCCTCGTACATCGCGTAGCCCTTGCCCACGCCGTACTCGATGATCCCGTAGCCGACCGCGTCGCCGTCGCGCACCTCGATCACCTGATCGGCCAGCGTGCGCACGCGTCGCCGTGTCGCGGGATCGTTCAGGTCCCATACGTCGTGCTCGAAGTACAGCTTGCCGCGATCGTCGCCGTGGAACCAGCCGTCGAGCCCGCCATAGAGCCCGCCCTTGAGGAAGTACTTCGTCGGCAGCACGCGCACCGACACCGGCCGCTCGCTGCCGTCCGCGAACTTGAGCTGGAGCTGCATCGATTCCATCGACTGCCCGTGCGGGTCGTCGTGCCAGCGCGCCTCGTGCCGCACGTCGACGAGCTGGTTGCGCCCCGACACTTTCGTGCCGGCGGCGAACACTTCCTCGCCCGAGAGGTAGATCTTTTCGCCCGGCGCACGCTCCTTGAAGAAGATGTGCAGCCCGCGGTTGGCGAACTGCGCCGTGGTCCAGCAATAGAAGAAGGGCGGGTAGAAGGTCAGCGGCGGCGATGTCTCGTCGCTGCGCATCTCGGCACGCACGCCCCATGAATGGTCGCGCTGGCCCATCCAGCGCGTGCTGTCGATCTCCACCCGGCGCCCGTCGAATTCGAGCCAGCCCTGGTAGCGGCCGAGCTGCTGCGCGCGCGCCATGTTCTCGGTGACGCGGCCGTCGCGCCGGCGCAGGTGCGCCTTCTCTTCGTGCGCGTTGAGCTCGGAGACGAACTCGATCTCGAAGCGGATGCCCGAATCGTTCTCGCCGAGCGCCAGCCGGTGGCGGCGCAGGCCCTGCACGACCTCGATCGACAGCGGCCCCACGCGCGTGGAGAGCGGATCGGGCCGCAGCCGGCGCGAGGCGCGGAAGTTCCATTGCTTGCCCGGCACGGCGACCCCCGCGAAGGCATCCATCACATTTCGATTGGGGTGGTAGCCCAGCCCGATGTCGAAGATCAGGTCGCCGGAGGGCACCGGATGCCCGGTGTACCAGAGCCTCTCCATCCACGCGGGATCGCTGTTGTCGATCTGGTCGAAGGTGGTCGGGAGCTGGTGGCCGATGAGATCGTCTTGAGGGGTCAGCATGGTTGCGGAATTCTAATACGGTAGCGTATAGTCCGCTACAGAACGGTAGCCGGGTTTGCCCTCACCAGAGCGCCGATCGGCCCGGCGGCCGCGATGTTGAACCAGGAGACGATTCCCATGAATTCCACCGATTCCATCCGCGTCGAGATGCAGGACGGGCTGGCCATTCTCTCGCTCGCCCAGCCGGCGCGCGGCAATCCCTTCGACGGGCAGTTCGCGCGCGACTTCAAGCAGGTCGCGGCTGGCCTGCTCGACAGCGACAAGCTGCGCGCGGTGCTGCTGCGCGCCGACGGCGCCAACTTCAGCTTCGGCGGCGACCTGAAGGTGTTCTACCCGGCGCGCGACCAACTGCCGCCGCTCGTGCGCGAATGGACCAGTGATCTGCACATGGGCCTGCAACGCTTCTGGCGCCTGCCGGTGCCGGTGGTCACCGCAGTGCAGGGCTTCGCGATGGGCGGCGGCGTCGCGCTGCTGGCGGGGTGCGACGTGGTGATGGCCGGCGCATCGACGCGCATCGGCTCGGCCTTTGCGCAACTGGGGTTCAGTTGCGACTCGGGCTCCAGCGTCACGTTGACTTCGCGCATGGGCATGGCGCGCGCGCGCCGTTTCGTGCTGCTGGCGGAAATGCTCGACAGCGAAGAGGCGATGCGCGCCGGCCTCGTCGACAAGGTGGTGGCCGATGCGCAGTTGCAGGACGAGGCGCTTGCGCTCGCACGCAAGCTCGCGGCCGGCCCGACGGTGGCCTATGGCGAGACCAAGCGGCTCTTCATGCAGGCCGGTGCGGCGCAGCTCGAAGCACAGCTCGAAGACGAGGCGCTGACGCTCGCGCGCGTCTCCGCGACCGCCGATGCGCAGGAAGGCATCGCCGCGCAGGTCGAGAAGCGCAAGCCTGCTTTCCAGGGCCGTTGAAGCAATGGCTTCCAACGCGCTTGAAGCCTGGGATGAGCGCGACATCGGAGCGCTGATTGCGTTCACGGACGTGTTTCATCCATGCCGGTCTACGCGCTGGGATGAAACGCGCGCAGCGACACGCCGAACATCGGTGCTCGTCCCCTGACTCAGACCACGTCCTGCCAACCCTTGCGAATGACTTCCACAAAGCGCTTCAGCTTCGCCGAATGAAGGCGTGCGTAGGGATAGATGAGGTAGCAGGGCAGCGGTGCGGCGTGCCAATCAGGCACGAGCTGGACGAGCCTGCCCGCATCGATGTCTTCGCGCAGGAGCCATGTTGAGCCCACGCAGGCGCCCAACCCCATGACGGCAGCGCTCCGAAGCGCATAGAGGCTGTCGGTGCTGATGCGCGGATGCATCGGGATGCGGCACTGCTCGCCGTCGCGCGTGCGCGTCAGGGTGAGTTCCGTGCGGTAGTAGGTGCGAAGCGCCAGCCAGGGCAGGGTCGCCAGTTCGGATGCGTGCTGCGGTGCCCGCTTGCCTTTGGGCAGCACCGACGGCGCGGCTGCGACGATGCGCGGTACTTCGGCAAGCCTGATCGCGACCACGCCGGGATCCTCGACCTCGCCGACATGGATCGCGCAGTCCACGCCGTCGGCGATGAAATCGGGGTGCCTGTCGTTCAGGAGCCAGTCGACGTTCACGCGCGGGTGCTCGCGCACGTAGTCTGCCAGTGGCTTGACCAGCAGCTGCTGGCCAAAGGCATGCGGCACCATGACGCGCAAGGTGCCTTCGGGTTCGCCATCGCCGCGCATGTCGGCTTCGAAGGCTTGCCAATCGGCGATCAGATCCCGCGCGCGCGCGAAGCAGCGCTCGCCGTCCTCGGTGAGCTTCAGCGCATGCGTGGAACGCCGCAGCAGGCGGATGCCGAGCTGCTTCTCCAGCGTCTGCAGCCGCCGGCTGACAGTGGGCTGCGTGGTGCGCATCTGGGTCGCGGCGGCCGACAGGCTGCCGGCCTCCACGATACGGACGAAGGTGTTCATCAACTCGATGCGATCGGCCGGAGCCGAGGACGACATGCGTGGGCGGGAGGTCGACATGGCGGGGTTCGTGACGTCGTTGTATACGCGGATCGTATAGCCGTCTTTCACGCGCTGCCACTACCAGGTAGAGAGGATCGCGCCGACACTCGCGCCACTGCCTCACTTACCAAGGGTTAATACCATGTCTTCCATTCAATCGATGCATGAAAGCAGCGCGATCGGCACGGCGGCACGTGATGGCCTGCCCGCCTCGCTGGTGCTGCTGCTCGCCACCAGCGCCGGCCTGGCCGTCGCCTCGCTCTACTACAGCCAGCCGATGCTGGGCGTGCTGGGTGCCGACATCGGGGCCTCGTCCCGCGCGGTCGGCTTCGTGCCGACGCTCACGCAACTGGGCTATGCGCTCGGCATCCTCCTGCTGGCGCCGCTCGGTGACCGCTTCGACCGGCGCCGCATCATCGTGGCCAAGGCGGCGGTGCTGTGCGCGGCGCTGCTGGTGGCCGGGGCGGCGCCCGGCATCGGGCTTCTGCTGGCGGCCAGCCTGGCGATCGGGCTCGCCGCCACCATGGCGCAGGACATCGTCCCAGCCGCGGCCACGCTCGCGCCCGAATCGCATCGCGGCAAGGTCGTCGGTACGGTGATGACCGGCCTGCTGCTCGGCATCTTGCTGTCGCGAGTCCTGAGCGGCTTCGTCGCCGAGCAGTTCGGCTGGCGCACGATGTTCCTGCTGGCCGCCGCGAGTCTTGCGCTGGCCGGCGCCGCCGCATGGCGCGGACTGCCGCGCTTCCGTCCAACCACGCAACTTCGCTACGGCGCGTTGCTCGCATCGCTCGCGACGCTGTGGCGCAGGCATGGCGCACTGCGCCGCGCCACGCTGGCGCAAGGGTTGCTGTCGATCGGCTTCAGCGCCTTCTGGTCCACGCTCGCCGTGATGCTGCATGGCGCACCCTTCCACCTCGGCAGCGGTGCAGCCGGCGCGTTCGGGCTTGCGGGCGCGGCCGGCGCGCTCGCCGCGCCGCTGGCGGGCCGGCTCGCGGACCGTCGCGGGCCCGAACGGGTGACGCGTCTCGGCGCTGTGGTCGTGGTCGCTTCGTTCGCTGCGATGGCGTTCGCGCCGATGCTCGACACCCATGGGCAACTGGCCCTGCTGGTCGGCAGCGCGATCGGTTTCGACCTCGGCTTCCAGGGCTCGCTCATCGCGCACCAGACCATCGTCTATGGCATCGACCCCGGCGCGCGCAGCCGTCTCAACGCGGTGCTGTTCACGGGCATATTCGTCGGCATGGCGGCCGGTTCCGCGCTCAGCGCGCTGGTGTTCGCTCAGTGGGGCTGGATGGCCGTGGTCGTGCTCGCGACCGGGTCGGCGGTATCGGCACTGGCCGTGCGCATCGTGAGGGTCCCGTTCGCGCTCACGTCGCGCGGCCCATCGCCTGGGCGATGAGCTGGAAATCCGCCTCCGGCACCCGCAGGTAGCCGAAGCGGAATGCGGCGCCCCAGTGCGTCTTGTCCCGGATGAAGGACAGCCGTTCGATCAGGGGCTTGATCGGCGCATCCTGGCAGTCGTGGAACTGCACGTCCACGCGAAAGGGCTTGAAGTCGGGTGACATCTCCACCTGGTAGACCTCGCCCGATTCCACGGTGCCGATGGCGGTGAAGGCCTGCAGGGCGGCGCCGTCGGGGTAGTCGGTGCGCGGGGAGTACATCGCGAGCATGTCGCCGGCCTTCAGTCGCTGCACCGCGGCCTTCTTGCCGTGGTTGAGCTGGATGAAGCCGCCACGCACGCCGTTCTGCACATGCGCCTTCGAGACCACGCCGATCCAGTAATTGCCCATGATCCGATCTCCTGCAGTGCTCGTGGGGGTGCACCGGACTGTAGGCGCGCACTACTGACAACGTCCTGTCAGCAGAAGGTCGAGAACATGGTGCGGCAGATCGAAAGGCCCTCAGCGCAGCCACTGCCCGATCAGGTGATTGACGAGCAAACCGCCGCCGAGCAGCCAGCCGAAGAGCAGCGCGGCGAGCCACATCGGCCGCGCGCCCGCGCGGCGCAGCGCGGTCGCGTGGGTCGTCAGCCCCAGCGCGGCCATCGCCATCGCCAGCAGCAGGTCGTCGGCGGCGATGCCCGCGTGCTTCCAGGGCTGCGGCAGCTCGATGAGTGAATTCAGCGCGGTGACGCCGATGAAGCCGAAAGCGAACCACGGGATCGCAATGCGCGTGCGCTGGCTCGGGGCCGAAGCCGCGCGCGTCCCGCGTGCCAGCAGCAGCGCCACGATCATCAGCACCGGCGCGAGCATCATGACCCGCACCATCTTCGTGACGACCGCCGCATCGGCCGCCTCGGGCCCGACGGCGCGGCCGGCGACCACCACCTGGGCCACCTCGTGCACCGTCGAGCCCACGAACACGCCGTAGTCCCGCGCGCTCCATGCAAGCAGCCCGTGGTCGACGCCGATGCGATAGACCGCGGGCCACAGGAACATCGCCAGGGTGCCGAAGGCCACCACCGTCGCGACCGCAACGGTCGCGTGCTCGGCGCGGCCCTTCACCACCGGCTCGGCGGCCATGACGGCGGCCGCGCCGCAGATGGAGCTTCCGGCGCCGATCAGGAGGGTGGTCTCGCGGTCCAGGCGCAGCACGCGCGTGCCGATCCAGTAGGCGCCCAGGTAGGTCGTGGCGAGCATCACGACGTCCGCGAGCAATCCCGGCACGCCGATGGAGGCCACTTCGCCGAAGGTCAGGCGCACGCCGTACAGGACGATGCCGGCGCGCAGCAACCGGGTCTTGGAGAACGCGATGCCGCCTTCGACGCCCGGGGCGATCCTCGGGTAGACCGAGTTCCCGATCAGCATGCCGATGGCGATCGCCAGCGTGAGCGCGCTCATCCCGTGGTCGCGGAACCAGGGCAGGGTCGCGAGCCACAGCGCGGCGGCGGCAACGGCGGCCGCCAGAAGCAGCCCGGGGGCCAGGGAATGCAGGCGGGGCCCTGTTGTCCGGCCAAGGGCGGAGGATGCGGACATGACGCTTCTTGTGGTGATGAAGAGGCGATCTTGGCCGCGGTACCCTTGAAAGAAAAACGAGTTATATGGGTATGACCAACTCATCTGATGAATAAGGACCCCGAATGAGGCTCACGCTCAGACAGTTGCAGATCTTTTCCGCGATCGCGGAGCTGGGCAGCACCACGGCAGCGGCGGCCAGCATTCCGCTGTCCCAGTCGGCCACCAGCGCGGCGCTTGCCGAACTGGAGTCGCTGCTCGGCGCATCGCTTTTCGACCGCGTGGGCCGGCGGCTGATACTCAACGAGACTGGCCGCTCGCTGCAATCGCGAGCGCGCATCGCGCTGAACTCGGCGATGGAGATCGAGCGCGATTTCGGCGTGGGCGACGGTGCGAAGAGCGCGTTCCTGCCCGCGCACATCCGGCTCGGCGCCAGCACCACCATCGGCAACTACGTGATGCCGGCACGGATCGCGCGGCTCCAGCGCGAGCAGCCGCACATCGCGGTGGAGATGCGCATTGACAACACGCAGGAGGTCGTCAACGCCGTGATGCGCATGGAAGTGGACGCCGGCCTCATCGAGGGGCCGTGCCACGCGGAGGACCTGGACGTGGAGCCCTGGGGAACGGACCAGATGGTGATCGTGGCCGCGGCCGATCACCCCTTCGTCGCGCTCGGCCGGCCGGCGAGCACGGCGGAGCTCAGGCAGGAGCGCTGGCTGGTGCGGGAGGAAGGTTCCGGCACGCGCGAGCTGCTCGATCATCTCTTGCTGCCTCACCTGGGTGGATTCGGATCCTGCACCCAGCTGGGCGACACGGAAGCGATCAAGCAGGCAACAGCGACCGGGCTCGGGGTCAGTTGCCTGTCACTGTGCGCCGTCGGCGACCAGCTGGCGCTCGGAAGACTTGCCGTCCTGCAAACCGCACTGCCGCCGCTAACGCGATCGTTCTACCGGATTCGCCATCGGTACAAGACGCTGTCGCCGGCCCTCGGCATGCTGCTGGCGCACGGTGAGGGCGAAGACCCGTGGGTGCTACAGGCGAACGCGTCCGGATGAATAAGAATGGCACCAGATGCACGTCAGCACACCACCGCTGGTCGAGACGCTCACCGAGGTCAACATCGCCGACCTTCTGGATTCGGTGGGCCTGTCGCGTCTTCATGGCACGCCTTTGCGCCACCTTTTCCGGCCGACGGCCCGCCGCTTTGCCTGGACGGCCCACGAGTTCGACACGCGCGTCGGCAGGGAGGGCCTTGCCCAGGGCAGTGCATGGTTGATGAGTCGCATGACGGCCGGCCTTGTCACATCGGACCTGGAGCGTGTCCCGGCGCAAGGGCCGCTGGTGGTGCTGGCAAACCACCCTGGAATGACCGACACGGTCGCACTCTTCACCAGTCTCGCGTTGCGGCCGGATCTTCGGGTGATGGCCTCGGATCGCCCGTTTCTCCGGGCCCTGCCGAATGTGGCGCAGCAGCTGATTCTTCTGCCTGAAAACGGGGCTGGCCACATGGCGGCCCTGCGGGGCGCCGCGAGGCATTTGCGGGAAGGAGGGGCGCTGTTGACCTTCCCGGCGGGAGACATAGAACCTGATCCCGCCACCTTCGGCCCGCAGCGGGCCGTTGCGTCATTGCAGAACTGGTCGGACAGTTTTGCCCTGTTCGCCCGATGGGTCCCACCGGTGCGATTCGTGCCTGCGCTGGTGAGCAATGTCATCTCGCCGGATGCGCAGAGGCACCCGCTCACCCTGTTGCGCCGGACGGCGCGCAACAGGGAGAAGCTGGCTGCCGCGATGCAGGTTGCGCTTCCTCGCTATCGCGGGCTGGTCGCCAGAGTCGCGTTCGGCCACCCGTCAAGCGCGGGACCGGACGGTGCCCGGGAACTCAGCGCATCCATTGCTGCGCAGATGCGCCATCTGATCCTCGCGGGCACCGCCTGCGAAGCGCAGGCTATCGCTGCACATCCACGTCGCGCGACTCCGGCAGCATCCACATCGCCCAGAGGCTGATCGCGCTCATGACCACCACATACCAGGCAGGCGCCATCGGATTCTTCGTCAGGGCCAGCAGCCAGGTGACGACGAACTGCGTGGTGCCGCCGAAGATCGACGTGCCGATCGCATAGACCAGCGAGAGGCCGGTGCTGCGCACCGCCATGGGCAGCAGCTCGGGCACCTGCACCAGCCCGGCGGTGCCGAACATGGCGGTGAGGGCGGCCAGCACGGCCGACACGGTGAGCAGCGTGGCGACGCTCGGCGCGCCGGCCAGCCACATGAAGAGTGGCACGATCAGCACCAGCAGGGCCAGGCGCGGAAGCATGTTGACCACGCGCCGGCCGTGGCGGTCGCACAGCACGCCGCCGACCAGGGCGAAGACGAAGGTCATCAGCCCGCCCATGAGCACGCTGCCCTGCGCGACGGCGGCGGGCAGCTTGAGCACCTGCACCGCGTAGGTCACCATGTAGTTGCCCACCTGCGAGGCCACCGCGGTCGAGGCCGTGGCGAGCACGCCCAGCAGCAGGATCCTGCGATGCTCGCGGAACACCGCGCCGACGATCGCCGCACCGCTGCGCTCCTGGCCGTGGCCGTGCGTTTCCGGCAGGCTGCGGCGGATGTAGAGGGCGATCGGCACCAGCGCCAGGCTCAGCAGGAAGGGCACACGCCAGCCCCACGACGCCAGCTGCTCCGGCGGCAGCGCGAGCGACAGACCCACGCCCAGGCATCCGCCCACGGCCACCGCGAGGCCCTGGCTCGCGATCTGCCAGCTCGAGTAGAAGCCGCGTTTCCCCTTGGGTGCGGCCTCGATCAGCAGGGCAGTGGCCGGCCCCACTTCGCCGCCGAGCGCGAGCCCCTGCAGCAGCCGGCAGAACACCACGATGATCGGCGCCGCGATGCCGATGCTGGCGTAGCCCGGCGTGGCGGCGAGGCCCAGGGTGCCGATGGTGATGAGCGCCACCGTCAGGATCATGGCCGGCTTGCGGCCCGCCTTGTCGGCAAAGGCGCCAATGAGCACCCCGCCCAGCGGCCGGGTGAAGAAGCCCACGCCGAAGGTCGCGACCGCCGCCATCAGGCTGCCGAACTCGCCGCTCACCGGGAAGAAGGTCTTGCCGATGTAGACCGCGAAGTAGGCGTAGATGACGAAGTCGTAGAACTCCAGCGCATTGCCGGCGACCGCGGCCGCGACCGCTTTCCGGCTGATGCGCGACGGCGCGGCGTCGTGGCTGGCGTTGCTTGGACGAAGGGCCTCTTGCACGGGGTTGGAACCGAGGGTGGTGGCGTTCATGGGTGTCCTGGGTGTGGAGTGTGCGTGGTGCGGATCGGCCGTGCCCAGTCAGCCTTGCGGCAGGCTGCCCGGCTGCAGGCCGTCGATGGCCTGCAGGCAGGCCTGGCGTCCCTGGTGCCAGATGGCCAGCTTCCAGGTCTCGGCGTCGGGATAGAAGGCGTCCTTGAGCGCCTGCTTGATATGCAGCGCCTGCATGCCGTCGTCGGCGCCGTGGCGATGCATCCAGTGCTCGGCGCGCAGCGCGGGCATCACGCGCTCGCTGGGATACGTGCCGAATTCCAGGCAGATGCCGAGATGCACGGCCTGCGCGCACTCCTCGAAGAGCGCCGTCTGGATGGGCCCCGTCATCGGGATGCTGGTCGAGCTGCCGGCGTGCACATCGGTGAGTTCGCCCCACCACTGCCGTGCGCGCGGCAGCACGCCGTTGTCGAAGCTCGCGAAGATGCGCTCGCCGACGCCATAAGGCCCGAGACCCGTGTGGATGTCGACCGAGGCGATCTCGCGCGCCTGCGTTCCGTAGTCGCGCAGGACGGCCCGGAAGGTGCGATTGCTCCAGGTGGGCGCGCGTCCGCCGAAGAACATGCCGTCGGCATGCGCATGCTGCCCGAGGCTGATGGCGCGCTGCAGTCCGCGCTCGCTGTGCTTGTCGCGATAGGCGGCCAGCGTGGCCTCGGCCTCGTGCGAAGGGGGCCACGCGGGCGGCAGGAGCGCGTCGTGGATCTCCCCATAGCCCGCATTCACGGGCAAGGGCTTGCCGAAATCGACGAAGTTGCGGTTCAGGTCGACGTTCTCCTGCGTCACGCGGCGCAGGTAGGAGAAGCCATACGGGTTGATCGCGTGGATGTGCAGCACCGCCGTGTCCGCGTGCGCGGGCGCTCCAAGGCGCAGCATGCCGGTCTGGACAGCCGATCCGCAGAAGCCCTCCACGCCATGCACGCCGCTGAGCACGACCAGCAGTCTGCTCGCATCGGCCGGGCCGTCGAGCACCACGTCCATCGCCAGGGTCTCGCCTTCGGCGCCCAGCAGGTCCAGCACGCGGCTGTCGACGGGCAGGCGGCGCGCCGCGGCAGCGCCCAGGAATTTCTGCCGCGCCGTGGCGTAGCTGGGGCTGAAGAGGTCGAGGGAGGCGGTGTGGTTCATGGCGGTCGTGAATGGATCAGGCGGCGAGCGCGGCAGGCATGCGGTCGGCCAGCAGGCCCAGCCGCTGCAACCGCTGTCGCTGCCGAGAGCGGCAGGCGGCGCCGAAGGCGCGGAAGATGGCTTGCGCCAGTGGGCAGTCGTCGATGCGCATCTCGGGGTGCCACTGCACTGCCAGTGCGAACGAGGGCGCGCCGTCGACGGAAAAGGCTTCGAGCAGCCCGTCGGGTGCCGTCGCCTCCACGCGCAGGCCCGCGCCGAGGCGCTCGATGCCCTGGTGGTGCAGCGAATTGACCGGCAGGCGGTGCTGAGTCAGAAGACCGGCCAGCACGCCCCCCGGTGCGATGTGGATGTCGTGGCTGTCGTCGTACCAGCGCTGGATCGGCCGGTCGTGGTCACCCTCGCGGTGATCGAGTCCGCCGTCCCGGGCGTGCACGGCGGCATCGAGCGTGCCGCCCCAGGCGACGTTCATCTCCTGGAAGCCGCGGCAGACGCCGAGCACCGGCACGCCGGCGGCAATCAACCGCGGCAGCAGCGGCAGCACGGTGGCATCGCGTTCGTGGTCGAGCAGTACGCTGTCCGGCAGGGCGGCGGCGCCATAGCGCTCAGGCGCGACATTGGAGGGGCTGCCGGTCAGCACGATGCCGTCGATGCCGTGGATCAGGCTGTCGGCGTCCATCGCCTGCGGTGCCGCGGGCAGCGCCAGGGGGAGGGCCGCGGCCAGTTCCGACACCGCGCGCACATAGCCGTGCAGCAGGGCATGCGCCGGGTGCTGGTGGCGTTCGATGCGGTCGGCGGCGATCGCCACCAGCGGGCGGCCTGAGAGGGTGGAAAAGGTGGAATCGGTCATGGTGTTCAGGGCCATTGCCGCGAGTCTAGGAATCGGTGACGATTGCGTAAATTGCAACTTTTTAGTCATCGGCTTGCAATATGTGCAAGTCATGGAGGCCGCCCCTTGAACACCCGCCAGTTGCGCCACTTCCTCGCCGTGATGGACCTGGGCTCGTTGGCCGCCGCTGCGGAAGCGGTGCACCTGAGCCCGCCCGCGCTTTCGCGCAGCCTGCGCGCACTCGAGGACGAATTGCGCGTCCCGCTGTTCGACCGGCAGGACCGGCGGCTGCGCCCCACGCCCTACGCCGTGACCTATGCCGAGCGGGCGCGGCGCATCGTGTTCGACGAGCGGGAGGGCGCGCGTTCGCTGGCGCTCATGCGTTCGGGTGAACTCGGATCCCTCTCCTTCGGCATGGGCTCGTCGATCGCCATGACCCTGCTCGGCCCCATGGTGCTCGAACTGCTGTCGGCGGCACCCGGCCTGCGCCTGAGCACGCTGGTGCAGAGCACCGACGTGCTGCTGGCCGCACTGCAGCGCGAGGAGCTCGACTTCTTCGTCGGCGACGTCCGCGCAGCCGACGCGGACAGCGGCGTGAGCGCCGAACCCGTCTACGACTGCACCTTCGGATGGTTCGGCAGGCGCGACCATCCGCTGGCCGGCGTTCCACGCATCGGGATCGGCGACCTGCAGCGCTATCCGCTGATCATGTCCGGCTACGCCAACGAGTCGCTGCTGCGCCGCATGGCGGTCCTGTACGAGCTGCCGCTGCCCCTGCAGCAGCATTTCGCCGCGAGCACGAACGACGTCTCCACCGTGCTGACGCTGCTCACGTCAAGCGATGCGATCGCGCCGTCGACCGATGTGGCCGTGATCTCCGCGCTGCGCGCGGGAACGCTCGTGCGGTTCGATGTGCAGCCCGCGCTCGACCTGGAATTGACGCTGGGGATCGTCGAGCACACCGGCCGCACACGGCTGCCGGCGGCCGAGCGCGCCTTCGAGGTCGTCAGGTCGCACTTCGCCGCGGTCAGGGAAGAAGTCGCCGCGCAGCGTTTGCGCGGATCGGCGCGCCGCCGGGCGAGCGGGCGCCGCGTGCCTCATTGATCGGGCGGCGGTTCGGGCGGCGTGTCGTCCGACGGCGTCGACATCTCGCGCATGAGCTGATCGATCTGGTCCGGCCGGAGGCTCTCGTCCGGTGCGAGCGTTGCCGGCGCGGTGCGCAGCCAGCGCGTGGTCGCGGGCCATGCGATCACCATGCCCATGACCAGCAGCAGCGCGACGAGGTAGGGCACGAGAACGGCAAGGACATTCCACGACCCCGGCCGGGGTGAGGTGTGGCCGCGCGCCAGCACCACCGCATAGCCGAAGGGCGGAAGCAGGAAGCCCGCCTGAAGCGCGAACAGCGCCAGTGTCGAGACCCACGCTGCATCGTCGACCTGCGCCAGCAGCGGCGGCATCACGATCGGCACGACCAGGAAGATCAGCTCGAACGCATCCAGCACGAAGGCGCAGGCCAGCAGCACGCCGAGCACGGTCAGCGTCGCGACCACCGGATGGCCCTGCAGCGATTGCATCAGTTGCACCGCGAGCCTGTCGGTGCCGAGCAGGCGCAGCAGCAGCGAGAAGCTGGTCGCGGCGACCAGCAAGGCGAACAGCGCACCGGTCAGCGACATGGCCTCGTCGAGCACCGTGCGGAGCAGCGCGCCGGTCAGTCTGCGCGACAGGACGCCCCAGCAGAGCAGCAGCATTCCCGCGGTGGCCGCCGCCTCGACCGCGCGCACTTGGCCGATCGCGACGAGCGAGAGCAGGACCAGGATGACCAGCGGCACCACGCCGAGCGCGATGCGCTCGCCGGTCGTCAGCGGCCCGGGCGACGCGCTTCGTGGCGCGCGCGGTGCGGTGAGCAGGATCAGCACCGCCCACAGCACCAGCAGCACGGCGCCGGGCAGCAGCGCCGCCTGAAGGATGTCCTGCGTGTTGACGATGCGGACGGCCGCGCCCGCATGCGGCAGGCCCATCGACTGCGCGAGGTTCACGCCCTCGGTGTGCGCCTGCAGCATCGCGTCGCCGAGCAGCAGCAGGACCAGCGAGGGCGGCACGATCACGCCCAGCGTGCTGGCGAGCGCCACCATCGCGGCGCGCCGGGCCGGCGCGCGGCCTTCGGCGGCCCATCTCGCGTCGGCGGTGCGCGCAAGCGTCATCAGGCTGGCGCCGACCGATCCGTTCATTGGCGCGAGCATCAGGCCGAGCCCGAGCCCTGCCAGCTCGGGCGCCGCGGAAGGCGCGCGCCGCCGCAATGCCCTGTCGAGCCCGCTGTAGAGGCTGTCGGCGAGCATCAGCCGATTCAGCAAGGCGCCGACCAGCGCATACAGCGCCAGCGCCTGCAGCAGGTCGCGATCGAGCAGGCCCACGATGCGGGCTGGCAGCGTGCCGAGCACGGCGGCGTCGATGGCGCCCGATGCCAGCCCCACCACGGTGCCGGCCGAGCACACGCCGAGCAGCACGGCGTAGGTCGGCCAGCCAGTGGTCATCATCAGCGCGAGCGCCAGCAGGAGCAGGGCGAGGCCGAACCAGCCCGTCGCCATCACGACGCCGCCGCCTCGCCGCGCAGTGCGCGCACGAGGTCGAGCGCGGCCTGGGCTGCCATCAGCAGGCCCATCAGCATCAGCGCGACCTTGATCATGAAATAGCCGGGGTTGAAGCTGTCCGGAAAGAGTTCGAGCGCGCGCACCGACTGGCCCACGGGGGGCGCCGCGCTGACCACGAGGAAGACGGCCCACGGAAGCACGCACAGCGGTGCGCCGATGCGGCGCAACCGCGCGAGGCCGCCCGCGCCGGACGGCGGGATGTCGGGCCGTGCGACGAGATGCGCGCCGCGCCGCCGTGCATGGTTGATTGCGACTGCGACATAGAGCGCGAACAGCCATTGCGCCAGGTCGTTCGCCTGGGTCGATCCCTTGCCGATCCAGTCGCGCAGCGGCCATTGAAGGAACAGCAGAAGCGTGATCGCCAGCGCCAGCGGCATCATCGCGACGCTGATGCCGTCCAGCAGGCGCTGCAGGCGTGAGCGGCCGTTCATCGAAAGGGTCTCCAGGCGGGTGAGGTGGCCGGCATCGTGCCATGCATGCCGGTGAAGGCCAAGCGCGTCGCCGTGCGCGTGCCCAATAGCGTCTGCTACGGGAACAGGGCTGGCATACTGCGCAAGTCGCGTCGGAAAAGGGCGCGATTAGAAATGGCTAAGACCGTTCGAACGGCGGGGACGACATCCGCCAAGTCAAGAACCACCAAGCGCAAGGTTGCTGGTGACGACCCGGCAACAAGTGCCGAAACCAAGAAGCAAGCAAAGAAGAAGGCCGTCAGCTCGGCGGCGTTGCTCGTCGAGGACGAGTTCAACAACTTGCGCTGGGCGCATCGCGCCTACGACTGCGTACAGAATTTCCTGGCGCCGCTCAACTCGCGGAACGTCGAGGAATTCTTGATCGAGCCCAGTGAGTTGACGGCCTTGATGGAGGTGATCAATGCAGAGGTGGGACGACGCATCCAGACGGTAGGAGAGGCGATTCACGCGGCGCGGAAGGTGCTGCACTGAAGTGTGGCGAGGCTTGGGCGCTCGTCGCGGACGCCCGGGCCGCTTCAAGTGCTCCGGTCGGCAGGTGCCGGTCGTGAAGGGGCGGGAACTCAGGTCGACTTACTCATCGTTGCCGACGGCCTCTGCAGGGCGAGGATGCAGGCAGAATCCCGCTTGCCGCGTTTTCCGGCAAGCGTTTGCCATGCAGCCTTCCCTGCCTGAATCGCCCGAATCTCCCACGCCTTCGCCTCGTGCGCGCCATCGCTGGCGCACGGTGGCTGCCTGGGCGGTCGCCGTCTCGCTGGCGCTGTCGCTGATCGCCCTCGCGAGCCAATGGGCCGTGAACCGCGAGGCGAACTTTCAGGCTGACTCGATCCGCCGCGCCCTGGAAGTCCATGTGCTGGGCCTGCGTGACGCAGCGGGCAAGTACAGCTACCTGCCGTTCACCGTGGCCAAGCATCCCGACGTGCTGGCGGCGCTGGCTCGCCCGCAAGACCCGGCAGCCCGACAGCGGGCGAACCACTACATCGAGGAAGTGAACCGCCTCGCCGGTTCCGAAGATCTCTACCTGATCGACCTGCAGGGCCTCACGCTGGCGGCCAGCAACTGGGCCACGTCCCACAGTTTCGTCGGCGAGTCCTATGCGAACCGGCCCTACTTCATCGACGCCCGCGCGGGGCGCAGCGGCCTGTTCTACGGCATTGGCCTGACCACCGGCGAGTCCGGGCTGTTCATCTCGGCGCCGGTGCGGTCCGCGGACGGTGAGGTGCACGGCGTGGTGGCGGTCAAGGTCAGCCTGCGCGAGTTGCAGGAGGCCTGGGCCTTCACGCGCGACCCCATCGTGCTGGCGGATGCGCGCGGCATCGTGTTCATGAGCTCGGTGCCATCGTGGATGTACCGGTCCAGACGCAGCCTCACTGCCCCCGAGCTGGAAGACTTGCAGCGCCACCGGCAATATGGCGACCGGTCCAGCTTCCCGGCACTGCCCTGGAAGGTCGACCGTGTCGAGGGAGAGCGCACGTACCTGGTGCGTGCCGACCTGGGCGGCAAGCCTGGGCGCTTCCTCGCAGTGGATGAGCCTCTGCCCGACCTGGGCGGCTGGACCCTGACGATGATGGCCGACCACGCAGAAGTCACCCGCGCCGGGGAGCGCACCTGGATGCTTGGGCTGCTGCTCGCCTGCGTGCTGACATTGGGTGGCCTGTACTGGCAGCTGCGCGAACGCCGCTTCGTCGAGCAGCGTGACGCGCGGCGTGACCTGGAGTTGCGCGTGCGCGAGCGCACCCATGCGCTCAACGAGGCCCATGCGTTCCGCAAGGCGATGGAGGATTCGCTCCTGGTAGGCATGCGCGCACGGGACCTCGAGGGCCGCATCATCTATGTCAATCCCGCCTTCTGCGAGATGACTGGCTACAGCGCCGACGAGCTGCTGGGCCGACTGCCGCCGTACCCCTACTGGAATCCTGCCGACTCGGCGCAGCACTGGCACTACTACGACGCCATGATGAGCGGCCAGCCCGCACGGTCGGGCTTCGAATCGCGCATCCGGCACCGCGACGGGCACGAGGTGATCACGATGGTCTACACCGCCGCGCTGATCGACGCCAATGGACAGCACAAGGGCTGGATGAGTTCGGTGGTGGACATCACCGAGCAGAAGCGATCGGAACTGCGCCAGCGCCAGAACGACGAGCAACTGCAGCACGCGCAGCGCCTTGCAAGCGTCGGAGAGATGGCGTCGACCCTGGCGCACGAGCTGAACCAGCCGCTGATGGCGCTGAGCAATTTCGCGAGTGCCGCCAAGGCCTTCGCGGAGCAGGGAAACCAGCCATTGCTGGTCAGCAGCCTGGACGAAGCCGTGGCGCAGGCCCAGCGCAGCGCCGAGATCGTGCGGCGCATTCGCGGCTTCGTGCGGCAACGTACCGTCGGCATGGAGGACTGTGCAGTGGCGGCCCTGGTGAATAACGCGCTGGCGCTGCTGCAAGGCGAGATGCGGCAGCGGCAGGCACGCGCCGAGGTCCGCGTGCCGGCCGAGCTGCCCAAGGTGCGCGGCGACCGTGTGCTGCTGGAACAGGTGCTGCTGAACCTGCTATCCAACGGCCTGCAAGCCATGCAGGACACGCCCCCGGAGCAACGGCTTGTGAAGGTCGAGGCCGAGGTCGTCGACGGGCGCATGCACATTCGTGTGGCCGACCAGGGGCCAGGCATCGACGATGCGTTGGCCGAGCAGGTGTTTGCGCCCTTCTTCACGACCAAGTCCGGCGGACTCGGGTTGGGCCTCAACATCTGTCGCACGATTGTCGAGGCCCACCGCGGCCGGCTTTCGTTTGCCAACCTGGTCGGTGGTGGCACAGTATTCACTGTCGAGTTGGAAATCGCACCCCCCTCATCCCCATGAATGCTCCTGCCAACAATCTGTGCATCGTGGACGACGACGAGGCGGTACGGCGCTCGTTGGGCTTGCTGCTGCTCTCGCGCGGCTACGCGGTGCAGACCTTTGCCTCGGGCGAGGCCTTCCTGGCGGATGCTGACCTCCACCGCGCGGGCTGCGTGGTCCTGGACCTGCGCATGGACGGCATCAGCGGGCTGCAGGTGCTCGATGCGCTGCGCGCGCAGGACAGCCCGATGGTCGTGATTTTCCTGTCCGGCCACGGTGACATTCCCATCGCGATCGAGGCAGTGCAGAACGGCGCCTTCGACTGGCTTGAAAAGCCCTGCAACGACGAGCGCCTGCTGGAAACCATTGCCAGGGCCTTGCAGAAGGCCGGAGAGATCGCCACCCGGCGGCAAGCAAGGAAGTCAGCGCAGGCGCTGTGGGCCAAGCTCACGCCGCGCGAGACCCAGGTGGCCCGGCTCGTCGCCGAAGGCAAGCCCAACAAGCAGATCGCCCTGGAGCTTGCGCCGTTGGAACAACGCACGGTGGAGACGCACCGCGCCCACGTGTTTGCCAAGCTGGGCCTTGCAAACAGCCACCAGCTCGACCGCTTCCTGCGAGAACACGGGTTGTAAGCCGTCTAGGTAGTTACCCTTGCGTACCGATACGTAGCCGCCCGACGATGGGCTACGGACGACAGTGCGGCGGTGGTCCGACACACTCGCCGGCACGGCTTCGCGCCACCTGGAGGCGAGCCCAAACAGAGACAAGGACCATCTTCCCATGACCGACATCGCCAGCGCGTCCACCCTCGGCGCGTCAAGCCCGAGCAGGACCACCAGCGTCAACGACACGCCATACACCTTCGAGGAAAGTCGCAAGCGCATCTTCGCCATCTTTGCCGCCTCCTCGGGCAATCTGGTCGAATGGTTCGATTTCTACATCTACGCCTTCTGCGCCATCTATTTCGCGCCGGCGTTCTTCCCCAAGTCGGACCCGACCGTGCAGTTGCTGAACACGGCTGGCGTGTTCGCCGCGGGTTTCCTGATGCGCCCGGTCGGCGGCTGGCTGTTCGGTCGCCTGGCCGACCGCAAGGGCCGCAAGGCTTCGATGGTCGTCTCGGTGATGATGATGTGCGCGGGCTCGCTGATCATTGCCTGCTTGCCCACGTACGCGGCCATCGGCACTGCCGCGCCGGTGCTCCTGCTGGCCGCACGGCTGCTGCAGGGCCTGTCGGTTGGCGGCGAATACGGCACCACCGCCACCTACATGAGCGAGGTGGCGATGCGCGGCCGGCGCGGCTTCTTCTCCTCGTTCCAATACGTCACCCTGATCGGCGGCCAGTTGCTCGCAGTGGTGGTCGTCGTGGTTCTGCAGCAGATGCTCGACGAAGCCGAGCTCAAGAGCTGGGGCTGGCGCATTCCCTTCGTGCTGGGCGCCGTCGCGGCCGTGGTCGCGCTCATGCTGCGCCGCACGCTGACCGAGACCGCGAGCCACAAGACGCGCGCCGCCAAGGGCGCGGGCACGATGCGCGAACTGTTCACGCATCACAAGCGCGCCTTCTTCATGGTGCTGGGCTATACGGCAGGCGGCTCGCTGATCTTCTACACCTTCACCACCTACATGCAAAAGTACCTGGTGAACTCGGCCGGCATGTCGATCAAGACCGCCAGCAATGTGATGACGGCTTGTCTGTTCATCTACATGTGCATGCAGCCGCTGTTCGGTGCGCTGTCGGATCGCATCGGCCGGCGCAGCAACATGCTGCTGTTCGGTGCGCTGGGGGTGATGATGACGGTGCCGGTGCTCACCAGCCTGCAGGGCGTCGGCAGCCCGCTGGTCGCCGGGGTGCTGATCACCGTCGCGCTGGCAGTTGTCAGCCTGTACACGTCGATCAGCGGAATCGTGAAGGCGGAGATGTTCCCACCTGAAGTGCGGGCCCTGGGCGTGGGCCTTTCCTATGCGTTGGGCAATGCCATCTTCGGCGGGTCCGCGGAATACGTGGCGCTCGGGCTCAAGTCGATCGGGCTCGAGTCGTACTTCTACTGGTACGTGACGGCGATGATGGGGATCGTGTTCGTCGTCAGCTTGCTCTTGCCGCGGCAGGCGACGTATCTGCGTCACGACAAATAGGACAAGTCGACACGGCACGGGCGTCGCCTGTCGCGAAACGCTTCCGGCAGGCCGATCTGCGCGCTCTCCGTCGCCCACGGTCACGAAAGCCCTGTACAAAGCGCGGATGTCATCCACTCCCCGGCTTCGCGTGCATGGTCTTCGTTCCGCGTTGGCGGGGCCGTTCGACCTCCATGTCGACGCCGGGGAATGCGTGGTGCTCATGGGCAAGTCCGGTGCCGGGAAGACGGTGCTGCTGAGATTGATCGCGGACCTCGATCCGCCACGGGCGGGGGTGGTCGAACTGGACGGTGCCCCCCGCGAACGGCTGAGCGGGCCGGGCTGGCGCCGACGGGTCATCTACCAGCCCGCCGAGCCGGCATGGTGGTCGCCGGTCGTCAGCCAGCACTTCGAGGGCGCCCACACCGACAAGGTGCGGTCGATGGTCGCCGCGCTGGGGCTGCCCGGCGCCATCCTCGACGCGGAACTCATGCATCTGTCGACAGGGGAGCGCCAGCGCCTGGCCCTGGTCAGGTCGCTGTCGCGCAGTCCGTCGGTGCTCCTTCTGGACGAGCCCACCGCATCGCTCGACCAGACATCCACCCTGGCCTACGAGACATTGCTGGGCGAGGAGACGGCGAAAGGAACCGCAGTCCTCTGGGTCACCCATTCGGAGGAGCAGGCCGGGCGCGTCGGGCATCGCTGCCTGACCGTGGCCGACCGGGCCCTGCAGAGCGCATGAACGTCATCCACCTGCAATTCACCGACATCGCGCTGGCGGCCACGCTGGTGTTCGCGAATGCCATCGCGTCGATGGTCCTGCAGTTGCGCGTGCATCGCCAGGTGCTTTGGGCGGCCGTGCGGATGGTGGTGCAGCTGCTGCTGGTCGGCTACGTGCTCAGGCTGGTGTTCCAGTCCCAATCGCCCGGCTTCACCGTGCTCGTGGCCGCGGTGATGATGGCCGCCGCAGCGCGGGAAGTGGCGGTGCGTCCGGAATGGCGCTTGCGCAAGGGCGGCAACTACGGCATCGCAGCGGCCACGGTGTCCGTGTCCAGCGTGGCGACGGTGGTGCTCGCCTTGCTCACCGCGATCCGGCCCGAGCCGTGGCACGACCCGCGCTACGCGATTCCGCTGCTGGGCATCGTGCTCGGCAGCGTGCTCAATTCCGCGAGCCTGGGGCTCGACAGCTTCTTCGATGGCGTGGCGGTGCGGCGGACCGCGATCGAGGCGCGGCTTGCGTTGGGGGACACCATCCACGAGGCGCTGCGCGAACTGGTGCGCACGTCGATCCGGCGCGGCATCATTCCGATCATCAACCAGATGTCGGCCGCGGGCATCATCACCTTGCCGGGGATCATGACCGGGCAGTTGCTCGCCGGCATGGACCCGGTCGAATCGGCGAAGTACCAGATCCTGCTGCTGCTGTTGCTGACAGGCGCCGGCGCCTTGGCCTCGATCGGATCGGTGCTGCTGGCAGCACGCATGATCACCGACGACCGCCAGCGCCTGCGCATGGACCGGCTGGTCCATGCAAGGGCGGCCAGGTTGCGGGCATGAGGGCGGGCGTATTCGTATTCATACGTCCGTAAGATTTCCCGGTCATGATGGCGGCAGACAGTTCGCAGGCGCTGGTAGAGGGCGCTTCGGCGCTGGTCCTGAAGGATCGGTTCCCTCGATGCCTCGAACTGTCCCCACCGCCGCGAATCCCCTGCGGCGCGTCATATGATCGGGCGCCATCGCGTGCCGGTCTTCCCATCAATGAAAGTCATCGATTTCCTCTGGATCCTCAGCGGCGTGCTGCTGAACGCAGCGGCCCAGCTGCTTCTGAAGGCCGGCGCCAACAGCGTCGGCGAAATCAACATGTCGGCCGGCGCGAGCGCGCTCTGGCGCACCGCGACGGGCCTTGCGATGCATCCCGGCATCCTCGGCGGACTGGCCTGCTATGCCATCAGCGTGGTCGTGTGGATCGTCGCGCTGTCGCGCGTGGAAGTGAGCGTCGCCTATCCGATGCTGTCGATCGGCTACGTCGTCAACGCACTGCTCGCGTGGTGGCTGTTCGGCGAGAGCGTCGGGCTCCAGCGCTGGCTGGGCATCGGCGTGATCATCATCGGCGTGATCCTGGTGGCGCGCAGCGGGCATTCGGCATAGCGCCACCCAGGGCTGGAAGCCTTCGCGCAGCGGCTAGTCGAGCGTGATGCCGGCCTTGCGCGTGACGCCGCGCCAGCGGGACAAGTCCGCCTCGAGCTCGGTGCGAAATTCGGCCGGGCTGTTCAACACCGGTTCCACGCCTCGCGCGGTGAGGCCCTTGCGGGACTCCGCATCGTTGAAGCCTTGTTCCAGCGCGGCACTGAGCTGCAGCGCGATGGTGCTGTCGAGCCTGGGCGGCGCCAGGACGCCGAACCATGTCGTGGGGCTGTAGTCGGTCAGCCCCGCTTCGCGCATGGTCGGGATGTCCGGCGCGGCAGGAGAGCGCGCTTGGCCGGTCACGGCCAGGGCGCGCAACTGTCCGCTCTGGATGAAGGGCAGGGACGAGGGCAGCGTGTCGAAATACGCCTGCACCTGTCCGCCGATCAGGTCGGTGATGACCTGCCCGCTTCCCTTGTACGGTATGTGCCGAAGCTGGCTGGCACCCGTGGTCTGCACGAAGAGTTCGCCCGCCATGTGCGTGATGTTGCCGATACCGGCCGAGCCGTAGGGCACGGGTTCCTTGCTGGCCTTGACGTAGCTGACGAACTCGCCCACCGATCTCGCCGGCAGCCTGGGATTGACGACCAGCACCAGCGGCGTGAAGCCGACCATGCTGATGGGGGTGAAGTCCCGCAAGGGGTCGTAGGGCGGCTTCGCCACCAGCACCGGGCTGATGGACTGGCTCGCGGTCACGCCCAGGAGCAGCGTGTAGCCGTCCGCCGCCGAGCGCGCCACGTCGGCCGCGGCGATCATGCCGTTGGCGCCCGCCTTGTTCTCCACGACCACGTTGCCGCCCAGCGTCTGGCTCATGCGCTGGGCGACGAGCCGGCCCACGAAATCAGCGCCGCCGGCCGGCGGGAAGCCGATCACCAGGCGGACCGGGCGCTCGGGATACGCGGCCGCCTGTGCGGGAAAGCCGGCCGCCCCGATCAGGCAGGACAGGCCGCCGAGCAGGGCACCTCTGCGGGTGATGAGAGGGTTCACGTATGTCTCCTTGTTCGAGCATGGTGCCCGCTGTCTTGCGTCCTGTCTCGCGCCTCTCAGGCGGCCTCGCGGACCGGCGCCCAGCCGAATGAGCCGGGCTTGGCCGCGACCACGGCGCCGGATGCCAGCAAGGCGTCGCGCTGTGCACTGGTGACGCCTGCTGCAGCGAGGACTTCCAGCGTGTGTTCGCCCAGTTCGGCCGGCGGCAGGGTCTGCACGCCGTCGGTGGCCGCGTGCAGGCGCGGGAACTCCGGTGCCTGGAAATCCAGGCCGCGGTAGCGCAGCGCGCGGGTCTTGCCCGGCTGTTGTGCCTGCGGCGCGTCGAGCACGCGCTCCAGCGGCAGCACTTCGGTGCAGCCCACGCCCGCTGCCTTGAGGCGCGCGACCACGTCGTCGAACCGGTGCGGCGAGATCGCGCGCCGGACAATTTCCTCGACCTGTTCGCGAGCCTTCTTGCGCAAACGCAGCGTGGCCAGCGCGGGATCTCCTGCCTGCGGCAGACCCATGGCTTCGCAGAACTTGAGCCAGTGCCCGTCGGTGAGCATCAGCAGATAGATCCAGCGCTCGTCCGCGGTGCGGTACGCGCCATAGCCCGGCATGCTGAACTCGCCATGTGGCTCGCGCTCGGGGCGCCCGAGCAGCTGCGTCTTGAGCTGCACCCCGACCAGGTCGCGCGACGCGACATGCAGTCCGGTTTCATACAGGCCGATCTCCACGTGGCCCGGAGCGCTCTCCTGCCGGGGCTGAAGCATCGACGCCAGGATCCCGATCACGGCATACGCGCCGGCGAATTGATCGTGGTACGAGGGGCCGAGGCGGCTCGGCCGGCCGTCGATGCGGTTGGCATCCATCACGCCGGTGGCGGCTTCCGCGACGGGGTTCGATGCGAGGTCGTCTTCCTGCGGCCCGGCGGCATAGCCGCGGATGTGGCAGTAGATGAGCGCGGGGTTGATCTTTGCGCAGGCTTCCCGCGTCACGCCCAGCTTGCGGGCCGCGCGCGGGGCGAGGTTGTGGACCAGCGCATCGGCGCCGGCAAGCAGCGCATGCAGCGCGGCCTGCCCGTCGGGCTTCGACAGGTCGATGCAGACGCTCTTCTTGCCGTGGCTGTAGGCGATGAAGGTGCCGCTCGGGCCGCCGCGCACCAGGCTGCGCGTGGGGTCGCCCGCGGGCGGCTCGACCTTGATCACCTCCGCACCCAGCTGGGAAAGGATGTGTGTGGCAAAGGGGGCGGCCAGCATCGTGCCGAGTTCGATGACGCGCTTGCCGGCGAGGGGCGGATGGCTCATGGCTTCGTTTGGACTCCTTGAGAATGCATTCTATAAGTGCAGTTCTGGCCGAGAAATGCGAAATTACACAGGAAAACCCTAAGACATCGACCAATGATGCAACTTATAGAATGCATTCTTGAGCGGTTCGAAACGATTCTTTCCTTCCAGTTCAGGAGACAACCATGCGTAGAAGGACTTTTCTCTCCACCGGGGTCGCGGCGGCATCGGTGGGGCTGCCCACCTGGGCGCTTGCGCAGCAGGCCTCGCCGGGCATCGACACGGCGACGAAGACCGTGACGGTCGGCGCCTTCACCCCGGTCACCGGGCCGGTGCCCTTCTACACAATCCTCACGCACGCGGCGGAGGCCTGCTTCAAGTGGGCCAACGAGACCAACGCCCTCGACGGGTGGAAGATCAACTACGTCACCTATGACGACGGCTACGAGCCCGCGCGCAGCGTGGCGGTCACGCGCCGGCTCGTGGAAGAGAACAAGGTCTTCGCGCTCGCAGCGCCCGTGGGCACCGCGCAATCGGTCGCGGTGATTCCCTATGCCAAGGAAGTGGGCCTGCCGATGATCGGCCCGATCGGCGGTGCCACCGCGCTGTTCGCCGAGCGGCTCGTCTTCCCGCTTCTGCCGGACTACGGCTGGTCAGCCGCGGCCAACCTGGACTACGCGCTCGGCGACCTCAAGGCAGGCCGCGTGGCGCTCCTCTGGGAAAACGACGAGCTGGGCCGTTCGGCCAAGCGCGGCTTCGACCTGCACCTGGAAACCGTGAAGAAGGAAGCGGCCGAGTCCATTCCCTTCGAGGTGCGCAACACCGACTTCACGCCGCATGTCCGCCGGCTGGCCAATGCGAAGGCGGAAGTGGTCATCCTCTTCGGCTCCAACGCCAATCTCGCGGCGGCGTTGAAGGCCGCCGATCGCGTCGGCTACCAGGCCAAGTGGATGGCGCCCTTCTTCACCGCCGACCCGACCACCCGCAAGCTGGCCGGCAATCTCCTCGACGGGACCTACTTCTCGTCGTGGCTGATGCCGGTCACGGCGGACGACGCCGACATCAAGGCCTACCGCGAGCAGGTCGCGAAGCATTTCCCGGCCGACCCCATCGGCGTCTTCGGCCTCAATGGCTGGAGCAACGGCGCCCTCTTCGTGAAGGGCTTCAAGACGCTGCTGGCCAGCGGCAAGCCACTCACCCGCGCCAGCCTGGTGGATGTGATGGAGACCCTGACCGACCAGACCGTGGGCGGTGCGCGCGGCGTGAGCTTCAAGCCCGGCGACCACCGCGGCGCACGCCAGGAAGCCATCATCCAGGCCGCGCCCGATGGCAGTTTCAAGATGGTGCGGGACTTCCGGCCTTATCCGGCCGCCGTCTTCGACGCCAGGATCTCGTGAGGTGCGACCGTTGACTGCTTCCTACGAAAGCTGGATCGGCCGCGAAGAGGAGCGCACCGAGCGCATCTCCGTCCATGCCGTCGAGACCATGGCGGCCACGCTCGATCTCGAAAGCAGCCCGCGCCTGGGCGATGCGCTCCCGCCGGGCTGGCAATGGATGTTCTTCAACCCCGCAGTGCCGCGCCGCGGACTCGGCACGGACGGTCATCCGCGCCGGGGCGGCTTCCTGCCGCCAATCGAGCTGCCGCGACGCATGTGGGCGGGCAGCCGCATCCGATACCTCGCGGACCTGCCGGTGGGCTCGGCCGCGACAAGAAAGAGCCGTATCCAGAAGGTGGAGAACAAGGTCGGCAAGCGGGGCTCGCTCTGGTTCGTCACGGTGCAGCACACCACGCAATGCGAAGGGGTGGACTGCATCGTCGAAGAGCAGGACATCGTCTACCGCGAGGCAACGCCCCCGGGGGCCGCGATGCCGGCGCCGGCACGCCACGACGATGTCGCGCAGTGGGGCCGCGAGGTCGTGCCCGACACCACGCTGCTGTTCCGCTATTCGGCGCTGACCTTCAACGGCCACCGCATTCACTACGACCAGGCCTATGCGCGCAACGAAGAAGGCTATCCGGACCTGGTGGTGCACGGCCCGCTGACCGCGACCCTCCTGCAAGGGCTGGCGCTGGAGCATGGCGGCGGACGCGCGCTCGCGAGCTTCGAGTTCCGCGGCGTCAACCCGCTGTTCGTCTCGCATCCGTTCCGCGTGGAAGGCCGCGAGGACGAGGGCGGAGCGCTCGCGCTCTGGGCCCGCGGACCCGCCGGCGAGCTCGCCATGTCGGCCACAGCGTCCTTCCGCTGATACGCGCGGCGGCCCAGCAACAACTTCATCAGGAGCAAATGGAAATGGCACAACATCTGAGCGGCCCCGCCAGCCTGGAAGGCCAGGTGGCGTTCATCACCGGCGGCGCCGGCGGCATGGGCCGGGCGATCTCGGCCGCGTTCAAGGCGGCGGGCGCGCGCGTCATCGCGACGGACCGCGCCGAGAAGGAAGACATGGGCGCGGGCATCGAGTACCGCCGCTATGACGTGACCTCGCGCGCCGACACCGACGCGGTGATCGATTCCGTGATCGCGAAGCACGGCCGGATCGACATCCTCGTTCTCTGCGCCGGCATCATCGCGCGCACCCCGCTCGGCGAGAGCACCGACGAGGAGTGGGACGCGATCATGCAGGTCAACGTGCGCGGCGTCGTCAACCCGGCGCGCAAGCTGTTCCCGCTGATGTGCGAGCGCGGCTACGGAAAGATCCTCGCGGCCGGCTCGATCGCCGCCAAGAACGGCGGCGTCGCCTCGGGCCCGGCCTACGTGTCGTCGAAGGCGGCGGTGCACGGGATGATGCGCTGGATCGCCAAGGCGGGCGCGCCGCACGGCGTCTACGCCAACACGCTCGCCCCGGGACCGGTGGAGACCGCGATGTGGGCCAATGTCACCGGCAGCGCCGCGCCTTCCGCCAATGCCACTGTGCCGCTCGGACGCTACGGCAATGCGGAGGACATCGCGCAGGCGGCCCTCTTCCTCTGCTCGCCCGCTTCCAACTGGATCACCGGCACGTCGCTCGACATCAGCGGCGGCATGTGGATGGACTGAACCCAGGGAACAAGCCATGACAGAGCAATCCAGTCCGGTGATCGGCTTCGTGGGCCTGGGCGTGATGGGCGGACCCATGTGCCGCAACATGGCGCTCAAGCATGCGGGCGAGGTGCTGGCCTTCGACACGAACGGGGCGGCGTTCGAGGCGGTGCAAGGCACCAAGGCGCGCCGCGTCCAGACGCTCGGCGAGCTGGCCGCGCAGGCAGAGGTCGTCTTCCTGTCGCTGCCCGGAGGCCCCGCGGTCGAAGCGGTGTGCCTCGGGGAGCAAGGTCTCACGGCGGGCGCACGCCGTCCGCAAGTGATCGTCGACCTGAGCACGACCACGGTGGCATCGGCCCGCGGGGTTGCAGAGCGCCTTGCACAGCGCGACGTGCAGTTTGCGGACGCGCCGGTGGCTCGCACACGCGAGGCGGCGCAACGCGGCGAGCTCAGCATCATGGCCGGCGCACAGCCCGCGCTCTTCGCGCGCATCGAGCCCTTGCTGCGCTACATCGGCTCCGACGTCACGCTGTGTGGCGATGTCGGCTGCGGACAGGTCGTCAAGCTGATCAACAACGCGCTGGTGTTCGAGAACACTGTCGCGCTGGCCGAGATGATGGTGCTGGGCGAGCGTGCGGGCGTGAAGCCCGAGACGCTGCTCGATGCCGTCTCGAAGGGTTCGGGCGACAGCTTCGTGCTGCGCAACCATGGCCGCAAGGCGATGCTGCCGCGCAGCTTCCCGGACAAGTCCTTCTCGCCGGAGTACGTGCTCAAGGACATCTCATACGTGCTCGAACTGGCCGGGCAGACCGGCGTCGACGCGCATGTCACCGAACTGGCGCAGCGCTACTACGCGGCCACGGCGGCCCACGGCTTCAGCGGCCGCTACTTCCCTGCGGTCATCGAGATGGTCGACCGCAACCAGCGCCTCTCCGAAAGAAAGGCCTGACACGCCATGGCCGACTTCCTGGGTCTCGTGTGGGCCGGCATCGTGAGCGGATGCCTCTATGCCATGGGCGCGATCGGCATCGTGCTGATCTACAAGAGCTCGATGGTCGTGAACTTCGCGCACGGCAATCTGGCGGGCCTCGCGGCCTTCCTGGTGTTCGGCTTCACCGGCGGCATCCTCGGCAACATGACGTGGGGCGCGGCCGTCATGCTGTCGCTGGCGATCATGGTCGCGGCGATGGCGGTGGCCTACCTGCTCATCGCGCCGCTGGTGTTCAAGTCGGACCTGACCAGCACCATCGCGACGCTGGGCGTGGGCCTCGTCACGCAGGGCATCACGCAACTGGTGTTCGGCTCCAACGTGGTGTCGCTCGAGCTGCCGCTGCCCGCGTGGCGCGTCGACCTGGGCCCGATCCGCATCTCGTCCTACGACCTCGCGGTGCTCGGCGTCACGCTGCTCGTGATCGGCGCGCTCTACCTGCTGATCGAGCGCACGCGCATCGGCATCGCGTTCCGCGCGGTGTCGGCGCATCCGTTCGCCAGTCGCGTGTGCGGGCTGAGCCTGCGGCGGATCCATCTCTTTTCGTGGGTCGTCGCAGGCCTGCTGGGACTGGTCGCTTCGCTGCTGATCGTGCCGACCACCTTCCTGTCGTCCACCAGCGTGGCGTCCTTCATGCTCCAGGCCTTTGCCGCGGCGGTCGTCGGCGGCTTCGCCAGCCTGCCCGGCGCAGTGGTGGGCGGGATCTTCATCGGGTGCTGATGAACCTGCTGTCCTTCTACGTCGCGGCGGAGTTCAACAACACCTACATGCTGGTGACCATCCTGCTGGTGCTCAATCTCTTCCCCAGGGGTGTGCTGGCGGTTCGCGGAGGTGCCCGTGTCTGAGGCGGCCATGATCACCGCCACGCGCGCGCCTGCGGCCGAGGCACGGCCCGGGGCCACGCGGCAGCTTCCATGGGCCGCCGTCGTGCTCGGCGCGGTGCTGGTGCTCCTGCCATGGGTGGCGGGCGGGTACTGGACGTTCACGCTCGGCCTGTGCTTCGCCAATGCGATCGCATTGCTCGCGGTGAGCTTCATGGTCCGCTACGGCGGCGAGGTGTCGATCGGGCATGGCGTCTTCGTCGCTGTGGGCGCCTACGTGGTGGCCATGGGCGAAAAGTACCTGGGCCTGTCGCTGCTGGCGAGCCTGCCGTTCGCTGCGGTTGCGGGCGCGTTGCTCGGGCTGGTGTTTGCCTATCCGTCGCGCAACCTCTCGGGCATCTACCTGGCGGTGGCGACCATGGCGCTGGCGCTCGCGCTGCCCGAGGTGCTTCTGTACTTCTCGAAAGTCACCGGTGGCTACGAAGGCCTGTACGTCAAGCGCGATGCCTTGCCCGGGATGTCGCGCGAACTGCAGCGCTACTACCTGCCGCTGGCCGGGCTCGTGATCGTGGTGCTGGTGTTGAGGCAGTTCCGGCGCTCGCGCCAGGCGATGGCGCTGCTGCTCATCCGCACGTCGGCGCCGGCGGCCGAATCCTTCGGCGTACGGCGGAGCTGGGCACGCCTGTCGTGCATGGCGCTCAGCGCGGCGATCGCGGCCATCGGCGGCGCGCTGCTGTCCTTCAGCTCGTCCACGGTGTCGCCCAACAGCTTCACGCTCTGGACCTCGATCTTCCTGCTCGTGGGTTCGGTGGTGAGCCTGTATTCGCTGAGCTTCATCGGCAGCTTCATCGGGGCCCTGTTCCTGACGCTCATGCCGCTGCTGCTGGCAGGCGCGGGCGACTGGGTGCCGATCCTCTATGGCGGTGCGCTGCTCGCGGTGGTGCTGGGCGTGAATGCGCTGCCCGCATCGCTGCGCAAGCGTCTCGAAGGGGGGCACGCATGACAGCGACCGCCACTGTGATGCAGCCGGCGGCGCCGCTCGCGGTGCAGGGGCTGTCGCTTTCGTTCGGCGGCATTCAGGTGCTGCAGAAGATCAGCCTGCAACTCAGGCCGGGCGAGATCACGGGGCTGATCGGCCCCAACGGAGCCGGCAAGACGAGCTTCTTCAACTGCCTCACGGGCCTGTACTCGCCGCAGGTCGGCAGCATCCGCCTGGGCGATGTGAAGCTGGAAGGCGTGCCGCCCACGGGCCGCGCGGCGCTCGGCTTCTCGCGCAGCTTCCAGCACGTGGCCCTGTGCCCCGAGCTGTCGGTGGCGGAGAACGTCGCGATCGGGCTGCATCGCCAGAGTCGCGCAGGCTGGCTCGACGCCTTCCTGCCGCTGCCGCAGGGCCGCGCCGAGCGCGCGAGCAACCGCGAACTCGCGTTGGCCGCGCTGTCGCGCCTGGGCATCGCGCATGTGGCGGACGAGTCGCCGTCGCAACTGCCGCCGGGCGTGCTGCGACTCGCGGAGATCGCGCGCGCCATCGCCGGCCAGCCTCGCGTGCTGCTGCTGGACGAACCGGCGGCGGGCCTGAATTCGGTGGAGACGCGCGACCTGTCCGACGCGCTCAAGAAACTGCGCTCGCCGGGACTGGTGCTGGTCGTGGTCGAGCACGACATGGACCTGATCATGGAGGTGTGCGACAGCATCCACGTGCTCAACGTCGGCACCTTGCTGGCCTCGGGCACGCCGGCGCAGATCCGCGGCAATGCCGACGTGGTGCGGGTCTACCTGGGGGACGAGGATGAGTGAACTGCTGCATGTCGAGGCCCTGAGCGTGAGCTACGGCGCGGGACCGGTGGTGCACGGCGTCTCGCTCGCCATGGGTGCGGGCAGCGTCGCGGCACTGCTGGGTGCGAATGGCGCGGGCAAGTCGAGCACGCTGCGGGCGATCGCCGGGCTCGAGCCTGCGCAGGGCCGCATCGTCTTCGACGGGCAGGACATCACGCGCCTCGATGCGGCGCAGCGCTTCCGCGCGGGCATCGTCTACGTGCCAGAGGGCCGCGCGATCGTGACCGACCTGAGCGTGGCGGAGAACCTCACGCTCGGTTCCTACTTCGTCGACAGCCGCACCCGCGCGCAGCGCCAGCAGATGGTGCTCGACTTCTTCCCCGAGATCGCCAACCGCCTGAAGGCGCCTGCGGGGCTGCTCAGCGGCGGCGAGCAGCAGATGCTGGCCATCGGCCGCGGGCTCATGTCGGCGCCGCGCCTGCTCCTGCTCGACGAGCCGTCGCTGGGCCTGGCGCCCTTGCTCGTGGCGCGCGTCTACGAGCGGCTCGCGCGCATCCAGCGCGAACAGAGGCTCAGCGCGCTGCTGGTCGAGCAGAGCTTTCACGCGGCGGCCAAGCTGGCTTCGCGGGCCTGGGTGATGCGCCATGGGCACATCGTGGGTGAACTGGATTCGGCCGCACTGGGCAGCCGCGAAGGTCGCCAGCGCGCGATCGACGCCTACCTGGGTGCGCGCGCAGAAGCGGCGCAGGCCGCACATGCATGAGCGGAGACAACAAGCCATGAAGCAATTCAAGCTGCAGGGTCGCGTGATGGCCGAAGGCCTGCGCTTTCCCGAAGGACCGATCGCCATGCCCGACGGCAGCGTGCTGGTGGTGGAGATCGAAGGCGCGCGCCTGATGCGCGTGCAGACCGACGGACAGTTGCAGGTCGTGGCGACGCTCGGCGGCGGCCCCAACGGCGCGGCGATCGGGCCCGATGGGCACTGCTACGTCTGCAACAACGGGGGCTTCAGCTGGCGCACCGATGCCGGCTTCACGCGGCCCACCGGCCCCGCCGTGGACTACGAGGGCGGCGCGATCCAGCGCGTGGACCTGAAGACGGGCGCGGTGGAGATGCTCTACACGCACTGCGACGGCATTGCGCTGCACGGGCCCAACGACATCGTCTTCGACGGCGAGGGCGGCTTCTGGTTCACCGACTTCGGCAAGACCTTCGAGGACCGCATGCTGCGCGGCGCGGTGTACTACGCGCGCACCGACCGGCGCTTCATCCGCCGTGCGGCGCATCCGGTGCTCACGCCGAACGGCGTGGGGCTGTCGCCCGATGGACGCACGCTCTACGTGTCCGAGACGGAAACGAGCCGCCTGTGGTCCTACCCTGTGAAGGGGCCCGGCGAACTGGGCCTTGCGCCCTGGCCGTCACCCAATGGCGGCACGCTCGTGCATGGCCTCGCGGGCTACCAGCGCTTCGATTCGCTGGCGGTGGAGGAGAGCGGCAACATCTGCGTGGCCACGCTGGTGCACGGCGGCATCAGCGTGTTCTCGCCGGGGGGCGAGCTGCTCGAGTTCCACGAGGCGCCGGAAGGCTACTGCACCAACATCTGCTTCGGCGGGCCTGATCGGCGCACCGCCTTCATCACCCTGTCGGGCTATGGGCAGCTGCTTGCGGCCCCGTGGCCCCGGCCCGGCCTGGCGCTGGCGGCCTGACCGCGATGGAGAACCGCATGAATGCCATGAAGGCCCTCCTGCAACCGATCCGCCGCAGCGTGCTGCGCATCAGCTTGGCCGCGGCGCTGGCCGTCTTGCCGCAATTCTCGATGGCGCAGTCGGGCTGGCCCGAGCGGCCGGTGCGCATCATCGTGCCCTATGCCGCCGGGCAGGGCGCGGACGTGCTCACGCGCCTGCTCACGCAGGAGCTCCAGAAGACGCTCGGCCAGAGCTTCGTGATCGACAACCGCGCAGGGGCCGGCGGCAACATCGGCGCGGCGGCCGCGGCCAAGGCGGCGCCGGACGGGTACACCTTCCTGCTCGGCACCAACGCCACGAACGCGGCCAACGAGTTCCTGTTCGCGAGCCCCGGCTTCAGCCCGGCCACCGACCTGGAAGCCGTCGGCATGATCGGCCTGCTGCCGATGGTGTTCTGCACCTCGTCGCCGGACTTTCCCACCAACGGCATCGCCGAGCTCATCGCCGGCGCACGCGCCAAACCCAGCACCCTCAACGTCGGCCTGCCCAGCACGACCGCGCAAGTGGTGTTCGCGCAGTTCGTCAAGGAAGCGCAGGCGCCGCTCTTCGCGGTCAATTACAAGTCGTCGGGCCAGTCGATGACCGACGTGCTCGGCGGTCAGATCCCGCTGGTCATCGACACGATCACGGCAGCGCGCACGCACATCGCCAGCGGCAGGCTGCGCGCGCTCGGCATCACTTCGCTGCATGCCAGCGAGATGCTGCCGGGCGTCAAGCCGGTCTCGGAGCAAGGCGTCCCGGGATTCGACGTGGTCGCCTGGGATGCCCTGTTCGCGCCCCGCGGAACGCCGCCCGACATCGTCCGCAAGCTGAGCGAACACATGCAGGGCGCGCTGCAGCAGCCCGAGACGCGCCGCCGAATGATGGAGATCGGCGTCGAGCCCAAGTCCATGTCCGCCCCCGAGCTCGACGCCTTCGTGAAGGCCGAGCGCAAGAAATGGGGCGCAGTCATCCAGGCCGCCGGCATCCGCAGCGAGTGAACCCCACGCGCGCACAAGTACAGAGACACAGAGACACCGCTTCCCCCAACCGAATGCATTTCGCATCTGACTTCAACCTGCCCCAAGGAGCATCAACGTGAGCACTGCCATTGCAACCCCCCCTCAATCCGACGTCGGCAATCGACCCGCCGAGGGCCTCATCACCGACGAGGCCATCGCCGCGGCGAAGGCGATGATCGGCCTGCACCTGCGCCCCGAGGGCCCGTATCTGCAGGACGCGACCGCGGACACCCTGCGCAACTGGTGCAACGGCATCGGCGACCTGAACCCGCTCTACCGCGAAGCTGGCTACGGCCCCGCGACGCGCTACGGCTCGATGGTCGCGCACCCGATGTTCCCGATGACCTTCGGCTGGCTCGGCCGCACCCGCTGGGGCCTGCCGGGCGTGCACGGCTTCTATGCCGGCAACGACTGGGAGCTGTTCCGCCACGTTCGCCCGGGCGATCGCATCTCGGCGATCGAGCGCGTGGTCGGCGTCGAGGAAAAGGAAAGCAAGTTCTCCGGTCGCCTGGTGCTGCAGTACGTCGAGGCCTGCTACTACAACCAGCGCAGCGAACTGGTGGCCCGCGCGCTCGGCACCTGCACGCGCCATGAACGCAAGGCCGCGCGCGACACCGGCAAGTACAAGGACATCGAGCAGCACGAGTACTCGGAGGAAGAGCGCGACCGCATCGACGAGATCGTGCTCGACGAAGTCAAGCGGATCCGCGGCGCCAACGTCCGCTATTGGGAAGAGGTGCGCGAAGGAGAAGAGCTGCCGACCATCGCGCGCGGTCCGCTCTCGCTGATGGACACGATGGGCTTCCTCGTCGGCTGCGGCCGCGGCCACACCCACGGCGTGGTGCTGCAGGCGGCGGTGAAGCACCCGGGCCACTTCTTCCGCAACCCGGAAGCCGGCGGCGGTGTCGAGTACACGGGCATCGGCCACCACCGCGAATCGGTGGCCAAGGAAGTCGGCGTGCCCGGCACCTACGACTACGGTCCGCAGCGTTCGGCATGGATGTGCTCGCTCGTGACCAACTGGATGGGCGATGCCGGCGTGCTCAAGCGCGTCCGCACCGAGATGCGCCGCTTCAACATCGTCGGCGACACCACGTTCTGCAAGGGCAAGGTCCTGCGCAAGTACGTCAAGGACAAGATCGGCCTCGTGGACATCGAGATCGCTGCCGTCAACCAGCGCGGCGAAGTCACGACGCCGGGGCTTGCCACCGTGGCCCTGCCTTCGCGCGACGTGAAGCTGCCGGCCTTCATCGACGGTTCGGCCGTGGACCTCGAACTGCCCGTGGTCCGCTGAAGCCACCGGCCATCCGTACGCAAGGGGGAGTGCGCATGCAATCGAAGGACGATTCGCCACAGGCCGATCAACCCCTGGCCGGGTGCCGCGTGGTCGAGCGCTCGCGCTCGGTGGCGGCGGCCTACGCCGGGCGGCTGCTGGCGGCCATGGGTGCGGAGGTCGTGATGCTGGAGCCCGCGCAGGGGTCGCCCCTGCGCAACGCCCCGCCGCTGCTTGCGGGCAGCGGCGACAGCGCACTCTTCGCGTATCTGTCGGTGGGCAAGCGCAGCCTCGTGTGCAACCCGCACACGGCCGCCGGGCAGGCGCTGCTGCAGCGGGAGCTCGCGCAGGCGGACATCCTCATCGACGACACGCCGCTGGAGGAGCGATCGGCCGTGAACCTCGATCCTCACGCAGTCGCCGAGCGGCATCCGCAGCTGGTGCATGTGAGCGTGCTGCCCTTCGGCGCCAGCGGGCCCAAGGCGCGCTGGTGCGCCGAGGAGGTCAACCTGCTGCATGCCGGCGGCGAGGGCTACCTGCTGCCCAACGGGCTGTCGAACGAGCTCTTTCCGGATCGTCCGCCGCTGAAGATCTACGGACACTTCGCGGGCTACCAGGGCGGCAGCACCGCCGCGATGTGCGCACTGGCCGCATGGTGGGCCGTGCCCCTGCAGGGTGGGCAGTACGTGGATGTGTCGGTGCAGGACGCGACGCTGTCCGTGGGCGCGTTCGCGCTGCAGCGCCTGGGCGACGGCTCGCTGGAGCACCGGACCACGCGGCGCTTTCGCTACGGGGGCGTGTTCGAGACGCTCAATGGCTACCTGGAGCTGCTGACGCTGGAGGACCGCCAATGGAGCGGCCTCGTCGAACTCATGGGGCGGCCCGCATGGGCGCTCGACGAGGCGCTGCACGACCCGCTCGAGCGCAGTCGCCGCGGCGACGAGCTCAACCGGCACATCCGCGAGTGGATGGCCCGGCATCGGGTGGAGGACATCGTCCGGCGCGCGCAGGAACTCGGCGTGCCCGCGGCGAAGTACCGCACGCCGGCGGAGGTGGTTGGCGGCGAGCACGAAGCCGCGCGCGGGCTGTTCGGCCCGGCCACGCTGGAAGACGGCGAGGAAGTCGACGTGCTGGTGGCGCCGTTCCAGTTCCGCTGCACGCCGCTCCAGCGGGGCGGCGCGGTGCCCGCTTTGGGTGAGATGAACGAGGAGGCGATCGAGGTATGAAGCAGCTCCGAGCTCCACTGGCCGGTGTGCGCATCGCCGACTTCACGATCCACGCCGCCGGCCCTTTCTGCACGCACCTGCTGTCGCAACTGGGCGCCGAGTGCATCAAGATCGAAAGCCGCACGCGGCCCGATGCCTTCCGCAAGCCGCATGCGGTCTACGGGCGCATGCAGGCGGCGACCTTCGATCAGGTCTCGGCCAACAAGCTGTCGGTGCGGCTCAATCTCAAGCAGCCCGAGGCCGTGGCGCTGGCCAAACGCATCGTGACCCTGTCCGACGTGGCGGCGGAGAGTTTCCGGCCCGGCGTGATGAAGCGGCTGGGGCTCGACTTCGAATCGCTGCGCGAGGCGAAGCCGGACATCGTGCTGCTCTCGCTCTCGTCCTGCGGGCAGAGCGGGCCCGATTCCCACTTCGCAGGCTATGCGCCGCTCTTCGGCGCGTGGGGCGGGCTGGGCTGGATGACCGGCTACGCCGACGGACCGCCGGTGGAGATGCGGCATGTGATGGACCACTCGGCCGGCGTCCACGCGGCGCTGGCGACGATCGCGGCCCTGCATCAGCGCCGCCGCACCGGGCGTGCGCAGCACGTCGACCTCGCCGCGCGCGAAGTCGCCTCGGCCATGATCGGCGACGCACTCGTGCAGGCCAGCGCGGGTCACGAGCCGGTCCGTACGGGCAACGCCGATGGATCCATGGCGCCGCACGGCATCTACGCCACCGCGGAGCCCGATCGCTGGCTGACCCTGGCGGTACGGAACGACGGCGACTGGAACGCACTGCAGCGCGTGCTGGGCCAGGCGGCCGACGATCCGCGCTTCGACACCCCCGAGGGGCGCCGGCACCACCGGCAGGACCTCGACGCGCTGGTCGCCCGCTGGCTGTCGCGCTGCGATGCGGACGAGACGGCCTCGCGCCTGCAGCAGGCCGGCGTCTGCGCGCACGTGTCGTGGAACATGCAGGACATCGCCGAGGACGCGCACCTGCGAAGCCGGGGTGCGCTGACCGAGGTGAGCGCACCGGACATCCCGGCGCGGCTGGCAGTGGGCGCGCCGGCGCGTTTCAGCCGCTCCGGCGATGTCGGCATCCGCCGGCTCACGCCGGCCCTCGGACAGGACGAAGATTACGTCTACGGCGAACTGCTGGGCCTGTCCCGTGCACAGCGCGCCGAACTCGAAGGGCGCGAGGTCATCCTCTGACCGGCAGCCGCTTCGCATGACTAGAAGGAGTTTCAATGAAAGATTCGATCTACCTCGTCCTCGACATGGAGAACGACCTCGTCCATGCCGACGGCCCGAACGGCAAGGCCGCCTACGGTGAACAGGTGAACGGGCGCCGCATCATCGAGAACACGCGCGAGGCGCTGCGCAAGGCGCGTGCGGCGGGCCTGCACATCGGCTTCGTGCGCGTGGGCTTTTCGCCCGACTACCGTGAATGTCCGCCCGAGTCGCCGATCTTCTCGGGCGCGCGCAAGAACGGCATCTTCAAGCTCGGCACCTGGGGCACCGAGGTCCACCCCGACCTGGGCATGCAGCCGGGCGACTTCGACATCGTCAAGCACCGCGTGAGCCCGTTCTACAGCACCAGCCTCGAAGCCATCCTGCGCGCCAAGGGCATCCGCCGGATCTATTGCTCGGGCATGTCCACCAACGCGGTGGTGCAGGCCACGGTGCGCGACGGACATGATCGCGACTACGAGATGGTCGTGCTGGAGGACTGCTGCTGCGCGCTGTCGGCCGAGGAGCACGAGCAGTCCATCGCCGGGCTCAAGCGCTTCTGCCGGCTGACCAGCTCGCAGGACGTGGTCTTCGAGTGACGGGCGCAGCGACCATGCCGCGTGCCGCCCGCAGCCTCCTGTTCGTGCCGGGACACCGGCCAGACCGCTTCGACAAGGCCGCGGCCTGCGGCGCGCACCAGGTGGTGCTGGACCTCGAGGACGCGGTGGCGCCCGAAGCCAAGGCCGAGGCGCGCGAAGCGGTCGCCGGTTGGCTCAAGCGCGGCGGTCGCGCGCTGGTGCGCATCAACGCAGCGGACACCGCGTGGCACGAGGCGGATCTCGACATGCTGAAGCCCTTTTCGCATGCCGGCGCGATGCTGGCCAAGGCCGACCGGCCATCGCTCGCGCACACCGTGGCCGCACTGCCCGGGCGGCCCGTGGTTGCGCTGGTGGAGACCGTCGCCGGCTACCTCGACCTGCCGGCGCTGTGCGCCGTGCGCGGGTTATCGCGCATCGCCTTCGGCAGCGTGGACTTCGGGATCGACAGCGGCATCGCGGACGAGGGCGAGGCGATGACGCCGGTGCGCGTGCAGATCGTCCTGCAGTCGCGCCTCGCGGGCCTCGCGGCGCCAGTGGACGGCGTCAGCGTGAATTTCAGCGATGCCGGCCGCATGCGCGCGGACGCGCTTCGATCGCGGCAGCTCGGTTTCGGCGGCAAGCTGTGCATTCACCCCGCGCAGGTTCCGGCGGTGAACCAGGCATTCGAGCCGACGGAAGAAGAGCGCGCCTGGGCCGGGCGCGTGCTGGCCGCCTTCGAAGCCAGCGCAGGCGCCGCGACAGCGCTTGACGGCAAGATGATCGACCGGCCCGTCGTCGAGCGCGCACGCAGGATCGCGGCCGAACTTGCGCTCCGGACGGCCGCTTAGAATCGTGCGCACAAGGGCGTGCGACTCGAGATGGAATACAGAACCAAAGAAGAACAGGTCGCGGACTACCTCCGGGAAAGGATCATTTCCGGGGTCTACCAGCGCGGCTCGCGCCTCAAGCAGGCCGAGATCGCCGAGCAGCTCAACCTGAGCATCACGCCCGTGCGCGAGGCGCTCAAGCTGCTGGAGGCCGAGGGCTACGTCAGCGGCGATTCGTATCGCGGCGCGCGGGTGGTGCCTTTCGACGCGTCGGCGTCCGGCGAAATCCTGAGCCTGCGCCTGATGCTCGAAGCGCAACTGGTCCGCGGTGCGGCCGAGCGCGCCACCTCCGAGGACCTCGCCGAGCTGCGCACGCTGGCGGATGAGTTCGCCAAGGCCTTCGAGACCGGCAACCGTGCCATCGCCCGCGGTGTCAACTACCGCTTCCACCGCCGCATGTACGACATCGCGGCCATGCCGCAGACGCTGCATTTCGTGCAGATCCTGTGGGCGCGCTATCCCTTCGACCTGATCAATGCCGCCGAGGGGCGCGGGGCTGACGCGGCGAAGGAGCACGACGAGATCCTCGATGCGCTCGCCAGCGGCGACGCGTCGGCGGCCGTGCTGTCGATGCGCAAGCACATCGAGTCCGGCTGGACGGTGCTCAAGGAAACGCAGTAGGAGCCGGGCTTCACGCAGGCGTCATCGCGCGCGGCGACCATCGGCGCCCATGGATCAAGACATCGCGCGCTGCCGCACACGCTGAATGCCGCGGGGCTTCTACTTGCTGATCGCCGGCCAGGCGATTTCTTCGCTGGCGGACAACGCGCTGCTGATCGTCGCCATCGCACTGCTGCAGGAGCGCGCCTCGCCGTTGTGGTGGGCGCCGCTGCTCAAGTTTGCGTTCACGCTGTCCTATGTGGTGCTCGCGCCCATGATCGGGCCGCTGGCCGACGCGATGCCCAAGGCCCGGTTGATGACCGCGATGAACGGGGTCAAGCTGGCCGGTGTCATCTTGCTCATCGCCGGCGTCAATCCCCTCGTGGCCTTCGCGGTGGTGGGCTTCGGCGCCGCCGCGTACGCGCCGGCCAAGTACGGGCTGGTCACCGAGATGGTGGGCCCGCGCCGCCTGGTCGCGGCCAATGGATGGATCGAGGTCTCTGTGGTCTGCGCAGCGCTGCTGGGCACGGTGCTGGGCGGCCTGCTGGTGGCCGATGTGCTGCGGGGCTCGTCGGCCAGCCTCGCGATGCGTGACTGGCTCGGGTCGTGGGCCGACAGCAGCCTGCAACTGTCGATGGCCGTGCTGCTGGCCGCGTACGGGGTCGCCGCACTGATGAATGCGGGCGTGCCCGACAGCGGTGCGCGCTATGCCCCGCCGACACGCCTGCACCTGCTGGTGCTGATACGCGAATTCCGCGTCGCGAACCGCACGCTGTGGGGTGATCGCGATGGCGGGCTCTCGCTCGCCGTGACCAGCATCTTCTGGGGCGTGGGGGCCACGTTGCAGTTCGCGGTTCTCAAATGGGCCACCGAAGTCCTCGGCCTCACGCTGGAGCGCGCCGCCTACCTGCAGGTGGCGGTGGCTGTCGGCGTGATCGCGGGCGCCGGGCTGGCGGGGCGCCATGTGGCGCTGGGCCGCGCCAAGCGGGTGCTGCCTGCCGGCGTGCTGCTCGGCCTGTGCATGCCGCTGGTGGCTTCCACCGACGCGCTGTGGCTGGCGGTGCTGCTGCTGGTGGTCGTTGGCGCGGTGGGCGGCATCCTGGTGGTGCCGCTCAACGCGCTGCTCCAGCACCGCGGCTACAACCTGCTGAGCGCCGGGCGCTCGATCGCGGTGCAGGGCTTCAACGAGAACCTCAACGTCCTGATGATGCTGGCCGGCTATGCGGCCCTGATCGCGATCGATGTGCCGATCGTGCCGCTGATGTGGCTCCTCGGGTTGCTGGTGGCCGCGGTGATCGCGCTGCTGATCTGGCGCGAGCATGGCACCGAACGCCGGATCGGCCCGAGCGCCGACAGCCAGTTCACGTCCTTGCGCTGACCGCGTCCCGCCCTTGTTGCTTCAGGCGGCGCCGGCAATGGTGCGGCCGCGCGCATCGGCCACGTGCGGCGTCTCGCCTGCGGCGATGGTGGCGTACAGCACTTCCTCCACCTGCGCGACGATGCGGTCCCAGCCGGCTTCGCCTGCGCTCTGGCGCGCACGCAGGCCCATCTGCCGCGCGGCATCGCGCCCGCCGGCCACCAGCTCGCGCGCCAGCCGGACGAAGGTCTGCTCGTCGCCGAGCGGCGCGAGCAGGCCGTTGGTGCCGCTTCGGATCATCTGGCCCGCGCTCGCATGGTCGTAGGCCAGCACCGCGAGGCCGCTGGCCATGGCCTCGAGCGTCACGTTGCCGAAGGTCTCCGTCATGCTCGGGAAGACGAACAGGTCGCTGGAGGCGTAGTGCGCGCCGAGGTCCTCGCCACGGCGCGTGCCCGCGAAGATCGCATCCGGCACCGCGGCGGCGAGTTGCGGCGCGGCAGGGCCTTCGCCGACCACCACGAGGCGCGTGGCTGCGTCCTGCGCCTGCATGGCGCGGAAGGCGTTGGCCAGCGCGTCGAGGTTCTTTTCGGTGGCCAGGCGTCCCACGTACAGCGTCACCGGCGTGTCGGGGGCGACGCCCCATTGCGCGCGCAGCGCCTCGCTGCGCCGCGCGGGCGTGAACTGCCCGGTGTCGACCCCGCGCGTGACCAGCATCAGGCGCTCGAAACCGTGGCCGCGCAACTGCTGGCGCAGGCTTTCGCTGGGCACCATGGTGAAGGCGGTGCGGTTATGGAACTTGCGCAGGTAGCTCATGATCGGCCGATAGAGCCACCCGATGCCGTAGTGCCTGCTGTAGACGTGGAAGTTGGTGCGGAAGTCCGAGCACACCGGCAGCTTGAGCTTGCGCGCGATCTGCAGCGCCGACCAGCCCAGTGGCCCTTCGGTCGCGATGTAGACCAGGTCCGGCCGCTGGCGGCTCCAGAGCTGCACCAGCGCCTTGTTGGCGGGCATGCCCATCTTCATTTCGGGATAGCGCGGGATCGGCACGCCGCGCACGAGCACCTCGTCGAGCCGGTCCAGGCGCCGGGCGAGATCGCCGTCCGTCTGGCGCGGGCGGACGAGCTGGATGTCGTGCTGCAGCGCGCGCAGCCCCTCCACCACCCGCTGCAGCGTGAGGGCCACGCCGTTGACTTCGGGCGGGTAGGTCTCGGTGACCACCGCGATGCGCATCGAGCGCCGGGCGGGCGGCATGTGCTCGACGACGATCGGACCCAGCGATGAACTCATGTCGCGGATGCTGGCGGCCGTTGGCGACAGGGCGATGACGGTCGGCACGTCGTCACCAAGAATTCACGCACGCCCGTCACGATGCCGTCACGCGCTGCGCAGTTGCGGCGCCGTTCCAATCCACCACCAGGAGAGCCCGTGAACGACTTCTTGCGCAACCTTCAGATCCAGCGCTGGGACGATCATCGCTACTACCACCACAGCCGCATCAACCAGTCGCTGCATCTTGTCAGCGCGATCAGCTTCGTGATCGCCTACGTGCTGCTGTTCATCGACCCGGTGATCGCCGCGCTGCTCGGCTGGGGCGTGTCGATGACCAGCCGCCAGGCGGGCCACTTCTTCTTCGAGCCCAAGGGCTACGATGAGGTGAACCGCGCCACGCACGACTACAAGGAAGAGATCAAGGTCGGCTACAACCTGCGTCGCAAGGTGGTGCTGATGGCGCTATGGGCCGCGGTGCCCGTCGTGCTGTGGTGGGACCGCACGCTGTTCGGCCTCATGGACCCGACCACCGGCCTCGAAGGCTACGTGCGCCAGGTCGGCCTCGCGTGGCTGGTGCTGGGCGTGGGCGGCCTGCTGTTCCGCACCGTGCACCTCTTCCTGCTGAAGGACGTGAAGACCGGGCTGGTGTGGATGACGAAGATCCTCACCGACCCGTTCCATGACATCAAGCTCTACCACCGCGCGCCCCTCTACCTGCTGCGCGGCGAGCTGATCGACCCCGCGCACGGGGCCGAGCACCGCGCCTGAGTGCGATCAGATTCCGAATCGCTGCGCGAGCATCTCGCGCAGGATGCCGCGCTTGATCGCCTTGTTGGTCAGCGCGGCATCGTGCCACCACCAGCCGTCCTCCTGCATCTGCCGGGCTGCCGCCACGAAGCGGACGGCCACCTGCTCGAAATCTGCGTCGGTGTAGTTGAGGCTGAAGATCAGCCGGCCGCTGCCCACCCAGCTCAGCGCCAGCCGCTGTGCGCGCAGGTAGTACTGCAGCAGCCAGTTGTAGCGGCCGGGCGAGGTATAGAGCACGGTCCAGATCGACGACAGGTTGGCCACGCGCACCGGCAGGCCGGCCTGCGCGAGCCTTTCGTTGAGATCACGTGCTCGGCGATTCCATCGCTCGTCGAGGTCGTCGTAGAGCGCTTTCACCTCCGGTGCCTCGATGCGCTTCAGGAAGGCATTCATCGCGCCCATCACGTAGGGGTGGGCGTTGAAGGTGCCGCGCGCAAAGCAGATGTCGGCCGGGCGCTCCTCGCGGTAGCGCTTCATCAGGTCGGCGCGGCCGCACACCACGCCGATCGGCAGTCCGCCGCCGAGCGTCTTGCCGTAGGTGACCATGTCGGCCTTCACCCCGAAGTATTCCTGTGCCCCGCCGGGCGCGAGGCGGAAGCCGACGAAGATCTCGTCGAGGATCAGCACGATGCCACGCTCGGTGCAGACCTTGCGAAGCGCCTGCAGCCATTCGGTGTACGCGACGCGATCGAAGCCCGCGCGCCGGCTGCTGTCCACCAGCGAGGAATCGCCCGGCGCGCCACTGTTGGGATGCAGCGCCTGCAGCGGATTGACCAGCACGCAGGCGATGTCCCGGCGCTTGCGCAGCACGCGCAAGGTGCGCTTGTCCATCTCGCGCAGGGTGTAGGTCTCGTGCGGCTGCAGCGGGTTGCCGACGCCCGGCTGCACATCCTCCCACCAGCCGTGGTAAGCGCCGCAAAAGCGCACGAGATGCGTGCGCCGCGTGTGGTAGCGCGCCAGCCGCACCGCCTGCATCACGGCCTCGGTGCCGGACATGTGGAACGACACCTCGTCCTGCCCGGAGATCTCGCGCAGCCGGTGCACGTTCTCCAGCACGCAGGGGTGGTAGGCGCCGAGCACCGGCCCGAGCGGCTCGGCGATCCGGCTGCCCTCGGCGATGCATTCCTTGTAGACGTCCACGCCCAGCAGGTTGACGCCGTACGAGCCGGTGAGGTCGTAGAAATCCTGGCCGTCGAGGTCCTGCACCATGACGCCGCTCGCGGCCTGCATGAAGGCGCCCACCGGCAGGTGCTCGCGCACATGCGGGCTGTACTGGAAGGGCACGCGGTAGCTGCTGGTGAACTGCAGGTCGGACACCGAAGCGCGTGCCGCGCGCGTGGCCGCGATCGACTGCGCATGGCGCGTCTTCAGGAGCCGCGACAGCGCTTCGAAGCCGGCCCGGCGCCGCGCCACCACGTCGACCGGCGCGCCGTCGGAATCGTAGAAGCGCTGGTCGTCGTAGGCGTAGCCCGGAAGCTGCGCCGCGACCCGCTTGGCCATGCGCGAATGGCCGGTCAGCGAAGGATGCTTGGCGCGCGACAACTCGAGGCGGCGCCAGGCCGGAACCGCGGAAACGGCGAGCGCGGCAAGCGCGACGGAAGAGAGGAGGAAGGTCTGGCTCATGAACTCTTTATTGCAATGAACGGCGAACACCCACGGTCTATCTCAGCTTCTTGACGCGCTCATGAAAACACTTCGACAAACACGTGATGCCCTGTTGCAGCAGGAAGACGTCAACTTCCTTCTCACCAACCGGGTGCCCCGCATCGCGCTGACCCGCTTCATGGGCTGGTTCAGCAAGATCCGCAACCCGCTGGTGCGCGATCTCTCGATCGGCGTGTGGCGCCTGTTCACCGAGCTCGACCTCGGCGAGGCGAAGAAGACGCGATTCGACAGCATGCACGACTGCTTCACGCGCGAACTGAAGGAGGGCGCGCGCGTCGTCGATGCGCGCGACGATGTGCTCGCGAGTCCCTGCGATGCCATCGTCGGCGCCTGCGGCCCGGTGAACGGGATCGAGGTCTTCCAGGCCAAGGGCTTTCCGTACTCGATCGTCGACCTGTTCGGCGATGGGTGCTCGGCCGAACCGTTTCGCGACGGCAGCTTTGTCACGCTGCGGCTGACGTCGAGCATGTACCACCGCTTCCATGCGCCCCACGACTGCACGGTGGAGCGGGTGAACTACATGTCGGGCGACACCTGGAACGTGAACCCGATCGCGCTCAAGCGCGTGGAGCGCCTGTTCTGCCGCAACGTGCGCGCTGTGCTGCATGCGCGCCTGCACGCAGGCGGGCACCGCATCGCGCTGGTGCCGGTGGCCGCGATCCTGGTCGCGAGCCTGCGCCTGCATTGCCTCGATGCGTTGCTGAACCTGGGCTGGCGCGGCCCGACGCGCGTGGAGTGCGACGCGCCCTACCGCAAGGGCCAGGAGATGGGCTGGTTCGAGCACGGCTCGACCATCATCGTCTTCGCGCCCCTGGGCTTCGCGCTGGCCGAGGGCATCGAGTCCGGCGTGCGCATCCGCATGGGGCAGGCGTTGATGCGGCTGCCCCGCGCGATGCAGGGGCCGGTCAGTCCAGCGTCGCGCCCGACTGCTTCACCAGCTTCTGGTGCTTGATCAATTCCGTCTGGAAGAAGGCGGGCGCCGCATCCGGCCCCACGTTCAGCACCGCGAGGCCCTGCCCGGCGATCGCAGTCCGCGCCTCGGTCGATGCCATCGCCTGCCGGACCGCATCGGCGTAGTTGTCGACCAGCGGCTTCGGCAAGCCGGCGGGACCGATCAGCGCAATCCAGGCGTCGAAGCTGTATCTGGGCACGCCCGATTCGGCGAGCGTCGGCACATCGGGCAGGACCTCCGATCGCTTCAGCGTGCTCACCGCCAGCGCACGCAGGCTGCCGGCCTTCACCTGCTGCGCGACCTGCGAGATCGACACGAAGCCGAGTTGCACCTGGCCGCCGATCAGGTCGGTGATCAGCGGGCCGGTGCCGCGATAGGGCACATGCTTCATGTCGATGCCGGTCTCGCTCACCAGCAGCTCGCCGGCCAGGTGCAGCGTGCTCCCGTTGCCCGCGGAGCCGTAGTTGAGCTGGCCCGGCCTGGCCTTCGCGTACGCGAGCAGTTCCGCCACGTTCTTCACCGGCAGCGCGGGGTTCACCACCAGTACCAGCGGCACCGTGGCCAGCACCGCGATCGGCGTGACGTCCTTGAGGCTGTCATACGGCACGGACTTGTAGATGCCCGGATTGATCACGTGGTTCGACGAGATCATGCCGAGCACCGAGCCGTCCTTCGGCGCCTTCACCACCTGCGAGGTACCGGGGATGCCGCCGGCGCCCACCACGTTCTCCACGACGATCGGATGTCCGGTGACGCGGCCGAAGCCGGGCGCGATCGCGCGCGCGACCGCATCGACCGTCGATCCCGCCGCGAGCGGCACGACCATGCGGATCGGCTTGTCCGAAGGCGGCGCGGCCTGTGCGAATGTGGCCAGCGGCAACATCGCGAGAAAAGCCGTGCCGGTGAGGCGCACGAGCGTCCTGCGCCCTGCGGAAATCGTCTTCATCGTGTTTGTCTCCTGCTGTTCTTCAGTCATGAAAGGGTTCGCCGTCCGTGCCGCGCCTGGAGCGCCTCGAACGACATCAGCTCGCCCGCGATCGCGCTCGCGGCCACGGTCGGCGGGCTGGCGAGCCACACGCTGCCCGGACCGCCTCGCCCCGGAAAGTTGCGGTTGATCGCGCTCACCGTGACCTGCCGCGCGTCGCTCGACCCACCCGGCCCGCAGTTGCCGCACGCGCCGCACGAGGGCTGCAGGATGCGTGCGCCCACGCGCTCGAAGGCATCGAGATAGCCGGCCGCCACGCAGTGGTCGCGCACGGCGGTGGTGCCGAACTGCAGGAAGAGCTGCACGCCGGGCGCGACGCGCAACCCGCGGTCGGCGGCCCATCGCAGCACCGCGTGGTAGTGGTCGAAGTCCTCGCGCTTGCCCGCGGTGCACGAGCCGCCGTAGGCGATGTCGATGCGCACCGGCTGTGCGACGCCGGTGATCGGCAGGCCGTTGCCGGGATCGCCGGGCGCGGCCACCATGGGTTCGACGGCGGAGCAGTCGATGCGCAGTTCGTGCGCATAGGCAGCGCCCTCGTCGCTGCGCATCCACGGCTCAAGCTCGAAGTCGATGCCGCGCCGCTCTCGCAGGAAGCGCACCGTTTCCGCGTCGGGCGCGACGATGCCGGTGAAGCCGCCGAGCTCGGCGGTCATGTTGGTCAGCGTCGCGCGCTCGTCGGTCGAGAGCAGCGCAATGCCCTCGCCGGTGAACTCGAACACCTTGCCGACCCCACCGCCGCCGCGAATGAACGGCAGCGCGAGCATGTGCAGCACCAGGTCCTTCGCAGTGACACCGGGCCCGAGCCGTCGGTCGAGCCGCACGTGGATCGACGGCGGTACGGTGAGCCGCACGGCGCCGGTGACGAAGGCGTTGGCCATGTCGGTCGTGCCGACGCCGAAGGCCACGCAGCCCAGCGCGCCGCTGTGCGGCGTGTGCGAATCGGTGCCCACCACCAGTTGGCCCGGCAATGCATAGCGCTCGGCGACCATCGCGTGCGAGATGCCCGCCACGTTGCTGCCGTCGTCCTGCGCGGCCTCTTCCTCGGTCAGCGTGCGGTGCGAACGAAGTCGATAGGCCGCGACGAATTCGCGCTGGGCATCGACCATGCGCCACACGTTCGGCACCAGGCCGCCGCGCAGATGCGCGGGGCTTTCCTCGACGTAGGACGTGTGGTCCTCGAACACCACGATCGAATCCGGCGCGTGCAGCGGCAGCGGCCGGCCGAAGGTCGCGTGCAGCATGTGCGCGGCCATCCCCGTGTAGTACTCGTGGATGAAGCGCCAGTCGGCACGCACGAAGGCGCCGTCGCCCGGCGACGGGCGCGCGGAGGTGAGCGGGGTGCGCAGGGCATGTCGCGCCACGATCTTCTCGAACAGCGTGCGCGGCCGCGCGTCCGGCACGGTGTCGGCCGGCGCGATGTCCTGCATGAACTCGCGGCCGAAGCGGAGCAGCCCGCCGGTCTTCAGGATCGTGGCGGCCAGCGCATCGCGGCCGGCGACGAGCTCATCGACCGGGATCGGCTCGCCCGCGGCGATCCGCGCGACCAGGCCGAAATCCGTCGAGGTGAAGAGCCCGATGTTGTCGGCGTTCTGCCGGTAGATGCGCTCGAAGCTCTCGGCGATGACGAGTCGCACGCCCGCGAGCTTCTCCGCCGCCGGGCTGTGCTCGCGCGACGAGCCCTTGCCGTAGCGCCTGCCGGCCACGACCACCTCGATGCCCGAGGCGGCGATGGCACCGGCACCGATCGGCATGCGGTCGCCGGACTTGAAGCCGGTGTAGGGAAAGCGGCCGAGCTTCTCGTCGTAGTGGGTGAGGATCGCGATCGGCGTGATCTCGTCGGTCGAGATGTCGTCCCGCAGCGGCGTTGCGTCCGTCAGCGAAATCTGCCGTCCGCCCAGCACGGCTTCGACCTGCTCGGGCGACTGGCAGAGGAAAAGGATGCGCGGCGCAAAGCGCAGCGGCGCGGCTTGAGGGGGGTGACTGACTCTCGACGTTTCGGCCATGCTGCATGGTCACGGGCCGCCGGCTCGCGGGAAAGCGCCGATCCGGCGCAGGGGCTCTCGCGAAATGCGAGATGGGTGCTTACCCGCGCAGGCTGTCGAGCAGCGCCTGCACCGCGAGCGGCTGCGGGTTGCGATGCAGCGCATAGAGGTGCAGGTTGCGCGCGGCCCATGGCGCGTCGAGTGCGCGCCGCGCAAAGCGCTGCGTTCCTGCGTAGGCCGCCGCTGCGCTCTGCGGAACGATCGCAATGCCCAGGCCGGCCTCGACCATGCGGCAGACCGCATCGAAGCTGCTGACCGTGACCTTCGGCGCGAACGTGCGACCGAGGGCCTCTGCACGCTCGTGCAGCGACCGGTCGAGCGCGCCGCCGTGATGGATGCCGATCAGGGGATGCGCGAGCGCCTGCGAGAAAGTCACTTCGTGCAGCGCGGCGAGTTCGTGGCTCGCAGGCATGACCACCTGCAGCGGATCGCTGGCGAAGTGCCATGCGTCGAGCCCGGCAGGCACCGGCATTTCGACGCCGATGCCGACATCCGCCCGGTCGTCCAGGCAGGCGCGGATCACGTCGGGCGTGTCCTCCTCGTGCAGCGAGACGGTGACGCCCGCATGCGCCGCCATGAAGCGCTGCAGGCGCTCAGGCAGGAAGCCGATCACCGCCGACATGTTGGCGTACAGCCGCACCGTGCCGCGCGCCTCGGCGCCTTCGGCCTGCACCTCGCGCACCAGGGCCTGGAGGTCTTCGTCGATCTTCAGGCCGCGTTCGAACACGAGGCGCCCCGCGTCGGTCAAGGCGATGCCGCGCGGCGAGCGCACCAGCAGCGCGGTGCCGAAGGAATGCTCCAGGTCTGCCAGGCGCCGGCTCAGCGCCGATGCGGCAATGTGCTCCTGCTCCGCGGCACGCACGATCGAGCCGGCCTGTGCGGCGGCGACGAAGAGGCGGACGCTGTAGGGATCGATGCGGCGAGCCAAGGCGTGGGGCGACGACGGGACGACGGGACGACGGGACGGATTGTCGCCGGGGTCAGGGGGCCTCGGTGCGCGGGTTGTAGTATTCGCGCCAACATCATGTTCGAGGCCTTCGTCATCGTCGCTCGCGAAGCGGGCGAGCTGCTCCTGATCCTTCTTGCCCTGTCGCATGCTGCGCGCCGCGGAGGTCGGCCCGGACTGATGCGGTGGGCCTTCGCCGGCGCAGCCGCCGGATTCGCAGCCGGCTGGGCGCTCGTCGCCGCGCTTCCACCCTCGGGGATGAACGAATGGCTCGACATCGGCCTGACCTTCGGTTTCGGGCTCTTGCTGGCGCTGGTGTCGAGCGGGACGATGGCTTCGCTGGCTGGCGTCGATGCGCAGGCGGGCGACTGGCTCGACGACTGGGTATCGCATCGCGCGGCCAGCCTGGCCGTGTTCCTGTTCGCCACCTTCAGCGCCTTGCGGGAGACGCTCGAGGCACTGGTGCTGATCCGCTTCATTTCCGCGCAGGAGCCCGCGTCGGACGTGGCCCTGGGCATCGTGCTCGGGCTCGTCGCGATCGTGCTGCTGGCCATCGCCTGGCGCGCGATCGCTTTGCGCCGCGGCACGCGCTGGTCGTTCAGGCTGTCGGCGGTGATCCTCTTCGTGCTGGGCGCGCAGATGATGGTCGAGGCGGTGGCCGAGACACTGATGCGCGGCGCCGGCGGTGCGATGTTCAGCCGCGTGGGCTACGCGCTGCTGCCCTACCTGGAGAACGGCGATCGCTACTGGATGCTTTGCGTGGCGCTTGCGCTCATACCGCTGACGCTATGGACACGGGACTGGCTGCGCAAGGTGGGCCGTTGAGCTGATGCGGCGTCGGTGCCGCCGACGGTGCGTCAGCCGTGCAGCGGAACGCCGCAGAACCGGCACACGCCGGCATCGTGATCGTGCCCGGACTGGCGCGCCCGTCCGGCCACGCCATACACGCTGCGCGGACGCCCTTCATGCGGCGCCCAGTGACGCTCGATGGCGCGGGCCTCCTCGAGCACCTTGAGCGCACGGTACAGCTTGGACATGACCATCGGATGGCCGTTGGCCAACAGCGCCTTGTAGATCGCGTTGACGTCCGCGAAATCCTCTTCCATGTCGATGAGCGTGTGCAGCAGCGTGGCGTGGGTCAGGCCGACGCGTCGCGCGCTCGTCGGTCCGAGTTGGTCGCGGATTTCCTGGATCAGCTCGCTCGTCGACGCAGCACCTGCGGCGGCAAAGGATCGCGCCGATGCGGCGCCGGTGTGGTCCATGGTGTCAGGCATGCATTCCGTTCCGGCCCACGCGGTCCAGCGGGCCCAATCGACTGTCGATAGTAGGACGACAGCGTACTACTTTTACTTCAGTCGTCCAGAGCGATAGCCTGTTGCATTTTGTCGTCACCTCCCTTGAAAGTGGGTGTGGGGACTGCTACTCGAGTTTTTCAAAATGTATACTGCGCCCCGATTCATTTCGGCGAGCCAGTTCATTCATTGAATAGCCAGCCTTCCACCTACGCGCGGCGTCCGTCGCGCTTTCATGGAGGCCAAATTGGCTCGTATCTCTCGCCGTCGGAAGGCGGCTCCACGTCCTTCGTCCGCAACGACACCATCGGCGCCCGCATTGCGGTCGCCGCTGTCCGTTGAAGCCTCGGCTTTCCCGCTCGGCGCATTGATGCTGGCCGCGTCGGTCAGCAGCTGGGCGCAGTCGAACGCCAGCAGCGACACGCCGACGCTCGGCACCGTGACGGTGACCGACCAGGCCGAGATCCAGGGTCGCGACCAGCTCCAGACCACCCGCACCAACATCGGTCGCGGCACGCAGGACATCCGCGACATTCCGCAGTCGCTGAACGTCATCACCGAAAAGCTGATGAACGACGCGAAGCTGGACACGCTGAAGGAAGCCCTGCACTACTCCGCCGGCATCACCTTCGCGGCGACCGAGAACGGTACCGACCAGGACATCCGCCTGCGTGGTTTCCCCGTCGCAACGGTGGGCGACCTGCTCATCGACGGCATGCGCGACCCGTCGCAGTACGACCGCGACACCTTCAACCTCGACCGCATCGAGGTGCTGCGCGGCTCGGCCTCGATGATCTTCGGCCGTGGTTCCACCGGCGGCGTGATCAACCAGGTCAGCAAGAAGCCGCTGCTCGCGGACCAGACCGACATCGTCGGCACCATCGGCTCGCGCGACTTCTATCGCACGACGATCGACATGAACAAGCGCGTCGGCGAAGACGCCGCCTTCCGCATCAACGGCATGTGGAACAACGCCGACAACGGCGGCGCGAAGATCGACAAGTACGGCATCGCGCCGACCTACAGCTGGGGCATCGGCACGCGCGACGAATTCAGTGTCGGGCTGTTCTACCTGGACGTGGACAACGTGCCCCTGGCCGGCACGCGCTATCTCTCCAACGGCACCTTCGCCAACGGCGTGGCGCAAAGCACCATCCCGAACCTCCAGCCGGGCGCCTTCTACGGCGCGGCGAGCGACTACCTGCGCGGCAAGGCGCAGTACGGCAACGGCTCGTGGACCCACACCTTCGATGACGGCGGCCAGGTGCGCACGCAGATTCGCAGCGGCACCTTCGAGCGCTCGCAGTGGGGCACGACCGCGAGCTTCTGCAACTCGGCGCCGATCGTGAGCGGCAACACCGTCACCTGCCGCACCGCGACCAACGCGGCCAATCTCACGCCGCTGACCTACGTGTACCGCAACGGGCTCGCGCCGCGCAGCGACGAGTACAAGGGCACCTACCTGCAGAGCGACTACAGCAACACCTTCAACTGGGGAGGCCTGAAGCATGAAGTGCTGACCGGCGTGGATTGGGCGGACGAATCGGCCGACCGTTTCAGCGCCTTCGGCACCGTCGGCACCAACTACTTCAAGGGCATCACGCGCGTGGGGCTGCCCAACGACGGCTACTACGCCTCGCTCTCGCCGACCTACCGCAAGACCACCGACTACTCGGCGAACAACTACGGCATCTACTTCCAGGACCTGGTGCAGATCGCCCCGGACTGGAAGCTGCTCGGCGGCATCCGCTGGGACGACTTCAGCGGCGACTTCAACCAGATCAGCTACGCCAACACCAACGCCATCGTGCCGAACGCCGTCGCGAAGACGAGCATGTCGGACTCGGTGTGGAGCTACCGCGCCGGCGTGCTGTACCAGCCGTCGCCGACGCAGTCGTACCACCTGTCGTACAGCACGTCGTTCAACACCGCGGCCGACACGTACCAGTACGTGACCCCGCAGAACGCGAACACGCCGCCGGAAGAAAGCCGCAACATCGAACTCGGCGCCAAGCTCGACTGGCTGGATGGCAAGCTCTCCACGCGCGCCGCGCTCTTCCGCACCGAGAAGTTCAACGAGCGCACCACCGACTCGGACTTCGCCGGCACGAGCTACCTGCTGTCGGGCAAGCGCCACTCGCAAGGCCTGGAGCTCGAAGTCGTCGGCCGCCTCACGCCGCAGTGGGAGGTCTACGCCTCGTACGCCTACATCCCCGATGCCAAGATCGACCGCGCCGGCAGCACGCAGGCGAACATCGTCGGCTCGCGCGTCGGCCTCACGCCGAAGAACAGCGGCGCGGTGTGGGTCAGCTACCAGGCGACGCAGAAGTTCCGCGCGGCCGCCGGCATCCGTGGCGCGTCGGAGAACCGTCCGCTGCAGGGTACGACCGGCGCGGCCTCGACGACGGCCTACGTTCCCGGCTACGTGGTGGGCGATCTCATGTTTGAATACAAGTTCACCCCGGACGTCTACGCCCAGCTCAACGTGACCAACGTCACCAACAAGCTGTATGGCGACCAGCTCTATCCGGGCTTCGTCATCGCCGGCGCCCAGCGGACTTACCAGGCGACCTTCGGCGTGCGTTTCTGAGAGGATCGACACCATGCTGCTGCACGTCCGTGAAGTGCTCACCCGCGACGAGGTCGCGCAAGCCCGCAAGATCCTGGCGGGGGCACCCTGGGAGGACGGACGGCTGACGGCCGGCGAGCAGTCCGCGCGCGCCAAGAACAACGAGCAGTTGCGCGAGGACTGCGACGAGACCCGCGCGGTGCAGCAACTGCTGCTGCGCGGGCTCGAGCGCCACCAGATCTTCTTCTCGGCGGCGCTGCCCAAGCAGATCTCGCCGCCGCTCTTCAACCGCTACGGCGGCGAGGCCAACAGCTTCGGCAACCACGTCGACAGCGCGGTGCGCTTCCTGCGCAATGGCGCGGGCCGCGTGCGCACCGATGTCTCGTGCACTGTCTTCCTCTGCGATCCCGACGAGTACGACGGCGGCGAACTCGTCGTCGAGGACACCTTCGGCGAGCAGCGCGTGAAGCTGCCCGCGGGCGACATGGTGCTCTACCCGGGCACCAGCGTTCACCGCGTGCTGCCGGTCTCGCGCGGCCATCGCGTGGCGAGCTACTTCTGGATCCAGAGCATGATCCGCAGCGACGAGCAGCGCAGGCTGCTCTTCGACATGGACAACCATTTGCGGCACCTGCGCAGCACCGTGGGCGAGACCGATCCCGGCGTGATCGGCCTCACGAGCACCTATCACAACCTGCTGCGCATGTGGCTCGACGTTTGAGCGGCGGCGCGCGGCTTTCTTCTTTTCGAGTTCTTCGAGGTCATTCCCATGCAAGCATCCCTCATCACCAAGACCGGCCTTGCCGCGCTGGCCCTTTGCCTCGCGGGCGGCGCCGCAGCGCAGTACGTCAATCACGACAGCGTGAAGTGCGAGGCCATTCCCAAGGAAGAGATGAAGCCCCAGATGGAGCTTCAGCGCAAGCTGACCGGCGAAGGCTGGAAGGTGCGTCAGGTGAAGAACTTCAACGGCTGCTACGAGGTGTACGGCTTCGACGCCAGCGGCAAGCGCGTCGAAGCCTTCTTCAACCCCAAGACCTTCGACAAGGTCGGCGAAGTCAAGCAACCCGATTGAGCGCGCGCTGATGCCGAACCCGCGGGACACGGTCCGTGTGTGGGACCCTGCGCAGCGGATCCTCCACTGGGTTCTCGTGATCTCGGTCGCGCTGGCCTGGTGGGCCGGCGAAGGCCGGCTCGCGCTGCACGTCCGCGTGGGCTATGTGGCGCTTGCGATCGTCGTCGTCCGCATCGTGTGGGGCCTGTTCGGGAGCCGGCACGCGCGCTTCTCGGACTTCGTCTTCGGCCCGCGCGCGGTGCTCGGATACGTGAAGCGCATCGCGGCCGGCCGGGAAGAGCGGCACCTCGGACACAACCCCCTCGGCGGATGGATGGTGCTGCTGCTGCTCGCGTGCCTCGCGGTCGTCTGCGTGTCCGGGTTTCTCTACACGACCGATGCGTTCTGGGGCGTCGAATGGGTCGAAGAGACGCATCGCGTGTCGGCATGGACGCTCGTGGGCCTGATCGCGGCGCATGTCGCGGGCGTGATCTTCACCAGCATTCGCCACCGCGAGAACCTCGTGGCGGCGATGTTCAGCGGACGCAAGCGGAGCGCATTCGATGGCCATGACTGACGACCAGATCATGAAGGTGGTGGACCGGGCGGTCGACTGCTTTCAGGGCGACCTGAATGATCTCGAGAGCGCCATCGGCATGCTGCTCATCGGACGGCACTATGGTTGGCGCGTGGTGTTCCTGATCCACAGCCCGGCCACCATCCGCAAGTACACCAGGCTGCTCGGCCTCAAGAACCTGAGGGACGTGCTCCCCGAAGTCGGTGTGCTGGCGCACCGCTCCAACGCATGGCGGCTGCTGGACGACGGCAAGAACTTCTGGAAGGTCGTGCGCGGGCAGATCGCCGGCATCCGCAGTTCGAAGGCGGAGCGTTAGACCAGCCCGCGCCGCACGCGGGCGCTCGCCGCATCCACCGCAACCACCAGCACGAACATCGCCCCGATCACGGTCGCGGCCTGCGCCTGCTGGAACAGCGAGAGGTGGAAGTACAGCATCTGCCCGAGCCCGCCGGCACCGACGAAGCCCAGCACGGCTGCGGCGCGAATGTTCATCTCCCAGCGGTACAGGCCGTAGGCCAGCCACTGGTGCCAGGCCATCGGAAGACTGCCGTACAGGAAGGCCGCGACCGCGCCGCTGCCGCTGTCGATCAGGGCGCGTTCCGGTGCCCTGGGCAGGTTCTCCAGCGTTTCGCCGAACAGGCGCCCGAAGACGCCCGTGGTGTGCAGCGCCAGCGCGAGCACCCCGGCGAAGGGGCCGAGTCCGGCGGCCAGCACCATCAGCGTGGCCCAGACCAGCTCGGGCACGCTGCGCAGCACGTTCAGCACGAAGCGCGCGGCCTGCCGCAGCGTCGTGCCGTAGCGGCCCGATGCCGGCAGCGCGAGCACCGCGCCGCCCAGCATGGCGAGCAGCGTGCCGAGCGCAGAAACCGCCAGCGTCTGCAACGCACCCCAGCCGACCTTGGCGAGGAAGGGGCCGGAAAGATCGGGCGGGAAGAACTCGGCGACGAAACGGCCCATCGAGGCGAGCGACTCGCGCCCGAGCAGTGCGCGGAAGTCGATGCCGAGATACACGAAGCTCGCCACCACCGCCACCGCGATGGCGGCTGTCCAGAGCAGGCACGTGAGGCAGGGCCCCGCGGCGCGTGGGCTCATCCCAGCCACCTCCGCAGCTGCACGCTCAGCGCATCCGCGAGCAGCACCAGCAGCAGGAACACGATCAGGATGCTGCTTGCCTCGCCGCCATTGAGCATCTTCATCGACTGGTCCATCAACTGCCCCAGTCCGCCCGCGCCGACGAAGCCCATCACCACCGAGGCCCGCACCGCGCATTCCCAGCGGTAGACGGTATAGGAGGCGAGTTCCTGCGCGGCCGAAGGCAGCAGGCCATAGCAGAGCGCGGCTACGCGGCCGCTACCCGCTTCGAGCAGTGCGCGGGCGGGCCGCGTGTCGCCGGATTCGAGGATCTCCGCGTACACCTTGCCCAGCATGCCGCCGTAGGTGATCGCCAGCGCCAGCACGCCGGCCGCGGGGCCGAGGCCCAGTGCGCGCACGAACACCAGCGCCCAGACCAGTTCGGGAATGGCGCGCAGGGCCGCCATCACGGCGCGCACCACCACGCGCAGCGCCTGCCCGCGTGCGCGGCCGGGACCCGGGCCGATGCGGGAGATCGACAGCGCCTCTGTGGCGAGGAACGAGAGCGGCACGGCGAGCGCGAAGGCGAGGGCGATGCCGGCAGTCGCCATCGCGAGCGTCTCCAGCGTCGCGCGCGCCAGCATGCCGAGGAAGCCGGCATCGAGCGCGGGCGGCACGAAGCCGGCGAGGAAGCCGCCCATCACCCGCAGCGTGGCCGGCGCGAACAGCGCCTGCGGGTGGAACTCGGCGATCACGAGCATCGGCCACAGCACCACCAATGCAGCCAGCAGGTAGCCGAGCCGGCGGCGGGCCAGCGGATCGCGTGGGAGCGTGGCCGACGTGTTCATCGGCATGCGCTCGGGCGCGGGGCGGTGCGGTTCGCGTCCCCCGCGCCTTCGATGTCATGACTGGGCGCCTGCGTCGGCAGCAGGCTGCCTTCGTTCGCGTAGAGCTCCTGCAGCATCGCACGGCTGACCTCGGCGGCCGGCGCATCGAAGACCACGACGCCGCCGCGCAGGCCGACGATCCGGTCGAACCATTTCAGGGCAAGGTCCACCGCATGCAGCGACGCCAGCAGCGCCGCGCCGGTGTTCCGGCTCTGCGCCACCAGCTCGCCCACCGCCATGTCGGCCAGCGTGGGGTCGAGCGCAGAGACAGGCTCGTCGGCGAGGATCAGTTCCGGCGCCTGGTAGAGCACGCGTGCCATGCCCACGCGCTGCAACTGGCCGCCCGAGAGGCGGTCGCAGCGGTCGAAGAGGCGGTCGGCCATATCCAGCCGCGCGAGCGCCGCCTCGGCGCCGGCGATGTCGGACGGCACCAGCAGCGAGCCCAGCGCACGCCAGGGCGACCAGCGGCCGAGCCGCCCGGCCAGCACCGCGGTGACCACCCGCAACCGGGGCGGGATCGGCGGGGCCTGGTGGATCAGCCCGACGCGCGCGCGCAGCGTACGCAGCGCGCCGCCGGACAACTGCCAAGGATGCTCGCCGAGCAGCTCGATGCGGCCCTCGCTTGCGCGCAGGGCGGTGGCGGCCACGCGCAGCAGGCTCGTCTTGCCAGCACCCGAGGGGCCGACCACCGCAACGCGCGCGCCTCGCGGCACCGCAAGCGCGATGCCCTGCAGCGCGCGCTGCCCGTTGGGGTGGACGAGGCCGACATCGTGGAGCGCCAGCGCGGCATCGGCGTTCAACGGTGCGGCCTCCGTCTACTTGATGAGCCCGGCCGAGCGCGCTGCCGCCTCGATGCCGTCGTAGTTCGAGGACTGGGTCGGGATGAACTTCGAGGCCCGCTGCAGCGCGAGGATTTCCTTGTGCGCCGGGTTGGCCGGATCGAGCTGCAGGAATGCGTCCTTGATCTTCTTCTGCACCGCCGGATCCAGGCCGGGCCGCACGGTCCAGTTGTAGTCGTAGTACGGCGCGGTGGTCGCGAGCACGCGCACCTTCGCGACGTTGGGGTTCTTGGCCTCGACCAGCTTGTCCCACACCGAGGCGTTGAGCGCGCCGGCCTCGGCGCGGCCGGCGGCGACGAAAGCCACGGTGGCATCGTGCGCGCCCGAGTAGGCGACGGTCTTGAAGTCCTTGTCCGGATCGATGCCGGCCTGCAGCAGGAAGTGGCGCGGCATCAGGCTGCCCGAGGTCGACGACGGCGCGCCGAACGCGAAGGTGACGCCGCGCAGGTCCTGCAGCGTCTTCGCCTTGCTGTCGATGGGCACGATGAACTTGCTGGTGAAGGCCTCGTCCTCGGCGCGCTGCACCAGCGGCACGGCGCCGCCCTGGGTGCGCAGCCTGGCTTGCACGTAAGTGAAGCCGCCGAGCCAGGCGAGGTCGATCTTGCCGGTGGCCAGACCCTCGACCACGGCCGCGTAGTCGGTCACCGGCGTGAACTGCACGTCCATGCCGGTCTGCTGCTTCAGGTAGTCGCCGAGCGGCTTGAACTTGCGCTGCAGCTCGGTCGGCGCCTCGTCCGGAATGGCCGAGACGCGCAGGGTGCCGGTTTGCGCATGGAGCTGGAGGCTGGCGCCCAGCCCGAACAGGCAGAGCAGGGCGGTCTGGAAGAGGCGTCTTTTCATGATGCTCCGGAGTTTAAGGAAGGGCGGCCGTGCGGAAGCCCGCGAAGACATCGTGCCGGCCGGGCTGGAAGAAGTTGCGATAGCGCGCATCGTGCAACCGCGCTTGCGTCGCGAAGGCACCGCCGCGCAGCTCGCGGTGGTCGCCGAACCAGGGCGCAGAGTAGTCCCGGTACGGCCCGGGCTCGAAGCCGGGATAGGGCGCGAAGGCGTCGGCGGTCCATTCCCACACGCTGCCGCCCCAGGCGAAGCCGCGCTGCGACTGCGCGGCGTGCTCCCACTCGGCCGCGGTGGGCAGGCGCCGGCCGGCCCACCGCGCATAGGCCTCGGCTTCCCATGCGCTCAGGTGGATCGCGGGCTGTTGCGGGTCGAGCGGGCGCCACTGGTCGAACCAGCGTGTTTCCCATCCGTCGTCGGCTCGTCGCCAGCGGGCGGGATGGCGGCGCGGCTGCGCGGCGCGCCATGTGCCTGCCTCGCCGGGCCACAGGGCGGGATCGTCGTAGCCGCCTGCTTCGACGAAGCGAACGTAGCTTCCGGCGCTGACCGGCGTGGCGTCGATCTCGTAAGCGGCCAGATCGACCGCATGTGCGGCGCACTCGTTGTCGAAGGCGAACCCTGGCCTTTCGCCGGGCCAACCGATGTCCACCCGCGTCGCTTGCACCGCGATCGGCGGCGCTTCGACCATTCGCGGCAGCGCCACGCCGGAAGGCGCGGGATAGCCGAGCGTCGCGCGCAGCCATGCGAAAGCCTCGCAATGCATGTCTTCGTGGAACAGCGCCAGCCGATGGAAGTACAGCGAAGCGTCGCTGCCATCCGCTTGCGCCAATGCCCAGAGACAGGCCCTGAGCTGCGCATCGAGCCGTTCGTCGAGCTCGGCGCGCGTGGGCAACGGCGCCGACCAGCGCGCGATGTGCGACAGGCGCGCGGAATCGAACAGCGCATCGGGCCCCGCGATGGCCGCAGGCTGCTGCGCCTGCACATGGCCTTGCCCGTCGACCGTGTGCGGCCCGCGCAGCACCCAGAACTCACCGAACCATGCGAGGTGCGCCAGCTCCCACGCCGGGAGATTCACGCCCGCCTGCCGCGGCACCTGCCATTGCGCGTCGCTCAGGTCGAAAGTCCAGGCGCGCGTGCGGGCGCGGGCTTCGCGCAGGGCGGCTGTCAGGGCCTCGCCGGTGAGGGTGCGCGGATCAGGAGCCATGGCGTTGCGCGCCGGAGCGGCCTGTCAGAATGACGCGATGGGCAAGCCCCGCGTCCTCATCGTTTCGCCAGCGCTGGCCGATGCCAACAACGGCAACTGGCGAACCGCAGCGCGTTGGGGTCGGTTCCTTGCGGGCGTGGCCGAAGTGCGCATCGCGCGAAGCTGGGACGGCGATGTGTGCGACGCCATGATTGCGCTGCACGCACGCCGCTCCGCCGATGCGATCGCGCGGCTGCGCGAGGCGCGGGCGGACTGTCCGATCGCGCTGGTCCTGACCGGCACCGATGTGTACCGGGATATCGCCGAGGACAGATCTGCGAAGCATTCGTTGCAGTGTGCCAGCCAACTGGTCGTGCTGCAGCCCGATGCGCTGGATCGGCTCGGTGCAGTTGAGCGCGCCAAGGCGCGAGTCATCGTTCAGTCAGCCAGCGCGTGGCGCCACCGGCCTGGGACGCGTGGCATCCAACTCGTGGCGGTCGGTCACCTGCGCGAAGAGAAAGACCCGCTCACGCTCATGGCTGCCGCGAAGCGACTGCCTGCCGGCACGCCCATCCGCATCGTCCACATCGGCGAGGCGCTCACGCCCGCGCTGGGCGAAGCGGCGCGCCGGACCATGGCCGAGTGCCCGCACTACCACTGGCTCGGCGGCCTGCCACGCGACACCGCGCGCCGCTGGATTGCCCGCGCCCATGCCCTTGTGCACATGAGCCGCATGGAGGGCGGCGCGCAGGTGGTGATCGAGGCCGTGCGTTCCGGTGTGCCGGTGCTGGCCAGCCGCATCGGCGGCAACCTCGGCCTGCTCGGCGAGGACTACGCGGGATGCTTTCCCGTCGGCGACGATGCAGCGCTCGCGGCCCTGATGCAGCGCTTCGCGGCCGAGCCCGAGTTCGCGGCCCGGCTGTCGGCGCAGTGCGCGCTGCGCGAGCCGGGCTTTCGCCCTGAACACGAATGCAGGCTTGTGCGCGAGCTCCTGCGCGATCTGCTGGGGCCACCATAATTCCTCGCCAACGCCAGATAGAAGGTCCCGCCATGAACGATCAAAGCCCCATCCCCTCGCCCGAAGCGCCCGCGCTGCGACTCACCAGCTTTTCCCACGGTGGCGGCTGCGGCTGCAAGATCGCGCCCGGCGTGCTCTCGGAGATCCTGCAAAAGAGCGGCAGCGGCCTGATCCCGCCCGAGTTGCTGGTCGGCATCGAGACCGCCGACGACGCGGCGGTCTACAAGCTCAACGACGAGCAGGCGCTGATCGCCACCACCGACTTCTTCATGCCCATCGTCGATGACCCCTTCGACTTCGGCCGCATCGCCGCGACGAATGCGATCAGCGATGTCTACGCGATGGGCGGCACGCCGATCATGGCGCTCGCGCTGGTCGCGATGCCGGTCAACCAGTTGCCGCTGGAAGTGATCGGCGAGGTCGTTCGCGGTGGCCAGGCGGTCTGCCGCGAGGCGGGTATTCCGATCGCGGGCGGCCACACCATCGACTCGGTCGAGCCTATCTACGGGCTCGTGGTGATGGGGCTGGTGCATCCGAAGCGCCTCAAGCGCAATGCCGATGCGAAGGCGGGTGACGTGCTCATCCTCGGCAAGCCGCTTGGCGTGGGCGTGCTGTCGGCCGCGCTCAAGAAGCAGAAGCTCGATGCCGAGGGCTATGCCCAGCTCATCGCCAACACCACGCGCCTGAACAAGCCGGGCACCGCGCTGGCAGCACTCGATGGCGTGCATGCGTTGACCGACGTGACCGGCTTCGGCCTGGCCGGCCATGCGCTGGAGATGGCGCGTGGCGCCGGCTTGTGCGCCGTGATCGACTGGGCGAAGGTGCCGCTGCTGCCCGACGTCGCCGCCATGGCTGCCGATGGATTCGTGACGGGTGCTTCGGGCCGCAACTGGGCCGGCTACGGCAGCGAGGTGCAGCTCGATGCCGCGCTGCCGGTTGTCGCGCGCGACTTGCTGACCGATCCCCAGACCTCCGGCGGTCTGCTGGTGAGTTGTGCGCCGGAGAGTGCGCAGGAGGTGCTGGCGTTGTTCCACGCACAAGGCTTCGAAGCCGCGTGCGTGATCGGGCGCATGGAAGAAGGCCAGGGCCTGCGCGTCGACGCCTAAGGACGAGCCGCTTCGCGGGCGCTCACGAGCGCGATCCCGGCGAGCACCAGCACGCTGCCGGCGACGAACGGCACTTCGATCGCTTCGCCGAGCAGTCCGACGCCGAGCAGGACGCCGAACAGTGGCGTGAGGAACGAAAACACGCCGAGCCGCGAAGCGAGATAGCGGCGCAGCAGCCAGAACCAGGTCAGGAAGCTCGCGAAGGACACGACGAGGCTCTGGAAGCCCAGGTGTGCCCAGACGATCGCGGACCGCTCGAAATGCCACTGTCCGGTCAGCCACGCGAGCGGCAGCAGCAGGACGAAGGCGCCGAGCAACTGGTAGAGCAGCGTCTCGGTCGCCGGGGCCGACGCCAATGTCGAGCACCGGATCGTGACCGTTGTCGCACCCCAGGCCAGGCCAGCCAGCAGCGCGAGACCATCGCCGAGCAGCGCACGATGGTCCACATGTCCCCATGAAGCGGCGTCGACGCCCAGAAACGCCAGCGTGATGCCCGCGAACGCGACCGCGATGCCGGTCATCTGCCGTGCCCTGAGCCGCTCGGCCGGCAGGCGCAGGTGCAGGCCGATGGCGGCGAAGATCGGTGCGGTGTAGAGGAAGACGACCACATGCGAGGCCGCGGTCAGGCGCAGCGCCTCGGCCACCAGCAGGTACTCGATGCCGAAGAGCGCGCCGACCGCCAGCCCCGGCTTCCATCGACCGGCGCCCGGTATTTCGCCGCGCCGGTGCATGAGCAGCGCGAGCAGCACCAGCGCGATGGCGGAGCGGATCGCCACCATCAGCATGGGGCTGGCCTGGTCGGCGATGGCCTTCAGCGAAATCTGCTGCAGGCTCCAGGTCAGGCACAGCAGCGTCATCACGCCGGTCGCGCGCGCATCGAGCTGGCCGGGCGCGACGGGCCGCTGGACGGCTGCGGATGTGGCGAAAGGGGAAGAAGCGGAACTCATGATGACTGCACTGTGCCGTGCACAGCTTGAAGCGAAAAGCGCATAATTTTTCTGTGACCCATTCGCTTATCGAATACATGTACCCATGCAGGACTTGCAGATCGACTGGTTGAAAAGCTTCGTCGCGGCCGTCGACGCGGGCTCGCTGTCGAGTGCTGCGCCCGAGGTCCACCGTTCGCAGTCGGCGGTGAGCATGCAGATCAAGAAACTCGAATCGGCCACCGGATACCGGCTGCTGGTGCGTGGCGCGCGGCAGCTCCAGCTCACGCATGAAGGGCAGACGCTGCTCGGCTATGCCCGTCGCATGCTCGATCTGCACGCGGAGGCACAGGCGGCGCTGCAGGGCGACTCCCTCTCCGGCGTCGTGAAGCTCGGTGTGCCGGACGACTATGCGAGCCGCTATCTCACGCCCGTGCTCAAGCGCTTCGCGCCGCGCCACGGCGGCGTCGAGATCCAGCTCGATTGCGAGCAGTCGACCGCGCTGATTCCGCGCGTGGCCCGTGGCGAGCTCGACCTCGCACTGGTGTCGCGCGACCATCCGCGGCGCGGCACGCTGCTGTTCCACGAGCCCATGGTGTGGGTGGGCTCCGCGCAGTTCGACATCTGGCGCCGCGACCCGCTGCCCATCGCGGTCTATGAAGCGGCGAGTCTCGGGCGGCGCAGCGCGATCAATTCACTCGCGCTGCAGGGGCGTCCTTACAAAGTGGTCTACAACAGCTCCAACCTCGCGGGCCAGATCGCGGCCGTCGAAAGCGGCCTGGCCGTCGCGGCGCTCACGCAATGCAGCGCGCCGCCGCATCTGCGGGTGCTCGGGCCTGATGAAGGTCTCGGTCCGCTGGAGCCGATGGAAGTGGCCCTCTATCGCAGCCAGGCCTCGCGCGGCTCGAAGGCCGTGGACAGCCTTCATCGCATGCTGCTGCAGACGCTGCGCTCGCCGCTGAACGGGTAGCGGTTTCCGCCTCGCCTCCTAAAGGAACGACGAAGTTGGCCGATAGAGAGACGAGGTAGAAAAAATGGCGCCGAGGCGCCGCCAGGAGACCATCGCGTTGCAATTCAACATCTTCCGGCGTCGCGGGCACGCGCTCGAGACCGCCATCACTCAGCCGCTCGCCGAGGACCAGGCCAAGGCGGACGCGGCCGAACCGAACGCTTCGGCGCCCGCGGACGGGTTTCTGACCTACGCGCTTCAACTGGATGCACAGCGACAAATCAAGGGCTACAAGTTCGATTGGCGCGCAGTGTCGGATACCGCCAGCGATTGCTACCGCTTCAGGGCGGTTCTCTCCACGGTGGTGTCGAACCTCAAGAGCGCCAAGGGGGGCTGGCGGCTGGGCAAGCTGGTGGTCTACCTTGACGCAACCGCCGAGGGCTTGGCCTTCAAGGAGCTCCAGGCGCTCCCGCCGGAAAGCGTGGTCCTTTGTCTGCGCCTCGCCGAGCTGGCGGACAAGAAACTGCGTCCCAGGCTCGAAGCCCTGCGGGCGCAAGGCTTCGGCATCATGTTGTGCAACGTGGAAGCCTTGCCGGCAGCGCCCGAGCCCCGGTCACCCGAGGTTGCCGAAGGGGCTGACGCATCCGAGGAAGCCGGGGCGACGGATCCGTTTGGAGGCCTGTCGCTTGTCACGCACCTCGACGTGCTCGACGGACGCAAGGAACTGGTCGACATTGCACGGCACCTTCGGCCTCCGGGAACGCCGGCCATTCATCCGATTGCGACCCGCGTCGCCGGCTGGACAGAGTTCGACGCATACGCCGGACGCCGTCTCGATGCCTTTGTGCGCGGCAGGGAAGCCATCGCCGCGGAGACGGGGGCGGGGGGCGCCATGCATCCGGAGTCCGTGCTGATCATTCGCGTCATGCAGATGATCCAGCGGAACGAGGGCGTGCGGGCCATCGAGGCCGCGCTTGCGCATGACGAAGCGCTCACGGCCCGCTTGCTGCAACACATCAACATACTCGCTGTCGGCCACAACGTGGAGGTGCATTCGCTGCACCACGCGGTCGGACTGCTCGGCTATGCGGCACTGTTCCGGTGGTTGTCCCTGCTGCTGGCGACCAGCACGAAGGCGAGCGGCCTCGCCTACATGACCAAGAAGGCCATCATGCGCGGGCGCTTTGTTGAGCTGATGGGCCAGGGCATGCTGGCGGCGGAGGCGTCCGACGAGCTGTTCCTCGCAGGCATGTTCTCGCTGATTGACCGTGTGCTGGGTGTGCCGATGCAAGAGGTGCTCGCGAAGGTGCATCTGCCCGAGCCGGTGCAGGAAGCGATCAGGACTCGAGGCGGCGTGTACGGCCCGCTCGTTGCCCTTGCCGAATCCTGTGAAACCGACGCCAGCGAAGCGCCAGCACTGGCGGCATCGATTGGTCTCAGCGCGGAGAAGGTCAATGCTTCACACCTGTCCGCGATAGCCTGGGCGCTGGACGTGAACCCGGCAAAGGCGAGGTAGTCGCCAGAAGCGGCGGCATGGCGGTTAGCGCTCGCGTAGGCCGCGTGCAGCGCGTCGCTGAAGGCCCAGAAGCCCGGATCGGCCAGGAGGGCAAATCGGCGGCGTTGCATGAGGCGCGAGTGTGGCATCTCCGGCCGTGGCTCATGTCGCGAAGCGGCGCCGGTATTCCGCGAGACTGACGCCGAGTCGCCGGCCGAACGCGCGCCGGAAGCCATCCACGTTCGCATAACCGACCGCGTCGGCCAGCCGCTTCGCCGGAAGGTCGGACTCCTCGGCCAGGCGGCGGGCGGCATCGATCCTTGCGTTCTCGACGAACTCCGCGGGCGTCGTGCCGGTTTCGCTGCGGAAGATGCGCGCAAAGGTCCTCTCGCTCATGCGGGCGCGCGAGGCGAGGGCGGGTACGGAGAGGTCGTCCTTCAGGTGGGCCAGCACATGGTCCTGGATCTCGCGCACGCTGGAGCGCTCGGACGTCTGCGCTGCCAGATGCGCGCTGAACTGGCTCTGCCCGCCGGGGCGCTTGAGGAACATCACCAGTTCGCGGGCCACGCGAAGCGCGAGTTCACGACCGTGGTCTTCCTCCACCATCGCCAGCGCGAGGTCCATGCCGGCGGTCACGCCGGCAGAGGTGAAGAGCTTGCCGTCCTTCACGTAGATTGCGTCCGCTTCGACGCAGGCCCGGGGGTACGCCGCCGCGAGGCGAGCGGTGGAGTTCCAGTGCGTCGCGACCCGCTTGCCGTCGAGCAAGCCGGCGGCTGCCAGCACGAACGCGCCGCTGCAGACAGAGCCGTAGCGCCTCACCGAGCGGGACTGCCGACGCAACCAGCCATGCAGCCGCTCGTCCGCCGCCATGTCGTCGATGTCGGGACTGCCAGCGACCAGCAGGGTGTCGATGGGGCCGCGATGCGTCGCGACGGTCGAGTCGACCGCGATGCGCAGACCGCTGCTGCTCTTGAGCGTGCCCGCCTGGCTGCCGATCACCTGCACCTGATAGGCCCGCGGCTTGCCAAGTTGACGCGCGGCTTCCGCAAAGACGTCCGCGGGCCCGGCGACATCGAGCAACTGAACGCGCGGAAAGGCAAGGATGGCGACGCGCATGGCTGACAAGGCTCACTGATTGGCAGAAAACGCCGTCAGGCGACGCGGACGGCGATCACAGTTTGGCAGAAACTAACTGCACCTGCAAATTCAGCCAAAGGAGTGAAGACCATGCAAGCCCCATCGATGAACCCGGCCTTCCCGGCGACTTCCGCCACCGGCGGGGCCTCGATCCGCAATTTGCCCGTGAACCTGTTCGGCTCGGTGATGGGCCTGTCGGGGCTCGCGCTCGCCTGGCGGCTCGCGCATCACAGCCTCGGTGCGCCTGCGCTGGTGGGCGAGGCGATCGGCGCCTTTGCGTTCGGCGTCTTCGTGCTGATCTCGCTCGGCTACGTTGCAAAGCTCGCGAAGCATCCGGGAGCGGTGCATGCGGAGTTCCATCACCCGGTGGCCGGCAACTTCTTTGGCACCATCGTGATCTCGCTGCTGCTGCTCTCGGCGGTGGCCGCGCCGTACAGCGAAGCCATCGGGCGCGTGATCTGGACGACGGGTGTGCTGGCGACCTTCGCGCTCAGCTATGTGGTCGTTTCCAGGCTGCTCAAGGGGCAGGTCGACGCGTCGCATGCGGTGCCCGCGTGGCTGATTCCGGGCGTGGCCACGCTCGACATCGCGGTGACCGGTGGACACATGCCGATGGCCTGGGCGCCGGAACTCAACCTGCTGGCCGTGGCCGTCGGCGGGGTGCTGGCGCTGGTGCTCTTCGCGCTGATCGTCAACCGGCTGGTGCACCAGTCGCCGCTCGCGCCGCTCATGACGCCGTCGCTGATGATCCTCGTCGCGCCGTTTGCGGTCGGCTTCCTCGCGTACGCCAACATCGCTGGCGGTGTCGACCGCTTCGCCGGGCTGCTCTTCTACTTCGCGCTGTTCATGTTCACGGTGATCGCGCCCAAGGTGTTCCGGCCCAGCGTCACCTTTTCCTCGGCCTGGTGGGCGATCAGTTTCCCGATGGCGGCGCTGGTCAACGCGGCGCTGAAGTACGCGGAGTTCCGCGACGCCGTGCCGCTCAACATCCTCGCCATGGTGCTGCTCGGCGTGTTGAGCCTGGTCCTGGTGGTACTGACCGCGCGCACCGTGCGGATCGTGTTCAACGGCAGGCTGTTCACTTGAGGCGCGCGCTTCTCGGCCCGAAGTCGACCGGCAGGTTGCCCTCGGACTTCACTTCCCTGAGCACGATCGCCGAGCGCACATGCGTGACGCCGGCCTGCTCGAACAGCGTGGTGTGCAGGAATTTCTCGTAGTGCTTGATGTCCGGCACATGCACCGTGAGGATGTAGTCGGCCGGGCCCGTGGCCGACACGCAGCGCACGATCGCCGGGCTGGCCTCGACGGCCCTCTCGAAGTCGCGCACCTTCGATTCGTTGTGCCGGTCCAGATTCACTTCGGTCACCGCCGCGAGGTTGAGGCCGACCTTCTCGCGGTCGATGACCACGGTGTAGCCGCGGATCACGCCCGCGGCTTCCATCTCCTTGATGCGGCGCCAGCAGGGGGTGGACGACAGGCCGATCTTGTCCGCGATCTGTTGCACCGTCTGCCGCGCGTCGCGCTGCAGCTCGAGCAGGATCTGCATCGAATAGTGATCGAGAGGAATGGAATCGTCATTCATGGCGTAATTCGAGAATGAAATTCTCGTATCGAGGGTCTATTCGGGCGCAATTGAGAGAATATTACTCGGCGTCGAGAAGAACAATCCCCGGATGAGCTCGACCCCCAATCCCCCCACGATCCGGCGCCCCGACTACCAGCTTTCCGACAGCCTCTGGGCACGTTCGGGCGCGATCTTCCTGACCGGCACGCAGGCGCTTGTGCGCATCCTTTTGATGCAGCGCCAGCGCGATGCGGCGCGGGGCCTCAACACGCAAGGTTTCGTCAGCGGCTACCGCGGATCGCCGCTCGGCATGGTCGACCAGGCGATCTGGAAGGCCGGCCCGGCCTTCAAGGAAGCCGGCATCCGCTTCGTGCCCGCGATCAACGAAGAGCTAGGCGCCACCCAGGTGCTCGGCACCCAGCGCGTCGAATCCGACCCCGAGCGCACCGTCGACGGCGTGTTCGCGATGTGGTACGGCAAGGGCCCCGGCGTGGACCGCGCGGGCGATGCGCTCAAGCACGGCAACGCCTATGGCTCGTCGCCCCACGGCGGTGTGCTGGTGGTGGCGGGCGACGATCACGGCTGCGTGTCGTCGTCGATGCCGCACCAGAGCGACCATGCCTTGGCCGCATGGAGCATGCCGGTCATGCAGCCGGCCAACGTCGCCGAGTACCTGGAGTTCGGCCTGTACGGCTACGAGCTCTCGCGCTATTCCGGCGCATGGGTGGGCATGGCCGCGCTGTCCGAAGTGGTCGAGAGCGCGGGCACCGTGGACCTCGACCTGATCGATTCGCGCATCGCCACCTGGGCCGACGCCGACACGGTGCGCGCTGCCACCGGCCATCGCGCGCCGGCCGATGGCCTGCACTACCGCTGGCCCGACCTGCCGTCGCTGCGCATCGAATCGCGCCTCGCGGACAAACTGGAAGCCGTCGCGGCCTTCTCGCGCGTCAACAGCATCGACCGCCACGTGATCGAGAGCCCGCAGGCCAAGGTCGGCATCGTCACCTGCGGCAAGGCGCACTACGACCTGATGGAAGTGCTGCGCCGCCTCGAAGTCACGCCCGAGAGCCTCGCGCGCGTGGGCGTGCGGCTCTACAAGGTGGGCCTGAGCTTCCCGGTCGAGCAGACCCGCATGAAGGCCTTTGCCGAGGGACTCGACGAGATCCTCATCGTGGAAGAGAAGGGCGCGATCGTCGAGACGCAGCTGCGCGACATGTTCTACAACGCGCCGCCGAATGCGCGCCCCGCGCTGGTCGGCAAGCACGGCCGGGACGGCAAGCCGCTGGTGTCCGCGCTCGGCGAGCTTCGGCCGTCGCGCCTCATCGAGCTCGTGGCGCACTGGCTGTCGGAGCACTTCCCCGGCAACGCCGAGCTCGGCGACCACTTCCGGCATGTGCGCGACTTCACCGTGCCCGAGCTGCTGAGCAACGACGGCGACAGCGTCAAGCGACTGCCGTACTTCTGCGCGGGCTGCCCGCACAACACCAGCACCAAGGTGCCCGAAGGCTCGACCGCGCGCGCCGGCATCGGCTGCCACTTCATGGCCAACTGGATGGACCGCAGCACCGCCGGCCTGATCCAGATGGGCGGCGAGGGCGTGGACTGGGTGTCGCACTCGATGTTCACGCGCACGCCGCACGTCTTCCAGAACCTCGGCGACGGCACCTACTACCACTCGGGTTATCTCGCGATCCGTCAGGCGGTCGCGGCCAAGGCGACGATCACCTACAAGATCCTCTTCAACGACGCGGTCGCGATGACCGGCGGGCAGCCGGTGGACGGCGTCATCAGCGTCGATGCGATCGCGCGGCAGGTCGAGTCCGAAGGCGTGAAGCAGGTGGTGGTGGTGAGCGATGAGATCGGCAAGTACGACGCGATCAAGAGCCGCTTTCCCGCGGGCACCGAGTTCCACGATCGCGCTGAGCTCGATGCGGTGCAGCGCCGCCTGCGCGAGATTCCTGGCGTGACCGTGCTCATCTACGAGCAGACCTGCGCGGCCGAGAAGCGCCGCCGCCGCAAGAAGGGCGAGATGGTCGATCCGGCCAAGCGCCTGTTCATCAACGAAGCAGTCTGCGAAGGCTGCGGCGACTGCAGCGTGCAGAGCAACTGCGTCGCGGTGCTGCCGCACGAAACCGATCTGGGCCGCAAGCGCAAGATCGACCAGACCAGCTGCAACAAGGACTATTCGTGCGCCAAGGGCTTCTGCCCGAGCTTCGTCGGCGTAACCGGCGGCGCGCTGCGCAAGAAGAGCGGCGCGCTGGCTGCTGGCCGCGATGCCTTCCTCGCGCACGTCGCCGCGCTGCCGCGCCCGGCTTCGCACACCTGGGATGCGCCCTATGACCTGCTCGTGACCGGCGTCGGCGGCACCGGCGTGGTGACCGTGGGCGCGGTGATCGCGATGGCTGCGCACCTCGAAGGCAAGTCGGCCAGCGTCCTCGACTTCATGGGCTTCGCGCAGAAGGGCGGCGCGGTGCTGAGCTTCGTGCGTCTCGCCGACACGCCCGCGCGGCTCAACCAGGTGCGCATCGACACGCAGCAGGCCGACGCGATCCTGGCTTGCGATTTCGTTGTCGGCGCATCGGCCGATGCGCTGCAGACGGTGCGCCATGGCCGCACGCGCATCCTCGCGAACACCCACGAGATCCCGGTGGCCGAATCGCTGCGCAATCCGGATGCGGACCTCAAGGTCGAGCTGCTGCTGGAGAAGATGCGCTTCGTCGCCGGCCGCGACCAGGTCGAGACCTTCGATGCGCAGACGATGGCGGAGGAATTCCTCGGCGACACGCTGGCCTCGAACATCCTCGCAACCGGCTACGCATGGCAGCGCGGGCTGATCCCGCTGAGCCTGGAGGCGCTGACGCGCGCGATCGAGCTCAATGGCGTCGCGGTCAAGGCCAACCTCATGGCCTTCTCGCTCGGCCGGCTTGCCGCCGGTGCGCCGCAGGCGGTCGAAGGGCTGCGCGGCTCGGGCGCGAACGACACCGTGGATGAATCGCTGGATGCGCTGATCGCACGTGCGCGTGCGCATCTCACCGGCTACCAGAACGCATCGTGGGCACAGCGCTTCGAGTCGCGCATCCGCAGCATCCAGCAGCGCGAAGCCGCGATCGCCGGCGGCGATCGCACCTTGCCGGTCACGCGCAATGCTGCGCGCAGCCTGCTCAAGCTGATGAGCTACAAGGACGAGTATGAAGTCGCGCGCCTCTACAGCGACGGCAGCTTCCGCGAGAAGCTCGCGGAGCAATTCGAAGGCGACGTGAAGCTGGAGTTCTACATGGCCCCGCCGCTGCTCTCGCGGCCGAAGAACGGACAGGCGCCCGCCAAGATCCGCCTCGGCGCATGGATGCTGCCGGCGATGAAGTGGCTGGCGCACGGCAAGCGCCTGCGCGGCACGACGTTCGATGTGTTCGGCCACACCGGGGAACGGCGGCTCGAGCGGACCCTCATCGGTCAGTTCGAAGCGCGCCTCGACGAGCTGATGGCCGAACTGTCGGCCGGCAACCAGAAGCTCGCGGCGCAGATCGCGGCGGTCCCGATGACGATCCGCGGCTACGGCCATGTGAAGCTCGCCAACCTCGCGCTGGCGCGCGGCCGCGAGGCCGAGCTGATGCATCGCTTCCTGCCCGAGCGCTATCCGCGACCGGCGACGGATGCGAAGGCCGGGCAGATCCGCGGCATCGCGGTGGTCGCGGCCTCCTAGTCGATCCGGTCGGCTGGGGCCGACCCATCGCCGGCGGTCGCCGCTTCGCAGCGACCTGCGTTTCAGCTCCGAATGGGCCGCGGCTCGGGCCTACGGCCAGAGTCTGGCTCCCGGAAGGCCGCTGCATCAGAATTCGTACCCGGTTCATCGTCCTGGGAAAGGAGCCCCGATGTTCGCTGGTCACATCGGTGTCGGCTTGGCATTGGGCCGGGCCGAGCGACGGGTGAATGTGGGCGTGTTCATTGCAGCCGCCCTGTTTCTCGACCTGGTGTTGTGGCTCTTCGTGCTGCTTGGCTGGGAGTCCGTCACGCTGCCCGCGGACTTCGCCAGCACACACCAGGCGGAATTCGTTTTTCCCTACTCGCATGGATTGCTGGCCGCCGTGGGTTGGTCCGCCGTGGCGGGATCGGCGGCGTTCGTTTCGTATGGGCGCCCCGGGTCCTCGAGGTTGCGCGTCGCTGGACTGCTTGCCACGGCTGTCTTCTCGCATTGGCTCCTGGACGCCCTGGTTCACAGACCCGAGCTGCCGCTGGCCGGTGCGGATTCGCCCCAGGTGGGCCTCGGCTTGTGGCACGACATGCCAGCAGCGTTGCTCGTCGAGGCCATCATCGTGGTGCTCGGCCTGTGTCTGTTCATTCCGGGATGCCGCCTGTCTCGCGGCAGGCGGGCCGCACTCACCGTGCTGTCGCTGGTCGTTCTCGTCTTCACGGTCGTCGGCATGACGATCGCGCCACCTCCGCCGTCCCCGCGGGCCATGGCGGCCAGTTCATGCGCGGTTCTCGTGCTGGTCGTGGCGCTGGCATGCGGGTTGGCGGGGCCGTCCCGTGGAGCACCTGCGTGAGTGGATGATGGCCATCCTGGCAACGTCGCTGTACGCTTGGCCCGCGAGAGTTGTGAGACTTCCCGCTACGCTGTCAGAACGACTGCGACGAACCACCGCATCAGAAGGAAGGAAATGGATCGTGCATGAGCTGACCTTCCGTACACTCCTCTACCGCTACTTTTTTTTCGAGTGGCTCTTCCTGGACGTGACCCAGGGCAGCCTCATCGAGCGGTCGGCGGCCCGGCGGCACAACCAATCGCAGGCCCGGTGGCTCGTCACTTACATGCGGCGCTGGTTGTGGTGCGCGGTGCTGTTGTACGGCCTGGGCGGGATCGTCGAGATCCATATGGGTGCGCCGGCAGTATCGGCGCTGTTCTATGTGCCCAGCGTCCTGAGCGTGTCGGTGAATGCGGTGATCGTGGCCGCCTGGCTGGGGCTCAGGACTTTGTCGGAGCCTCTCTGAGAAACGTGGCCTTGGAAAGAAGCCCCATGCGAATAGAGCACATCGCCCTTTGGACGGATGACCTGGAACGCTGCAAGCAGTTCTACGTCGCGTATTTCGGCGCCGTTGCCGGCAGCCGCTATGTCAATCCGGCCAAGGGCTTCGAGTCCTGCTTTCTGAGTTTCACGGACGGAGCGCGAATCGAAGTCATGAGGACCACCTCCCTGAGCCCCGTTGCCATCGAGGCCGGTGCCCAGCGCATGGGCTTGACGCACTTTGCAGTGTCGCTGGGCTCCGAGACGCTCGTTGATGAACTCACTCGGCGCCTGAGACAGGATGGGTATCCAATCCTTGACGGTCCTCGAAGGACAGGTGACGGCTACTACGAGAGCGTGGTGCTCGATCCGGACGGCAATCGGGTCGAAATCACCGCATGACGAGTCGGTTCAGGCCGCGCTGGCCGGCTGCGTGATCGCGTCGAGCCTGGCCCTGACGCGGCGGATCGCCCGCTCGTGCCGCGCGGTGCGCGCACCCCTGCCGTACATGCCGGCCTTGAGCACCAGCCGCAACTGCTCCCGCTGCAGGCGCGTCTTGAGTCGGCGCGCCCGCCGGCCGTAGGCCAGGCCGATGTCGCGCCGCACGCGCCAGCGGTCCAGCGGCGACCCCAGGCGCAGCCATTCGTCGTCGCGCAGCAGGTCGCGCTCGGGCACGAGCGAGGCGGCCAGCGCATGCAGGTAGGCGCCCGTCTCGCGGGTCGCCGCGTGCCAGATCAGCGTCACTGCGAAAAGAACCGGCAGGCCCTTGGCCAGCAGAAGCAGCGCGAGGCCCACGAAGTCGTCGCTGAACCAGTCTTCCATCCAGGGCGAGTTCCAGACGAAGTGCATCGCCCATGCGAGCGCAAAGCACAGCACCGCCATGCCGACGCGCGCGGCGCGCGTGCGCTCGGGCCGCAACAGGAACAGGGCCAACCCGTAGGAGGCCACCGCGGTATAGGCCGCATGCGTCCACAGGCCACTGAGCACGCCGCGCGTGACCAGGTCCCACAGGACCGGCTGGACCTGGCTGTCCGACGGGAAGTTCATGGCCGAGCGCACGGTGTAGTTCAGGTTCTCCACCACCTGGAAGCCCAGCCCCGCCATGGCGCCGACGATGAGCACGGACAGATCGGTACGGAACTGGTTGCGCGCCGTCAGGATGATCAGGATCACGCCGGCCAGCTTCAGGAATTCCTCGGTGATGGGGCCGGCCAGCGCCGGGCCCCAGACGGCTGCGAATTCCGGCGAGACGAGCTTGGCGGCCAGGCTCTGGATCGCATTGTTGGCGGGCGCCGAGAGATGCGCGGCGCCCAGTCCGCCCCAGGCAAAGGCCAGGACGTAGGCCGCGGGCGGATGCTGGTCGAGGAGGTCCATCGCACGGAACAGCACCACGAAGCCCAGCGTGTAGAGCGCCCATGCCAGCAGGCCCAGCAGGGCCGCCACGGGGACCACCCGGAAGCCCGAGGCAAACAGCTGCCCGATGGAGAGCAGGCCGTTGAGCAGCAGCACCACCAGCAGCCAGAAAGACGCGCGCGTCGGCTGGAAGAACGGTTCGATGCCCGTGATGTCGATGTCGGTCGCCGTGCGGGCGACCAGCGGCATCGGGGTCGAGGCGGCAGGCGGGTTCACGATGCTTCGAGGTCCATGGAGGCGACCATGCGCCGGGCTTCCTCTAGCGCCTGCGCGGCACTGGCCGCGTTGTCGTTCGGGCCGTAGAAGTCCACCTGCACCACGCTGGCGCGGCCCGGATCGACCATCAGCCAGAAACGCCCGCTGAGCTTGGAGCCGTAGTAGGCGAAGGTGGTGCCCTGGAGCCCCCAGTCGGTGAGGACGTTCGAGACGTCACCCTGCACATGCAGGCGCTGCCCGCGCTCGATCAGGCGCTGCTGGCGCTCCAGCGGGCCCTCCGGGCCGCCCAGCCAGCGCGACGTGCGCACCGCGAAGGTGTGCCCGTTCTTGAAGAGCACCATCGTCTGGCCTGGCCGCGAGCGCGCGACGTTCATCTGCCATCCTTCGGCGGGAACGAAGCGGGCCTGTCCGACGACCACCGGCTCGCCCACCGGGAGCGTCCTGGTGCTGGGGATGCGACGGTCCCACAGTTGCAGGCCGCCCACGTAGACCGTGATGGCGAGGAGGATGGCAAGCGTCGCGGGCCACGTGCGATAAGCGGCGCGGGCAGCGCGGCCGGCGGGGCGGGGGGCCGCGCGAGCGGCGGACAGGGGCATGCGGCTATCCGGCGAGCCACCGGGTCCCGGAGGGAAGCGAACCCGGCTTGAGGCTGGGCTCTTGCTGGTCGTTGTCGTCCCCGCCGTCGTCCTTCCCGCAGGCATTCACCAGCGGCCCGGGACACTCGGTGCGGAACTGCAGATAGCCCAGCGTGCTGCCAATCACCGTCAGTCCGATGAACAGGAGCCAGGCCGCGGCCGAGGCCCATCTGCGCGCACGCCACCGCCGGCCGAATTGCCTGGCCCCCCGGTCGCCATCGCCCTGGACCTGGACTTCCAGTTCCTTGAGCGATCGCCCGAGGGCCGAGATGTGCCTGCCGACGGCCAGCGCCTTCAGGCTTCCGAGCACCGCGATGGCCACCGGGACGGCCCACACCAGCCCGGAAAAGCCCACGAGCGACTGTGAATTGGTCGCCACCCAGGCGAAGACGATGGCTGCGCTGACGATGCACCCGCGCTCGAGCGAAGCCAGCTCGGCCATGCAGGCCGTGGCTTCGTCGTGGAGCGCTGCGTACTCGTCCTTCGGCAGCGTGGGCTCGGTCATGGGTTCCTCCTGGTGTGCGAAATGATGTGCGAGGCTGAATTGTCATCGAGCAGCCTGCCTGCGACCGGCATTACCATCGCGCCCATGCTGAACCTGCGCACTGCGATCGCCCTGTGCATCTGCCTCGTTCTCGCCGCCTGTGCCAGCGCGCCGAAATCCACGATGCGCAGCGTCCGGCCGCCGATTCTTTCCGCCGACCAATCGCGCGATGCGGCAATCCATGCGATGGGCCTGGTCGGCACGCCCTACCGCTACGGCGGCAACACGGTCGATGGTGGCTTCGACTGCAGCGGGCTCATCGCCTACGTGTACCGCGAAAGCGCAGGGCTTGCGACGCCGCGCACCGTGTCGCAGCTCGCGGGCTTCGGCGATGCGATCCCGCGCGATGACCTGCGCACCGGCGATCTCGTCGTCTTCGGCGGCGGCCGGCCCACGCACGCCGGCATCTACGTGGGCGAGAACCGCTTCGTGCATGCGCCGTCGACCGGCGGCGAGGTGCGCCTCGACCGCCTCGACGGAGCGTACTGGTCGCGGCAGAAGCTGGATGTGCGGCGGCCCTGAAGCCGCCGGACGAACTCAGTCCACCTTTGCGCCAGAGGCCTTGACGACCACCCCCATCGCATCCCAGTCGGCGCGCAGCAGCTTCTGGAATTCCTCGGGGCTCTGGTGGCGCGGCTCCACGCCCAGGCGCTTGAAGCGCTCCTGGATGGCCGGGTCGGCCAGCACCTTGTTGGTCGCCGCGTTCAGCTTTTCGACTTCGGCTTTCGGCGTGCCGGCCGGCGCGAGCAGGCCGATCCACGAATCGAAGGAATAGCCGGGCAGACCGCTCTCGGCGACGGTCGGCAGCTGGGGCAGGAAGGGGCTGCGCTGCTCGCCGGTGGATGCCAGCAGCTTCATGCGCGGGTCGTTCTGGAAGCCGATCACGCCGACGCTCGACGAGATCACCGCCTGCACCCGGCCGGCGAGCAATTCGTTGACGGCTTCGCCCGTGGACTTGGTCGGGATGTGCGTCATCTGCAGCCCGGCCTTCGAGAGGAAGGAGGCCATCGCGAGATGCGTCGCGCTGCCGTTGCCGGCCGAGGCGTAGTTGTACTTGCCCGGATTGGCCTTAACCTCCTTGATGAAGTCCGCGGTGCTGGCGGGGTTGAGTCCGCCGCCCACCGCCAGCGCGTAGCCCGCATTGCCGATGTTGGCGATGCCGACGAAATCCTTGAGCGGGTCGTAGGCCAGCTTGCTGTAGAGGAAGCCCGCGATGTGATGGCTGGCTGCGGCCAGCACCAGCGTGTTGCCGTCGGCCGGTGCCTTCGCGACGACCGCTGCGCCGACCGTGCCGCCCGCACCCGCACGGTTCTCGACCACGACCGCCGCGTTGAGCGCCGCGCCGAGCTCGTTGCTGAAGGCGCGTGCCACCGTGTCCTGCACCGCGCCCGTGCCGAAGGGCACGATGACGTGGATCACGCGCTGCTGCGCGAAGGCGGAGGGCGCGGCGCCGGTGGCCAGCATGGCGCCTGCGGCGGCAAGAACGGAACGGCGTGAGTAGTGATGCGTCATCGTTGAAGGCACGTTGGGGTGGGTGGAGGAAGCGTCGAGGGGTTTCACGCGGCAGTACCGACCGGGAGCCAGCGCTCCACCAGCTTCACGAAGTAGCTCGCGCCGATCGGGATGATCTCGTCGTTGAAGTCGAACGAGGTGTTGTGGATGATGCAAGGCCCGGGCCCGTGGCCATCCAGCCGGTGGTCGCCGTCGCCGTTGCCGAGGAAGGCGTAGCAGCCCGGACGCACCTGCAGCATGTGGGCGAAGTCCTCCGCGCCCATCACGGCGGGGAAGTTGTCGGTGACCATGCCGTCGCCGACCACCTCGCGCATCACGCTCGCGGCGAAGCGCGCCTCGGCCGGGTGGTTGACGACCGGCGGCGATGCACGGTTGAAGCTGATCTCTGCGGTGCATTCGTGCGCGGCGGCCACGCCTTCCGCCACGGTGCGCAGGCGTGCCTCGATCTTGTCGGTCGCCTCCACCGAGAAGGTGCGCACGGTGCCGCCCACCGAGGCCCAATCGGGAATCACGTTGGGCGCATCCGAGCCCTGCAGTTGCGTGACCGCGAGCAGTGCGCGCTCGGTGCTCGCGATGGTGCGCGGCACGATGGTCTGCAGCTGCTGCGCAAGGTTGATGACTGCCGCGACCGGATCGATGCCGGTGTGCGGCATGGAAGCGTGCGTGCCGCGTCCGCGCAAGGTGATCTTGTAGGTGTTGCTCGACGCCATGAGCGCGCCTTCGTTGACCGCGAAGCGGCCCACGTCGCCCACCGGGAAGTTGTGCAGCGCGAACACCGCGTCGCACGGGAAGCGCTCGAAGAGCCCGTCCTGGATCATCTTCTTCGCGCCGGCCTTGCCCATCTCCTCGGCGGGCTGGAAGATGAAATGGACCGTGCCGTCGAACTGGCTGCCCTTCTGCGCCAGATGCCACGCGGCGGCCAGCAGCATGGTGGTGTGGCCGTCGTGCCCGCAGGCGTGCATGCGGCCGGCATGCGTGGACTTGTGCGGGAACTCGTTGGCCTCGTGCAGCGGCAGCGCGTCCATGTCGGCGCGCAGGCCGATGGTGCGCCCGCCGGTGCCGCGCCGCAGCACGCCGACGAGGCCGGTGCCGGCGATGCCGCGATGGACTTCGATGCCCCAGTCTTCGAGCAGCTTCGCGACGATCTCGGAAGTGCGATGCTCCTCGAAGCCCAGTTCGGGATGTGCATGGATGTCGCGGCGGATCGCGACGAAGCGGGTGACGTCCGCAAAGGAATCGGCAATGTTCATCCGCCCAATTCTGGCGCAGGGCATGGGCTTTTCTACATGGCAAGATCCCCAGTCCATGACATCACGCGAACCCGCACTTACCTTCCGGCCCGCCGCGCCGCCGGACACCTCGCGCTGCTATCAGATCGAGATCTCGTCCTATGAAGGCGACGAGGCCGCGACGCGGGAGAAGATCGCCACGCGCATCGCGCAGTACCCCGAAGGCTTCCTCGTCATGGAGCTGGCGGGCGAGATCATCGGCTTCATCAACAGCGGATGCGCGCATGAGGTGGTGCTGGCGGACGAATCGTTCAAGGAACTGGTCGGCCACGACCCGCTGGCGCCCAACGTGGTGATCATGTCGGTCGTCATCGACCGGGCGCACCAGGGCAGGGGCTACGCGAGCTCGATGATGCGGACCTTCGTCGAACGCATGCGCCGGATGGGCAAGAAGTCCATCCACCTGATGTGCAAGGACCGGCATGTCGCGCTGTACGAGCGGCTCGGCTACCGCTATGTCAAGCCGTCCGCCTCCGACCATGGCGGCATGGCGTGGCACGAGATGGTGATGGATCTCTGACTCACCCCCAGCCTCGCCCACTTCGTGTGGCTCTGCACCCCCTTCCAGGGGGCAACCCCGGCGGCCCGGCGAAGCCGGCTCCGCGGGATTTCTGGCCTCGGCTGTGTCGGTTTCATGCGGGGGGCCGCAGCGCGATGGAAATCTGATTGCGCTTTAGCGGCGAGCGCCGGCAAAGAGATCCGCGAGATCGACCTCCTGCTCGGTGCCTGCGCCGGCGATCACGCGCTGCTCCAGCTCGTCGAGATGCTCCATCGCGATGTCGAGCGCACGCGTGAGTGACGGGCCCATCAGCGCCTCGATGATCTCTTCGTGCTCCTTCGGCGCGCAGCTCGCCGCCTCCACGCTGTCGAACAGCGCCTTGTAGAGCTCGGTGTTCGACACCAGCCGCTGGATGTAGGACTGCAGCTCCTCGCTGCCCGCCATCTGCGCGAGCAGCAGGTGGAACTCGCCAGCGAGGCGGAACGCGTCCTCGCGCCGACCTTCCTTGAATGCCTTCTGCTCGGCTTGCACGTGCTTGCGCAGTTGGGCGACCTGCTCGCGCGTGAGCCGGCCGAACAGCGTGGTGACCAGCCCGGCCTCGACGATGCGGCGCGCCCGGTAGGTGTTGCGCATGTCCTCCACCGAGGGGTTCGGCACGAAGGCGCCGCGGTTGTATTCGAGCACCAGCCGCTTTTCCGCGCCGAGCCGGGCGAGCACCTTGCGGATCGCGCCGCGCGTGCATCCCAGCGCCTCGGCCAGCGTGCGCTCGCGCAGCGGCGTGCCGGGGCGCAGCTTGCCGCTCAGCAGTGCCTTGGAAACCGCCTCGTAGACGCGCTCGTCGACATCGACGTCGGCGTCCTGCGTGGTGGCCGCGCCTTTGGCTCGGCGAGGCTTCGCGGAAGTGGGGGCGGGGCTGGCGTGCGCGGTGGTCGGCATGGAAATCGGAAAGCAAGAAGCGCCGCACATGTTAGTGGCAGTGCCGGATTCGCCTGACGAGCCGGCGGCGCCGGCCCGCGGGAGTGCGGGTAATCACGGGTGGAGGTCTTTGTCGGCCCTTCCCTACAATCTGGTTTGGTTAACCAAATGGATATTGTTTAGTTGACCATAAATCGTAACCAAACACAGATCGCGAGGCTCCGAGTGAAATCCGTCAAGTGGCTGGCAGCATTGCCGGTGATCGCCTTTTTCAGCGGCGGATGGCTTTCCGCCCATGCGCCGACCTTCGTGCTCGGCATGCCCTTCCTCATGGTGTGGAACGTGAGCTGGCTGGTGCTGACCTCGCTGGTCATGCTAGCGATCGACCGCGCCGAGGGCGACCTCGACGCCCGCGATGCCTCGGGAGAAGCACGATGAGCGCCGCGCTGGTGGTGATCGCGCTCTTCATGGTCGGCGCGCTGGCACTCGCGGTGCTCGCACGGCGCGGCCGCAAGATGAGCCTGGAGCAATGGGCGCTCGGCGGCCGCGGGCTCGGTGCGCTGATGGTCTTCCTGCTGATGGCGGGCGAGGCGTTCTCGACCTTCACCTTCCTCGGCGCGAGCGGCTGGTCGTACGGCAAGGGCGTGCCGGCCTTCTACATCCTGGCCTACGGCGGCCTCGCGCACCTGATGGCCTTCTGGATGCTGCCGGCCATCTGGCGCTATGCGTCCGCGCACAAGCTGGTGTCGTTCTCGGACTTCTTCGCGAGCAAGTACGACAGCCGCGGGCTCGGCGTGCTGGTGTCGATCGTCGCGCTGATGGGCATGGTGGCGCTGCTCACCATCCAGCTGCGCGGGCTCGGCATCATCGTCTCCGAGGCGTCGTACGGCGCCATCGCGCCGCAGGTGTCGATCTGGATCGGCGTGATCGTGATGGTCAGCTACATCCTCGTGTCGGGCCTGCATGGCTCGGCCAGCATCGCGATCGTCAAGGACATCCTGATCCTCGCGATCGCGATCTTCCTCGGGGTGTACCTGCCCTGGCACTACTACGGCGGCGTGACGCCGATGTTCGAGGCGATCCACGCCGCGAAGCCGAACTTCTTCGAGTTCCCCAAGGAAGGCCTGAACCTCAGCTGGTACAACTCGACCATCCTGCTGACCGCGCTGGGCTACTACCTGTACCCGTTCAACCTCACCTCGGTCTATGCGGCCAAGAGCGCGGGCGCTGTTCGCCGCAACACGATGATGATGCCGCTCTACCAGATCGTGATCGCGTTCCTCTTCCTGGTGGGCTTCGCGGCCATCCTCAAGGTGCCGGGGCTTCAGGGTTCGGAAGTGGATCTCGCGCTCTTCGGTCTCGTGAAGGCGACCTTCGATCCGTGGTTCGTCGGCGTGATCGGCGGCACCGGCGTGCTCACCGCGCTCGTGCCCGGCGCGATGATCCTGCTCACCGCATCGACCGTGATCGGCAAGAACATCTACAAGGGCGGTTTCGCGCCGAAGGCCACGGACCGGCAGGTCGCGCTGGTTGCACGCTGTGCGCTGCCGCTCTTCGCGCTGATCGCGGTGTTCTTCGTGCTGCGCGGCGGCACCACCATCGTGGCGATCGCGATCTTTGCCTCCAGCCTGCTGACGCAATTGTTGCCGTCGCTGATCTTCAGCCTGCTGCCGCGCCCCTTCGGCTCCAAGCAGGCGGCGTTCGCCGGCATCCTGGCGGGCGGTGCGGTGCTGGCCTTCACCACGCTGTCGGGCATGGGGCTGGCGCAGCTCCTGCCGAATGCGCCGGTGGTGATCAAGTCGATCAATATCGGGCTGGTGGCGCTCGCGACCAACGCGCTGGTGTTCACCGCGGTCGCGCTGCTCGGCCGCCGCGCCTCGGCGCGCGGTGTGGTGGGCGTGCCGGCCTGAGTTCGCAACTGTTTTCCGAGAGTTCTTCATGACCCAGCCTTCTTCGCTTCTCATCCGCAATGTCCGTCCGCTCGGGGGAGCGCCTGTCGACGTCCTCGTGCAGGGCGACCGCATCGCCGCGATCCGCGCGGGTATCGATGCGCCGGCCGGCTGTGCGGTCGAAGAGGGCGGCGGCGCGCTGCTGCTGCCGGGACTGGTCGAGGGCCACACCCACCTCGACAAGACGATGTGGGGCATGGACTGGTATCGCAACGAGGTCGGCACGCGGCTCGTCGACAAGATCGACAACGAGCGCGCCTTCCGTCAGGTGAGCGGCCACGATGCCGCGGTGCAGTCGCTGGTGCTTGCGAAGGCCTTCCTCGCCGCCGGCACCACGCGGCTGCGCACCCATGTGGACGTCGACACGCAGGCCGGCCTGCGCCACCTGCAAGGCGTGATGCGCACGCGCGAGACGCTGCAGGCGCTGCAGCAGATCCAGATCGTCGCCTTCCCGCAATCGGGGCTGCTGAAGCGACCCGGCACCGCAGAGCTGCTCGACGAGGCGATGGCCGCGGGCGCGGACGTGCTCGGCGGACTCGATCCGTGCGCGATCGACGGCGATCCGGTGCGTTCGCTCGATGTCCTCTTCGGCATTGCGGAGCGCCACGATCGTGGGCTGGACATCCACCTGCACGAGCCCGGCGCGATGGGTGCGTTCTCGCTCGAGCTGATCCTCGACCGCACCGCGGCGCACGGCCTGCAGGGCCGCGTCGCGATCAGCCACGGCTTCTGCCTCGGCGACGTCACGGAGAGCGAGCGCGTTGCGCTGCTCGACCGCATGTCGAAGCTCGGCGTGTCGCTGGTGACCAGCGCGCCGCCGTCGCGCACCGTGCCGCCGCTCATGGCCTGCCGCCAGGCGGGCGTGACGATGCTCGGCGGCAACGACGGCATCCGCGACACCTGGTCGCCCTACGGCAATCCCGACATGCTGGAGCGCGCGATGCTCATCGGCATGCGCTACAACCTGCGCCGCGACGACGAGATCGAGATCGCGCTCGACACCGTCACGCATTCCGGGGCGCGTGGCTGCGGCTTCGCCGACTACGGGCTGGTACCGGGCAACCGCGCGGACCTGGTCCTCGTCCACGCGCAGACGGTGGCGCAGGCCGTGGTGTCGCGGCCCGTGCGCCGGCTGGTGGTCGCGGGTGGGCGCATCGTCGCGCGCGCCGGTGCGCTGCTGCCGGACGCGGTGCCGGCGTGACGGCGGCCACTGCGGGCAGGCCGCCCGCGAAGATGCAAGGCCTCGGCTTTGCGCTGCTGGTGGTGCTGATCGCGATCAACCTGCGCGCCTTTCTCACATCCACGAGTCCGCTGCTCGACGAGATCCGTGCGGAGACCGGGCTCGGCTTCCGTGGCGCGTCGATGCTGACCATGCTGCCGATGCTCGCGATGGGCGTGATGTCGCTGATTGGCGTCTCGCTCGGCGGTCGCATCGGCGCGCGCGCGGGCGTGCTGTGCGGCCTCGCCGCCATCGCGGTCGCGTGCGGCGGGCGCCTGTTCGCCGAGGACGCCGCATGGCTGCTCGCCAGCGCCGCGCTGGCCGGCGTAGGTGTCGGATTGGTCCAGGCATTGATGCCGGGCGTGGTCAAGCGCGGCTACCCGGCGCATACCGGCATGGCGATGGGACTTTATTCGGCCGCGCTCATGGGCGGTGGCGGGCTCGGCGCAATCGGCGCGCCGTGGCTCGCGCATGCGAGCGGCGACTGGCATGCGGGGCTGGCGATCTGGGCACTGCCGGCGCTGTTCGCGGCGGTGATCTGGGCGTGCTCGCGACCCGACGCGGCAGCGACCGTTTCCAGCACGGATTCCCGAGCCCGGAGCGACTGGCGGCGATGCCTGCGCAACCCGCGCGCATGGATGCTCGCCTGCTACTTCGGCCTGATCAACGGCGGCTACACGAGCCTCGTCGCATGGCTGCCGCAGTTCTATGCCGCGAAAGGCTGGGACGCGGCTCACACCGGCTCGATGCTCACCTGGATGACCGGCGCCCAGCTGGTCTCCGCGCTCGTCGTGCCGGTGCTGGCCCGGCGCCACCGCGACGTGCGGCCATGGCTGATCGCCATGCTGGTCCTCCAGATCGCGGGCTTCGCGGCGTTGGCGCTCGATGCGCCCATGGCGGTCACCGTGGTTGGCGTACTGGGTCTCGGCCTTGGCGGCGCGTTCGCGCTGTGCATGGCGCTGGCGCTCGACCATCTGCCGCATCCCGAGCAGGCCGGCGCGCTGGCGGCCTTCATGCAGGGCGTCGGCTTCATGGTCGCCGCGCTGTCGCCGCTGGTGACTGGATGGATGCGCGAGCACGCCGGCGGTTTCGAGGCGGCGTGGGCCTATCTCGGCGTGGTCGCAGCGCTTCTGCTGCCGCTCACATGGCGATTCGACCCGCGTTCCTACGTGCGTGCAGTCGGCGGCCTTTTCGCGAACGCGCACAGGCGGACGGCCCGCAAAAATAGAATGTCGCTCGACCTATGAAACACACGAAGGGCATGACCCTTTCGCATGCCCTGACGTGAAGCCCCCCGCCCGGCGCACTCCCGCGAGCGGCGGCGGCCTGTCGGCGCTGCTGCTGCTCGTCACGGCCCTCTGGGGCCTCAACATGACCGCGATGAAGACCATCGCGACCTACTTCGATCCGGCCGTGATGGCGACGTGGCGGGCCGCGATCGCCGCGACCCTGATGGGTGTGCTGCTCTGGCGGCAGCGCGCGACCCGGCCGCGCGCACGCATGAACCGGCGCCAGTTCGCCACCGCGGTGGGCTGCGCGGTGCTGATGGTCTATCTCAACCAGATCCTCGTTGCTGCAGGGCTGTCGAGGACCACGGCGACCAACGGCTCGGTGGCGATCGCCCTGAGCCCGCTGGTCTCTTCGCTCATGGCCGCGGCCATCCTGCGCGAGCGCATCGGGCTCATGCGGATCGTCGGCGTGCTGCTCGGCCTCGGCGGTGTGCTGATCGTGGTGCTGAAGTCCCCCGGCGCCCATGTCGCCGGGGCAGGTTGGGGCGATGCCATGGTGGTCGCTTCGGTCGTGACGTTCTCGATCGGCGGCGTGTTCATCCAGCGGCTCGCGCGCGAGACCGATGCGCTCCATGCCAGCGCCATGATCTACGCGTGCGGCACGTTCATGCTCGCGCTGCATGCGATCGCCGTCGGCGCGTCGCACAGTGTCGCCGCGTGGCTGCCGGGCTTCTGGCCGGTGATGCTGGTGATGTTCTCGGCGCTGATCGCCACGGCCTTCGGCAACCTGGCGTGGAACCATGCGATCGTGAAGATCGGCGTGGCGCGGGTGTCGTTGTGGTTCTACTGGGTGCCGGTGTTCGGCGTGGGTTTTGCGGCGCTGCTGCTCGGCGAGACACTGTCGCTCTGGCATGTGGTGGGCCTGGTCGCCGTCGCGGCCGGGACGGCGCTGGGTACCTACAGCCGGGCTTGATGCGCGCGAGCGTGGCGCACCGCTAATGTAGTGCGCCACGTAGATATGTACTTATCTTGTGCTTCTTGCCAGCGCCGCCTTGGCTCGCGTGACCTTGGCCAGGATGTCGGTGGCGCTCTTGGTCCAGATGAACGGCTTGGGGTTGGCATTGTGGTGTTCGACATAGAGATCGCTGGATCAGGCGCAGGAATTGCAGCCACTCCGCGTGCCGGTGTTGCGGCTGGCACATCGAGATCACGGTGCTGTCCAGGGTGTTCAAGGCGGCGAACAGCGCTCGCTCACTGGATCCCTGTCAATATTCCACGGCATCCCGGATGATCGGACAGGTCATGCAATGGCCGCCGCCGCGGCCGCGTCCGAGCTCGGCGCCCACGATGGTGATCACCTCGATGCCCTGCTTGCGCAGCAGCGTGTTCGTGTACGTGTTGCGGTCATACGCATAAACCACGCCCGGCGACGCGCACACCAGGTTCGCGCCGCTGTCCCACTG
>NZ_FNRO01000038.1 GCF_900107745.1 Variovorax sp. YR216 | reverse complement strand
CTGAAACTGCTCAGCCTGGTCGCCACCGCCGTGGTCGCGCTTGCCGCCACCCATGCGCAGGCACGCGACTTCCGTTCCGCGGAAGTGCATTCCAAGGATTTCCCGACCAACATGGCGGTGAAGTACATGAGCGACCAGCTCTCGGCCGCGACCGGCGGCAAGGACAAGATCAAGATCTTCGCCGACAGCTCGCTGGGCTCGGAGAAGGACACGGTCGAGCAGGTGAAGATCGGCGCCCTCGACATGGTGCGCGTGAGCAGCGCCTCCTTCCACGGCATCGTGCCGGAGTCGGTGATCCCGTCGCTGCCCTTCCTGTTCCGCGACATCGACCATTTCCGCAAGGTGATGTACGGGCCGACCGGCGACAAGATCCTTGCTTCGTTCGAAAAGGCCGGATTCGTCGGCCTGGCCTTCTATGAAAGCGGCGCCCGCTCGGTGTACGCCAAGAAGCCGGTCAAGAACGTGGCCGACATGAAGGGCCTGAAGATCCGCGTGCAGCCTTCCGACCTGATGGTGAGCCTGGTGGGTGCGACGGGCGCATCGCCCACGCCGATGCCGATTGCCGAGGTCTACACCGGCCTCAAGACCGGCCTGGTGGATGCCGCCGAGAACAACTACCCCTCCTACGAAGAAGCCAAGCACTTCGAAGCCGCCCCCGTGTATTCGGAAACCATGCACGTGATGACGCCTGAAGTGCTGGTGTTCTCAAAGAAGATCTGGGACACCCTGCCGAAGGAAGAGCAGGCGCAGATCCGCAAGGCCGCAAAGGAATCGGTGCCCTACTACGTGAAGCTCTGGGAGCCGCGCGAGAAGGACGCGAAGGCCGCCGTCATCAAGGGCGGCGCGAAGATCGTTCCGGCCGCAGAGATCGACCGCAAGGCCTTCGTCGAGGTCGAGAAGCCTGTGTGGGACAAGTTCGCCACCACGCCTGAACTCAAGGCGCTGGTGCAGGAAATCGTCGACACCAAGTAATGGGCAGACATGACCCTGCTAACCCAACTGAACGCGAGACTCTCGCGTTGGGCGATGTACTTCGCGTGCATCTGCCTGGTGGGCCTGCTGGGCGTGGTGGTCTATGGCGTGGTGCTTCGCTACGCCTTCAATGACGCACCCGCTTATGTAGAACAGGTCGCACTGCTGCTGGTGGTCTCGGTCGCCATGTTCGGTGCTTCCGCCGGTGTGCGGGACGCCGGGCACATCGGCCTGGATTCGCTGGTGAAGGCACTGCCCCCGCGGGGGCAGTTCTGGTGCAAGGTCGTCGTGTACGTCCTCACCATTGCCTTCGCCGTGGCGCTCGTCGCCGGCGGCGTGGAGATGGCGACGTCCACGCGCGAGACCACCATTCCCACGCTCGGTATTTCCGAGGCCGTCCGCTACCTCCCGGTTCTCGCTGCCGGTGTGCTGATCACGCTGTTTTCCGTCGAGCACCTCGTCTCCCAATTTTCCGGCCACGAGGTCGTTCCATCATGGCATTGACGCTGCTGTCTCTCAGTTTCCTGGTCTTCCTGGTCCTCGGGATGCCCGTCGCGTTCGCGATCGGCTTGAGTTGTCTCCTCACCTTCGCCTACGAAGGCCTGCCCTTCGAGACGGCGATCCAGATGATGGTCTCGGGCATGAACGTGTTCTCGTTCCTGGCCATTCCCTTCTTCATCTTCTCGGGCGAGTTGATGCTGCACGGCGGCATCGCGGACAAGATCGTCGCCTTTGCGCGCAGCCTCGTCGGCCATTGGAAGGGTGGACTGGGCCTCGCCAACGTGGTCGCGTCGACGCTGTTCGGCGGCGTCTCGGGCTCGCCGGTCGCGGACACCTCGGCCATGGGCGGCGTGCTGATCCCGGTCATGAAGAAGGAGGGCTACAGCGCCGCCTACGCGGTCAACGTCACCACGCATGCGTCGCTCTCCGGCGCGCTAATGCCGACCTCGCACAACATGATCATCTATGCCTTCGCGGCGCAGGCGGCCGTGGGCGAGATCGCCGGGCATGTGATCAAGGGCGTGTCGATCGGCGACCTGATGTTCGCGGGGCTGATCCCGGTCTTCTGGATCATGGTCTGCATGCTGGTCGCCGCGTACTGGCAGGCCAAGAAGTATGGTTACCCGAAGCGCGAAGACGGCAGCACGATGGTCGAGCGCTTTCCCGGCTGGGGCACGGTGGTGCGGACCTTCATCGCCGCCATCCCCGGATTGCTGGTGATCGCCATCATTCTGTTCTGCGTGATGGAAGGCGTCGCCACGGCCACCGAGGCGGCGGCGATCGCGGTGACCTACTCACTGCTCCTGACCATCGTGGTCTACCGCACGATGACAAAGAAGGCGCTGCTCAAGTCGCTGGCAAAAGCCTCGAAGACCACGGGCGTGATCCTGCTGCTGATCGGCGTGTCCAACATGCTGCGCTACCAGATGGCGTACCTGGAGATCCCCGACACGATCGAGGCGGCGCTGCTGGCGGCAACCACCACGCCGTGGCTGATGCTGCTGTACATCAACATCATCCAGATCTTCCTGGGCGTGTTCCTGGACATGGCGGCGCACATCCTGATCACCACGCCGCTGTTCCTTCCGCTGGCCATCCAGATGGGCGTGGGCCCGGTGCAGTTCGGGATGATGCTGCTGCTCAACTGCGCGCTGGGCCTGGTGCATCCGCCGGTGGGCACCGTGCAGTTCATCGGCTGCGCCATCGGGAAGATCTCGATCGGCGAGGCCACCAAGACCGCGTGGCCCTACTACCTGGCGATCTTCATCGCGATCACGCTGGTGACCTACGTGCCCTCGTTCTCGACCTGGCTGCCGTCGATCATCAA
>NZ_FNRO01000012.1 GCF_900107745.1 Variovorax sp. YR216 | reverse complement strand
GTGGATGGAGACGCCACTTTGGCACTGGTCGGTTCCGGACGTACATCTATCCTTGCCCATCCCGCCCCGAAGGGCGGCGGGTGTCCATCCCATCTTGGCAGAAGCGCCAGGAATTCGCGACGTAGCAGGGCGTCCTTCAGGAAGGCGCCGCGCATCACGCTGCTGGTCATGCTGGCGCCATTGTCCTTGACACCGCGCCAGTGCATGCAGGCGTGATCCGCAGCCATGACGAGTGCCAGGCCATCCGGCTTCACCTGTCTTTCCAGTTCGTCTGCGAGCATCATCACGGCCTCTTCCTGAATCTGGGGGCGGCCCATGATCCACTCGCTGATGCGGGCGTACTTCGAAAGACCAATCAGGTTGGAATGCTCGTTCGGCATGATGCCGATCCACAGCTTCCCCATGATCGGGCACATGTGGTGCGAGCAGGCGCTGCGCACCTCGAGCGGGCCGACGATCATCATCTCGTTGAGACGCGACGCGTTCGGGAATTCCGTGATCGCCGGCATCGGGACATAGCGCCCGCGAAAGACTTCGGTCAGGAACATGCGGGCGACACGCCGCGCGGTCTCTTGGGTGTTGTGGTCGTTTTCGGTGTCGATGACGAGTGAGCGCAGCACCTCCTCCATCCGGTTCGCGACTTCGGTCTTCAACTCTTCGAGTTCACCCGGCAGGATGAAGGCCGAGATGTTGTCGTTGGCGTGGTAGCGGGCGCCGGCTCCGATCAGGCGGTAGCGGATGCGATCGGATGCGCTCATCGGCGCCGGGGTTGGACCGGTCGCAAGGATCGGGTCCAGGGCCTCTGTCGTTCGGAACATGGGTTTCCTTGCAGTGATGAAAAGACCCGAGTCGCCGTCAAAGCGACTTGAGGTATTGCGCGAGGTCCGCGATGTCCTGCGGCGTCAGGCCCAGTGAGCGTTTCGTGTTGTAGGTCGAGGCGACGTCCTCGAGCGTTGCGGCCGAACCGTTGTGAAAGTAGGGCGAGTGCTGCCACACGCCCTTCAGGGGTGTGGTGCGATACAACCTGGTCGCGGAGCGCGCGGCGTAGCTGGGGGACTCCGGCTCGGCTATCGAATCCGAAGGCGGATGCAGCATCGTGTTCGCGTCGGTGAACAGTGCACCGCTGTGGCAGCTCGCGCACCTGCCGGCGCCCTCGAAGACCGCCTTGCCCCGCATGGCAGCGACGGAATCGAAGCTGCCAGGTGGCGGCGCGGGGGCTTTCAATGACAGCTCGTAGGCCTGCAGGGCGGGCAGCTTGTTCGTGACCAGGTCCTGGGTGCCGTTGGTGATGTGCAGGTTCAGGCGTGGCTCCGTGAACGAGCCCTGGCCGCCCATCTCGGCGACGGCCACGTAACGGTTCCAGTAGGCGGGCTCGTTGCCGTCGCCGGTGAAGGTGACGCTGTGGACGTCCTGCAGCCCGAACGCCGGCGGAATCACGACCGGGTTGCTGATGCCGTCGATGTTGTGGCGCGGATCGAACTTGCCTTTGCCCCACGAGTTGAAGACCGCCTTCATCGTGGCGTCGAGCGAGGGCGACAGCGCGATGATGGCGCCAGGGTTCAGGTCGCGATTGGCCCAGCCGTCCAGGCGCCTGCCGATGCCTGGCGCGAAGGAGTTGTCGACGGTCGAGTGGCAAAGCGCACAGGTGATGCCGACCCGCGTCAGCACGTCCTTGCCATCGATGCTCTGGACCTTGCCCTTGAGACCCACGACGGCATCGAGCTTGAGCAGGGCGACGGTGGTGTCGGGGCTCTTGAGATCGATGCTTCCATCCTGGATGCCGCGGACCACCGCCGCCGGCAATGCGTCGGCATCGACCTTCAGGCCCACGGACAGCGCGGTCGTCGGGTCGACTGCGCTGCCGATCACCTCGTGCATCTTCAGCGCGTCGCTCCATTGCGCTTCGTCGCCGAAGGTCTCGTAGCGGAAGACCTGCTTGCCTTCGGCGACCAGTGCGTCATGCGCGGCAGCCTGCTGTGCCGAGGCCACTTGGATGGCAGCTTGCTCCGCGGCCGAGTTGCCCGAGCCGCCGCCGCATGCGCCGAGCGATATCGCCGCACTGAAGGCGGACACGACCAGCGCGTCTCGTGTCGCAAGCCGCAGCCCTGCCTTCTGCGCCGGGAGTCCGGGCGACGCAATGGATGCGGGGTCGGGGGCGTCTTCTTCCATACAGCGGCCTTTCAAGGGAGATGGGGAGCTGCGGCATGGCAGTCCTGCCCTTTAGATGCGGCGACCGGTCGGGACGTGACAGTGCGCTGTCGGAAGATGCGCTGATGGGAAAATGAAGGCCACTCCACCGGAAGAAACATGACGAAGCTCGACGACCCCCTCCACGACGCCGAGATCGGCTCCCGCGACAGCACCATCGACACGACCCGCATCGATGACGTACGCATCGGCGCGGTCCGCCCGCTGATGACGCCTGCGCTCCTGCAGGAGCGGGTTCCGGTTCGGGACGACACCCTCGCGCTGGTGGAGGCGGGCCGCTCGGCGATCGCCGACGTCCTGCATGGCCGCGACGACCGGCTGATCGTCGTGGTCGGTCCCTGTTCGATCCACGACCATGACCAGGCCATCGAATACGCCCACCTGCTGAAGAAGGAAGCGGACACCTTCGAGGACGATCTGCTGGTCGTCATGCGGACCTACTTCGAGAAGCCGCGCACGACCGTGGGCTGGAAGGGCTACATCAATGATCCGCACCTGGATGGCAGCTTTGCCATCAACGAGGGCCTGGAGCGCGCCCGCCGCCTGCTTCTCGAATTGACGCTGCTGGGACTGCCGGCAGGTACCGAGTTCCTGGATCTCCTGAGTCCGCAGTTCATCGCCGATCTCATCGCGTGGGGTGCCATCGGCGCCCGGACCACCGAGAGCCAGAGCCATCGCCAGCTTGCCTCCGGGCTGAGCTGTCCGGTGGGCTTCAAGAACGGCACCGACGGCAGCATCAAGGTGGCGGCCGATGCCATCCTCGCCGCCAGGGCGCCGCACGCCTTCATGGGCATGACCAAGATGGGCATGGCCGCGATCTTCGAGACCCGCGGCAACGACGACTGCCACGTGATCCTGCGCGGCGGCAAGACGCCGAACTATTCAGCCGCGGACGTGGCCGCGAACTGCGAGGCGCTGCGCGCGAACGGTCTCAGGGAGCAGGTCATGATCGACGTGTCGCATGCCAACAGCAGCAAGCAACACCATCGCCAGATCGAGGTGGCTCACGACGTGGCGCAACAGATTTCTGCGGGTGACGGACGCATCACCGGCGTCATGATCGAAAGCAACCTCGAGGAGGGCCGGCAGGACTTGACTCCCGGCGTGGCGCTCAAGCGAGGCGTATCGATCACGGACGCCTGCATCAGCTTCAGGCAGACCGCGCCGGTCCTGGACGAACTGGCGAGTGCAGTTCGGAATCGACGACACGCGACGAAGGCTCGTGCGTAGCGGCTGCGTGTGTCGTTGGTCCGCCCTGTCGATTCAAGGGGGACCGTATGAGGGATGTCAGAGCGCTGCCGCAGGTTGCGGCAAGGGGCTCAACCGCGCTCCGCGACTTCCTTGATGCCGAGCTTGGCGAGCCCGAAAGCGGCGACTCCGAGAACGGCGACGAGACAGAGGATGGCGTTGATCATTTGGACTCTCCTTTGGTGAGGCGTCCATTATATAGGGTAAACCCGTATCAACTAGGGTTTACCCTGTATCTCCTCTGGCGTGGCGGCAGGAAACCGCCGACGCGCCGGCCAGGATCAGTGCGAATACGGGCGGAGCACCTCGGAGGCCGCGAGCTCCAAGGCGCGGGCGGGCGGCAGGCCGCTGCTCACGAGCAGCTTCAGCCGGCGATAGACCTCGAACATCAACGCCTCGTCGTACTCGCTCGAATCGGGATCGATGACCGGGTATTCCTGTTCCAGAGAGCTGAGCGTCCAGTCGTATCGGTCCCTGACCTCCACCGGATTCTTGCCGAATGGCAGCTGCGCCTCGTGCGGGGAGCGCGAGCTCGATTGAATTCTCATGGCACCCCCGAGAAGTTGTGGGTGGAAGGAAGCTGGGTGTGCCAAGAATGTAATACCAAAGATAACAATCGTGCCAGACCGCCGGTCAGGGCATGTTTTCGGGGCTCATTCCTGAAGGCGCTGTGGCGCAGCCTTGAGCAAGGCCTCGGCATCCCGGCTGACGCGCTCGACCACTTCGCGGGCAGACGGAATGTCGCGCACCAGTCCGGCGGCCTCGCCGGCGATCACGGCGGCGATGTCGAAGTCCCCGGCCTCGCGGGCCGCGAGGAACCTTGCGTGCTCTTCGTCGGCGTGGTGCACGAGCTCGAGTTCGCGCCCTGTCCAGCGCTCGAGCAGCGAATTGCGCAGGCAGCGCCCGGTGAAGGGCGCGGGCCATACCCGCTTGCGCACGATGTCGAAGACCAGGCCCCGCGCGGTCTCGTCGCCGGTCGCGCGCTGGACGCGTGCCTTGGCTTCGGCGGCAATGGCCGCCTCCTTCGTGGCGTAGAAGCGCGTGCCCATCAGGACCCCCGACGCGCCGAGCATCAGCGCCGCGGCGAGTCCGCGGCCGTCCGCGATGCCGCCGGCGGCGACTACGGGCACGTCCGACCCGATGACATCGACGAGTTCCGGGACCAGCGTCAGGGTCGAGCGCGAGGCGCCGTGCCCGCCGGCCTCGGTGCCCTGCGCCACGAGGACGTCCGCACCCACGGAAACCGCTTCGCGCGCCATGTCGAGCGTCTGCACCTGGCAGATCAGCGCGGCCCCCGAGCGCTTGACCGGTTCGGCGAAAGGCGCCGCATCGCCGAAGGACAGCATGACCGCCGCGGGCTCGCTCGCCAACGCAAGATCGAGCAGGTGGGGTTGCTTCGCGAGGCTCCATGTGATGAAGCCGATACCGAACCGCACCCGTGTTTCCTTGAGCCGCGCGATCTCGCGGTTCAGCCATTCCGCATCGCCGTAGCCGCCGCCCAGGATCCCGAGGCCGCCGGCGGCACTCACGGCCGAGGCGAGCCTGGCGTCGGCGACGACATCCATGGGGGCCAGCAGAACAGGATGGCGGATGCCGAGTCGCTGGGTGAGCGCGGTCTGGATCGACATGGGATGGCCTCCGATCGAGTGGATCCGGCGGCGCTCATTGTGTTCTTCTTCCGGCTCCAGGACACCCCTGAAGCTCTCCGCTGCGCACCTCCCGGTCAGGGGGCGGCGGTGGATTCCTGTTGCACCTGGGCCGTTGTCCGCTCTCCTATCAACTTGGCCAGTCTCAAGTAGGTCCCTGTCGGCGAATTTCCGAACAGCGGATCCGGGCACGACGGGGCGGCCCGCGCCACGGCGTCCCAGTCCTGCGCATTCAGCAGAAGCCTCGAGCGTGGAAGGACCAGTCTTTCTTCCGTGGCAATGTGGTGCCGGTAATAGGCCAGGTAAAGCGCCGCCGCGGCTTCCACCGTCGCGCGCAAGACGTAGGCATCGCTGATGACCTGGTTCAGGCGCGCGACGAGTTCTTCACCGGCCACCGCAATGACGCGATGCTCCTGAAGCAGACGGTTGATCGGCAGCCGCATCTGCGGATCGCGTGCCACGAGGATGTTGAACGCAGCGTCTTCGCGCGGATGGTGAAAGCAGTCTCCAAACTCTCGCAGGTAGGAGACGATTTCGAGCATCAGGTTGTAGTCCGGGCTCTCCCCGTCGCGAAACCTGGCGACCTGTTCTTCAAGAATGCTGAGGAGCAGGGAGAAATTGCCGTGTTCGGCATGCCATTGCGCGATCTGGCTTGTCATGTGGAACCTCCGGGATCTTCCAGGACCCTGGGGCGACTCTAGGCGGATCCGTCGTCGCGTTCTTGGATCTGGATCAAGGCAACTGCTTCTCGGCTGGGTTCGCGTTCGACCAAGATCTTGACGAACGCAAGGCTCGCAGGCGCCAGCGTCCGGCCGATGCGCGTCACAACGCCCACCGACCGGTAGGCGGTCGGCTGGACGAGCGAAACAGCCGCAAGCCCTCGCATGTCGGCCAGGCCAAGAGAGAGCCGGGGCAGCGCGACGATGCCCAGGCCCTCCTTCACCAGCGCGCAGCATGCCGCCACGCTCGGCGCTTCGATGGCCGTGCGCAGCGCGAGCCGCTTTCGAAGAACCACGCCGTCGACGATCTGGCGGATGCTGCTGCCGGGTTGGACGCTCACGCAAGGCCTTTCGGCGAGGACGGACCAGGGCACGCTGGCGCGGGTCGCCAAGGGGTCGTCTTCGCGGCAGACGAGCATCATCGGGTCGTCCTGCAATGGCTGGTATCGCAACCGCTTGTCCGGCGCGGGCTTGGCGCACAAGCCGAAATCGGCCCTGCCTTCCTCCACGGCCGCCAGCAGCGCGTCGGCCGCCAGCTCCTGCAGCTTGAACTCCACCTGCGGGTGCTGATGCCGGAAAGCGGCGATGGCCGAAGGCAGCAGCGCCACGTTCATGGACGGCAACGCCGCCACGCTGACCTGCCCGCTGAAGCCCTGCATGAAATGGCCGAGTTCGCTCAACGCGCTGTCGAAGTCGCGCAGCACGCGGCGCGCGATGTGCAGCAGCTCCTGCCCGGCAGGCGTGATGGCGACGCGACGCGTGTCGCGATCGAAGAGGCGTGCACCGAGGGCCTGCTCCGCCATGCGAAGCGTGCGGCTCAGTGCGGGCTGGGAGATGCCGAGCTGCCGCGCCGCGGCCCGGAAGCTCCCGGCCTCGGCCACCCCCACGATGACTTCCAGTTGGCGAAGGTTCAGGTTCAGGCGCATCCGGGGAGGGCTTCAGTGATCCACAAAAGCTATCACAGAAAACGGCTTGCGTGGATTCCCAAATCACCGCCTGCTGCCTAGACTGCACGGCATCAAGGAGACAAGGACATGAGCACAGCGGCAGCCGCGCCCCTGGCGGGCGTACGGGTGGTCGAACTCGGACAGGTGCTGGCCGGCCCGTTCGCGGGCGCCATCCTGGCGGACCTGGGCGCCGAAGTCGTCAAGGTCGAGCGCGTGGAAGGCGGTGACGATGCGCGCCGCATGGGCGTGGCTTTTCGTCGCGACGACGCGCTGGTCTTCCACATCTTCAACCGCGGCAAGCGCTCCGTCGCGCTGGACCTGCGGTCGGAGGCGGGCCGCGCCGGCCTGCAGGAACTGCTGGCGCAGGCCGACGTCTGCATTCACAACCTGCGGCCGGACGTCCCCCGGGCCTTGGGCATCGATGGTCCGACGCTGTGCGCCCGCCATCCCCGGCTGATCTACGGCGAGATCTCCGCCTTCGGGCACCTGGGCCCCATGGCGATGCGACCGGGCTACGAGCCGTTGATCCAGGCCTTCAGCGGCCTGTCGAGCACCAATGGCGGGCCGGACGATCCTCCGCTTCGTTCCGGCGCCTCGGTGTGCGACCAGGGCAGCGGCATGTGGCTCGTGATCGGCGTGCTGGCCATGCTGCACAGGCGCGCGCAAACCGGATGCGGCGGCATGTTGCAGACCTCGCTGCTCGAAACAGCCCTGGTCTGGAACGGCCAGAAGAGCGACGCCTACCTGAACGAAGGCCGCCTGCCCGAGCGCCACCGCTCCGGCCATCCCGGCTTCGTGCCCTACGAGGCCTTCGAAACGGCCGACGGGCCCCTGCTCATCTGCTGCGGCAACGACCGCCTGTTCGCCAAGCTGGCCGAGGTGCTGGGCCGGCGCGAGTGGCTGACCGATGCGCGATTCGCCACCAACAGGGCGCGTCTTGCGCACAAGGCGGAAATGCTGGCCGAGCTGGCGCCGCTGCTGGAGACACGGCCGCGTGCCGAGTGGGTCGTGCGCCTCGAGGCGGCGGGCGTGCCCTGCGCGCCGATCAACAGCGTGCCGCAGGCACTGGAGGACCCACAGGTGCAGGCCCTGGGCCTCCTGGCGCAGGTGCCCGGCGAAGACTTCCGGCTGACGGCCTCTCCGCTCTCGTTCGACGGCGAGCGCCCCCGCATCGCCGCGCCGGCACCGCGCCTCGGCGAGCACAACGCCCACTACGGCATGCCCGGCATGGCCCCCGTCACTTCGCCGACCTCATCGAACCACAAGGAGACACCATGATCCATCCTCGCCGCCGACTCGGGCTGCTGCTTGCCGCAGCCGCCTGCGCCCTGGGCCTTCCCGCCGCGCAGGCGGACACCTTTCCGAGCAAGCCGATCACGCTGGTCGTGCCGTTCGCAGCCGGCAGTGGCACCGACCAGATGGCCCGCGTGTTCGCGCAGGCGATGGGCGACGAGGCCAAGGTGCCCATCGTGGTGGACAACCGCGGCGGCGCCAGCGGCTTCCTTGCGGCCCAGTTCGTGGCCAAGGCGCCGGCGGACGGATACACCGTCCTGATCACAACCAACACCACGCAGTCCGCGAACGAGCACCTGTTCAAGAAGCTGCCTTACGACCCGGTGAAGGACTTCGCGCCGGTGAGCCTGCTGTCCAAGGGCTACATGCTGCTGCTGGTGCGGCCGGATTCACCCTACAAGTCGGTGAGCGACCTCATCGCCGCCGCCAGGAAGTCGCCCGGCAAGCTGAATTTCGGCAGCGGGTCGTCTTCCAGCCGCGTCGCCAGCGAGCTCCTCAAGCAGATGGCCGGCGTGGACATGATCAACGTGCCGTACAAGAGCAACCCCATGGCCATCACGGATCTCATCGGTGGACAGGTGGACTTCATGTTCGCCGACGCGCCAACGGCACTCCCCCAGGTCGAAGGCGGCAAGCTGCGCGCGCTGGCCGTGAGCGGCCCCAAGCGCATTGCGGCCGCCCCCAGGCTGCCGACCGTGGACGAAGCCGGCGTGAAGGGCTACGACATGTCCTACTGGACCGCCGTCTACCTGCCGGCCGGCACCCCGCAGCCCATCGTGCAGAAATTCAATGCCTGGCTCGCCAAGGCGTCGGCGACGCCGGCGGCCAGGGACTTTCTCGCCAAGACCAGCGGCGAGGAAGCCCTGAGCACGCCCGAGCAGCTCGCGCAGTTCCAGGCCGCCGAGTCCGGCAAGTGGGGCCGCGTCATCAAGGCCGCGGGCATCGAGCCCGAATGAGCAAGATCTTGGACAAGACCATACGCATTGGCGGCGCCTCCGGTTTCTGGGGCGACAGCAGCGTGGGCGCGCCGCAACTGGTGCGCCAGGGCAACGTGGACTACCTCGTGTTCGACTACCTCGCCGAACTCACCATGTCCATCCTGGCGGCAGCCCGGCTTCGCCAGCCCGAGCTGGGCTATGCCACGGACTTCGTCACGGTGACGATGAAGAGCCTGCTGCGCGACATCGCCGATCGCGGCATCCGGGTGGTGAGCAACGCCGGCGGGATGAACCCGCAGGGCTGTGCGGAGGCGATTGCGGCGCTGGCCGCCGAACAGGGGCTGTCGATCAGGATCGCAGTGGTCGAGGGCGACGACGTGATGCCGCTGCTGCCCTCGCTGCGCGCCGAGGGCGTGCGCGACATGCAGAAGGGTCACCCGCTGCCGGACAAGGTGCTGAGCGCCAACGCCTACCTGGGTGCGCTGCCGATCAAGGCCGCGCTCGACCGGGGCGCGCAGATCGTCGTGACCGGCCGCTGCGTGGACAGCGCGGTCACGCTGGGCGTGCTGATGCATGAGTTCGGCTGGCGGGCGGACGAATACGATCGCCTGGCGCAGGCCAGCCTGGCCGGCCATGTGATCGAGTGCGGCTGTCAGGCCACCGGCGGGCTGCACACCGACTGGGACCAGGTGCCCGACTGGGCCAACATCGGCTATCCCATCGTCGAGTGCAGTGCCGACGGCAGCTTCGTGGTGAGCAAGCCGCCGGGCACGGGCGGCCTGGTGAGCACGGCCACGGTGGGCGAGCAGATCCTGTACGAGATCGGCGACCCGGGCGCCTATCTGCTGCCCGACGTCACATGCGATTTCACGCAGGTGCGACTCGAACAATCCGCGCCCGACCAGGTGCGCGTGAGCGGGGCGCGCGGCCGCGCGCCCGGCAACGGCTACAAGGTGTGCGCCACCTTTGTCGACGGCTGGCGCTGCAACGCGCAGCTGACGATCATCGGCATCGACGCGGCAGCCAAGGCGCGGCGCACCGGCGAGGCGCTGATCGAGCGCACGCGCCGGCTCTTCGCCGAGAACGGCTGGGGCGACTACACGCGCACGCACATCGAGGTGCTGGGGGCCGAGAGCGCCTACGGACCGCATGCGGCGGCAGGCGCGGCGAGAGAGGTCGTGCTCTGGGTGGCGGTGATGCACCGCGAGAAACCGGCGCTCGAACTCTTCGCCCGCGAGATGGCAGCGCCCGGTACCAGCTGGTCACCGGGGACCACCGGCGTGGGCGGCCGGCCGAAGCCGGGGCCGTCGATACGACAGTGCGCCTTCCTGGTCGACAAGGCCCGGGTGCAGCCGGTGGTGCGCATCGACGGCGATCGCTTCGATGTCGAGATTCCCGCCGGTGCCGCGCCCGATCCTGCGCCAGGCCGCCCACCGCAAGCCTTGCCGGCGGATGCCCGCCCGACCGGAGCAGCCACCGAGACCATCGAGGTGCCGCTGGTGCGCCTTGCCTACGGCCGCAGCGGCGACAAGGGCGACATCTCCAACGTCGGCCTGATCGCGCGCCGTGCGGAATACCTGCCCGTGCTGCGCGCCGAGGTGACGCCCGGGCGGGTGAAGCAGTGGCTGGGTCATCTGGTGCAAGGCGACGTCGTTCGCTACGATCTTCCCGGCTTCGACGCGATGAACTTCGTCTGCGAGTCCGCCCTCGACGGCGGCGGCATGGCTTCGCTGCGCAACGACGCACTGGGCAAGGGGATGGCGCAGATCCTCTTGTCGATGCCTGTCCATGTACCTAGGGGGCTGCTTGACACCGCTTGAGGCCGATCGTGCCGCGGGCATCGATTGACGACCTGCGGTCGGACTCTTACTGTGGTGGGGCATTTCGACCCACCTTGGGGAGCGACCGCATGAATCCGTGGGAACCGACATCATGGAGATCGCGCGCAGCGCAGCAGTTGCCGGTATATGACGACGCTGAAGTCCTCGCCGGTGTCGAGACGCGGCTGGCGAAAATGCCGCCGCTCATCTTCCCGGGCGAGATTTCGCAGTTGACGTCGCGCCTGGCCTCGGCCTCCCGCGGCGAAGCCTTTCTGCTGCAGGGCGGGGATTGCGCGGAGAGCTTCGAGGAGTTTGGCCAGGCGCCGGTGGAGTCGACCTTCCGGGTCATCCTGCAGATGGCGGTGGTGCTGACCTATGCCGCCTCGGTGCCGGTGATCAAGGTCGGGCGCATCGCCGGGCAGTTTGCCAAGCCGCGATCGTCGGACACGGAAACGATCGATGGCATCAGCTTGCCTTCGTACAGGGGCGACATCGTCAACGGCAGCGAGTTCAGTGCGCGGGCGCGACAACCCGATCCAGCCCGGTTGCTGACGGCCTATTCGCACTCCGCGTCGACCCTCAACCTGCTGCGCGCCCTGGCCCAGGGCGGATTCGCCGATCTGCATCAGGTCCACCGCTGGACGACCGATTTCGTGCGGAAGAGTCCCCAGGGAGAACGATTTGAAGAGCTCGCCGATCGCATTGCCGAGTCGCTCGCGTTCATGGAGGCTTGCGGCTTCGATGCTGCCAGGGCGCCGCAGTTGCACGCGGTCGAGTTCTACACCTCGCATGAAGCGCTGCACCTGCACTACGAGGAAGCCCTGACCCGTCTCGACGAGCAGGACGGCCGATGGTTCGGCGCTTCGGCTCACATGCTGTGGCTCGGAGAGCGCACGCGTGCCCTCGAGGGTGCGCATGTGGAGTATCTGCGCGGCGTCGGGAATGCCATCGGCGTCAAGCTCGGCCCGGCGGCGAAGGCATCGGATGTTCTGGCCCTGCTGGACCGGCTCGATCCGGACAACCAGCCCGGCCGGATGGTGCTGATCTCCCGCATGGGCGCGGACAAGGTCCGCGACACCTTGCCGCCGCTGCTGCGTGCCGTCCGGGGCGCCGGGCGCAATCCGGTGTGGTGCTGCGATCCCATGCATGGGAACACGGTCACCTCGTCCTCGGGCTACAAGACGCGAGACTTCGACCGCATCCTGCAGGAGGTCCGAGGCTTCTTCGACGCGCATCAGGCTGCGGGCACCTATCCCGGCGGTCTGCATTTCGAGATGACGGGCCAGGATGTCACCGAATGCCGTGGCGGTGCGCAGGAGCTCACGGACGAGGAACTCGCGAGTCGCTACCAAAGTGCCTGTGACCCGAGGCTCAATGGTTCGCAAAGCCTGGAACTTGCATTCCTGATCGCCGATGTCCTGAAGGCTGCGCGCCGCGGCCGATAGACACGCAATCGCGCAAACGCGCAATCGCGCATGGGAAAGCGGGAATAAATCCCAGACTGCTTGCGTACTGCAACTTGCAACGGCCCTCAAACCGTTGAAAGGAGCAAGCAGATGAACACGCAAATTCCCGGCCGTCGCGAAGCGCTCAGGTGCCTGTCCGCATGGAGCGGCGCGGCCATCGTCTGGACCGTGAGCGGCGGCATACCGCGCGCCCTCGGCGCAACCGGTGCCGGCACGCCGGCAGCCGCTTCGCGCGATGCGTTGACTTTCGTCCAGATCAGCGACACCCACATCGGCTTTCGCAAGGAAGCCAACCCCGATGTCGTCGGCAGCCTGCGCCACGCGATCGCGGAGATCAATGCCTTGCCCCAGGCGCCGGCATTCGTCGTCCATACGGGCGATGTCAGTCATCTGTCCAAACCCGAGGAATTCGGCAGCGCCAAGGAGATCCTCACGGAGATCCGCGTCGACCGCGTCCACACAGTGCCGGGCGAGCACGACACGATCGACGATGGGGTCAATGGCTACCTGAAATTCTTCGACCATGACGGCAAGGGCCGCGCCTGGTACAGCTTCGACCAGAGCGGCGTCCACTTCATCGGGCTGACCAATACGCTCAATTTCAAGGCCGGCATGCTGGCCGGGCTGGGCGACGAGCAACTGGCCTGGGTCAAGAGAGATCTCGCCGGTGTCTCGCGCTCGACGCCGGTCGTGGTGCTGGCGCACATCCCGCTCTGGACGGTCTGGGAGCCCTGGGGCTGGGGCACTGCCGATTCCGCCCAGCTGATCGCGATGCTGCGCCCCTACGGATCGGTCACGGTCCTCAATGGGCACATCCACCAGGTGCTGCAGAAAGTCGAGGGCACCGTCGCGCTGCACACGGCGATGTCGCTGGCCTATCCCCTGCCCACGCCGGGCCAGGAGGGAATCGGCGAGCCCGGCCCTGTCAAGGTTCCCGCCGGCGAACTCGGCAAGCTGCTTGGCACGCGGCAGATCAGCGTGGTCCGCGGCAAGAGCGAGCTGGCCATGGTCGACCGGCCTCTCGAAGGCTGAAGGGATCGGCGCCATGTTCCATCGAGGCCACCTGAAACTCTGGGGCGCGGGGCTCGCGCTGGTCGCCTGCGTCGCGGCAGGCCTGTCGGCCAGCGCAGCCGTCGATGCCGTGACGACCGTGGACGTCAGCAAGTTCGCCTTCGGACCCAAGGAAATCACGATCGCGCCTGGATCCAGAGTGCGCTGGATCAATCACGACGAGGTGCCGCACACCGTGGCCAGTTCGCAGGGGCAGGAAAAGGTCATCGGCTCGAAGGCGCTCGATACGGACGATCAGTACGAGGTCGCGTTTTCGAAGGAGGGCGACTACGCCTACTTCTGCACCGTGCATCCGTTCATGACCGGCGTCGTGCATGTGCACAAGCGGTAGCCCCTGCGAGGCGGCGCGGCGCTCTGCGGCAGTGGCAGTCGTGCCGCCGGTTTCGCGCCGGATGGACAGGCGCGCCCCGGACCGGCATCCTGAGCACTGCGCCGTTTCCACCGAACCGCGACTCTGCCATGGACAGGCCCATCCCGCTGCCCGCTGCCACGCTGCTGCGACGCCATCCGATTCGCTCCGCTTTCGCGGGCCTGATGGTGCTGCTCGTGCTGGCGGTGCTGCTGTTCGACTGGAACTGGGTGCGTCCACCGGTCGAGCGCTACATCTCCAGGAAGACCCATCGCGAATTCCGGATGGACGACCTGCATGTGCGGCTGGGTCTCACGCCCACGATCCGCATGCGCGGCGTGCGGTTCGGCAACGCCGACTGGTCCAGGGAAGACCAGCCGATGGCGAAGATCGAGCAGTTGGAGTTCTCCGTGTCGCTGCGCGACCTGCCGGAGAAGATCCTGGTGCCGCGGGTGGCGCTCACGCGCCCCGAACTGCTCTTCGAGCGCCTGCCTGACAACCGCAAGAACTGGATCCTCTCGGACCCCTCGGACACCGCGCCGAGCAGGCTGCGCATCAGCACGCTGTCGGTGGACCACGGGCGGCTGCGCTACATCGACCACGGCGAGCCCTTCGACCTGAACGTGGAAGCCGGCACCTTCGATCCCGCCAGGCAGGAGAAGGTGAAGAACGCCGACGCCGCGCCGGCCAACGACCGGTACTCGACCCAGTACGAGTTCACCGGCAACTACCACGGCGCCCGGTTCGAGGGCACGGCGCTGACCGGCGAGGTGTTGAGCTTTCAGGAATCGGGCGTGCCCTTCCCGGTCCAGGGCGAGCTGCGCGCGGGCACCACCAGGCTGTGGGTGGAGGGCACCATCGCCGATGCCGCCAGCATCAGCGGGATCGACACGCAGCTGCGCATCGAGGGCCGGACGCTGGCCAACCTCTACCCCTTCCTGCTCCTGCCGCTGCCGGCATCGCCGCCCTACCGCCTCGAGGGGCACCTGATCCTCGAGGGCAACCGCTACACCATGGACGACCTGCGCGGGCGCATCGGCTCCACCGATGTCTACGGCAAGGGGGCCTATATCGACCTGCAGCCGCGTCCGCTGCTGCAGGCCGACCTGCACAGCAACAAGCTCGACCTGGCCGACCTGGGCCCGCTGATCGGCATCGAGACCCGGGAGACCGGCGGCAAACCCAAGCTCACGCAGGCGCAGACGCGCGACCGCCCCACCGCCAGGTCCACGCAGAAGACGGTCGACCCCGACCACCTGCTGCCCTCCGGCTCCTTCGAGGTCAGCCGCCTGCAGAAGATCGATGCCGAGGTGAACCTGCACGCCACCCGCCTGGAGGTGCCCAAGGGCCTGCCGCTGGAGAGCCTGAAAGCCTCGCTGCACCTGAACGACGCGGTGATGAAGCTCGCGCCGGTCGATTTCGGATTCGCCGGCGGCACTCTCGCGGGCCGGGCCACGCTGGACGCGCGCCAGCCCATCATCAAGTCGGATGTCGAGATCGATCTGCAGGGCATCCGGCTGGATCAGTTCGTGCCGAAGGACGGCGCGATCGCCAAGGGCGCCGGCCGGGTCGGCGCCACGCTGCGCCTTTCGGGGGAGGGCAACTCCATTGCCGATGCGGCCGCCAAGTCCAATGGACGTGTCGCCACGACGGTGGTCAACGGCCGCGTCTCCAATCTGCTCGACGCGGCCAGCGGCCTGAACATGGGCAAGGTGATCACGCTGCTGGTCGGCGGCGACAAGGACATCGGCATCAACTGCGGCGCCGCGGTGTTCGACGTGAGGAACGGGCGCGGCCAGTCGAGCCTGTTCGTGATCGACACAGAGCAGACGCAGGTGCTGGGCGACGGCTGGTTCGACTTTGGCGACGAGCGTTTCGACCTCACCGTGGCACCCAAGCCGAAGCACGTCGGCCTGCTCTCGCTGCGAACGCCGGTGCGCGTGTACGGCAGCTTCTCCCGCGCCGACTACCAACTCAAGAGAGGACCGCTCGTCGCCCGCGGCGCTGCGGTGGCGGCACTGTCCATGGTCGGGCCGCTGGCGCCTCTCATTCCGCTGATCGAGACCGGCCCGGGCCAGGAGACCGATTGCGCAAAGGTGCAGCAGCAAACCCGGGGCGAAGCCAGGCAGGCCAACACCTCGCGCAAGCGCCAGGGCCCGAAGCCGGCGCCGAACGCTTCACGTTGACCTGGCGGTGCGGCAGCGGACGCGCGTCCCGGTTTGGCGTCTCTGCCGGATCGCCGATGCAAGCGTCCAGAACGCATCCGAGCTACAATATTAGTTAGCTTGCTATGTAATTGACCAAGGAATCCAGCGATGTCTACTTCACGAGGCGCATCCCGTCGCCGCGAGGCGGCCCTTGTCACCTTGGGTACGTCGCTCGGACCGCTGGAGCGAGCCTATCGCGCAGCGGCCAACCGGGCGGTCGCGCACGTGGGCCTGTCGCAGGCGCTGGCGTGGCCCCTGGTGACCATCGGACGGCTTGGCGACGGCCTTCGCCCGGGCGTCCTGGCCGAGCAGCTGGGGATCGAAGGTCCTTCGCTCGTTCGTTCGATCGACCAGTTGGTGCAGGGCGGTTTCGTGGAGCGCCGCGAAGATCCGGACGATCGTCGCGCCAAGACGCTTCACCTCACGCCATCGGGTGCGCAGGCGTGCGAGCACATCGAATCGGCACTCGTCGAGATGCGCAAGTCGTTGTATCAGGGCATCCCGGACGAGGATCTGTTCGCTTGCCTGCGCGTCTTCGATGTCCTGCGAGAACGGCTGGGCTGTCCGTCGCCCGAACTGCCGCAAGCCAGGCCCAGGCAGGGCGGTGAGGCGAGGGACTCGTGAACGCCATCGGTCTGTTTCGCTTCAACCGCGGCGAACTGGTCTTCTCCGTCAAGTGTTTCGTCGCAGCGATGCTGGCGATGTACATCGCCAGTCGCATGGGCCAGCCGCGACCCTTCTGGGCGCTGATGACAACCTACGTCGTCGCCAATCCGCTGGCGGGAGCCGTGCGCTCGAAGGCCTTGTTTCGCCTGCTCGGAACCCTGCTGGGCTCCGCCGCCGCGCTGCTGCTGGTGCCCGCGCTTTCGAACACGCCCGAGTTGCTGACGCTCGCACTGGCCCTCTGGCTGGGCGTGTGCCTCTACTTCTCGCTGCAGGACCGGACGCCGCGGTCCTACGTCTTCATGCTGGCTGGCTACACGGCGGCGCTGATCGGCTTTCCGGCGGTGGATGCACCGCAGACCATGTTCGACACCGCGATCGCCCGCGTCGAGGAAATCGGCCTGGGAATCCTGGCCGCCACCGTGGTCCACAGCATCGTGCTGCCGACCGGGCTGGGTCCCACCGTGCTCGGCCTGCTGGACCGCAGCCTTCGCGATGCCCGCCAGTGGCTGCTCGATCTCGTGCAGTCTCCGCGGCGCGAATCGAGGGGCGGCGCGCTGGCGGCCGACCGCGGGCGGGTGGCGGCCGACATCACGCAGCTCAGGCTGCTGTCCACCCACATTCCCTTCGACACCACGCATCTGCGCTGGACAGCCGGCGCCGTTCGCGCGGTGCAGGACCGCGTCGCATCACTGACGCCCGCGCTCTCGGCCGTCGAGGATCGCCTGCAAGCGCTGCGACAAGCCGAAGGCGAACTGGCGCCGGACGTGACCGCCGTGATGGCGAAGGTTGCGCAATGGCTCCAGGCAATCGATCGGGATGGCGACAACGACGCATCGACTCTGCGCCAGGCCATCCAGGCCTTTGGCGCGGAGACCGAAACGCAGCGATCGACCTGGTCGCGCGCGCTGCGGCTCTCGCTCGCGGAGCGATTGGACGAACTGGTCGAGGGCTGGCGCGCCTGCGTCGCCTTGCGGCGGGAAGTTGATGACGGACTGAGAGGCGTTGCACCACCGCCCTCGCGCCGCCTGCGGACCGTCGGCGATGGCGCGCTGCATCGCGATGTCGGCATGGCGTTGTTGTCCAGTCTCGCAGCCGTCGTGGCGATCTGCATCTGCGCCGCCTTCTGGATACTGACCGGCTGGCCCAGCGGATCCGCTGCAGTGATGATGGCGGCGGTCTTCTGCAGCTTCTTCGCGACCATGGATGACCCGGTGCCGGCGATTCATGGGTTCCTGAAGTACACGCTGTGGTCGGTGCCGCTGTCGGCGCTCTACGTGCTCCTGCTGCTTCCCGCCGTGCACGACTTCGGCATGCTGGTCGTGGTGTGCGCCCCGGTGTTCCTGCTCCTCGGATGCTTCGTGGCACGGCCGACGACGATGATGGCTGCGATGCCGATCCTGTTCGGCGTGGCCAGCGCCCTGGCCTTGCACGACACGGCGAATGCCGATCTGGTGAGTTTCACCAATTCGATGATCGCGCAGGTCCTCGGCATTCTCGTCGCCGGGCGCACGACACGGCTCATTCGTTCGGTGGGCGTGGACTGGAGTGCCCGGCGCATTCAGCGGGCGACCTGGCGCGAACTGGCGGACCTGGCGGCGGCGCCGCGCAGACAGGTGAAGGCCGATGCCTACGCGGTGCGCATGCTCGATCGCCTCAGTCTTCTCGCGCCCCGCGTGGCAGCAGCAGGCGGCGCGGTCGATGGCGTTTCGGCCGATGCGCTGCGCGACCTCCGCCTGGGGGCGGACGTCGTCTCGATGCAGCGCGTTCGCGGACATCTGCCCCTGCATCTGGGCCATGGCCTGATGCGCGACCTGGAGCGCCTGTTCCGTGAGCGCATGGCCTCGCAGGTCACGGCCAATCCGCCGTCGTTGCTCAAGCGCATCGACGACGCATTGCAGGCTGCACTGGGCGCAGAGGGCCACGCCTCGCCCGATGGCCGTTCGGCGATCTGCGCGCTGGTCGGGCTTCGCCGCAATCTCTACCCCGACGCGTTGCCTGTCCGGCCCGCGTCCGTCGTTCCTGAAGGAGGCGCGCCATGATCGGCGAAGCCAGTCTGTTTGGTCTCTACCTGCCGTGGGTGATGGTGCTGGCGGCATGCGCGCTGCCTGCCACCTGGGCCGTGCGCCGTCTTCTCGCCTTCGCCGGCCTCTACCGCTGGGTCTGGCACCCGGCGCTTTTCGACATGGCGCTGTACCTGCTGGTGCTCTTTGCACTCAGCCGCGCCACTTCCTGACTGTATCGATCCCGCTATGAATGTCCGTTCTCTCATCGATCGGCGCTGGCTGCAGCGCCTGATTCCCATCATCGTCACCTGCGCCGTCGTGGCGGCCTCGGTGTGGGCCGGGTTGCGCCTCTGGGACCACTACGAGCTGGCACCGTGGACGCGCGACGGCCGCGTGCGCGCCAACGTCGTGCAGATCGCCCCCGATGTGTCCGGGCTGGTGACCGCGGTGTCCATCCAGGACAACGAACCGGTCAAGGCCGGTGCGCTTCTGTTCGAAGTGGATCCGGCGCGCTATCGGCTCGCCGTGCGCCAGGCCGAGGTGGCGCTGGCTGCACAGCGCACCACGCTCGCGCAAGCCCAGCGCGAAGACGGCCGCAACGCGGGCCTCGGAACACTGATCTCGCAGGAGGTGCGCGAGCAGGCGCGCACGCGCGTCGAGCAGGCGCGTGCCGCAGTGGCGCAGGCCGAGGTCTCCCTGGATTCCGCGCGGCTCAATCTGGCGCGGGCTTCGGTGCGTGCGCCCACCGACGGCCTCGTGACCAATCTGGACATGCGGCAAGGCAGCTATGCCACGTCGGGGCGTCCGGCACTGGCGCTGGTCGACGCGGCATCCTTCTATGTGGAAGGCTACTTCGAAGAGACCAAGCTGCCGCGCATCCACACCGGCGACCGCGTACGCGTGACCACGATGGGCGAGGGCGCTGCGCTCGCCGGCACCGTGGAGAGCTTTGCTGCCGGCATCGCGGACCGGGACCGCTCGACCAGCGCCAACCTGCTGCCGAGCGTGAATCCGACGTTCAACTGGGTGCGCCTGGCGCAGCGGGTTCCCGTGCGAATCAAGCTGGATCCGCTGCCCAGAGGGATGCACCTCGTCGCGGGACAGACCGTGACGGTGCAGGTCATCGAGCAAGGGCGGGGAGGGGACGCCGCATCCGCAGGGCTCCTGCAGCTCGAGAGGAAGGGGTAAGCGTCGTGCCAGTTCGCCTTCGCCGCGTCTCGCGGCCCCTGGGCCTGTGCGCCATCTCTGCTGCAACGGTGCTGCTCGCGGCCTGCACGACGGTCGGCCCCGACTACAAGCAGCCCGACGATGCCATCGCTGCGAAGCCCGAAGCCGCGGCGCCGTTCGAGGGCGCCATGTCGTCGCGGCGGTCATCCGACGCTCCCTCGGCGCATCCCTTTTCGCAGGACCCGCTGCCGGCGCATTGGTGGCGGCTGTACAACGACCCATTGCTGGACCGGCTGGTGGAGCAAGCCCTGGCAAGCAATACCGACTTGCGCCAGGCCGCGGCCAATCTGGAGCGCGTCGAAGCACTGGAGACGGAGGTCGACGGTGCCGCCAAGCCGGTCATCGGTGTGAACGGCGGGCCTTCGTATGGCCATGTCTCGGGGCTGTCGCTCTTGCAGCCGGGCTATGAGCCGCCAAACGCTTTTCACTACAGCCTGGGCGGCGCGGTGTCGTATCAGATCGACCTGTTCGGCCAGATCCGTCGTGCCAGCGAGGCAGCGCATGCGACGACCGAGTCGGCGTCGGCCGCACTGGATCTGGTGCGCGTCAGCGTCGCAGCCGGCACGGCGCGCGCCTACGCCGATGTGTGCTCCTTGGGGCTGCGCCTGCAAAGCGCGCGCAAGTCCGCCGAACTGCAGCAAGAGGCGGTGGATGCATCGCAGCGGCTTCAGCAGGCGGGACGCGTGAGTTCCATCGATGTGTCGCGTGCACGAAGCCAGGCGCAGCAATTGCTCGCCGCCATGCCGCCGCTGCGGGCGCAGCGCGAAGGGGCGGTGTACCGCCTCGCCGTGCTGACGGGCACCGCTCCGCACGCCTTCTCCAGGGAGGTGACGGAGTGCGTCGTACCGCCGCAAGTGGCCGGCGCGGTGCCGGTGGGCGATGGGGCCGAGATGCTGCGTCGCCGGCCGGACGTCCGGCAGGCCGAGCGCGAGCTTGCGGCTTCCACGGCGCGCATCGGCGTGGCGGTGGCCGACCGCTATCCGAAGATCACCCTGGGACTCGCCGCGTCGTCGGTCGGCCCGGCCGACGACTTCGGTCGCCGCGACACCTTCGCGTGGAGTCTCGGGCCGCTCATCTCCTGGACGCTGCCCAACAACGGCATCGCTGATGCGCGCATCGCGCAGGCTGAAGCCGGCACGCGCATGGCGGCCGCCAAGTTCGACGGCACGGTGCTGACCGCCCTGCGGGAAACCGAAACGGCACTCAGCGCGTACGCACACGAACTCGATCGTCACGCGTCGCTGCGCGCTTCGCGCGACGAAGCTTCGACGGTGGCCGAGCAGGCGCGGCGGATGTACCAGAGCGGCAAGGTCGGCTACCTCGACGCCCTCGACGCCGAGCGCTCGCTGGCGTCCAGCGAGGCATCGCTCGCGGCATCGGATGCCGACCTGGTGACCGATCAGGTCGCCTTGTTCCTGGCCCTTGGTGGAGGATGGTAGGTCGGGCTTTGTCCTGTTGCGACACGGCGACGTGACGAACAGCGAGCGGCGATGAACTGCGGTGGCGGCAGCGGCATCAGCATCAGGGGGTGCGACGATCGCGCCCAAAATACCCGGCCAACAGATTCGCAACGCGCATGTCGATGCCATGGCCCAGGTCAGGGAGCACGTCGACGGTGACGTCGGCGCCGAGGTCCCTCAGCTTCTGCGCTGCCTCGACGCTGAACTGAGCCAGGATGACAGGATCGGCCGCGCCATGGATGAAGTGGAAGCGCACGCCCGACGGCACGCGACGCACGGGCTCGGCGAATCGGCCTGCCAGCGCGACGACGCGGGCCACCAGCTGATCGCCCGCTTGCGTTGCTTCCAGCGCCATGATCGCGCCCTGCGAGAAACCGATGAGCGTCGTCTGGCCTGCGCCCAGTCCGCTGGCCCGCTGCCAGTGGGCGATCGTGTCCCTGAACAGGGGCAGGGCAAGTGCGACACGCTGCGGCCGGTTCTCCTCGGTCACACCGGCGACCGAAAACCATTCGCGGCCACGCCCCAGATTGGACGGATGGGGCCCGTCCACGCTGACCACCATCGCATCGGGGCGGGCCTGTGCAACCAGTTCGGCCAGCGGGACCAGGTTGGCGGCAGAAGAGCCGACCCCATGGAACAGCAGGACCAGATGCGCCGGTTTGTCCGGCCGTGCAACGACGATCGATGTGTCGGTCATGCGAATTCCTTTTCCTTGGTTTCGAGCGTCAATGCGCGCCCGAAGACATACGACTCCATCGCGAGCACGCCGTGACGGATGCCGCCGTCCAGCACTGTCGCGGGCAGGCTGTCGCCGGCCGCGCCGAGCGCCACCAGCAGCGGCAGGAAGTGCTCGGTCGTCGGATGTGCGCGCTGGGCGTGCGGTGCGCGCGCCAGCGCATTCAGCAGGCCATCGCGGTCACCCGCGAGGACCCTTTGCCGCACCCACAGCGAGAACTCGCGCGCGTATGCCGCTTCGTCGGTCGTGCCGGCGCGAAACTCGTAGAGATTGTGCGTGAGGCTGCCCGAGCCGATCACCAGCATGCCCTCGGCTGACAGCGGCTTGAGGGCAACGCCCAGTTCGTACGCCGTGCGGCTGTCGAGGCCGGCCGGCAGCGACACCTGGACCACCGGCACGTCTGCCGCGGGATACAGGTGCAGCAGCGGCACCCAGGCGCCGTGATCCAGCCCCTGTCGCTCGTTGAGCGAAGCCGCGATCCCCGACGCGCCGAGCACCTCGGCGATGCGGCGTGCCGTGTCAGGTGCGCCAGGCGCAGGGTATGCAAGCTGGTACAGGGCGCGAGGAAAGCCGCCGAAATCGTGGATCGTCTCCGGCCGGGCGGCAGCCCCGACTTCGACGCCGCGCGTCATCCAGTGCGGCGACACCAGCACGATCGCGCGCGGCTTGCCGAGCGCCTGGCCCAGGGCGCCCAGTTGCGCTCCGGCGAGTCCGGGTTCCAGCGCGAAGGTTGGCGCTCCATGCGAGACGAAGAGGGTGGGCAGGGTGGTCATGGTCATGGTCATGGTCATGCGAGAGCGAGGGTCTGCCGCGCGTGCTACTTGGCGCCGAGGCCGAGAGTCCTGGTGGTCCCAGAACAGCCATTCGTGATCCATCGTCCCAGTACCTTCATTTCGAATCTCCTTCGGTGGATCACGACTCCGCCAGCGAGCCCGGCGGGAGCATGAAGCAACTTTATTGACTCGCCACGTGGAGATAAACTGGTCATTCGGGGATAAATAGTTCAGAAATCTGGATCAATGGACAAATTTCAGGAGATGCGGGTGTTCAGCGCCGTCGTGGAAGCGGGCAGCTTCGTCTCGGCCGCTGGCGCACTGTCCATCTCGAAGGCCGCCGTTTCCCGCTATGTGGCGGACCTGGAGCAACGCCTGGGTGTGAGGCTCTTGCACCGCACGACGCGCAGGCTGTCACTCACGGGGGAGGGTGAGGTCTTCCATTCGCGCTGCCGCGAGATCCTCTCCAGCATCGAGGAGTCGGAGGCGGAGGTCTCCACAAGGGCGGGCAGTGCGAGCGGCCTGCTCAAGGTCAGCGTTCCATTGAGCTTCGGCGTCAAGCACCTGGCGCGGCTCTGGGTGGGCTTCATGGCCGCACATCCGCAGGTCTCGCTGGACGTCAATCTCTCCGATCGGGTGGTCGACCTCGTGGACGAGGGCTTCGATCTCGCCATCCGCATTGCGCGGTTGCCCGACTCGTCGCTCATCTCGCGGGAAATCGCGACCACCCGCCTGGTCCTGTGCGCCTCGCCCCACTACCTCAAGCGGCGAGGCACGCCGCTGAAGCCTTCGGATCTCAGGGCGCACGACGTGATCGCCTACACGCTGCTCGCGATGGGTGACCAGTGGAGTTTCGAAGGGCCGGACGGCGCCGTCACCGTGAAGGTCGTGCCGAGGCTTCGCTCGAACAACGGCGACACCTGCATCGTCGCGGCGCTGAACGGTGCGGGCGTCATCCTGCAGCCGACTTTCCTTGTCGAAGAGCACCTTGCGGCAGGTACTCTCGTGGAATTGCTGCCCGGCTTCCGTTCGATCGAGCTCGGGATCTTCGCGGTCTATCCGACCCGAAAGTTCGTCGTGCCGAAGGTCAGGCTCTTCATCGACTACCTCGCGAAGTCTCTTGCCGGTGCAGCATGGGGCGTGCGAGGCTGAGGACCGCTACACGCATTCCATCAACGACTCTTCGTTGCGGACTTGCACGACGATGCGCTCCTGTGGTCGCGCGACCTGCTGGAGCGCGCCGTCTATCAGAGCGAGAGGCTGCATGCCGCCGCTGCTGCCCTGAGTCCCTGCTGGCGGGCCATCCTTGCCGCATCCACGATCCGGTCGTAAGTCGCTTCGTCCACGAGCCCGAGGGACAAGGCCGCCGCGCGCGGTGTGATGCCCTTCTCAAGCGCCACGGCTGTGATCTTCGCCACGCGGTCATAGCCGAGGTGCGGGTTCAACGCAGTGACGGCCAGCAAGGCGTTCTCGACATGGCTCGCAAGTCGATCGCCGTCGACTTCGATGCCCTGGACCAGCTTGCTCGCCATCACCCTCGACGCATCCGCGATGACGCGGATCGATTGAAGCAGGTTGGCGATCAGCACCGGCTTGGCGACGTTCAGTTCGAAATTGCCCGACGCATTGGCCAGCGTGATCGTCGCGTGATTGCCCACGACCTGCATGCAGGCCTGTGCCATCACTTCCGCGATCGTCGGGTTCTTCTTGCCCGGCACGATCGAGCTGGTGAGGCCGTCGTCCGGGATCTTCAGTTCGCCAAGGCCGCAACGCGGCCCGGACCCGAGCCAGCGCAGGTCGTTGGCGATCTTGAGCAGCGAAGTGGCGAGCACATTCAGCGCACCCGACACTTCGACCAGCGCGTCGTGCGCCGCCATGCCTTCGAACTTCGACGGATTGGGCGAAAAGCCGAACCCCGTGAGCGCGCCGATCTCCTCGCAGAAGAACGCATCGAAATCCGGCGGCGCATTCAGGCCCGTGCCGGCCGCGGTTCCACCTTGCGGCAGCGACAACAGGCGCGGCATGGTGGCGTCGATGCGGTCGATCCCATGCGCGACCTGGCGCGCGAAGGTGTCGAAGCTCTGGCCCATCGTCATGGGCACTGCGTCCATCAGGTGCGTGCGGGCGATCTTCAGAACATCTGCGAAGGCCTCGGCGCGATCCCGCAGGCTGCGCTGCAGCAGCGCGAGCGAGGGTTTCAGCCGCTCTTCCAGTTCGAGCACCGTGACCAGATGCATGACGGTCGGGAAGCTGTCGTTGGACGATTGCGAGGCATTGACATGATCGTTGGGATGCACCGGCGTCTTGGTGCCCAGCGACTGCCCGAGCAGCTCGTTCGCCCGGTTCGCGATCACCTCGTTCGCGTTCATGTTGGTCTGGGTGCCCGAGCCGGTCTGCCAGATCGTGAGCGGGAAGTGCGCATCGAAGCGGCCGTCGCGCATCTCGCCGGCCGCCGCGACGATGGGTTCCGCCAGCATCGTCGTCAATGCTTCGCACCGCTGGTTGGCACGGGCCGCCGCCATCTTCTGCAGGCCGAAGGCGCGGATCAGGCAGGCCGGAAAGCGCTCCTCGCCGACGTCGAACACGCCGAGCGCGCGCTGCGTCTGGGCGCCCCAGTAGCGGTCGGCGGGAATCTCGACCGGGCCAAAGGCGTCGTGCTCGATTCGAACTGCGTCCATGTCAATCCAGGGAGATATTGGTCCTGGCCGCAACCGTCTTCCAGCGGGCGACTTCGTTTTCGGTGTGCTTGCCCAGCGCCGCGCCGGTGTATTGCTCGGCGGGCAGCAACTGGATGGCCTGCTCGGCCATCTTGTCGGTGAAGGCCTTGTCGGTCATGACCTTTTGATAAGCCGCCAGCACCTTGTCGAGCACCGGCTGCGGCGTGCCCTTGGGTGCATAGACGCCGTACCAGGTCGAGGCCTCGAAGTTCGGCAGCACCGTCTCGGAGAGCGTCGGCACATCCTTGAGTTGCGGCAGGCGGACCTTCGACGTCACCGCCAGTGCGCGCACCTTCGCCTCCTTGATCTGTGGCAGCGCGGTGTTGGTCTGGTCGAAGATGCCATCGACCTGCCCGCCGATCACATCGACCAGCGCCGGCCCCCGAAGGCGAGAGCAAGTGCGCCAAGTTTCCAGTTCGACTTCATGATGAATTCCTTGGGAAGTGGGGCGGGGCAGTTCAGCGGGCGGGAGCCGGCACACGCAGGTCGATGCCGGCGGGATGCGGGTTGGTGTCTTTCGTGTCTTCCGGCAGCAGGTTGCCGTCGTCGAGTTGCGCATCCGCGGCAGCGATGTCCGGGTAGCGTTCGGGGTACAGGTGCCGCTCGGCCACTTTGGGATCGAAGGTGCCCGACCACTTGGCGACCACCACGACCGCGACGCTGTTGCCGATGGTGTTGCAGGTCGCGATCGCCATCGACAGGAAGCGGTAGACGCCGAAGATCACCGCGAGGCCCTCGACAGGAAGAATCCCCGTCGACGTCACCGTGGCCGCGAAGACCACGAACGAGCCGCCCGACACCGTGGCTGCGCCCTTGGAGGTCAGCAGCATCAGCAGCAGGATGCCGACCTGGTGATCGATCGAGAGCGGAACGCCATACGCATGCGAGATGAACATCACGCCCATCGCCATGAAGATCGAGGTGCCGTCGAGGTTGAAGGCGTAGCCCGTTGGCAGCACGAGGCCCACCGTCTGCTTGGCGCAGCCCAGGCGCTCCAGCTTGATCAGAAGGCGCGGCAGCGCGCTTTCGGATGACGCGGTGCCGAGCACGATCAGGATCTCGTCCTTGATGTAGCGCAGGAAGCGCCAGAGGCTGAAGCCGGCGAGCTTCGCGATCACCCCGAGCACCACCGCGATGAAGATCGCGATGACCGCGTAGAAGCTCAGCACCAGCTGCGCCAGCGCAATGAGCACCGCGCTGCCGTTGCTGCCGACCGAGTACGCGACCGCGCCGAAGGTGCCGATGGGCGCGAGCTTCATCACCAGGTTGATGAAGGAGAACAGCACTTCGGAGATGTAATCGAGCCCGCCGTTGATCTTCTCGCGGCGGCCCTCCGGAATCGCGAGGATGCCGATGCCCACCATGACGGCCAGCACCACCACCTGCAGCAACTCGCCCTTGGCGAAGGCGCCGACGAAGTTGTCGGGAACGATGTGCGCCATGAACTCCAGGAAGCCCTGGGGTGCCGCGGCCTTGGCCGTCGGCGCGGCAGCGCCGCTCGCGACCGTGGTCATGCCTTTGCCGATGCCCAGCAGGTTGCCCGCGAGCAGCCCGACCATCAGGGCAACCGTGGAGATGACCTCGAAGTAGACGATCGACCGCCAGCCCACGCGGCCCGCGCTCTTCACGTCGCCCGCCGAGGCGATGCCGTGCACGATGGTGAGGAACACCAGCGGCGCGACGCCCGCCTTGATGAGCGACAGGAACATGTCGCCAAGCAGCTTGAGCTGCGATGCGAACCTGGGAAACGCGAAGCCGACCAGGATGCCCAGGATCAGCGAGACCAGCACCTGCATGCCGAGCTTGCGATACCAGGGCAGCTTCTTGGCCGCTGCCGGCGCGACGGTGGATGCGGTTGTCATGTTGTCTCCTCCCCGTCCTCAGGCGTTGATCTCGGCGGACAGCGCCAGCGCGCGGTCCACCATCCGCGGCGCGAGGCCGAGGTAGTTGGCCGGATCGGTCAGCCGGTCGATGGTCACGCGGTCGAAATGCTTCGTGACTTCAGGCAGCGCAGCGAGCGCCTCGGCCAGCGTGCCGCCCTTTTCGTTGACGGCGCGGCAGGCGTCGTAGACCACGTCGTGCGCCTGCTGCCGGCCGATGTGCGGGGCCATGCCCATCATCACGGCCTCGGCCACGATCAGGCCCTTGGTGATGCCCAGGTTGTGGGCCATGCGGGCCTCGTCCACGATCAGGCCGCCGAGCGCGAACTTCGCCTGATGCAGTGCGCCCGCGGTGAGGATGAAGCTTTCGGGGATCGCGATCCACTCGGCGTGCCACGGACCGGTGGCGCGCTCGAAGTCCTGCACCATCGCGTCGACCATCAGCCCGGCGTGCTGACGCACCGCCTTCGAGGCCGCCAGCATCAGCTCGCTGGAGATGGGGTTGCGCTTCTGCGGCATCGTGCTCGATGCGCCGCGCCCCTTGACGAAGGGCTCGTAGACCTCCGCGAATTCGGTCGACGCCATGATCATGATGTCCAGCGCGATCTTGCCGAGTGAGCCGGTGACCAGTGCCAGGAGATTCACCGCTTCGGCAAAGCCGTCGCGCGCAACATGCCAGGTCGTGGCCGGCACGCCCAGCTTGAGTTCGGCGGCCAGCGCCTTCTGCACGTCGAGGCCCTTGTCGCCGAGAGATGCGAGCGTTCCGGCCGCGCCGGCGAATTCGACCACCGCAACGCGCGGGCGCAATTCGGCAAGGCGCTGCTGGTGCCGGTCGAACATCGCGAGCCAGATCGCCACCTTGTAGCCGAAGGTCACCGGCAGCGCCTGCTGCAGATGGGTGCGGCCGGCCATCGGCGTATCGCGGTGCTTGCGCGCCAGCGAGGCGAGGATGCCGCGCAATTCGCGGATGTCGCCGTCGATGCTGTCGAGGGCGTCGCGCACCTGCAGGGCAACCGCCGTGTCCATGATGTCCTGCGTGGTCGCGCCCCAGTGCACGTAGCGGCCGGCGTCGCCGCACATTCCGACGAGCTGATGCACCAGCGGAAGGATGGGGTAGCCGACGATGTCCGTCTCGTGGCGCATATGGTCGAAGTCGATGCGCTCGATCTTCGATTCGCGTGCGATCACCTCGGCTGCATCGGCGGGGATCACGCCGACCTTCGCCTCGGCCTTCGCCAGCGCGACTTCGACATCGATGTAGCGCTGGACCAACGCCACATCGGAAAATAGCGTTCGCATCTTCTGTGTGCCGAAGGCATCGCGAAACAGAATGGAATCAACAACGGTACTGGCCATGAATTGCGAAGGGGTCGACATGGATGCCTCTGTAAGTCGGGGGAGGTTGAGCGGTGAGGTGGTGCTAATATGTTCGAACATATTGGACTTTAATATGTTCGAACATAACTCCAATTTGGGGTTTACCCTTAAGTCATGAACTCCGTCCTTGAACAGGCGCCTCACAAGGCCAATGCATCGAACATCGCCCGGCATCTGACCGAGGCGATCACCTCGGGTCACTTCGCGGTGGGCGACCTGCTGCCGACCGAACTGGAGCTGTGCAAGCACTACGGCGCGAGCCGCTACACGGTGCGCGCCGCGCTGGCGGAGCTTCAGCAATTCGGGCTGGTGTCGCGGCGCAAGAACGTCGGCACGCGCGTCGTTTCCGCGAAGCCGAGGGCCGCGTTCCGGCCGTCGCTGGCGTCGGTGGACGATCTGGTCCAGTTCGGCGAGGAGCATCTGCGCGTGGTGCAGTCGGTCGCCACCGAGACGATCCACGGCGATCTCGCGAAGGAGCTGGGCTGCGGCGACGGCACATCCTGGCTGCGGATCTCCACGCTGCGCATGGTCGAGGGCGAGGATGCGATGCCGATCGGCTGGACCGACGTGTACATCGATCCCGCCTACGCCGAGATCGAGGAGTTGGTGAAGGCGTCGCCCGGCGCCTTGATCAGCTCATTGATCGAGGAGCGCTACGACCGGCAGATCGCGGAGATCCAGCAGGAAGTCCGCGCGTTCACCATCACCGACGAGGTGTTGGCGAGCAGGCTGCAAGTGCAGTCCGGCGCGTCGGCGCTGAAGATCGTGCGTCGCTATTTCGACGCCGAGGGCGAGCTCTTCGAAGTTTCGGTGTCGGTGCATCCTGCGGACCGGTTTTCGGTTTCGATGCGATTGCGTAGGTGAAGGTGGTTCGACCCCTATCTGAGAAGAGTGCGCGCGCGAAGGCGGTCACAAGAGGGCAGGGGGTCGGCCCATCTCATGCTAGGTACTCGAGATTGCCAGCAGCCCCTCGGGCAACTCGGTTCGTAGTTTTCAAGTCGGCCAGCAGCGGTCGGTCGTGCGCCGACTTTCAACGGGTGGTCGCACCCACCAAGCGGCCCAAATACGCGCGCCATCGCGCAGCAGCGAACCTATGACGGTCCTTGCGACGGCTGGAGTTGATCAGCCCCAGAAGACGATCGAGGGATCGAGGCGGCGGCGGTTGGAAATCAAACCAATCAAAGCCGACACTTCGGTTCGATGCCAGCGATCCTCCGGGTGATCAGCTTCGACGCTCAGTTCCGCGGACGGAAGCGAGTCGAGGGAAAAGCTGGAACGCATTTCCCTTCGCGATGGCCTCGTGCTCGGACTTCGTCAAGCCGGTGAGCGTGCGAAAGCTCTCGACATTGGCTTCGATGCCTGCCGCGGGGGTGAACGGGAAATCGCTGCCGAACAGGATGTGGGTCATCGATGTCAGCCGCCGCAGCCGCTCAATTGCAGCGTCGCTCGCCGATCCAGCCAGGTCGTAGTAGAGCGACGCGAGCACGCGGCTCACCTCCGCTGCACCGCCGGCCGGCCGCTGGTTCAGGAACGGCAGTGACGAGAACGCTGCGATTCGCTCGGCCACCGCGGTCAGCGCGCCGCCCGCGTGCGGAATGATCATGCGGACGTCCGGGTAGCGGGTGAGGGTGCCGGCAAAGATCAGGTCGGTGACGGTGCGCGCAGTGTCCATCGGGAATTCAAGGATGGGCGCAGGCCTTCCGAGGCCCACACTTTCCAGGCATGGGGGCGATGTCGGATGCAGGAACACGGTGGCGCGCCGCCGGTTGAGGTCCGCAAAGATCGGATCCAGCCGCGCATCGCCCAGGTAAACCCCATGCACATTCGTTTCCATGACGATACCGTCAAGACGGAGCACCTCCAGTGCGTATCCGATTTCATCCAGCGAGGCCTGAACGTCCGGCAGCGGCAAGGTTGCGAAGCCGCCAAACCGATTGGGTTTGTTTTTCACCAAGGCGGCCGCGAACTCGTTGACCTCGCGCGCCAGCCGCCGACGCGCCAGCGGATCCTTCAGGAATCCAACCGTCGGGGAGGAGACCGACAACATCGACGCCTCGATGTCGTGCCGATCCATGTGCGCGAGTGCCTTTTCTTCGGACCACTGCGGCACGGGAAAGCCTCCGTCAAGCGTCACCAGCCCTTCGTCAGCCAGAGCCTGCGCATACGTCGGTGGCAGGTAGTGCGAATGCGCGTCAATGAGCCCGCAGCTACAGCGGCTTCCTGTTGGGGTTGTGCGAACGCGGGCGGCGGCATCGACAGCCATCGGCGTGGGATCGGATGGGCTCAACTCGCTGCCTGCGACGGAAGCGCCGCAGCCCGCTGCACTACCCATACCTAGCGCCGCGGAAGACGCGATCCTGCCAAGCGCTGTACGTCGCGACAGGTTCTTCGACTCATGCGTCATGGCTTCACCGACGATGTCCATGGTGTCGGGGCTGGCACGGCGCAGGGTCCGGTGGCCTCGGTACTCCCGAAATCGGCAGGTCCGACGACCTCCAGGTATTCCATATCAGGGGAATAGTCGAACAGGAAGTGGCGGATCCCCGGGGCCTGATGAACGCAGTCCCCCGCTTCCACCAGCGTGTTGCGATCCTCGTACATGAAGCGTGCCCAACCCTTCAACATGTACACGATGTGGAACTGTGCTTCGTGAACGTGCCAGCCGGTGCCCTTCTCTGGCTCTTCATTGGCGCGCACCAAGTGCGCTACGACGCGCCCTCCGGTCGCTTGAGCGACGCCCAGGTCGCGATACGTGAAGAAGTCGCGCAGCCCTCCGGAGACGAAGGATGTGTCGGTAGGCTTGACGTGAGAAAAGCGTGTGGAAAGTTCGGTCATGTTCATGCTTGCGATGTGCAGAGGGGGACGAGCAGCGGCGAGCCGTGGGGCTCAAGGCGCATTGACGTCTATGCGCTCCTTGCGTGCATTGAAGACCTCGACCGTGTCGCCGATCTCGAAACGCATCAGGTCCTCTCCGAGCGCGAGTGGTCCGTCATAGGTGCTGCGTGTACGCGATACGACCTCGGTGGCAGGAACATCCAGCCCCTGATTCGCCTTGAGCACGATGATGTGCGTGAAGGCCGCCACCTTTGGCTTGGCCATCGCGAAGATGCGGCCTGCTTCTTCTGGCGACGTGTGATGGGCGGTGATCTCCTTGAAGCGTGGATAGTCCTTGAGCAGTTGGGGGTCGATGTCCGCGACCTCGTGAAGCAGCAGATCCGCACCCTGCGCCCGTCGAGCAATACGCTCGTCATAGGTGGTGTCGCTGGAGATCACGACCTTCTTGCCTTGGTATTCGATCGTGTAGCCGAAGTTCGGCTCGATGAGGTCACCGTGATGGGTCGGAAACGCGGTGATGCGCACGCCATTGCGCTCATAGACAACCCCCGCTGCGATGTCGTGCGCATCGAACGCGATGCCCGCAGGCGGCAGCTTCTCGTCCGCCAGGCGAATGCGAATGTCTTCCGCAAAGGCAGCGGTCAGATTCTTCGTCATGGCGACGGTGCCCTTTGGGCCGTACACAGCCATCGGCTGCTTCCGTGATGCGAAAGGCGTCGGCAGCCAGCCCGTGAGCCAAAGGTCCGGCAGGCCAACCAGGTGATCGGAATGGAAGTGCGTGATGAAGCTCGCCGTGATGTCTTTGAACGGAACACCGAGCTGGCCCAGACGCACGGTCACGCCACGACCGAGATCGAACAGGAACTTGTCATTGCCAGCCTCAACCAGTGTCGACTGGCTGAAGCGGACATTGCTGGGCACCGGGCTGCCGCTGCCGAGGATGGTGACGTTGAGAGGCGCGGCCAGTGAGTGCGAGGCAAGACCAGAGACGGATGCGGCGACGATCGCCATGCAAACGCCGCGACGCAGCGATGCGGACATGAACCGAGGAAGTTTCATTTTGCTTGTACGGGAAGGTGGAGAAGGAGTTCAGCGACGCCGAGCAGGCGCTGTCTCTTTGAGCAGCAGTGCAACCACCAATCCGACCACGAGCGCTATCGCGGCAAGATGCATGATGTACTGGATGCCGTAGTGGTGCGCCACATAGCCGGCGATCACAGGTGCTATGCCGCCACCAAAGATCTCACCGGTGCCAATCACGATGCCCGAGGCGGTCGACATGAGCGTGGCCGGTACCGATTCGGCGCTGATCGGCCCCACGGTCAGGCAGATCATGCTGAAGATGAAGAAGAGCGTCGCCGCCAGGCTCGCGAAAAGTGCGAATGGCTCGGGTCCGGCATGCATCAGGAAGTACAGGCCGATGCCGGCACCGATGACCGAGATGATCATCACGGGCTTCCGGCCGAGTCGGTCGGACAACGCCGGCATCACGAGCGTACCTAGAGTGCCGCCGAAGCCGATGGCTGAAAGCACATAGCCCATCTGTTCGAGCGTCAGGTGCAGGTAGTCGATCAGGTAGCTGGGCAGCAAGGCGCTGAGCACCACGAGGTTCGTGAGCCAGCACAGCATGCCGATCATGTTGAGCGGGATGTTGCGGTACTTGAAGACGTCGCTCCACGGGTGAGTCGCCGCATCGTGGGTCGCGGTGTGCGCTGCGGCCGACTTCGGATCGGGATCGCGAAGCCCGCGGTACAGCAGGTACGCAACCACGAGGCCCGGGATGGAAACCATGGCGAAGATCCAGTGCCACTCCACGACCTTCAGCAGTTGCGTGACCAGGATCGGCGCGATGCCCAGGCCAAACAGTGGCAAGGCCGCCTGCTGAATCCCCACGTTCATCCCCTGGCGGCTCGGCTTGGAAGCGTCGATGGTGGCGACGATGCTCGCCGGCGTGTAGGCGCCTTCGGCCACACCCATCAGCGCTCGGATGATCATCAAACTCCCGACACCGGTAGCGAGCCCGCTGAGCCCGGCCAGCAGCGAGAAGACGACGATCGCAGGAATGATCACCTTGCGATGACCGAGACGATCGGAGAGGTTGCCCATGAAGAGCGCGGCCACGCCCCAGGCAATGGCGAGCACGCCGGTGATCTGGCCGAGGTCCTGATAGTCGAGGTTCAGTTCCTTCGAGATCACCGGAAACAGCGGCAGGATCATGAAGCGGTCGATGCCGACCAGACCGAACCCGAGGCACAACAGGGTGACGGTCTTCCATTCGTATCCCGAGTTCCTGCGCGTGGCAGGGCGGCTCAGGGGTTGCGCGGCGATGTGTGTGTTCATGGCTTGTCTCCTTCGGTCTTTGTATGGCCGTCGTGTCAGGCGTGAATGGCAAGCGGCTCGTCGGCTTGCGTTGTCGACCGCGCGGGTGCGCCATCCAGCCGCACGCCGTGGCGCTGCAAGTCCGCGGCGAGGTCGTCGACCAGTGTGTTGACTTCATGGGCGTTGTCGACGGCGCCGTACAGGTAGAAGTCCGGCCGCACGAGCATGGTGTCGATGCCGTGCTGCGTCATGTACGGGATGAATTTGTCGTCGAGGTCGACCAGCACCCCAACCCTCGCCGGCGTACCGCGTGCTGCGACCTGCACGCGCTTCGCGCCCAGCTTGTCGAGAAAGGCACGCTGCTTTTCGCCGAGCGCCGCCTCGGCTGCGTTGCTGCGCGATACCAGCAGGAAGCCCAATCCAGCCACCTCGTCGAAGCGCCCTTCGCGAGCACCAGCTAGTACCCTGCCGTGCGGGCTGAGCAATCCGGCAGGCGCCTGCACCGCGCCGTCGGCGCCTCGGCGAAGGATGCCGTCCGTCAGGCTCGGGAAGGCTGGCGGCGGCGGCGCCTCGCCGCTGAAGAAAGCCCGGTCGCGCTCCGCGGCCTTGGCGGCGTCGGGGATACAAATGATCTTGCCGAGGTACATCGACAGGTCGATGACATCGCTCACATGGGGGCGACGCTCGGGCTGGTAGGTGTCGAGCAGGCGGTCATCGGCTTTGCCGTCGAGGACCAGGTTCAGCTTCCACGCCAGGTTCCAGTCGTCGCGCAATCCGGCACACATGCCCTGACCCATGAAAGGCGGCATCACGTGCGCCGCGTCGCCGGCGATCAGCATCCGGCCTTTGCGCCAGGTGTTGGCGAGCAGCGAGCGGAAGGTGTACACCTTGTGCCGCACGATGGTGGCCTGGTCCGGCTTGACCCACGGTGCAAGCAGATCCCACGCGACGTGCTCGTGCTCGAGTTCCTCGCGCGTCTCATGCGGCAGGCGCATGAATTCCCAGCGCCGGAAGTAGCGGCCGTCCTTGACGCCGGCGGGCACGATGGTCGTCGGGCGCGCGGGGTTGCACCATTGCGCTGCAGGCGGAATGTCGAGCGTCACGCCTTCGTTGGGGAGCACGTCGATCACGAGCCAGTCGGCCTCGAACCCGCGGTCCTCCTGCGTGGACCCGATCGCCTGCCGCACCAGGCTGTTCGCGCCATCGGCGCCGATCAGGTACTTGGCGCGCACGGTGCGGCGTTCGTCGGTCTCGAAGTCGCGTACCACCAGCTCGACGTAGTCCGGCGTCTGGGTCGCTTCGATGGCCTCCCAGCCGAGGTTGAGCTCGACGTTCGGGCAGGCGTGCACGACGTCCTCGAACATCTTCTCCAGCGTCGGCTGGTGCACGAAGTTGACCTCCGGTCCGCCGGAGATCGATTCCGACTCCCAATCGATGGCCAGGAGTTCCTTCCAGTCGGCATTGAACCAGCGATACATCGGCCCCTCGTGGCTGACCGCCGGGAGGTCCGTGCTCATGCCCAGCGCGGACAGCACGCGGTACAACTCGTGGTCGATGCACACCGCGCGAGGCAGTGCGAAGCGGACTTTCCAGCGTTCGAACACGGCCACGCTGCGCCCCTGGCGCGCCAACGCAAGGGCCATGATTTCGCTGACCGGGCCGTAGCCGATCTGGACAACGTCGTAGAGGGGGATCTGTGCGGTCATGATGTGTTCCTGGTTCGTGCGGACGCTGGATTGGTTGATCAGCGGTTCGCGAGTTCGTGGTTGAAGATGAAGTCCTCGGGCAGCTCCGGTCCCCAGACATAGAGGGAGTCCTCACCCGGGTGGTCCGCCGAAGGCCACGCGTGGTCGGGCGCAACGAAGTCGATGTCGTAGGAGTACTCGGCGTAGCTGCCCCACGGGTCTCGCACGTAGCGGAAGTAGTTGGAGCCCAGCACGTGCCGCCCAATGCCCCAGCCTTGCGGATAGCCGGCTTGTGCCATCTGCTGCGTGCCGATGCCGACGGCATCGATCGACGGCACGCACCAGCTGCTGTGGTGCAACCCAATGCCCTCGGACTTCGCCAGCGCGATGAGGTGGTGGTCGCTGCCGTGGGGGCTGTGCAGGAAGGCGATCACGGAGCCTGATTGGTCCGAAAGGCGCAGGCCGAGCACGTCCTCGTAGAACCTGCGGGCACGATCCACGTCGGCGCTGAACAACAGGATGTGCGAGAGATAGAGGGGGCGCGTCAGTTGCGCCTTGCTGCGGCTCGGGGAGCGACCGACGTTCGCGCTCTCCGGAGGAATTTCCCTCGGGGAGGGCTGCGAGGGCGAGCTTTTGGCAGCGATGCGCAGTTGCACCGGAAGCCCATCCGGCCCCTGAATCCAAATGCCTTCTGTGCCTGCGTTCGAGGGCGGTGCGATGCGTTCGATCCCATGCTCCGCAAGGCGCCGCTCGAATCGGGGAAGATCATCTGCATAGACGCCGAGGCTGAGCCAAAGCAAGCGCTTGGTCGGGCCCCGGACGATGCGGGCCCAGCGATGCCGATGGCCGAAGGTATGGAGCGCGAGCGCTTCGCCTTCCTCTCGCACGTCCAAGCCAAAGCTTGAGTAGAAGTGCCGCGCCTCCTCGAGGTCCGGCACGCTGAGGACGAATTCGTCGACTGAGTGCACAGCCAGCAGCGGTTCGCGCTTGCCTTGGTTCAGTGTCATCGTTATCTCCATGTCATCGGGCAAAGCTCCGCCCGGGACCGTGCGGAGCACGGCCTTGTCTCTCGTTGGGATTCGACCGACCCGGGTGGGTCAGACCACTTGCTGGCGCTGGGTGCCGAGTGGGCCGGCACTGAGCGTCATGACGTCGCCGCGCCGCAGGAACACAGGATTCGGCTTGACACCGAGGCCGACGCCTTCCGGCGTGCCGGTGATCACCACGTCGCCCGGCAGAAGGGTCATGAATTGGCTGAGGTACGAGACGATCTCGGCGACCGGGAAGATCATGTCGGCCGTGTTGCTGCGCTGCCGGGTCTCGCCGTTGACTGCCAGTTCGAGCGGGATCTTCTGCGGGTCCGGCAGTTCGTCGCTGGTCACGAGCCATGGGCCGATCGGGCCGAAACCGTCGAAGCTCTTGCCCTTGCCCCATTGGCCGTTGCGCTTGATCTGCCAGTCGCGCTCGGAAACGTCGTTCGCCAGGCAATAACCGGCCACATACGAAAGAGCGTCGGCGACCGAGACCTTCTTCGCCTGCGTGCCGATCACGAACCCGAGTTCGATCTCCCAGTCACCCGCTTCCGAACCTTCTGGCAACTCCACGTCGTCATTTGGGCCGGCCAGCGAGGTCAACGCCTTGGTGAAGACCACCGGCTCCTTGGGAATCTCGAGTCCGGATTCAGCCGCGTGCTTGCGGTAGTTGAGCCCGATCGCGACAAATTGCCGGGTACCGGCTACCGGGGCGCCGAGCCGGGTGCCTGCGGGCACCAGCGGCATGCGGCTCAGGTTGATGGCCTTCAGTGCTTCGAGCTTCGCGGGCGCCATCCAGTCGGGCGTGAAGTCAGGAACGAGAAGGGAGAGGTCGCGCGCTTGTCCGTCCGAGTCCAGCGCTCCAGGTTTTTCGGCCCCGACGGGGCCATGGCGTAGCAGCTTCATGGTGATTGCCTTCCGTGTTGATTTAGACTGTTTGTCTAGAACGAACTCTATCCGTGCTGACGTTATCGTCAATATGACAAAGAAGGCAAAATGACAGGGATTTCCCTAGGTACTGGCGACGCGCGCTCAAGGCATATGTCTCGTGTACGCTCGACACCGATGACAGAGCTCAAGAGCGAATCGAAGGTTGAAGATCACCGCGTCAGGGTCGGTGCGCAGCGGCGCGAGAAAACCCGTCTGCGCCTACTGGAAAGTGCCTTGTCGGTGTTCACTGAAAAGGGACCGGATGTGGCCGTCATCGACGACTTCATCGCTGCGGCAGGCGTGTCGCGCGGCACCTTCTACAACCATTTCAAGACCACGAACGAACTGCTGCTGGCACTCGCAACCGCCATGAGCGACGAGGTGCTCCAGATCGTCGATCCCCTTGTGCTTCACCTCGACGATCCGGTGGAGCGCTTTGCGGCGGGCACCCGGCTCTACATGCAGATGGCACTGCGGTACCCAGTGTGGGGCAGCTTCATTACGCAGGTTGGAACGCGCATCGCGACGCGTGGGCAACTGATCGACATCTATCTCACGCGAGATCTCGAACTTGCCAAGAGCAAGAACCGCTTGACGGTCGAAAGCGTGCGCGTGGCACGTGACATCGTGCTCGGCGCGATCTTCTATGGCATCGAGACGATGCTGACCGAGCCCACGCGCGCGAACCATCCCGAACTTATTCTGCAAAGTGTTCTGGTCGGCTTTGGTCTTACGCCCGCGGAAGCAGACCGGATTGCCTTCATGCCGCTCGAGATTCCAGGGGCGGTGGAAGGCCCGATCTTTTCCGGTCTGAAAGCCAGTCCGAAGAGATCGGGATCAAGCGCTAAACGACAGCTCGCGGCCGAGCCTGTCCCCCATCACCAGACTGAGCGTTCTGAAGCCAATGTCGGCTCTCGCCCCATGCGGAAGCTGGCGGCAAAAACCTGAGAGTCGCCGGTGGGCCCACCACGTCGAGTGGAAGAGGGCGGCCACCTTTCAACGCAGACGCCCGGCTCGCCGCTGAAGTTTTACTGAAGTTTCGGATGATCGACTGAAAACTTCAAAGGGTTCCTACATCTAGACAAAGCTGTACCGCTCCGAGTGGTACTTCCCGATCGGCACCTTCATCTCGCCGAGCGCCACTTCGATCGCATCCATCATCACGTCCGGCCCGCAGATGAAGTACTCGTGATCGGCGTAGTGTGGCGGCAGGTGGCGCTTGAACACGTCGGCGCCGATGTAGCCGGTCTCGCCGGTCCATCCCGCGGGTGGTTTCGAAAGAACGTACACCACCGTGAGGTCGATGCGGCGCGAAAGCGCATCCAGTTCTTCGCGAAAGGTCATCGATTCGAGATCCTTGCCGCCGTAGAGCAGGATCAGCGGGCGCCGGTCATCGCGATCGGCGAGGGTGCGGATCATGCTCATCATCGGCGTGATGCCGATGCCGCCCGCGATCAGCACATGCATGTCGGCCGGGTTGCCGATGGTGAATGCGCCATAGGGCCCGTCGAGGTAGACGCGCCGGCCCACCGGCACCTTCGGGATGCCCTGCGTGAAGTCGCCGAGGTTGCGGATCGTCATCTCGACGCGGCCGTCGCTCGCCTCGGCGCTCGACGAGAACGAGAACGGATGGCCGGTGATCTTGAAGGGACTGCCCCACAGCGTGAGCCAGCCGAACTGGCCCGGCCTGAAGCGGAAGCCCGCATGGCCGTCGGGGTGCATTACCAGCGTCGTGGTGTCGCCGCGTTCTGGGCGCACCTCGGTCACGCGATACGGCCGGCGCAGCATGAAGAACGGCTTGAACACGCGCACGTAGAAGAGCAGGGCGATCCAGAAGATCGTCATGCAGATCCACAAGGTGCGCTTCCACGGGTCCGCGAGGTAGAAGCCCCAGCCGACCATGTGCAGCAGCCCACCGCCGACCGCGGCCACCGCGAGCACGATGTGGCTGATGTGCCATAGCTCGTAGCTGATTTTCAGCCGGACGCGCCACAGCGCCATGATCACCAGAAGCACCACCGAGCCCAGCGACAGCACCGCGAAGATGGCGCCCATCGGCACGTCGGCGAGTGAATCGGGCATCGCCAGCTTGTCCGATCCCGCAGCGATGAGGATGGCCGGATGCACCACCACCAGCGCCACCGCGATCAGCGAGATGCGCCGGTGGAAGTGGTAGATGACGTCCTCGCCCCACGGCTCGGTGACGTGCCGGAAGCGCGCGGTGAGGCCGAACTGCAGTCCCATCATCGCGAGCCCGCTGTAGCCCAGCGCGACCGAGAACTCGGTCCAGAAGCCGCGGGCGGGCGGCATTGCGCCTGTGAGCATCGCCAGCAGCGGCGCGAGGATGAACAGCAGATAGATGACGGCCCAGACGGTCTTGCTTCGCATGGGCGCCTCAGATGCAGGTCGTGAGGAGCAGCGACGGACCGAGCGCGAGCACCGCGCTCGCGAATGCCGTGATGACGGTCCAGAGGATGGCTTCGTGCAGGAAGCGGCCGGTCGTGCCGGTGGCGGGGTCGGGCCGTCCGCGCGCGAACTTGTGCCACATCCAGCCGATCACGAGCAGGTGCGCGATGAACACCAGCACGAGGCTCCAGCGCAGCGCGCCGGCCGACCAGCCGAAGGCGCAGCCGATGGCGTGCAGCGCATAGAGAATCACCAGCGCCACGCACCACACGACGAAGGCCGCGGCAAGCCACCAGACGCGGCCGGGTGGCACCAGGACTGCGTTCATTGGGGAACCTCTACGCAGCGGCGCTTCGGTATTCGCCTTGGGAGCGGCCCGGCGGCTCATGGCCTCACTCCCAGGACGGTCACCAGCGCGGGCAGCGACAGCACCAGCCCGAGCGCGATGATGCCGGTGACCAATGTGTAGTCGAGCCACAGCCGTGTCAGCCGCAGGTCGTTGAAGCGGCGCTGCGACACATGCCCGCTGCCGATGCGCTGGGCGTTGCTGATGAGGAACAGCAGGCCCACGCCCGCATGCAGGACCACGTAGCCGAGCAGCACGCAGGCCGTCGAACCCAACGCGTGCTTGCTGGGATCGGGCGTCACGCCCATGATGAGTTGCACCACCTGCGAAATGACCGCCAGCAGCGCGATCGCTGTCAGGCCCATCCAGCCCCAGGGCTTGCCGCCGCGCTGCACGATCCCGAGCGAGCCGCGCGCCGTCGCCACGGCCACCACCAGGCAGGCGATCGCGCCGAAGGCGAGCATCCTGCTGGGTTCGGGCGGCGTCATCTTCTGCCAGTCGGCGCCTGCCAGCCAGAGGTAGAAGGTGCCGAACACCAGCGAAGTGAAGAGCGTGCCGTTGGCCACCAGCGCGCAGATCAGCGACAGCCACGAGGGCGCACTCGCCGATTCGGTGTGCGGCGGCACCTCGACCCCGCGGCCCACCGGCAGCGGACCGTAGTCGCGCGGCAGGCCCGCATGACGCGCGCCGTAGACGAACAGGCCCAGCGTGACCAGCGCGAGCGCCGCCGACACCCAGTAGGCCTTGAACAGGAAGCCCAGCACCACCCCGGCGGTGACGATCGCGGTGACGAGCGGCAGATAGGTCGGGTTCGGCAGCACGATCAGCTGCTCGGGCTTGCCGCTGGTCGCGTGCACGCCGAGGGCTTCCTGCCAGCCGTTGCGCGTGAACCCGAGGTAGCCTTCACCGCGCGCGAGCGTGACGGCGAGTTCGCTCTTGGGTACGCCCTCCGTCTCCGGCCCCACGTGCGGGATCGATGCGAAGGCATAGGGCGCCGGCGGAATCGGCATCGCCCACTCGAAGGTCTGCGCCCGCCACGGGTCGCGCCGCACGCGGCGGCCGTGGCGTAGCTGCACGAAGAGATCGATCACCAGCAGCCCGAAGCCGATGGTCATCACGAAGCCGCCGACCGACGACAGCAGGTTGAGCCAGTTCCAGCCCTCGTCCCCCTGGTAGGTGTAGATGCGCCGCGGCATGCCGAGCAGGCCGGTGAGGTGCATCATGAAGAAGGTCATGTTGAAGCCGATGAAGATCAGCCAGAACGCCGGCACCGAGAGCTGGTGCACCGCGGTGCGTCCGGTGAGCAGCGGCAGCCAGTAGTAGAGCGCGGCCATCATCGGGAACGCGAGCGCGCCGGCCACCACGTAGTGCATGTGTGCGACCACGAAGTAGGTGTCGTGTGCCTGCCAGTCGAACGGCACCATCGCGAGCATCACGCCGGTCAGCCCGCCCATCGCGAACACGAAGAAGAACCCGAAGATGTAGAGCATCGGCACGTCCCAGCGCGGCTTGCCGTGCGACAGCGTCGCGAGCCATGCGAAGACCTGCACCGCGGTCGGCACCGCGACGATCGCCGAGCCGGCCGAGAAGAACGCGAGCGCGAGATGCGGAATGCCCACCGTGAACATGTGGTGCACCCAGATGCCGAAGCTCAGGAAGGCCAGCGCGATGATCGCGACCACGATGATGCGGTAGCCCACCAGCTCGCGCTTGGCGAAGACCGGAATGATGGTCGACAGCACCGCGGCCATCGGCAGGAAGATGATGTAGACGTCCGGGTGGCCGAAGAGCCAGAACAGGTGCTGCCACAAGAGCGAGTCGCCGCCGCGCGTCGGATCGAAGAAGGGCAGGCCGAAGGCGCGCTCGATCTCCAGCAGGATCGAGCCGAGGATCAGCGGCGGGAAGGCGACGATCATCATCATCGCGGTGACGAGGATGTACCAGCCGAAGATCGGCATGCGGTCGAGCGACATGCCCGGCGCGCGCATCTTGAGCACCGAGACCACGATCTCCATCGCGAGCGAGAGCGCCGAGATCTCGACGAAGGTGATGCCCAGCAGCCAGATGTCCGCGTTGAGGCCCGGCGTGTAGACGTTGGAGCTCAGCGGCGTGTACATGAACCAGCCGCCGTCCGGCGCGATGCCGAGGATCAGCGAGGCGGTGACGATCGACGCGCCGAACAGATAGCACCAGTAGCCGTAGGCCGTGAGGCGCGGGAAAGCGAAGTCGCGCGTGCCGAGGATCTTCGGCGTGAGGTAGACGGCGAAGCTCTCCACCATCGGGATGGCGAAGAAGAACAGCATCATCGACCCGTGGATGGTGAAGACCTGGTTGTAGGTCGCCGGATCGAGAAAGCCCGAGTGGGGCGTTGCGAGCTGCACGCGGGTCAGCATGCCGAGCACGCCCGCGATCAGGAAGAACGTGAAGGACGTGATGAACATCCGCATGCCGATGACCGAGTGATTGACCGAGGCCAGCCGCTGCCAGCCCGGGCCGGTCGCCCAGATCCGGGTCAGCTCCCGGTGCAGCCGCAGCGCCTTCGCGCCTTCCGGCTGGGGATCGACGGGTCCGCTCATTTCCTTGCCTCCGGTGCCGCGCGTGCCTGTTCGAGTGCAGCTGAGAATTCGCCCTGCCCGTACACGATCACGCCGAAACGCATGCCCGCATGGCCGAGTCCGCAGAACTCGTCGCAGGTGCCTTCGAAGCGCCCCGGCTGGTCGGCCTGGATGCGCAGGCGGTTGACCCTGCCTGGCACCGCATCGACCTTGCCGGCGAAGCGCGGCACCCAGAAGGCGTGGATCACGTCCTTGCTCGTCACCACCATGTCGACCGGCGTGCCCGCGGGCAGCAGGAGCATGTTGCGCGTCTCGACGCCGCCGTGGTCGGGGTAGCGGAACGTCCAGGTCCACTGCGCCGCGATCGCTTCGACCCGCTGCGGCGGCGCGCTGCCGGGCAGGGGCAGGAGGCGCTCGCCGGTGACCAGCCCGTAGGCCAGCAGCGGCAGCAGCACGATCGCGGGCAGCACCAGGCCGCCCAGCACGACCCAGCGGGTCGGCGACACGCTGGAGCCCCAGCCCGGACGCCGTACGACCTGGATGAAGATGCCCACGACCAGCAGGAAGAGCACCGCCGAGCCGATCAGCATCACCCACCACATGGTGGCGATCGACGCGGCCGCGGGGCCCGAAGGATCGAGCGTCGACAGCGGGCCGCTGCAGCCCGACAAGGCCACCAACGATCCGGCTTGGAGCGCAGCGCGCATGAGGCTAGGATGGCCGCCGATCGACAACGGCATGCGCTTCAAAGGAGAAGAACCATGGCGAACAGAGGCAACGCGACCCAGCCCAAGAGCGAAGTCCTGCTCGAGCTCCAGCGTCTGGACGTCGGCTCCGCCGTCGCGGTGGTGGGTCACCCGCTCCATGTGATGCTGGTGCACTTCCCGGTGGCATTCGTGGTGGCGACGCTCGGTGTCGATGTCTTCTACTGGTGGTCGGGCGACCCCTTCTGGCTGCGTGCGGGCCTCTGGGCGGCGGGCATGGCCTTCTGGAGCGGCGTGGCCGCGAGCATCGTCGGCACCGGCGAGCTGCTGCTGGTGCGCGGCATCCGGGCGCACGAGGCGAGCTGGTCGCATGCGGTCGCGGCGATGACGCTCGTCGCCATCGCCGGCGCGAGCTGGGGCGTGCGTCTGACCGATCCCGCCTCGGTCCTGCCGCACGGGCTGGTGCTGTCCGTGCTCGCCTCCGTCATGGTGGGCTTTGCCGGCTGGCACGGGGGCAAGCTCGTGTTCGATCATGGCATCGGCATCCTGGTGTCGCCGAAGGACTGATGCCACAGGCGTGAGAGTCCGCCGGGCTCGAAGAGCCGCACCGCGAACTGGTTCGAGTCGATATGCGGCTTGGCCAGCACCACCCAGACGATTGCGGTGATCAGCACCAGGTAGGCCACCGTGAGCGTCACGAACGAGATGCGACCGAAGCGGCCGGTGGGCAGGAAGAGCTGGTGCATCACGAGGCCTGCCACCACGTGCAGCATGGCCATCAATCCCACGAACACCATCTTGATGGAGAACCACTCCACGAAGGTCGTCTGCAGGAAGATCAGCGCGGTGCCACTGGCGATGGCGATGAAGGCGGCGGGCGAGGTCAGCTCGACGTAGACCAGCCGCGTCACGCGGTGCAGGCGATCGAGCTCCTGGCCCGGGCCGAGCAGCCGACGCTGCCAGAACAGGAAGGGCAGTGCGATCAGGCCGCCGGACCACACCGCGATGGCGGCGAGATGGACGAACTTGAGGAATGTCGTCACAGCGCGGGCTCGCTCGGTCGCAGGCTGGCCCATGCCGTGTAGAGGCCCACGGCCAGATAGGGCAGCATGGCCGGCACCCACATCAGCAGGCCGGCGAGCTGCTGATCGGCCAGCGGCGTCAGGCCCCATGGGAGCGTGCTCGCGAGGTGCACCGGATAGAGCGGCACGGACGCGAAGACGATCACCGCGCCGAGCAGGCCCATCTGCGCGACTGTTGCGACCAGCGCCACGAGCGCAGGGCCGGACGACTCCACCGGCGCCAGAATCGCACGCCACATCAGCCATGCGCTGCCGAGAAGCGAGAGCTGCATCAGCCAGTAGGCGGGCACGCTCGCGAGGCCCCATGCATAGGGCCCCGGTGCATGCCAGAGCCACAGGATGACGGCATGCGCTGCCACCACCATGGCAAGCGGCGGGTAGCCCAAGGCGCGCACCGGGAAGGCCCTCGAGAGAAGCGGCGCCACCGCGGCAACGAGCACGACGTGGTGGAACACCCGCGCCGAGAACAGAGCCGACGACAGCGCGCACAGCGGCGAGACGAAGACAATGAACATCAGCGCCAGCGCGCTCCAGCCCGCCCGGGCGTCGGCCGAACGGCCGCTGCCGATCACCGCGGCCACGGCGGCGAGCACGGCGATGAGCAGTGGGTCGGTATTCCAGCGAACCCAGAGGTTCTCCGGTAGCGCTGCTGGACCGCAGTAGGCGATCAGGAAGTCGGGCATCGGTCTCCTTCCTCCTTCGGCTCAGGGCGGCGACGCGGCGTCGCCTGACGAATCTGCCGCAGGATAGGCCGAGTAAGCCCGGCGCTCAAGCACCGAGTGTTCGCGTTGACAAACTTTGTGGGGGGTGGCCTATTGGGCAGCCCCTTCCGGGAGTCCGAGCTTGGCCCGAATGGTGCGCGCGGTGAAGGTGGTCTTCATCCCGAGGTGGTCGGAGACGTCGATGTCGCTCATCCCATCCCGGATCAAGCGGGCGGCGTAGGCGTTGCGCACCAGCTGCGGCCCATGGAAGGCGGCCTCGTGGCCCAGCGATTCGAGCGTGCGCTTGACGCAGCTCGTGATCACCCGCTCGGCCAGGTCGGGCGCCACCGGGCTGCAGGCGTCGCCGAGGCCGCCGCCCACCAGTTCCACCGACATGACCTTGTCCGCCTGGCCCAGGAACAGCCGGTTGGACCGCCTGCCTTCCTCTGCGTGGGCGCGCTGCGTCTGGACGATGCGCAGGCCGCGTCGTGCGTCGAGCCAGCCTTTCAGGGCCCTGGCCAGCAGCGGACGGCCGACGAGGGGCCGCGTCACCACCTGACGGTGCCCCGGGGAGCGGATCAACACCGTGCCGTTCGACTGGATGGCGATGTTGCGCGGGATCAGCTTGCAGATCTCGGACAGCTTCAGTCCGCACTCGGCCACGATCAGCCGAAGGGCGAGGTTGCGCGCAGGCGTCCACGCCTGCGGCAGCTCGGCGCGTTCTTCCCTGAACATCCGCTGGGCCATCTTCTCGTAGGCCTTGAGAAAGCCCGGCCCGGGGGGCAGCGGCGGATCGGTTTCGAACTGCGACTCGGGCGCGAGTCGCTTTCGCGCGAGCACGATGGCCGCGGGATTGGCGTGCAGGACCCCGACGGCATGCAGGTGCGTGAACACGCGGTGAATCTCGGCCAGGTAGGTGCGCATGGTGCGCACGCTGGCAGGCGCGCCGCGACGGCCCTCCAGCGATCCGAGGAAGGCTTCGATGTGCGTCTGCCGGACCTCGTCGAGCTTCAGCGACCGCCCCGCCAGCCAGCGGCAGAACTTGCCCCAGAGCGATTGATAGAGGTTATTGCTGTGCTCGGCATAGCGCGGGGCATCGGCATCGCTGGTCGATGTGTCCCGCTTCCAGCTCAGGGTCGAACGCCAGCGGCGGTGCGCGTCGACCGGGTCTTGCAGCCAGGGCAGTTCGTCGGTGCCGCGCGCGATGTTGAAGGCGTAGGTACGGGACATGATGGGGAGTATATGGTGCGGTATATCATGAGTATGCGACAGAAAGGCGGCCGGATGCTGGTCGCGTGTGGAGGCGCAGATCCTCGCGCTAAAGTGCCGCCATTGAAAATGAAATGAAAAGGGCGCATGCATGAGCAGCAGTGTTCAGCCCGGTGATCTCGGCTTCTTCTCGACCCTTGCGCGCATGGGCAGTCTCAGCGCCGCGGCGCGGGAACTGGGCGTGACGACGCCGGCGGTCAGCAAGCACCTCGCACTCATGGAATCGCGACTGGGCGTCGCGCTGGTCAATCGCACGACGCGGCGGATGAGCCTGACACCCGAAGGCGAGCTCTACCTGGAGCACGCGCGCCGCATCCTCTCCGACATCGACGGCCTCGAGGAACTGCTCGGGACGTCGAAGGCCCTGCCCACAGGGCTTTTGCGCGTCAACGCCACGTTGGGGTTCGGAAGAAGTCACGTGGCGCCGATCATTTCCCGTTTCGTGCGCAAGTTCCCGGATGTCGAGGTGCAGCTCCAGCTCTCGGTGAATCCTCCGCCGCTGACGGAGGATTCATTCGATGTCTGCATCCGTTTCGGCGAGCCGCCCGATGCGCGTGTGATCGCGCGCCACATCGCCCCCAACCGCCGGCTGCTGTGCGCCGCGCCGAACTACCTGGCGAAGCGCGGCACCCCCAAGGTGCCGAACGACCTGACCAGGCACAACTGCATCGGCATCCGCCAGGGCGAAGAGGCCTACGGCGTCTGGCGGCTGTCGAGCGGCCGCGGCCGGGCTGCCACCACGCAGTCGATCAAGACGCGTGGCAATCTCACCACCAACGACGGCGAGATCGCGGTCAACTGGGCGCTGGACGGGCACGGGATCCTCATGCGGGCGGAGTGGGACATCCAGCGCCACCTGCAAAGCGGCCGGCTGGTCCAGGTGCTGCCGCAGTACTACACGCCCGACGCGGACATCTATGCGGTGTATCCCCAGCGTCACCAGATGGCCACGCGCGTGCGTGCTTTCGTGGACTTCGCGGCGGTGCAGATGAAGCAGGGGCGGGGGCCCGCCTAGGCTGACATCGGCGATACACCCTCAGACCTCCGACCACATCCGCAGGAGGTTGTGATAGTGGCCCGTGAGCGCGACCGTCTCCTCGTTCTCGCCGTGACGAGCGCGCAGTTTCTGGATGGTCTGGTCGAGTTCGAAGAGCATGCTTCTTCGGCCGTCGTCGCGGATCATGCTCTGCAGCCAGAAGAACGAGCACACGCGCGCCCCGCGCGTCACCGGCTGTACGCGGTGAAGGCTGGTCGAGGGGTAGAGGATCAGGTCGCCTGCCGGCAGTTTGACTTCGTGCGTGCCGTAGGTGTCGACGACTTCGAGTTCCCCGCCGTCGTACTCCCCGGGGTCGCCGAGAAACAGCGTGCACGACAGGTCGGTGCGCAGCTGCTGCCCGGTTCCCGGCAATGTGCGCACCGACCCGTCGATGTGGAAGCCGTAGTGCTCGCCGCCTTCGTAGCGGTTGAACAGCGGTGGAACAAAGCGCAGCGGCAGGGCCGCTGCGAAGAAGAGCGGATTGCGCGCCAACGCGGCGAGGATCATCCCGCCGAGCTCGCGCCCGACGGCCGAGTGTTCAGGCAACTGCCGGTTGCGCTTGACCTGCGCGCCTTGCGCTCCGACGGTTTCACGGCCATCGACCCAGTCGGCCGAATCGAGCGCCGCGCGGATCCTGCGCACCTCGTCCGCGCTCAGTACTTCGGGCACATGCAGCATCATTTCGTCGTTCCTTCAAAAGCAGGAAAGCCCCGGCCTGGCGGCGGGGCTGGATTGTCGCGCCGCAGGGGCGCGACGCCGCAGCAGTGACTCAGAACTGGAAGTTCGCGGTCAGGCGGTAGGTCCGCGGCGCACCCGGCGTGTAGCGGTAGCCGCTCTTGTTGATGGCCGCCACGTATTCCTTGTCCGTCAGGTTGAACACGTTGAACTGAAGGTCCAGGTTCTTGTTGATGCGGTAGGAGGCCATGGCGTCGAAGACCCAGTAGTCCTCGACATAGGCCGGCGTGCCGATGGCGCTATCGGTGCCGCGGTACATCTTGCCGTTGTAGCGCGCACCGATGCCGAGGCCGAGGCCGAACGGCAACTGGTACGTGGTCCAGGCCGAGAATGCGTTTTCCGGCGTGTAGGCCAGGACCGAACCGCCGTCCGCGAGGACCGACGGGCCGCTGAGCACCTTCGCGTTCTGGTGCGTGAAGCCCGTGGTCACGCTCCAGCGGTCGGTGATCGCACCCACGGCGGCGAGCTCGATGCCTTCCACACGCTTCTCGCCGGTCTGGTAGTAGTTGCCGCTGACGGCGTCCTGCACCACTTCGTTGCTCACGTCGGTGCGGAAGAGTGCCGCAGAGACGGCCAGCTTCTTATCGAGCAGATCCCACTTCGTGCCCAGTTCCCAGCTCTTGGTCTTCTGCGGCAGGAAGTCGGTACGGTTCGCGCTGTTGCCGGTGCCACCCGCCGCGAGCGTGAAGTTGTTGCCGCCGGGCGGCTGCGCGCCGGTGCCGTAGGCCAGGTAGACGCTGCTGTTGTCGGTCGGCTTGTAGACCACACCCAGCTTGCCGGTCCACTCGCTGCCGGAAACGCTGTAGGCGCTCGGCGTCAGCACGCCGCTCGTCGCATTGAGCGCCGTGGCCGAGTAGTCGGTCGAATAGTGATCGAAGCGCAGGCCGCCGGTCAGCATCCAGCGTTCGCTGAGCTTCGCGGTGTCGAATGCGTACAGGCCGACGGTGTCGGTCGTGCCGGCCGTGGTCGTGCCATTCGGCAGGCGCAGGTAGCCGTTGACGTACGGGTTCGGCGAGTAGAGATTGGCCGCCGGCCAGCTGCCGCTGTTGCGGATGCCGGGAACGCCGAAGACGGTCGCGTTCTGGCCGTAGTAGCCCACCGAGTCCTGTTCTTCGTGGATCAGCTCGACGCCGGCATTCATCGTGTGGCCGATGCTGCCGGTATTGAACTTCGCGCTGACGTTGGTCTGGTTGGTCAGGATGGTGTTTTCCTGATCCTTGTTGGTCGGATTGCTGCGCGCGATCGTCCAGGTCTGCGGCTGCGAAGGGACACGCGTGACCAGGTTCGCGGAGCTTCCCATGAACGACGTGAGCATGTAGTCCTGCTCGGTCTTGCCGTAGCGGAAGGTGTTGCGCAGCGTCACATCGGGCGTGAAGTCATGCTCGACGCGCGCGGTGAACATCGTCTGCGTGACGTTGTCGAAGTCCCACTGCGTGCCGTAGAAGTTGCTCGAGTCGACCGGCGACGCGGTGGTCAGGAAGCGGCGGCTCGTATCGGGCGACGAGTAGCCCGGCAGGCCGATCGTCGGCACGCCCCCGTCGGGGATGTTGTTCTGCTTGACGTAGAGCACGTCGAAGTACACGCGCGTGGGCGAGTTCAGGCCGAATGCGAGCGACGGCGCGATGCCCCAGCGCTTGTTGTTCACGACATCCCGGCCGGCGGCGTCCGCATCCAGCGTGAATGCGTTGAGGCGGAACGCCGAGCCGATGCCGTCGGGACCGCTCAGGACCTTGTTCCAGTCGATGGTGGCGCGCTTGAAGTCGTCGCTGCCGATGCTCACGGAGCCGAGAAAGCTGTCGGAGAGCTGCGGCTTCTTGGTGATCAGGTTGATGTAGCCCGTCGGCGAGGTCCGGCCCGTGTCGGTGCCGGCCGGGCCCTTGACGACTTCCACCTGCTCGATGTTGAAGGTGTCGCGCGAGACGGAGCCGGTGTCGCGGATGCCGTCGACGAAGATGCTGCTCGAACTGTCGAAGCCGCGCATGTAGATCGAGTCGCCGGTGTTCGTGTTGCCGTTCTCGCCGAGGAAGAAGGTGCCGACGCCCGGCGAGTTGCGCAGCGCCTCGGTCAGCGTCGTGGCGCCTTGCTCGCGCATCACGGTCTCGGGAATGATCTGGATCGTCTGCGGCGTATTGACCAGCGGCGCGGTGAACTTGGGGTTGGCCGAGTTGTCGACCTTGACTTCGGAAGCTGCGCCCTCGACACGAACTTCCTTGAGCGTGTTCGTGGAGGTCTGGGCGGAGACGGGGAGGGTCAGTGCGACGAGGGTGGCAGCGGCTGCGCTGCCAAGCGGCGGCAAGACGCGCGCATGCTTGCGGCTCTTGATGTAGGCCATGAAGGTTCTCCTGAAGGAATGCAGATGAGAGAACTCGACTGGCTGATCGCGTCGGGGCCGAAGGCCCCGCAATTGGCTGGCTGGAGTCTGAGATTCGCGGTTTGCGAAATCTTTTCAAATGATAATGAATCGCAATACTGTTGTAACGAAAAATCCTCGGTTTCGTCGCACTGCAGCAACGTAGGACGGAGCTTCCAACGCCTGAAGAACTCAGGCGATCCGAGATTGCGCGTCGGTATCGTCAGACGCTCGATGGAGAGTCATCGAGCAAGAAGGCTGTGCGCAAAGGTGGTCAGGAAAGCAGTTCGCCGACGGGAACCTCGTACCCGTTGCGAAACGCGCCCACAACCAGACCTTTAACGGTATCCCGAGGCCTCGCGGTGATGAACTTGTTCTCCGCGGCCCGATACACCACGATGGTGTTGCGAAGGCTCTTGCTCAGGATGCGTGCGACGTTGGTGGCCTGGGTGGATGTCGGGTACGTATTCATACTTTTGTCCTCGTTCGATGAGTCGAATAGTAAACCGAACGTATTCAAATGTAAGCAAACAGGGCAAAATATTTACGATGCCGTCCATTTTGGACAACATCCCGATTCTGCTGGCCCGCTTTGCACGAAAACTACGCTTGGCGCCGCTTCCAATGGCGAGGAATCAACCCCTTCCCCGACGCCCGAGTCCAGCGCTCCTTGGTTGCCCTCAAGATCCTGCTGCCGTTCGCCCTGGCGTAGGCGAGGGCCCCGCGCAGGTCGTTCGCGGGCACCTTCGCGTTGCCCAGCCGTCCGGGGCCATCGTGGGATGTCAGCCGCTGAAGCTGGACACGTCCACCGGTTCAATGTCCTGGCTCCTGCAGAAGTTCAGATAGCGATCCATCATCAATTTCCAGTTCTCGATGGCCAGCACCGCGCCTTCGGGCGACATCAGGTTCCAGTCGCCCTGCACGATGTTCAGCGTGATGACCTCGTCCTCGCCGACGCTGATCGGGGTGTGGCGCGAGCCGGCGGTCTCGAAGACGAAGCTGCCCGGGCCGGCGACCCAGTCGTGCTCGATGTACTTCCACTGACCGGCGATCGTCCACACCATCACGGTGCCTGCGTGGTGGTGCATCGGCAGCTCAGTGTGGGGCGGCAGCTTGAGCAGGGTGATCCACTGGCCGCTGACCGGGTCGACCTTGATCAGCTTCAGGAAGATCGTGTCGCTGTAGGGCGCGAAGGGCATCCACGGCAACGACTCGACGTCGATCAGCGCGGTATCGATGGTTTCGTAGAACATGGGCATGGCATTTCCTTGGGTGAGTTGGGCCGGCAGGCCGAAGCGGTGAGTGGTGACGGGGCGGGCGGCGGCCGCACGGCGGCGGTCGACGTCGGTGAAGAACTCGAGCAGGCGTTCGACGACCCAGGCTGGCCGTTCCTCGGGGATCCAGTGGCCGCAGCCTTCGGCGACGCCGCCGCGCACGTCGCGGGCCACGCGCTGCCACGAGTCCATCGCGTAGAGACCGCGGCCGACGTTTTGCGCGCCGCCGCCGTACACCAGGATCGGCATCGGCAGCTTGCCCTGCTTGATGAAGACCTGGTTGTCCTTTGCGTCGCGCGCCATCTCGCGGTAGTAGTTGAAGCCGGCGCGCATTGCCCCGGGCTGGGTGTAGGTGCGCAGGTATTCGCGCTGCGCCTCCTCGGACACCGCGTCGGGCCGCGCGCCGCCCTTGCGGTACATGTGGCGCAGGTACAGTTCCTCGCGCCCGGCGATCAGCGCCTCCGGTAGGTCGGCCTCCGCGTGGAAGCCGAAGTGCCAGCGGCCGAGCGCGGTCATCACGGAGCCGTCGCCCGGCACCGGCGCGTCGAAGATCGCCATCGAGGTGATCGCGTCGCGGTGCTGCGCAGCCAGCGCGTAGGCCACCGGGCCGCCCCAGTCGTGGGCGACGACGTGGAAACTGCGCTCGCCCAGCACGTCGTGCATCAGGCGCCAGACGTCCTGCGACACGGTCTTGGTGTCGTAGCCGGCGGCCGGCCGTGACGACTCGCCGAGTCCACGCAGGTCCACCGCGACTACGCGGTAGCGCTGCATCAGGCCTGGCAGCACGTCGCGCCACATGTACCAGGTCTGCGGCCAGCCGTGCAGGAACACGATCGCCGGGCCCTGGCCACCGCTGACGTAGTGCAGTCGCACGTCGCCGAGATCGGCCCAGTCGTGCTTCAGGTTCAGTTCGAGTGCGCGGTCCATCGCCGTCTCCTTCAGACCGCCCGGTCGCCGACGATCGTGGCGCGGTTCATCTTGCGGTGGCAGGGGGGGTAGTCCATCACCGCGTAGTGCTGGGTGCAGCGGTTGTCCCAGATCGCAACGTCGTTTGCGTTCCAGCGCCAACGCAGCTGGTACTCGGGGATGAAGGCCTGGCTGATCAGGTACTGCAACAACTGGGACGCGCCCGGCTGGAAGTCCTGCCCATAGCGCACGTTCTTCGCGGTGTGGAAGTTGGTGAAGTGCGTCGTGAAGGCGTTGACGAACAGGCTCTTCTTGCCGGTCACCGGATGCGTGCGCACCACCGGGTGCTCGGGGTCGGGGTAGCGCGCCTTCATTGCCAGGCGGTCCTCGATCGGCTTGGCCGCCATGAACGAGGCTTCCATGCTGTGGCGTGCCCGCAGGCCGTCGATGGCTTCCTTGATGTGCCGGGGCAGCCGCTCGTAGGCCAGCTCCATGTTGGCCCACATCGTGTCGCCGCCCACTGGCGGGCATTCGACGCAGCGCAGTACCGCGCCCATCGGCGGGATCTCGCGCCAGGTGGCATCGTTGTGCCAGCTGTTCTCGTAGCGCTCGGGCGGGTTGTCGGGCGTCTTCCAGATGTGGATGATGCCGGGCTCGGTGTCGGCGCTCTGGGCCAGCGGATGGGCCTCCAGCTCGCCGAAGTGGCGCGCGAATGCGGCGTGCTCGGCGTCGGTGATCTGCTGGTTGCGCAGGAAGAGCACCTTGTGCTCGAGCAGCAGCGCCTTGATCACGGCGCCCAGCGCCGGGTTGCGCGACGCCTCGGCCAGGCTCACGCCCTGGATTTCGGCGCCCAGGGCACAGGTCAGTGGTACGACTTTCATGTCTTGTCTCCTTGTCGGGTAGGTGGCTTCGGCCCGGTGGGGCCAATCTGTCGCCGTCGTCCTTCGCGGTTGCGGCGTGATAGGGACTGTGCGCCGACCCGGCCCATCCGGCTTGACTTGCCGGGAAACGCGGTTGACATTTCGGGAACTGCCCGTGAAGCCATGACGATCCTCGTACGCGCCGCGACCCTGACGAACTTCGAGACGGTCGCGTCAGCCTGCGGGCTCGATGCGCGCAGCTTGCTGGCCGAGGTCGGGCTGCCCTCGCGTTGCCTGAGCGATCCCGACCTGATGGTGCCGGCGGCCGCGGTGGGGGCCCTGCTGGAACTGGCGGCCGAGCGCGCCTGCGAGCCGGCCTTCGGGCTGCGCATGGCAGCCGCGCGGCGTTTGTCCAATCTCGGCCCGCTGGGCCTGCTGCTGCGCGACCAGCCGACGCTGCGTCAGGCGCTCGAGGCGTTGGCCACGCGCATCCATATGCACAACGAAGCGATGACGGTCTCGGTCGTGCAGGACGGCCCGCTGGTCGCGATCCGCGAAGAGATGGTGATGGAGGGCCTGCCTTCGGTGCGGCAGTCGGTCGAACTCGCGATGGGCACGACATTCCGCGTGCTCGGCATCTTCCTCGGCGAAGGCTGGCGCCCCCGGCAAGTGGCGTTCCGCCATCCGGCGCCGACCAGTACAACGTGGCACCGACATGTGTTCGGCGACGTGGTCGTTTTCGGGCAGGCCTTCAACGAGATCGTCTGCCGTGCCGCCGACCTCGAGGCCCCCAATCCGGGTGCCGACCCGGTGATGGCGCGCTACTCACAGCGCCTGCTCGAACGCGACCCGGGTGCCAACCCGAGCATGACCGAGCGCGTGCGCCGGCTGATCGTGCTGCTGCTGCCGCGCGGGCACTGCCGGGTCGAGAGCGTCGCCCAGCACCTGGGCGTGGACCGGCGCACCGTGGCCAACCATCTGTCCGCCGAGCACACGACGTTCAGCGCACTCGTCGACGGCATGCGCGAGGACCTGCTGTCGCGCTACCTGGAAGACGGGGCCCGCTCACTGTCCGAAGTCGCGTTGCTGCTCGGGTTCTCCGAACTCAGCGCATTCTCCCGCTGGCATCGCCGACGCTTCGGCGTCGCGCCGCGCACGAGGCGCCGCATCACCCCGTCCTGAAGTCAGGCCAGCCGGCGCCGCCGCGATCGACAGGGAGCCCATGTCGTCAGGCCGTGGGCAGCTTGTGGTCCTTCAACTGTTCGCGCAGGCGGTGCTTGAGCATCTTGCCGGTGGCGCCGAGCGGGATCGCGTCGAGGAAGACCACGTCGTCAGGCGTCCACCACTTGGCGATCTTGCCCTCGTAGAAGGCCAGCAGTTCGTCGCGTGTCACCTCGACATCGGGCTTCTTCACCACCGCCAGCAACGGGCGCTCGTCCCATTTCGGGTGGTAGGCGGCGATGCACGCGGCCATCGCAACGGCCGGGTGGCCCATCGCGATGTTCTCCAGGTCGATCGAGCCGATCCATTCGCCGCCGGACTTGATCACGTCCTTGGCCCGGTCGGTGATCTGCATGAAGCCGTCGGCATCGATCGTCGCGACGTCGCCGGTCGGGAACCAGCCGTTCACGAGCGGATCGCCGCCGGCGCCCTTGAAGTAGCTGCCGATGATCCACGGGCCGCGCACCAGCAGCTCGCCCGAGGTCTTGCCGTCCCAGGGCAGATCCTGGCCATCGGCATCGATGATCTTCATATCGACGCCGAACACCGCGCGCCCCTGCATGGACTGCACGGCAAGCCGCGCGTCGCTGCCCAGGGCCTGCTGGGGGGCCTTGAGCGTGCAGACGGTGCCCAGAGGGCTCATCTCGGTCATGCCCCAGGCATGCAGCACCTGCACGTCGTAGCGTTCCTGGAACGCGCGCATCATCGCCGGCGGGCAGGCCGAGCCGCCGATCACCGTGCGACGCATCGTGGTGAACTTCAGGTTGTTGGATTCGACATGCGACAGCAGCCCCTGCCAGACGGTCGGCACGCCCGCGGACATCGTCACGCCCTCGGACTCGAACAGGTCGTGCAGGCTCTTGCCGTCGAGGTGCGGACCGGGGTAGACCAGCTTGGCGCCGACCGCGCAGCCGACATACGGCAGGCCCCACGCGTTGACGTGGAACATCGGAACGACCGGCAGGATCGTGTCGCGGGCCGAGCAGTTCAGGCTGTCGGGCAATGCGGCGGCGTAGGTGTGCAACAAGGTCGAGCGATGGCTGTAGAGCGCGCCCTTCGGGTTGCCGGTCGTGCCCGACGTGTAGCACAGCGAGCTTGCGCTGTTCTCGTCGAAGCTGGGCCAGTCGAAGCGGTCGCTGGCCTCGGCAAGCAGTTCCTCGTAGCACAGCAGGTTCGGCACCTGACTGGCTGCCGGCATATGGGTCCGGTCGGTCATCGCGACGAAGGCCTTGATGGTCTTCACGCGCCCGGCGATCGCCTCGACCAGCGGCAGAAAGCTCAGGTCGAAGAACAGGATCTGGTCTTCGGCATGGTCGGCGATCCATACCACCTGATCGGGGTGCAGACGCGGATTCAGCGTGTGCAGCACCGCGCCCGAGCCCGAGACGCCGTAGTAGAGCTCCATGTGGCGGTAGCCGTTCCAGGCCAGCGTCGCGACGCGGTCGCCGAACGTCACGCCGCGCCGTGCCAGCGCGTTGGCCACGCGGCGGGCGCGTTCGGCGAGTTCGCGGTAGGTATAGCGGTGGATGTCGCCTTCGACGCGGCGCGAGACGATCTGCTGTTCGCCGTGGTGACGTTCGGCATGGGTCAGCAGGGTGGAGATCAGCAGCGGCTGCTGCATCATCAGTCCGTTCATGGGATTTGCTTCCTTGGGTTTCGGTGGGGACCCGCAGGACGCGAGTCCGGAGTCGAGGATCAGTGGGCGGGGATCATTCCTGCGGGCGCCGCCTGCAGCTTCGTGCCGCGTGCCGCCAGCACGAAGAACGCCGCCGCGGAGATCGCCAGCACGTCGGTAACCAGCAGCACCGCCGTCAGCGCGTGAATCGAGCCGGCCGCGCTCAGGTGGTCGCTTACCGCGCCGACGGCCAGGTTGCCGAGCGCGATCGCGAAGATGTTCAACAGCAGCATCGTGAATCCGGTGACGGTCGAGCGAATCTTGTCCGGCGTCAGGCCCTGGATCAGCGCCAGCGATGGCCCGTAGGTGGCCAGCGGCAGGAAGAAGCCGGCGCACATGCCGAGGTAGAACAGCGCGGAGCCCGCGGGTGCGAAGCGGTAGGCCAGCATCAGCGGGCCGCAAAGTGCGATCAGCAGCACCACGAAGCCGGCGTGGCCGCCCTTCATGCGTCGAGCCACGCGGTCGCTGAGCACGCCGCCGACCACCGCGCCGAGCATGCCGAACACGATCTGCAGGCCACCCATCTGGCGGGCGATGGCCGCGGCGTCGAAGCCGCGTTCGCGCACCAGCCAGAGCTGAGCAAACGACAGCCCGGCGAACACCATGTGCACCAGCACGAAGCCGGCGATGGTGTACATCACGGTCGGAGTCTCGCGCAGCGTCTCGATCATGATCTTCACCTGCCGAAGGAACGGTGCGCCGCGTTCGGTCTCGCCCTGCGCGTCTCGGCGGTCCTTCAGGAACAGCAGCGGAACGCCGATCGCGACACCGACGACGCCCAGCAGGTAGAAGGTGCCGCGCCAGCCCTGCGTTGCGCCCACCGTGCCGGCCAGCAGGAAGCTCAGGCCGATGCCCAGCGGGATGCCCATGAAGAACACCCCCACCGCACTGGCCGGTCGCCGCGCCTGGAACAGCTCGATCACCAGCGACACCGCCGCCGGTACCAGCGCCGCCTCGCCGCTGGCGACCAGGAAGCGTGCGGCCACCATCTGCTCGAAGCTCTGTGCCGCGCCCGAGGCGGCGGTGCAGACGCTCCAGATCAGGATGCCGGCCGCCATCACCCTGGTGCGGCTGAAGCGGTCGGCCAGGGAACCCATGAACAACGCCATGAAGCCGTAGCTGAGCACCCAGACCGCGCCTGTCAGGAGGCCGTACTGCGCATTGCTCAGGCCCAGGTCATGGGTGATCTGCGGCGAGAAGCCGAGCAGCATGTTGCGGTCGATGTGGGCGACGACATGGATCATCAGCAGCGCGATCAGCACGCCGTGGGGTTTGTCTTTCCAGCGCATGGTTGTCTCCTTGGTCGCTGTGAATCGGGGATGCGTCGGATTCTTCGTCACCCGGTGCATCTCGACTTGACCGAACGGGAGTTCGATTTGACATTTCGGGACTTTCGATCCGATGCAATGTCCGCCGTTGTCGCCGATTCCGACCGCTCTGGCGCGCTGCGGCCGAGTGTCAAGCAGGCATCGAAGTCCTGCTCATGGTCCAGTCGACGCCAGGCCGGCAAACCTCATTGGCGATTGATCTGGATCAAGCCGCGTCGGTCAATGGCGCTATGCAATGAACGTCTCAAACCAAAGGCCGGAGACAGCCATGACGGACAAGCTCGAAGACCTGAAAACATGGACCCACCAGCTCGACGATGTCATGCACGAGATGGTGCGCGAAGCCGCAATCTGCGATGTGAAGCTGCTGGACCCTGGTGTGATCGAGGCGGTGCTGCAGAACAACGATTCGGTGTGCGGCCACGAGAACCCGAAGGCCTTCAAGAAGCTGCGCGACATGCTGATGCTGGGATTCATCATGCGCGACAAGGCCTACGAAAAGCTGGGCCCGGTTGAAGCGGACGAATTGATCAGCGCCATTCGCGAGAAGCTGCGCCAGCGCATGGGCGACAGGCTCGGAGGCAGTTCGACGCCGGCATCTTGAGATGAGGAACGACACCATGAAGACCACGCGAAAGAACGACATTCCCGACGAATCTGTCGCAACGGAAATCACGCCACCGGCCAAGCCGGTTCCGGAGCCGGCGGAGAAGAAGGGCAAACCGGGTCAGATCTCGAACAAGGAATACGAGAAAGCGCTGCGCAAGCTGCACGTCGAGCTCGTAAAGATGCAGGAGTGGGTCGTGCGAAAGGGCCTGAAGGTCTGCATCGTCTTCGAGGGACGCGACGGCGCTGGCAAAGGGGGAACGATCAAGGCGCTGACCGAGCGCGTGAGTCCGCGCGTCTTCCGTGTCGTCGCGTTGCCCGCGCCGACCGAGCGTGAGAAGAGCCAGATGTACATTCAGCGCTATCTGCCGCACCTGCCGGCCGCTGGCGAGGTGGTCATCTTCGACCGGAGCTGGTACAACCGCGCGGGCGTCGAGCGGGTGATGGGCTTCTGCACCGAGGAGCAGGTCGAAGGCTTTCTCGAGATGACGCCCCTGGTGGAACGCGCGATCGTCGGCTCGGGCGTGATCCTTCTCAAGTACTGGCTGGAAGTCACCCCTGAAGAGCAGACGCGCCGGCTGGAGGCGCGTGTCAAGGACGGCCGCAAGACCTGGAAGCTCTCGCCGATGGACCTGAAGTCGTACAGCCGCTGGTACGACTACTCGCGTGCCCGCGATGCGATGTTCGCCGCAACCGACACGGGCTTCGCGCCCTGGTACTTCGCTCCGTCGGACATCAAGAAGAAGGTGCGGCTGAACATCATCAGCCACATCCTGGAGCAGGTGCCCTACAAGGATCTGCCTCACGAAAAGATCGTTCTTCCCAAACGGCAGAAGCGCGGCGACTATCGCGAGTCTCACTATTCATTCAAGATCATTCCGGAGAAGTACTGAAGGCCGAGGCCTCTCATGCAGGATCTCGCCAAGCCGCCAGTCGAGCGCGCTCCAATGTTCGCGCGGCTCGAGGACGCGGTGCAAAGGTACGAATCGACCGCAAGGCCAGCACAAGTCAGCGCAGAAGCCTCATCGCCCGCAGGGTGAGCGCGCGCGCCATCGAGTAAGGCAAACAGATCAGCACGGGGCCCAGGACCACGGCGGCGCCAGGATAGGCCCGGCCGTAGATCAGGAACTGCGCGACCATGTCGAGCACGATCGACATACATACCAGATCCCGCACCGCAGCCAGGCCGCTTCGCAGAAGTGCCTTGCGGTCATCCGCACGCGCCAGCAGCGCATAGAGGTAGGGTGAACGCCCCATTTGCGCGTCGACCCTTCCCCCGCGAATTCCAAGAAAGATGGCAACCGCCGGTTGCAGGATGAAGCGCATCCGCCCCGGCCCGGTGAACCGTTGAGGAAGCTCCTGCAGGAACTGATGAGAGAACAGGTAGACGCGCCCGGTCTCGAACGTGTCGACGATCGCGGATGGAAGCGCCGCCAGCAGCACCAGTCCGGCGGCGACGGTGATGATCGTGCTCAACGTCTTTCGGCTGAATTTCATCGTGGACCTCGACGCGCTTCGTACGCGGATGATGCGACACGTTCCAGTGCCGGGCTTGCGCCCGAGCAAGTTTTCGAGCCGGGCACCGTACCCGGATTGATTCAGATCAACGTGCGTGCCGCGCACGCGTCTAACCTCCTTCGGATAGTCGCCTGATCTCGAAGGAGTCGCCATGAAGAGCAAGTCCGAAAAGCCGGTGCAGAGCACAGCGGAGCCGCACGGCGCAGCCCCGTACATGAGCGCCGATCAGCGAGCAGCCCAGGGTCGGAAATTGCGCGACAAGGTACCTCGCGCATCGCACGCCGGATGGTCCGAGCCGCGCAACCGCCACGACCCGCTCGAGATACTCCTTGAATCGAACAAGGGCCGGATTCCGGAACTGGTTCCGATCCGGTTCGGCCGGATGTCGTCGTCTCCCTTCGCGTTCTATCGGGGCGCAGCCGCGCTCATGGCGGCCGACCTCGCCACGACGCCGGTCAGCGGGCTGCGGGTGCAAGCGTGCGGCGACGCGCATCTGATGAACTTCGGCGGCTTTGCCACGCCCGAGCGCAACATCATCTTCGACGTGAACGATCTGGACGAAACCCTGCCCGCGCCGTTCGAGTGGGATCTGAAGCGGCTCGCGGCCAGCGTGGTCATCGCGGCCGAGCACTTGATGTTCCCCAACAGCGACACGGCGCGCCTCGCGGGGGACATCGTCAAGGAGTATCGCGAGCGGATGTTCGACTACGCCGGAATGCGTGCGCTGGACATCTGGTACGACAAGATCGACCTGCGCAAGTACTCCGACAGAACGGGAGACCCGGGAATCGTGGCCGATGCGCGAAAGCGCCTGGCGGAGAGGATCGAGACGGAGCAGCGCAAGACCGTGGTCGACCACCTGTATCCGAAACTGGTCTCCGAACAGGGAACGCTCCCCCGGATCAAGGACGACCCACCCTTGATCTACCACCCGAATCTCGAACAGGCCCCGGGTCTCGAATCCGGCTACAGCGACGCCATTGCGCGTTACCGGGAAAGCCTGCCCGAGCATGTCAGGACGCTCTTCGACAGGTTCCATTTCGTCGACCTCGCCGTCAAGGTGGTGGGTGTGGGAAGCGTCGGAACGATGTGCGCCGTGTGTCTCTTTGTCGCCGGCGACGGGGATCCGCTGTTCCTGCAGGTGAAGGAAGCGAAGGCCTCTGTGCTCGAGCCGTATGCGGGAAAGAGTCTGCATCCCAATCACGGACAACGTGTGATCGCGGGCCAGCGTCTGATGCAGTCCGCGAGCGACGTGTTCCTGGGTTGGACGAAGGGAGCGAACGGACAGCATTTCTACATCCGGCAGCTTCGCGACATGAAGATGTCGGCCGTCATCGAAGACTGGGATTCGGGAATCCTGCGCCAGTACGGGCGCATGTGCGCGCACGCCCTGGCCCGCGCGCACGCGCGATCCGGCGACCCGGCGGCCATCGCGGGATACATGGGGTCCGGACAGTCCTTCGAGGACGCTGTGGGCGAGTTCGCGACCGAATACAGCCAGCAGAACCGCAGGGACTATCGCGCGTTCCTCAAGGCGATCCGGTCGGGCAGGATCGAGGCGGTCGTCGAGGGCTGACCTCCTCGCGGCTAAGGATTCGCGGTCGCCTTCCCGTGATGGGACGCGGCGCCTTCCTGCTGCAATTCGCGAAACGCCGGCGTCTCGCGCAGCAAGCGGCCTCCCAGTTCACGGAGGCGGTCGACGGCTTCATCGGGCAGGGCAAAGGTGGTCGGCAGATTCATGAAGTAGCGCCGCTCCTCCGGGTCCGCGATGGATTCGAAGCTCACGTCGATGGCATCGAAGCGCAGCTTCGGCACCGACGCTTCGGCTTGCGCCTTCGACATGCCCGCGAGCTGCCGTTCGGCCACTTCGAGCCGGCGCTTGTCGGCCCAGCGTTCGGCGATGTCCTTCAGCAGTTCGACCGACTCCGACGAGAAATGATCGATCGGCACGCTCGATGACTGGAAGAGCTGCGAGACGATGCCTGGAGGATGCGATCGGCGATCCCAGTCGGTATCCGGCGCAGAGCGCGAGTTGACGACGACCACCACGATTCTGCGCAATTGCCTCAACCCGATCTGCTCCTGGTACGCGCGGCTGGCCTCCAGCTCTTCGAACGCCTCCAGCAGTCCGCGCAAGCCGAGGTTGTCGGAAACACCTCCGTCGACCACATGAAGATAGGGGCGGTTCTCGCTGTCCTGGAAGCTCTGCATGTCGCGGTAGCGAAGCAGGGCGCGCCCGGCCGGGCGCGAGGGATCTCCCGAGCGCGTGACGTCGCTCACCCACGGCGGCAGGATCGTGCCGCAGCTGCCGCCGTAGTTGTAGTACGTGACCGGCGAAAGCACGGCAGGCACGGCGGAAGACGTCGCCGCCGCGCGGGCCAGGCGCACCTTGCCGACATCGGAGCACAGCAGGTCGAAGTGATCCTGCGAGAACTGAAAGCGCGCGCCGGTCGAGAGGTCGGTGCCCGTGACGGCGGTGATGGGCGTGGGCTTGTCCATCAGGTCGTCGAAGGTCGCGCCGTTGAAAAGGATCTCGTCGTAGTAGTCGGCCGCCATTTCGGAGCGGCCGTAGAGGCCGCTGGTGAGCGCGAACCAGTTGATCGGGTTCAACAGGCGCCACGTCAGCGCACCCTGCACATCCCGCTTCAGAAAGCGGGACTCGTATTCCGCAAACAGCTTGTCCCCATACAGTGCGTACGCGAGTGCGGTGAAGCTGCCACCGGAGACACCCGCAATGGCGTCGACCTCGGCGAGGAGATTCACGCTCTTGCCGTTGACCTCGATGTTCGTGCGGCGAAGCTCTTCGAGCACGCCGTACGAAAAGGCCGCCGCGCGTGTGCCGCCGCCGGAGAAGGTCAGCAGAAACAGCGTGTCAGGGTTGTTCTTGGCACTGTGCGTGTGCCTGAGCCTGTTGCCGACGCGGTAGCCGCTGTCCAGGTCGACGTGGTCGATGCGGGGGTTGACCGGCGCGAGCGCGGCGCATCCCCCAAGAGCCAGTGCTGCTGGCAATACAAGGGCGCAAGCCAATCTGCAGGAAAGTCCGGCCTTTGGGCCGACATGTGGATTCAAGTGGGTTCCCCTTCCTCGCGGGATCGCAGGCCAAGACTGGCCTTTGTACCCGGACCTCCAACGATGTGCTTGATCCGAATCAAGCACATCGTCGTCGAGGTTCAGCGGTTGGCCTCCTGGTTCCGGGTTGACTCATATCAAGGTCACTCCCCGATGCGAGGCGTAAGTTTTGTTCGGGGCGTCTTGTCCCTTTCAACAATCATGCTGCTGCTGGCAGCTTCCCGTTAGGAGCGAAGAATGCAAAACACACGCAGGAAACTCATGCTGGCTTTCGGGGCACTGGGCCTCACCGCCGGATTCGCCACCATGCCGGCGCACGCATCGGACGCGGAAGATGCCAAGGCGCTGGTTCACAAGGCGCAGACGACGATTAATGCCTTTACGCACAACAAAGACTTCTCCGGACTCGGGGCCGAACTCGGAAAGGCCAAAGGTGTACTGATCTTCCCGAAGGTTCTGAAGGCCGGCTTCGTTCTGGGAGGCTCGGGCGGCACCGGCGTGCTGCTTGCGAACGACGGCAAGGGCGGCTGGGTCGGACCTGCGTTCTACACGATGGGTTCGGCCAGTTTCGGATTCCAGGCCGGCGCATCGGCTGCGGAGGTGGTCATCCTGGTGCGCACGCAGAAGGCCCTCGACTCGCTGCTCACAAGCAAGGTGAAGCTCGGTGGCGACGCGTCGGTCGCGGTCTGGAAGAAGGGCATGGGGGCCGGTGGGACGATCGATGCGGACTTCGTGGGATATTCAGCCGTCAAGGGCGCGTTCGCAGGCCTGGCGATCGACGGCTCGGTTCTTGATGTTCGCGAGTCGCTCAACACCGCCTTCTACGGCAAGCCGGTGACGCCGTCCGACATCCTCGTGAAGCGCGAGGTCAGCAACCCTGCCGCGGCGGGTTTGCTCGCGGCCGTATCAAAGGTCGCGAAGTAGGTTTCGCAAACCAGCCGGCTTTCGGATCGATCGAATAGGTCTCTCCACCGGCGCCTTCCCATTGGATGTTGCCATCCTCGTCCAGCGTGAGCCGATAGGCGATCGAGGGATAGGAAGTCTGAACGAACCGATCCAAGCGCGTGGCCATGGTGGGGCTGCGCTTGACATAGCCCGTATAGGCGGACTTCTCGTCGGTTGCGCAGCCAGGGAATTTGTCAGGATGCGCACCCGGACACCCCTTTGGGCGAGGGCTGCCGGGCCGACGGATCGACCGCACGGCCGAACGGTGTGTCGGCGGAAGGTTCGAGCGCGTAAGTCGCGGGCCGGTCGTGCAGCGGCGGCAGGCCGGCGCAGCCAACAAGCAGTCCTCCAGCTTCTCGTCACCAGTGGCGAAATCCCGATCGCGTCCTGCTCACGCGGGATGACCCGAGCCCGTTCGAGCACGGCCGCCCTGCACATGCATCAAGGTCATCGTTGCGTGTGATCGTGCGCCGCGGTCCCGGGAGACTCAAACTCGTCGATGGCGTCGGCCACCGAGATCCTGCGTCCAAAATAGCCCACACTCTCCTCCAGCCCTTCGGCACGAAGGATGTCGCGTACCGACGCATGCGCGGCGACAAGCCGCATCCGGATCCCCGCCTCGGCGAGTTCCTGATGCAACCTGGCCAGCATCTTCGCGCCGGCCAAGTCGACCTGGGCAGTGGTCGACAAGTCGCCGATCACCAGCTTCACCGCACCGGGGGCGGAGCGCAGCATCTTCCGCACGCTCTCCAGTACGTGCTCGACGTTGAAATAGAGCAGGGCCGCGTCGACGCGAAAGACCAGCACACCCGGCTGCAGCGTGTTATCGGGATTCCGCTCGATGTCAGAGAACTTCCGCGTGCCCGCTATGCGGCCGAGTTCGGCCACGTGCGGGTGCGCGACGCGACGGATCAACAACGCCAGCGACGCGAGTACCGCAACGATCACGCCGTTCAGGATGCCCAGTAGCAATACCGCGACGAAAGCGATCATCGACACTGTGAACTCGTAGCGGCTGACCCGCCACAGTCGCTTCATCTCGCCGATATTCACCAGCCCCTTGACTGCCACCAGAACGATGGCAGCGAGGACCACATTGGGCAGGTTCTTCAGCCCGCCGCTCAGGAACATGAGGCACAGGCCGATCGTGATCGAGGCAAACACCAGCGCGAGCGGGGTCTTGGCGCCAGCCTTGTCGTTCACCGACGATTGCGACAGGCCTCCAGCCACTGGGTAGGCCTGAAACAACGCTGCACCCAGGTTGGCAGCACCGAGGCCGAGCAGCTCCTGGCGTGGGTCGATCTCGTACTTGTGCGCTTCGGCCAGGGCGCGTGCGGCCGAGACGCTCTCGACGTACGAAAGCAGCAAGCATGCGAATGCGAGCGGGACCACGCCCTGCACGTCGCGCACCCGCAAACCTGGCAATTTGAAGTCCGGCAGGCCCTGAGGCAGCGCACCGACGACCTTGAACCCGAGTTCGCCGAGCGAGGTCAAGGACATCACGACGATGGATGCCACCACCACGAACAACGCGGCCGGTCGGCCCGGGAGGAACTTCTCGGCCAGCAGGAGCAGGACGAGGGCGACAAGACCGAAAGCGAGCACAGCGAGGTTTGTCTGCGGGATCTGACCGCCAAGGATGAAGAGACGTTCGAAGAAGTCTTCGCCGCCGCCCTTGACTCCGAACAGCTTGGGAAGCTGGGTCAGCGCGATCGTGCACGCCGCTCCCGCCTTGAAGCCGAGCAGGATGGTCTCGCTGATGAAGTTGACCAGAGAACTCAGGCGCAGCAGCCATGCCAGCACACACATGACAGCGATCAGCATCGCGGTCAGCGCGGCAATGCTCGCCCAGCGCTCGGGGTCGCCTTGTGCCATGCCGGCCACGGTCACGCCGACGAGCATCGAGATGGCGGAAGTCGGGCCGATCGCCAGCTGGCGTGACGATCCAAAAAACGCATAGAAGAGCCCGCCGACCAGATAGCAGTAGATGCCGTACTGTGGCGGCAGGCCGGCGAGCGAGGCATAGGCCAGCGACACCGGGATGCCATAAGCGGCCAAAGTCAAACCGGCGATGGCGTCGTTCGCCAGCCACTTGGACTGATAGGACGACAGCCACTTCGCCGGAGGAAAGACAGTGCGCCAGCCGCGCGCTTCTGCATCCGTCCCGATCAGACTCGCGGAATGAACTTCTTGGGTCATGACGAACCTCCAGTGGCTTCGCGATGCGCCCTCATTGCGCATTGGTATCAACAAGGTGGGCCAGTCGAGATTGCGCGCCCGGGCCATGTGGCAAGTTGACGAATATCAAACACGATGCGCACCGCGCACTCGGCACACCCCTTGATGTACGTCAACCTCTCGGCGGCGTAGTGTCGGAGGATCGAGGCAGGCGATAGCCATACGGACACTTGTCCGGTTTGAAAGCCTCACATGCAGATCCTCAGCCGACTCTTTCGCGAGACCAGGGACAGGACCGAACGCCGCAACGACGGACTGGATCGACTGGTCGCCCGGGTACTTCGCATCAATCCGTGCTTGCGACGAGCATATAGGCACGAGGAGCACCTGCAAACGGCGCTGGCATGGTCTGCGAGCTTTCTGGGCAAGCTCGTCACGGAACTTCCCTTGCCACGTCTTCTGAACTCGCAGAGTTGGGCAAGGGATCCATACCTGCAGGCTTTTTTTGCCACAGCCGACCAGGTGTCCGCCACCTTGGCGAATTCACACGAGTTGAATCGCTTCTTCCAGCAGTCGCACCCGCTGAAGGAGGCCTTCGCAGTGCTGGGAATGGACATGACGGAAAGCCGCAATCTCGACGTGATCGAGAACGGCAGCGTGGTGCGCCGGCACGTTGCAGCGATTGGCTCATGTCCTGAGACCCGTCAGTTGAGCGCCTGTCAATCCAACGGATCCGAACTGCTCAAGGAAATCGTCAATCGCCTGATCGATCAGTTGGCCCTGGATGCGCTCGAAATGATTGTGATGGAACCCGAGCGGTGTGACATGCTCGAATGCGAACGTGCGCTGTTTGGCAGACGCCATTTGATCCTGGAGCGACTGGGCATCGGCATCCCTTCAATGGCCGGCGGCGGGCCGCATGACGGCGCCGAAGAGGCCCAGCTTGGTGCTCTGCTTGATGAGAGCGACCACGATCTACGGGGTTTGGGTCTGCTCCCGGAGGCGTTCGAGGATCAACTCCAGCGCACTTGCGGCGTGCTCTTGCGGCCGGACCTGCACATCCAGGGGGCGACGAAGCTTGTACGGCTTGGTGAAGCCGACGGCTTGTCTCCGGCCGCTACTGCGGCTGGACCACGTACCACGCCGCTGGGCGTGGTGCGCATTCCGGGAAGCCCATCGCGCGAATTTGCAATCACGCTGGTGCGAGTGGCCATGATCGACATGCCGCAGCCCACGAACGCGTGGGATCAGCCGATCCGCATCTACGGCTGATCGACGCGCATCCGACTGGACGCGATCGGACACATGACGAACAGGATGACAGTCAGCAGCATCATGGATCCGCAACGCGGCGAGCATCGCCATACAGGCCCAGATCTGCCCGTCGTTCATCTCGTCGAAGCAGAAGGTGCATTTGAACTCGCCCCGGATCTGTTGGCGGTTCTGGAGTCAGCAGGCTATCGGGTCATTGCCTTCAGATCTGTCGAGGATGCGCTTCATCGAGACATGGGCGCACATCCGGGCTGCATCGTCCTGGGGGTCCGGATGCTCGGGCCAGGCGGCCTTGATCTGCACGCGCTGCTCGCTTCCCAGTCGGACTTGCCCGTCATCCTCGTCACCGCCAGCACCACCGCGAGAGAAGTCGTGCGCGCGATGAAGCAAGGGGCAGCCGACCTGTTCTGCAAGCCTTGGGACGATGAGGCGTTCTTGTCGGCCGTCAACAAGGCCGTCACGGAACATCGGAGCCGAGCCGAAACCCGCGAAAAGCAAGCTGCACTGCAATTGCGTCGAGAGAGCCTTTCACGGCGAGAGATGGAGGTGTTTGATTTGATGATCCTTGGCGTGACGAGCAGGGGCATTTGCGAGCAGCTGGGATTGGCGGAGCGGACCCTCAAGCATCATCGTTCGCGCGTCATGCAGAAGATGGGGGTGAAGTCCGTCATTGAGTTGGTGCTTGCCGTCGAGGGTTCGAAGGACAGGCCCAGTCACCCTACCCGGAACATCGACCATGCGACGCCTTGACGCGCTCGAGCTGCGCCCCAGTCTGGCCCAGATCGGTGGTCGCCTGACGCGGGGCGCCACGCTGACCGGCTACGAGGATTTGGCCCGTTCCAAGGGCCTCGATCCCGTCAGCATGTCCAGGAGTGCAGGCCTGCCGCTCAAAGTGCTCTCAGATCCCGATACGCTGGTCAGTATCGACTCAGTGGCAACGTTGCTCGAGGCGTCGGCTCGCGAGTCGCGCGAGCAAGCCTTCGGGCTGCTACTGGCCGAGAAGCAACGCGTCGGCAACTATGGGGTGCTTGCCGCTGTGCTGCGCGAGGAGCCGACCTTGGGCGCCGCGCTGCAATCGCTTGCGCGCTATATGTGGGTGCAGAACGACGGCCTGCGCCTCAGGGTCGACGATATGGGCCACTTCACGATGGTTCTTCTGGAAATCAGGCTCCAGAAACAGGGCCGCTCTCGCCAGGGGATCGAGATGGCGGCGGGCACGATCCTGCGCACACTGCGGGCGCTGACGCAGGGGAGCTTCCGACCTGTCAGCGTCTGCTTCAGCCATACGCGGCCTCGGGATCTATTGACTCACCACCGCGTACTCGCGACGGCGCTCGATTTCTCGCAGCCATTCGATGCGATCGTCTGCCGCAGTGGCGACCTTGCCCTGCCAGTCCCTTCGGCAGATCCGGAACTCGGCCGCGCCCTGAAGGGCCTTCTCGATCAGCACCGCGCCAGCTCGAAGGAACAGCCGCTCGACGGGGTACGCCAGATCGTCAAGATCCTTCTTCCCCTCGGGAACTGCTCTGTCGAGCGGGTCGCCGAGCGACTCGGCACGCACCGCCGCACGCTGAATCGTCAGCTCGCGACCGCTGGAAAGAGCGTCTCTGCGGTCATCGAGGACACGCGCGCCGAGATGGCCGAGACCTATCTCGCCGGCGGCATGCGAAACTTTTGCGAGGTAGCCTACCTCCTTGGCTTTACCTCGGGTGCGGAGTTCTCGCGCTGGTTTCGAGGGCGCTTCGGCATGACGGCCTCGCAATGGATAAGTTCGATGCGAGGCGAACGAACAGAAACGGGGCGATGAAGAGCGATGCTCCCAGACATTGCAACGTCCGCACAGCAATCCGGATGCAGCTTTCCTGAACTGGGCCACGTTGCATACGCGTTCACGGTAGAGCCCGATTCCAACAATCCTGTGCCTTTGAAGAGATTGATCGGGTGATGTGAAGCGCCTGCCCCCGATTCGGCCCTAACCTCGATCCTGCCTAAAGCGATTGCTCGGGCAAAACCTCAATGAGACATGTGTGGACGCACGTCGGGCCATGCGACTTCCATGCCGATCATGGCACGCGCATAGAAATAATTGAGACGTGCGCGCTCCGTGAGGGAGTCGATGTCGACATGGCCCAGGCCATCGCATGGAAAGCTGTATGAGCGGCGGTTAGAAAAGAGGGCGTCGAAGCGGAGTTCGTAGGCGCCGTCAGAGATTGGGTTGGCCATTTGAGTCTCCTGGTTGATTGATCCTGCGAAATCACTCTAGGCCGGGTGCATTGCGAACCCATCAATGGTGCGAAACTGAAGGCAACATTGAGTGAATGAACGGTGCCTTCACGATTGCAGCACGACGGGCTGCACCTGAGGCTCGACAACATGGGTCAATGCACGATGGTTCTTCGGGAGTTCAGGCTTCAGAAGCGGGACCGCTCCCGTCAGGGCATTGAGGTGGCGGCGCACGCGGACCTCAAATGCGGACTCCAGAGCGAGGATTCGGTCAGTAGACGTCGCGGCGATAGCGATCGGCCGCCGACAGTTCACCCATCACCGCTGTGCCGAGGATCTGCCTGAGCGCCGCATCGACGCCCGACGCCATGCCGTTCAGGCTGCCGCAGACATAGATCGCCGCGCCGCTTGCGATCCACTGCGACACCTGTTCATGGGCCTGCAGCAGGCGGTGCTGCACGTAGAGCGCCTCTTCCTGGTCCCGCGAGAAGACCATGTCGACGCGACCGAGAACGCCGCCCTGCTGCCACGATGCGATCTCGTCCCGGCACAGGAAGTCGCATCGCGCGTTGCGTTCGCCGAAGACGAGCCAGTTCTCGCGCCGACCCCTTGCCGCCCTGGCGCGCAGGTGGCTGCGAAGTCCTGCCAGTCCGGTGCCATTGCCGATGAGGATCAGCGGGCGATCGGCATTGCCGCCAAGCCGGAAGCCGCGATGCGGGCGGATGCGGAAAGTCGCCGTGTCGCCGATGGGGAGGGTGGAGGTCAACAGGCCGGAGGCGGCGCCCAGCGTGCCGTCGGGGTGCCGTTCCTGTCGAACGAGGAACTGCATTTCTCCGTCGGCCGCGATCGAGGCGATCGAGTATTCGCGCGGGCGACCCGGATCGCTGTCGAGCGTGATCTGCGCGGTGTCGCCGGACTCCCAATGCGCAGCGCTTCCGTCCGCGGGCGTGAACGCCAGCTCGAAGATCGGCCCGCCCGCGCTGCCTTCGTTGAGCAGCGTTCGCCGCACGAGGCGCCATGGCTGTGGTGCCGAGACAGGGGCTTCCGCCACGGCCTCGGCGTTGCTGCCGCTGCAATGCGCCTGCCACGCAGCGAGTTGAACCGCATCGCCGTTGTCCACCTCGATGCGTTCGGACTGGCGCCTGGCGCCTTTGGCGTGCAGCCATTCATCGAGTGCACGGCCGAAGGCGCAGAAGTTGGCGTACTGCCGGTCACCCAGGGCGAGCACCGCATACCGGAGCGACGACAGATCAGCCACCGCGCCGCCCATCACGCGCTCGGCGAAGACGCTCGCGCCATCCGGCGCGTCGCCCTCGCCGTAAGTGCTCGCGATGAAATAGGCGCTGCCCGCCCTGCGCAGGGTTTCCGCATCGGCATCGTTGAGCGGCATCAACCGCGAAGGTGTGCCGCGCTCATGAAGCCAGCGCGCCGTCTTCCACGCCAGGGTTTCGGCGTTCCCGGTCTGGCTGGCGAAAAGCACCAGGGCCTGCTGGCCCGTATCGCCGCCGGCCAGCGCAGCAGCTGCGCGGGCGTTGTCGGCGCGAAGCCGGCGCTGCCGCCAGTACACGCTCGCGCAGAGCGCCGCATAGGCGAGCACGGTCATGCCCGCCCCGATGGCGCGCCATGCGGGATCGTTCATGAGGCGTGGACTTGCGCGCGTGCCGCCCAGTCGTCGGTGGCACACGCCAGGTGCCTGCCCCCGTCTTCCTTGACGAACAGCGCGGCAAGCTTGTGCCGCTGCGCAAACGCGAAGCCGTCCTCCGGACCGAGCACGGTGAGCACCGTGGCCAGCGCGTCCGCATGCATGCACTGCGGATGAAGCACGGTGACGGAAACGAGCGGGTGCCTCACCGGCTCTCCGGTGCGCGGATCGATCGTGTGCGACCACCGCTGTCCATCCAGCTCGCGCGCGTGCCAGCGATTGCCGGAGGTCGCGACGGCCATGTCGGTGAGCGCAACCGGAACCGATTGGGGACCGGCCTCCACCAGCACGCGCCAGGGCGCGCCGAACGGACGCCGGCCTGCGCAGCGCACTTCGCCCCCGACTTCCACGAGAAAGTTTCGAAGGCCGAGCGCTTGCAGCGAATCTGCCACGCGGTCCACCGAAAAGCCCTTCGCGATACCGGACAGATCCAGTCGCACGCCACCGGGCTGCGTGATCGTGCGTGCCGCGCCGTCGAACTGCAGCTGCTGCCAGCCAACGCGAGCGCGCGCGGCAGCGAGTTCGGACGGCGAGGGCAGGTGTGTGACCGGGCTGGCGTGCGAACCGAATCCCCAGAGCGACACCAGCGACCCGATCGTCGGATCGATCGCCCCACCGCTGGCGGCCGCCCAGTGCAGCGCGCCATCGAGCACCTCGGCGAATTCCGGTTCGAGCACATGGCGGCTGCCCGCAGGCGCCTCGTTGAATTGAGCGATGCGCGAGCCGGGCTCCCAGGTGCTCATCTGCGCGATGACCCGATCCAGCGCGCCCTCGATGGCCGCCCGGATCGCCTCGAGCGGCACCATCGAGGGATTGTCCAGACGGACGCTCCAGGTGGTCCCCATCGTTCGGCCACCCAGGCTTTGCAGGCTCGCGGGGTCCGCAAGCCGGGGAGCGGCGCTGTTCGCATAGCCGCCGGGTCGCCAGGTCGCGAAGGAAACGCGCGGCGATGTCGGGTTCGCCGGGGACGTCAGGGCATCACTTCCAGAGTCGCGGCGTAGCTCAGGCGCCGTTCCTTGGCGGCCGGCACGGAGGTCTTCGTGTCCTTGCCGGTGGCCTCGAGCCAGTACATGCCGGCCTCGGGCCAGGTGACCGAGAACTGGCCATTGGCGTCGGTGCGGACCGTGGTCTCGTTGATCTTGTCGCGATAGCGCGTATTGCCCTGCGTGATCGTCACGTCGAAGTTCTTCGCCGGCTGTCCGTCGATCTGCAGCGCGAAGCCGGCCTTCTCGCCCTTCACCAGGTCGGTGGGGTTGGCGGCGATGAGCTCCAGCCCCTTGCCGCTCGGCTTCAGCGCGCTCGGCTTGCCGACCGTGACGAAGGTCTCGATGCGCCCGGCGGACTGCGTGACTTCGACCTCCTGCGCATCGGCGGGGATCTGGCTCGTGATGTTCTCCGGCGTGCCGCGCGCGCGCTTGACCTGGCCGGTGGCCTTGTCCTTCCAGCGCGCGAAGACGCCGCCGTTCAGCACCGCGACCCGGTAGGTGCCCGGCTGCACGAGGTTCAGGTCGAACACGCTGCGCAGCTTGCCCTCGTGGATGTTCTCGGGCTTGATCGTGCTGCCGTCCGGCGCAGTGACGACGAGGTTGTCGAGCCCCATCGGGCGGTGGTTGAAGAAGAAGAGGTCGTTCGAGACCGCGGCATCGACCGTGATCCAGTCGCCCTTCGACAGCACCGTGCTCGACGGGAGCAGCCAGACGTTGTGTGCGTGGACCGCGGCGCTGGCGGAAAGAGCGAAGGCGATCGAGGCAATGCGGGTGGCAATCTTCATCATGAATTCCCGAAGTCGAGGATGGAAGGGGTTCAGGGGGCGAGGTCGAGCTTGATCTCGCCGAGCTCGCTGGTCCCGGCGACGGTCGCCGTGTCCGCCTTGGCCGGCGGCCACTGGAAGGGGATGCCCACGATCTCGCGCCCGCCGACTTCGCGCGCTGCTTCGACATGAAGCTTGTAGGCGCCCGGCGCCAGCTTGGGCATCTGGGCTGAGCCTTCGGTGAAGGCGAGCTGGTGCTTGCCCGCGGGCCGCGTCGCACTGCTCACCCCGTCGACCGGCATCTGCAGTTCACGCCCCGTGCGGCGCCACCACTGGCGCAGGTCCTTGAGCCATTTTGTGCCTTCGCCCTCGGCATTGCCCTTGTTCTTGACGTCGTACCAAACCGCCAGCGTCGTCGCGACCGACTGGTCCGGCCGCTCGATCCACGCGGCGACGTAAGGGCGGTGGTACTCCGCGACATTGAGGCGCGGCACTTCGATGTTGACGGAGAGCCCTCCGGCGAAGGCCGGCGCGCCCAGGAGCGCAACGAGAGCGAGGGAGTAGCGAACTTGCACGAAAACCTCTTTCCGAAGAATCAATGGATGAACAACAAGGCGAGCAGCACCGGAATCACGAGCCCCATCCCGGCCACCGGCCAGGTGAGGGGCCTGTTGCCCGCGTGCATCTTGAGAATGAACAGGCCGGTGATCGAGAACACCAGCGCCGCCACGGCGAAGATGTCGATGAACCAGCTCCAGGCCGCGCCGGTGTTGCGGCCCTTGTGCAGATCGTTGAAGTAGGAGAGCCAACCGCGGTCGGTGCGCTCGTACTCGATCTCGCCGTCGTCGAGGTTGAGCCGCAGCCACGCGTCGCCGCCCGGACGCGGCAGCGAAAGATAGATCTCGTCATCGGACCACTCGGCCTCGCGGCCTGCGGTCTGGACCGACCATTCGTGCCGGACCCACGCCTGGAGCGCCTCGGGCAACTCGGCCTTGCCCTTGTTCGACCTGGCTTCGGGCACCGCCTGCACGAGCTGCTCGCGCAGGTGTGCATCGATCTTCGCGATGCGATTCGTGACCTGGGGCTTGGCTTCGATGCTCGCCGCATGGTTGAGCGTGAAGCCGGTGACGGCAAACAGCACCATCCCCACGAGGCAAACCGCGGAGCTGATCCAGTGCCATTCGTGCAAGGTTTTCAGCCAGTAGGCGCGGCGGCGGGCGTTGGGAGCAGAGGTCATTGGAGCCCGCCATTCTAGACATCAAATGCGAATGAATGTCATTTGCGGAAATCTGGGTCCAGGAGGGCTGGACTTGCCTTTCAGCCGGAAACCCTTTGCTCTCGGTCCTTTGATGCTACGAATTTCATAGCAAGTGAAGTTAAGTAAAGGGATTCGTTCAGGTGAGCGCCGCCCTGCCGAAATTTCTCCATGCGTGAGAATCGGCGCCATGCCGAGCGCACCTCATCCCCTTCTCGCTCAAGCCGAACAGCTGTTCCGCTCCGGCGGCGCGCCCCAGGCCGAGGCCATGCTGCGCGCCATCATCGACAAGCCGGACGCACCCGCGCGTGCCTTCGAGCTTCTGGCTTTCATCCACGGCAACCAGGGCGACCTGGCAGGCTGCGAGCACTACCTTGCAAGCGCGGTCGCCTTGCCCGACTGCTCCGCCGAAGCGCACTTCTACCTGGGCCGTGTTCGCCTCCAGCGCGGAAGCGCGCGCGAAGCCATCGCCTGTTTCGAGCGCGCGATCCGGGAGGCCGGCGAATTCTTCGAAGCGCTGCATGAAATCGGCGTCGCCCACAGCGCGACGGGCGAGCATGCGCTCGCGCTCGCCGCGTTCGAGCGCGCGGCACGCATCAACGACCGGGTGCCGGAACTGCAGCTCAATCTCGGCAGCAGCCTGCTGGCATTGCAGCGTCCGCAGCAGGCCGTGGTGCACTTCGAGCGCGCGCTGAAGCTCCAGCCCCAGCTTGCCCGCGCCTGGTCGGAGCGTGCCATGGCGCTGGCCGAGCTCGGCCGGCTGGACGATGCCATTGCGAGCTGCGAGCGCGCCCTTCAGTTCGCACCGCAGGATGTCTACGCATCGATGAACCGCGTGGCGCTACTCGAAAGCACCGGCCGCCAGGACGCCGCGCGCGAAGCCTTGTCGCGCCTCGCGCAGCTGCCCGCCGACACCGGCTACCTGCGCGGCTACTGGCTGCATGACCGCATGCTCGCGTGCCGCTGGGACGGATACCCATCGCTGCTGCAGGAGACCTGCGGTCGCGTGCTGGCCGGCGAACAAGCGGCCGAGCCCTTTGCCCTGCTGCCGACCGGCGCGGACCCGGAAGTGCTGCTGGCTTGCGCAAAGCGCTACGCGCAGGACCATGCGGTGCCGGCTCGCGGCCCGGCACCCGCGCCTCCCGACGCAGCGCCGCGCCGCCTGCGCATCGGCTACTTTTCATCCGGCTTCGGTCCGCATCCGACTTCCCAGCTCATCGCGCGTCTCTTCGAGTGCCACGACCGCGCGCGCTTCGAGAGCTTCGGTTTCTCGTTCGGCCCGCCGATCTCGGATCCGCTGGGCCGGCGCGTCATGCAGTCGCTCGATCATTTCGACGAGGTGGCGAACCGCGACGATGCACAGATCGCGGCGCTGGCGCGCGAAGCCGGCATCGACATCGCGATCGACCTCAACGGCTACATCGAAGGCTCGCGCCCCGGCATCTTCGCCCACCGCGCCGCACCGCTGCAGGTCAGCTATCTCGGCTATCCCGGAACGATGGGTGCGGACTTCATCGACTACATCCTTGCCGACGCGGTCGTCATCCGGCCCGAAGAGCAGCGCTTCTACAGCGAGAAGGTCGTCCGTCTGCCGGGCTCCTACCAGTGCAACGACGAGCTGGCCGAGGTCGCGCCCTGCACGTCGACGCGCGCGCAGGCCGGGCTGCCGGCGGACGGCTTCGTGTTCGCCTGTTTCAACAACAACTACAAGATCACGCCCGACGTCTTCGAGGTGTGGATGCGCCTCCTGTCGGCCGTGCCCGGCAGCGTGCTCTGGCTGCTGGAAGGCCACGCCGGCGCGCCGTCGTCGCTCGCGGCCGAGGCGCGGCGGCTCGGCGTCGATCCGTCGCGCATCGTGTGGGCGAAGCGCTCGTCGCACGCGGAACATCTGTCGCGCCACGCGCTGGCGGACCTGTTCCTCGACACCTTCCACTACAACGCCCACACCACCTGCAGCGATGCGCTGCGTGCCGGACTGCCCGTGCTCACGCGCGAGGGAGACACCTTCGCGGCACGCGTGGCTTCGAGCCTGCTCGGCGCGATGGGGCTGCCCGAACTCGTGACGCACGATGTCGCGTCGTACGAGGCGCGCGCACTCGAGCTCGCAGGTTCGTCCCAGCAACTCGCGGCGGTGCGCGGCAAGCTGCTGCAGCAGCGCGAAGCCAGCGGCGTCTTCGATGCGCGCCGCTTCACCCGCCACTTCGAGGCCGCATGCGAGGCGATGTGGGCGCGCCATGTCGCGGGCCTGCCGCCCGAGCCGATCGACGTCGCCCCGTTCGCGGCGTGACCGCCGTCAGGGCTGTGCGGCGCGGATGCTGACGCCGGCGCTCACGAAGTTGCCGCCGCCATGATGTTGCGGCGCCCGTCTTGCCAGCGTCATCCTTCAACGGCATCATGCGCGGCGCTGAGGAAGGAGCCCGCTGATGAAAACGTGGATTCGCCATGCCGCCGCTCTCGCAACCCTTGCCATCGCTGCCGGTGCCGCTGCCACCGCGCAGGCGGCCGGCACCGTCGGCAACACACTGCCGCCAGGCTTTCCCGCGATCGAGGACACCTCGCTCGGCAAGCCGCTCATCGGCTTCGGCGCGGCCGGCCCGGTGGCGCGAACGCCGGTGATCTTCATCCACGGCAACAACGACACGCCGTTCGCGACCGCCTGCAATCCCTATGGCCGGGCGCAGGCGCTGGCGCAGTTCCTCGCGGACAACGGCTACTCGACCAGCGAGCTCTGGGGCATCGGCTACCAGGGCGACCAGTGCGACCTGGCCGCCGACCCCACGCGCCGCTCGAGCATCGCCCACACCAACGCGGCCAATGTGCCCGACCTGCGCCGCTTCATCCGCGCGGTGATGAACTTCACCGGCGCGAAGCAGGTGGACATCGTCGGCCACAGCCTCGGCGTGACGCTCGCGCGCGAATGGATGCGGCAGGACGAGGCGCAGGACATGGTGCGCCGCTTCGTCGCCATCGACGGGCCCAACCACGGGATCATCAACTGCTCGCCGGACCCGGCCAACTATTGGCAGGCGGCAGCGGCCGGCGGCTTTACGCCGCAAAGCGAGCTGTGCCAGGAGCTCGGCTCGCCCGACACGCCCTTCCTGCAACTGCTCAACGGACGCAGCGGCGGCAGGGAAAACGACGGTCCCACGAAGGTGCTGGTCATCCGCAACGGCGACGCGAGCTTCGTCTACTTCCCGGTGCAGGACGGCTCGATCGCGCCGGTGCCCGCGGTCGATTCGTTCGGCAAGCCGACGGATTTCTCCAAGAGCGCGCGCCTGCGCGGTGCACGCGAGATCGTGCTCACCGGGCAGGGCGCCTACGACCCCTTCCTGCACACCGGCCACCTGGGCATCCTGAATTCGCCGCAGACCTGGCAGGCCACGCTCGACTTCCTCACCGGCCGCTCGAAGGACAAGGACAAGGACGACTGAGCTTCCGTCCGGGGGGATCGAGCCGCTATGCTGGGCGGCGATGAATCCCCAGAAGACGCTGCTCGTTGTCTATCACACGATGACCGGCGGCACCGCGCAGATGGCGCAGGCGGCCGTCGAAGGCGCACGCGACGAACCCGGCGTGCAGGTGAGGCTGCTGCGCGCGACGGAGGCCGGCCCCGACGATGTGCTGGGCGCCGACGGCTACATCTTCGCCACGCCCGAGAACCTCGCTGCGATCGCAGGGCTGATGAAGGACTTCTTCGACCGCTGCTACTACCCCGCGCTAGACCGCATCAACGGCCGGCCCTACGCCGTGCTGGTGTGCGCGGGGAGCGACGGGCAGAACGCAGTGCGGCAGATCGACCGCATCGCCACCGGCTGGCGGCTCAGGTCCGTCGCGCCGGCGTTCATCGTGTGCACGCATGCCCAGACGCCCGAAGCCATCCTGCGGCCCAAGCAGATCGGCCAAGAGGATCTGGTTCAATGCCGCGAACTCGGCGCGGCGCTGGCCGCCGGAATGGCACTCGGGGTCTACTGAAGCGGCCTTATCGGCTATGCCTTCTGGCGGTTGCGCCCGGCCTTCACCGGTCTAGCATCCGCGCCATGGAGCCGAGGATCGACAAACGCTGGCGGGTCCCCCTCCCGGTCTATCGCAGGCTGCGCGTCTTCGCCTTCGACCCGGGCACCACCGCGCGCCTGGACACCGCGGTCATGAACGAGATGACGCTGCTGGTGCCCTGGGAAGACCTGAAGCCCGGCCCCGTCGGCGAATACATCGCGGTGGTGGACAAGGACGAGCACGGCCGCCAGGTGCATCCCGCCGTCGACCTCGACGATCCGCAGATCCTCGCGAACGACGGGCTCGCGCCCTCGGACGGCAATCCGCAGTTCCACCATCAGATGGCGTACGCGGTTGCGATGCGCACCATCCGCAACTTCGAGCGTGCGCTCGGGCGTTCGATCCACTGGCCGCCGAGCGTGAAGGGTCGCCGCGTCAGCTACCGGCGCCAGTTCCCCATCTATCCGCACTACACGAAGGATGCCAACGCCTACTACAAGCCCGGCGACGGCCTCTGCTTCGGCTACTTCCGCGCGCAGCAGTCCTCGGCCTACGAGGGCACGACGATCTTCACCTGCCTGTCGCAGGACGTGATCGCGCACGAGATCACGCACGCGATGCTCGACGGCATGCGCATCTCCTTCAAGGGCCAGCACCCGGACGTGCTTGCGCTGCACGAGGCCTACGCCGATCTCATCGCGGTGCTGCAGCACTTCTGGCCCTCGGACGTGTTCCGCGGCCAGATCGCCGGGATCCAGGGCCGGCTGGAGAACTCGCGCCGGCTCGGCGCGATCGCCCCGCAGTTCGGCGAGGCGATCGGGCGGCCCGAGGGCATCCGCAATGCGCTCGGGTCGATCGACGAGGCCGGCGCCTGGCATCCGCGCAAGCCCGATCCGAAGGCCTACGCCGCGACGCTGGAGCCGCACGATCGCGGCGCGATCGTGGTGAGCGCGGTCTTCGAGGCGCTGAAGAAGATCTACGAGGCGCGCACCGCCGACCTGCGCCGCATCGCCACCCAGGGCACCGGCATCCTTCCCGAGGGCCAGTTGCATCCCGACCTCGTGAACCGGCTTGCGCAGGAGGCCTCGCGCTCGGCGCAGCGCGTGCTGGAGATGATCATCCGCGCGCTGGACTACATGCCGCCCGTCGAGACCACCAGCGGCGACTTCCTGCGCGCGATCGTCACCGCCGACCACGACCTGCGCCCGGTGGACGAAGGCAACTACCGGCTCGCGTTCATCGACGCCTTCCGCAGCTACGGCATCCTGCCGCCGGACGTGGGCACGCTTTCGCAGGACACGATCCTCTGGCGCGCACCGGCGAAGTCCGCGGCAACCCGCGCGGTGAGCGAGTTCGTGCGCGAACTGTCGCGCGAGTTCACGCCCTGGACGCTGCCGCACGACCGCGAGGCACTCTGGCAGATGCTCGAAGGCAAGCGTGCGCTGCTGCACCAGCGGCTGTCGGACAGCCCGATCGCCGCGATCGGCCCGATCGATCTGCGCCGCCACTTCGAGGTCGAGTCGTTCCATCCGCGCGAGCGCAGCGACGTGTCGGGCAACTTCGCGTTCCAGTGGGTCATCAAGCTGGTGCAGGAAATGCAGGTTGCGCCGGCCCCGAAGGCCCGGGGCAAGGCGCTCGAGCTCACGGTCGAGGTCGACACCCGGCCCTGGGCCGGCGTCACGCTCATCGTCGACGGCGACACTGGAAATGTGCTCTACCAGATCGAGCGCAAGACACCGAAGGCGAACGCGAAGCAAAGCACCCCGCTGGCGCCGAAGATCGAAGCGATCCCCATCGCCCCGTCCACGCAGCGCCTGGTACGCGTGTTCGCCTTCGACCCCAGCATGGGCCGCCAGCGCGAGACCGCCGGCATCAACGAGACGCTGATCCGCGTGCCCTGGGAGCGCGATGCCAACGGCCGCGACATCCTCGGACCCGGGCCGACCGGCGAATACGTCGAGGTGGTCGATCGCGATCCGGCGAGCCGCTGCTTCTATGAGCCGGTCGATCTCAACGACCGCTACGTGGTGGCGCAGCACGGCTTGCCGCCATCGGAAAGCAGCCCGCAGTTCCATCAGCAGATGGTCTACGCGGTCGCGATGCGGACCATTCGCACCTTCGAGCGCGCGCTCGGCCGGCTGGCCCTGTGGCGTTCGCACAATGCGAGGGACGCCGGGGGCGGCCCCAGCGAGGAGTACGTGCAGCGCCTGCGCATCTACCCGCATGCGCTGCGCGAGGCCAACGCCTACTACAGCCCGGACAAGAAGGCGCTGCTCTTCGGTTACTTCTCGGCGCCGGCGGTCGAAGAGAGCGGCGCCCGGCTCACCGTCTTCAGCTGCCTGTCGCACGACATCGTTGCGCACGAGGTCACGCACGCGCTGCTCGACGGCATGCACCGGCGCTTCAGCGAAGCGAGCAACCCCGACGTGCTCGCCTTTCATGAGGCCTTCGCGGACATCGTCGCGCTGTTCCAGCACTTCTCGCTGCCCGAAGTGCTTCGGCAGCAGATCGCGTCGACGCGCGGCGACCTCGCCGGCCAGAGCCAGCTCGGCCAGCTTGCGCAGGAGTTCGGCCAGGCGATCGGCAACCGGGGTGCGCTGCGCAGCGCGATCGGCGCCATCGACGAGAAGACCGGCCGCTGGCAGCGACAGGAAGGGCATCCCGACGACTACCAGCGCTCCATGGAGCCGCACGAACGCGGCGCGGTGCTGGTGGCCGCGGTGTTCGACGCGTTTCTTTCCATCTACAAGAGCCGCGTCGCCGACCTGTTCCGCATCGCGAGCGAGGGCACCGGCGTGACGCGCGAAGGCAACCTGGACCCCGACCTGATCGGCCGCCTCGCCGACGAGGCCTCGCAATCGGCGCGGCAGGTGCTCGACATGTGCATCCGTGCGCTCGACTACTGCCCGCCGGTGGACATCAACTTCGGCGACTACCTGCGCGCGCTCATCACCGCCGATTTCGAGAACGACCCGGTCGATGACGAGCATCGCCGCGTGGCTTTCATCGAGGCCTTCCGGCGGCGCGGCATCGTGCCGGAGAACGTGCGCGCCTTCTCGGTCGAAGGCCTGCTGTGGCGTGCCGCCACGGCCGCGCCCGACGAGAACGAGCATGTGATGGTCGGCATCGCCAAGGAGTGGGCCAAGGACATCCGCTCCTGGGGCCTGTCGAAAGACCGCAAGGCGCTCTTCGAGATGACGCGCGACCGTCGGGCGGCGCTGCATGCGTACCTGAGGCCGCGTCTCGCGGAGGAGAAGGTCGTGCTCGCCGGGCTCGACCCCGAGCTGCCGTTCGAAGTGCACTCGCTGCGGCCCTCGATCCGGATGGACTGGGAGGGGCGGCCCAACTTCCAGTGGGTGATCGAGCTCACGCAGCGCATCCCCCAGTACGTCGACGGCGAAAAGGCACGCGGCGACCGCAAGGCCGACTACTACTTCCGCGGCGGATGCACGCTGCTCGTCGATGCCGAGACCGGCGAGGTGCGCTACAGCATCAAGAAGAAGCTCACTGACGAGCGCAAGGGGCGGCAGCGCCGCTTCTTCATGGACGAGGGAAGCCGCAGTCTCGCGGCGACCTATTTCGGCCCGCCGGGCGCCGAGGAGCGGGAGCCCTTCGCGGTCCTGCACCGTCATTGAAGCGAAGGAGCACGAGGTGGAATCCGCCGTCCGAATCCGCATGTTCCGCCAGGGCCTGGGCGATTCGTTCCTGCTGAGCTTTCCGGGCGATGCCGGCGAGGTGCATGTGCTCATCGACTTCGGCGTGCTGCTCGGCACGCCCGATGCGAAGGCGAAGATGCAGAAGGTGGCGGGCCACATCGTGTCCGCGACTGCTGGCAAGCTCGACGTGATGGTCGCCACGCACGAGCACTGGGACCATGTCTCGGGCTTCGCGCAGGCGCAGGCGCTGCTGGAGCGCGACAAGCTCCAGGTCGGCGAATCCTGGGTCGCGTGGACCGAGAAGCCCGGCGAGCCGCTCGCCGACGAATTGCGCGGGCGTCGCGCGGCAGCGCTGAACCGGATCGCGGCGGCGAGCCGGCAGATCGGCGCGAGTGCGGACCCCTCGGCGCAGAAGAGCGCGGCGCGGCTGAACGCGATCCTGGAGTTCTGGGGAGGGCAGGGCGCGGCCGCGCGCGCCACCACTCGCACGGCGATGGACTGGGTCAAGTCGCGCACCGCGCCGCGCCCGCCTCGCTACCTGTTCCCCGGCGAGACCTTCACCCTGCCCGGCGCGAAGCGCGTGCGCGTGTATGTGCTCGGCCCGCCGCACGACAGGAAGTGGATCAGGAAGAGCGATCCGACGAAAAGCGCGAGCGAGGTCTACCAGCTCGCCGCTGCGAGCGGCGCGGACTTCAGCCTGTTCTCGGCCATCGACGCGCTGGAGGCGGGCGCGATGCCCGGCGATCAGCCCTTCGACGAGTGGTTCCGCATCAGCGAGAAGTCTGCGCGCCGCAGCCGCTACTTCCGCGACCGCTACGAAAAGGGCCCGGCGTGGCGGCGCATCGAGAACGACTGGCTCGGCCCGGCCGGTGCGCTCGCGCTGCAGCTCGACTCCGACACCAACAACACCAGCCTCGTCCTCGCCTTCGAGCTCGAGGACTCGGGCGAGGTGCTGCTGTTTCCCGCCGATGCGCAGGTCGGCAACTGGCTCTCGTGGGACGAGATCGAATGGAGCGTCGACGCGGGCCATGGCGCCGCGGCCCGGAAGGTCAGGGCCGAGCAACTGCTCGCGCGGACCATCTTCTACAAGATCGGCCACCACGGCAGCCACAACGCGACATTGCGCGAGAAGGGCCTGGAGCGGATGACCGACGACGGCCTGGTCGCGATGCTGCCGCTCGACCGGCCCACTGCCTCAAAGATGGAATGGAACATGCCGTTCCCGTCGCTCCACGAGAGGCTCGGCGAGCGTTGCAGGGGCCGCATCCTCGACCTCGAGCTCGGCATGCCCGAAAAGCCGCCTGCGATGTCCGACGCCGACTGGACGCGGTTCCAGCAGCGGGTCGATGTGCAGGACGACTGGATCGACTACCGCATCCCGCTCTGAAGCTCGGCCCTGGGCTTCGCCGCTATCATTTCGCTGCTCGCGGAGCCGGGCCTCGGTCGTGGGATGCGAAGCGCACGGCGACATCGAACGCAGCCGCGGCACATCCGTTTCGAGTTTCGATTCAGGCAGGACCCCTCATGACACTCATCACTCGCCGCCGCCTCGCCGCGTGGGCCGGCTCGCTGCTGCTCGGCACCTCCTTCGTCGCGCAGGCCGCCGACAACTTTCCCTCGAAGCCCATCCGGATCCTGGTCGGCTATACCGCGGGCGGCGCGGTGGATGCGGTCGCGCGCGCCGTGGGGCTGCGCATGTCGACGATCCTCGGCCAGCCGGTGATCGTCGAGAACAAGCCCGGTGCGGGCACCAACATCGCGGTGAAGACGCTCACCACGAGCCCGCCCGATGGCTACACCCTGTTGCTCGCGGCCAATGCGCTGGCGGTGAACCCGGCGCTCTTCAAGCCCGCGCCCTACGACCTCGACCGCGACTTCACGCCCATCAGTCTCGTGGGCCGCGTGCCGGTGGTGTTCACGGTGCGCGAGGATTCGGACATCAGGACGCTCGCGCAACTCGTTGCCGCTGCCAAGGCCAAGCCGGGCGGCGTGACGGTCGCAACGCCGGGCAACGGCTCGACGCCGCACTTGGCGATGGAACTGTTCCAGCACACCGCTGGCCTGTCGCTGCGCCATGTGCCCTACAAGGGCGGCGCGCCGGCGCTCACCGACGCGCTCGGCGGCCATGTGGACGTGGTTGCAGTCAACGCGCTCGAAGCCCTGCCGCTCGCCAAGGCCGGCAAGCTGCGGGTGCTCGCGGTGATGAGCAGCGAGCGTTCGGCGGTGCTGCCCGGCGTGCCGACCGTCGCCGAATCCGGCTACCCGGGCTTCGAGGCCAGCGTGTGGTATGGCCTCGTGGCGCCGGCCGGCCTGCCGAAGCCGGTGCAGGCGCGCCTGCACGAAGCAGTGCAGAAGGCGATCGAATCCAGCGAGGTGCGCGACCTGCTCGCCACCGCGGGCGGCGTGCCGCTGCCGGGACCTTCGGAGCAGTTCGACAAGTTGCTCAAGAGCGAGGCGGCGCGCTACGGCAAGCTGATTCGCGAAGCCAACATCCAACCCGACTGAGAGGCGGCCGATGCAGGACGGAATCACGCGCCGGCAGGCGATGCTCTCGGCGGCTGGCGGTGCGCTGCTCGCCACGTCGCGCGGCGCGTTCGCGCAGGCCGCCTACCCCACGCGGCCCATCCATTTGATCGTGCCGTTCACGCCGGGCGGCTCTTCCGACGTCCTCGCGCGCGCGATCGGCATGGAGCTCGGCCTTGCATGGAAGCAGCCGGTGGTGATCGAGAACGTGCCCGGCGCGGGCGGATCGCTCGGCGCCGAAAGGGTCGCGAAGGCGCCCGCCGACGGCTACACGCTGCTCATGGGGCATATCGGCACGCTGGCCATCAATCCCTCGCTGTATCCCAAGCTCAACTACCAGCCGCTGCAGAGCTTTGCGCCGGTCGCATGGGTCGCGCGCGTGCCGAACGTGCTCGTGGTGCATGCCTCGGTGCCGGCGCGCTCGCTCGCCGAGCTGATCGCGCTCGCGAAGGCCAAGCCCGGCCAGCTTGCCTACGGCTCGGGCGGCAATGGCAGCGCCGCGCACATCACGATGGAATACCTCAAGCTGCAGACCGGGGCGTCGTTCCTTCACATCCCGTACCGCGGGACCGCGCCAGCGGTGCAGGATCTGCTGGCGGGGCAGGTGCAAGTGCTGTTCACCGGCGCGCCGGCGCTGCTGCCGCACATCAAGGCCGGCAAGCTGCGCGCGCTGGCGGTGTCCAGCCCGAAGCGCATCGCCCTGCTGCCCGAGGTGCCGACGGTGGCCGAAAGCGGCGTGCCCGGCACGAAGGGCTTCGAGGCCGACCAGTGGTACGGCATCACGGCGCCCGCGGGAACGCCCGTGGAAGTGGTGACCGCGCTCAACCGGCAGATCAACCAGTCGCTCAACTCGGCGGAAGTCAAGTCGCGGCTCGCGGCCGAGGGCGCGGAAGCGACGCCCGCGTCACCCGAAGAGTTCGGCAAGCTGATCGCGACCGAACTGAAGCGCTGGGAGCCCGTGATCCGCAACGCACACGTCACCGTCGACTGAACCAGGAGAAGACACCATGGGCATCAAGCTCGGCATCATCGGCTACGGCGAAGTGGGGCGGATCTTCGGCCGCGGCCTGCTCCCGAAAACGGACATCGACCGCATCGCGGTGTGGGACCTGCGCTTCGCCGACCCGGCGGCGGGCGAGGCCGCCCGCGATGCTGCGCGCGCCGATGGCATGCGTGTGGCAGACGGCATGGCCGATCTGTGCGAAGGCGCGGAGCTGCTGATCTCGGCGGTCACGGCGTCGAACACGCTCGACGTCGCGCAGGAAGCCGCACGCCGCGTGGGCGCGGGTGCGCGCTTCCTGGATCTCAACTCGGCCTCGCCCGGCACCAAGCAGCGCGCCGCGGCCGCGATCGATGGCGCCGGCGCGCACTACGTCGAAGCGGGCGTGATGACCTCGGTGCCGCCCTACGGCATCCGGGTGCCGATGCTGCTCGGCGGCGCGCAGGCCGCATCGCTCGCGCAGATGCTGGCCGGCTGGGGCATGGATGCGCGCGCGGTCAGCGATCGCATCGGTGTGGCCTCGGCGATCAAGATGAGCCGCAGCATCATGATCAAGGGGCTGGAGGCGCTCGTCATCGAAAGCTACACCACCGCGCGCCGCTACGGCGTGGAGGCGCACGTGCTGCCGACGCTGAAGGAAACCTTTCCGCAGATCGACTGGGACAAGCAGGGCGCCTACTTCTTCAGCCGCGTGGTGCAGCATGGCAAGCGCCGCGCGGAAGAGATGCGCGAAGCGGCGGCCACCGTGCGCGAGGCCGGCTTCGAGCCGCTCATGACCGCCGCGATCGCCGACAAGCAGGACTGGGTGTCCCGCCAGGCGCAGGGCGGCGTGTTCGAAGGCGTGGACGCCCAGAACCCGTGGGAGGCGTATGCGGACCGGCTGATCGAGCACAGCGCCGGCAAGGGTCCGTCGCGCTGAGCAAATCGCGCGAAGGCAGCAGCCCGATGGCGCCCGCGCAGCCGGGGTCTCAGCGTGTCGAGCAGACCTTGACCGTGACCTTGCAGGGCTCGGTCGGCAGGTAGCTCTCACAGGTGCCGACGGCGGTCTTGATGGCCGCCGCCTCGGTCGGCGCGACGCCTGCGCCCCATTCGCCGAAGTTGCCGGTCGCGAGCGCGGCGCAGGAGCGGTCGAAATAGGCGCGCACCTCGCATTGGCCCGAGCGGCTCGCCACGCGATTGCACTGGGCGAGCGCGGCGCGCTCCGCCTCGCCGCGCGAGGGCTGGTTGTACGAGAAGCCGTAGGCACCCTGGCGGGACGCGATCGCGCCCCAGCTCGCCCCCGGGTCGGCGTGTGCCGGCAGGCTCGCCGTGCCGGCAAGAATCCCGCTGCCTGCCAGCGCCAGAGGGGCCAATGCGCGCCACACGCGCGTTCGAAATGTCATCTTCGTCTTTCTGTTTCCGGGGGCATCGAGGCCCGATCGTGACGAGATGGACAACGCGCGCGCCCGAAGGTTCGCCGACGCTAGCCGCCTTCGAGCCAGTCGCTAAGATAGCCGCCGGCCACACCACGCGGGCGAAAGGACGCCACCACCATGAGTGTCGACGAGCAGGTTCGAAGAAACTACAGCCGATACGCTGCCGGCAAGCCCCGTTCGGCGTACTTGCGGGCGCGCAAGCGGCGAGGGCTGCTGATCTTCTTCGCAACGGTCGTGGTCGTCGCGGCGGCCTCGTTTTTCGCGTTCGACTACCTCGCCGAAAGCGAACCGACACCGCTGGCCCGCGAGGCCGCCGCCTCGGTCGCGTCGCCCTCCGACAGCATCCAGAAACCGAAGGAGCGGACCGCCGCGCTCCCGCCCCTCAACCTGCCCGCCGACGAGGCGCCGCACGGCTCCGCCATGGAGTGGTGGTACTACAGCGGCGTCCTCGATGCGAAGGGCGGGCAGCGCTTCGGGTTTCACATGGTCGTCTTTGTCGCCAACGGACTGATCAAGCACACGGTGATGCATGCGGCGCTGACCGATCTCCAGACCGGCAAGCGCTACACCAGCCAGCTGCGAACCGCCGGCACGCCAGCGAACGCCGGGATCAACGGCTTCGACTTCCGGCAGGAAGGCTGGCAGGTCACCGAGACGCCCACGTCGCGCAAGCTGCACGCCGCGATCGACGGCGGGGCCCAGGTGTCGCTCGCGCTGCAGGGCGGCGGGCAGGTGGTGGCGCATCGCGCGCCGGGTTCGGAAACGCCGGGCCTGCTCGATTTCGGCGCGAGCGGCATCAGCTACTACTACTCGCGACCCCGCCTCCAGGCCGCTGGCGAGATCACCGTCGGCGGCAAGCCGATGAAGGTCCACGGCGACATCTGGTTCGATCACCAGTGGGGCGAGTTCGACGTTCTCACGCTTGGCTGGAACTGGTTCGCGCTGCACCTGTCGGACGGCTCGGACCTGATGCTCTACGAGCTGTTCGACATGGAAGGCCGCAGCGTCATGACCGCCGGCACGATCTCGAATGTGCAGGGGTCGGTGCCGCTCAAGGCCGGCGAGATCGAGCTGGTCGCCGGCAACCAGTGGACCAGCCCGAGGACGCGCATCGCCTATCCGACCGAGTGGCGTCTCAAGCTGCCTTCGGGCGTGCTCGACGTCAAGCCGTTCCAGCCCGACAGCGAGTTCGACTCAAGCGTGACCAGTGCCAACATCTACTGGGAAGGCCCTGTGAAGGTCTCCGGCGTACTGACCGGTGAGGGATTCCTCGAACTGAGCGGCTACGACCGCCTGAGCGCGAAGCAGGCCGTCCGCAAGTAGTGGCAACAGCAGCAAGCAGCGCGCTCGCGCTGTAGGAATTCAGCGAGGTTCGGTTTCGGGCTCCGCCTGGTTGCTGCCCGTCAAGAGGGGAGGTCGAGGCTCAATGCTCAATGCGACTTGACCTGCATCGCCATTGCACTCATCCCTGCGCGACTCTTCGAAGCCTGGCTTCGTCCAGTACTGTCAGCTTTCCGCGGTGTTGCTCCACCAGGCCATCGCGCGCCCAGTCCTGCAGGACCTGATTGATGCGCTGGCGCGTCGCGCCCACGAGTTGGGCCAGGGTTTCCTGCGAGAGATGCAACTCGATGCGCACGCCGTGCGAGTTCGACGCACCGAAGCCCTCTGCGAGGGCGAGCAAGCGGCTTGCGAGCCTTGCCTCGAAGCTTTGCGTGGAGAACTCTTCGAAAGCCCCGGCCACCAATCGCAGGCGCGCACATTCGAGGCGCAGGAACAGGCGCGGCAGTGCAGGGTGCCGATCGAGCAATGCTTCGAAGTCGGCTGGCTGCAGCCACAGAAGCGTGGTGGGCTTGTGCGCCTGAGCGTCGTGGGTACGGGGCAGGCCATCGAAGGCTGAAATTTCGCCGAACCAAGCCCCGGGCTCGTAGAAGGTGAGGATCGCCTCCTGTCCGCCGCGCGTGACGCCACTGATGCGAACCGAGCCGTCGAGCACGCCGTAGAAGCCCTCGTAGGCGTCTCCACGACGAAAGAGGTATTGCCCTTGCGCGAGCTCGCGCCGGCGCACGCGCGCGAACACGTCGTCGCGGATCTCCGCGGCGAGCTCTGCGAACCAGGGGTTCGACAAGAGGACTGCCTGCTGCCGCGGTGTCAGTTCGAGCATGCCAATGTCTCCATGGCGTCACGGGTGCAAATATCCGACAAACGCGGCAAGGCGGGACGCCAGACAATTTTTATCAGATCGGCGACTGCCTGCATGAGCGTTCTGCACTTTCCTGTGTTCCGAAATCGCGGGGCACACAACCATGAAAAGAGAGGTGACACCATGGCCTTGATCGACGCACTTGTCGCGCCACCGAGCCGCACGCCGGACGAACGACGGCCCTCCGGGCTCTTGCTGGGCCTCGAGGGTCGCGCCCTGCTCGAATGGGCCACGATGCCGGTGTTCCTGCCGTGGCTCATGCACAGTGTGCCGCGTGGGGATGGGCATCCGGTCCTGGTGTTGCCCGGACTGCTCGCGGATGACCTGTCCACCGACCCATTGCGCCGCTTCCTGCGCTCGCGCGGCTACAACGTGCACGGATGGCGACAGGGCTTCAACTTCGGCCCCCGCGCGGGCGTGCTCGAAGCGCTGATGGAGCAGTTGGACGCGCTGCACACGAGTTCGGGCCGCACCGTCAGCCTGGTCGGCTGGAGCCTGGGAGGCATCTACGCGCGCGAAATGGCGCGCGCCGCGCCTGCGCAGGTTCGCCAGGTCATCACGCTCGGCAGCCCCTTCCACGGGGATCCCGCCACCGGCACCCATGCCTGGCACCTGTATCGCGCCGTCAACCGCCACAAGGACATGGCCGACCGTGCACTCCCGCAGCACCCGCCACCGGTGCCCACGACCTCGATCTATTCGCGGTGCGACGGCGTGGTCGGCTGGGGCTGTAGTGTGGAGCGGCGCGGCGACCACACGGACAACATCGAGGTGAACAGCAGCAGCCACATGGGCATGGGCGTCCATCCCCTGGTGTGGTACGCGGTGGGTGACCGGCTCGCCTTACCTGAAGGCCAGTGGCAGCACTTCTGCCCGCGAGGGTGGGTGCAGCTGCTCTATCCCTTCGACACGCCGCACCGGTAGGGCGCTCGCTCGGCGGCCAGCGCCAGACCACCGGCGAGCGGCCGCGTTCATGCCCTCCGGGCGTCCGCGTCGGGCAGAAGGATCGAGCGCCGCGGGGCCGCCATGAGCCGCTTCACCATCGGCTCGAAGGTCTCGATCGGCAGGATTTCCCGGCTCGGATCGAAGGCCGGGTTGTCGTAGAGCTCGATGAACTCCGCCGTGCGTTCGTAGTGCGGATGGCCTTTGAACTTGTCGCGCAGGTTGCGGTCCAGGCCGACGTGATGAAAGAAGTTGTAGCCCTGGAAGATCGCGTGGTTGTCCACCATCCAGTGGTTGGCCTCTGACACGAAGGGCTTGAGGATCGCGCCGGCAATCTCCTGGTGGTTGTACGAGCCCAGCGTGTCGCCGATGTCGTGCAGCAGTGCGCAGACGACGTATTCCTCGTCGCGTCCGTCGCGCAGCGCCAGGGTGGCAGTCTGCAGGCAATGGCTGTAGCGGTCGATGGGAAAACCGCCGTAGTCACCCTGCAGGAGTTTCAGGTGGGCCAGCACACGGTCGGCGAGTGCCTGGGCGTGCTGGATCGCCTGCGGCACGATGATTTCGAAGTCTTCTTTCGTGCTGTCTTCCATCCGTTTGAAAGTTGCGCGTGCATTCATGTGGGTCGCGATGGTTTGGGGCATGGGGTTCTCCTTTGGATCGTGTGGGAAGTAGAGGACTCAGGCGCGCGCCGGCCCGCCTGCGAAGGCCCGGCGCATGCCCAGCGTCACTGCGATCGAGGCGAGCACGAACATCGCGCACAGGATGTAGATCGCGAGGTCGAGGCTGCCGGTCTGCGTCTTGATCGCACCCACCACCGCGGGGCTGATGCCCGCGATGCTGGCCAGCGCGTTGATGTAGGCGATGCCGCCGGCGGCCCGGTCTTTCGAGAGGTAGCGCGTGACCATGGCCCAGAAGACCGGCGTGGACGACACCAATCCCGAGCCGCCGACCGCGATCGCGACCAGGGTCCATGCCAGGCTGTGGTGCGTGGTCCAGCTCAATGCGAGGAAGCCCGCGGCAGCGACCAGCAAGGCCAGGCCGTAGTGCAACCGCTGTTCGTTGTGCCGGTCCGCGCGTCGCCCGTAGAGCACCATCGCGATGATGCCGAAGACATTCGGGATCACCGCGTAGAGGCCCACCATCTGCAGGTCGGCCACGCCCAGGTCCTTGATGATCGTGGGCGTCCAGAAGGCAAGGAAGTACCCGGCGCACCCCGCGACGAAGGCGCCCATTGCCAGCAGGTACACCTTCGGGTCGCGCAGCATGCCTCCGAAGGCATGCGCTTCGGGCTCGACGTTGCCTTCGCGGCTGAGCGCACGCTCCACCAGGTCGCGTTCACCCGCCGTGAGCCAGCGGGCTTCCCTCGGGCCGTTGGGCAGCAGGAACAGGACGATGACACCCAGCACCACGGTCGGCAGGCCTTCGATCAGGAACATCCACTGCCAGCCCTCCCATCCATGCAGGCCGTGCATGTTCTTGAGGATCCAGCCCGACACCGGGCTCGTGATGAAGGCGGCGGCGACCTGCGCGGTGATGAACAGCGCCAGCACGCGCGCGCGGCGTTCGGTGGGGTACCAGAAGGTCAGGTACAGCACGATGCCGGGGAAGAAGCCGGCTTCGAACACGCCCAACAGGAAGCGTGCGATGTAGAACTGGGTCGGCGTCTGCACGAACATCGTGGCGGCCGATACCAGCCCCCACAGCACCATGATGCGCATGATCGTCGCGCGCGCACCCAGGCGCTTGAGCAGCAGGTTGCTGGGCACTTCGAAGATGACATACCCGATGAGAACATCGTGGCACCCAAGCCGTAGACGGCGTCGCTGAAGCCCAGCGAGCTCTTCATCTGCAACTGCGCAAAGCCGATGTTGGCGCGGTCGACGAAGTTGAGCAGATAGCAGACGAAGAGAAAGGGGATCAGGCGGTGTGTGATCTTCTTGTAGACCGCTTCGGCGTCGCCGGTCGAGGCGCGGTCGATCGCAAGCGGAACCGGCGCAGTGGCGGATAGGGTGGGCAATTTTGTCTCCTGGGGTTAGGGGGTGATCCGGCGAGGCCATCGAGTGCTCTTCTCGGCTCGGGGCGCGGATCTTCCCGCCGGGCGCCTTGATCTCTCTGTCATCTTTTTGCAGTCGCTGACGCCATGGAGACATGGCATTGACCGTGTCCCGCACGCGCCAAGCCTGCAAAAAGCTGACAGACGAAGGAGGGGACCGGAAAACACAATCCCTGCCTTCGCAAGCAAGGAACCGCCCCATGTCAGAAGCGCCCTGGATCAAGTCTTACCCCGCGGGAGTCCGCTGGGACGCCGAGTTGCACTCCGCCGGCGTGCTGGGCATGCTGGACGAGGCCGTGCGCCGCTGGCCCGACCATGCGGCGTTGAGCTATTCCGGCCGCACGTTCAGCTACCGCGAGTTGTCGGGCCTGGTCGATCGCACGGCCGCCGGGCTGCAGCGCCTGGGCGTCGGGCCCGGCGTGCACGTGGGTCTGTACCTGCCGAACGTGCCGCAGTACGTCTTCGCCTTCATGGGCATCCTGCGCGCGGGCGGCACGGTGGTGAACTATTCGCCGCTGGATGCCGCAGAGGTGCTCGCGCACAAGATCGAGGACAGCCAGACCGACATCCTCATCACGCTGGACCTCGTGTCGCTGTATCCGAAGATGAGCGCGCTGATGGGCGGCACGCGGCTCCAGGCGCTGGTCGTGGGCGCCATGGGCGAGTACGGTGCCGCGCCCGACGAAAGCCAGGCGCAGCTGGCGGCGAGCGACCTGGTGAGCGCCGTCCAGTTCGACGCGCAGTGCCTGCGCTTCGCGGAACTGCTGGACAACGACGGCCGTCCCCAACACCACCCGCTCACGGACCCCGAACGCAGCATCGCCGTGCTGCAGTACACCGGCGGCACGACCGGCCTGCCGAAGGGGGCCATGCTCACGCACGCCAATCTGGCCGCGGCTGTCACGCAGGTGATCGTGACCAACGTCGACAACGCGAATTTGCTGCACCACGGCCGCGAGCGCTGCCTGGCCGTGCTGCCGATGTTCCACGTCTTCGCGATGGTGTGCGACCTGCTGTTTCCGCTCAGTATCGGGGCGGAAATCGTGCTCGAACCACGCTTCGACGCAGGCGCGGTGCTGCGCACCATCGGCGACCGGCGCATCAGCTGCTTCCCCGGCGTGCCCACCATGTTCACCGCGCTCGCCAGCCATCCGCAGGTGAGCGAGTACGACCTCCGTTCGCTCAAGGTCTGCGCCTCTGGCGGCGCGCCGCTGCCGGTGGAACTGATGCGCCGCTTCGTCGACTTGACCGGCTGCAGGCTCACCGAGGCCTGGGGCATGACCGAGACCTCGGCCTGCGGCACCTTCACTCCCACACTGGGGCAGCACAAGGCCGGCTCCTGCGGCATTCCGCAGCCGGGCGTGACGATCCGGTTCCTCGACGTGGAAGACCCCGCGCGCGTGCTCCCTTACGGGGAGCGCGGAGAGATCGCGATCGCCGGCCCCAACGTGATGCCCGGCTACTGGAGGAACGACGAAGCCACGCGCGAGAGCTTCACTTGCGATGGCTGCTTCCGCACCGGTGATGTCGGCTACATGGACGAGGACGGCTATCTCTACATCGTCGACCGCACCAAGGACATGCTGCTGTGCGGGGGCTTCAACGTCTATCCGCGCGTGATCGAGGAAGCGATCCACGAGCATCCGGCCGTCGAGGAGGTGCTCGTGATCGGTATCCCCGACGACTTCCGGGGCGAATCGCCCAAGGCCTACGTCAAGCTGCGCGCCGGACAGCCGCAGTTCACGCTCGACGAACTCAAGCTGTTCCTGAAGAACCGGCTGGGCAAGCACGAGATGGTTCACGCGCTGGAATTCCGGAGCGAACTACCCAAGACCGCCGTGGGGAAGCTGTCCAAGAAGATGCTCAAGGACGAGGTGGAGGTCCAGTCCTCCGCGCTCGCCCCCACACCCTGAACCGAATCGAGGAACCGCGATGAACCACCTGAGCGGCATGGACGCCTTGTTCCTGCATGTCGAGTCCGCCGAAATGCCGATGCACGTCGGTTGCCTCAACGTGCTGAGCCTGCCCGGGGGCCATGACGGCGATTTCTACGAAGACGTCAAGACCTTCGTCGCCCAGCGCATGCACCTGGCCACCGTCTTCACCCGCAAGCTCGCGCTGATGCCCTTCGACTTGTCCAACCCGGTCTGGGTCGAGGACGAGGACATCGACCTGGACCACCACATCCGCCACATCACCCTGCCACGCCCCGGCAGCAACCGGCAACTGCAGCAGGCCGTCGCGCGGCAGCATTCGATGCTGCTGGATCGAAGCCGGCCCCTGTGGGAGATGGTGATCATCGACGGTCTCAAGAGCGGCGAAGTGGCGCTCTACACCAAGCTCCACCACGCCGGCATCGATGGCCAGGCGGGCATCGAACTGGGCCGCGCCATGTTCGACACGAGCGCCACGCCCCGGAAGATCAAGCCACCGCGGCCGAAGCTTCGGCGCAACCAGTACCAGTTGGGCGTGGCGGAACTGGCCGGCGCGGCGCTTCGCAACACGGCGCACCAGTACATCAAGCTGTTCCGGATGCTGCCCGAGATGGCGAATGCGGCGCAGCGGCTGACGCCTCCGATCGGTGAGTGGACCAAGGGCATTGCCGGGTCTATCGGAACAGTGTCGGACATCGTCGCCCCGCGCACGCCGCTGAACGTGGCCATCACCAACCAGCGCAGTTTCGTGGGCCGCACCGTGCCGGTTGCGGAGGTGAAGCAGATCGCCCAGCAGTTCGGCGTTTCGTTCAACGACGTGGTGATGGCCACCACGGCGGGCGCGCTGCGGCGCTACCTGCTCGACGGCGGCGAGTTGCCCGACGAATCGATGCGCGCAGCCGCTCCCGTGAGTCTTCGTGAGGAAGGGGACGCGACGGCGAACAACCAGGTCAGCATGCTCGTGATGGATCTCGCCACCGACGAGCCCGATCCGATCCTTCGCCTCAAGCGAATTTGCGGCACGTCGAGCCAGCGCAAGACGACATTGAACCAGCTCAAGTCGGCGATCCCGATGGACTTTCCGATGTTCGCGGCGCCTTGGCTCGTCTCCGGCATGGCGTCGATGTTCGGTCGTTCGCGGCTGGCCGACTGGACGCCGCCGGCGGCCAATCTGGTGATCTCCAATGTGGCCGGGGTGCCGGTGCCGCTCTACTTCGCCGGCGCCAAGGTGGAGAGCTACTACCCGGTGTCGATCGCAACGCACGGCATGGCGCTCAACGTGACGGTCACCAGCTACAACGGCCGGCTCGACTACGGGCTGATCGCCTGCCGCAAGGCGTTGCCGGATCTCGACGAACTCGGGGAACACCTGCTCGTCGAGCACCGTGAACTCCTGGCACTGGCGAGACGACAGGCGGCGCACGCGTCCTGACCTCCTTGGCGGAACACCTGGCGTGCGTGCCTCGATCCGACCTGCAGAAGCGGACCGGAGTGCCAATATCGGACAGATTTCCGGGTGAATGTGGCGCAGCATCCCGGCAGGAGAAGCGATTGAATGACAAGCGACGCCTTCATCTTCACGATCCTGTTCCTGACCCTGGGTCCGATCAAGATGATCCCCACCTTCGCGAATCTCACCAAGGAGATGACGCTCGCGCAGAAGCGGGGGTTGGCGATTCGCGGGATGCTGATGGCCCTGGCGATCTGCCTCTACGTGTCACTCCTTGGCCGAGGCATCGTGCGGAGCTACCAGATTTCGCTCGATGCACTCGGCCTCGCCACCGGGTTCATCCTTCTCGTCTCGGCGCTGCGAGCCATCTTCCCGCCCACTCAGCCGCCGGACAGGAAACGGGACCAGCCTTCGCTCTGGCAGCTGGCCATCTCCCCTGTCGCATCCCCGATCGTGGTCACGCCTGTCGGCATCGCCGCCATTCTCATCTTCGTCATGCAGGCGCCCGGTGTTCCCGGCATGCAGTGGTCGATCGCGAAGGCACTGCTGATCCTGCTGGGCCTGGACTTCCTCGTGATGTTCTTCATCGACCGCATCACCCGGGTACCGGGCCTGATGATGGCCCTGCAGGTGCTGGGCACCGTTCTCGTCGTGGTGCAGGTGGCCTTGTCGTTCGAGACCTTCCTGGTTGCGCTCAAGAGCCTGGGCGTGATCCATCATTGAGCGCGCGCGGCCGTCGCTGCACCATCCCCGCTGTCATAGGAGCATGAGCATGAGAATTGCAATCGCCGGGTTGTACGAAGAGGTCAATACCTTCGCCGTCGAAACCATGGGGCTGGCCAGGATCACCGGCAGCTTTGCAACCGGCTTCCAGAAGTTCTCCGGTGACGCGCTGGTGGCCCGTACCAAGGGGACTCGAACCTACATGGGCGGTTATCTGGACGCCCTCGGAGAGCGGGCCGACATCGAGATCGTGCCGCTCACCGTGTGGATGTTCGGAGCCGGCCCCACCATCGAGCGGGCGGCTTACGAGGAGATGAAGAAGGAACTCCTCGATGGATTCGCCGCGGCGATGCCGATCGATGCCGTGGCGCTGCAACTCCATGGCGCAGCCATCGCCGAAGGCATCGACGATGTCGAATACGACCTCACCGCAGCCATCCGCAAGCTCGTAGGGCCCAAGGTCAAGATGGTCTGTTCCACCGATCTGCACGGCAACGTGACCGACGGCTTCCTGGAGCAGATGGACCTGATCACGACGGTGGTTCACTATCCGCATATCGACGAATACGATGCCGCCTATCGCGCGGGCAAGCTCCTTCCGGACATGGTCGACGGCAAGGTCCAGCCAGTAGGCCGCTTCGAACACCTGCCCTTCATCATGCAGATGTGCTCCACCATGGAGGGCACGCTCTTCGAGCCGATCCGAAAGAAGGTCGAGGAATTCTCCAAACGAGACGGAATCATCGAGTTCGCCTACTTCTACGGGTTCCCGCTGACCGACATCTCGTTCAATACCGCGACCGTCAACTGCTGGGCCACCAGCGAGGACCTCGCCGCGAGCACTGCCAGGGAATTCGCGTCATGGGTCTGGGAGAACCGCCGATCCTTCGTGGTTGCACCTGTCCCCGCCGCGGAGGCGGTTCAGGCCGCGTTGACCGCGCTGGCCGCGCAAGGAAGGGTGAAGCCGGACGAAGCCAGTACTCCTTCGGGCCTTGAAGAGGCACTCGCGCGCCTGGCCACCCCGCCGGCAGATCAGCTTCGCTTCTACGGATTCCTGCCTGATGCCAAGACTCCGGGCCCAGTGGTGATCGCAGAGAAATCCGACAACCCGGGGTGCGGCGCTCCAGGGGACTCCACCCATGTGCTTTGGGAACTGCTCCGCAACCGCGTGCAGCAGGCGGCTGTCTCCTCCATTCGCGATGTCGAGACCGTCCAGCAAGCCATGAAAGCTGGCGTTGGCGCCATCATCGATGTCGTGCTCGGCGGCAAGCTCAGCAAGCAGAGCGGCGAACCCGTACGCGGCAAGGCCTACGTGAAGACCATCAGCGACGGCCGCTACACGACGGTGTCTCCCATGGGGCTCGGCGGGAAGATCGACATGGGCCCAGCCGTGGGACTCATGATCGACGGCGTGGACGTCGCGGTGATCTCCGGCGGGATGCAGCCTTTCGACAACGGGCAGTTGAGGATGGTCGGCTTCGACCCGCGCGACTACAGGATCGTGGTCGTCAAATCCGCCAATCACTTCCGCGCCTGGTGGACGGATGTCGCCAGCCAGATCATCGACTGCGATCCGCCCGGCATCGCATCCAACGACCTCACCACCTTCGTCTATAGCCGGAAGACGCGGAAGCTGTTTCCTCTTGATGCGGACGCCGTCTATCCCGAATCGAGCGCCCGGGCCTGAGGTCGGGCCACGCGTCGTGGACCTGAATTGCTGCATGAACCCGCAGCGCTCTACTGACGCTCGACACAAGCGGCGGCTTCGATCCAGCGGTCAAAGCTGCGCGATCTTCTCGACCGCCGCCTTGTCGAGCAGCAGGACGCGGCCATAGTGATGTTCCACCAGACCGGCACGCTTCCATGCATTCAGGATGTTGTTGACGCGCTGGCGGGTCGAACCGGTCAGCCGCGCCAGCGTTTCGTGCGACAGCTCGAGCCCGATCGCTATTCCACGCTCGACCTCCAGGCCGTGGTCCCGCGCCAGCAACAGCAGGCGCATCGCCAAACGTTGTTTCGTGGTTCTCGATGAATAGGTCTCCAACGCCCCCAGCACCAGCGACAGGCGCTCGGCCTCCAGTTGGAGCAAAGCGCGGCTGAAGACCGGCCACTTCGCCATCAAGGCCTCGAAGTCGGCGGCGGGGACGTGCGCCAGCACCGCGTTGCCGCAAGCCTGGGCGCCGAAGAACCGCCGCTGGCCAGCCAACAGGGCCACCTCGCCGCACCAGGTGCCGCTGCCATAGAAGTCGAGCAGCGTCTCCCGCCCATCCAGCGTGACGCTGCTGACGCGCAGGATTCCTTCGAGCACGGCGTAGACGCCATCGGGCATCTCCTCGCGGCAGAAGGCCCACTCGCCCTCGCTCAGCATGCGTACACGCACACGGGAAACAACATCGGCCCGTACGGGTTCGGGTAGCCGGGCGAACCAGGGGTTCGATGTCAACGCGGCGCGGATTCCGTGCAACAGCACGGGCTCTGTTGTCATGGTTGCCCTCTTTGGCGGCATCCGTGCCGACCGTGTATCGACGTCATAAGTGCCCGTTCCAGACAGACAGGCGCTGAATCGCTTCAACAGAATAGATGCGTCCAGCACATTGGCAATCGTGCCCTGCAGTTCGGCGTACCGGCCAGAGAAGTTTAGGCCATGTGCGACGCGAACCTTGACCCTTGTCAACTAGGAGCCATTCCCATGAAGTTGATTGCCATGAGCCTGATGCTCGCAGCTGCGGCCGCCACGGCCCAACCCGCCGAGCCGATTCCCGTCACCGCCGCGCGCCAGGGCTTCACGCCGGCGCAGGCGGCCGATTTGCTGAAACGCTTCAACAACGAGGAGTCCTTGAAGGGCGGCGATGTGTCGCTGTTCGCCTTCTCCAACTTCAGCGAAGTGCAGCGCACCGCCGTCATCGCGCGCAACGGGCCGGTGGTGACGCTCGAACGCAAGCTCGACCCGAAGATCGGACAGGTGCGCTTCAAGGGCGATCTGGGCGACCTGACGCTGGTCGACTACCTGGCCAGCCCGAAGTCGCGCGCGCAGGGCTTCGTCGTCGTGCACAAAGGTCGCATCGTGTTCGAGGACTATCCCGGCATGAAACCCAACGACTACCACGTCTGGATGTCGACGACCAAGACGGTGTCCAGCCTGATGCTGCGGCTGCTGGTGGAGGAGGGCAAGGTCGACGTCAACCAGCCCGTGGTGACCTACCTGCCATGGCTGCGCGGCAGCGAGTGGCAGGACGTGAAGGTCATCGATGCACTCGACATGGCCACAGGCATGGCGACGATCGAGAACGACGCCACCCGCGCCGACCCCGATTCCACCTACACCCGCATGAACCTGGCCGGTTCGGGCGTGCCCCATAACGGCAAGGTCGAGTCGTTGAAGGAAGTGCTGGCCTCCGCCAAGCGCATTGGCCCGCCGGGCGTGACCTACGCATACGGCTCGCCGAACACGCTGTTGCTGCCGCTGATCGTCGAGGAGGTCACGGGCCGCCGCTGGGTCGACCTGTTCGAGGAACGCGTCTGGAGCAAGATGAACGCCGAAGGCGACATGCTGATGGGCGTCACGCCCGACGGCCTCGCGTTGTCGCACGGCCTGGCCATCACCCGGCTGCGCGACCTGGCGCGCTACGGCATGCTCTACACGCCGAGCTGGAACAAGGCGGCGCGCGAGCGCATCGTCTCCACCGCCTACCTGGCCGAGTTGCAGAAGGGCGGCAACCCCGACGCCTACCGCAGTGGCGACAACATCGAGCGCCAGATCAAGCGCTTCGGCGAGGCCCCGCTGTCCTTCCACTGGCAATGGGACGCGGTGTTCGCCGACGGCGATCTGTGGAAGTCGGGCTTCCAGGGCCAGGGGCTGTATGTCTCGCCGAAACGCGACCTGGTGGTGGTCTTCTTCTCCACCACCTACAACGACCTGCCGGGTTATGCGCGCGCAATCGCCAAGTCCCTGCCTGCGGTCCGCTGAGCCTGCCGCGACGATGGGGACCTTCGGACGCCTGTTCATGCCGAAACGCATGCCATGGTGGGCGCTCGCGCTGCTCGTTGCCGGTGTGTTGACCCCGCCGATGGGCTGGGCCCAGACATCGGCCGATGAGGCGGCGATGCTGCCTTTGGCCGAACGGCCCACGCTGCTCGGCGGCCCGAACAGCCCCGAGCAGTGGCTTCGCGACCGGGGAGTCGGCATCGATGCGTCATGGACCGGATTCGGCCAGGCACTGACATCGCCGAGCAGTGGCGACAACAGCATGCAGGGAGGTGGCAAGCTGAATGCCAAGTTCAACTTCGACTTCTCCAAGCTCGGCCTGTGGCAGGGCTTCTCCGCCAGCGCGCTCTACGAGCAGAAGTGGGGCCATGGCGCCAACGGCTTCAACGGCGTGCTGCTGCCGGTCAATACCCAGATGTACGAGCCGAAAGACAGGGACTCGGCCGTCTCGCTCACCTTCACGCAGCGTTTCAGCGACACCGTGTCGCTGACCGCAGGGAAGTTCAACATGGTCGACGCGGCTTCCGCCACGCCCATCGTCGGCGGCGGCGGCATCAACACGTTCTGGAACCTGAACTTCGCGGCGCCGCCGAGCGGGATCGTGCCCGCCTACATCACCGGCTTTTCATTGAGCGTCAAGACCGAGCCTGCGAACTACACCCTGATGGTCTACGACCCGAAGGACTCCCAGAACGACTCAGGGCTGAGCGGGTGGGGCAAGAATGGGATCAATACTCGCCTCGCGGTTCAGTTCCCGGTGAAGATCGGCGGCCTCGACGGCTACCAGACGATCGTCGGGGCGTTCAGCACCCAGGACACGGTCGACCTGGCCGACCTTCCGCAGATCGTGCTTCCCATACCTCGCGGCCCCAGCACCCGCGTCGACGTCAAGGGCAACTCCTGGTACCTGGGCTACAACTTCCAGCAGTATCTCTGGCAGAACCCCGCGACGCCGACCGAGGGTTGGGGCATCTTCGGCCAGGCTTTCATTGCCGATGGCAACCCGAATGTCTACCGCTGGTTCACCAACCTGGGTGTCGCCGGCTCCAGCCCGATTCCGGGCCGCAGCCGCGATCGCTTCGGTATCGGCTACTTCAGGACATCGTTCAGCCACGACTTGACGAACAGCCTGAAGATCATCACGGGCGCCACGATCGACGACGAGAGTGGCGTGGAGGTCTTCTACAACGCGGCACTGACGCCTTGGTTGCGCCTGGGCCTGGACCTCCAGTACATTCGCCCCGGGGTCCGCGGGCAGGGCAACGCAACCTTTGCAGGCATGAGCATGCAGGTCAAGTTCTGACGATGAAGCACGAAGTCGAAGACCGATTTGCGGCGGGCAAGACCTTGCGCGAAAAGTGCGCGCGAGAGGCGCACGCCGGCTGGAAGGCGCCCGCGGATCGTCGCGACCCGGTCGATCTTCTGGTCGAATCGAGCGCCGGCCGCCTCCCTCAACTGATCCCGATCCGCTACGGGCGAATGACGCTGTCGCCCTTTACCTTCTACCGAGGCGCCGCGGCGATCATGGCGGCAGACCTGGCGCGCACGCCCTCGTCCGGCATCCGGGTCCAGGCCTGCGGCGACTGCCATCTGATGAACTTCGGCGGCTTCGCCACGCCCGAGCGCCATATCGTCTTCGACATCAACGATTTCGACGAGACGTTGCCCGCACCATGGGAATGGGACGTGAAACGGCTGGCAACGAGCTTCGTGGTTGCGGGGTATGACAACGGTTTCTCGAAATCCGAGGCCCGGGAAGTGGCGACGTTGGTGGTCAGACACTACCGAGAGCACCTGCGTCGCTATGCGCACATGGGCGTGCTGGAGCGTTGGTATGAGCGGATCGACACCGATGATCTGATCGAGACCCTCAAGACGAAGAGGTGGAAGGACTGGATGCAGGCGCAGGTGGACAAGGCCGCATCCAGGAACGTGCTCGAGGACGATTTCCCAAAGCTCGCGAGCGTCGTGAACGGCAAGGTCCGTATCAAGGACAACCCGCCGCTGATCTTTCATGCGACGGAGAATGTCCATGAATACCTTCACTTCGTGGACGCTGCATATCGTCGCTATCGAGAGACCTTGAGCGAGGAGCGCAAGGCTCTGCTCGATCAGTTCGAGTTCCAGGACATCGCCGCAAAAGTTGTCGGCATCGGCAGCGTGGGCACTGCATGCGGGGTATTCCTGCTGATGGCCGGCAAGGACGATCCGCTGTTCCTGCAGGTGAAGGAGGCGAGGCCGAGCGTGCTGGAGGCCTATGCGGGCAAGAGCCGGTTTCCCAATCACGGCCAACGTGTCGTTGCCGGCCAGCGCCTGATGCAGGCGGCCAGCGACATGTTCCTCGGCTGGACCGAAGATCGGGGACGGAACTTCTATATCCGGCAACTGCGCGACATCAAGATAAAGCCCTTGGTCGAAGTGGCGGACGTGGCCCGCTTGCAGCAGTATGCGCAATGGTGTGGTTGGGCGCTGGCACGCGCCCACGCCAAGGCGGGCGATGCGGCCTTGATCAGCGGCTACCTCGGCACCGGCGGCCGCTTCGACGACGCGGTGGCCAAGTTCGCTTTGGACTATGCCGAACAGAACGCCCTCGACCATCAGGCCCTGCGCCGCGCAATCGCCTCCGGCAGGATCGAGGCTATGCACGAGTGACCGACTACTCGACGAATGTCCTCATGTTCCGTCCTGCGCGCCGCGCGGCGGTCGTCCGAGCTGCTGCTCGACATGCAGCACTTCGCGCAATACCTCCAGCAGCGCGTCGGGCGTGACGCTGATCGAATCGATTCCCAGCTCGACCAGCCAACGGGCCAGCTCGGGATAGTCCGCGGGCGCCTGCCCACAGATGCCGACGTGCCGCCCGTTGCGCCGGCCCCCGACGATGGCTTGTTCGATCATGGCTTTCACACCTTCGTCGCGCTCGTCGAAGTCGAAGGCCACCAGCTCCGAATCGCGATCGACGCCCAGCACGAGTTGCGTCAGGTCGTTGGAGCCGATCGAGAAGCCGTCGAACAGCCGGGAGAACGCGTCGATTTGAAGCACGTTGTTCGGGATCTCGCACATCACCAGGATCTGCAGGCCACCGACGCCCCGCGCGAGCCCTTGCGCCGCCATCGCCTCGAGCACGCGCTCGGCTTCCTGCACGCGCCGGCAGAAGGGAATCATCAGCTGCACGTTGACGAGCCCCATCTCCTCGCGCACGCGGCGCATCGCCGCGCACTCCAGCGCGAAGCCCTCGGCGTAGGCTGGATGCGCGTAGCGCGATGCGCCGCGAAAGCCGATCATCGGGTTTTCCTCGTGGGGCTCGAACCAGCGGCCGCCGAGAAGGCTGGCGTATTCGTTGGTCTTGAAGTCGGACATGCGCACGATCACCGGCCGTGGGTAGAAGGCCGCCGCGATGGTGCCGACCCCTTCGGCAAGCTGGCGCACAAAATAGTCCGCCGGCCGCGCGAAACCCCGCGCCAGATGGAGGACGCGCTCGCGCATTGCCGCATCGTCGATCTTCTCGGGGTGCAGCAGCGCCATGGGGTGGGCCTGGATGTGTTCCGCGACGATGAACTCCATGCGCGCCAGCCCCACGCCGTCGGCGGGTAGCAGGCCGGTCTGAAACGCGAGGTCGGGATTGCCGACATTCACCATCACGCGAGTCTGCGGCCGGGGGAGCTGTGCAACGTCGGTGGTGGTGGTGGACCACTGCAGGGCGCCGGCATAGACGTGCCCCACCGCGCCCTCGGCGCAGGAGACCGTGACCTCTGCGCCGGTGCGCAGGCGGGCGGTGGCGTTTTCGCAGCCGACTACGGCCGGGATTCCCAGTTCGCGAGCGACGATGGCGGCATGGCAGGTGCGCCCGCCGCGATTGGTGACCACAGCGGCGGCAGACTTCATCACGGTGCCCCAGTCGGGCATGGTGCTGTCGGCCACCAGCACCTCGCCCGGGCGGAAGCTGGCGAGCTGCGAGACATCGTCGATCACGCGCACCTTGCCAGAGGCGATCCTGTTGCCCACGGCCCGGCCGCTCGCCAGCACCTCGCCGTGGGCCTGCAGGTGATGCTGCTCGACCAGGCCCGGCGGCCGTTGCGAGGCGACGGTCTCAGGCCGGGCCTGCACGATGTAGAGCTGGCCGTCCACGCCGTCCCGGGCCCACTCGATGTCCATCGGCATGGGCCTGCCGGCTTTGCGGCTGTAGTGCGCCTCGATCCTGATCGCGACGTCGGCCAGTTCCAGCACCTGCTCGTCGCCGACGCAGAAGCGCTCGCGGTCCTGCGGGGAGGTTGGCACGTTGCGCACGGTCTCGCGGCCGGCGGTTCCAGTGGCGTAGACCATGCGCAATTCCTTCGATCCCGCTCTGCGGCGCAGCACCGCGCGATGGCCCTGGTTGAAGGTGGGCTTGAAGACATGGAACTCGTCCGGGTCGACCGTGCCCTGCACGACGTTTTCGCCCAATCCCCAGGCACCGGTGATGAAGACAACGTCACGAAAGCCGGTTTCCGTGTCGAGCGTGAACGCCACGCCGGCGGCTGCGCGATCGGAGCGCACCATCTTCATCACGCCCACGGACTGGAACACCTTGAGATGATCGAGGCCGTGCTCGACCCGATAGCTCATGGCGCGATCCTTGAACAGACTGGCAAAGCAGCGTCGCACGGCGTCGAGCAGCCTGGCCTCTCCCGAGATGTTCAGGAAGCTCTCGTGCTGGCCCGCGAAGCTGGCGGTGGGCAGGTCCTCCGCCGTGGCGGAACTGCGGACGGCGAAACTCGCGTCCACCCCGTATTGCTCCAGCAACCGCCCGTGCGCGGAGGCGATCTGGTCCGCCAACTCGGCGGGCAGCGTGGCGCCGTAGACGATGTCCCGCGCCTTGGCAGCGCGACGCGCCAGTTCGTCGACGTCGCGGGTGTCCAGCCCCTGGAGCAGCTCGCGCAGACGCGCCCAGGCCCCGGCCTCATCGAGCGTTCGGCGGTAAGCGTGGGCGGTGATCGCGAATCCGTTCGGCACCCGCACGCCTTGGCGCGAGAGCTCGCGGTACATCTCGCCGAGCGAGGCATTCTTGCCGCCAACCTGGGCGATGTCGGCCGTGCCGATATCGTCAAACCATCGGATGAAGTCCATGGAGTTGTCTCCTTGTAGCTTTCGATTGATTCAACTTCAGCGTGCAGCGGGTTGGTGGACTGCATGCCCGATCCGGTTGGCTGGCCGCAGCGCGCCCAGGATGGCCACCGGCGACGGTCCGCCTATTTCAGGCCTTGCCTGCCCCGCGCCCCTTGCGCCAGCGCAAGCTTGTCAAGGATCGCATTCGAGATCCCCCAGTGGGGCCACGGCTCGGCCCATGCGACGGGCGAAGCGGCGTCAGTCCTCGCGCCCTTGCGTCAGCTGCCGGACGATGACATCGCGGCCGAACCGCTCCGTCGGTGCTTCGGGATCGATCCAGTCCGGCAGGTCCAGGAGCAGGTACGCGGCCAGGCCCTCGAGCCGCGGCTCGTAGGTTCGTCGCAATTGCCAGATGGCGTTCGACGCAATCGCATCGTCGTGCCAGCCCGGAAGGATGCGCCGGATCGTGGGCGTGAGCAGTTGCAGGGAAGCGAGGTCGAGCCGGCGTGCCGACACCTCCCGCAGCGGCGCCACGCGCAGCGACTCGCTGGCCTCATCCAGAACGCGCCTCAAGGCCGTGAATGTGGCGGTGGCCTGCTGGCGGCGCGCATCGTCGGCCCCGGCGATCAGCAGCGTGCAGACATCCATCACCACGGCCAGCGATCCCAGCCAGGAATGGCCCTCATGCTGCGACCGGTAGAACGCCAGCATCGGGTAGACGGCATTGCTCTCGATCAGGTCGCTGGCCCAGATCTCCCAGTCCCGCAGCCAGCGTTCCAGTTCTTCGGGACCGCCATGGACGTGCCAGACGAGCAGGGCGGCGGCGGTCGGCGGCGAGCCGGCCCGCGCGGAGAACTCGATGAGCTGGAGGTCGCGGCGCGTGAAGTGCTGATACAGCACCGGCAGGTAGCCGATGGTCAGCGCGATGAAGGCGAAGCCGGTGCCGGCTTCGAGAATCACCAGCAATCGTGCCGCCCAGTGGCCTGGCACGTTGTCACCGTAGCCGAGTGTGAAGAAGGCGTCGCCGCTGATGATGATGTCGCCGATCAGCGCATCGATCCCCGTGGCGCGGCCGGGCACCAGCCCGTGCAAGGCCCATTGCATGAACCCGAATCCGATGACCAGGGATGCGGCCCAGAGGCCGAACAGCAGGACCATCGAGAGTGGCCCATAGACCCCGAGGAAATCCTCGCGCCGACGGCCGGCAGGCCAGAGGCGGGCACACCGCGCCCAGAGATCCCAGGTGCATTTGAAGAAGTAGCGATTCAGGCGCACTTGCCGACGCACGGGGCGGGGCAGAAGCACGACCTCGAAGGCGTCGAGCAGGGTCGCCAGCACCATGATGGCGCCTAGCAGGAAAGCGGACAGGGACATTGGCGGATCATCATGCCCGATCGGGCAGCGGATTTGATGGGCACACGAGGATCGGCCGCGGACCCGGACGGCATTTGGCTTGTTGCTCTGACGTCGAGCCCAGGTTCACGCCGATCCGCTCGCTGACCATCCGGCCAGGAGTAGCCCGGTTGCCGCGATCCAGCTGCCGGCCACGCGAACGACGATTCGTGCCCACTGCAGGCGCATGGCGACCACCTGCGCCGACGCCAAGGCGATCAAGACGAAGGTAGAGCCCACGATCCCTACGAGCCCACTCGCCTCTCGGCCCATCATGGCGATGCCCGCGCCATTCAGCCACCCATGGAGAAGTCCCACGGCGGCGGCGAGCACGGCCAACAGACGCAAGCTCAGCCTGATGTCGGCCGCCACGAGAGTGCCGAGAAGGAGCAGGGACAAGGACGCGACGCCATCGGGCAGGCCCGCCGTGCCGCTGTGAAATCCGGCCAGGCCGCCGGCGAACCATGCCCCAGGCAGCACAAACAAGGCCATGCGCCCCGCGGCTGCGCCGTTCAGCCCCGACAGTAGCGCCAGGCCGACCACTGGCAACAGATCCTCGACGCTCAAGAACAAGTGCGAAATGCCGTCGTAGACAGGACCGAGGCCCGTGGTTGCCAGATGAGCCCCGGCCGTCCCGGACCAAAGCAGCAGCCACGCGCCGGCAACAGCCGTTGCACCTCGCTTGCTCATAGCGCCCGCCACAGGAAAAGCACGCCCGCTGCGCCGATGGCGGCGCCGGCCAAGCGCAACCCCGTCCGCCCCCATGGCCATCGATGGATCAACCCGATCGCGACTCCCGTCGCGTGCAGACAGCCGGTGGCCACAACGAAGCCGACGCTGTAGAGATGGCCGCTGTGTCCGGGTGGCAGTTCAGTACCGTGCGCATGGCCGTGGAATACCGCGAAGAGCCCAACGATCGCGATGGCGACCCCCAATGGGGGACGTGACTGCGTTGCCACCATCGAGCCGAGCAGAATCCCGGAAGCCGCAATTCCGATCTCGACCCCCGGCAGCGGCACCCCGATGAGCCCGAGGAATCCACCGAACGCCATGACCATTGGGAAAGCCACGGGCAGCAACCAGATCGCCGGCGCCCCAAGCTGCGCCCCCCACAGGCCGACCGCGACCATCGCCACCACGTGATCGAGGCCCGAGACCGGGTGCATCAAGCCGCTCAGGAAGCCGGCGGCCTGACCTTGCGCCACGTGCGCCGCAGCCGGCGTGGCGAGGAACACGCTCGCGCACAGCAGCACCGACCGGGCGACTACTTGTCGCGCGAGCGCGTGCGCTTGTGCCGCCTTCATAGCAGCACCACGCATCGCTGAATCGTCCAGAACGCGCCGAGCGAGCCGACGACATATCCCGGCACAGCCTGCCCCCAGCGCGACCAGCGGATCTCGAGGATGCGGAACGCGCGCCCGAGCAGCAGCACAAGCATGACGAAGGCCAACTGGCCGATCTCGACGCCCACGTTGAACAGCAGCAACGCGACCGGAATCTCCGCCCTGGGCAGTCCCATGGCCGAGAGGCCGCTCGCGAATCCGAAGCCGTGCAGCAATCCGAACGCGAATGCCACCACCCAAGGATGACGGATCGTGAAGCTCGTGTCGCCCCGCCTCACGCGAATGATCTCCGGGCCAAGAAACAGGATGGACAGCGCAATCGCGGCATTGAGCGGCACCAGCGGCGCGCTCGCATAGCCCAGGGTGGCGACAGCGAGCGTGATGCTGTGGGCAATGGTGAACGCCGTGATCGTCTTGGCGAGCATCCAGCGGTCACGCACGATCAGTAGCAGGCCAAGCACGAACAACAGGTGATCGACGCCGAGAAGGATGTGTTGCACGCCGAGCTGAAAGTATGAAAGCGCCCGTTGCGCGCCGCTCGTGGCCGCGCCGAGGGTGAACGTCGGATTGACCGGGCGCAGCAGATCGTTCTCGACCCTGCCATCGGCGTGCTGGATGCGCACGAGCACATCGGTCATCGTGGTCTCGAGCCCCGCGATGCGAATCGTCTTGCCTGCCAGCCCGCCGTTGCAGCTCAACGTGCCGTGGACCACCACGGCACCCGGCGAAAGCTGCTGCCGGTCCGGCGTTGCAAGGCGGCAGCCATCCGGCACTTCGGGCGCAATCTGGATCTCGACCTCGCCGCCGGTCGGCCGCTTCCACAGGAACGCATAGGTGGATGCGTCGCTTTCGCGAAGCTCGAGGTAGCCGGGCCGCAACTCGTGGGCCTGCGCCGCGCCTGTGGCGCCGAGGGCAATACATGCGACGGCCATCTGCCGCCAGAGATGCGGCAGCCAGCGCGTGATCATGAACCGCCTCCGGCCGTGGCCGGCGCTTCGACGGCGCTTGCGCGTGCGTCGTCGACGACGACGGTGTACTTTGCCAGCAGCCGCTGGTACATCGCGGCAAGCTGGCGCTTGCGGCGATCTTCCAGGAACTCGCGCTCCACTTGCGCGCGCACCGTGGCGAGGTCCGGCAACGAGCCACCGATGAAGTCGCGCACCAGCACCAGGTGCAATCCGTAGCCTGACTTGATCGGCCCCGTCCACCTGTCCTTGGCGGATGCCTCGATGAGCCGGGCGAAACCCTCGCCAAACACGCGGTCGATGTCACGCTCGCCCGAGAGCTCGATCTCCTGCGGCAGCATCGTCGGATCGCCCACTTCGTCGACCGGCGCGGCGGGGCCCGCGGCGTCGAGCCGGCCGAGGATCGTGCGGGCATCGGCATCTGCCGCACGGCCGCGCCGGTCGGGACTCACGTAGACCTGGCGAAAAGCGATCCGCGACTCCACACGGAAGGCATCGGCATGCGCGCCAAGCCAGGCCTCCAGTTCACGGTCGGATGGCGGCGCGACCTCGGCAGCATCCTCGACCAGGAACTCGAGCTTCTGCCGCAGGCGTCGGCGAATGACGGTGTCGTCCCGATCGAGCCCGGTCGCGAAGGCCTGACGCACCGCGACCTCCTCGCGGACCCAGTCATCAATCAAGCCCTTCAATTCGGCTTCGGTCGGAGGGCGCTGCCAAGCCTTGGTATAGCCTGCCGCCAGATGCTCGATCTGCCCCGACGTGATCGCAATCCGCGTTCCGCCCGGGCCGGCATCGCCGTACCAATGGGAGCCCAGGAAGATGGCGGCCCCGATCGCCACGAAATGCACCAGAGGCTCCCGAAGCAGGGACTTCAACTGCATCTGGCGGGCTCCTTTGATGCGACGTTCGAATCCGACCTGGGCTCAGGGCGTGTACCAGATCGGCGCCGTATAGGCGCGCTCCTGGAGCGCCATGGTCGTGTCCGCGAGCGCCTTGATGCCGAAGCGCTTTGCGTCGTAGGCTGTCCAGCGCGGGGTCGGAATCTCGACCACGCGGGCGTAGTAGAAGGCCCGCTGCCTGGGATCGAATTCAGGGTCCTTCCAGACAGCGATGAGTTCCGGCCCACCGATCGAGTTGGTCCAGGTCGCGCTTTCGACGTCCACGGTATTGCCCACCGGTGTCGGGCACCGGCCGTCGGCACCGATCGAACGCCCGCCGGAAACCGCGACGTCGTAGATGCGCTCCTGCGTCTTGCCATCCTTGTCGAGCCAGCCCTTGATGATCTGGATGCGGTCGAGATTGGCGCCGATCGGGTCCTTCAATGCCGCAACGAGGAAGGTTGGAGGCTTGCCCTGCGGAGCATTGTTCAGGTCCCCGCCCATCGGCACTCCCTTGGCGTAGCCCACGGCGGCCGGCATTCGATTGGTCGCGTCGCCGGGCGAGAACTCCCATCCACCGAAGAAGCGAACGACCATGCGCGGACCGGTGGTGGCGTAGGTCTCGCGACGCTTCATCGCGTCGAAGATCGCCTCGCGCGTGTTCTCGGTGGCCCACACCGCAGCGTAGCCCGAGGCGCTGACCTCCCAGTCCATGATCTTGACACCGGTCTTCGGGTTGTCCACGAACACCTTGGTCAGACGCTCCGGGCTCGGCTCCTGTGGCGCCGTCTTGCCGAAGAAGTTGTCTTCTTCCATCGCGGACAGGCCTGTGTGCGCATCGCTGCTGCCGATCATGCCGAACTTGTACGGGTTGGTGCCGAGCTGGGCCTCCAGCTTGAGCCCGTTCTTGAGTGCCGACCGCGCATATTCGTACTCGAGCATGTCTTTCCTCTTCGCCTCGCTTCCGTCGAGGTTGCCCTTGTCCCAGATCTCGTAGCTCGCGAACTCGTCATTGGGCGAGAGGAACGGATGGGCCTCTCCGGTGCCCTTGGTCTGCGTGACCTCGTACAAAGGCTCCCATCGGGCGCGCGTCTGCACGTAAGTCCTGTCGAGCTTCTTGCCGAACGCCTCGACCAGCGGGAACATGCGCCCGTTGCTCAGATTGCCGTTGTGGGCGATGGCCAGCACTTCGCTGCCGGTCTTCTGCTCCGTGGCGGTCATCCACTTCCACAGGTCGACCGGGTTGTCGCTGCCCAGTGGCGGCAGGGTTGTGAACGGTTCGACCAGGATGGCCTGGGCGCCGTTGCCGCGAAAGATGACATTGCGGTGCAGGTTGTTGCCGCCGGTGTTCGAGGTCCATTCGTAGCCGATGAATGCCGTGAAGCGCCCGGGCTCGTTATAGGCTTCCGCCGCCTTGATGGTCTGCTGCCAGGCGTTTCGGTAGGCCGGCGTTCCGGGTGTCGGAAATCCCTTGGGCATTTGCCCTCTACCAAAGCTGCCGATGATGTCCAGCGCAGCATCCGCACCCTGTCCACCCTTGATCTGGTCGTACCACTTGCGACCCTGAGGTGTCGCGAGCAGCTCGGGATCACCGCTCATCAATTGGGGAAAGAAGCCCATGCCATCCGAGTGATCGGCCACGACCAGGAAGTCGAGCGGGCGCGAGAGTTTGACCGGCTGGCCGCTGTTGGAGGTGATCTCCTCGCCTCGCGCGAAGCGGTACGCATCCTTGGGTGTGAGGCGCGCGCCGAAGGCGCCGGCGTCCATCGAGAAGGCCGTATGCAGGTGGGTGTCGCCGAACAGCGGTTGTGTCGGGAAGTTGCGGCCCGCGTAAGGCGAGTAACCGGCCTTCGATGGGAATACCTTTTCCAGCCTGGCCTTGTCCGCGGAGCCGATTTCGGTCTGGTCCGCGGCCAACGCAGTGGATGCGACGCTTCCGAACAAGGAGGCCGCCGCAAGGGCAACAGAAAATGATGGTTGGCGCACGGTCAGGCTCCTTCTCGTGATCTTGTTCCTCGCCCCCGCAGTCTAGGCAGGGGCAACAAGGGCCAATTGACAAAGATCAATCCGCCTCTCGAGAGGCCGTGCCCCTATTTCACGGTATATCCGCGCCCCTCGAGGCATGCGGCGCGCGCCTTTCCGAACGCTGCCTGTTTCTGCTGCGATGCAGCCGCCTGCTGTTGACTGGCGGAGCTCGCGGCGGCGGCATTCTGTCGCCGGCTTTGCCCGCGCGCAGCCGCCGCACCGGCGGCCGCACCGGCACTCGCGTTTCCGCCGACGGCTTCGCCGACGATCGCCCCTCGCGCCGCACCGCGTGCACCTGCACCCGGGGTCGTCCCCGTTGCGGTGGTAGGTGGTTTCGCCGCAGGTGCCTGCGGCGGCGGCTTGGCCGGATCGAATCCGGACTGGTTCACCGCCCACGAGTAGCAGGCGGCTTCGTCGCTCTTTTGTTGTTCTGGGCTCTGTCCCTTGGCTGGGTACACGAACTGTTGCGCGCCGGCGCTCGAGATCAACATGGCGGACAAAGCCAGACAGCACAGGTTCCGTTGCGTCATTTTCGTTTCCTTTCGGGTTGGTTGATCGTGGGTTAGTTGATCGTGGTCGCGGCGAAGGCCACCGCCTATCGCCCCTCGGGCAAGGCATGCGCAGCGTCGTCGGCAGGGCTGATGGCGATGGTCGCCCCTGCATCCTTGAGCAGGCGCTTGAACTCTGGTGAGTCCCTGACGATCGTTGCCGCAGCGGCGCGGAGTCGATCGACTGCCTCCGGCGGAAGGACGAATGACGTCGGCAAATTGTTCAGGTAGCTGCGTTCCGTCTCATCCTTGAGCGCGGGAAACGAAACATCGATGACGTAGAGGTCCACCGATGGCGTCGTCAGCAGCTTCGCCGTCGCAGGGTCCTTGTTCTGGACGAACGCCGGAGACGCCGCCAATCGCCGCAACGTCTGCCATCGAGCGACGATGTCCTTGAGCGTCTCGACGGTGTCGTACGAATAGTGATCGATGGGGACGCCGGTCGCCTTGATGAGGAGGGCGATCTCGCTGGGAGGACGTTCTTTCTCGGGCCAGTCGGACTTTGGCGTGGAGCGCGAATTGACGATGAACAGGACGATTCTTCGCGCGTTGTCCAAGGGTGTCGGCTCCCCCACGGACTTCAAGGCTTCCATGTTGTCGAGTGTCTCCAGGATCCCGCGCATTCCGAGGTTGTCCGAGAGTCCGCCGTCGAGCAGGTGGATGTAAGGCTGGTGCACGCTGTCTTCGTACGCAAGAAGATCCTGCACATGCGCGAGGTAACGCGCGGCCGGGCGCGGCGTTGCAGGTGCCGCCGGATCTGAAAATGCCGCAAAGGCCGCGGGCACAGCGTAGTTGCAGGTGCCGCCATAGTTGTGGAGGGTCACGGGCGAGAACGCCAGCGGCACCGCGGAGGATGCCGTGGCCGCGCGAGACAGCGGGACGGCATTGAGGTCCGAGCAAAGAACGTCGAATATCCCCTGATGAAATCCGATGCGCGCGCCGCTCGTGATGTCCGTTGCCGAGGCGACGACGAACGGGCCCTTGCCGTTGTCGAGGTCTGCGAACGTCGCTCCATGGAAGAGGATTTCGTCGTAGAGCTTGGAGGCGGTCTCGGAGCGTCCCCATGCAGTCCATGTCGAAGGATTGAGCACGCGGTGAAGCAAGTCTCCCTGCACGTTGCGCTTGAGGAAACTCGACGCGTAGAAATCAAACAGGTTCTCGCCGTAGAGGCCGTAGGCCAAGGCGGTGAAGCTGCCCCCGGACACGCCTGTAATCACATCCACCTCATCGAGCATTCGAATCTTGATGCCCTTGGGGCCGGTGAGCTCCATGGTCCGCAGCGCCTCCAGCACACCGTAGGAGAAGGCCGCAGCGCGGGTGCCGCCTCCTGAGAAAGCGAGAACCACCAGGTTCTCCTTGTCCTTGAATTGCGTGGCGCGCGTCACGTACCTGTAGCCGGTGCTTCGGTCAATCTTCGCAATCGGCGGGTTGACCGGATATGACGTGGCGCAGCCCCCGATCAGCAGGGCCATCCCGAACACATAGAGCAGGTAAGGCAAGGAGCCGAGCATGGGCCACCCGAGTCATGGGAGAAGGCAGTATTCAATCGAGCGCACCCAGCAAGATTGACGCAGATCAACTGGCCCAACGATGCGCTCGGCGATTGCAGGCATCCGCTCGGACTTGAAGCTCGGGCCCTTGCCCGGGAGCACCGTTTCCGTGAGTTCCAGCAGCATCCTCAACGCCCTGGACTTTGGCGCCATGGGCACGCTCGAAGCCCGCAAGGGTGACTGGGGTGGCATGCTCGACATGCAGTACGTGAAGCTCGGCGTGTCCAACCGGGTCGCCGGGGGGCTCCTGGGTGGTTACAACGTCGACTTCGTGCAGCAGATCTACACGCTGGCCGGCGCCCGCTACGTCCGTGCCAAGACGGACCTCGACATCTCGCCGAGCCTGAGCGGACCCGGTGGGCAGATCGGATCGTTGACGCGACGCGCCCCGAGCAAGGTGCTACCCACAAAGGGCAAGAACCGCCGCCGCCGTCAGCCGTTGGCCATCTGCGCGCAAGTCCCGGTGCCGATCGACCCTCTCATATCCACGAACGAGAACCTGCTTGCGTCACGAGATTCCTTGCCGCCGGTATAGATTCTCAGCACGATGACCGAGCCCCCGGCGGGGTCGATGAAGAGTGCCATCGCAGAGTCGTCGTGGTCATCACCCCTTTGCTTGACCTGGAAGGTCAGCCTCCACACGGTGCTTCCGGCGCTCAGGTAGCGAACCGATCCAGTGGCCTCGTCATAGAGCAGCATTTCACCCACGCGCTGGAAGTGCATCAGGATGGGATCTTCTTTCTGCTGCTCGAGCGCGCCCCCGGGCTTGACCTCGTAGACGTGGCGAAGGGTGCACCGCCAGACGGCCGCATGAGCCAGGTTGCCACAAGAGGCAAGCCACACGACAAGCAGCAACCGAAAACAGACCATGAGGCACCTTCGGGTGGGTCCAGGTGAGCACCATTCTGCCCGCGAAGACGAGCTTGCCGACCGCCGCCGGGGGACCAGGAGCACCTGAAAAGTTGGTCGAACGAGAAATTACCTTGGTGCATCAGCGAAAATTCCGCGATGCGTCGTTTGCTTTTCTCGATCCTTCTGGCCCTCCCGTTCACCCTGCACGCGGCACCTCAAACCTGCCTGGTCGTTGGCGTCTCCGACGGCGACACCTTGAAGGCCCGCTGCGGCCGGCCCGGTAACTACGAGGAGATCAAGGTGCGGCTCAACGGCATCGACGCCCCGGAGAAGCACCAGCCCTTCGGTGAGCGAGCGAAGCAAGCGATGTCTGATCTGATCTACATGAAGGACGCCGAACTCGATTGCATCAAGACCGATCGCTACGGACGATCGGTCTGCAAGGTGCATGTCGCTCCGGCATCGGCGCCGAACGGACCGAAAACTCTTGATGCCGGCTTGGCGATGGTTACCGTCGGGATGGCCTGGTGGTATCGCGCCTACGCGCGCGAGCAAACGCCCCAGGAGCGAGGGCAGTACGAGTTCGCCGAGATGGAAGCAAAGGCCAAGCGGGTCGGGCTGTGGCGCGATCCTGACCCGGTAGCCCCATGGGACTGGCGGAAAGCCCAGCGTGAGCACTGAATGGCCGCGTGCGAGGCTGCCTTGACGATCCAAGACCTGATCAACCAAACGATGGTGCTGGCCTACAGGCTGTCCGGGTACGCATTGCTCAACCTGGCGGACGATGTCGCCATCCTGGCGTTCATGTTCTGTTGATCGCGTCCCCGCGTAGGGGTCACACGGCAGGCAGAAGAGGCTGACAGAATTGGGCCGGCAGCCCGAAGGAGCTAGATTGCCGGCATCACCTCCGCCAAAGCAATGATCTGCTCGCGAACCCAGCGCACGCCTGGGTCGTCCTCGCGATAGCGATGCCACTGCAGGACTTCGGTCAGCCTGGGTGTTTCCAGCGGGGGCTCCAGCAGTCTCAGCGGCATCGCCTGCACGAACTGCTTCGCCAAGCGGGTCTGGACGGTCGCGATCCGGTGGGTGCCGACGACGAAGCGCGGCATCAGCAGAAAGCCGTGCGCGACCACTTCGATGCGGCGGGTGCTGCCGTGTTGATTGGCGTACCACTGCTCGAACCACGGGTTGCTTCCTTGGTCCGCCTGATACACGACATGACCGAGCGACTGGTATTGGTCGAGCGTGATGCCGTCCTGCAGAGCCTTGTTCTGCTGGCATGCGATCACGTGGTAGGTGTCTTCGAAGAGGATCGCCTGCGGATGCTCTGGCAGCGTCAGATGCGCCGGCGTGACCAGGAAGTCGACGCGCCCTTGGTCCAGGTCCTGCGCCATGCCGCTATGTGTCGGCCGCACGTCGAAGGTCAGGTGCGGGGCCATCTGCGCAATGCGACGCAGCGCCTCGGCGAGCAGCACCTGCGTCACATAGTCGGAGGCGATCACACGGAAGTGCCGATGCGCCGTAGCAGGCTCGAACTCGGGCTTCACGCCCAACGTCGCATCGACCTGCAGGATGATGTTGCGCACCGGATCGATCAGGCTTTCCGCACGCGGCGTCAACTGCATGCTCCGGCCGAGCGGCACGAGCAGCGGGTCTTCGAAGTAGTCGCGCAGGCGTGAGAGCACGCCACTCATGGCGGACTGTGTCATGTGCATGCGCTCGGCAGCGCGGGTCACGTTGCGCTCGGCCAGCAGTGCGTCGAGTGCGATCAGCAGGTTCAGGTCGATGCGCTGGTAACGCATTCTTTGTCTCCGTCGGGTTGCAGCGATCTTAGGGCAGCGAGGTATCGGGCCGCGCGATGGCTGCCATCGGGAGATTCGGTTTGTGCACGGAGATGGCCGCACCTAAGCTGCGCGCACTTTTCCTCCAGAGCATGATCAAGAACAACCCACTTCGCGGCTGGCAGGTCGATCGGGCCGCGATCCGACATGTCGGCCACGACCTCCAGCGCCCTGAATGCGTGCTGGCCGAGCGCGATGGCACCTTGTGGGCCGCGGACGCGCGTGGCGGCGTGATGCGCATCGCACCTGACGGCACGCAGCGGCTGGTCGCTCCTTCATCACCCACCGATGGCCACACGCCGACGGACTTCGACAAACGCTATGTGCAGAGCCAGGGGTCGCTGCCCAACGGGCTGGCGTTCCTGCCCAATGGCGACATCGTCATTGCCAACTGGGGCAGCGATTCGGTCGAGGTCATGAGCCGCGAAGGCCAGGTGCGCCGTCTCTTCGACCGCATCGATGGCCGGCCGCTGGGCAAGGCCAACTTCGTGCTGCGCGACCGGCGCGGGCGCATCTGGCTCACGGTCACGACCCGCATGCAGCCGTGGACCGATTCGATCAACGCCCGCGCGCGCGATGGCTACATCGCGCTCATCGACGAGCGCGGTGCACGCATCGTGGCGGACGGATTCGAAGGCACCAACGAAGTCCGCATGGACGCCAACGAGGAGTGGCTGTACGTCGTGGAGAGCAATGCCCGTCGCATCTCGCGCCTCGAGGTGCGGAACGACGGCTCGCTCGGCACGCGCGAGACCTATGGCCCCGAGCGCTTGCCCGGCTTCCCCGACGGCTTCGCCTTCGATGCGTTCGGCAACCTCTGGGCCACGCTGGTCATGAGCGACCGCCTGGTGGCGATCACGCCCGAGGGCGACCTGCTGACGCTGCTGGACGACGGAAACCCCGAGGCCACGCGCGCCCTCGACGCCCACTACGAAGCCCGCACGCTCACGCCTGAGATCATGGCCGCCGCCTGCGGAACGCTTGCACCGTGGATGGCGAGCCTGACCTTCGGCGGTCCGGATCTGCAGATCGTCTACCTCGGCAGCCTGCGCGGCACCACCTTGCCCAGCTTTCGCTCCCCCGTCGCGGGGCTGGCCCCTGTCCACTGGAACGAAGACCTCCACGCATGAAGCTCGCCACACTCAGGAACGGCCACAAGGACGGCCGCCTCGTCGTCGTCTCGCGCGACCTGCAACGCGCGGTCGCCGCCGATGGCATCGCGCCATCGATGCTCGACGCCATCGAACGATGGAGCGACACCGCGCCGCGCCTTGCTGCGCTCTACGAGGCACTGAACGCCGGCATTGCCGCGGACGCCTTCCACTTCGACACCACCGCTGCAGCAGCCCCATTGCCGCGCGCGCCGCAGTGGTGCGACGGCTCGGCCTTCCTGAACCACGGACGGCTGATGGAAAAGGCCTTCAACATCGATCCGATTCCGGACAGCGACAAAGTGCCTTTGATGTACCAGGGCGGCTCCGACGACTTGCTCGGGCCGCGCGACGACCTGCCCTTGCCGGACGAAGCGCATGGCATCGACTTCGAAGGCGAGTTCGGTGTCATCGTCGACGAGGTGCCGATGGGTTGCCCCGCGTCCGCGGCGCTGGGCCGCGTACTGCTGCTGGTGCAAATCAACGATGTGAGCCTGCGCGCTTTCGGCCCCCGCGAGATGCGAACGGGGTTCGGCTTCTTCCAGGCCAAGCCGTCGTCGAGCTTCGCGCCGGTGGCGGTCACGCCCGACGAGATCGGCGATGCCTGGAAGGACGCGCGCGTGCATCTGGACCTCACGGTCGAATTCAACGGCCGATGGTTCGGTGATCCCAACGGGCGCGAGATGAACTTCGGCTTCGACCAGCTCATCGCCCACGCGGCGACCACGCGGCGGCTGTCGGCGGGCACCATCATCGGCTCGGGCACTGTCTCGAACGCCGGCGGCGCGAAGGGATCGGCATGCATTGCGGAGCGCCGTGCGATCGAGCTGATCGAAAAGGGCGCGAGCGCCACACCCTTCATGCGCTTCGGCGACCGCGTCCGCATGGAAGCGCGCTGGAACGACCGACCGGTCTTCGGCGCCATCGACCAGCGCATCGTGAAGGCGCCCCGGGCAGCCGCTTGAAGGAGACCGCCATGCCGCGCTTTGTCGACCTGTCGATCTATCTCGAAAACGATGTGCTGTCGGACCCGCCTCCGCTCGCACCGAAGATCACCTACCAGAAGCACGCGGAAACGCTGCCCGAGTTCATGCAGCTGATTCCGGGCACGAAGCCGGAGGACTATCCGGAGGGCGAAGCGGCGGCCGCCGAATGGGTGAGCCTTTCCACGCACAACGGCACGCACCTGGACGCGCCTTATCACTTCCATTCGACGCAGGATGCGAGGCTGGGAGGCAGCCGGCCTTCGATCACCATCGACCAAGTGCCGCTGGACTGGTGCTTCCGGCCCGGCGTGAAACTCGACTTCCGCCACTTTCCCGATGGCTACGTCGCCACCGCGAAGGACGTCGAGGTGGAGCTGCAACGCATCGGCCACGTGCTTCGCCCGATGGAGATCGTGGTGGTCAACACGCGCGCCGGTGAACGCTACGGCCACAGCGACTTTGTTTCCGCCGGATGCGGCATGGGCTACGAGGCCACCATGTACCTGCTGGAGCGCGGCGTGCGCCTGACCGGCACGGATGCCTGGAGCTGGGATGCGCCGTTCAGCTACACCGCACAGCGCATCGCGGAAACCGGCGACACCTCGCTGATCTGGGAAGGGCACAAGGCCGGGCGCGACATCGGTTACTGCCACCTGGAGAAGCTGCACAACCTCGAATCGCTTCCCGGCGATGGCTTCACCATCTGCTGCTTCCCCCACAAGATCCGCGGCGCGTCCGCAGGCTGGACGCGGGCCGTGGCGATCTTCGAGGACTGACGATGAAGGTGCTCGTGACGGGCGCTGGTGGCTTCATCGGCGCGCATCTGCTGGGGCTGCTACGGTCGCAGGGCGCGATCGGCGGACGTGCGATCGATTCGCTCGTGGCATTGGATCATCGGCTCGATTCGATGGCCGGCGTCATCACCCTCGAAGGTGACCTCGCCTGCCGCGACATCCAGCGGCGCATCGCGCAACTGGCGCCGGATGTGTGCTTCCACCTCGCCGCGGTGCCGGGTGGAGCGGCCGAAGCAGATCCCTTGCTGAGCCGGCGCATCAACCTCGATGCCACGCTGGACCTCTTCCAGACGCTGGCCGATGCGGCGCCGCGCGGGCGAGCGCCGGTGGTTGTCTATGCCAGCACGATCGCGGTGTACGGCAGTCCGTTGCCCGACCCGGTGACGCCTGCGACGCCGCTGCGTCCGCCGATGGTCTACGGCGCGCACAAGCTGGCGTGCGAAATCCTGCTCACCGACTTCACGCGGCGTGGCCTGCTGGACGGCCGATCGCTGCGTCTGCCGGGCATCGTCGCGCGGCCGCGTGCGCCGTCCGGGCTGGTGTCCGCGTTCATGAGCGACCTGATGCATGCACTGGCGGCCGGGGAGCCTTTCACATGCCCTGTGAGTGCCGATGCGACGGCATGGTGGATGTCCGCCCGCCGGTGTGTGCAGAACCTTGCTCACGCTGCAAGCATGGATCCCGGCAACGCGGAACGCGCATGGCCCTTGCCGGTGTTGCGCCTCTCCATCTCGCAAGTCGTCCACACGCTCTCACGAATTCATGCTGTCCATGGAGAGCGCCTGGTGCGCTATTCGCCGCAGCGTTCCGTGGAGGCTGTCTTCGGCCGCTATCCGGTGCTGGACGACCGCGTCTCGCGAGCGCTCGGGCTGCGAGACGACGGAACGCCAGAAGCACTGGTGCGACGCGCACTCGATTTGGGCTACCGCGACCAGGCGGCCCCGGAACCCGCGTGGGCATGAACCTTCTTTTCAATTGCGGCGAGTGCCGTCTTTAACCATGACCTTTCATAACCCGACCCGTCGCCGTCTCCTGCGCAGTGCCGCCGCGGTGCCGCTCCTGCCCATTGCGCCGCTGGCGTCCACCGCGATGGCGCAAGGCTCGACCGCCTATCCCACGCGCCCGATCACCTGGGTCGTGCCGTATCCGGCCGGCGGCTTCGGCGATGCCTTGTCACGCATGCTGGCGCAGAAGCTCTCGGCGAGCCTCAAGCAGCCCGTGATCGTGGACAACCGCCCCGGTGCCGGCGGCCAGATCGGCGTGAACTTCGCCAAGCAGCAGCCGGCCGATGGCTACACGCTGCTGTACGGGGACCTCGGGCCGTTTTCGATGAATGCGGGCCTCTACCCGAAGCTGAGCTACGACACGCTGAAGGACTTCACACCGCTCTCGCGCCTGCTGGTGTCGCCCACGCTGGTGATCGTGCCCGCCAACAGCCGGCTGCAGTCCTGGCAGGACCTGTTGCAGGCCGCGCGCGACAAGGGTCTCAACTACGGCTCCTACGGCATGGGTAGCCAGCCGCACATCTGGATGGAGATGCTGAACGCCGAGATCAAGGGCAAGCTCACCCATGTGGCCTACAAGGGCGGCGCGCCCGCGGTGCAGGACCTGCTGGCCGGCCACATCGATCTCATGCTCGACGTGACGCCGAGCAGCATTCCAATGGTGCGCGAGGGCAAGGCCCGCGCGCTCGCGGTGGTGGGCAGCGAGCGCAGGTTGCCGCAGTTGCCGCAGGTGCCGACCGTCGCGGAGCTGGGCCTGCCTTCGCTCAACGTCCCCGGCTGGACCGGCGCCGTGGTGAAGGCCGGAACGCCCGAGCCGATCGCCAACCTGCTGCACGACGAGCTCGTGAAGGCGGTTCAGCCCCCCGATGTGGTGCAGCGCTACACCGACCTCGGTCTCGTGGTGGCGCCGAGCTCGCGTGCCGAGTTCGGCGAACTCATCCGCACCGAAACCGCTCGCTGGGGCAAGGTGATTCACGAAGTCGGAGTACGTCTTGAGTAAGACACAAGCGTCGGCGCTCTTCGATCTGCACGGCCAGGTGGTGCTGGTCACCGGCGCCTCGGGCGGACTGGGTCAGGCGATCGCGCTGGCCTGTGCGGGGCAGGGCGCCGACCTGGTTCTCTCCGACCGCGAGGGAGATGCCGCGGAAGCCGCGCATGCCGTCGCCGCGCGTTGCCGCGACATGGGCGTGCGGGCCGGCGTCATCGCCGCGGACCTGTCCGATGCGGAACAGGCCGATGCGCTCGGTGCGCGTGCCATCGAGATGTTCGGTCGCATCGACACGCTGGTGTGCAATGCCGGCATGCAAGGGCCCGCGGGACCGCTGCTCGCCACTGACCGAAGCGACTGGGAGCGCGTGTTCCAGGTGAACCTCGCGAGCGCGCATGCGCTTTGCGCGTCGCTGGTGCCGCCGATGGCCGAGCGCGGCAGAGGCTGCGTGATCCTCATGGCCAGCATCGCCGCGCTGCGGGGCAACCGCGCGATCGGGCTCTACGGCATGAGCAAGGCGGCGCTCGCGCAGATAGCACGCAACCTGGCTGTGGAATGGGGTCCGCACGGCGTGCGGGCGAACGCGATTGCGCCGGGTCTGATCCGCACGCCGCTCGCCGCCGATCTGCTGGCGGACCCGGCCTTCATGACCCGTCGCCTTGCGATGACACCGCTGCGCCGCATCGGCGAGCCGCATGAGGTAGCTGGCGTGGCAGCGATGCTGGCGTCGCCTGCTGGGGCCTTCATCAGCGGGCAGACACTGGTCGTCGACGGCGGCACGCTGGTCTCGGACGGCGACTGACCCCCATGTTCAAGTACTTCCCCACCCACTACGTCTGGAACCTCTCGGTCGACCTCGCCATCGAGATGGGCGCACGCATCGGCGAGATCGAAGCCATGTGCGCACCCCTGCAGGAGGCCGCGAAGCAACCCGATGCGGCCGCCTCGATCGCCTTTCGCGAAAGCTGGGAGCGCATGGCCGACCAGCTCTGCGAACTCGCGCGCGAGGATGAAGCGCGCGGCCGTCTGATCTCGGCCGGTGACAAGCTCGGGCGAGCCGCCACCTACCTGATCACCGCCGAGCGTCTGCAGGCGCACGGCGCGCCCGGCCGTGCGCTGCTGTACCGCCGCTTTCTCGACACCTTCGCGCGCGGCGTGCGGCTTGCAGGCGAGAACTGCGAACGCGTCGAGATCCCGTATGGCGACGCGCATATCGCAGGCCTCTACGTGCGTGCCGAAGGCGTGCCGCCCGGTGGCCGTGCACCGGTGCTCGTGCAGGTCAACGGGCTCGACTCGACCAAGGAAATGAAATATCGCGTGGGCTTGCCGCGCTGGCTCGCGCAGCGCGGCGTGGCATCGCTGGTCATCGACCAGCCGGGCTCCGGCGAAGCGCTGCGCCTTCATGGCATGACGGCGCTCGTCGAATCGGAACGCTGGGCGACGCCGGTCGTGGACTGGCTCGAACAGCGCGCGGACATCGATCCGCATCGCATCGGCATGGAAGGCGTGTCGCTCGGCGGCTACTTCTGTCCGCGCGCGGTCGCTTTCGAGCCGCGATTTGCCTGCGGGGTGGTGTGGGGCGCCAACCATGACTGGCGCGATGTGCAGCTCAAGCGACTGGCGCGCGAAGGCAGCCTTCCGGTTCCGCACTACTGGGAGCACGTCCGCTGGGTCTGGGGCGCGAAGGACCAGGCCGATTTCCTGCGCATCGCGGAGCGGGTGCATCTGGATGGCGTCGTCGAAAAGATCCGCGTGCCCTTCCTCGTGACGCACGGCCAGAAGGATTCGCAGATTCCGCTGCACTGGGCCCAGCGCACCTACGACCAGCTCGTGAACAGCCCGAAGCGCGAGCTCAAGTTGTTCACGGATCGCGAAGGCGGCGAGCAGCACTCCAGCTTCGACAACTCGGCCAACGCCGGTGCGTACATCGCCGACTGGGTGGCCGAGACGCTCGGCGGGCGCACTGCTTTGCCCATCACAAAGGCACCGGAGACCACCCTATGACGAATCGAAGAACCTTCCTTGCCGGCGCGCTCGCAGGGCTGGCACCCATCGCGGGCATACGCGGCGCCTGGGCGGCTGACGACGCCTTTCCCCAGAGGCCTATCAAGCTGGTCGTGCCCAACCCGCCCGGCGGCCCCTCCGACATCGTCGCGCGCTTCCTCGCCGAATCGATGCGCGCGACGCTCGGCCAGCCGCTGGTCATCGACAACCGGCCTGGTGCCGCGGGCCTCATCGGCACCGCGGCGGTCGCCAGCTCACCCGCCGACGGCTACACGGTGCTGGTCACGTCGCGCTCGAACCACATCGTCGCGCCGCTGGTTCAGCAAGGCGCACAGGTCGACCCTGCGCGCGAGTTCGCACCCGTGGGCCTTGCGCTTCGTGCAGTCGGCATCCTCGCGACGCCGGGCAAATCGCCATGGCGGACGCTGCGCGAATTCATCGCGCAGGCCAAGGCGCAGCCCGGCAAGCTGTTCTACGGCAGCGCGGGCATCGGCGCGACCAACCACATCGCGATCGAACAGTTCAAGTCGCTGGCGGGTATCGATCTGGTCCATGTTCCGTACAAGGGATCGGGCCCGCTGATCACCGGTCTCATGGGCGGCGAAGTCCAGCTCGCGCTGCTGGATTTCTCGTCGGCGCAAGCCGGCCTCAAGGGCGGCACCATCGCACCGCTCGCACAGACGGCTTCGCGCCGCCTCAGCTCGATGGCCGAGGTGCCGACACTCGCCGAATCGGGCTTCCCGCATTTCGACCCGTCGTTCTGGATCGGACTCGCGGCGCCGCGCGCAACACCAGCGCCGGTGATCGCGCGCCTGAACAAGGCGCTGGACGTGGCACTCGCGGACACGCAGATGAAGGCCCGCGCGCAGATCAATGGCTGGGAACTGGTGGGCGGATTGCCACAGGTACTCGAAGCCACCATCCGTCAGGACATGGCCGACTTCCCGTCGCTGGTGCGTCGCCTGGAACTGAAGACCTGACCGCCCGTGCCCCACCCCCGTTCGCAATACGCAACAGAAGCAAAGAGGCAAGAGGATGACAACACCGAACACGATTTCGCGGCGCACCGCGCTCGGCATGGCTGGCGTGCTGCTGGCTGGAGCAACGGTCGCCGCGCGCGCACAGGCCCCATATCCATCGCGACCCGTGCGCCTCATCGTTCCGTTTCCGGCCGGCACGTCGCCCGACGTGATCGCGCGGCTGTGGGGCGACGAATTCGCAAAGGCCACCGGCCAGCCGGTCGTGGTGGAAAACCGCTCCGGCGCCAGCACCATCATCGGGGCGCAGACCGCTGCCAGTGCGCCTGCGGATGGGTACACGCTGCTCTGGACGGTGAACAACACCTTCTCGATCAATCCCTACGTCTACAAGAAGCTGCCCTACAAGGCCGAGGACTTCGTACCGGTCACGCGGATTCTTTCGGTGCCTTATGTGCTGGTCACATCCAATGAGTCGAAGATCCGCTCGCTGCAGGACCTGGTCCGCGAAGCGAAGGCCAGGCCGGATGCGATGACCTACGCAAGCGCTGGCATCGGGCAGGGCACGCATGTGGCCATGGCTCGCTTGCTCAACCAGGCGGGCGTGTCGATGACGCACGTGCCCTACAAGGATTACTTCCTGCCGGACGTCATCGCGCAGCGTGTCGACGTCGCCTTCGACGCGAGTACCGGCGCGATTCCGCAGGTAAAGGCCGGCAAGGTCCGCGCGCTCGGCGTTTCCAGTCCCCATCGCATCGAAGGCCTGCCCGACGTGCCCGCAATCGCCGAGATCTATCCGGGATTCGTGGGTGATTCGTGGCACGGCATCTTCGCGCCCAAGGGAACGCCGCAACCAGCGCTCGCGGTCTTGCTCGCAAACTCACAACGCATCGTCTCCGCAGCGGATTTCCGCGCCAAGCTGCAAGGCTATGGCTTGACGCCGGTGGGTGAGCCACCGGAAGCCTTCAGGCGCTTCCTGGACGAAGATGCGCGCGCCTGGGCCAAGGTGGTCAAGGACAACAAGATCGCCGCCGAATAGTGAGCCCCACACCTTTCGCTCAGATGTCGAGCACTAACCGCGGCGTGAGGCTGCCGGAGCAGCAGACCATGATCGCCTGGTTGGCCGCCTTCTCTTCGTTGGAGAGGTAGTCGTCGCGGTGGTCGGGCGTGCCTTCCAGCACCGGCGTGGAGCAGGTGCCGCAGACGCCCTGGGAGCAGGCGTATTGGATCGGGACGCCGGCATCGAGCAGAGTGTCCAGGAGGGTCTTTCCAGCCTCCACGCCCAGAGTTTTGCCACTGCGGGCCAATCGCACCTCGTAGCCGCCGGCGGTGGCCGCCTCTTGGCTGGCGCTGAAGCGCTCAAGGTGAACACGCTGTGGCGCCAGACCGGCGCAGGCGGTGGTAAAGGTGTCGAGCATGCCGTTCGGACCGCAGCAGTACAGATGCGATCCGGCCGGGGCGTCACACACGATGGCTACGATGTCCGGGCGTCCCATGTCCTCGCTGGTGCAGTACAGGTTCACCGACGTGCCGCTGCGGTCCAGCGTGCTCAGTTCCTGCACGTAGGCCGCGCGCTGGCGCGAGCGCACCGCGTAGTGCAAGCGCCAGGCGCGGCCAAGCGTATTCAGGCGTGCGGCCATCGCCATGAACGGCGTGACGCCGATCCCGCCCGCGATGAAGATCGAAAGCGGCGCGTCTTCGTACAGGGGAAAGTCGTTGATCGGGACGCTGCTCGCGAGACGATCGCCGGGCCGCGGCATGCTGTGCATCCAGGCCGAACCGCCGCGGCTGTCCGCCGCGCGGTCGACCGCGATCACATAGTGGTGGCGGTCGCCCGGGTCGTTCACCAGCGAGTAGCTGCGCTGCAGGCCGCCGGGTAGTTGCAGGTCGATGTGCGCACCCGCAGTGAAGGCCGGCAGCGGCGCGTCGCCCGCGGAGACGAACTCGTACGACACGATGCCTTCCGCCTCGCGGCGCAACTGACGCAGAAGCAGTTGCAGCCCGCTCACGGCGTGTAGCCGAAGCCGGCATCCAGGCGTGCCGTCATGTGCTCGGCGTGGTCCTGCCACTGCACGCCGGCGGGCAGCGTGAGCGAGACGGCGCGCACCATGAAGGTCGACGGGTCACTGATGCCCTGCGGTTGGGTGCCGCTGCCCTGCAGCATGCGCACCGTGTCCAGCAGCAGGCGCCGCGTCATCGCGACGCCGGTGTCGCTGATGCCGAGGTTCTCCTTGCTGCGGTCGTAGATCGCGGCCACGCCCGACTGACAGGCCGCATCCTGCACCCACAGGCCCGGCAGGCCGGAGAACCACGTCTTGGTCTGCGCGTCGTAGTTGAAGAGATAGCCGTTTTGCCGGGTGAACTTGGTCCAGTACTTCGCGAAAGGCTCGGTGGCCGGTCGGGGCGCGAATGCGTCCTGGCTGGCATGGCCGGTCTCGCGGCCCGCGTGGCCCTTCTCGAACAGCGCGCGCGACTTGTCGTAGAGCTTCTCCGAGGGGTGGTAGGAGAACATGATGCACAGCGTGTTGTAGTCGTCGAGCGGCACCCACGCGTGGCCCGACAGTTCGGGGTACTGCGACTGCGGCGGCACCAGCGTCCAGAAAGGCAGGAGGAACTGGTTCACCCGCCAGTAGCTGGTCTCGTCGTCGAGCTTGCGGCGCGAAGCGATGCTCATGCCGAACGGCTGGCGCTGGCATTGGAAGGTGGGGCGCAGGTCGCGCTTGGCGATCCAGTCGCTGATGGCGCCTTGCGCATCGATGCGGCCATGCAGGATCGGCGCGTGCGCCGAGTCGATCTCGCCTTCCACCGCCTGCAGCCAGTTGCATTCCTGTACGCGGAAGCTGACGTGAACGCGCTCGGCAGGCACGAGGTTCCATTCCATCTCCGGCAGCGGCGGCGGGTTGTCCTGCTGCGGGCCCATGTAGGCCCAGGCGATGCCGTTGCGTTCGCGGCAGGCGTAGGCCTTGAGGCGGACCTTGTCCTTCAGTCGGCTCTCGGGCAATTCGGCCGGCAGGTCCTGCACATGGCCGTCGGTGCCGAACTTCCAGCCGTGATAGACGCATCGCAGGCCGCAATCCTCGTTGCGACCGAAGACCAGCGGCGCGCCACGGTGCGGGCAGGCATGGTCCACGAGGCCGAGTCTGCCTTCGCTGTCGCGAAAGGCAATGAGGTCTTCGCCCAGCAGCCGCACCCGCTGCGGCATGCCGCCCGCTGGCAGGTCGCTGGTGGGAAGGAAGGGAAGCCAGTACAGGCGCATCAGGCTGCCCATGGCGGTGCCTGGGCCGACGCGCACGAGCGTTTCGTTGTCTTCAGGGGAGAGCATGAGAGGCTCCGTGATATGAGGGTGATTGGATTATTGGTTAAACCATTCTAATATCGAACTCGGCAAAGCGAAAGATGGAGCGAGGCATTGCAACTCGGGGTATTACCGAAGAATGATCCATTGGTCTGTCCATTATGCTTTTGAGTCGAATTCGTTTCCTCAGGAGTCCTGTCATGCACATGCCACGCTGCGGCCGTCGCACCGCCCTTGTCCGGATCGCCGCGGGTGCCGCCGCCCTTGCCGTTTCCCCCGGTCGCCTGCTCGCGCAGGGGACCTGGCCCGAGAGGCCCATCACACTGATCACGCCCTTCGGAGGCGCCGTCGACATCCTGGCGCGGCTGATCGCCGCCGACCTTGGCGGCCGGCTGGGGCAGACCGTGATCGTGGAGCAGAAGATCGGCGGTTCGGGAACCATCGGCATGGCGGCAGTGGCCCGTGCGCGACCCGACGGCTACACGATCGGCATGGGCACGACCACGTCGCTGACCTCCGCGCCGCACCTCATCAAGAGCCCGGGCTACGACGTCGAGAAGTCCTTTACCTACCTCGGTCTGATCCAGACCTCGCGCCAGGTCCTGACGGTGTCGCCCAAGCTGGGCGTGGACACGCTGCAGGACTTCATCGCACTGGCCAAGTCCAAGCCCGGCACGCTCAACTTCGGATCAAGCGGCGTGGGCAACAGCATCCACCTGGCGGTGGAGCAGTTCAACGCGGCCGTCGGCATCAAGGCGGTGCACGTGCCTTTCAAGACCGGCAACGAAACCGACACGGCCATGATTGCCGGCGAAGTGCAGTACACGATCGCTTCGCTCGCCACTTCGCTGCCGCTCATCCAGGCCGGGCGCATCAAGGCGCTGGCGGTGACGGGCGAGGGCCGTGATCCGGCGTTGCCGAACGTGCCCAACCTGAATGAGTCCGGCCTGCCGGTGCGGATTCCGGATCAGCTCTTCGGCATGGTCGGGCCGGCCAACATGCCCGCTCCGGTGACGTCGAAGCTTCTGAAGGCAGTCGCGGACATGCAGGCCGATCCCGCGTTCCAGGAGTCCGTGCGCCGAACCGGTGGCGTGCCTTCGCTGGTGCACGGCGAGGCCTTTCGCAAGCTGGCGCTGAGCGACAGCCAGACCTGGGGCGATCTCATCAAGCGCCTGGGCATCACGCTCAGCAGCTGAGGCGCCCGCATGCAACAGAAAAGGACCGCGCTGATCGCTGGCGCGAGCGGCATCGTGGGGCGCGGCATTGCCGAGCGGCTGGTCGGTGAAGGCTGGCGCGTGCTGTGCGCGAGCCGCTCGGGCGGCGGTGCCTTGCCGGGAACCGAAGGTGTGGCGGTCGACCTGCTGGATGCAGCAGCCTGCTCGAGGGCCGTGGCGCCGCACACGGGCATCACGCATGTGTTCCATGCGGCCTTCCAGCCGGCGCCCAGCCGCGCGGCGGAAGTGGCACCCAACCTGGCGATGCTGCGCAATGTGGTCGAAGCGGCGCAGCAGGCCTCGCCGGCGCTGCGCAAGGTGGTGCTCGTCACGGGCGCGAAGTTCTACGGCATCCAGTGGGGCGCAAGCCCGACGCCTTGCCGCGAGAGCGATCCGCGACAACTGCCGCCGAATTTCTACTACGACCAGGAGGACTGGTTGTGCGAAGCCAGTCGCGGCGCGCGCTGGCGCTGGGTCAACCTGATTCCGCCCTTCGTCTCCGGCTATGCGGTCGGCAACCCGATGAACCTGGTGCTTGGCATCGGCCTCTACGCTGCGGTGTGCAAGGAACTGGACATGCCACTGCGCTTTCCCGGCAGCGCGGGGGCCTACGAGGCCCTGCACCAGATCGCGGACGCCCGGCAGATCGGGGCGGCCGCTGCCTGGGCCGCGGATGCGCCGGCGGCGGAGGACGAGGCCTTCAACGTCACCAATGGCGACCCGGCGCGTTGGCGTCACACGTGGCCTGCAATCGCAGAAGCACTCGGAATGCCCTTCGGCGAGCCGAAGACCCTTCCGCTCGCGGACATGATGCCGGCCCAGCAGGCCGTGTGGGACCGCATCGCGCGCAGACACGGCCTGCGGAAAATCGACATCGGCCAGATCGTCGACTGGCGATGGATGGACTACATGCTGCGCCAGTCACACGACATCGTGCTGGCGACAGCGAAGATCCGACGCGCTGGCTTCCACGACTGCATCGAGACCGATGCGACGCTGGTGCAGCGCCTGCGCGAACTGCAGGCCAGCGAGGTATTGCCTGCATGAGCAGCAATCCTCGGCATCGCGAAGTCCGCGCGCTCACACTCGGCTTTCTCTCGCTCGGTGCCAATGCGGCGCCGCTGGATGTGCTCTCCGCGGCCGCCAACGCCGGCTTCGGCGCCGTGGGCTTGCGCATCAGCGGTCGCCATCCCGGTGATCCATGGCCGCAGCCAGATGCCGAGGGCGATGGTCTGGAACGGGTGCGTGCGCGGGCCGAAGCGCTGTCGATCCGCATCTCCAGCATCTCTGGCTACTACATCTCGGAGAAGACCAGCCTGTCGCACCTGCTCGCGAATGTGGAAGCCGCGCACCGCACCGGTGCACCGCTGATCTTGCAGGGATGCTTCGAGCCCGACCTGGCGCGCGTGTCGAAGCTGCTGCGCGGCTACGCGCGCGCTGCAGCCGATGCCGGTGTGCGCATCGCACTCGAGTTCATGCCAATGAGCGCGCTCAAGACGATCGGCGACGCCCAGCGCGTGATCGCGGACAGCGACGCCCGCAACGTGGGCCTGCTGATCGACTCGCTCCATCTCGCGCGCTCAGGCGCGGACGTTGCCGAGGTGCGTGCGCTCGACCCCCGATCGATCTACCTCACGCAACTGTGCGACGCACCGGCGGTGCGTGCACCGGACACGACTCTCTTCGACGAAGCGATGTCGGGTCGCATGTACTTGGGGGATGGCGGCCTTGACCTGAAGGGGCTCGTCGCGGCCTTGTCGCCGGACGCGGAGATCGAACTGGAAACGCCCGTCGTCGCCGACGCTGCGCTCCCGGCCGCCGAGCGCGCTCGGCGCGCAGCGGAGAAGGCCGCGGCCTTCTTCGCGTCGCACTTCGGCTGAAGCGCCTCAGTTGCGGGCGGACTTCAGGCCGCCGAAGGTCGGGCGTCGCTTTCCGAGAATCGCCTCGACCTGCGCGGCCGGCTCCGGCGCCGCGAAGGCAGCGGCCTGGCTCGCGGCTTCCAGTGCGAAGGCGCTCTGCCTGTCGCTGTCGAGCGAGGCATTCAGCATCGCCTTGGCGAGTGCCACCGCGGTCGGCGCGGCCTGGGCCATGCGCTCGGCCATTTCGCGCGCACGCGCTTCGAGGGCTTCGCTCTCGTGCACTTCCATCACGATGCCGAGTTCGCGGGCTTCCTCGACGCCAACGTCCCGGGTGGAAAACACCAGCTCCTTTGCGCGCTGCAGTCCCACGACGCGCGGCAGGAGATAGAGCGCGCCGAGGTCCGGCACCAGGCCCAGCCGCAAGTGGGCCATGGCGAACTTCACGCGCGGGCTGGCGATGATCATGTCCGCGCACAGCGCAAGCGCGAAGCCGGCACCGATCGCGGGACCGTCGATCGCGGCGATCAGGGGGCAGCCCACGTTCAGCAGATCGTCGGTGAGGCGAAGCCCGGCGTTGATGCGCCGCTGCCAGTAGGCGGGGCCCGCATGCGCGTGCTCCTGCAGCGCATGGAGGTTGCCGCCGGCGCAGAAGGCGCTCGCGCCGCCGGTGAGGACAAGCGCGCGCACGGCAGGGTCGTTGCGCACCTGCTCCAGCACGGCCATGAGGTCGGTGCGCAGCGGTACGTCCAGCGGGTTGTGGATCTCCGGGCGGGTGAGGCGAATCCAGCCGACCGCGTTCTCCACCGAGAAGTCGAGCGTCTCCATCTGTGCTGTGCTCAGGCCGGCTTGAACATCGGGACCATCGCGCCGCCCTCTGCAGGCTTGAACGTGACCTCGACCCGTTGGCCGATCTTCAGATCGTCGAGATCGCAGTCGACGATGTTGGTCAGCATCGTGATGCCCTCATCGAGCGTGACGTAGGCGATCGCAAACGGAATGGGCCCGGCACGGCGCGTGACGCTCACGCTGTAGATCGTGCCCAGTCCAGAGAGGCTGCACCACTCGGTGTCGCCCAAGCAGAAGGGGCAGAGTGCGCGCGGATACCAGTGGACCTTGCCGCAGCTGGTACAGCGCCGGGTGCACAGAAGGCCTTCCTTGGCCTTTGCCCAGAAATGCTCGGTGGCGGCGTCGACAGTCACGGCTGCCAGTGGGCGGTCGGTGTATTGAGTGGTCATCGCTTATTGCCTTTCCATGATCAGGGTGGCGCTGCCGTGGCGCGAGCCGAGCAACCCGCCTGTGCCCTGGGCCAGAGCCAGGGTGCAGCCGGGCACCTGGACCTTCGGGTGCGCTTCCCCGCGCAACTGGCGCACGGCTTCGATCACCTTCGTGATGCCGCCGCGGTTGGCCGGATGGTTGTTGCACAGGCCGCCACCGTCCGTGTTGAAAGGCAGCTTGCCGACGCCCGAGATCAGGTTGCCGTCGGCCACGAAGCGGCCGCCCTCGCCCTTCTTGCAGAAGCCGAGGTCTTCCAGCTGCATCAGCACGGTGATGGTGAAGCTGTCGTAGATGGATGCGTACTGGATGTCGGCCGGGCTCACGCCCGCTTCCTTGAACGCGATCGGGCCGGAGATCGCAGCGCCCGACCAGGTCAGGTCGACCTGGCCGCCGAGCTGGCCCTTGATGGTTTCGCCTGCGCCGAGGATATTGATCACCGGGCGCTTCAGACGTGCGGCGATCTCGGGCCGCACCACCACCAGTGCGCCGCCGCCGTCGCTCACCACGCAGCAATCCAGCTTGTGCAGCGGATCGGAAATCATCGGTGAGGCCAGCACTTCCTCCACGGTCACCGGCTCGCGCAGCATCGCGTTCGGGTTGTGCTGCGCATGGGCGGCGGCCGCCACCTTGATCCAGGCGAGCTGCTCGCTGGTGGTGCCGTATTCGTGCATGTGCCGGGCGGCGGCCAACGCGTACATGTTGACCGTGACGGGGCTGTAGGGCATCTCCCAGGGCACGTCCGGCGTGTTGGCCGTGACGAGCCGGGGCGCGACGCCGCTCGATCCTTCGCTGCGCGGGCGACCCGCCAGGGTCACCAGCGCGACATCGCATTTGCCGGCGGCGATCGCCTGCGCAGCGTGCGACACGTGGATCAGGTAGGCCGATCCGCCGGTGTCGGTCGTGTCGACATGGCGCAGCCGTGTCAGGCCCAGGTAGTCGGCCATGTTGTTGGCACCCAGGCCGGGCGCGTCGCCGGCGCAGAAATAGCCGTCGACGTCCTGCAGGGTGAGCCCGGCGTCCGCCAGCGCGCCGCGCGCGCATTCGGCGTGCAACTGCGCGACGGTCTTGTCGGGGGCCCTGCGTGTCGGGTGTTCGTAGGCGCCTGCGATGCAGGCCTTGCGTTTGATGGTCATGTGTTTGCTCCAGCCACTGTTCGCGAGTAGGATATCATTGGTTCAACCATCGAACAAGCTAACAAGGAGCAGCAAAAGTGGATCCCATCGTCAGCCTGCAAGGGCGCACCATCGTCGTCACCGGGGCCGGCCAGGGCATCGGCAAGGGCATTGTGGAACTGGCCATCGACCTCGGCGCCAACGTGGTGGCCGTCGACCTCAATGGACAGACGCTCGATGCCGCTGTCTCGCCGCTGCCGCAAGCGCGCGTGCTTGCGGTGCAAGGCAGCGTGGCTGACCCGGCCGTTGCAGACCGCGCGGTTGCAGAAGCGGTCGCCAAGTTCGGCGCGGTGCACGGCCTTGTCAACAACGCCGGCATCATCCGCCCCGCCATGATCGACAAGATGACCGACCAGCAGTGGCAGGAGGTGATCGATGTGCACCTCACCGGTTCCTTCTACTGGATGCGCGCCACGGGCCGGCACATGGTCGAGCGGGCCAAGGGCGGAGACAAGACGGGCGGCTCGATCGTGAACATCTCGTCCGACGCGGGCCGCAAGGGTTCGATCGGCCAGATCAACTACGCGGCGGCCAAGGCCGGCATGCTGGGCATGACCATGACGGCCGCGCGCGAATGGGGTCGCTACAACATCCGCACCAACTCGATCTGCTTCGGCGTGGTCGAAACGCCGATGACCGAAGTCGTGCGCGGCGAGAAGTTCCGCGACCAGATGCTCGCGCAGATTCCATTGGGCCGCTGGTCTACGCCGGGCGAGGTGGTGAAGAGCGTGTGCTACCTGCTGTCGGATGGATCGAGCTACATCACGGGCCAGCATCTGGGCGTGAACGGCGGCTTCCACATCAGCCTCTGACATGACGGGCGACAGCGTCCTCCTGGAGCGCGCGGACGGCGTGGCCGTCCTCACGCTGAACCGGCCGTCGGCAAAGAACGCGATCGACATCCTGACCACCGACGCGCTCGTTGCCGCGTTGCGGGCGCTGCGTGCCGACGATGACATCCGCGCCGTCGTGCTGACGGGTGCGGGCGGCGACTTTTGTGCAGGCGGCGACGTCAAGGGCATGGCCGACGGCGGCGCGCGCACGGTCGAGCAGCGACGTGCGGGCATGGCGCGCTACGCCGAACTGGCACGCGCGTTGGCGGCGCTGGACAAGCCGCTGATTGCCGCAGTCGATGGGGTCGCATTCGGTGCCGGCCTCAGCATGGCGCTCTATGCCGACATCGTGCTGGTGAGCACGCGCGCGCGGCTGGCCATGGTGTTCCATCGAATCGGCCTCGTGCCCGATGTCGGAGCCTGGTACCAGTTGCCGCGCGTAGTGGGACTGCAGCGTGCCAAGGACCTCATCTACTCGGCGCGCGAGTTCGGCGCCGACGAGGCCTTGCGCATGAACCTCGCGCTGGAGGCTCTCGCACCGGAGGCCCTGATGCCGCGTGCAATGGAGCTGGCCCGAAGTCTCGCGAATGCGTCGCCGACCGCATTCAGCCTCTCCAAGCGCGCGCTGGCCTCGACGCTGCAGAGCGATCTGGAGACCATGCTGGACATGGAGGCGTCCTCGCAGGCGATTGCCTCGTCCAGCGCGTACTTTCGTGAGGCGATCCGTCGCTTCGCGGGCAAGGAGCCGGCGCAGTTCCGCTGGCCGAACAAGGATTGAAAGCATGATCGACTACGAGAAGACCAAGGCTTGGCGTTCCGATCCGGTGCGCCACAGCTACACCGAGCGCGACACCATCCTCTATGCCCTTGGGGTTGGCTTCGCCGCCGATCCGCTGGCGCTGGAAGAACTGCGCTTCGTCTACGAAAAGGAACTCCAGGCCGTGCCGACGATGGCCGCGGTCCTGGCCTCGCCGGGCTTCTGGATGCGCGATCGCAAGGAACTCGGCATCGACTACCTGAAGCTGGTGCACGGCGAGCAGGGCGTCACGATCCATTCGCCATTGCCCGCATCCGGCACGTTGATCGGCGAGAGCCGCGTCACGCGCATCGTCGACAAGGGCGAAGGCAAGGGCGCGACGATGCATGTGGAGAAGACTCTCACCGACGAGGCGACAGGCCGCCAGATCGCCACGTCGGAGATGGTGCTGTTCCTGCGTGGCGACGGAGGGTTCTCGAAGAACGGCGGTGGCGACGAGCCCGCACCGGCTGCGCCCGCAACACCGGACGCCGCGCCTGAGGTGACGATCGAGATGCCGACCCAAGCAGATGCAGCGGTGCTGTACCGGCTCTCCGGCGACATCAACCCGCTGCACATCGATCCCGCAGTGGCGGCCAAGGCGGGCTTTCCGCGGCCGATCCTTCACGGGCTCGCAACCTATGGCAACGCATGCCGCGGCATCCTGGCGAGGTTCTGCGGGCACGATGCCTCGCGCATGAAGTCGATCCGTGCGCGACTGACGTCCCCGGTCTACCCCGGCGAAACGCTGGTGCTCGATTGCTGGCGCCTGGGCTCCGAGGAGATCGCCTTCCGTGCCAGCGTGAAGGAGCGCGGCGTGCAGGTGCTTGCCAACGGGCGCGCAGTCCTGGGGGCCTGATGGCCACGCCGGTCGCGGCCAGCGTGCCGAACCTGCGCGACCTGGGCGGCATCGGCACGGCGTCGGGTCATGTCATTGCGCCCGGTCGACTCTGGCGTTCCAGCCATTTCGGCGCGGTCGCGGACGACGAGCTGGAAGCGCTGCGCGCCATCGGATTCCGTTCGGTGATCGACCTGCGAGGCACGGACGAGCGGATGCGCGTGCCCTCCCGCCTGTTGCAGTTCGGGATCAGGGAGTCGCATCTGGCGATCGAGCCGCGCGCGATGGGCGCGCTGCGCGAACTGCGCGAGGCGGGGGAACCCGACCAGTCCGCGCTGACCGCCATCATGTTCGAGGTCTATCGCCGCTTCGTGAACGAGCACGCGCCTGTCTTCGCTTCGCTCCTGCGGCTGGTCGCCGATGAGGCAACGCCGCTTCCTTTGGTGATTCACTGCACCGCCGGAAAGGACCGCACCGGCTGGGCGGCGGCGTTGTTGCTGCTTGCGCTCGGAGTGCCGCGAGAAGCGGTGCTCGATGACTTCCTGGCAAGCAACGGGCGCTGGTCCATGCAGGGCGTCTCGGCCGACTGGGCACTGCTCGCCTCGGTCCGCGCCGACTATATGCAATGCGCATTCGACGAAATCGAAAGCCGCTGGGGCTCGATGGACGCCTATCTGGAAGGACCGCTCGGTCTTGATCGACAGGCGCGCAGCAGGTTGTGTGCGCGCCTGCTTGTCCACCGCTGACCGCTGAGGATCAGAGCTTCACTCGCCCCGCATCGACCAGCTTCTGCGTGAGGGCAAGCTGGTCCTTCATGAAGCGCCGCGTCTTGTCGGCGCTCCATGGCGCCGGTTCGAAGCCTAGCTCAAGAAGCTTTGCGCGCACCTCCGGCATCGCGACGATGCGCCCCATTTCAGCGGTCAACTTGTCCACGATCGCCTTCGGCGTCTTCGCTGGCACGAAGGCAGCGGCCCAGCCGGGCATGTCGACCTCGGGATAGCCCAGCTCGGCGAAGGTCGGCACGTCGGGGTACACGGGAAAGCGCTCGGCGCTCGCGACGGCGAGCGGCTTGATCTTGCCGGGGTAGCGATTCACGCCGCCGACCGACGTCACTGCCGCATCGATCTGGCTGCCGATCAGGTCCTGAAGCGCAGGGGTCTCGCCCTTGTAAGGCACGTGCACGGTGTCGATGCCGGCCGCCATGTTGAACAGTTCGCCGACGAAGTGACCGCCCGAGCCCTGGCCATAGGAGCCGTAGGAGAGCTTGCCGGGCCGCGTCTTCGCGAGCGCCACGTATTGCTTGAGCGTGGAGACCGGCAGGCTCTCGCGGACGCCGAGCGCGATCGGCGTGAGCGCCAGCATGCCCACCGGCTGCAGGTCTTCGAGCCGGTAGCCGGGCTTCGGCATCAGCACTGTGTTGCTGAGGAGCGCGCTGTAGCCGATCAGCACCGTGTATCCGTCGGCCGGCGCCTGCGACACCGTTGCAGCGGCGATGGCGCCACTTGCGCCGGACTTGGATTCGACGATGCAAGGCTGGCCCCAGGCATCGGTCAGCTTCTGGCCGATGAGCCGCATCATGGTGTCGTGGCCCCCGCCCGCCGGCGTGGGAATCACGAACTTGATGACCTGTGAAGGGAAGGGCTGCGACTGCGCCTGCGCGAGCGGCAGGACGCCCGCACCGAGCGAGCCGAGGGCTGCTGCAAGCGTCTGGCGTCGGGTGAAGTTCATTGCGATGTCTCCTTGTGTGATGGATTCGAGTGCTATACGATTCGTTGTGATCATTGGTTCAACCATAGATTAAACGACAAAGTGAATAATTCATCCACCCCAACATTCACGGCAGCAAGTGGGTTCGATGTGGCCGAGACGACCGCGCTCGATGGGTTGATACGCCTACGGCCGCGCAAGCGGTCGCGACGATGCGCGCATTGCGCACTGGCACTGTCACCTCGCATTCAACATGTTCCGCCTCGCGGCCATCCAGCAGGGCGTGGCCCGGCGCGCACTCGACGGCAACGCGGCCAACAGCCGGGCAGCCGCCGTGGCGGCGCGCGTTCAAGCCACTGCAGATGCGGGCTGGGCGGCGACGAAGGAGTCCCGATGACAAACAACCTGCCCCTCTCGATGCGTGCATGGCGCGTCGAGGAAATCAGCGACCGTGGCGAGATGCATCTTCGCGACGTGGAGGTGCCGCGACCCGGCCCCGACCAATACCTGGTGCGCGTGGAGGCCGCGGGCCTCGCCTTTGGTGACACCTTGATCGTGCGCGGCAAGTATCAGGTCAAGCCGCCATTGCCCTTCACCCCCGGCTCCGAAGTGCTGGGCACCATCGTGGCGGGGGAAGGCGGCGATCTCCCGGTTGGCACGCGCGTCGCGAGTTCTTCGCGGCAGGGTGGCTTCGCGCAATACGCCCTCGTGCCGTGCAGCGAAGCGGTCGCGATTCCACAGGACATCGACCCGGGCGACGCGCTCGCGCTGCGCAGCAACTATCCGACTTCACTGTTCGCCCTGCGCATGGCCGGGCGCCTGCAGCCGGGCGAGACGCTGCTCGTGCATGCCGCGGCCGGTGGCGTCGGCAGTGCGGCGCTGCAACTCGGCAAGCTGATGGGCGCGCGTGTGATCGCCACCGCGGGCGGACCACGGAAGGTGCAAGCGTGTCTCGATGCGGGTGCGGATGCTGCGCTGGACTACGGCGATCCCGATTGGGTCGATGCCTTTCGCAAGGTCGCGCCCGGCGGCGCCGACGTGATCTACGACCCCGTGGGCGGCGAGATCGGCGCGCAGAGCCTGCGCTGCCTTGCCTTTGGCGCGCGCTACCTCGTCATCGGCTTCGCGGCCGGCACGCTCACGCAGTTGCCGGCGAACAGGCTGCTCCTTCACAACGCCAGTGCGGTTGGCGTGCTATGGGGAGAGGTGCGCAAGCGCGACATCGCGCTGGCCGCGCAGCTCACGCGCGAGGTCTATGGCTGGCATGCCGAAGGCCGCATCCGCCTCATGCCCGGGCCTTCGTTCGACTTCGACGACGCACAGGCGGCCTTGGCCGCGCTCGAAGGCCGCTCCACAGTGGGCAAGGCCTGGCTTCGCGTTCCGCATTAGCGGCGCCTCTCTCGGTACTTTCCCCGATTCGGTCTGTCCCAGGACTTCATCCTTGCGCGCTCGTATGCGCAGGCGCGTGGCCTGCGCATCGCCGACGGCCCCGACGAAGTGCATCGCAACCAGATCGCCCGCCTCGAACTGGCGACACATTGAAAGGATTCCCCCTCATGTACATGCCGCCCGAAACCTGGCTCAAGCTGGACCCACGCGACGAATACACGCACCCGCCCGAGCCGGTGGGCAACTACAACGAGAGCATGTACTTCAATGCCTTCGATTCCGCGCGCCGCATCGGCGCATGGGTTCGCGTCGGCAACCGGCCCAACGAGGGCCATGCGGAGATGACCTGCTGCGTGTACCTGCCCGACGGCCGGGTGGGCTTCATGTTTGCCCGCCCCGGCATCACCGGCAACGAGCGGATGGAAGCCGCGGGCATGAGCTTCGAGGTGATCGAGCCGTTCAAGCGGCATCGCGTGCGCTACGAAGGCGACCTGCTGGTGATGGACGATCCGCTGGCGATGGCCGATCCGAGCGCAGCGTTCAAGCGCTATCCCAAGCGGCCCGCTTCGATTGCGCTGGACTTCGAAGGCGTCTCGCCGATGCATGGCGGCGAGATCGTCGACATGCAGGGGCGCCCGATCGAACTCGACCCCGAGCGCGCGGTGTATCGCGGGCATACCGAGCAGAACATGGCGGTGAACGGGCACATCACCGTGGACGGCGTGAAGCACGATCTCATCGGCGGGACCGGGTATCGCGACAAGTCCTGGGGGCCCCGGCATTGGCACAGCTTCTTTTGGTACAAATGGCTGCCCGTCACCTTCTCGCGCGACTTCGGCATCCTGCTGTCCATCAAGGGGCGCCCCGAGGGTGGGCCGAACCGCATCAGCGGCAACGTGCTTCGCGACGGTGTCTACGAGTCGGTGATCGACGGACGCATCGAGACCGAGTACGACGAGGCATGGATTCCGAAGGGCCTCACCGCATGGGTCACGACCGAGCGCAAGACCTACGTGATGAAGGGCCGGACCGTGACCACCGTGCCGCTGCGGCACCGGAAGGTCGGGGCCAGCGACTTCAAGACCTACACGCGGATCACGGAAAGCATGACGGAGTTCACCTGCGAAGGCCGCACCGTGCTGGGAATGACCGAGTACTGCGACCTGATGAACGACGGCGTGCCGATTTCGGAGCAGCGAGCGGACGCACCGCGATGAGCGTCTTCAACGGCCTCAGGGTCCTCGACGTCGCGAGCTTCATCGCCGGCCCTGCTGCGGCGACGATCCTCGCCGACTTCGGCGCTGATGTGATCAAGATCGAGGTGCCCGAGGGCGACGGCTTTCGCAAGACGGTCCTCAATCCGAATCTCGCGTACTCCGAGCACAACTATCTCTGGATGCAAGGAGCGCGCAGCCGGAGAGCCATCGCGCTCGATCTCAAGAAGCCAGAGGGCCAGGCGGTGCTGCATCGCCTCGTGCGCGAGGCCGATGTGCTCATCACCAACTACCCGCTGCCTGTGCGTGCCCGTCTGGGCCTGGCCTGGGAGACGATTCGCGAGCTCAATCCGCGACTCGTGTATGCATCGCTCACCGGCTACGGAGAAACCGGCCCCGAGGCCGGCAAGCCGGGCTTCGATGCCACCACCTACTGGGCACGCAGCGGTCTGGCAGACCTGACGCGGCCCGACCCCGAAGGGCCGCCCGCGAATCCGGCCAATGGCCTGGGCGACCAGCCCACTGCAGTCACGTTGTTCGCGGCGATCGTCACCGGCCTGTATGCGCGCGAGCGCACCGGCAGAGGCGGCATGGTGAGCACCTCGCTGCTGGCCAACGGCGCGTGGGCCAATGCGATGGCGATCCAGGGCATGCTGGTCGGCGGACGGCTGGTGTACCGGCAACCGCGCAGCCAGCCGCGCAACGCGCTCACCAACTTCTATCGCTGCCGCGACGGCCGCTGGTTCATCCTCAGCCTCGTGACCGAAGAGCGCGACTGGGAGGCCTTTCTGCGTGCGATCGAGCGTCCCGCGCTTGCGCAGGACCCGCGCTTCGCCGCGACGCCGGCGCGACGCGAGAACGCACCGACGCTCGCCGCGCTACTGGACGATGTCTTTCAGGCGCGCGACAGCGCGGAGTGGACCTCGCGCTTCGGCGACGAAGGGCTCACGGTCGGCGTGGTCGCGCGCAGTGGCGATGCGCTTGGTGACGAACAGATGCGCCTCTGCGGCGCACTGGTGCCGGGCGAAGGGATTCCGGGCACTGGACTGACGGTCAGCAGCCCTTTCCTGGTCGAGGGCGCGGACAAGACCTATCCGCGCCATGCGCCCGGCATCGGCGAGCACACCGACGAGGTGTTGAGTGAAGCCGGCTATGCGGAGGACGAGATCGCGCGCCTGCGCACGGGCGGAGCCGTGAAATGAGCGTCGTGCTGCGCGAGCACCACGACGGCGTCGCGCTCATCACGATCAACCGGCCCCAGGCGCGAAACGCGATCAATCGTGGCCGAGGTCGAGCGCGACGCTTCGGTGCAGGTTGCGATCCTGACCGGTGCCGGCGACAAGGCCTTCTGCGCCGGTGCCGATCCCAAGGAACTGGCGAGCGGCTCCGCGCCCGGCGGACGCTCCACATCCGAAGGCGGTTTCGCTGGCTTCGTGCATGCCCGGCGCGAGAAGCCGCGGATCGCGGCGGTGAACGGCGCGGCGGTCGCCGGCGGGTTCGAGCTCGTGCTGGCCTGCGACTTCGCGATCGCATCGGTCGATGCAGTGTTCGCCCTGCCGGAGGTCAAGCGCGGTCTGGCTGCGACCGCAGGTGGCGTGTGGCGGCTGCCGCGCAGCATTCCGCGCGGCGCGGCGCTGGAGATGATCGCCACCGGCGAGCCGATCGACGCCTCCGAGGCACTGCGCCTCGGCCTGGTCAATCGAGTGATGGCGCCTGAACACCTGATCCCCGAAGCGATGCGTATCGCTGCGCTGGCGGCAGCCAATGCTCCGCTGGCGTTGCGCGCCAGCCTTGCGCTCGCGCGCCGCGCCTTCGACCTGAACGATGCCGTCTTGCGGGCCGAAGCCGATGCGGCGGGCCGCCGCGTCGACCCGAATGGCGCACTGGTCGAGCGGGTTCCGATGCCGGATCGCTCCACCACCAACATCTGCTTCGGTGGGGCCGACGGGTGCGACGCGTACATCACGTTGTCGCGCTCGGGGCGCCTGGCCGGCAGGCGCTGGGCCCGCGAGGGCCTTCTCACTCCATCGTGATGCCGGTCGCCTTGATGGCGTCGGTCCAGCGGGTCGTCTCTTCCTGCACGAAGCGGCGGGCGGCGTCGGAGCTGCCGCCCTCGGGCTGGAATCCGTAGGCGAAGATTCGCGCCGATATCTCGGGTGTCTGAGCGATGCGGGTGATCTCGGACGACAGCCGGTCCACGATCGGCTTGGGCGTGCCCGAGGGGACCGCCATCACCGACCAGCCCGAGAGACTCACCGCGGGAAAGCCCAGCTCACCGAAAGTGGGCACGTCCGGAGAGTCCTTCAGCCGGTTGGGCAGCGCGACGGCCAGCAGCTTCATCTGACCCGCCTGTGCCTGGGCGGCGAGGGTGCCGGCCGCGCCGATCACCACCGCGATCTGTCCACCAAGTGCCGCCTGTACGGCCGGCGCCTCGTGTAGCCGTCCGGCGGCGCCTTGGCGACCACGCCATAGGCGATGGTGCCGTTGGCCCCGGCACGGTTGTCGACCACCACCGGCTGGCCGAGTGAACCTGCGAGGCGCTCGGCGATCAGGCGCGCGGTGCCGTCCAGTGCGCCACCCGGCGGCGTGGGGATCACGATGCGCAGCGGCCTGTCGGGCCAGCGGGTGCTGTCCTGCGCGCTGGCAGCGCCGGCGAATGCGAGCGAGGCAGCGGCCAAGGCACACAGGGCCCTGCGTCGGGTGGTGTTATGCATGCTCTGTCTACTTGGAGTTCACGTGCGTTCGGCGGTCCAGGCGGGGTTGTCGATCGCCAATGCTTCGCGCAGGCTTTCGCGCAAATGCCGGACCAGCGCGTCGTCAGTGAGGTCCGCTGCGCCGGACTCGATGCGCCGTGCCAGTTCCGCGCGCAGCGCCGGCAGGTCTTCGTCGTCCGTGTCGAGCAGCGCCTGCAGCCGCGCGTGCTCGGCAGCATCGGCCGCATCGCCCAGCGTGAGTTCGCGTGTGAGCAGTCGCAGCACGTTCACGATGACGCGCGTGCGAAAGCGCGGGAATCCGGCGAGTGCCGGCAGCACATTGCGTTCGAGGTCGTCGGCTGCGGCCTGCAGCAGTGTCGAGGCGGGTGGGACGAAGGCGGGCATGGGGTCGTTCTCCTCAGTCCTTGGCGGTGGCGAGCGTCATGAAGTCCCACAGCGGCTCTTCCAGCCGCCGTCCGATGGCGGCAAGTTCGCTGCTTGCCGGCCGCCCGTCCGCACCGCGCGCCAGTCCGCGCCGCACGCACGAAATGGCCCACTTGAGGTTGGACATGGCCTCCCAGAAGCGCACGCGCCGTGGATCGACCGACACGCCCGAAGCCCGCTCGTAGGCCGTGTACAGATCCTCGCGCGAGCCGAAGCCGCCGACTTCGCCCCTGCCGCCGAAGCGCCAGCTGCGCATGCACAGTACGCCGAGGTCATGCATCGGATCGCCGATGCGTGCGATCTCCCAGTCGAGCACGCAGCGCACCCCGTCTGCCGGATCGACGATCAGGTTGCCGGTGCGGAAGTCGGCGTGCACCACGCGCGCCTGGTCGTCCGGCGGAAGGCGTTCGCCGATCCAGCGCAGCGCGTACGAAAACGCGGGATGCACGAAGGCATGTTCCTTGAGCAAGCCGGAATAGATCGCGAGCTCGTCGGACGGGCTCAGCCGCGACAGAAAAGGAAGCCTGTCCGCGGGTATGCGGTGGATGGCCGCGAGGATCTCGCCACACTGTGCAGCTAGCCGCGGGCGCACGCCGTCGAACTCGGCATCGGCCACGATGCGCTTGCCGAGTGCCTCGCCCTCGATGCGTTCGGTGATGTAGCCGCCGCCCAGTCCGTCCTCGGGCGCGAGCACATGCATGACGCGGGGCGCGGCCACGCCTGCTTCCCGCGCGACGATCATCAATGCGGCGTCCTCCTCGCCCGGGAGTTTGGGCAGGCGGCGCGCGGAGGTCTCCGCGTCCTGCATGCGCCCGGGCGTCTGCTGAAGGATGAGCGAATGACGGCCTTCGTCGTCGACCCAGTCGAAGGACCAAGTCGTCTTGGTCGCGCCGCCGGTGAGCCGCGTCAGCGACTGCACCTCGCCGCGCCGGCCGTTGCGCGCGAGCAGCGCCGCGAGGGCGTCGCGCGTCTGCTCGACGTTCATGCCGCTGCCAGGGCCGCGGCAGCCGCGAGCCGCGCGCGGCACTGCGCGACCATGCGCTCGATCAGCTCGCCGCACGAAGGAATGTCGTCGATCAGTCCGGCCACCATGCCGGCCCAGATCACGCCGTTCGTGGTGTCGCCGCTTTCCAGCGCTGCACGTCCACGCTGCCCGTTGACCAGCGGCCGCAACACCTCGAAGGCGGCGCCGCCCGGACGATGCTCCAGCTCGAGCACTTCCTCCGACACAGGGTTGAGCAGCACGCGCGAGCTGTTGCGCAACGTGCGCATGATCAGGCGAGTCTCGTTCTCGCGCGCCTTGACCAGTGCCTGCTTGACGTTCTCGTGCACCGGTGCCTCGCGCGTGGCGACGAAGCGCGTGCCCATGTTCACGCCCTCCGCGCCGAGCGACAGGGCCGCCGCCATGCCGCGCCCATCGGCGATGCCCCCAGAGGCGATCACCGGAACGTTCAGCGCCGACACCGCGGCGGGAATCAGCACGAGGCCGGGCACGTCCTCTTCGCCGGGATGGCCCGCGCATTCGAAGCCATCGATGCTCACGATGTGCACGCCGCGCTTCTCGGCCGCCAGCGCGTGGCGCACCGAGGTGCACTTGTGCACGATCACGATGCCGGCGGCACGCAGCCGATCGAACACCGCCGCGGGCACGTTGCCGGCCGTCTCCACGATGCGGATGCCGCTTTCCACGATCACGTCGAAGATGCGCTCGTAGGGCGGCGGGTTCACTGTCGGCAGCATGGTGACGTTCACGCCGAAGGGCTTGTCGGTCATCGCGCGGCAGCGCTCGATCTCGCGGGCGAGGTCCTCGGGCGTGGGCTGGGTCAGCGCGCCCAGCGTGCCCAATCCGCCCGCGTTGGACACGGCTGCGGCCATCTCGGCACGGCCGACCCATTGCATGCCACCCTGGACGATCGGGTAGCGGATGCCAAGCAGTTCGGTGATGCGGTTCTTCATGTTCGTGTCAGTCCAGGCGGATGTCGTTCTCGCGCGCGATCCGGGTCCAGCGCTTCAGGTCTTCCTGAAGGAACTGCGCGAACTCCGTGTTGGTGTTGGCCACCGGCTCGTAGCCGAGCTGATAGATCTTTGCCTGCACGTCGGGCATCGCCGTGATGCGGCGGATCTCCTGCACGTACTTCTCCACGATCGGCGCGGGCGTGCCGGCCGGCAGGAACATCGCGCCCCAGCCGGGCAAGTTGATGTCCGGATAGCCGAGCTCGGCGAAAGTGGGCAGGTCCGGAAAGGTCTTCAGGCGATTGGGCGAGGCCACCGCGATCAGCTTGACCTTGCCGGAGGTGATCTGGTTGGCATAGAAGCCCACCGAGCCATAGGCCAGTGCAATCTCGCCGCTCGCCACGTCGGTGAAGGACGCGGCCTCCCCCTTGTACGCCGCATGCTTGATGCGGATGCCGGCGGCCTTGTTGAGTCCTTCGCCGATCAGGTGGGCGCCGGAGCCCACGCCGTAGCTGCCGAAGGTGTATTTCTCCGGGTCCTGCTTCGCGAGACGGATGACGCCCGCCAGGTCGTTGGCGGGTAGCGCGGCGTTGGCCGCGAGGGCGATCGGGAAGCTCGCCACCAGCGACACGGGGGCAAGATCGCTCATCTTGTATTGAGGGTTGGACTGCAACACGAGGTTCTGGATGAAGCCGCTGATGGTGAAGAGCGCGGTGTAGCCATCGGCCGGCGACTTGGCGACGTACGAGGTCGCGAGGATCGTGTTGGCGCCCGGCTTCGGCTCGACGATGACCTGCTGCCCCCAGGCCTCGGTGAGCTTGGCCGCGTAAAGGCGTGCCAGCGCGTCCATGTTGCCGCCCGGTGCCGTGGGGATCACGATGCGGATCGGCTTGTTCGGGAAGGGCGCGTTCTGCGCCGCTGCGGGCAACACCGCGCCAAGCGTCAGGGCGGCGGCAAGGAACGCGCGTCGCGCGCGCGTGAAATGCTTCGGCATGCTTGTCTCCTTGTAGGACCGGGGAAATTCACCAGCTCGGCCGGGCGACGCCCTCGCCGAAAGGCTCGTCGCGCTTGCGCACCGCAGCCTTGAATCCGAACGCGGCGACCTCGGCGTCGAAGTCCTTCTTCGCGCGCGAGAGATGGGCGCGTGCATCCATCTCGGCTGCCAGACGGGGCAGGGTGCCGGCACCGGCCAGTTCGAGTGCGAGGTTGACGATGCGCTTCTGGGTCGCCAGCAGATCGGGGTCGACAGTGGCGAGGCGATTCGCGAGCGTCGACACCTCTTCCTCCAGCCTAGCCGCAGGTGCACTCGCAACCACCAGGCCGATGCGGGCCGCGTCGGCGCCGCTCACCACGTCGCCGCTCAACAGCAGGCGCTTGGCCCACTGCGGGCCGACGTTGTAGATCCACATGTGGTTGGGCGGCGAGCCCATGGCGCGCGTCGCGGGGAAGCCGATGCGCGCGTCGTCTGCCGCGATCACCATGTCGCAGTAGAGCGCGAGGTCGGTGCCGCCCGCCACGCAATGGCCGTGCACCTTGGCGATCACCGGCTTGTGCACCACGAAGGCGGTGTGCAGCAGTTCCTGGAAGCGCTCGAGCTTCCAGACGTCGTCGTCGAAGGAGCCGCTGCCGCTGCGGTAGTCGAGCGCAGCATCGCCTTCGGCGGCGTAGCGTGCGTAAGCCGACTTCATGTCGTAGCCCGCGCAGAAATCGGGACCGGCGCCTTCGAGAACGATCACGCTCACACTGCGCAGGTCATCCGCTTCGAGCAGCGCGGCGCGCAGCTCGGTAAGCAACTCCCACGACAGCGCATTGCGCCGGTCCGGCCGGTTGAGGGTGATGCGCGCGACGCGCTCGCGCACCTCGAACACGAGGTGTTCACTGGATTGCAGCCACTTGCCCATGGACCTGCCCTCAGATCCTGCGCCCGGCGTTCTGCCAGAACGGGTCGCGCAATCGCCGCTTGAAGATCTTGCCGCTGTCCTCGCGCGGCAGCGAGTCGTGGAAGTCGATCCGTTTGGGCACCTTGAACTTCGCGAGCCGTTCGAGCAGGTAGGCGCGGATGTCCTCCGGCGTGACCTCTGCGCCGGGCATGCGCTCGACCGCGGCTGCGAGCGATTCGCCGAAGTCGTCGTCGGGAATGCCGAACACGGCGCAATCCTTCACGCCGGGGCATTGGGTCAGCACCATCTCGATCTCGGCCGGGTAGATGTTGGTGCCGCCGAAGATCACCATGTCCGATCGGCGATCGCACAGGTAGAGGCGGCCTTCCTTCATGTAGCCCACGTCGCCCAGGCTGATGAGGCCGTCCCGCTCCACGCTCTTGCGCTTCTCCTCATGGTTGAGATAGGTGAAGTCGGCATAGGCGGGGACGCGGGCGAAGATCTCGCCGGTCTCGCCCTCGGCCAGGCGCTGCCCCGCCTCGTCGTAGAAGGCCATGCGCGTGCCGGGCGTCGGCATGCCGACGCAGCCGGGATGTTCCAGCCAGTCCTGAGGCGTGGCGAGCGTGGCGGTGCCGACTTCGGTGCCGCCGTAAGTCTCGTAGACCACCGGGCCCCACCAGTCCATCAGCTCCTTCTTGACTTCGCGCGGACACGGTGCGCCTGTGTGCGTGACCCATCGCAGCGAGCGCACGTCGTAGCGGTTGCGCACCTCGGGCGGCAGCTTCAGCATGCGCACGAACATCGTGGGCACCATCACCGCGTTGTCGATGCGGTGCTTCTCGATCAGCGAAAGCGTCTCTTCCGGATCGAACTTGGACTGCAGCACCAGCACGTCTGCTGTCATCAGCGCCTGCCGGCCGTAGGCGTTGGGGGATGCGTGGTAGAGCGGGCCACTCACCAGCGCGCGTACCCCGGGCTTGAGTCCGTACACGCTGGCGAACAGCTCGACATAGGCCTTGCTTTCCTCGGGCGTGGCGGGCTCGCGCTTCACGCCTTTGGGATGCCCGGTGGTGCCGGAGGTGTAGATCATCGTCGCGCGGGCGCGGCGCGGCGGTGCCTGCAGCGGCTCGAAGCGCTCGGCCCATTCGCGCCACACCGTGTCGCCCGGCAGGGGCCGCGCGAGTTCGGCCGGGACGCCATAGCGCTGCTGGATCTCTTCGGGTGTCGGCACCACGAAGACCCGGATGCCTGCGGGCACGAGTGCGCGGATCGGTGCAAGCAGGTCGGCATGCGCGACCAGCACCTTCGGCTTCGCGTCTTCCAGCACGTAGATCACCTCTTCCGTGCGGCCATGCCAGTTGAGCGGCACGCCGTAGGCGCCGACTGCTGCTGCGGCCTGCTGCACTTCGAAGAAGGCGAAGTCGTTGCGCAGCAGGAGGGCGACGGTGTCGCCCTCGCTGACGCCAAGCTCGTCGAAGCCGGTGGCTGCCTGCTGCGCCACGCGCAGCACCTCGTCGCGCGTCACGCCGCGGCCGTCGAGGTAGATCATGGGAGTGATGCTCATCGGTGTAGATCTCAATGGAAGGCTGCCGCGAGGCGCGCGGCATGGGCGTCGGCGTCGCCGAACATTTGATCGAGCACGTGGATGCGCCGCAGGTAGTGCCCGACGGCGTATTCCTCTGTCATGCCGATGCCGCCGTGGAGCTGGATTGCGCCGTGCGCCACGTTGCGTGCGTTGCGGGCGACGGACAGCTTCGCGCGGTGCAGGTCGAGGGCGCTGTCTACCGCGCCGGCATCGTCTGCCGCGACGGCCGCCGCCATGGCCATGCTGCGCGTCATTTCGAGGCTGACCAGCATCTCGGAAGCGCGGTGGCGCAGCGCCTGGTTCTCGCCGATCAGGCGGCCGAACTGCTTGCGCGTGCGCAGGTAGTCCATCGCGAGTTCGAAGGCCGCCTGTGCGGCCCCGCTCATGTCGGCGCACACTGCGGCGATGCCTGCGGCCACGGTGCCTTCGATCGCAAGACGGGTGCGAGCCGAGTCTTCGTGGTTGGCCAACGGTTGTGCTGCGGCCTGCTTCAGCACCAGTTCGCTCGCCATCGTGTCATCGACCAGGCGGAACTCGCGCAGCGCGACGCCCGCGTCCTTCGCATCCACGAGGAACAACGCGCAGCCATTCGCGTCGGCCGGCGCACCGGCGACGCGCGCGCTCACGATGAGGTGCCTCGCCAGTCCTCCGGCCAGCACGTTCGACTTGATGCCATCGAGCTTCCAGCCGCCGTCCTTGCGTTCAGCACGCGTCTCCACCCACAGCGGCGCGTGCCGGCCGGCGGGTTCGTCATGCGCCCAGGCCGACACGAGCTCGCCGCTGGCCATGCGGGGGAGCAGTTGTGTCTGTATCGCCTCGTCGGCACCGAGGCGCAGCGCGGTGCCTGCGAGCACGGCGCTGGCCAGGAACGGCTCCATCGAGAGTGAGCGGCCGAAGGCCTGCATCACCGGCAGCAGGTCGCGCGCACGGCCGCCGAAGCCGCCAAGTGCCTCGGGTACCGGCAGTGCCGTCAGGCCCAGCTCGGCCAATCCAGCCCAGGTCTTCTCGTCATGCGCCGCGCCCGAGGCCGTGAGCGCACGACGCTTCTCGAAGCCATAGCGGTCGGTCAGCAGGCGCGCAAGGCTCTCGGTGAGCGCCGCCTGTTCCTCGTTCAGTTCGAAATTCATGTTTGCCTTATCCGACGATGGCCTTGGCCAGGATGTCCTTCTGCACTTCGGTCGTGCCGCCGTAGATGGACGCTGCGCGCGAATAGAAATAGCGCGGTGTGATCGGACCGTGTGCGACCTCGTCCGCGGAACGGCGCTCCAGCCCGCCCGGCCCGGCGATGCGTGCGAGAAGCGCATTGATCTCCTGCTGCAGCTCGGTGCCCTTGAGCTTGAGCACCGACGCGAAGGCGGGCAGGCGCCGCTGTTCGCTGTCGGTGAGCAGGAAGCGCCAGTTGGTGATCTCCAGTGCGCGCGTCTCGGCCTCGAGCATGGCGATGTCCGCGCGCAGCTTGGGGTCGTCGAGCAGCGGCTTGCCGGCCTGCGTGTAGCGTCCGGCGAGTTCGCGCGCGTAGTCGAGTCGTTCGCGGCAGAGGCCGACGTTGGCGATGCCGGTGCGTTCGTTCGACAACAGGAACTTCGCGCAATCCCAGCCTTTGTTTTCCTGGCCGACCAGATTGGCAACGGGCACGCGCACTTCGTCGAAGAAGACTTCGTTGAGATGGTGCTCCCCGTCGATCGAGTAGATCGGCCGGATCGTGATGCCGGGGGTTCGCAGGTCGATCAACAGGAACGAGATGCCCTCCTGCTTGCGGGCTTCGGGATCGGTGCGCACCAGGGCGAATACCCAATCGGCGAGATGCGCGGTGGTGGTCCAGATCTTCTGGCCGTTGACGAGGTAGTGATCGCCTTCGCGGCGCGCGGCTGTGCGCAGCGACGCGAGGTCGGAGCCGGAGCCGGGCTCCGAGAAACCCTGGCAGAACCAGATATCGAGATTTGCCAGTCGCGGCAGGAAGTAGTCGCACTGTGCGGGCGTGCCGAACTTCATCAGCACCGGCCCCAGCATGCCGACGTTGAACACCTGCGGCAGCGGAGCGGGGGCGCGATAGGTTTCGTCGAGCAGGATCAGCCGTTCCATCGGGCCGAGGTCGGCGCCACCGTAGCGTTTGGGCCAGTGGGGCGCGGCCCAGCCGCGCTTGTTGAGGATGCGCTGCCAGGTCACGGTGTCCTGCTTGCGCGGCGGATGGCCGGCGCGCAGGCGTTCGCGGATCTCCGAAGGCAGGTTTTCGCGGATGAAGGTGCGCACCTCGTCACGGAAGGCGCGCTGTTCAGGTGTGAGTTCCAGGTCCATGGCGAATCATCTTATGGTTCAACCAATGAATATGCAATACTGCGGAACCCTCAAAAGGATCTTTCATGACAAACGAATCGCTCTTCCAACCCGTGCGCACGCGCCGTGGCTTCGAGGCCGTGTGCGACCGCATTCGTGAACAGTTGATGAGCGGCGAACTGAAGCCGGGCGATCAGCTCCCCGGCGAGCGCGAGCTGGCCGAGCGCTTCGGCATCGGCCGCGCGGCGGCACGCGACGCGTTGCGCAGCCTGGAGGTCTCGGGCGTGGTGGAGGCGCGCAAGGGCATCCAGGGCGGCTTCTTCATCAGGAACGGCGGCAGCGGCGGGCTTGCACAGACGGTGCAGGACATGGTGTCGCTCGCGCAGGCCTCTCTGGAGAACGTGATGGAGGCGCGCACCGAGATCATCTGCGTGGCGATCCGTCTCGCCTGCCCGCGCGCGACCAACGAGGAGTTCGACGCGATCCAGCGCGACATCGACCTGCACGCCGATCTGTTTCGCCTGGGGCGCGCGTCGCGCAATACGCAGTCGGTGATCGAGTTCTACCGGCTCATCGCGCAGGCCACGCACAACCCGCTGGTGCTGATGATGGTGGATGCCCTGTCGGAGGTGTACCGGGGGATGCTGGCCACCGTGGACCCGCGCCCCAACAAGGACATCATGGTGGTGCGCCAGCGCGTGCTCGACCTCATGCGAAAGCGCAATGCGCAGGCAGCCTCCGACGCTATGGCAGAGCATCTGCGAAGGGTGACGGAATATCTCATCAGCGAGCGCGACAAGAAACACAAGCGCCCCCCGACGCGAGCTGCCAAATAGCGGTCAGCCGGTGACCAGCACCACCTTGCCGGTGGTGCCTCGCGAGGTGATGCTGCGCATCGCCTCCACTGCGCGTCCTAGCGGGTAGCTGCCAGAGACAAGTGGGCGCACGCAACCCTGCTCGTAGTAGTCCAGCACCTGCTGCAGGTTGGCGCGCGCCTCGGTCCAACTGCCGTCGCGCCACACGTCGTAGCGCACGCCGAGGATGTCGAAGCCCTTCACCAGCGGGTAGTTCACCTTGATGTCGGGGATGCGGCCGGAGGTGAAGCCGATCACGAGGTAGCGCCCGTCGAAGGCCATGCAGCGCACCGCCTCATCGAAAGCATCGCCGCCCACCGGGTCGTAGGCCACGTCCACGCCGCGTCCGCCGGTGAGCGCCTTGACCTCTTCGCGCCAATCGGTCCGTGTGTAGTCGATGGCGTGTTCGGCGCCGTGCTTGAGGCACAGGGCGCGCTTCTCGGGCGTGCTGGCGGCGGCGATCACACGCGCGCCCATGGCTTTGCCGAGCTGCACGGTAGCGAGGCCGACGCCGCCGGCCGCGCCCAACACCAGAAGCCATTCACCGGGGGCGAGGCGACCGCGTTGCTTGAGCGCGTAGAGCGTGGTGCCGTAGACGACTGGCGTCGCAGCCGCTTCCTCGAAGGTCATGGCGGAGGGCAGCGCGAACACGCGTGCCGCATCGAGCACGATCTGTTCGGCGAAGCCGCCGCCGCGTGCGTCGGACACGCCCATCACGCGGTCGCCGGCCTTGACCGATCGGACGTCCGCGCCGACTGCCTCGACCACGCCACCCGTCTCGCTGCCGGGCACCCAGGGCAGCGGCGGCTTGATCTGGTGCAGGCCCTCGACCTTCAGCGAATCGGGGAAGTTGACGCCAGCGGCATGCACGCGGACACGCACTTCGTGCGGCAGCAGCGGGCGGGCGGGGATCTCGGCGTAGTCGAGCTGGTCGACAGGCCCGAAATTGCGGCAGACGATGGCTTTCATGGCTGGCATTGTGATGTAAATGGTAGAACCATACAATAATGCGACCAAAATAGGCCGCCAGTCATGTCGACTCACATTCTTTGCCTCGCCGGCGACGCCGCCGTTCACGCCGCATTGCCTCGCCTGCCGGATGCGCAGGCGCACATCTACCGCGTGCTGCGGCACATCCCGACCGATTCGGTGACCGAGGACCAGGCGCGTCGGCCTATCGTGCCGGACGCCGAGCGCATCCACACCATCGTCGAATCCAGCTTTGCCGATCCGGCCGCCCAGGCCCGGGCGCAAGCCGGAGCGCAATGGCGCGCTTTCATGGCCGCAGTCGAAGAGTCGGGCGAGCGCCTGTATGCGTTCGATGCTTGCTCCAACGTGCCGATTGCACCGGTGCATGGCGCAATCGAAGGCGGCTTCCGCCGCTGGATGCTGCTGCGCCGTGCGGCGGCCAGGCCTGACGCCTTCCGCGACGCGTGGTTCGGACGGCATGCCGATCTGGTGAAGCAACTGCCGCGGGTCGATGGCTATGTCCAGAACCTGGTGACGGCACGCTTCGGCGCCGACGGCCAGCCAGCGGAATATGACAGCCTGCAGGTCGACGGCATCGCCGAGGTCTGCTTCGCCGGCGAGCGCGCGATGCTGGAATCCTATTCGACCGACGCGCGTCTGCCGCTCCGCGACGATGGCCGTGCGCTCCTGGCGGGCATCGTCACGCTGCTGGTGCAGGGCACCCGCGCATCATGAATGAGCATCTCGACGAAGTGGACGTGGTGGTGGTCGGCAGCGGTGCCGGCGGCCTGGCCGCAGCCGTGGCCGCGAAGAAGCTCGGGCTGGAAGTGCTGGTCATCGAGAAGGAGCCCTGCTACGGCGGCACGACGGCGCGATCCGGCGGTGTGCTGTGGATTCCGAACAACCCGATCTCCACCTTCAGGCCGGAGCCGGATTCGCCGGAGGATGCGCGCACCTATCTTCGCCACGAGTGCGGTGCGTACTACGACACCCCGCGTGTGGATGCCTTCCTGACGCACGGTCCGCGCATGGTGGACTTCTTCGTGCGTCACACGGACGTGCAACTGATTCCGCTGCCCGATTACCCGGACTATCACGCCGAGAGCCCGGGCGGCCGCACGGCGGGGCGCTCGATCATGGCGGCGCCGATGGATGGCCGGGAGTTGGGCGATCGCGTCCGGCAGTTGCGGCCGCCGCTACGCGAGATCACGTTCGTCGGGATGATGTTCAACTCCAGCGCGGAGATCTCGCACTTCTTCAACGTGACCCGCTCGCTGCACTCGGCCGCGTACGTGGCCCGACGTCTGCTCACGCATGCGAAAGAGATGCTGGTGCACGGCCGTGCGATGCGGCTGACCAATGGCAACGCGCTCGCCGCCCGCCTGGCCAAGAGCGCGTTTGCACTGGATATCCCGCTGTGGCTGCAATCGCCTGCCGTCGCGTTGCTTCGCGACGGCGAGCGCGTCAGCGGCGTGATGGTGGGGCGCCGCGACGGACAGCAGGTGCAGGTGCGCGCGCGCCGCGGCGTAGTGCTCGCAGCCGGCGGCTTTCCGCAAGACGTGGCTCGCCGGGCCGAGTTGTTCCCGCATGCGCCCACCGGCCACGAGCATCATTCCCCCGCACCGCCCGGCAACACCGGCGATGGCCTGCGGCTTGCCGAATCGGTCGGCGGACAAGTCGCGCGCGACCTGCCGAACGCAGGGGCATGGATTCCGGTTTCGCGGGTGCCGCACAGCAATGGCATCACGGGCGTGTTCCCGCACCTCATCGATCGCTACAAGCCGGGCGTGATCGCGGTCAACCGCCGTGGCCAGCGCTTCGTCAATGAAGCCGACTCGTACCACGACGTGGGCGTACAGATGCAAAAGGCCTGTGCAGACGGGGCCGAGGTGGAAGCGTGGCTGATTGCGGATCACCGCACGATCCGCCGGTATGGGCTGGGCTTCGTGAAGCCCTTCCCGCTCCCGCTCGGTTCGCACCTGCGCTCGGGCTATCTGCTTCGCGGCGCCACGCTGGCCGAGCTGGCGGCAAAGGCGGGCATCGATTCGGCGCAACTGCAGGAGACGGTGGCCACCTACAACGCCGGTGCCGTCGACGGCAAGGACCTGCAGTTCCGCCGTGGCTGGCGCGTCTACAACCGCTTCCTCGGTGACCGCACACATCAGCCCAACCCCTGCGTGGCACCGGTCGTAGAGGGGCCGTTCTATGCAGTGAAGATCGTGATGGGCGACCTGGGCACCTTCGCCGGCATTCGCACCGACGCGCATGCACGGGTGCTCGACGGGCAGGGCCGCCCGATCGAGGGCCTATTCGCTGCAGGCAACGACAACGCCAGCGTGATGGGCGGTGGTTACCCGGGCGGCGGCATCACGCTCGGTCCGGCAATGACCTTCGGCTTCGTCGCTGCCGAATTCATGGCGGGACGCACCGGCGCGTCAACGGTGGCGCCGGGCGAGGCCGCGGTGCTCAGTCCATCGTGATGTTGTTGTCCTTCACCACCTTGGCCCACAAGGTGTGGTCGGACACGATGATGTCGCCCAGCGCCTTCGTGCCGCTCTTCGGGACCACGTAGACCGCGCGGAACTTCTCCTGCATGTCCGGCTGCGCGAGCACCTTGGCGATTGCGTCAGCCATCTTCGAGATCACTTGCGGCGGTGTGCCGGTACGCGCGACAAGGCCGAACCACGTCTGGGTGTCGTAGCCCGGAACCACTTCCGAGATGCTGGGCACGTCGGGCAGCAACGGACTGCGCTGGGCGGTCGACACGCCAAGGATGCGCATCTTGCCGTCCTTGACGAACCCGGAGGTCACGGACGACGGGGTCGAGAGCATGTATTTGGTCTGGCCGGCGAGAAGCGCCTGGGCGGACGGCCCCGCGCCGGGGTAGGGCACCATCACCATCTTGTGGATGCCGGCTGCCTCGTGGAAGGCCTCCATTGCAAGCTGGCCGACGCCGCCCAGCGCCGAGGCGCCCCACTCGAGGGAACCCGGGGTGGCACGAGCCTGCTGCACGAATTTCGCAAGTGTGTCGGGCATTGATGGATTCGTCATCAGCACCATTGGCGAGGTGCCGAGCAACGTGACCGGCACGAAGTCCTTTAGCGCGTCGTAGCTCGGTTTGCGCTGCACGAGAGGGACCGTCACGAGGCCGCTGCCATGCAGGAGGAAGGTGTAGCCGTCGGCCGGTTGCTGTACGACATACTGCGAGGCGATCGCGCCGCCGGCGCCGGGCTTGTAATCCATCACCACGGGTTGGCCGAGCAGCTTCTGCAGGGGCTCCTGGATATAGCGGCCGAGCACGTCGTTGGTGCCGCCCGCGGCGGCGGGCACGATGAACTTGATGGGACGATCCGGCCAGCGATCCTGGGCCAGTGCGGGCGCGCTTGCGGCCACGGCGGCGAGCAGGGCGCCCGCGATGAGGGTTCGGCGATACATGACTCAGTCTCCTTGTGGGGCGGGATGATCGGCCGAATTGGCCTAAATGTCTATAGGTCTTACCAAAAGACCACGGGCGGCGTATGATCGAGCCGATGAATACACCCCCCGCCACCCGCACCGTGGCTGAGCGCCAGTTCGATGTCGAGGACGCGCGCGGCCGGACCTACCGTGTGACCCGCTACGTGTGGGAGGAAGAACGCGACGGCGCCTGGATCGAGCTGTGGGACATGCTGCTCACCGCGACCGGCGGCCTGCTGGATGAGCTGCCCGATGGCGGCTATTGCGTCGACGGCACGGGCACTTTCGTGCGCGAAGTGCCGGGCAGCACCCGCACCCGCGCGTCGCGGCAGATGGAGACCATCGTGCCGGCCGGCGCCACCGGGGCGCATTGATGGCGGTCGCGCGACAGGGCCCCCTGGCAGGCTTGCGGGTCGTGGAAATGGCGGGCCTCGCGCCCGGCCCCTTCGCCGCGATGATGCTGGCCGACATGGGCGCAGAGGTGCTGCGCATCGATCGGCCCGACCCTGCCGCGCGTCCCATGCCGCAGCAGTATTGGTTCACCGATCGCAACCGGCGCTCGATCGCGCTGGACCTCAAGACCGAGGATGGGGTGAATCTGGCGCGGCGGCTCATTGGCGGGGCCGATGCGCTGATCGAAGGATTTCGTCCCGGCGTGATGGAGCGGCTGGGGCTGGGGCCAGACGAATGCCTGGCACTCAATCCGCGCCTGGTCTACGGCCGCATGACCGGCTGGGGGCAGGAGGGCCCACTCGCGCAGGCGCCGGGCCATGACATCAACTACATCGGACTGGCCGGCGTGCTCGGTGCCATCGGCCCTGCCGATGGCCCACCCGTCTTGCCGCTGAACCTCGCGGGCGACTTCGGCGGCGGCGGCATGTACCTCGCCTTCGGCATTGCCTGCGGACTGATCGAGGCCGCGCGATCGGGCAAGGGCCAGGTCGTCGATGCCGCGATGGTCGATGGCGCCGCTTCGCTGATGACCTACTTCTACGGCTACATGGCCGGCGGCAAGTGGCCAGGCCGCGGGCGCTCGACGCTCGGCGGCGCGGCGCCGCACTACGGCGTGTACGAGACAAAAGAGGGCAAGTACGTTTCCGTCGGCTCGGCCGAGCCGAAGTTCTATGCGGAGCTGCTGCGTCTCACCGGACTGGACCGGGACCCGGTGCCGGACCGCGCGGATCCCGCGAACTGGCCCGAACTGCGCGAGCGGTTGGCCGCCATCTTCCGCACACGCACCCGCGACGAATGGAGCGCGCTGCTGCAATCGGCCGAGGTCTGCTATGCGCCCGTGCTCGACCTGCGCGAGGCCGCGGCGCATCCGCACAACGTGGCGCGTCGCACCTTCATCGAGATCGATGGGCATGTGCAGCCTGCGCCTGCCCCGCGCTTCTCGCGAACGCCGAGCGCCACGCCGGAGGCTGGCGTCGCGCCAGGGGTGGACGCAAAGGCTGCGCTTCGGGGCTGGGGCCTGTCGGCGGAAGAGGTTGATGCGCTGGTTGCGCGCGGCGTGATTTCCTGAGGCGCCTCAGTCCGTATCGAGCCAATCAGGCGTTGCCTGCCGTTGGCCCTTCAGGGCCGGCGGCTGCGATGCATCGACAGGATCGATGCGCAGCCGGGTGAGGCGCAGGAAGCTGATCTTCCATTCGCCGTCGACCTCGCGGTACTCCTCTTCGTAGTGACCGTAGCCGCGAAACCCGCGGCTGCCCGGCGCCTCCTTCACGGTGCTGCCGTCGGTCCAGTCGACGTAGTCCTCCATCGCCCAGATCACCCGCGCATGAGCGGGCCCCAGCAGGCGGATCTCCGGCATGTGGCAGTGATGCACGGAGATCGTGTTCGCGAGCCGCGTCGACACGCCCTGCACGAATGTCGCCACGTCCGCGCCGGCGGGGGCGGAGCCAAGTCCTTCGAAGCGGCAGTCGGGCATGAACAGCGAGGCGAGCCGCGACCACTGCTTGGTGTCGATGTACCGGCAATAGCGTGCCTTGGTCTCTGCAATGGCCTGCGCGGCCATCAGGCGTTGAAGCGACGGATCGGTCTCTGGCATGCGTGCTCCTTCGATGAATGCGATGAATGCGTTGACGCTTTGAGAATTGCGTAAGTATAATGGTCTTACCAATGATACTTTAGGGTCGCCCTCATGTTCGAACGCCTCGAAAACGACTTCCCGGTTCACACGCCACGCCCTGCCGATGCGCCCGTGGCGCTGGAGGGCATCCGCGTCATCGACTTCAGCCACTTCCTTGCAGGTCCTTTCGCCACCATGATCCTTGGCGACATGGGCGCGGATGTCATCAAGGTGGAGACGCCCGGACGCGGGGATGAATTCCGCCACTACCCACCGGTTCCCGCCGAGGCACCGGCGCAAGGTGCGCCCTATGCATGGGGCAACCGCAACAAGCGCAGCGTGGCGCTCAATCTCAAGAGCCCGGAAGGCGTGGCCGTCGTGAAGGAACTGATCGCGCAGGCCGACGTGCTGTGCGAGAACTTCTCGACGGGCGTGATGGAACGTTTCGGACTCGACTACGCCAGCGTGAAGAAGATCAATCCACAGATCATCTATTGCTCGGTCTCGGCGTATGGCCGCGAGGGCGCCTTCAGCGATCGCCTGGGCTTCGATCCGATCGCGCAGGCGGAAAGCGGCTTCATCTCGATGAACGGCTATCCCGACCGCCAGGGCGTGCGCACGCTGTCGCCGGTGGTCGACATCAGCACCGCGATGATGGCCTGCAATGCCATTCTGGGCGCGTTGCTGGCCCGTGCGCGGACGGGGCAAGGGCAGCAGATCGAGATCGCGCTGTTCGACAACGCGGTGCTGATGACGGGCTACGCCGCCATGCAGCACCTCTACACCGGCGCGCATCCGCAGCGCCACGGCAACACCAGCCCTGACACTTGCCCCTCGGGCGTGTTCATGAGCCAGGACAAACCCTTCTACATCAACTGCGGCAACGACAAGATCTTCCATCGCCTCGCGGCGCAGGTGCTTGAGCGGCCGGACCTGGCGAACGACCCCGTCTACTCGGATCGCAACGGCCGCATGGGCAAGCGCGACGAGATCTTCAAGCTGCTGGAGGAACTGTTCGTGCAGCATCCATGGTCGTACTGGCAGCCGCGCATGCGCGCCGCGCAGATTCCCTGCGGCGAGGTGCGCAGCGTCGGTGATGCACTGCGCTCGCCCGAGGCGAAGGAGCGCGGCCTCGTCACGCGCGTCGAGCATCCAACGCTGGGTTGGATTCCCAACGTACGCCTGCCGATCCTCTACTCGGGCACACCACTGGCGGACCCGAAGGCCGCGCCCGCGGTGGGCCAGCACACGAACGAGGTGCTGACTGAAGTGCTCGGCTACGACGACGCGCGCATCGCGGCGTTGCAGGCCAGTGGCGCGCTGGAACCTGCCGTGGCGCGCCGGCCCGCGCCGGCTACCGCGGAGGCGACCGCGGGATGAAGCAACTCTCACCCGCAGCACCGCGCGCATTGCTGCACACGCGCCGGGTGGAGTGCACGGGGTGGGAGCGCGAGGACGGCCTCTTCGACATCGAGGGTCGCCTGTCGGATGTGCGCGAGTTCGCCCAGGACGGTTCTCGTGGCAATGCGCCGCGCCAGGCTGGCGATCCGGTTCACCTGATGTCGCTGCGCATCACGCTGGACGATCGCTTCACCATCGTGGCGGCGGAAGCCTGCTCGCATCAGGTGCCCTATGCGGACTGCAGCGGCATCAATGCCGCCTACAAGCAATTGGTCGGGCTGCAGATCAAGGGCGGCTTCACCAAGGCGGTGAAGTCGTTGTTCTCAGGCGAGCAAGGCTGCACGCACCTGACCGAACTGCTCGGCCCCATGGCCACGACCGCATTCCAGGCGATCAATCCGGCGCTCGAACGCCGCCGCGTGCAGCGCGGAGAGCCGATCGAAGACCCGAAGTCCGCCGATCGCCTGTTGGGTTCCTGCCACGGCCTGCGCCGCGGTGGTGAGCCCGCGATCATTCGCTGGGGCGACCGCGGCGCCTGAGCGCCGCGGGCCGCAGGTCTCATTCCGGCTGGATGCCCTTCGCTTGCAGCAAGGCCCCGAAGCGTGCGCCTTCCTTGTCGACCAGCGCGCGGAACTGCTGCGGCGTGCTGAACTTCGGTTCGTTGCCCGAGCGCTGCAGGGCTTCGCGGACGGCGGGGTCCTCCAGCGCCTTGCCCATCGTCTCGTTGAGCTTCATCACCACTGCATGGGGTGTTCCGGGCGGCGCCACGAGACCGAAGAACACTTCCGTCGTCATGCCGGGGTAGCCTTGCTCGGCCATGGTCGGTACTTCGGGAAGTTCCTTCTCGCGCTGGGGTCCGGTCACGGCCAGCGCCTTGAGCTTGCCCGAGCGCACGAGCGGAATGTTGGACGACAACGCGTCGAACAGGAACTGGATGTTGCCGCCCAGGATGGCGCTCGCCGATTCCGCCCCACCCTTGTAGGGCACATGCAGCGCGTCGAAGCCGGCCTCGCTCTTGAGCAACTCGGCCAGCAGATGCAGGCTGCCGTTGACGCCGTTGGAGCCGAAGCTGAGTTGTCCGGGATGCGCCTTGCCGTAAGCCACGAGTTCCTTCACGTTGTTGACGCCGAGCGTCGGCGAAGCGACCAGGATGAAGCCCGAGGTGGTGGCCTGTCCCACCGGGATCAGCGTCTTCACGTCGTAGCCGGGGTTCTTGTAGAGATAGGGCGAGATCGCCATCACGCTGTTGCCGACCCACACCAGCGTGTAGCCGTCGACCGGCGCACGCACCGTCTGCGCCACCGAGAGCGTCCCCGAGGCGCCTGGCTTGTTGTCGATCACCACGGGTTGACCGAGCAGCTTGCCCATCTTGTCACCCACGAGGCGCGCGGTGATATCCGTGGTGCCGCCGGCGCCGGCGCCCACGAGGATCTTGATGGGGCGCGACGGGAACGGCTCCTCCGCCCAGAGTGGCCGGGCAGCAATGGCGGCGGCGCCGGCGGCAAGCAGTGTGCGGCGCCGGATGCGGCACTCGGTCATGGGTGTCTCCTTCGTTGAATGGGTGAATGGGCCCGCGGATAACGTCGGCCGAACCGGGCTGGTTTGACTCGGTCAGGAAATATCATTATATTGGTCCTACCATTCAAATATGCAACCAATAATCGAATCCACGATGCACTCCACGCCCGCCCAGGTGCTGGATTCGCTGCTCACGCAGCGACACAGCTGTCGCGCCTTCCTGCAGAAACCGGTGGAGCGCGCCACCATCGAATCGGTCCTGCGCACCGCGCAGCGCGCCGCCTCGTGGTGCAACTCGCAGGCCTGGCAAGTCAGCGTGACCTCGGGCGAGGCAACCGAGCGCCTGCGTGCAAAGTTGCTCGCGGCGGAGCGCGCAGGCGGGGGCGGCGGCACCGACTTTCCTTTTCCTCAGGAGTACCGCGGCGTCTACCTGGAGCGTCGGCGCGAATGCGGCTTCCAGCTCTACAGCGCGGTCGGCGTCGAGCGCGGGGACAGGGAAGGCTATGCGCGCCAGACACTCGAGAACTTCCGGCTCTTCGGTGCGCCGCACGTCGCCATCCTGACCAGCGACCCGGGCCTTGGTGTCTACGGTGCGGTCGATGTGGGCGGCTATGTGCAAGTGGTGCTGCTCGCGATGCAGGCCCATGGGCTGGCGGCGATTCCGCAGGCCGCGCTCGCGCACCAGAGTGCACTCGTCAAGCAGGAACTGGGGATCGCGAAGGAACGCCTGATGGTGTGCGGCATCTCTTTCGGCTACGAGGACACCGCGCATCCTGCCAACAGCTATCGAACCTCACGCGCGACGGTCGAGCAGGCGGTCCATTTCGTGGACGCGTGATGGCATGAAGTCACTCGCAGACCGCAGCATCGCGATCGTCGGCTACGCCGAAACCAGGCTGGTGCGCCGCAGCGGACGCACCGCGCTCTCGCTGGCAGGCGAAGCCGTCGACCGGCTGATCGCGCAGACCGGCATCGAGCGCGCAGGCATCGATGGCTTTGCCACCACGCTGGCCATGAGCGAAGGCGGCAACCCGTTCTACAGCAACCTGCTGGCCGAAGGGCTGGGCCTGTCGGTCACCTGGTGCCAGGCGACCGAGATCGGCGGCGCATCCTCGGGCGGCAACATCGCGCGCGCGGCGGCCGCCATCCAGGCGGGGCTGTGCGACATCGTGCTGTGCCTTGCATCGGACGCGGTGTCCACCGTCGACCGTTCGGTGCAGTCGGGCCATCGCACCGAGTACTGCGACCCGGCGGGCTATGCGGGACCGTTGTCGGCCTTCGCGCTGCTGTCCAGCGTGTACGACCAGCGCTACGGATTGCCGCACGACGCATTGGCGAAGCTGGCAGTGACCCAGCGCGAGGGCGCGCTGCTCAATGAGAACGCCTGCGACGCGCTGCGCCGTCCGTTGACGGAGCAGGAGTACCTTGATTCAAAGATCGTGTCCGATCCATTGCGCATCCTCGACTGCGTGATGCGCTGCGACGGCGCGAGCGCGGTGCTGGTGATGTCCACGCGCCGTGCCCGAGAGATGGGCTTCCAGAAGCTGGTGCATCCGGTCGCGTACGCCGAGCGCATCAACTTCGATCCGACCGAGGCGTCTGGCGACATGCTGCGCACTGGCTTCACCGATGTCGCGCCGCGTGCATTCAATGCGGTGGGATGGAAGCCCGCCGATGTGAAGATGCTGCACTGGTATGACGATTTCCTGATCGCGCTGATCCTGCAGTTGGAACAGACCGGCTTCTGCGGCCCGGGCGAGGGCGGCGCGTTCGTCAAGGCGCACGACATGACCTGGCGTGGCGAGTTGCCGCTGAACACGGGCGGCGGCCAGATCTCTGCAGGCCAACCTGGACTTGCCGGAGGCGGTGTCAACCTGGTCGAGTGCCTCCGCCAGATGTTCGGCGAGGCCGGCGAGCGACAGGTCCGCGATGCCAGCAACGCGATGCTATCGGGCATCGGTGTGATCCAGTACGCCCGTACCTGGGGCACCAGCACGGTGATGCTTCTGGAGCGAAGCCGATGAGCACGACCATGACCGACCTGCCCCCAGATGTGGGCGCTCCGTTCATCGAAGGCCTGCGCGACGGCCGCCTGATGCTGCAGTTCGATCGCAGCAACGGACGCGCGCAGTTCTATCCGCGTCCGCAAAGCCTCTGGAGCGAAGCCGGCACCGAATGGCGCGAGGCCAGCGGCCGCGGCGTGATCTTCGCGCTCACGCTGAGTCGCGTCGGTCCGCCGCATCTGGCCGGCGCGGTGCCCTACCCGATGGCGCTGGTGCAGCTGGCCGAAGGCCCGCGCATGCTCGCCCGCATCCATGCGCGCTACGACGACCTGGCCATCGGCCAGGCGGTGGAGGTGGACTGGAGCCACCCCGACTCGCGGCGCGCCTTCCCGGTGTTCAGGCCGTCGAGCTGAACGGCGCGCCGCTTTCGCGTTTCTTCATTACACGATCCCAGGAGACAAACCATGATGTTCCGACGCCAATGGCTGGCCATGTCGGCGCTCGCGCTTTCCGCGTTGGCGCTGGGCAGCGCGCAGGCCGACACCTTTCCGAGCCGGCCGATCAAGATCATCGTGCCCTTCGCCGCGGGCGGCACCGGCGACGTGCTCATCCGTACGCTGCAGGAGCCTCTGCAGCGACGTCTCGGGCAACCGATCATCGTGGAGAACCGCCTGGGTGCAAGCGGCTCGATGGGCACGGTGTTCGTCAAGAATTCGCAGGCCGATGGCTACACGCTGCTGCAGGTGGGCAACTCGACCGTTACCACGCCGATGCTGCAGAAGGCGGCCAACTACGACTCGCAGAAGGATCTCGCGCCAGTGGGGCTGATTGCCACCACGCCGATGGTGTTCCTTCTCAACCCGGTCGTGCCGGCCACCAACATCAGGCAACTCGTCGACTACGCGAAGGCCAATCCCGGAAAGCTGGAGTTCTCGTCGGCCGGTCGCGGGTCGCTGGCGCATCTGGCGACGGAATCCTTCAATCAGGCGGCCGGACTGAAGATGGTCTTCGTGCCCTACCAGGGCGCGTCGCAGGCGGTCAACGCGGTGCTCGCGGGCGACGTGAAGGTGGCGCTGACCACGCCGTCGGATGCGATCAATGCCTTTGTCAGTGCGGGCCGCGTGCGCATGCTCGCGGTGTCGAGCGAAAAGCGCAGCCCGCTGCTGCCCGATGTGCCCGCGATCTCCGAGACCCTACCCAACTTCGCAGTGAACGCCTTCTTCGGCTTGTCGGCACCGGCGGGAACGCCTCCCGCAGTGATTGCGAAGCTCAACGACGCGCTGAACAAGTCGATCGCCGAGCCCGCGGTGCAGGACAAGCTCAAAGTGCTGGGCATGTTCCCGCACCCCGGCGACTCCGCGAGCTTCGGCGACATGATGGCGCGCGATCATGCACTGTGGACTGCCGTGATCACCAAGGCAGGCATCGAGGCGGAATGATGATGAGCAACACCCTCGACGACTACTCGCCCGAGCGCATCGCCGATCGCATGCAGATCCAGGACTGCATGTACCGCTGGTGCCGCGCAGTGGACCGGCTGGACTTCAGCGGCATCCGCGATGTCTTTCATCCCGACGCGACGGACATGCATGGTGCCTACGACGGCCCGGTGGATGGGCTGATCGACTGGATTCGAAGCCGCCATGCGGCCATTCCTTTCTCGATGCATGCGGTGAGCAACCTGCTGATCGAGTTCGCCGGCCCCGACCTCGCCTTGGTGGAGACCTACGTTCGCACCACCCAGCGCTACCCGGCCGAGGCGCGCGCTGCGCTGGACCAGCTCGCCGGCGGCAAGGCAGGCGCCGATGGTGGCGGCATGGACCTCATGACCTGCTCGCGCTACGTCGACCGTTTCGAGCGGCGCGAGGACCGTCGCTGGAAGATCGCGCGACGCACGCTGGTCGCGGACTGGAAACAGTTCGTGCCGGTGCCTGCCAATCAGCCGAACCCGCCGGCCTCGCAACAGACGGGCCGCCGCAACCAGGACGACTTCATCTTCCAGGAACGCCAGGCGTTGGGGATTCGACCATGAACCGAAAGGAATTCCTTCGCTTCGGCCTTGGTGCGCTGGCTGCCGGAGCCGCGTGGCCCGCGCTGGCCGCCTATCCCGACAAGCTGGTCATGTTGATCGTTCCCTATCCGCCGGGCGGCATGGGCAGCACCTTCGGCAACATCGTCAGCGAGGCGCTCACTCCCAAGCTGGGCGAGAACGTCGTGGTCGACTACAAGGCCGGCGCCAACGGCGCGCTCGGCGCTGCCTACGTGGCCAAGGCGCAGCCGGACGGCTACACACTGCTGATGGCGGTCAACAGCACCATGGCCATCAATCCGCATCTGTATTCGAAGCTGCCCTTCGATCCGGTCAAGGACTTCGCGCCGGTGTCGATGATCTTCACCAACGCGAACGTGCTGGTGGTCAATGCGTCGAGCCCGGTGCGCTCGGTGAAGGACCTGATCGCCTACGCCAAGGCCAATCCGGGCAAGGTGAACTACGGCTCGGCCGGCAACGGGTCCACGCCGCACCTCTCGGGCGAAATGTTCCGCCAGCTCACCGGTGCGCCGGTGGTGCACGTTCCGTACAAGGGCGCCGGTCCGGCCATCGTGGATCTGCTTGGCGGGCAAATCGACTTCCTGTTCGTCGACACCTCGGTGCTGCCGCAGGTGCGCAGCGGCAAGCTGCGTGCGCTGGCCGTCACCGGCCGCACCCGCCTGGGCGCTGCACCCGAGCTGCGGACGATGGAGGAGGAAGGCGTGAAGGGCTTCGTGGTCGATACGTGGTACAGCATCTGCGCGCCTGCAGGCACGCCGCCCGAAGCGGTGCAGCGGCTGAACACGGAGATCGCGAAGATGCTGGCCGACCCCACGGTGCGCCGGCGAATGCGCGACGTGGGCGTCGATCCAGCCGAGGACACTAGCGCGGCCTATCTGCAGAAGACGATCCAGGCCGACAGCGCGCGCTGGAAGAAGTTCATCCAGTCGACGAACATTCACCTCGACTGAGGCGGTGGGCTCTGCGGCTCAGATCACGCCGTCGCGCTCGAAGGCGCGGATCTCCGCGCTCGCATAGCCGAGGAGCTCACCGAGCACGTACTCGTTGTCCTCGCCATAGACGGGTGCGCCGCGTTGCGGCAGGCCGCCGACATGGGTGGGCGTTCTCGACAGCCGTGCAGGCAGTTCGGTGATCGGCCAGGTGCCGATGCGCGGCGCCGTCACCTCGGTCATCCACTGTTGCTGCGCGAGCTGCGGGTCGAACTCGCAGCGGTCTTCCGCGGTCTGGCACACGCCCGCCGCGACGCCGTGCGATTGCAGCAGCGCCATGCAGGCGTAGCGCTCCTGCGTGCGGGTCCAGTTCTCGACCGCTTCGTCCAGCGCGTCCTGATGCGCAATGCGAGATGCAAGCGTGGCGAAGCGGGGGTCACGCAAGGCCTCGGATTCGCCGGCGGCGCGCACCAGAGCTTGCCAATCGCGATCGTCGAAGCAGGCAATCGCGATCCATCGGTCCTCGCCCGCGCAGCGATAGGCACCATGCGGCGCCGCGGGCACGTAGGGCGAGCGATTGCCGGTCCGCGTGAAAGGCTTGCGATGCAGCGCCCACTCCAGGCACTGCACGCCGGTGAGCATCAGCCCGGACTCGCATTGCGAGGCATCGATCCATTGACCCTGCCCCGTGCGCTCGCGGTGCACCAGGCCGGCGAGGATGGCCTGCGCGAAGCCATAGGCGCCCATCCAGTCGAGGTACGAATAGCCCCAGCCCGCCGGTGGCGCGGGCTCGGGAAGGCCGGACATCTCGCTGATGCCGGTGAACGCGGCAGCGATCGGGCCGACAGTGCGCATGCGGCCATAGCGTCCATGCGCGCCCATGCCCGACTGTTGCACGTAGACGATGTCCGGGCGAATGCGCTTCATCGCCTCGTAGCCCAGCCCCCAGCGGTCCATGACGCCGGGCGAGAAGCCTTCGGCCACCACATCGCTGACTGCCACCAGCTTCCGTGCGATCTCCAGTCCTCGCGGGTCGCGAATGTTGAGCGAGAGGCCGCGCTTCCCGGCGTTCTTGTGGTTGTAGTGGCCGCCCATGGTCGGGTCGTCGACGCCTTGCAGCGGGCTTGTCGCATGCCGGCGTGCCTCGCGACCGCCGACCGGCGCCATCGCGCCCAGTCGGCTGTCGAGGTTGTCCTTCCACTCGACCTTGATGCATTCCGCGCCGAGCGCCGTCACCATGCGCGTGCCGCCCGCGGATGCGAGGAACCAGGAGAAGTCGAGGATGCGGATGCCCTGCAGTGCGAAAGGCCTGCCGCGCGCGGAGCGTTCGCTTCGCCCGTCGGTCGTCGGGGCCTTGCGACCAGGCTCCGGTTCGTCCTTCGGGGTCGGAGCTTGCGAGCGCCGCTGCTCGCCGGGTTGCGGTGCTGCGCGATCGGCCACCCATGCGGTGGTCGATCCGATCCACTTGCTGCGCGGATAGGGCAGCCCGTCGATCCATGCGTAGGTGCCGCGCGCGGCCCAGTGCGGGTCGTCGAGGTTCTCGTGCGGCTTGCGAAGTGGTGCCCACATCAGGCCATGCGCCTGCGCCGCTTCCCAGGGCAGGTCGCGGAAGCGGAAGCTGCGCACGAAGCGCTGCACCACTTCGAACACATGGGCCTTGTGTTCGTCGAAAGCCGTGGCACCCGGCACGTCGCGCTTCTTCGGATCGCGCGTCGGGTCGGGGCCCGTGAGGTCGTAGGCCATATCGCGGGACGCGAGGAACTCCACGAGCTTCTTCTCGTCCGCCGCAGTCACCATCCAGCCGAGGTTCCAGCGTCCGTCCTTGGTCTGCGCAAGCGGCGTGGTGATGTTGGGCAACTCGGCGGAGTGCCGGCAAGTCTGTCGCTGCTGGTGCGCGGCGCGCATGACCCAGGACATCAGGTCCATCTCGGTGGAGACCGACACCGCGGTGTGTATTGCGCAACTCACGTCCTGGCCTTCGCCGGTACGTTCGCGATGCATCAAGGCGCCGAGGATGCCGATCAGCGTCTGTTCGCACGCGATGTGCCCGGCGTGAAAGGCCTGCGGCGTGATGGGAGGCAGGTCGTAGCGGCCTTGCGGATCGGGGTCGTAGCCCGTGTTCATCATCACGCCGCCCAGCGCCAGGTGGATGAGATCGCTGCCGCGAAAGTCCTTCCAGGGCCCGTCGTCGCCGAACGGGGTGATGCGCGCGGTGATCAGAGCGGGGAAGCGGCGGGCGATTTCCGCCAGCGCAAGGCCCGTGGCGGATTCCAACTGAGACAGGCTGCCGCAGAGGAACACATCGGCCTCCTCCAGCAGCGCCAGCAGCGAAGCACGTGCGGGCGAGCCGGGCAGGTCCAGCAGCACGGAGTCCTTGTCACGGTTGTAGGCATGGAAATAGAGCGAACGCCCCTCCTGCGACAAGGGCGGCATGCACCGCGAGGCTGCGCCCGCGAGGGGTTCGATCTTCGTGACGTGGGCACCGAGCCCGGCCAAGAGCAGGCCGCAGTACTCGGCCTCCGGTTCGCACAGTTCGAGAACGCGCAGGCCCTCGATCAGGCCTGGATTATCTGAATGATTGAATGGTTGGACCATTTAGAATATTATAGGGACACGCGCACCTTTTGCCAGTGAGAACCAGGAGACATACCCCATGAAGACCGCCCGCCTTTTCGCCGCCGCCGCGATGCTCGTGGCCGCAGCGACCTCGTTCGCGCAGGGCCCCGACGCCTATCCCTCCAGGCCCGTGACGATCATCGTGCCGTTCTCCGCTGGCGGTGCCACCGACCTGTCTGCGCGCATGATCGCCACGCTGCTGTCGAAGCAGCTCGGCCAGCCCTTCGTGGTGGAGAACCGCGCCGGCGCCGGCGGCATGATCGGGATGAATGTCGTCGCGCGCGCCCAGCCGGACGGCTACACGCTGGGCTGGGGCGGCAACAGCCCGATGAGCGTCACACCCCACGTCACGAGGAACCCGCCCTACGACCCGCGCAAGGCGTTCGCGCCAGTGAGTCTGGCAGCGATCTCGTCGTGGACGCTGACCTCCAGGGCCGACCTGCCCGCGAAGGACTTCGGCGATCTGGTGAAGCTGGCGAAGTCCTCGCCGGGCAAGATCAGCATCGCCTCTTCGGGCAACGGGAGCGCACCGCACCTGCTGGCCGAGATGCTCAAGCAGTCTGCCGGCATCGACCTGCTGCATGTGCCGTACAAGGGCGAGATCGAGGGCGTCAATGCGCAGCTCGGCGGGCAGGTCGATCTCATGTTCACTTCCACATCGGCTGCCACGCCGCAGGTGAAGGCGGGCAAGCTCAAGGGCTACGCGGTGACCACGCCCAAGCGCGAGCCGGCGCTTCCGCAGTTCCCGACGATGGCCGAGGTCGGTCAGCCTGACCTCACGATCGAGATCTTCTTCGGCCTGGTCGCGCCTGCCGGCACACCCAAGCCATTGCTGGACAAGCTTGCCGCGGCCATGAAGGTCGCGGTTGCCGACGCCAACTACCGCGAATCCATGGAGAAGGCCGGCGTCACCGCCACCAGCAGCACGCCAGAGGAATTCGCGGCCCTCCTGGCCCGACACAACGAGCGCTGGCTCAACGTCATCAAGCGCAACAACATCACCCCCGAATGAGCTCGAACACCCCCGTCATGGAACCGAACGCCGTTGCCTCCGACACCTACGCCTTGCGCGAGCTGACCTTTCCGAAGGTGCTCGCCCGATTCGCGCAACGATCGCGCGACAGGGTGTTCCTGACCGAGACGGCCACCGGCCGCACCTTTACCTATGGGCAGCTCGACGCGTGGACCGGCCGCGTCGCGCACGCGTTGCAAGACTTCGGGGTGCGGCGCAGTGGGCACACGGGCCTGCTGATGGGCAACTCCGCAGAGCATCTGGCGGTGTTCCTCGCCATCGCCAAGATCGGCGCGGTGTCGGTGCCGGTCAACACTGCCGCGCGCGGCGAGCTGCTGCGCTACTACCTCGGGCAGTCCGATTGCGAAACCGTGATCGTCGATGCGTCTCTGGCCTCGCGCCTGCAGGAAGTGCTGCCGCAGCTGCCGCAGCTCAAGCGCGTGGTCGTCGTGCGCACAGGAGAAGAAGGCGAGGGCGGCGCCGTGGAGATCGAGCGGACGGCTGCGCTCGAGGTCGAAGACTTCCATGCACTCGTCGAGCGCGCCCCGGCCACGCCCTTCGTTCCTGCCATCGAACCACGCTTCTGCGATCTGGTGCTGATCGCCTACACCTCGGGCACCACAGGGCCGTCGAAGGGCAGCATGCTCTCCCAGGCCGCGGCGCTCACCTACGGCACCAGCGCGGCCGAGGCGCAGGGCTACCGCGCCTCGGATATCTTCTATGTGTGCCTGCCACTGTTCCACAACAACGCACTGCTGGCGGCCACGGGCGCAGCACTGGTGTGCGGTGCCTCGGTGGTGATGTCGCGGCGCTTCTCGGTGTCGAGGTTCTGGGACGAGATCCGCGAATCGAAAGCGACGATCACCAACTTCCTCGGTGCGATGTCGAGCTTTCTCTGGAGCCAGCCGCCGTCGCCGGCTGACGCCGACAACTGCCTGCGCCTGGTCAGCATGGCGCCGACGCCGAAGTACGCGGCCGAGTTCGAGGAGCGCTTCGGCCTGCGGGCGATGAACAACTACGGCCTGTCTGACTACGGCATGGTCACTTCCTTCACGCAGTGGGACCCGCGCGAGAAGCTCGGTTCCATTGGCCGCCCAAGGCGCGGGGTGCAAGTGCAGATCGTGGACGACGACGACTTCGAGCTGCCGCCTGGCGAGCCCGGAGAGATGGTGCTGCGCTTCGACGAGCCATGGCGCGGCACCATGGGCTACTACAAGATGCCCGAGGCCACGCTCACGTCGCGCCGCAACCTGTGGTTTCACACCGGCGACCGGGGCATGCGCGACGCCGATGGCTATCTCTACTTCGTGGATCGAAAGAAGGACTGCATCCGCCGCCGCGGCGAGAACATCTCGGCCTTCGAAGTCGAGCAGATCATCGCCACGCATCCGGGCGTGGCCGATGCCGCGGTCTTTCCGGTGGCGACGGCGACCAACGACGAGGAGGTTGCGGCGGTGATCGTCACCAAGCCCGGCGCGAACCTCGACGAATTGCAGCTCGTCGCGCATTGCCAGCGCAACATGGCCTATTTCATGGTGCCGCGCTACATCCAGTTCCGCGATGCGCTTCCCACCACCATGAGCCAGAAGGTGGAGAAGTTCAAGCTGCGCCAGGAGCTCGAGGCCGGGCTTTCGCAGGCTTGGGATCGCGAGGCGGCCGGGGTGGTGCTGGCGCGGTAGTTCCGGGTGCCACGGCATTCACCATGTAGCCGCGATGAAGCTTGGTCAGGGCCGAGCTCATCTCGGCCACCGCCTTCTCCGTGTCGCGCGCGCGCAGGTGCTTGAGCAGGCGCTTGCGCGAAGGGTGCGTGTAGTCCTGCTGGTCGGTCGGGCCGATCGCCTTCACGAACTGGCGAGTGATCTCCATGATTCCTTCGGTCGTCGCGATCAGGACGGGGTTGTGCGTGGTCCGCGCGAGCATCACGTGGAAGGCCTGGTGGTGGCGGGTGCGCTCTTCGAAATCGCCGGCTTGCTTTGCCTGTGCGGCGGCCGCCACGTTGGCTTCCAGCGCATCGATCTCCTCATCGGTGATGCGTTCGCATGCGACGCGGATCACCGCGGCGCTCACCGCGATGCGTGCCTCAGTGAGGTGCTGCGGCGTGATCGCGCCGAGGAAATAGAGATCTCGCATGCCCGCCACCACGGCGTTGGAGCTGCCCGGCAGCACGAACGCACCGCCGGTCGCACCGAGGCGCAGCTCGATGAGTCCGCTGAGTTCCAGCGCGCGCAGAGCTTCGCGCATGGTGTTGCGACTGACGCCGAAGCGCTTGGCCAGTTCCCGCTCGGGCGGGAGCTTGTCGCCCGGACGCAGCTTTCCTTCGGAGATCAGCCGTCGCAACTGGTTGGCCACCTCCTGGAAGATGCGTTGCGGATTGATGGGGACGACGTCGAAGTCGCCGCGGTCGAGGGGGCTGGGCATGGGGCGGATCGTAGCGGCAACGAGCCTGTTCGCGTCAAAATGACTTAATGGTTGGACCAATAATATGATGAACTCAATGAAGAACGCTATCGGTTCCGCGCTGCAGGGGCAGGTGGCCATCGTCACGGGCGCGGCGCGTGGCCTCGGGCGAGGCTACGCACTTCGCCTGGCGCAACTCGGCGCCGACGTGGTGATCGCCGACATCGACCTTTCCTCGGCTCGCGAGTTCGGCGAGACGCTTTCGGCAGCGAGCGTGCCGGAGGAGATCCGCGCCCTCGGCCGCCGCAGCATCGGTGTGCAGGGCGATCTATGCCGGCGCGAGGGTGCGCGTGCCCTCGTCGAGAGAACGATGGCCGAGCTCGGTCGCATCGACATCCTGGTCAACAACGCGGGCGGAGCCTTCACGCCGGTGGAGCGCAGCACGGCCTCACGGATGCCTGACGAGGACAGCGAAACGATGCTGGACGTCAACTATCGCAGTGGGCTCTTCTGCAGCCAGGAGGTACTGCCAGCGATGCGTGCGCAGGGCGGTGGTGTGATCGTCAACATCGCCACCCTGGCCGCGCTCGATCCATCGCGCGCCGCAGGGCGTCTCGCACCTTACGCGGTCGCGAAGGGCGCGGTGCTCACACTGACGCGCTATCTCGCCTACGAACTGGGTCCGGAGGGCATCCGCGTCAACTGCATCGCGCCGGGCTCGATGTTGACCGAGCGCATCCGCAAGCAAGCTGCCGAGCGCGGCATGCAGAACGAGAAGGAAATCAAGCGCATCCCGCTGCGACGCTTCGGCGAGGTCGAGGACTGTGCGAACGTCCTGGAGTTCCTGGTGACGCCGTTGTCGTCCTACGTGACGGGGCAATGCATCTCGGTATGCGGCGGGCAGGTTTTGACGCCGTCGTGAGGTTGCCCCTGCGCCGTGTCAGGCCATGAACACGCCGCCGTTCACGTCGACGCATGCACCGGTGACATAGGACGCCGCCTCGCTCGCAAGGAAGAGCACGGCAGCCGCGACTTCGTCGGTCGTCCCCAGTCGCCCCATCGGTATGGCTCGCGTCGCCGCCGCGATGACCTCAGGACTGGAAAGCGATGAAAGCGCGGTCTCGATCCGGCCCGGTGCCACGCAGTTGACCGTGATGCCGTCCGGCGCATAGGTGCCGGCAAGATGCCGCGTGAGGCCGATCAGCGCCGCCTTGGAGGCGGCATAGTCGACGCCGGCCGGTGCGACGAAAGTGCGCCCGGCGCGCGAAGCGATATTGACGATGCGCCCGAAGCCCCGCTGCCGCATGCCCGGGATCAGCTCCCGAGAGAGCAGGAAGGGTGCAGTGAGATTGACGCCCAACACGCGCTGCCAGTCGGCAGTGGTCACCTCGGTGGGCGGAACCGGCTGGCCGTTGCGCTTGCTCGAGATGCCGGCGCAGTTGATCAGGATGTCGCATCCGCCGAACAGATCCTGCAGGCGCGCCGTGACGCGAAGCACCTGTTCTTCATCGCCAACATCGGCCAGCTGCGAATGCACCGGTGCCTGCGGCGTCGACAGCCGTTCCGCGGCGGCGTGAACGGTCTCGCTCACATCGGCCAGCAGCACGCGGTGCCCAAGCCCCGCAAAGCCGCGAGCGATGGCCAGGCCGATGCCGGCCGCACCGCCGGTGACAAGTACGGATCTCTGGATGGGCATGGATTGCGGACTCCTTCGCAAAACGGTGAATGAAGAGCGCGCGAGTATATGGACTGTGATAGCATTGGTCCAACCATTTAACATTTAGATGTTTTGAGCATGGACAACCGAACACTGCGCGGTCGCGTCGCCATCGTCGGCATCGGCGAGACGACCTACTACCGCCACGGGCAGTCGCCCGATGCCGAGTTCAAGCTGGCGCTCAAGGCGATCCTCGCCGCTTGCCAGGATGCGGGAATGGACCCGCGCGACATCGATGGCTTTGCTTCGTACAGCAACGATCGCAACGATCCCTCGCGGCTGGCTGCGGCGCTCGGGCTGCGGCAACTGCGCTCCACCACCATGCAGTGGGGCGGCGGCGGCGGGGGCAACTGCGCGGCGATTGCCAATGGCGCTGCCGCCGTGGCGTCGGGCCTGTCGGATTGCGTGGTCGCCTTTCGTGCGCTGGCGCAGGGGCAGTTCGGTCGCTTCGGACAGGCGCCTACCGCGCCCACCATTTCCGGCGACATGGCCTGGCAGGCTCCTTATGGCGTGCTTTCGCCCGGTCAGAAGTTCGCGATGAAGGCACGTCGCTTCATGCATGAGCACGGCGTGAAGCAGGAGGCGCTGCGCGCGATTGCCATGGCCTCCTATGCGCATGCACAGCGCAATCCGCGTGCGGTGATGCACGGCAAGCCGTTGACCGAGGCGCAGTACGACGATTCGCGCTGGATCGTCGAGCCCTTCCACCTCTTCGACTGCTGCATGGAGAACGATGGTGCGGCCGCAGTGATCATGATTCCGGCAGAGCGGGCGAAGGACTTCCCCAACAGGCCGGTGTATGTCCTCGGTGCGGCCACCGGATCGGACGAACGCGTGGCCGCGGTGCCGCACAACACGCCGAACTACGCGAGTTCCAGCTTCGCTACGGTGGCGCCCAATCTCTACCGGATGGCCGGCGTCACCCCCAAGGACGTGGGCGTTGTGCAGAGCTACGAGAACTTCACTGGCGGGGTGCTGATGGCACTCGCCGAGCACGGCCTCTTCCATCCGGACGAAGCCAACGATTTCCTGCGACTCGAAAACCTGCTGGCGCCCGACGGCAAGCTGCCGCTCAACACCAGCGGCGGCAACCTCGCCGAGTGCTACATGCACGGCTTCGAGCTCGTCCTGGAGGCGGTGCGACAGGTGCGCGGCACCTCGACCGCACAAGCGCCGCGCAACGATGTGGCGCTGGTCATCGGCGGACCCATGGTCACGCCCGTCAGCAACCTGATGCTCGGATCGGAGGCTGTGTTGTGAGAACCGAAACCTACCTGCCGCCCGGCTTGCCGATCCCGGTGCCTGAATCCGACGGCCTTTCGAAGCCCTACTGGAGCGGCCTGCAGGACAACCGCTTGCAGGTGCAGCGGTGTGGCGCCTGCGGCACTTGGCAGTTCGGCCCGGAATGGCTCTGCCACCGCTGCCATCGTTTCGATCCAGATTGGGTCGAGGTCGCGCCGCGCGGCCGCATCTACAGCTGGGAACGTGTCTGGCACCCGGTGCATCCCTGCCTGAAGGGCGCGGGACCGTACCTCGTGGTACTGGTAGAACTGCCACAGGCCGGTGGTGTGCGCATGCTGGGCAACCTGCTCGGCGATCCCATGCAGGAAGTGGTGATCGGCGCGGAGGTGGAGGGCGTCTTCGAGCACCATCCGCAGGCCGAGCCGCCGTATACATTGATGCAGTGGCGCTGCGTGGCCTAGATTCGAACGGCTTGCCGCTCGGACTGATCGTCGCGCTCGCGATCGGGCATGCGGCGTTCTCCGGCAACCGCTTCACGATCACGCTGCATGCGGTCGCGCTGCATGCTTCGCCACTCGCGATCGGCACCCTCCTGGGGCTCGTGATGATCGTGCCGATGCTGGCCGCGGTGAAGATCGGACGCTGGTCCGACCGCATCGGCTATGTGCCCTTCGCGGCCGGCGGGCTCGCGCTGCTGTTGGCGGGCGGCCTGCTGGTTGGCGCATGGCCTTCGATGCCTTCGCTCTATGCCGCGAGCGTGCTCACGGGCACGGGCTATATGTCGGCGCACGTCGCGATCAACCTGGCGATCGGGCGTGCCAGCACGCCGGAACGCCGCACCGATGCTTTCTCCGCGATGGCCGTCGCGTTCTCGCTGTCGGGTCTCACGGGGCCGATGCTCGCCGGCGTGGTCATCGACCACGCCGGGCATCGATGGGCCTTCCTGGCCCTGTGTGCCTTTTCGTTCGCGAGCATGGCGCTGTTGCGCCGGGCAGCAAGCCGGTATCGACTGGCGTCGACCGTCGATGACGCAAAAGCGCGGCCACGACTTGTCGATCTGCTGGCCCACCGGCCGCTGCGGGCCGTGTTCCTCGTCAGCGGCCTGCTCTCGATGGGTTGGGACCTGTTCACCTTCCTTGCGCCTCTGCAGGGGGTGCGGGCCGGACTGAGCGCGACCAGCACGGGCGTGCTGATGGGCGCCTTCGGCGTCGGGACCTTTGCGATCCGCCTGCTGCTGCCGCGCATCTCACGCGGCGCCGGGGAATGGGCCACCATGGGCGGCGCGCTCTTCGTCACGGCGCTGGGCTACCTGGCGTTCCCGCTCCTGGGCGCCTTCGGACCGCTGCTGCTGGCCTCCTTCCTGCTCGGAATGAGTCTTGGCTGTGGCCAGCCCGTGTCGATGGCACTCGTGCACAGCCACTCGCCCGAGGACCGCGTCGGAGAGGCGGTCGGCGTGCGCTCCACCATCACCAGCGCGAGTCAGACCTTCCTGCCGATGCTGTTTGGCGCGCTGGGCTCGGCCGTCGGGATGATCACGGTGTTCTGGGCCGTGTCGGTGCTGCTGGCGGCGGGCGGTGCCTTTGCGATCAGGCGACGCTGAGGCGCCGCCGAAGCAGCGCGGCAAAGCCGGTTCCCACAATGGCGAGGGCTGCCGCAGGCACCAGCAGGAGGGCCGCATACGCGTGCAGGTCGACCGTGCCACCGAAGGCCACGACGCCGAGCGACTGTCCGGCGAACAGGCTGAACGAAAACAGTGAGACCGCACTCCCGCGCGCTTCCGGTGCCATCTGCGTGGCATGGGTTTGCAAGGTGTTGTGATACAGGTAGGTGCCGAATCCGAGCAGCACCGACAGTGGCGCGGCGGTCGACCAGTGCGGCAGCAGCCACAGGCCGACGAGCGCCGTGGCCATCAGCAGGCCGCCGGCCGCGGCCATCCGGATCTCGCCGAGCGTGCCGACGACACGGCGCGCACAGATCGCGTATGCGAGTCCGCCCACTGCGTAGAGCGCTGCGACGGCGGACGCAGCGGCGAGGGTCAGGCCCTCGCGCGCATGCAGGTAGGTCGGCAGGTAGCTCAGCGCGCCCAGCAGGAAGACGCCTTCGACGAAGACCGCGACGAGCACGACGCGAGCCCACGGCTGCGCGATCACGACGCCGATGCCGCCGCGGCTTGCAGCGGGCGCACGCATCGTCTTCGTTCGCGCCGCGTCGCGCCATAGAAGCCCGCCCACGACCCAGTAGCCGACGCTGAGCACCCCGAAGGCGCCGCGCCAACCCAGCGCCGTCTCCGCGAACAGCCCGCCCAGCAGCTGGCCGATCACCATGCCCGACAGCGTGCCGAGCAGCAGGCGAGCCAGCGTGGCCTGGCGAGCCTCGTAGGCGACCGCGTCGCCGATCCAGGCCATCGCGAGCGGCACGATGCCGGCTGCGGCCATGCCCCACAGTGCGCGCCAGGCCAGCAGCGTGTCGAACGAGCCTGCGAGCGAGGCTGCTGCCGAAGCAAGACCACAGCCAGCGAGCGCGAAAGTCATCAGGCGCTGCTTGCCGAAGCGGTCCGCGAGCGGACCCGACAACAACTGCATCAGTCCATAGGCAACGGCGAAGGCGACGATCAGGCGGCCTGCTTCGCCCGGGCTGCGCTGGAACTCAAGCGCGAAGCGCGGCAACAGCGAATCGCACACTCGAAGTGCCGCAGCGCTGAAGAAGGCGGCTGCCGCGAGCAGTCGGACCGGCGCGCCCGGCGCGGCGCTCATTGCCAGCGTGCGCGCACGTCGGCCAATGGCGTCGGCTGTTTCGGCGCCGGTCCCTGGATCTGCGAAGGCGTGCGGGAGAAGCGCGGCGCGGGCGCGGGCTGGCGCACGCCCTCGACCTCGACGAAGGTGTTGCGCGCGCGGTTGTGCGGATGCGCCTGCGCCCGCGACAGGGGCAGCACGGGAGCGAAGCACACATCGGTGCCCCCCAGTGCGGCCGTCCATTCCGCCTGCGTCTTCTGCCGGAAGATGCGGGCGAACTCATCGTGCAGCCGCGGCCATTGCGCACGATCGTTCTGCGCGCGATGCAGCTCGGACGGCACGCCCACGCGCTCGCAGAACTCCGAGAAGAACTGCGGCTCGATGGCGCCCAGGGTGACATGCTCGCCGTCGGCGGTCTCGTACACGCGGTAGTAGGGCGCGCCGCCGTCCAGCAGGTTGCTGCCCCGCGTTTCGCCGAACACGCCGCGCATCTGCTGGCTCACGAAATTGGTCATGAGCGAGGCCGCTCCGTCGGACATCGCTGCGTCCACCACCTGGCCTCGGCCGGAAAGGCTTGCTTCGCGCAGCGCGGCCAGCACACCGACGATCAGGTAGAGGCTGCCGCCGCCGTAGTCGCCGATCAGGTTCAGCGGCGGCACGGGCGCACCGTCCTTGGGGCCGATCGCGTGCAACGCACCGCTGATGGCGATGTAGTTGAGATCGTGCCCCGCAGCGTGCGCGAGCGGCCCTTCCTGGCCCCAGCCCGTCATGCGGCCATAGACGATGCGCGGATTGCGCGCGAGCACGGCATCGGGGCCGAAGCCGAGGCGCTCCATCACGCCGGGGCGATAGCCTTCGATCAGCACGTCGGCCTTCTCCAGCAACTGGAAGACCTGCTCGTGCGCGGTGGCGTCCTTCAGGTCGGCCAGCACCACGCTGCGTCCACGGCCGGTGATGTTGTGCGGCTCGCCCAGCTTCTTGCCGGGCCGGTCGATGGTGACGACATCCGCGCCCATGTCGGACAGCAGCATGCAGGCAAACGGGCCGGGGCCGATGCCGGCGAATTCGACGACACGCAGGCCGCGCAAGGGGCCGGAAGGGGATTCGGGCTTCATCCAGTTTCTCCAGGGGTTGGAAAGTTCAGGCCAGCAGCAGCAAGGCGGCCTCGCGGGCGGACTGCCCGACACGCACGCCCTTGTCGCGGGCGATGCGGTTGGCGGCGCTGATCACGCCGTCGAAATACGTGCTCTGGCCGTCGCCCATGCGTGCGGTGAGCGCACTCACGCTCGCGCCGGCGATGCCGTCGGGTTCCACAGCTTCGAGCGCACTCAGGCCGCTGTCGTTCTTGCCGCCGCCGCCGTCTGAGCAGATGAAGGCCCACGGGCGGAAGTCGCGGAAGTAGCCGACGACGCTGCGCCCGGTGTGGCCGGCGGTGCACAGCACATTGCGCTCGCGGTCCTCCGGCAGCGCATAGGCGATGGAATCGGTGCACACGATGCTGCGGCCGCTGTCGGCCGTATGGACCACCAGGCGACGCGCGGGATCGAAGGCCGCGGGCTTGTTCTCGCCCGTCAGCATGCACCGCGCTGCATCGCGCACCGCCATGCCCGGCACGATGCCCAGCGCCTGCGCCGCGTCGTTCGCGCGGCTGACGACGCCGTGGTCGTACAGGTCGGCGCCATTGCCCATCTCGGCGGTCATCACGTCGGCTGCGGCAGCGGGCACGCCGAGCGCCTCGTAGTACCAAAGGCCCGCGATGCCTGCGCCGTCCTTGCCGATGGCGCAGTCCAGCCCGATGACGGCCTGCGGCCGCGCGAGCATCACCATGCGTGCGCACAGCACGCCGCTGTACGAGGCGTTGACGACCACGTCGCCGCCGGTGTCGGGTGCGTGGGCCACGTGGCTTTCGACATAGGTGGCGGAATCAAAGACCAGCACGCGGCCGGCGGGAGTCTGGTGGATCTGGGGAGGGGTGGCCATTAGTGGAGTGTAATGGTCAGTCCATTGCAAGTCCATGAGATTGAGCAGTCCGGCCCTTGGTGTCCTTGGGCTATCCTCGGTCAACACAACTATGTCGAGCCCAGTCATGCAACCCATTCCGCAGCTGTCCTTCCAGGAGGTGAAGACGCGCCGCGTCTTCGAGGAGATCTGCGAGCAGATCCGAAAGCGCCTCGCTTCCGGCGTGCTCAAGCCCGGCGACAAGCTGCCGGCCGAACGCGACCTGGCGGTGGAGTTTCAGGTCAGTCGGCCGGCGGTGCGAGAGGCGTTGCGCACGCTCGAGATCTCCGGCGTCGTTTCCCTGCAGAAGGGTGTGAAGGGCGGCGCTTTCATCCGTGACGGCAACCCGGCGCTGCTCACCCAGTCGCTGCAGGACCTGATGATCCTCGGCCGCGTGTCGCTGGCTGGCTTGGCCGAAGCGCGGCGGCTGATCAATGGCATGGTGATCGAGCTGGCCTGCGAGCGCGCCACAGAGGAAGACTTTGCCGCCATCGAGCAGAACATGACGGAGATCGAGAAGAGCGAGGACCTTCTCCAGCGCGCCGACGAGGGCGTGCGCTTCTTCGGCCTGATCGCCCGCGCCACGCGCAACGAGGTGCTCGCGATGCTGGTGGATTCGCTGTCGGACATCATCCGCTACGTGATCGACCGCACCGGGCGCAAGGCGCGCCCTGAACTGGTCCCGGTGCGCCGCCGCATCCTCAAGGCGATGCGGGCGCGCGACGCGAAGGCCGCGGCCAAGGGCATGGACGAATACCTGACGATCGTGCAGGAGGGCATGGACGCCGTGCCCACTGCAGAGCCGGCGCCGGCTCCCAAGAAGACACGCTGATTCCGGCCCGCTTTACGTGGGCTCGCCTCGCTTCGGGGCTTGACAGGGGTTTTTCGCTGTTTAGAATGGTCAAACCATTCAAATCTAGTGGTTCAACCTTCCACACAATCCCACCGAGGACCCCCGTCATGACCGAGATCGTCGTCAACGAAGCCAATCAATGGCGCCTGAACACCCCCGGCTCCGCCGGCTGGGAGAAGTCGCCTCAGCCCGGAGCCGCCAACAAGTACCTGATGATCTCGGCGGACACGCATGCCAACGAGCCGGGCAACCTGTGGGCCGAGCGCATCGATGCCAAGTACCGCGACCGCCTGCCCAAGGTGTGGATCGACGAGAAGGGCGTGCAGTGGCGCAAGATGGAAGCGTCGGAGCAGCCCGATCGCCTGATCCTTGCCAAGCTGGAGGGCGAGGACCTGGCCCGCTCCAAGGCAGGCGCCACCGCATCCGAGCGCGGTCCGAGCGTCGAGCAGCGGCTGCACGATCTGGAGCTCGACGGCATCGACGGCGAGATCATCTTCCCGGGCAAGGGCCTGGGCATGTGGTACACGTTCGACCCTGACTTTGCCCATGCGCAGTGCGAGGTCTACAACACCTGGGCCTGGGAGAACTTCGGCCCCCACGTCGAACGCCTGTCGCCCGCCGCGGCGCTGGCCACCGGCAACATCGAGGCGACGCTCAAGGAAATCGACCGTTGCCTGAAGCTCGGTTTCCGTCACTTCACGCTGCCTTGCAAGCCGCTCTTCGGCCCACCCAAGACCAACGAGCTCAACTACAACAAGGTCGAATTCGACCCGATGTGGGCCCGATTCGTCGAGGCGGGCGTGCCGGCCACGTTCCACGTTTCCACCGGCAAGGACCCGCGCACCACGCGCGGCAATGGCGGTGCGGTTGTGAACTACGTCGTGCACTCGCTGTCGCCGACGCTGGAACCGCTGGTGAACATCTGTGCCTCGGGTGTTGCGGAGCGCTTCCCCGAACTGCGCTTCGGCAGTGTCGAGGCCGGGATCGGCTGGGTGCCATGGATGCTCGACGCAATGGACGAGGCCTATCTGAAGCACCACTTCTGGGTCCGCCCGAAGCTGAAGATGCTGCCTTCCGACTACTTCAAGGCGCGCGGCTTCGCGACCTTCGGCGAGGACCGCGCAGGCCTCGGCCTGATGGAGGAGCACGGCCTGCAGGACAACTTCATGTGGGCCAACGACTATCCGCACCACGAAGGCACCTGGCCGCACTCGGCCCAGGCCATCGAACGGCAGATGGGCCATATGAGCGAGGTGTCGCGCCGCAAGGTGCTGGGCGAGAACGCCGCGCGCGTGTTCGGCTTCAAGGAAGTCGCCGCCAAGTACGGCTACCAGTTCTGACCGGGCGATGACGGCCTTCACGCCCTTCCATCCCGGGCACGATGGGCTGGCGACGGATGCTTCACGCTATGTGGACGTGGCGGGCCTGCCCTGGAAGCCCACACCCACGCCCGGCATCGAGATGAAGGTGCTGATGCAGGACGACGCCAGCGGCCTGCTGACGGCGCTGTTCCGCTGGCAGCCGGGCACGCAGTTGCCGCTGCACGAGCATGTGGAGGTCGAGCAGACCTACGTGCTCGAGGGCAGCATCGTCGACGACGAGGGCGAGGTGCGCGAGGGCGACTACGTCTGGCGTCCCAAGGGCAACCGGCACCTGGCGCGTTCGCCCGGCGGCGCGCTGGTGCTGTCTTTCTTCCTCAAGCCCAATCGCTTCCTCGAGGGGGAGCATGCGGGCAAGGAACTCAAGTGACGGTCTATCGATGTGCGTTGTTCAGCCGGCGAGCGGACGTGACGCCATCGCAGTTCGCGAGCCACTGGCTCGGCGTGCACGGGCCGTTGGCGGCCAAACTGCCCGGGCTTGGCACCTATCGTCAGAACCACATCCGCGAGCGGCTGCATGAGGCGCCGGACTCGCCCGTGCAGGCGATCGACGGCATCGCGCAGCTCTCCTTTCCGAGCATCGCGGCGATGGAGGTGTCCGACGCCTCGGCGGAGTACGCGGCCTGCAAGCTCGACATTCCAAAGTTCCAGGGCGGGATCACCATCCTGGTGATCGAAGCGGATGAACTGATGTCGGGCTCCGTCGCGCCGACCAAGCTGATGTGGGTTTCGACCCGTCGCGCCGATGTCCCGTCCGCCGGCTTGCGTGAGCGCTGGCTGGCAACGAACCGTGACGCCGCCCGCGATCTGCCCGGCGCTTGCCGCTTCGTTCAGAACTTCGTGGTGGACCGCGCCCATCCCGTATCGGCTGGCGTGCCGTCGGGCGATCCATCCGGTGCCGAAGCGGTGAGCGAGCTGTGGTTCGACGATGAGGCCTCGGCGCGCGCGGCATTGGCTTCGGCCGCGGGGCACCGGCTGGTTTTCGAAGACCCGCTGCTCGCGCCAGTGGGCGTGTACATGATGCAGGAAGTGAAGATCGTGTGAGCGGGCCGTCCTCTCGCCAAGGGGGCGATGTCGAGGCGGCCGATGTCGTCGTGATGGGCGGCGGCGCCTCCGGCCTCTCGGCTGCCATCGAGGCTGCAGCCGCGGGCGCCAGCGTGCTGGTGCTTGAGAAGAACGCGATCCCGGGCGGCAGCAGCCGGCTGTCCGTTGGCTCCATCAATGCGGCCGGCTCCCGCCTGCAGCAGCGAGCCGGTATCGTCGATTCGCCCGACGAACACTTCGAGGACATGGACCATTTCATGGGCCCGTTCGCCTCTCAGGAGAATCGTGCGTTCCGGCGTCTGCTCGTGGACAACGCGGCCGATACGCTGCACTGGCTGATGTCCCTTGGGTTGAGCTTCTACGGGCCCACCGCCGATCCGCCGCATCGCCATCCGCGCATGCACAACGTGCTGCCAAACTCGCGGGCGTATCCGTACTACCTGTCGAAGGAAGCAAAGCGCCGCGGCGAGCGAGTACTGCTCGGCGCAGAGGTGACCGAGTTGCTCCGCGCGGAAGACGGCGGAGTGCGCGGCGTCGAAGCGCTGGTCGGCGGCCGGCGCACGAAGATCGCCGCGCGGCGTGGCGTGGTCCTCTGCTCGGGCGACTACAGCAACGGCGCTGCGCTGAAGGCACGCTTCCGGCCGGAGCTCGAACACATCCCGGGTGTCAACCCGACCGCGACCGGCGACGGCCATCGACTGGCCGAAGCGATCGGCGCGCGCATCGTCAACGGCGAGGTGGTCTTCGGCCCCGGCCTGCGTTTCGGCGCGCCGGCGAAGCCGAGCCTCGTGCAGCGGCTGCCGCCTTCATGGGCGCTCGGCAGGCTCATGGCGCTGGCGCTTGCGACGCTGCCGCCCGCGCTCTTCCGTCCCTTCGTCATGTCCTTCATGACCGCGTCGCTCGGGCCGGAGGCAAGCCTGCTGCGCAGCGGCGCCCTGCTGGTCAACCGCGATGGCGAGCGTTTCGTGGATGAACAGCAGGCACCTGGCCTCGCCATTGCCGCGCAGCCGGGTGGGCAGGCGTGGCTGCTGTTCGACGATGCGCTCGCGCGCAAATTTTCGGGGCCGCCGCACCATGTCTCGACCGCTCCGGGCGTGGCCTTTGCGTACCTGGCGGACTACCGGCGGCATCGCAAGGACCTCTATCGCACTGGCGCGACTCCAACGGCCCTGGCCCGTTCGATGGGCCTGCCGGCTGATGCGCTGGAAGGCACCCTGCGGGACAGAGGGTGGCAGTCACCGCTGCATGCGCTCGGCCCACTGGAAGCGAGGATCGTGATCACCGATGGTGGGCTGGCGGTCAATACCTCGCACCAGGTGCTGCGATCGGATGACAGCGTGATCCCCCGGCTCTACGCGGCGGGTGCCACAGGGCAGGGCGGCGTGCTTCTGGCCGGCAACGGCCATCACATCTGCTGGGCGGTGACGTCGGGGAGGCGGGCGGGACGATTCGCGGCGACCGCAGCCGCGTGACTTACTGCTTGCGCGAGTTCCAGAGTTCCATGTAGTTCGCCTGCAGGCGTTCCAGGAACTTGTTCATCTCGGCGACCGCTGCATCGGCGTCGCGTGCACGAAGGTGCTTGATCAGCCGGCGGCGCGAGGGCAGGGTATAGGGGTTGTCGCTTGGGCCGATGGCCTTGACGAACTCGCGCATCACCTCCATCACGCCTTCCATCGTGATCTCGATGATGGGGTTCCGGGTGGCGGCGGCCAGCAGGTTGTGGAACTCGCGGTGCAGGTCCGCGCGTTCCTGGAAGTTACCGGCCTTGTCGGCCTTGGTGGCCTGCGCCACGTTGGCTTCGAGTGCCTTCAGGTCCTCTTCCGTCAGGCGCTCGCAGGCCACGCGCACCACGATCTCGCTGAGCCACACCCGCGCTTCCGTGAGGTGCTCGGGCTTGATGGCGCCGAGGTGATAGAGATCACGCAGGCCATTGACGACGACGCCGGAGTTGCCCGGAAGCACGAAGGCGCCGCCGGCGGCGCCCTTGCGCAGTTCGATCATTCCGCTCAACTCGAGGGCGCGCAGCGCCTCGCGAAGGGTGTTGCGGCTGACCTTGAATTTGGCGGAAAGATCGCGCTCGGCCGGGAGGCGATCGCCGGGCTTGAGCCGGCCGGTGGCCACCAGGTCGCGGATCTGCGCCGCGATCTCTTCGAACGCGCGCGAGGGTGCGATGGGCTCGAACCCAAGGGAGGATTCGAAGGCTTCTTTCGTGCGGAGGTCGGCGTGGCTCACGGCGCGGATTCTAGCCCCTCGCCCCGTTCAACCGGCCAGCGGCAACGCGGCCGCGAGCAGTTCGTTGGCGATCCTGACGACCGCCGGGCCGTCCTTGTCGGACTCGGCCACCGCCTTGTGCCAGGCGGGGTCGGCACGGAAGGCCGCCCATGCGCGGTCGCGCTCCTCGTGCGATTCCCACTGGAGCACATACTTGACCTGCATGTTGTCCTCGCCGACAGCCACGGTGAAGACCGGCGTCACCCGGCGGATGCCGTACTTCTCGAACAGCCCGAGGGTGGTCGTCTCGAAGCGCTTGAGGACGGCGGGCAGCTTGCCCGGAGCGCAGGTATAGGTTCGGAATTCGTAGAACAAGGGACAACTCCTTTTGCTAGAGCGGACGCGAGGCGAGCAGCGGCCCGTCCTCGTACTGCAGGACGACGAGCTCGATCGGCATGCCGCACTCGAACGGCTTGCCCTCGCGTTCGACGAGTCGGGTGGCGATGCGCAGGCCGATGTCGAGGTCGACCACGCAGACGGCATAGGGCGCTTCGTCCACGAACACCTTGGGTGCGGCATGGATGCGCGTCCACGAATAGAGCGTGCCGCGCTGTTCCAGCTCTTTCCATTGCATCCGCGGCGACCAGCAATGCGGGCACACCGGCTTCGGCGGGAAGGTGAACTTGCCGCAGGCTTCGCAGCAGGTGCTCTGCCAGCGGCCGTCGCGCAGGCCTTCCCAGAAGGTCTGCGTGAAGGCCGACACGCGCGGTGGATAGGCGCGCGCACGCGCCACGGGGATCATCTCGAGCGTCATCGTTGGGCCTCCATCACGTGGACAAGGGCGGCGTTGTAGTTGCCGAGTTCGCCGGTGGTCAGGCCCAGTCGCGCGTTCGCGACCTGGCGTTCGCCGGCCCGGCCGCGCAGCTGGTCTGCCATCTCGCAGTAGTTGTAGAGCGAGGTGACGTACGCCGGATGGCCGCGCGAGGTCAGTCCGCCGGAGGTCGAGATCGGGATCTGCCCGCCCAGCTTGGTGCGGCCGTCGGCGGCGGCCGGTGCACCTTCCCCGCGCCCAAAGAAGCCCACCGCCTCGCTCACCAGCACCTCGACGATGGTGCAGGGCGCATAGAACTCGGCGAGGTCGATGTCCTTGGCGGAGATTCCGGCCTGCGCATATGCAGTGGATGCCGCCTGCTTGGCGGCAATCAGCTCGGTCATGTCGTTCGGCACCTCGTTGATCTGGTGCGAGCCGTCGTGGCAGAAGCCGCGCCCGCGCACCAGCGCATAGGGGCGGCCCAGCGACTTCGCGACTTCCTCCGAAGCCAGCACCAGGCAGGCCGCGCCGTCGCTGCGGCCTGGTACGTCGTAGAGGCCCAATGGCTCCACGATCGGTCGCTGGTCCAACACCTCCGGCAGGGTGATCGGCTTGCGGTACTGCGCCAGGCGGTTCATCGATGCATGCCAGCGGTTCTTGACCGCGACCGCGCCGAGTTGCTCGCGCGTGGCGCCGTATTCGTGCATGTAGCGCATGGCGTCCATGGCGTACCAGCTGATCGGGATGAAGCCGCCTGAGGCATGGAAGTCCACGTCGCCCGTGGTTCGCATGCTGCTCATCGCATGCTCGGAGGCCGGCGTGGCCGCCTCCATGTTGACGCCCAGCGCGAGTGCGACCTCGGTGCGGCCGAGCAGGATTTCGTCGCAGGCCCGGTCGAAGCAGACGGCGCCTGTCATTCCATTGCCCATCACCTCCAGCACGCTGCCGGTGCATTGCAGGCGCAGGTGGCTGACCAGGAAGGTGGAGAAATACTTCTGCAGCGTGTAGGGCCTGGGCAGCGTCAGCACCAGGCTGCCGATGTCCTTCTTATCGACGCCGGCATCCGCGACCGCCTCGACCACCAGCTTCGTCATGATCTCCTGCTCCAGCACCTGCAGCGGCTCTTCCGCCTTGGTCTGGTGGCGGCCGACCGGGATCGCGCTGGTGCCGATGATGGCAACTCGACGAGTCATTGGGTGGGTCCCCTTGGTTGTAATGGCAGGCCAGTATATCTATAATGGTCTAACCATTCAACTTTTGGAACGACACGTGATGATTCCGAACCTCGCGTCCACCGAGACACAGAACGCCTTCGACGTGCGGGCCTTCCGCAGCGCGCTCGGCAGCTTCCCCACCGGCGTGGCCATCATCACCACGACGGGCCCCGACGGAAATCCGATCGGGCTCACCTGCAACTCGTTCAGCTCCGTATCGCTGGAACCACCTCTTGTGTCCTGGGGGCTGCGGCTGGCCAGCAAGAGCCTGGAGGCCTTCCGGCAGAGTGGTGCCTTTGCCATCAATGTCCTGGCCGAAGACCAGAAGGAGCTGTCGGCACGCTTTGCCAGCGGTGCCATCGCCGATAAATTCGAGGGCGTGGCGTGGGCGCCGGGCCACCGCGGGCTGCCGGTGATCGCCGGCAGCGTCGCCACGTTCGAGTGCGACAAGTTCGCCGAGCATCTCGCGGGCGATCATGTGCTCTTCCTCGGCCAGGTGGCGAAGTTCGACCATGGCCGGCAGGAAGCCTCGCTGGTGTTCTACAAGGGCGCCTACATGATGCTGGCGCAGTCGCTGCGCGAGCTGGCCGCCAGCGGACAGCTCGATTCGCTCCACCTCGACCAGGCGCGGCGACTGGTCAACTGCATGCTGCTGCGCCTGGCCTGCCAGAACGGTGCAACGGAAGACTTCGACGCCATCGAACGCAACATCGCGGAGATCGAGAACTATGCCGACGCGCCGCATCGCGCACAGGCGAGCATCGAGTTCTTCCGCCTGGTGACCAAGGCGGCGCACAACGACGTGCTGGTGGTCGTGGCTGAGACGCTCACGACGCTGCTGCGCCATGTGCTGCAAACCGATTCGACGCTCCGGGCCCGTCCCGAGCTGGTGCCGGTGCGCCGGAAGATCCTCACGCACATGCGCGAGCGCGATCCAGATGCGGCGGAAGCCGAAATGAGCAACTACTTCGATCAACTTCGCCGCGGTGCAGTGGCGCAGGAGGCCAGCGCATGAACATGAATGAACTGCCCACGACGGAATGCGATGTGCTGGTGATCGGCGCTGGTGCCGGTGGCCTCTCGACCGCGATCACCGCCAGGAAGAACGGCCTGGATGTCGTCGTCGTCGAGAAAGAGCCGGTGTTCGGCGGCACCACGGCCTTTTCCGGCGGCGTGCTCTGGATCCCGCTGTCATCGACTGCAAAGAAGGCCGGCTACGCCGACACGCGCGAGGCCGTCATCCGCTACATGAAGGCCGAGACCGGGCGCTGGTACGACGCGCCTGCGGTGGAAGCCTTCATCGAGAAGGGTCCCGAGATGGTGGACTTCTTCGAGCGCGAGACGGAGGTGCGCTTCATCCCCACGCTCTACCCCGACTACCACCCTGATGCCGATGGCGGCGTGGATATCGGCCGCTCGATCCTCGCCGCGCCCTACGACATCCGCGGGCTCGGGCCGGAAATGGCGCGGCTGCGGCGACCGCTTTCGACCATCACCTTCATCGGGATGATGTTCAACTCCTCGAACGCGGACCTCAAGCATTTCTTCGGTTTCACCAAGTCCTTCACTTCGTTCAGGTACGTGGTCAAGCGCCTGCTCAACCACGTGAAGGAGTTGGCGCTCTATCGGCGCGGCATCAACGTGACGAGCGGCAATGCACTGGCCGCGCGGCTGGCGAAATCGGCGCTCGACCTGAAGATCCCGATCCGCACGAGCACGCCTGCGCAGGAGCTGATCACCGACAACGGGCGCGTCGTCGGGGCTCTGGTGAAGGGGCCGGAAGGACTGCAGCGCATCATCGCCCGCAAGGGCGTGGTGCTGGCCGGCGGCGGCTTCTCGCACGACCGACAGCGCATCGCGCAGGCCTATCCGCACGTGCGTGCGGGAGGCGAGCATTTCTCGCCTGTGCCCCGCGGCAACACCGGCGACGGCGCACGCATGGCCGAGAAAGTGGGCGGGCGCGTGGAGATCCGCTTCAGTTCCCCCGCGGCGTGGATGCCCACATCGAAAGTCCCGCTGGGCAACGGCGAGTACGGCGCCTTCCCGCATCTGCTTGACCGCTACAAGCCCGGCATCATCGGCGTGCTGTCGAACGGCAGGCGGTTCACCAACGAATCGAATTCGTACCACGACGTGGGCGCAGCGATGGTCGCCGCGGGGCAGGAGGCGGACGCCGGCATGTGGCTGATCTGCGACCAGGCCACGATCGGCAAGTACGGCTTGGGCTATGCCAAGCCGGCGCCGATGCCGCTCGGGCCGCTGGTGCGCAACGGCTACCTGGTCAAGGGCGCGACGCTGCGCGATCTGGCACAGAAGGCCGGCATCGACCCGGCCGGCCTGGAGCAGACGGTGCGCGAGTACAACGAGGGCGCGGTGCGCGGCGAGGACCGGCAGTTCGGCCGCGGCACGACCTCTTTCAACCGCTACCTCGCGGACCCGGACAACAAGCCGAATCCCTGCGTCGCGCCGCTCGGCCAGGGACCTTACTACGCGCTGCGAGTGGTGATGGGCGACCTGGGCACCTTCGACGGCATCGGCACTGACGTGGTGGGGCGCGTGCTCGATGCGCAGCGCCAACCGATCGAGGGCCTCTACGCGGTAGGCAACGACCGCGCCAGCGTGATGGGCGGCAACTATCCGGGCGCCGGCATCACGCTGGGGCCGATCATGACCTTCGGCTACATCACCGGCCGCCACCTGGCTGGGCTGGAGCCGGCGCTTTCTTCTGCGACCCACACCACCACTGCAAGACAAGCCGATGTCATTCCCGCCTAAGCCACTGGTCGATCAGCGCATCTACACGATCCGGCTGCGCAAGATGCCGGAGTTCCTCGAGGTCTTCAACCGGATGGCGCTGCCGTTCCTGATGGAGACGCTGGGCACGCCGCTGGGCTTCTACGTGAGCCATGTCGGCCCGCTCAACCAGTTTGTTCACCTGTGGGGTTATGACGATCTCGCCGACTACGAACGGCGCTGCCAGGCGCGCGATGCGCACCCGGCCTTTCCAGCCTATCTGAAGGCGTCCGAGCACCTGATCACCGCACAGGAGACGCGGCTGATCAAGGCGGTCCCGATGCCCGGCTGGAGATCGCCCACCTGAAGGTTGTGCCGTGCGTGCGTGCGTGTGTGCGTGTAGGAACTCAGCGAAGATTTCAGTGGCTCCCCTAGCAGGCTGCTGAAATACTTCGTTCAAAGGTCCCCCGTCGGTGGATGTGGCGCGTTGTTTTTGCAGACCCACGAGACCCTTTCCGATGCGCGGCGCTGACACATTCACCGAAGGTTTGTTCACGATGCGACGGCTGGACGATTTCGTTCCAGCCGATCACCCGCTGCGTCGCATCCGAGTGATGGTCAACGAGGCGCTGGCCAAGATGGACGAGCTGTTCTCTCGGATGTACGAGGCCGACATCAAGGGCGGCCGCCCGAGCATCGCGCCGGAGAAGCTGCTGCGCGCGATGCTGCTGCAGATCTTGTTCAGCGTCCGCTCGGAGCGCCAGCTCATGGAGCAGACGCAATACAACATGCTGTTTCGCTGGTTCATCGGCCTGGCGATGGACGACGCGGTGTGGGTGCCGACGGTGTTCAGCAAGAACCGCCAGCGACTGATCGAACACGACGCGGTGGTCGCCTTCTTCAACGAAGTGCTGGAGACGGCCGAGAAGAAGGACTGGTTGTCGGGTGAACACTTCAGCGTCGATGGCACGCTGATTCAGGCCTGGGCCGGACACAAGAGCTTCGTTCGCAAGGACGGTGACGACGATGCCGGCGGCGGCGGGGACTTCAAGGGGCAGCGCCGCAGCAACGACACGCACGAGTCGAAGACCGATCCCGACTCGAAGCTGTATCGCAAGGGCAAGACCGGCAGCGAGCTGCGCTACATGGGGCACACGCTCACCGACAACCGTCACGGCCTGGTGGTCAACGCCATGGTCACGCAGGCCGACGGCTTTGCCGAACGGGAAGCGGCCAAGTCCATGATCTGGGACGCACGTCAGGCAACGGCGAGTGCGGACGCCGAGGTCACGCTGGGCGCGGACAAGGGCTATGACGCGGGCGAGTTCATCGAGGAGCTGCATCGCATGAAGGTCACGCCGCATGTGGCGCAGAACAAATCGGGGCGTCGCTCGGCGGTGGCCGACGAGATCGCACAGAGCGAGGGCTATGCGATCTCCCAGCGCAAGCGAAAGCTCATCGAGCAAGGCTTCGGCTGGGCCAAATTCGTTGGTCCCATCCGGCAGGTCATGGTGCGCGGCATCAAGAAGGTCGACCAGTTGTTCGTGCTGACGATGGCAGCCTACAACCTCGTGCGCATGCGGACCTTGGCAGAAGTCCGTCCGTTGGCCGCGTAGAGGGTCACAGAGAGCCCCAAATGCGCCTCAAAGCGATGAAAACCGCGTTGGACGCGAACTCAGAACGTCGAAATCACAAAACCGTGCGCAGGATGCCTTCGGCATGCTCAGTACTTCAGCAGCCTGCTAGGAAGCGCGTGTCTGGATCAAGCTACTTTTCAGTGGTTTGGCTCAGGATAGATTTCAGTTTCCTACCAGCGGAGTCGACCGGAGCCAACATACGGCTCGGTCTGGGAAGTTCGAATCCTGTACGTCCTACCGGCCGATAGTCACCGTTTATCGACCCCAAAACGGAGGCCGTCGATGCAACTCCACGCCAGCGGCGTCCCAGCGCCCATTCCAAGCCCCAAGCGCCGCGGTCCGCACGGCGTGCAGCTCGAACAGGTTTGTGAAGCCGCCGATGCGCTGCTCGCGCGAGGGCTGAAACCCACCATCGAGCGCGTGCGCCAGCACCTCGGCGGCGGCTCGCCCAACACGATCAGCCCGTTGCTCGACGACTGGTACGTGGGGCTGTCCGCGCGGGTCGCGGGTGTCGCGGTGCCGGCCGACGACGACCTGCCGACGGATCTGCGCAGCGCCTGGAACCACGCCAAGCACGAAGCGCACACCCTCGCAAACCAGGCTTTGCAGGAAGAGCATTCAAGGCTGGAGCAGGGCATGGCGAAGCTCGTTGCGGACGAGGCAGCGTTGGCGGCGCGCGAAAAAGAGTGGCTCGGCAGCAAGGACGCGATTGAAAAAGCGTTGAACGAGACACGGGAGGTCTCGGAAGCGCTTCGTTCTGAGCTCGCGGCGGCCCAGAAGGAACTCGCCGATCTGCGCGCACGCACGACGCAGCAAATCGATCAGCTGCGCGACGAGGTGGCCAAGACGAGCCATGCCCAAGGGGCCCTGCGTGATGAACACGCTCGTGTGCTCGAGGCGCGAGATGCGGCATGGCGAGAAGAGCGCGAACGCGTTCAGGCGCGCGAGGCGGCGCACGAAAAGCGCTTCCTGGCTGAGGTCGATCGCGCGCGTCAAAGTACCAAGGCGCTTGAAGCGGAGATGGCCAAGGAGAAGAAGCGGCGCGTGCAGCTCGAGGATGCATCGGCTGCGGAGCGTGCGTCCCTCGGCGCTGCGTTGCAGGAGGCGCGGAGCGTGGAGCGGGAGCTGCGAAAGGAGTTGCAGGGGAAGGGCGAGGAGCTTTCGAGAGCGCAGGCGCTTTGCCAAGGCCTTGAGGAAAGGTTGGGGGCGGCAACCCAGCAGCTGACCGAAGAAAAGGCCGCGCATGGTGCAGCGCGCGTCGCGCCATCAAGAGCAATTGCCGCGATGGGGGAGAGAGTCTCAAAGCGCTCCGCGAGATCCAAATCCAGACCTGCCTGACGGCCGTGCGCCGTTGGCGATCGAGGAGGGGTCTCGTCTTCGCCATGGCGCTCTGTCCCCAAAGTGCGCTTCAGACTGGACTGGTAGCGGGCATTCAACCGGGCGTTCACCAGTGACGGGTTCGGAACGGAATGCTGTCCTCCAAAAGAAGGATTGCCGCAAAGGCATGTGACATCCGCCGAGCCGAGCCGATGCGATGTGATTTCTTCACGTAGCGGTTGCGAGTTCCGGCACAGCCGTGAATAGATCGGCCACGAGGCCGTAGTCGGCCACCGAGAAGATCGGGGCTTCCTCGTCCTTGTTGATCGCGACAATGACCTTGGAGTCCTTCATGCCTGCCAGATGCTGGATCGCGCCGGAGATGCCCGCTGCGATGTACAGCTGCGGCGCCACGATCTTGCCCGTCTGGCCCACTTGCCAGTCGTTCGGTGCGTAGCCGGCGTCCACGGCGGCGCGGCTGGCACCCAGTGCTGCACCGAGCTTGTCCGCCAGCGGTGCCATCACTTCGGTGAACTTCTCGGCGCTGCCGAGAGCCCGGCCTCCGGAGACGATGATCTTGGCGGCGGTCAGTTCGGGACGCTCGCTCTTGGTGACTTCGCGGCCCACGAAGGCGCTCTTGCCGCTGTCGGCGACGCCTTCTGCGTTCTCGACGGCTGCGCTGCCGCCGGTGGCTGCTGCAGCATCAAAGCCGGTCGTGCGAACGGTGATGACCTTGATCGCATCGCTGCTCTGCACGGTGGCAATGGCGTTGCCGGCATAGATCGGGCGCTCGAAGGTGTCGGCGCTGTCCACCTTGGT
>NZ_FNRO01000018.1 GCF_900107745.1 Variovorax sp. YR216 | reverse complement strand
GTGTTGACGGTCACCGTCACCTGGTCGGGCTTGGGGTCGAGCTCGGCCAGCATGTGCCGCGTGTCATCGCTCAGCCACTTGGCCGCTTGCCCTTCCTCCGGCGCGAAGCTGATGGAGCCGCCCACCTGGATGATCATTTCCGGCACACGGGCGCGCACCCCGGCGATCAGCTCGTTGAACATCGACAGCCGCTTGCTGCCCTTGCCGTCGGCTTCGCGCACATGCAGGTGCAGCACGGTGGCGCCGGCCTCGTAGCAATCCACCGCCTTCTGGATCTGCTCCTCCATGGTGATCGGAATGTCTTCCGGGAAGTCCGAGGGGATCCAGCCCGGCGCATAGGGCGCGGCCGTGATGATCAGGGGTTGCTGGTTCTCGGGGTACAGGTGGCCGTCAAGGAAGTTCATGGTGTGGTCCTCGGTGTTGGAAGGTGGATGCCGCTCAGTTCGGCTGGATGTCGAATTTCCTGACGATCGCGGCGTTGCGCTGGAACAGTTGCCTGTTCTCCGCCAGCAGCGCGGCTGAATCGACGCTCACGTCAGGCTCCAGGCCCACGTCGAAAAGCTTCTGCTGAACCGCCGGCGCGCTGGCCGCCTTCTTGATGGCCGCCTGGAGCTTGTGCAGCACCTCCGGCGGCAGCTTGCTGGAGCCGTAGAAGCACATCTGCCCCTGGAACTGGATGTCCGGATAGCCCAGCTCGGTCATGGTCGGCACGTCGGGCAGGTACTTGGACCGGTTCTTCCCGGCCACCGCATAGGCGCGCAGCATGCCGCTCCTGATCAGGGGCAGCGAAGTCACCATGCCGTCGAACATGATGTCGATCCGGCCGCCGATCACGTCCTGGAGCGCCGGCGGTGAGCCGGGATAGCCCACGTGCTGCATGCCCAGGTCGGCCTTGCTGCTGAAGATCAGTCCCGAGTACTGCGACACCGTGCCCGTGCCGTAGCTGGCAAAGGAGGACTTGTCCTTGCGCGTCTTCAGCTGTGCGAGAAGGCCCTGGAAATCCTTGGCCGGATAGGTCGCCCCGGTGACGAGCACATAGCTCGTGAAGGCCACCCGGCCGATGGACGTGATGTCCTTGAGCGGGTCGTAGGGGACCTTCATCACCTGCGGCGCTTCCACCAGCATGTTGCTCGGCCCGAAGGCGATCGTGTCCCCGTCTGGCTCGGCCTTGAGCATGGCGGCAAGGCCGATCGATCCGGTGGCGCCGGCGCGGTTCTCGATGACGACCGGTCGCCCGATGTCATCGGATATCTGTTGCCCGATCACGCGTGCGGCGATGTCCGCCGACCCGCCGGCCGGCGCCGGAACGATGACCTTCAAGGGCTTTTCGCCGATCGCCCAGACGCTGAGCGACAACGACCATCCGATCAGCGCCGCCATGGCGGGGCGCGCGAGGTGATGCAGGTTCATGTCTTGTCTCCGGAATCTCGATGCTGGACTGAAGTGCCAACGCAGCCAGTATCTGGCGCAGTGAGCGCTTTCACTTGCTTATCCGGGACATGAACTTGCTTATCTGGGACAGGACCCAGCATGCGAGACAAGCGTCTGAAACTGGGAAATGAAGTTGGTCGGGGACAAAATAAGGACGGTTGAAACCCAACAAAGAGGGGGTCCTCGGGCGGCCCATTCTTCGTCTAGACTCATTTGGTTACATCAAATAATGAGGTCGAGATGAGGAGATGGGGCACGGTGGTGATGCTGTTCACCGCGTTCACTATGGGGGGGTGCGCATCGGTTACGCAGGGCACCGAACAGTCCGTAAAAGTCGAGACCGTCAGCGATGCTGGAGGCGCCACGATTCCGGGCGCGGAATGTGAGCTCCAGAATGACAAAGGCTCGTTCTTCGTGCGCTCTGGCGAGAGCGCTCTGGTTCGCCGTTCAGGCAGCAATCTGTCGATCAAATGCGTACTCGGAGGGCAACCACCTGCGGTGGGACAGGCCGTATCGCGCGCGAATGCAGGTCTTGCGGGCAACGTCTTGATTGGAGGCGTCATCGGCGCAGCCGTCGATGTCGGTACAGGGGCCGCGTACACGTATCCGACCTGGATCCAACTGGTCTTTGGTCATGAACGCATGTATGACCGCAGCGGAAATCGCGACGATGGCTTGGTCGCGGGCACGTTTGTCAGGGCGACTATTTCCGGGCCTCCTGTCCGAACGGCGATTCCGGCAGAAAGACCAGCCCAGAACGCAGTTCAACAGACTGTCGATGTGCAGCAGGCACCCGCGAAGGTGCCGATGCCGGCAGCCACTCCTGTCCAGATGCCAGCGATGCCAGTAGCGCAGATCACAACGGGCGCAGCGCTCCGCAGGGGCGATGCACTGGAGTATGTCCTGGTGGATCGGCTCACGGGTACCGGTTCAACAGTCCTTTATCACCTCGACAGAATCGAGAGCGACCGACTGATCTTCAATCAAGGAAGCCGAGTCGAATCGCTTGACGGAAAGGTCCTGTCCGTAAGTTCGCCGCTTGGTGGCCTTTTCGATTCGTCGTCCCCACCGGGGGGCTGGGGCCGCAAGGACCTTCGGCCCGGCATGCGATGGCGCGAGGATTACACCGCGTCGAACGGTGAGAAGGCTCGCTACGAGCTGGATGCGACGGTCGCCGGCGAATCGACATTCGATGTGGACGGCACGACGCTGATGGCGACGAAGATCACCTACAAGGGGTGGATGTACGCCGCCGTAGGCGTCGGCCCAACACAGGCGTTGCCGTTTGAAGCAACAGCTTTCTATGCACAGGACATCGGCCGTGTTGTGAAGTTCGAGGCGCAATATCGCCGCGTCTCGATCGGCCTGGCCAGTGAGTCACTGGAACTGAAGCGGATCTTGCGTTGAGCAACGCGCCCGGTGGCGAAATCGCATGTTGTCGTTCTTGTAGTAGGCCTGGTAAACCTCGATGTCGCAGCTTGTCTTCGTTTTCGGAACGCTGAACCGCAGTCGCGACGCGAAATAGGTCGCGGCACGGCCAGGAGCCGACACTTGAGGCGCCATGAATATTCAAGTTCGACCCGCGACGGAAGATGACGCAGCCGATGCCTGCGCTGTGATTCGGAGCTCCATCCTCGAGTGCTGTCACGACGACCACCGCGGCGATGCGACGGTGCTCCAGGGGTGGCTGCGCAACAAGACGCCTGACTTCGTGCGCGGGGTCATCTCTTCACCAAACGCGTTCTCAATTGTTGCAAGCGCCGACGGGAAAACGGTCGGGTTCGGGTCTGCCTTGAGGACCGGTGAGGTGATGCTCTGCTACGTCGCGCCCTCCGTGGTCTTCACAGGGGTTGGCAAGGCGCTACTCGCAGCCCTTGAAGACCAAGCCGCTCGTGCGGGGGTCGAGGCATTGCGCTTGGAGAGCACACGCACAGCTCGGGCGTTCTACGTTCGCAACGGATTCACTGCTGAAGGGCCTCCGGTTCTGGCCTTCGGCATGGAGGCGTTGCCCATGCGAAAGCAGCTCAGGCCAAATGGCTGACACGCGCACGCCATGTCGGCCAGCGTGAAGACATCACGGTGTGACGCTTGTCCATGAGACGGATGACACGCCGCCACTCCTCAGATGCTCGATCCCGAGATCGCCTCGAACTCGTGGCGAAGGGCGTCGCCGTGCTGGTCAATGGCGGGTGCTTGCGCATACGTGTCATCGTCCCACTCTGTTGCATAGGGCGTGGCCGGAATCTGCGCGACAAGCCCGCGCACGCTCATGGGTCGCGTGCGCAATTGCGGATGCTGGATGAGGTCGTGCACGGAGTTGATTGCGCCATACGCCGTCTGCGCCTCGGTGAGCCGGTCGACGGCCTGCGCGTAGGTGAGTTCGGCAAACACGCCGCGAATCAGCGTCTCCAGTTCGGATCGGTTGCTCGTGCGCACGTTGTTGCTGACGAAGCGTGAATCGGTTGCGATGTCGGGCCGCAACAGCACGCATTCGCAGAAGTTGGCCCACTCGCGTTCGTTCTGGATCGACAGCACGAACTCGCGCCCGTCAGAACAGGTGAAGGCGCCATACGGCGCAATGCTCGGATGCTTGAGCCCGACCCGGTCCGGCGCACCTGCGCCATAGCGCGCCTGAAGGTAGGGCACGGTCATCAGTTCGGCGGCGGAGTCGAAGAGCGACACCTTGATGCCGCTGCCGCGCCCGGTGCGCTCGCGCTGCAGCAGCGCCTGCTGGATGCCGATGAGCGCGTTCATGCCGGCGGTAATGTCGCAGATCGACACGCCGATGCGACCCCACGGTCCGGGTGCACCGCTGACTGCGACGAGCCCGCTTTCGGCTTGGACCAGCAGGTCGTAGGCCTTGAGCTCGTGCAGCGGCCCGCTCTCGCCATAGCCCGAGATGTCGCAGGTGATCAATCGCCTGTGCGTCTCGCGCAGCTTTTCCGAGCCGAAGCCAAGCCGCACCGTGGCGCCGGGCGCGAGGTTCTGGATGAACACGTCCGCATTGGCGATGAGCGCAGTGAACTGCGCCCGATCGTCCTCGTTGCGCAGGTCCAGCGAGATGGATTCCTTGCCGCGGTTGATCCACACGAAATACGACGACTCGCCGTGCACCGCGCTGTCGTAGCCGCGCGCAAAGTCGCCTTCGGCACGCTCGATCTTGATGACCCGTGCGCCTGCGTCCGCGAGGCGGCTGCTGCAATAGGGCGCGGCGACCGCCTGCTCGAGGGCGACGACGGTGATCCCTTCCAAAGGTTTGCTTGCCATGTCGAAGGCCTCCTCGTGTGGCGTCAGATGGATGTCGCGATCAGCCGTAGAAGTTCACGACCGTCTTCGTGGTGCTCACTTCCTCGAGCGCCATGAAGCCCTTCTCGCGCCCATGGCCGCTGCGCTTGGTGCCTCCGAACGGAAGCTCGACGCCGCCGCCCGCGCCATAGCAGTTGACGAAGACCTGGCCCGAGACGATGCGCTTCGCCAGTCGCTGCTGGCGTGCGCCGTCTCGCGTCCAGACGCCGGCCACCAGGCCGAACTCCGTGCCGTTGGCGAGCGCGACCGCCTCGTCTTCCGAATCGAACACCTGCGCCGCAAGCACGGGGCCGAAAATCTCCTGGCAGACGATCTTGTTGTCGGCTGCCACCGGCCCGAAGACCGTGGGCGGCACGAAGTAGCCGCCTGCCAGCGATGCGTCTGGGCGCTTCTCGGCGATCACCGGGACGCCTTCTTTGCGCGCACCTTCGATGAACTCGAGCACGCGCTTTTGCTGCGTCTGGTTGACGACCGGGCCAAGGTCGGTGTCGTCCTCGGGGCGACCGATGCGCAGCTTCTCGAAGTTGGCGGCGACCATGCCCATGAATTTGTCGAAGATCGGCCGCTCCACCAGCACCCGGCTGCCGGCCGAGCAGGTCTGGCCGGTGTTCTGCGTGATGGCCTTGCTGACCGCTGCAGCCGCGACTTCGAGATCGGCGTCGGCGAAGACCACCTGGGGTGACTTGCCGCCGAGTTCGAGCACCACCGGCACATGATGGATGGCCGCGGCCTCCTGGATCAGCCGGCCGACTTCCGGCGACCCCGTGAACGACAGGAAGTTGATGCCGGGATGCTTCGACAGCGGCGCACCGGCTTCCTCGCCGAGTCCCGTCACGATGTTCAGCGCGCCAGGCGGAAAGCCCGCTTCCACCGCGAGCTGCCCGAGTTCGAGGCACACCAGGCAGGCTTCCTCCGCAGGCTTGAGCACGGTGCCATTGCCCATTGCGATGGCGGGCGCAATGGTGCGGCCGAACATCTGCGCCGGGTAGTTCCACGGCGTGACGTGCGCGGTGACGCCGAGCGGCTCGCGCACCACCGTGACGTTGTAGCCGTTCATGTAGGGAATGACTTCGCCGTGAACCTTGTCTGCGGCGCCGCCATAGAACTCGAAGTAGCGTGCGACTGCACGCATGTCCGCGCGCGCCTGCGAGATCGGCTTGCCGGTGTCGTGGGCCTCGATCCAGGCCAGGCGTTCGACGTTGTCCAGCACCTTCTGGGCAAAGCGAAGCATGAGCCGGCCACGATCGGCTGCCGTCATGCGGCCCCATTCGCCGTCCAGCGCGGCACGTGCGGCGTCGACGGCCGCATCGATCTCCTTCGCGCCGCCGCGCGCAAGCCACGCGAACCGCTCTCCGGTGGCCGGCGCGACCACGGGAAGGGGCGAGGGCTCGCTCGCGACCCAGCGATTGCCGATCAGGTGACCATACACCGGCATGGACTCCGCTTGCGAGATGGCAGCGGGAAAGAGAGCGCGCTCCGAGGAAAGCATGTGTGAGTCTCCAGGCAATGAGTGGGGGTAGCCGATCGCGCCACACGACGCGAATCGCGACGGCCAGATTCTTGGATCACGCCGCAAACGCGTCCATCGGAAGTTCGGCAAGGCGGTCTTGTCGAAATTCGAGCGCCTGGAGCTGAGCGATCTACTGGGCCGCCGGCGGCGCCCCGGCCCGGAGATGGTCGAGCAACTGAGTCAGCGGGAGACTGGGCGGCCGGTCCTTCTTGACGCACAGCAGCATATGCCGCTCGGCCCATGGCTCGGCGAGCGAACGCACGACCAGGCCCATGCTCTCGCCGAGGGTCTTGGCGGCCTGGAAGGGCAACAGGCCGATCCCGAGGCCCGCCTGGACCATGCGGCACACCACTTCGAAGCTGCGGACCTGCACGCGCAGGCTCAGCGACTTCTCGAGCACTACGGCCTGTTCGGCGAGAAGCCGCATCATCGAGGAGCCGCTTTCCAGCGCGATGAGGTCGTGGTCCAGGACGTCCTCGAAGCGCATGGCTTCCAGTTGCGCAAGCGCATGCGAACGCGGCGCGATGACGGCCAGGCGGTCCGAGCGGTAGGCGAAAGTTTCCAGCCCTTCGGTGCGGGTGCCCTCCACGACGATGCCGACGTCGGCCTCGCCCGCGAGCAGCAGGTTCACGGCCTCGGTGCTCCAGCGCTCTTCGACTACCAGGCGCACGTCCGGGTTGTCCTTCGCGAATGTCGCGAGGTCGTCCGGAAGGTATTCGGTCATGGCGGACGTGTTGGCGATGACGCGCAGCACGCCCTTGCGACCGGCGGCGTGGTCGCTCATGTCCGCGTTCATGTGGTTGAGGTGCACGAGCAGCGTCTTGGCGTGGCCCAGAAGCGAAACGCCGGCCGCGGTGAGTTCGACGCCGCGCGGCGATCGCTCCAGCAGGGTCGTCTTGAAGCGGTGCTCGAGCAACGCGATGCGGCGGCTCGCGGCGGCCACGCCGATGTGGGACGCTTCAGCGGCCTTGCTGAGGCTGTGCAACTCGGCTGCGCGAACGAACAGCGCGAGTGAATCGATGTCAGGGAGCATGTCGCCGGTCTCCGTCGACGCGAAGGGTCGCGCTCCGCAACCCTGCGGCCGCTTATGAATTTCGTCAAGACCGGGTTGCCTTGACGCATGAGGCGAATACAGATCGTTACCGCGCAGGGCATTCCAGCGTGCCTTGATGAACCGTTGCGCCTCTGGGAAGTCCCTTCGAGTTGCTCGAAAGAGCGGGCTTAGGGTTTCTATCGAGTTTGAATTCTTTGCAAGCCCGGTTGCCCAGAATCAGCTACAGGCTTTCCGGCCTCGTCCATAGCATTCGTCCCCATGCCGCATCCGGAGCCGTTCCGTGCGGCGCACACCCCAGGAGACGCGAATGCACATCGTCGGTTTCAGCGGCAATCTCTCCCGCCCCTCGCGGACCCGCACGCTGGTGCAGGCCGTGCTGGACGAGGCGAGTGCCCGCGGCCTCGGCACCACCGCCCTGTACGACCTGATCGACGCCGGCCCCGGCTTCGGACAGACGACCGAGCGTTCGAAGGTTCAGCCCGAGGTCGAGGCCGTCCTGAGCGCAATCGAAAAGTCGGATGCGCTCGTGGTCGGCACGGCCGTCTACAAGGGCGCCTACACCGGCCTCTTCAAGCACATGTTCGACCAGTTCGACATGACGGCACTGGCACGCAAGCCGGTCGTGCTGACCGCGACCGGCGCAGCACCGGCGCACGCCTCGGTGATCGACTACCACCTGCGGCCCCTCTTCCTGTTCTTCGACACCCTCGTCGCGACGCGCGGCCTCTATGCGCTGCAACCGGATTTCGAGACGCCCGACCGGCTCGTCGAGTCATTCCATGCCCGCGTCGAACGCACGGTCGACGAGCTCGCGCAGCTGCTGCAGGTCCGCAGCGGCAAGACCTCTTCCTGAATCCGCCTCCCTCTTCGCCCTTTCGCCTTTCGCCTGTCCATCCCCGTTCATCCAAGGAGACCCACCATGACCACCAACCTCGACGCCTTCCGCGAAGCCGGCAACCCGATGTTCAACGACAACAAGTTCAAGCTGGGCATCTTCGGCTCGAACTGCTCCAACGCCTGCGCGATGACGCTGGCCGAGACCACCTTCGAGCCGACCTTCGAGAAGAGCAAGGAGATTGCCGAAATCCTCGAATCCGCCGGATGGGAATGCATGGTGCCGATCGCGCGCTGGCGCGGCTTCGGCGGCCCGAGCAACTTCAACGGCAATTGCATGGAGACCTACACCTGGGCAGCGTCGCTGGCGGCCGTCACGAAGAAGATCTTCCTGTTCGCCACCTCGCATGTGCCGACCATCCACCCCATCGTCGCCGCGAAGATGGGCACCACGATCGATCGCATCTCCAAGGGCCGCTTCGGCATCAACATGGTGTGCGGCTGGTTCACGCCCGAGATGGAAATGTTCGGCCGCAAGATGATGGAGCACGACACCCGCTACGAATACGCGACCGAGTGGGTGGAGATCGTCGAGAAGCTGTGGACCGAACAGTGGTTCGACTACGACGGCCAGTTCCTGTCGGTGAAGCAGGGCTTTGCGGACCCGAAGCCCTACCAGTCGCCCCGCCCCGTGTTGATCAGCGCAGGCTCGTCGGGCAAGGGGCGTGAGTTCGCAGCCAAGTATTGCGACATCAATTTCTCGGTGATCGAGGAAGAAGGTCTCGACAAGGCGAGCGCCTGGGTCAAGGAGATGAAGAAGCTGGCCTGGGAGCAGTACCAGCGCGAGATCGGCACCTTCACGTACAGCTACGCCGTCGCGCGCGATACGGAGAAGGAGGCCAAGGAGTACTACGACTACTACGTCAACCAGAAGGGCGACTGGGAAGCGGCAGACAACATCTGCAAGGTGTTCGGCGTCGAGAGCGGTTCGTACTCGCCCGACTACATGGACAAGTTCCGCCGCAACTTCATCGCCGGCTGGGGCGGCTACCCGCTCGTGGGCACGCCGGAGCAGATCGTCGACCGGATGCTCGAACTCTCGAAGACCGGCGTCGATGGCTCGCTGATCACCATGGTCGACTACAACCAGGAACTGCCCTACTGGAACGAGAAGGTCATGCCGCTGCTCGTGCAGGCCGGCCTGCGCAAGCCGGTCGCTGCGGCGCCCGCGAGTGCAAAGGCCGCTCGCGAGCCGGCGCTCGCCTGAGGACCGTTCCGCATTGCCCAGGCCAGGAGCAGTACATGCAACTCTTGCTCAACACCACCTCGCCCTACGCACGCATTGCGCGCATCGCACTGGCCGAGAAAGGGCACGCGAACATCGGGACGACCGTCGTCGACCCGTGGGCGGATGCGCCGCCGCTGCTCGAGGCCAATGCGGCCGCGCGCGTGCCGGCGCTCTTGACCGACGAAGGGCGGCCGCTCACGGAGTCGCTGCTCATCGTGCTCTGGCTCGAGAACAGGAAGCCGCAGCCCTCCCTGCTGGGCAACGACCCGACGGGCACGATCTCCAGGGCGGGCATCGCCATGGGCGTGATCGACGCGGCAGTCCACACGCTGATCGGCCGCAAGGTCACCGACCCGGCCTTCGACGAATCGCCCGTCGGGCTGCGCCGCCGGCGCACGATGGTCCAGGGCCTGCTGCGGCTGGAAGCCGATCCGCCCAGCTATGACGCCGGCACGCCCGACCTGTCGGTCATTGCCAGCGTCGTGGCGCTCGACTACGTGCGCTTCCGCTTCCCCAACGCGGCGTGGATGCCCGAGCTCCCCAAGCTCAGCAGCCTTGCCGCTCGCATGGGCTCGCACGCTTCCTTCGAGACCAGCTTTCCGCGCGCCTGATCCGCGCACCATCTTGCGGGTATTCACCATGACAACCAATCTCCCCGACAGCGCCCAGGTGACCTCCGAGTTCAAGCGTGCCATGCGCCGGCTTGCGTCCACGGTGACGATCATCAGCACCGCCGATGTCAACGGCAACCGCTATGGCATGACGGCCACCGCCGTGAACTCGCTGACGATGGATCCCCCGTCGCTGCTCATCTGCGTCAACCACAGCGCGAGCATCCATCCAGCGCTGATCGGCAGGGGCCGCTTCTGCGTGAACGTGCTGACCACGGAGCACGAGGACCTCGTGTCCGCATTCAGCGGCCGGCTCAAGGGCGATGCACGCTTCGAAGTCGGCGAGTGGCACAACGAGGACAGTGGCATGCCCTATCTCGAAGGCGCGCAGTGCAACCTGTTCTGCGACATCGACAGCGTGGTGCCCTTCGGGACCCACTCGGTCGTCATCGGCCGCGTGAGCGCCGTGCGCGTGGAGGAAGGCATTCGGCCGCTGATCTTCGCGGACGGCAAGCTCGGTGCGACGCAGTCCCTCACCGGGCATGTGCGCATCGCATCCAACCTCTCGACGCTGACGCAGTTCCTGCCGGCCGACCTCGAATCCTTCCTCAAAAAGCACCCGCTCATCGATGTCCACCTCGAAGAGAAGGTGAGTACCGCAGTGCTGACTGCCGTGCAGGAGAACGCCTGCGACATCGGCCTGATCGTCGAAGGCCCGAAGGTCAGCGGGCTGGAGGTGATTCCGTACCGTGACGACCGCCTGGTCCTGACGGTGCCCGAGGGCCATCCGCTCGCTGGCAAGGCTTCGACGAAGTTCGCGGACACCCTGGACTACGACTACGTCGGCCTGCACACCGGCAGCCAGATCAACCTGCAGATCCAGCGCGCGGCCGCAGAGATCGACAAGGCCTGGCACTGCCGCATGCAGGTCCATACCTACGACGCCCTCGCGGCCATGGTCCAGGCGGGCCTCGGGATCGGCATGCTTCCGCTCAAGATGGCACAGCTCTACGCGCGGGCGATGAACATCAAGGTGGTCGAGCTCGACGAGCCGTGGGCTCACCGGCGGCACGCGATCGTGATCCGCTCCTACGACTCGCTGCAGGCCGCCGGCAAGCGCCTGATCGACCACCTGAAACGCGCCTCGCAGTGAGCGAGCGCTACCCCTACTGATCTTCAGGAGACGACGACATGAGTACCCATGACCTGCTTGGCGGGCGCACCGTCATCGTGACCGGCGCCGCCACTGGCATCGGCCAGGCTTTCGCGCTGGGCTGCGCCGCACAGGGCGCCAACGTGGTGGCGGCCGACATGAATGCGGCCGACGAGACGCTCGCTGCGATCGAGAAGATCGGCGGCCAGGGGCTCGGTGTGCGCGTGGACGTCTCCGACGAAAGCTCGGTGCGCGCCATGGCCGATGCAACGCTCTCGCGCTTCGGCCGCATCGACGGGCTCGTCAACAACGCGGCCTACTTCCGCGAGGTCAAGCTCACCGACTTCGAGGAGATCGACCCCGCCGTGTGGGACCGCATCTTCAACGTCAACGTCAAGGGCGTATGGCAATGCTGCCGGGCCGTGATGCCCGCCATGCGCAAGCAGGGCAGCGGCAGCATCGTCAATATTGCCTCGGTGGTTGCGGTGGCGGGCCAGCCCGGCTACCTGCACTACGTCGCAAGCAAGGGCGCGGTGCTGTCGATGACCAAGGGCCTGGCCAAGGAAGTGGGCAAGCACGGTGTGCGCGTGAACGTGATCGCGCCCGGCTTCGTGATCACCGATGCCACGCGCGACCGGCCTGCGGAATGGCAGCAGAGCTTCTTGAAGGCACGCGCGCTGTCTCGCGAGCAGAAGCCCGACGACCTGGTCGGCACGGCGCTGTACCTGCTCTCCGACCTGGCGGGCTTCGTATCGGGACAGACCATCGTCGTCGACGGCGGCCACATCATGTACTGAGGACGAAATCAAGGAGACCCGACATGACAGAGCTCATCCTCCATCACTACGCCTTTTCTCCTTTCTCCGAGAAGGTGCGCGTCGCACTCGGCCTCAAGGGGCTGTCGTGGCGCTCGGTCGACATCGCGGCCGCCCCGCCGCGGCCGCTGCTCTCGCCGCTGACCGGCGGCTACCGGCGCGTGCCGGTGCTGCAGATCGGCGCGGACATCTACTGCGACACCACGATCATCCTGCCCACGCTCGAGCGGCTGCATCCGACGCCGAGCCTGTATCCCGCGGGTTGCGAGGGCGTTGCACGGGGACTGTCCTTTGCGTGGGACCGTGCGATGTGGGTTCCCACGATCGGCATCCTGTCACACTTCATCGGCGACCAGATTCCACCCGAGTTCATCAAGGACCGCAAGGAAGGCTATCTCGGCTTCGACATGAGCAAGGCGGCGATGGCGCCGGAACTGCACCTGCATCGCCAGCGCGTCGCGGCGCAATACGCGTGGCTCAAGACTGCACTGGCCGATGGGCGCGGCTACATCTTCGGCGACGCGCCGAGCGCACTCGACCTGACCTGCTACCACACCATCTTCCTGTTGCGAAAGAACTGCCCGGCCGAAGTCGATGCGATGGCCATCCACGGGCCGCTGATTCCGTGGTTCGAGCGCGTGAGCGCCATTGGCCATGGCCGGCCCGATGCGATGAGCGCCGAGGATGCATTTGCGACGGCGCGCGACGCGAAGCCGGCGCCGGTCACGCATCTGGCGCCTGACGGCGACCCCGGCGGCCTGCGCGCGGGTTGCCCAGTCACCGTGACGCCCGACGACAACGCACGCGTGCCCGTGAGCGGCACCCTGGTGGCAGCCAGCGACAGCGAAGTCGTGATCCTGCGCCGCGACCCGGAGGTCGGCGACCTGCACATCCACTTCCCGCGCCTGGGCTTCGACGTGGTCGCCGCCTGAACGCGATGTTCCCGACAACAAAGGAGAAGAGAACATGTCCCTCGAAGCGAACAAGGAACTCTGCCGCAACTATTTCAGGGCCTTCCTCGCGGGCGACACGGCCTGGATGAAGCGCCACATCGCACCGGGCTTCGTGCGCCACGATCCGGGCCTGCCCTTTGAAGTGAAGGGCCCCGAGGGCGTGGCCAAGCTTCACGATGCGCTGTTGCCGGCCTTCCCCGACATGCAACTGCCCCTGGAGGATTTCGTTGCCGAAGGAGACAAGGTCCTCGTGCGGCTGACGATCCGCGCGACGCACACAGGTGCCTTCGGCGACCTCGCTGCCACCGGGAAGCGCATCGAAGTTCCCGTGCTCGACCTGTTCCAGATTCGCGATGGCGTGCTCATCGAGCACTGGGCGCTGCTGGACAACCTTGGCATGATGAAACAGCTCGGCGCGCTGCCGGCCTGAACACTTCCGCGGGAGGTTTCCCCATGCAGCTCCTTGCCAACACCACCTCACCTTGGGTGCGGATCGCCCGCATTGCAATGATCGAAAAGGGCCTGGACATCGAACCTACGATCGTCGATCCGTGGGCCGACGATCCAAGGTTGCGCGAGGCCAATGCAGCGACCCGTGTGCCAACCCTGATCACCGACGATGGCACACCGCTTCCGGAAAGCCTGCTGATCGTGCAGTGGCTGGAGCGGGAACGGCCGCCGCCCGACTATCCGAGCCTGCTCGGCGCCGATGCCCTGACCACGCTGTCGCGCGCGGGTATCGCACTCGGGGTCATCGATGCCGCGGTGCATACGATCATCACCCGCAAGGTGACCGCACCCGTGCTGTTCGACGAGACGCCGGTGGGCTTGCGCCGCCGGCGCACGATGGCAGAGGGCATGGCGCGGATTGAGGGCATCGCAGCGCGCACGCCATTTGCAGGGCACGGCATACCGACACTGGATGCCATCTGCGCGGTGGTTGCGCTCGACTATTTGCGGTTCCGCTTTGCAGATGCGCCGTGGATGCCAGCGATGCCCACTTTGGACACGCTGTCGCGGAGGTTGCGTGAACGGCCGTCTTTTGGCAAGACGATGCCCCACTGACCCAACAGTTTCGCCACCGTGACAGCGCGAGCGAGGAACAGATCGCCCATGCGCGCCAAATCCGATCCGGCACCGTTCGGGGGCGGGGCGTGTACCACACGATCGCCGGCAAAAAAGGGAACTACGTCACAAACCGCGCCATCCGTTTGGAGGATTCACAAGCAAGGCCGCGCCCCGCAAAGTACCGCCTTCACGACTCAGGAGCGGGCAATGGAATCAGCGATCTTCAGCCTCGGCGCACTGGCTGTCCTGGTGACGGCTGGCTGGGTCATCGAGCTCCTCGTGCACCGCGAGCCGCCATCGCGCATGCAGCGCCTGATGGCTTCGCAGATCCAGCGTTCAGCGGCAGCGATTCGTGGCGGGCAGGAAACCTGACGCGACCGCTTTCGCGGCATACGCACGGAATGTCGCATTGCGCTCGTCGAGTGCCTCCTGGGTCGAAGGGACCATGATCGGCGCGCCTTCATGCGCGAATGCCTGACACTGGTCGACGTAGGGGCGCAGGCGCTCGTGATACCTCGGAGACGCCGCCTCCATGTTGCCTTCGCACTCGGTCCAGGTCGTCGCGAGGGTTTCCGCAGCCACCATCGCCAACGTCGTTCCCATGCCCGACAACAGCGCGGCGCAGTGTCCCGCGTCGCCGATCACAGCGACGTTCCCCTTGATCCAGCTTGGCATGTGCGTCTGGCTCACCGAGTCGAAGTAGAAGCCCTTGGCGGTGGGGTCGGTGAAGGCCGCGCGCAGGGCCGGCACCTGCCAGGCGTCGACGCGCGAGAGAAACTCGCCGATCATCGCGCGCTGCGCGTCGTAGTCGCGATAGTCGTAGTCGATCTCGGGGCTGGCGACGAGCATCATCCCCTGCGGCCCATCGCCCGCGTCGCGCACGGCAATCGTGAGGCCGGGGACATTGAGCATGGCGCGCTCCCACGCCCGGTCCTTCGGCAGGTCGACCAGCGCGACGTAGTAGCCGAAGTGGCGCACATAGTCCTTCTCCGGCCCGAAGGCGAGCTTGCGCACGTTGGAGTGAAGGCCGTCGGCACCCACCACCAGGTCGTAGCGGCCCTGCTGCCCGTCGGCGAAGTCGACGTCGACGCCGCCGGGGCCATCGGCAATCGATGCGATGGAGGCCTTGAAGCGGAACTCCACTTCCTTGGGCACGACGTCCAGCAGGATCTGGTTGAGCCGGTCCCGCGTGATCTCCATGTCCTCGTCGGTCTCGTTGGCGAACCAGCGCAGGTCGAGGGTGGCCACCTGCGTTCCCGACCCGTCGAGCACTGGCGCAGGCTCGACGAAGGTGACTCTCTCGTCGTCGATTCGCGCGAGGATGCCCATGCGCTGCGCCGTGCCGAGCGCGCGGCCGCGAACGTCGATGGGCGCGCCGCCGGGCCGAAGGCCATCGCCGCGCTCGACGACGGTGACCCGGTGGCCGAGGCGGGCGAACCAGTGGGCCGCCGACAGGCCGGCCATGCTGGCTCCGGAAATGAGGACGTCCATGGGTTTGCTCCTGGTTTGTCTGGTCCGGCTCGGCCGGTTGCCTACAGCTTGAGTTCCTTGGCCATCTGCACGATCGCCTGCTTGTCGAAGGCGTTGATCTCGTCGATGAGCTCGTTGGTGAACAGGCGGTTCGGGTCGCCCAGTTCCTCGGCCAGCTTCGGGTTCCTGGTGCTCTCGGCCGTCATCTTGATGTTGGCCTTCCATTCGGCCAGGGACGACGCGCCCATGCGCTGGTCCGGATCGTCCGGCCGGCGCATCCAGCTGTTCTTGCGGTCCTTCAGGATGAAGGCGAGTTCCTTGCGCGCCTCGTCCTCGCTGCGGCCCTTGGGGCGGCTCTCGGGGTACACCGCCCAGTGCAGATCGATCGCCGTGTCGAGGTTGGCATTCGAGAAGATCGTGGACTTCGCGATGCCCTGGAACAGCGCCACCAGCGACTTGCGGTCTTCCTTCAGCAGCTTGCGCGGCACGCACATCCAGCCCGAGCCCACCTGCGCGAACTTCGGCGTGAGCGGCACGTAGCGCAACTTGGTTCCCACCAACTCGATGCGGGCGGTGGCGGTGTCGAACGCCACCATCGCGTCCACCCGGTCGTTGTCGATCGCCGCGCCTGCCGGGGCGCCGTCGCCGATGGCGATGTACTCGCACTTGTCGTCCGCGAGGCCCAGCTCGGCCAGCATCGTCCTGGTGATGACGATGCCGGTGTCACCCTGGCTGCGAACGCCAATGCGCTTGCCCGCGAGATCGGCGGCCGTCCTGATCGGGCTGCCGGGCTTCACCACGATCACGTTGGCATTGCGCGGCAGCCACTTGTAGACCACCACCAGGTCGAGCCCCGGGTCCTTGGCCATGGCCGGCAGCAGCACGCCGGGCACGGCCGGCCCGAACTCCACATGTCCGCCGCGCAGGCTCTGCAGCGCCTGTGTGATGCTCGACATGTTGACGTACTCCACGTCCACGCCGTTGGGCTTGTAGAAGTTGAGCTTGGGATGCTGGCCCGCCGTGCAGAAGCACTGCTGCGGATCATTCACCGCCACGGTGTTCGCCACCCGCATCATCCGCACGTTCTGGGCCAGGCCCGGCAGGCTGGCCGTCATGCCCAGGGCACCAAGGCCCAGGCCGAAATCACGTCGCGTCAACATGGTTCACTCCTTCAGGAAGAAATAGCTGGAACGGGAAGGCGTCAGACGTTGACCGTCCGCTGCGATGTGTCGGCCGGCATCCAGTGCAGCACGCGGCGCTGGACGCGGCGCAGGAGGCCGGTGAGCACGATGCCGATCACCGACAGCACCACGCACACCGCGAAGCTGCCCCCGGTGTCGGCCTGCGCCTCCATCTGCAGGATGAGCACGCCGAGCCCGGCCTGCGCACCGACGAACTCGCCGACCACCGCACCCACCACGCTGAAGGCCGCGGCCATGTTCAGGCCCGCGAAGATGTAGGGCAGGGCGCTCGGGAACTTGGCCTTGCGGAAGATCTGCCACGGCGTGGCCGAGAGCGAGCGCAGCAGATCGATGCGGTCGGGGTCCACTGCCTTGAAGCCCGCGATGCTCGTGACCAGCACCGGGAAGAAGGTGAGCAGGCAGATGATCATCACCTTGGATCCGATGCCGAAGCCCAGCCACACCACGATGATCGGTGCGATCGCCACCTTGGGCACGCTCTGCAGGGCGGCGACGTAGGGCTCCAGCAGCGCCTCGACCTTCGGCATCTGCGAGACGACGATGCCGATCGCCAGGCCCACGCCGCTGCCGATCACGAAGCCCAGCAGGATCTCGGCCACCGTCACGCCGCCGTGGTACCAGAACCCGTCCTTGGCGAGCGGACCGGTCGCCAGGCCCCGCCAGAGCGCGACCGCGATGTCGCTGACTGGCGGCACCAGGTGCCTGGGCACCTTGAAGAGCCGCACCGCCGCCTCCCAGGCGCCGAGCAGCGTGATGAGCAGCAGCAGCGATTGCACCCGCATCGAGGCGAGCGGATTGGCGCGGCGCCGCGGCTGCGCCCTCGCGGCGCCCGTGGCGGCTTCCCCGGCTTTCGCAATGGGTTCGTGGGGGGTGAGCATGGCGGTGGTCATGGAAGCCCTCTCAATCGAACGAAGCGGCATGCGAGAAGCGCTCGCGGATGGATGTGGATGCGGCGGCGAAGACGGGATGGGCCATCACCTCCATCGATCGCGGGCGCGGCAGGTCGATGGGCAGCACGCGCTCGAGCGTGCCGGGGCGGGGAGACATCACGAACACCTGGTCGCCGAGGAACACGGCTTCCGGGATCGAGTGCGTGATGAGCACCACCGTCTTGCCGCTCTCCATCCAGATGCGCTGCAGCTCCAGGTTCATGCGCTCGCGCGTCATGGCGTCCAGGGCGCCGAAGGGCTCGTCCATCAGGAGGATCTTCGGGTCGTGAAGCAGGGCCCGCGCGATCGAGGCGCGCTGCTGCATGCCGCCGCTCAGTTGTCGGGGCAGCTTGTGCTCGAAGCCGTCGAGCCGGACCATGTGCAGCAGCTGCATCGCTCGCTCGCGCGCCTGCTTCATCGGGATGCCCAGCACCTCGGCCGGCAGCATCACGTTCTCCAGGATCGTGCGCCATGGCAGCAGGATGGAGCTCTGGAACACCACGCCCACGTCGCGTCGCGTGCCGCGGATCGGCTGGCCGTCGAGCAACACGCGGCCGATGCGGTAGTCGAGCAGGCCGGCAAGAATTCGCAGCAGGGTGCTCTTGCCGCATCCGCTTGGGCCGACGATGGTCACGAAGCTGCCCTGCTCGATGGCGCAGTCGATGCCCTGGAGGGCGAGCACGCCGTCGCCGCCGTCGCCAAAGTGCTTGGAGAGGCCTTCGATGCGGATGTAGTCGGGCCGCCCGCGTGCGGGTCGGGGGTTCGTGCTCATGACTTGGCTCCTTCGGGTTTCAGGAAGCGGACGAGGTGATGCGCGAGGACCTCCGGCGCCTGCAGCGCAGTGACATGGCCGATGGCCGGGAGCAGCGCCGCATCGGCGCCGCGGATCCGTCCTGCCATCGCAAGCGTCACCGCCGGTGGCACCACGCGATCGAGCTCGCCGGCCAGCACCAGCGTGGGGGCGACGATGTCGGCCACGCCCATCGCGAGCGCCGTCGCCACGGTCGCGGCGCGGCGGGCCGAGCGGGCCGATTCGGGCCGGGCGTTGGCGAAGATGCGGCGCAGATCAGGCCGCTGATCGAGGAAGGCTTCGGGGAAGAACCAGGTCGCCAGCTCCTCGGCCGTGCCGGGCAGGCCGCGCCGCAGTTCTGCGAGCCGGCGCGCGTCGGGGCACAGTTCCTCGTAGGGCCGCGGCAGGGGCCAGGTGCTGGCCAGCACCAGGTGGTCGACGGCGCGAGGATGCAAGAGGGCCAGCGCCTGCGCCACCCGGCCGCCGAAGCTGGAGCCGAACACGTGCACGTTCCGCAGTCCCAGCGCCTTGACGAACTGCTGCGCATCCGCGGCGAGATCCGCGAGGGTCGATGCGCGATCCGGCCCCTCGGTTTCGCCGCAGTCGCGTTGGTCGTAGGCGATGACGGTGAAGTGCCTCGCGAGATGCGGCACCAGCGCCGAGAACATCTGCCGCGAGGCTTCCGCGCCATGCATCAGCAGCAGGGGCGGACCCTCGCCCTCGCGGTCGAAGGCGATGCGCGAGTCGCCGGCCTGGACGAAGTGGGTCACGTGGCGCTCCCTTCGTCTTCCTGGTCCATCCAGAAGGTCATTTCGATCTTGAGGCCGCGCGGGTCATGGAGAAAGATCTGGTGGATCGGCCAGCCGGGAATCGGCGCCTCGGCGAAGGGCTCGTCCATGGCGCGCAGGTGCTCGCGCATCTCGACGACGCCGTGCGACCGGAACGAGATGTGGTCGAGAGGGCCGGTGACCGGGTCGACCGCCTTGTCGGGGGTCGAGAGGTGCGCGTAGAGATGCACGATCGGCTGCCCGTCCGCATAGAGCCACGCGCCGGGCGCCGGAATCTCGGGCCGCGCGCCGACCGTCAGGCGCATCACGCGGGTGTAGAAGTCCAGCAGAGGCGGCAGCTCGTCAGGCGTGCAGCGAATCGTGAAGTGGTGCAAGGCAGTCACGGGCATCGCATTCCCCTTTTCAGTTCAGCGCACCGACGCCATGCCGCCGCGGTTGCGCTCGTCGTGGATTGGCGAAGCGGCGGACGCTTCAGGGAAGGAATAGGAAAGCCCGGGGATCGAAGGCACCCATCGCGAGGCAGTGAGCGCGAGCAGCCGGATGCCCAGGATCTCCTCCGGCGTCCAGCGGGTGCGCGTGCCGAAGACGTTGAAGGTCGCGTAGCAGAGCGCCCCCTGCATCATCGGCACGTTGACCACGCTGCGCAGCTCGTAGGCGCGCATCTGCTCGAAGTCGTCGAAGGTCCGCGCAAGCACATGCTCGCCCTCGCCGACGAACACGCGGCTGCGCACGAAGAGGCATTCGGTCCACGGCGTCCGCGTCTTGCGCTTTGCGCCGTTGACCGGGAAGCTTCCGCCCTCGGACGAATAGAAGCGGCGCAGGCGGACTTCGCCAGACGGGTCGCGCGCGGTCGTCACGTTCTGCTGGATGCTGAAGATGCCGCCGCGGGCGATCCGCAGGCGCTGGAGGTCGATTCGCCGCAGCGCTTCGTCGGCACCGCGTGCCTCGGCGAGCTCGTCCAGGAAGTCGGCCGTGATGGCTGCGGTGGTCGGTGCGTCGATCGGGTCCATGGAGAAAAGTCTAGGACCCGCAATTCACAAAAGTGAAATAATTTCTCATGCACCTATAACCGTGGAGTTAAGGCCTTGCCGACTGTCCAGGACCCCGCCGCTGCCCTGCAGCACGCGCTTCTTTCCCGCCTGAAGTTGCGGCAGCTGTCCCTGCTGCAGGCCGTCGACCGGCATCGCTCGCTCGTGCGTGTGGCGGCCGAGATGCAGCTCAGCCAGCCGGCAATCACCAAGGCGATGCACGAGGTCGAGGACATCTTCGGCAGCCAGCTGTTCGATCGCACGAGCCGCGGGCTTGTGCCGACCCCCGCGGGCGAGGCCGCGCTGCATTGCGCGCGGCGCTGGCTGGCAGAACTCGAGGCGACCACGCGCGTGCTCACCTCGCTGGAAGCGGGCCGCAGCGGTCGCCTTCGGCTGGGCCTGACCCAGCAGGTGCCGCAGCAGCTGCTGGCAGCCGCGCTGACCCACCTGCTCGACCGCACGCCGCGCATCTCGGTGATGTCGCGCGAGGGGACCACGGACGAGCTGGTCGCGAGCCTGCTCGCACGCGAGATCGACTGCGCGATCGGCCGCTCGTACGACGGCGAGGCCAGCGGCCTGGTGCAGCAGGCCATCTACGAGCAGGAGCCCTGCCTCGTGGTCGGCGCGAAGAACGTCAAGCGCCTCTCGCGCGGGCCGCTGGACTGGGCCCGGCTCGCGCAGCTCGACTGGATCCTGCCGCCGCCCAACACGCCCATGCGCAGGACCTACAACGCGATCTTCGTCGGCGCAGGCGTCCAGCCGCCGATGCCGATCCTGGAGACCACCTCGCTGCGCAGCATCGAGATGGTGCTGCGCCAGGAGCCCAACGCCGTCACCATCTTCGCGCGCGACGTGATGGTCGAGATGGAGCGTTCATCCCAATGGGCTGCGCTCCCCTATCGGCTCAACTGGAACCTGCCGCCCGTCAGCTTCTTCACGCTGAAGGAAGTGGAAGCACACCCCACGGTGCAATCGCTGCGTCGCGTGGTGGTCGAAACCGCGCTGCGCATGAAGCAGGATGCGGCGAAGCAGGGGAACTGAATGCCTGCCCCTCAGGGCGCCGTGCGATCGAACATGGGGACCCGCCTCGCGAAGTCGCCCAGCCATTGAACAAGAAGCGGATGCGTCGCGCGCCACTGGCCTTCGAATCGGAAATCCAGGTAGCCCAGCGCCGCCGCCGTTGCGATCTCGCCGATGTTCGGGCCGGGGGCAAACGCGTCGGGAAGGCGAGCGGACAGCGCATCCAGGGCGCGTTCGACCTTGCCCTGCTGATGCGCCACCCAGGACGCGAGCTGGTGCGTCTCCGGGCGGAAGCGCCGTTCATACACCTGCAGCAGCGCCGCGTCGAGCAGACCATCGGCCAGCGCCTGCTGCCGCAGCACGGCGATGCGTCTTTCGGTGCCGTGCGGCACGAGGATCCCGCGGCCGTCCAGCGCGTCGAGGTATTCCACGATGACGCGGGAATCGAACAGCGCTTCGCCGTTCTCGAGAAGCAGCGTGGGGATCTTGCCGAGCGGGTTCTGCTGGCGCAGGTCGTCGGCCGGGTCGGTGGTGTCCGCGGCGACGATGCGCACGTCGTGCGTGAGGCCCACCGCGTCGATCGCCATGCGCACTTTGCGACCGAAGGGCGAGGCAGGGGAAGTGCGAAGCACGCGCATGGTGTTCAGACGTTGGCGAGCAGGCCGCCGTCCACGCGAACGACGGAGCCGGTCACGTACGACGCATTGCGGCTCGCAAGAAAGGCCACCACATCGGCATATTCCTGCGGGTCGCCATAGCGGCCGACGGGGATGCTGGCGGTGCTTTCGCTGGTCACGTCTTCCACTGCGCGGTTCTCGCGCTTGGCCTTCTGCTCATCGAGGAACTTGATGCGACCGGTGGCCACGCGGCCCGGCAGCACGATGTTGCAGGTGATCCCGTCCTTGCCAACCTCGCGCGCAAGTGTCTTGGACCAGCCCAGCAGCGTCATCCGCAACGCATTCGACAGGCCCAGGTTCGCGATCGGCGCGACGACGCCCGACGACGTGCTGGTGACGATGCGGCCGAATTTGCGTTCCCGCATGCCGGGCAGCACGCGATCGGTGATGGCGATGACGGACATCACCATGCTCTGGAAATGCCTGCTCCAGAGCTCGCTGGTCTGGCCCGAGACAGGCGTGGGCGGCGGGCCGCCGGTGTTGTTGACGAGCACATCCACAGGGCCGAGTTCCTTCTCGATGCGCGCGATGTTCGGGTCGATCACCGACAGGTCGGCCAGGTCCCACTGCAGGGCGATGGCGGTGCCGCCTTCCTTGGCGATCTGCCCGGCTGCGGCGCTGGCGGCGGCAAGGTCGATGTCGGCCAGCGCCACGCGCGCGCCCTCGCGTGCCAGCGTGCGCGCAATGGCGCCGCCCAGGCCGCCGCCGGCGCCCAGCACCAGCGCGGTTCGCCCCGAGAGTCCGAGATCCATGGATGTGTCCTTTGGGTTTTGAAGAGCAATGAAGACGAAGGAAAGAGAAGGCCGACCGGCTCAGATCAGCTTGCCGGGATTCATGATCTGGTTCGGGTCGAGCGACTGCTTGATGCGCATCATCAGGTCGAATTCGACCTCCGACTTGTAGTGCCGCAGCTCGTCGCGCCGCAACTGCCCCACGCCGTGCTCGGCGCTGATGCTGCCGTTGGCCGCCGCGACGATGTCGTGCACGATGCGATTCAGCCGCGCAGTGGTGGCCGCGAGTTCATCCGGCGAGGTGTCGAGCGGCAGCAGCACGTTGTAGTGGAGGTTGCCGTCGCCCAGGTGCCCGAAGTTGATGATCCGCACGCCGGGCAGTGCGTTGCGCAGGGCGGCGTCGGCTTCGCGCGCGAACGCGGCAATGGCCGAGATCGGCAGTGCGATGTCGTGCTTCACTGCCTTGCCTGCGCGCATCTGGGCCTGCGAGATGCCCTCGCGGATCCTCCAGAAGGCCTGCGTCTGGGCACCGCTCACGCTCACCGCGACGTCGTCGATCAGCGCGTGCTCCAGCGCATCGCCGAGGCTGGCCTCGAGCAGCTCCGGCAGGCCTTCGACCTGCGTGTCCGCCAGTTCGATGAGTGCATGGAACGCGTGCGCCGAACCCAGCGGTGCGCGAACGTCGCTCACATGCTCGAGGATGAGCTCCAGCGATTCGGCCGACAGCATCTCGAAAGCCACCAGCCGCTCGCCACAGGCGGCGCGCAGCTGCGCGAGCAGGCGGACCAGTGCGTCGATGTCCTGCGCGCCCACCCAGGCCGTGGCGCGTGCCAGTGGACGCGGATGCAGCTTGAGCACCGCGGCCGTGATGACGCCCAATGTCCCTTCGGAGCCAATGAACAGGTCGCGCAGGTCGAAGCCGGTGTTGTCCTTGCGCAGTGCGCGCATGCCGTTCCAGATGCGCCCGTCGGGCAGCACCACTTCCAGGCCCAGCGCCAACTCGCGCGCATTGCCGTAGCGCAGTACCGCGATACCGCCGGCATTGGTGGCCAGGTTGCCGCCGATGGTGCAACTGCCTTCCGAACCCAGGCTCAGCGGGAAGAAGCGGTCCACCTCCTGCGCCGCGGCCTGGATGTGGGCGAGCAGCACGCCGGCTTCGGCGGTGAGCGTGTTGTTGAGCGGATCGATCGCCCGGATCGAATTCATCCGGACCGTGCTCAGCACGACCTGAGCGCCGCTGCCGTCCGGCGTGGCGCCACCGCTCATGCCGGTGTTGCCGCCCTGCGTCACCACCGGCGTGTGGGTCTCGTGGCAGATCCGCATGACCTCGGCGGTCTGCGCGGTGTCGGCCGGTCGCACGACGATGCTGCTGCGGCCGGTCCATTTCTTGAGCCAGTCGGTTTCGTAGGCGGCCTTGGCCTCGGGGTCGCTGACGAGTCCGGCGTCGCCGACGGCGGCCCGCAGGCGTTTGAGGAGTTCGGGATGCATGTTGCCCATCATGTGTGTGTCACCAGCCCAGTTGAATTCGGCCGAGGGCCATGGAAACGGCGGCCTGCGTCGGCTCGACCACCGGAAGGCCCGTCGCTTCGTGCAAGGGCGCACGGAAAGGGGCCATGCCCGCGCAGCCCATCACCAGCACGTTGGCGCCGTTCTCGTCGCGCAGGCGCTTGCCCGCATCGACCATGGCGGTGAGCGTTGCGGTCTGGTCGGACAGCTCGGACACAGTGCGTCCGATGGCCGCTTCGCCCGCCACGCGCTGCGTGATGCCCATGGCGCCCCATGTCCGCCAGTGACGGCCGATGGAGCCTTGCAGGATCGCAATGACGCCGAAGCGCTGGCCGAGCGTGAGCGCCGTCAGTGCGGCGCATTCGCTGATGCCGAATGAAAGCACGCCCTTCATTTCGCGCAGCATGTGCAGCCCCGGATCGCTGAAGCAGGCGGTGACGAAGCCTGCCGCATCACTCTGGTGTTCCTGCGCGAAGCGCTGCACCGACAGCGCCGCGCGGTCGACGTCGTGCTGCGTCTGCACGCCGGGCGGACCGTCGGCCAGCGTCACGCATTCGATGCGCGGGCCATCGGGGCGGCGCAGCGGCGCCATGGCGGCGTCGATGCCGGCCGTGACGGCTTCACTGCTGTTGGGGTTGATGACGTAGAGGGTCTTCATGGCGGCCTGGTGAACCTTGGAACTGCTTGACCCGGCAGGGGGGCGCCGAGGGCTCGCAGTTTAGGAGTGCATCGGCGGTTTCACACTTGCCAATTCATGCGTCATGATTAACACCGTGTTATTTCATCTCCCCCCATGTCATTCAATCTGAGGCAGATCGAGGTCTTCCGCGCAGTCATGATCACGGGCTCCATCCGCGGGGCCTCGCAACTGCTTTTCGTGTCCCAACCGGCGGTGAGCCGCCTGCTTTCCCATACCGAGGCGCGTGTGGGATTTCCGCTGTTCGAACGCATCCGGGGCCGGCTCTATGCGACGCCGGAAGCCAAGAAGCTCTTCCACGAGGTCGAACAGGTCTACGCCGGCGTGAGAAGGGTGAACGAGCTTGCGCGCGAGCTCAGCGAGCACCAGGAGGGCATCCTGAACCTGGTCGCCAGCCCCAGCGTGGGGCAGATGGTCATTCCGATGGCCATGGCCGAGTACCGGCACAACAACCCGCAGGTGAAGCTGACCTTTCATTACCTGGGCCATGCGCCGCTGATGGAGAGGTTGCTCAACCGCCAGGCCGATCTGGCCGTCTCGATCCTCCCGGTGAACCATCCGAACCTGGAAATGGAAGAGATCGGCAGCGGCCGGCTGATTTGTATCTGCCCGTACAACCATCCGCTCGCCCGACGGGCCACGCTGGCGGTGGCCGATCTGTTGCCGTTTCCGCTGATTTCCTACGACCGGGCCTCACCGTTCGGCGCCATGGTGGGTGCGCTCTTCGAGGCGAGCGGCGAAACCGTACGGGCCGCGATCGAGGCCGGCTCGCCGCAGAACGCCTGTGCCCTGGTGCAGGCGGGAGCCGGCATCGCGCTGGTCGATGAGTTCTCGGCGCGCAGTTGGGCGGCCAGCAAGTTCGTGGTGCGCCCGGTGGTGAACGCACCCGTCCTCAAGGCGACCCTGGTGCGGTTGCGCACGGAGCCGATGTCGCAACTGGCGCAGACCTTCGTGGAGGTTCTGCAGAACGTGATGCAGAGGGAGGGTTTTCGGGTTTCCACCCAAGGGACTTAACAACAAGTTAAGGACGGCACTCAAACTGTCACACGACATGGCAGGTCGGCGTCGGAATAATGGGCCGCAACAAAACGCCATTCCGACGCGCATTCCATGCCCTCCGCCGCGATCCGCACAGCCCCTGTCGCCCGCCTTCTTCCGACTGAAAATCGCCGGTTCGCCCGGCGTCCGCAACCGGCCCGGGGAGCAAGCCAGTGAAGCTGGGTCTGGAGGGCCGGCACGCCCTGGTCTGTGCATCGAGCCGCGGACTCGGCCGCGCCTGCGCGGTCTCGCTGGCCGGTGAGGGCGTGAGCCTCACGCTGGTCGCTCGGGGCCGCGACGCCCTGGAGGAAACCGCTGCGCACATCCGGCGAACGAGCGGCGTGCAGGTGCACGCGGTGGTGGCCGACATCACGACCGCAGTGGGGCGCGAGGCCGCGCTGGCCGCACATCCCGCGCCCGACATCCTCGTGACCAACGCCGGCGGACCCAAGCCGGGCCACTTCCGCGACTGGAACCGCGAGACCTGGATGGCCGCGCTCGATGCCAACATGCTCGCGCCCATCGAAATGATCCGCGCCACGATCGACGGCATGGCCCGGCGCCGCTTCGGACGCATCGTCAACATCACCTCGGCGGCCGTGAAGGCGCCGATCGACATCCTCGGCCTGTCAAACGGCGCGCGTTCCGGGTTGACCGGTTTCGTGGCCGGACTGGCACGCCAGTACGTGGCGCACAACGTCACCATCAACAACCTGCTGCCCGGCCCCTTCGAGACCGACCGCCTGCTGGAAACCGCGCACCAATGGGCGAAGGACCAGGGCAGGGATCCGGATGAAGTGCTGGCCCGCCGCCGCGCGGCGAACCCGGCCGGCCGCTTCGGCCTGCCGCATGAATTCGGCGACGCCTGCGCCTTTCTCTGCAGTGCGCAGGCGGGCTTCATCACGGCACAGAACCTGCTGCTCGACGGCGGTTCGTACCCGGGCACCTTTTAGCCATGACACTGGCATGACCGACAAACCTCTGCACCCTTCTTCCGACGGTCTCTTCGACCTCACCATCCGCGGCGGCCGCATCAGCAATGCCGACGCGACCTTCCATGCCGACATCGGCATCAACGACGGCGTGATCGTGCAGATCGCGCCCAATCTGCGGCCGGGCACGCGCGACGTCGACGCTGCGGGCCGCTGGGTGTTGCCCGGCGGCATCGACAGCCACTGCCACATCGAACAGCTCTCGGGCATGGGCGTGATGTGCGCCGACGATTTCTATTCGGGCACCGTCTCTGCGGCGTTCGGCGGGACCACCACCATCCTTTCGTTCGCGGCGCAGCACCGCGCCGACAGCATTCCCGACGTGGTGGCCGCCTATGGCCGGCTGGCGCGCGAGAAAGCGGTGATCGACTACGGCTTTCACCTGATCCTGACCAACCCCGACGAGACCGCGTTGCGCGAGCACCTGCCGAAGGTGATCCGCGACGGCATCACCTCGCTCAAGGTCTACATGACCTACGACAAGCTCAAGCTCGACGACTACCAACTGCTGGAAGTCATGTCCGTGGCAGGCGAGGAAGGCGCGCTCGTCATGATGCACGCCGAGAACCACGACATGATCCGCTGGATCGCGCACCGCCTGCTCGAGCGTGGCAACGTGGCGCCGAAGTTCCATGCGGTGGCGCACGATGCGCTGGCCGAGTCGGAGGCCACCCACCGCGCGATCGCGCTCGCGCGGCTGGCCGACGTGCCGGTACTGATCGTGCATGTGGCGGGTCGCGAGACGGTGGACGTCATCCGCAACGCGCGCCGCCTGGGCGCGGCCGTGTACGCCGAGAGCTGCCCGCAGTACCTGTTCCTGGAAGCTGCCGACAGCGACAGGCCCGGCATGGAAGGCGCCAAGTTCTGCTGCAGCCCGCCGCCGCGCGACGCCGATTCGCAAGAGGCGGTATGGGCCGGCCTGAAAGACGGCACGCTCGGCGTCTACTCGTCGGACCATGCGCCGTACCGCTTCGATGCCTCGGGCAAGCTGCCCAAGGGCGACGCCACCACCTTCAAGGAAATGGCCAACGGCGTACCGGGCATCGAGCTGCGCCTGCCGCTGCTGTTTTCCGAAGGCGTGATGAAGGGGCGGCTGGGCATCGAGGAATTCGTGGCGCTCACGTCCACCAACCATGCGCGCATGTACGGCCTGGCACCGCGCAAGGGCGCCATCGCCGTGGGTGCGGATGCCGACATCGTGCTGTGGAATCCCGAGCGCACCGTCGAAGTGAGCGCCGCGATGCTGCACGACAACGTGGGCTACACGCCCTATGAGGGCCGCGTGCTCCAAGGCTGGCCGGAGCAGGTTTTCAGCCGCGGGCGCTGCGTGGTGCGCGACAACGCGTTGCAGGTCGAACGCGGCACGGGCCGATACATCCCGCGCGGCCGGCCCGATCCACTGGTGCAGCGGCCCCCGGCATCCCCCGAGCGCGGCCGCTTCAGCGAACTCGTGGGCCTGTCGCGAGCCAGCTGAACTTTCTTCGCTTTCCTTCCTACCCCTTCCCCAGGCCGCGCAACACCGGCTGCCCTTCGATTGATCCTCTGGAGTTGAACCATGAAGTCCCAGTCTCTTTCTTCGCGCCTCCGTGCAGTGCCGGTCGCGCTGCTGTGCTGCTTTGGCGCGACCGCCGCACTGGCGCAGGCGCCGTTGCGCACCGCGGTCGACGCCACCTTCGCGCCGCATGCCATGGCCAAGCTCGGCGGCGGTGTGCAGGGCTTCAACGTCGACCTCGGTGAAGAGCTCGCCAAGCGACTGGGCCGCAAGATCGAGATCGAGGGCGCGGAGTTCTCCGGTCTCGTGCCGGGCCTGAACAGCCGCCGCTACGACTTTCTGATCGCGCCCGTCACCGTCACGCCCGAACGCGCAAAGTCACTGCTCTTCACCGAGGGCTACCTGGACACCGACTACACCTTTCTCGGCGCGAAGTCGGCCCCGGCCGTCGAGAAGCTCGAAGACCTCAAGGGCAAGACCCTGGCAGTCAACAAGGGCTCCAACTACGAGGGCTGGGCGCGCGACAACGCTGCGAAGTACGGCTTCAAGTTCGACGTGTATGGCGCCAATGCCGATGCGGTGCAGGCCGTGCAGTCGGGCCGCGCGGACTACAACCTGGCCGGCACCACTGTCGTGTCCTGGGTTGCGAAGCAGAACCCGAGCCTGAAGACGAGCTACACCATCAAGACCGGCCTGGTGTGGGCACTGCCCTTCCGGGCCGATGACAAGGCCGGGCGCGACGCGGCATCGAACGCTCTCAAGTGCATGAAGAAGGACGGCACCGTCGCCAAGCTGGCGGTGAAATGGTTCGGCTTCCAGCCTGGTCCTGACGACGCCGCGGTCAAGCTCGCCCCGGGCACCGGCGTGCCGGGCACCGAGGGCTACGACCCGACCCCCGTCACGCCCAAGTGCGCCTGATGCCTATCCTGGAAATCTCCGGACTTCGCAAGTCCTACGGCAGCACCGAGGTGCTGCGCGGCGTTGACCTGCAGGTGCATGCCGGCGAACTGGTGTGCGTGATCGGGCCCTCGGGTTCGGGCAAGAGCACCATGCTGCGCTGCTGCAACCTGCTGGAGACGCCCAGCGGCGGCCGCATCTTCGCGAATGGGCATGAAGTCACCTCGCCCACGGTCGACATCAACCGGCTGCGCCAGGACATCGGCATGGTGTTCCAGCAGTTCAACCTGTATCCGCATCTGAGCGCGCTCGACAACGTCGCGCTGGCGTTGCGCAAGGTGCAGCGGCGCAACAGGGGCGAGGCCGAGGCGCTCGCGCAAGCCGCGCTCGAGCAGGTGGGCCTGGGTGCCAAGGCGAAGTCCTTTCCGGCAGAACTGTCGGGCGGGCAGCAGCAGCGCGTGGGCATTGCGCGCGCGGTCGCGCTCAAGCCGCATGTGATCCTGTTCGACGAGCCCACCAGCGCGCTCGATCCCGAGCTCGTGGAAGACGTGCTCAATGTGATGCGCGACCTGCGTCAGCGCGGCATGACGATGCTGGTGGTGACGCACGAGATGGCCTTCGCCCACGCGGCCGCCGACCGGGTGGTCTTCATGGACGGCGGCGTGGTGGTCGAGCAAGGCAGCGCGGCCGATGTGTTCGAGCATCCGCGCGAGGCGCGCACCCGGAGCTTTCTGGCCCGCTATGGAAGCAGACGGTCATGACAGGCGTCGACAGCGGCTTCTTCTTCACTTTCTTCAACGTCGCGGTCGCGAAGCAGTACTGGCCCAACATTGCGGCCGGCATGCTGATGACGGTCGGGGTAGGTGTCGCGGTGGTCATCACCGGCACGGCGCTCGGCCTGGTGCTGGCCGTGCTGCGCGCGATCGGTCGGCGAGCGCTTGCGATGCCGATCGTGGCGTTCGCCGACATCATGCGGTCGCTGCCGCCGCTGGTGGTGCTCATCGTCCTGTACTTCGGGCTGCCGGCGCTCGGCATGCCGCTGTCGGCCTTCGCCGTGACCTGGCTGTCGTTGTCGCTGGTGCTGGCTGCATACGCTGAAGAGAGCATCTGGGCCGGCATCTCGTCGGTGCCCCACGGGCAGCTCGAGGCGGCTCGCTCCACCGGCATGCGCTGGTGGGAGGCGATGCGCTGGGTGGTGTTGCCGCAGGCGCTGCGTCGTGCCGTGCCGCCGCTGACCAACCGTGTGATCTCGATCACCAAGAACACGGCGCTCGGTTCGGTGGTGGCGCTCAACGAGATCCTGAACAACGCCCAGGGCGCGAGCAGCTATGCGGGCAATCCCACGCCTTTGATGATGGCCGCGTTCGCCTACCTGGTCGTCTTCCTGCCGCTGGTCGTGTTTTCGCGGTGGCTCGAGCAACAGTGGCAGCGGAGGTAGGCACGCGATGGAAAGCCTGATCCAGAACTTCTTCAACCTCGAGGTCTATGCAGCGGTCTTTCCGTACCTGCTGAGCGGGCTGTGGACGACCGTATGGCTGTCGGCCCTCGTCATTCCGCTGGGCGCGGCCGCGGGACTGGCGCTGGCGCTCGGGCTCACGCAGTCGGGTCGCCGGGCGGTGCGCTGGGGCATCGTGGGGTACATCGATTTCTTCCGTGCGTTCCCGCCGCTGGTGCTGCTCATCCTGATCTACTTCGGCGGGCCCTTCCTCGGCATCGAACTCGGCAAGGTCACGGCGGTGGCGCTGGCCTTCGTGCTGAACAACGCGAGCTACTACGCCGAAGTGTTCCGCGCCGGGCTCGAAGGCGTGGCCAAGGGCCAGATGGAGGCCGCGCGATCCACCGGCCTCACGCGTGCCCAGGCGCTGCGCCATGTGGTGGTGCCACAGGCCGTGAAGAACGTCCTGCCCGATCTCGTAGGGAACAGCATCGAGATCGTGAAGCTCACCAGCATCGCGAGCGTGGTGGCCATGCCGGAGCTGCTGCGCGCCGCTCGCGACGCTCAGTCGCTCGTCTTCAACCCCTCGCCGGTGATGCTGGCCGCGTTCATGTACCTGCTGATGCTTTGGCCGCTCACGCGCTGGCTAGGCCGGCTCGAACACCGCCGCGTGCGCCGCTGAGCGGCACAGCGGACGACAAACAACAACCAAACTCATCCATCCAAAGGAATCCTCATGACCACAACCAAGATCAGCGAGAGCTCGAAGGGCGTCTACATCATTGCCGCGACGCCGTTCACCGACAACGGTGAGCTCGACCTGCCCAGCATCGACAGCCTCACCGAGTTCTACCTGGAAAAGGGCGTCACCGGGTTCACCATCCTCGGCATGATGGGCGAGGCACCCAAGCTGACCGAGGCCGAGACGCTGACGGTGATGGAGCGGGTGCTCAGGCGCGTTGGCGCTCGCGCCCCGGTGGTGGTGGGCGTGAGCCATGCCTCGAACCGGCATGTCGAGCGCCTGTCGAAGACCGCCATGGACCTGGGCGCCGCAGGCGTGATGCTGGCGCCGGTGGCCAACCTGAAGACCGACGAGCAGGTGTACAACTACTACGCGACGGTGGCGAAGCTGCTCGGGCCGGCGATCCCGATCTGCCTGCAGGACTTTCCGCAGTCGACCGGCGTGCACATGTCGGTGTCGGTGATCCACAAGCTGGTCGACGACTTTTCGCAGGTCGTGATGCTCAAGCACGAGGACTTCCCGGGCATGCGCAAGCTCAGCGAGGTGCGCGAGCAGAGCGCCGCCGCCGGCCGCCGCCGCATCAGCGTGCTGGTAGGCAACGGCGGGCTCTTCCTGCCACAGGAAATGCTGCGCGGCGCCGATGGTGCGATGACGGGCTTCGCGTACCCCGAGATGCTGGTGCAGGTATGCCGCCTTTTCGACGAAGGCCGCAACGAGGAGGCGGAAGATCTTTTCAATGTGTACCTGCCGCTGCTGCGCCACGAGTTCCAGTACGGCATCGGGCTGGCGCTGCGAAAGGAGACGCTGAAGCGCCGGGGAGCCATCCGGTCGGCCTATGTGCGTCGGCCCGGCCCCGTGCTCAATGCGACCGACATGGCGGAACTGGGCAGGCTGATTGCCCGTCTGGAGGAACGTTTGACGGCGCTCGCCTGAACGCCCCCGGCTCCACGTCGATACACGCGCGGGCAACGGAGCCTCCTCCTTTTCGCTCTCAATCGGGCCCGGCGTGGGTGTAGCGGTTGACGACGATCCCGCATTCATACGACCTCGAGCCGATCAGGCGCAACGGGGACGTCACGCGAAAGATCGAGTCGCCGCTGCCCACGGCCGTCGGGTTCACATAGAACTGGTACTCGTCCACCACGCCGGCGGCGACCAGCGCGCTCGCGAAGCCAGCGCCTCCAAAGCAGATGATGTCGCCGGCGCCCACCAGCTTCAACGCGCCGACGGCTTCCGGGATCGGGCCTCGCGCCATCGTCGTGCGCGGCCATCGCGAGGCGGACAGCGTGTTGCTCAGCACGACCTTTTCGACCTCGCCGATCCGTCGCGCAAAGCCGCCGTGCGGATCCGCCTGCAGCACCTTCGCCATGCGCATCCAGTGATCGAGGTAGCCCTGCTCGATCATCGGGCGGCTCATCAGGATGCACCCGACGCCCTGCAGGGTTGCGTTGAAGTCGCGCTTGAGCGATTCGTCCCAGGGCCACGCGTCGCCCCAGCCCCAGACCTGCCAGCAACCGCCGTCGTCGGAAGCGACCCGGCCGTCGACGGAAGTCTGCATCTGGAGAATCAGCTTGCGCATGGTGAGGCCCTCACGGAAGTGGTCGTGGAAAACTGCTTGCATAAGGCAAGCAGTTGCACTCTAGGATGACTGATGCAGAATTGCAAGCAGTCTGAAACTACAAGTGAATCGCTTGGCCACATCGACCACCACACATCGTTCGCTTTGCCCGATCAACCTCGCGCTCGAGGTCATCGGCGACCGCTGGAGCCTGCTGATCGTGCGCGACCTCATGTTCGCGGGACGGCATCACTACCGCGAGTTGCTGGAGTCAGAGGAGGGCATCTCGTCGAACATCCTCGCCGAACGGCTCGGCAGGCTGGTGCAGGTCGGCGTGCTGAGCAGGACCGACGATCCGACGCACAAGCAGAAGGCGATCTACAGGCTGACGTCGATGGGCATCGACCTTCTGCCGGTGATCGCTGCCCTTGGTGGCTGGGGCGCCAAGTACCTGCCCGTCACGAAGGAAAGCGCCGCTGTCGCGCTGTCGCTCGAGAAGGGCGGTGCGAACGGGTTGAAGCGAATGCGCGCGTCGCTCGCCAAGGCGCATCTGGCGAGTGTGGACGTGCCCTCCGTCCGGTCGAAGAAGTCGAGCCGAATCTAGGCCCGCTCCACCTGCCGCGCCCTGAACACCTTCACGTCGCGAGCGATCCCTCGAGCTTCTGGAGTGCTTTCGGATCCGTGGGCAGTGGAGGCAGCGAGGTCGACGGTGAAGAGCGCATGGGCAACGGATGCATCTGGCCCGGCGGCACGGCCGCATGTTCATGGACAGCGGGAGCGATTGCCCGCCAAGTCATTTCCGCTGGCCGGAAATTCCACCTTGCCGCGATGCCCGCGTTCCGACAATTTGCGTCGAACAACGCATCTGGAGAAACACACATGAAACTGGCAAGCCTCAAGGAAGGCGGCCGCGACGGCACCCTGATCGTGGTCAGCCGCGATCTCTCGCGCGGCGTGCGGGTCCCGCAGATCGCCGCCACGCTGCAACAGGCCATCGAGGACTGGGATCGCGCCGCGCCCGCGCTCGGCGAGGTCTACACCGCGCTGAACCGGGGCGACGTGCCGCAGTCCTTCGCGGTCGACCCGCAGGAGCTGGCCAGTCCGCTGCCGCGCGCATTCCAGTTCCTCGACGGCTCGGTGTACCTGCATCACATGGAGAAGGCGCGCAAGGCGCGGGGCGCGGACATGCCGCCGAACTACAAGACCGATCCGCTGATGTACCAGGGCCTGTCGGACCGCTTCATCGGTCCGCGCGATCCGATGGTCGTGCCCGACGAGGCGCTCGGCCTCGACTACGAGGCCGAGCTCGCGGTGGTGCTGGGCGATGTGCCGATGGGCACTTCGGCTGCGCAGGCATCGGGCCACATCAAGCTGCTGATGCTGCTCAACGACTTCACGCTGCGCGCGCTCACCCGCACCGAGCTGCCCAAGGGCTTCGGCTTCATGCAGGCGAAGCCGACGAGCTCGTTCTCGCCGGTGGCCGTGACGCCGGACGAGCTCGGTGCCGCATGGGACGGCGAGAAGCTCGACCTGCCGATCCTCTCGTCGATCAATGGCCAGCCGATGGGCCGCGCCAACACCGGGCGCGACATGTTCTTCACCTACCGGGCGCTCATCGCGCATGCGGCACGCACGCGCAGCCTGAGCGCGGGCACGATCATCGGCGCGGGCGCGGTGTCGAACCTCGATCCGGAGACCGGCTACGCCTGCCTGGCCGAGAAGCGCGCGGACGAGGAGCTCGCCGGCGGCCGTGCCACCACACCGTGGCTGCGCTGGGGCGACCGCGTGCGCATCGAGATGCTCGATGCCGGGGGCGCGTCGATCTTCGGCGCGATCGACAACGCCGTGGCGAAGGCCTGAGGAAGACACCATGCTGTGCAAGAAACTCCACCATGCCGCGTACCGCTGCCGCGACGCGCGCGAGACGACCACCTTCTACACCGAGGTACTGGGCCTGAAGTTCTCCCACGCGATGGGCGAGGACCATGTGCCCTCCACCGGCAAGTACAGCCCGCACGTGCACATCTTTTTCGAGATGGAGGACGGCAGCAACATCGCCTTCTTCGAATGCCCGCGCGATCCGGGCAACGTCAAGGACATGGAATCGCCGGACTGGATCCAGCACTTCGCCTTCGAGGTCGAGGACATGGACACGCTGGTCAGGGCCAAGGCCGACCTGGAGGCGAAGGGGCTCAATGTGGTGGGGCCCACCAACCATGACGACTTCATCAGCTCGATCTACTTCTTCGATCCCTCCGGCCATCGACTGGAGCTGACCACCCGCACCTGCCGCGACGCGAAGCAGCTGCAGTCCTTCGTCGACGAGGCGCCGCAGGTGCTCGCGCTGTGGGAGAAGACGCACGACTGGTCGCAGCGCCACACGCTCTTCGGCGGCAGCACCGGCTACGAGCGGCAGGGCGGCTGAGCCGCCGCGACCCCGCGACCTGCCGCTCGCGGTGCGGCGGCTTCGCTCAATCAGAAGAACCAGGAGACGCAAATGATCAGAGCCTTGTTGCTGGCGGCCTTCGCAGCCTGCATCGCGACCGGCGCCGCCGCCGCGCCGGACCAACCCATCACCCTGCTGCAAGGCTTCGCGCCGGGCGGCAATGCCGACACGATCGCGCGCATCGTCGCGCAGGGCCTGTCGCGCGAACTCGGTCAACCGGTCATCGTCGACGCGAAGACCGGTGCGGGCGGCAACATCGCGAGCGCCGCCCTGGCCCGCGCCAGACCGGACGGCAACACGCTCATCCTTATGACGGGCGGCCACGCCGTGTCGGCCGCGATGTACAAGAGCCTTTCCTTCGATGCGCTGGAGGACTTCGACTGGCTGTCGATGGTCACGCGCTTCCCCTTCGTCATCGCGACCAGCAGCGAGAGCCGCTTCCATTCGCTCGGCGAGGTGGTGAGCGCCGCGAAGACCGCCCCGGGCACCGTCTCGTACAGCTCGGTGGGCATCGGTTCGACGCAGCACCTCTCGGGCGAGCTCTTCCAGTCGATGGCCGGCGTGCAGCTCAACCACATTCCCTATCGCGGCGGCGGCGCGCCGGTGCAGGACGTGGTCGCCGGGCGCGTGGACCTGCTGTTCGATTCGGTGACCGTCGCCAGGCCGCAGATCGAAGGCGGCCGCCTGCGTGCGCTGGGCGTGACCTCGCCCGAGCCCTCGCCGCTGCTGCCGGGCGTGGCGCCGGTCGCGCGCGTGGTGCCCGGCTACGAGGTGACGTCATGGACCGCCGTCGCCGCCCCCAAGGGCCTGCCGCCGGACGTCGCCGCACGCCTGCGTTCTGCGCTGCTGCGCGTGCTCAAGTCGCCCGACGTGGTCAAGCAGCTCGAGGCCACCGGCGGCATCGTGACGCCGTCGGCCGATGCGCAGGACGCCCGCGCCTTCGTCGGCACGCAGGTCGCGAAGTGGAAGAAGGTCGTCCGCGACGCGCAGATCCAGCAGCAATGAGAGGAAGCCCTTCCGTGAACACACGCCAGACGACCGACTTCGACATCGTCATCGTGGGCTACGGCCCGAGCGGCGCGACCTTCGCGAAGCTGATGGCGCAGCGCGGCTACCGCATCGCGGTCTTCGACCAGGCCGGGGCCATCTATGACAAGCCGCGCGCGATCACCGCTGACCAGGAAGTGATGCGCGTCTTCCAGGAATGCGGGCTGGCCGACGAGATCGCGGCGACCACCGCGCCGCATCCGGGCACCGACTTCGTCGGCATCGAGGGGCAGGTGATCAAGCGCTTCTATCCGGCGCCGCCGCCGCATCTCCTGGCATGGGAGCCCACCTGGATGTTCGTGCAGCCCGAACTCGAAGCCACGCTGCGGCGGGGCCTGGAGCGTCACCCGCAGTTTGCGACCTTCCTGCGCCACGAGTTCACCGGTTGCGAGCCGTGGGAGGACGGCGTGCGCGTGAGCGTGCGGCGGCGGGATGACGGTGCGGTGTTCACTCACACCGCGCGCTACCTGATCGGCGCAGACGGCGGCCGCAGTGCGGTGCGGCGCAGCATCGATGCCACGATCGAGGATCTCGCATTCGACGAATGGTGGATGGTGGTCGACGCCTGGCTGCGCGGCCCGGTGGACCTGCCCGGGCGCTGCGTGCAGTACTGCAGGCCTTCTCGGCCCGGTACCTACATCGTCGGCCCCGAGAACCTGCGGCGCTGGGAGATCAAGCTGCTTCCGGGCGAGACGCCGGACGACTTCCAGACCGAAGCGTCGGTGATCGAAGTACTGTCGACCTTCGTCGACACGACGCGGCTGGAACTGTGCCGCACCGCCATCTATCGCTTCCATGCGCTGGTGGTCAACGAATGGCGCGACCAGCGCGTGTTCCTCATGGGCGATGCAGCGCACCAGATGCCGCCCTTCCTGGGGCAGGGCCTGTGCGCGGGCATCCGCGATGCGGTCAACCTCGCATGGAAGATCGACGGCGTGGAGCGGCTGGGTTTCGACGCGCAGCTGCTCGACAGCTACGGGCTCGAGCGCAAGCAGCATGTGCGCACCATCGTGTCCCATGCGAAGGACTTCGGGCTCATCATCGGCGAGCTCGATCCGCAGGCGGCGCGCGAACGCGATCGTGAGCTCGGTGAGCAACTCGCGGCGGGTCGTTCTGAATCGGTCCGACAGAAGTTCATCCCGAACCTGGAGACGGGGCTCATCGCGCGGAACGACGACGGCACGAGGGCCGACGGCGCGGGCGAACTGTTCGTGCAGCCCTGGGTGCAGCAGGGCGAGGACGTGCGCCGGCTCGACGACCTGCTGCCGCCGGGCTTCCTGTTCGTGACCGACGACGCGGAGACCCGCGCATGGTTCGATGCCGGGTCCACCGATGTCTGGGCACGCATCGGCGGCCGTGATGTCGTGGTGGGCGCGCCATCGCAGCCTGCGCCGCAGGGCGTGCTCGCGGTGCGCGAGCGCGATGGCCTCTTCGGGCGCTGGCTTCACGCGCTCGGCGCGCGAGCAGTCATCGTGCGGCCGGACCACTACGTCTTCGGCACTGCCAGCAATGCAGCCGGTCTTCAGGCGCTTCTCGCGCAACTCGGCGAGGCGCTGCTCGCCGGCGCGGCTGTCGACGAAGGCGCTGCTGCAGTGGCGGAAGCCTGAATCGGGGCGACCTGTCGCCGCACGCCGCATCCCCGTTCCAACTCAAAGGAGACACACCATGGCATCCCATCCCCGCATGACGCGCAGGACCTTCGCCGCCGGCACCTCGCTGGCGATGCTCAGCCCGTGGGCGCTCGCCCAGGGCTATCCGACCAAGACCGTCAAATGGGTGGTTGGCTTTCCGCCCGGCGGCGGTACCGACGTGCTCGCACGCACCGTCGCGGCACAGCTGTCGACCCAGTTCGGCCAGCAGGTGATCGTCGATAACAAGGCGGGTGCTGCCGGCATGATCGCCGCGGAGAGCGTTGCGCGCGCCGAGCCCGACGGCTACACGCTGCTGACCGCCGACATCGCGATCCTCGCGCTGAATCCGGCGATCTATCCCAAGGTCCGCTACAACCCGCTCACGGATTTCGTTCCGGTGGGCCTGATGGCGCGCTTCCCGCTGATCGTCGCCACACATCCGGGCAGCGGCATCACCTCCCTCCAGCAACTGGTCGCCGATGCCCGCAAGGGGAAGAGCTTCAACTACGGGTCCGCCGGCGTCGGCACGCCCCATCACATGGCGATGGAGGTGCTCGCGTCTTCGGCAGGCATCACCGCCCAGCACGTGCCGTACAAGGGCGACGCGCCGGCCATGCAGGATGTCGCGGGCAAGCAGCTGCCGGTGGCGGTGATCTCGCCGTCGCTGTCGCTGCCCTTCATCAAGGACGGCCGGCTCGTTCCGCTCGCGGTGACGGCCGATCAGCGCATGGCGCAGCTGCCCGACGTTCCCACGCTGAAGGAGCTCGGATTCGCGCCGTCCGGCATCTATGCGTGGCAGGGGCTGGTGGTGCCGAAAAGCACGCCGCCCCACATCGTGTCGGCGCTGTCCACCGAGATGCGGCAGGCGCTCGCGCTTGCCGCCGTGCGGCAGAAGCTCGCGGAGCTCGGCATGGAGGCCACGCCCAGCGATCCGGGCGAGATGGACCGCTATATTCGCGAGGAGATGCGCTTCTGGGACAAGCTGATCAAATCGCGTGGCATCACTTCAACCTGACACACGATCGCACGCGGACGCGCCGCACGACGCCGCCGCCTCCGCGAGCCGGGACGGCGCATTGCACCGTGCCGCCGCGGTGCTCCGGCTGCTGGCGACCGCCGGGCGCCGCGGCCTCGCGCTGACCGACCTGGCCAAGGCCGCCGGCCTCCCCAACAGCACGATGCATCGCCTGCTGCAGCAGCTGCAGGACGAGCGGCTGGCGATGCGCATCGAATCCAGCCGCCACTACACCATCGGCCCGCTGGCCTACGAGATCGGTCTCGCGGCGGCGCAGCAGTTCGACATGCGCGGGCTGCTTCGCCCGGCCCTCGAAGCGCTGGCCCTCGAAGCGGGCGAGACCGCCTACCTCATCATGCGAAGCGGCGACGAGGCGGTGTGCATCGACGTCGCCGAGGGCCCCACGCCCCTGCGGGTGGTCACGCTTCACATCGGCAGCCGGCGCCCGCTCGGGCTCGGCGCCGGCGGGCTCGCGATCCTCTCGGCACTGCCGCCGGACGAGCGGCGGGACATCCTGGAGAACGTGACCGCGCGGATCGAGCGGCACTGGGGCTTTCCGCCCGAGCTGCTCGCGCAGTCGCTGGAAGAGGCCGCGCGCCGCGGCCATGCGGTGATCCGCAACCGGGTCAACCCCGGCGTGACCGCGGTGGGCATGCCGTTCTTCGACAGCCTCGGCCAGGTGGTCGGCGCGGTCACGGTCGCGGCGGCCAACGCGCGCATGGATCCCGCGCGCCTCGCCCAGCTCCAGCAGCTGCTGGCGCGCACGAGCCGGGGTCTGCGCGATGCCCTCAGCGGGCACCAGTGGCGCCGGCGCGAAGACTGACCATGCCGCGCCGGGCACCGCGCATGCGTCAGGCCGGCGCGGACATGCGGGCGACCTCGTCGATCCAGGTCGCGAAGGCCTGCATCTGCAGGTGCACGAAACGGCCCGTGTCCTCGTCCGTGCATTGGCCGTCCGCCGTGAACTTGGCGGCGGCATTCCCGATGAACACCTCGGGCTTGGCCAGGACCATCGCATTCATGAACAACAGCACCTTGCGCAGGTCGTACTGAACCCGCGCGCCGCCCAGCGGGCCGGCGGACGCGGACAGGATCGCCACCGGCTTGCGGGCCAGCGGCTGGTCCGCGCCGCGCGAAACCCAGTCGAGCAGGTTCTTGAGCATGCCGGGTACCGAAAAGTTGTATTCAGGCGTGACGATGAGAATGCCATCGGCGCCGGCGATGCGGTTGCGGATGCTGGCCACGCCCGAAGGGAATCCCTCGGCCAGCAGGTCCGCGTCGAAGGGAGGGACGCTGCGCCAGTCGAGGATGTCCATCTCCACATGCGCTGGAAGCTTCGAGGCCGCCAGTTTGAGCGCCATGGTGTTGAAGGAGTCCTTGCGCAGGCTCCCGCTGATGCCGATCACGCGTTTCTTAGCACTGTTCATTGAGTTTCGATCCACTTGATTTCAGGTCCGCCCGGACGGGCGGACCGCGCAGTTTGCCTGCAAGTGGCGTTCGATGTTCAGTCCAGCACCCGCACCGTGGCCGCGATCGGCCCGCCGCGACCCAGCGTGTTGTAGATCCGGCAGGCGCCGGTGAACGCATCGACCAGCGCCCGCGCCGGGGAGCGCAGGAGCGCACAACTCTAGGTAGAAGGAAGTCGCGCGGGACGGAGCGGGAGGAAAACCGTCTTTAACCCAAAGTTAAGAGCCGTTGTGGGGCGTGGCCAGGAAAATCGGAAGGCATGTCGAATCGAATTCAACCCTCCGACCTGACGTTCTTCACCAAGGTGGCCTCATCTGCCAGCCTGAGCGCGGCCGGGCGTGAACTGGGCATCTCGACGGCGGCCGTCAGCAAGCATCTGGCATCGATGGAGACCCGCCTTGGCTATTCGTTGGTCAATCGCTCAACGCGGCGCATGGGATTGACGCCTGAGGGAGAGATCTACCTGGAGCACGCGAGGCGCATCCTTTCAAGCATTGACGAAATGGAACAGGCCTTGGGTTCGACGAAGGCCAATCCCAGCGGTCTTCTACGTGTCAATGCCACTCTGGGTTTCGGGCGCAGCCATGTGGCGCCCCTGATTTCGCGCTTCGCCAAGCGATATCCAAGCATCGACGTGCAGTTGCAGCTGTCGGTGAGCCCGCCGGGCCTGACGGAGGATGCCTACGATGTCTGTGTGCGCTTTGGCCCGCCGCCCGATACGCGTGTGATGGCTCGAAAGCTGGCGGAAAACAGGCGTCTGCTTTGCGCTGCGCCGGCCTATCTGGCGCGGCGCGGCACACCGACGCTGCCGAGCGATCTTCTTCGACACGACTGCATCACGATCCGCCAGGGCGACGAGGGCTACGGTGTTTGGCGGCTCACGCCCAGGAAGGGGCGGAAGCCTCAAACGCAGATCGTCAAGGTACGCGGCAACTTGACGAGCAACGATGGTGAGATCGCAGTCAACTGGGCCCTTGATGGGCACGGAATCCTCCTGCGTGCCGAGTGGGACATCGGGCGCTACTTGCGCAGCGGCCGGCTCGTCCAGGTGCTACCGCAGTACGAGACGCCCGATGCCGACATCTACGCCGTCTATCCCCAGAATCAGCACGCGTTCTCTCGTGTTCGCGCTTTCGTGGATTTCGTCGCTGAGGCTTTTGGTCACTCGGAGGCCAGCAAGGTGAATCGCTGACGGTCCTCTTCACCTTGAGAGCATCTTCCAGGCGACGATGCCAAGGATGACCAGACCCACGGTTCCGAAGCAGGTCGTGTAGCCCGATCCTTCATCTGTCGTCGTCGCCGGTGGTGGTGCCGACGGGGCCGCCACGGCGCTGAACGGGAAGTAGAGCGCGCCACCGAGCGCATTGCCGTCGGGGCCGCCTGCTGCAAACGTCGATGCGGAAACTGTCTGCGATTGCTCCATGACTTTGAGATCTCCTCTTGGCGGGATTCGGAAAACTATGCGGCCCTGGCTGCACGAACGAGCAGCCCCGCAGTTAAACCGGCATTAACTTTCGGTGAACCCGATCGTTCGGCGAGAGCACCCTGACCTTTGAACGCAGGTTAATTGTGCTTTGACCTCGACCGCGCCCCATGGTGTTTGCGGGTGCCTAGAGTCGCCGCATTCCTTTCCTCACGCGAGACAACATGAAGATCTACAAGATCGCGGCAATTCCGGGCGACGGCATTGGCAAGGAAGTGGTTCCTGCCGGCCAGAAGGTGCTGGAAGCACTGGCTGCCGGATGCAGGGACTTTGCTTTCGAGTTCGAAGACTTCGGATGGGGCGGCGACTATTTCCGAGCGCACGGGGCCATGATGCCGGAGGACGGTCTGGATGCCCTGCGTGGCAAGGACGCGATCCTGTTCGGCTCGGCGGGCGACCCCCACATTCCCGATCACGTCACGCTGTGGGGCCTGCGACTGAAGATCTGCCAGGGATTCGACCAGTACGCCAACGTGCGGCCCACGCGCATCCTGCCGGGCATCGACGCACCGCTGAAGCGTTGCGGTCCGGACGACCTGAACTGGGTCATCGTGCGCGAGAACACCGAGGGCGAGTACGCGGGCGTCGGCGGCCGCGCCCACCAGGGCCATCCGATTGAGGTGGCGACCGATCTGTCGATCATGACCCGCGCCGGCGTCGAGCGGATCATCCGGTTCGCATTCCGACTCGCGCAATCGCGCCCGCGCAGACAACTCACTGTCGTCACGAAGAGCAATGCACAGCGCCACGCCATGGTGATGTGGGACGAGGTCGCCGTGCAGGTGGCCAAGGAGTTCCCGGATGTGCGCTGGGACAAGGAACTTGTCGACGCGATGACCGCGCGCATGGTCAACCGGCCATCGTCGATCGACACCGTCGTTGCGACCAATCTGCACGCGGACATCCTCAGCGACCTGGCCGCCGCCCTGGCCGGCAGCCTGGGCATCGCGCCGACCGCCAATCTCGACCCCGACCGGCGCTACCCGAGCATGTTCGAGCCCATCCACGGCTCGGCCTTCGACATCATGGGCCAAGGCCTGGCCAACCCGGTGGGCACGTTCTGGAGCTGCGTGATGCTGCTCGAGCACATCGGCGAGGCAGGCGCCGCGCGTCGGCTGATGGAGGCCATCGAGATCGTCACGGCGACGCCCGCCCTTCACACGCGCGACCTCGGCGGCGACGCGACCACTGACGAGGTGACGCGGGCGGTGTGTCGCCAGATTGCCGCGACGGCCCGATGAATCTGGCCTCTGGCGGCGATAGCGCGCTGGAGGCTCGCATGACCGGATTTCCCCACACAACCTCAACCACAGGAGACAAAACCGTGATGCATCGACTATCCCAGCTCAAGCTCGTTCTGGCGGCGTCCTCGCTGGCGACGGCAGCCGCCGTCGCCGGGGCGCAGGCGCAGACTGATGTGCACCGTGACGCTGCAACGCGCAACGTGGGCGGTGACGCCTTCATGACGCAGTACTCGCGCGCGTTCTACTGCAACCTGCCCGACGACAACAACGCGATCGTCGTTGCTGCCCGCGCCTGGAACAACACGACGGGAGCAAACAACAACCAGTACCGCATTCCGCTCACGCAGATATTCGACGACGTGTGGTTCGTGGGCAACCACTATGTCGGGCAGTACATGATCAAGACACCGGACGGTTTCGTGCAGGTGGATTCCGGCAACAACGCCAACGAGTTCAAGACGTTCAACTATCCGGCGCTGCAGTCGCTGGGCATGAGCGCCTCCTACCCGCTGAAGGCGATCTTCCTCACCCACGGCCATGGCGACCATGACGGCGGTGCCCAATGGGCGCTCGACAACCTCGGCACGCGCTCGTCCATCGGTTCCGCGGACGCCACGGGCAAGTCTTACAACCCGATCCAGATTGATTCGACAAATCTTGCCATGCGGCAGATGACGATCGGTGGCAAGACCTTCTGGATCCTGCCGACTCCCGGCCACACGCCCGGCTCGACGTCCGCCGTGCTCGAGGTCAAGGACTGGGGCCAGACGAAGCGGGTTCTGATCAACGGGGGACAGTCGATGACCAACTCGATCCCGCAGGTCGCGCAGTACCTGGACTCCATCGAGCGCACCTACACCATGGCCACCGCGCTGAACGTGGACGGGGTCATGACGCCCCACATCTATTGGGACGGCGAAGGCGTGAAGCTGGATGAGATCAATGCCAAGGGCCGCACCAACCCCAGCCAGAACATATACGGTCACGAATCCGTGATGCGCCAGCTCGCGGTGGCGCGCGAGTGCTCGGCGGCCTGGCTTACCCGCCTTGATTCGACGGCGGTGCTTCCTGTGTGGCGCTTCAACACGATCGAGTTCGTTGACGGCGGCCCGACGCCGACCAAGGTGGCAGCCAGGGTCAGCAACGGCTGGGGTCCGGTCAACGGCCAGATGGTGACGTTCTCGGTGGAGGAGACGGGCGCCAACTGCACCGCGACCACCGGCGCCGATGGCGTGGCGTCGTGCGACGTCCGACCGCTGCGTCCGCACAAGGACTATCTGAAAGCGAAGTTCGCGGGCGGCCAGAACGCGAGCTACGTTGATCTCCCTGCCGAGACCTCTGCCCTCGTGTGCAGCAACGGCAACTGCAACGCGCACTGACCACGAAGGCCCCGACCATGAGCGCACTCTGCCTGAGACGCTGGCTGATCGCCGCAGCTGCCAGTGTCGGTCTCGGGGCCTGTGTGAGCCCGCCGCTGCCTGTGGTTCAGGCGTCGGACTACCGGCCGGTCCTGAGGTCGACGCTCGTGTCGCGCACCGACCCGACCTTCGTGCAGGCGCAAGTGCGGGAAGGCGGGTATTGGCTGACGGTGCTGGCGCGTCGCGACCCGGCTGTCGCGCTCGTGCCGGTGGCCGTGATGAGGCACGCTGGCGATGGTGCGGATGCGTCTGTATCGGTGCAGTTTCTTCCCGACGCAAGAAACCCCGTGCTCGATGTCCTGGCGCTCGAGCAGCTGTATGCCCTCATGCTCAGGCAGGATGCGCTTGGCCGCTACTGCCTGGCGGTCGGACCGCATCAATGCGACGCCGTCCGGCAGGGGGGCTCGCACGAAGCCCTGTTGCGCGAGTTGGCAGGCGAACGAAAGCGGACGGCTTCGTTCGCGGGCCACCCGTTCACGATGACGCCTTGGCGCAGCATATCGATGAACGCAGTCGCGGCGCCGACGGCCGACCACGACGACGTGGCGGTCCAGGTGCTCGACGAGAGCAGGCCAATGCCAGGCGCCACGGTCTATTTCAATCGCGCTCCACACTCCGGATGCGCCGCCAGGGCAAATGCGAATGGCATCGCGTCGTGCCGGCTGGTCGATCAGCATGGCGATGACGGAGACCATGGGGACGAAGACGCAGACACGCAAGTGATCGTGACTTACCCGGGGAGCGTTGGTGCCGACAGGGTGCTGCTGCCCACTACCTTCGCACTTCCGGTCCGCAAGAGTTGACGATGCTCACGGCGCGAGCATGAGAGCGAAAGCCAAGCGCGCGGTGCGAGTCGAGTCCGGCCGAGCCGATGTCTGAGGCATGGACGATGACGACGCCTTGCCGATGCGGTACGACGCAGGCGGCGTCGTGCCGTTGACCGCAAAGGCCCCGGCCTGCCGCTCCCGATACACGCGCGGGTTGTGCGAAGAGATCGTGCGGGCGTTGCGCCAGTACCTGTCGAGGCCATGCGTGCGCAAGGTGGCCGAGGCGCCCAGCGCATCGAACAGCTCGGTGCTTGCGTTCAGCACCAGGCCGGTCACGACGGACACGGCCTGGTCCACCTCGACGTGCGCGGCGCGGATCGCGGCGGCGCGGCTTTCTTCGTGCGCGCTCGAATCGCGCAGGGCCTTGTCGGCGCGTTGCAAGGCGCCAGCCGCATGCAGCGCGATCGCGCCCGCGGCATAGGCCGCGCTGCGCACGCGGCCGACCACCTGCAGGATCTGCGGATCATCGGCCACGCGAGCCGCGTTGCCGTGGCTGTAGACGCGGTCCCGCTCGCGCACGCGCGTGCCGAGGTCGTCGGCCAGCGCGCGCCCGATGCCCGCCAGCGAGGCGATGTGCACGAGCTGGTAGAAGGGCGCCGCGTAGGCAAAGCGATGGCCGTTCGTGTTGGTCCATTCCGGATCGATCGCGACGTCTTCGAAATGCGCGGTACCGCTCGCGGTCAGCGCCTGGCCGAAGCCGTCCCAATCGTCCACCACCTCGACACCGGCGGCCGTGCGCGGCATTGACCACGTTGGTGTCCGCTGCGCCGAGTTCGATCAGCAGCGCGAAGAGTTCGGTCAGCGAGAGGTCGAGCCCGCGGTACTCGCCGGGCAGCCGCAGGCGGGTGAAGCCGGCTTCGCGCAACCAGCCGATCTCCTCGTGCGGCAGGCGGTGCGTCAGGTCGCGTTCGGTGGCGCTGGCGCGGATGCGTTCGAACACCGGGCGGAAAGGCCGGGCCAGTTCTTCGTAGCGCGCGCTCGGCGGTGCGCCCCAGGGATGGTCGAGCGTTCGTGTCGGGTCTGTCATGTTCATGCGGCAAGGGGCGTTGCGTGCCGCGCAGCCGGCGCGCTCTTCGGATGCGCGGGCTTTCGCAGGCCCAGGTGCTCGCGCAGCGTGCGTCCCTGGTACTCGGTGCGGAAGAGGCCACGTCGCCGCAGCTCAGGCAGCACGAGCGCGATGAAGTCGTCGAGCCCGCCCGGGAACCACGGCGCCATGATGTTGAAGCCGTCGGCCGCGCCCGCCTCGAACCACGCCTGCAGTTGGTCGGCAATCAGCGCCGGCGTGCCCACCACCTGCTGGTGGCCGCGCGCACCCGCGATGCGCAGGTAGAGCTGGCGGATCGTCAGCCCGTCGCGACGGGCGAGGTCCACGAGCAGTTGCTGGCGGCTCCTGGGCCCGTTGGTCTCGGGCAGTTCGGGCACCGGCCCATCGATCGGATGGCCGGAGAGGTCGATGTCGCCGAGCACCGTGCCGAGTAGCGCAAGGCCCACCACCGGGTCGACGAGCGATTGAAGCTGCTCGAACTTCTCCTCGGCCTCGGCCTGCGTGCGACCGATGACCGGGAAGATGCCGGGCATGATCTTCACCGCATCGCGCGTTCGGCCGTGTTGTGCGAGCCGGCGCTCGATGTCGGTCGCGAATGCGCGCGCTTCGTCGAAGGTCTGGTGCGCCACGAAGATCACCTCCGCCGTGCGCGCCGCAAGGTCGCGTCCATCGTCGGAAGCACCCGCCTGCACCACCACCGGCCGTCCCTGCGGCGAGCGGTTGACGTTCAATGGCCCCTGCACCTGGAAATGCGTGCCCTTGTGGCCGAGCACATGGAGCCGGTCGGTGTCCAGGTAGATGCCGCTGGGCTTGTCGCGCACGAAGCTGTCCTCTTCCCAGCTGTCCCAGAGCCCGGTCACGACGTCGTGGAACTCGGCCGCGCGCTCGTAGCGCAGCGCATGATCGAAGTGCGTCTCGCGATTGAAATTGCGCGCCTCGGCACCGCCGCTGGAGGTGACGAGGTTCCAGCCCGAGCGGCCCCCGCTGATCTGGTCGAGCGAGGCGAACTTGCGTGCCACGTTGAAGGGCTCGTTGAACGAGGTCGAGACCGTCGCGATCAGCCCGATGCGCTCCGTCACCGCCGCGAGCGCGGCCAGCAGCGTGAGCGGCTCGAAGTGGTCGGAACGCGCGGTGCGTGCGAGCGAGGGCAGGTCGGTGCTGCGCACGCCGACCGCGTCGGCGAGGAAGATGGCGTCGAACTTCGCGGCCTCGGCCTTGCGCGCGAGGTCCACGTAGTGGCGGAAGTTGCTGCCGGCATCGGCCTGCGCCTCGGGATGGCGCCAGCCGGCGATATGGTGGCCGGTCTGCATCAGGAAGGCGCCGAGGCTGAACTGGCGGGGGGAGGTGCTCATGGATTGCGTCTCTCTCGGGAGCCGACGGGCTCCGAAGGACGGGCATTCTGGGCAGTGCAAGCCGCGGCGGCCAACGAAGAAAAGCGCGCATGCATATGTGGCCTGCCGGCCGGCGCGGCCAACATCGCCCTGCGACTAAGCAAATGCGCAAAGCGTTGGGACGCGGCAGGCTTCGCGTCGCAGAATCGATCGAAACGGCTCCCCTTCCTGTTCCCGCAATGTCCCAACAAACACTCAAGATCGTCGCCCTGTCCGGCGGCCTGCAACGCCCTTCGCGCACGCTGGCGCTGGTCGAGGAACTCGTCGACGGCATCGCGCAGGCGGTGCCGGTGCAGGCCCAGACGATCGAGCTCGGCACCCTCGTGCCGCAGTTCGGCCCTGTGCTCTATCGTCAGAAGCTGCCCGCCGAGGTCGAGCGGGCGCTGCAGGCGATCGAGTCGGCTGATCTGCTCGTTGCCGCGAGCCCGGTCTTCCGGGGCGCCTACAGCGGCCTCTTCAAGCACCTGCTGGACTTCGTGCACCAGGATGCATTGGTCGACAAGCTGGTGCTGCTCGCAGCCACGGGGGGGAGCGATCGCCATGCCCTCGTGATCGACCACCAGCTGCGCCCGCTCTTCAGCTTCTTCCAGTCACGCACGCTGCCGGTCGGCGTCTATGCGACCGATGCCGACTTCAGCAACTACGTGATCACCAGCGAGGCGCTTCGCTCCCGCATCGAGCTTGCCGTCGAGCGTGCGGTTCCTGCGTTGCGGCAGCTCGTCGATGCGCGCGCGCAGCAGGCCGCACGCGCGCCGCTGCTGGCGCTGGCTTGAGCGCTGCTGGCGCCGGGCGGCAAATAAGCGCTATGCCAGCGAGCGCGTCAGCGTCTCGCGGTCCAGCCCCGGCGAGAAGATCGAGGCGAAGGCGTAGACGAATTCGCGCAGCGCTCCGCCCCTGCGCGTCGCCAGCAGCGTCGCGTTCGCGCCGAACAGGTGGCCCGCATCGAGCGCACGCAGCCGCCGGTCGCGCACCGGGTCGAAGGCGAGGTCCGCGATGATGCCGACGCCGAGCCCGAGCTCCACGTAGGTCTTGATCACGTCCGCGTCCATCGCGGTGAGCACGATGTTCGCTTCGAGGCCGTGCGCCGCGAAGGCGCCGTCGATGCGCGCGCGGCCCGTGAGCCCGCTGTCGTACGTGACGAGTGGATGACTAGCTAGGCGCTCGATGGTGAGCGGCGATTCCTGCAGCAGCGCATGGCCCGCCGGCACGACGACGACATGCTTCCAGTCCTGGCACGGCAGCACCGCGAGCTGCGGATGGTCGCTCGGCAACTCGCTCGCGATGCCGAGGTCGACCTCGCCATCGAGCAGCATCTGCGTGATCTGGCGCGGCGAACCCTGGTGGAGCTGCAACCGCACTTCCGGAAAGATGCGGCGGAAGGCCTGCACGGCGCGCGGCAGCGCGTATCGCGCCTGCGAGTGCGTCGCCGCGATGGTGAGCATGCCGTCCCGCCGCGAAAGAAAGTCCTGCCCCGCGCGCTGCAGGTCGGTGCCGCTGTCGAGCAGCCGCTCGATGAAGGGCAGCAGGTGGTCGCCCGGAAAGGTCAGGCCCACCAGCCGCTTGCCCGTCCGGGTGAAGAGCTCGAGGCCGAGCTCCTCTTCGAGATCGCGTATCTGGCGGCTCACGCCCGATTGCGAAGCCTGCAATACGTGGGCGGCTTCGGTCAGGCTGAAGCCGCAGCGCACGGTTTCGCGCACGGCGCGCAGTTGCTGGAAGTTCATGGTTGCATGGGCCCTTGTCTCTTTGGCAAGGCCCGCGAGGCTATCCGGCACGTTCGATCCGTTCCAAAGAACAAAAGCGGCGCAGCGTATGCGGAAAGCTTCGTTCGATGCGCGGCGGGCCACGCATACGCTCCTTGCCCATGAAATTGCGCCACGCGGGCCGCACGCTGCTTCGAACAGCCTGGCAGGCCGTGCCGACGGTGGTCGGCGTCATATTGCTGAACTTCCTGCTGATGCAGTGGATTCCGGGCGACGCCGCCGACGTGGTCGCGGCCGAGTCGGGCTCCGCGACCGTGGAGAGCATGGCGCAACTTCGCGCGCACTTCGGGCTCGACCTGCCGGTGTTGCACCAGCTCGCGGCATACCTGAACAACCTCGCCCACTTCAGCCTCGGCGTCTCGCCGCGCTACAACATGCCGGTGGCCTCGCTGATCGGCGCGCGCATCGGCAACACGCTGGTGCTGATGGTCACGGCGCTGCTGTTCGCGCTCGCGATCGGCATCGCCGTCGGCACCGTCATGGCGACGCGCGTGGGCCGCTGGCAGGACCGGACGCTGTCGGTGCTGGCGCTGCTGCTGTATTCGACCCCCGGCTTCTGGCTCGGGCTGATGGCCATCGTGCTGTTCTCGGTGCACCTGGGCTGGCTGCCGACCGGCGGCAGCGAATCCATCGGCGCCGGCTACACAGGCTGGGCGCATGGGGTCGACGTTGCCCGCCACCTGGTGCTGCCGGCGCTCGCGCTCGCGGGCTTCTACATCGCGATCTTCTCGCGCCTCACCCGCGCGGCGATGCTCGAGGTCGCGCGGCAGGACTTCGTCCGCACCGCCGAAGCCAAGGGGCTGCATCCGTGGACGGTCACGATGCGGCATGTGCTGCGCAATGCGCTGATCCCGGTGACCACCGTGGCCGGCATGCACTTCGGCACGCTGCTCGGCGGCGCGGTCGTGGTCGAGACGGTGTTCAGCTGGCCCGGCCTCGGGCGACTCGCCTTCGATTCGGTCGCCGGGCGCGACTACACGGTGCTGCTCGGCGTGCTGCTGATGTCGTCGATGCTGGTGATCGTCGCGAACATGCTCGTCGACCTGCTGCACGCGCTGCTCGATCCGCGCATCCAGGTGCGCTGAGTCGCAACGCCACTCGCATTCCTTTTCTGTCCGCTTCGATGTCCACACCCTTCTTTCTCGATTCCGGTCCGATTGCGCGGTCTCTTCCGCCGGCGCCTTCGGTCCCTGAGCGCCGCGCCGATGCCCCGGCCGCGTCCACGGCCCCTGAAACGGTCGCCGCGATCGCCGCGATCGATGTGCGGCCAGTCTCGGCGCGTCGCGCCGCACTGCGGGCCTTCGTTCGCAATCCGTCCGCGATGGCAGGTGTGGTGCTGCTTCTCTTCATGCTCGCGCTGGCCGTGGCCGCGCCGGTGCTCTACCCGGGCGATCCGCTCGACATGGTCGCGCCGCCGCTCTTGTGGCCGGGGCAGGACGGGGCCTTCCCGCTCGGCAGCGATTCGTTGGGCCGCGACGTGATCGCGGGCATCGCGCACGGCGCGCGCGTCTCGCTCGCGGTCGGCGTGGTCGCCGCGGTGCTCAGCCTTGCGATCGGGATCCTCGTGGGCGCCACGGCGGGTTACTTCGGCGGTCGGGTGGACGACGTGCTGGTGCGCATCACCGAGCTGTTCCAGACCATGCCGGCCTTCCTGTTCGTGATCGTCGTCGTGGCGATCGGGCAGCCCTCGGTGCCGGTGATCGTGTTCGCGATCGGCCTCGCATCGTGGCCGGTGATCGCGCGGCTGGTGCGCGCAGAGTTCCGAGCGCTGCGCGAGACCGAGTTCGTGCTCGCGGCGCGCAGCCAGGGCTTCAGCCATGCGCGCATCATCTTCCAGGAGATGCTGCCCAACGCGCTGCCGCCGGTCATCGTGACGACCTCCGTGCTGGTCGCGAGCGCGATCCTCATCGAGTCGGCGCTGTCCTTCCTCGGCATGGGCGACCCGAACGCGGTGTCGTGGGGCAGCATGATCGGCCAGGGCCGGGAGCTGCTGCGCACCGCGTGGTATCTCACCGCGCTGCCGGGCGCGGCGATCGTGCTCACGGTGCTGGCGCTCAATCTGGTCGGCGACGGTCTCAACGACGCCTTCAATCCCCGGTTGAGGAAATGATGGCCCACCAACCCTTGCTCGACGTGCGCGGGCTCGATGTGTTCTTCGAAGGCTCCGCAGGCCCGGTGCAGGCGGTGCGCGGCCTTGACCTCACGCTGCAGCGCGGCGAGACACTGGCGCTCGTCGGCGAATCGGGCTGCGGCAAGTCGACCACCGCGCTCGCGCTGCTGCGCCTGCTCGCGCCGGGCGCGACGCTGCGCGGCGAGATCCGTTTCGATGGCCGCGACCTGCTCGCGCTGCCGCCGGCGCAGCTGCGCGAGGTGCGTGGGCGGGAGATCGCGATGATCTTCCAGGAGCCGATGACTTCGCTGAACCCGGTGCACACCATCGGCGCGCAGATCGAGGAGACGCTGCGTCGCCACCAGAGGCTGCCGGCCGCAGCAGCGCGCCGCCGCGCGATCGAACTGCTCGACCTGGTGCGCATCCCCGAGCCGCAGCGCCGCATCGACGACCATCCGCACCACCTCTCGGGCGGCCAGCGCCAGCGCGTGATGATCGCGATGGCGGTCGCGTGCAACCCGCGCCTGCTGGTGGCGGACGAGCCGACCACCGCGCTCGACGCGACCATCCAGGCGCAGATCCTCGAACTGCTCGACGGCCTGCGCCGCGAGCTCGACATGGCGCTGCTGCTGATCACCCACGACCTCGGCCTCGTCGCGCAATGGGCGGACCGCGTGGCGGTGATGTACGGCGGCGAGAAAGTCGAGGAGGCGTCCGCCTCGAAGCTGTTCGCGGCACCCGCGCATCCCTACACGCGCGGCCTGCTCGGCGCGTCGCTGCATGGCGGCAGCGCGCTGCACCATGCCGACGCGCGGCTGCCTGAGATCCAGGCGCGGGTCGATCCGGCAAGCGGCGCGCGCGATTTCGTGCTGCACCTGCCTGAGCCGCGCACCACGGTGCGGACACTGCCTCCGCGCCCCGGGGGTGGCGGACCGCTGCTCTCGGTGCAGCGGCTTCGCACCCGCTATGCGCGGCGCGACGGCGGCGTGCTGCATGCGGTGGACGATGTGTCGTTCGACATCCGCGCAGGCGAAACGCTCGGGCTGGTCGGCGAATCGGGCTGCGGCAAGTCCACGCTCTCGCGGACCTTGCTGCGGCTGGTGAACCCGTCCGAGGGGCGCATCCTGCTCGACGGCACCGACATCGCCCGCCTGCCCGAGAAGGCGCTCAAGCCGTGGCGGCGGCGGGTGCAGATGGTGTTCCAGGACCCGTACGCCTCCCTCAACCCGCGTCGCAGCGTCTTCGACATCCTCGACAGCGTGCTCAAGGTGCACGGCGTCGATTCGCAGGGCGAGCGGCGACGCAGCATCGGCGCGATCCTGGAGCGCGTGGGCCTGCCGGCCGACGCGGCGCAGCGCTTCCCGAACGAGTTCTCGGGCGGCCAGCGCCAGCGCATCGGCATCGCGCGCGCACTCGTGCTCAAGCCCTCGCTCGTGGTGCTTGACGAGCCGGTGTCTGCGCTCGACGTCTCGGTGCAGGCGCAGATCCTGAACCTGCTGGTGGAGCTCAAGGAGGATTTCGGCCTCTCGTACCTCTTCATCTCGCACGACCTCTCGGTGGTGCGCTACATCGCCGACCGGGTGATGGTGATGCGCGAGGGCCGCATCGTGGAGACCGGCAGCCACCGCGAGATCTGGGATCGGCCGCAGCACCCCTACACGCGCAGCCTGATCGCCGCCGTGCCGGGGGCGCTGGAGCGCGCGGCGGCCTGATCCAGCGCGGGGCGCGCTCAGGCCGCCAGCGCCTCGGCGACGAAGGCTTCGATGGTGCGCGCCGGCCGCCCGAGCACGCGCTCGACGGTGTCGGTGACCGTGGCCGCCTCGCCGGTGCCGATCAGCGCCGCGAACTGCGCGTGCACCTGCGCAACGTAGGGCGATTCGGCCTGCGCCGCGCGCTGCGCGAGTGCCTCGCGCGACAGCGGTTCCGCAACGATGCGGCGCCCGGACAGCGCCGATGCGATGCGCGCGATCTCGTGATGGTCGACCGCGCGTGCGCCGGTCAGCACCCATGGTGAGTCGGTGGCGGACGGTTCGGGCCCGAGCAGCGCGTGGGCCGCGACGTCCGCGATGTCGCGCGCGTCGATGCCCGCCACCTTGGGAAATGCGGGAGGCGCGTGCAGGACATCGCCTGCGGCGAGCTCACCGGCCAGGCGCGCGAGCGTGACCTGTAGCCAGGCATTCGGCCGCAGTACCTGGTGCGCGATGCCCGAGGCGCGCAGGGCCGCCTCGATGTGCGCATGCGCATCGCCGGACAACGATCGGCCGGGCGGCTCGATGGTCCAGTGGGAGCCCGAGAGCTTGACGATGCGCTGCACGCCGGCGGCTTTCGCGGCGGCGATGGCGGCGATCTGCTCTGCAGCCAGCTCAGGCGAAATCGGCGACAGAAGGAACAGGTGCGACGCGCCGTGAAAAGCGTGGCGCAGCGACGCGCCGTCGCCCAGGTCGCCCACCACCACCTCGGCGCCATCCGCGGCCAGCGATGCCGCGCGGCCAGCCTCGCGTGTCAGCGCGCGCACGTGGGCTCCCCGCGCGAGGAGCCGCGGCACGAGCAGCCGGCCCAGGCGCCCCGTCGCGCCGGTCACGAGAATGCGCGGGTTCCGGCTCATGCAGGTGCGAGCGCGTCGGCGTCGGTGGTCGCGGCCTGCGCAGGCTTGCGTGTGTCGATCGCGCGCAGCGGCGCGGCGTCCACCCATGCGCCGACGTCGAAGTCGGCCGGCAGGAAGCCCCATTCGAGCAGGAAGTCCTTGAAGTGCGAGATGGCCTCCACGAGCGGCGCATCGAGGCCGATGCCCAGGTGATTGTGCACTTCGGGCCCATTCGATGCGAGCACCGCTTCCTCGCTGGTCGAGATCTCGCGCGCGACGAAACGCAGGGTTTCGTCGGGATGGTCCTCGGCCCAGCGGCCGGCGCGCGCCACCACCTCGAGCAGCCGCACCACGAGATCGGGCCGGCGCTCGGACAGTGCCGCATCCACCGTGAGCACCCGCGGCGTGCCGTTGTTGATGCGGATCTTCGGATCGGGATGGTTGCCGAACTCGGCCACCACTTGCGCGCCGATCAGGTTCGCGACCACGATGCCTTCCGCGCCCTTGACGAAGATCGCGTCCACCTCGCCGCGCACGAGCGCCTCGACCTCGCGGAAGTAGGGATGCCGGCGGCGCAGCCCGAAGAGGCTCGGCTCGCCCTGCGCGAGGATCACCGATTCCTCGATCGGCAGGTCCACCAGCGTCAGGTCCTTCGTCGTGAGATTCGCGAGCGACAGCGCGGAGACCACGCCCTTGAGCGCGGTCGCGCGGTGGAAGTCGATCAGGTCGTTCACCCGGCGCGGCACCGCGAAGCGCCGTCCAGCCAGTTGCTCGATCGACGCGATGCCGCGCCCCGGCAGCGTCACGATGGCCTGGAACTCGTCGGTCCAGGTGATCGCCACCAGCCGCGTCGCGCGCCCGTTGGCGCGGGCCCAGATCGGCGGGATGTTGCCGCCCTGGCGGAAGGACCAGGCGAGGTGGTGGTCGAAGTGGCTTTCGCGAATGCTGCGTTCCTTCGAGTCGATGATCGATTCGATCGCGATGCCTTCTTCGGCGAAGGCCTCGGCCAGCCAGCCCTGCCGCGCCGCGATGCCGAGCGGGGAGGGCACCGGGCAGCGCGTGTACCAGAGCACGTCGGGGCGTTCGGTGGGAGTGGAGGTTGTCATGCGTCTTTCCTTGCGGGGTTGAAAGGGCTGGGCTCAGGCGCCGATCCACGCACCGGCGAGATTGCCGGCGATGCCGTCGGCGCCGACCGTGTGGCCGCGCACGCGGCGGTCGGCGATGGTGTAGTTGTCGAGCGCGAGCAGCGTGATGTCCGGCAGGTCGTGCGCGACGTGGCGCTGGAACTCCGCGAAGTCCTTCTGGCGCCGCGTTTCGTCGATCTCGATCGCCGCGGCTTCGAGCAGCCGGTCGACCTCGGGATTGGCGTAGCCCGAACCGTTGGAGAAGGGCAGGCCCTTCTTGAAGTTCTTCGACCAGTAAAGCCGCTGGATGCCGACGGTCGGATCGAAGGTGTTGCTCATCACGCTCACATGCAGGTCGAAGGCGCGCTCGGTGTAGATGCGGCGCACGTAGGTCGCGAAGTCCTGCCCGTTGATCGCGACCTCGATGCCGATCCGTGCGAGCGCCTGCTTGAGGTATTCGGCGGTGCGCTGACCGCCTTCGTTGGGGATGGGCGTGAGCGCGAGCCTGAGGCGCAGGTTGCCGCCGGCCTTTCCGCGCGTGAGGCCCGCCTCGTCGAGCAGGGCCTCAGATTGCTTCGGGTTGTACGGCAGCACCGGCAGGTCGGGCACATAGAACTTCGCGAGCGCGGGATGCACCGGGCCCGGGATCAGCCGGCCCTGGCCGTACCACACGGTCTTCTGCACCACCTGGCGGTTGATCGCCTGCGCGATCGCCTGCCGCACGCGCAGGTCCTGCAGCGCGGGGTTCTCGAGGTTGAACTCGAGCCGCGTGACGTTGTTGATGTACTGATAGCCGTTCGGCTCGAAGACCAGGTTCGGCTTCGCGCGCAGGCGCTCGACATCGCCGAGCGGCACCGGCGTGCCGGGGGCCAGTTGCACTTCGCCCTTCTCGATCGCGGCCGCGCGCGCCGCCGCGTCGGGAATGAAGCGCACGATCAGGCGGTCCACGTACGGCTTCGGGTTGTCCCAGTAGTCCGGGTTGCGCTCGTAGGTGACGTGGCTGCCGCGCACCCATTCCTTGAAGACGAAGGGGCCGGTGCCGACCGGCGCGTTGTTGGCCGGGTTGGCGTCGGCCTTGCCGTTCTCGTACAGGTGCTTCGGCACGATCGGCGACTCGGAGGCCGACAGCGCGGTCAGCAGGTAGGGCACCGGCTTCGCGAGCACGAGGACCGCGGTGTGCGCGTCGGGCGTTCTGACTTCGGTGAGGCTCGAGAACGTCGCACGGCCGCGCGGGTGGTACTGCTTGAGCAGGCCGATCGAGTGCGCCACATCGGCCGAGGTGAAGGGCCGGCCGTCATGCCAGCGCACGCCCCGGCGCAGGGTGAAGGTGTATTGCAGTCCGTCCGCGCTCACCGCCCAAGCGGTCGCGAGCTGCGGCTGCGGGGCGAGGTCGAAGCCGTAGGTCAGCAGTCCTTCGGTGGTCTTGGCGGAGATCAGCACCGACGCGCCGGCCGAATGCGCGATGGTGGTGAGCGTCGGCGGCTCGGGATCGATCAGCACGGTGAGCGTGCCGCCGCGCGTGGGTGTTCCTTCGGCCCGCGCCTGCGCCCATGCGGGCAGGCTCGCGAGTCCTGTCAATCCAGCGAGCCCGAGGCCCGCGCCGCCTTGCAGGAACAGGCGGCGATCGAGAGTTCTTTCCGTCATGCGTTCAGGTCCGGATGTAGAGGTCTGAGAAGTTGCCCGAGAGCCCTTCGGCGCCGACCGTGTGGCCGCCGATGCGGCGGTTGGCGACCGTCACCTGCGCGACCGCGACGAGACCGATGGTCGGCAGCTCGCGCGCGATCACGCGCTGGAACTCGGCGTAGAGCGCGCGGCGCTTCGCCGCATCGTTCTCGACCGCCGCGGCCTCGAGCAGCTGGTCGACCTCGGGGTTCTGGTAGTGCGCGCCGTTCGAGAACGGCACGCCGGGCCGGAAGTTCTTCGACCAGTAGAAGCGCTGGATGCCCACCGCGGGGTCGAACATCTGGCTCATGCCCTGGTTGTTGAAGTCGAAGTCGCGCTCGGTGTAGACGCGCTTGATGTAGGCGCCGAACTCCTGCGTGCGGATCGTCACGTCGATGCCGACGCGCGCGAGCGCCTGGCGGATGTACTGGCCGACACGGTTGCCGCCGCCGTCGAACACATCGTGCGTCACGCGAAATCGCACGCCGTCCGCGCCGCGCGGAAAGCCCGCCTCGTCGAGCAGCGCCTCCGCGCGCTTGCGGTCGAACACCGGCTTGCTCGAAGCCGGGTCGTAGAACTGCTTGAGCACCGGCGAGATCGGCCCGGGCGCGACGAGCCCGTAGCCGTACCACGCGGTCTTCAGCACCACCTCGCGGTCGATCGCGAGCGCCACCGCCTGCCGCACCTTCACGTGGCGGAAGTAGGGGTTGTCGAGGTTGAACTCGATGCGCGTGGTCGAGTTGTTGAAGTACTCGTTGCCGCGCGTGTCCAGGCTCAGGTGCGGCAGCGCCTTGAGGCGGTCGAGATCGGGAATCGGCACCGGGGTGGCGCCCGCGAGGTCGACCGTGCCGCTCTCCAGCGCCGCGGCGGCCGCGGCGGGGTCGGGCACGAAGCGCACCACGAGACGGTCGATGTAGGGCTTGCCCGCATCCCAGTAGTCGGGATTGCGCTCGTAGATGATGTGGCTGCCGCGCTGCCATTCCTTGAACACGAAGGGGCCGGTGCCGACCGGTGCGTTGTTCGCCGGATGGCTCGCGAGATCGCGGCCTTCGTAGACATGGCGCGGGACGATCGGCGATTCGGCCGCCGCGAGTGCGGTCAGAAGAAAGGGCGCGGGCTTCGCGAGCACCAGCACCGCGGTGTGCGGGTCGGGCGTGCGCACCTCGGTCACGCTGGCGAAGGTGGCGCGTCCGCGCGGATGTGACTGCTTGAGCGCGAGGATCGAGAACGCGACGTCGGCCGAGGTGAAGGGCCGTCCGTCGTGCCAGCGCACGCCACGGCGCAGGTGGAAGGTGTATTGAAGGCCGTCCGGCTGCACCTCCCAGGCGACTGCGAGCTGGGGCTTCGGGCGAAGGTCGAAGTCGTAGCTCAACAGCCCCTCGACTGCTTTCGGCGAGACGAGGAAGGTGCCGGCGGCGGAGTTGACGAGGCCCACCAGCGTCGGTGGTTCCAGCGCGGTGAGCAGCGTGACGACGCTGCCGGGCTTGTGGCGCGGCGTTTCGGTTGGAGCGGGTGCGGCGGCCGCTGCAACCGCCGGCAGTGCGGAAAGCGCGAGCGGCAAGCCGGCAAGCCGGCGGTGGAATCCGCGGCGGTTGATCGGTGGCGTGGGAGTCATGCGGTCGGTGCGGAAGAGGGCGTGGTCTCGGTGGTGTTCTCGCGATAGCCGGGCGGTGCGATGAAGCCGCCGTAGGCTTCTTCGAGCAGTTGCGCAAAGGCGATCGTGGTCTGGTCCTCCAGATACGGGCCCACGGCCTGCGCGCTGATCGGCAGGCCCTCGTCGTCGAGCCCGATCGGAAAGCTGGTCGCCGGCAGGCCCGGCAGCACCGGCAGCCCGGCCCAGTGGAACAAGTCGAGGAAGCGCACCGCGCGCGTGCCGTCCGCGAACGCGACCGGGTAGCTGCGCTCGTCCTTAGGCTCCGCGTGGTTGTGGTGGAACGCCGGCAGCGGCGCGACCGGCGTGACGACCACGTCGAAGCGCTCGAACAACCGCTCCCACTGATGGCGCAACGCGTGGCGCGCTTCGTTGTCCTGCAGCCATTCGGCGTGGCGCAGCGTCGGTGCACGCAGCCATGCGGCGTCGGCGGAATCGTCGTCGGGCGCGAGCGACGCGTACCGGCGCTGCGCTGCTTCGCTGAGGGGCGGTGGCGAAGCGGTCGAGGAGCCGAGCAGGCTGCGGTAGATCCGGTGCGAACGCACCAGGTCGGGCAGCAGGCCCGGCGGCAGATCGGCCGGCCGGCTCACTTGCGCACCCTGCGTGCGCAGCCGCTCGATCACACGCTCGCCGATCTCCTGCTCGTGCAGGCTGCGCGTGGTGCCGGGCCACTGGTCGATCACGAGCACCCGGAAATGGTCGAGCCGCGCATGGCGCGCCGGCGGCAGCGTGACCTTCCAGGCCTTGGCCTGCAAGGGGTCGCGGTTGATCAGCAGTTCCAGCGCCAGCGCGAGGTCCCCGGCGGTGCGCGCGAGCGGCCCGGCCACCACGAGGTCGCGGTCCGCATGGCGCCCCGAGGGCACGCCAGTGCCGCGCAGCGGCACGAGTCCCGCGGTGGGCTTGTGGCCGTACACGCCGGTGAAGTGCGCCGGGATGCGGATCGATCCGCCGATGTCGGTGCCGATCTCCAGCGCGACGTAGCCCGCCGCCAGCGCGGCGGCGGAACCGCCCGAGGAACCAACCGGCGTGCGCGCGAGATCCCACGGGTTGCTGCTCACGCCATAGATCGCGTTGTAGCTTTGCAGGTCGGCCAGCGCGAGCGGCACGTTGCTCTTGCCGACGATCACCGCCCCGGCCTCGCGCAGCGCCGCGACCGCGAGCGAATCCGCGTGCGCGACGTTGTCCCTGAAGGCGGGGTTGCCGCTGCTGGTGACCAGCCCGGCGACGTCGAACGATTCCTTGACCGTGACCGGCACACCGAGCAGCGGCCGGCGTTCGCCGCGCGCGAGCGCGGCATCGGCCTCGCGTGCGGCCGCGCGTGCGCGCTCGTCGTCGCGCACCGCGATCGCACGCAGCTCGCCATCGAAGCGGTCGATGCGCGCCAGCGCGTGCTCCAGCAGTTCGACCGCACGCACGCGCCCTTCGGCCAGCGCCTCGGCCTGCGCGCGTGCGCCCGCGAAGCTCAGCGCCGCGATCTGTGCCTGGCGAGATCCTTCAGGATTCTTCGATGTCATCGTTTCCTTCTCCTCGTGTGTTCATTTGCGCGGCTCGATCCATGCGTCGGCGAGGTCGCCGGCCGCGAGGTCGATGCTGTTGGAGATCTGGTGCACGCGGCTGCTGTAGACCTGCAGCGCCGAATGCACCGTGACCAGCGGCACCACCGGCAGGTCACGTCCGACGATCTGCTGGATCTCGCGGAACTGCTGGGCGCGCTTGCCGGGATCGAGCTCGACCGCGGCCTGGCGGAACAGCCCGTCCACCTGCGGGTTGTCGTAGTGCGACGCGTTGATCCAGATCAGCGGGTTGCGCACGCCGTCGCCCCAGTAGATGCGCTGCACGCCCACGGTCGGGTCGAACAGCCGGCCGAGCCCGTTGAGGTTGATGTCGAAGTCGCGCGTGCCGTACACCCGCTTGAGGAAGGTCGGCAGGTCGCCGTCCACCACGTCGACCTTGATGCCGACACGCGCAAGTGCTGCGCGCAGGTAGTCGGTGGTGCGCTTGAAGTCGGCGCCCGGGATGTAGCTCAGCCGCAGCGTGAAGCGCGTGCCGCCCGCCTGGCGCGGCTGGCCGGCCTCGTCGAGCAGCCGGTTCGCGGCCGCGACGTCGTAGGGATAGCGGAAGGTGCTGTCGTCGTAGTAGTCGCCGAGCACCTTCGGCACCGGCGAGTTCACCACCTCGACCTGCTTGTAGTAGATCGTGTCGCGGATGAAGTTGCGGTCGATCGCCTGCGCGATCGCATGCCGCACCTTCGGCTTCGCGAGGATCGGGTTCTCGAGGTTGAATTCGAGGAAGGACGCGTTGTTCAGGAAGGCGTCGTAGCTCGCGTCGATGCGCAGCTTCGGGTTCTTCGACAGCCGCTCCAGGTCGGCGAGCGCCACGCCTTGCGCGATGTCGACTTCGCCGGTCTCCACCGCGGTCGAGATCGCGGCCGGGTCGCGCACGAACTTCACGATGATGCGGTCGAGGTGCGGATAGCCCTTGCGCCAGTAGTCGGGGTTCTTGCGCAGCACCAGGTGGCTGCCGCGCACCCACTGCTCGAAGATGAACGGGCCGGTGCCCACCGGCGCGGTGACGTTCGGATTGCCGAGCGGCTCGCCGTCGGCGTAGCGGTGAGAGGGCACGATCGGCAGTTCGGCCGAAGAGAGCGACTTGAGCAGGAAGGGCGCGGGCTTCGCGAGCACGATCACCGCGGTCAGCGCATCGGGCGTGTCCACGCGCTCGACGTTGGCGAGCGTGATGCGCCCGCGCGGCCCCTGCTTCTTCTGCGTGAGCAACGAGTAGCGCACGTCCTCGGCGGTGAAGTCGCGGCCGTCGTGCCACTTCACGCCCGGGCGCAGCCGGAAGGTGTAGCGCAGCCCGTCGGCGCTCACCTGCCACGCGGTCGCGAGCAGCGGCTGCGGCCGGAACTGCTCGTCGTAGCGCAACAGGCCCTCGGTGACCTTGGCGCTCACGTTGCGGTTGTCGGTCTTGGTGTCGAGGAAGGACACCAGCGAGGTCGGCTCCTGCGGCACCGCAAGCGTCAGCGTGCCGCCGTCGATCGGCCGCGGTGCGGCTTGCGCGAGCGTGGAGAGGGGCAGGGTGGCGGCGGCGGCCGCGAGGGCGATGCGGAGCGCCCATCGATCGAATTGCATTCTTCTTCTGTCGCTGCGAAGTGGTGATGAAAAAGCGGCGATGGCGTGGAACGCCGAACACCTCCAGGGGCCGCGATGGTGTTGGATAAGCGCGTGAAATCCAAGCGATGGCTTAGCATTTTTTCGCGCTTGGAAATGCACCGCGCCGCTGTCGCGGCCAATCGAGAAACGCGACTTTCCATATGCACGGAACGATGAATCCCGGCGCCTATATTGCGAGCCCGATTCAATGGATTGCAGGGACTCGTCGATGAATGCCGCTGTTCGCGCCGTGCGTGCGCCTGATCTCGCCACCTTGCTGGGCCGCCTGCCCGCGCTGGCCGCCTCCATCGCCGAAGGCGCTTCGCAGCGCGAGCGCGAAGGCGTGATGCCTTTCGAAGCCTTCGGGCGCTTTCGCGAATCGGGCCTCGGCACCTTGCGCATTCCGGTGGAACGCGGCGGGCCCGGCGGCACGATCCCCGAGCTCATCGAGGTCGTCGCGACGCTCGCGGCCGCCGACTCCAACGTGGCGCACGCGCTTCGCACCCACTACAACGCGATCGAGCTGTGGACCTCGGCGCCGCGCAACGACAACGCCGAGCGCCAGTTGGCGCGCGTGCTCGATGGCGCGCTCTTTGGCGGCGCGTTCACCGAGCTCGGCACGCCGAAGTCCGGCACGGTCACCACCACGCTCGAGCAGCGCGGCGACCGCCTCGTGCTCAACGGCAGCAAGTTCTACGCGACCGGCACCGCCTTCGCCGACTACGCGAGCATTGCAGTGCGCGACCACGAGGGCCGCGACGCCACGGTCATCGTGCCCACGCGTCGCGAAGGCCTGCGCGTGAAGGACGACTGGGACGGCATGGGCCAGCGCCTCACGGCCAGCGGCAGCCTCGAATTCAGCGAGCTCGAAGTGCGGCCCGGCGAACTGGTGCACGCGACGCCGCGCACGCCGCAGCTGCGTCACGCGAGCTCACTGCGGCAACTGTTCCTGGTCGCGGTGGCCGCGGGCATCGTGCGCAACATCCTGGCCGATGCGCTGCAGTACGTGCGCCAGCACGCGCGCCCTGCCGCGCACAGCGCCGCGGCGACTCCCGCCGAGGACCCGTTCACCCAATGGGTGGTGGGCGATCTCGCCACCGCCACGCATGCGGTCGATGCACTGATCGCCGACAACGCGCGCCGGCTCGACCGGTCGGCCGATGCCTTGCGGCGCAGCGCGGCGGCGCCCGAAGCCGTGCCGGGCGACGACGACGCGATCCGGCAGCTCGTGCTCGATGGCGCACTCGCCACCGCGAAGACGCAACTGGCAGTGAGCCGCATTGCGCTCGCGGCAGCCGAACGCCTGTTCGACGCCGGTGGTGCATCGGCCACGTCGCGGCGCCACAACTTCGACCGGCACTGGCGCAACCTGCGCACCATCTTCAACCACAACCCGTTGATGCAGAAGGCGCGCGTGCTCGGCGACTTCCACCTCAACGGAACGACCACGCACCTCGAGGAGGGCAAGGTCTTCTGACCATCGCCGCATGTCGATATGCGAATTACGGGCGTGCCAAGCACGCGGCCACTCGCCAGAATTCCCGCAGCACCAGCAGCCCAGGGCTGCATGAACGATAGAAGGTAGTCCTCCAGATGTCCCTGTCACACCGGCCCGGCGAGCTCGTCGGGTGGGAGCGCTTCGCCGCGCCCAGCGAATTCAGCGAGAGCCCGCTTGCGCAGGCTTTCAGGCAGCCCGTGCTGCTCGGCCTGTTCCTGCCGATCCAGGCGGGCGGGTGGAGCGCCTCGACCTATCCGCGCACCACCGACTGGCGCTTCGACTACAACCGCGACCTGGTGCTCAAGGCGGAGCAGCTGGGCTTCGATCTCGTGTTCGCGCTCTCGCAGTGGCTGCCCAAGGGCGGCTATGGCGGCGTGTTCGACGGCCATGCGCTCGATTCGTTCATGACCACCGCCGCGCTCACCGCCGTCACGCAGCGCATCGTGCTCATCTCGACGATCCATGTGCTGTACGGACCCATGCATCCGCTGCACCTGGCGAAGTACGCCGCGACGCTCGATCACATCTCCGGCGGACGCTGGGGCATCAACGTGGTCACCGGCCATCGCGCGGTGGAGCACGAGATGTTCGGCTCGCATCGCATCGAGCATGACCGGCGCTACGAGCTCGCGGCCGAGTTCCTCGAGGTGGTGCAGCGGCTGTGGGCCGACAACGAGAACTGGTCTTTCAAGGGCGAATCGCCGTGGAAGCTCGACGGCGCCTACGTGACGCCGAAGCCGCGCTTCGGCCGCCCGGTGCTGGTGAATGCCACCGGCTCGGATGCCGGCATCAGCTTCGCGGCGCGTTACTCCGATGTGGTGTTCATCACCAGTCCTACCGGTTCGAGCTTCGACAGCGCGATCGCGTCGCTGCCAGTGCATGCCGCGCGCGTCAAGGAGGCCGCCCGTGACGTCGGGCGCGAGGTGCGCACGCTGCTGAACCCGATGGTGATCAGCCGGGAGACCGAGAAGGAGACCTGGGACTACCACGATGCGATCGTGGCCCACATCGACCGCGATCCCGAGGCCAGCTTCAACCGCTTCGACAGCGATGCCCATGCGTGGCGCGGCCGTGTCGGGCGCGACGCGCCCAAGCGCCGCGCGATCGGCGGAAACATCGAGGTCATCGGCACGCCCGAGCAGGTGGTGGAGCAGTTCGTGCAGCTCAAGCGCGCGGGCATCGACGGCCTCCAGCTGAGCTTCTACGACTTCCAGCCCGACCTCGAATTCTTCGGCGACCGCATCCTGCCGCTGATGAAGCAGGCCGGGCTTCGCTTCTGAACACTTCGTCTTCTTCACTTACCTTTCCCATGAGCAGTTCCATCACCTATCGCCCGCTCGGCCGCAGCGGCATCCTCGTTTCCCCCGTGACGCTCGGCACCATGATGTTCGGCGGCCAGACCGACCGCGCGACTGCGCAGCGCATCGCCGACCGAGCCTTCGAGCAGGGCATCAACTTCATCGACACCGCGAACGCCTACAACAAGGGGCAGTCGGAGGTGGTGGTCGGCGAGTTGATCGCACCGCGCCGCCAGCACTGGGTGCTTGCGACCAAGTTCGCGAATCCCGATCCGGACATCGCCGGACCGAACAACCGGAGTACCGGTCGCCACGGCATCGTGCAATCGGTCGAGGCCAGCCTGCGGCGGCTTGGCACCGACTACATCGACCTGCTCTACCTGCACCGCGAGGACCGCGCGACGCCGGTGGCCGAGACGGTGCGCGCCATCGGCGACCTGATCCGCGCGGGCAAGCTGCGCGCCTGGGGCCTGTCGAATCACCCCGCATGGAAGATCGCCGAGTTCAGCCGCACCGCCGACGCGCTCAATGTCGACCGGCCCGCGGCGACCCAGCCGCTCTACAACCTCGCCAACCGGCAGGTCGAGGCCGAGCACCTGCCCGCCGCCGAGTACTACGAGGTCGGCGTGGTGTCGTACAGCCCGCTCGCGCGCGGCGTGCTGACCGCCAAGTACCGCCCCGGCGAAGCGCCGGCGCCGGGCACGCGCGCGGGCCGCGACGACAAGCGCATCCTGCAGACCGAATGGCGGCCCGAATCGCTGGAGATCGCGCAGCGCGTGAAGCAGCATGTCGAAGGCCGCGGCATCACGCCGGGGCAGTTCGCACTTGCGTGGGTGCTCAACAACCGGCTCGTGACTTCGGCGATTGCCGGGCCGCGCACGCTGGAGCAGTGGGAGGACTACGTGCCCGCGCTGCAGTACCGCTTCAGCGACGAGGACGAGGCGCTCGTCGATGCGCTCGTGACCACGGGCCATTCGTCGCGGCCGGGCTTCAACGATCCGAGCCATCCCTTCTTCGGGCGCAAGCCGGCGCATCGCGCATGAGTGCGCTGGCCGCCGCTGTCGCGGCACCGCATCTCGAATGGCGCACCGCGCGCCGGGTCGAGCCCGCGCGCGTGCTGTCCTCGGATGCCGAGGTGCTCGAGGCCGCGCACCGGGTGGCCGAGCGGATCGCACCCGGTGCGGCCGCGCGCGACCGCGACCGCCTCCTGCCCGAGCGCGAGCTCGACCTCGTCTCGGGCGCAGGCCTGTGGGCGATGAACATCCCGCGCGCCCATGGCGGTGCGGGCGTGTCGTACGCCACCGTCGCGCGGGTGTTCGCGATCCTGTCGGCCGCCGATGCATCGATCGGGCAGATCCAGCAGAACCACAACAGCGCGGTGTTCTGGCTCTCGTCGATCGGCAGCGAGGCGCAGAAGCGCTTCTTCCTCGGCGAGATCCTGCGCGGGTGCCGCTTCGGCAATGCCAACGTCGATGCGGTGCAGGGCGGCGAGGCCCCGCGCCCGCTCGTGATCGCGCGCACGCCGGGCGGCTGGCGGCTCTCGGGCGAGAAGATCTATGCGACCGGCGCGCTGTTCGCGCACTATGTCTCCGTGATCGGCCTGAACGAGGCCGGCGAGAAGACCGTCGCGATCATCCCTGCCGGCACGCCGGGCCTCGTGATCGAGGATGACTGGCAGAGCTTCGGCCAGCGCACCACCGCGAGCGGGCGCGTGCACCTGCAGGGCGTGGAGCTGCCCAATCTGTGCGTGCTGCCGATCCACCGCGCCTACAGCGAACAGGCGATGGGTGCGGTCTCCCAGCTCAGTCATGTGGGGATCGACCTCGGTATTGCGCAAGCCGCGCTCGACGACACGGTGCGCTTCCTGCGCGAGCAGGCGTCGATCCGGCAGCCCGAGGGCGCGACGCGTGCCATCGTCGATCCGCAGGTGATCGCGCAGGTCGGCGAAATCCAGATCCGCCTGCACGCGGCCGAGGCGATGACGCAGCGCGCGGGCCTGGCGGTTGATGCCGCGATCGCGGCGCCCGACCGGCAGCGGCGCGCCGCTGCCTCGCTTGCGGTGGCCGAAGCCAGGGTGCTGACCACCGAGATCGCACTGCATGCATCGAGCAAGCTCTTCGAGTTCTGCGGCACGCGCGCGGCGCAATCGCCGCATGCCTTCGACCGGCACTGGCGCAACGCGCGGGTGCACACGCTGCACGACCCGGTGCGCCACAAATCCACGGTGGTGGGCGACCACCTGCTCAACGGCCTGCTGCCCGAAAGCGCGGGTGCGCTCTGAGCCGCGCTTCCTCCCCTTCAATCCAAAGCTCTCCGACCATGCTCACCCGACGCCAGTTCACCATCGCCGCGGGCGCCGCCTCGCTCGCCACCACCCCTCGCGCCTGGAGCGCCAGCGGCCTCAAGGGCGGGACGCTCACGCTCGGCTACCAGAAGACCGGCATCCCGCTCGTCGCGCGCCAGCTCAAGGTGTTCGAGAAACGCTTCGAGCCGCTGGGCATCCGCATCGAATGGGCCGAGTTCACCTCGGGGCTCAACCTGCTGCAGGCGATGGACACCGGCGACGTGGCCTTCGGCAATGCGGGCAACGTGGGCTGCATCTTCCTGCAGGCGTCGGGCGGCCGCGTGGCCTACGTGGCGGCGCAGCCCGCGACGCCGCGCTCCGAAGGCATCCTCGTGAAGGAGGACTCACCGGTCCGCACCATCGCCGATCTCAAGGGCAAGCGCATCGGCTATGCGAAGGGATCTAGCTCGCACAACCTCGTGGCCGCGGCGCTCGAACGCGCGGGCCTCGACATCAAGTCCGTGACCAGCATTGGCCTGAGCGCCGCCGATGCGGCCTTTGCCTTCGACGGCGGCGACATCGACGCCTGGGCGATCTGGGATCCCTACTTCACCATCGCGAAGCGGCGCAGCCCCACGCGCGTGGTGGCCTACCAGGGCGACGTGCTGCCCGACGCTGCGAGCTTCCTGCTCGCGAACACCGAGTTCGCGAAGAACTGGCCCGCACATGTGAATGCGCTGGTGGAGGGCTCGCGCGAAGCGGGCCAATGGGCCAAGGCCAACCCCGGTGAAGTCGCGAAGGCGGTGGCCTCCGCGACGGGCATGCCGCTCGACGTGGTGACGGAGGTCAATGCCAACGCGGGCTTCGACGTGGTGCCGCTGTCCGACGCGATCCTCGACTCGCAGCAACGCACCGCGGACCGCCTGCTCAAGGTCGGCGTGCTGCCGAAGTCGGTGGTGGTGCGCGAAGCGGTGTGGAAGGCATAAATGAAAAGGTAGTTTGGATTTCACTTTTCGGTCGTTTGAGAAGGAAGACCGCTTCCCTAGAGTGATGGTCATCGCCATCAGGAACGCCTCGAAAAGGAAGAAAAACCATGTCCGTCGACACCGAAGCCGCGCTCGCGCAACCGCTTCCCCCCGCGCTGGAGCAGGCGCAATCATTGGCCGCCGAAGCCAATCTCCCATATGCGGGCGGTGTGACGCCGCCGGTCGCCTGGGACCTGGTGCAGCGGCAACAGGCGCTCCTGGTCGACGTCCGTTCGGGCGAAGAGCGCAAGTTCGTGGGCCACGTCGAAGGCAGCCTGCATGTGCCATGGGCCACGGGCACCGCGCTCACCCGCAATCCGCGCTTCGTGCGCGAACTCGAAGCGAAAGTCGGCGGCAAGCAGGCCGTCGTCCTGCTCCTGTGCCGCAGCGGCAAGCGCTCGGCGCTGGCGGCAGAGGCTGCGGCCAAGGCGGGATTCACCCATGTGTTCAACGTCCTCGAAGGCTTCGAGGGCGAGCTCGATGCCAGGCAGCAGCGCGGCCATGCCGACGGCTGGCGCTTCCGCGGGTTGCCGTGGGTGCAGGACTGAACGAAGAAATCAAGGGGAGGACCGATGACGGTGTTCGACGTCCAGAGCGTGGTGCGCGAGCTGCACGCGGTGCGCGATGAATGGCGCGATGCGCAGCGGCGCTCCCGCGAGCCACGGGGGCGCGAGTTCCCATCGCGCGAGGCTTTGGCCCAGATCCTGAAGCAGCTGCAGGGCGTGCTGTTTCCGATGCGGCTCGGTCCGCCCGATCTGCGGCATGACGGCGAGGATTTCTACATCGGCTACACGCTCGACGCGGCGCTGCATGCGCTGCTCGCACAGACGAAGCTGGAGATCGCCTACGTCGAGCGCCACGAGAACCCTTCCGACGACTCGGTGCAATCGCGCGCCGAAAGCGCGGTGCGCGAATTCGCGGTGGCACTGCCAGGCATCCGGCGACTGCTCGACACCGATGTGCGCGCCGCCTTCGACGGCGACCCGGCCGCGCGCAGCGTCGACGAGGTGCTGCTGTGCTACCCGGGCGTTCTGGCGCTGATCCACCACCGTGTCGGGCACCTGCTCTACGGGCTCGGGCTGCCGCTGCTCGCGCGCATCGTGGCCGAGCTGGCGCATGGCGCGACCGGCATCGACATCCATCCGGGCGCGACGATCGGCGCGGGCTTCTTCATCGACCACGGCACCGGCGTCGTGATCGGCGAGACCGCGGTGATCGGCGAGCGCGTGCGGCTCTACCAGGCCGTCACGCTCGGCGCCAAGCGCTTCCCGACCGACAGCGAGGGCAAGCTGCGCAAGGGCCTGCCGCGGCATCCGGTGGTCGAGGACGACGTCGTGATCTACGCCGGAGCGACCATCCTCGGCCGCGTGACGATCGGGCGCGGCGCGGTGATCGGCGGCAACGTCTGGGTCACCGACGACGTGCCGCCCGGTGCGAGCATCAGCCAGGCCAAGGCGCGCAACGCGCTGGCCTCCTGACCGCCCTCGTGCGTGGGCTTTCCGCTTTTCCTTCCCCTTCTTCCTCAACGACAACGGAGTTCCGAATGAGTGCAACCGTGGGCGGTACGACCGCTTTGGGCGACAACGCCGCCAGGCAACTGGCCAATGCCACCAAGACCGTCCCGCAACTGGAGACGATCAGCCCTCGATGGCTGACGCACCTGCTGCAATGGGCGCCGGTGGAGGCGGGCATCTACCGCCTCAACAAGGTCAGGAACCCGGAGGCGATCAAGGTCACCTGCACCGCGAAGGAAGAAGAGAACCAGCTCCCGCGCACCTTCGTCGACTACGAGGAACAGCCGCGCGAATATTTCCTCAACGCGGTGTCCAGGGTGCTCGATGTGCACACGCGCGTCTCGGACCTCTACAGCAGCCCGCATGACCAGATCAAGGAACAGCTTCGCCTGACGATCGAGACGATCAAGGAGAACCAGGAAAGCGAGCTGATCAACAACCCCGACTACGGCCTGCTGGCGCAGGTGACGGACGAGCAGCGCATCTTCCCGCTCACTGGCGCGCCGACGCCCGACGACCTCGACGAGCTGCTGACCAAGGTGTGGAAGGAACCTGCGTTCTTCCTCACGCACCCGCTGGCCATCGCTGCCTTCGGCCGCGAAGCCACGCGCCGCGGCACGCCGCCGCCCACCGTGAGCCTGTTCGGCTCGCAGTTCATCACCTGGCGCGGCATTCCGCTGATCCCGTCGAACAAGGTGCCGGTGGCCGACGGCAAGACCAAGATCCTGCTGCTGCGCGTGGGCGACAAGCGCCAGGGCGTGGTGGGCCTGTACCAGCCGGGTCTGCCGGGCGAGCAGGGCCCGGGGCTGTCGGTGCGCTTCATGGGCATCAACAACCATGCGATTGCTTCGTACCTGATCTCGCTGTATTGCTCGCTCGCGGTGTTGACCTCCGATGCGCTCGCGGTGCTCGACGACGTGGAGATCAACCGCTACCACGACTACTCGGTGCTGGACACCTACAAGTAAGGGCGGCTGGCCGGCATGACCGCAGTTCCTACCACTCTCGAGGCGCCCATCGACCCGGCCGTGCTCGCGCGCATGGCGAATGCGCTTTTCGCGGCGCTTCCCGGCAACGCCGGCGAGACGCCGAAGTCCACGGCTTCGCCCGCATCGGTCGCGAGCCTGCCGCTCACGCCGCCGGGCGTCCAGGCGCCGGTCAACATCGCACCGCCGGGTTCGCCCCTCGCGAGCCCCGCGGGGCTTGGCCCGTCGGTTCCGGGCACGCCGATTCCGCAAGGCCAGCTTCCGGGCACCAACCTGCTGCCCGCTTCGCCGACACCGGTGCTCTCGCTCGCGAACCGCGCGCCTGTGCTGGCGCCGCATGCGGTGGCGGGCAATGGCGTGCCGGACAACGCCTATGCGGCGGTGCCCGGCTACGAGCCGCGCTTCGGCGGCACGCAGGGCGTGCCCGCCGGGGCAAACGCGGCAGCGGAACGTTCGGCCGCGTTGACGGGCGCTTCGCCGTACTACTTCCTCGAGCCCTCGCGCCAGCCCTCGGCGGGCCCGAAGTTCTACTTCACCGATGCGCCGCTGGGCGTGCAGGATCGTCATCCGCCCTTCGACGTGCATGCGGTGCGGCGCGACTTTCCTATCCTGGCCGAGCGGGTCAACGGCCGTCCGCTCGCATGGCTCGACAACGCGGCGACCACGCACAAGCCGCGCGCGGTGATCGAACGGCTCACGTACTTCTACGAGCACGAGAACTCCAACATCCACCGCGCCGCGCATGCGCTCGCGGCGCGTGCCACCGATGCCTACGAAGCCGCGCGCGAGAAGGTGCGCGCCTTTCTCAATGCGCCCGACGTCAACGAAGTGATCTTCGTGCGCGGCACCACCGAGGCGATCAATCTCGTGGCCAAGAGCTGGGGCTGGCAGCACGTGGGCGAGGGTGACGAGATCGTCGTCAGCCACCTGGAGCACCACGCCAACATCGTCCCCTGGCAGCAGCTGGCAAGCGCCAAGGGCGCGCGGCTGCGCGTGATCCCGGTGGACGATTCGGGGCAGGTGCTGCTGGACGAATACCGCAAGCTTCTCAACGACCGCACGAAGATCGTCTCGGTCACGCAAGTCTCCAATGCCCTGGGCACGGTCGTGCCGGTGAAGGAGATCGTGGAGCTCGCGCACCGCGCTGGCGCGCGCACGCTGGTCGATGGCGCACAGTCGGTCTCGCACATGCGGGTCGACGTACAGGACATCGGCGCCGACTTCTTCGTGTTCTCGGGACACAAGGTGTTCGGGCCCACCGGCATCGGCGCGCTGTGGGGCAAGAGGGAAGTGCTCGAGGACATGCCGCCGTGGCAGGGCGGCGGCAACATGATTGCCGACGTCACTTTCGAGAAGACGGTGTTCCAGCCGCTGCCCAACACCTTCGAGGCCGGCACCGGCAACATCGCCGACGCGGTGGGGCTCGGCGCGGCGATCGACTACGTCAACCGCATCGGGATGGAGAACATCGCGCGCTACGAGCACGACCTGCTGTGCCATGGCATGCGGCTGCTCGGTGGCATCGAGGGCGTGCGCCTCATCGGCACCGCGGCCGACAAGGCCAGCGTGATGTCCTTCGTGCTCGCGGGCTACGAGACCGAGGAGGTCGGTCGCGCGCTCAACGAAGAGGGCATCGCGGTGCGCACCGGCCACCACTGCGCGCAGCCGATCCTGCGCCGCTTCGGCGTCGAGACCACGGTGCGACCCTCGCTTGCCTTCTACAACACCTTCGAGGAAGTGGATCGGCTCGCGGCCGTCGTGCGGCGCCTGGCCTCGATGAAGTGAACAAGGGGGCGCCCCGGCATGGCGTGCTCGCCAAGCGCATCAGGTAACTCGCATTCCTTCGTTGTCCGATGTGGGGCCTGTCTGCAGAATCGTTGCATGCCAGTCGATATGCATGCCATGAAACAGATCGAAGCTTCCCTCCTCGTCGAGCACGCGCGCCGGATCGTCGCACTCACCGGTGCGGCATGGAAGGTGCCGCCGCTTTCGGCCCATGCCGTGGCGCGGCGTGCGCCGCATGGCTACGTGCCTGCGAGAATCGCGCGTCGCATCGGCTCGGCGATCGGCGCCAATCCGGAGGTGGTCCAGCGAGCGCCCCTGGCGTATGCATGGTGACCTTGCCCGAGCCGGCCGACGCAATACCGACGCACTTCACATGACCACTCTCAAAGCCATTCCCGATTCCGCGCTCGACCAGCTCTTCCGCCAGGCGCGCACCGTCCATGCCTTCAAGCCCGCCCCGATCACCGACGAGACGATCCATGCGCTCTACGACCTCGTGAAGTGGGGCCCGACCGCATTCAACGCGCAGCCCGCGCGGTTCGTCTTCGTTCGCAGCCCGGAGGCCCGTGAACGCCTGAAGCCCGCGCTCTCGTCGGGCAACACCGCGCAGACGCTGGCCGCCGGCGTGACCGTGATCGTCGCGCACGACACCCGCTTCCACGACCACCTGCCGAGCCAGTTTCCGGCCTACGACGCCAAGCCGCTGTTCGACGGCAACGCCGATCTCGCGGCCGCCACCGCCTTCCGCAACGGCAGCCTGCAGGGCGCCTATCTGATCCTCGCGGCCCGCGCGCTGGGTCTCGATGCAGGACCGCAGTCGGGCTTCAATGCCGCGCTCGTCGACAAGGAGTTCTTCCCCGACGGTCGCTGGCGCAGCAATTTCCTCGTTAACCTCGGCGTGGCCGACCACAGCGCGACCTTCAAGCGCGGGCCCCGGCTGTCGTTCGACGAGGCCGCGCAGATCCTCTGAAGGCTGTTCAGCCGCCCGGGAAGAAGCGGTTCCCGGGTTGCGGCAAGCCGAGGTTGTCGGTCGATGCACGGGGCCTTCGGTCAGTTGCTGCATGGGCCCGCAATGTCGGCCTTGGAGTGAGTGCCAAGGTCGCTTCAGGGCCCACAGAAGTACGCTCCGCTCCATAGCGGACCCCCAGGGGACCTCTACTACTGTCTCTCAAACAGAAGCTCAAAGTCGAACCCGGTCAACTCTGCGCGCCTCACTTGGTCCCTGAACTCTTCCGTCACATAGGTCGTGTTGCGCCTGGTCTGAGGAATATTGAAGATGGGAGGTAAGGTTTGGACCGAAGCTCGAAGGACGTGCCGTTCAACGGCCATGACACCGCCGCTCCTGAATCTTGCAATGTCGGACTGCTCTTCATCGAGCACGTCAACAATGGTGGTGGGATTGAACGCGAAGTAGCGGACTGGCTCGTCCATCTCTATGGCCGCAAATTCACCATGAGGTCGGAGCATCAGGGCGAGAGCGTCGATGGCCCGCTCGGAGAATGCTGGGATGGGCCGAAGGCCAAAATCCGTGTAGTCGGGCAGCGGCCCGTCGATGCGCTCTTCGGACCGTTTTCCTTGAGCAATCGGGTAGGTGTTGCCACGCGACGTCCCCTCGAACCAACCGCTCTTGCCGCCTCCCCATATGAAGGGGTCCTTGAGCAGAAAGGCGCAGCAGACGCTGAGGTCCGCTCGGAGGTCGTATAGCTTCATTGCTGAAATCGGTGCTTGCTGCGAACAGTCGGTGTTGGCCGCAGGCGGCTGTCAGAGCGCGAGGGCCAGCATCAGGATTGCTGCTCCGGCGTAGCTCACCCACCACCGCCAACGGATGAAAAGCCGAAGAAGCGGGCCAACGCCCGTGGCACCTTCTGCTTCTTCCCCATCAATCTGACGGATGGAGATGTTTGTCATGCTCGCAGCCTGGAAGCAGACGAACGGCCATACGACCAAGACGAGCGCGATACAGACGACCATTGTTCGCAAGTCAGTTCCTTAAAGAAGTGACGGCCTCCGTCGGATGACCGGTTCTGGCCGCAACTTGACGGTCGCCAGAGCGGACGATCCGGGCCAAGGTGCCGGCGTCATGCGTGTGGCGCTCGGCGACAACGGACCGTGTCTGATAGGGGCGCCAAGGCACCCTGACATTGGGGCCGTATGTTCATGGCAAGCGCGTGACCGAGTTCACGACGCAATGGCCCCAACGCGGGAACAGAACGAAGCGACAGCCCTGTTTTTGACCTGCGCCGCACTACAGCCGGCGCGACCGTGGCCGATATACCGAAAAGGAGGCGCTACCCCAGCGCCAATCGACTCTAGGTCCGCTCTAAGGAAAAACTCATGTTCGAAGCAATCAATGCGGTGTATCTCGCAGCAATGCTCCTCTCGAGCATCATGCTCGCCCCCGAAGGGGAAACCCTCGTACCTCTCGAAAAGGATGCCTACGTCCAGCTCAGCCTCTACCGGGAGTGGTGGCGCGAGGACGGACGCGGCAAGTGCGACTACAAAGGCGTCCTGGTTCCATACACGCGCACCTGGCCTGAAGAGGTCCAACGCGGTGGCGATACGGTGATTCTCCCGCCGGAGCCAGACAAGATTGCCGGCTACGTCATCGTCGTGAACCGCAAGGAGTGCAAAGACAAGGCGTCCGAGCCCATCCTGCGCGCAGGCTTGCCAACCGTGCGCAAGTACCTCTTCCGCGGCGAAGCGCTCGTCGATAAGACCAGCCACTTCCAGGCTGGCGACATCCTGGAAGCCTCTGCGGACAAGATTCCGCCGTGGTTTCCGCAGGTCATCGAGCGGATGGAGCTACTCGCACAAAGGGACGAAGGGGCCAAGAGCTTCCTCGCCGCATCTGCCAAGGAGTTGGACAAAGTGCTGCCTGGTCGCACCGCAAAGGCAACGCAGGAGCCGACAGCTGCAACAGTTGACGGCCAAACCCTCGCTCCAACCACGCCAAACGCTGGTGCCCAAGTCCAACAAGCAGAAAAATGACCCAAGATGCCGACAGCCTCATTCAAATTGAAGTTCTATGTCAGATGACCGCGCTCTTGGCCGGACGCTGCCGGCGGCCCCACGCGTTGTGCAGGCCCGCCAACGGCCGTCAAGCATCCGTGTGCTCCGCCAACTCCAGGGCGTCCTCGACCTCGATGCCGAGGTAGCGCACCGTGCTTTCAAGCTTGCTGTGGCCGAGGAGAAGCTGCACGGCGCGCAGGTTCTTCGTGCGCCGGTAAATCAAGGATGGCTTGGTCCTGCGCATCGAGTGGGTGCCATAGGCCGAACTATCGAGGCCGATTTCCTCGACCCAACTGTCAACGATTCGAGCATATTGCCGGGTGCCGATGTGCGGCGATTCATGAATCCGGCTCGGGAAGAGGAAGTCTCCCGCCTTCAGGTGCGCCGCCGCAATCCACGCCTCCACGGCTAGGCGCGTCGGCCCCGTCAGCTCGAACTGGACCGGCTGCCCGGTCTTCTGCTGCATCACCTTGGCGCGGGCGGCCGCGCGCTCGCCGTTGGAATCATCGCGGACTCGAAGCTGCACCAAGTCGCAGGCTCTGAGCTTGCTGTCGATGCCGAGGTTGAACAGCGCGAGGTCACGCACTCGTGCTTGCAGCTCCAAGCGCACCCTGATGGCCCAAATCTCCTTGAGCCTGAAGGGCGTCTTCTGGCCGACCAGCTTGCCCTTGTTCCACGGCTCGCGGCTACACGTCGACGCTGCTTGCATGATGAGCTCCTGAAGTGGAATGGAGCTCCAGTCTGCGCCGACGCGCGCGGCGCGACTGTCGTCAGGAGCGCCCGTAGCAGGCCGTGATGTCGATGTAGACATCCGCAATCCGACAGCCTTACCGACCACGCCTGAGCCCCAGCCTCTCCCATTCAATGGCCAAGCCAGGGCAGCTTGTCCGTGCATGGACGCCTTCAGCTCACATTGTCAGCTGGGAATCAGCCCATGGGTTCGGGCGAAGAAGAGCGCCTGGGTCCGACTGTTGACGTCAATCTTGCGAAACAAACGCCACAGATGCACCTTGACAGTGTGCTCACTGATGTCGAGCTGCTCTGCAATTTCCCGGTTATTCATCCCTCGTTCGAGGCACGCCAGAAGTTGCGTTTGGCGCTTGCTCAAGGAGAGCCCAGCAACAGAGTTGGCGGTCGGAAGCGCCTGGACGTCGGGGTCGACGTTGCCCTGAAATAGCCTCTTGAGAGCGTTGGACAGCGTCGTAACGCCAGCGGCCTTGCCGATGTAGACGTCCGCGCCGGACTGGAGGCATTCGTCCTCCATCTCATCCGCAGGCGAGGCCGAATAGACGACCAGCGGCACAGAAGGGAACAAGTCCCGAGCCTCCAGCACACCAGAGACGCCCTTCGTGTCAGGAAGGTTCAGGTCGAGCGTGATGAGGTCTGGATGACCGTGTGCCGACACCGCCGGCCTCAACTTGCCAAGCCGTTCTAGCTCGACGATGTTTCTGCCTGGGCGAAGGCGCCGTAGAACCATGGCGACGGCCTCTCGCATCATTGGATGGTCGTCGACGACGTAGATGTTCATGCGACGCATGCCTCCGTCGCATTCCGGGCCACATGAAAATGGGTGCCGCCTGCCTTGCCAACGATGTTGCCAGCCAGGTCTGCGTATTCCGGTTCGATGTAGACGAGTTGCGAATCGCCGCTCAACCTTGCCACCTCGCGCCAGTCCTGCTGGTCTTTCGGCAGCATGTCGCCTGGCTTTTGATTCAAGCTCATTGGATAAGGAATGGCATACACCCGGCGGTCGGGGTGCCCGTGTGCGATGTAGAGGGTTTCGACCCAAGCGTGAGATGACATTTGCTGCGTTCGCGATTGCTGACGGCCAATATACCGACCTGCTGTTTCACGATTGCGGCACACCATGGTTTGCAGGTACACACTTCGTAGTACCCATCATGGAAATCCCCTATGAATTGAATTCGGAGTGTTGCTGGGTGGCAATGAAGAAGGTGGGTCGCACGCCTTGCATTGCACCGAGGGGTGACATTCGCGCTCGCCGGACTGGAATTTCCCTGCTGATGTCATTCCGAGCGAGGCGGAGCGCATTGGGAATCGCCTGCGAGTGCTCGGCATTCGGTCGTAGTCGCCGCGCAGACGAGGGTCGGCGAAAGGGACGAGGGGCCGTTTCTGGGCCGCCCTGTCGGGCAGGTGGCTGGCGCGAACCTCTCCTGAGGTTGCGGCGGGCCCCGACTCGCTTTAAGTCTCCCCTAAGTCACCCGGCACAGACTGCCCTTCGGCAGCCCGCTCTTCTTCTCCTCCTCCCTCCCTCAAGGGCTGCTGTTAACCCGCTCCGGCGGGTTTTTCTTTGCCCATCTGCCCAACCTTCCATGGACAGCTTGCAGACACTACAGTCACTAGGAATCTCGCTTCCAAGCCCGGCCTACATCATTGGTGCCGTTCTGTTCGGGCTCATTGGAATCGCGGTCTACCGCTACGGAAAGCGCGCCGGACGTCCGCGAAGCAAATGGCTCGGCGTCGCCCTGATGCTCTATCCCTATGCAATTCCGCAGACTTGGCTGCTGTACGTCGTCGGCGCGGCACTCTGCGTAGGCGTCTTCATCGACCGCGACTGAAGCGTCGTTCAGCGCGACTCAACGACCGCTCTGCCGCGCACCATTGGTAGCCCGCTGTGGATGTCTGCTGTTGGCCGCACGCTGCCGGCGGGCGAGCCTCTCTGGTTGTCACGACGCGGCGACGTCGACCGGTGTAACCGGCGGCCTTCATTGTGTGGGATTCTTCGTGTGCGATTCGAGGTTGGCGTCGATACGTGCAATCAACCCGGTCTCATTCACGAGCATCTCCAACAACCCAATCTCGTGTCCGAAATCGCCAGTGAAGTCGACTCGCAGGCGCGCTCGGTTTTGGCCGAGGCTCTTGATTGACAGGAAGCCCGTCACTGTTTGGTAGCCGATGAAATACCGCTCGATGTATTCGCGAATGCCCGCATGACCGTCGAAACGATGGCCGGTGGAAGGGTCATCAATGACCGCATCCGGCGCAAACAGGTTCAGCACGCGTGCGACATCGAATGCATTGGTGGCAGCAATCAGCGCATCTGCGACGCCACGAAGGTTAGCCTTTTGTTGAGACATCGCTCAATTCCAGTGTTGCAAATTTTCAAATTCGAGGTTGTAGCCGTCGAGGTCCCTGACCTGCGCTACGTAGTAGCTCCCTCGCATCGAACGCGATTGAAGGGTCGATGCCGTCGATAGTGAGGAGGAGGTGGTCGAGCATGGACGTATCCTGTCAGACGGTAGAGGCAAGGCTTCTCTCGTAACGCGGTGCCTGCGCACTCCACTCAAGCGATGGCGACAACGACCCTTCCAACAGCGTGGCCGTTGGTGACGCGAGCGTGCGCGTCACCGGCCTGCGTGAGCGTGAATCTCTGAGTGTCCACGAGGGGGCGCAACTGGCCTGCATCGACAAGTTCGGCGACCCGCGCCAGGATTTCTCCGTGGTGGGCGCGGCCCTTGCCACTGAGCATCGGCATCAACGTGAAAACGCCGGAATAGCTGGCCCCCCGGAACGACAGCGGCGCCAGCGAGTGGGTACCCCAACCCAGAGCGCTCACAACGTGGCCGGTGTACCGGCGTACAGAAACGAATGACGCATCGAGCGTGGCGCCGCCCACGGTGTCGTACACCACATCGAATCCCTCGTCCGCCGTGTGCTCGAGAACATAGTCCGCAGGGGTCGAGGCCGTGTAGTCGATGGGCATCGCGCCAAACGAACGGACGACATCAAACTGCGAGGGCTTTGCAGTCGCGTAGACCTCGGCGCCAGATGCGCGAGCAATTTGTATCGCCACGTGCCCGACTCCGCCCGCTCCCCCGTGAACGAGGACCTTGTGACCGGCACTGGCGCGGGCGCGGTCAATTAATCCTTCCCAGGCTGTGATGGAGACCAGCGGGAGCGCAGCGGACTCTCGCAAGGACAAGCTCTTCGGTTTATGCGCGAGCAGGTCCGCGTCTACCGCAGCGTACTCGGCCAGGGTCCCTTGCAGGCCGCCCACGCCGCCGACGAGGCCATACACCTCATCGCCCACCCGGAAGCGAGTGACGCCGGCGCCGACCTGAACGACAACCCCCGCCATGTCCATTCCAAGGACCGCCGGCAAGGGGTGCGCGGCATGCGCCGCTACCCCGGCGCGAATTTTGGTGTCGAGCGGGTTGACGCCGCTGGCGCCAATACGCACCAGAACATGCCCCGGAGCGACTGCCGGAACCGGACGGTCAAGGATTTCGAAGGGTCCGTTGGTCTCGCGAACAACGGCGGCTTGCATGGTGGCGGGAACAGGGGAGCTGAGCATGGAAACGTCCTTTTGAAGCGCATGTGGCTGCAGGACTCCAGTTTGTGGTCTTCATACTTGCATGTAAATTCACAGAACTGAACTCTCACCATTCATTCTTGAATACAGCCATGGACTGGAGTGATGTCCGAATCTTTCTGGCGATAGCTCGCTCGGGCTCGCTGAGCGGCGCAGCGCAGCGCCTGGGGATGTCTCAACCCACGATGGGACGTCGCATACGGGCCTTGGAAGAGTCGACCGGCCAGAGCTTGTTCCAACGCGGGCGCGAGGGGTTTCAACTCACGGATGAAGGTGCGTCAGTGCTCTTGCATGCCGAGCGGATGGAAGACGAGGCGCTTGCCATCGAGCGACAACTTGCGGGACAGGGCGCTGCGCTCCAGGGGCTCCTTCGGGTGTCGTCCTCGGACTGGTTTGGCCTGCACGTCCTCTCGCCGGTAGTCGCCCGATTCGTTGCGCTCCACCCGGGCGTTCGAGTCGACCTCATCACGGACACGCGCTTTCGCGACCTTGCCCGACGGGAGGCCGAGCTGGTCTTTCGCATTCGGCCTTCGGAAAGCCCCGAGGTCATCCAGCGGCGGCTCATGCACATGCCCTATGCGCTGTACGGTCCCGCCGGCATGCCTCCGCCAACGGCAGGCGATGGCATCGGCACGAGGCTCATCACGTTGGACGCGGAGTTCGAAGACCTCCCTGATGTGCACTGGCTGCGGAACACCTTTCCGGCAGCCACCTTCGCGCTGGGGAGCAACAACCGCGATGTGCAGGCGCGTACGTGCGCCCTGGGAGCAGGTTTTGCCGTGTTGCCGACTTTGCTGGGTGACCAATTTCCCGGTATCCAGAGACACGACATCCACCCGTCGCCCCCGGGCAGGGACGTTTGGTTCGCCTATCACCGGGACCTGCGTGGACTGGCGCGGCTACGCGCATTCCTGGACTTGGCCATCGAATGCATCGGCGAGAGCACCAGTTCACCGTGAGCAGCCTAAGGAATGGCGCGACGTCTACACGTCCAGGACTCGATTTCTTGTGGATGGGCGCGCTGCCCCGGAGCAAGGCGGAAGCAAAGCAGAAGGCGACAAGCAACACGAGGCACAGCAAGGCATATTCGAACGTGTAGTACTTGACACCAGAGTGTCCTGCGAGAAGGTGAAGCCACCATGGCAACGCAAAACTGCCTGCTCCGCTGGACACGATGCCAGGGCTGAAAAGCACGAGCAGCCCCGACGGCGCCTCTCAAAGAGATGCGGCTACGTCCGCGACCGGGCTGTGCGGCCAGACATGCGCGGGGTGGTCGCGAGCCGCTTGCCTCGCCTTGAGGCACCTCTCATTTCACGGGTGTCGCCGCGTTTCGGTTGGCGTTTCACGCTCCACCTCTGCGCGCCGCCTCTGATTTGATGGCCCTGGCTCTGAGGCGTACGTTCTCAGTCTCGAAGGCATTACCGCCTCAGTGCGGAATGCAGGGACTCGTTTGGGAGCACTTGTCTCCGATGACGGCTGTTGCCTGAATCTCGATCTGCATGCCCGGCACGGCCAGGTTCGAGACAGTGATCTGCGCGCTCGCAGGGAAATTCCTGTTCGGGAACATCTCGCTGCGCACCTTCGAAAAGGTCGCGCCGTTGCGCGCATCGGTCATGAAGACGGTCATCGTGACGACGTCTTGCAGACTGCCGCCGGCCCGCTTGAGCGTCTGGTCGATCAGTGCGAAGACCGTTCGCGCCTGCGCTTCGAAGTCGCCCTTGATGTCCTTGCCGTTGAGGTCCGTCGTGGTGGTCTCGCCTGCCAGCCAGACCACCTTGCCACCCTCGGTGACTACGGCGGGGGAATAGGAGCGGCCCTTGATCCGCTCGCCCTGCTCCATGTAGTCCGCCGCGAGGGCAGTCGTGGCAAACGTCAGGAAGGCCGCGCTCGCGGCGAAAGATGCCAGTAGCTTCATTGATGATCTCCGGTAGGGGTGCGACGGTTCACGCCGCGTTGCTTGAGAAGAACTTGGGAAAGGCCGGGCGCCGCTGCATCAGCAGCAGCACACGTCCGTGCAAAGGTGCTGCGGCGCGCGCGAGGCGAGTCCGCGAACGGATTCGCGCGCCTCATGGACGATCTGCTCGTGGTCGCAGGCAATGAACCGGCCATGTCGCCGCAGGATGCGCCCATCGACCATCACCGTGTCGACGTTCGCGGGCTGCGCCGAGTACACCAGCGAATAGGCCGGGTCGACGACCGGCGCCATGTTCGGGTCGCCAGTGCGCACGAGGATGATGTCCGCGCGCTTGCCCGTCACGAGCGACCCGACGCGGTCCGCGATGCCGAGGTCGCGTGCGCCGTCGATGGTGGCCAGCTCGAGCAGCCGCTTGGGCGAGAGCGCAACGTTCGCGCCGAACCGCTGCTTGTGCGACCAGAGCAATGCGCGCATGCAACTGAAGAAATCCGCATTCGCCGATGCGGCCGAGCTGTCGACCGAGAGGCTCTGCTGCACCTTGGCATCGAGAAGTTCCTGGAACTGGATCTCGCCACGCGTCGCCTGCGCATAGTGCACTTCGATGACGGGCGAGCAGGTCATCGAAGTGCCGGATTCGGCCAGCCGCACGCATTCGTCGGCAGAGATGCCCTGCGGATGCACGAGCTGCAGGTCGCGCCCGAGCAGGCCGTGCTGGTCGAGCACCGAGACCACGCCAGGACGCGCATGCATGGTGACGGGCAGCCCGAGCCGGCGGATGCCATCGATCTCTGCCGCCACGACTTCGATCGGCACCACGCCGCGCGGGTTGGATACCGGAGTCCGCACCGCCGCGCCGAGCGTCAGCAGACCGCTTTCGGGAAGGCCGTTGCGCTGCACGCGGGCGAGGTCGTCCAGGTCCATCGGCCGATCGAGCGGGCTCTCCTGCCCCCAGCCGTACGAGAACCTCCCGCGCACGCCCATGTCGTCCATCGCACGGATCTCGGCATCCGCATGGGCCGCACTGCGCGTGTTGTGCGACCAGTTGTTCACCGTCGTGATGCCCGAGGCGATGCCCTCCGCGAGCCCCAGTCGCACCGAACGGTAGCTGTCCTCGGGCGTGAAGAGTGGCCCGATGCCCAGCGTGACCGGGAAGTAGCCCCGCACCGCATCGTCGCCACGCACGAGGGCACGCAACGAGCTGTTCCACAGATGCCAGTGGGTGTCGACGAAGCCCGGCATGACGATCATGCCCCGCGCATCCACCTCCCTCGCGCCCTTCGCCTCGATGTCGGGGCCGATCCAGGCGATCTGGCCGTCGCGCACCAGCACATCCGCGCACGGCATGTCGCCGAGCACCGGATCCATGGTGAGGACGTAGCCGCCGCGGATGATGAGTTCGCTGTCTCTCCTCATTCCGCCTTCGCCCCGGAGATTTTGATCAGGCGGCCCTTCTGGGCCATGTCCGTCTGGATGAACTTCGCGAAGTCCTCGGGCGTCGAGAACACGGGATCGAACCCGCGGTCCGTCACTTGAGTCTGGCGAAACGCCGGGTCGGCAGTGATCGCGGCGACGTCCGCGTAGATCTTCTGCACGATGGCAGGTGGAGTGCCCCCGGTGGCGAAGAGGCCGAACCACGATTCGTGCGGATCGATGTCGGCGTAACCCGCCTCGCGCAGCGTGGGCACGTTCGGCAGGCTGGGAAGCCGCTCCGCACGCCCCACGGCGATCGGCTTGAGCTTGCCCGTCGCGATGTGCGCCTGCGCCCCCGGAACGCCCGCCAGCGTCAGATCGACCTCGCCCGACAACACGGCGAGCACCGCCGGTGAGATGCCTTTGTAGGGCACATGATTGAGCTCGATGCCGCTGTGATGCTTCAGACCTTCGAAGAGCAGATGCGGCAGGCTGCCCGAACCATAGGAGGCATAGCTTAGACCGTTCGGCTTCGACTTGGCCAGCGCCACCAGTTCGTCCATCGTGTTCGCGTGCACCGAGGGATTCGCAATCACCATCTGCGGAAGGCTCACGAGCCGCGAGATCGGCGCGAGGCCGCGCACCGGGTCGTAAGGCAGCGACTGGAACAGGAAGGGATTGCTGGTGATCGTCGCCTCGCTGGTCAGCAGCAGCGTGTGCCCGTCGGGAGGCGCTTTGGCCACCGCGGAGGCGCCGATGATGGTGGAGGCGCCCGCCTTGTTGTCGACGATGACCGCCTTGCCCCATTTCTTCTGGAGCTTGTCCGCGAGCCCACGCGCGAGCACGTCCACCCCGCCGCCCGCCGCATAGGGGACGACGATCTTCACGGTCTGGCTGGGAAAGCCTTGCGCGAATACACATATCGGCAGCGACAGTAACAACGCCGCCAGAAACTTGAATGACTTCATCGAATAGTCCAAAGAGACGGAAAGACGCTCAACCGCGCAACTGTGGGATCAACTGGAACGCGTTGTCGCGATAGACGGCGCGAAGTTCTTCCGGCGTCAACCCCGAAGTCTGCAGGCCGGCCGAGATACGCTGCGGCTCCACCCATGGATAGTCGGAGCCGAACACGATCTGCGAAGTCGGCACGATCATCTTCAGGATGCCGATGTGCACCGCATCCGCTGCGGCTGCGGTGTCGTAGTAGAAGCGGCGGAAATGGTGCAGCCGCGAGTCCGCCGGTGCCTTGCGCGCGAGGCTCTCCGTGGATTCGCCCACGAGATAGCGCTGCGCCCAGATGCTACCGCCGCCGTGCGACCAGATATAGCGCACGTCCGGTGTCGCCTTGGCGGTGCCGTTCTGGATCACACTCACCATCGCGCGGGCCAGGTCGGAGCCCAGCTCGACGAAGGTCGGCAGGATCCCCGGCTGGAAGTCCCACGAGCAGCAATTGGGCGCGGTGGCATGCGTGTAGACGATGGCCTTGCGGCGATTGAGCTCTTCCCAGACGGGCGCGAAGGACTTGTCGCCCAGCCATTTGTCGTCGTAGCTCGACAGCAGGCCGACACCGTCGGCCTTAAGCGTGTCGAAGGCGTACTCGATCTCGCGCAAGGTGCCGTCCACGTCCGGCAAAGGCAGCACCGCGAAATGGCCGAAGCGCCCCTTGTAGTCCGACTTGAGTCGCGCGGCGTATTCATTGAGCTCGCGCGCCGCCTTGCGTGTCTCGGCCACGTCGCCGAACCAGACGCCCGGCTGCGTGACCGAGAGGAAGGCCTTTTCGACATTGCCGCGGTCCATCGACTCGATGTCCTGCGCCACGGTCCACGTCTTGAACTGCTCGAAGCCCAGCACCGGCTTCACGTTGTTCTTCGACTCGACGAGCTTCACCCACGCCGGCGAGAAGAAGTGGTGGTGGAAGTCGATGCGTGGAATATTGACCGCGGGCGCGACCGGCGCGGACTGCACCGCCTGCGCGAGCGCCCCGGCGCCGGGCACCGCCGCGGTCGCGCCAAGGGCGGCGAGCGACCGCAGGAATCCCCGACGGGAGTTGCAACCCAGGTGGCCGCAGTTCGGACGCCATCTTGCACTGTTCATTCTTGCTCCGGGAAGTTGCGCGAGATCAAGGTCGTCACCGGCTCAGTGAGCGCCGAAGAACTTGTAGGACGGATCGTCGCGCCCGGTGCGCGGGCCCATGACATAGCCGCTCTTCACGATCGAGGCCGGCACATCGAGCACGCGGCGGTAGTCCATCACCGTCACGCGGCTGTCGAGCCCCCACTTGCCATTGCGGCGCGACCATTTGTCCAGATAGCGCGAGTGCATCCAGCGCTCCTCGTACATGTCGTCGCGGCCCTCCTTCTTGACCAGCAGCGTGGCGGTGCCGGTCGACTCGCTCACGGCGGTGTCGCCCTTGACTTCGATGAGGATGTTGGTGATCCGGTGGTTGTTTCCTTCCATCTCGCCGTGCGCCTTCATCATCCAGTCGGTATAGGCGGTCCAATTCGGAAACAGCGTCTTGCCGAACTCGACCTTGGCTTCGGGGTGCCCGATCGACAGCAGCAGCTCGCGATCCAGACGATCGAGCGCGCGCGGGTACTTGTAGAGCAGCTCGGTGATGGCCTGCTTGCTCAGCAGCTCCTCCACCTGAGCCGCCTGCGCCGATTGCGCCTTGGTCTGGGCCAGCGCCGGAACGCTGGCGGAAAACAGGACTGCACAGGCGATCGTCGAGCTGACGAGCAGGCGGCGGGAAATGCATCGCATCTTCAAAACTCCTTGTTGTCGGTACTTGGGCTCCGTCGATTTCAACTGCCGGCGACCCATTGAGCAAACGATTTAATCTCATAGATCCATAAATCGAACTCATCGAGCAGATCAGGGACCCACTCCTAGAATCGCGCCCCGGCGGCGCAGGGCCGCGCCTTCGGGAGAGTTCAGTTGACCCGCACCACACGGCATTCGCGCCAGTCCATCGGCCGTCGTCTTCGCTTCCAGCAGTTGCTCATCTTCGAGAAGGTCGTCGAAGCCGGCTCGATCCTCGCCGCCTCGCGTGAGCTCGCGATGACGCAGCCGGCGGTCAGCAAGGCCGTTCACGAGATCGAAGCCCAGCTCGGCGGCGCGCTTTTCGTGAGGGGAAAGTTCGGCGTCACGCTGACCGACTTCGGCAGCCTGTTCGAGCGCCACGCGAAGTCCATGCTGGCAGAGCTCCGGTACCTGGCGGAAGACCTCAATGCCTCGCAGACCGGTGTCACGGGACACGTGATCGTCGGAACGCTGATCGCAGCATCCGCGACCCTGCTTCCGCAGGCGATCACGCGCCTGCGGCAGGCGGCGCCAGATATTGCAGTCACGGTTCGCGTGGGTCCCAACTCCGCGCTGTTTCCGGCACTCGCGCGCGGAGAGCTCGATGTCGTCGTCGGCGCATTGCCCGAAGCGTCGGCAGCGGGCTTGCGCGAGGACGACCGCGCCCGCCTCACGCACGTGTCGCTGTACGACGAGGCTTTGCGCGTCGTTGTTGGCGTCCAGCATCCGCTGGCACGTCGACGCAAGATCCACGCGGCCGATCTGCAGGAGCAGGAATGGATCGTGCCGACCTCCGACTCGGTGGCTTACGGCGCTGTCAGGCACTTCTTCGAGCAGCAGGAACTGCCGCTGCCGCGCCAGCCCGTGGAGTCGATCTCCATCCTCACCAACCTGGAGTTGCTTCGTTCGGGCCCGATGGTCGCGCTGATGCCGCAGTCGGCAGCGATGCGATTCGCGAAGTCGGGTCTGCTTGCAGTGCTGCCGATGGAAGGGCTTGGGACCTTCGGCGGCGTGGGCTACACGACTCGGTCCGATCGCGAGGCGACGCCTGCGACCCGACGCTTCATCGCGGCGATCGAAGAGGCCGCGGAGGCGCTCAGCCAGCGGCGGAAGTGATGCGCGTGATGTATTCCAACTGGCTATACGTCACGCCCAACTTCTCATTATTCAAGAATAGGTCGGATCTCTAGACTCCCGCCGCATCACAAGCTGGGGTCTGTCACCGTGTCATCGTCTTTCTCGCTTCCGTCCACTCTGAGTGGCCTTCGCAACTATGTCGATGGGGAGTTCATCGCGAGCGGCAAGACTTTCGACAACATCAGCCCCCTGGACGGTCGCGTTCTCGCCTCGGTCCACGAAGCCGACGACGCACTGGTCGACCGTGCGGTGCGCAGCGCACGCCGCGCGCTGGAAGGAGCATGGGGCCGCACCAACGTGCAGGAGCGCGCGAAGGTATTGCATGCGGTCGCGGACGGCATCGAGCGCCGCTTCGACGAGTTCCTCGCCGCCGAGATCGCCGACACGGGCAGGCCGCTCGAACAGGCCCGCTCGCTCGACGTGTATCGCGGCATCGCGAACTTCAGGACCTTCGCCGACCTGGGTAAGACCGCGCACGGGGACTTCTTCGAGACTTTCCTGCCGGACGGCTCGAAGCTCATGAACCACACCCTGCGCAAACCGCTCGGCGTGGTGGCGAGCATTTCTCCGTGGAACCTGCCGCTGCTGTCCCTGACGTGGAAAGCAGCGCCCGCGCTCATCTGCGGCAACACGATCGTATGCAAGCCGTCCGAAGAGACACCCTCTTCCGCCACGCTGCTGGCCGAGGTCTTTCACGAGGTCGGCGTGCCGCCGGGCGTGTTCAACGTCGTGCACGGCTACGGTCCCGGTTCGGCGGGCGAGGCACTCACGCGTCACCCGGACATCGATGCGGTGACGTTCACCGGCGAGACGCGCACCGGTGCCGCGATCATGAAGGCCGCCGCGGATGGCGTGAAGGAAATCTCCTTCGAGCTCGGCGGCAAGAACGCCGCGATCGTGTTTGCGGATGCCGATTTCGACGCGGCGGTGGAAGGCGTCGTGCGCTCGTCCTTCACCAATTCCGGGCAGGTGTGTCTCTGCTCCGAGCGCGTGTACGTCGAACGCCCCATCTTCGATCGCTTCGTCGCGGCGATGAAGGCACGGACGGAGTCGCTGAAGATCGGCTGGCCCGACGAACCAGGGGTTTTCATGGGCTCGCTGATCTCGCGCGAGCATCGCGAGAAGGTGCTGTCCTACTTCCGGCTCGCCGTGGAGGAAGGCGCCACGGTCGTCGCCGGCGGCAGCGTCCCCATCTTCGGCGACGCGCGCGACAACGGCGCGTTCGTGCAGCCCACGATCTGGACCGGATTGCCCGACACGGCCCGTTGCGTGACCGAGGAAGTCTTCGGCCCCGTATGCCATATCGCGCCCTTCGACAGCGAAGAGGAGGTGATCCGCCGCGTGAACGACAGCGCCTATGGGTTGGCGAGCTCGGTCTGGACCACCAATCTGTCGCGCGCGTATCGCGTGACGCCCCGGATCAGCGTGGGCATCGTCTGGGTCAACACCTGGTTCTCGCGCGACCTGCGCACGCCCTTTGGCGGCACCAAGCTCTCCGGCATCGGCCGCGAGGGGGGGCGCTATTCGCTCGACTTCTATTCCGAGACGACCAACGTCTGCATCAAGGTCTGAGCGCCATCGCATTCAACTCTTCAAGGAAACGACATGAACCTGCGCTTGGCATTGATTGCCGACGAACTCCGGGAGGCCGAACGATCCGGCCGGCCCATTCCCCCGGTGCGCGAGCGGATCGGGCAGTTCGCAGAGAGCGACGACCTGCTGTCAGCGGCCTACGCGGTGCAGCAGGTCAACACGCAGCGGCGCATTGCGGAAGGTGGCAGGTTGGTGGGCCGCAAGATCGGCCTGACATCGATCGCCGTGCAGCGCCAGCTCGGCGTGGATTCGCCCGACTTCGGGGCGCTCTTCGCCGACATGGCGGTCGGTGACGGTGAAGAGATCGCGTGGGCGCGGCTGATGCAGCCCAAGGTGGAGGCCGAGATCGCCCTCGTCCTGGAGCGCGACCTCCCGCACGAAAAGCACACTGTCGCCGACGTGATCTCGGCGACCGCCTACGCGTTGCCCGCCATCGAAGTGGTCGGCAGCCGCATCGCGAACTGGGACATCCGACTGGCCGACACGGTGGCGGACAACGCATCGTCCGGCCTATTCGTGCTTGGCACCCGGCCGGTATGTCTTTCTCGCCTGGATCTGGCCGGCTGCGGCATGGCGATGGAGCGACGCGGCGACCAGGTGTCCGTGGGTGCGGGCGCTGCCTGCCTCGGCAATCCGCTGAACGCGGCGGTCTGGCTGGCCGACACGCTCGCGCGGCTCGGAACGCCGCTCAAGGCCGGCGACGTGCTGATGACCGGCGCGCTCGGGCCGATGGTCGTGGCGCAGCCCAACGACGTGTTCACTGCCGACATCGAGGGACTGGGCTCGGTCAGCGCGGTGTTCGGCCTGCGCGCCGACGCGGGAGATGGCCAATGAGCGACGCGCAAAAGATATCCGCCGCCATCATCGGCTCCGGCAACATCGGCACCGATCTCATGATCAAGGCGCTCCGCCACGCGTCCCACCTCTCGGTGGATGCGATGGTGGGCATCGATCCGCAGTCCGACGGCCTTGCGCGCGCGCAACGCCTTGGCCTCGCAGTCACGTCGGACGGCATCGACGGGCTGCTCCAGCTGCCTTGCTTCGAGGACATCGGCTTCGTCTTCGACGCCACGAGCGCCGGCGCCCATGCGCACCACAACGCGCTGCTGCAGCAACACGGCAAGCAGGTGATCGACCTCACCCCAGCGGCCATCGGCCCCTACGTGGTGCCGGTGGTGAACCTCGACGACCACCTCGATGCGCCCAACGTGAACATGGTGACCTGCGGCGGTCAGGCGACGATTCCCGTCGTGCGCGCGGTCTCCCGCGTGGCCCCAGTGCACTACGCGGAGATCGTCGCGTCCATCGCGAGCAAATCGGCAGGGCCCGGCACGCGCGCCAACATCGACGAGTTCACCGAGACGACCTCGAAGGCGATCGTCGAGGTCGGCGGCGCCGCGCGGGGCAAGGCGATCATCGTTCTGAACCCCGCCGAGCCGCCGCTGATCATGCGCGACACGGTGTACTGCCTCGCAGACCTGCACGCAGACCAGGAGGCCATCGAGGCTTCGGTCGTGCGCATTGTCGAGGAGGTCTCGGCCTACGTGCCGGGGTACCGCCTCAAGCAACGGACGCAGTTCGAGCGCATCGACGGCGACCGCTTTGTCAGCGTTCAAGGCCTCGGGAAAGTCCAGGGCCTGAAGGTGACGGTGTTTCTCGAGGTCGAGGGCGCCGCGCACTACCTGCCGGCCTACGCGGGCAATCTCGACATCATGACCAGCGCGGCCCTGGCGACAGGCGATCGCATGGCGCGGCGCAGGCTGGCGCAGAGGAGGGGCGCATGACGCGCACGAAGAAGATCTGCGTCTCGGACGTGACCCTGCGCGACGGCATGCACGCCGTGCGCCATCAGTACTCGATCGAGGATGCGACCCGCATCGCGAAGGCGCTGGACGAAGCGGGCGTCGACAGCATCGAAGTCGCGCATGGCGATGGCTTGAGCGGGTCCAGCTTCAACTATGGGTTCGGCGCGCACAGCGACCTGGAGTGGATCGAAGCCGTGGCCGGTGTCGTGCGACATGCGCGCGTCGCCACGCTGCTGCTGCCGGGCATCGGCACGGTGCACGATCTGCGCGCGGCCTACGGCGCCGGCGCGCGCGTGGTGCGCGTCGCCACGCATTGCACCGAGGCGGACATCTCGCGCCAGCACATCGAATACGCACGCGGGCTCGGCATGGACACGGTGGGCTTCCTGATGATGAGCCACATGAACACGCCGCAGGGCCTCGCCGAGCAGGCGAAGCTGATGGAGAGCTATGGCGCGCAGTGCGTCTACGTGGTCGATTCGGGCGGCGCAATGAACATGGTCGACATCGCCGACCGCTTCAAGGCGTTCAAGGACACGCTCAAGTCCGAGACGCAGACAGGCATTCATGCACATCACAACCTGAGCCTCGGCGTAGCCAACAGCATGGTGGCGCTCGAGCATGGCTGCGACCGCGTCGATGCGAGCCTGACCGGCATGGGCGCCGGGGCCGGCAATGCGCCGCTTGAAGTCTTCATCGCGGCAGTGGTCCGCATGGGACTCAACCACGGCTGCGACGTTCGCAAGCTGATCGATGCGGCCGAAGACATCGTGCGCCCGCTGCAGGTTCGGCCGGTGCGCGTGGACCGCGAGACGCTGGCCCTCGGCTACGCGGGCGTGTACTCCAGCTTCCTTCTGCATAGCGAAGCCGCGGCCAAGCGCTATGGCCTCTCGGCCTTCGACATCCTGGTCGAACTCGGCAGGCGCCGGATGGTCGGCGGGCAGGAAGACATGATCGTCGACGTCGCGCTCGACCTCGCGAATGCAGCCAGGGAGGCCGTATGAGCCTGATCGACGACGCAGCCGCATTGCTCGACAGCGCCGCCTTTGGCCGCGAGGCGATCGAGCAGTTTCCCCCGGGCCACTTCACGCTGGCGCAGGCCTACGACATCCAGCGCGCCTCGATCGCGCACCGCCTCTCGCGGGGTGAGGTTCTCAAGGGCATCAAGCTGGGCTTCACGAGCCGCGCCAAGATGGTCCAGATGGGCATCGACAGCCTGATCTGGGGCCTGCTCACCGACGGCATGGTCGAGGAGGACGGTGGTGTGGTTGATCTCGGTCGCTACATCCATCCGCGCGTCGAGCCGGAAGTGTGCTTTCTCACGCGCAAGGCGATCGACGGGCCGCTCACCTCGCTCGAAGCGGCGGATTTCATCGAGGCCGTCGCGCCTGCGATGGAGATCATCGATTCCCGCTATCGCAACTTCAGGTTCAGCCTCGAGGACGTGGTGGCGGACAACTGCTCCTCCGCTGGCCTGGTGGTGGGCGGCTGGTCGCGCAACTTCGATGCACTGGGCAATGCCGGCGTGCGCATGCAGTTCGACGGCCGCGACGTGCAGGTCGGGTCGACCCGCGCGATCCTCGGCCAGCCGATGCGCTCGGTCGTGCAGGCATCGCGCCTTCTGCATGGCGCGCAGATGAGCCTGCCCGCGGGCTCGCTCATCATGGCCGGCGCGGCGACCGCGGCAGAGGCACTCCGTCCCGGCGTCCATGTCGAATGCCGCATCGGCACCGGCACCGGCAGCGCATCGCTCGGCAACGTGGCCTTCGTCACTTCCGGGGCGGCGGCATGACGGCGCAAGACAAGACCGCAGCGAGTGTCGTCGCCGGCAAGGCCAGGCCGCGCGGCCGGTTTCCGCACCTCAAGCGCGCGGGCGACTTCCTGTTCGTCTCGGGCACCAGTTCGCGCCGGCCGGACAACAGCTTCGTTGGCGTGGAGGTCGACGAGATGGGCGTCACGCGCCTCGACATCCGCGCCCAAACGCGCGCGGTCATTGAGAACATCCGCGACATCCTCGCCAGCGACGGTGCAAGTCTTGCCGACCTCGTGGAGACGCAGGTCTTCCTGGTCAACATGAACGACTTCGGTGGCTACAACGAAGTGTGGGCGGAGTTCTTCGACTACGACGGCCCGACCCGCACCACCGTGGCCGTGCACCAACTCCCCCACCCCCACCTGCTGATCGAGATCAAGGCCGTCGCCTGGCGGCCCCGGGACTCGGAAAGCTGACATCCCCACGAGGAAACACCATGTTCAAGTACGGACACCCGCTCAACTTCCAGCGCTGGCTGGACGACAACGCCCATCGACTGAAGCCGCCCGTCGGCAACCAGCAGATCTGGCAGGACGGCGACTTCATGGTCACCGTCGTCGGCGGGCCGAACGGCCGCAGCGACTTCCATGACGATCCGGTGGAGGAATTCTTCTACCAGTTCAAGGGCAACGCCTATCTCCTGATGTGGATCGACGGGCGCTACGAACGCGTGGATCTCAAGGAGGGCGACATCTTCCTGATGCCGCCGCACACGCTGCATTCGCCGCAACGGCCGGAAGCCGGAAGCCTCTGCCTCGTCATCGAGCGCAAGAGACCGAAGGGTGAAGTCGATGCGTTCCAGTGGAGCTGCGCGAACTGCGGCCATGTGATCCAGCGCCATGAGGTGCTCCTGGAGAGCATCGTCGACGACCTGCCCCCGCTCTACGAGCGCTTCTACGCCAGCAGCGACGAAGCAAGGCGCTGCAGCCATTGCGGCGAGATCCATCCCGGCCGCGACTACCAGGCCTGGCATCGGCGCTACGAGGCAGCAAGGAGCGCCGCATGATCGACATCCACTCGCACTTCTTCCCGACGATCAGTCGGGACGAGGCGCGCGCGGTGCAGCCTGAGCGCGCACCGTGGCTCCAGGTGGGCGCCGATGGACGGTCGGGGCAGATCATGGTGGGCGACCGGCCCTTCCGGCCTGTGCACGACGCACTCTGGAATGCGGATGCACGCGTTCGCGAACTGGACGCCGCCGGCATCGACCTGCAGATCATCTGCGCCACGCCGGTGATGTTCGGCTACGCCTGGAATGCTTCTGCCGCAGCCGACTGGTCGTCGCGCATGAACGAGAAGGCGCTGCAGTTCTGCGCCGCGCATCCGACGCGGCTGCGGGCCATGGCGCAGGTGCCCATGCAGGACATCCGTCTCGCATGTGCGGAGACCGAGCGCGCGATGAAGGCCGGTTGCATCGGCGTGCAGATCGGCAATCACATCGGCGAAAAGGACCTCGACCACCCGGACATGGTGGACTTCCTGTGCTTCTGCGCCGAACGCGGTGTGCCGGTCTTCGTGCACCCGTGGGACATGATGGGCGGCGAGGGGCGCATGCGCAAATGGATGCTGCCGTGGCTGGTGTCCATGCCCGCCGAGACGCAGCTCGGCATGCTGTCGCTGATCCTCTCCGGCGCGCTCGAGCGCATTCCGCAGTCGCTGAAGATCTGCTTCGCCCATGGCGGAGGAAGCTTTGCGTACACGCTGGGCCGTGTCGACAACGCGTGGAAGCACCGCGACATCGTTCGCCAGGACTGCCCCGAGCTGCCCTCGTCGTACGCGCGGCGTCTGCACACCGACAGCGCGGTGTTCGATGCACGCGCGTTGCAGCTACTCACCGAGGTGATGGGCAATGACCGCGTGATGCTGGGCACGGACGCCCCTTTCCCGCTCGGGGAGCAGGAGCCCGGCAGCCTGGTGCGCTCGTGCGGCTTCCTCGACGGCGAAGCCCGCACGCAGATCCTCGAATCCAACGCCACGGACTTCTTCAGTCTCTGAGCGCTGCAGCTCACGAAATCGATCAACAACGACGAGGGAACTACCTACCCATGAAAAAGCTGACCATTGCCCTGGCTGTCGCGGCGGCCGCAAGTGCCGCAACGGCGCAATCCTCCGTGACGATCTTCGGCGTCGCCGACGTGGCCGTGAGCCACTATTCGAGCGGGCCCCGCAGCCAGACCGCGTTGTCGAGTTCCGGCAACAGCAACAGCCGCCTCGGCTTTCGCGGTGCGGAAGACCTCGGAGGCGGCATGAGCGCATCCTTCTGGCTCGAGGCACCCCTTTCGCTCGACGACGGCAACGGAAGCAGCGGCTTTTCGTTCTCTCGGCGCTCGACGGTCAGCCTGGCAGATCGCTGGGGCGAGATTCGCCTTGGCCGGGACTACACGCCCACCTATTTCAACGACTGGTTCGACCCCTTCGGCGCCGTCGGCGTGGGCACGCACGTGGTGTCGCTGCAGCGCATGAGCAGCACGTCCCCTGGCCGAATGTCGTTCACCCCCACCCAGGCCGCGAACAATCCGACCTACTTCCGAACGAACAACAGCGTCGGCTATTTCCTTCCACCGAATCTCGGCGGCATCTACGGACAAGTGCAATACGCCCTGGATGAACAGTCGGACCCGGGAAACCGCCAGGGTCGCTACTACGGCGGTCGCATCGGCTATCGCCAGGGGCCGGTGAACGTCGCGCTGGCCGCAGGCAAGGTCTACGGTGCCAATCCACCGACCGCCGCGGCGCCTGACGTCAAGAGCATCAACATGGGTGGCTCCTACGACTTCGGCCCCGTGATGGTCATGGGCGAGTACTCGCACGAGACCTACGACACGGCGACCACCGAGAACACCAGCAAAGGCTACACACTGGGCGTCTCGGTGCCGGTCGGCGTGGGCGAGATCAAGGCAGCTTATTCCAATGTGCGTGTCGACTGGCCCGGCCGGCCGGAGGCCAGCAATGTGGCGCTGGGCTATGTGCACAACCTGTCGAAGCGCACCGCGCTCTACGCGACCGTGGCGCGCATCCAGAACAAGAATGGCGCCAAACTGTCGGTGTCCAGCACCGTGCAGGGCACGGTGAACGCCAACTCGACGGGCTACGACCTCGGCATTCGCCACACGTTCTGACCGCGTCGCTTCGCGGGCTGGCGGCCTATACTGCGGCGGCCCCGATCCGGGGCTTCCGATCGCTCCACGAATGGCCACTCCCCGCCGGCGGCGCACCCCCAGCCTGACCAGCCTCGTCGCCGCAGCATGAACATCACGCTTCGGCAGCTACGCGCATTCGTCGAAGTCGTGCGTTCGGGCGGCTTTACGGCAGCGTCCCACAAGCTGCATCTGACCCAGTCCGCCACGAGCCTGCTGATTCGCGAGCTCGAAGCGCAGCTCGGCCTGCAACTCGTGGACCGCACGACGCGGCAGATCGCGGTGACCGAAGCCGGAAGCGAACTCCTGCGCAGCGCGGAACGCATCCTTGGCGACGTCGAGCAGGTCGTGGCCAATGCGCAGGACCTGGTGTCGCGCCGTCGCGGCCGGGTCACCATCGCGGCGACGCCGTTCTTGTCGGCGACCTACCTGCCGCACGTGATCGCCAGCTTTCAGGAGAGCTACCCCGGCATCACCGTGCATCTGGCCGATCTGCCCACGGATCAGATCCTGCGGATGGTGCAATCGGGCGACGCGGACTTCGGCCTCGGCCTCTTCCCGCAACTGGATGCGGACCTCCAGCGAGTGCCGATGCTGAAGCACCGCATGGGTGTCATGGTGCCGAGCACCTGGCCGCTGGCGCGCCGGCGCCGCGATGTCACCTGGGCCGATCTGGTTCAGCTGCCGATGATCGCGATGACGCATCACAGCGGCTATCGCGCGCTCGTCGATCCCTATCTCCACGAAACGGGTGTCGCTCTCACCCCACGGTTTGAAGTGGGCCACATCGGAACGGCCGTGGGACTTGCAGAAGCCGGCCTGGGCGTCACGGTCGTGCCCGCCTACGTGGGGCAGCTGATGCGATCGAGCCGAGTGCGCTTTCGGGTGCTGCACAAGCCTGTCGTCCATCGGCAGATCGAGCTGGCCATCCGAGCGGCGCGTTCGCTCTCACCCGGTGCGACGGCATTCCGCGAGTGCCTCGAGGCGCACTGCAAGCGATTGGCGTAGCGCTTCGATCTGTCGGCGCCAAGCCAGCGCGACCTCACCCGCGCGCTCCCGCAACTGACTCAGGGAGTTCTCGCCGCGCGACTGGCAGATGTCCAGCAACCGCTTCTCCACGGCCTCGACGCCAACGCTCTTGGGGCTCTCCCCGCGGCTGGGCGACAGGTTCTCGAGCAACACCCGGGGCTCCGACGCGAAATAGAGCGGCCGCCCCATCATCTAGCTGTCGCCGGCCTGCGGCGGTGGGCCCTTCCAGACCTCAACGGTCAGGCCGGGCAATTCCACGTTCCGCCGATAGGTGCCGGCCAAAAAGGTCAGAACGCGAACTGTTCCGCTGTGCCCGGCTCAATGCGTGACGTAGCTTGATCTGAGTCAAACTATGCATGGAAGGCGCCACGCTTAATGTACGAAGTGGAACCGGATGTTTTCGGGGTTGCCGTTCGCCATGCTGAGCCTGACGTCCGTCAGTTCAGCGGTGCGCCTGCGCCCCGGCTTTGGCCAGGAAGCAATCGGGAGACTGGACATGCTACGCGATTTGCTGGTGCACGTAGACGGGAGCGAGTCGGGGCGGCGCAGGGTGCAATTCGCCGTCGACTTGGCAATACGCGCAGGCGCGCGACTGAGCGGAATACATGTGACGCCCCCGGCGGAGGTTCCGCCCCTGTACAAACCGACTCGTGTGGCGGAAGTCGCTGCACATCTGTCCTCGAGGTTGGAACAGGACGCTCACGCTGCAACGATTGCCTTCAGGGAAGAAGCGATGGCACGCCTCACTGACGCATGCTGGTTCGAGGCGAAGGGCGACGTAGCGAACCGGGTCAGCGATAGGGCCCGCTACGCGGACCTTGTCGTCATTGGGCAGGACGAATGGCAAGGCTCGCCCGAAACCCATCCCTTGCCGATCGCCCATCCGGTCGCTGTGCGATGCGGTCGCCCGGTCCTGGTCGTGCCTGCCGCCGTACAGTCGAACTCACTGGACAGCGTCGCCGTTGCCTGGGACGGTAGCCGTGAGTCGGTGAGGGCAATTCACGACGCCTTGCCGCTACTGCGGCTGTCAAGGTCGGTCCAGATCATCACGATCATTTCCCCGCCTGCGGAGAGCCCCGAGGATGACGCGGAAAGCCTCCTGGAGCACCTGACCCGACACGCAGTCGCTGTCGGATCAAACGTACTTCGGATCATGTCCACGAGAGAGCACGCTTCATTACGTGAACACATTGAGAAAGCGCCATACGACTGGTTGGTGATGGGCGCCTACTCTCACCCCATGTGGATGGAATTCGTTTTCGGCGGCCTTACTCAGTCCATTCTCCTGTCGTCGAAGATACCGATGCTGGTCTCTCATTAGCGAGGTGATTGAGTGGACGCCAAAGGATTGCCGGGTACGAGCGCTTTTCGAGGCCTCTGGGAGCGTTTGAAGGAGCACCCTCTGTCGCGGGTCGGGCCAGGGCTCATCACCGGCGTCGCTGACGATGATCCCAGCGGGATCGCCACCTATTCCCAGGCGGGTGCCCAATTTGGGCTGAACATGCTCTGGACGATGCCGCTGGCATACCCATTGATGGCAGCGGTCCAGTCGATGTGCGCAAACCTTGGCAGGGTCACGGGCAAAGGGCTCGCGGCCAACATCAAAGCCGCATTCCCGCCAGTCGTTCTGATGAGCGTAGTGCTGCTACTGCTCGTTGCAAATACGCTCAACATTGCTGCCGACGTTGCAGCTATGGGCGAAGTTGCGGAGCTGGTCTCCGGTGTCAATCGTCACCTTATGACGGCGTTCTTCGTATTCGGTACGCTTCTGCTGCAGATTTTCGTTCCTTACCATCGGTATGTCTTCTTCCTGAAGTGGCTGACCGTCTCTCTGCTGGCTTACGCGGCGGTTCTATTTACAGTTCATGTTCCGTGGGGGCAGGTCGCACTTCGCACGGTCTGGCCAAGCTTCACACCCAATGCCAGCGCCGCCGCCATGGTGGTCGGGGTCTTTGGCACGACCATTAGCCCATATCTGTTTTTCTGGCAGGCCTCCGAAGAGGTCGAGGATCTGCATGCGAACCATGGCAGTGCGCCGCTGATACGCGACCCACGTGTCGCAGGCACTGAGCTTCGTCGTATCCGGTGGGACACCTGGAGTGGCATGCTCTACTCCAACGTCGCTGCGTACTTCATCATTCTTGCGACTGCCGTTACGCTCCATGTGGATGGGATCACCGAAATCAACACGGCGGCTCAGGCGGCCAGTGCGCTGCGGCCACTTGCGGGTGACTTTGCGTACATGCTCTTTGCCCTTGGCATTCTCGGCGTAGGCCTGATTGGCGTGCCGGTGCTAGCAGGCTCCGGGGCATACGCCCTTTCCGAGGTGATGGGTTGGAAGGAGGGGCTCGAACGCAGGGTGCGCGATGCGCGAGGGTTCTACGGCATCATTGCGGTGAGCATGCTCGCCGGACTGGGCATCCAGTATTCGCCGATCAGTCCAATGAAGGCCCTCTTCTGGAGCGCCGTTATCAACGGTGTCGTTGCCGTACCTCTGATGGTTGTCATCATCATCCTGGTCTCGAAGAAATCAGTAATGGGTACTTTCACCGCGAGTCGCCCACTGATTGTCCTTGGCTGGATTGCCACGGCGATTATGGGTGCGGCGGCCGTGGCGATGTTCATCCCTGGCTAGCCCCCCGAACGACACGCAAACTCCCACGGTCTCGGCGTGTGAGCCGCATCGCGACTTCATCGAGGCGCAACTGCGGCTACTTCGGCGGGAGTTGCCGCCATGTCGTGCTGGACAACCTCAAGGAAGGCGTCGTCAAGCCCGACCTGTACGAGCCGCGGTTGAACGCCGTGTACGCGGCCACGTTGGCCCACTACGGCGTGATCGCCGATCCGGCCCGAGTGCGGGATCCTAACCGCAAGGGTTCGGTGGAGAGCGCGATCGGTCACACGCAGGCCACGGCCTTGAAGGGGCGGCGCTTCGAGTCGCTGGTCGAGCAGAACGATTTCCTCGAACACTGGGAGAACCGGTGGGCCGCCTCGCGCATCCATGGCAGCCGCAAGCTGTGGGGCATCGCGCGCCTGGCCGATCGCTACCCGCGTCGCCTTGTCGACCGCGCTTGTGCGCAGGCCATGCACGAGGGCATTCACAGCTACAGCCATGTCCGACAAGGATGGGCGCCGAGCACCAATCGCTCTCGAAGGTGAAGCGGAACGCCGGAGTGAGGAAGGTTCGGTCTTGGCCGCTTTCTGCCTGTTGACCTGCTTCAACGTCACGAGTCGAGCGCCATCTCGAACTGTTCAAGTGTCTGCGGATGACCGGCCAGGGCTCGGCGCAGGGCGGGCAACCGCTTCCTCACGGCAGCCTGCATGCTGGATGGCAACTCCCCGAACGAGTCGACCATCGGCTCGTCTTGCTGCTCGACCAAAACTGATGCGAGCGTGGCGCCCTGAATCAGGTCCTTTTCGGCCTTCTCGGGAAAGCCCTTGCGCGAGGCACTCGAGTAGAGCTTGTGCCATACGAAGCGCTCGGCCCGAGGCAGCATCAGGGGAATGCAGTGGCCACCCGCCAAGACGGCGCCGGGCTGCGGTTGCTCGAGCAGATAGTCGAAATGTGGCACGGCCTCGGCGTGCCACATCAACTGCGGAATCGGCACGGGCTTACCAAGTTCCTTGCCGTGGACCAGGAGGTCAACGCGTAGACCTTCGCGCCCCTTCAACTTCAAAGAGGTCGATGGGCCCTGGTTAGGCATGCGCGGCACCGGAGAGAGGCCCAGCTTTGTGGCCACCATCGCGTCGAGGAATGATTGCGACGCACCCAGTTTAGGGTGCTTGGGTGTGGCAAGGTCCACAACCTGGGTCCGACCTCCAACGGCCTTGGCGCCCAGCTCATTGAGCCAAGCCATGTAGGCCAGCGTCCCTACCAGAACGAGGCCCGCTTCAAGGATGTGTCGGTTGTGCAACTCGACCAGAACGCCGGCGACACCCTTGTCTGCCACCTGAAAGCCCAGGGCCCGCAGGTTGCGCACTTGTGCGCTAGCCCATTGCGCAAATTCAATCTGCTGCTCGGCTTCGGCGAGCGCGCCTTGGTCTCCGTCCTTGCCAATGAGCTGCTCCGCCTTCGTCCCGGGCACCGGGTAGTAGACCCTGTACCAGTAGGCGTAGCCGGTGCCCTTGCGCTTAACGAGCGTCCCGGGCGTGCCGGGAAGCAGAGGTGCGCCGGACGAGCTGCGCTCCTTCAACTCGGCGTACTGCGTTCGAAAGGCCAGTTCCTGCAGGCGAAAGAGACGGGTCGGGGCCGGCATCGTGGAAGTTACCCAACAAAATACAATTTTAGTGGGTAAATCCATGCTCCGCCGAACTGCGCTTGCCTGCTCTTCGCCGACCGATGAAACCGACGCTTCCCCCCAATGAAGCGCGACGCAACCGTTCCGACCGAAGGGAAAAACTACGAGCCGGCGCCGTATGTCCGTTCGTGGCCGCATTCGGATATCGGCCGACTATTCTTTCCCATCATGGGAAGGTCAAGTCCAAACCGAGCATCCTGCTAAGGCCTAAGGTGAGGAGCGAGAGACCCAGGAGCGATAGCACGAAGACTGCGGCCATCTTGCCACCCGCGCGTGGCACCGCGCTCTGCTTCTCCTTCCCCTTCTTCCCTCGCTCATAGTGCCACTTGATGGCGAAGAACATGCCCGTGCCGAACACGAGAACCTTGAACGTAACGAAGACTATAGGGACCCAATCCATCATTTTGTATTTCTAAGCTATTTTTTGACACTGTGGTGCACCGGCGGCCGATCTTCCGAAGGTGATCCGCCTCGCCGCCCCCGAGCAGGGCAGCGCCGGCAAGTCCTTCGCCGGCGCCGGGCCGGTGTCGCTGGTCTACGCGCAGAAGGCGCTGGAATCCGAGTTCGAGAAGGACGGCGTGAAGATCGAATGGAAGTTCTTCAAGGGCGCCGGGCCCGCGATCAACGAGGCGCTCGCGACGGGCCAGCTCGACGTGGTGTTCCTCGGCGACCTCGCCGGCGTGATCGGCCGGGCCAGCAGTCTCAAGACCCGGCTCGTGGCCGCGGGCGGACGCGGCAGCAACAGCTACCTGGCGACGGCGCTGGGCGCGAACATCCAGAGCTTCAAGGACCTGAAGGGCACGCGTGGCGGTGCTGCGCGGCACCGCGTACCAGCTGTCGTTCAACCGCCTGCTCGAAGACGTGGGGCTCACCGAGAAGGACGTGCTGCTTCACCAACCTCGACTGGCCGACCTCCAAGGCGGCGGTCGCGAGCAAGGACATCGATGCCACCTTCGGTGGCTCCGACCTGCAGCTGCTCAAGCTCGCAGGCACGGCCGATATTCCGGTGAGCACGCGCAACAAGGGGCCGATCTACGGCATCAACTCCGGCGTGATCGCGACCGATGACTTCGCGAAGCAGCATCCGGAAGCGCTCACGCGCCTCATCAAGGTGATCGTGAAGCAGGCGCAGGCGGCCTCGGACGATTCGAAACGCGATGCGCTCTTCAACCGCTTCCACGACATCAGCGGGCTGCCGGTGGTCCTGTTCACCAGCGACTTCGAAGGCACGTCGATCAAGGAGCGCTACTCGCCGCTGCTCGACGACGGCTTCGTCTCGCACTACACCGACGTGATCGACGGTGCGAAGAAGATCGGCATCATCCGCCAGACCTTCGACGCCAGGGGCTGGGCCGATCCGACCTTCCTGGACCGTGCGCTCAAGGAGCTTCGGCTCGAATCGTTCTGGACGCCGACCAATGCCGCCGGCCTGGTCGCCAGGCGCTGAGGTGCAGATGACCGCGAGCTCTGCACCCAACATCATCTTCATCCTCGCCGACGACCTCGGCTGGGCCGATCTCGGCGTCTACGGGCAAACCGGCTTCGCGACGCCGCGCCTCGACCGGCTCGCGGCGCAGGGGGCCCGCGCCGCGGCGCAGCATCGAGTTGCGTGCGCTGGTGTTCTGGCCGGCGCAGGCTTGAATCAGGAGTGGCAGACCAGCCCGTCCTTGAGCAAGCCGACCTCGAACTGAACATTGCCGACGCGCGCATTGCGCGCGCGGTCCTGCTCGCCGTCGATGCGCCATTCGCGCATCGCTGCGCTGAGCCATTCGCGCGAGGCTTTGTCGCCCGAGGCGATGCGGATCACCGAATCGGCTTCGGGCGCGAGGCCGCGGGCGATGGCGCGATAGAAGCGCCATTCCTCGTTGCGCAGCAGGCGCTCGATCACGTCGCCGTGGTCCGCGAGCGCCTGGCATTCGCCCGCCATGAAGGCCGACGCCGCATGCACCGACGACGGGTAGGTCCGTGGCTGCGCGCCGTAGCGCCCGGCGAGCGTGCCGGCGTAGCCCGATCCCTGCGGCACGCAGACTGCCGCGCCGGCGAGGTCCCCCGAACCGCGCAGCCGGCCTGACCGGAGCGCGACCAGCGTGCCCGGGGACGTGTCGTAGCTGCCGTCGGTGTCGACGATGTCATGGCCCGGCGGACCGTCCGGCGTGCCGGCGACGACGAGATCGACGCGCTGCGCGCGCAGCGCGGTCTCCTGCTCGCCGGGCGCGAGGCCGACCGCTTCGAGGCGAAGCCCGAGCTTCGTCGCGAGATGCCCGGCGAGGGCGAGGTCATAGCTGTCGGGTTCGGCGGGCGTGGGCGCGCCGGGCGGGGCCGGGCGCGGATAGCTGCGCACGCCCACCACCAGCACGCCGCGCCGCGCGGCGTGCTCGAGCACCGGGCCGCGCGGCAACTCGGCGGCCGTGCGGTCGCGCAGCACCCAGCGTGCGAAGCCGGAGGCGCCCGACTGGCTTGCGACTGCTGCGGCGGCAAGCACGGAGAGCCCTGCCGCGGCGCCGATCGCCGCGATGCAGAGGCGAGAGCGTGGCGCGAGGCTAGTCATCGAGGCTCAATCCCTGGCGCCAGCGCAGAAGCCGCCGTTCCAGCAGCGCCAGCAGGTAGTTCAGCAGCAGCCCGAGCACCGCCAGCATCAGGATGCCGGCGTACATCGTCGGGATCTGGAAGGTCTCCTGCGAATTCAGCGTGAGGAAGCCGAGGCCCGAATGCGCGCCGATCATCTCGGCCGCCACGAGCGCCGTGATGCAGTACGCACCCGCGAGCCGCACGCCGGTGAAGATCGAGGGCGAGGCCGCGGGCAGCACCACCTTGAAGAAGATGAAGCGGCGCGTCGCGCCCATCGAGAGGGCGGAATTGATCAGCAGGCGGTCGACCTGCTTCACGCCGCTGATCGTGCTCAGCAGCACCGGCCAGAATGAAGCCCAGAAGATGATCGCCACCTTCGACAGCTCGCCGATGCCCAGGAACAGGATGAAGACCGGGAACAGCGCGAAGGCCGAGGTCTGCCGGAACAGCTGAAGCACCGGATCGAGCAGGCGTTCGAGCCGTCGCACCGCGCCCATCAGGAGCCCCAGCAGAACGCCCGCGCCGATCGCCAGCAGCAGGCCCCACAGTGAGCGTTGCAGGCTGGCGGCGATGTGCTTCCACAAGAGATTCTGACCGGCGAGCTGCACGATGCTCGCGAGCACCGCCGAGGGCGGGCTCAGGTAGGCATCGCTCACGATCCCGCTGCGCGGAAGAAACTCCCAGAGCGCGATGAAGAGCAGCAGCCCGAGGCCGCGTTCGCCGATCCTCGTGAGCGGCTGCAGCCATGCGATCGATGCGCGTGCCCCGGTGCGTTCGCGCAGCGTGGCCTCGATCGGGTGGCTGGGGTCTTGCAGGTTGGCACTCATCGGGCGGCCTCCTGAAGCGCGGGTGCGGCGGGCAGTTCCTTGCGCTCGGCGGGATTCGCGGTGGCGCCGAGCGGCGGCACGCCGAACTGCACCTCGTCCCTGAGCACCTCCCACGCGCGCTGGCGCAGCTGTGCGAACTCGGGCGTGTTGCGCAGCTCGGCCGAGCGCGGCCGGGCGAGCGGGATGTCGATGATCTGCTTGATGCGGCCCGGCCGCTGCGTCATGACCGCGACGCGGTCCGACAGGTAGATGGCTTCGTCGAGGCTGTGCGTGATGAAGACGATGGTCTTGCGGTCGTGCTCCCAGAGCCGCAGCAGCTCGCTCTGCAGGATCTCGCGCGTCTGCGCGTCGAGCGCCGCGAAGGGCTCGTCCATCAGCAGCACGTCGGGCCGGTAGGCGAGCGACCGCGCGAGCGCCACGCGCTGCTTCATGCCGCCCGAGAGCTCGTGCGGATAGCGTTCGCCGAAGCCGTGCAGGCCCACGAGCTCGAGGTACTCGTTCGCGACGCGGCGGCGCTCCGTCTTGCCGACACCGCGGATCTCGAGGCCGACCGCGATGTTGTCGAGCACCGTGCGCCACGGAAACAGCGCATAGCCCTGGAACACCACGCCCTGCTGGCGGTTGATGCCCGCGAGCGGCCGCCCATCGACGGTGATCCCGCCGCCGGTGTGCGGCGTGAGGCCCGCCAGGATGCCGAGGAAGGTCGACTTGCCGCAGCCCGAAGGCCCGAGCACCGAGAGGAACTCGCCCTCGCGCACGTCGAGGTCGAAATGGTCGAGCACGCGGATGCGCCCGCCGTTGGCGCGCGCCGCGTAGTCCATGCGCAGGCCGCGCGCGGAGATCTTGATCGTCATGCGTAGGGGTTGAACTCGTTGGTGTAGACCTGCTTCACGCCGACCTTGCCGGGCGCGAGCTTGCCCTCGGACTGCAGGATGTCGATGTAGTACTGGATCGGCGGCTCGGTCACGACCAGGTCGTCGACGTAGGCGAAGCGGTCGACGTTCTCCAGCGCCATGTTGATGCGCTTGGCCGTGAGCTGGCGTGCCTCCTCGGGGTTGGCGTTGACCCAGTTCGCGGCCTTGGCCAGCGCGGTCACCACGTCGCGCGTGGCCTCGGGATGCTCGCGGATGAAGCGCCCGTGCGCGCTGTAGGGCGCCATGCCGCCGAGCCCGCCGTCGAGGTCGTAGTCGCTCCACAGGCGCACGAGCTGCTGCGCGTTGTCGGCGCGGCCGGAGAACGGGGCGTGGATGATCGCCAGGTCGGTGTTGCCGGTGACCAGCGTCTGCTCGGCCTGGTCGTCGGGCACGACCAGGAAGTTGATCTTCGTCACGTCGACGCCCTTCTCGCGCAGGAACTTCTTGGTGACGAACTCGGCGCAGGCGCCGAAGCTGTTGAAGCCCACCGTCTTGCCTTCGAGGTCCTTGGGCGTTCGGATGCCCGAGTCCTTGCGGACGAAGTACTTCATGTGCGGCGCTTCCTGCAGCGTCTTGCCGCCGGCCGCGACCACCTTGAGGTCCGCACCCGAGGCGATGGCCGAGATCACGAGCGGCACCATGCGCGCGCCGAAATCGATCTCGCCGGTGCCCACGAGCGGAATGATCTGCGGCGCGGCGATCTTGCCCACGTACTGCGGGCGTGTGTTCGTGCCCTCGAAGTAGCCGAGCTGATCGGCGAGGTAGATGAGATCGAAGGACGGGTTGTCGGGGTATTTGAAGGCGACCTTCTCGCCCGCGCTGCCCACCACTGCGGGAGCGCTCGCCGTCGCTGCCGGCCTGTCGCCCCGCGAGCAGCCGGCGAGGGCGAGGAGGCCGCCGGCGCTGCCGGCGAGTCCGAGCACGGCGAGGGACTTGAGCGCCCGGCGGCGCGGCGTGGGAGAGGTCGCGGTTGAAGTCATGGCGAAGGAGCGCGCCCGTTTGACGCGCCAGCAGGTGGTGAAAGTCGCGGATCGTAGGAACGACTCCGCAGCGCCCAAACGAAGAATTGCGAGCATGAATATGCGCACGCACCGCGCATATCGATACGCGCATTCCGTCGTTGTCGCTGCGCACGGCGCTGACTAAGGTCGCGTCTTTGACGCAAGAGAAGGACAGCGATCGTGGGCATCAGAGAGTTCGACCGTGAGCAGCTTTCGGGGACCGCGGGCTCGGTCCGGCACGAAGCGGATGTGCTGGTGATCGGCGGTGGCCCGGCGGGGACCTGGGCCGCGGTGTCGGCGGCCGCGCAAGGGGCACGGGTCGTGCTCGCCGACAAGGGCTTCTGCGGCACCTCCGGCGCGACGGCGCCGTCCGGCACGGGCCTGTGGCATGTGTCGCCCGACGGTGCGGCGCGCGAGTCGGCCAAGGCGAGCCGCTATGCGATGGGCGGCGAACTCGCCGAGCACGCCTGGATGGACCGCGTGCTCGCGCAGACCTGGGACAACGTCGAGCGCCTGAAGGAATGGGGCTATCCGTTCCCTGTCGACGACGAAGGCCAGTTGCGCTGCACCTCGCTGCAGGGGCCCGAATACATGCGGCTGATGCGCAAGCAGGCCAAGTCGGCGGGTGCGCGCATCCTCGACCACAGCCCGGCGCTGGAGCTGCTCGTGGACGAGCAGGGCACGGTGTGCGGCGCGACCGGCGTCAACCGGCAGACTGGCGAGACCTGGGTCGTGCGCGCGGGCGCGGTGGTGATCGCCACCGGCGGCTGCGCCTTCCTGAGCAAGGCGCTCGGCTGCAACGTGCTCACCGGCGACGGCCTGCTGATGGCCGCCGAAGCGGGCGCGGCGCTCTCGGGCATGGAGTTCTCCAATGCCTACGGTCTCGGTCCGGCCTTTTCGTCGGTGACCAAGTCGCTCTTCTACAACTGGGCCACGTTCTACACGGCCGACGGCACGCCGATCGAAGGCGCGGGCTCGTCGAAAGGCCGGGGCGTGATCGCACAGACCCTGCAGACCCAGCCGGTGTACGCCTGCATCGACCGCGCGGACGCGCAGATCCAGGCCTGGATGCGGGTCGCGCAGCCGAACTTCTTCGTCTCCTTCGACCGGCAGGGGATCGACCCGTTCACCCAGCACTTCCCGGTCACGCTGCGCCTGGAGGGAACGGTGCGCGGCACTGGCGGGCTGCACCTCGTCGATCACGACTGCCGGACCACGGTCGCGGGCCTGTACGCGGCCGGTGACGCTGCCACGCGCGAGCTGATCTGCGGCGGCTTCACCGGCGGTGGAAGCCACAACGCGGCCTGGGCGCTGTCCTCGGGCTTCTGGGCCGGCGCCGGTGCGGCGGACTTTGCTCGGGCCGTGCGATCGGGCACGCCGCGCGTCGCGTTGCGCGCGGGCGCTGCGGCGCTTGTCGGGCGCGGCACCGCGACGAGCGACAGCCAGGCGCTGGTGCGCGCTGTGCAGGACGAGGTCTTCCCGTTCGAGCGCAACTGGTTCCGCGAAGGCGGCATGCTGCACGACTCGCTGGGCCGGCTCGATGCGCTCTGGGAGCGCCTGCGCGCCAGTGCGCCCGCGGCGAACGCGATCGAAGCGGTGCGCGCGCGCGAAGCCGCCGCCATGCTGGCGACCTCGCGCTGGATGTACCGCAGCGCGCTGCAGCGCACCGAGACGCGCGGCATGCATCGGCGCCGCGAGCATGCGGCGGTCGACCCGGCACAGCGCCATCGGCTGCTGAGCGGCGGGCTCGACGAAGTCTGGGTGAGCCGCCATGCAGTGGCCTCGGAGGTCACCGCATGATCGAGATCATCGATGCCGCACGCTGCACCGACTGCAACATCTGCGTGAGCGCGTGCCCGACCAATGTCTTCGAGGCCACGCCGGGCGGTCCCCCGCGCATCGCGCGCCAGCACGACTGCCAGACCTGCTTCATGTGCGAGCTGTACTGCCCGGAAGACGCGCTCTACGTGGCCCCGATCGCGGACCGCACCGCCAGTCCCGCCGAGCGCGAGGCAGCCGCGGCCGCCTTGATGGGCAGCTACCGAAGCGCGATCGGCTGGGGCCGCGGCCGCCAGTCGACCGCATCGCTCGACGCGAGCTTCGAGCTGCTGGTGCGCGCGCACTGATCGACGCGGACACCGACACCCTCCATCGACATCGCTTTCATTCCATGCCTACCGCCGAACATCGCCATTCCCCCGCCCGACGCCGCCTCCTGCAAGGCGCGCTCGCCTCCGCCTTCATCGGCGCGCCGCTGGCGCGTGCGCAGGGCACCGACAAGGTCCTGCGGCTCGGATTCATCGGGCCCGGCAAGAAGCCCGCGGCCGCGACCGGCTGGGCCCTGCAGCAGGGACAACTGCAGCGAGAGCTCGCTGCGCTCGGCTTTCGCGAGATCGCGACCCGCAACTTTCCCAACGGCCCGGACCTCAACGAAGCCTTCGTCGCGGGCGCACTCGACGTCGGCATCTACGGCGACACGCCGGCGGTGGTCGCACGCTCGAAGGGCCTCGACAGCCAGCTGATCGGCTTCGACGCCGTGGGCATGAACGTGTGGCTTCTGACACCGCGCGGCGGCGTGCGCAGCGTGAAGGAACTCGAAGGCCAGGCGATCGGCGTCGCGCGCGGCTCCTACATGCACCGCTACGTGCTCGGGCTGCTGAAAGAGAACGGACTGCAGCGCTCCGTCAAGGTCATCCACATGTTCCCGCGCGACGGCGAGGCGGCGCTCGACCAGGGCTCGATCGCGGCTTTCGCGGCGCAGATCGACGTCGGTCCGCTGCTCGCCTCGCGCGGCTATCCGGTGATCGACGAAGCCAGTGCGCACCCGACGCTGCTGGGCACCTCGGTGATCGTGGCCTCGAAGAAGATCCTGGCGGCCGCACCGGCGCTGCCCGCTGCATGGACCCGCGCGCGCGAGGCGGCGCTGCGCGAGATCCACCAGGACAGCGAGCGCTATTACGCCTTCCATTCGGAGGTCAGCGGATTCCCGCTCGCCGCGGTGAAGGCCTCGCATCCCCTCGGCCAGTTTCCGCGCGAGGCCTTTCCGGCCCAGGGGCTCGCCTTGCTCGAGGAGGTCAAGAAGTTCCTGCTGGGCGAAAAGCTGGTGAGCCAGGATTTCGCGCTCGATCAGTGGAAGGTGTCGACCGCCTGAACGTCGAAGCGTCTGCTCATCAGGCGTTCTTGCCGAAGGCCTCCGCCTGGAAGAACGCGGCCTCGGCTTCGAGCGCCCGCTCGATGTTCGCGGCCTGCCGAAAGCCATGCTGCTCGCCGGCGAAGAGCAGGTAGAGCGTCGGGATGCCCCGCGAACGCAAAGCCGCCACCATCACCTCGGTCTGGCTGGGAGGCACGATCTCGTCTTCCTTGCCCTGGAAGAAGGCCACGGGTGCATCCAGCCGATCGGCATGGCGCACCGGCGCGCGGTCGAGGTAGGGCTGGGGTTCGGAGAGCGGACCGACCAGCCAGTCCAGGTAGCGCGATTCGAACTTGTGCGTGTCGCGCGCGAGTGCGGCGAGGTCGCTCACGCCGTAGTGGCTCGCGCCGGCCCTGAAGCGCTTGCGGATCGCCGGGTCTTCATGGGTCAGGCAGCGCAGCGCTGTGAATCCCCCGGCGCTGCCGCCGGTGATCACCACGCGTGTCGCGTCGACCTGTCCGGTCGCGGCGAGGTGCGATGCGGCAGCCGCGCAGTCTTCCGCATCGACGACGCCCCACATCCCGTGCAGGCGATCGCGGTAGGCACGGCCGTAGCCGGTGCTGCCGCCGTAGTCCACGTCGACGACGGCAATGCCGCGGCTGGTCCAGAACTGGGTGCGCAGGTCGAGACTTCTCGATGCCGAAGAGGTGGGTCCGCCGTGGCACTTGACCACCAGCGGCGGCAGCTCGCCGGCCGGACCGCGGAAGCCGGCGTTGCTCGGCGGATAGAACAGGGCAAAAGCGGTGCTGCCGCGTGGCGTGGGGAACTCGATGAGCCGGGGCACCGAAACGTGGTCGCGAAGCGCCGGGTCGTCCGCCGCGTTGGCGCTGCTCCAGGCGACGCTTGCCGTGCCGGTCGCCGCATCGATCACGAGCACGGCCGCTGCAACATGCGGGCCGCCGGCCTTGACCGCGACCTTGCGCCCATTGGCGCGCACGTACGAGAAATCCGTGTAGGGCAGCTCGAACGGCGCGAGCGTGCCGATGCGCGAGTTGAGGAGCGCGAGCCTGCCGATGCCGTTCTCGATGGTCGTGCATACGATTTCGTGCGCCGACACGAAGGCATACGTCGACATGCCGAAGCCCCATTGCGCGCGGCCGAATTCCGCGGCCATCGGGCACAGGTTGGCCGTGGTCCCGTCCGCATTGCGCCGGTAGATGTTCCACCAGCCCGACCGGTCCGACACGTAGTGCAGCAGGCCGTCGGGCGACCATTCGGGCTGGAACACCGATTCATCCTTGCCTCCCGCGATGCGCGTCGCGTTGGTGATCGCGGTGCCGTCGAAATCGCCGAGCCAGAGTTCCGCCGCGGTCCATGGCATGTCCGGATGGTTCCACGACAGCCACGCGAGCTTCGTCCCGTCGGGGCCGAGGCGCGGCGATGCATGGAAGTCGCTGCCCCGCACGATCACGCTGCCGGCATCGCCGCCGTCCAGACTCAGGGCGACGATGTCGTTGATCACCTCGCCGCCCGGCGCGCGATGGTCCTCGCGGATGCCAATCCAGAGACGGCGCCCGGCATCGATCAGGCCATCGGCATAGCGCAACGCGGCGCCCTCGGAAGGCGGCGTCAGCGCGACCGGAACACCGCCGTCCATGCGGTAGAGACGCTGGTCGGCGAAGTTCGAGAAGTACACGGTGCCCTGCGACACCAGCGCGGCGCCGCCGCCGTATTCATGCACCCGCGTGCGCGCGGAGAAGGGGGGCGGCGTGATGTCGCCCCGGCTGCCGTCCGGCCGCAGACGGACCAGCACCTGGCGCCCTGCCTCCATGGGCCTGCCCTCGATCCAGCAGACATCGCCGCGGTCGAGAAACACGTCGGCCAACGTGGTCTGGGCCGAGGCCACGTGCCGGGCGGTGATCGGCGAGGCCCAGGTGCCGAAGGGTGCGGTGACGGGATCGGACATGCGCGGATTGTTCCACCCGCCACGGCGTGCGCAACAGGTTCCGGCCGCTGTGACGCGATGTCACGATCTGCTGCGCGCGATTGCTCAACCCTGTAGCAGTTCAACGGGAAAACCCGCACGCCGGCATGCGCCGATGGGCTGCTGGAGCGGTTGCAACGGGTTCTGGCGCATGGCATGGCACTTGCCCCCTAGAGCCATGGAGGGTGCGCATTTCGAGCGTTCCCGCGACCCACGATCCACCCGCAAGGAGACACCATGCAATTGAAGCTCTTGACCGCGCTCATCGCGGTCGGTCTGGCCGCCGCGACGGCCCACGCGCAGGTCACGGACCAGATGATCAAGTCCGAGGCCACAGCCAAAGGCAACGTCCTCACCTGGGGGATCAACACCCAAGGCCAGCGCTACTCGCCACTGAAGCAGGTCAACTCGGCGAATGCATCGAAGCTGCTGCCGGTGTGGGCCTTCTCGTTCGGCGGCGAGAAACAGCGCGGGCAGGAATCGCAGCCCGTGATCGCGAACGGCAAGATGTTCGTGACCGCGTCCTACTCGCGCATCTTTGCGCTCGACGCGACCACCGGCAAGAAGCTCTGGAAGTACGAGCACCGCCTGCCTGAAGGCATCATGCCGTGCTGCGACGTGGTCAACCGCGGCGCCGCGCTCTACGACAACCTCGTCATCTTCGCGACCCTCGATGCACAGCTGGTCGCGCTCGACCAGAACACAGGCGACGTGGTGTGGAAGGAGAAGATCGACGACTACGCCGCCGGTTACTCCGCCACGGCCGCGCCGATCATTGCCGACGGCGTGATGCTGACCGGCGTGTCGGGCGGCGAGTTCGGCGTGGTGGGCCGTGTCGAGGCGCGCGACCCGAAGACCGGCAGGCTGCTGTGGACCCGTCCGACCGTCGAGGGCCACATGGGCTACGTCTACGACAAGGACGGCAACAAGAAGGAGAACGGCATCTCCGGCACCGTCAACAAGAGCTGGCCCGGCGACCTCTGGAAGACCGGCGGCGCGGCCACCTGGCTCGGCGGCACCTACGATGCCAAGACAGGCCTGGCCTACTTCGGCACCGGCAACCCCGCACCGTGGAACAGCCACCTGCGCGAGGGCGACAACCTCTTCTCGTGCTCGACCGTGGCGATCGACGTCAAGACGGGCCAGATCAAGTGGAGCTACCAGGGCACCCCCAACGACAGCTGGGACTTCGACGGCGTCAACGAGTTCGTCACCTTCGACATGGACGGCAAGCGCGTGGGCGGCAAGGCCGACCGCAACGGCTTCTTCTACGTGAACGATGCCAGCACCGGCCAGCTCATCAACGCCTTTCCCTTCGTCAAGAAGATCACCTGGGCCAGCAGCATCGACCTGAAGACCGGCCGGCCCAACTTCATCGCCGACAACCGCCCGGGTGACCCCACGGACGGAGACGGCGGCAAGAAGGGAAGCGCCGTGTTCGCAGCGCCGGGCTTCCTCGGCGGCAAGAACCAGATGCCGATGGCGTACAGCCCCGACACGAAGATGTTCTACGTGCCCGCGAACGAATGGGGCATGGACATCTGGAACGAACCCGTCGCGTACAAGAAGGGGGCGGCCTACCTCGGCGCCGGCTTCACGATCAAGCCGCTCAACGAGGACTACATCGGCTCGCTGCGGGCGATCGATCCGAGGACCGGCAAGATGGCCTGGGAAGTGAAGAACGGCGCGCCGCTGTGGGGCGGCGTGCTCACCACGGGCGGCAACCTGGTGTTCTGGGGCACGCCCGAGGGCTACCTGAAGGCGGCCGATGCGAAGACGGGCAAGGTGGTCTGGCAGTTCCAGACCGGCTCGGGTATCGTCGCCCCGCCGATCACCTGGATGCAGGGCGGCGAGCAATACGTCGGCGTGGTTTCCGGCTGGGGCGGCGCGGTGCCGCTGTGGGGCGGCGAGGTGGCCAAGCGAGTCAACCTGCTCGAACAGGGCGGCATGGTCTGGGTCTTCAAGATCCCCGGGGCGGGCGGCGGTGCGACCAAGGTCGCGTCCAACTGAGGGCCATCGACATGAACGACATCAACGAAGGAAAGACCATCGGCCTCACGCGCAGGGCCTTCGCCGGCCGCGCGATGGCCGGCACCTGCATCGCCGCGCTGGTGCCCACGGCCGCAATGGCTGCGCCGCCGCGCGTCGAGGAATCCGACGAGACCGCGGTGAGCCTCGGCTACAAGCACGACACGAAGACCGTCGACGCGAAGAAGTACCCGAAGCACGCGGCGACGCAGCGCTGCGCGAACTGCGCGATGTGGCAAGGGTCCGCGACGGACCCGTGGGGCGGATGCGCGATGTTCGGCCGCAAGCAGATCGCGGCCGAAGGCTGGTGCATGGCGTGGGCCCCCAAGCCGGGTGCGGCCTGAAGACGGGCAGGGATGCGCGCGGAGATACGAGTCATGAGCCGGCGTGCGCGCTTTCCTGCCTTCGCGATGGCGCCGCTGGCGGCCGCGAGTATGCTGCTGTGCCAGTCGACGCAGGCCGTCGCGGAAGAGGCAGACGGGCCCGCCGAACTGGCGACCATCGTGGTGATCGCGCCGACGCCGTTGCCGGGCATCGACGTGCCGCGCGACTACGTGCCCTCGAACGTGCAGACCGCCACCGACGCGGACCTCGAGCGCCTGCATTCGCCCGACCTCACCAACTACCTCTCGCGCGCTGTTGGCGGCATCACGGTCAACGAGACGCAGGGCAACCCGTTCCAGCCCGATATCAACTACCGCGGGTTCACCGCGTCGCCGCTGCTCGGCACGCCGCAGGGGCTGTCGGTGTTCATGGATGGCGTGCGCCTGAACCAGCCCTTCGGCGACGTGGTGAGCTGGGACCTCATCCCCCGCTCGGCCATCTCCACGGTCGCGCTGATGCCCGGCAGCAACCCGCTGTTCGGCCTCAACACGCTCGGCGGCGCGCTGGCCATCCAGACCAAGGACGGGCTGCACAACCCCGGGACATCGGTGCAGGTGATGGGCGGCTCCTGGGGCCGCGCGGCCGCCGAGTTCGAGACCGGCGGCAGCGACAAGGACAGCGGCTGGAACTGGTTCGTGAGCGGCAACCGCTTCCACGAGAAGGGCTGGCGCATGGATTCGCCTACCGACGTGCGCCAGCTCTTCGCCAAGGTCGGCCGCGTGACGCGCGACGGCAGCATCTCGCTGACGACCGCGTTCGCCGACAACGACCTCACCGGCAACGGCACGCAGGAGCTCGGCGCGCTGCAGCGCGACTGGGCGAGCGTGCGCACCATTCCCGACAGCACGCGCAACAAGTCGGCCTTCGTCAACCTGGCGATCACGCAGGCGCTGGACGACAACTGGACGCTCTCCGGCAACACCTACTACCGCAACATCAGGACGAGCACCTTCAACGGCGATGTCAACGACGGGGCGCTCAGCGAATCGGTCTACCAGCCGAGCGCGGCGGAACGTGCCGCGCTGGCTGCGGCGGGCTTCACCGGCTACCCAGCGAGCGGGGCGAATGCGTCGAACACGCCGTTTCCGAAGTGGCGCTGCATCGCCAACGCGCTGCTCAACACGGAACCGAACGAGAAGTGCAACGGCCTCGTCAACCGCACCGAGACGCGGCAGCAGAACTACGGCCTCGCGGGGCAGCTCTCCACGGAGGCGAAGACGGGCGGCCTCGAACACCTCTTCGTGATGGGCGCGGCCTACGACGCGAGCCGCGTCCGCTTCGGGCAGAGCACGCAGTTCGGCTACATCAACCCGGACCGCACGGTCACGCCGGTGTTCGGCCCCGGTGCCTTTGCCGACGGCACGCAGGATTCGGAAAACGCCTTCAATGCGCGCGTCGGCCTGAAAAGCCGTTCGAGCACCGGCAGCGTGTATGCCACCGACACCATCGCGCTCGATGCGCGCACGCATCTCACGCTCTCTGGCCGCTACAACCGCACCACCGTCGACAACACCGACGAGCTCCAGCCCGGCGGCGGCCCCGGCTCGCTGGACGGCCGCTATACCTTCAGCCGCTTCAACCCCGCGATCGGGATGACCTTCGCGCCGAGCGAAGCCGTCACGCTCTATGCCGGCGCCAATCAGGGCAGCCGTGCACCGACCGCCATCGAGCTCGGCTGCGCCGATCCGGCGACCCCCTGCAAGCTGCCCAACTCCTTCGCGGGCGATCCATCGCTCAAGCAGGTGGTGACCACGACCTTCGAAGCCGGTCTTCGCGGCGTGGTCCAGCCTGACATCGCCTGGAACCTCGGCGTGTTCCGTTCGGACAACCGCGACGACCTGCTGTTCGTGGCGGACGATTCGAGCGGCTTCGGGTACTTCAGGAACTTCGGCAAGACGCGCCGGCAGGGGCTCGAACTGGGCCTGAGCGCCAAGCCCGCGCGCGGCCTGACCGTGGGCGGCAACTTCATGCTGCTCGATGCGACCTACCGCAGCGCGGAAACGCTCGGCGGCTCCGGCAACAGCAGCAACGACCAGGCGCTGGCCGGCTTCCCGGGCACCGACGGCAACATCCGGATCCGACCCGGGGACCGCATCCCGATGCTGCCCTCGCAGGTGCTCAAGCTGTTCGCCGACTACGAGCCGGATGCGCAGTGGCGCATCGGCCTCGACATGCTGGCCTCCAGCGGCGCCAACTTGCGCGGCAACGAGAACGGACTGCATGTGCCCGACGGCGTTTACTACACCGGGCCCGGGCGCAGCGCGGGTTATGCGGTCTTCAACCTTGGTGTCGACTACAAGCCGCGGTCCGATCTGAAGTTCTTCGTGCAGATCGCGAACCTGTTCAACACGCGGTACACGACCGGCGGACAGCTCGGTGCGAATGGCTTCACCGCCAGTGGTTCCTACATCGCGCGGGGTCTCCCGCAGAACGCCAACGGCGACTACCCGGTGAGCCGCGCGAGCCTGATGTCGCCGGGCGCACCGCGCGCGGCGTGGGTGGGACTGCGCTACACCTTCGGCGGGTAGAGCTCGCCCTCCGGCTCGCGCACTTCGTGTCGCTCTCCGCCCCGACCGGGGGCAATACCAGCGGCCCGCCTTGTCGACCCACAGCGCGTCGTCGCGTGCAGAAACTGGCGACGCTTCATGCCCTGTTGACTGGCATTCCGAAGGCACGCGAGTTCTCGTCGCTGCGGAACACGAGGCCCGCTTCTCGCGCCGCACCCGGGACGAAGCGCAACGGTTGCGCGGGCGGCTCGCTGCTGCGCGCCGTCGCGGCGGCATCGAGCATCGCGTCGATGCGCCCGCGATGCGCGCTCTTCGTGCAGACGGGGTCGGTCGCCGCCGCGTCGCCCGTCAGCAGAAAGGCCTGGCAGCGGCATCCGCCGAAATCGGTATGCCGCTCTTCGCAGCCGCTGCAGGTCGGACTCATCCATGCCTGGCCGCGGTAGCGGTTGAAGGCTTCGCTGTCGTGCCAGGCCTCGCGCACCGACATCGATCGCAGGTCGGGCAGCGGCGGGCCGGGCAGCATCCGGGCGCTGTGGCAGGGCATCGCGAGGCCGTCCGGCGCGACGACCATGAAGACCGCGCCCCAGCCTGCCATGCACGGCTTGGGCTTGGCATCCGCATAGTCGGGCGAGACCCAGATGACCTTCATGCGGCCCGCGAGTCGCGCACGGTAGGCGTCGACCACCGCCTCCGCCTCGCGCAACTCGCCGGCCGTGGGCATCAGCGCGGCGCGGTTGAGCCACGCCCATCCGTAGTACTGCGTGTTGGCCAGTTCGAGGAAGTCCGCATCCATGCGCTCGGCCATCTCGATGATGCGACCGACATGCTGCAGGTTGAACCGGTGCATCACGCAGTTCAGCACCATCGGGTAGCCCTCGTCCTTGATGATGCCAGCGACCTTCGCTTTCAGGTCGAAGGTCTTCGTGGAACTGAGGAAGTCGTTGAGCTCGCGCGTCGAGTCCTGAAACGAGAGCTGGATGTGATCGAGTCCTGCCGCTTTCAATGCCCGGGCGCGTGCGCGGGTGAGGCCGACGCCCGAGGTGATGAGGTTGGTGTAGAAGCCCAGCCCTCGCGCGTGCGCGACGAGTTCCTCGAGATCGTCACGCAGCAGCGGCTCGCCACCCGAGAAGCCAAGCTGCACGGCGCCGAGTGCGCGCGCCTCGCCCAGCACGCGCTTCCAGTTCGTGGTGTCCATCTCGTCGCCGTGGCGCGCATGGTCGACCGGGTTCGAGCAGAACACGCAGTGCAGCGGGCAGCGATAGGTCAGCTCGGCCAGCAGCCAGAAGGGCGGCCGGACCGCGCCGCGGGTGCCGGAGTCTTGCGCTTCCATGCGCGTGCCCGTGCCTATTGCAGCCAGCCGCGCTCGCGCGCCTGGCAGAGGAAGCCGATCACGTCCTCGTGCAGCGAGGGCTGCGCGAAGACGATTTCGAGCTCGGCGACGATCTCGTCCACCGTGCGCTGCCCGTCGCAGCGCTGCAGGATCTCGGCGGCCGGGAGGTTGAGTCGGACCATGCCTTCGGGGTAGAGCAGGACCCAGTGGTCCTGCGTCGCCTCGAACTGCATCCGGTAGAGGCCCGACATGCGGGGGCGTTCGTCGGGCGCGATCATGGGCGTTGCTCCGTCGGCATGTCGTCGGGGAACCCGCGCTCGATCGCATCGAGCATCGACCACAGGATGTCGAGCTTGAAATGAAGAATGCCGACCGCGCGTTCCTGCCGCGCACGCGTGGTGCACCAGCGGCGCGCGACTTCGAGGCCGTGCTCGACGTCGCGCGTGGCGAGCGGGATCCGGCTGCGAAAGTAGGCCAGGCCCTCGACATCGATCCACGGATAGAGCGTCGGCCACCCGGCGAGCCGATCGGCGTGGATCCTCGGCGCGAACATCTCGGTCAGCGAGGAGATCGCGGCTTCTTCCCACGGACGTTGCCGCGCGAAGTTGACGTAGGCGTCCACCGCGAAGCGCACGCCCGGCTGCACGTGGCGGTGCGACCAGAGGTCTGCCCGATCGAGCCCCACGGCCTCGCCCAGGCGCACCCAGGCCTCGATGCCGCCGGCATCGGCGCCCGCGAAGTCATCGCGGCCATCGTGGTCGAGCATGCGCAGGATCCAGCGGCGGCGCTCCGCGCGGTCGTCGCAGTTGGACATCACCGCCGCGTCCTTGCGCGGGATGTTGACCTGGTAGTAGAAGCGGTTCGCCACCCAGGCGCGCACCTGGAAGGGCTGGAGCTCGCCGCGGTTCAGCCGCTGGTTGAAGCGGTGGTGGATGTGATAGCGCGCTTCGCAGGCGCGCAGGCGCGCTTCGAACTCGTCGCTGTCCCACAGGCGCTGAAGTTCATTCCGGGCCGCCTCGCGCGTGCTCGCCGGGGCGGGGGCTGTCAGTGTTGCCGTCATAGCGTGATCTCCATGCCGTCGTAGGCCACTTCGATGCCGTGGTCGTCGAGCACGCGGCGCTGCGCGCTCGTCTCGTCCAGGATCGGGTTGCTGTTGTTGATGTGGATCAGGACCTTGCGCCGCGCGCCCGTGGTCAGCATCACGTCGACCATGCCGGCACGCGCGTCGTCGCCCATCTGCGGCAGGTGGCCCATCTCGGTGGCGGTCTTGCGGCTCAGGCCGGCCTGCAGCATCTCGTCCTCGACCCAGAAGGTGCCGTCCACCAGCAGGCAGTCGGCGCCCTGCATCCATTGCAGTTCGCTCGCGCCCACCTCCGCGAGGCCCGGCGAATAGAACAGGCGGCTGCCGTCGTCCAGGTCCTCGATCAGGAGCGCGATGTTGTCGCCGGTCGTCTGCTCGCCTCGATGCGGCGAGTAGGGCGGGGCCTTGCCCGGAATCGCCACTGCCGTGAAGCGCAGCGACGCGAAGCCGTCGACGGCGAAGGTTGCGCTGCGCTGGGTGCCGGCCACCGCGAGCATGTGCCAGCGTGTGCCGCAGTAGTGCTCGAGCACGCTGATCACGGGGAAGACCGTGGTCAGGTCCTCGAATACGCAAGGCGTGGCATAGACGTCGATGCAGGGGCCTTCGCGCATGCCGAGCAGGCCGGTGACATGGTCGACCTGGGCATCCATCAGGATCACGGCCTTGATCGGCGTGTCGCGCACGCCGTGCCGCGGATGCAGCTGGGGTTGACCGCGCAGTTGTTGGCCGATGTCGGGCGAGGCGTTGAGCAGCACCCACGATTGGCCGTCCGCCGATACGGCGATCGAGCTTTGGGTGCGCGAACGCGCTTCGACATCGCCGATGCGCTGGCCGGCGCACTGCCGGCAATTGCAGTTCCATTGCGGAAAGCCACCACCGGCACCGGAGCCGAGCACGAGTATTTTCATGAGAGGGCGAGGAGGAATGGGGGCCGGTGGCAGCGCGGCTCGTCGCCGCGCGCCACCGGTGCGATGGCTCAGCGGTGCGAGATGTACATCGTGATCTCGAAGCCGAAGCGCATGTCTTCAAACGCAGGTGTCGACCATTGCATGGAGTCTCCTTGGAAGCGGAACAGGCCCGGGCGGGATTGCCATTCGGGCCCACTCACTTGCGCAAATCGCGTGCCTGCGGCGGCACGGTGCGGCGCAGGTGGAAGAGACTGGGGATTGCCCTGATGGATGGGGCTCTGGAGGCGCTGAGCGCGCGAGCTGAAGGCCTGCGAGCGCAGGCGCGGGTGGCGAGTGTTCCAGGCTGGTACAGCGCCGTTCGACGGCGGTACAGGGATCTCCCTAGGGTCCTACTTGCCCCAGCGCAGCTTGCGATAGATGGTGTTGCGGCTGATGCCCAGGCGCTTCGAGGCGACCGAGATATTCCCGTTGGCCGCGGCGAGCGTGCTGCGGATCAGCTCGACCTCCGCTTCGCCGAGCGTGCGCGGCGTGGCCGGTTCGGCCGTTGCCTGAACGGGGCCTGACAGGGCGTCGGGCTCTGCACTGCGTTCGTTCGGGGGCTCGGGGAATTGCGTCGGCATCGCGTCGGTCGCGGGCGACGTGGCGCGGATCGGCATGGAGACCTGCGGCGGCTGGGACGCGCGTCCGCTGCGCGCGTCTTCCAGGAAATCGTCCGAGAGATGGTGCTCCTCGATCTGGCCTTCGCCGGCAGCCATGACGGCGGCGGTGCGCAGGACGTTCGCGAGCTGGCGCACGTTGCCCGGCCATGCATACGCCTTGAACAGGGCCATCACCGCCGCACTGATCTCCGGCGTGCCGTGCGGGCAATCGCTCAGCAGGATGCGGCGCGCCACCACGTCGAGGTCGCAACGCTCGCGCAGCGCCGGCAGCTTCACCACCAGGCCGTTCAGTCGGTAGTAGAGGTCCTCGCGGAACGACCCGGCCTCGATCATGTCGCGCAACTTGCGGTGCGTCGCGCCGATCACCGCGATGTCGACCGGAATGGACTTGAGGCTGCCCAGGGGCGTGACCTGCCGCTCCTGCAGCACGCGCAGCAGCCGTGCCTGCAATGCAAGGGGCATGTCGCCGATCTCGTCGAGGAACAGGGTGCCGCCATTGGCCTGCACGATGCGGCCCACGGCGCCCTTGCGGCGCGCGCCGGTGAAGGCGCCGTCCTCGTAGCCGAAGAGCTCGGCCTCGATCAGCGACTCGGGAATCGACGCGCAGTTGACCGCCACGAAAGGCTGCCGGGCGCGGTTCGAGTCCTGGTGCACCGCGCGCGCGAGCAGTTCCTTGCCCGTGCCCGTCTCGCCAAGGATGAGCAGCGGGATGTCGCGGTTGATGACGCGCTGCACCTTCTGGACCAGCGCACCGATCTGCGGATCGCCGGTGTTGAGGTAGTGCAGGCCGGAGAAGAGCGTGCCGTCGGCCGAGTGCGCCGTGGCACCCGCCAGCACGCCGGTGGATTGGCGGGCCTCGGCGCCCACCGGGGATCGCGGGTCTGCCGAGTCGGCAACGGGTGCGCTCCGTGTTTCCATCGCCATCGATCGCTGCGGGCCGTTGAACCGCGCGCTCACATGGAACTGGCGGCCGTTCGACAGGCAGAGCGTCATCGGCGTCGGAAGCGGCGAGCGGAAGTGATCGAACACCGCCGGCGCGGTCGTGCCGAAGAGGCTGGTCAGGCTGTGCATCCGCAATGCCGCGCTGCTCATGTCGAGCTGGTCGAGCGCGCTGCGGTTGGCGCCGAGGATCTTGCCGTCGGCGCCGACGACGATGATGCCCTCGAGCAGGGTGCCGATGAATTCGACCCGGCTGTGGAAATGCAGGCGCAGGCGGTTGCCGTAGTCGTCGGACAGCCACTGGTTCTCGATCATGCGCGCCGACATGCGCACCAGGCCCATGGTGTGCCGGTGGTAGGAGCGCTGGTCGCCGGTGACGTCGAGCACGCCGAGCATGTTGCCGCGCGGATCGAAGATCGGCGCTGCCGAGCAGGTCAGGAAATTGTTGGCGTGGATGAAATGCTCGCCGCCGTGTACAACGGTCGGCGCTTCCTCGAACAGCGCAGTGCCGATCGCGTTGGTGCCCTTGGAATGCTCTGCCCAGTTGACCCCGGGCGTCAGCGCGACCTTGTCGGCACGCTGCAGGAAGCGGTCGTCGCCGACGGAGTGGAGGATGGTGCCGCTGACGTCGGCCAGCACGATCATGCTTTCGGTGTCGACGATCTGTTCGAAGAGCATCTCCATGACGGGCGCCGCGTGCGTGAACAGGCGCTGGTTGCGTTCGCGTGCGACCGCGAGGTCGCCGCGCATCAGGGGTTCGAAATCGGGCCGTTCGACGCGTGTCAGCCCGAGTGCCGAACAGCGCTGATGCCACTGTTCGATGAGTTCGGTGCGTTCCTTCTGCTGCGGGAGCGGCAGGGCTTCGGGTGTGGTCCAGGTCCTGGCAGTCGCGGCCAGCTCTCGTGGGGTTGCAACCATGGTCTTGTCTCCACTGCCTCTATTGGGCAGGTGTTCTGTCTATCCAGAAATACGCTCGGTCTCTTCGCGACGTTGTGTCCCGTTTTGGTACAGCGGACACGGCCTCTCTTGTTACTTCTTGCCTGGCACCTCGAAAGGATGCCACACGCGGGGCAATTCACGCAATTTGTGTTCCCGCCTGCAACAACTTCGCGTGGCATAGCGTTTGCGCATTCATCCGCGTCATCAATTGAACGCGAACGGAGATGAAGCGATGGAAACCTACCTCAGGACCCGCAAGGGATTGAAGCTGATGGCTGCTGCACTGAGCCTGACCTGTGCCGGCCTCGCGTGGCCGCACGGCGACGTGACCCCGCAGGCCGTGGACACCACGGGGCTGGCGGAACTCGGCAAGGATTGGCGCGCCGAGAACCCGTATCGCGGCAATGCCACGGCCATCAAGATCGGCACCTCTGCCTACAACCAGAACTGCGCGCGCTGCCACGGCATCGAAGCCATCTCCGGCGGCATCGCGCCCGACCTGCGCAAGATCGACAACGACTGCGCCACGATGAAGGATGCACCCAAGAAGGCCGCCTGCGCGAAGGAGATCGACGACTACTTCCTGACGACGGTGCGCCATGGCCGGACACGAAACGGTGCCGTTTATATGCCGCCGTTCGAGGGCACGATGAACCAGGAAGCGATCTGGTCGATCAAGGCCTACCTCGAGACCCGCCGCGACAAGCCGCTGTAGGAGCCCACGATGCGCGCTTCACATCCCTCGCGCCGCACGGTCCTTCGATGGATCGGCGCGGCAGGCCTCGGCGCGCCGGCGCTCGTCGCGCGCGCGGCGGCGCTGGACCGCATCCGCGAGCGCGGCGTACTCACCGTCGCGCTCTACAAGGACATGCCGCCTTTCCACGTCGCCGGCAAGGGCATCGACGTGCAACTCGCGCAGGGCCTCGCGGATGGGCTCGGCGTGAAGGTGTCGATGCTTCCCTTCAATGCCGACGAGAACATGGGCGACGATCTGCGCAACATGGTCTGGCGCGGCCACTACCTGGGCTTCGGGCCGGCGGACGTGCTGATGCATGTGCCGGTCGACAAGCCGCTCATCGACGACACGCCGCAGGCGCGGATCTTCGCGCCGTACTACCGCGAGCGCGTCGTGCTCGCAAGGCGGCTCGACAAGCTCCCGCAGCTCGACAGCCTGTCGGCGCTTGGCGATGCAAAGGTGGCGGTGCCGGGCCAGACGCTGGCCGGCTGGCTGATGATCGGCGCCGATGGCGGCGCCTATCGCAGCCAGCTCGACACGCAATGGAAGGACGGCACCGAAGCCGCGCGCGCGCTGCAGCGCGGCGACGTCGCGGCCGCCGCCGGGCTCGCGTCGGAGATGGAATCGGTGTTGCGCGGCGATGCGCGCTTTGCGATCGCGCCGCTGCCTTCTCCGCGCATCCAGCGCAATGGCTGGGCGGTGGGCATGGCGGTGAAGAAGGACTCGACGGACCTGGCGCAGGCACTGCAGGCCGGCCTCAACGACCTGGAGCGCGACGGGCGGCTGCGAACGATGTTCGAGGGCGGCAACGTCGCATGGCAGGCACCCTGAAATCAATGCGCCGGGCGACCGGCCAGGGCCCGCCTACGAAGGCCGGCCCTGCGCCTCCAGCGCCTGCCATTCCGCATCGTCGTACAGCCGCGAGCGCGTGAGGAAGCGCATCCCGGTTGGCCGCTCCAGCGAGAACATGCCGCCGTTGCCGGGCACTGCATCGATGATCAGGTGCGTGTGCTCCCAATACTCGAACTGCGACCGGCTCATGTAGAAGGGCGTGCCCGCGATCTCGCCGAGGCAGATGTCGGCATCGCCCGTGATGAACTCCCCGAGCGCGAAGCACATCGGCGCGCTGCCGTCGCAGCAGCCGCCCGACTGGTGGAACATTAACGGCCCATGCGCCGCGCGCAGGCGCTCGATGAGCGCCTGCGCGGCCGGCGTCACGGACACGCGAGCGACTTGCTTATCGCTCATGCGTGACCTGCTCAGAAGAATCCCAGCTTGTTCGGGCTGTAGCTCACCAGCAGGTTCTTGGTCTGCTGGTAGTGGTCGAGCATCATCTTGTGGTTCTCGCGGCCGATGCCCGATTGCTTGTAGCCGCCGAACGCGGCATGCGCCGGGTACTGGTGGTAGCAGTTGGTCCACACGCGGCCGGCCTGGATGCCCCGGCCCATGCGGAAGGCGCGTGCGCCGTCGCGGCTCCAGACCCCGGCGCCCAGGCCATACAGTGTGTCGTTGGCGATCTCGAGGGCTTCTTCTTCGGTCTTGAAGGTCGTCACCGACACCACGGGGCCGAAGATCTCCTCCTGGAAGATGCGCATCTTGTTGTGGCCCTTGAACACGGTCGGCTTGACGTAGTAGCCGCCGGCCAGTTCGCCGCTCTTCACCTGGCGCGCGCCACCGGTCAGGCACTGTGCGCCTTCCTGCTTGCCGAGGTCGATGTACGAGAGGATCTTCTCCATCTGCTCCTGAGAGGCCTGTGCGCCCAGCATCGTGGCGGTGTCGAGCGGATGGCCTTGGGTGATCGCTTCGACGCGCTTGATTGCACGTTCCATGAACCGGTCGTAGATCGACTCCTGGATCAGTGCGCGGCTCGGGCAGGTGCAGACCTCGCCCTGGTTCAGCGCGAACATCGTGAAGCCTTCCAGCGCCTTGTCAAAGAAGGCGTCGTCGGCCGAGAGCACGTCCTCGAAGAAGATGTTGGGCGACTTGCCACCCAGTTCCAGCGTGACCGGAATGAGGTTCTGGCTCGCGTACTGCGAGATCAGGCGGCCGGTGGTGGTCTCGCCGGTGAAGGCGATCTTGGCGATGCGCGGGCTCGATGCGAGCGGCTTGCCCGCTTCCAGCCCGAAGCCGTTGACGACGTTGACCACGCCCGGCGGCAGCAGGTCGCCGATGATCTCCATCAGCACCAGGATCGACGCCGGCGTTTGCTCGGCCGGCTTGAGCACCACGCAGTTGCCGGCAGCAAGCGCCGGTGCCAGCTTCCACACCGCCATCAGGATCGGGAAGTTCCACGGAATGATCTGGCCGACCACGCCGAGCGGCTCGTGGAAGTGGTACGCGTAGGTCTCATGATCGATCTCGCTGATGCCGCCTTCCTGTGCCCGCACGCAGGATGCGAAGTAGCGGAAGTGATCGATGGCCAGGGGCATGTCGGCGGCCATCGTCTCGCGCAGCGGCTTGCCGTTGTCGAGCGTCTCGGCCACCGCCAGCGTCTGCAGGTTCTGCTCCATGCGGTCGGCGATCTTCAGCAGGATGTTGGCGCGCTCTGTCGGCGACGTGCGCCCCCATGCGGCCTTGGCCTTGTGCGCGGCGTCGAGCGCGGCCTCGATGTCCTTGGCGTTGGAGCGCGGAATGCTCGTGAAGGCGTTGCCGGTGACCGGCGTCAGGTTGTCGAAGTACTGCCCGTCGATCGGCGCGACCCACTCGCCGCCGATGTAGTTGCCGTACTGCTTCTTGAAGGGGTTCGCAATGCCGAGGTTGCGCATTTCAGCCATGTCCATGGGTTCATCTCCGTTGAGGTTGAGGAAGGAATCGCATGGAGCACTTCGCAATCCGCGGGCCAGTGCGTGCCAGTGGGCTGCAGAAGACGCAAGTCCTTGTCAGGCAACGGGTTTGCGTCCGGCGATGGCATCGGCGTGTGCCAGCGTCGCGCCAGGGACTGTATCGAAGCGGAGCAATGTGCTGCAGATTGAGCCAGCGCTGGACGCTGAAGCGGCAAGCCGGGTTGTCGCGCTACGCCACGTCGATCGTCAGGTTCGGATCGAACAGCGGGTTCTCGTTGACACCGTCCTTGGCATATCCGCGCGGATTGCAGATCACGCGCGTTCCCCGAACCAGGTAGTCGAAGCTGTCATGGGTGTGTCCGTGTATCCACAGCCGGACGCGATCTTCCCCGAGGAGGTGCTCTGCGTCGGACACGAAGCACGCGTTCAGCAGCGAGTCGGCAAATCTCGGATGGATGCTTCTGCGGGACGGGGCGTGATGGGTGATCACGACGGTAGGTCCTTCGTGAGGCGTCGCGAGCATGTCGTCGAGCCATGCCGAGTGGCGCCTGAAAAGGCCGATCGAGTCCTGGGGAGTGAAGAGTGCCGGTTCCGCCTGGCAGCGCCGTATGCGGCTGAAGTCGCGCATCATGCCTTGAGCCTCGGTCATCGCCGCACTCCGCTTGTCTTCGTCGCCGAAGAGTTCGAAATCCGTCCACAGCGTGGTGCCCAGGAAGCGTACGCCGTCGACGATCGCTCCGTTGTCGTCGAGCACCTTGATCAGGGTGCCCGCGCACAGGCGTCGGAACTCTTCGGCGACGCCATCGATGCTGCCGCCATAGAACTCGTGATTGCCGATTACATAGAGCACGGGTTTGTCGAGGCGCAGCGCCCAGTCCACGGCTTCGCGTGGCCGCGATATGTCGCCGGCGAGGACCACCACGTCCGCATCGTTGTGCGGTCGGTCGTAGTGGCTGAAGCCCAGGTGCAAGTCCGAAAGAACATTGAGCTTCATGAACGTGGGTCTTTCTAAGAAGTCTTCCTCGGCGCCCCCGGACTCAGCCATCCTGTCTTACATGGACACCCGCCGTTGTGCAAGTGGATGTAGCGATGAAGGCAATCGGGTACTGGCTGCAGTCTTACATTCGGCCTTGGATGCAGG
>NZ_FNRO01000019.1 GCF_900107745.1 Variovorax sp. YR216 | reverse complement strand
CAGAACCTCGACATCGTGGCGCGGCGCTTCAGCATTGGCGGCTACGTGATCGACTACGGGCAGGCGCCCGTGACCGGCGGAAACGGCGGGGTGTTTGCCAACGGCGTACTGGTGCGCGTGCGGGCGAGCGCGGTCGGCGCGGGCCCGATGGTGGCGACCGCGGTGCAGTGGTGGTACCCGGCGCCGACCGCCAATGGCACGGCCTTGCAGCTGGCCGGCGTGGTGACCGACTTCGCCGGGCTCGGTTCGCTGCGTGTACTGGGCATGCCCGTCGATGCGTCGGCGGCGAAGGTGTCCGGCGGGCCGGCCCAGTCGGTGGGCAACGGCGTCAGGGTGATCGTCGGCGGCGTGCTCTCGAACGGGGTGCTGAAGGCAAACACACTCAAGATCAGGCTCGCGCCGGGCACCGGCGGGCAGCCCTCGTTCAGCCTGACCGGGCAGATCTCGACCTTCAACTCGATCGCCGATTTCCGCATCAAGGGACAGCCGATCGACGCCAGCGGGCCGGGGGTGAGCTTCGTCAACGGCAGCGCCGCGAACCTCGGTGCGCAGGTGCGGGTGATGGTCGAAGGCAGTCGCGTCGCCAACGGCGTGCTCATCGCCGATCGCGTCACCTTCCAATGAGGCCACGCCCCATTGCGAGAGCGCAACGATGAACCTCAACAACCCGCTGGAGCTGGTGCTGTCGCACGCACGGTGCGGGTCGCTGACGATGGAAGACCTGCTGAAGGAGTTCGCCGATTCCGACCTGATCGTGGCCAGCAGGACGGCGCCCGTCGAGCACGGCCCGCCGTTCCGGCCGCTGCTGCTCTTCAAGGAGCAGAACACGATGATGGCCTGCTTCACCGACAAGTGCCGCATCGGCGACTTCGCATCGGTGGCGCCGCATTCCATCGTGATGAAGGGCATCGACGTGCTGCGGGCGCTGCCGCCGGGGATGGGGCTGGTGATCAACCCCGGGACGACGCTGAACCTGGAGCTCTTTCCCGAGGGCGCGTGCCCGGCCTACGTCTGCCTTTGACACTAGACGCGATCGCCGAATCGGCGCAGGCCCTCGACGTCGATCACGGTGATGCCGCCGTACTCGATGCGCAGCAGCCCCGCGTCGCGAAGCCGCTTGAGCGCCGCATTGCAGCGCTGCCGCGAGAGGCCCGACAGCGCCGCGATCTCCTCCTGCGAGGTCTGCAGGTGCTTCTGCCCGAGCGGATGCAGCCATGGATGGAAGAGCCCCGCCAGCGCGCGCGCCACCTGGCTGTCGGCGTCGAGCAGGCGATGCGCCGCGTAGTTGCCCATGAACCAGTGCAGCCGCTCGTTGAGCTGCGCGAGCAGGAAGTGGTTGAAGCTCATCTGCGTGCGGTGCAGCCACTCGAACGTGTCCTGCGGCATCACCGCCACGCGGCTATCGCGCAGCGCGATGATGTCCGCGGAGCGCGGCACCGCCCGCAGCAGCGTGCCTTCACCGAACCAGCTGCCGACCGTCAGGCCGCCGAAGGTGACGGAACGGCCGTCGTCCGAGGTGACGGACCACTTGAGCAGCCCTTCGAGCGTGCCGTACCAGTGCAGCGGCATTTCGCCGCGCCGGCAGAGCGCCGCGCCGGCGGCGACGGGCTCCTCGCGCATCTCGTCGAGCACGCGCGCCTGCACTTCGCCGTCGAGCTGCGGGAACCAGCCAGAGAGCGCCAGCAGGCGCGGGATGGTCAGGGAAAGGCTGGCCGCGGGTGTCTCGGCTGCGGGCTTGTTGCGCATGGGGGCTCCTGCGCCTCGTTATCCCTGATACGAAATGTCATCGCGATGACTGTCAGGGCGAAGGCGGCCAAAAATAATACCGTGCTGTCCCACAGGAGATAGCCCATGACCAAGCGCAAAGTGATCGTGACCATCGCCCCGACCGGCGGCATGGCGCACAAGGCCCAGAACCCCCATCTGCCGACGCAGCCCGCCGAGATCGCGGAGGACGTGATCCGCTGCTGGAAGGCCGGCGCCAGCGTGGCCGCGATCCACGCGCGGCGTGCCGACGACGGCGCGACCTGCGATGCCGCGGTCTACCGCGAGATCAACACCCGCATCCGCGATGCCGGCTGCGACATCGTCATCAACAATTCCACCGGCGGCGGCGTGCACGGCGACATGGTGAAGCCGCTCCCGGGCAACCGCTGGGAGATCGCGTGGGAGGAGCGCATCAAGGGCATGGATGCCGGTGCCGAGATGTGCACCCTGGACGCGACCACGCTCAACCTCTCCTTCGAAGGGCGCGAGATCCTGATGGACACGCCGCTCACCAAGGGCCGCGAACTCGCCGCGGGGATGAAGGCGCGCGGCATCAAGCCCGAGTGGGAGGTGTTCAGCCCCACGCACATCCTGCAGGACACGACGACGCTGATCAACGAAGGGCTGGACGAGGAGCCCTACTTCATCAACCTCGTGATGAACGTGCACCGCAACTTCCAGAACGCGATGCCGTTCTCGCCGCGCCACCTGCAGATGATGGTGGACACGCTGCCCAAGGGCGCGATCTTCTGCGTGAGCGGCATCGGCCCGTCGCAGCTCGAGGCAAACATCAGCGCGCTGCTGCTGGGCGGCCATGCGCGCGTTGGACTCGAGGACAACCTCTACTTCCGCCACGGCGAGCTGGCGACCAACCTGCAGCTCACCGAGCGCATCGTGCGGATCATCCGCGAGATGGACATGGAGCCTGCCACGCCCGCCGAGGCGCGCCACATGATGGGCCTGCCGCGCATCGGGCTGCCGCGCCCGGAGTTCGCGTGGCACTGAGGCGCGGGAGCCGCGTATGAGCACATCCTTCAATGACGTCAAGCGCGTGGCGGTCGTCGCCACGGGCGTGATCGGCGCGAGCTGGGCCGCGTATTTCCTCGCCCACGGGCTGGACGTGGATGCGACGGACCCGTCGCCCGGCGCCGAGGAGCGGCTGCGCGCAGCGGTGGCGCAGCATTGGCCGACGCTGGAGCGCTTCGGCCTGGCCGAGGGCGCATCGCTGGACCGGCTGCGCTTCCATGCGCAACTCGAAGAGGCGGTCGCACCGGCGGACTTCGTGCAGGAGAACGGCCCCGAGCGCATGGACATCAAGGCCGAGCTGTTCCGGCGCATGGATGCAGCGGCGCGGCCGCATGTGATCCTCGCATCCAGTTCGTCGGGGCTCGCGATCAGCGGCGTGCAGGCGCATTGCAAGCACCCGGAGCGCGTGGTGCTCGGCCATCCGTTCAATCCGCCGCACCTGATTCCGCTGGTGGAAGTGGTCGGCGGAGAACACACCTCGGCGGATGCGGTGGCGCGCACGATGGCGTTCTACGCGGCGATCGGCAAGCGGCCGATCCACGTGAAGCGCGAAGTGAAGGGGCATATCGCGAACCGGCTGCAGGCCGCCCTGTGGCGCGAGGCCTTCCATCTGGTGGAACAGGGCGTGGCCTCGGTCGCGGACATCGACGCCGCGATCGCGCACGGTCCGGGCCTGCGCTGGGCGGTGATGGGGCCGTTCATGAACCTGCATCTCTCGGGCGGCGCGGGCGGGATCGCGCACGTGCTCGATCACCTGGGTGGGCCGATCGAGGACTGGTGGCACGACCTGGGCGCGCCGTCGATGACGCCCGCGCTCAAGAAGGCCGTCACGGCAGGTGTCGCTGACGAACTCGGCACTCGCCGCATGGCGGATCTCGAAGCCGCCCGCGACATCCTGCTGATGAACCTGATCCGCGACAAGGCTTCGACCGGCACACTCGAATAACAACCGCAGCGGCAACTGCCGCCGAGGAGACAAGACATGACCACCCCCGCCTTCTTCGAAGACGAGAACCAGATCGCCCCGCCGCGCACGGTGCGCATCGACCTGGACGACGGCTCGTTCATCCTGCGCTCGCCGGTGGCACTGAAGCCGTACGCACGATGCATCGGGGACTGGCTGGAACGCTGGGCGCGCGAGACGCCCGATGCGCTGGCGCTGGCCGAGCGTGACGAAAGCGGCGAAGGCTGGCGCAGGCTGAGCTACGGCGAGCTGCGCCGCGCCGTGGGCGCCGTCGCGCAAGGTCTGCTTCATCTGGGCGCGCCGAAGGACCGGCCGGTGGTGATCCTGTCGGACAACGCGATCGACCATGCGGTGCTGATGCTCGCGACGATGCACATCGGGCGCACCGCGTGCTCGCTGTCGAGCGCGTACTCGCGCATGGCCAAGGACCCTTCGCGGCTGCACGGGATGCTGCGCGCGCTGGCGCCTGCGGTGATCTATGCGTCCGACGCGAAGGTGTACGGGCCATCGCTCGCGGGCTGCGGCGTCGAGGCGGCCATGGTGTTCAGCCGCAACGCCGATGCGCACCCGGGCGGCATGCCGTTCGAGCGGCTCCTGCAGACGAAGGAAACGCCCGCAGTGATGCAGGCCTTCGACGCGATCCTGCCGGACGACCACGCCAAGTACCTGCTGACCTCGGGCTCGACCGGCAAGCCGAAGGTGGTGATCAACACGCATCGCATGCTCTGCGCGAACCAGCAGATGATGGCCCAGACCTGGCGCTTCCTCGACCGGGAGAAGCCGGTGCTGGTCGACTGGCTGCCATGGAGCCACACCTTCGGCGCCAACCACAACTTCAACATGGTGCTGAGCCACGGTGGCGCGCTCTATATCGACGAAGGTCGGCCGGCGCCGGGACTGATCGAGAAGACGGTGCGCAACCTGCGCGAGGTGCGGCCGACGCTGCTGTTCAACGTGCCGCGCGGCTACGACATGCTGCTGCCTTTCCTCGAGGCCGATGAAGCGCTGGCGTCGGAAGTGCTCTCGCGCCTGCGGCTGGTCTTCTACGCGGCAGCCGCGCTGGCGCCGTCAACGTGGGAGCGGCTCGAGGCGGTGGCCCGTCGCGCACGGCCAACGCGGCCGCTGTGGCTCACGACCTCCTGGGGCGCGACGGAGACGTCGCCCGCGATCACGACCGCGCATTGGCGGCTCGATGGCGCGGGCTGCATCGGCGCGCCGCTGCCGGGGATCGAGCTCAAGCTGGTGCCCAATGGCGACAAGCTGGAGATGCGTGTGAAGGGCGTGTCGGTGTTTCCCGGCTACCGCAACGGGCCGCGCGAGACCTCCGAGGCGTTCGATGAAGAAGGCTACTACCGCATCGGCGACGCGGGCTACCTGGTGCATGCGCAGCAGCCCGAGCGCGGCGTGATGTTCAACGGTCGCGTGGCCGAGGATTTCAAGCTGTCCAGCGGCACCTGGGTCTCGGTGGGCACCCTGCGGGTGGAACTGGTGTCGCGCCTCGCGCCGCTGGCCCAGGACATCGTGATCACCGGGCACGACCGGGCGGAGATCGGCATGCTGGTGTTCCCCAGCCCGCAGGCGGCATCCCGGCCGCGCGAGGAACTGCACGCGGCGCTGCAGCGCGTGATGCGCGATCTGCGCGACACGGGCGCGGGCTCGTCGCAGTGCCCGGTGCGCGCGATCGTGCTGAACGCGCCGCCCGACATCGATGCGGGCGAGATCACGGACAAGGGCTACATCAACCAGCGCGCCGTGCTGGCGCGCCGTGCCGACGAGGTCGCAAAGCTGCACGCCGATGCGGTCGATGCGGAGGTCGTCCGCCTGGACTGAGGCGCGCGCCGTCGCCCGGCGACCGCTGGCTAGAATCGATCGCTTCTTCGGCCAGCAAAGGAGTGGGACTTGAGACGGCGGCTTGTGTTGCTCAGCATCGTGGCCTGCAATGCGCAGGCACAGCCGCAAGCGCAATCCGAGGCGCAGATTCACGTCCAGCCCCCGGCGCCGACGCAGTGGTTCACAGTGACGGGCAATCCGGCGGATGCATCGATGGACACGGTCCAGGTCGATCCCGTCGCCACCCACGTCGAGGGCCAGTTCAGGACCATGAACGTGCGGGTCAGCCGTGCGAGGCAGCGGTTCAACTGGGAGAACGTTCCCTATCGCTCCTACGAGTCGAAGGTGGTCTTCGACTGCCGCGCGCGCAAGGCGGGCTATACCTTCGCGACGTTCTATCCGCAGCCGCTCTGGCAGGGCGCGCCGAGCAAGTCGACCGATTACTCGCGCAATCCGCAGCCGATGCTCTTTCGCGACGTCGAGCCCAACCCCATGCAGCGCATCATCCGCGCGGCCTGCCAGTCCGGCGGCTAGCCTGAAGGCGCGCGCGCTCTATTTCGAGCGTGCGGACGCACCGCCGGGCGGGAAGCCGGCAAACAGCCTGTCGAGCGCCGCCTGCACGCTCGCATTCACACGCGAGGGATCGTCGGGCAGCACGCCGCTCGCGCTGCCTCGCCAGATCGCACGTTGGGTGCCGCCGTCGAACATGTCGACCAGCAGCGTGCCCTTCTCGTAGTCGTCGGTGGACATCGTCACGTAGCCCGGCCAATTGCTGCCGATGCCGAGCCAGTTGAGGTCGTGACCGATGCCGCTGTAGAAGTTGTTGAAGGTCTGGCCCTTCACGCGGGTGACGTGGGCGGAGACACGGATCTCGCCGTTCTCGGGCACCCGCTTCCAGCCCCGGGCCGAAAGGCGCGAATCGATGCCCGAGACGATGACCTGCGGCAGCAATGCGCCGCCATCGTCGCCCGAGATCCAGCTGTAGGTGCGGTCGTTGCCGAAGCGCGCATTCGGGTCGAAGTCGGTCTTGACGGTCGCGGTGCTGGCACAGGCGGTCAGCACGAGGGCAAGGACCACGGCAAGGAATCTTCCGATCATGTTCGCTCCTGTTGCCGGGGCATGTTACAGGCGCGAAATGCGGAAAGTTGCCGCAGTGCCGTGCCGGGACGCTTCAAAACCGGCTGGACGCGCCGAAAAGCACCACACGTTCAACCACTTACAGCGAGAAGCACATGTCCAGACTCATCGTCCTGACGCGGCACGGCAGCGTGCGGCAAGTCAATCTCAAGGGACCGATCACGACGATCGGGCGCGACCCCAACTGCGGGGTGCACATCGACAGCCTAGGCGTCAGCCGCCACCACGCGGCGATCCGCTGGATGGGCGACCGCTACGTCGTGCTCGACATGGCGAGCCGCAACGGCACCTTCGTGAACCAGTCGCGCGTGCGCGAAAGCACGCTGCGCAACGGCGATGCGATCGGCGTGGGCGACTGCCAGATCCGCTTCCTCCAGACGATCAGCAGGATGGCCGACGAGGATCCGCTGAAGCTGGTCACGGTGCCCGGCGATCCGGTCGAGCTCGAAGTCGCTCGTCAGCGCAGCGACTGGGCGAGCTTTTTCCGCCAGGGCCGCGCGGCGCGGCAGGCCGAAGCCCGCCGCTACGCCACCGTGGAATGGCGCGCCTGAATAGCCCGGAGGGCTGCTCCAAAAAAAGAAGGCCCGCACGCGGCGGGCCGAATGATCTTTGGCAAGAAGATCCCTGGAGAACCAGCCTTGATATCGGCCGCCGGCCCGAAACTTTGAGGGATTCGCGGGAGACCCTACATTGAGAGTGTGTGCTCACAGAAGGACTAGGCCTTTGTTGTAGCCTAGGTGACACGTTTGCCGAATCAATTAAACGCATACGTATCATATGCAGCTCCCCTTTATATGCAGCTCCCCTTTCCCTCAACTCACTCTCTCATGATGAAGACAAAACTGTTTGCGCTGGCCGCCGTTGCCGCTCTCGGTTCCGGCAGCGCCCTGGCGCAAAAGGCCGGCGATTGGCAAGTGGGCGCCGGCTGGCTCCACTTTTCGCCGCAGGATTCGAGCAAACCCCTGACCTTCACCTCGCCGGTTGCGGCCGTGGTGCCGGGCTCCGGCGCGGACGCCGGCAACTCGGACACGCTGGGCCTCAGCGCCACTTATTTCGTCGACAGCCACTGGGCCGTCGAAGGCGTGATCGGCATTCCGCCGAAATTCAAGCTCTACGGCACCGGCACCCTCGCCCCGGTCGGCGAACTCGGCGAAGCGCGCCAGTGGAGCCCCACGATCCTGGCCAAGTACTACTTCAATGACGGCGAAGCCAAGCTGCGTCCCTTCGTCGGCCTCGGCGCAACCTACGTCTGGTACAGCGACGTGAAGATCACCCCGAGCCTGCAGGGCGCGCTGGCGAACCGCATCGGCATCCCGCCGGCCGCATCGGCGACGACGGCCAAGCTCGACAGTTCCTTCTCGCCAGTGTTCAACGTGGGCGCGGCCTACCAGTTCGACCCGCACTGGGGCATGTCCTTCTCGGTGTCGTACATCCGCCTGAGCACCACGGCCAAGCTGACCACGACCGCGCTGGGCGTGCCGGTGGCGCAGAGCGAGTCGAGCCTCAAGCTCAATCCGATCGTTCCGTACCTCGCGGTGACCTACAAGTTCTAAGCCCCCAAGCCCCGCTTGCCGGGCCGGAGAGCGCGCAACGCGCCCTCCGTTTCTCTTTCTTCCCCCTCCTCTTCCCTCAAGTTCGGCGGATTCCGGCCGATATGCGAATGCGCAGCGTGCGCGCATTCCTTCGCATCTTCCGGAATCACGACCATGTCCTTGAGCAACATATCGATCGGCCGGCGTCTCGCCCTCGTGCTTGGCGCCATTCTTGCCCTCTTCCTCGCCAGCAGCGTGTTCGCGGTGCTGAAGCTGCAGCGCCTGGGCGAAGAGATCGACCGCATGGTCAACGACAACGTGAAGACCGAGCGCGCCGGCGCCGACTGGCTGCGCCACACGACCTCGGGCGTGCAGCGCGCGGCGGCGATCGCCAAGAGCAGCGACCCGAGCCTGATCGCCTACTTCGCGCCGGCGACCGCGGCCTCGATCAAGGACACGAACGAACTGCAGAAATTCATCGAGGGGCAGATGGTCAAGCCGGATGAGCGCGCGCTGTTCGAGAAGGTCGGCGAGCTGCGCAAGGACTACCTCGCCGCACGCGAGGAAGTCAGCAAGCTCAAGCTCGCGGGCGACCTCGAGGGCGCGAACCGGGTGTTCACCGCGCGCTTCGAGCCGACATCGGTCAGCTACATCGCCGGCGTGCAGAAGATGGTGGACCTGCAGCGCGCCGAGCTCGACGCCGCCGCCGAGCGCGGACAGGCCCTGCGCGCGCAGACGAGCACGCTGCTGATGATCTGCACCGCGCTGTCGCTGGCGCTGGGCAGCGCGATGGCGTGGTTCCTCGCGCGCAGCATCACGCGGCCGCTGCGCCGTGCCGAATCGATGGCGCAGGCCATCGCCGACATGGACCTGACCGGCGCGCCACAAAAGAGCTACGCCGGCGACGAAACCGGCCGCCTGCTGCACGCGCTCGACCAGATGCGCACCGCGCTGCACTCTTCGCTGCATCAGGTGCAGGGTGTGGTCGTGAATGTGTCGACGGCCAGCTCGCAGATCGCATCCGGTAACCAGGACCTGTCGTCGCGCACCGAAGAGCAGGCGAGTTCGCTGGAAGAGACCGCAGCGTCGATGGAGGAGCTCACCAGCACCGTCAAGCAGAACGCGGACAACGCGCGCCAGGCCAACCAGCTCGCGGTGTCGGCTTCGGAAGTCGCCGTGCGCGGTGGCAGCGTGGTGAATCAGGTCGTGGACACGATGGGCTCGATCAATGCCTCGTCGCGCAAGATCGTGGACATCATCGGCGTCATCGACGGCATCGCCTTCCAGACCAACATCCTGGCGCTGAATGCGGCGGTCGAAGCGGCGCGTGCCGGCGAGCAGGGCCGCGGCTTTGCGGTGGTTGCCTCCGAAGTGCGCAACCTCGCGCAGCGTTCGGCAGCCGCAGCGAAGGAAATCAAGACCCTCATCGGCGATTCCGTCGAGAAGGTCGAGGAAGGCAGCAAGCAGGTCACCGAAGCCGGCCGCACCATGGACGAGATCGTCGAGAGCGTGAAGCGCGTGACGGACATCATGGGCGAGATCACCGCGGCCAGCCAGGAGCAGACCTCGGGCATCGAGCAGATCAACCAGGCGATCACGCAGATGGACCAGGTCACGCAGCAGAACGCCGCGCTGGTCGAGGAAGCGGCAGCAGCCGCCGCATCGCTCCAGGAACAGGCCGGCAGCCTCTCGGAAGTGGTGAGCGTCTTCAAGCTGGACAGCCAGGGCCAGCGCCCGATCGCCACCCTGCAGCGCGCAGCGGCGGCAAAGGCTGCCCCGGTTGCAAGAAAGCCCGCTGCGGCAGCGCAGAAGCCCGCACCCGCAGCGGTGGCTGCCGGCGGCGACTGGGAGTCGTTCTAGAGCTCCGGTCCGGTCGCCGCGTCCGCATGCTCCTCGTTGAAGCGCTTTTCCGCGGCGGTCAGATGGGTGGTCAGGACGTGGGAGATCATGTTGATGCCGAGCCCCGCGAACAGCGCGGGCAACAGGTAGAGCGCCACCCGCACTTCCGAGACGAAGAACACGTCGTCCGCGAGTGACGGCGTCGCGTTCGCGAGCGTGGCCAGCCGCTGGAGGAAGAAAACATCGATTCCGGCGATGGCCACCAGCGTGAACCCGAGCACCAGCACCGTGAAGCGCGAGATCGCGCGCTTGGCGATCAGCACGCCGTAGATCGAGAACGGCAGCACGACCGACACGGCCACCATGATCCAGAAGCGCACTTCCGTGAAGACCGAATAGCTGACGTGCATGGCGTGACACCTCGGATGACTGGAGCGGAAAGAGAAGGAAAACGCGGAGCTTGTCATGCGCACCGCCCCGGCATTGTCTAGCGCAGGTAAAGAAATCCGGCCGTGAAACGGCAGCGGTAACCGCCGCTCAGCGCTTCGGCGAGGCCTTGCCGGGCGCGGGCGTTTTGGGGGACCGCTGGGCCTCGTCGGGCCCCAGCAGCTTGTCCATCGCCTGCCCCACGCGCGCCCCGATCGCGGTGCCCACGCCGGGCAGCACCGCCGTCCCGACGGCAGCGCCCGCCAGCGCCGCACCCGTCAGCGACAGCACCGGGGCATCGAGCGTGCCGCCAAGCTTGAGGGGCACGCCCACGACGCCATCCACGATGTCGACCGCCGCCTCGCCGTCCAGCTTGCGGTCCAGCACGACGGCGGCGCCGCTCGCGGTGAGCACGCCGGACCTCGCCTTGAGCTGGCTGTAGCGCAACATCACGCCGTTGTCGGTGGATTGGGTGTCGAGCGTGCCCGTCAGCGCGTCGAGCCGGGTCTGGCCGCCGCGCGCCGAACCGGGCGCGGTCACAGCCTTGGCGAGATCGAAGCCGGCGAGCGCCGCGGGTGCGATCGTGAAGCGGGTGCGGGTATGCAGGCGGCGAATCAGGTCGCCGACGCTCGCGCCCTCGCTATTCACTTCCGTCGGCCCGTTGATCTTGCCTTCGACCGCGCTGTGGCGGCCGAAGCCGCGCAGGAACTGCGTCAGGTCCACGTTCTTCGCCTCCAGCGTCGCCGTGAGCCGCATCGGGCCATCGTTGCCGGCTTCGAGCCGCGTGGTGCCGTTCCACGTGCCGCCGCCGAGGTCGATCAAGGTTCGCCAGCGGTCGTCTTCGCCTGCGCGCTCAACGCGCAGCCGGGCCGGCGGCGAGACGCCCACGCGACGGATCTCGCCTTCGCGCGGACGCCAATGGGCGTCGAAGCGCAGATCGACGTCGTAGGCCAGCGCGATGTCCCGGCGGTCGATCCACGAGATGTCGCGCAGGCGCAGCGTTTCGACGGGGACCTCGGTGAGCGCCCAGCCGCCGGCGAGCGCAATGGCGGTATCGCCGCCATCCCAGCGCCCGCGGAACGCGCGCACGGAGGCACTCGGCAGCACCGCCCCGCTCGCCTCGACCTCGCCAATGGCCACCTTGCGCCCCCAGAGCGACGCCAGCCGGGGCCGCACCACGATGCGCCGCAAGGTGATCGGCCTCGGCTGTACCGTCGCGACATCCTCGAGCTCGATGACCGGCGAAGGCCGCAGCGCCCAGTGCGCCGCGCCGATGCGCAAGCCGACGCCCGACGCCTTCTCGAAGCGCGCAGCGATTTCCGAGGCCAGCTGCTCGTCGCTGGGCAACTGGCCGCGAACCCAGAGGCCCAGCCCGGCCAGCAGCACCACCAGCAGGGCGGCGGAAACGGCAATCCAAAGTCGCGTCCGGCTCATGGCCTTAGCTTGCGCGCGTCGGGGCAGCTCTGCTGTCAGCGACGGGCGCATCGTTCCCGGCGCCAATCGCTATAGTCTGCGCAGCCCGAACCTGGAGAAATTCCCCCATGCGCATCTGGAAGAAAGATATCTCGGTCGAAGAATTAACCCGGAGCCACATCGACACGACGGTCGCCAACCTCGGGATCGAATTTCTGGAGATCGGGGACGACTTCATTCGCGCACGCGTTCCGGTCGACAAGCGCACGGTGCAGCCCTACGGCATCCTGCACGGCGGCGTCTCGGTCGTTCTGGCGGAGACGCTGGGCTCGTGCGGCGCGCACTATTCGGCCCCCGAGGGCCACCGTGCGGTCGGGCTGGACATCAACGCGAACCACCTCAAGTCCGCGAGCTCGGGCTGGGTCACCGGGACTGCGCGGCCGGTGCACAGGGGCCGCACCACGCAGGTCTGGCAGATCGATCTCACCAACGACGCGGGCGAGCTGACCTGCGTCTCGCGCATCACGATGGCCGTGCTGGCGCCGCGCGGCGACTGAGCGTCGCGGCGGGTCCACCGCGCCCCATACCCCCGCTTCCTGGCAAAAGAAGAAACAACCAACGAGGAGAAAACCATGAGCGAGTCCTACCTTCCGCGCTGGCAAAAGGTATCGGCCAGTGCCGGCGCCGTCGTCACGCCCGAACAGCGCCTGCCCTGGCCGCAGACCGCCGCGATGGGCGTTCAGCACGTGATCGCGATGTTCGGCGCCACGGTGCTGGCGCCGATCCTGATGGGGTTCAACCCCAATGTGGCGATCCTCATGAGCGGGATCGGCACGCTGCTCTTCTTCTTCATCACCGGCGGGCGGGTGCCGAGCTACCTGGGGTCGAGCTTCGCCTTCATCGGCGTGGTGATCGCGGCCACCGGCTACTCGGGCTCGGGGCCGAACACGAACCTCGGCGTGGCGCTCGGCGGCATCATCGTGTGCGGGCTGGTCTACGTGGGGATCGGCATCGTGGTGGCGCTCACCAACGAGCGGCGCACCAAGCGCGCGCCGGTGAAGGGCCTCGAAGGCATGGAGGTCGAGGAAGTCGAGAGCGACGTGGCGGTGCACTGGATCGAGCGCCTGATGCCGCCGGTGGTGACCGGCGCAGTGGTCGCGGTGATCGGGCTCAACCTCGCGAGCGTGCCGATCAAGAACATGGCGCCGACCGGCTTCGACACATGGATGCAGCTCGTCACCTTCCTGAGCGTGGGCCTGATCGCGGTCTACACGCGCGGGATGATGCAGCGGCTGCTGATCCTCATGGGGCTGATCGTGGCGAGCATCATCTATGCGCTGCTGACCAACGGCCTCGGCATGGGCAAGCCGATCAATCTCGCCCCGCTCGCCGCGGCGCCGTGGTTCGGCATGCCGACCTTCTCGTCGCCGGTGTTCGACGTGAACGCGATGCTGCTGATCGCGCCGGTGGCGGTCATCCTCGTGGCGGAAAACCTCGGCCACATCAAGGCCGTGAGCGCGATGACGGGACGCGACCTCAACCCGTACCTCGGCCGCGCGTTCATCGGCGACGGGGTGGCGACCATGGTGAGCGGTGCCCTGGGCGGCACAGGCGTCACGACCTATGCGGAAAACATCGGCGTGATGGCGGCCACCAAGATCTATTCGACCGCGATGTTCGTCGTCGCCGCGCTGATCGCGCTGGTGCTGGGCTTCAGCCCGAAGTTCGGCGCGCTGGTGCAGGCGATCCCGCTGGCGGTGATGGGCGGCGTGAGCATCGTGGTGTTCGGCCTGATCGCGGTGGCGGGCGCGAAGATCTGGGTCGACAACCGGGTCGACTTCTCGAAGAACAAGAACCTCATCACGGCGGCGATCACGCTGATCCTCGGTACCGGCGACTTCACGCTGAAGTTCGGGCAGTTCGCGCTCGGCGGCATCGGCACGGCCACTTTCGGGGCGATTCTGCTCTACGCACTGCTCAACCGTTCGGATGATTGAAATGAAACCTGGTGCAAGAGGTGTTGTGTCAGGTGATAGCGACGCGCCAGTTTCATGGCACGGAAGCCACTCCCGTTAGACTCCAACGCTTTTCGCACCTACGTTTTACATGGCCGACGCTTCCGCCGCGCGCACCAAGACGCTATTCGAGTTCAAGAGCGCGACGATGCCGCTGATCGCGGTCATTCTCCGCACGGCCGATCTCGACGTGCTCGCTGAAGCGCTCGACGCCCAACTCGCCGACTCCCCCGACTTCTTCGAACAGGAGCCGGTCGTCATCGACCTTTCGCAGTTGCAGGACGACGACGCGGAAGCCGACATCGACTTCACGCGGCTGCGCGACATGCTCGCGCGCCACCAGACGCAGCCCGTCGCGGTGCGCGGCGGCACCGATGCGCAGAACGTCGCTGCGCGCGCCGCCGGCCTGTCGGTCACCGCGATGCCCGCCGCGCCGGCACCCAAGCCGGCCGCCCCGCCCGTCGAACCGCCGAGCGAAGCCCCGCAGATCGTGCGCGAAGTGCCGGTGCCGGCCAGCGGCACGCTGGTCATCGACAAGCCATTGCGCTCGGGCCAGCAGGTGTATGCGCGTGGCGGCGACGTGATCGTGACGGCCATCGTGAGCTTCGGCGCCGAGGTGATCGCGGACGGCAACGTCCATGTGTACGCACCGCTGCGGGGCAAGGCGATCGCCGGCGCGCGCGGCAACACCGAGGCGCGCATCTTCACGACGTGCCTGGAAGCACAACTCGTCGCCATCGCGGGCATCTACCGCACTTCCGAGGTTGCGCTGCCGGACGAGGTGGCAGGCAAGGCGGCGCAGATCTCGCTGCAGGATGGCAAGAAGATCGTGATGCAAGCGATCGAATGAGATTCCGGCATCTACCGAATAACTGAAACGAACGAAAGAGGAATGTGGCAATGGCCAAAATTGTGGTGGTGACCTCGGGCAAGGGCGGCGTAGGCAAGACGACCACGAGCGCAAGCTTCGCGTCCGGGCTCGCCCTGGCGGGCAAGAAGACGGCGGTGATCGATTTCGACGTCGGCCTGCGCAATCTCGATCTCATCATGGGCTGCGAACGCCGCGTGGTGTTCGACCTGATCAACGTGATCCAGGGCGAAGCCAACCTGAGCCAGGCGCTCATCAAGGACAAGCACTGCGAGAACCTCTACGTGCTGGCCGCCTCGCAGACGCGCGACAAGGACGCGCTCACGCAGGACGGCGTCGAGAAGATCCTCAAGGAACTCGCCGACCAGGGCTTCGACTACATCGTGTGCGACTCGCCCGCCGGCATCGAGGTCGGCGCGCTGATGGCGATGCACTTCGCCGACGAAGCGCTCGTCGTCACCAACCCCGAGGTGTCCTCGGTGCGGGACTCGGACCGCATCCTGGGCATGCTCAGCTCCAAGACCAAGCGCGCCAAGGAAGGCGGCGAGCCGATCAAGGAGCACCTGCTGATCACCCGCTACAACCCCAACCGCGTGGCGGGCGGCCAGATGCTGTCGCTGGAAGACATCCAGGACATCCTGCGCATCAAGCTCATCGGCGTGATCCCCGAGTCCGAGAGCGTGCTGCAGGCCTCCAACCAGGGCGTGCCCGCGATCCACGACAAGGACACCGACGTGGCCCAGGCCTACAGCGACGTGGTCGCGCGCTTCCTCGGCGAGGAGCGGCCGATGCGCTTCGTCGACGCCGAGAAACCCGGCTTCTTCAAACGAATCTTCGGCGCGAGGTAGTTCGATGTCCCTCCTCTCCTTTCTGCTGGGCGAAAAGAAGAAGACGGCCAGTGTCGCCAAGGAACGGCTGCAGATCATCCTCGCGCACGAGCGCAGCAGCCTCGGCAACAAGCGGCCCGACTATCTGCCGGAGTTGCAGCGCGAGCTGATCGCGGTGATCTCCAAGTACGTGTCGATCAAGGCCGAGGACATCAAGGTCCACCTCGAGAAGCAGGACGACCTCGAAGTGCTCGAGGTCAAGATCGAACTGCCCGACGGCACCGCGGTCGCGGCGCGCTGACGCCCCGGCGGCGCGCCGGGGTCGCGCGATAGACGAGGCGCACGAACGGCTCATGCGCCTGCTGGCGATCGTCGACGAAGCCGACGACGCGCATCTACAGGCCGCGTGGCGCGGCATCGCGTCCGTCCGCGCCTGAAACCGCGCCGGGCCGGTAGCCGCGCGGGCTGCATCGTTCTTCGGAACTATGCGGCGCCGAGAACCCATCGTTCTTCTGCCGCGGTGGACCTGTGCTCCGGACGGATGTTCAGGCCGGCGCCCCTCGGGAACAGTGGAGTGGTCACACACAAGAGCACTCCCCATGGCCCCTTCCCCCATCGCACCCAAGGCCTGGTCGGTCCTGATCGTCAGCACGCTGGCCTTCACGACCTGCTTCATGGTCTGGATGATGTTCGGCGTCATCGGCATCCCGATCAAGAAGGCCCTCGGCCTCAACGCCACCGAGTTCGGCCTGCTGACCGCGATGCCCGTGCTCTCCGGCTCGCTGATCCGCGTGCCGCTGGGCATCTGGACCGACAAGTACGGCGGCCGCATCGTGATGGCGGTGCTGCTCGCGATCACGGTGCCGGCGATCTGGCTGCTGGCCTATGCCACGGCCTTCTGGCACTTCCTCGTGATCGGGCTCGTGCTCGGTCTCGCGGGCGGTTCGTTCTCGGTCGGCACGCCCTACGTCGCGCGCTGGTTCCCCAAGGAACGGCAAGGCATGGCGATGGGCGTGTTCGGCGCCGGCAACTCGGGCGCGGCGGTCAACAAATTCGTGGCCCCCGCGCTGATGGTGGCCTTCGGCTGGACCATCGTTCCGCAGGTGTACGCGGCCATCATGCTCGGCACGCTGATCGTGTTCTGGCTCGGCAGCGCGAGCGACCCGAGGCACCTCGTGCCCTCGAACACGAAGTTCGCAGACCAGTTGCGCGCGCTGAAGGACCCGCGCGTGCTCAAGTACTGCCAGTACTACAGCATTGTCTTCGGCGGCTACGTCGCGCTGAGCCTGTGGATGGTGCAGTACTACGTCGGCGAATACGGCCTGGACATCCGCATCGCGGCGCTGCTCGCGGCCTGCTTCTCGCTGCCGGGCGGCGTGCTGCGGGCCATCGGCGGCGTGCTGTCGGACAGGCACGGCGCGCACAAGGTCACCTGGTGGGTGATGTGGCTGAGCTGGGTCTGCCTGTTCCTGCTGAGCTATCCGCAGACCGACTTCACGGTGCTGACCGTCGATGGCCCGAAGAGTTTCCACATCGGGCTCAACGTCTACGGCTTCACCGCGCTTCTGTTCCTGCTGGGCATCGCCTTCGCGTTCGGCAAGGCCAGCGTCTTCAAGTACATCAGCGACGACTTCCCGCACAACATCGGCGCCATCAGCGGCATCGTCGGGCTCGCGGGCGGGCTGGGCGGCTTCGTGCTGCCGATCCTGTTCGGCGCGCTGATGGACCTCACCGGCGTGCGCTCCAGCGCCTTCATGCTGATGTACGGCGTGGTCTGGGTCTCGCTGATCTGGATGTACTGGACCGAAGTGCGCAAGACCGATCTGCTGGGCTCCGCGCCCCTGAACCCCAAGGAGGTATCCGTATGACCACGCAAACCATGGGCGCGCGGCGCGGCCGCCTGCTCGAAATCTGGAAGCCGGAAGACAAGGCGTTCTGGGAGCGCGAAGGCGAGGCCGTCGCCAAGATCAACCTCTGGATCTCGGTGCCGGCGCTGTTCCTGGCCTTCGCGATCTGGCAGGTGTGGAGCGTCGTGGCCGTGAGCCTGCCCGCGCTCGGCTTCAACTATTCGACCAACCAGCTCTTCTGGCTGGCCGCCTCGCCCGCGCTGAGCGGCGCGACGCTGCGCATCTTCTACTCGTTCATGGTGCCGCTGGTGGGCGGGCGGCGCTGGACGGCGATCTCCACCGCCTCGCTGCTGATCCCGGCCATCGGCATCGGCTTCGCGGTGCAGGACAACACGACGAGCTACCCGACCATGCTGATCCTCGCGCTGCTGTGCGGCCTGGGCGGCGGCAACTTCAGCTCCAGCATGGCGAACATCAGCTTCTTCTTCCCGAAGGAGCGCAAGGGTTCGGCGCTGGGCATCAACGCGGGCCTCGGCAACCTCGGCGTGTCGGTGGTGCAGTTCCTGAGCCCGCTGGTGGTCACCGCCGGGATCTTCGGCATCTTCGGCGGCGAGGCGCAGACCATCACCCGGAACAACCAGACGGTGCAGGTCTGGACGCAGAACGCGGCCTTCATCTGGGTGCCTTGGATCGCGCTGGCCTCGCTGGCCGCATGGTTCGGCATGAACGACCTCGCGGACGCAAAGGCCTCGTTCGCCGAGCAGGCCGTGATCTTCCGCCGCAAGCACAACTGGCTGATGTGCATCCTCTACCTCGGCACCTTCGGCTCCTTCCTCGGCTATGCGGCGGGCTTTCCGCTGCTCATCAAGAGCCAGTTCCCGGGCGTGAATCCGCTCGCCTACGCGTGGCTCGGCCCACTGACGGGCGCGGCGGTGCGGCCCTTCGGCGGCTGGCTGGCCGACAAGCTCGGCGGCGCGAAGGTCACGTTCTGGAACTTCATCGTGATGACGATCGCGGTCGGCGGCGTGCTGGTGTTCCTCCCGCACGGCCCGCTGGGCGGCAGCTTCGCGGGCTTCTTCATGAGCTTCCTGGTGCTGTTCCTCACCACCGGCATCGGCAACGGCTCGACCTTCCGCATGATCCCGGTGATCTTCCAGACGCAGAAGCTGCGCGAGGTGGATGCCAGCGACCGCGAAGCCGTCGCGCGCGCCACCAGGGAAGCCAACACCGAAGCCGCTGCCACGCTCGGCTTCACCGCCGCCTTCGCGGCCTACGGCGGCTTCTTCATCCCGAAGAGTTACGGCAGCGCCATCGCGCTGACCGGCAGCCCCGATGCGGCGCTCTACGTCTTCATCGTCTTCTACCTGCTGTGCATCGCCGTGACGTGGTGGCACTACGCGCGCCGCAACGCACCCATGCCCTGCTGATTTCGAAAGCACGACAATGAGCCACTTTCTCGATCGCCTCACGCACTTCAGCCTTCCCAAGGAAAGCTTCGCCAACGGCCACGGCGTGACCACCGGCGAAGACCGAACCTGGGAAGACGCCTACCGCAACCGCTGGGCGCACGACAAGATCGTGCGCAGCACGCACGGCGTGAACTGCACGGGCTCCTGCTCGTGGAAGATCTACGTCAAGGGCGGCATCGTCACCTGGGAAACGCAGCAGACCGACTACCCGCGCACGCGCTGGGACATGCCCAACCACGAGCCGCGCGGCTGCGCGCGGGGTGCCTCGTATTCCTGGTACCTCTACAGCGCCAACCGCGTGAAGTACCCGATGGTGCGCGGCCGCCTGCTCGAACGCTGGCGCGCGGCGCTCGCCGTGAGCAAGGACCCGGTCTCGGCCTGGGCCTCCATCGCCGGGGACCCCGACGCGCGCCGCGACTACCAGCAGGTGCGCGGCATGGGTGGCTTCGTGCGCAGCACGTGGGACGAGGTCAACCAGCTCATCGCCGCCGCGAACGTCCACACGATCAAGCAGTACGGTCCCGACCGGATCATCGGCTTCTCGCCGATCCCCGCGATGAGCATGGTGAGCTACGCGGCCGGCAGCCGCTACCTGAGCCTGATCGGCGGCGTGTGCATGAGCTTCTACGACTGGTACTGCGACCTGCCGCCGGCGAGCCCGCAGATCTGGGGCGAGCAGACCGACGTGCCCGAGTCGGCCGACTGGTACAACTCGACGTACATCATCGCCTGGGGCAGCAACGTGCCGCAGACGCGCACGCCGGATGCGCACTTCTTCACCGAGGTGCGCTACAAGGGCGCGAAGACCGTGGCGGTGACGCCCGACTACAGCGAGGTCGCCAAGCTCGCCGACCTGTGGCTGCACCCCAAGCAGGGCACCGACGCGGCGCTCGCGATGGCGATGGGCCATGTCGCGCTGAGCGAGTTCTACTTCAAGCGGCGCAGCGCCTACTTCGACGACTACGCGCGCCGCTACACCGACCTGCCGATGCTGGTGATGCTCAAGGAGCAGCGCCACGCCGATGGCCGCACCACGCTCGTTCCCGACCGCTATCTGCGCGCGAGCGACTTCAACGGCAAGCTGGGTCAGGGCAACAACCCCGACTGGAAGACCGTCGCCTTCGACACCGACGGGCGCGCGGTGCTGCCCAACGGCTCGATCGGCTTCCGCTGGGGCGCCGAAGGGCGAGACGATGCCGGCAAGTGGAACCTGGAGAGCAAGGAAGCGCGCCACGACGCCGACGTGCGCCTGAAGCTCTCGGTGCTCGAAGACGGCGCGCAGGCACATGAAGTGCGCGACGTGAGCTTCCCGTACTTCGGCGGCGTGCGTTCGCCGCACTTCACCGCCAACGACCAGAAGCGCGACGTGATCGACGTCCGCGTGCCGGTGGTGTCCCTCCGGCTCGGCAAGGAAGGCGAATACCGCGAGGCATTCGTGGCCACCGTGTTCGACCTGCAAGCGGCACAGTACGGCGTCGACCGCGGCCTCGGCAGCGGCGCAGCCAGCTACGACGACGACGCGCCCTACACGCCCGCATGGGCCGAATCCATCACCGGCGTGCCGCGAGATCAGATCGCCACCGTCGCGCGCCAGTTCGCCGACAACGCGGACCGGACGCAGGGCAAGTCGATGGTCATCATCGGCGCGGCGATGAACCACTGGTATCACGCCGACATGAACTACCGCGGCGTCATCAACCTCCTGATGATGTGCGGCTGCATCGGCAAGAGCGGCGGCGGCTGGGCCCATTACGTGGGGCAGGAGAAGCTGCGCCCGCAGACCGGCTGGACCGCCCTCGCCTTCGCGCTCGACTGGATCCGTCCGCCGCGGCAGATGAACAGCACCAGCTTCTTCTACGCCCACACCGACCAGTGGCGCTACGAGAAGCTGGGCATGGACGAGATCGTCTCGCCGCTGGCCGACAAGGCGATGTACGGCGGCAGCATGATCGACTACAACGTGCGCGCCGAGCGCATGGGCTGGCTGCCGAGCGCGCCGCAGCTCAAGACCAATCCGCTCCAGGTGGTGAAGGATGCCGGTGCCGCCGGCATGGAGCCGCGCGACTTTGTCGTGCGCGGCCTGCGCGACGGCACGCTCCAGATGAGCTGCGAAGACCCCGACGCGCCGCAGAACTGGCCGCGCAACATGTTCGTCTGGCGCAGCAACCTGCTGGGCTCCAGCGGCAAGGGCCACGAGTACTTCCTCAAGCATCTGCTCGGCACCTCGAACGGGGTGCAGGGCAAGGACCTGGGCGCGGATGACGCCAAGCCCACCGAGGTCGAGTGGCATGCACAGGCGCCCCAGGGCAAGCTCGACCTGCTGGTGACGCTCGACTTCCGCATGAGCACCACCTGCCTCTATTCGGACATCGTGCTGCCCACCGCGAGCTGGTACGAGAAGAACGACCTCAACACCAGCGACATGCACCCCTTCATCCACCCGCTCTCGGCGGCGGTGGACCCGGTGTGGCAGTCGCGCAGCGACTGGGAGATCTACAAGGGCTTCGCGAAGGCCTTCAGCGAAGTGTGCGTGGGCCATCTCGGCGTCGAACGCGAGGTGGTGCTCACGCCGCTGATGCACGACACGCCGGCCGAACTCGCCCAGCCCTTCGAGGTGAGGGAATGGAAGAAGGGCCAGTGCGAGCTGATCCCCGGCAAGACCGCGCCGCAGATCGCGGTGGTCGAGCGCGACTACCCGAACGTCTACCAGCGCTTCACCGCGCTCGGCCCGCTGATGGACAAGCTCGGCAACGGCGGCAAGGGCATCGCGTGGAAGACCGACACCGAGGTTACGCAACTCGGGCAGCTCAATGGCTTCACGCAAACCGATGGCGCGACGAAAGGCCGGCCGAAGATCGTGACCGACATCGACGCCTGCGAAGTCATCCTGCAGCTCGCGCCCGAGACCAACGGCCACGTGGCGGTGAAGGCCTGGGAAGCGCTCTCGAAGGCCACCGGCCGCGACCACAAGCACCTCGCGCTCTACCGCGAGGACGAGAAGATCCGCTACCGCGACGTGCAGGCGCAACCGCGCAAGATCATCAGCAGCCCGACCTGGAGCGGCATCGAGAGCGAGACGGTGAGTTACAACGCCGGCTACACCAACGTGCACGAACTGATCCCATGGCGCACCTTGACCGGACGCCAGCAGTTCTACCAGGACCACCCGTGGATGATCGCCTTCGGCGAAGGCTTCTCCAGCTATCGCCCGCCGGTGGACATGAAGGCCACGCACGGCATGCAGGGCATCAAGCCCAACGGCAACGCCGAGATCCTGCTGAACTTCATCACGCCGCACCAGAAGTGGGGCATCCACAGCACCTACAGCGACAACCTGTTGATGCTCACGCTCAACCGCGGCGGGCCCGTCGTGTGGCTCAGCGAGGACGACGCGAAGAAGGCCGGCATCGAGGACAACGACTGGGTGGAGCTGTTCAACGTGAACGGCGCGATCGCGGCGCGCGCGGTGGTCAGCCAGCGCGTCAAGCCCGGCATGGTGCTCATGTACCACGCGCAGGAAAAGATCATCAACACCCCGGGCTCGGAGATCACCGGCACGCGCGGCGGCATCCACAACTCGGTGACCCGCATCGTGCTCAAGCCCACGCACATGATCGGCGGCTACGCGCAGCTGAGCTACGGCTTCAACTACTACGGGACCATCGGCACCAACCGCGACGAGTTCGTGGTCGTGCGCAAGATGAACAAGGTCGACTGGCTCGACGCGCCACGCGATGCAGGCGCGGCCCAACCCACGCAAGGAGCAACGCAATGAAAGTTCGTGCGCAGATCGGCATGGTGCTGAATTTGGACAAGTGCATCGGCTGCCATACCTGCAGCGTGACCTGCAAGAACGTCTGGACCAGCCGGCCCGGCGTCGAGTACGCCTGGTTCAACAACGTCGAGACCAAGCCCGGCATCGGCTACCCCAAGGACTGGGAAGACCAGGACAAGTGGAACGGCGGCTGGACCCGCCACGCGGATGGATCGATCACCCCGCGCCAAGGCGGCAAGTGGAAGCTCCTGATGCGCATCTTCGCGAACCCGAACCTGCCGCAGATCGACGACTACTACGAGCCTTTCACCTTCGACTACGAGCACCTGCACACGGCGCCGGAGATGAAGGCCGCGCCCACCGCGCGGCCGCGCAGCCTCATCACCGGCCAGCGCATGGAGAAGATCGTCTGGGGCCCGAACTGGGAGGAGATCCTCGGCGGCGAGTTCGCCAAGCGCAGCAAGGATCGCAACTTCGACGACATCCAGAAGGACATCTACGGCCAGTTCGAGAACACCTTCATGATGTACCTGCCGCGCCTTTGCGAGCACTGCCTGAACCCGGCGTGCGTGGCATCGTGCCCCTCGGGCTCGATCTACAAGCGCGAGGAAGACGGCATCGTGCTGATCGACCAGGACAAGTGCCGCGGCTGGCGCATGTGCGTCTCGGGCTGCCCGTACAAGAAGATCTACTACAACTGGAAGAGCGGCAAGGCCGAGAAGTGCATCTTCTGCTACCCGCGCATCGAGGCCGGCCAGCCCACGGTGTGCAGCGAGACCTGCGTGGGCCGCATCCGCTACCTCGGCGTGATGCTGTACGACGCCGACCGCATCGAGCAGGCCGCCAGCGTGGAGCGCGACAAGGACCTGTACCAGGCGCAACTCGACGTGTTCCTCGATCCGAACGACCCCGAGGTGATCGCACAGGCCCGCCGCGACGGCATTCCGGAGAACTGGCTCGAAGCGGCGCGCACCAGCCCGGTCTACAAGATGGCGATGGACTGGAAGGTCGCGCTGCCGCTTCACCCGGAATACCGCACCCTGCCGATGGTCTGGTACGTGCCGCCGCTCTCGCCGATCACCGGCGCGGCGCAGGCCGGCCACATCGGCAGCAACGGCGAGATCCCGGACGTGAACCAGCTGCGCATTCCGGTGAAGTACCTCGCCAACCTGCTCACGGCCGGCGACACCGCACCGGTGGTGCGCGCGCTCGAACGCATGCTCGCGATGCGCGCATGGCAGCGCGGCAAGCATGTCGAGGGCGCCGGCAATGCCGAGGCGCTGCGTCAGGTGGGCCTCGACGCCGAGACGGTCGAGGAGATGTATCGCGTGATGGCGATCGCCAACTACGAGGACCGCTTCGTCATCCCGAGCACCCACCGCGAGTACGCCGAAGACGCCTTCGACCTGCGCGGCGGCTGCGGCTTCAGCTTCGGCAACGGGTGCTCCGAGGGTTCGAGCGATGCCAGCCTGTTCGGCGGCGAGAAGCGGCGGACCATTCCGATCCACGTGGAGAACTGAGTCATGGCATTGTTCAAGCAAACCACCCAGCCGATGACCCACACCCTGCGTGTGCTGGCCCGCCTGCTGAGCTACCCCGACGCCGAACTCTGCGCGCACCTCGACGCGATGCGCGACGCGCTGCATGCCGAAGGCGCGCTCGGCGCGGCAAGGCTCGCCGAAGTCGACGCGCTGGTCGCGCACCTCGGCGATGGCCCGCCACTCGACGTCGAAGCCGAGTACGTCGACCTCTTCGATCGTGGCCGCGCCACCGCGCTGCACCTGTTCGAACACGTGCACGGTGATTCGCGCGAACGTGGCCCCGCGATGGTCGACCTTGCGCAGACCTATGCGCAGGCCGGCCTGCTGCTGCATGACGGCGAGCTGCCGGACCACCTGACCGTGGTGCTCGAATACGCATCGACGCAACCGCCCGCGCAGGCCGCCGCCTTCCTCGCGGAGTTCGCGCACATCGCGCGCAGCATCTTCAGCGCGCTGCTGGAGCGCCGCAGCCCCTATGCCTGCGTGCTCGCGGCCGTGCTCGAGCTCGCCGGCGAAAAGGCGCGGGCCGTGCCGATCGCGTCCGAACCTGCGCTCGACGAGGCATGGGAGGAGCCGCTCGCGTTCGGCGGCTGCTCCACCGAAGGTCAGGCCGCGCCCGGCACGCCGCAGCCCGTGCGCATCGTGCGGCGGGCCGCCACCCCCTCCAACGCACACGCCCAAGGAGCCTCCGAATGACACGCGCGGTCCATGACTTCCTGTTCACGGTCTATCCCTACATCTGCCTCGCGGTCTTCCTGCTCGGCAGCCTGGTGCGCTTCGATCGCGACCAGTACACATGGAAGAGCGACTCGTCGCAACTGCTGCGCGCCGGCCAGCTGCGCTGGGGCAGCAACCTGTTCCACATCGGCATCCTGTTCCTGCTGTTCGGCCACACGGTCGGGCTGCTGACGCCGCATTGGCTCTACGAGCCCTTCATCACCGCCGGCCAGAAGCAGATGGTGGCCGTGGTCTCCGGCGGCGCGGCCGGCGCGCTGTGCTTCATCGGGCTGACGATGCTGCTGCACCGGCGCCTGTCGGACCCGCGCATCCGCGCCACCAGCCACCGCAGCGACGTCGCGATCCTCGTCGTGCTGTGGGCGCAGCTCGTGCTCGGCCTCGTCACGCTGCCCTTCTCGGTGCACCACCGCGACGGCGCCACGATGATTGTCCTGGCCGAATGGGCGCAGGGGATCGTCACCTTCCGCCCCGACGCGGCCACGCTTGGGGGCGTGGAATGGCCCTTCAAGGCGCACATGGTGCTGGGCATGACCCTGTTCCTGCTGTTTCCGTTCACGCGTCTCGTGCATGTGTGGAGCGGGCTTGCGTCGGTCGGCTACCTCTTCAGGCCCTACCAGGTGGTGCGCTCACGCCGCATGAACACCGCCGCCGGCCGCGCACAGCCGCACCGCTCGGCCTGAGCCAAGGAGGACACCATGACCACCCTCACGGCTCTGCCCTCGGTGAACGGCGTCCCGCTCGCGCGCGACGACGAATCGCCAGCCCCGGAAGCCCTGCGTCAACGCGCCTGCACCGAGCTGCTTCGGCAGGCCGCGATGCGCGCCGGCCTGCTCGATGCCGGCGATCCCGCGCCCGTCGAAGGCGCGACCAGCGAAGCGGCCGCGCGGGCCATCGAGGCGCTGCTCGACCGCGAGATCGTCGTGCCCGCCCCTTCGGAGGAAGCTTGCCGGCGCCACCATGCGGCGAACTCGAAGCACTTCGCCACTGGCCAGCGCGTGCATGCGCGCCACGTCCTCTTCGCCGTCACACCCGGCGTGGACATCGCGCTCGTGCGCATGCGCGCCGAAGACTGCCTGCTCGATCTGCGCTGCCAGGACGCCGCGAGCGCGACCGAAGCCTTCGCCGCCATGGCCGCCGAGTTCTCGAACTGCCCGAGCGGCGCCCTCGGCGGCGATCTCGGCTGGCTTGGCGCCGGCGACTGCGCGCCCGAATTCGCGCGCGCCCTGTTCGGCGGCCAGGAAATCGGCGTGCTGCCGCATCTGGTCCCGACCCGCTTCGGCCTGCACGTGGTGGAAGTGCTGGCGCGCGAAGGCGGCGAGCAGCCGCCCTTCGAGTCGGTCCACGCGGCCGTCGCCCAGGCGCTGCGCCAGCAAAGCTATGTGACCGCGCTGCGCCAATACCTGAGCCTGCTGGCCGGCGCGGCACGCATCGAAGGCATCGACATGGACGCAGCGACCACTCCTCTGGTTCAATAGGCGTCCGTCGAGCGAGGCCGCTCCGCTACATTACCGACCCCATGCGCAGATCTCCGACCCTGGTGGCCAAGCTGGGCGCCATCGGTGGCGCCCTGCTGCTGGCCGCGATCGCCTCCATCGGGCTCACGCTGTGGATGACCTGGCAGCTCGAAGGCGGCGCCGCCGCCATCAACGAGGCGGGCCGCATGCGCATGCAGACATGGCGGCTCGCGCAGGCGCAGGCCTTCGCCGATCCGCAGAAGATCGGCGCGCTGTCCGAGGAACTCGATCGCAGCATCGCGTTGCTGCGCCAGGGGGATCCGGCCCGCCCGCTCTTCGTCCCGCGCGACAAGGCATCGCTCGACGCCTTCGACGCGGTGGAAGCCGGCTGGACCGCGCTGCGCCGCGACTGGAGCGCGGCACCCGCACCGTCCGCCGAAGCCGCCGCCGGACGCGCCCGAACGCTGGTGGAGCAGATCGACCGCTTCGTCTCGCAGATCGAGGGCCATCTCTCGCGCCTCACCGCCATCCTCAACGCGGTGCAGCTCATCATGGTCGCGCTGGTGGTCGCGAGCGCCGTCGCCATCCTGTACCTGTCGTACCTTCTGGTCTTCAATCCGCTCGCGCGGCTGCAGGCCGGTCTCACGCGCATCCGCGACGGCGACCTCTCGGCGCGCGTCGAGCATCCGGCGAAGGACGAATTCGGCGCGCTGGCCGACGGCTTCAACCGCATGGCCGAGACGCTGCAGGACCTCTACCAGGGCCTCGAATCCAAGGTGCAGGAAAAGACCATGCGCCTCGAAGCCGAGCATGCCCGCCTCGCTGCGCTCTACAAGGCCGCCGCCTTCGTCAACCGCGCCGGCACGCTCGAAGAGCTGGCGCAGGGCTTCGCACAGCAGATCCGCGCCGTGGCCGAGGCCGATGCCTCCGCCATCCGATGGTCCGACGAATCGAACCACCGCTACATCATGCTGGCCTCCGACGGCCTGCCGCGCACCTTGACAGAGGACGAATACTGCCTGCCCACCGGCGACTGCTTCTGCGGCCAGGACCAGGCGCACGCCAGCACGCAGGTCATTCCGATCGTCGCGCAGAACCGGCCCGGCTTTCTGGGCCACTGCACGCGCGCGGGCTACGGCGCGGTGGTGAGCGTGCCCGTGCGGCTACAGGAGCGCCTGGTCGGCGAACTGAACCTCTTCTATCGCGAGCCGGTCGCGCTCGCCGACGACGACCGCGCGCTGCTCGAAACCCTGGCGAGCCACCTGGCCGGCGCCATCGAGGGACTGCGCGGCGCGGCCCTGCAGCGCGAGGCCGCCATCGCGGAGGAACGCGGCCTGCTCGCGCGCGAGCTGCACGACTCCATCGCGCAGAGCCTCGCCTTCCTCAAGATCCAGATCGGTCTTCTGCGCGGCGCGCTCAAGCGCGGCGAAAGCGCGCAGGCCGACCGCAGCCTGGCCGAACTCGATGCGGGCGTCAACGGCAGCCTCTCCGACGTGCGCGAACTGCTGGTGCACTTCCGCACCCGCACCAACGCCGAGGACATCATCCCGGCCATCCAGATCACCTTGCAGAAGTTCGAGCACCAGACCGGCCTGCCCACCCACCTCGCCATCGAAGGCCAGGGCCTGCCGCTCGCCGCCGACGTACAGGTGCAGGTGCTGCACGTGGTGCAGGAGGCGCTCTCCAACGTGCGCAAGCACTCGGGCGCGAGCGCCGTGTGGGTCGAGGTGCGGCAGTCGCCGCCGTGGCGCGTCGAAGTGCGCGACGACGGCCGCGGCTTCGTCGAACCCGAGCAAGCGTCCGACGGCATCCACGTGGGCCTGCGCATCATGCGCGAACGCGCGCACAGCATCGGCGCCGAGGTCGAGGTGCATTCGGTCGTCGGCGCCGGAACCAGCGTCGTGATGACCCTGCCCGTCGCCGAGACGCAGCCTCCGGAGCACGCAACCATCAAAGCCCCATGAACCACGACAGCACCGCGACGCCCATCCGCCTTCTCGTGGTCGATGACCACACCCTGTTCCGACGTGGCGTGATCGCGCTGCTCGAAGGCGACCCGCGTTTCCAGGTCGTCGCCGAAGCAGGCGACGCCGGCGAAGCCCAGCGCCGCGCCGCCGAGACCCAGCCCGACATCGTCCTGCTCGACAACCACCTGCCCGGCGTCAAGGGCGTGGATGCGCTCGCGGGCCTCCGGCAAGCCGCGCCCGGCGCGCGCATCCTGATGCTCACGGTGAGCGAGGACGAGAACGACCTCGCCGCTGCGCTGCGCGGCGGCGCGCAGGGCTACCTGCTGAAGACCGTGGACAGCGACGTGATGGCCGGCGCCATCGTGCGCGCGATGGAGGGCGAATCCACCATCAGCCCCGAGATGACCGGCAAGCTCGTCACCGCCTTCCGCTCCGTTCAGGGCAGCCCGCCTGCAGCGCAGAAGCCCCCGGCGGGCGCGCCGGCGGACCCCATCGAAAGTCTTTCGCCCCGCGAGCAGGAGATCCTCGCCCACATCGCTCGCGGCGCCAGCAACAAGGACATCGCGCGCGCCCTCGGCATCGCCGAGACCACCGTCAAGATCCACGTGCAGCACATCCTGCGCAAGCTGAACCTCGCCTCGCGCGTGCAGGCGGCGGTCTATGCCGTGAGCCGCATGGAGTGAGCCAGTCCGGGCTCGCCGGGTCAGCGGCGCTGCGTCAGGTCGCCCAACCGCAGTGACACCGGCGGCTGCAGCCCGCCGCGCCCCGTCAGGCGCGCCATGATCGCGGTCTTCAAAGGCGGCAGATTCTGCGCACCGCGCAGGAGCCATCGGCGCGCCACCCGCTGCATCGCACCGTTGCCCGCATAGAGCTTCGCGACCGCATTGGTGCCGTGGTACATCACCGCCGCGTCGCGGCGATGCGCCCGCTCGTAGCCGGCCAGGACACCGGCGTCGCCGATGTCCCGCCCCTCGCCGCGTGCGTCGCGCAGGACCCGGGTCAGCGCGGCGACCCCCTGCAGTCCGAGGTTGTAGCCATGTGCCGTGACCGGGTGCATGCCCACCGCCGCGTCGCCGATCAGCGCGCTGCGTTCGGCCGCGAAGCGATGCGACAGGACCGTGACGAGCGGATAGGCGAATCGCTCGCCCACCAGATGCATGGCGCCGAGCCGCTCGCCGAACTGCGACGCCGCGAGCGCGGCGAACTCGCCCGCCGGCAGGGCCATGAGCCGCGTCGCCGAAGCGGTGTCGGTGGTCATCACCACCGAGCACAGGTCGCCCCACAGCGGCAGCACCGCCAGCGTACGCTCGTAGCCGAAGCACTCGTGGGCCACGCCACGATGCGGCAGTGCATGGCGCATGCGGCAGACGATCATGGTGCGGCCGAAGTCATGCATGTCGGCCGCGATGCCGAGATGCCGGCGCGCTGCCGAGAAGCGGCTGTCGGCGGCGACGAAAAGCTGCGCGCGCAGGGCTTCGCGCGTACCGTCGGCCGCGCTCTCGATCTGCAGGTCCACGTGCGCGGGCGAGGTCTCGACGGCGAGCAGCCGGCTGCGGTCCCGCAGGCGGATGGCCGGCCGTTCGGCCAGTGCTTCGAAGCTCACGCGGCGCAAGGCGTGGTTGGGCACGATCCAGCCCAGCTCCATGCTGGACTTGAAGCGCAGGGCCGCGTCGTGCCGGTCGCCGTCGATCACGCGGGCCTCGCGGATCTCGCCGATCTCTTCGGCACGCAACCGATGCCAGAGGCCCAGCGCGCGCAGGGTGGCGACGCTCGGATGGGTCAGCGCGATCTCTCGGCCGTCCTCGGGCGGCGCAGCCAGCGCATCGCGCGCCTGGACGTCGAGCACCGTGACATCGAAACCGGCGTCGTGCAGCGCGATGGCCATGGCGAGGCCCACGGGGCCCGCACCGACGATGGCCACTTCAGCGTCCTGAGACATGGGGTGATTCCTTCAACAAGAGGGGGATGAGCGAATCCTTCTCGGCCCACTGCAGCTCGATCCACTCGCGCAGACGCTGGCGGTAGGCCTTGTCGGCGGGCGCACCGAGGCCGCTGCCAAGACCGCGCAGGACGGCAGGCAGCCTCATCCGCAGCTTCCGACGTGGCCGCACTGGGTGCAGAAGTCGCAGCCATCCTTGCGGATCATGGCGTGCGCACCGCACTCGGGGCACTTCGCGCCGGCCATCGGCGCGGGCGTTTCGAACGGCGAAGCGGCATCCGGCGACACCCCCTCATCCGGCTTGCCGCGCCGCGCGATGAGGTTCTGGATCGCAAAGGCGATGGCCGCGACCTCGGAGTCGTGCCACTGCGGCACCCGCGTGCCGTCGGCCTTGCGGTAGTGGCCGAGGCGCACCGGGCCGCGATCCCACGCCACCTTGCGCATGTCGGCCAGCGCGCGGTCGAGAAAGCCGCCGCGCGCGGCCAGCGACAAGAGGCGCATGCTCGCTGTGACCCACTGCTGCGACTCGCCGTTCTGGCCGACCGGCATGAAGAACTCGACCGCCCGCTCCCGTCCATCGGCCAGCGGCAGGAAGGACACGATGAGGTACAGCGTCTGGCGGCCCTGCGAGGTCCAGTACTCGATCTTGTCGGCGAGCGCGCCCAGTGCGCCTTTCGGACGGCTTTCGATCTGCGCGCGCATCGGATCGACTGACGCAGCGGCAGCGACCGGTGGCGCGGGCGCGGCGTCGAGCACCGAGCCGATGATCGCGTTGGGCCGGTAGGTCGCGAGTCCCTTGAGGCCCGCGCTCCATGCCTGCTGGTAGAGACCCTTGAAGTCGTCGTAGGGAAACTCGGCCGACACGTTCACCGTCTTCGAGATCGCGGTGTCGACGTAGGGCTGCACCGCTTCCATCATCGCGAGGTGCGCCGAGGCGGGCATCGAAAGCGCCGAGACGAAGTAGTCGGGCAACTTCCCGGTGTCGCCGCCGAGGAAGCGGTAGAGGCGCCACGCATGGTCCTCGACCTGGTATTCGGCGAGGCTGCCGTCGGCCTCGCGCTTCTTGCGGCGGTAGGTCCATGAGAAGGCGGGCTCGATGCCGTTCGATGCGTTGTCCGCGAAGGCGAGGCTCACCGTGCCGGTCGGCGCGATCGAGACCAGGTGGCTGTTGCGCAGGCCGTGCTCGCGGATCTGCGCCTGCAGCGCGGGATCGAGCCGGCTCGCGAAGGTGCCGGGCGCGAGATGGCTGTCCGCATCGAAGGCCGGGAACGCGCCCTTCTCGCGCGCGAGCGCCACCGAGGCCGCATAGGCCGCGTCGCGCAGCGTGCGCGCGATGCGCGCGGCCATCTCGCGGCCCTCGGCCTCGTCGTAGCGCAGGCACAGCATGGCGAGCGTGTCGCCCAGACCGGTGAAGCCGACGCCGATGCGCCGCTTGCGCATCGCTTCCGCGCGTTGCTGCGGCAACGGCCAGAAGCTCAGGTCGAGCACGTTGTCGAGCGCGCGCACCTGCACCGCGACGGCCGCGCCGAAGGCGTCGAAGTCGAATTCGGCGCTGCCGCCGATCGAAAACGGATGCCGCACGAAGCGCGGCAGGATCACCGGCCCGAGGTCGCAGCAGCCGTAGGGCGGCAAGGGCTGCTCGCCGCAGGGGTTGGTCGCGGTGATGCGCTCCAGCGCACGCAGGTTGTTGTCGTCGTTGATCGTGTCGGTGAACAGGATGCCCGGCTCTGCAAAATCGTAGGCCGAGCGCATCACCGTGTCCCACAGCTCGCGCGCGGGCAGTCGGCGGTAGACCCAATGGTCCCCCTCCTGCACCGCGCCCTGCGCGATCAAGGCCGGGCCCGGCATTGCGCGATGCGCCAGCGCCCAATCCTCATCGGCCTCGAGCGCCCGCATGAAGGCATCGCTGACCGCGACAGAGACATTGAAGTTGCTCCACCGCCCCGGCGTGCGCTCGGCGGTGATGAATTCGAGCACGTCGGGATGGTCGATGCGCAGCACACCCATCTGCGCCCCACGGCGCGCGCCCGCGCTTTCCACCGTGGAACACGAGCGGTCGAACACGTCGATGTAGCTGCACGGCCCCGAGGCCAGCGAGGCCGTGGCGTGCACCGCCGCGCCGCGTGGGCGGATGCGCGAGAAGTCGTAGCCCACGCCGCCGCCGCGCCGCATGGTTTCGGCGGCTTCGCGCAGGGCTTCGTAGATGCCGGGGTAGCCGTCCGCGTCCTGCCCCTGGATGCAATCGCCCACGGGCTGCACGAAGCAGTTGATGAGCGTGGCCTGCAGCCCGGTGCCGGCGGCGCTCATGATGCGGCCGGCGCCGATGGCGCCGGCATGCAGGTTCGCGAGGAAGCGCTGCCGCCACGTCTCGCGCAGTTCTTCCCTTTCCACCGAGGCCAGCGCCGCCGCGACCCGCCGGAACAGGTCGCCCACGCTCTGCTCGCCGGGCTTGAGGTACTTCTGGACCAGCACGTCCTGGCTGATCGGCTGCACGGGCAGGCGGTCCGTGACCGCGTCGTCGCGTTTCACGGTTCTACGCCGCGCCCGTCAGCGGCACGGGACGCAACCCGCCGAGCAGCCACTGCAGCAGCTCCTGCACCGAGCGGATCTCGCTGCCAAAGGGCAGCTTGCCCGCGCCGCGGAAGAACAGGCCCTGTTCGGTCTGGCCCGAGAAGGCATGGCCGAGCATCTTGTCGATGCAGAACTTGCCCCATCCCGGCGTGCCGTCGCGCAGCCCGCAGTGGGCCAGGCAGTCGAAGCGCATGGTGCACTCGGTCTCCCTGTGGACCTTGGCGTTCAGCCTCGGCTCCAGCCGCAGGTACTTCGCGAGCCACTTGGTACGCACCGCGCGCGCGGGCAGGCCCGCGACGCTGGCGAACTCGACGAGGTCCTCGGGCCGGGCATCGGCCAGCACCTGCTTGAACCTCGGATCGGCATCGCACTCGGTGGTGACTGCGAAGGCGGTGCCGAGTTGCACGGCCGTCGCGCCGAGCGACTGCAGGCGGCGGATGTCCTCCTGGGTGCCGATGCCGCCGGCGGCGATCAGTGGAATCTTCCCTTCGATGCCGGCCGACTTGAAGAACGCCTGCGCCTGCGGGAGCACGACCTCGAAGTCGAAGCGCGGATCGTTCAGGTCGCCCACCTTCGCGGCGCCGAGGTGACCGCCCGCCAGGCGCGGATGCTCGACCACGATCGCATCGGGCAGGCGGCCCTTCTTCTCCCACTTGCGCACGAGCAGCTGGATGCCACGGGCGTCGGACAGGATCGGGATCAGCGCGACCTTCGGATGGTCCTTCGCGAGATCGGGCAGGTCCAGCGGCAGCCCCGCGCCCACCACCAGCGCGTCGATGCCGCAGGCGAGCGCGTGGCGCACCTGCGCCGCATAAGCGGAAAGCGCCTTCATCACGTTCACGGCCAGGAGCCCGCGTCCGCCCGACAGGCGGCGTGCCAGGTCGATTTCGCGGCCGAGCGCTTCGAGGTTGGCGGCATCGGTGCGCGGGCCCACGTCGGGGTCCGCGAGATCGGCCGTCTTCGCCATCAGGTCCGGATGCAGCCGGCGCAGATCGACCGACGACACCGTGCCGATGGCGCCGAGCCCCGCGACCGTGCCGGCGAGACCGCCCGCCGAGATGCCGACGCCCATGCCGCCTTGCACGACGGGCAGCAGTTCACGCCCGGCAAGTTTCCAGGTTCGCAGGCCCGATTTCGCGGCGAGCGCTTTCAGTGTGTCGGCCGTCGATGACGCATCGCAGGGCGCGACGTCGGATGTGCGCATCATCAGAAGCGGTAGCCGACGCCCGCGCCGATCAGCCAGGGGTCCACCTTGACTGTCGAGAGCTTCTGGCCGAACTGCGTCAAGTCGGTGCGGATCTGCACCTTCTTGACGTCGAAGTTGAGGAACCAGTTCTTCGCGAGCTCGATGTCCACCCCGCCGCCCACGGCGAGGCCCCAGCTGTTCTGGTCGAGATCCAGACGGCCGACGGTCGGCACGAACAGATTCACCGAGCTGATGCGCGTGTAGTTCAGACCCGCGCCCGCATAGGGTCGGATCTTCGCGTCCGGCATGAAGTGGTACTGCAGCATCAGCGTCGGCGGCAGGTGCTTGAAGGAGCCGATGTCGACCGACCCGCCCAGTGCGCTCTGCTGCACGGTGACGGTGTGCTTCTGCGGCACCGTCAGCACCAGCTCGGCCGCGATGTTGGGCGTGAAGAAGTAGGTGATGTCGACTTCGGGAATGGTCTTGTTGCTGACCGTGATCGCATCCGAGGGGATGGCCAGCGACGGGATCGGGTCGGATTTGTCGGCGGTGTCGATGCGCACGGCGCGTGCGCGAACCAGCCAGTTGCCTTGCGCTTCCTGCGCCTGCGCGGGCAATGTGCCCAATGTGCCGAGGATGGCGGCGGCAATCAGTGCGCGCGGACGATTTCGATTCATGTATCAGCAGCTCCAGTGTTGGCCGACGTCGAGGGGCCGCGTCGGCAGCCGAGGCAGTGTCGATGCGCTCAACAGCAGAAAACCTTGATCCATGGCAAGACCAGCGCCAAGGCTCGCGCCGCCAAGCCGATGGACTTGATCCAGGTCAGGGGTTCACCGGGCCGCGAAACTGCACTCGGGGCTTCCATCGGAAGGCCCTGTGGGCGTATCGTCGCGACTCCGACATCAACTGGAGTCAATCCACCATGGCAACTAGCAGAACGAGCACCACCGCCGCGAAAAAGGCGGGCTCCACGCGCAGCAGCGCCGCCGAAGACATCCAGGACGCCTTCGTCAAGCCGCTGAAGGGCATGGCCGACAGGCTTCAGAACCTGCCACTGGCCGGTGCCGCCGGCGCGATCGTGGAGAGCGGGCGCAAGGACCTGCAGGCGCTCGTGCAGGCCAACGAGAAGTCCTACCAGGGCCTGCAGGCCGTGGTGCAGCGGCAGACCGAGATGCTCAAGGCATCGATCCAGGACTGGCAAAGCACCGTGAAGGGCATGTCGACCGGCGAGCCCCGCGAGAACCTCGCCAAGCTCGACGCGATGGGCAAGGCCGCGTTCAAGCAGGCGCTCGACGACATCCGCGAGTTGTCCGAAATGGCCGCCAAGTCGCAGTCCGAAGCGTTCGAAGTGGTGCGCAAGCGCATCGGCGAGAACGTGGACGAGGTGAGCAAGTTGTTGCGCACCCGCAAGTAGCGCGCCGCGAAGGCGCCGGACTCGGGGTTTGCCCCGCGCGAAAACGAGAAATACGCCCGTGACAAGTCACACAGGGCGCGTACATTGGTGGGGTTCTGTTCCAGCGATCCGACGATCAAGAATCCACCATGGCATCGATTTCTCAGACGCGCGCATCCTCCAAGGCGGACGCCAAAGCCGCCGAGCGTGAACGGCTGCGGCAGGCCCTGCCCGCCACCGTGGGCCATCTGCAGCAGCACCAGGCCGGGCGGATCGACGACAACGACATCGAAGCCTACGTGCAGCTCAACTGGCTCGAATGGCATGGCGGCGGGTTGCGGCTCACGATCACGGGCCGCAACGTCTGCGCACAGGTCGCGACCCCCACCGCCTGAGCCCCTGCACCGCGCCGCTCAGCTGTTGGCGATGATCTGGGCGATCAGACCGGTCGCCACGGCCGCCAGCACGAAGTCGCCTCCCACACCCACCCATTGGTAGCCGCGCGGCGGCGCATACAGGCGGTGCGCATGCCAGTCGTTCACGACGTAGCCCGGGCCGCGGTACGCGACCGGCAGGCGGTCGCCGCGGTGCCACTGCGCGTAGGGATTCACATAGCCCCGGCGGACCACCTGCGGCTGCGGGCGGAAGTCCGGCCGGCCGTGACCGTCGAAGCGTTGATGCTGCGGCGCGACGCGCTCGTAGCGGTCTTGCCGGTCCGGTCCGCGATCGAAGCGGCCATCCTGGGCAAAGGCGCTTCCAGCCATGCACATCGCAAGCGCTGCTGCGACGACGGTCATGCTTTTCTTCGACTTGATCATTCTGGAACTCCTGTTCGCGTTGACGAGGAGTCCAGTGTGCGCAGCCCATGTATCGCGCCGCCCTCGCGCCTGTATGCGCGAGGTGAAGCAAGGTAAAGGTGTGCTCAGGGCGCGTTGCCTTGCGGGCCGACCGCCGGAGAAGCCGCGTGGTGCGAGCCGTGCGGGAGCTTGCGTCCCAGGCTCTCGCCCCAGCGCCGCACGGGTGCGCTCGCCTTTTCGGCGGTGTTGTTGACGCCCCTGCGCGTCGCGTCGGCGCCGCGCTCGATGCCACGGCCGGTGGCATTCGCCCCCCGTTCGATGCCGCCAAGGACCTTGCTGTCGCTCGCGAATGCTGGCGGCGTCAGCAGCATGGCTACGGCCGCGAAGCCAGCCGCAATGGGCGCAGAAAAGGGAGAGCAGTTCTTGTTGCGTGAAATCATGCGTTGGGTTCCTTCGATTCGGATTCGGCGGCAGCGGCGCGCGCCATGCGTTCGCTCTTCCAGTAGACGTCGTCGCCGCCATCGATGCGGTTGAGCACGCGCGCGAGCACGAAGAGCAAGTCGCTCAGCCGGTTCAGATAACGGCGCAGCGTGTCGTTGATCTCTTCTGTCGCGCCGAGGGCCACCACAGCGCGCTCGGCACGGCGGGCAACGGTGCGGCACACGTGCGCGACCGAAGCGCCGCGCGTGCCGGCCGGCAGGATGAACTCGGCAAGCCGAGGCAGCGCCGCGTTGTGATCGGCGAGGGCGTTGTCCAGCTGCAGCAGCGCCTCGGGCTTGAGCAGCGTGTAGCCCGGCATCGAAAGCTCGCCGCCAAGGTTGAACAGCTGGTGCTGCACGTCGATGAGCAGCTCGCGCACCGCGGCGGGCATCGGCTCGCACAGCAGCAGGCCAATGTTCGAATTGAGCTCGTCGACGTCGCCCATGGCCTGCACGCGCAGGTGGTTCTTGGGCACGCGCGTGTTGTCGCCGAGGCCGGTGGTGCCGTCGTCGCCGGTGCGCGTGGCGATCTGGGAAAGGCGGTTGCCCATGGAATGTCCCTGTCTTTCTTTAACGAGTGCGGTTCGTAGAATGTTAGACCCCTTCAGGAGTCCGCCGATGAACGCCCCCACCGCACTGTCCCACCTGACGCCCGAGATCGCGCTGCGCGACGTGCCCGATGCGCTGATCGAAGCCCTGAAGGCCCGCTTCGGCGATCGATGCTCCACCGCGATGGCTGTGCGCACTCAGCATGGCCGCGACGAATCTTCCTTCGAAGCGCCGCCGCCTTCCGCCGTCGTGTTCGCCGAAAGCACGCAGGACGTGGCCGATGCCGTGAAGCTGGCGAGCGACTACAGCGTGCCGGTGATCCCGTTCGGCGTGGGCTCCTCGCTCGAAGGGCACCTGCTGGCGGTGCAAGGCGGCATCAGCATCGATGTGAGCCGCATGAACCGCGTGCTGTCCGTCAACGCCGACGACCTCACGGTGACCGTGCAGCCGGGCGTCACGCGCAAGCAGCTCAACGAGGAGATCAAGAGCACCGGCCTCTTCTTCCCGATCGACCCGGGCGCCGACGCGTCGATCGGCGGCATGTCCGCCACGCGCGCGAGTGGCACGAACGCGGTGCGCTACGGCACGATGCGCGAGAACGTGCTGTCGCTCGAAGTGGTGACCGCGAGCGGCGAGATCATCCGCACCGGGACGCGCGCCAAGAAGTCTTCCGCGGGCTATGACCTGACCCGCCTCTTCGTCGGCAGCGAAGGCACGCTGGGCGTCATCACCGAGATCACGCTGCGCATCTACCCGCTGCCCGAGGCGGTTTCCGCAGCGATCTGCTCGTTCCCGAGCATCGAGGCGGCCGTACGCACCACCATCGAGACCATCCAGCTCGGCGTGCCGATCGCGCGCGTGGAACTGATCGACGTGAACACGGTACGCATGGTCAATGCGTATTCGAAGCTCAACCTGCGCGAAGAGCCGATGCTGCTGATGGAGTTCCACGGTTCGCCTACCGGCGTGAAGGAGCAGGCCGAGACGGTGCAGGAGATCGCGAGCGGCCACGGCGGCAACGCCTTCGAATGGGCCAGCACGCCCGAGGAGCGCACCCGCCTCTGGACCGCGCGCCACAACAGCTATTTCGCCGCGGTGCAATCGCGTCCGGGCTGCCGTGCGATCTCGACCGACACCTGCGTGCCGATTTCCCGGCTGGCCGACTGCCTGCTCGAATCGGTCGCCGAGGCCGATGCGAGCGGCCTCCCCTACTTCCTTGTCGGCCACGTCGGCGACGGCAACTTCCACTTCGGCTACCTGCTGGACCCCAACGACCCGAAGGAGCGTGAAACCGCCGAGAAGCTGAATCACTCGCTCGTTGCGCGCGCCCTGTCGCTCGAAGGCACCTGCACCGGCGAGCACGGCGTGGGACTGCACAAGATGGGCTTCCTGGTCGACGAAGCCGGCGCCGGCGCGGTGGACATGATGCGGACGATCAAGCGCGCGCTCGATCCGAAGAACATCATGAACCCCGGGAAAATATTTAGTCTCTAGCGAACCGAATACCAGAACGCCCGCGGAACCGGCTTTGCCGGGCCGCTGGGTGTGCCCACTGGAAGGGGGTGCCCGAGCCACACGAAGTGGGCGAGGCTGGGGGTGGGCTCAAGCCGTTTGACGGATGCGATCAATCAGGCCGTTGAGGGCATCGAGCGAGCCGAAATGGATCGCCAGTTCGCCGCTCTCCTCCACACGCCCTCCCCGCTTGCTGCGCTTCTTGATGCGCACCTCGACCTCGGCGGCGAGCAGGTCGGCAAGTTCTTCTTCCACGCGCAGCAGGTCGCGCGATTTCTCGGCGGTGCCGCGGCGTGAGGTCGGGGTCAGGCTGAATTCCGCTGCTAGCTTCTTCACCAGCGCCTCGGCCTCGCGCACCGACATCTTCTTCGCGGCGATCTGGTTGGCAGCCGTGATCTGCGTGCCCTTGTCGAGCGACAGCAGCGCCCGCGCATGGCCCATGTCGATGTCGCCGGCCATGAGCATCGCCTGCGCGGGCTCCGCCAGGTTCAGCAGGCGCAACAGGTTGCTGGCGGCGCTTCGCGAGCGGCCGACGGCCTGGGCGGCCGATTCGTGAGTGAGTCCAAACTCAACGACCAAGCGTTGCAGGCCTTGGGCTTCTTCCAGCGGGTTGAGGTCTTCACGCTGGATGTTCTCGATCAGCGACATGGCTGCCGCGGCCTCGTTGGGCACGTCGCGGACCAGCACGGGGACGCTTTCCAGGCCGGCAAGCCGGGCGGCACGGAAGCGGCGCTCGCCGGCAATGATCTCGAATTCAGCGTTCTTCTCGCGCGCCGCATCGGTGTCCAGGCGGCGAACGAGGATCGGCTGCATGATCCCCTGCGCCTTGATGCTCTCCGCGAGTTCGTAGAGCGCGCCTTCGTCCATGCGCGTCCGCGGCTGGTAGACGCCCGGCACCATCTGGTCGAGATTCAGCGCTGTCGGACTCGGCGGTGCCGAATCGTCGGCGGCCGCAGTGTCGGGCCCGTTGAAGGTGGGGCCCAGCAGGGCTTCGAGTCCGCGGCCGAGGCCCTTGGGTTTTTTGGTCGCCATGGAAGTCAGTGTTCTTTCAGGAGATCGATCAGGAGCTCGCGGCCCTCCGGCCAGTCGCCGAGGCCGGATTCGCTGTTGATGTGTCCGCGCGGGCCTGCATTGATGTAGCTTGCGCCCCAGTCGCGGGCCATTTCGCGAGAGCGCTCGGCGCCGCAATAGGGATCGTCGTCAGCCGCGATCATCAGTGCCGGAAATGGCAGCGGCTGGCGCACGATCGGCGACCAGCCGGGAATCATCTGCCGCAGGTCATCACGCTCGAGGTCGCCCGGGGCGACCAGAAGCGCCGCCCGAACTTTGCCGACATGACGCGAATGCGCCGTCCAAGCGGCGACAAGGACGCAACCGAGACTGTGCGCCACAAGCGCGACCGGCCCCGGTGCCGCGATGACTTCTTCTTCCAGCCGTGCGGACCAGTCGCCGCGCAGGGGCCGCATCCAGTCATGCTGCTCGACGCGATGGTCGCCGTAGATCGCTTCCCAGCGGCTTTGCCAGTGGTCGGGGTCGCTGTTCTGCCAGCCGGGCAGCAACAGGATCTGGGGAGAGGTCATCGGCGAGGTGTGCGTGGAGTGATGGAGGACGATCAGGGGGATTCCGGCGTTTCTTCGGGTGCATGGACCGTCACCGGCGGCGGATCCATCGGCATCGGCGCGGCCGGCGCCGAAGCATCGGAGGTCATGGCGCTGGCCGGCGGCATCTTCCGCACCAACTCTTCGGCAAAAGTGACAAACGCCTGGCTGCCCTTCGCCGGCGGATCGAAGACCACGCCCGGGAGTCCGTAGCTCGGCGCTTCTGCGAGCCGTACGTTGCGCGGAATGACGGTATCGAACACCTTGTCGCCGAAATGCGCCTTGAGTTGCTCGCTGACCTGCTGCTGCAACGTGATGCGCGGGTCGAACATCACGCGCAGCAGCCCGATGATCTGCAGGTTCTTGTTGAGATTGGCATGGACCTGCTTGATGGTGTTGACGAGGTCCGTCAGCCCCTCGAGCGCGAAATACTCGCACTGCATGGGCACGATGACGCCATGCGCTGCACACAGGCCGTTGAGCGTCAGCAGGCTTAGGCTGGGCGGGCAATCGATCAGGATGAAGTCGTATTCGGCACCGACCGCGGCCAGCGCGGTCCGCAGGCGTTTCTCGCGCCGGTCGAGCGCGACCATCTCGACTTCCGCACCGGCCAGCTCACGGTTCGCGCCCAGCACGTCGTAGCCGCACCTCTCGGACGTCACCCGCGCTTCGGCGACCGAGGCCGATTCGAGCAGGACGTCGTACACCGTCGTTTCGAGTCGTCGCTTGTCGATGCCGGAGCCCATGGTCGCGTTGCCCTGCGGGTCGAGATCGATCATCAGGACCCGTTGCCCGACCTTGGCCAGACCGGCAGCCAGATTGACCGTGGTCGTCGTCTTGCCGACCCCGCCCTTCTGGTTCGCGATGCAGAAGATTTTTGCCATGTGCGCGGCTTACCTCGAGATCGCGAGCCGAACGCCGAAGCCGATCAGGAAGATCCCGGCGATCTTGTTCAGCCAGACGGTCACACGCGGGTTCGCGCGGACGCGCTCGGCCAGGAAATGGGTCAGGAGGGTGGCGGTGAGCCCGTAGAGGAAGGTCAGGAAGGCGATGGTCATTGCCATCACTGCGAATGTCGTCAGCCCCTGATGGCGTGCCGGATCGACGAACAGCGGGAAGAACGCCATGTAGAAGACGATCGCCTTCGGGTTGAGCAGCGTGATCGTCAGCGCCTGCTGGAAGTACTGGCGCGGACGGATATTGAGGATGGGCGCGGCGCCGGGCTTGGTGCGCAGCATCTTGAAGCCAAGCCAGGCCAGATAGACCGCACCGAGCCATTGGACGAGATGAAAAGCGGTCGGATAAGCGCTGAGCATGGCGGCAACACCTGCGACAGCGGCCCACATGAGCACCTGGTCCCCTGAAATGACGCCAAAAGTTGCGGCCAATCCGCCCCGGATGCCGCCTTTGCTCGTCGACGTGATCAGCGCCAGGTTGCCCGGTCCGGGAATCGCGAGAAAAAGGATGATGGCTGCGACGAACGCGCCGTAGTCAGCGATGCCGAACATGCGAATTGCTCAAAAAGGGGATGCGTCGAGTCTAAGCGAGGTCGACGCGGAGCAAGGCGTTCAGCCGGCAGGTTTTCGCATCCAGACGATGCAGCGCTCGGCATCGAGGCCCGGAACAGACAGTTGTTCCACGTGAAACACCTCGGCCTGCGGGGGAAGTTGGGCGATCTCGTCGCTGGGCACCCTGCCCTTCATGGCGAGCCAGACGCCATCCGGAGCCAGAAGATGAACCGATCCGAGCACGAAGTCCGGCAGCGATGCAAAGGCACGCGAGCTGATGACTTCGTAGCTCCCGGTGAGAGTCTCTACACGGCCGTGCAGGCCGCGCAAGTTGCGCAGTGCAAGCTCCGACGCGACTTGCTGGATAAAGGCAGCCTTCTTGGCGACTGCATCGACGCAGGTGACGTCGATGTCGTTCCTGAGAATTGCGATCACCACTCCCGGCAATCCAGCGCCCGCGCCAACATCCAGAAGTTTGGCCTTGCCGCCACACTGCCGTTGAAGCGGCGCAATTGCGGCCAGACTATCGAGCAGATGATGTGTCAGAACGGCTGCCGGATCGCGCAGCGCGGTCAGGTTGTAGACCTTGTTCCATTTGAGGATGAGGTCCCCATATGCCAGGAGCCGCTCCGCCTGCTCGTCGCTCAGTGCGATGCCGAGCGTTTCTGCGCCCTGGTGCAGCTGTTCCTTGGGGGTCATTCGACGGATTGCGCTTCGGCTGCTGCGTCCCGCAGGAAGGCGCGGTGTCCGCCCTTGCGAAGATGGATCATCAGCAGCGAAATGGCCGCCGGTGTGACGCCCGAAATACGCGATGCCATCCCAAGCGTTTCCGGCCGGTGCTTGGCGAGCTTCTGGCGGACCTCGATGCTCAACGCCTTGACCTGGCTGTAGTCGAGATCTTCCGGCAACTTGAGGCTCTCGAAGTGCGCTGCCCGTTCCACTTCGTCATGTTGGCGATTGATGTAGCCGGAGTATTTGGCGGCAATCTCGATCTGTTCGATTTCCGTCTCGCCGAGCGCTTCCTCGGAGCGGTACTTGCCGTCGTCCATCGACATGAGCGACTCGTAGCTCACGTTCGGCCGACGCAGCAGATCCCCGAGGTTGTATTCATGGTCGATCGCCTTGCCAAGGACCCGTTCCGACTCGGCAGCCGGCAGGTTGCGGGGATTCACCCAGATGGAGCGCAACCGCTCTGTTTCACGTGAAACAAGATCGCGCTTTCGCGAGAAGGCATCCCACCGGGCGTCGTCGACCAGCCCGAGCTTGCGGCCGGTCTCCGTCAGGCGCATGTCGGCGTTGTCCTCGCGGAGCTGCAGCCGGAACTCGGCTCGGCTCGTGAACATCCGGTACGGCTCGGTCACGCCCTTGGTGATCAGGTCATCGACGAGCACGCCCAGATAGGCTTCATCGCGCCGGGGCAACCAGGGATCCTCTCCCCTGCATTGCAGCGCAGCATTGATGCCCGCAAAGAGCCCCTGCGCCGCGGCTTCTTCGTAGCCGGTCGTGCCATTGATCTGTCCGGCAAAGAACAGGCCCCGGATCCCGCGCGTCTCGAAATTGCTCTTCAGCTCGCGCGGATCGAAGTAGTCGTACTCGATCGCGTAGCCCGGGCGCAGGATGTGCGCGTTCTCCAGGCCTGCCATCGAACGCACCAGCTGGAACTGAATATCGAAAGGCAGGCTCGTCGAGATCCCGTTCGGGTAGTACTCGTTGGTGGTCAGCCCTTCAGGCTCGAGGAAGATCTGATGGCTTTCCTTGTCGGCAAACCGGTTGATCTTGTCTTCCACGCTTGGGCAGTAGCGCGGCCCGACGCCGTCGATCTTGCCGGTGAACATCGGGCTGCGGTCGAAGCCGGACCGGATGATCTCGTGCGTGCGTGCGTTGGTGTTCGTGATCCAGCAGGGCATCTGCTGCGGATGCATGTCCGCGCGTCCCATGAAGCTGAAGACCGGCATCGGCCCTGCCCCGCCCGGCATGCCATCACCCGGCTGCTCGGTGCACTTGGAGAAGTCGATGGTCCTGCCATCAAGACGGGGCGGCGTGCCAGTCTTGAGGCGCCCTTGAGGCAGCTTCAATTCCTTGAGACGCGCCGAGAGGCTCACCGCCGGCGGATCGCCCGCACGGCCGGCCTGGTAGTTGTCCAGCCCTACGTGAATGCGGCCGTCGAGGAAGGTCCCCGCGGTCAACACGACGGTGCGGGCACGGAAAGCGATCCCGACCTGCGTGACCGCGCCGACGACGCGATCCCCCTCGATCATGAGGTCGTCCACCGCTTGCTGGAAGAGCGACAGATTCGGCTGGTTTTCCAGCCGGCGGCGGATCGCCGCCTTGTAGAGCACCCGGTCGGCCTGCGCGCGCGTCGCGCGTACGGCAGGACCCTTACTCGAATTCAGCACCCGGAACTGGATCCCGGCTTCGTCCGTCGCGATCGCCATCGCGCCGCCGAGTGCGTCGACTTCCTTGACCAGGTGACCCTTGCCGATCCCGCCGATCGACGGGTTGCAGCTCATCTGCCCCAGCGTCTCGATGTTGTGGGTCAGCAGGAGGGTACGGGCGCCCATCCGGGCGGATGCAAGCGCGGCTTCGGTGCCGGCATGGCCTCCGCCAACGACGATCACATCGAATTCTTCGGGATACAGCATGAGAGTGGGCGCACTGCGGCGTGCGCTGCGCAAAGGGGGCAGTGATTTTAATCGGCCCCAGCGCTGCTTGCCGCTTTGGGGGCAAAGCCAGTGCTTGAACTGTTGCTATCCATTTGATAGCAACCCGCTGGTTAGCGAACGCTCACAAAACTCCCTGCGCAGCGCGAAAGCGCCCTAGTCGAGCGACTTCTTGATGGCACCCACGCCCAGTGCCGCCAGCACGAGGAATACGACCGCGAGGATCAGGAACAGTCCGAACAGCACCTTGGCGATACCGGCCGCCCCCGCGGCCACGCCGCCGAAGCCCAGCGCACCAGCGATGAGCGAGATCACAGCGAAAACAATGGCGTACTTCAACATGCATGAACTCCTCGCGGCGACGACCATCGCCGCAGCGCAGAGATTAGGAACCCGCCTCCCGTCCACCCATAGTCGCCACGCGCGCGCCTCCGTAGGACAAGTACGCGCGGACCGCGAACCCGCTAGCATCGGCTTCCCTTTCCCAAAACACAGATCGACTTTCGATTGGAGTTTTCCGCATGAAGCTGTACTACTCGCCGGGCGCCTGCTCACTGTCTCCTCACATCGCGCTGCGCGAAGCCGGGCTCGCCTTCGAGCCGGTGCTCGCCAGCACCAAGAGCCACAAGCTGCAGGACGGCACCGACTACTACGGCATCAACCCGCTCGGCTACGTGCCGATGCTCGAGCTCGACGACGGCACACGCCTGCGCGAAGGTCCGGCGATCGTGCAATACATCGCCGACCAGGCGCCCACCAAGAACCTCGCGCCGGCCAACGGCACCCTGTCGCGCTACCGCCTGCAGGAATGGCTGACCTTCATCGGTACCGAGATCCACAAGACCTTTTCGCCGCTGTTCAACCCGAACATGCCGGAAGACGCCAAGACCGTCTTCAAGGACAAGCTGAAGTCGCGCTATGAATGGCTCAACGGCCAGCTTGCGGACAAGCAGTTCCTGATGGGCGACCACTTCACCGTCGCCGATGGCTACCTGTTCACCGTCACCAACTGGACGAAGCCGATGAACATCGACCTCTCCGGCTTCCCCAATGTCACGGCATGGCACGCACGCGTCGCTGCGCGCCCCGCGGTGCAGGAAGCGATGAAGCTGGAAGGCCTCGTCAAGTAAGTCCTCAGGGGGGCGCCAAGGGCTTCTGCCGCGAAGCCAGCAACGCGCCCGCCCACAGGATCACCGCCGAGGCCACAAGGCCTCGCGTCAGGCCCCCGCTGCCGTCGGAGATCCAGCCTGTCAGCGTGGGGCCGACGATCTGGCCGGCCGCAAACACGATCGTGAAAGCGCTGATACCCGTCGCCCATCGAGATGCCGGCAGGTTGTGCCGAACCAGCGCCGTCGTCGATGCCACGACCGAAAGAAACACCGCACCGAAGAGCAGTCCGGATGCCATCGCCAGTGGCCATGACGCGCTCACGACCGGCAGGATCGTCGCCACACCCAGCAGCCCATTGAGAACCGCCTGCGGCCCGCCGCCACGGAACCTGTCGAGCAAGCCCGACCACAGCCTCGACGAAGCCATGCACGCCACGCCGAGCAGTGCATAGAACATCGTGATGTTGCCCGGCCCCGCACCCTGCTCGCGCAACAAGGCGATCACGAAAGTCATGTAGCCGATGTAGCCGGCGCCGAAGGCTGTGTAGCCGGCCAGGGCCCACCCAAATCGACGCACTTGTGCCGTGTTCGCCGGAGATGCATGCGCAGACGCAGCTGATATTGCGTGTGCATCGCCCGGCATTCTCCGCATCGCCATCGCGAGCACGCCCGTCGCGATGAAGCTCGCGCCCGCCAATGCCCACCAGGCCCATGACCATCCATGCGGCACCTGCGAAGCCGCCTGCAGCACGGCAGGCACCAGCAAGGCGGACAACGTGATGCCCAACCCGGTTCCGCCGTAGTAGATGCCAAGCAGGAAACCCGCCCGCGTGGGTTGAAGCGAACCGAGCCGTGCCGCCAACAGCCCGCCGGCAACGAAGACCCACGCGCTCGCCAGCCCGGCAAGCAGTCGCTGCAGCAACAAGGCAGGCGCCGAGGCGAGAAATCCGCTCGCGACCATGAACACGCTCGCCCAGAACGCCCCCCAGACCAGCAAGCGAATCGGGCCGAAGCGCCGCATCAATGCAGGCGTCATCAAGGCACCGAGCAGGTAACCCGCCGCGTTTGACGTGTTCATGCCGCCGGCAAGCGCATAGCTCCATCCGAGGTCCTCGCGCATCGGCGGCAGCAACAGGCCATAGGAGAAGCGCGTGATACCGAGCGATACCGCCGCACCCAGCGACAAGGCCAACGCCAGTTTCAGCACTTGATGGGCAGACGTTGGCGCGGCGGCATTCGATGTCATGGGCTCGCGGCGATTCTGCTGCATCGCCTAGCACCAAACCGACAACCTCGTGACAGCGGGGATGAGTTGCCGGGTTTACCCTCGGCCTCGTTCTCAACAACACCCAACACGAACATGTCCTCCCTCTTCGATCCGATCCAGGTCGGCGACCTCCATCTGCGCAACCGCGTCGTGATGGCGCCGCTCACGCGCAACCGATCGCCCAACGCCATTCCACGCGACATCACCGCGACCTATTACGCGCAGCGCGCGAGCGCCGGCCTGCTGATCACCGAAGCCACCGCCATCAGCCACCAGGGCCAGGGCTACGCGGACGTTCCGGGCCTCTACGGCACCGAGCAACTCGATGCCTGGAAGCACGTGACGAATGCGGTGCACGCCAAGGGCGGCAAGATCGTGGTGCAGCTCTGGCATGTGGGCCGCGTCTCGCACACCGATCTCCAGCCCGAGGGCGGCAAGCCGGTCGCGCCTTCGGCGATCGCTGCAAAGACGAAGACCGTGCTGATCAAGAACGGCATCCCGACCTTCACCGACACCTCCGAGCCCCGTGCGCTCGAAGCGGCGGAACTGCCCGGCATCGTGCACGCCTATGCGGTGGCCGCGCGCAATGCGGTCGAAACCGCGGGCTTCGACGGTGTGGAGATCCACGGCGCGAACGGCTATCTGCTGGACCAGTTCCTCAAGAACGGCAGCAACAAGCGCACCGACGACTTCGGCGGCAGCATCGAGAACCGCGCCCGCCTGCTGCTCGAAGTGACCCGCGCGGTGGTCGACGCGGTCGGCGGCGGCAAGGTCGGCATCCGTCTTTCGCCGGTGACGCCTGCGAACGACGTGCACGACGACCACCCGCAGCCGCTCTTCGACTACGTGGTGCGCCAACTCGCGACGCTGAACCTGGCCTACGTCCACGTCATCGAGGGTGCGACCGGCGGCCCGCGCGAAATCTCCGACCGCCCTTTCGACTATGAAGCGCTCAAGGCCGCCTACCGCCAGGCCGGGGGCAAGGGCGCATGGATGGTGAACAACGGCTATGACAAGCCGCTCGCCGAAGAAGCGCTGAAGGAAGGCGACGACCTCGTTGCCTTCGGCAAGCCCTTCATCTCGAACCCGGATCTCGTGCGTCGACTGCGCGAGAACGCACCGCTGAATGCGTGGGACAACAAGACCTTCTACGGCGGCGGCGAAGCGGGCTACATCGACTATCCCGCGCTGGCCTGACGCTCGCCCGGCCAGATCGCGTCAGTCGGGCCCGAAAGCCAGGCTGACGCGCAATCCGCCTTCTTCTGACGCCTTCGCGAAGCTCAGCTCCGCACCGAGCAGCTTCGCGTAGCGCGCCACGATCGCCAGGCCGAGCCCGGCGCCTTCACCCAGCTTCTGGCCCTCGGGGCCCTGCGTCCAGCGCTCCATCAGATCGCGCTGCGCCGCATCGGGAATGCCAGGGCCATCGTCGATCACGCTCAGGGTCCTGCCTTCGAGTTCGATGGTGATCGTGTGCCCGCCGTAGCGCAACGCGTTGTCGATCAGGTTGTCGAGCGTGCCTTCGACCAGCGCCATGGTCGCCTGCACCGTCACCGGCTCGTCGATGCCCTTGGCGCCCAGATCCACGCCCTTGGCATCGGCCCGCGCCAAGTGGCGAAGCACCGCCTGCCGGATGAGCTCGTCGAGACGCACCGCCTGCTGCTGCAAACCCGTCCGTCTTTCATTCGCCAGTGCCAGTGCCAGCAACTGATCCACCAAGTGACTGGCCCGCGCCTGGCTGGTGGCGATCTGCTTGAGCTGCTCCCGCCACACCGACGGTGTCGTCTGCGCGAGCCCGTAGTCCGCGAGCGCCCGGATGCCGGCAAGCGGCGTGCGGAGTTCATGCGCCACGTTGCCCGCGAACTCGCGCTGCGCGGACGCACTCTGCGCCAGCCTGTCGAGCAGCGCGTTGAGCGTGTCGCCCAACTGCTCCAGCTCGCGCGAGCTCCGTGCGACAGGCACCGGCTTCAAGTCGCTCGCGTTGCGCTTTTCCAGTGTCTGCCGCAGTTCGTCGAGCGGACGAAGCTCGCGCCGGATGCGACGCCACAACCACGTCGCGAGCAACCCCAGCAGCACGACCTGCGGTGCGATCGAATAGATCAGCAGCCTCTCGATCAGAACGCCCCGCGCTGTCGTTGTCTGCGCCACCACCACGCTGTAGACATCGGGCTCGTCATGATTCATCACCACCGCCCGCAGGGACTGGCCCCCATAGATCACATGCGAGAAACGATGCCGGGCACCTTCCTCCGGCAGCGGCGCCGAGAGCCCCGGATTGCCGGCAAGCAGGGATCCATCGGGCCGCAGCACCGCGAAGTACACCTGCTCGTCCTGGTCGAAGAGCATGTTCGTGACTTCACGCGGCGACAGCGGCAGCTCGATGCCCCGCTCTCCCGGACGCACATTGGCCGATATCGCATAGGCATCGTCGAGCAGCGCCCGATCGAAGGCCTGCCGCGTGAAATAGCTCGCCAGGTACAGCGCCACCGCGGTGCCGAGAAACCAGGTCAGCGCCAGCGGCAGCAGCACGCCGCGCAGCACCCGCGTGGTCAGAGACGGCGCGGCCAGCCTGCGCGGCGGCGTCGCGCTCACACTTCGGCTTCCAGCAGATAGCCGATGCCGCGCAAGGTCCGGATCGCCGCGCCGCTGCCCACCAGTTTCTTGCGCAGGCGCGAAATGAAGGCCTCGAGCGCGTTGTCGCCCAACGAGTCGTCGAAGCTCGAGAGCTTGTCCGACAGCTCGCGCTTGCTGATGGTCCGGCCCGGCGGACTCATCAACTCCCAAAGAACCTCGAATTCGCGCGCCGGCAGGTCGAGCGGCACGTTGCCGATGCCAAAGCGACGCGCCCGGCGGTCAAGCCGCAGGCGGCCCAGGGTGGAGATGTCCTCCGTGCCTTGGGCACGCCGCACCAGCGCGCGAAGACGCGCCTCCACTTCCGCGAGGTCGAAAGGCTTTCCAAGGTAGTCGTCGGCACCCGCGTCCAGGCCGGCGATGCGTTCCTCGGTCCGGTCGCGCGCGGTCAGCACCAGGACCGGCGTCCGGTCGCCGCGCTGGCGCGCATGCCGCAACGCGGTCAGGCCGCTGGCAAGACCGCTGGTCGGGCTCGCCGTGGCGGGCAGGTTCAGATCAAGGAGCACCGCGTCGAAGGTCTGCACACGCCACAGGTGCTCCGCTTCTTCCACGCTCGCTGCCACATCGACGCGGTGTCCCGCGTCACCCAGGCTGCGCAGCATCACGCTTCGCAGTACGGCGTCATCTTCGACCAGGAGGATTCGCATAGCTCAAGCAGGGGGAGAAAGGTCAGGGGTTGTGTTTGTACAGCATGCGCGACGGGCGAAAGCGTATTTCAGGCCCTGTACGGCAACCTGTACACGGAATCACCGAACTCTGTCAAAGCACAACCCTGGGGACAGTTTCGGCACAAGCGACAGGTTGTCCACAGGCTGATCGGGTTTTGCAAAGTTGTTCGATTTGACGGGACAGCACGGAAGCGCAGCTGCGCACAGCGAACAGCACACAGCAAGTCCCTGTCAGCAAAGGGAAAATACGATATGTCCACAGCAGCATGCGACCCTTATCTACTACTACTAATCTAAATAAGAGAAATAGGAGAGGAATAGGAACAGCCGTCGATTTCCGCGCGCCAGCGCCACCCACTGGACATTGCCATGGTGAGAAGGTTCAAACTTGGGGTTTCCGTCATCCAGTAGGAAAGGAGCCACTCCGATGAGCCAGAAATTTCAGGTCACCGGCATGAGCTGCGGGCACTGCGCCAACCTGGTGCAGAACGCGGTACAAACCATCGATCCCAAGGCGCAGGTCACGGTCGACCTGGAAACGGGTCACGTCGACGTCGTGAGCGAACATCCGCGCGCGGACATCATCGTGGCCATCGAAAACGCCGGATATCAGGCGCAGTAGCAACAGGATCACCGTCCGGAGGGGCTGGAAAGCCCCGGAAACCTCGCCAGCAGTTGAATACTTAATGTTTCAACGTGCAAAATGTGTCATTCCCGCTGACATCAACGAGGTGCCATGCTTTCCAGCCTTCTGCCTTCCTCGGTTCGCGAATCGACCTACCGCCGCAAGTTCCTGGAGAACCGCGACGAGAACCTGTTCATGGGTTCTTTCGAGAGCTTCGCGGACGCCGAGGCCCATGCGCCTGTTGGCAAGACGGTGGGCTATGACACGCCCGAAGCGGCCAACCTCTACAGCCACCAGATCTACTTCTACGACTACCCCGCTCTCTTCTGGCTGGGGCGATCACTGGACAGCGGTCTGCGCACCGTGTTCGACCTGGGCGGGCACATCGGCATCAAGTACTACGCGTTCCGCCGCGTGCTCAACTACCCGGCGGACTTGCGCTGGACGGTTTGCGACGTGCCGGGCGTGATCAAGGCCGGCGCCGAAGTCGCTGCGCAACGGCAAGTCGCCGGTCAGCTGGGCTTCACCACCGATTTCCACGACGCGAGCGGCTGCGACATCCTGTATGCCTCCGGCAGCCTGCAATACCTGCCCCAGCGCCTCTCGGAGATCCTGGCCGAACTGCCGGTGAAGCCGAAGCGCATCATCATCAACACGGCGGCGGTGCACCCGGAGAAGACGCTCTACACGCTCAACAGCATCGGCGTGGCGGTATGCCCCTACCGAATCGAGCACCACGACCGGCTCTTTGCCGATCTCACCGAGGCGGGCTATGCCCGCCGGGACGCCTGGCGCAACGAGGGCAAGCCGATCGAGGTGCCTTTCGTCGAGGGCGGTGACCAGCCGTATTACGCCGGCTGCTGCTTCGATCTGGCTTGAACGAACCACTCCCAGGCTCGCGCAGTTCGCCTGGCGTCCGAACGATGGCCGGCTACCATCCGGGCCATGCTTTTCAACCCCCGGATCCTGATCGCCGAAGACGAATCCGGCATTGCGGACACCCTGCAGTACGTGCTGCGCACCGATGGCTTTGCGCCGGTGTGGTGCCCGACCGCGCAGGAAGCGATCGCGCAGTTCACCGCCGAGCCGCCCGCACTTGCGATCCTCGACATCGGGCTGCCGGACATGAACGGCTTCGAATTGTTCAAGCGGCTGCAGTCGCTGCCGGGTGGCGCACAGGTGCCGATGCTGTTCCTCACCGCGCGCAGCGACGAGATCGATCGCGTGGTCGGTCTCGAACTGGGTGCTGACGACTACGTCGCCAAGCCTTTTTCTCCGCGCGAACTGGTGGCGCGGGTGAGGACCATCCTGCGAAGAAGCGGCCGCAATGGGCAAAACGGGCAGAACGGGCAGACAGCGCCGGCGGCGGCAACAGTTGCGCCTGCACCCGCCCCCTCGCTTCCCTTTGCGGTCGACGCCGAGCGCATGCAGATCCGCTACTACGGTCGCCTGCTCGAACTGTCGCGCTACGAGTACGGCTTGCTGCGGTTGATGGTCCAGCGCCCCGGCCGGGTCTTCACGCGCGACGAGCTGCTGCGCCTCGTGTGGGACGAATCGAGCGAGAGCTTCGATCGCACGGTGGATGCGCACATCAAGACACTGCGTGCCAAGCTCAAGGCCATCGCCCCGGACGTCGACCCGATCCGCACCCTGCGCGGCACCGGCTATGCGCTGAACGAAGAACTGCCACTGGAATGAGGCCCACCCCCAGCCTCGCCCACTGCGTGTGGCTCTGCACCCCCTTCGAGGGGGCAATCCCGGCGGCCCGGCAAAGCCGGGTCCGCGGGATTTCTGGTCTGCGCCTGCGGTCGGAGCACTGAGAGGGTGACGCAAAGAACCCGCATCTTCATCGGGATCCTGCTGATCTATACGGTCGGCATTGCGTTCCTGCTGTACCGCGTGGTCTCGGACATCGACCCGCGCTACCGTGAGTCGGCGGAGGAATCGCTGGTGGAGACGTCGCAGTTGATGGCGAGCCTGATAGAGCAGGACGTGATCGCGGGCGCCATCAACGTCTCGCGGCTCGACCCGCTGTTCCGCTCGGTCTATGCGCGGCAGTTTTCGGCGCAGATCTACAACCTGCACAAGCGCCGCGTCGAGCTGCGCATGTACGTCACGGACCGCACGGGACGCGTGCTCTTCGATTCGCTGGGCCGCAGTGCCGGCGCGGACTACTCACAACGAACCGACGTCAGCCGGTCCCTGTCGGGTGTCTATGGTGCGCGCACGTCGCGCGACATCGCGGGGGATCCGCTGACGTCGGTGATGTACGTCGGCGCGCCGATCCGCTGGGGCAACGAGATCGTGGGCGTGGTCACTGTCGGCAAGCCGGTGCGCAGCTTCGGGCAGTTCGTCGAGGACGCGCGCGCACGCACGCTCTGGGTCGGCGCCGGCTCGGCATTGGCGCTGCTGGTGCTTGCAATCATCGTGTCGATCTGGCTGGTGCGGCCCTTCGGACTCATCTCGGACTACGTCGGGTGGCTGCGCAGCCAGCGCAGCCTGAGCCTGTCGCGCATGATCCGGCGCGCGGTCAATACGCTGCGCGGCGGCCTGCGTGAAATGCGGGATGCGCTGACCGGTCGCAACTACGTCGCCGACTACGTGCAGACCTTCACGCACGAGGTGAAGAGCCCGCTTTCCGCGATCCGTGGCGCGGCCGAGCTGATCCAGGAGCCGTCGATGCCGCAGGCCGAGCGCGAACGCTTTCTCGCGAACATCGCGCACGAGACGCAGCGCATCCAGGAAATCGTCGATCGCATGATGGAGCTCACTGCGCTGGAGACGCGCCGTGCGCTCGAGCGCAGCGAGCCCGTGGCCCTCGCGCCCCTCTTGCGCGACATCGGCGCCGGCGCGCAGGCGGCGGCATCGAAGCGCGACATCCGTATCAACGTGGCGATCCACAACGAAGCGCGGGTGGAAGGCGATCCCTTCCTGCTGCGTCGGGCGATCAGCAACCTGCTGGACAACGCGATCGACTTTTCACCGGACGGCGCCGAGGTCCTGCTCGCGCTGGAGGCCGAAGGACGGCGTGCGCGGATCACGGTGCGCGACCGAGGCAAGGGCATCCCGGACTTCGCCAAAGACAAGGTGTTCGAGAAGTTCTATTCGCTGGCCCGCCCGCACAGCCAGAAGAAGAGCACCGGCCTCGGGCTGGCTTTCGTGAAGGAGATTGCCACCTTGCATCGCGGCCGTGTGGAGCTCGTCAACGCGCCGCGCGGCGGCGCTCAGGCCACGCTCACGCTGCCGCTGCTCGCGCATCACTGACGGGTGAGGGCCAGGTACGCGCTGCGTGTGCCGGGACTCACCGAATCGATGAGCTGCTGGTAGGAGGTCTTGTGCCGGGCGAGCATGCGCGCCGAAGCAATTGCCTTCGACTTGCAGAACCAGTGGCAGGTGTGCTGCATGAGAAAGAGCTCGGCGGACATCATGTAGGCCTTGGCTTTCTGGCTGCGCTGGGCGTCGTTCTGCGCCACCTCCGCGATCCCGCGCGCGTGGATGGCGAAGGCCTTGCGCACGTCGAAGGTCGCTGCAGGCAGGAACTGGCCCGCATACGGAAGAGCGATCGGCAAGGTGCTGACGCGCGTTTCCTTTTCATCTACGCGCGAGAACTCGACGGCGAAGTTGCTGAACTGCATCGACAGTTTGCGTTCGGTGTCGTCCAGCAAGGCCCAGATCTGCGAGCGGCGCTCCGGATCATCCTCGCCCAGGCATCGCAGGTAGCCTTCGGTGAGGTTCTCCATCAGCTTCTCGATCTGGTAGTTGCCGAGGTAGCTGCCGAGCAGTGCGATGCGGCGGCGCTGGTCCGCCGACTTGAGGATGGAGGCGCCGACGAGGAGGAGCGTCGCCAGGATCAGGAATTCCATGGCCGGATGTGAGAAGGGGGATGTGGAGTGTAGATAGCTCCGCATCCCCCGTCGCGCGTCTGCGCCGCTGCTATCGGAAGAAGTCGAGGATGCGGCTGCGCTCCTCGGCAGGCGGGGGAGCGCCGACCGGTGCGCCCGCGAGCGCTTCGGCCGATGTCGGTGCCTGCGCATCGACGCCGAGGCTCGCGACGCCGTGGCCCGGCCCGAACTCGTCGAAGTACCACTCGCCATCGACATTGACGAGGCCGCCCGGTGCGCGCGGTTCGCTCACCGGGACACCCTTCAACGCGGTCTGCATGAAGCCGACCCAGATCGGCAGGCTCAGGCTGCCACCGGTCTCGCCACGCACACCGAGCTGGCGCGGCGTGTCGTAGCCGATCCATGCGATGCCGACCATCGTCGGCTGGAAGCCCGCGAACCAGGTATCGAAAGAGTCGTTGGTGGTGCCGGTCTTGCCGAAGAGGTCGTTGCGGCGCAGCGCCTGGCCGGCCTTCGCAGCCGTGCCGCCCTTCACCACGCTCTGGAGCAGCGAGCCCATGACGAAGGCATTGCGCTCGGGGATCGCGCGGCGGCTTTCGTCGAGCACCGGCGCTTCGGTTTCGAGCAGGACCTTGTCCTTCATGTCGGTGACGCGCGTGACGAGGTACGGGTTCACGCGATAGCCGCCGTTGGCGAACACCGAGTACCCGGCCGCCATCTGCATCGGCGTGACCGAGCCCGCGCCGAGGCCCATCGGCAGGTTGGCGGGGTGCTTGTCGCGGTCGAAGCCGAAGCGTGTGATCCAGTCCTGCGCGTACTCGGCGCCGATCGACTGGAGCACGCGGATCGTGACAAGGTTCTTCGATTGCTGCAGCGCGCGGCGCAGCGTGATCGGGCCGTCATAGGTTCCGTCGAAGTTCTTCGGTTCCCAAGCCTGCCCGCCGGGGCCGGCTTCGAAGGACAGCGGTGCATCGTTGACGATGGTGCTCGGCGAGAAGCCTTTCTCCAGAGCGGCCGAGTAGATGAACGGCTTGAAGCTCGATCCGGGCTGGCGCCATGCCTGGGTGACGTGGTTGAACTTGCTGCGTCCGAAGTCGAAGCCGCCCACGAGGGCCTTGATCGCACCACTGCGCGGGTCCATGGCGACGAACGCGCCTTCGACCTCGGGCACCTGCGTGATTTCCCAACCGCCCTTGGCCATCTTCGCGACGCGGATGACCGCGCCGCGGCGGATCTTGATCGCGGCCGGCGCCTTGGCAGCCAGGCCCGATTGCGCAGGGCGCAGGCCTTCGCCGCTGATCAGCAGCGTCTCGCCATTGGCGCGCACGGCGGTGACTTCCTTCGGGCTGGCTTCGAGCACCACGGCAGCGACCAGATCGCCGTTGTCGGGATGGTCGGCCAGCGCATCGTCGACGGCGTCGTCGATTTCCTTCGCATCGTCGGGCAGCTCGGCGAAGGCCTCGGGACCGCGATAGGGCTGGCGTCGTTCGTAGTCCAGGATGCCGCGACGCAGCGAGCGATAGGCGGCTGCCTGATCGCCCGAGTCGAGCGAGGTGTAGACCTTGAGACCGCTGGTGTAGATGCTGTCGCCGTACTGCGCGTGCATCATCTGCCGCACCGTCTCGGCGACGTACTCGGCGTGCAGGCGATCGGGGTCGGCGGCATCGCGCAGATGCAGTTCTTCCTTCCTGGCCTGGTCCGCCTGTTCGGCGGTGATGAAGCCGGTTTCCTGCATCCGGTCGATCACATAGAGCTGCCGTGCACGCGCGCGGCGCGGATTGGCGACCGGGTTGTTGGTCCCCGGCGCCTTCGGCAGGCCGGCGAGCATCGCGGCCTCGGCAATCGTCACCTTCTGGAGCGGCTTGCCGAAATAGGTCTCGGCGGCCGCCGCGAAACCGTAGGCGCGGTTGCCGAGGTAGATCTGGTTCAGGTAGATCTCGAGGATCTGGTCCTTGGTGAGCTGGCGCTCGAGTTGCATCGACAGCAGGATCTCGTAGGCCTTGCGGCTCAGCGTGCGTTCCGAGCTCAGGAAGACGTTGCGCGCGACCTGCATCGTGATCGTGGAGGCGCCCTGCTGGCGACCGCCGCGCAGGCTCGAGAAGGCCGCGCGGACGAAGCCCTTGTAGTCCACGCCGCCATGGTCGTAGAAGCGTGCGTCCTCGACCGCGAGCACTGCGTCCTTCATCACCTTCGGAATGTCCGCGAAGGGCGTGAGATTGCGACGCTCCTCGCCGAACTCGCCGATCAGGCTGCCATCGGCCGCGAAGACTCGCAGCGGGAGCTTGGGCCGGTAGTCCGCCAGATCGGAGACGCTCGGGAGCTTCGGATAGATCACCGCCACTGCGGTCGCCGCGCCGATCATCACGACGAGGGTGCCTGCCGCGATCGCGGCGCCGCCCCAGATGGCAATGCGGCGCAGCGGGCTCGGGGGAGCCTTGCGCGCTGGCTCGCTGGAAGAAGAAGGTTTCGACATGTGGATGAGGACCGACGCGGGGATGCTCGGAATACTCTTTTACAGAGTCATACATTTGCTATCCGTCGGATAGCGCCGTCGGCCCGAATAGGAGCAACTCCGCATTTTCCAGTTCCCGGGCCGGATTTCAAAAGGGATGGCGCCCTAATGCTGACCGCGCTCCCTGAAGGCCGTGTGAAGTCCTGGCACCCCTGACTTCACACAGACTTCACACAGCGCCGGCGGCTTCAAACAGGCTTCCAACTGGCTTCGCGGTCCCCCTCGACATTGCTTGCGTGCACCGTTGCACGACACCCATCGAGGGACAAGGACCAACGTCATGGAAGCTTCCATACCCCGCCCCGGCCGCTGGCTCTGGCTCGGCACGCTGAGCCTCGCCACCACCTGCTTCGCCTTGCTGCTCGCGCGGCCGGTGCATGCGCAGCAAGAGGCGCCGGGCCCGCGCCTGAAGGCCGAGAGCCCGTACTTCTTCGTGAAGAGCGACGACCCGGAAGTCGACCGCCTGCCGCTCAAGGACACCGAGGTCGACGTGAAGATCTCCGGCGTGATCGCGGACGTGACCGTCACGCAGACCTACCGCAACGAAGGCAAGCGTCCGATCGAGGCCCGCTACGTGTTCCCCGGCTCCACGAAGGCGGCGGTGAGCGGCCTCAATGTGCGCCTCGCAGATCGCCTCATCACCGCGCAGATCCGCGAGAAGGAACAGGCGCGCATCGAATACGACACCGCGAAAAAGGAAGGCAAGACGGCCGCTTTGCTCGAGCAGCACCTGCCGAACGTATTCCAGATGAATGTCGCGAACATCCTGCCGGGCGACGATGTGAAGGTCGAGCTGCGCTACACCGAACTGCTCGTGCCGCAGGGCGGCAACTACCAGTTCGTCTTCCCGACGGTGGTGGGCCCGCGCTACAACAGCCCGCAATCGGAGAACGCACAAGCGCGCTGGGTCGCGCAGCCCATCCTGCGTGCGGGCATCGAGCCGAACACCCGCTTCAAGCTGAAGGTTGCACTCGACACGCCGCTGGGCATCAAGGAAGTGCGTTCGCTCACGCACGACATCGGCGTGCAGCGCCGTGACGGCGACGAGCACGCCGACATCACGCTCGCACGCGGCACCGGCCCGGCCGACAACCGGGACTTCGTGCTCGACTGGCGGCTCGCCGGCGAGCGCATCGAATCTGGGCTGATGCTCTACGAAGGCCACGGCAGTCAGGGAGAAAGCGCCGAGAACTTCTTCCTCGCGATGGTCGAGCCGCCGAAGTCGGTGCCTGCGAACCTCATCTCGCCGCGCGACTACATTTTCGTGGTCGACATCTCGGGATCGATGCACGGGTTTCCGCTGGACACCGCGAAGGCCACTCTGGAGCGGCTCATCGGGGGATTGCGTCCCAGCGACAGCTTCAACGTGCTGCTGTTCTCGGGCAGCAACCGGATGCTCTCGCCGCACTCGGTGCCTGCGACGCGCGCCAACATCGAGCAGGCGCTCGCCACCATCCAGAACTACAGCGGCAGCGGCAGCACGGAGCTGATCCCCGCCTTGAAGCGCGCCTACGCCGAACCGAAGGCCGATGACGTCTCGCGCACCATCGTGGTGGTGACCGACGGCTACGTCACGGTGGAGCGCGAAGCCTTCGAACTGGTGCGCAAGAACCTGTCGAAAGCCAATCTGTTTGCCTTCGGCATCGGTTCGTCGGTCAACCGGCACCTGATGGAAGGGCTGGCACGCGCCGGCATGGGCGAGCCTTTCGTCGTCACTGACCCGGTGCAGGCGCCCGAGCAGGCGGCGCGCTTCCGCCGCATGATCGAATCGCCGGTGCTCACCAGCGTGAAGGCGCGCTTCGAAGGGCTGGATGTCTACGACGTCGAACCTGCCGCATTGCCCGACGTGCTCGGCGAGCGTCCGGTGATCGTGTTCGGCAAGTGGCGCGGCGAAGCCAAGGGTCGCATGGTCATCGAGGGCCGCAGCGCCAGCGGTCCGTACCGCCAGGAACTGAAGATCGACCCGCACACGCGCAAGGACGCGGCCGCGCTGCGCAGCCTGTGGGCACGTCATCGCATCGCGAGCCTGGCCAACCAGGAAGCGCTGGAGGGCGGCGATGACTTGCGCAAGCGCATCACCGGTCTCGGCCTGCGCTACAGCCTGCTCACGCAATACACGAGCTTCATCGCGGTGGACAAGGTGGTGCGCAACGTCGCGGCGCAGAGCAGCGTCGGGGTCGACCAGCCGGTGCCGCTGCCCAAGGGCGTGAGCGAACTTGCAGTTGGCCAGAGCTTCGGCACCGAAGTGCCGAGCACGCCCGAGCCCGAAACGCTCGGTGCGATCGCAGTGGTGATCTCGATGCTCGCGATGCTGCGCCGCCGTGCGCGTCGCAATGACCCGCGCCGATTCACGGCCTGAGGAGCAGGACATGTCGCTTGCCGTACTCGCTCAAACCCATCCGCGTGTCATCGACTGGGGCATCCGCCTCGATCGCGCGCCGGCCGCCGGCTGGCTCGCGCTGCAGGCGGGTGCACTGACGCCGCACTGGATCTGGATGGCGCGCCGCATGCATGACGGTTCCGACGATCCGCTGGGTTTGCTCGCCCTGGCCGCGCTTGCCGTGCTGGTGTGGTGCTTTCGAAGCGAGCTGCGGCCCGCGCCGCGCCTCGGCTGGCTCGCGATCGCTACCTTCGGCACGTTGAGCGCACAACTGCTTCGGACCGGGGCGGGCCCTCTGCCATCGTTGCCGCCGCTCGCTGCAGCGCTCGTCGCGGTGCTGGCGATGGCTTGCGGGCTGCTCGCCTTCCTGCCCAGGCGCGTCGCGGGCTTGCCCGTGGCGCTGCTTGCGATGCTGGCATTGCCGCTCCTGTCGTCCTTGCAGTTCTACGCGGGCTATCCGCTGCGCGTCATCACCGCCGAAGCCAGTCGTTGGCTGCTGATGACGGGCTTCAGCGTGGCGCGCGAGGGCAGCAGCCTCCTGGTCGATGGCCAACGCGTGATCGTCGATGCGCCCTGCTCCGGCGTGCAGATGGCGTGGTTCGGCTACTTCACCGCCTGCGTGGTCGCGCTGTGGTCGGACCGTGATGGCGGCAGCTTTCTCGCGCGCCTGCCGGCGGTCGGGCTGATGGTGCTCGCCGGAAACATCGTGCGCAACAGCGTGCTGGTGGCGCTCGAAGCCGCAGGGCATGCACCGCCGGCCCGGTTGCACGACGGCTTCGGGCTCGCAGTGCTCGCAGGGGTGTGCGGCGGCATCGCATGGGTGATGGTCACATCCGCAGGAGGTCGTCGTGTCGATACAGCCTTTTGACGCCGGGCCGCCCCAAGGCAAAAGACACCCCCCCGGGGGGCAGCGAGGACACGGAGTGCCGAGCGTGGGGGCCTTTCTTGAACGCTGGTTTGCCAATCGCTTCATCAACCGCATCGCGCACAAGGCGGTCTTCGCGTCGTCCATGCTGGTGTGCATGCTCTGGTCGGCGGCCTCGGCACTCCAGGGCGATGCGCCATCGTCCGCGACTGCAACCTTCCAGGAATGGCCCAGCGAATGGGAAGGCACGCCACTGCGCCCACTGGCGCTCAGCGAGGTGGAACACCGCTTCGCCGACCGCTTTCCCGGCGCGATCGCGCGCATGACCGATGGCCGCCAGATGCTCGTGATGCGCCGCGTCGACGCGCCCACCCGCATGCTGCATCCGGCCACCGATTGCTACCGCGCGCTCGGCTACGGCATCGCGCAGGCGCGTCTGGAGCAGGACGTTCACGCCCGACTGTGGCGCTGCTTCGTCGCCGAACGACATGGCGTGCAGAAAATGCGCGTCTGCGAGCGCATCGTCGATGCCGAGGGTGCCGCTTTCACCGACACTTCAGCCTGGTACTGGGCAGCAGCCACCGGCCGGTCGAGGGGCCCCTGGCAAGCTGTCACGTCGGCGAGAACTATCGAGTGAGAGAGATTTGCTGAAGAAGGCCCTGCTTTACCTGCTTTTCGCGACCCTGGCGCTGGTGCTGACGGCAGCCATTGCCGCGTACCTGATCCTGCGGCTGGCGCTCGCGCCCGGACCTGACGAATGGCCTGCGCGGCTCAAGGTCGGCCCTGTCTCGGTCGACGTCGGTGTGCCGACCGCCATCCGGCTCGCCACCTCGTCATGGTTCGCGCCATGGATCGCGGGCCGCACCGTCGAGACCGGCTTTGGCGCGGTGCAGTTCGGCTGGAACGAACCCACCGGCACGCTCGAGCTGCAATGCGCGCCGTGCAGTGCCACGGTGCCTTCGCTGGGCAAGACGCCGATCCGCGTCGATCGCCTCAAGGCGACGGTGCGGCGCGATGCGGGCACGCTCAGCGGCCTGCTCGAAGCCTCGGCGCCGGGCGCGGTGACGACCGAAGGCACCGGCGACGTGGTGCTGCGCGGGCGCTGGGACGGCCGGCTCACGCAGAAGAACCTGCAGCTCGACATCCGCGCCGACAGCGCGCCGATCGCCCACTGGTACGCGGTGCTCGCGCCCGACCTGCCCGAGCTCAAGCGCGCGCGCATCGGCGGCACGATGGGCCTGCGCGCGCACGTGGCGCTGCCGGGCGGCACTTATTCGCTGACGCCGCAGATCGAAGGCTTCACCGTCGACGGCCTGGGCACCGAGGCGATCGCCAACGCACGCACGAGCTGCGGCCCCGCGAGCCGCCTCGGCAGCGAAAGCTGGCTCGCCCGCTCGGTGATCTCGGCCGAGGACCAGCGCTTTTTCAACCACCCCGGCTACGACCTGACCGAACTCGCGGCATCGCTCGAGGCCAACCAGAAGGCCTCGCGCACCGAGCGCGGCGGCAGCACCATCAGCCAGCAACTCGCCAAGATCCTGGTGACCGGTGGCGAACAGAACGCCGACCGCAAGCTGCGCGAGCTGCTCTACGCGGTCGAGATGGAGCAGACGCTGGGCAAGGCGCGCATCCTTCAGCTCTACCTCGACAACGCGCCATGGGGTGCACGCATCTGCGGCGCGGAGACTGCGGCGCGCACCTATTTCAAGCGCTCGGCGCGCAACCTCGAGCCGGTGCAGGCGGTCTGGCTCGCATCCATGCTGACCAATCCGGCGCTGGCGGTGCGCAAGTGGCAGCAGGACGGCAATATCAACGTCGAGCGGGCGACCAAGGTCGCCGACGGCGTGCGCGGCATCACCAAGGCCCAGCGCGATGCCCTGCTCAAGAGCGTGCAGGCGGCGAAGTTCGCCGCGCCCTAGTTCGCGCCGCGCACCAAGACGGCGCATGACGGCGCCGATCCGCTGGCACATGTCTTGCGGTGCCAGCATCGATGGATGCCGTCACCGCCCCACCGCCCGCAGCCGTTGAAATCGTCGCGCTGACCAAGCGCTATGCCGCGGGTGCACCGCCCGCGGTCGACCAGATCGACCTGCGGATCGCCAGCGGCAGCTACTGCTGCCTCCTCGGCCCTTCCGGCTGCGGCAAGAGCACCACGCTGCGCATGGTCGCGGGGCATGAGTCGGTGTCCGCCGGCGACATCCTGCTGGACAACCGGAACATCACCAACCTGCCGGCGGCCGCGCGCGGCACTGCGATGATGTTCCAGAGCTTCGCGCTCTTTCCGCATCTCTCGGCGCTGGACAACGTCGCCTTCAGCCTGAAGATGAAGGGCGTTGCCAAGTCCGAGCGTCATCGCCGCGCGAAGAACCTGCTGGAGCGCGTCGCGATGGGCCACCTCGCCGAACGCAAGCCGGCCGAACTCTCGGGCGGCCAGCAGCAGCGCGTGGCGCTCGCGCGGGCACTCATCACCGAACCGCGGGTGCTGCTGCTCGACGAACCGCTCTCTGCGCTCGATCCGTTCCTCCGCATCCAGATGCGCGCGGAACTGCGGCGCTGGCAGAAGGAACTGGGCCTCACCTTCATTCACGTCACGCACTCGCAGGAAGAGGCGATGGCGCTCGCCGACACCATGGTGGTGATGAACCACGGCCTGATCGAACAGGTGGGCTCGCCGCACCAGGTCTACAACCATCCGTCCAGCGAGTTCGTCGCGCGCTTCATGGGTGGCCACAACGTGTTCGCGATGAACGACGGGCTCGTTGCCGTGCGCAACGACCACATGCGCATCGCACCAGCCACGGGCGAGGCGGGCGACATGGGCGTCCCGGCGCACGTGACCGACATCGAATACCAGGGCACCTACGTTCTGATCGGCCTGCGCCTGATCGACGAGCGCCCGGAGCGAAGCGGCGTCTCGGTGCTGCTGTCCGAGCAGACCTTCGTGGGGCGCCCCTACGAGGTCGGCGACAGCGTGCGCCTGAGCTGGTCCGAAACCGACGCGCGTGCGCTCGGCCCCGGCGCCACCCGGCCTGGCGATCCGGGCAACGGCTCGGCGGCTTCCCGGCCGGCGCCGATGGCGGCCCTCGCGGCGATGGCCGCGTGATCCGCTTCGTGCGTCGCGCTGCGGCGGCCGTGTTTCCCCTTTTCTTCACCACCACTGGCTCTCCGGAGACCCACCATGTCCAAAAAAACTGAAATCTCTTCCACCGATGTGCAGCGCCGCACGCTGCTGAAGGGCACCGCGGGCATTCTTGCGGCGGGCGCGTTCCCTGCGATCCATGCGCAGGAAAAGATCGTGCTGCGCTACCTCGGCACCGCGGTCAACCAGGACAAGGCGATCGCCGAGAAGTTCAAGGCCGACACCGGGATCGAGATCCAGTACGTGGCGGTGACCACCGACGACGTGACCAAGCGCGCGGTCACCGCGCCGAACAGCTTCGACCTCATCGACACCGAGTACTTCTCGCTGAAGAAGATCGTGCCCACCGGCAACCTCAAGGGCATCGACACCAAGCGCGTGAAGAACGCGGACAAGATCACCACGCTCTTCACCAAAGGCGAAGTCGCCGGCAAGAAGGTTGGCGACCAGGGCACGGCGCCGATCAAGGTGATCTACCTCGAAGGCGAGAAGAGCAAGGCGTTCGCGAAGTCGCCGACGCAGTTCATGTCGCTGATTCCGACCACCTACAACGCCGACACGCTCGGCATTCGTCCCGACCTGATCAAGCGTCCGATCGGTTCGTGGGCCGAGCTGCTCAATCCCGAGTTCAAGGGCAAGGCGGCGATCCTGAACATCCCGTCGATCGGCATCATGGACGCGGCGATGGTGGTCGAGTCCAAGGGCCTGCACAAGTACGCCGACAAGGGCAACATGACCAAGGCCGAGATCGACCTCACGATCAAGACGCTGATCGAAGCGAAGAAGGCCGGCCAGTTCCGCGCGCTGTGGAAGGACTTCAACGAGTCGGTCAACCTCATGGCCTCGGGCGAGGTGGTGATCCAGTCGATGTGGTCGCCGGCGGTCACTGCGGTGCGCAGCAAAGGCATCGACTGCGTGTTCCAGCCGCTGAAGGAAGGCTATCGCGCCTGGGCCTCGGGTTTCGGGCTGCCCGCGACGCTCTCGGGCCGCAAGCTCGACGGCGCCTACGAGTTCATCAACTGGTTCCTCGACGGCTGGGCCGGCGCGTACCTCAACCGCCAGGGCTACTACAGCGCGGTACTCGAAACGGCCAAGGCCAAGATGGAACCCTACGAGTGGGCCTACTGGATGGAAGGCAAGCCCGCCGAGAAGGACATCAAGAGCCCGCAGGGCGACGTGATCGCCAAGGCCGGCGCGGTGCGCGACGGTGGCAGCTACGAGCAGCGCATGGGCGGCATCGCATGCTGGAACGCCGTCATGGACGAGAACGAGTACATGGTCCGCAAGTGGAACGAATTCGTCGCCGCCTGATCGTTTCCTGATGCCATGAGCGCCATCGCGACCGCGGCCTCGGCCGCCGCCTCCTCGCCCACACGCACGATCAAGGCGTGGTGGCAGGCGGCGCCGTTCGCGCTGGTGTTCCTGCTGTTCTTCATCGTTCCGCTGGTGCTGATCGCGATGGTCAGCCTGTGGAACTTCAACGAGTACGAACTCATCCCCGCGCTGTCGCTGCGCAACTACCTGAGCATCTTCGAAGGGTGCTCGCATCTCACGGACAACGGCGACTTCTGCGTCACGCTGTCCACCTATCTCAGCACGCTGAAGTTCTGCGTGATGGTGTGGGCCATCACGCTGCTGATCGGCTTCGCGGTGGCGTACTTCCTCGCATTCCACGTGCGCTCGTCCGCGATGCAGACGCTGCTCTTCGTGCTGTGCACCGTGCCCTTCTGGACCTCGAACGTGATCCGCATGATCTCGTGGGTGCCGCTGCTGGGGCGCAATGGATTGGTCAACCAGGGCCTGATGTGGCTCGGTGTGGTCGACTCGCCGATCGAGTGGCTGCTCTTCTCGGACTTCTCGGTGGTTCTCGCCTTCGTGCACCTCTACACGATGTTCATGATCGTGCCGATCTTCAATTCGATGATGCGCATCGACCGCTCGCTGCTCGAAGCCGCGAGCGACTCCGGCGCCTCGGGCTGGCAGACGCTGTGGAATGTGATCGTTCCGCTCTCGCGCACCGGCATCCTGATCGGCTCGATCTTCGTCATCACCATCGTGATGGGTGACTTCGTCACCATCGGCGTGATGGGCGGCCAGCAGATCGCCTCGGTCGGCAAGATCATCCAGGTGCAGACCTCGTACCTGCAGTTCCCGCTCGCGGCGGCGAACGCGATGATCCTGCTTGCGGTGGTGCTGATGATCATCTGGGCGCTCACCCGGCTCGTCGATATCCGCAAGGAGCTGTGAGCGTGAGCAACCGGATCGGTGAAGAGAGAAGTCGCGGCTTCTGGCCACTGGCAGTGGTGTTCGCGCTGTTCGTGTTGTTTCTCTACGGCCCGATGATCACGATCTTCGTGCTCAGCTTCCAGGGCCCGGAGGGCGGGCTCACCTTTCCGCTGCGCGGCGTGTCGCTGCACTGGTTCCACAAGCTCGCCGAAGGGCTCGGCACGGTGGACATCGGCGCGGCGTTCCGCCGTTCGATGCTGCTCGGCGCGGTTGTGATGCTGTTCACCGTGGTGCTCTCGGTGCTCGCAGGGCTGGCGTTCCGCAAGAAACTCAAGGGCGGCAATGCGCTCTTCTTCATCACCATTGCGAGCCTCATCATGCCGTCGATCATCGTGTCGCTCGGCATCGGGCTGCAGTTTCGTCTGCTCGACAGCGGCATCAAGGGCGCGCTCACCGCGCTCGATGCCACCAGCACGCTGGAGAACTACGGCACCGCGCTGGGCCTGCTGACCTCGGCACTCGGCGCGCATCTCACGTGGACGCTGCCCTTCGGGCTCCTGATCATGTTCGCGGTGTTCAACCGCTTCAACCCGGCCTACGAGGAAGCTGCCCGCGATCTGGGCGCGACGCCTTGGCAGAGCTTCTTGCATGTGGTGCTGCCGCTGATCGGGCCCTCGGTGGTGGGCATCGGCATGTTCGGCTTCACGCTGAGTTGGGACGAGATCGCGCGCACGTCGCAAGCGATCGGCGACGTCAACACCCTGCCGCTCGAACTCCAGGGCCTGACCTCGACCGTCACTACGCCGGCCATCTATGCGCTCGGCACGGTCACGACGGTGGTGTCGTTCGCAGTGATGGCCATCGCGCTCGGTGCGGCGGCCTTGCTGCGCAGACGTTCCGCGCGGCGGCATTGATGCGGCGACAGGCATGGCGCGGCTGCTGGTCATCAATCCGAACACCTCGACATCGGTCAGCGATCTGCTGCAACGCCGCGTGAGCGCAGCGGTCGGCGGGGCGGACGTAGTTCGCACGGTCACCGCGCGATTCGGCGCGCCCTACATATCGAGCGAAGCCAGCTACGCGGTCGCGCAGCACGCAACGCTGGACGCATGGGCCGCTGCGCATGCCAATGGCGAGCGGCCCGACGCCGTGCTGATCGGCTGCTTCGGCGACCCGGGCCTCTTCGCGCTGCGCGAAGGTGCAGGCGTCGCGGTGGGTGGGCTGGCAGAGGCGTCATTCCTCGCCGGCTCGCGCCGGGGCCGCTTCGCGGTGGTCACCGGCGGCGAGGCCTGGCGGCCGATGCTCGAACGGCTGGCGTGGTCGCTCGGTTATTCGGCGTCGCTCGCAGGCATCCACACCGTGGCGCCGACCGGTGCCCAGCTGGCGGCCGATCCGGATGGCGCGCGATCGCTGCTCGCGCAGGCCTGCCGCGACGCCGTGCAACGCTTCGGCGCGCAGGCTGTCGTCCTCGGCGGTGCGGGGCTCGCCGGCATCGCGGCCGAGATTGGCGGCACGGTGCCGGTACCGCTGATCGACAGCGTGGATGCCGGTGCCGAGTGGGCCGTGGCGGCGGTCGGGACGCCTGCCTCGGGCGCGAAGGCCGCGGCGGGCTTCGGCGTTGCCTGGCAGAGCGTCTCGTGGGAACTCGAATCCTTCGGCTGATCCCTCGCCGCCCCCACCGCCAGTGCGGTCGTCCGGACCGTGCCACCATGCCCCGATGACCAGCCCGCACCACCCCCACAACGTCCAGGCCGCTTCGCTCGCCCGCCCACGACCGGTCGAGCAGATCGTCGCGGGCGTCTCCACCAGCGACGGCGACGGCGTCAAGCTCACGCGCGTGCTCCAGCACACGCTGCAGGAGCGGCTCGACCCCTACCTGATGCTCGACGCCTTCGGGAGCGACAACCCCGGCGACTACATCGGCGGCTTTCCGAGCCATCCGCATCGCGGCTTCGAAACCGTGACCTACATGATCTCGGGCCGCATGCGCCATCGCGACAGCCACGGCCACGAAGGCCTGCTGTCCAATGGCGGCGTGCAGTGGATGACCGCGGGGCGGGGCCTGGTCCACAGCGAGCTGCCGGAACAGGAAGAGGGGCTGATGGAAGGCTTCCAGCTCTGGCTCAACCTGCCTGCCAAGGACAAGATGCGCGAACCCTGGTATCGCGACATCCAGAGCGAGGAGATCCCGGAGTTCGCCACGCCCGCAGGCGTGCATGTGCGTGTGATCGCCGGGGAGAGCCATGGCGTCGCGGGCGCGATGAAGCGCGAGCGCACCGAGCCGCTCTACCTCGACATCACCCTTCCCCCCGGCGCCGAGTTCGCCCAGCCGCTGCCCGACGATCGCAACGCGCTGATCTACGTGTTCCGGGAATCGGTCTTCATCGGCAACAGCGAGATCCCGACCAAGCGCATGGCGATCATGGCCAACGAGCCCGGCAGCGACGGCGTGCTGCTGCACGCACCGGGCACCAACCACAGCCCGGCGCGAGCGCTCCTGATCGCCGGCAAGCCGCTGCGCGAGCCGATCGCGCAGTACGGCCCCTTCGTCATGAACACCCGCGAGCAGTTGATGCAGGCGGTGCAGGACTTCCAGCGCGGCAAGTTCGGCTGACCGGGCCGCGGCACGCCTTCATCTATCTTTACGCGCGCTCACCCTGGGCTCACGCTCGGGACACATGCGGCCGCCACACTTTCCTTCACCTGCTGCCCATCGGCGGCAGGCTTCTTCGAAAGGAAGCACTCTCATGATCACGTCTCGCAAAAGCCTTCTCTGTGCCGGATTGCTGGCTGCCACGGTCGCCTCGGGCGCCTTCGCGCAGGCACCGGCTGCCGCGCCCGCGGCCCAGGACCCGTCCGCCGCGCAAGCGCCGGCCAAGGGTCCGCGCGGACGGGAAGACCGCGCACAGCGCTTCGAGCAAATGAAGCAACGCCATGCGCAGCATCTCGCCGCGCTCAAGGAAAAGCTCAAGCTCACGCCGGCGCAGGAAGGCGCATGGAACACGTTTGCACAAGCCCAGCAGCTGCCGCCGGCGCCGCCCCCCGGTGCGCGCATGAATCGCGACGAGCTCGCCAAGCTGACGACGCCGCAACGCCTCGACCTCATGGAAAAGCACCGCGCCGAACGCAGCGCCATGTTCACCCAGCGCGCCGATGCGACCCGCACCTTCTACGCCGGCCTGACCCCTGACCAGCAGAAGACGTTCGACGCCGAATCGATGCGCCGCTTCGGCCCGGACGAACATGGTGGTCCCCGCCATCATCATCCGGCAGCACCTGCCAAGAACTGAACCGTTCAGCAGCCCGAGCGAAAAGCCCGCGACGCGCAAGCGCCGCGGGCTTTTCTACCTTCTCCCGGCCCGCTCCTACAGCCCGACCGAGCCGCATGTCTTACAACTGAGTCCGTGAAGCTCTCGTCCCCCGCGGAAGCCATGACGGCCCAGCCGACGTCGCTGAAGGTGATGACCGTGAATACCCACAAGGGCTTCACGGCGCTGAATCGCAGGTTCATCCTTCCGGAGCTGCGGGAAGCGGTGCGCACCGTGGGCGCGGACGTGGTGTTCCTGCAGGAGGTGCTCGGCACGCACTCGCGGCATTCGCGCAAGATCGACAACTGGCCCGAGGCGCCGCACTACGAATTCCTCGCCGACACCATGTGGCCGCAGTTCGCCTATGGCCGCAACGCGGTGTATCCGAAGGGCCACCATGGCAATGCGGTGCTGTCGAAGTTTCCGATCATCCACTACCGCAACCACGACGTCTCGGTGGTCGGTCCCGAAAAGCGCGGCCTGCTGCATTGCGTGCTGCGGCTGCCTGCGCGGCCTGTCGACGTGCACGTGATCTGCACGCACCTCGGACTGGCCGAAAACCATCGGCAGCAGCAGCTGGAGCTGCTTTGCCACATCGTGCGCGACGAGGTACCGGCGGATGCGCCGCTGATCGTCGCGGGCGACTTCAACGACTGGCGCGGCAAGGCGCACGCGATCCTCGAACAAGGCGCGGCGCTGCACGAGGTCTTCGTGCGTGCCCACGGCAGTGCGGCCAGGACGTTCCCGGCGCGCTTTCCGGTGCTGCCGCTGGATCGCATCTACGTGCGCAACGCGGCTGTGCATGCGCCCGTGGTGCTGCCGCGCAGGCCGTGGTCGCATCTGTCGGACCACGCGCCCCTGGTGGCGGAGATCGAGCTGTGAGCGCGTCGAACGGGTCGCGCTGGGTCGGCGGCAACCAGGTCGAGCTGCTCGAGAACGGCGAGCAGTACTTCCCGCGCGTCTTCGAGGCCATCCGCAATGCCCGGCGCGAGGTCGTCGTCGAGACCTTCATCCTCTTCGAGGACAAGGTCGGCCAGGCGTTGCAGGCTGCGTTGCGCGACGCGGCGCTCCGGGGCGTCAAGGTCGATGTGATGATCGATGGCTTCGGCTCGCCGGCGCTCTCGCCGGAGTTCATCGAAAGCCTCACTTCGGTGGGCATCCGGGTCAGGGTGTTCGATCCAGGCAGGCGGATCTTCGGGCAGCGCCTCAATTACTTTCGCCGCATGCACCGCAAGATCGTGGTGGTCGATGGCGCCGTGGCGTTCGTCGGCGGCATCAATTTCTCGGCGGATCACCTGCTCGACTTCGGGCCGATGGCGAAGCAGGACTATGCGGTGGCGCTGCGGGGGCCGATCGTCGGGGAGATCCATCATTTCGTGCTGAGGGAGATCGCACTCGGCGGCAAGGGCGCGAGCTGGTTCCGGCGGCGGGTCAAGGTGACCGGTCATGGACTGCCGGAACCGGAAGGCACGGCCGAGGTGCTGTTCGTGACGCGCGACAACCGGCACCACACCAACGACATCGAGCGGCACTACCGCGCCGCCATCCGCAGCGCGCGCGAACGCATCGTGATCGCCAATGCCTACTTTTTCCCGGGCTATCGACTGATCAAGGAAATGCGCCGCGCAGCGCGTCGCGGCGTCGCGGTGCACCTGATCCTGCAGGGCGAGCCCGACATGCCTTTCGTCAAGGTCGCGGCGAGCATGCTCTACCACCACCTGCTGCACGCGGGCGTCTGCATCCACGAATACGTCGACCGGCCGCTGCACGGCAAGGTGGCGCTGGCGGACGATCAGTGGAGCACCGTGGGTTCGAGCAATCTCGACCCGCTGAGCCTGTCGCTGAACCTCGAGGCGAATGTGGTCGTGCGTAGCCGGGCGTTCAACCAGGCGCTCTGGGATAAGCTGCACGACCTCATGCAGAACAGTTGCAAGCAGGTGCATACATCGGATCTCACGGAATGGAGTGCGTGGCGGCTGGTGCGCAGCTTCTTCGTCTTCCACCTGCTGCGCTGGTATCCGGCATGGGTCGGATGGTTGCCGCGCCATGTGCCGCGCCTCGAACCGCTCGGCAAGCAGGGCTCGCGCGGCGGCCCCACGCAGACGGACGTGGCGTGATGGCCAGCCCACCGGCAGCCGGCGCCGGGGCGCCCGAGGAATCGGTCGGATCGACCAACTGGGAGCACGTCAAGCGGATTGCCGCCTGGGTCTTCTTCGCGGGCGTCGTGGCGCTGATCTGGCGGCAGGCGCGCCACATCGACTGGTGGACCGTGCTGGCATCGGTGCGCGCGATTCCGTTGCCGATGCTGCTCGCGGCAGCGGTGCTGGCCTTCCTGAGCCATCTTCTCTACAGCACCTACGACCTTTTCGGCCGCCGCATGACCCACCACGATCTCGGCACCGTGCCGGTGATGGGCATCACCTTCATCAGCTACGCGTTCAACCTGAACTTCGGATCGCTGATCGGCGGCGTGGCTTTCCGCTACCGGCTGTACTCGCGGCTCGGCCTGGGGCCGAACACGATCACGCGGGTGCTGGGTTTCAGCATGCTCACCAACTGGTTCGGCTACTTCATGGTGGCCGGCGCGGCCGCCTGCTTCGCGCCGATGACCTTGCCGCCGGACTGGCGAATCGACGGCGGCGGGCTGCGCATCCTCGGCGCGGGGCTGATGCTGGTCGGCGTGGCCTACCTCGCGCTGTGCGCGGTCGCGCGCGAGCACACCTGGAACATCCGCGGCCATGAGCTGGACACGCCGCCGCTGCGAATCGCGCTGCTCCAGCTCGCGCTGTCCAGCGCCAACTGGTCGCTGATCGGAGGGATTCTCTGGTTCCTGCTCCAGTGGCAGGTGGAGTACACCACCGTGCTGTCGGTGCTTCTCGTGGCCGCGGTGGCCGGCGTCATCACGCATGTTCCGGGCGGGCTCGGCGTGCTGGAGGCGGTGTTCCTCGCGCTGCTGTCGCACCGGCTGCCGGAGGCCCGGATCCTCGGGGCGTTGCTTGCGTACCGTGCGCTCTACTACCTGCTGCCGCTCGCCGTGGCGCTGGTGTTCTACGTGGTGGCGGAGATGCACGCACGGCGCGTGCGGCGGATGCTTTCGACGTCTTCGGGCTGAGTCCCGAGCACGCCAAGCCGGCGCATCCTTCGGTCTTTTCCGCGTGAATGCCTACATAGGCGTCGGCGGGCGCGCCCTAAGTTGACGGAATGGCGCAGCACTCCGTCACGCTCGCGAGTCAGACCGACCTCCCGGGATTCCGGCGCGAAGCCCGCGCCTTGCTCGCGGGGCTCGTCCCGCCCGAGGAGGCCCAGTGGGACGCACGCGTGACACAGGAATTGCGCACCGAGGCGCGTGGCATTCAAGGGCGGCTTGAAGAAAAGCCGCCAAGCGGCGTCAATCTGGTGTTGCCGCGCTCGTTTCTGTCCCTCTGCAACATGGTGATCCTGCACCACGATCCCGCGCGCTTCGCGCTGTTGTACCGGCTGCTGTGGAGACTGGTGCACGAACCCGGCCTGCATCGCGACCCGCACGACGACGACCGGCTGCGTGCGCTGCACATGGCGCGTTCGGTACGGCGCGACATCCAGAAGATGAGGTCGCAGGTGCGCTTCAGGACCATTCGCCACACCACGGACGGCGAACCGCTGCAGATCGCGTGGTTTGCGCCGGACCACTACATCGTCGAGGCGGTTGCGCCCTTCTTCATGCGCCGGATGCCCCACGCGCGGTGGGCCGTGCTCACGCCGGAGGGCTGCGTCCGCGGATGGGGCGATTCACTCGAATTCGGACCGGGCGTGCGCGGCGAGAGCGGGATGGGCCGCGACGCGGCGGAGGCCGCGTGGCTCGATTGCTATCACCGGGTCTTCCGCGCCGATCAGGCGCCGAGCCCACTCAGTAGCGGTAAAGATAGCGAACCCGGACGAAGTTTTCGCCCGGATTCGGTTCCTTGATGCGGCCGTTGGAGAAATGCTGGATGCGCACCGACACCTCGTGCTCGCGCTGCGCACCGAAGCTGAGACCGCCGCCGATATGTTCGGTGAACTGGAAGGCGGTGCTGAACTCGCGGTCCTCGGTGCGATAAAGATGGTCCATCACCGTGCCGCCGATGCCGGCGTCGACGAACCACGGCGAACTGCCTTCGCCGAAGCGGTAGCGGACGTTGGCGATGGCGCCGATCTGGGCGTAGTTGTCGTTGCCGTTGCCGTTGGGCTTCGGTGCGCGCCAGCCACTCAGGAAAACATCCCAGTAGAAGCTCACGTCACCGCCCCACAGCAGGTGATTGGGTCCGAACGGCCGTGTCAATCCGACTGTCAGCGAGTCGGTCGACCGGCCGCTCTGCGGCGTCGTCCCTGCCTCGACGTAAATGCCCATCGCCTTGTCGTCCGGCGCAGCCTGGGCCGCCACCGAAAGCAACACGCCCCCCGCACACAGGATGGCTTTGGCGCAGGAAGTCATGTTCTTCATTCTTGGAACCCTGCGTTGAGTTTGCAATCTGCGGCAATCGTAAGGGGATATGCGGAAAGTCTGCTGAAAGTGGCGCCACAACCCAAGATAGGATGCGGCCACTATTCGTGCTGCACTGCAGCAAAAACCGTGCGAAAGGCCTATAGTTCCCTCTCGAGTCCCCTGTACCGAGAGTCCCCTGCATGTCTTCCGCCCGCTATTTCAATCCCCTGCTGCTATGGGCCGACGTCGCGGCCACGGCCAACGAAATGCTCCTTTCGTCCGGTTCCGTCATCCGGATGAGGACCGAACGTATCGCCCGGGCGGGCCTCGCGCCCAGCGACTCGGATGTCGCCGAATTGCAGCTCATGGGGCACGAGAAGCTCGCGGCAGCGAGCGAGGCTGGCGCGGCGATGGTGAACCAGCTGCACACCACGCAGTTCGCGGTCTTCAATCGCGCGGTTAGGCACTGGCTGAGCGGCGGGGTCGCGCTGTTCTCGCTCGCCACCAGCACCTCGCAGGCGCAGGCCGTGACGCATGCCGAAGCGCTCGGCACCTCGGTCGTGCGCACTGCCGAAGCCGTGAGCCAGTTGAGCAGCGCCGGCGCGCGCATCGTGCAGCGCGGCCTCAAGCCGATCCACGCGAAGGCGACGGCCAATGAGCGCCGCCTCGCGGCACCCGCCGAGAACTGAAAAAAAGTTGCGTCCGCAAAGCTTCGTGCAGGGCGAGGCTTGCTCGCCTTTGCGCATGCGGATCTCAGAGCTTGCCCAACGCACCGGCGTGACGGTGCATGCACAGGCGATGCCCATGGCCCGCACGCTCGGGCTGCTATTCACCCGGCTTTTGGCTGGTGAGGTCGAGATCGAACTGCCACTGGCCGATGCATTTACCTCACCATCTGCGCGGCGGAAGTCCTTGCGGTGGATGAACAGGGGTGCGCCACGCTGCTGGGATCGGCGCGCAACATCAAGCCGGCCTGATCCCCGATCAGCTTTCCAGCACAAGGCGCAGCAAGGTGATTTCCGACGGCGCGCCAATGCGCTTGGGCGGACCCCAGTAGCCGGTACCGCGGCTCGTGTAGACCCACATCTCCCGCAGCTTGTGCAGTCCGGCAGTGAAAGGCTGCTGGAGCGGCACGAAGAGATTCCATGGAAAGAACTGCCCGCCGTGCGTGTGGCCGGACAGCTGGAGCTGATAGCCGGCTTCCGCCGCCGCCGGTGCGCTGCGCGGCTGGTGCGCGAGCAGCACCCGCGTGTGCACCATCGGCGGCGCACCGTGGAGCGCGAGCTGCGGATCGCTCGCATGCGCGGCATCGAAATGCACGGCCGTGTAGTCGGTGACGCCGGCGACGACGAGTGCGCTCTCGAGCACTTCCTCGTCGGTCTGTGCGCCCTTCACGCTGCGCGTCTGCAGCACCACATGTTCGTTGAGCAGCACGCGCAGGCCGAGCCGGCGCAGTTCATCGATCCAGGCGTGGGCGCCGGCATAGTACTCATGGTTGCCGGTCACCACGAAGGTGCCGTGTTTCGCGCGCAGGCCCTGCAGCGGCGCGATGTGATCGCGAAGCTCCGGTACGGTGCCGTCGACGAGGTCTCCCGTGATGGCGACCATGTCGGCGCCGAGTCGGTTGACTGCATCGACGATGCGCTGGATGTAGCCGCGCCGGATCGTCGGGCCCACGTGGATGTCGCTCAGCTGCGCAATGGTGAATCCGTCCAGCGCGGCGGGCAGGTCCCGGATCGGTACGTCCACATGCACCACGTTGGCGGTGCGCCGCGCGTTGAGAAAGCCGATCGCGGTAACCGCCGTCGCGAGCACTGGCACCGCGCCGGCGCTTTTCGACAGCCAGCGCGGCCAGTCGATGCTCCATCCTGAGACCGATGCCACCGCCCAGGTGATCAGCAAGCCCGCGTCGCGCGCGAGCGTGAGCACGAACATGGACGAGAACCAGCCCATGCTCAGCAGCCCGATCCACTTCCAGCCGTCGCCGAGGCGACGAGCGCCCGAACGCCTGCTCGCGAACGGCAGGGGCATGGTCGCGGCCGAAATGACCAGCGCGATCACCAGCAGCACCGCCCAACCTGTCCAGTTCCCGGCGAGCGCGGGCAGCAACCGCAGGCCGATGTAGACATGCAGGAGCGTGGTCAGGAGGATGAGTGGTCGAAGCGGCATCGGTTCTGGCGGGACGGAAAAATCCGGACACACCAAATGCGAGCGATCCGCTCCACATTCAAGGTGCGTGCCACCTTGTCCGACGCAATTTCAAGGCAGGTTGCTTGCGCGAACCTGATGATGGTTCTGGCGAGATCCTCGCGAGGGTTGGCCGGCGGATCTTGCGCCGGGGTAGGCTCAGTCGCCCGTGCTGACGGCCGCCTGGTGTTCAGGACGCTGCCCGCCCATCGCCGAGGCGAAATCCACGTTCGACGGCCACATGAACACGGCCTTGGCGGCAACGCCGTTGAAGACGACCAGCGGCTGCGTCAGCGTGACACCGCCCATCGTCGCCTCGATTTCGTACGCACCGGGATCGAGCCGCGCGAGCATGTAGGGCGATCCGGTATCGGCCTGCATCACCTCGCGTCCGTTGTAGCGCTCACGCACGGTGATGTGCACGTCGGACGGAAAGCGAACATTCCGGCCGGCACGGTTGATGCCGAACTCCAGCGTGGCCGCCCATCGCGGCGAGACGGTCTGCATGAACGCCGCTTCTTCGCTGGTCCTGCCCCCGCACATGTACTCGATGCCCTGCGCCATCCGGATCGGGGGATTGGTCAGGGCTTGTGCCGAAGTGAATGCGCCCAGCATCACCACCGCGGCCCACAGGGGCCGCCAAGACCGGTTGGGGTTCATTTTGCTGTCCTCTTGCTCGACTCGAATGGCGTGAAATCCGCCGGAGATTTTGCTTAGCAAGAGTCGGGCTAGGAATAGCGTTTACGCGCAGTTCCTGCCCCGGACAGCGGCGAGCGATCGATGATCGATCGCTCGCGGCCGATCAAACGTCGATGTTCGCCGCCCGCAGCGCGTTCTGCTCGATGAAGTCGCGCCGTGGCTCGACCTCGTCGCCCATCAGCATGGTGAACACGCGGTCGGCTTCGATCGCGTCGTCGATCTGGACGCGCAGCAGGCGCCGCACGGTCGGATCCATGGTGGTTTCCCACAACTGCTCGGGGTTCATCTCGCCCAGGCCCTTGTAGCGCTGGCGCGAGGTCGCGTTCTCGGCCTGGCCGATCAGCCAGCGCATGGCTTCGCGGAAGTCGCTGACCTTCTCTTCCTTGGCCTTTTCGCCTTCGCCGCGGCGAACGATGGCACCCTCGCCGAGCAGGTTGTGGAAGGTCTTGGCGGCTTCAGCCAGCGCGGCGTAGTCGGCCCCGTGCACGAAATCCTGCGTGAGCACGCTGCTCTTGATGTTGCCGTGATGGCGGCGGCTGACACGCAGCAGCGGCTTGTCGGTGCGTGCGTCGAATTCGCTCGACACGTCGGCGGGTGCGCCGGTGGTGTTGAGCTCGCGCAGCTTGTTCTGCAGCGCGACAGCCGAGGCTTCGGCAGAGGCCGTGGTGTCGAGGTCGAGCGCCACGCCGTCGGCAATCGCACGCAGCGCGGCGGTGTCGAGGAAGACGCCGAGCCTCGCGATCACCGCTTCGGCGAGCTGGTGCTTGCGAGCCAGGTCGGCCAGCGCGTCGCCGGCGAGTGTGGTCGGGTTGCTGCCGCCGGTCAGGACGCTTGCATCCTTCAGTGCGACCTTGAGGAGGAAGGTGTCGAGCGCGGGGCCGTCCTTGAGGTACTGCTCTTCCTTGCCGACCTTCACCTTGTAGAGCGGCGGCTGGGCGATGTAGATGTGGCCGCGTTCGACCAGTTCCGGCATCTGCCGGTAGAAGAACGTCAGGAGCAGCGTGCGGATGTGCGCGCCGTCCACGTCCGCGTCGGTCATGATGATGATGCGGTGGTAGCGCAGCTTGGCGACGTTGAAGTCGTCCGCCCCGCCAGCGGCCGTGGTTGCACCTGCGCGGCCGATGCCGGTGCCCAGTGCGGTGATCATGGTCAGGATTTCGTTGCTGGTCAGCAGCTTCTCGTAGCGTGCCTTCTCGACGTTCAGGATCTTGCCGCGCAGCGGGAGGATCGCCTGGAACTTCCGGTCGCGGCCCTGCTTGGCCGAGCCGCCTGCGGAGTCACCCTCCACCAGGTAGATCTCGCACAGAGCCGGGTCCTTCTCCTGGCAGTCGGCCAGCTTGCCCGGCAGGCCCATGCCGTCGAGCACGCCCTTGCGGCGCGTCATCTCGCGGGCCTTGCGCGCGGCTTCGCGGGCGCGGGCCGCCTCGACGATCTTGCCGCAGATGATCTTCGCGTCGTTCGGGCGTTCCTGGAGGTAGTCGGTCAGCAGGCGCCCGACGATGTCCTCGACCGGCGCGCGCACTTCGCTCGACACCAGCTTGTCCTTGGTCTGGCTCGAGAACTTCGGCTCAGGCACCTTGACGCTCAGCACGCAGCACAGGCCTTCGCGCATGTCGTCGCCGGTCACTTCGACCTTGGCTTTCTTGGCCAGCTCGTTCTCTTCGATGTACTTGTTGATGACCCGCGTCATCGCCGCGCGCAAACCAGTGAGGTGGGTGCCGCCGTCACGTTGCGGGATGTTGTTGGTGAAGCAGAGAACCTGCTCGTTGTAGCCGCTGTTCCACTGCATCGCGACCTCGACGCCGATGTGCGTGCCGGGAATGCCGCCGTAGGTATCGGCCGGCTTCTCGCCCGCCGCGTAGAACACGTTGGGATGCAGGATTGTCTTGCCCTTGTTGATGAACTCGACGAAGCCCTTGACGCCACCGGCGCCCGAGAAGTCGTCTTCCTTGCCGGTGCGCTCGTCGACCAGGCGGATGCGCACGCCGTTGTTCAGGAAGCTCAGCTCGCGCAGCCGCTTGCTCAGGATCTCGTAGTGGAAGTCCGAGTTTTCCTTGAAGATTTCCGTGTCCGGCAGGAAGTGCACCTCGGTGCCGCGCTTCTCGGTTTCGCCGGTGACCTTCATCGGCGAAACCTCGACGCCGTTCACCGTCTCGAGGAGGCGGTTCTGGACGAAGCCCTTGCTGAATTCGAGCGTGTGGACCTTGCCTTCGCGGCGCACCGTGAGGCGCAGCATCTTGGAGAGCGCGTTCACGCAGCTCACGCCCACGCCGTGCAGGCCACCCGAGACCTTGTAGCTGTTCTGGTTGAACTTGCCGCCCGCGTGCAGCTCGGTCAGCGCGATTTCGGCCGCCGAGCGCTTCGGCTCGTGCTTGTCGTCCATCTTGATCCCGGTCGGAATGCCGCGGCCGTTGTCGGTGACCGAGATCGAGTTGTCGGTATGGATCGTGACGACGATGTCGTCGCAATAGCCCGCAAGCGCTTCGTCGATCGAGTTGTCGACCACCTCGAACACCAGGTGGTGCAGGCCGGTGCCGTCGGAGGTGTCGCCGATGTACATACCCGGCCGCTTGCGCACGGCTTCGAGGCCCTCGAGGATCGTGATGGAGCCCTCGCCGTAGGAGGTGTCGCTGTCCGGAGTCACCTCGATCGGAATCGCGCTGTCGATTTCAGGGGTGTAAACCGGCTCGGTGTGCGGCACGTCCGGCTTGTTTTCTTCGCTCATCAGACTCTTTCAAGTCGGTGCACGGGCACCGAAAAATTCGGGAGATACCGCGGAACCGGCTTTGCCGGGCCGCTGGTATCGCCCCCTGCAAGGGGGAAGGCGCGCGCGACACGAAGTGCGCGAAGCCTGGGGGTGTGCTAAATCCTCATCGGCATCACGACGTACTTGAACGACGCGTTCTCCGGGATCGTCATCAGCACGGAGCTGTTCGAATCCTGCAGGTCCAGCTTCACCATGTCCTGGCTCATGTTGGACAGGGCGTCGATGAGATAGGTCACGTTGAAGCCGATCTCGATCGTGTCACCGCCGTAGTCGATGTCGAGCTCGTCCTGCGCCTCTTCCTGCTCGGCATTGTTCGAGGCGATGCGCAGCGTGCCCGGCTCGATGTTCAGGCGCACGCCCTTGAACTTCTCGCTCGTCAGGATCGCGGTGCGCTGCAGGCTGGCCAAGAGCGGTGCGCGACCCAGCGTGACGGAGTTCTTGTGGTTCTTGGGGATCACTCGGTTGTAGTCCGGGAACTTGCCCTCGACCAGCTTGGTGACGAACTCCATGCCGCCGAAGGCGAACTTCGCCTGGTTGTTCGCGAATTGCATCTCGATCGCGCCTTCGGCGTCGGAGAGCAGGCGTTGCATCTCGAGCACCGTCTTGCGCGGCAGGATCACTTCCTGGCGCGGCACCTCGACGTCGAGCGTGGCCGATGCAAAGGCCAGTCGATGGCCGTCGGTCGCCACGAGGCTCAACTGCTTGCCTTCGGCAACGAACAGGATGCCGTTGAGGTAGTAGCGGATGTCATGCACCGCCATCGCAAACGACACCTGGCCCAGAAGATCCTTGAGCGTCTTCTGCGGCACGCTGAAGACCGGGCCGAAATTGGCGGATTCCTGCACCAGCGGGAAATCCTCGGCCGGCAGCGACTGCAGCGTGAAGCGGCTCTTGCCGCCCTTCAGCACGAGCTTGCTGGCGTTCGATTCGAGGCTCACCGTCTGGTCCGACGGCATGGTGCGAAGGATGTCGATCAACTTGCGCGCGCCCACGGTCGTCGTGAAATTGCCTTCGTCCCCGCCGAGCTCCGCCTGCGTGCGGATCTGGATTTCCAGGTCGCTGGTCGTGAGCTGAAGCTGACCGCCCGTCTTGCGGATCAGCACGTTGGCGAGGATCGGCAGCGTGTGCCGCCGCTCCACGATGCCGGACACCGATTGCAGTGCCGCCAGGACTTTGTCTTGCGTTGCCTTCAAAACGATCATGTCTTACCTCTTCCTTTATTTCTTTAATTCAAATTGGTAGTAGTAGATAAGGGACGCCCCGCACTGTGGACAGCGCGATTTTCCGCTTCTGCGACAAGGACTTGGCGTCGCGCAACAGGTGTGTGCAGCCGTGCTTCGGTGCTGTCGCGGCGAGACGAACAACATCCGTTCGCGCGGTGGCTCTGTGGACAACCCGTCATTTGTGCCGAGACTTTCCCCAGAGTTGTGCTTTGACAGCGTCGACGGATTGTGCGCGGGCGCCCATCGATCATCCCTTGAGCGTCTGCTCCAGCACGTGCAGCTGCTGGTTCAACTCGGTCAGTTGCTGGCGCTCGCCGGAAATCTTGCGCACCGCATGCAGCACCGTCGTGTGGTCGCGGCCTCCGAAGAGTTCGCCGATTTCCGGCAGGCTCTTCTGCGTCAGTTCCTTGGCGAGGTACATCGCGATCTGGCGTGGCCGCGCGATCGAGGCCGGCCGCTTCTTCGAATACATGTCGGCGACCTTGATCTTGTAGTAGTCGGCCACCGTCTTCTGGATGTTCTCCACCGAGATCTGGCGGTTCTGGATCGACAGCAGGTCGCGCAGCGCCTCGCGCGCGAGCGCGATGGAGATTTCCTTCTGGTTGAAGCGCGAGTACGCGAGGATCTTGCGCAGCGCCCCTTCGAGTTCGCGCACGTTGGAACGCACGTTCTTCGCCACGAAGAACGCGACCTCCTCCGGCATCTCGGCGCTTTCGGCGCGCGCCTTGTTGATCAGGATGGCCACGCGCATCTCGAGTTCGGGCGGCTCGATCGCGACCGTCAGGCCCGAATCGAAGCGTGACACGAGACGCTCGTGGATGTCCGCCAGCCCCTTCGGATAGGTGTCGCTCGTCATGACGATGTGCGACTTCTTCGCGAGCAGGGCCTCGAAGGCGTTGAAGAACTCTTCCTGCGTGCGGTCCTTGTTCGCGAAGAACTGGACGTCGTCGATCAGCAGCAGGTCGAGCGAGTGGTAGCGCTCCTTGAATTCGTCGAAGGTCTTGCGCTGGTACGCTTTGACCACATCCGACACAAATTGCTCGGCGTGGATGTAGAGAACTTTTGCGTCCGGACGATCGGCCAGCAGCCTGTTACCCACAGCGTGCATCAAGTGGGTCTTGCCGAGACCGACGCCACCATAGATGAACAGAGGGTTGTACAGGTGGCCCGGCGTGGTTGCCACATGCATGGCTGCGGCGCGTGCCATTCGGTTCGCGGTACCTTCGACGAGATTCTCGAAAGTCAGTCCGGAATTCAGGCGGTTCTTGAAAGCCGAGCTCGCCGGGTCCTCACCGGGGCTCGGCAGGTCACGCGGCACCTCGACGTCGGAGACAACCGCCAAGGATGTCGGCCGGGAAACGATTTCCCGAGGAGCAAGCGCTAACTCAATGACGATGGGCTGGCCGTAGATCTTCTCGGCCATCGACGCGATCTTGCCCGCATACTGCGCACGGATCCAGTCGAGCTTGAAGCGGTTCGCGACGAAAACGGTGACCCGCGAAAAGTCGTCCGCGACCTTGGCGGTCAGCGGTTTGATCCAGGTGTTGAATTGCTGTTCGGACAGCTCCTGCGCGAGCTGGTCGACGCAGGCCTGCCAGAGGCTGTCACCGATGCCGTCACTCGGCATGGGTGCTTTGAAAAGTGGTTTGTCCCTCAGCCATCTTTCGTGTTCGTGTTGTGGATAGTCGCACCCGCGATGCGCCTTGGATTCTAACTTGTCAAAGACTTATCCACACCGTTCGGGCGGTGATGGAAAGGCGAAGAAACGTCGATCGGGATTGTCGGCTTCCCGAATGTTTGCGATAATCGCGGGTTTCCCTGAAAACCTCTTTGTGTGTTTCGGGGGTATCTCGGGTCGGGAGCCGTTCCTTCGAGTCTTGGAAGACTGGAAGAGGCGCACCGAACCTGCCGGGACCGATCCCGGCCACACCAGGAAAATCATCATGAAACGCACTTATCAAGCATCCAAGACCCGCCGCGCCCGTACCCACGGTTTTCTGGTCCGCATGAAGACCCGTGGTGGTCGCGCCGTCATCAACGCGCGCCGCGCCAAGGGCCGCAAGCGCCTGTCCGTCTAACGGCACCCCGGCGCCGTTGCCAGTCGTACCGCCTGCGCCCCCGCGAAACGACGGCGCCCTGCGGTTCGCTTCCATGCAGCGGCTCAAGACCCGCGCGCAGTTCCAGGCCGTACTCGCAGGTGCCACCGTGGCGCGCACTGCCCACTTCGCACTGCACCGTTGCCCGCTTGACGCTCCGTCCGGCGCGGCTTCGCTGTTTTCTGCGCAGGATGTCTGGGTGGGCGCCATGGTGCCCAAGCGCTGGGCGCGCCGCGCGGTCACCCGCAATGCGATCAAACGGCAGATCTACAACGTGACCGCCGCGTCCGAAGCCTCGTTGCCGCCTGCGGCACACGTGGTGCGCCTGCGCGCCGGTTTCGATCGCAAGCAATTCGTGAGCGCGGTATCCGACAAGCTCAAGGCCGCGGTGCGGGCCGAACTCCAGCTCCTGCTGGAGCGGGCCGCTGCGGCGCGCGCATGATGCAGCGCCTCCTCATCGGTCTCGTCAAGGCCTATCGTCTGCTGCTGAGTCCCTGGCTCGGGCAGGCCTGCCGCTTCGAGCCGACCTGTTCCGTCTACGCCATCAGCGCGCTCGAACAGCACGGCGCGCTGGCTGGCAGCTATCTCACACTGCGCCGGATCTGCCGTTGCCAACCCTGGTGCCAGGGCGGCCACGATCCGGTTCCCCCCAAGGCACAGCACCCCGCATCGCGGCCGGGGCTGTTCGCCTTCCTCACTTCCGACGACAAGAAGTCTTCTTCATGAACGATATACGCCGCACCATTCTGTGGGTGATCTTTGGCTTCTCGCTGGTGCTGCTGTGGGACCAATGGCAGGTCTACACCGGTCACCGGCCGACCTTCCTCCCGTCGGCGAAGACCGCCGCGACCGAGCCGGCCAGCGCGCCCGCAGCGCCGGCTGCATCGACCAGCGGTGTGCCGGCTGCGGGTTCCTCGGCCAATGCCGCGGTGCCGCAACAAGCCGCGGCGCCAGCGATCGGTGAACGCGTGACGGTCACCACCGACGTCTTCAAGGCGACCATCGACGGCGAAGGCGGCACGCTTTCGGAGCTGCAGCTGCTCAATTTCGTCGACCAGACCAACAACCACGGTCTCGTCGAATGGGCTCGCCGCCTCGTGGGCCTGCCGGTCGCCGAGAACGAATCGCACCCGGTCACGCTCATGGAGAACGGCTCGCCGGCCACGCGCTACGTGGCGCAGACGGGCCTGCTCAATCAGGTCCAGACCGGCGAGCGCTTTCCGAACCACTTGACGCTGATGACGCCGCGCAGCGGCCCGCGCCAGTTGACTGAAGGCCAGAAGACGCTCGAGGTCGCGTTCGAATCGCAACCCGTCGGCGGCCTGAAGTACGTCAAGACCTACGTGTTCCAGCGTGGCGACTACTCCATCCACGTCAAGCACGAGATCGTCAACGTGAGCAACCAGCCGGTGGACGCGCAGCTCTACCTGCAGTTCATTCGCCACGGCACGGTTGCCTCGAGCACGATGTTCGGCACCAACACCTTCACCGGCCCGGCCATCTTCACGGAGCAGAAGAAGTTCCAGAAGATCAACTTCACGGACATCACGAAGAACAAGGTCGAGCTCCCCGCGCCCGCCACCAACGGCTGGGTCGCGATGGTGCAGCACTACTTCGTTTCGGCGTGGCTGCTCAACGTGCCGGGCAGCGACGCGCTCAAGCGCGAGTTCCGTGTCGCGGATCTCGGCAACAACCTGTTCTCGGTCGCCATGGTGCTCGACGTGCCCAAGCTCGCACCGGGCGCCACGCAACTGATCGAATCCAACCTGTTCGCCGGTCCCGAGGAAGAAAAGAAGCTCGAATCGCTCGCGACCGGCCTCGAACTGGTCAAGGACTACGGGATCTTCGCGATCATCTCCAAGCCGCTGTACTGGCTGCTCAACCAGTTGCACGGCATCCTCGGCAACTGGGGCTGGTCCATCGTCGCGCTGGTGGTGCTGCTGAAGGCGGCGTTCTACTGGCTCAACGCCAAGGCGTACGCCAGCATGGCCAAGATGAAGGCCATCAATCCGCGGATCATGGAAATGCGCGAGCGGCTGAAGGACAAGCCGCAGGAGATGCAGCAGGAGATGATGCGCATCTACCGTGAGGAAAAGGTCAACCCGATGGGCGGCTGCTTCCCGATCCTGATCCAGATTCCGGTGTTCATCGCCCTGTACTGGGTGCTGCTGTCGTCGGTCGAAATGCGCCATGCGCCGTGGATTCTGTGGATCAAGGACCTTTCGGCGCCCGATCCGTGGTTCATCCTGCCGGCCGTGATGACCGCGACCTCGCTGTTCCAGACCTGGCTCAACCCGACGCCGCCGGACCCGATGCAGGCCAAGCTGATGTGGATCATGCCGCTCGCGTTCAGCGTGATGTTCATCTTCTTCCCGGCTGGTCTGGTGCTGTACTGGATCACGAACAACGTGCTGTCGATCGCGCAGCAGTGGTTCATCAACAAACGCCTCGGCGTGCTCGGCAACAAGCCGTCAAAGTAAGAGTCAACGCACTTCATTCAGAAAAGGGCCGCGCAAGCGGCCCTTCTTGCTGGACTTGCTGGAAGAATTGCCGTCATGCTCGCGCGCACCTCCGATCCGATCATTGCCGTCGCCACTGCGCCCGGGCGGGGTGCCGTCGGCATCGTGCGGATCTCCGGCCCGCAGATGGCACCGCTCATCGCGGCCATTTGTGCACGCCCATTGAAGGCGCGTGAGGCGACCTACCTGCCCTTTCGCGACGCAGAGGGGATGCCCGTCGATCACGGGCTGGCGATCCACTTTCCCGCTCCCCATTCGTTCACCGGCGAGGACGTGCTCGAACTGCAGGCGCATGGCGGACCGGTCGTGCTGCAGCTGTTGCTGGCCCGCTGTCTCGAAGCGGCGGCCGAGTTCGATGTCGCCAGTGGCGGGGCGCGCCTCCCCGGCCTGCGGGTGGCCGAGCCCGGCGAATTCAGCCAGCGCGCCTTCCTGAACGGCAAGATCGACCTGGCCCAGGCCGAGGCAATCGCCGACCTGATCGATGCCAGTACCGAGGCCGCCGCGCGCAGCGCCGGCCGGTCGCTTTCTGGCGCGTTCTCCCAGGAAATTCATGGCCTGCTCGACGCATTGGTCCGCCTGCGGATGCTGGTCGAGGCCACGCTGGACTTTCCCGACGAGGAGATCGACTTTCTTCAGGAAGCCGATGCCATCGGCCAACTCGCAGCGCTGAAGACGCAACTGGCCGCCGTGCAAAGCCGCGCACGCCAGGGTGCATTGCTGCGCGAAGGCATCAGGGTGGTGATCGCCGGTCAGCCCAACGCCGGTAAGAGCTCACTGCTCAACGCGCTGGCGGGTGCCGAACTGGCGATCGTGAGTTCGGTCGCCGGCACCACGCGCGACGTGGTTTCGGAAACCATCCAGATCCACGGCGTGCCACTGCATGTGGTCGATACGGCCGGATTGCGCGAGAGCGTCGACGAGGTCGAGCAGATCGGCATCGCGCGCGCCTGGGGCCAGATCGAAGGCGCCGACGCGGTGCTCTTCCTTCATGACCTGACGCGCACCGCGCTGCCGGACTATGCGGGCGCCGACGCCGAAATCACGCGTGACCTCGAAGATCGCCTGCCTGCCGGCGTGCCCGTGATCGACGTCTGGAGCAAGCTCGACGCTGCAGCGACTGCGGCGCCCGCGACCGGCGTGAGCCTCTCGGCGAAGACCGGTTTCGGCATCGAGGCGCTGCGCACCCGCCTGCTCGAGGTGGCGGGCTGGCAGGCCGTGCCCGAAGGGGTCTACCTAGCGCGGGCGCGCCATGTCCAGGCCCTGACGCGGGTCGAGCAGCACATCGACATCGCGGCGGAGCACCTCGCGGAACGCGCCCAGTCGCTCGATCTGCTCGCGGAAGAGCTGCGGCTCGCGCAAAACGCCCTCAACGAAATCACCGGTGAGTTCGGCGCCGACGACCTGCTTGGCGTGATCTTTTCCCGCTTTTGTATTGGGAAATAACCACGCTCGTGAGTGTTTGTGACATTTGTCACCACACATTCGCGCTTTCGCGGATACTTCCGCTCGATCAGCAGGGCCTCATCACGATGTCTTCCAGCATTCAAGATCTTTGCCGCGCCATCGCCCAGAACACCAGCTACGACGCCTTCGCGCCTGCCTTCAACGCGCAGCAGTGGGAGACCGTCGGCAGCTACCTGCAGCCCTTCGACCTCGCCGTGGGCCAGGTGCTGATCGACCAGGGTGCCCATGACCGCACCCTCTTCTTCATCGAAAGCGGCGCGCTGAGCGTCCATGTGATCGGCGACAAGGGCCAGATGCAGCTCGCCATCCTCAACCCGGGTTCCGTGGTGGGCGAAGGCGCGTTCTTTTCCAGGCTGCCGCGTTCGGCCAATGTGATCGCCACCGGAGCCGCGCGCGTCTGGCGTTTGACTGCGCTGCGCTTCGGCGAGATGTCCAACCGGCAACCCTCGCTCGCACTGGAACTGACCATGAGTCTGGGTGCGGTCATCGCGAAGCGGATGGTCAACAAGCCCAAGCGGGTGGCCGTGACCTGATCCGGCATGCCGGCGACTTGCACCGAATGCCGCACGTCGAACCGGGACGGGGCCAAGTTCTGCAAGGGCTGCGGGCGCAGGCTCAGGGCGGCCCACTCGCAAGAGGAATGGCCGGCCACGCAGCGCATGTCCTATCGCGGCGAGGACCTGCAGTTGCGAGGCGCCGACGCTGCCCTTGCGATTCCCCGCCGCACCCGGACGGTGCCTCCCGCTTCCGTCAGGCCCCCCGCGGCCCCGCCGCGTGGTCGTGAAGCAGCGCCAGCGGCGACACGAGCAAGTGCCGCTGCCAAGGCGGCGGACGGCGCCCGGCCGCATCGCAGGAACAGGTCGGTCTTTGGGGTCGCCCTGGCGGTCGTGCTGATCGCCGCGGCCGGCTGGTACGCCATCGGATCGCACCAAGGGGTTCCGGCGCCGGCGATGCCGGCAAACCCGGTGGTCGTCCCTCCTCCCGCGCCGGTCCCGGAGCCGGCATCGCCTGCACCTGAGCCGCCGACCGTCATTTCCGAGCCCGAGCTCGCGCCCGAGCCTCGATCGGTCCTTGCGGAACCGGCCACGCCGGCGAAGCAGCTCGCCGCACCCAGGGTGCGCAAACCGGCGGTGGCGCCACCGGCAGCGCCTTCAGCGCCTGCGGAAGCCCAGGCGCCGGCTCCCGCGCCGGCACCCGAAGCCGCACCGCCGGCAAATCCTCAAGCCTTGTGTGGCGGTCTGAATTTCATCTCGCGCGCCCGGTGCATGGCGGCGCAATGCGCCAAGCCCGAATTCACCGCCCATCCCCAGTGCGACGCGGTGCGGCGCCAACAGCAGATCGAGGAAGAAAAGCGCAATCCGTCGCTGCTCAACTGAGCCGCGCGCGGCAGCGCCGCATCAGCCCTTTTGCAGCTTGTCGATGGCCATGGCCAGCGCGCCGGGCTTTCCCGACAGCACCAGCGTGTCGCCATCCGCAAGCACTGCGTCGTCCGTCGCATCGGCGGTCTTGCCGTCGCGGCGGCGCAGGCTTGCGACGCGCACGCCCAGAGCTTCGAGCGCCAACCGTGCCAGTGGCTGGCCGATTGCGCGGGCGCCGGCCGAGAGCGTGAAAGTGTTGAGCCGCTCGTGATCCAGCTCGTCGGCCTTGTCGTCGTCGGCGCCGTGGAAATAGCCACGCAGCAGGTTGTAGCGCGCGTCGCGCTGGTCTTGCACCACCCGGATCACGCGCCGCATCGGAACTCCGACCAGCGCCAGCGCATGGCTCGCGAGCATGAGCGAGCCTTCGATCGCCTCGGGCACCACTTCGGTCGCACCCGCCGCCTGCAGCTTTTCGAGATCGCGGTCGTCCTGGGTCCGGACGATGACCGGCACCTGCGGTGCGTGCGCGCGTGCATTCGCGAGCACCTTGAGCGCCCCTGGTACGTCGTGGTAGGTGACGACCAGGGCGCTCGCCCGCGCGAGGCCCGCCGCCATCAGCGCCTGCAGCCGCGACGCATCGCCGAAGACGACCGAGTCGCCGGCGGCAGCGGCCTGCCGGACGCGGTCGGGATCGAGGTCGAGCGCCAGGTAGGGAATCCCTTCGCGTTCCAGGACGCGCGCCATGTTCTGTCCGCAGCGCCCGTAGCCGCAGATGATCACGTGCTGCGCTGTGTTGATCGTCTTGCGGGCGATCTGCGTCATCTGCAGCGACTGCTGGAGCCAGTCGCTGGCGACCAGCCGCCGGACGATGCGATTGCTGTACATGATGATGAACGGCGTCGACAGCATCGACAGGACCATCGACGCGAGTACCGGATTCACCAGCCACTCGGGCAGAAGGCTCTTGCCCTGCGCCAGCGCGAGCAGCACGAAGCCGAACTCCCCCGCTTGCGCCAGGTAGAGGCCTGTGCGCAGCGACACGCCTGTCGTTGCGCCCAGCAGTCGGGCGAGCACGGTGACCAGCGTCAGCTTGAAGGTCAAGGGCAGCAGGAGCAGCAGCACCACCAGGGCCCAGTGCTGCACGACGACGTGCCAGTCGAGCGACATGCCGATCGTGATGAAGAAAAGACCCAGCAGCACGTCGTGGAACGGGCGGATGTCCGTTTCCACCTGGTGCTTGAACTCGGTCTCCGACACCAGCATGCCGGCGACGAAGGCGCCCAGCGCCAGGCTCAGGCCGGCCAAATCCGTCAGCCAGGCCAGGCCCAGCGTGACCAGCAGCAGGTTGAGCATGAAGAGTTCGTCGCTGCGCCGGCGCGCGACGAGAGTCAACCACCACCGCATGATGCGCGGTCCGCCGTAGAGCAGCACGGCGATCAGCAATGCCGCCTTGAGGACGGCGATCGCGAGCGCCTTCAGAAGTGCTTCGGGCGGTGCGCCCAGCGCGGGGATGATGACCAGCAGTGGAACCACTGCCAGATCCTGGAACAGCAACACGCCCATGACCCGTTTGCCGTGCTCGCTGTCGAGCTCCAGGCGTTCGGCCATCAGCTTCACGACGATCGCCGTGCTGCTCATCGCGAGCGCGCCGGAGAGCACCAGCGCCGTCTGCCAGTTCAGCTGCCGGGCGGCCGGCAGCAGCGTGGACACCAGCAGCGCGCCGGCGGTCGCGATCGCGATGGTCAGCACCACCTGCAGCAACCCCAGGCCGAACACATGCTTGCGCATCGCCCGCAGCTTGGGCAGGCTGAATTCGAGTCCGATCACGAACATCAGGAAGACCACGCCGAACTCGCCCAGGTGCTGGATGCCTTCGGAGTTCTGCGCGAGCGCGAAGGCGTGCGGCCCGATCAGCACGCCGGCCGTCAGATAGCCCAGCATCGGCGGCAGCTTGAGGAACCGGCACGCGACCACGCCGATCACTGCAGCCAGCAGATACATCAGGGTGAGATCGAACGAGGTCATGAGCCGATGCTACTGAATGTGGCCGGCTTCCCGCGTCCCGCGTTTCACCCTGTTCCCCATATTTCTGCCGTTCCGGTCGCGCCCGATAAAATTCCGCGATGAGCTCAAGCCCTGATCTGCCCTCCGCGGCCACGCCCGAAGCCATGCTTGCGCGGGCGCGCATCACCTTCGACATCGAAGCGGCGGCCGTGCTCGGCCTGAAGGATCGCGTCGGACCGAGCTTCGTCGAGGCCGTCCGCAAGATCCTGGACGTGCGCGGACGCGTCGTCGTCATGGGCATGGGCAAGAGCGGTCACGTCGGTCGCAAGATCGCCGCCACCCTCGCCTCCACCGGTACGCCAGCGATGTTCGTGCATCCCGCCGAGGCGAGCCATGGCGACCTCGGAATGATCAAGGCCGTCGATCTGGTGCTCGCGATTTCGAACAGCGGCGAGGTCGAGGAACTCACCGTCATCCTTCCCGTCGTCAAGCGCCAGGGCGTGCCCCTGATCGCGATGACCGGCCGTGTCGATTCCACGCTCGCACGCCACGCCGACATCGTTCTGGACAGCGGCGTCGAAAAAGAAGCCTGCCCGCTGAATCTGGCGCCGACCGCCAGCACCACTGCGCAAATGGCACTGGGCGATGCCCTGGCCGTTGCCTTGCTCGATGCACGCGGGTTCGGCACCGAGGATTTCGCCCGGTCGCATCCCGGCGGCGCGCTGGGCCGCAAGCTGCTCACCCATGTCAGCGACGTCATGCGCTCTGGCGACGACGTGCCACGCGTCCCGCCCGAGGCCAGCTTCACCGATCTGATGCGCGAGATGAGCGCCAAGGGGCTCGGCGCGACAGCCGTCGTGGCTTCGGACGGCCGCGCGATCGGGATCTTCACCGACGGCGACCTGCGCCGCCAGGTCGAAACCGGCGCGGATCTGCGCGCGCTGACCGCCCGGGACGTCATGCACGTCGGGCCGCGCACCTTGCGCGCCGAGGCGCTGGCCGCCGAAGCGGCGGAAGTCATGGAGCAGCATCGCATCACCAGCGTGCTGGTCGTGGATGCGTCCGGCGTGCTCATCGGCGTGCTCAGCATCAACGACCTGATGCGCGCGAAAGTCATCTGATGCCGGTGGAGTTCAAGGCGCAGACCCTGCTCGCGGCGCAGGACGTTCGTGTCGCGTTCTTCGACGTCGATGGCGTGCTGACCGACGGTGGCGTGTATTTCAGCGAGCACGGCGAGACGCTCAAGCGCTTCAGCATCCTCGACGGCTACGGCCTGAAATTGCTGCGCCTGGCCGGCATCAAGCCGGCGGTGATCACCGGCCGCGACTCGAAGCCCCTGCGCGTGCGGCTCGAGGCGCTCGGCATCGAGCATGTGCGTTACGGCACCGAAGACAAGCTGCCTGCGGCCGAGGCGATGCTGGCATCGCTGGGCCTGGACTGGAAACAGGCGGCCGCCATCGGCGACGACTGGCCCGATCTGCCCGTGCTCACGCGCGTCGCGTTTGCCGCGGCACCTGCGAACGCGCACGCCGAAGTGCGTGCCGTCGCGCACCATGTGACGAGCGCGCGTGGCGGCGAAGGCGCGGCGCGCGAGTTCTGCGACCTGCTCCTGACCGCGGGCGGGCATTACCGTCGATTGCTGGATGCCGCGCGGGGCCTGCCCGCATGAAGTCGGCCTGGAGCCTGCTGCGTGACGGACTCGATCGCGTCACGATCTACCTGCCCCTGATCCTGACTGCGGCGCTCGCGTTGGGCACCTATTGGCTGGTCCGCAATGCGCCCAAGCTGCTGGAGCCGGCCCCGAAGGAGGTGGCGGTCCACGAGCCCGATTTCTTCATGCGCGACTTCGTCGTGAAGAGCTTCCTGCCGAGCGGCGAGCTGCGCAGCGAGCTGTTCGGCAAGGAAGGCCGGCACTATCCGGACAACGATACGCTCGAGGTCGACGAGGTGCGCTTCCGCTCCATCTCGGACGACGGGCTGGTCATGCACGGCTCGGCGCAGCGCGGCCTGTCCAACGGCGATGGCACCGAGATCCAGTTGTTCGGCAACGCGATCGTGACACGCGATGCCGCGGTCGGTCCCAACGGCACGGCCATTCCGCGGCTGGAGTTTCGCGGCGATTTCCTGCACGTCTTCACCGACACGGAACGCGTGAGGTCGAACAAGCCTGTCGAGTTGACGCGCGGCACCGACAAGTTCACCTCGGACTCGATGGACTACGACAACGCAACCGGCATTGCCAATCTCCATGGCCGCGTGCGCGGCCAGCTGATCCCTTCGCAGGTGCCGCCGGCCGGCAGCAATCGCTGAGATCGACATGAAGCGTCTCGCATTCATCACCGGCGCATCCAGCGGCATCGGGCAGGCATTGGCGGCACGCTTCTATGCGGCGGGCTACGACCTTGCGCTCGTTGCAAGGCGTACCGCCGAGATCGAAGCCTGGGCTGCGGAGAACAAGATCGACGCCTCGCGCTGCGGGATCTACAGCGCAGACGTGGCGCAGATCGACAGCATCGTCGCGGCCGGCACCGCGTGCCTGGAGCGACAGGGCTTGCCGGATGTGGTGATCGCCAACGCCGGCATCAGCGTCGGGATCGATACCGCCGAACGCAGTGACCTCGACGTGTTCGCGCGCCTGCTGGCGATCAACAACGTCGGCGTTGCCGCGACTTTCCATCCCTTTGTGCGCGCGATGCAGTCGCGCGGCAGCGGCCGCCTCGTAGGCATCGGCAGCGTCGCCGCGATTCGCGGCTTGCCTGGACATGGTGCCTACTGCGCGAGCAAGGCGGGTGTGGTGGCCTATTGCGAGAGCCTGCGCACGGAGCTTCGCGGCAGCGGCGTGAAGGTCGTGACCATTTCGCCGGGCTACGTCGATACCCCGCTGACGCAAGGGAACCGATATGGCATGCCGTTCCTGATGCAGCCGTCCGATTTCGCCGACAAGGCGTTCGACGCCATCGAGTCAGGCACGAGCTACCGCGTGATTCCGTGGCAGATGGGCGTGGTCGCGAAGCTCCTGCGGATGCTTCCCAATGCCCTGTTCGATCGCGTCGTGCAGGGCCGCGGGCGCAAGCGACGCGCCGGCGAATAGGCTGGGCCCCCAAGAGGAGCCGACCACGAAAAAAGGCTCCCGAGGGAGCCTTTTCAATTCCGATGTGGAGGGGTGAACGAGCGATCAGTAGCCGCTGTTGCCACCGCTGCCGCCGCCGTAACCGCCGCGGCCGCCACCACCGCCACCGCGGGGGCCAGCGCCGTAGGGGCTGCGGAAACCGCCGTCGCCGCCGCGACCGCCGCCGCCACCACCGTAGCCGCCACCGCCACCGCCGCCGTAACCACCACCGCCGCCGCCGCCGCTGCGACCGCCACCACCGTAGCCGCCGCCACCGCCGCCGTAACCACCACCGCCGCCGCCGCCACCGTAACCGCCGCTACGCGGAGGACGCGCTTCCATGGGACGCGCTTCGTTCACCACCACGCTGCGGCCACCCAGAGGCTGACCGTTCATGCCGTTGATGGCGGCCTGCGCCTCGGCGTCGCTGCCCATCTCGACAAAGCCGAAGCCCTTGGAACGACCGGTATCGCGTTCCATCATGACTTTGGCGCTGGTGACGGCGCCGAATTGGCCGAAAGCTTGCTCGAGATCGCCGTCGCGCACCGAGTAAGGCAGATTACCGACGTACAGTTTGTTGCCCATCAAGGGACTCCTAATAAACACAGAAAAAAAGCGATGGAGTCCCGAAAGCACCACAGGTCGAAAAGACTCGACGAGTTGCGCGAAACTGACCGATCACCGATTGCATCCCCCCGCCATGCAGAGGGATGCTCGCGCATTATGTGGGAAATACGTGTTGCGCAACTAGGAATTTGCCCCGAGTACCACATGCGAGATAAATAAACCACAAGTTTGCGCACACTTACAATGCTGACTCGGCGATAGGCTACAATCGTGGCTGTCATTGGGGAGTAGCCGCCTTCCATTGCGAGAAGGGTTTGCGTCAACAGACTTGTCCTACAACCTGTGGGATATGGCGTAAGCAGCGTGCAGCCTGGCGAGACCTTTGACCGCGCAACTTCGGGTTCGGCCGAGGGGTGGCGCGGTCAATTGCGTCTTCGGCCGAGGAAACCCACCTATTCATGGAAGCTTTTTTTGTTGCAACCGGCGTGGTCGCGCTCGCCGAAATGGGCGACAAGACCCAACTGTTGTCCCTCGTGCTCGCCGCACGGTTTCGCAAGCCCTGGCCCATCGTCCTCGGCATCTTCACAGCCACCGTGCTGAACCATGCGTTGGCCGGCGCGGTCGGCAACTGGGTCACGCATTTCCTCGGCCCGACGGTGCTTCGTTGGATTCTCGGCGGCTCCTTCATCGCAATGGCTCTCTGGATGCTCATCCCGGACAAGCTCGACGAGGATGAGCTCCCCCGCTCCTCGCACTTCGGCGTCTTCGGCACCACGGCGATCGCCTTCTTCCTCGCGGAGATGGGCGACAAGACGCAGATTGCGACCGTCATGCTCGCGGCGCGCTACGTGGATGCGTACGTATGGGTCGTCATCGGCACGACGCTGGGCATGATGCTGGCCAATGCACCGGTCGTGTGGCTCGGCGAGCGCATCGTGCGTCGCGTGCCGATCAAGCTCGTGCACAGCATCTCCGCCGTCATCTTCCTGGTGTTGGGCGTGGCCGCGCTGATCGACTGGGGTTGAGCCGCGAATCGGCGCAGGGCATATACTTCTGCACGCGCCGATTTGCTCCAGCTTGCGGGCGCTTGATAAATGCAGCTAAAGACGGACGCCGTGACCCGGCTCGTTTTTGGCGAGGCCGGGTTTTTCATTCATGTCGTTCGTCGTCACACCGCAATCGATGCAGTTTGCCGGGCCGCTGGCCCTGCGCAGCGGCGCGTCGATTTCCAACTTCTCGCTCGCGTTCGAAACGTACGGCGAGCTCAACGCGGACCGCAGCAATGCGGTGCTCGTCTGCCATGCACTGAACGCGTCGCACCACGTGGCCGGCGTGTATGCGGGGCAGGAGAAGTCCGAAGGCTGGTGGGACAACATGATCGGCCCCGGCAAGCCGGTCGACACCGATCGATTCTTCGTCATCGGCATCAACAATCTCGGATCCTGCTTCGGCTCGACCGGTCCGATGCACATGAATCCTGAAACGGGGCGCGCCTACGGTGCCGACTTCCCGGTCGTGACGGTGGAGGACTGGGTCAACGCGCAGGCCGGTCTGCTCGACGCGCTCGGCATCCGCACGCTGGCCGCCGTGATGGGCGGCAGCCTCGGCGGCATGCAGGCGCTATCGTGGACGCTCCAATATCCCGAGCGGGTGCGCCACGCGGTAGTCATCGCGAGCGCGCCAAGCCTCACCGCGCAGAACATCGCATTCAACGAAGTCGCACGCCGCGCGATCGTGACCGACCCGGACTTTCACGGCGGCCACTTCTACGAGCACAGCGTCATACCGCAGCGAGGCCTCCGCATCGCGCGAATGATCGGCCACATCACCTATCAAAGCGACGACGTCATGAACGAGAAGTTCGGCCGTGCGTTGCGCCACGCGGTCGAAGGCACCTCGGGGCGCCAGGATTTCCTCTATTCGACTCAGGAAGTGGAGTTCCAGATCGAAAGCTACCTGCGCTACAACGGCGACAAGTTCAGCGAGTACTTCGACGCCAACACCTACCTGCTCATCACCCGCGCGCTCGACTATTTCGATCCAGCACAAGCACATGGCGGCGATCTTCGTGCCGCGCTGGCCAAGGCCATGGCCAAGTTCCTGATCGTGAGCTTCAGCACCGACTGGCGCTTCTCGCCGGCGCGCAGCCGTGAGATCGTGAAGGGGCTGCTCGACAACCGGCGCAACGTGAGCTACGCGGAGATCGATGCACCGCATGGTCACGATGCCTTCCTGCTCGACGATGTGCGCTACATGAGCGTCGTGCGTTCCTACTTCGATCGCATCGCTGCATCGGAGGTGACCCCATGAGCGACCTGGACACCCAACAGCTCATCGCACGGCTCGTGCCGCAAGGCTCTCGCGTGCTCGATCTCGGCTGCGGCGACGGCGCGCTGCTCGATCTCCTGCAGCGCGAGCGTGGCTGCAGCGGCTACGGTGTCGAGATTGCCGATGGCAACGTGCTGCATTGCGTACGTCGCGGGGTCGACGTGATCCAGCTCAACCTCGACGAAGGCCTCGCGATGTTCGACGACGCATCGTTCGATGTCGTCCTGCAGATCGACACGCTCCAGCATCTGCGCAACGCCGAGGTGATGCTGCGCGAGACCGCGCGCGTGGGCCGCATCGGTATCGTGGCTTTCCCGAACTTCGCACACTGGCCCAACCGCATCAGCATCGCGCGCGGCCGCATGCCCGTGACGAAGCGGCTGCCCTACCAGTGGTACGACACGCCGAACATCCGCGTGGGCACGTTCAAGGACTTCGAGGTCCTCGCGGGCAAGAACCGGCTGCGCGTGCTCGACGCATTCGGTCTCGAAAACGGGCGCGAAGTCCGCTGGCTGCCCAATGCGCGTGCAAGCACGGCGGTGTTCAAGTTCGAGCGCGGCTGAGCGCGTACGCGAGGCCTGCGGAGCGGTACATGTCATTCACGCTGGCTGCGCCCGTCCATAGTGAACTGATCATTCGAAAGAGCCGGTTCATCGGGTGCGTACAGCCGGTTGCGGATCGGGCTGCCGCGCAATCCGTGATCGCGAGCTTGCGCAGCGAACATCCCGGTGCCGCGCATGTCTGCTGGGCACTGATGGCCGGTGGCCAGTCGGCCGCGAACGACGATGGCGAGCCGGGCGGAACGGCGGGCCGCCCGATGCTCGAAGTGCTTCGGCATCACGAGCTCGAAAGCGTGCTCGCCACGGCGGTGCGCTACTTTGGCGGCGTCAAGCTCGGCGCGGGCGGACTGGTCCGTGCCTATACCGACAGCATCGCGCAGGCCCTGGCGGGCGCGGCGCTCGTTCCGCTGGTGCGGCAACGCCAACTGCATTGCGCAGTGCCTTATGCGCTCGAAGGCCTCGTGCGAAGGGAAATCGCGAGCGTCGGGGCCACACTGAACCATGTGAGCCACGAGGGCATGGTGCGCTTCTCCTTCTCTCTGCCGGAGCCTGGCGCGGACGCATTCATTGCACGACTCGACGACTCGACGCAAGGTCGCGCTGCATGGTCGAAAGGATGACAAGGCACAGAGAGAACACGAAAGTGTCCATTCGCGCTCTTGTATGACTTATTCGGTTACGCCTCTTGCGCAATGAAGTGCCGCCAGCCGTAATGGCGTTCTTAGGATAGGCGTTTTCGAGGAGCTCCCCATTGGCCACACAGTCCCCCTTCTTCGGCAAGCGTGATCGCGACGCCGACAATCTCACGTCCCGTCCCGCGCCGCTGATGGGTTCCGGCACCAATCTCTCGGGCACGCCCGTCAATCCCTCTTCCCTCACCACGCAAGCCGCCAACGCCGCTGCAAGCGTCGCCAAGGAAGGCGGCAGCAAGCTCACCGTCGGCCCGAACATCAAGCTCAAGGGCGTCGAGATCACCGACTGCGACACGCTCGTGGTCGAAGGCCTGGTCGAGGCAACGATGGATTCGCGCGTGATGCAGATCGCCGAGCAGGGTGCCTTCAAGGGCTCGGCCGAGATCGACATCGCCGAGATCCGCGGCTTGTTCGACGGCAACCTGACCGTTCGCGAGAAGCTCGTGATCCACTCGACCGGCAAGGTCACCGGCAAGATCCGCTACGGCAAGATCATCATCGAGGAAGGCGGCCAGCTTTCCGGCGAGATCAGCTTCGGCGCCGCGACCTCGGGCAGCAAGCCCGCGACGTCCGCGCTGCAGGCCGCGGCCTGAGTCGCGTTCAGCGCAACCGCTCGATCAAGGCACCGGCAGCCGCCGGTGCCTTTTCTTTTGCGCCGTTGATGAAGAAGACGAAGACGTCACGCGCATCCGAAGCCTTCTGCCTGCCTTCGTCGACCCATGCGAGCGAAGAAGGCACGCCGCCCTTCGCCCAGGTTCTGGCGGCATCGGCCCACTCGTCGAGCGCCTTTGGTGCATAGCCGGCGGCGTGCTTTGCGTCGCTGTTCATCAGGCGCGCGTACACGAAGTCGCCCGTGAGGTCGGCAATCGAAGGAAACTTCGGCGAATCCGTGAACACCGTCGCCACCTTGTACTTTCGCGCCAATGCGACGTACTCGGCCGTGCGGAAGCTCTCGTGCCGCACGTCGAGCACGTGCCGCAATGCGCGGCTTCCCTCCTTCTTGGGCAGCAGTTCGAGGAAGCCGGCGAGATCCTCGGGATCGAAGACTTTCGTGGGCATGAACTGCCACACGATCGGCCCCAGCTTGCTGCCGAGCTCACCAATGCCACTCTCGACGAAACGGCGGATCGAATCGCCGGCCGTCGCGAGCGCCTTGCGATTGGTCGAGAAGCGGGAGGCCTTGAGCGAGAACACGAAGTCCTCGGGCGTCTCGTCGTGCCACTTCTTGAAACTCGCGGGCTTGAAAGTGCTGTAGTAGGTGCCGTTGACCTCGATCGCGGTGAGGTGGCGGCTCGCGTAGTGGAGTTCCTGCGCATGCGGAAGGCCGGCCGGATAGAAGTTGTCGCGCCATGGCTCGTAAGTCCACCCGCCGATGCCGACGCGGATGCGTTGCGTTGCGGAGACCTCGGTGTGCGCGGGCATGGCAGTCCTCGGGAGCAATGGCGAAGCCCGCCTTTTAGCGCATACGGTGGCGGGTTGTCACTCGCACGTGCGGTGCCGATACGCACTAACATCGTTCTTCTCACCCCGCGGAGTCCCTTTCAATGAACGCCCCCCTCCATCGCGAAATGCCCGCCGGCCTGCTCGACGCCGAGCGCGCGCTCTCCGACGTCTCTTCCAAGTGGGACAACGACATCGTCCGGCAACTCACCGACTACATCGCGATCCCGGCCAAGTCGCCGGGCTTCGACAAGGAATGGGTGCAGAACGGCTACCTCGAGACCGTGCTGCGCAACGCGGCTGCGTGGGTCGAGGCGCAGAAGATCGAGGGCCTCAAGCTCGAGATCGTGCGGCTCGAAGGCCGCACGCCGGTGCTCTTCTTCGAGGTACCGGCCACAGGAACGAGCATGACGGAAACCGTGCTGATGTACGGCCACCTCGACAAGCAGCCCGAGTTCACCGGTTGGCGCAACGACCTCGGCCCGTGGACGCCCAAGTACGAAAACGGCCTGCTCTACGGCCGTGGCGGCGCGGACGACGGCTATGCGGTGTACGCGAGCGTCGCGGCGATCCAGGCCCTCAAGGCGCAGGGCGCTGCGCACCCGCGCATCGTCGGGATCATCGAGACCTGCGAGGAGTCCGGTTCGTATGACCTGCTGCCTTACGTGGATGCATTGCGCCCGCGCCTGGGCGAGGTGTCGCTCGTCATCTGCCTCGATTCCGGTGCGGGCAACTACGACCAGCTCTGGCTCACCACCTCGTTGCGCGGCATGGCCAGCGGCACGCTGAAGGTCGAGATCCTCACGGAAGGTGTTCATTCGGGCGATGCCTCGGGGCTCGTGCCTTCGAGCTTCCGCATCATGCGGCAGGTGCTCGACCGTCTCGAAGACAGCAAGACCGGTCGCCTTCTGCCTCAAAGCTTCCATTGCGAGGTGCCCACCGAACGGTTGGCACAAGCCAAGGCAACAGCCGCAATTCTTGGCGAAGAGGTCTACAAGCGCTTCCCCTGGGCGCATTACGACTGCGGCGGCGCAACCGCCTTCGCCTTGCCGACCACGACCGATCCGGTCGAGGCGCTGCTCAATCGCACCTGGAAGCCGACGCTCTCCGTCACCGGTGCCGAAGGCTTCCCGGCATTGAAGGACGCGGGCAACGTGCTGCGTCCGTACACCGCATTCAAGCTGTCGCTGCGCCTTCCCCCGTTGGTCGACGCGGACAAAGCAGTACAGCAACTCAAGACGCTGCTCGAAGACAACGCGCCTTATCAGGCCAAGGTCACGTTCGACAGCCACGGCGGCGCGACCGGATGGAATGCGCCGGAGACCGCACCGTGGTTCGAACGCGCGCTCAACGCCGCATCGCGCGCGCACTTCGGCGCGGACTGCGGCTATATCGGGCAAGGCGGCACCATCCCGCTGATGAACATGCTCAGCGTCGGATTCCCCAAGGCTCAGATGATGGTCTGCGGCGTGCTGGGCCCGAAGAGCAATGCGCACGGACCCAATGAATTCCTGCACGTGCCGTATGCGAAGAAGCTGACCGCCGCCGTGGCGGAGGTCATCGCCGCATTGCCGGTGGCGGCCGGCGGCGTCGTCGCTTGAGGTCGCAGCCCGCGCGCCACACGCTTCGTACGCCCGACGGCGAGACGCTGGCGGTGCGCGATTGGCACGTGGCGTCCGGCGCCGCACGGGCGGTGGTCGTCGTGGTCCATGGGCTCGGCGAGCATGCGGGCCGTTACGCGCACGTCGCCGAGCGGCTCAACGACTGGGGCTTCGAGGTTCGCGCCGTCGATCACCATGGGCACGGCGCATCCAGCGGTGCACGCGGCGGACTGCCGACGGCGCATCGGCTCATCGACGATCTCGCACTCGTGATCGACGGCACGCGGCGCGCGTACCCGGCCTTGCCAGTGGTGCTGCTCGGGCACAGCCTGGGCGGGCTGGTGGCGGCAAGCTTCGTCGCGCGCGGGGTGCGCAAGGTCGATGCGCTGGTGCTGTCGTCACCGGCGCTCGATGCGGGACTGAGCGCGTTCCAGAAATTCCTGGTCGCGACGCTTTCACGCATCGCGCCGGCGCTGCGCGTGGGCAATGGGCTCGACCTGCAATACCTCTCGCACGATCCGGCCGTTGCGCAGGCCTACGGGGCCGACGCGCTGTGCCATGACCGCATCGGCGCGCGTCTCGCGAAATTCCTTGCAGATGAGGGCGTCAACGTGCAAGCCGCGGCGCCTCGATGGGCAGTGCCCACCCTGCTGATCTACGCGGGCGACGATCGGCTCGTGAATCCGGCCGGTAGTCGCTCTTTCGCGCAGGCCGCGCCGCCCGAGATGGTCAGTACGACCTGCTACGTCGACCACTACCACGAGATCTTCAACGAGCGTGAGGCCGGGCCCGTCTTCGAACGGCTCCGCCGCTGGCTCGACGAACGCTTCGCCAGACCCTAGGCGGTCGCGGGCGAGATCCGCCGGCGCGCGAGCCAGAGCAGCGCGAACCCGGTCAGCGCGAGCGGCACCAGCGATCCGAAGTTCAGCAGACGCCAGCCCTGCGTCGTGACCAGGACACCGGACGCGAACGACGTGACCGCAAGCGTGGCGAACATGCAGAAGTTGAGCGCGCCCTGTGCCCGGTCCTTCTCCTGGGCCGTGAAGGTGGTCAATGAAAGCGTGGTGGCGCCGGTGAAGAGGAAGTTCCACCCGATGCCCAGCAGGAACAGCGCGATCACGAACTGCTGCAGTTCCACGCCGGACAGGGCAACCGCAACGCATGCCAGATTGAGCAGCAGCCCGGTGCCCATCACCGGCAACACGCCGAGGCGCCGAATCAGATGGCCCGTGAAGAAGCCCGGTGCGAACATGCCGATCACGTGCCATTCGAGAACGAACGCGACGTCTTCGAAGGGAAGGCTGCAGACTTGCATTGCGATCGGCGTGGCGGCCATCAGGAGGTTCATCACGCCGAAGCCGAGCGAGCCGGCGACCGCGGCCACGATGAATGACGGTTGGCGCGCGATCTCCGCGAGCGGGCGGCCACCGGCCGTGGCGCTTTTCGCCGGCGGTGCGGGAAAGTCGATGAACTGCATCATCGCCATCGACATCAGCACGACGACGGCCAGCGCGATGTACGCACCGGCAAAAGGCACCTCGAACCAGTTGCGGGTGACCGCTGCGAGGTTCGGGCCGGCGACGGCGCCGATCAGGCCGCCAGCCATCACCAGGGAGACCGCCTTCTCGCGCCAGTCGGGCGCGGCGAGTTCGGCGGCGGCAAAACGGTAGAGATTGGCGTTCGCGTTGTAGTAGCCGGCCACGACGGTCGCCAGGCACAGGAGCCAGAACTCCTTCCATACCGCCGCCTGTGCGCAAAGCAAGGCGGCAATCAGGGCCACGACCAGCCCGATCTGGAAAGAGCGTCGCCGGCCGAAGCGTTGCTGTGTGCGTGCCACGAGCCCCGTCGACAGCGCACCGCCGACCACATAGGCCATGACCGGCAGCGTCGCCATCCATCCGCGCGGCGCGAGCGAGAGGCCGACGAGGCCGTTGATGGCGATGAAGGCGACGTTGTTCGTGAGGAAGAGGCCTTGGCAGAAGGTGAGCAGCCAGAGATTGCGGTTCATTGGAGTTGTTGTGCGGTGGACTCATGAAAATGGCGCCTCGCGGCGCCATCATCCTGCTGGAAAGAAGCGGTGCGGTGCGCCCGTCAACTCTTCTGGAGAAAGCCGCTCAACGAAGCGAGCAGATCGTCATGGTTGCCTAGTCCTTCCGCCGGCACCTGGCCTTTGGGCGTCAGATGGTCGATCAACGTGGGTAGCAGCGTGGCCAGCAACGGCAGGAGGGTCGCGCTGTTCATGCCCAGTTTCTGCGCGATGCCCGAGACCGCGTCGTCGCCGAGCACACTGTGGAGCTGCCCGCCCGAAATCGGCGCGTTCTCGCCATGGCCGATCCACGAGCCGATGACGTCGCCCATGCCGGCCTGCTCGAACTTCGACACCAGGCCGCCCAATCCGCCTTGTTCGCCATTGTTGGCAAGCAGTCCGCCGAGCGCGCCGGCGATGTTGCCCAGATCACCCAGTCCCGCAGGGCCGCCGAGACTACCGATACCGCCTGCCTGTGGCTGCGGCTGGCCGCCGCCGAGCACTTGTCCGAGAACCGAATCGAGCAATCCCATGATGGGCTCCTCTGAGATGCAATGGAAGGGATGCGCCCCTACCGGGAACGCGGCGGGCGCTTCGGCAGCAGTGGTTCGCTGACACCCTGTACGCCGACCAGTCCGAGCACGGTCACCAAGGCATTCTGCGCGCCCTTCCACCCATCTGTCACGTCGATCCATTCGGAGAGCGCGTGAAAGCCGCCGGTCTTGCCGCCGCTGCCGATGATGATCGCCGGGATGCCGAGCGACATCGGCACGTTGGCATCGGTGCTTGCCCCCGTCAGCAGCGTCTTGTGACCGAAGGCGGAATTGGCGCGCACTGCGGCCTCGACGACCACCGAGTCCGATCCGGTGCGCCCGCCCGGCCGGTCGCCGATCAGCTTGGTGGTTGCGCTCAGGGTCGAGACGTTCCAGCGCTTGTTCTCCTCCGCCACTGCTTCGTCGATCGCCGCGAGGACCTTCTTTTCGGTGTCGAGCAGCGCGCCCATGTCGTCGGACCGGATGTCCACTGCCATGCGCGCGTCCGGCGCGATCGTGTTGACCGAGGTGCCGCCGCTCACGAGGCCGACGGTGAAGGTCGTCTTGGGGAAGCTCGGCGTCTTGATGTCGGCGATCTTCGCGATGGCCCGGCCCATCCCGTGGATCGCGCTGGGCACCTGTCCGAAGGCCGCGTAACTGTGGCCACCCGGGCCCTTGAAACTCACCTCGTAGCGGTGGCTGGCCGTGCCCAGCACCAGCACGTTGCCGTCCGGCGCGGGCTCGAGGCCGACCATCCCGTCGATGTCGAGGTGGTCGCGGAAGATGGCCTTCATCCCGCGCAGGTTGCCGAGCTCTTCCTCGCCGACGTTGCCGACGAAGATCAGGTCGCCGACCGTCTGGATCTTGTTGTCGTTCAGCACCTTGAGCCACGACAGGAGCACCGAGAGCGCGCGCGTGTCGTCGGAGATGCCGGGCGCATGGAGCTTGCCGTCGCGCTCCTTCACCTTCACGTCGGTGCCGGCCGGGAAGACGGTGTCGAGGTGCGCCGAAATCAGCAGTTTCGGACCGTTGCCGGTGCCCTTGCGAATGCCGATGACGTTGCCTTCTGCGTCGATCCTCGCGTCGCTGAGGCCGAGGGCCTTCAGGCGCGCAAGAAAGGCCTCGGCGCGCTTTTGTTCCTTGAAGGGCGGCGCCTCGATTTCGGTGAGCGTCTTCAGGTCTTCGATGGAGTGCTCATGGTCGGCCTTGAGCGCTTCGAGCAGGTCCTTGATGGCCGGTGCGGCGAGAAGCTGCGTGTAGGCCTGATCGACAGCCGGCCGCACCTGCGAAGGTGTCGGGGCCACGGCGTTGCTCTGGGCTTGCACACCGGCTGCGGCACAGAGCACCGCGAACATGACGGGCGCGAATCGGATGGAAGAAAGACGGGATGACATGAGGTCGTGGGAATCGGGGGCTTTGCAGCCAGTCAGGAAAGAAATGCGAGCGCCGCGAGCGCGGCGGTCTCGGCGCGCAGGACACGCGGCCCGAGCGACAGCGGCGCGAAGCCGCGCGAGATCGCATCCTTTTCCTCGGTGGGGCTCAGGCCGCCTTCCGGCCCGCTCAGCACCCAGGCACTGCGATGTTCATTCTGAGCGAGTTCGCGCACGGGGCGGGTTCCTTCCGCGAGACTGAGGATGAATCGTGGCGAATCACCGGCCTGCGCGGTGAGCCAGTTCGCGAAGGTCTCGACGGGGTGGATTTCCGGCACGCGGTTGCGCCCGCATTGCTCGCATGCGGCGATGGCGATGGCCTCCCAGTGCGCGCGCTTCTTGTCGGCGCGCTCGCCAGTGAGGCGAAGCACCGCATGCGCTGTCATCAAGGGCTGGATGCTGGCGACGCCGAGTTCCGTGGCTTTCTCGACCAACCAGTCCATGCGCTCGTTGGCCGGCATGCCGACCGCGAGATGTACCGCGCGCGTTGCTTCGCGCTCGACGGCATTGCGTTCGCCCACGCACACCTGGACGTCGCTGCGGCCCATTCGTTCGACTCTGGCGGCGTATTCACCGCCGGTGCCGTCGAACAGCGTCAACGCGTCGCCGGGCTGCATCCGCAGCACCTGCACATGGCGCGCGGCGCCGGGCGGCAGCGAGAACGAGCTGTTGGCAGTGAGCGCAACCGCGCAGTGGAAGCGTGCTGTCACATGCGCCCGTAGGCGAAGCCGGCTACCGGCTCCGTGCCTTCGATCTCGTCGATCGCGCGCAGCAGTGGCGCGAGTTCCCGATAGCGGCCCGCGGTGGCCCGGATGTAGGCGATGAAGCGCGGGGCATCGGCCAGGTACTTCGGCTTGCCATCGCGCAGCGTGAGCCGCGCAAAGATGCCGGCGACCTTCAGGTGGCGCTGCAGACCCATCCACTCGACCGCACGATAGAAGGCACCGAAGTCCTCGTCGACCGGCAGACCGGCCTTGCGGGCCTTCTGCCAGTAGCGCACGGTCATGTCGATCACGAAGTCTTCTTCCCAGCTCAGGAAGGCGTCGCGCATCAGGCTCGCGATGTCGTAGGTGATCGGGCCGTGGACCGCATCCTGGAAGTCGAGCACGCCCAGCGGCGCACCGCTGCCGACCATCAGGTTGCGCGGCATGAAGTCGCGGTGCACGTAGACGCGCGGCGCCGCCAGGTTGTTCTCCACGATCAGGTTGAAGGCGCGGTCGAGGCGCTCCTTGAGCTTGCCTTCCACCGCCATGCCACGGTGCTGGCTGACGTACCACTGCGGAAACAGCGAGAGCTCGCGCTCGAGCAGTGCCCTGTCATAAGGCGGAAGCACGTCCGGCTTCGAGGCGAGCTGCCAGAGGATCAGGCTATCGATCGCCTGCTCGAAGAGTGGACGCGCGGCGTGGGGATCGGCGGGGTCGATCGCATCCAGCATCGTCTGGAAGCCGAGGTCGTCGAGCAGCAGGAAGCCGTTGTCCCGGTCCCACTCGAGGACGTGCGGCGCCTTGACGCCAGCGGCAGCCATGAGCTCGGCGACATGGACGAACGGCGCGCTGTTTTCCTGCGCCGGCGGCGCGTCCATCACGATGCGCGTCAGCGCCTCGTCACTCGTGTTGACGCGGAAGTAGCGCCTGAAGCTGGCGTCGGCGGAGGCGAGTCGGACCGTATCAGGAAGCAACCGGTGTTGCGGTGCGATGCGCTCGATCCAGCGCTGAAAAGTCTGTGCGCGTGTCGCGTCCGTCCACACAGGGGCTTGGGGGATTGCGGCGGCGCCGCTGGCCGATGGCTGAGAGGCTGTCATGGATAATCAATTCTACAAATCCGCCTGGCGCGGAGCCTTCAACCCGACGGCCCCCGGCGCCGCCTTCCCCTCCAGACGACATTTGTCCTTCCGTACCGATGCCTGACCTGAACCGAGCCGCCTGGCGCCGGTGCCGCCCGCCTTTGCCGCTGGCCGTGCTGTCGCTTGCCCTGCTGCATGCGCATGGCGCGTGGGCGCAGGAGGCGGACCTGGATGCACCGCTGGTGCTCAAGCGAACGCCACAACTGACCGAAGTGATTCCGGAGAACCTGCGTGGCCGGATGCCGAGCTTCGTCGACGGTGATCGCATTTCCGGCCAGCCCGACCTCGGCACCATCGTCGAGGGCAATGCCACCCTGCGGCGCGGCGATACCCTGATCCGCGCCGACCGTCTCGAGTACTACCAGCCCGAGGATCGCGCCCGGGCCATCGGCAATGTGCATGTCAACCATGCCGGCAACATCTACGAAGGCCCCGAGCTCGAACTCAGGCTCGAGACCTTCGAGGGCTTCTTCAACAGGGTGCGCTACGAGTTTCTCGCCAATGGCGGGCGTGGCGACGCGGAGCGAATCGACTTCATCGACAGCAACGTGTCGATCGCCCGCATGGCCACCTACACCACCTGCCGTCCGGAAGACTATCCTGGATGGATGCCGGCCTGGCTGCTCAAGGCGCGCACCATCACCGCCGACACCGAGGAGAACGTCGGTGTCGCCACCAATGCGCAGATCACGTTCATGGGGATCAGCACGCCGCCGTTCCCGTCGCTCAGCTTCCCGCTGAGCAACGATCGCAAGTCGGGCGTGCTGCCGCCGGTCATCGGGATCGACAGCGTGAACGGCTTCGAGGTAACAGCGCCGTATTACTGGAACATCGCACCCAATCGCGATGCGACGCTCTTTCCGACCCTGATGAGCAAGCGTGGCATCAACCTGGGCACCGAGTTCCGCTACCTCGAGCCTACCTACAGCGGCGAGATCCGTGCCGACTACATGCCGGAGGACAAGCTGCGCGATCGCGACCGCTGGGGCATCTGGACGCATCACGAGCAGCGTTTCGACGCCAAGGCGCTGGGGCTCGATTCCCTGACGGGCTCGTTGAGCATCAACCGTGTGAGCGACGATGACTACTGGCGCGATTTCACGCGCACGCCGTCTCTCACCGCGCGGCTGCTGGCCAACGACGGCATCCTGCGCTGGACCTCCGGCGATTGGAGCGGCATGGCGCGTGCGCTGAGCTACCAGACGCTTCAGTACGCGCCTTCGCCGATCCTGCCGCCGTACGACCGGCTGCCGCAGATCACGGCCGACTACAACAAGTACGACTGGAACGGCTTCGACTTCACGCTCAATACCGACTACTCGCGCTTCCGTGGCCCCAGCCCGGCCGTGCAGAAGGAACTCGCTGGCTATGTGCAGCCCGATGGCGAGCGCGTGTTCGGCCTCGCCTCTTTGAGCCGACCCTTCCTGACCCCGGGCACCTTCGTCATCCCCAAGGTGATGCTGAACGCGACCGCCTACCAGTTCGACGCGCCGCTCACCACCAACGGGGCAACGTCGGCTACCCGCGTGGTGCCGACCTTCAGCCTCGACAGCGGGATGATCTTCGAGCGCGACGCCAGCTACTTCGGGCGCGCGTTCCGGCAGACGCTCGAGCCGCGTGCGTTCTACGTCTACACGCCCTACCGCAACCAGAGCGACCTGCCGAACTACGATTCGGCGGCCAACGACTTCAGCTTCGCGACGGTCTACACCGAGAACGCCTTCTCGGGCAACGACCGGATCTCCGACAGCAACCTGCTCACGCTCGGGGTCACGTCGCGCCTGATCGATCCGGACACCGGCGCCGAGGCGGCGCGTTTCGGCGTCGCGCAGCGTCTGCGCTTCGCCGACCAGCTGGTCACGTTGCCCAACGGCCAGCCGGTTACCGATCGTTTCAGCGACATCCTGCTCGGCGCGCAGATCAACTGGACGCCGAAGTGGAGCGTGGACGGCACGGTCCAGTACAACCCGGACGAACACAACTCCACCCGCACCGCGATCAGCGCCCGCTTCAGCCCCGGCCCGTATCGCACGATCAGTGCCGCCTATCGCTATCAGGCCGACACCACGTCGACCTCGAACGACGGCAGCAAGTCGATCGACGTCGGCTGGCAGTGGCCGATCAACGATCTTTGGGGCGACTACGGCAAGGATCTGGGGCCCGGACGTGGTCAAGGCGGCGGCCGCTGGTACGCTGTAGGCCGTCTGAATTACAGTCTGCAGGACAGCAAGCTGACGGACGGCGTGCTCGGCCTCGAATACGACGGCTGCTGCTGGATCGGCCGCGTGGTGGTGGAACGGATCACCACCGGGCAGGTCTCAGCCAGTACCCGGATCATGTTTCAGCTCGAACTCGTTGGCTTCGCAAGCGTCGGATCGAGCCCTGCGCGCACTTTGACGCAGAACATCCAACGCTACACCCCGCTGCGCCAACCGGGACTGGCGCCGAGCCGGTTCACCAATTACGACTGAGATAGACAGAGCTTCGCCATGAAACACATTCGCTCCATCCTTACGCTGGCCTGTTTCGCGACACTGGCCGTCTCCGCTGGTGCGCAGGGCCTGGGCATCACCGACATCATGCGCAACAACGGCCCGCGCATCGTGCCGCCGCCGACCACCAGCGGACCGCCGCCGAACGTGCAGCGATCGGCCGAGTACATCGTTGCGCTGGTCAATTCCGAACCGGTCACCAACACCGAGGTCCAGATCCGGGTGGCGCGCGTGCTGCGCGAGAACCCCGAAGCCGAACGGATGCCGCGCGCGGAGCTCACGCGCATCGTGCTGGAGCGGATGATCAACGAGCGCGCGATGCTGCAGCTCGCCAAGGAAGCCGGCATCAAGATCGACGACCTCGCGGTCGACCAGGCCGAACAGACCGTGGCCCGGCAGAACCAGATCACGCTCACCGAACTGCGGCGCCGGGTCGCTGCCGAAGGGATGTCGCAGGACCAGTTCCGGCGCGAGCTGCGCGAACAGCTCATGCTCACGCGCCTGCGCAACAGCGAGGTCGAATCCAAGGTCAAGATCAGCGACGTCGAAGTCGATCAGTTCATTCGCGAGCAGCGCTCCGGCGGAAATGCGTCGATCGCGCCGAACCTCAACATCGCGCAGCTGCTCGTCATCGTCCCGGAGAACGCGGGCGACGCGGATGTGGCAAAGCTGCAGCAGCGGGCGCAGGCGCTCGCTCAGCGCGCCCGCGCAGGCGAAGACTTCAGCAAGCTCGTCCAGGAAAACTCCGACGCACCTGACCGTGCGGGCGGCGGCGCGTTGGGCATGCGCAGTGCCGATCGCTATCCCCCCCTCTTCGTCGAGGCCACGCAGTCGACCCCGGTGGGCGGCATCGTCGGCCCTGTCCGATCGCCTGCCGGCTTCCATGTGCTGAAGGTGCTGGCGAAGTCTCAGGCGGGCATTGGCGATGCCGTCGTCACGCAGACGCAGGTCCGGCACATTCTGCTGCGCAACGACCCCAAGCGAACCACGGCCCAATCGGTCGCGCAACTGAACGATTTCAAGGATCGCATCCAGCGTGGCTCCGCCGACTTCGCGAGCCTTGCGCGCGACAACTCGGAAGACGGAAGCGCCAAGAGCGGCGGCGACCTGGGGTGGTCGCGTCCTGGCCAGTTCGTGCCCGAGTTCGAGGAAGCGATGAACCGCCTCACTCCCGGCCAGATCAGCGACCCCGTGGTGTCGCGCTTCGGCGTGCACCTGATCCAGGTGACCGACCGCCGTGAGACCAAGCTCACGCAGGTCGAGCAGCGCGAGGCGGCTCGCGCCGTACTGCGCGAGAAGAAGATCGAGCAGAACACGGATACCTGGGCCCAGGAAGTTCGCGCGCGCGCCTACGTGGAATATCGCGAACCGCCGCAGTCCTGACGGTGAAGTCCCACATTCCCCGCAAGCGGTTCGGCCAGCACTTCCTGGCTGACGTTGCCATCATCGACGCCATCGTGCGCGAAATCGCGCCGAAAGCCGGCGATGCGATGGTCGAGATCGGCCCCGGTCTCGCAGCATTGACGCAGCCGCTCGTGGAGCGCCTGGGTCGCCTCACGGTGATCGAACTCGACCGCGACCTGGCCGAGCGCCTGCGCGGCCATGGTCAGCTCGACGTGGTGGAATCCGATGTGCTGAAGGTCGACTTCGCCGCGCTCGCGAACCGGCTGGCAGCTCCGCCGGGCAAGTTGCTTCGTGTCGTCGGCAATCTGCCTTACAACATTTCGACGCCCATCCTGTTTCATCTGCTGGGGTTTGCGGATCTCGTCGCCGATCAGCATTTCATGCTGCAGAAGGAAGTGATCGACCGCATGGTCGCGCAGCCGGCGACGTCCGACTACGGCCGCTTGAGCGTCATGCTGCAGTGGCGCTACGCAATGGAAAACGTCCTGTTCGTGCCGCCGGAGAGCTTCGATCCGCCGCCGCGCGTCGACAGCGCAGTCGTGAGGATGGTGCCGCTCGCCGAACCGCCGCAGGTGGATGCGAAGCTGCTTGGCGAAGTCGTACAGGTGGCCTTCAGCCAGCGCCGCAAGCTCCTGCGGCACAGCCTGGGCAAATGGCTGGAACAGAAGGGCTTCGCGGGCACCTTCGACGTCCAGCGGCGCGCGGAGGAAGTCCCGGTGGCCGAATACGTCGCCTTGGTCCAGCAGCTCTCCAAATGAAAAAAGCCCGTCGATGACGGGCTTTCGTTCGTGAAACACCGCGGAACCGGCTCAGCCGGTCCGCTGGTGTTGCCCCCGGCAGGGGGTTGGCGGAGCGACACGAAGTGCGCGCAGCCTGAGGGCGAGCAACAGCTACGCTGCTGCGAGCCAGTATCCCGCATTGAAGGGGCTGCTCATGCGCAGCGCCAGGGGAGACACATCGACCAGTTTGTCCGTCGGCATTTTTTCTGCCGTCGGATCAGCCTCTTGAGCCTCGATCTCGGCACCTGCGGCGCCGTTTTGCTGAGCCTCGTTCGCCCGTTCTGCTTGGCTGGCTTGTGCAGAACGGGCTACAGAAAAGAATAGAAGCACCGGAAGGGTATTTTCCGATCCCCCCAGTAGTCCGCCGCGTCGCGGAAGATGTCCAGAAGCTGCTCGCGCGCTTCCTTGTCGAACTTGCCGTTGGCGGGAATCTGTTCGAGGACGATGACGAAGCCCGGCTGCGGACCCGACTTGTGGAGCGGGTCTGTCATGCAGTCATAGAGCGCGTCGAAATTCTTCCCGAAGTGCTGGGGGAACGTGAATTGCTGCGCGATCAGATCCAGCACGTCCTGCTTGGTCTGGGCGTTGCCGAGGTTGGCATACAGAAAGTGCTGACCGGCCGCATGTGCTGCCTCCTGCAGGTCGCTCACGCGGAATGCGCGAATCGACTGCACGATGTTGGGTCGCACGCCACGAAGGGATTGGGTCATCTCCGCTGGTCTTTCCATGGTTGTCGTCATCTTTTCTCAGGACGCTGTTCTGCGCCTCTCCAAATTCATTTCATCGCTCAGGGAACGATCCGCCTGAAGCTTGCGTAGTGATCCGCCGTGTACCAGCACCCCGACGGCGCCGTGCGTTCGCCTCCACAGACGATTCGCTTGGCGCCACGATCACGCGAGCCGGGCGTTTCGACCGTGTACTCTCGGTAGTGACCCCGGCGTTCCTGAGGCAGCAGGCGTTCGCGATTGCCGAACACCACGCCGTCCTTCTCATACTGGAAGGGACCACCCTTGAAGATGGCCTCGTAGGTACGCTGGCCTTGCACCGGCAATTCGGCCAGCGCAATCGTTTCCTGAGCCGACTGACCGGTACGGGTGCCGAACCATTCGCGAGCCTGAACGCCATTTGCAAGAGCTACCAGCAGAATGCTAGTGAGCGCAAACTTGGATGCAGGGGACGAAATCGAGGCGAAAACCGCCATGGAGCACCAGGAAAGAAAAGAGCGAGGGCCGAATCGGGGGTCAACCTTATTGGGGTTAACCCGCAAATTCAAGCCCGTAAGTGTGCACCAGGGGCGCGCAAATAGCAAGCGCCTGCTCAATCTTTGAGCAGGCGAATGGGATTGGCGGTGTGCAGAAAGTTAGCGGTCGCTACTTTGAAAGCGCCTATCGCTCGGCGTTCGCATCGGCAACAGTCAGTGCCGTCATGTTGACGATGCGCCGAACCGTCGCACTGGGCGTGAGAATATGCACAGGTTTGGCCGCTCCGAGCAGGACCGGGCCAATCGCGATGTTGCCGCCGGCCGCCGTCTTGAGCAGGTTGTATGCAATGTTGGCCGAATCGATGTTCGGGAACACAAGCAGATTGGCGTCGCCGGCCAGCGCGCTATGCGGCATGACCGTAGCGCGCTGCTTGCCGTCCAAAGCGACGTCGCCGTGCATTTCGCCATCCACTTCAAGCCACGGCGCCTGGGTGCGCAGCAGCTCGAGCGTCTGCCGCATCTTGATCGCGCTCGGCTGGTTGCTGCTACCGAAGTTCGAGTGCGACAGCAGCGCCGCCTTCGGCTTGATGCCGAAGCGCATCATCTCCTCCGCCGCCATGGTCGTGATCTCGGCGAGTTCTTCAGGCGTCGGGTCGTAGTTGACGTGGGTGTCGACCAGGAACAGCTGCCGGTTCGGCAGGAGCAGCCCGTTCATGCAGGCATAGATCGGTACGTTCTGCTGCGTGCTCGCGCAACCGCCGGGGCGCTTGCCGATCACCTGGTCGATGTAGTGCAGATGCATCGCGGTGGTGCCCCAGGTGCCGCAGATCATCCCGTCCACGTCGCCCTTGTGCAGCAGCATCGAGCCGATGAGCGTCAGGCGGCGGCGCATCTCGATCTTCGCCGTCTGTACCGTCGTGCCCTTGCGTTCGGTCATCCGGTGGTAGGTCTGCCAGAAATCGCGGTAGCGCTGGTCCCACTCGACGTTGACGATGTCGTAGTGCACGTCCTGCTTCAGGCGCAGGCCGAATTTCTCGATGCGTTGCGCGATGATGGCGGGGCGCCCGATCAGCGTCGGACGCGCGACACCTTCGTCGACCACGATCTGCGCGGCACGGAGCACGCGTTCCTCCTCGCCTTCGCAGAAGGCGACGCGCTTCTTCGGCGCGCGCTTCGCGGCATCGAAGATGGGTTTCATCGTCGTGCCCGAGGTATAGACGAAGGTCTGCAGCTTGTCGCGATAGGCATCGAGGTCGGCAATCGGCCGCAATGCCACGCCGCTGTCGGCCGCCGCCTTGGCGACGGCCGGTGCGATCTTCATCATGAGCCGCGGATCGAAGGGCTTCGGAATCAGATAGTCGGGTCCGAAGCTGAGCTTCTCGCCGGCGTATGCGGCGGCGACGCGTTCGCTCTGTTCGGCTTGCGCGAGCTCGGCGATCGCGTGCACCGCAGCGACTTCCATCTCATCGGTGATGGTGGTCGCGCCGCAGTCCAGTGCGCCGCGGAAGATGTAGGGGAAGCACAGGACGTTGTTGACCTGGTTCGGATAGTCCGTGCGGCCGGTGGCCATGACCACGTCGTCGCGCACTGCGTGCGCGTCTTCCGGCGTGATCTCGGGGTTGGGGTTGGCCAGCGCGAAGATCACGGGCTTCGCCGCCATCTTCGCGACCATGGCGGGCTTGAGCACGCCGCCGGCGGAAAGGCCCAGGAACACGTCGGCGCCCTCGATCACCTCGGACAAGGTGCGGGCGTCGGTCTTCTGCATGTACTGGCGCTTGTCGTCGTCCATCAGCTCGGTGCGGCCTTCATAGACCACGCCGGCCAGGTCGGTCACGTAGACGTTTTCGCGCTTGAGGCCGACCTTGAGCAGCAGGTTCAGGCAGGCCAGCGCCGCAGCGCCGGCGCCCGAGGTGACGAGCTTGACCTGCGAGATGTCCTTGCCCACGACCTTGAGGCCGTTGAGCATCGCCGCGGCCACGGTGATCGCGGTGCCGTGCTGGTCATCATGGAAGACCGGGATCTTCATGCGCTTGCGCAGTTCGCGCTCGACATAGAAGCAGTCAGGCGCCTTGATGTCCTCGAGGTTGATCGCGCCGAAGGTCGGCTCCAGCGCGGCGATGACGTCGACCAGCTTCGCCGGGTCCTTCTCGTCGATCTCGATGTCGAACACGTCGACGCCGGCGAACTTCTTGAAGAGCACGCCCTTGCCTTCCATCACCGGCTTGGAGGCCAGCGGGCCGATGTCGCCGAGACCCAGCACCGCCGTGCCGTTGGTGATGACCGCCACGAGGTTGCCCCGCGCGGTGTACTTGAAGGCGTTGACCGGGTCCTTGACGATCTCCTCGCAAGGGGCGGCCACACCGGGCGAATAGGCCAGCGCCAGGTCGCGCTGATTGACCATCTGCTTGGTCGCGGCGATCGAGATCTTTCCCGGGACCGGATGCTCGTGGTATTCGAGGGCGGCGCGACGCAGCTCGGCACGTTTGTCCTCGGGCGAAGGAATCGATGAAGTCGGATCGGACATTGGGCCGTGCCTCCTGTGACGCTTCTTGAAAGGGCGCCGATTGTAGACCTCGCCTTCTTTCGCCTATGAAACATGGGCTTCGCAACGAAGGGTGGGAAATGCGCGGCGGGCGGGGGTTCTGCCCTGTGGCAATATCACCGGTCGAGTATTTGCAGGAGCACCTCCATGGCGCTGATGGATTTCATCAAGAAGCAGTTCATCGACATCATCCAGTGGACCGAGACCGGCGACGGCACACTGGCATGGCGCTTCCCGATGGCGGACATGGAAATCCAGAACGGCGCGTCGCTCACGGTGCGCGAATCGCAGATGGCCGTGTTCGTGAACGAGGGGCAGGTCGCCGACGTCTTCGGTCCCGGCATCTACAAGCTCACCACGCAGACGCTCCCCGTCCTCACCTACCTCAAGAACTGGGACAAGCTCTTCGAGTCGCCCTTCAAGAGCGACGTCTATTTCTTCAGCACCCGTCAGCAGGTCGACCAGAAGTGGGGCACACCCCAGCCGATCACCGTGCGCGACAAGGACTTCGGCGCGGTGCGCGTGCGCGCCTTCGGCAACTACAGCTTCCGCATCGGCGATCCGAAGCTGTTCCACACCGAGATCTCGGGCACGCGCGACGTGTACTCGGTGGCCGACCTCGACGGGCAGCTTCGCGGGCTCGTGCTGCAGAACATCAGCAACGCGATCGCGTCGAGTGGCGTGCCTTTCCTCGACCTCGCGGCGAATCAGATCGAGTTTGCGCGGGCGCTCGCGACGCAGCTCGCGCCCGAGTTCGCGAAGATCGGGATCAAGCTCGAGAACATCACCGTGCAGAACGTCTCGCTGCCGGAAGAGCTGCAGAAGATCCTCGACCAGAAGATCGGCATGGGCATGGTCGGCAACGACATGGGCAAGTTCATGCAGTACCAGACCGCGCAGGCGATCCCGAAGATCGCCGAAGGCGCCGGTGGCGGCAGCGGCATCGCAGGCGATGCGATGGGCCTGGGCGCGGGTGTCGCGCTGGGGCAGGTGCTCGCGCAGAACCTCGCGCAGGGGCTGAGCCCGGGCAACGCCGCCGCGGCTGCGCCTGCCCAGCAGCCGGTGGTCGCGGTGGTCAATCCGGCCGACGTGATGACGACGCTGGAGAAGCTCGCCGAGCTCAAGACCAAGGGCATCCTCACGCAGGAAGAATTCGACGCCAAGAAGGCGGAGCTCCTCAAGAAACTCGTGTGACGCCCGCAGCATTCGCGGGACAACCCCACGACCCACCCGCAGGTTGGCCCTCTTCGGAGCGCCATGGCTGAGAACGGCGCCAGTCAGCGCTACTACCGAGCGCCCTGCCCAGGCTGCGGCGCGCCGGTCGAGTTCCGCTCCGCGCAATCGACGCATGCGGTGTGCGCCTACTGCCGCAGCACAGTGGTGCGGCAGGGCGAGACGCTCGCGCGCACCGGCAAGATGGCGGAGCTGTTCGACGACTTCAGCCCGTTGCAGCTCTTTGCTTCCGGCCGCATTCACGATCGGCCGTTCACGCTCATCGGCCGGCTGCAATACGGCTACGACGGCGGACGCTGGACCGAATGGATCGCCGCGCTCGACGGCGAGCGCACCGGGATCCTGAGCGAGGACAACGGCGCCTTCGTCTTCGCGCTGCCTTTCGATCTGCAGCGCGATGCGCCTTCCGCCGCGGCCCTGCGCGTCGGCGCGACGTCCGCCTTCAACGGCCAGTCGTACACCGTCACATCGAACGAGCAGGCCGCACTGGTCTCCGCGCAGGGTGAACTCCCGCGACTGCCCGAGCTGGGCCGACGTTTCGCGGTGGTCGAGCTGCGCGGCGACAACGGGCAGGTGCTCAGCCTGGAGTACGACTCCGATCCGCCGGGCGCCTGGATCGGCCACGCCGTGCAGCTCGAGGACCTGCAGCTCGCCGGACTGCGCGACGAATCGGCGAAGGAAGAAAAGGCTCGCAGCTTCAACTGCCCGAACTGCGGCGCAACGGTCACCGTCAACCTGGCCGACAGCAAGAGCATCACCTGCCCGTCCTGCAACACCATCATCGATCTGACCCAGGGTATCGGCGGCGAGCTTCGCCACGCGATCCAGGACGAGCCGGTGCAACCGCTGATCCCGCTCGGCACCGTGGGGCAACTGCAGGGCCTGGATTGGCAGGTGGTCGGCTTCCAGCACCGCATGGGCGTGGCGCCCGGCGATGACGAGCACTTCGGCTGGAGCGAATACCTGCTGTTCAACCGCAAGCGTGGCTTCAGCTTCCTGGTGGACTCGGAGGACGGCTGGAGCATGGTCCGGCCGACCACCGGCGCGCCGACGATGGACAAGGACGGCTCGAAGGCCACCTACCTCGGCAAGGTCTACCGCCAGCTCTACACCTACAACGCGGAGACGAGCTACGTGGCCGGCGAGTTCTACTGGCAGGTCCAGCGCGGGCAGCGGACCTTCAATCGCGACTTCGCCAACGGATCGGCACTGCTGTCGATGGAGCGATACGCCAACGAAATCACCTGGTCGTCGGGCAGCAAGATCGACAGCGCCCTGGTGGCGGCCGCGTTCAAGCTCGGCGGCGGCAAGGACATGTTCAAGCGCAACGATGCGCTGCCGGTGAGCGCAGGATCGGGCGTCGGTTGCGGCACGATCATCCTCGTCGTCGTGGTGATCGTCATCCTGCTGATCATCCTGAGCACGTGCAGCAGTTCCAGTGGCGGCAGCGGCGGCGGGACGCGCAGCTCGGGCGGCTCGTACGGTGGCTATTCGAGTGGCGGTGGCCACAAATGATGTTTTTATCCGGAGGTCCTCATCATGGGATTTGAATGGTTGAAGCCTGACGTCGTCCTCGGGTCGCTCGTCTATGCGCTGCTGGGCGTGGCCATCTTCTGGCTGTGCTTCCTCGTCATCGACAAGCTCACGCCTTATGACCTGTGGCAGGAGATCGTCGAGAAGCAGAACGTGGCGCTCGGCGTGATCGTCGCTGCGATGAGCCTCGGAATCTGCGTGATCGTCGCAGCCGCGATCCATTGAGCCCCTCGGCTTGCCACTTCGTGTGCTTCGCCATCCCCCGAGGGGAGGGCCCGGCCGCCTTGGGGCGGCCCGGCGGCGACCGGTGAGCAAGGTGCTGCCACCGGATGCCGCGGCGCGCGGCCCGCAGCCCGTCGAGATGGCGCTGCTCGCCAGCGTGTTCGTCGTCGCGGCGTGCGGGCTGGTCTATGAACTCAGCGCAGCCGCGCTGAGCTCGTACCTGCTCGGCGATTCGGTGCTGCAGTTCAGCACCGTCATCGGCACCTATCTGTTCGCCATGGGCGTGGGCTCGTGGCTCTCGCGCTATTTCGATCGGCAGTTGCCGGCGCACTTCCTGCGCATCGAACTGCTGGTCGCACTCATTGGCGGCGGCCTGCCGGCGGTGCTCTTCATCGCCAATGCCTATGTGCCGGGCGCGTTCCGCTTGCTGCTGTACGGCATGGTGCTCGTGGTCGGCGCGCTGGTCGGGCTCGAGATCCCGCTGGTGATGCGCATCCTTCGCCGCAACGTCGCGCTGAAGGAACTCGTCTCGCAGGTGCTGACCTTCGACTACCTCGGCGCGTTGGCGGTGTCGATCGCATTCCCCCTGTTGCTGGTGCCGCAACTCGGCATGATCCGCACCGGGCTGCTTTTCGGCCTCATGAACGCCGCGGTCGCGGTGTGGGCGCTATGGCTGTTCCGCCATGAGCTGCGCCGGCTCGGCGCGCATGCGCTGGCCTGCGCTCTGGTGCTGCTCACGCTCGCGGCGGCTTTCGTGCTTGCCGACCGCATCACGACGCTGGCGGAGGACAAGTTCTATCAGGACCGCATCATCTTCAGTGCGACCTCGCCTTACCAGCGCATCGTGGTCACGCACGGCAGTGCCGGGCATCGGCTGTTCCTCAACGGCAACCTGCAGTTCGCCGAGCGCGACGAGTACCGCTATCACGAGGCGCTGGTCCACCCCGCCATGGCCGCGCAGGGTGCGCCGAAGAAGGTGGCGGTGCTCGGTGGCGGCGACGGGATGGCGGTGCGTGAGATCCTGAAATACCCATCGGTGGAAAGCGTGACGCTGGTCGAGCTCGACCCGAACATGACGCGACTCTTCACCGAGCACGAGACACTCGCCGCGCTCAACGGCGGTTCGCTCAAGTCACCGAAGGTTCGCATCGTGAACACCGATGCCTTCCAGTGGCTCCAGCAGGCAGGCGACTCGTTCGACGTGATCGTGGTCGACTTTCCGGACCCGACCAACTTCGCGATCGGCAAGCTCTACACCAATTCCTTCTACGCCCTGCTCGACAAGCGGCTTTCTGCGAGCGGCTATGCGGTGATCCAGACCACTTCGCCGCTGATTGCGCGCAAGAGTTTCTGGACCGTGGCCGAAACCATCGAGTCGGTGGGCCTGCAAGTGACGCCCTATCACGCGCATGTGCCGAGCTTCGGGGAGTGGGGCTACATCATCGCGAGCCGCAGGCCGTACCGCCTGCCTGAGGCTGGTGCCTTGCCGCCGGGATTGCGTTTCCTCTCGGCGCAGAGCCTGCCGCTGCTGTTCGACTTCCCGCTCGACATGGCGCGCGTGCCGGCCGAGGTCAACCGGTTGTCCAACCAGGTGCTGGTCACGACCTACGAGCAGGAGTGGGGCAAGCGGTGAAGCGCCGCGCGTTCCTGGGCGCGGCCGCGGGCACGGCGGTGCTTGCCGGGTGCACGCCCGATCGCCAGATCGAAGGCGGCTTCACGGGTATCGATGTGGCGCGTGGCCATGCGCTGCGCGACGGTGCGTTGCAGCCGGATCGTGCGCCGGACGTCACGCGTCGCACGCAGGTGGTCATTGCTGGTGGCGGCATCGCGGGTCTTGCGGCGGCGCGTGCCTTGCGTCTCGCCGGGGTCGATGATTTCGTGCTGCTCGAACTCGAAGACAGCGCCGGCGGAAACAGCCGGGGCGGCGTGGTGAACGGCATTGCCTGCCCGCTCGGCGCGCACTACCTTCCGCTGCCCGGGAACGACGCGCACGAGGTGCAGGATCTGCTCGAGGAACTCGGCCTGCGGCGACGCGTTGCCGGACGATGGGAATACGACGAGCGCCATCTCTGCCACAGCCCGCAGGAGCGGCTCTACTTCCGCGGCGAATGGCAGGACGGCCTGCTGCCGGTGCAGGGAGTCGGCGAAACCACGCTCGCGCAGTACCGCCTGTTCTCGCAGCGCGTGGAGGCGCTGCGTCGCGAGGTGCGGTTCGTGATCCCGACGCTGCGGGCCCAAACGGCGCCACAGCTGCTATCGCTGGACGCGCTCCCGTTCCAGGCCTGGCTCGATCGCGAAGGTTTCACCGATGCGCACCTGCGCTGGTATCTGGACTACTGCTGCCGCGACGACTACGGCGCGGGAATGGCCCATGTGTCGGCCTGGGCCGGGCTTCACTACTTCGCGAGCCGCCACGGATTTCACGCGCCCGGCGACGACAACGCGGAACGCGACGCGGTGCTGACCTGGCCCGAGGGCAACGCCTGGCTCATGCGCCGACTGGCAGATCCGTTGGGCGAACGCCTGAAGACCGGGCATGTGGTCACGCGCATCGCCGAAACACGCGACGGCGTGGCGGTCGACGCCTTCGATGTTGCGACGCGGTCCCGCATCCGGTGGCAGGCCGAGCGATGCATCGTCACGCTTCCGGTGTTCATCGCCGCGCGCGTGGTCGAGAACCCGCCCAACGTCCTGAAGCACGCCGGCTCGCTCATCCGGCATTCGCCGTGGCTCGTCGCGAACATCCATGTGCGCGAGCCGCTCGCGGACCGCCCGGGTGCGGCGCCGAGCTGGGACAACGTGCTCTACGGCACGCGCGGGCTCGGCTACGTCGATGCGCGGCATCAGACACTGGACCCGACGCCGCGCGCCACCGTGCTGAGCTGGTATCGCCCGCTGGGGCCGAGCGCCTTCGATGGCGATGACGGGCGCCGGCAATTGCAGGACCGGCCGTGGACCGGCTGGCGCGACGACCTGATCGCGGAGCTGTCGGTGCCGCATCCCGACCTGCCGGCGCTGGCGACGCGCATCGACATCACCCGCTACGGCCACGCGATGGCGATCCCGGCGCCGGGGCTGCTGCGGCAGATCGGCGCGCCGGAGCGGGTGCGTGCCGGGCGGCTGGCCTTCGCGCACGCCGACTGGTCGGGCTATTCGATCTTCGAAGAGGCGTTCACCCGCGGCCACCTCGCCGCATGACGCTCACCCCCAGCCTCGCCCACTTCGTGTGGCTCGGGCACCCCCTCGCCGGGGGCAACCCCGGCGGGCCGGCGGAGCCGGTTCCGCGGGGTTCCTTGTAGGGGTCATTCCCGCATTAGCGCTTCGATCTCGTCGGCCTTGACCGGCACGCCGCGCGAAATCAGATCGCAGCCGGTTTCGGTCACGATCGCATCGTCCTCGATGCGGATGCCGATGTTGTGGAACTGCTCCGGCACGCCTGCGCCAGGCCGGACGTAGATGCCCGGCTCGATCGTGAGCACCATGCCCGGCTTGAGAATGCGGCTCGGCCGGTTCTTGATGATCTCGTTGGACAGCGGATCGCGTCGTTCGCTCACTTCGCCGACCTGCGAGGGCTCGACGTAGCTGCCGCAATCGTGCACGTCCATGCCCAGCCAATGCCCGGTGCGGTGCATATAGAAAGGGAAGTAGGCGCGCTTCTCGATCACGTCGTCCACGCTGCCCACCTTGTTCGCGTCGAGCAGGCCCAGGTCCAGCATGCCTTGCGACAGCACCTTGACCGTCGCTTCGTGCGGATCGTTGAAGCGCTGCCCTGCCCGGGTCGCCGCGACGGCGGCGTCCTGGCTCGCGAGGACGAGGTCGTACAGCGCGCGCTGCGGGCCGGTGAACTTCCCGTTGGCCGGGAAGGTGCGGGTGATGTCGCTGGCGTAGCCGTCCAGCTCGCAGCCTGCGTCGATGAGCACCAGTTCGCCGTCCTGCACCGGGGCGGTATCGGCCCGGTAGTGCAGCACGCAGGCGTTGGCGCCTGCCGCCACGATCGATCCGTAGGCCGGGTACTGCGAGCCGCCGAGGCGGAATTCGTGCAGCAGTTCGGCGTCGAGGTGGTACTCGCGCACGTCCTTGCCGTCGCGCAGCATCCGCGCGGACAGCTGCATCGCCCGGATGTGGGCCCGGGCGCTGATCTGCGCGGCGCGGCGCATCACATCCTGTTCATGCGCGTCCTTGACCAGCCGCATTTCGTCCAGCGGGCCGCACAGGTCGCGCTGCTCCTCGGGGCACAGCGCGCCGAAGCGAACCCGGGCGCGGACGGCGGAAAGCCAGCCGTCGACCCGCGTTTCCAGCCCCCTGTGCGTCGCGAACGGATACCAGACCACCGACTTGTTCTCGAGCAGGCGCGGCAGGCGCGTGTCCAGCTCCTCGACGGAATAGGCCTCATCCACCCCCAGCACACCCGGCGCAGCCTCCGGGCCCAGCCGGTAGCCGTCCCAGATCTCGCGCTCCAGATCCTTCGGCGCGCAGAACAGCGTCGACTTGCCGTCGCCGGTCAGCACCAGCCACGCATTCGGCTCGGCGAAGCCGGTCAGGTAATAGAAGTAGCTGTCGTGCCGGTACAGAAAGTCGCTGTCCCGGTTGCGCTGGCGCTCGGGGGCGGTCGGAATGATCGCGATGCCGTCGGCGCCTAAATAAGTAGAAAGATGTATACGGCGGGGGGCTTGATGATTTGCGGTCATAACGTCACTATTCGCTACCTTTGTAAGTGCCTTCCAATAGGGCTGAAAAACACGAAGAAAGTATTTGCAAGATGGTTTGCCCGTAGGACTCATCCCACGTAAAAAGCGACCACTTGTTATTTTGGAGGTGTTTTTTGTTGAAAGTTATACATAAGAGCGCCATTGTGCTGTCATTTGGTGCTATCGCGCTCGCCGGTTGCGGGGGTGGTGGTGGCGGCGGTGGCGGCGGGAGTGCCGCTGCCGTCAGCGCCGCAGCGGCTGCCGCTGCGGCGTCGCAGAGCAGCGCTTCCAGTGCTTCCAGCGCCTCCAGCGGCTCGGTCCTCGGTACGACCCCCCAGACGACGACGTTCTGCGGTTCCCAGAGTACCGACATCGTCGATAGCGCGCTGAACATCGTGCCGGCCCAGTACACCGCCATGGCGGCCCAGTTCAGCAAGGACGCGGGTATCGCCTACCGCTACGGCCCGGATGCGGTGGCGTGCGGCACGGCCAACAGCGGCGTGGCGCTGTACAAGCGGGCGGACACCAAGCTTACCTCCCCGGCGCCGGACTACCCGTTCTGGTGGCAGATCGGGCAGGTTTCCAGCGGCGCCGGCTCGTACTCCTCGAATCAGGGCTCGATCACCTTCGTGGCCGACGACACGACACAGCGCGTGGGCGTGGCTGACATCCAGGTCTCCAACCACATGTACGGCGTATTTGCCCAGC
>NZ_FNRO01000017.1 GCF_900107745.1 Variovorax sp. YR216 | reverse complement strand
CACGACACCGCGATGATCCTCGGCGCGCTGGGCTGGTCGGCCTACGACGGCAAGGCGGAAGTGGTGACGCCCTACTTCGGCTCCTCGGGCACCGGGCAGATCAACGCGATCTTCCCGGTCACGCCACAGGACGGCCGCGCCATCCCGAAGGCCCAGGCGTCGAGCGCCGAGGGCTTCCAGGCTGTTTCACGCCTCTGAGGTCCTCATGCCGCATCTCGTCATCCTCTACACACCGAACATCGAGCGCGAAACCGACATGACTGCGCTGTGCCGCACGCTGGCCGACACCATGCTCGAACAACGCGACGAAGCGGGCAAGCAGGTCTTTCCGACCGGTGGCACGCGCGTGCTCGCCTATCCGGCCGCGCACTATGCGGTGGCCGACGGCAAGGGCGACTACGCCTTCGTCTATCTGAACCTGCGCATGGGGGCCGGACGCAGCGACGCGGTGAAGAAGCGCGCCGGCGACGCGATCATCGACAGCGCGAAGCGGCACTTCGAACCGGTCTTCGCCAAGCGCCTCATCGGCATCACGCTCAACGTGGACGAAAGCCCCGGCCAGGTGTACGACGGGAAGCACAGCAACCTGCATCCACTCTTCAACAAATAGATCGCCATGCTTGCCAAGGACGTCATCCAGCAACTCGCCGCCGAACTGCACGAAAGCGAGAAGTCGCGCGTGCAGGTCGAGCACTTCTCCAAGCGCTTCCCCGAAATGACCATCGAGGACGGCTACGCGATCTCGCGCGAATGGGTCAAGACCAAGATCGCCGAAGGCCGCACGGTCAAGGGCCACAAGATCGGCCTCACCTCGCGCGCGATGCAGCAGGCCAGCCAGATCACCGAGCCCGACTACGGCACGCTGCTCGACGACATGTTCTTCGAGCAGGGCGGCGACATTCCCTTCAAGCGCTTCATCGCGCCGCGCATCGAGGTGGAGCTCGCCTTCGTGCTCGGCAAGCCGCTCAAGGGGCCGAACGTGACGATCTTCGACGTGCTCGCGGCCACCGACTACGTGGTGCCGGCGATCGAGATCATCGACGCGCGCATCGAGCAGTTCGACCGCCACACCAAGGTCATGCGCAAGGTGTTCGACACCATCGCGGACAACGCGGCGAATGCCGGCATCGTGATGGGCGGCCGGCCGGTGAAGCCCGATGCGGTGGACCTGCGCTGGGTCAGCGCCCTGCTCTACAAGAACGGCGTGATCGAGGAATCGGGCGTGGCCGCCGCGGTGCTCAACCATCCGGCCACCGGCGTGGCCTGGCTCGCGAACAAGCTCGCGCCATGGGACGAGCACCTCGAAGCGGGCGAGATCGTGCTGGGCGGTTCGTTCACGCGGCCGACCAACGCGGTGCCCGGCGACACCTTCCATGCCGATTACGGCCCGCTGGGTTCGATCGCCTTCCGCTTCGTCTGAACGCCGACTGAAAGAACAAACATGCAAACCCCTACGAACCTCTTCAAACAAGCCCTCATCGAAAAGCGCGCCCAGATCGGCCTCTGGCTCGGCCTCGCCGATGCGTACAGCGCGGAGATCTGCGCCGGTGCCGGCTTCGACTGGCTGCTGATCGACGGCGAGCATTCGCCCAACGGCCTGCAGAGCGTGCTGCAACAGGCGCAGGCGATTGCGGCCTACCCGGGTGCGAACGCGATCGCGCGCGTGCCGCTCGGCCACGGCGACGCAGGCGCGGCGCTGATCAAGCAGTACCTCGACCTCGGCGTGCAGACGCTGCTGGTGCCGATGGTCGACACCGCCGAGCAGGCGCAGGCGATCGTTCGTGCGATGCGCTATCCGCCGCATGGCATCCGCGGCATGGGCGGTGCGCGTGCATCGGGCTGGGGCCGCTATCCGGCCTACGCGAAGGAAGCGAACGACCGCGTCTGCCTGCTGGTGCAGGCGGAATCACGCGAGGCGCTCGCGAACCTCGATGCGATCGCTGCGGTCGACGGCGTGGATGGCGTCTTCATCGGCCCGGCCGACCTTTCGGCATCGATGGGCCATCTCGGCAATTCGAGCCATCCGGAGGTGCAGGCGGCGATCGAGGATGCGATTGCGCGCATCAACCGCGCGGGCAAGGCCGCCGGCATCCTGACGCCGGATGAAGCGCTGGCAAAGCGCTATCTCGAACTCGGCGCGCTCTTCGTGGCGGTCGGACTCGACACCAACCTGCTGGTGCGCCACACGACCGCGCTCGCCGCGCGCTTCAAGAACGGCGCGGCCGCAAAGCCGCAGTCCGGCGGCACCTACTGATCGTTCGCCCGACATGAGCGACGCCAGTTCCCCGCGCAAGACCTTCCGCTCCGCGATCATCCGCGACGGCGTGATCCGCGCGACCACGCGCAGCTTCCTGCACGCGCTCGGGCAGGACGACGAAGACATCGCGCGCCCGCACGTCGGCGTGTTCCACACCGGCGGCGAGATGAGCCCGTGCAACCTGAACCTGCGCGAGCAGGCGCAACATGCCAAGACCGGCATCTACGCGGGCGGCGGCACGCCGCACGAATGCCCGGTGGTGTCGGTGAGCGACGGGCTCACGATGGCGCACTCGGGCATGCGCTTCTCGCTCATCTCGCGCGAGTTGATCGCCGACAGCGTCGAAGCCTCCACGCGCGGGCACCAGTGGGACGGCATCTTCGGTATCGGCGCCTGCGACAAGAACCTGCCGGGGCTGATGATGGGCATGGTCCGCTGCAATGTACCGAGCGTGTTCGTGCACGGCGGCTCGGCGCTGCCGGGCCAGACGCCGGGGCCGGATGGGCGCGACATCAACGTGGTCGACACCTACGAGACCATCGGCAAGGTGCTGGCCGGCGATGCGACGGCGAATGACCTCGAAGCGATGAGCCGCGCCTGCCTGCCGACCGCCGGCGCATGCGCGGGGCAGTTCACCGCAAACACCATGGGCATGGTCTCCGAAGCGCTCGGACTCGCGCCGATCGGCTCCAGCATGGTGCCGGCGGTGTTCAGCGAACGTGCGCCGCTGATGCGTCGCGCCGCCAGGGCGCTGATGCGCGCGGTGATGAACGACGGCCCGCTGCCGCGCGACATCGTCACGCGCAAGGCGCTGGAGAACGCCTGCGCGGTGGTGTCTGCCACCGGCGGCTCGACCAATGCGGCGCTGCACCTGCCGGCCATCGCGCACGAAGCGGGCTTGAAGTTCCACCTCGACGACGTGGCCGAGGTCTTTGCGCGCACCCCGCTCATTGCCGACCTGCGGCCGGGCGGCCAGTACCTGGCGCGCGATGTGTACTACATCGGCGGCGCGGGCGTGATCCTGCGCACGCTGCTCGAACAGGGCTTTCTCCATGGCGATGCGATGACCTTCACCGGCCGCACGCTGGCCGAGGAAATCGCCGACGCCGCCGAGCCCGACGGACGCGTGGTGCGCAAGGCCGGCAATGCGATCTCGCGCGACGGCGGGCTGGCGGTGCTCAAGGGCAATCTCTGCCCGGATGGCGCGCTGCTCAAGACGGCGGGCCTGAAGACGCTGGTCCATCGCGGGCCGGCGCGCGTCTTCGATTCCGAGGAAGAGGCACAGACGGCGGTGCAGAACCGTCGCTACGAACCGGGTGACGTGATCGTCATCCGCAACGAGGGTCCCAAAGGCAGCCCCGGCATGCGCGAGATGCTCGGCATCACCGCGCTGCTCTACGGGCAGGGCATGGGCGACAAGGTGGCGCTGCTCACCGACGGGCGTTTTTCGGGCGCGACGCGCGGGCTGTGCATCGGTTACGCCGGGCCGGAATCGGCCGATGGCGGGCCGATCGCGGCGCTGGCCGACGGCGACGTCATCACGATCGATGCCCGGCCCGAGGCGCGCAGCATCACGGTCGAACTGACGGACGCGGAGATCGCCGCGCGAATTGCCAAACGTGAGGTAAACGCGGGGGTCCGGCATGGTGGCTTGCTGGAAAAATACGCGCACACCGTGCGCCCGGCTCACCAGGGCGCGGTGACCCACTCGGGCGCGGTCACGTGGCTGCGCGACGAGTCCTGAAGCCACACCCCCTTGGAGACATCATGACCCTCACTCGCCGCAGCCTGCTGCAAACCACCGGCGCCACCGCACTGCTTGCCAGCATCGGCCAGCAGGCCTTCGCGCAGGCGGGCTTCGAGACCGCGCGCATCATCACCGGCTTCGCGGCCGGCGGCACCTCGGACACCACCTGCCGCCGCCTCGCGACGGCGATGACGCCCGGCTATGCAAAGTCGGTCGTGGTGGAAAACAAGACCGGCGCCGGCGGCCAGATCGCGGTGACCTACGTGAAGACCCAGCCGGCCGACGGCGCGACGATCCTGCAGACGCCGACCTCGATCCTCACGATCTACCCGCACATCTACAAGAAGCTGCCGTACGACCCGATGGTCGACCTGTCGCCGGTGTCGCTGGCCTGCGTGTTCGACTTCGGCTTCGCGGTCGGCCCGGCCGTGCCGCTGAGCGTGAAGACGGTTCCGGAATTCCTGCAGTGGGTGAAGGCCAATCCGACCGGCGGCAACTTCGGCTCGCCGGCCGCGGGCTCGACGCCGCATTTCATCGGTGCGCTGCTCGGCAAGAGCGCGGGCCTCGAACTCAAGCATGCCGCCTATCGCGGCACGCAGCCCGCGATGCTGGACCTGCTGGGCGGCAACATCTCGGCGGTGTCGGGCCCGATCGGCGACATCATGCAGCACCTGCCCACCGGCAAGGTGCGCATCCTGGGCGTGTCGGGCGAGAAGCGCAGCCGCTTCACGCCCGATGTGCCGACCTTCGGCGAGCAGGGGCTCAAGAACATGGCGCACAGCGAGTGGTTCGCCTTCCTGCTGCCGGCGAAGGCGTCGTCCGACGTGGTCGGGCGGCTGAACACGGCGATGAAGAACGCGCTGGCGCAGAAGGATGTGATCGACGGACTCGCCGGCTTTGGCCTGGAGGCGATGTCGTCGACGCCGGGCGAACTCGCCGACCTGTTGAAGAAGGACACGGCCAAGTGGGCGCCGATCGTGAAAGAGATCGGCTTCACGGCTGAAAGCTGACCCTCGCGCGCATTGAAGGCGCCGGGGGAGATTGTTGGAACTTTGAAGGAAACGAAATGAGCACTCCCTCCTCCGCGCCTTCTGCGCTGGTCCACCCGGCCCTCCACCCCGACGAGCGCGCAGCGCGGCTGCAGCTCGCGGCCTGCTATCGCGTCTTCGCGATGCTCGGGTGGACCGAGATGATCTACAACCACATCACGGTGCGCCTGCCGGACAGCGTGACCGGCGGCGAGAAGCAGTTCCTCATCAACCCGTTCGGCCTGCACTACAGCGAGGTGACGGCGAGCAACCTGGTCAAGATCGACCTGCACGGCAACGTGCTCGACGGCTCCACGTACCCGGTCAACCCCGCGGGCTTCACGGTGCATGCGGCGATCCACGACGGACTTCCCGATGCGCATTGCGTGATGCACACCCACACCACTGCCGGCGTCGCGGTGGCCTGCCTGCAGGGTGGCCTGCAGCAGACGAATTTCTACACGGCGCAACTGCATGACATGGTCGCGTACCACGACTTCGAAGGCATCACGATCCATGCCGACGAGGGGCCGCGCCTGCTCAAGAGCATCGGCAACAGGCCGGCGGTGATCCTGCGCAACCACGGCCTGCTGGCCTGGGGGCAGACGCTGCCGCAGACGTTCGCGATCCTCTGGACCTTGCAGCGCGCCTGCGAGATCCAGATGGCGACGTTCTCGATGGGTGCGGCGATTCCGGTGTCGGAAGACATCGCCCGCAAGTGCACGCGCGATGCGCTGCAGTTCAATCCCAATCACGGCGCGGGCCAGGACGTCTTCGACGCGTTGGTGCGCCAGGTCGATCGTATCGATACCTCCTACAAGAACTGAAAGAACTGAAGGCTCGGACTTAAATCATGAAGGTTTGCATCTACGGCGCCGGTGCGATCGGCGGCTGGATCGGCGCGAAGCTCGCGCAAGTGGGCTGCGAGCTCGACGTGGTGGCGCGCGGCGCAACGCTCGAAGCGCTCAAGCGCGACGGCCTCACGCTGGTGAGCGGCGACAAGCGCGTCACCGTGCCGGTCAATGCCAGCGACGATCCGGCGGCGCTCGGCGTCCAGCAACTGGTGATCGTGGCCGTGAAGGCACCGGCGCTTCCTGCAGTGGCCGAACGTATCGCGCCGCTGCTCGGGCCCGACACCATCGTGCTCACCGCCATGAACGGCGTGCCATGGTGGTTCCTGCAGGGTGGCTTCGGCGGCCCCGTGGCGGGCGCGCAGCTGCAGGCGGTCGATCCGGGCGGAAAGATCGACGCGGCGATTCCGGCGAAGCATGTGGTCGGCGGCGTGGTGCATGCGAGCTGCGCGCTGGACGCGCCGGGCGTGGTGCGGCATCACTTCGGCAACGGGCTCATCATCGGCGAGCCATCGGGCGAATCGACCTCGCGCGTTCAGGCCCTGGGCGAACTGCTGGCCCGCGCGGGCATCGACACGCGCATCTCGCCGCAGATCCAGAAGGACGTCTGGTACAAGCTTTGGGGCAACATGACGGTCAACCCGATCAGCGCGCTGACCGGGGCCACGACCGACCTGATCCTCAATGACGACCTGGTGCGCGGACTTATCTCCACGATCATGCTGGAGGCCAAGGCGATCGGCGAGCGGATCGGCGTGCCGATCGCCGACAGCCCCGAAGACCGCCACGCGGTCACGCGCAAGCTCGGCGCCTTCAAGACCTCGATGCTGCAGGACGTGGAAGCCGGCCGCGCGGTGGAGCTCGATGCGCTGGTGTCCGCGGTGCGCGAGCTCGGCCAGCTCGCAGGCGTGCAGACGCCGTTCACCGATGCGCTGCTGGGGCTGGCGCGGTTGCGGACGCGACAACTGGGGTTGTACTGAACCCGGCTCGGCGCACTCAGCGGTGAAGCAGCTGATGCACCGCCGCAGGCAGTGAATTCACCTGCGGCATGAAGCGGTCGATGACCGCACCCAGCACCACGGCACAGAACAAGGCTCCGAGCAGCGGCTTCCAGGTGAGCCGCACGGCGGCCTGCAGCCATCCCTCGCGCGCCACGCGGATCGCGGTGCGCGCCGAGGCGTACGAGAACGCGAGCTCGATGGCGACGGCGAGCAGCGCGTCCCAGCCGAAATACAGCATGGCGAGCGCGCCCGCGCCGCACACGATCGCGACACAGATCAGGAAGATCGCGACCACCGGCACCACGATCACGACCCCTTCGTCCACGCTGCCGGCGGCCTCGAGGGCACCGCTCACGACGTCGGAGGCGCCGCTGCCGGAAGGATGGTGGATCGCGCCGCTTGGCCGCGGCGAATTCCATTCGAGGACGCCCGGATCGGGCACGTCGGGATCGAACCGGGCGTTGCGCCGCACCAGCCGCTGCGCCCACCAGCGCAGGGCCAGCAGGTAGGCGGCATAGCCGGCGCCCAGCGCGATCACATAGCGCAGCGCGAGCGAATCGACTCCGAACAGCATCAGCGCATGCGACACGAGCCAGGTCACGAGCAACGTGAAGGTGCCGATCAGCAAGCCGTGCACGCGCAGGTTGTAGCTGCGATGCAGGTCGCGTTCGACCTGCGTTTCCCACAGGCGCACCGAGCGCCAGTCCGAAAGAATCTTCACGCGGCGGGCGGACTCAGTCGACCGCGACCGGCACGCGCCGCGTCACTGCGCACATCAGCTCGTAGCCGACGGTGCCTGCCGCCTTCGCGACGTCGTCGATCGGGAGCACCGCACCGTTCGACGCTCGCCCCCACAAGGTGACCTCGCTGCCGAAGCCGGCGTCGGGCACGGGCGTGAGGTCGACGGTGATCATGTCCATGCTCACGCGCCCGACCATGCGGGTGCGCACGCCGCCCACCAGCACCGGGGTGCCGGTGTCGCAATGCCGGGGGTAGCCATCCGCGTAGCCGACCGCGGCGACGCCGATCCGCATCGGCCCTTCGGCGGTAAAGCGCGATCCGTAGCCGATGGTGTCGCCCGCCTTGAGGGTCTGCACCGAAATCAGCCGGGTCGAGAGCGTCATGGTCGGCAGGAGCTGCCAGTGCGCCGCGTCGTGCTCCGGAAAATCCGGCGAGCTGCCGTACAGCAGGATCCCGGGCCGCACCCAGTCCGCACGCGCCGCCGCCGCGTGGCGCAGCGTCGCGGCGCTGTTGGCGATCGAGCGCTCGCCCGGCAGATCGCGCGTGGCCTCGTCGAACACTTCGAGTTGATGCGTGATGCCGCGGGGGCCGTCGGCATCGCTGAAATGCGTCATCAGCGAGATTTCGTCGACCTGCGGCAGCGCGTTGAGCCGCGTCCAGGCGGCCCGGAAACGCTCGGGCGTGAAGCCGAGCCGGTTCATGCCGGAGTTCATCTTGAGGAAGACGCGGTGCGGCACCTGCGTCTTGTGCGCGGCCAGCCAGTCGATCTGCGCGTCGCAATGCACCGCATGCCAGAGGTCGAGCCGCGAACAGAGTTCGAGATCGCGCGCGTCGAACACGCCTTCGAGCAGCAGTACCGGGCCGCGCCAGCCGAGCGCGCGCACCCGCTCCGCTTCGTTCAGATCGAGCAGCGCGAAGCCGTCCGCGGCACGGAAGGCATCGAAGACGTGCTCGATGCCGTGGCCGTAGGCATTGGCCTTCACGACCGCCCAGACGCGCGAATCGAGGGCCGCGCGGCGCGCCCGATCGAGGTTGTGTTGCAACGCAGCGGAATGGATGGTGGCAAGGATCGGACGCGGCACGGCAAAAAACCCCAGGGAAAGCTGAAAACACGCACACAAACACGCCCCGCACTACGGGACATCGCGCGATTTTGACATCGCACCCCCATGCTATAACCGCGCAGCCGCCATTGAAGCGGCCCCTCTTCCACCATCGCCAGATTTCGTTGCTGGCCAGTCTGCCCATCGATGAAGCGCGGTTTCTACACGATCATGTCGGCCCAGTTCTTTTCGTCACTGGCCGACAACGCACTTTTCGTGGCTGCGGTGGAACTCATGCGAAGCAACGGCGCGCCTGAATGGCAGCGCGCCGCGCTGGTGCCGATCTTCACCATCTTCTACGTGGCGTTCGCGCCGCTGGTGGGCGCATTCGCCGACGCCTTGCCCAAAGGCAAGGTGATGTTCATCAGCAATGCGATCAAGGTGGTCGGCTGCGTGATGATGCTGTTCGGCTCGCACCCGCTATTCGCGTACGCGATCGTGGGGCTCGGCGCGGCGGCGTACTCGCCGGCCAAGTACGGCATCCTGACCGAGCTGCTGCCGGCGTCGCAGCTGGTCAAGGCCAATGGCTGGATCGAGGGCCTGACGATCGCATCGATCATTCTGGGCATCGTGCTCGGCGGGCAGCTCGTCGGCCACACGCTCTCCAGCCACCTGCTCGCGTTCAACTTCCCGTTCATCGACACCGGCGTCGAGACACCGCCCGAGGCGGCGATCGCGACGCTGATCCTGGTGTACGTGGTCGCGGCCTGGTTCAACACGCGGATTCCGGACACCGGCGTCGAGATGCGCCCGCTGCGCGCCAATCCGCAATACGGCTTCGTGCGCAACATGGTGGCGCTGCTCCCGGATTTCTGGCACTGCAATTCGCGCCTGTGGCGCGACAAGCTCGGCCAGATCTCGCTGGCGACCACCACGCTGTTCTGGGGCGCCGGCGGCAACCTCAAGTACATCGTCCTGGCCTGGGCCTCGCTCGCGCTGGGCTACAACACCGCGCAGGCGTCGTCGTTGACCGGCGTGGTCGCGATCGGCACGGCCATCGGCGCGGTGGTGGCGTCGATGCGCATGCGGCTGGACATGGCGACCCGCGTGATTCCGCTGGGGATCGGCATGGGCATCCTGGTGATGGCGATGAACTTCATCGGCAACATCTGGGTGGCGGTACCGTTCCTGATCCTGCTGGGCGGCCTGGGTGGTTTCCTCGTGGTGCCGATGAATGCGCTGCTGCAGCACCGCGGCCACAACCTGATGGGCGCGGGCCGCTCGATCGCGGTGCAGAACTTCAACGAGCAGGCCTGCATCCTGATCCTCGGCGCGTTCTACAGCGCGTGCACGGGGCTGGGCATGTCGGCGTACGCAGCGATCTCCGCATTCGGCGTGGTGGTGGCCGGGTTCATGTGGCTCATCAAGCGGTGGCATCAACGGAACCTGCGCAAATATCCCGAGGAAGTCGAGCACCTCCTTGCCATTGCCCGCAGCGATAAACATCATTGATGACCCCCAGGCTCGCGCACTTCGTGTCGCTCTCCACTCCCTTCCAGGGGGCAATCCCAGCGGCCCGGCAAAGCCGGTTCCGCGGGATTTCTGGTCTCTGATTTTTTCCGGGTCGTACGGTTTTGGCTGCGCTTGCGCTTGTGTTCAACGCCTTCGTCTGGGGCGTTTCATGGATTCCATTTCGCCAGATCGAGGCGCATGGGCTGCATCCGGTGTGGACGACCTTCATGGTCTACGTCGCGATCGCGGCGGTGATGGCGGTGCTGCGCCGCAGCATGTGGCACATGTTCGTGCTGCACCCGGGATTGATGCTGCTCGGGCTGGCGGCGGGACTGACCAATGTCGGGTTCAACTGGGCGGTCACGCAGGGCGACGTGGTGCGCGTGGTGCTGCTGTTCTACCTGATGCCGCTGTGGAGCGTGCTGCTCGCGTGGATGCTGCTCGGCGAGCGCCCGACCGCTTCGGCCCTGGCGCGCGTCGCGCTGGCGCTGGTCGGCGTGGCGGTGGTGCTGAAGACGCCGGAGGTCGACTGGCCGGTGCCGTCCAGCCTGCCGGACTGGCTCGGCGTGACCGCCGGCTTCTGCTTCGCGGTCACGAACATCCTGCTGCGCGGCATGCGCCATGCACCGGGCGAATCCCGGGCGCTGGCGATGTTCGCGGGCTGCGCGCTGGTGGCCGGCACGACCGCGATTGCCGGCACCGCGCTGGGCGCGATGCCCGCGCCGCCGTGGACCGAAACCGGCTGGTGGGGATGGGCCGCGGTGCTCGGGACCGCCTTCGTCTTCGCCAACATCTGCCTGCAGTACGGCGCGGCGCGGCTCGCGGGCAACGTGACGGCGGTGATCATGCTGTCGGAGGTGCTGTTCGCCAGCGTGTCGTCGGTCGCCCTCGGCGCGGCGACCATGGGCGCGCGCATCTGGATCGGTGGCGCGCTGATCGTGATCGCGGCCGCCTGGTCGGCGTTTGCGCGGTCGCCCGGTGACGCGGATGATGGGCAGTCCGCACTCCAGAAAGAATCTCCATGACCAGCGTCTACGACTTCGAAGCCCGGCAGATCGACGGCAAACCGGTTTCGCTTTCCGAGTTCAAGGGCAAGGTGCTGCTCATCGTCAACACCGCGAGCGAGTGCGGCTTCACGCCGCAGTTCGCGGGCCTCGAAGCGCTCTACGAGAAGTACGGCCCCAAGGGGCTGACGGTGCTGGGTTTCCCGTCCAACCAGTTCGGCCATCAGGACCCGGGCACCAACGAGGAAATCGGCGCCTTCTGCACCCGCAACTACGGCGTAAGCTTTCCGATGATGGAGAAGATCGAGGTCAACGGCGCAGGCGCGGCGCCGCTCTACAAGTGGCTGGTGAAGGAAGCACGGGGCTTTCTCGGCAGCACGGCGATCAAGTGGAACTTCACCAAGTTCCTGGTCGGGAAGGACGGGCAGGTGATCAAGCGCTACGCGCCGATCGACAAGCCCGAATCCATCGGCGCGGACATCGAGGCCGCGCTCGCGGCCTGAGGCCCGCGCCCTCAGGTCAGAAGCGGAAGTCGGCCACCTTCGAGCCGTTGCCCAGCGACACCACCTGCGACTTGGTCACGCCTTCGCTCGCCGCCGCGACCGTGTAGCGGCCAGCCGGCAGGTCCACGAGGCAGACCGGCCCATCGGCGCGCATCGACAGCGCGGTGCTGCCCTGCGCATCCGTCACCGTGACCTGCACGTCCGCCAGGTAGGCGCCGCTCGCGCGGGCGAAGAGCAGCGACAGCGGATGGTCCTTCATCGCGGCGCGCATCGCGTTCGATTCCTCGGCGCCGACGCCGCCGCACACGTAGCGGGCTTCGCCCAGGGTCTTCATCGAGGGCGCGAGGACCGGTGTCTGGGCCTGCGCCATCCACGGCGCAAGGGCGCACACGCACACCGTGGCGGCGCGTGCGAGAGTCTGGATGGAAGTTCGCTTCATGGAATCACTCCCGTGGTGAACACCCGGGAATGTTCACGCCGCGCCGGCGCCCGCGGGGTCAGACCAGACCCCCAGTCCTTGTGCGATCAGGCTGCCGGCGCGAGGGCCTCGTCCAGCAGTTCGACCCAGTGGCGCACCGGCACTTCGCTACCGCTCTGCAGGTGCGTGATGCACCCGATGTTGGCCGACACGATGGCGGTCGGCTGGAGCTGGTTCAGGTGGCCGAGCTTGCGATCGCGCAGCTTGTAGGACAGCTCCGGCTGCAACACCGAATAGGTGCCCGCCGAGCCGCAGCACAGGTGCGATTCGTTCTGCGCGACCTGCACGTCGAAGCCGAGCGCGCGCAGGTGCTTTTCGACGCCGCCGCGCAGCTTCTGGCCGTGCTGCAGCGTGCACGGCGGGTGATAGGCAACCAGGCCCACCGGCGGCTTGACGCGCGGCTTCAGCGTGGGCGCGATGTCGGGCAGCAGCTCGCTCAGGTCGCGCGTGATCGCGCTGATGCGTGCGGCCTTTTCCGCATGGGTCGGGTCGTCCTTGAGCATGTGGCCGTACTCGCGCACCGTGACACCGCAGCCCGAGGCGTTCATGACGATCGCCTCGACTTCGCCCTTCTCGACCTGCGGCCACCACGCATCGATGTTCGCGCGCATCTGCGCCTTGCCGCCGTCGTGGTCGTTGAGGTGGAAACGGATCGCGCCGCAGCAACCCGCATTGGACGCTACCACCACCTGGATGCCGGCCGCATCGAGCACGCGCGCGGTCGCGCTGTTGATGTTGGGCGACATCGCCGGCTGCACGCAGCCCGCGAGCATCAGCATCTTGCGCGCATGCGTGCGGGAGGGCCATGCGCCCGCCGGCCGTGATTCAGGCACCTTGGCCTTGAGCTTCGCGGGCAGCAGTCCGCGCACCGACTGCCCGAGCTTCATCGCAGGCGCGAAGAGCGCCGAGGTCAGGCCCTCCTTGAGCGTCCAGCGCAGGACGTTGTCGAGCGGCGGGCGCGGCACCTTGTCCTCGACGATCTTGCGGCCGATGTCGACGAGATGGCCGTATTGCACGCCGCTCGGGCAGGTCGATTCGCAGTTGCGGCAGGTCAGGCAGCGGTCGAGATGAAGCTGCGTGCTTTGCGTCGGCGCCTTGCCTTCGAGCACCTGCTTGATGAGATAGATGCGGCCCCGCGGCCCATCGAGCTCGTCACCGAGCAACTGGTAGGTCGGGCAGGTCGCGGTGCAGAAACCGCAGTGCACGCATTTGCGAAGGATCGCCTCGGCTTCGCGACCTTCGGGCGTGTTCTTGAATTCGGGGGCGAGTTCGGTCTGCATGGGGGTTCAGGCTGCCGGGTAGAGCCGTCCGCGATGGAAGACGACGTGAGGATCGAACTCCTGCATCAATGCGCGATGGATGCGCTCCACAGGCGCACTGAGCGCATCGAAGCGACCGAGCACGCGATGGCCGTGCGCGTCCGACGGTCGGAACAGGGTCGCATGCCCGCCTGCCGCCTGCACCGCCGCGCGGAGTTGCGGGCGCTGATCCGGCGGCGCGAGATACCAGCGCTGGCCGCCGTGCCACTCGACCATCGGCGCGCCGGCAATGCCCTGCACGGGCGCGGTCTGGGGCACCGAGAGCCGCCAGAGGTCGTGCTCCGCATGGCGCGTGAACCAGGGATGCCGGTGGTCGCGCAGCGACTGCCATCCCGCGGCCGATTGCGCCGGGTCTTGGCGCTCGCCGCCGAGGTGCGTGCAGGCCGCTTCGACAGCAGCCACGGCCCCGCGCAAACGCAACGAGAGAAAGCCGGCCCCATCGCGCTCACGCCAGATGCTCGCGTTGAGCGGCAGCGGACGGCCGCCCCATTCATTGAGCAGCCGCAGCGCATCGGCCTGCGTGCACGCGAACTCCAGCGTGGCTTCGGCGGGCGCCACCGGCAACACCTTGAGGCTGACTTCGGCGATGACGCCAAGCACACCCAGCGACCCCGCGAGCACGCGCGAGACGTCGTAGCCCGCGACGTTCTTCATCACCTGCCCGCCGAAGGTCAGTGCTTCGCCACGCCCATTGACGAGCACCGCACCGAGCACGTAGTCGCGCACACATCCGACACTCGCGCGCGAAGGCCCGCTGAGCCCCGCGGCGACCATGCCGCCGACGGTGCCGCCATCGGCGAAGCGCGGCGGCTCGAAGGCGAGGCACTGGCCTTTTTCTGCGAGCGCCGCTTCGAGCTCGGCCAATGGCGTGCCGGCACGCACGGTGACGACCAGTTCGCTCGGTTCGTAGCTGGTGATGCCGGTGAGCCCGAGCGTGGAGAGAGGCTCGCCCTGCGGCGGCTCGCCGTAGAAGTCCTTGGTGCCGCCGCCACGAATGGACAGCATCGTGCCCTCGGAGGCGGCAGCGCGAATGCGCTCGGTGATCTGGCGAAGGGCTGGATCCATGGCGGCGATCCTAACTCCGACCAACCGTTCTCCCCCAACCTCGCCCACTTCGTGTGGCTCTGCACCCCCTCTCCGGGGGCAACCCCAGCGGCCCGGCGAAGCCGGTTCCGCGGGGTTCCCGGTTGAAGAAGGGTCCGTCAGTCCTCAAAGAAGTTGACTGGCAGCCCGGGCGTGGCGACCCGCGTCGCCAACACATGGCCCGACGCGGGGCGCAACTCGAGCTCCGCCGCCGGCCTGCCCCGCCGCGCGGTGGTCACGAACAGCGTGCGCAGGTCATCGCCGCCGAAGCACGGCATGGTCGGGCACTGCACCGGCGTCGGCAGGGACGCGACCAGTTCACCCGTTGGCGCGAAACGCAGCAACTGGCCGCCTTCGAACATCGCGGCCCAGTAGTGGCCTTCGGCGTCGACCGTCGCGCCGTCCGGGCGGCCCTGGTAGCGCAGCGGCGACTCGGGCGTCCAGCCGGGCGGCTTTTCATCGAACTGCTGGAACACGCGTTGCCGCGACAGGGTGTTGACCCGCGCCGCCCAGGTCCACGCGACCACGCGATGCGCGGCGGTGTCGGCCCAGTACAGCGTGTCGGCATCGGGCGAGAACGCGAGGCCGTTGCCGGTGGTCGCCTCGTTCGCCATCTGCTTGAGCGTGGGCGCCCGGCCGCCCCGTGCGTCGAGGCAGTAGAGCGCGGCGATCGCGCCGTCCTTCGCCTCGTTGAGCGTGCCCGCCCAGAAGCGGCCGAGCGGATCGCACTTGCCGTCGTTGAAGCGCATCTTGAGCACGTCGTGATCCACGCGCGCCATCGCCTTGAGCGTGCCGCCCCATTCGCGTGCGCGGTAGATGCCGTCGCGCAGCGCGATCACCACGCCGCCGCTTCGCGCGGGCGCCATGCAGCCGGGCTCGGTGGGCATGTCCCATCGCTCGATGGTCGGGTTGTGGATGTCGCCGCGCGTACGCACGGCGGCGCGGCCGGGGATGTCGAGCCAGTAGAGGGAGCGTTCGAGCGGATGCCAGAACGGCGATTCACCGAGTTGGCTCAGGCTGTCAGTCAGTGTGGTCCACATGGCGCCAGCTTAGAGGCAAATCGGGACAAAAAAAGACCCGCTGGCGCCGAAGCGCTGGCGGGTCGAACATCCAGAGGAGAACCTCGCAGCGAAAAAACGAAATCTTGTCGAGAAAACTGTTGCGGTATGAAACGGGCCGCGATCGCCTCGATCGAGATGGGCGGCCCGTCCGTCCTCAGCGGCTGTAGGCGGTTTCGCCGTGGGCCGTGATGTCGAGGCCTTCGCGCTCTTCTTCTTCGCTCACACGCAGGCCGATCGTGAGATCGGTGATCTTGTAGGCGATGAAGGCAACGACGCCCGACCACACGATGGTCAGCACCACGCCCTTGAGCTGGATCCAGACCTGTGCGCCGATGCCGTTGGAGGTGACGGTGGCCGTGACCCAGTCGCCCACGAGGCCGGGGCCGCCGAGCACCTGGGTGTTGAACACGCCGGTCAGCAGCGCGCCGACGATGCCGCCGACGCCGTGCACGCCGAAGACGTCGAGCGAGTCGTCCGCGCCGAGCAGCTTCTTGAGGCCGTTGACGCCCCAGAGGCAGGCGAAGCCGGCGACCAGGCCGATGACGATCGCGCCCATCAGGCCGACGTTGCCGGCGGCCGGCGTGATCGCGACGAGGCCGGCGACGGCACCCGATGCGGCACCGAGCATCGACGCCCTGCCGCGCATCATGGCTTCACCGAGGCACCATGCGAGCACGGCGGCGGCGGTGGCCGAGAAGGTGTTCATGAAGGCGAGCACGGCGCTGGTGCCGGCTTCAAGGGCGGAACCGGCGTTGAAGCCGAACCAGCCCACCCACAGCAGCGAGGCACCGACCATGGTCAGCGTCAGCGAGTGCGGCGTGAAGGCTTCCTTGCCGTAGCCGATGCGCTTGCCCACGAGGACGGCGCCCACCAGGCCGGCAACGGCCGCGTTGATGTGCACCACGGTGCCGCCCGCGAAGTCGAGCGCGCCCCACTGCCAGATCAGGCCGGCCTTGTCGTTCATCTGGTCGACCACTTCCTTGCCGGTGTAGGCGTCCGGGCCCATCCAGAACCAGACCATGTGCGCGATCGGCGCATAGCTGAAGGTGAACCAGATCGCCATGAACAGCAGCACGGCCGAGAACTTGATGCGCTCGGCGAAGGCGCCGACGATCAGGCAGCAGGTGATGCCCGCGAAGGTGGCCTGGAAGGCGGCGAACAGCAGCTCGGGGATGTACACGCCCTTGCTGAAGGTCGCGCCCGGTGCGAAGACGCCGGTGGCCGGATCGAAGATGCCCTTCATGAAGAGCCGGTCGAACCCGCCGATGAACGCATTGCCCTCGGTGAACGCCAGGCTGTAGCCGTAGATCATCCACAGCACCACGATCATCGAGAAGGTGACCATGATCTGCATGAGCACCGACAGCATGTTCTTGCTGCGGACCAGGCCGCCGTAGAACAGTGCCAGGCCGGGCACGGTCATCATGATGACCAGCAGCGTGGACACCATCATCCAGGAGACGTCACCCTTGTTGAACGAGGGGGCCGCCGCGGGAGCGGCAGGCGCCGCCGCCGCTTCGGCTGCGGGCGCTGCCGCAGCGGGTGCGGCCGCAGGTGCAGCAGCAGCCGGCGCCGCGGGTGCCGCGGCGGGAGCCGCTGCCGCTGCGGGCGCGGCGGGAGTTGTCTGCGCAAAGCCGGATGTACCGGCAGCCAGCACGCTCAATCCGAGCGCGAGCGATACAAGGAATTTTTTCATTTCGGTATGTCTTTCGTGCCTTGCGTTTCAGAGAGCTTCGCGGCCCGTTTCACCGGTGCGGATGCGCACGACCTGCTCGAGGTCGTAGACGAAGATCTTCCCGTCGCCGATCTTTCCGGTGCGCGCGGCACCTTCGACGGCTTCGATCACGCGCTCGACGAGCTCGTCGGCCACGGCGGCCTCGATCTTGACCTTGGGCAGGAAGTCGACGACGTATTCCGCGCCGCGATACAGCTCGGTGTGGCCCTTCTGGCGGCCGAAGCCCTTGACCTCGGTGACGGTGATGCCTTGCACGCCGATGGCCGAAAGCGCCTCGCGCACTTCGTCGAGCTTGAAGGGTTTGATGATGGCTGTGACCAGCTTCATGATGTTCTCCTACAGATGGATGGAATCGGCGCGGCCTGTGGGGGCCGCGTCCGCGGGGACTACTAGAGCGTCTTGGTCAGCATGAGGATGAACCTCGGCTTGTTCGGCGAGAAGGTGGTCTGGCCGTAAGTGACGCCGTTGATCTCGACGCCGGGTTCGGCGATCAGGTTGAAGGCGCTCTGCTCGGTGGCGCCTTGCACCGAGCCGGTGAGCGACAGGCCGCTGCCGAAGTCGTAGGAAGCGCCGACGCTGTAGTCGAAGAAGCTCTTGTAGCCCAGGCTGCGGATGTCGCTGCTCAGGAAGGTGTAGCCCACCGCGGTCTTGAAGGTGACCTTGGGGAAGATCTCCTTCGTGTAGGACAGGTTCAGGTAGCCGGTGTTCTGGCCGTCCAGGCCCGAGCCGCCCTGATGGCCGGCGTAGTTGAAGTAGTCCTTGGAGACCGTCCACGAATACTTGCCGGCGAAGGTGCCGATCTTCTCGTCGCTCCACGAAGCCCCGCCGTAGATCTCGGTGGTGTTGCCCGCGGTGTTGCCGGGGTAGTAGTACTGGTAGACGCCGACGTCGAGATCGAGGATGCCGGCCTTGAATTTGTAGCCGCCGTAGAAGTCCATCTCGACGGAGTTGCCCTTGAGCCAGTTGACGCTGGAGTTCCAGTTGCCCACGTAGAAGCCGCTGTCGCCGAAAGCGTAGTCGAGACCGCCCTGGATGGCGGGCTTGAACCAGCTGGTCTTGGCGTAGTCGTTGCGCCCGAGGACGTCCTGGTCCTGGCCACGGAACTTGTAGTTCGTGGTCACAGAGACATTGCCCGTGAGATTGGGTGCCGGCGCCGCTGCGCTTGCGTCGGTGCTTTGCGCGCTCGCGATCATCGGCAAAGTGGCTAGGGCGATCACGGCCAGAATCTGGTCGGATTTGCGGTGCATCATCGAGTGACTCCTCGGAGTGTTTTGAAAGTGGTTTGAAACCACCTCAAAGCAGGGAGCGTGCCAATGCGTTTCAAAGACCGGTTAACAAAGGTTGCGCGAGGCATGTACGTCGTAATGAACAAGAAAAGATGGATGCACCATCTTGGTGACAGGGAGTTCAATGAGTCTGTGTTTGGTGCAAAGCCGCGCGCTGTTGGGCCTGGAAGCCGCCAGCGTCACGGTCGAGGTGCATCTGGCCAACGGTTTGCCCAGCTTCACGCTGGTCGGGCTGGTCGATGTGGAAGTGAAGGAAGCGCGCGAGCGCGTGCGGTCGGCAATCCAGAACGCCGGTCTCGAATTCCCGAACAACAAGCGGATCACCGTGAATCTCGCCCCGGCGGACCTGCCGAAGGACTCGGGGCGATTCGATCTGCCGATCGCGTTGGGCATCCTGGCGGCAAGCGGGCAGATCGATGCGGCCCGGCTCGCCGGCCATGAGTTCGCGGGCGAGTTGTCGCTGTCCGGGCAGCTGCGGCCGGTGCGCGGCGCCCTGGCGATGGCGCTGGCGCTGCACACGCGGGGTGTGGCAACGAAGCTGGTACTGCCGGCCGAGAGCGCGCAGGAAGCCTCGCTCGTGCCCGACGCGGAGGTCTATGCGGCGCGGCATCTGCTCGATGTGGTGCAGCAGTTCCTCCCCGCCGGCAGCGAGACGGTTCAGGCCGGTTCGGGCATCGACGGTTGGGCAAAGGTGATTCCGCCGCCACGGGCCCCCAGCGCACGCCACGCCGATCTCGCGGACGTGAAAGGACACGCCGGCGCCAAACGTGCACTGGAGATCGCCGCCGCCGGCGGCCACAGCCTGTTGATGGTGGGCCCGCCCGGCTCCGGCAAGTCAATGCTGGCGCAACGTTTCGCCGGCCTGTTGCCGGAGATGGACGTGCAGGAGGCACTCGAAAGCGCCGCGGTCGCCAGCCTCGGCGGCCGCTTCTCGACCGAGCGGTGGATGTGCCGGCCGACATCGAGCCCGCACCACACCGCCAGCGCCGTCGCGATGGTCGGCGGCGGCTCGCCGCCGCGGCCGGCCGGGCGAGATCTCGCTCGCGCACCATGGCGTGCTGTTTCTCGACGAGTTCCGAATTCGGGCGTGCCGCACTCGAAGCGCTGCGCGAGCCGCTGGAGACCGGCACCATCACGATCTCGCGCGCCGCACGGCGCTCGGAGTTCCCGGCGCGGTTTCAGCTCGTCGCGGCAATGAACCCTTGCCCCTGCGGCTATCTGGGCTCGACGCTCAAGGCTTGCCGCTGCACGCCGGACCAGGTGTCGCGCTACCAGGGCAAGCTCAGCGGCCCGCTGCTCGACCGCATCGATCTGCACATCGAAGTGCCGGCGGTTTCTGCCGAGCAACTGCTGAACGCACCCATGGGCGAGTCGACCGAAGCCATCCGTGAGCGCGCGGTCCACGCACGCGCTCTCGCCCTGGCGCGACAGGGCAGGACCAACCATGCGCTGCAGGGCGCGGAGATCGACCGCCACGCGTCCCTCGCACCCGATGCGCTGAAGTTCATGCACACGGCGGCGGCCAAGCTGGGCTGGTCGGCGCGCAGCACGCACCGCGCGCTGAAGGTCGCGCGCACCATCGCGGATCTGGCCGGATCGGAGCGCGTCGAAGTCGCGCACGTCGCCGAAGCGGTGCAATACCGGCGTGCGCTGAAGGCGGCAGGCTGAACGGACAGGGCCGCTAAAGTCGGCGGCATGGGCGCGCCCGCAACAACAACCTTCCCACCCACGCCTTACGACCGCCGCCTCGTCGCCCTTCTCTCGGTGGGTCAGCTCATCACCTGGGGCAGTGTCTTCTACGTCTTCGCGCTGCTGATGGAGCCTGTGGAGCGCGAACTCGGCCTCAGCCGCGCCCAGTCATCGCTGGCCTTCAGCCTCGCGCTGCTGGCCGAAGGCGTGATGGCATGGCCGGTGGGCCGCTGGATCGATCGCGGCCACGAGCGCGCGGTGATGACCGGCGGCTCGCTGCTGATCGCGGCCGGGCTGCTGCTTCACAGCTTCATCGACAGCGCCGCCGCGTTCTACGCGGTGTGGCTGCTGCTCGGCGGCGCGCTGGCGGCAACGCTCTACAACCCGGTGTTCTCGATCGTCACGCGGCGCTTTCCGAACGACTTCCGGCGCGCGATCATCACGCTGACCTTTCTTGGCGGACTGGCGAGCACGGTCTTCATCCCGCTGGGTGCGTGGCTGATCGCACAGCTCGGGTGGCGGCATGCGCTGTGGGTGCTGGCAGCGATCCATCTCGTGGTCTGCGCGCCGCTGCACGCGCATCTGCTCCGCCATGCGTCCGAGCCCGCGCAACGATCGGGCGCCCATGCCGGCCCGGCAACGCGACCGGCAGCGCACTACGTGCGCAGCGTTCCTTTCCTGATGGTCGGCGCCTTCACCGTGCTACTGATGGCCGTGACCGCCGCGCTGCCGCCGCACATGGTGACCCTGCTGCGCGGCGCGGGGCTGCCGGAAGCCTGGGCGATTGCGGTGCCGGCGAGCATCGGGCTCATGCAGGTGCTGGGGCGTGTGCTGCTCTTTTTCTTCGAGCATCACTTCGACCTGCATCTCGCGAACCGGCTGATCCCGTGCCTGATTCCGCTCGGCCTCGTCACGCTGATCGCAGGCGCGGGGCATCCGGCGGCGGCGCTGTGGTTCGTGCTGTTCTACGGGATGGGCAACGGAATGCTGACGATCGTCAAGGGCACGGCGATCGCGCAGTACGTCGATCGCGAGCATGTGGCCACGCTCAACGGGGCACTCGGGCTGCCGAGCGCGATCGCCCGCGCGCTGGCGCCGCTGCTGCTCGGGCTGCTGTGGACGCCCGCGGGCGGCTACACGACCGGCCTCTGGGTCCTGCTCGTGGCGAGCGTGGTCGGGGTCTTCGCACTGCTGGGGGCGCAGCGCTGGCGGCTGGGCCGAAGCTGACCCGCCGCCTCCAACGGCCAAAGCGCCAGAGTCCGAAGCCAGAAAACCCGTGGAACCGGCTCCGCCGGGCCACCGGGTTTGCCCCCTGGAAGGGGGTGGAGAGCGACACGAAGTGCGCGAGCCTGGGGGTGAATCAAATCAACCCGCGCCCGGCCAGATTGCGCATCAGCGCACCGATGCCGAAGGTCCACCGTGCCGCGTTCTCGGCATGCACGACACGGTTCTCCAGCGCGCCGAGTTCGGGTGCAGAGATCGTCACCCGGTCGCCCACCACGTGCGTGAAGCCTTGGCCGGGGCCATGCCGATCCTGAGTGGGCGCAAACATCGTTCCAAGGAACAGCATCAGCCCGTCGGGATAGGCGTGATGCGGGCCGAGCGCCTGCGACACGAGGTCGAGCGGATCGCGGCTGATCTTCGACAGCGAGCTCGACCCCTCGAGCGTGAAGCCCTCGGGCCCTACCACCCGCAGGCCCACCGTGATGCGCCGGACGTCGTCGATGCCAAAGTGCTCGTCGAACAGCCGGATGAACGGGCCGATGGCGCACGAGGCGTTGTTGTCCTTGGCCTTGCCCAGCAGCAGCGCGCTGCGGCCTTCGAAATCGCGCAGGTTCACATCGTTGCCCAGTGCGGCGCCGAGCGTCTGGCCGCGGCTGTTGACCGCCAGCACCACTTCTGGCTCGGGGTTGTTCCACGCCGAGCCCGAGTGGATGCCGACATCCGCGCCGGTGCCCACCGCCGAAAGCACCGGCGCCTTGGTGAAGATTTCAGCGTCGGGCCCGATGCCGACCTCGAGGTACTGCGACCAGGCACCCTGCGCGATCAGCACGTCCTTGACTTTCGCGGCCTGCGGCGACCCCGGCACGATGCCGGCCAGGTTGTCGCCGAGCACGCCGCCGAGCGCCGCGCGGATCGACTCCGCCCTGGACGCATCGCCCCGCGCCTGCTCCTCGATCACGCGCTCCAGCAGGCTCGCGATGAAGGTGACGCCACTGGCCTTCACCGCCTGCAGGTCGCAGGGCGCGAGCAACCACGGGTGCCGGGTGTCGCGCCTCGATTCATCGCTGTTGGCGAGCGCCGCTTCCAGCGACGCCACGCGCGGCGTCATTTCGTCGCGCAGCGCCTGGCGCACCGCGCCGACCGGATCATCGAGCTCCAGCAACTGACTCATCGTCGCCGCGACGCGCGAGAGATCGTGCAGCCCGCCTTCGCGCACCGCCACCAGCACCGGGCCGATGTCCGGCATCCAGAGCCGGCCGACGAGCGTGGCGCGCGCGGCATCGCGAGGCAGGGACTGGGCGGGTGAAAGCGTCGAAGTCATGCGGGAGTCTCCAAGGGTGGTGGGCCGGTCGCTCGGCCTCTTGCGTTTGCGGATCGTACCGGGCGACGCCGATTTCGTGGCGCCTCAGGAAGCCTCAGGGCGTCGCGTGGGCGCCGCTCGTGGCCCGCACGCGCGCGACGCTGCCGCGCAGGTCCTGCCACGCCGGCTCCTGCGGTGCGAAGCGGGCGCGCATGTAGCCGGCGAGCTCTGCGACCTGCGCGTCGTCGAGCACATCGCTGAAGGCCGGCATGAAGCCGATGTCGCGCGAGGCCGGCTCGCGCACGCCTTCGAGAATGGTGCGCAGCAGGTTGTCGGGCCGTGCGCTCGTGAGATTGCTGTTGAGCGCGAGCGGCGTGTTCACGCCCAGCAGCGTGGGGCCGTCGCCATCGTGGTGGCAGGCGGCGCAGGCGCCTTCGAACATGCGCTGGCCGGTGCCGAGCAGGCGGCCCTGGCCGGCAGCCGCCCGGGCAACGGCCTGCTGCGCCTGCGCGGCGGCGGCGTCCTCCGGGACCCGGGGGTTGAACGAGGCGAGGTAGGTCGCCATCGCGCGGATGTCCGCGTCGGGCACGACGGCGAGTTCGCGCACCACCTCCGCCATCGGGCCGCCCGCGACGCCGTGATGCTTCGCGTGGCCATGCCGCAGGTAGCCGTAAAGGGCATCGGCGTTCCACGGCACCGCCGACGTCGAAAGCGACGTCAGGGCCGGCGCCTCCCAGCCGTCCACCATCGCGCCGGACAGGAAGGCTGCGCCGCCCTGCTCCGCGCCCAGTGCGTTGCGCGGCGTATGGCAGGCGCCGCAGTGGCCAAGGCCGTTCACGAGGTAGGCGCCGCGGTTCCACTCGGCGCTCTGCGCGGCCACCGGCTGCATCGGGGAGGGATCGTGGAAGAGCGCGTTCCACCCCGCCATCAGCGGGCGAGCGCTGAACGGGAACTTCAGCTCGGCCGGCGGCGTTTCGGCCCGCACCGCGGGCAGCGACATGAAGTACGCGTAGAGCGCCTGCAGATCGTCGTCGCTGGTCTTCGCGAAGGCGGTGTACGGAAAGGCCGGATACAGGTGGTGGCCATCGCGCGAGATGCCCTCGCGCATCGCGCGCTGGAAGGCACTGAACGACCAGCGGCCCAGGCCGGTCTGCGCATCCGACGTGAGGTTGGTGGTGTAGATCGTGCCGAAGGGGGTTTCCATCGCGCGCCCGCCGGCATGGGGCGCGCCGCCCGGCGCGGTATGGCAGACGGCGCAGTCGCCCAGCGCCGCGAGCATGCGGCCGCGTTCGATCGTCGCTTCGCTGTAGGCCGGCGCGCTGAACGCCACCGGCGCGATCGCCGGGCGCCATCCGAGCAGTCCGGCAACCACGCCGACAGCGCCGACGAGCAGTGCGCCTGCGCCGGCCCAGAGCCCGCGACGGCGAGGCCATGGCGCGTCGGCAGGCGGCTCGGCACGCGGCACGGTCGTTTGCGCGCCCTCGTCCGGCGCGGGCAGCGGATTGAGCGCCGCCCGCACCACTTCCGGCGTGAACGGCGGCGCGCGAAAGCGCACCCCCGTGGCGTCGAAGATTGCATTCGCAATCGCCGCCGTGCCCGGCACCGACGACGATTCGCCCGCCCCCAGCGGCGGCTCGCCGGGCCGCTGCATGTGCACGACCTCGATGACGGGCACTTCGCGGAAATTGATGATCGGGTAGTTGCCCCACTCGCGGCTCGCGACCACCCCCGAAGGCGAAACACCCGGCTGCAATTGCGTGCCGGGCTCCTGCTGCGATGCGAAGCGCACGCGCTCCTTCAGCGCGCGGCTGGTGGTCTGGATGACGTTGCCGTGGATCTGGTGCTCGACGCCAGCCGGGTTGACCATCAGCCCCGCGTCGTGCCCGACCACCACGCGGCGCACATGCACCTCTCCGGTCTTGCGGTTGACCTCGACATCCGCGACCCATGCGGACCACGCCGCGCCGAAGCCGGGCCACTTGCTGTGCACGTAGCGCGCGTAAGCAAAGCCCTGGCCGAAGAGGATGTCGCCGCCCGGGCCCACGCGCGCGTCAGCGGGCCTCGAAGGATGATCGCCGTCTGCATCCTCCTGCGGACCGGTTCGCATGCGCCAGCCGGCCTTCTGTGCCGTTTCGCGCACCAGATCCGCCGCGCGCGGATCGTGCAGATGGCGCAGCCGGAACGCGACCGGGTCGACACCGGCCGCAGTCGCCAGCTCGTCGACATACGATTCGTGCGCAAATGAACTGGGCAGCGCCGAGACGCCGCGCAGCCACGAGGCGCGCATGATCGGCGCCATGTCGTTGACCTTCACCCGCAGGTTGCCGTAGGTGTAGGGCGGCCGCGCGGTGCGGTCGCCCATCTCGAAGGCCTGCGCCACCGGTTCGACGGTGCGTGTCAGCAGCAGCGCGAGCGTGGGCGCGCCGTTCGACGGATAGGAAGTCTCGTAGTCGTACGCAGCGACGTTGCCGTCCGCGTCGAGCCCGCCGCGCACCTGCATCAGTTGCGCCGCGCCCTTGGGTTCCCACGCATGCTCCTGCTCGCGCGTGAGCTGCACCCGCACTGGCGCACCCACCGCGCGCGACAGCAGCGCCGCATCGGCAGCGACATCGTCCGCGCCGTTGCGGCCGTAGCAGCCGGCCGCTTCCATGCGCACGACGTCGATCTGCACGTCTTCGAGGCCCACGAGCTTCGCGAGATCGGCGCGCAGCACATGCGGGTTCTGCGAACCGGCCCACACGCGCAAGCCGAAGCCTTCGTCGTCGGGCGCCCAGTGTGCGAGCGCGCAGGACGGACCGATCGACGCGTGCATCTGATACGGCCACACATAAGTGCGCGGCATCGGCTGCGCGGCGCTGGCGAGCGCGGCGTCCACGTCGCCTTCGTCGACCAGCAGGCGCTGCGTCGCGGGATTGGCGCGCAGCGCGCCTTCGAGATCATCGAGCGACGGGAGCCCGGGCCACGGCTTCCAGGTCACGCGCAGTTCGCGCAGCGCCTGTTCTGCGTGCTCCTCGCGCTCCGCGACGATGCCGACGAAGTCGCGAATGACCACAACCGCGCGGATGCCGGGAATGTGCGCGATCGACGATTCATCGACCGACTCCAGCGTGTTGCCGATGAACTCGCCGTGGTCCGCGCCCGCGTAGGGCGGGCGCACCACGCGTCCGTGCAGCATGCCGGGCACGCGCATGTCGTGCACGAAGACGAGTTCGCCGGCGAGCTTGGCCGGAATGTCGACGCGCGGGACGCGGCTGCCGACGATGCGGTAGTCGGCGGGATCCTTCAGCCGCGAGACGGTATCGAGTTCGAGCACGGTGCGCGCACCGGCGACCAGTTCGCCAAATCCGAGACTGAACGTCGGATCGTCCCCCGCGTGCACGCGGCCGCCCTGCACCGTGAGCAGCGAAGGCTGCACGCCGAGCCGCTCCGACGCCTGTGCGACGAGCCACGCACGCGCTTGCGCCGCCGCGTGGCGCAGCGGGCCGGCATGGATCTGGATCGATGCACTCGCGATGGTCGCGCCTTGATTGGGCGCGCGCGCGGTGTCGCCCAGCACCATGCGCACCTGCGCGAGCGGCGCGTCGAGTTCCTCGGCCACGATCTGCGACAGCGCGGTCCGGATGCCGGTGCCGAGGTCGACATGGCCATTCAGCGCGGTGACGCTGCCGTCGTCCCAGACCGCGAGCAGCACTTCCGGCCCTTCGGCCGGATTGCCCGCGATCAGCGTGGGCTGCCCCTTGGCCTGCGGCGGCGCGGGCGGCGTTTCGCGCACGACGACGAGCACGCCGTCGGCATTCAGGAATTCGCTGCGCGTGCGTGGCTGGTCGGCACGCCGCGTCACGAGTCGGCGCCTCCGGCCATCGATTGCGCGGCGCGCCGCACCGCTTCCGTGATTTCCACATGCGTGCCGCAACGGCACAGGTTGCCGGAGAGCTCGCTGCGGATGCGCGCCTCGCTCGGATTCGTCTCGCGCGCGAGCAGCGCGGCCGCCTGCATCACCATGCCGTTGAGGCAGTAGCCGCACTGCGCGGCCTGCGCGTCTTCGAAGGCCTGCTGCACCGGATGCCAACGCGCGCGCGACCCGAGGCCTTCGAGCGTCGTGATCTCACGCCCAGCGACGCCATGCACCGGAATCACACACGAGCGCGCGGCAACCCCGTCGACCCACACGGTGCAGGCGCCGCACTGCCCGAGCCCGCAACCGTACTTGGGGCCGTTGAGCCCCAGGTCGTTGCGCAGTACATGCAGCAGCGTCGCCTCGCGGGACGCGACCAGCTCGACGCGGCTTCCGTTGACCGTCAGTGCGAACCCGGGTGTTCGGTGCACGGAGTCAGACGGTCTCGATGTCGGAGGACTGGATGCGCTTGACGCCCTTCGCACTCATCTGCTTCCACGCCGCAGCGAGCGAGCCGTTGAGATCGATGGCGCGCGTGGCGTCCTCGATCACGTAGACATTGAAGCCGGCCTTGCGCGCATCCATCGCGGTCCATGCCACGCAGAAGTCGGTGGCCAGCCCGGTCACGAACACCGTCTTGATGCCGCGCGCCTTGAGGTAGCCGCCGAGACCGGTCGCGGTCTTGTGATCCGCTTCCTCGAACGCCGAGTAGCTGTCCATGTCCTTGTGGAAGCCCTTGCGGATGATGATCTGCGCGGTCGGCAGCTTCAGGTCCTTGTGGAGCGCGGCATCGTCGGTCCCCTGCACGCAGTGGTCGGGCCACAGCACCTGCTGGCCATAGCTCAGCTTGGTGGATTCGAACGGCTTCTTGCCCTCGTGCGCGCTGGCGAACGACGCATGGCCTTGCGTGTGCCAGTCCTGCGTGACCACGATGTTCTCGAACGAGCCCGCGAGCTTGTTGATCAGCGGCACCACTTCCGCACCGCCCTTCACCGGCAGCGTGCCGCCGTCGACGAAGCAGTTCTGCACATCGACCACGATCAGCGCCGCGTTGGCGCCGGGCTTGATCCTGGCCGCCGCGAACAGCGGCGCCGAAGCGCCGAGACCGCCGATCAGCCCCAGGGCTGCGGCCGACTTCAAGAGGGATCTGCGTTGGGTGTTGTGCATGTTTCGCTCCTCGGGTTGATGAAAGGATTCAAACGCTCAGATAGGCACGCCGCACTTCGTCGTTTGCAGCGAGCTCGGACATGGTGGCCTGGTAGCGGATCTGGCCCTTCTCGAGCACGTACGCGCGGTCCGACACCAGCTCGGCGAAATGCATGTTCTGCTCCGACAGCAGGATGCTCACGCCCTGCGCCTTGAGCTCCAGGATCATGTTCGCCATCTGCTCGACGATGACCGGTGCGACGCCTTCGGAGGGTTCGTCGAGCAGCACGAGATACGGGTTGCCCATCAGCGTGCGCGCCACGGTGAGCATCTGCTGCTCCCCGCCGCTCATGCGGCCGCCGGGGCGGTTGGGCATCTCGCCGAGGTTCGGGAATAGCTTGAACAGGCGCTCGGGCGTCCACAGCGGGGCATCCGTGCCATCGCTCCAGCGGCGCGCGGCCTGCTTGCCGACTTCGAGGTTCTCCATCACGCTGAGGTCGGTGAACACGCGCCGGTCTTCGGGGACGAAGCCGAGGCCGAGGCGCGCCGCGTGATGCGGCTCGGCCTTCGAGATGTCGTGGCCGAGGAATCGCACCGCACCGCGACGCTTGGCCAGCATGCCGATCAACGCCTTGAGCGTGGTGGACTTGCCCGCGCCGTTGCGGCCCATCAGCGCGACCACTTCGCCCCGGCGCACTTCGAGGTCCACGTCGTAGAGGATCTGCGCCGCGCCGTACCAGGCGCACAGGGCCTTGGCTTCGAGCAACATTTCATGCGAGCTCATGCGGCCTCTCCCACAGCCGCATTCACCGCGGCCGCCTTCTCTGCGATCTTCTCGAAGGTCTTGCCGCTGCCGAAGTAGACCTCCTGCACTTTCGGATGGTCCCGGATCTCCAGCGGCTTGCCCTGCGCAATCAAGCGTCCGCGCGCGAGCACGATCATGCGGTCGGCGTACGCGAACACCACGTCCATGCTGTGCTCGGTGAAGAGCACCGCCATGCCGCGATCGATGACGAGCTGCTTGGTCAGCGCCATGAGCGAGTTGCGCTCCTTCGGCGCCATGCCGGCGGTGGGCTCGTCCATCAGCAGCAGCTTCGGGCTGTTGGCCATCGCGATCGCGAGTTCAACCCGCTTCACGTCGCCGTATGCGAGCACGCTGCACGGCCGGTCGGCCTGCGACTTCATGCCGACCTGGTCGAGCAGCGCGAGCGCCTCGTCGCGCTTGTGATCGGCCGCGCGCCGCCAGGTGGAGAACAGCTTGTGGTCGTGCGATAGCAGCGCCATCTGCACGTTCTCGACCACGGTGAGCGAGGCAAACGTCTCCGCGATCTGGAAGGTGCGGCCCACGCCCAGGCGCCAGATCTCGCGCGGCTTCTTGCCGACGAGTTCCTGGCCATCGAGCAGGATCGAGCCGCGATCGGCCTTGAGCTGCCCGTTGACCATGTTGAAGGTGGTGGACTTGCCCGCGCCATTCGGACCGATCAGCGCCAGCAGTTCGCCCGGCGCGAGATCGAAGCTGATGCCGTCGACGGCTTTCACGCCGCCGAAGGACTTGCCGAGTTCAGTGACTTTCAGGAGGCTCATGCCTTCGCTTCCTTGAGTTCGGCGGCCTCCTCGGCGTGCCGCTTGCGATCGAAGAGCTGCTTGGCGAAGCCGGCGATGCCCTGCGGGAACAGCAGCACCAGCAGCAGGATGATCCCGCCCAGCATGGCGCGCCAGTAGTCGGTGTTGCGCGCGACAGTGTCGTGCAGCCAGGTGAAGGTCACCGCGCCGACCACCGGACCGGCCAGCGTCTGGATGCCGCCGAGCAGCACCATCACGAGGCCGTCGACCGACTTGCCCACGCTGAGCGATTCCGGCGAGATGCTGCCCTTGGAAAACGCGTAGAGCGCGCCGGCGAGACCGGCGGCAACGCCCGCGATCACGAACGCGGCCCACTGCATCCGCTTGACGTCGATGCCGATCGCATCCGCGCGCAGCACCGAGTCGCGGCCCGCGCGCAGCGTATAGCCGAAGGGCGAGAAAAGCACCCGGCGCAGCCACAGCACGCCCGCGCCGACCAGCAGCAGCGTGAGCCAGTAGTAGGCCCGCTTGTCCGACAGCCACGCGGAAGGCCACACGCCGGTCAGGCCATTGCTGCCGCCGGTGAAGCTGTCCCACTGGTAGGTGACGGCCCAGGTGATCTGCGAAAAGGCCAGCGTGAGCATCGCGAGGTACACGCCAGAGAGCCGCACCGCGAACCATCCGAAGACGAATGCGCCAACCGCGGCCACCAGCGGCGCGACGATGAGCGCAAGCTCCATCGGCATGCCGCTCGCGCGCACCAGCAGCGCGGCGCCGTAGGCACCGAGGCCGAAGTACGCCGCGTGGCCGAAGGAATGCATGCCCGCCGGGCCCATGATGAAGTGCAGGCTGGTCGCGAACAGCGCCGCGATCATCAGGTCGATCATCAGCACCGTGGTGTAGGGCGAGTCGGCCGTGATCAGCGGCATGGCGGCGAGCACCAGCCCGAACACGGCCGCGGCGATGAGATAGATCTTGCTCGGGCGGCGCAGCGGCTCTTCCTGCATGCCGACGTAGCGGCTCGGCGCCTGCGGCCGGCCGAACAGCCCCCACGGACGCCACACGAGCACCACCGCCATGACGAGGAAGTCGACCACCAGCGTGAGCTTCGAGAACGACACGCTGAGCCCGAACACATCGACCACGCCGAGCCAGATGCAGATCGCCTTGATCTCGGCGATGAGCAGCGCGGCGACGTAGGCACCGGGGATCGAGCCCATGCCGCCCACCACCACGACCACGAAGGCCGCGCCGATGGTGTTGAGGTCCATCTCCAGCGTCGCGGGCTCGCGCGGCAGTTGCAGCGCACCGCCGAGTCCCGCCAGCAGCGCGCCGAGCGCGAACACCGCCGTGAAGAGCCACGCCTGGTTGACGCCGAGCGCGCTGACCATCTCGCGGTCCTGCGTCGCGGCGCGCACCAACGTGCCGAAGCGCGTGCGCGTGAGCAGCATCCACACTAGGCCGAGCACCACCGGCCCGACGACGATCAGGAACAGGTCATACGAAGGAAACTGCCGCCCGAGGATCGACACCGAGCCCGCGAGCCCCGGCGCGCGCGGGCCAAGCAGTTCGTCCGGCCCCCAGAACCACAGCACCGCGTCCTTGATGACGAGGACGAGCGCGAAGGTCGCGAGCAGCTGGAAGAGTTCCGGCGCCTTGTAGATACGCCGAAGCAGCACCACCTCGATCAATGCGCCGAGCACGCCGACCGCGATCGCCGCAAGCACCAGCGCGGGCCAGAAGCCCATGCCGCCGCCCAGCCGGTCGACCAGCGTGTAGGCGACATAGATGCCGACCATGAAGAACGAGCCATGCGCGAAGTTCACGATGCGCGTGACGCCGAAGATCAGCGACAACCCCGCCGCGACGAGAAACAGCGACGACGCGCTCGCCAGCCCGTTGAGAAGCTGGACGATGAAACCGGAGAAGCTCATGACCCGTTCGCCTCACTTGCTCAGTCAGTCCGCCGCGCGGGACTTCTTGATCTCGGCAGCGGAAGGCTGGTACTTCGCGTCGGCCCCGTCGAGGTAGACGTAGTCGACCATCACGCCCTTGCCGCCTTCGTTCTTGGTGCGGCCGACGAACGCGCCCATGGTGGACTGGTTGTCCTCGGCGCGGTAGGTGATCTTGCCGAAGGGCGTGTCCACCTGCAGGCCCTTGAAGGCCGCGACCAGCTTGTCAGGCTCGGTGCTCTTGGCCTTGGCGATGCCCGCGGCGGCCGACTTGATCATGCTGTAGCCCACCACCGAGCCGAGGCGCGGGTAGTCCTTGAACTTGGTCTGGTAGGCCTGTTCGAACTTCTTGTGGTCGGCCGTGGTGATGCCGTACCACGGGTACCCGGTCACGATCCAGCCGGTGGGCGCTTCGTCCTTCAGCGGGTCCATGTACTCGGGTTCGCCGGTCAGCACGCTGACCACGTCACGGTCCTTGAAGAGGCCGCGCGTGTTGCCTTCGCGCACGAACTTGGAGAGGTCGGCGCCGAACAGCACGTTGAAGATCGCATCGGGCTTGGCATCCGCAAGCGCCTGCACCACGCTGCCCGCATCGACCTTGCCGAGCGGCGTGGCCTGTTCGGCGACGAACTCGACATCGGGTTGCGCAGCCTTGAGCAACTGCTTGAACGCAGCAACCGCCGACTGGCCGTACTCGTAGTTGGGGTACACGACGGCCCAGCGCTTCTTCTTGAGCTTGGCGGCCTCGGGCACGAGCATCGCTGCCTGCATGTAGGTGCCGGGGCGCAGGCGCACGGTGTAGGCGTTGCCGCCCTGCCAGGTGAGCTTGTCGGTCAGCGGCTCGCCGGCGAGGAAGAAGAACTTCTTCTGCTTGGCGAAGTCGGCGACGGCCAGGCCAGTGTTCGACAGGAAGGTGCCCGCGAGGATGTCGACCTTCTCGCGCGACACCAGCTCTTCGGCCACGCGCACCGCATCGCCGGGGTTGGCGTTGTCGTCGCGGCTGATCAACTCGATCTTCTTGCCGTTGACGCCGCCCGCGGCATTGATCTCGTCGACCGCGAGCTCCATCCCCTTCTTGTAGGGCTCGAGGAAGGCCGGCTGTGCCTTGTAGCTGTTGATCTCGCCGATCTTGATCACGCCCTGCGCATGCGCAGGGACAAGGGCGGTGACGAGCGTGGCGACGGCGGCCGCGGTGAAGGCGAAACGCAGTGGGGTCATCGAAAACTCCTCGGGGTTTATTGCAGAGAAACGAATGGTGGCATGCGGCTCAACGGAGACCGTCGACGCCCTTGATTTCAGACACTTGCAGGCCACCGATGCGGGGCAGCGGACGGCCGCTGTCGGTCACCGCGACCGCGACGACGATCTCGTTGGCGCGCGGTGCATCCGACACGCGCGCTTCGATGGCATCGAAATGGCTGCGCACGAAGGCGGCATCCTTGTGGCCGAGCGGCACGTCGATCGCGGTGCCGAGCGTGCCGCGCTTCTTGGCCGACGGCACCAGCGCGGCGCCCTTCTCCACCGCCACGCGCAGCGGTGCGCCGAGCTTGGGGTGCAGGATCGCAGCGGCGTGCTCCAGCTCGCCGGACTCGCCGACGATCGCGGCCTTGCCGTAGCTCTGGGCCTGGCCGGGCTCGATGCCGAGCGCGGCAACGGCCTTCTGCCCGAGCAATGCGCCGAGCTCTTCGCCGATACTGATGAGCTCGTCGAGCGACTCGCTGTAGCGGCCTGCGTAGGGGTTCTCGATCACCGCGATCGCGACGGCGCGGCGCGTGGGCGGCTCGATGGTCTTGCCCATTTCCTTGCGGGTCTCATCGACCTGCACGACGAGCTTGCGGATGTTGGCACTCATGGGTTCTGTTCCTTGTCTGTCTCTGGATGCGAAAGGGATTGGCTCAGCGCAGGCCGTCCCACTTGCTGATGTCTTCGGCACGAAGTCCGCCCACGCGGTCGTGTACGCGATAGCCGGTGCTCATCGCGAGGATGAAGACGATCTCGTCGGCCGCCGGCGCGCCAGGCACGCGCACCTCGAAGGCGTCGAACTGCCCGCGCACATAGCTCGCGTTGATGTTCGTCAGCGGCACATCGAGCGTGGTGCCGGGCGCGCCGACCTTCTTGGTCGACGGCACGATCGCGAGCGCGTTGCCGGGCTGCCCGGTCTTTTCTTCGGCCTTGCCCTGGCGGTACGCATCGCGGTCGCCCTTCCAGCCGAGCAGCTCGCGCATCGCATAGCCGCCGGGCACATGCCAGAGCGCGCCGTGTTCGAGTTCGCCGGCCGCACCGACGATCGCGCCCTTGCCGTAGGTGGCAATGCGCTCGACCGGCACGTCCATCGCGGCGCGTAGCCGGTGCGCCATGTCGAGGCCCACCGGATCGAGCAACTTCATCATCGGAAGGATGTCGGGCTCGTAGCGGCCCGCGAAGGGATTGGTCAGCACCGCGGCGATCGCACCACGCACCAGCGGCGTTGCGGCACGGGGGCCGAACTCGTGGTGGATGTGCTCGACCTGGGTGAAGACACGGCGTATATCGATCATGAAATCAAGTCCTGCTTTTCGTTAAGCAAATACTGAACCAACTGCATCGCCGATGCCAGTGGGCGCCCTCTGCAGCGACAGCGTCGTCTCCTGCGAGCTTAAGGGCTGCACCATGCGCCATTGCCCCTGGCAAACCAGCACAACCGACCACACGAGACCCATGCGCTGAAGGGCTTCTGCGCGCGCGACGCCCGCATCGAGTGCACTGCGCACCTGCGCGGGCGCAAGCATCTCGACATGGCGCGTGACCGGCAGGTCGCCGAGGTCGCTGTCGTCCTTGCATTCATTGGCCGGAAGACGCTGGATGCCGGGGTCATCGACATTCACCGCGTTCGCGATCACTGTCGCGGCCGCATCCGCTTGCGCCGCGGTCGCGGCGAGCACGGTCACGCTGTCCGCGATGCCGAGCGAGAAGCTGCGCCCACGCCAGCCGCTGGTCGCGACGCCACGCACCGGCATCCCGGCGGCGATCTCGAACTGACCGTCGGTCGTGAGCGGACCGGCATCGCGCAGGTCGAAGCGCGCGAGATCGGCAAAGAGGCCGACGCGCACCGAATGGCCCGGCGCGAGATGCAGCGCGATGTCGCCGCCGTTGTTGATCCACGCGCGCTCGATGCCGGGCCGATCGAAGCACCCGATGAGTTCCTGCGCGACCGCTCCGGCCACTGCGGCCATCGGCGTGATGAAGCCCGCGCTGAACGGCGCGCAGGCCTGCCACATGCGTTGCGCAACAGAGCCGCGCAGTGCGCAATCGGCGCCGACGGGCTGGCGCAGCAGCGACAGTTCGCCGACGAGTTCATCGAGGATCGTGCGAAAGCGTCGCCATGCGTGTTCGTGCGCCACGGCCACTTCCACCGCATCGCCATGCGCTTCGGCCACGATGTCGATGGGTCCGTGATTCAGATGCCAGCGACCACCGTCGAGCGCGGTGCGTTCGGCTGCCATGTTTAGCCCAGCATGGGGGGTTGGCCAAGCGGCCAGGGATTGGCTGCGTCGATGCGCAGCCATTGGCGCGAGATCGGTGCGCCGTCGTTGTGCCAGGCACCACGCGCAAGCGCCTGCTCGAGCGAGAACACATGCTCCATGTGGCCGCCGAGCGCCTGGTAGTCGTCACGGCGCATGCTGAATTCGATCGGCGCGACGATCGCCGGCGTCGGCACCGTGCCGAAACTGTTGTCGGGCATGCGCATCACGTCGACCATCACCGTGATGCCGCCACCCGGCCATACATAGGCTGGCGCGCCACCGCAGGTCACGTTGACCAGCGCGCGCTTGATGGCGCGCGTGAGCAGCACCGGGTTCTCGGTCACGCCCGCACGCAGGCTGCCGCCCGCCCCGCCGAGGAAGAGCACCGTGCACAGCGACGGCTCGCAGTTCTCGCGGATGCGCTCGACGATGCGGCGCACCTCCTCGGGCATCTCCTGCTCGACGGGACGGAGCTGTTCGTCGAGCACGTACCACTGGGCGTGCTCGCCGGTGGTCGAGGTCATCAGCAGCTTGAGGCCGGGGCGTGCGACGCCCTCTTCCCAGCCTTCGATGATCGACAGCGGATCGCTGATGTCCGTCCCGCCCCAGCCGGTGCCCGGATTCGCCACCTGGAAATAGCGCCCCGGCGTGGACTTTCGCCCGCGCATCTGGATGCCCGAGGCCGGCATGTCGAGGCAGCGCCCCGCCTGGTGCTCGGTGAGCACGCCCGTGATGTGGTCGTCGACCACCACCACTTCATCCGCATGACCGAAGAGCTGGCGCGCGAAGATGCCGATCGCCGCCGAGCCGCAGCCCACGCGCATGCGCTGCTCCTCGACGCCGTTGACGATCGGTGCGCGGCCGGCCTGGATCACCATGCTCGCGCCGCCGTCGATCACGCATTCGACCGCCTTCTTGTTGCCCAGCAGCTGCATCAGCTCGGCGGTCATGCGGCCCTCTTTCTTGCTGCCGCCGGTGAGGTGATGCACGCCGCCGAGCGAGAGCATCTGCGAGCCGTATTCGGCGGTGGTGACATGGCCGACCACTTCGCCCTTGTAGCGGACGTTGGCCTGCTCGGCGCCCAGGAAGCGGTCGGTGTCGATCTTCACCTTGAAGCTGCAGTAGCTGAAGATGCCTTCGGTCACCACCGTCACCATGTCCACGCCGTTGGCCTTCGAGCCGATGATGAAGGGCGCGGGCTTGTAGTCGGGATAGGTGGTGGAGGAACCCACGCCGGTCACGAAGACCTCGTCGCTGTGCAGGAGATCGCCGTTCCAGTCCGGCGCCTGTTCCTCGGCGCCCGCCTCGCTGGCGGCTTCTGCGCTCGCCTGCGCAAAAGGCACCAGCACCGGCGTTTCGCCCGACAGTTCGCGACGCAGCAGCACGACCGGATCGACCCGCACCAGCACGCCCTCGCGGTTGGCGTAGCGGTCGCAGGCACCGGTACGCCCCTCGGAAATCTGGCACAGCACCGGGCAGGCATTGCACTCGACCTTGCTCGTGCTCATCTTCTCGTTGCGCAGCGGCGAGCGGCCGGCGACGTCGGGCATCACGGGCATGTCCATGCCGGGCAGTCCGTCTGTTTTCGTGTGTTCGGTCATCGCGGGATCTCGTGAAATTCAGGCCGGCGGGAGTGCAACAACCGTGCCCGTTGCCCGCTTGTGCCGAAGTTGCCGTTTGTGTAGCATTCCCTAAACTTTCATGTGGCAAACACTACATTCAGGATCAATGTAGCAAACGGGCCCGATGCTTGCAATGGTGTTTTCGTGAGCGTTTCCAGCGAGCCAGCGGGCGTCGCGGACAATAGAGGGTTCGCTTCTTTTCAGTCCTTCACCATTTCCGACCCTTATGAGTGCATTCAGCGAAGAACGAGTGTTGAGCGTCCACCACTGGACCGACCGGCTGTTCACCTTCACCACCACGCGCGACCCGGCGCTGCGCTTCTCCAACGGCCACTTCACCATGATCGGCCTGAAGGTCAACAACAAGCCGCTGCTGCGCGCCTACAGCATCGTGAGCCCGAACTACGAGGAACACCTCGAGTTCCTGAGCATCAAGGTGGAAGAAGGCCCGCTGACCTCGCGGCTGCAGCATATCCAGGTGGGCGACACCATCATCGTGGGCCGCAAGCCCACCGGCACGCTGCTCATCGACTACACGCTGCCCGGCAAGCGCCTGTATCTCTTCGGCACCGGCACCGGGCTGGCACCCTTCATGAGCATCATCCGCGACCCCGAGACATACGAGAAGTACGAGAAGGTCGTCCTGGTGCACGGCGTGCGCCAGGTGGATGAGCTGGCCTATCACGACCTCGTGATCGACCACCTGCCCAAGCACGAGATCCTCGGCGAGATGATCGAGAAGCAGTTGCTCTACTACCCGACGGTGACGCGCGAGGAGTTCCGCAACATGGGCCGCATCACCGACCTGATCGAGACCAACAAGCTGACCGACGACCTCGGCCTGCCGCCGCTCAACCCCGCCGAAGACCGCGTGATGCTCTGCGGCAGCCCCGGGCTCCTGGTGGACCTGAAGCACATCCTCGAAGGGCGCGGGTTCAAGGAAGGCAATACTTCCACCCCAGGCGACTACGTGGTGGAACGCGCTTTCGCTGAAAAGTAATCGTCAGTCGCGAATGCCCGAGCGCAAGGCCACTTCCGCCAAGCCCCAGCGCCGCACCGGCGTGCGCGAAGCCGCGGCGCAGGCCACGCGCGAGAGCATCCTGCGCGCGGCGACGAAGGTGTTCGCCCGATACGGCTACGACGGCGGCAGCGTCGAGAAGATCTCGCAGGCCGCCAAGTCGTACGACCGGATGATCTACTACTACTTCGGCAGCAAGGAAGGCCTCTTCATCGCGGTGCTCGAAGGGATCTACCGCCGCATGGACGAGGCCGAGGCCGCACTGGAGCTCGACGCCTCGCGGCCGGTGGAGGCGCTCACCGCGCTGACCCGCTTCGTGCTCGGCTACTACCGCAAGAACCCCGACTTCGTCACCCTGCTCAACACCGAGAACCTGCACAAGGGCCGGCATATCGCGAAGTCGCTGCGCGCGCGCGAGTACTCGTCGCAGGCGATCTCGATCATTGGCGAGATCATGGCCAGCGGCGTTGCGCAGGGCCTGTTCCGCGCCGACGTGGCGCCGCGCGACCTCTATCTGCTCATCGCGTCGACGGGCTATTTCTACATGTCGAACCGGCACACGCTCACCGCCTTCCTCGGCGAGCCGCTCGAAACGCCGGAGGCCGTCGCGCACTGGGAAGACTTCGTGATCGAGACGGTGCTGCGCACCGTGGATGCCGGGGCTTCCGACGAATCCATCGCACTCCCCCACGAAAAGGTATCGAAATGGCAGAAGTCGCAAGCGCCGCAAAGTCAGGCAAGGTCGTCATCCGGAACATAGGTCTGCTGCTGTCGGGCGACATCGACAAGCCCATCCTCGATGCCGACACCATCGTCGTGAACGACGGATTGATCGTCGCGGTCGGCAAGGAGAAGGACTGCGACACCGAAGGCGCGAAGACCGTCATCGATGCGAAGAAGACCTGCGTCGCCCCGGGCCTGATCGACAGCCACGTGCACCCGGTCGCGGGCGACTGGACGCCGCGCCAGAGCCAGCTCAACTGGATCGAATCGAGCCTGAACGGCGGCGTGACCACGATGATCTCCGCCGGCGAAGTGCACTACCCCGGTCGGCCCAAGGACATCGTGGGCCTGAAGGCGCTGGCGATCACCGCGCAGCGCGCGTTCGACGCCTTCCGCCCGGCCGGCGTGAAGGTGCTGGCCGGCGCGCCGGTCATCGAGAAGGGCATGGTCGAGAGCGACTTCAAGGAGTTGGCCGAAGCCGGCGTCAGCCTGCTCGGCGAAGTGGGGCTGGGCACGGTGAAGGCCGGCTACGAGGCCAAGGAGATGGTGGCCTGGGCGCGCAAGTACGGCATCCAGAGCACGATCCACACCGGCGGGCCGTCGGTGCCGGGCTCGGGCTACATCGACAAGGACACGGTGCTGGAGGCCGACGCCGACATCATCGGCCACATTAACGGCGGCCACACCTCGCTGCCCGAGGCGCATGTGTGCGAGCTGTGCGAGAAGAGCACGCGTGGCATCGAGATCGTGCACAACGGCAACGAGCGCACCGCGATCGCGGCGGCCAGGGCGGCGATCGAGCTGAAGTGCCCGCACCGCGTCATCCTCGGCACCGACGGCCCTGCGGGCTCGGGGGTGCAGCCGCTGGGCATCCTGCGGATGGTCTCGCTGATCTCGTCGTTCGCGAACATCCCGGCCGAACTGGTGTTCTGCTTCGCCACCGGCAACACGGCGCGCATGCGCCATCTGAACTGCGGGTTGATCGAGCCGGGCCGCGATGCGGACTTCGTGTTCATGGACCGCGCGCAGCACACCGCCGGCAAGACCTTGCTGGAAAGCGTACAGCTCGGCGACATCCCCGGCGTGGGCATGGTGATGATCGACGGCATCGTGCGCTGCGGCCGCAGCCGCAATACGCCGCCCGCGACGGAAGTGCCGGTGATGGCGTCGGGCGCGCACTGAGGCGCCCCTGCTCAGTGCTCCCGCGCTGCCCGGAACACCAGATACCGGGCCGAGGCGAAGTTCACCACCAGTCCGGCGCAGCTTCCAGCCGCGACGCCGAGCGCCGGCCCCCATGAGCCGCCCACCCAGTGCAGCGTGAACACGTAGGCCGCGTAGTTGACCAGCGCGCCGCCGAGCATCGTCAGCATGTAGTGCACGTATTCGCGCGCGATCGAGGCGCCTGAGCGCCGCGCGCGGAAGGTGAAGTGCCGATTCAGCAGCCAGGTCGCCGTCGCGGCGGCGGTCCAGGACAACACCCGCCCGCCATACCAGCCCAGATGCGGCGACGCGAGGTAGAGCACGCCCACGTCGACGACGAAGCCGATCGCGCCGACGACCACGAACGACAGGAACTCCCTGCCGATCTTCACGGCGCGCCCCTGTGCCGCACGCCCGGGATCGCGAGGTAGCGCAGCCGCTTGGCCTCCTGTCGCCCGATGGTCACGGTGTGCAGCACGATGCCGCAGACGAAGGACAGCATCGCCGTCAGCATGGTGCCCGTGACGAGCACGGCAGTCGGCAGGCGCGGGACGAGGCCGGTCTCGAGGTAGGTGACGACCAGCGGCTCGGCCAGCACGAGCGAGATCAGCACCAGCACCGCCGCCGCGCTGCTGAAGAACAGCAGCGGCCGTTCGCTCACGAAGAGTTTGAAGATCGTCCGCAGGATGCGCCAGCCGTCGCGGTAGGTCGACAGCTTGCTTTCGGAACCCTCGGGGCGCGAGCGATAGAGCCCCGGCACTTCGGCGAAGGGCATGCGCAACTCGAGCGCGTGCACCGTCAGCTCGGTCTCGATCTCGAAGCCCTTCGACACCGCGGGGAACGACTTCGCGTAGCGGCGCGAGAAGACGCGGTAGCCCGACAGCATGTCCTTCAGGTGCCCGCCGAAAAGGCCCGCGACGGCGCCGGTCAGCAGGCGGTTGCCGAAGCGATGGCCCCGGCGGTAGGTCTGCGCGTCGTCGCCCGCGTCCACGCGCGAGCCAACCACCATGTCGAGGTTGCCCTCGATCATCCGGTCGATGAGCCCGCGCACGCCGCTCAGGTCATAGGTGGCGTCGCCGTCGACCATGACGTAGATGTCGGCCTCCACGTCCGCGAACATGCGTCGCGCGACGTTGCCCTTGCCGCGCAGGGCGACGTGGGTGACGAAGGCGCCATGCGCGCGCGCGACGGCCGCGGTGTCGTCGGTCGAGTTGTTGTCGAAGACATGGATCTCCGCCTCGGGCAGCGCCGCGCGGAATTCTTCGATCACCTGCCCGATCGCCAGCGCCTCGTTGAAGCACGGGATCACGGCGGCAATTCGCAACGGCCCCTGCAGCGGGCGCAGATCATCAGGGTGCTCGGTCATTTCGGTACTGGCGGATGCGGTAGGCCTTGGCATTGTCTTTTTCGTAGATCAGGGCGAACTGCTCGCGAAAGCCGGGCTGCGCCTCCAGGTAGGTTGCCGTCGGCAACGACACGGCGATGGCCTCGAAGCCCTTCTCGGCAAGCTTCCGGGCATAGTCTGCGGGCGGGAAGAGGATGAAGTCCGAGTAGCGCCACGGCCCGAGCGCATCGCCCCAGACCGGGCTCGGCCCGTAGTAGGTCGCCTCGCTCAACGCGATCTGGTAGACGCGCCCCGTCGCATGCTCGCGCAGGTAGTTCATCACCGCATAGCCCGGCACGTTCTTGCGCAGGAAGGCTTCGCGCTGTTCGGGCGTGACCGCGATCATCGACACCTTCTCGCGCGTCTTGTGAAAGACCAGGCCGACCCCGGCCGCCAGCAACAGGATGGCGAGCCACCGCCCCGCACGGTCGAGCGCGCCGCTGCGGTCGCGCTCGGGCATCGTCCGGCGCAACTTGGCGGCGATGCCGCCGAACACCGTCTGCCAGCCCACGGCGGCCGTCAGCGCCAGCATCGGAAAGGCGGGAACCAGGTAGCGCGGATAGCGCGACGTGAGGGTCCAGACGAACAGCGAATAGATGCAGAACACCGTCGCGGCCCGCAGCGCGGCGGAGCGCTTCCAGTGCGCGCTGAAGGGCACGGCCAGCACCGCCCAGATCAGCGGGGTCGGCAGCGATGCGTGGTCGCGCACGTCCTGCAGTTGCTGGCGGTAGTCCTCGGCGTTCCAGTTGGTGAAGCCGAACACGCGCGCGCCGATCGGGTTGAAGGGATCCCCGGTCATGATCGCGTTGCGCGCATACCAGTAGATGCAGGGGATCAGGAAGCAAATCAGCGCCGCCGCCAGCACGTGCGGACGGCGCTCGTGCCAGAGCACGAACACGCCCAAGAGCGGCAGCACTGTCAGCGCCTGGTATTTCGAGCCAACCGCGATGCCGAGGAAGAACGCCGCGAGCCCGAGCCAGCGTGCCCCCTGAGGCGGCGGCGACTCGCGCCACCACCACAGCGCCGCGCAGGCTGCGAGCACCATCAGCGCGACGCTGGTGTCGATCAGCGCGCCCGTGTAGTCGCCCATGCCGAGCCAGATCGCCGCGCCCACGCAAGCCACCACGCGATTGATGTGCATGACGCCGAGCCGGTAGACGATCAGCACCGAGGTCCACCCCGCGAGCGCATTGAGCAGGTGCGGGAACACATCGTTGCCGTTGCCGACCATCAGCGCGCCGGCATAGAGCAGGTTGTAGTTGTACGGAAACCAGGGGTAGCGCAGCCACTCGTAGATGCCGAGCCTGCCGCTCTGGGCGACCTCGCGGGCGTACGGCAGGTGGTACATCAGCTCGTCGAACACGGCCGGCGGCGCCAGCGGCGCGGCCAGCGTCATGACCGCGAGCAGCGCGATCGCGATCATCCCCATCTTCTCGAGCCAGGACAGCGCCGGCGGCACCTCGCGCATGCGCACCTGGCGCAGCCATGCCGGAAGCTGCGTCATCGCCAGGGCGACGCCGAACGCGACCATTCCCCAGACGACCGCGGGCGTGAACCAGCCCACGATGCCGAAGGCCTGGAAGACGCAGATGAAGATCCCGATGCCGGTCGTGACGGCCATCGCCACCTCCAGCCAGACGTCGCTGCGCGCCGGCGCGCCGAAGCGCACGAGGACCGCTCGCCCGAAGCCCCAACAGCTGGCGATAAAAACGGCCAGCGCCGCATACTGCGCGGCTGCAAACATGGTCATCGGGCTCCCCCCCAGGCTGCGCGCACTTCGTGTCGCTTCGCCACCCCCCTACCGGGGGCGCTGCCGGTGGCCCGGCAAAGCCGGTTCCATGGCAGCCTGCGAACGGGCGTGCGCTGCGCGCCGCCAAGAACAGGAACGGTCATCCTAGATTCGAAGCCAGCAACCGCTCGAGGTCCGCTTCGCTCTGTTGGCGACGCGCGGCCTGGTCCTGCAACTGGTCGTGCCCGATTTTGCCGACGTTGAAGTAGGTCGCGTCGGGATGACTCAGGTAGAAGCCGCTCACGCTCGCCGCCGGCATCATCGCCAGGCTTTCGGTCAATGTCATGCCGATGTCCGCGCAATTCAACAGATCGAACATCGGCTTCTTCACGCTGTGGTCGGGGCAGGCCGGGTAACCCGGCGCCGGGCGGATGCCGCGGTACTTCTCGGCAATCATCTCGTCGTTGCCGAGCGATTCGTCGGGCGCGTAGCCCCACAGGTCGGTCCGCACACGGTGGTGCATCGCTTCGGCGAAGGCCTCGGCCAGCCGGTCGGCGAGCGCCTTGAGCATGATGGCCGAGTAGTCGTCGAGATCGTCGATGAAGTACTTCTCCTTCTTGTCGACGCCGATGCCGGCCGTCACCGCGAACATGCCCACGTAGTCCTTCAGGCCGCTCTCGCGCGGCGCGACGAAATCGGCCAGGCAGCGGCTCGGGCGCATCACGCCGTCGATCATCTGCTTCTCGGTCTGCTGGCGAAGGCCGTACCAGGTGAGCGCGGCCTCGGTGCGCGACTCATCCGTGTAGAGCACGATGTCGTCATCGTTCACCGTGTTGGCCGGCCAGAAGCCGATCACGCCGCTCGCGGTGAGCCAGCGGCCTTCGATCAGCCGCTTGAGCATGCGCTGGCCGTCGCCGTACACGCGCACGGCTTCGGTGCCGACGATTTCGTCCTTGAGGATCGCGGGGAAAGGTCCCGCGAGATCCCACGTCTGGAAGAACGGGCCCCAGTCGATGTACTTCGCGAGCTCGGTCAGGTCGAAGTTGCGGAACACGCGGCGGCCGGTGAACTTGGGCACCGGCGGCACGTAGCCTGTCCAGTCGATCGGCGTCTTGTTCGCGCGCGCCTTGGCGAGCGGCCACAGCGGCACCTGCTTCTTGTTGGCGTGCAGCTGCCGCACTTTCTCGTAGTCGGCGTTGATCTCGGCGATGTAGTTGGCCGCTTGCTCCGACAACAACGACTGCGCAACGCTCACGCTGCGCGAGGCATCCGGGACGTAGACCACAGGGCCTTCGTAGTTCGGCGCGATCTTCACGGCCGTGTGCACGCGGCTGGTGGTCGCGCCGCCGATCAGCAGCGGGATCTTGCGCATGCGGAAGTGCTCGTCCTTCTGCATCTCGCCGGCCACGTACTGCATCTCTTCGAGGCTCGGCGTGATGAGGCCCGACAGGCCCACGATGTCCGCGCCCTCGACCTTCGCCCGCGCGAGGATCTCGTGGCAAGGGACCATCACGCCCATGTTCACCACCTCGAAGTTGTTGCACTGGAGCACGACGGTGACGATGTTCTTGCCGATGTCGTGCACATCGCCCTTGACGGTGGCGATGATGATCTTTCCCTTGGTGCGCACGTCGCGGCCGGCGGCCTCGTCCTGGCGCTTCTCTTCCTCGATGTACGGAATCAGGTGCGCCACGGCCGACTTCATCACGCGCGCCGACTTCACCACCTGCGGCAGGAACATCTTGCCCTGCCCGAACAGGTCGCCCACGATGTTCATGCCGTCCATCAGCGGGCCTTCGATGACGTGCAGCGGGCGGCCGCCCTTGGCCAGGACGGCCTGGTAGGCCTCCTCGGTGTCCTCGACGATGAAGTCGGTGATGCCGTGCACCATCGCGTGCGACAGCCGCTGCTCCACAGAGACCGGATGCTCGGGCGTGCCCCGCCATTCGAGCTTCTTGCTCTCGTCCTTGGCGCCGCTCTTGGCACTTTCCGCGACTTCGACGAGCCGCTCGCCGGCATCGGGGCGACGGTTGAGCACCACGTCCTCCACGCGCTCGCGCAGCTCGGGCTCCAGGTCGTCATAGACGCCCACCATGCCGGCGTTGACGATGCCCATGTCCATGCCCGCCTTGATCGCGTGGTACAGGAAAACCGTGTGGATCGCCTCGCGCACCGGGTCGTTGCCGCGGAAGCTGAAGCTTACGTTCGACACGCCGCCCGACACCTTCGCGCCCGGCAGGTTCTCCTTGATCCAGTGCGTCGCCTCGATGAAGTCGACCGCGTAGTTGTTGTGTTCCTCGATGCCGGTGGCGATCGCGAAGATGTTCGGGTCGAAGATGATGTCCTCTGGCGGGAAATCGACCTCGTCGACCAGGATGCGGTAGGCACGCTCGCAGATCTCGATCTTGCGCTCGTAGGTGTCGGCCTGCCCCTTCTCGTCGAAGGCCATCACCACCGCCGCCGCGCCGTAGCGTCGCAAGAGGCGCGCCTGGTGCTTGAAGCCCTCCACGCCCTCCTTCATGCTGATCGAGTTGACGATGCCCTTGCCCTGGATGCAGCGCAGGCCCGCCTCGATGACTTCCCACTTGGAGCTGTCGATCATGATCGGCACCCGCGCGATGTCGGGCTCGCTCGCGATCAGGTTCAGGAAGCGGACCATCGCGGCCTTGCTGTCGAGCATGGCCTCGTCCATGTTGATGTCGATCACCTGCGCGCCGTTTTCCACCTGCTGCCGCGCGACGGCGAGCGCATCCTCGAACTGGCCGTTGAGGATCATCCGCGCGAAGGCCTTCGAGCCCGTGACATTGGTGCGCTCGCCGATGTTGACGAACAGCGCGCCCTCCCCGATCCGCACCGGCTCCAGGCCGGAAAGCTTCATGGGAGGAACGAGGATGGAAGAGGATTCGGAAGACATGCGCTCACCTGGAAGATCGGGGTCAGGCGAGCGTCGTTGAACCCAAGCCTGACGCCTCGCCCCTCGCGCAGCGCGAGGGGGCGGTGGCGCTGCAACGCTCCTTGGGGAGCGCGGATTTTACGCCGGCTGGGCTTCGCCGGTCGCTGCCGCGGGCAGGCCGAAGAGCATGTCGAAGGCCCAGTTGAAGACGAAGGTGTAGACCAGGAAGAACACGACGAGGCCCAGATCCATCACCAGCGCTTCCCACAGGCTGACGTTCAGCCACCACGCGAAAACCGGCACCAGGAAGGCGACGAGACCGCCTTCGAAACCGATTGCATGCGCGATCCGGCGCTTGACGCTGCGGCCGCGAACCGCCTGGCGGGATTCCCAGCGTTCGAACAGGGCATTGAAGCTCAGGTTCCACAAGACCGCGATGACCGACGCGATCACCGCAACCACGCCCGAGTGCCCCATCCCCTGGCCCGACATCAGCGACAAACCCGCGCTGGCCGCCACGATGGCGATGCCTTCGTAGAGGCTGATGTAGACCACGCGACGCTTGAGCCCTTGCATGAAATCGATCCTGTGTTGGTTGCTGCTGAGCCGTACTTTATGTTCGATCTACTGACATATAAAGTCATCTTCTTTCAGTTTTGTTGAAAGATCGGCGCCATGAGTTTTTCGAGCGACAACGTGGAAGTCTTCCTGGCTGTCATCGACCACGGCTCCTTCTCGGCCGCCGCGCGCGCGCTGGGGCGGGTGCCGTCCGCGGTCAGCATGGCGATCGCCAACCTCGAGGCGGAACTGGATCTCCAGCTCTTCGACCGCAGCGGCCGTGAGCCCCAGCCGACCGCTGCCGCGCGTTCGCTGGAGCCGCAGGCCCGGCTGCTCGCTTCGCAGCTCAAGCAGCTGCAGGTGCAGGCGCTCGCCTTGACGCAGGGCCTCGAGGACCGACTGACGCTCGCCATCGCACCCGAGCTGCTCGCCGCGCCCTGGAGCGGCGCGCTGGCGGCCCTGGCGCAGGAATACCCGCTGCTGGAAGTCGAGGTGCTTGCCGCCCCGCAGGCCGACGCGCTGGCGCTGCTGCACAGCGGGCGGGCGCAGCTCGCGCTGGTCTTCGAGCGGCCCAGCCTCGACGGTCGCGAGGGGTTTCAGGAGGTGGCCAACGACACCATGGTGGCCGTGATGGCGCCCGACCATCCGGTGCTCGCTGCGGCCGGAGGGCGGCTGCGCGAGGCGCATCTGACGACCACGCGCCAGATCGTGGTCGCGGGGCGCGACCTGGCGACCAGCGACCCGCGCTTCGTCTTCGCGCGGCATGTCTGGCGCACCGACAACGCGCTCGCGGCGCTGAGCCTGATCACCGCGGGGCTGGGCTGGGGCTGGCTGCCGCGCAATTTCGCGCGCCCGCATGTCGCGGCAGGTGCGCTCATCGAAATCCCGTTCGAGAACCTCTCGAACGGACTCGATCTGTGGGTCGACGTGGTGTGGTCGCGCGAGCGCCCGCTGGGGCTGGGTGCCCAGCGCTTCGTGGAACTGATCGCGCGGAAGAAGGACTGAGGCCGCGCGTCAGCGGTCGCCGTGGCCGCGTCCCTGGCCTCGATCGTTGCCGCCGCCATGATCGCCGCGGCCGCCGCCCTCACCATGCCCGCCACGGTTGCCCTGGTCGCCGCCACGGCCGTGTCCGCCACCTTGTTCTCCCCGCGGCCGGCCGGGGTTCCAGTCCGGACGGCCGGGCCCACCCGGGCGGAAGCCATGATCCGGCGCCGGCGGCCGTATCCCGGCGGGCGGTGACGGCGGCCGGTGACCCGGATCCATCGGCGGACGGAACCCCACCGGCGGCGGAGGCCGGAAGGCCGGAGCCGGTGGCCTCGCGCCCACCGGCGGGTGATAGCCAGGGCCGTAGCCCGGCCAGGGATTCGGCCGCCATGCAGGAACCGGCGCGGGCAGCGGGCGCCATCCGGACACCGGCGGCGGTGGCGGCCTGCCGCCCCACCAGCGGGGCTGGCTGTACCAGGGGCGATCGCGGTAGTAGTCGCCCCAGTAGCTGCCGATCGCGAAGGTCACGATCGGCACACCGATCACCGCGCCGTAGGCCGCCAGCGGCACGTGCTGCTCTTCGTAGGCGTAGTCGAGGCTGCCCGCATAGGCCCAGCCACGAAGCCCGTCCGACAGCACGACGTCGCACCAGCCGAAGCCGGCGGTGCAGCCCATCACCTGCAGCGGCTGGCCCGGGGCGAGCACCGCGACGAGCGGATACGAACTCGAAGGCCCGGCCCGAAGGTTGACGCTGCCCCGCGTGAAAGCCTGTTGCGCCGCCGCGGCCAGCGGGAGCGAAAGCGCGATGGCGCAAGTGCCGATCCATCGCCAAGTCTGTTTGTGCATGTATGGAAATCCTTTGCGGGTCAGGTTAGGTGGGCCGCATTGGCGGTGTCAATCGGACACGGCCGTTGATTGACAACGGCGGGGCGACCCCCGTCGTGCACCTTCGCCAACGTTTGGAAAGCCTCTTCACCTCGGCTTCACATGCCGAGCGCGGGTGCGCAAGACTGCGCCTCAGGCCGCTTCGCGGTAGAAGCCGGCCGCGTTCAGCTTGCGCCCCGGCACCGGCGACACCGCCTGCCCGATGGCCGCGATGTGTTCGGGCGTCGTGCCGCAGCAGCCGCCCACGATGTTGACCAGCCCCTCGGCCGCGAACTCGTGCAAGAGGCGCGATGTCACGTCCGGCGTTTCGTCGAAGCCGGTCTCGCTCATCGGGTTGGGCAGGCCGGCGTTGGGATAGCAGCTGATGAAGGTGTCGTCCGCGACGCGCGCCAGCTCCTGGATATAGGGCCGCATCAGCGCCGCGCCGAGCGCGCAATTCAGGCCGATCGCCAGCGGTTGCGCATGGCGCACGCTGTGCCAGAAGGCGGTCACGGTCTGGCCGCTGAGGATGCGGCCCGAGGCATCGGTCACGGTGCCGCTGATGATGATCGGCAGGCGCTCGCCGCTGGCCTCGAAGTATTCGTCGATCGCGAACAGGGCCGCCTTGGCGTTGAGCGTGTCGAAGATCGTCTCGACCAGCAGCACGTCCGCGCCACCCTCCACCAGCGCCTCGACCTGCTCGTAGTAGGACGCGCGCAGCTCCTCGAAGGTGACGTTGCGCGCGCCCGGATCGTTGACGTCCGGGCTGATGCTCGCGGTCTTGGGCGTCGGGCCCAGTGCGCCGGCCACGAAGCGCGGCTTGTCGGGCGTGCTGAACTTGTCGCAGGCGGCGCGCGCGAGCTTGGCGGATTCGAGGTTCATCTCGCGCGCGAGGTCGGCCATCTTGTAGTCCTCCTGCGCGATGCGGGTCGCGCCGAAGGTATTGGTCTCGATGAGGTCGGCGCCGGCGGCCAGGTAGCCTTCGTGGATGTCGCGGATCACATCGGGCCGGGTGAGCGACAGCAGCTCGTTGTTGCCCTTCACGTCGCGCGGGAAGTCCTTGAAGCGCTCGCCGCGGTACTGCTCCTCGGTGAGCTTGAAGCGCTGGATCATCGTGCCCATCGCACCGTCGAGGATGGCGATGCGTCGGGCGAGGATCTCGGGCAGCTTCTGGGCGCGGGTGTAGGCGATGGGCTTCATGGACGCGATTGTAGAAAGCGCCCCTTCGCCCGCCGCGGCGGCGGGTCTTGCCGTCGCCCCGTCAGTTAAGCGCCGAGGATCTCGCGCAGCGCGCCCACGAAGCGTGCGTTGTCGTCCGCGGTGCCGATCGAGACGCGGATGAAGTTCTCGAAGCCCGGCTCCTTCCACGGCTTGACGATGATGCCGCGCGCGAGCAGCGCCTCGTTGACTGGCCCGTTCGCCCGCGCCAGGTCGATGAAGAGGAAGTTCGCCGCCGACGGCGCGATGCGCAACCCGGGCACGGCGAGGGCACGCAGCGCCTGCTCCATCGATGCGCGCTGCCTGACCGTCTCTGCAACCGCCTGCTCCATGAACGGGGCATCGCCCCACGCAGCCAGCGCGGCAGCCTGTGCCGCCTCGTTGACGTTGAACGGCGTGCGCACACGGTCGAGCCACTCGATCAGTGATGCGTCGGATGCGATGCCGTAGCCGACGCGCAGCGCCGCGAGCCCCCAGGCCTTCGAGAAGGTGCGCAGGACGATCCAGGGACGCGACTGCTCGCGCAGCATCGCCAGCGCGTCGGGGAATCCGCTCGCCAGTCGCGCGTACTCGTAGTAGGCCTCGTCGATCACCAGCAGGGTAGCGGCCGGCGTCGCTTCGAGCAGACGCGCGAAGGCCTTCGCATCGAACATGCAGCCGACAGGGTTCGAGGGATTGGCGAGCATGGCGATCTTCGGCCCGCGCGCCAATGCTTCGCACCAGGCATCGAGATCGAACGCCAGCGACGGCGTGAGGGCGAGCAGTTCGACCGTCGCGCCCATCATGCGCGGATAGATCTCGTGCAGACCGAAGGCGGGACGCTGCGTCAGCACGCGGTCGCCGGGCGAGAGAAAGGCCTGGCAAAGCATCTGGAGAATGGACTCGGAGCCATTGCCGATGACGATCTGATCCGCACGCGCGCCCGTGCGCCCGGCAATGGCCGATCGCAGCGCGGTGCAGTTCGCATCCGGATAGGTGCCGGCACGCAGCGCGAGGTCCACCAGCGCCTTCGCCACCGCCGGGCTGGCGCCGTAGGGGTTCTCGTTGCTCGCGAGGCGCGAAATGTGCGAGGCGCCGTAGCGCTGCCGCACGGCTTCGGACGAGAGGCCCGCGTTGTACGGCGGAAGCGAGGGAACCTCGGGGCGCACGAGTTCGCGGATGACGGATGCGTTCATATGTCGAAGACCTTGCCGGGGTTGAGAAGATGGTGGGGATCGAGCGCCTGCTTGATGGCGCGCATGACGGCCAGTTCCGCCGGCGTGCGGCTCGCACCGAGGTACGGCTTCTTGTGCAGGCCGATGCCGTGCTCGGCGGAGACGCTTCCGCCAAACGCGGCCACCTGTGCATAGACGACGCGTTCGAGTTCCTCCGCCTCGCCACCGATCGAATGCCCGTCGGTCGTGATGTGCAGGTTGCTGTCACCCACGTGGCCGAAGAACAGCGAGTGGTGCCCCGGCCAACGCGCATCGAACGCCGCGCGGCAGACCTCGGCAAAGCGGCCGATCTCACGCATCGGCAAGCTCACGTCGAAATTGATCGGGGGGTGCATGTGCACCGGCAACTCCGCCGTCGCTTCGCGGATCTTCCAGAACGCCTGCGCCTGGGCGTGCGATTGCGCGATGGCTGCATCGGCGGCGATGCCGTCCTCCATCGCGCCGCCCAGGACGTCCTCGAGCGCATCGCGCAATGCGGCCTCGTCGTCGCCGACGACATCGACCAGCGCGGCGAAGGGATGGGCCATCTCGAAGGGCTCGCGCAGCTTCTGCCACCTTAGCGAGGTCTCGATGAAATCGCGCCACATCAGCTCGAAGGCCCCGACCGCGCCGGGGAAGCGCGCCTGGAGCCTTCCGAGCAAAGCCAGCGCCGCATCGAAACCAGGCAGTGCCACCAGCGTGGTCGCCCGGGCTTGCGGCGCGGGATGCAGGCGCAGCACGGCCCGCGTGATCACGCCGAGCGTGCCTTCGGCACCGATGAAGAACTGCTTGAGGTCATAGCCCGTGTTGTTCTTGATCATGGGCCGCAGCATCGGCAGCACACTGCCGTCGGCCAGCACGACTTCGAGGCCCAGCGTCTGCTCGCGCATCATCCCGAACTGCAGCACGCCGTTGCCGCCGGCATTGGTCGCGAGATTGCCGCCGATCTGGCAGGACCCGCGCGCGCCGAGGTCGACGCCGAACAGCAGGCCCTGTGCGGCGGCGGCCTGCTGCACCGCCTCCAGCGTGGCGCCCGCCTGCACGGTGATGGTGGCCGCGGCCGCATCCAGCGACTCGATGGCGTTCATGCGGTCGAGCGACAGCGCGATCGCATCGCCGTTCGGCACCGCCGCACCCGCGAGGCCCGTGAGGCCGCCCTGCGGTACCACTGGCACGCGATGCGCACTGCACAGGCGCAGAACCGCCGAGACCTCTTCCGTGGAGCGCGGACGCATCAGCGCGAGCGGCCGCACCGGCGCGGCGCCGCTCCAATCGGTCAGGTGGCGCGGCGGGATCGCATCGCCCGTCTGCACGCGATCGGGCCCGATCTCGCGGGCGATGGCGTCGAGGAGCTCCACGTGCCTCACCCCTTGCGCGATTCGACGAACTGCAGCGCCGCTTCGAGCATGCGCCGCACGTGCGGCTGCACGCGCGCCGCGACCGCTGGCAGATAGTCGAAAGGCAGCGCCTCCTGCATGTAGCTGCACTGCGTCATCTCGAGCTGCACCGCATGCACGCCCTGCGCGGGCTGGCCGTGGTGGCGCGTGATGTAGCCGCCGGTGAAGCGGCCGTTGAGCACGCTGGTGAAGCCGGTCGCTTCCTTGGCGACGCCCAGCAGCGTCTGCGCGAGCGCCGGATCGCAGCTTGCGCCCTGCGCGGTGCCGAGGTTCAGGTCCGGCAGCTTGCCTTCGAAGAAGCGCGGCAGCACCGAGCGGATCGAATGCGCGTCCCACAGCGCCGCGACGCCGTGCTCGGCCTTGATGCGCGCGAGTTCGTCGGCGAGCTGCCGGTGATAGGGCAGCCAGATGGCTTCACGGCGCGCGGCAATCTCGGCGTCGTCCGGCACGTCGCCAGCGGTGTAGAGCGGCGTGTCGTCGAAGGTATCGACCGGGCACAGGCCGGTCACGCTCTGCCCCGGGTACAGGCTCGCGCCGTCCGGCGGGCGGTTGAGGTCGACCACGTACCGCGAGTGCGTCGCGACCAGCACCGACGCGCCCAGTTCGTCCGCGAAGTCGTAGAGGCGTTCGAGATGCCAGTCGGTGTCCGGCACCTGCCGCGCTTCGTCGGTCAGGCGCGCGGCGAGCTGCGGCGGCACATGGGTACCGACATGCGGCATCGAGATCAGGAGCGGCCGCGTGCCGCGACGGAAGCGGAACGGGGGCTCGTTGGTTGTGAAAGGCATGAGGTCAGTCCTTGGCGAGAAGTTGGGTGCGCGCCGCCACGAAGGTCGATGCGGCCTCGCGATGCAAGGCATGGCGGGCACCGGTCACACGCACCTGCCCTGCGACGTACACGGCATCGAGCGCCGAGGTGCGATGGCTTGCGAACACATGCGACGACAGCATGTCCGGCGCGGAGAGCCCCTGCAGCGCGACATGCGCTGCATCCAGCACCACGAAGTCGGCCTGCTGGCCCACCGCGAGCCCGCCGACGGCACGGCCCGCAGCCTGCGCGCCGCCTTGCACCGCAGAAAGCGTCAGCGCGGTCGCGACCTCGCGATGTGCAGCATCGGCGCCGACATTGCGCTGGCGCATGGCGAGGCGCTGGCCATACTCCAGCATCATCAGTTCCTCCGCCGCGTTCACGCAGGCATGGCTGTCGGAGCCCACGCCCCAGCGGCCGCCGGCCGCACGCCATGCGTTGAAGTCGAAGATGCCGTCGCCGAGGTTGGCCTCGGTGGTCAGGCAGAGGCCCGCGACCGCGCCGCTGGCGGCCGCGCTGCGGTATTCGTCGGCGTCCATGTGCGTGGCGTGCACGAGGCACCAGCGCGCATTCACCGGTGCGTGATCGAGCAGCCAGGCCACCGGCCGTTGGCCGCTCCAGGCCAGGCATGCATCGACTTCGCCGGTCTGCTCGGCAATGTGGATGTGGACCGGCGCGGAGGGGTCGATCGCATCGAGCCCCGCGAGCGCATCGCGCAACCCCTCGGGCGGCACTGCGCGCAGCGAATGCGGCGCGAGACCGAGCCGCGCGCCCTGCGCCTCGCACGCCGGGCGCAGGCGGTCGAGCAGGCGCAGCATCGAATCGGTCGAACGGATGAAGCGCCTCTGCCCTTCGCTCGGCGCGAGTCCGCCGAAGCCGCTGGTCTGGTAGAGCACCGGCAGCAGCGTCAAACCGATGCCCGCGTTCCTGGCCGCGCGCAACAGCGCGAGCGAGAGTTCGGCGTCATCGGCGTACGGCCGCCCGTCCGCATCGTGATGCAGGTAGTGGAACTCGCACACCGAGGTGTAGCCCGCTTCGAGCATCTCGATGTAGAGCCAGGTCGCGATCGCCTCGACCTGCTCCGGCGAGATCTTCGCGGCGAAGCGGTACATGAGCGTGCGCCAGCTCCAGAAGCTGTCCTGGGCCTCGCCGCGAAATTCGGTCAGTCCCGCGAAGGCGCGCTGGAAGGCGTGCGAATGCAGGTTCGGCATGCCGGGCAGCACCGGGCCGGCGGCGCGTCGGGTGCCATTGGGCTCTACGCCGGGCGTGACCGCCGAGAGCTTGCCGGTGTCGTCCCATTCGAGCAGGACATCGCGCGCCCAACCCGTCGGCAGCAAGGCATCGGCGGCAAAGAGGCGGCGTGTGGAGGTGGTTTCAGGCAATGGCGTTCTCCACGGAGGCGATGCGCCCCTGCCGGACGATGGTGCGCCCGGGCTGCTGTCCGAACCAGTACGCGAGCTCCGCGTCATCGCGCAGTTGCCACAGCACGAAGTTCGCGGGGCAGCCGACGCCGATCGCACCATGCGTGTCCTGCAGGCCCAGCGCGCGCGCCGCATGCCGCGTGATGCCGGCCATCGCTTCGGGCACCGTGAGGCGGAACAGCGTGCAGGCCATGTTCGCCATCAGCAGCAGGCTCAACGCCGGCGAAGTGCCGGGGTTGTGGTCGGTGGAAACGGCCATCGGCACGCCGGCTTCGCGCAGCGCCTCGATGGGCGGCAGGTGCGTGTCGCGCAGTGTGTAGTAGGCGCCCGGCAGCAGCACGGCGGTGGTGCCGGCTTCGCGCATCGCCGCGATGCCTTCGGCGGACAGGTGCTCGATGTGATCGCACGACAGTGCACCGTAGCGCGCCGCGAGCGCGGCACCGCCCATGTCGGAGAGTTGTTCGGCATGCAGCTTGACCGGCAGGCCGAGCGCCTTCGCGGCCTGGAACACGCGCTCGGTCTCGGCCAGCGAGAAAGCGATGCGCTCGCAGAACACGTCGACGGCGTCGACGAGCCCTTCGGAGGCCAGCGCGGGCAGCATCTCGTTGCAGACGAGCTCGACGTAGTCGCCCTGTCGCCCGGCGTATTCGGGCGGCAACGCATGCGCGCCGAGGAAAGTGGTGCGCACCGTGACGCCGTAGGCTTCGCCGAGCCGGCGCGCGACACGCAGTTGCTTGCGTTCGTGTTCGAGCGCCAGGCCGTAGCCGGATTTGATCTCGATCGCGCAGACGCCCTCGGCCAGCAGTTGTTCGAGCCTGCGGGACGCTTGCGCGTAGAGCGTGTCTTCGTCCGCCTCGCGTGTCGCGCGCACCGAAGACACGATGCCGCCGCCGGCCTTCGCGACTTCCTCGTAGGTGGCGCCCGCGAGACGCATCGCGAATTCGTTGGCGCGCTGTCCGCCGTAGACCAGATGCGTATGGCAATCGACGAGGCCCGGTGTGACGAGCGCATCGCGGCCGTCGAAGCGCGCCAGCCCGGCGAACTCGCCGGGTACGGCATCGCCGCGACCGATCCACGCGATCTTTCCGCCGGCCACGGCGATGGCTGCTTCGCCCTGGACGGCTTGATCGCCGGCGAGCGCACCCGGCGCGATGCGCAGATGACGCCAGACGCCGTCGGCGGTGGGGAGTTCGGAATGATTCATGGGGTTCAGTTCCCTGATGCGGTGAAGCGCACCGCGACCAACGCGGCTGCGGACTCACGCGGCTCGACCTGCCATGACGATGGTTCGCCGTCCCACCACACGCCCGAGCCCGCTTCGCAGTCGAGGTCGTTCAGGCGCCACGATCCGCGCAGTGCGAGCAGCAGCCCGTGCGCGGCGGGCGCGGTGTCGGTGCGCTCATGCAGGACATCCACGTCGGCACGCAACCGGCCGCGCCGCGACATCACGTTGAAGTCGGTCGACGCACCCCCCAGCAGGTCGCAATCGAGCGGCACGCCGCCATCGAAGGCGAACGGCGCATGCGGCGCGTCGAGCCGGTGGTCGATGCGGCCATCGCGCGAATGCAGCCGCACGCCCGCGCCGTCGAGCAGCATGATCACGCGGTCCACGCCGTCGAAGGCCGAGAACGGCCCCGGACGGTCGATGGTCGCGATGCTCACGCGCCAGTCGAAGCGATCCACGCCCGCGCCCGGCGGCGAGCACACGATCTCGCGTGTGACGCCGCCCCCGTTCTTCCACGGGGTGGCGGCGAGCGAAGCGATGTCGAAGCGGTGGATGGCCACGTGCCGCGCTTCGCCGTGCTTACTTGATCATCGGCAGGTTCAGGCCCTGCTTCTTCGCGGTCGCGATCGCGATGTCGTAGCCCGCGTCGGCATGGCGCATCACGCCGGTGGCCGGGTCGTTGAACAGCACACGCTCGATGCGCTTGGCCGCCGCATCGGTGCCGTCGCAGACGATGACCACGCCGGAGTGCTGCGAGTAGCCCATGCCGACGCCGCCGCCGTGGTGCAGGCTGACCCAGGTCGCGCCGCCCGCGGTGTTGAGCAGCGCGTTGAGCAGCGGCCAGTCGCTCACCGCATCGGTGCCGTCCTTCATCGCTTCCGTCTCGCGGTTCGGGCTCGCGACCGAGCCGGTGTCGAGGTGGTCGCGGCCGATCACGATCGGGCCCTTGAGTTCGCCGTTCTTCACCATCTCGTTGAACGCGAGGCCCGCCTTGTGGCGCTCGCCGAGGCCCAGCCAGCAGATGCGCGCCGGCAGGCCCTGGAACGCGATGCGGTCACGCGCCATGTCGAGCCAGCGGTGGGTGTGCTTGTTCTCGGGGAAAAGCTCCTTGATCTTCGCGTCGGTCTTGTAGATGTCTTCCGGATCGCCCGAGAGCGCAACCCAGCGGAACGGACCCTTGCCTTCGCAGAACAGCGGGCGGATGTACGCCGGCACGAAGCCCGGGAAATCGAAGGCGTTCTTCACGCCTTCGTCGAACGCGACCTGGCGGATGTTGTTGCCATAGTCGACCGTCGGGATGCCCATGGCCTGGAAGTCGAGCATGGCCTGCACGTGCACCGCGCAGGACTTGGCGGCGGCCTGCGTGAGGCGTGCGTGCTCGGCCGGGTCCTGCTGCGCGGCCTTCCATTGCGCGACGGTCCAGCCGATCGGCAGGTAGCCGTTGATGAGGTCGTGCGCGGAGGTCTGGTCGGTCACGAGGTCGGGCTTGATGCCGCCGGCCTTCGCCCGCTTCACCAGCTCGGGCAGGATCTCGGCCGCGTTGCCGAGCAGCGCGATGGAGACGGCCTCCTTCTTCGCAGTGTGGTGCTTGATGAGCGCGATCGCGTCATCGATGTCCTTGGCCTGCTTGTCGACGTAGCGGGTGCGCAGGCGGAAGTCGATGCTCGACTGCTGGCACTCGATGTTGAGCGACACCGCGCCCGCGAGCGTGGCGGCGAGAGGCTGCGCGCCGCCCATGCCGCCGAGGCCGGCGGTGAGGATCCACTTGCCGCCGAGGTCGTTGTTGTAGTGCTGGCGGCCAGCTTCGACGAAGGTCTCGAAGGTGCCCTGCACGATGCCCTGGCTGCCGATGTAGATCCAGCTTCCTGCCGTCATCTGGCCGTACATGAAGAGGCCCTTGCGGTCGAGCTCGTTGAAGTGTTCCCAGTTGGCCCACTTCGGCACGAGGTTGGAGTTGGCGAGCAGCACGCGCGGCGCGTCCGCATGCGTCTTGAACACGCCGACCGGCTTGCCCGACTGGATCAGCAGCGTCTCATCGTCGTTGAGTTCCTTGAGCGTCGCGAGGATCTGGTCGAAGCACGCCCAGTCGCGCGCGGCGCGGCCGATGCCGCCATAGACCACGAGGCTTTGCGGGTTCTCGGCCACGTCGGGGTCGAGGTTGTTCTGCAACATGCGGAACGGCGCTTCGGTGAGCCAGCTTTTGCAGTTGAGCGTGCTGCCGCGCGGCGCGCGGATCACGCGGGTCGGGTCATGGCGGGGGTCGGCGAGCTTGGCGGCGAGGAACTTGTCGGGAGCGTTCATGGCGTGGTGTCCTTTCGGTGACGGAGCTTGTTCGGTGAATCAGGCGTTGCTGGGGAGCATCGAGCGCACGGCTTCGGGCCACTGGCTCTGGCGCGCCCAGGTGCGCATGGCTTCGATGGAGGGAGCGAGGAAACGGTCCTGGTCGATGAAGGCGACGCGCTCGCGGATGGCGGCGAATTCGGCTTCGAGCAGCGGAGAAGATTTCGGGCCGCGCTTCAGCTCGATGCCTTGGGCGGCGGCCATCGCTTCGATGCCGACGACCACGGCGGTGTTCTGCACCATGTCCCCGAGGCGGCGGCCGGCGAAGGTCGCCATCGACACATGGTCTTCCTGGTTGGCGGAGGTCGGCAGGCTGTCGACGCTGGCCGGATGCGCGAGCGACTTGTTCTCCGACGCGAGCGCCGCGGCGGTGACCTGCGCGATCATGAAGCCGGAGTTGACGCCGCCGTCGCGCACGAGGAAGGGCGGCAGGCCCGAGAGGCCGCTGTCGAGCAGCAGCGCCATGCGGCGCTCGGAGATCGCGCCGATCTCGCTCACCGCGAGCGCGATGATGTCCGCCGCGAAGGCCACCGGCTCGGCGTGGAAGTTGCCGCCCGAGATCACGTCGCCGTTGTCGAAGACCAGCGGGTTGTCGGACGCCGCATTGGCTTCGGTGCGCAGCACGCGCGCCGCATGTGCGAGGTTGTCGAGGCACGCGCCCATCACCTGCGGCACGCAGCGGATGGAGTACGGGTCCTGCACGCGGCCGCAGTCGGCGTGCGACGGGACGATCTCGCTGCCTTCGAGCACGGCGCGCATCGCAGCGGCCACGGCGATCTGGCCGGGCTGGCCGCGCGCGATGTGGATGCGCGCGTCGAAGGGCTTGATCGAGCCCTGGATCGCTTCGAGCGACAGCGCGCCGGCCATGATGCCGGCCGCGAACACGTCCTCGGCGCCGAAGAGGCCCGTCAGCGCGAGCGCGGTCGACACCTGCGTGCCGTTGAGCAGCGCGAGGCCTTCCTTGGGTCCGAGCACGAAAGGCGCGAGGCCGATGCGCTTCATGGCCTCGGCGCCACCGACCACCTCGCCCTGCGGCGTCGTGACTTCGCCTTCGCCGATCAGCACGCAGGCCAGGTGGGCGAGCGGCGCAAGGTCGCCCGACGCGCCGACCGAACCCTTCGACGGAATGCGCGGCAGCAGGCCGGCGTTGCACAGCGCCAGCAGCGCATCGACGATCTCGGGCCGCACGCCGGAGTGGCCGCGCGCCAGGCTCACCGCCTTGGTCGCGAGTACGAGCCGCACCACGCCCGCGTCGAGCGGCTCGCCGGTGCCGCAGGCGTGCGAGAGCACGAGGTTGCGCTGCAGCTCGGCCAGGCGCTCGGTCGGGATGATGGTCTGCGCGAGCTTGCCGAAGCCGGTGTTGATGCCATAGACGACATCCCCCGACTCCACGATGTGACGGACCTTGGCTTGCGCGGCGAGAAGACCGGCACGCGCCGAGGGATCGAGCGAAAGCTGCACGCCGCCGGCATGCACGCGGCGCAGCGTTGCCAGATCGACGTCGCCGGGCGTCAGCACGATCGGGTGGGTGGAGAGGGATGCGTTGTCCATGTGGGAAGTCCTTCCTGTCTATACAAGTAGTGGCGTCAAAAAACGAAGTGCGTGTCGGTGCGGCCTCAGCCGATGCTGGGGTTGCCGTCGGCGCGGAACCGGCTGCCGAGCCGGTAGCGCGAAGCAGGGTGCAGGCAGCGCACCATCGTCACGGGGACGGTGCGTGTCCAGGTGCGCCGCGTGAGCAGCAGGCAGGGGTCCGTCGACGGCATGTCCAGGCGCTCGGCCTGCTCGGCGGTCGGCAGCACCGCATCCACGACATGCTCGATCTGGTCGAAGGGCACGTTGCGCACCAGGTATTCACTGGGGGGCAGGTTCGAGAAGTCCTGCTCGAGGAAGTCCGGCACCACGCGCGGGTTGACGTAGCGGTCTTCGAGCTGCACCGGCACGTCGTTCTCCATGTGCAGGCACACGGTGTGAAAGACCGATTCGCCGGGGCGCAGGTCGAGCCACACCGCAACATCCGGCGAAGCGGCGATGCGCTCCGCAACGAGGAATTCGCAGCGGTAGTCATGGCCGCGCGCGCGGATTTCGCTCGCGATGTTGGCGATCTGCAGCAGGGTGGATTGCGGCTTGTCTTCCGCGACGAAGCTGCCCACGCCGGCCACACGCACGATGCGGCCCTGCTCCACCAGCTCGCGCAGCGCGCGGTTCACCGTCATGCGGGCCACGCCGAACTGCGCGACCAGTTCGCTTTCCGACGGCAGTCGATGGCCGGCCACCCACGAGCCGTCCTGGATCTTGTGCGTGATGAAGGACTTGATCTGCTCGTAGAGCGCCAACGCAGGCATGGCCGAATTCGCGGCGGCGCCCGATGTGCGGGGCTCCGTCGTGCGGGTCTCGGCGGTCTTGCGAAGGGGGGTGGCGCTCATGGTGTCTTCTTGCGTGGTCGTTCAGTGTTCTGCAGCAGCCATGGACTCGGCGCGGATTTCCTCGGTGAGGCGTGCCTTGATCTCCATGAACTCCGGTGAAGTCTTGATTGTGTAGTGGCGTGGATGCGGGAAGTCGACCGGGATCTCGGTCTTGATGCGGCCCGGCCGGGCGCTGAACACCGCGACGCGGTTCGCCATGAAGATCGCCTCGTCGATGTCGTGCGTGACGAAGAGCACCGTCTTGCGTGCGGACTCCCAGATGCCGAGCAAGAGCTCCTGCATCAGAACGCGGGTCTGGTTGTCCAGCGCGCCGAAGGGCTCGTCGAGCAGCAGCATCTTCGGGTCGTTGGCCAGTGCGCGCGCGATCGCGGTGCGCTGCTGCATGCCGCCGGAGAGCTGCTTGGGGAAGTGGTTCTCGAAGCCCCGCAGGCCGACCTTGGCGATGAAGAAGTCGCTGCGCTCCTTCTGCTCGGCCTCGCTCATGCCGCGCTCGCGCAGGCCGAAGCGGATGTTCTGCGCGATCGTGAGCCACGGGAAGAGCGTGTAGCTCTGGAACACCACGCCCCGATCGGCGCCCGGGCCTTCGATGGTCTGGCCGTCGAGCAGCACGCGGCCCTCGGTCGGGTAGTCGAGGCCGGCAACGATGCGCAGCAAGGTGGACTTGCCGCAGCCCGACGGGCCGAGGATGGTGACGAAGTCGTTCTCGCGCACTTCGAAGTCGATGGGCAGCAACGCCTGCGTCTTCTGGCCACGCGTGCCGGTGAAGGTGCGGGACACGCCGCGAACGGAAAGCTGGTTCATCACAGGGTGCTCCACGCAAACATGCGGCGGTTGAGGGCCTTGAAGGCGAAGTCGGAAATGAGGCCGATCACGCCGATGACGATGATCCCGAAGATGATCTGCCCGGTGTTCAGCAGCGCCTGGCTGTCGGTGATCATGTGGCCGATGCCGGACGACGAGCCGATCAGCTCGGCGACGATCACGTAGGTCCAGGCCCAGCCGAGCACGAGGCGCAGCGTCTCGGCGATGCCCGGTGCGGCGCCCGGAATCAGCACGCGCAGCACGATGCCGCGGCTCTTGGCGCCCAGCGTGTAGGCCGCCTCGACCAGATCGCGGCGCGCGCTGCCGACGGTGACGGCCACCATCAGCGTGATCTGGAAGACCGAGCCGATGAAGATCACGAGCAGCTTCTGCGCCTCGCCGATGCCGGCCCAGAGGATCAACAGCGGAATGAAGGCCGACGCCGGCAGGTAGCGGCAGAACGAGACGAAGGGCTCGAAGAAGGCCTCCACGCTCTTCCAGGTGCCCATGGCGATGCCCAGCGGCACCGCGATGATCGCGGCGATCACGAAGCCGCCGAACACGCGCCACACCGTCATGCCGATGTCGTGCGCGAAGTTGAACTCGGTGAAGAGGCTGATGCCCTCCTTCACCATCGTGACCGGGCTGGCAAGGAAGGTCGGCGACACGAAGCCGCCGAGCGTGAAGAAGCCCCAGACGACCACGAAGACCACGAAGAAGCCCAGGCCGAGCATCCAGCGCGAACGGGCGCTGACGGGCTCCAGTGGAGCGAGGGCACGGCGGCGGCGGGGCGCCGCCGCAGCGGCGACGGACCCGGCAGAAATCACCGGCTTGGAGGAGTTCATGACAGGCGTCGCGCTCATGATGATGGCCGCTCTTACTTGATGAAGCTGGTGTCGAAGGTGGCGTTGAGGTCTTCAGGCGCCTTGCGGATCACGCCCGCCTCCAGCAGGATGCCTTGCGCGTCCTTCATGAAGGGCACGATGTCGTTGGCGAAGAACTTCTGGTTGGCCGCCTTGTCGGACCAGCGCAGGTAGGCCGACGACTTGGCAAACTGCTCGCCCGACTGCTTCACCGCCGTGCCCATGATCTCGTTCGCCTTGGTCGGGTCGGCCTTGATCATCTCGACCGCTTCGAAGTACGAATCGGCCAGCGCCTTCGCGGCCTTGGGGTTGGCCTTGAGCCACTTCGGCGCGCAGCCGACGGTGTCCATCACCATCGGGTAGTCGAGCGTGGTGGCGAGGATCTTGCCGGCGGTCGGGTTGGAGCGCACGGTCGAGAGGTACGGCTCGTAGGTCATGGCCGCATCGTTCTGGCCCGCGACGAAGGCCTGCGCGGCAGGTTGCGGCTCCAGCGAGACCAGCTTCACGTCCTTCATGCTCATGCCGTTCTTGTTCAGCATCCAGGCGAGGCCGAAGTACGGCGCGGTGCCCGGCGCGCTCACGCCGATCGCCTTGCCCTTGAGGTCGGAGAAGCTCTTGACGTCGTTGCGCACCGCGAGGCCGTCGGCGCCGTAGGACTTGTCCATCTGGAAGATCTGCACGATCGGCACGCCGTTGGCGTTCCAGGCAACGTGCGTTTCGACGGTGGTCGCGGCGCACTGGATCGCTTCCGAGGCCAGCGCAAGGTGGCGGTCCTTCTGCGGGATCATGCGCAGTTCGACGTCCAGCCCGTTCTTCTTGAAGATGCCGGCCTTGTCCGCGAGCGTGAGCGGCGCGAAGCCGGTCCAGCCGGACATGCCGAGGGCGATCTTGGTTTCCTGTGCATTCGCGCTTGTCGCGATGCCGAGGGCGCATGCAGCTGCCGCGACCAGCGAGGCGATTTTTCCGACCGACTTGACCATCAAGGTTCTCCTGTTGCGTTTCAAAAGGTTCGGCTGGCTGGCGCCTGAAGAGGGCAATTCCAGCAACGGAGCCGAGTTTCATTCGCTGCGATGCACCTGTATATACAGGTTAACCCGAAATGTCTTCCAAGATCAAGAGACGTTTCGCCCACTCCCAGTGCAAGAAAGCGGTTTCATGCACCAAAAGCTGTCTAGACAGGGATGCGGGGCAGCGAATTGACCTTGTTTTTGCAAGGCCCGTGCCAGATTCGGCGTCAGCTGGTGAGCGCGTCCGCCTGTTTCGAGACGCTGGCTCGCACCAGCTCTGCGAGCGGCGCGGTCAACGGCGAGGCGAAGCCATGCGGCTGCGGATAGGCGAGCACCACCGACTGGAGCGCGAGCTGCCCGCGCAGGCGACGGCAGGCAATGCGCTTGCCGTCATACGCCTGGTCGCGCACCGGCCGCGTGGTCAGCACCGACACGCCGAGTCCGTTCGCGACTAGCGATCGCACCATCTCCAGCGAAGTGCTCTCGTGTGCGATCTGCGGCGTCACGCCGGCATCGCGGAACAGCGACAGGAAGTACTCGCGGCTGTGCGGGAGGTTGATGAGCACCAGCGGCTCGCGCGCGAGATCGGCGATGCGAAGGCTCGTCGAAGCCGCGAGCCGGTGGCCCCACGGAAGCAACGCATAGGGACGCAACTGCGTCACCGCTTCGAGCCGCACGCCGCGCGCGAGGCCGAGGTCGTACATCAGCGCGACGTCGAGCGCGCCGCGCTCCAGCATGCGCGTGAGGGTCTCGGTGTCGCCTTCGAAGAGCTGGATCTCGATGGCCGGCCATGCGCTGCGCATGCGCGCAAGGATGTCCGGCAGGTAGCGCGGGGCGAGCGTGCTGAAACAGCCCACGCGCAGCAGGCCCGCGAGTTCGCCGGTGCGCGGCATCGACAGCGCCCGCGCCTTCTCGAGCAGCGCATGCGCCTCGCGGTGGCGCAGAACGCCGGCCGCGGTGAGCTCGAGCCCGCGCGCATGCAGGCGCACGAAGAGCGGCTCGCCCCATTGCGCTTCCAGGTCGGCGATCGCCTTGGAGATCGACGGCTGCGAAACGCTCAGCGCTTCGGCCGCTCGCGCAGCGCCCCCGTGGCGCGCCGCGGCGACGAAATATTCGAGCTGGCGCAGGTTCAGGTGAATCATCTTTCTTGATCCAAGGCATCAGACAACAGTATTTTCATTTGATCCAGTCCTGGCCGACCATGGCGCAAATCCCGTCTCGAAAGGACACCGCCATGACCTCCGAAGCCCGTCCCCTCGACGGCATCCGCATCCTCGACTTCACCCGCGTGCTCGCCGGGCCGCTCTCGACGGCGCTGCTGGCCGACCTGGGCGCCGAAGTCATCAAGATCGAACCACCGCACGGCGACGACTACCGCGCCATCGGCCCGATGCGCAACGGCGAAAGCGCGCTCTTCACGGTGATGAACCGCAACAAGAAGAGCCTGGTGCTCGACCTCAAGCATCCGGAGGCGGTGCGGCTGGTGCGCGAGCTCGCGGAGCGCGCCGACGTGGTGGTCGAGAACTTCCGCCCCGGCGTCGCGGACCGGCTCGGCATCGGGGCCGAGGCACTGTCGAGGCACAACCCGAAGCTGGTTTACGTGAGCGTGTCGGGCTTCGGGCAGACCGGCCCCTACGCGCATCGGCCGGCCTACGACATCATCGTGCAGGCGATGAGCGGCCTGATGGAGGCCACCGGCGACCCGGACGGCGCGCCAACGCTGGTCGGCGAAGCGGTCTCGGATGTGGTCGCCGGCCTCTTCGCGTCGTGGGCCACGCTCGCGGCGCTGCTGCAGACCCAGCGCACCGGGCGCGGCCAGCATGTGGATGTCGCGATGTTCGACACCACGCTGAGCTTTCTCGCGACGTCGATGGCCCGCTTTCTCTTCACCGGCAAGCCGGCGCGGCGCGTGGGCAACCGGCACCCGCTGTCGGCGCCCTTCGGCGTCTACCGCGCGAAGGACGGGCACTTCGCGCTCGCGGTGCTCAACAAGAAGCTGTTCGACGCGCTCGCTGCGGCGATGGAAATGCCTGCGCTTGCCGGGGACGACCGGTTTGCAAGCGACGAATCGCGCTCCGAGCACGAGCCTGCCTTGCGCGCGCTGATCGAATCGTGGGCCGCATTGCATTCCACCGAAGAAGTCGTCGCGCGTCTGGAGCACGCCGGCGTTCCCGCCGCGCCGATCTGGACCATCGCGCAGGCGCTCGACTCGCCGCAGGCCCATGCGCGCGAACTGCTGCGCTCGGTGCACGACGAGCGCCTGCCCGGCCTGCAACTGCCGACGCAGCCGGTGCGCTTCAACGGCGCCGCACCCAACCGCGCTGAACGCGCGCCCGCGCTGGGCGAGCACACGCACGACCTGCTCGCGAGCCTTCTGGGCTGCGGGATCGACAAGCTCGCCGAACTGCGTGAAGCGGGCGCCTTCGGCACTCCGGATTGACCACGAAAGGAAACGACATGAACCGACTCGGTGTCACCGACGAAGACCAGGCCCTCGCCGATGCAGTCGCACGCTTTGCGGGCGAAGCGCTCGCCCCGCTCGCGCGCGAGATCGATGAAGAAGAGCGCTCGGCCACCTGCCACGTGCCCCAGCTCGCGGAACTGGGCCTGATGGGCATGAACCTGCCGGAGCGTTGGGGCGGCCCCGGCGTATCGCCGACCGCGATGCTGTTGGCGCTGGTGGAAATCTCGCGCGCCTGCGCGGCGACTTCCTCCATGATCGGCGCGCACTACCTCGGCACGGACGCCGTGCTGATCGGCGGCAACGACGAACAACGCGCGCAATGGCTTCCCAAGGCAGCCGGCGGCGAATGGCTCGCGGGCTTCGCGCTGACCGAGCCGCGCGGCGGATCGCATCCCGCCGATCTGCGCACACGCGCGACGCGCGACGGCGACGTCTACCGCATCGACGGCGTCAAGCATTTCATCTCCAACGCGGCCGAGGCGAAGTTTCTCGTGGTGTTCGCAAAGACGGATGCCGCGGCGGGCGCGCGCGGCGTGAGCGCCTTCATCGTCGACACCGCGAGCCCCGGGATCCGCATCTCGTCGCACGAGAAGCTCATGGGCATTCGCGGGGGGCATGCGTTCGAAGTGGCTTTCGAGTCGGTGGAAGTACCGGTCGCCAACCGGCTCGGCGAGGAAGGCTCGGGCTTCAGGACCGCGATGAAGGTGCTCGACAACAGCCGCCTCGACGTCGCGGCGACATCGCTCGGCATCGCCGAGGCCGCGCTCGCGGCCGCGGTGCAGTGGACGCACGACCGCCAGATCGGCGGCGAGGCGCTTTCCACGCGGCAAGGCATCCAGTGGATGCTCGCGGACATGAAGCTGCGGCTCGAAGCCTCCTGGGGCCTCGCCATGCAGGCGCTGGCGCTGCGCACCGCGGGGCAGCCGTTCACACTGCAATCGGCGATGGCCAAGCTGCATGCGTCGGAGATGGTGGCCTTCGTCACCGACACCGCACTGCAGATCCACGGCGGCTACGGCTTCACCCGCGAGATGCCGCTGGAGCGCTACGTGCGCGACGCGCGCATCCTGCGCATCTACGAGGGCTCCTCGGAGATCCAGCGCAACATCATCGCGCGCATCGTGCTGGGCTGAGCGCGGCGCGCCAGGGCGGCTTCGGAGACAATGGGCGTCCGCGCGCACGGGAGGTGCGCGTGCCGTCCCAGAAGCCACCAGAAGCACAACAACCGTGTCCGCCCTGCCATCCGAATCCATTGCCGCGTCGCCGGAGCAGATCCTCCACGACGTCTTCGGCTATGCGCGCTTCCGAGGTCCCCAGGAGGGAATCGTGCACCACGTCACCGCCGGCGGCGACGCACTGGTGCTGATGCCCACGGGCGGCGGCAAGTCGCTGTGCTATCAGATCCCGGCCATCGCGCGGCACCGCTCCGGCGGGGGCGTGACGGTGGTGGTGTCGCCGCTGATCGCGCTGATGCACGACCAGGTCGGCGCGCTGCATGAGGCGGGCGTGAGCGCGGCTTTCCTCAATTCCACGCTGGACTGGGAAGAAACGCAGGACGTCGAACGCCGCATGATGCGCGGCGAGATCACCCTGCTCTACGCGGCGCCCGAGCGCGTGACGACGCCGCGCTTCCTCTCGCAGCTCGATTCGCTCCACGAGCGCGGCCAACTCTCGCTGTTCGCGATCGACGAGGCGCATTGCGTGAGCCAGTGGGGCCACGACTTCCGACCCGAGTACCGCGCGCTGACCGTTCTGCACGAACGCTATGCCGGCGTGCCGCGCATCGCGCTGACTGCCACCGCCGATGCGCTCACGCGCGCCGACATCGTGGAGCGGCTGCGGCTCGAAGAGGCGCGCCAGTTCGTCTCCAGCTTCGACCGCCCGAACATCCGCTACACCATCGTCGAGAAGAAGGACGCGACCACGCAACTCATGCGCTTCATCGAGCGCGAGCATGAAGGCGACGCGGGCGTCATCTACTGCCAGTCGCGCAAGCGTGTGGAGGACCTGGCGCAGTCGCTGTGCGACGCGGGGCTCAACGCACTGCCCTATCACGCGGGCCTGGACGCCGCAGTGCGGCAGAAGAACCAGGACCGCTTCCTGCGCGAAGAGGGCATCGTGATGGTCGCCACCATCGCCTTCGGCATGGGCATCGACAAGCCCGACGTTCGCTTCGTCGCGCACGTGGACATGCCCAAGAACATCGAAGGCTACTACCAGGAGACCGGCCGTGCCGGCCGCGACGGCGAACCGGCCGACGCCTGGATGGCCTACGGCCTGCAGGACGTGGTGAACCAGCGCCGCATGATCGACGAGAGCCCTGCCGGCGAAGAGTTCAAGCAGGTGATGCGCGGAAAGCTCGATGCCCTGCTGTCGCTCGCCGAGGCCAGCGATTGCCGGCGCGTGCGGCTGCTGGACTACTTCGGCGAGCAGAGCACACCCTGCGGCAACTGCGACAACTGCATCACGCCGCCCCAGGTGTGGGACGGCACGGATGCCGCGCGCAAGCTGCTGTCCACCATCTATCGCGTGCAGCAGCAAAGCGGCATCAGCTTCGGCGCGGGGCACATCATGGACATCCTGCGCGGCAAGACGACCGAGAAGGTCAAGCAGTACGGCCACGAGCGCATCAGCACCTTCGGCATCGGCAGCGAGTTCACCGAGCCGCAGTTGCGCGGCGTGCTGCGGCAGTTGATCGCGACGGGTGCGCTGTCGGTCGATGCGCAGGCTTTCAACACCCTGCAGCTCACCGACGGATCGCGCTCGGTGCTCCGCGGCGAAACGCAGGTGATGCTGCGCGAATCCGTCTCGCAGCCGGCAGAGCGAAAGAAGCGCGAGAAGACGTCGCGCGGCGCGCCCTCGCCGGCCGCCGCGACGCTCGATGACACGGGCCAGGCCCGCTTTGCAGCACTCAAGGCCTGGCGCGGCGAAGTCGCACGCGAGCACAACCTGCCTGCCTACGTGATCTTCCACGACGCCACGCTCGCGGCCATTGCGGAACGCGCGCCCGCCACGCTCGAAGATCTGCAGGGCATCAGCGGCATCGGCGCCAAGAAGCTCGAAGCCTACGGCGCGGACGTGCTGCGCGTCTGCGCTTCGTTCTAGCCAGGACCGGCCGCCGGCGGCGACACGAGGCGGATTTCACGGACCGGCGAGCGCACGAGATACGGCGTTCCACCCACCTCTGCCTTGCTGCGCGCCGCGTCGGCCTTGCTCGCCGATGCGGTCGGGCAGGCACCGGAGCCTTGCAGCGCCAAGGCGGCGGCGAGTCGTCCTTCCGCCGGATCGCCCAGCGCATGGTCGAAGTCGTCCGCCACCGCGCAAGTGGGCGCAAAGCCGTCCCCATAGTCGCCGAAGCCCTGCTGGTTCACGCCCTGGAACTGGATCGCGAAATAGGTGGTGCCGCAGTTATCCTGCGGGAAGAAGCCGTACGGCTTGCCGCAGGTCGCGCCGCCGACGAGGTTCACGGTGACGCCAACGCCGCGCAGGCTGTTGATCACCGATTCGCTCGCCGAACAGGTATCGGGCCCGGTCAGCACCGTCACGCGCGAAAGCCCGAGTTGCGGCAGCGCCTGGCCCGCCGGCGTCGAGTAGCCGCGCGACGTCGAGTAGAAAGGCAGCGTCGCCTGCGCCGTGGTCACATGGAAGGGGTTCTTGCTGCTGAACTGCATGCGCTCGAAGACAGTGCCATTCGTCGCGGCCGGGGACGCAACCATGTAGGCCAGCTCGCTCGCCACGTCCAGGTAGCCGCCGCCGTTGTAGCGCATGTCGATCACGAGATCGGAAATGCCGGCGCCCTTGAGCTGGTTGATCGCCGCGATGAGCTGCGCCTCGGCCGTCGCGAGGTGATCGTTGAAGAGCATGTAGCCGACCGGCCCGCTGGCCGTGGAGAGGGTCTTCACGTCCTGTACCGGCGTTCGCGTGATGCCGGCCGCCGCGAGGCTCACGGTGCGCTCGCTGCCGTCGGGCGCGCGCAGCGTGAAGCTGTGCGACTCGCCCACGGTGGCGGGATTGAGCGCGGCATTGAGGCCGTTCACGTCCGAACCCGCCGCGACGTCGATGCCGTCGATCGTGACGAGCTTCGTGCCGCGCACGATGCCCTGCTGCGCCGCCGGTGATCCAGGCTCCGAGAAGGCCACACGCACGTCGCGTGGCGGCGCCGCGCTGAGGAAAGCGAGCTCGAAGCCGTAGCCGACGTCGATGTCGCTCTGCGAAAGCGCACGATAGGTCGCAGTATCGGCAGTGAAGTGAAAGCGGTCCTTGGGCCGCCCGCTCGCGGTCAGCGCGGGCGTCTTGAGAACGTTGAAGTAATCGATCGGCGTGGTGTAGTTCGCGGCGACCAGGTTGGTCGGCACTTCATCGAACCACAGGTAGGTTTCGTCGATCCAGCCGCGCAGCCAGGCCTTCTCGGTTTCGGCCGAGCCCTGGCGATCGGGGAAGGCCGCGCCGGTGTCGGGATCGATGCCGTTGCGCGGTGCGGCGCACTGGCCCGCGACGGTCGACGACGCGACGATCGGATCGCCCGTGGTCGCGGCCGGCACGGCCAGCGGCAACGAGATGCCGCCGCCGCCACCGCCCCCGCCGCACGCGGCCAATGTCGCCAGCGCGGCCAACACCATGACGCGGCGCGCCGCGCCCAGCATGCGGACTCCTCTCATCGATGAATCTCCCTGCGCACCGGAAGCCGCGCGCGGATGGTCGTGGGTGTGGCGGGGCTTCAGTGGACGAAGCCGATGCCGCGCGATTCTCGCACCTCGGGTTTGATGCGATGCTCGGCATCGAGCTGGTCGAGGAACTCGCTTGGCGAGAACTCCGCCGCGAGGATGTCGACCTGGCGCTTCACCGCCGCGAAGTCGCCGGGGCACAGCTGCTGCAGCTTCGCGAGGCGGCTGCGGATCTCGTTCGTCATCTTCGAGGCGTCGCCTTCGAGTGCCTCGACGATGAACATGCGCTCGCGCTGCTCGGCGGTCAGCGGCATGAACTTGATCTTGAAGGTGAAGCGCCGCAGCGCCGCCTGGTCGAGCCGATCGAGCAGGTTGGTGGTGCAGACGAAGATGCCGTCGAAGCGCTCCATGCCCTGCAGCATCTCGTTGACCTCGGTCACTTCGTAGGTGCGCTGCGCGCCGCGGCGATCCTGCAGGAAGCTGTCGGCCTCGTCGAGCAGCAGGACGGCCTTCTCGGCCTCGGCCTCCTTGAACATGGCGGCCATGTTCTGCTCGGTCTCGCCGACGTACTTGCTCATGAGGTCGCTCGCCTGCTTGATGATCAGCGGCCGGCCGATGGCCTTGGCGATGTGTTCCGCGAGCGCGGTCTTGCCGGTGCCCGGCGCGCCGTAGAAGCACATCGTGCCGTGGCCGCGCACCTTGAGCGCCTCGACGATGCGCGGGATCTCGAAGCGCGTCTCGACGTTGAGCATCTCGAGGTCGTAGGTGGTCACGCTGCGGCGCGCGCCCAGACCATCGACATTGCCGAGCGCGAGATCGGCGTTCTTCAGTTGGCGCTCGATGAGCCGCTCCATTGATTGGCCGTCGGTACGCGCGAGTTCGGCAAAGCGCACGGCGGTGCGGATCTGCGCCGGCGTGAGGCCCTTGCGCGCGGCGAGCTTGGCGGTGAAATCGTCCGACACCGAAACGCCTTCGAGCGTCTTGCGCACCAGCTGCTCGCGCGCGCCCGGCGGCGGCGACTTGAGCTCGAGGTGGTACGCGAAGCGGCGGCGAAAAGCCGGGTCGATCTGCTCGATCCGGTTGGTGACCCACAGCGTCGGCACCGCGTTCGACTCGAGGATCTGGTTGACCCACGCCTTGCCGCTCACGCTGCCGCTGGTGGGCGAAGGCACCTGCTCGGCGCGCGCCATGATCTGCGCGGCTTCGGTGCTGATCGGCGGGAACACGTCCTCGACTTCGTCGAACAGCAGCGCCGCCTGCTCGCTGCCCTTGAGGAACACCTGTGCGATCTGGAGCGAGCGATAGCGGTCGCGGCCCGACAGGGAGTTGCCGTCGCGATCGGCGTACTCGACTTCGAAGAGCTCCAGCCCGGCGGCCTGCGCCACCACCTTGGCGAGTTCGGTCTTGCCCGTGCCCGGTGGGCCATAGAGCAGCACGTTGACGCCGGGCTCCTTGCGCGCGACCGCCGCTTGCAGCAGCGTGACGAGCATCTGCGCGTCTTCCTCGACGAAGGAGAAGTCGTGCACCGACAGCGCGCTCTTGGCCGACGGGCGCGTGAACACGGCCATGAGTTCGTTGCGATCGCGGTATTCGCGCATCAGCACCGGCGGCAGCTTCTCGCTGACCTTCATGAGATCGGCGAGATCGGTGATGTTGTGCTCGGAGATGAGGTTCTCGACCAGCCCGATGCGTTCGAGCCGGGAGCCGGCGCGCAGCGCCTCGCCCACCTCGCTCGCATTGACGCCGGCCACTTCCGCAATCGCGGCATAGGCTTCGGGCGCGTTGTTGACCTTGAACTCCACCAGCAGCGAACGCAAATCGCGCTGGTAGCGCGCGAGCGTGCCGTACAGGAGCAGCGCACGCTCGGCCTTGTTGAGTTGCAGCAGGCCCGCGAGGGCATCGATGTTCTTCTCGACCAGCGTCGACTGCTTGCGCAGCGCGTGCGTGAGCCAGTCGCGCGTGACCGACAGCACCGACAGCAGGTCCTTGGGCTGGTCCTTGGCGTACTCGTCGAGGTAGAAGAACAGCGTGCCTTCTTCATAAGGCCCGCGCCACACGCCGTGCCGCTCCAGGAGCGTCCGGCCGTCGTATTCCTCCACGCCCTTCCAGGCGTCGTTGCCCAGGCAGCGCCGCGCCAGGAATTCGCGCAGGCGCTGCAGCACCGGCAATGGCCAGACGAGATGCCGCCCGGTCAGCGACAAGAGCCCGTTGAGGTCGCGGCGAATGTTGAAGCGCGGCCCCTGCTTGGCGGCCAGCGTGAGCACGAAGTGCGAGCACATGAGCTCGAGCACCGGCGCTTCCTTGAGTCCGGGCGAAGGCAATGCATGGCCGCGGGAAGCCGCAGCCATGACATCGACGCCGGAACGCTTGACCATCGGGGACACCCTCCAAGGGGGAAACTGAATCTGGAAGCGACCATAGCGCAGACTTTTGGCTTCGGGAAGCCTGACGACAGGTAAAAATCCCGAAGTTGCAAATCCATCCACAATGCCCGCAATGGTCGACATCCAAGACATAGAGCAAGCCGCACGGCGCCTCGAGGGGCAAATACTGGAAACGCCCTGCGTCGAGTCGCGCACGCTCTCGGAAATCGTGGGTGCGCAGGTCTTCCTCAAGTTCGAGAACCTGCAGTTCTCCGCTTCATTCAAGGAACGCGGAGCGTGTAACAAACTGGTCGAACTCTCGGAGGCGGGCACGCGCGGCGTGATCGCGATGTCGGCCGGCAACCATGCGCAGGGCGTGGCCTATCACGCGCAGCGGCTGGGCCTGCGCGCGTTGATCGTCATGCCGCGCTTCACGCCCGGCGTGAAGATCGAGCGCACGCGCGGCTTCGGCGCCGAAGTGGTGCTGCATGGCGACACGCTGGAAAGCGCGCGCGCCCACGCGCTCGAACTGGCGCAGCGCGAAGGCCTGACCTTCGTGCATCCGTACGACGACAACCTCATCATCGCGGGGCAGGGAACGATCGCCCTCGAAATGCTCGATGCGGTGCCCGACCTCGACACCCTCGTCATTTCGGTCGGCGGCGGCGGATTGATCGCCGGCATGGCGGTGGCCGCGCGGGCTCGCAAGCCCGACATCGAGATCATTGGCGTGCAGACGGCGCGCTTTCCGGCGATGGTGAACGCGGTCAAGGGGACGTCCTACGCGCAGGGCACCAGCACGATCGCCGAGGGGATCGCGGTCGGCACGCCGGGCGTGCTGACGCAGGAGATCATCGCCAGGCTGGTCGACGATCTCCTGCTGGTCGACGAGGGCGATATCGAGCAGGCGGTGCTGATGCTGCTCGAAATCGAGAAGACGCTGGTCGAAGGCGCCGGTGCCGCCGGGCTTGCGGCGCTGATCCGGCATCCGGAGCGGTTCACGGGCAAGCGGGTCGGGCTGGTGCTTTCGGGCGGAAACATCGATCCGCTGCTCTTGGCGGCGATCATCGAGCGCGGCATGGTCCGGGCGGGCCGGCTGGCGCGGATTCGGGTGAGTGCGCGCGACGTGCCGGGGTCTTTGGCCCATATCACGGCCACTGTGGCGCAAGCGGGCGCCAACATCGACGAGGTGCACCACCAGCGCGCCTTCACGCTGCAGACTGCCCAGAACGTGGATGTCGAGCTGGTGCTGCAGACCCGGGGGCGGGAGCACCTCTCGAGCGTGCTCGATGCGCTTCGGGCCGCCGGATTCGAAGCCGACGAGCAACACTGAGGGTCTGGGAACCCCCTAGACGCCCTATTGCAACCCGGCCGGTAAAATAGCCTGAGTCCCGAGAACCCCGAGGAAGAACGATGTCCCATCCCACCCCCGTTGAGCCCGGCCATGTGGCCGCCGTCGAAAAAGACGCGGTCGAGTCGGTCGTCCATCTCATGCCCCTGGTGCTGCCGATCGCCGGCGGCGTCCTGATGCTGCTTCTGGCATCCATCGCCATCTACGTGGCCTGATTCTTCCGTCGCGGGGCACTTCGCCCCCGCCCCGCGCTCCAAAAAAGAAGCAGGAGGCCGACAGACGGCCTCGATTCAAGCGGGCATAACCGGCTGGTTGCGACCCAGCTTCTCTCCATAGACTGAAACGTTTTCTCCGATGGATCTCGCCGCCGAGAGGCCGAGTCCCCTTTGAAAAGACGATTTTCAACTTAGGAGATTTTGATGAACGCACCGCTGAAGGGTCTTGCCATGCAGGCACCCTCCTATGTCAAGAACGCAAAACTGATCGCCTGGGTGGCCGAGATGGCCGCGCTGTGCAAGCCCGCCGCGATCCACTGGTGCGACGGCAGCACCGAGGAATACGACCGCCTCTGCCAGCAGATGGTCGATGCCGGTACCTTCAAGCGGCTCAACCCGGCCAAGCGCCCCAACTCCTACCTCGCAAGCTCCGACCCGAGCGACGTCGCCCGCGTCGAGGACCGCACCTTCATCTGCTCGGCCAAGAAGGAAGAGGCCGGTCCGACCAACAACTGGATGGACCCGGCCGAAATGCGCGCCACGCTGCAGCCGCTTTTCGATGGTTGCATGAAGGGCCGCACGATGTACGTGGTGCCGTTCAGCATGGGTCCGCTCGGCTCGCCGATCGCGCATATCGGCATCGAGCTGTCCGACAGCCCCTATGTGGTGGTCAACATGAAGATCATGACCCGCATGGGCAAGGCGGTCTACGACGTGCTGGGCGATGACGGCGAGTTCGTGCCCTGCGTCCACACCGTCGGCGCGCCGCTGGAAGCCGGCGAGAAGGACGTGGCCTGGCCCTGCAACAAGACGAAGTACATCGTCCACTACCCCGAAACGCGCGAAATCTGGAGCTACGGCTCCGGCTACGGCGGCAACGCGCTCCTGGGCAAGAAGTGCTTCGCGCTGCGCATCGCCTCCAACATGGGCCGTGACGAAGGCTGGCTGGCCGAGCACATGCTCATCCTGGGCGTGACCAATCCCGAGGGCAAGAAGCACCATGTCGCCGCCGCCTTCCCGAGCGCCTGCGGCAAGACCAACTTCGCCATGCTCATCCCGCCGGCCGGCTTCAGCGGCTGGAAGGTCACCACCATCGGCGACGACATCGCCTGGATCAAGCCCGCGGCCGATGGCAAGCTCTATGCGATCAACCCCGAGGCCGGTTATTTCGGCGTGGCCCCCGGCACCAACCTGCAGACCAACCCGAACTGCATGGCCAGCCTCGACCGCGACGTGATCTTCACGAACGTGGCGCTGACCGACGACGGCGACGTCTGGTGGGAAGGCATGGGCGAAGCGCCCGCCCACGCAATCGACTGGCAGGGCAAGGACTGGACGCCGGCCATCGCCAAGGAAACCGGCGCCAAGGCCGCGCATCCGAACGCCCGCTTCACCGTCGCCGCGACCAACAACCCGGCGCTCGACCCGGCATGGGACGATCCGAAGGGCGTCGCCATCGACGCCTTCATCTTCGGTGGCCGCCGCTCGACGACGGTGCCGCTGGTGACCGAGGCCCGCGACTGGGTCGAAGGCGTCTACATGGCAGCCACCATGGGCTCCGAAACCACCGCAGCCGCTTTCGGCCAGCAGGGCGTCGTCCGCCGCGACCCGTTCGCGATGCTGCCCTTCGCCGGCTACAACATGAGCGACTACTTCCAGCACTGGCTGGACCTCGGCAAGAAGCTCGCCGCCTCCGGCGCCAAGCTGCCGAAGATCTACACCACCAACTGGTTCCGCAAGGGCGCGGACGGCAAGTTCGTCTGGCCCGGCTATGGCGAGAACATGCGTGTCCTGAAGTGGATGATCGATCGGATCGAGAACAAGGCGCAGGGCACCGAGCACGTTTTCGGTGTCAGCCCTCGCTACGAGGACCTCAACTGGACCGGGCTGGACTTCAGCGCCGAGCAGTTCGAAACCGTCACCAGCATCGACAAGGCCGCATGGCAGGCCGAGCTCAAGCTGCACGCCGAGCTGTTCCAGCAGCTGGCGCACCACCTGCCGAAGGAACTGCCGGCAACCAAGGCCGCCATCGAGCAGCGCCTCGCCGCCTGAGGTTCTCGAAGGCAAACAAAAAGCCGCCCGAGGGCGGCTTTTTCATGGGCCCGCGTCACGCGGGCAATCAGCAAATCGGCAGACCGATTCGGCTCAGGCCGCTTCTTGACGCGTCGCGATCACCTGCAGGTCGCGCAAGATTCGCGGGTCGAACTTGGCGTAAGCCAGGAATTGCGCGTCGGCGCGGGCGGCAGCGCGGCGGCGGGCGCTCTTGCGAGCCGCGACGACCAAGCGGTCGGCCAGCGAACGAGCGGTACCGGCGAACAACGCGATGGCAACGAAGGCCACGCCCCACAGCACGGCCCACGCGACCAGCAGGCCGCCTTCTTCCGTGGTGGACATCAGGCGGTCGGCGGCAACCAGCACCGACGAAACGATAGCGGCGAGCAGCAGCGCGGCCAAGCCGCGGGCGCCGTCGAAGCCACGGCGTGCGGAGCGCGCGTGCTCGATCACGGCCTCGGCGCGAACAACGCCGGGATGGTTGGCGGGGGTATCTACGTGTACGAAGCTTGTCATGGTTATGTCCTCCAAAGTGGACGAAGGTCCGGATGCGATGACGTCATATTAGGGGATACCCTAGTGTTTTTCCACTTTATCTTCTTGATGTTTATCATTCACAGCGCTGATGGATGTCAACTTTCGCACGCTCGACCTGAACCTGCTCCGCGTCTTCGACGAGGTGATGGCAGAGCGCAACCTCACGCGGGCGGCCCGGAATCTCTCCATCACCCAGCCCGCGGTGAGCAATGCGCTCAGGCGCCTGCGCGATGTGTTGGGCGACGAACTTGTCCGCCGCTCGGGTGCCGGGGTCGAGCCCACGCCGCGCGCGCTGGCGCTCTGGCCCGCCGTTCGTGATGCGCTGCGGCAGTTGCAGCACACGCTGGCGCCCGGGGAGTTCGACGCGGGCGTCGCCGACACCACCTTCCTTCTCGCCATGGCCGATGCCACGGCGGCGGAGCTCATGCCGGGCCTGGTCGGGATCGTCGAAAGCGAGGCTCGGGCGGTGTCGTTGCGGGTCCTGCCACTCACGACCCGCGATCCACGGCGCATGCTCGAGAACGAGGAAGTGGACATGGCGATCGGCTACTTTCCCGCCGTGATCGCCAGCCTGGCCGCCAAGGGCCAATCAGAAGTCGGCACGCCTTTCGAGACCATGCGCCTCTACGTCGGCGAATACGTCTGCGTGATGCGGCGGGATCATCCGCTTGCATCGGCACCGCTGACACTTGACGCCTATTGCGAGGCGCGGCACCTGCTCGTGAGCTTCTCGGGAAGGCCCTACGGCTTCATCGACCAGACGCTGGGCGCACTCGGTCGCGAGCGGCGCATCGTGGTCACGGTCAACCAGTTCTTCACGGCCGGCCGGGTGGTCGCCAATTCGGACCTGCTCACCGTGATGCCGCGCCATTTCGTGCGGGTGACCGGCATTCAGGACCAGCTGGTCCTGCGCGACCTCCCCTTCGAGCAACCACCCGTGCATGTGGATGCGCTCTGGCACCGTCGCGCGCAGCATGCGCACGCGCATGCATGGCTGCGGCAGGCCTTGTTGCGGTCCGCGGCCGCGGCCTTTGCGAGGCCCGCGCCGCTGCCCGAAGACCCCGGTTAGCGGATGACGCTCAGCCAGGCGCTGGCGGCCGCGCGCAGTTCCTGCGCATGATGCGCATCGAGGCCGGCGCGGCCGTCTGCGGCTTCCATCAGGGTGGTGGCCAGGTTGGCATTCGCCGGGCCGGAAGAACGGAAGAAACGTGCCACTTGGGCAAGCAAGGTAAACATGGTCGTGCGCGATAGACGCGCTCTGAGAATGATGATGACTCGTAGATTAAGGGTTTTCCCTACATATTCAAACACCAAACTATGCGCCTCTTGCATAACAGCCTCGCCTAGACTGCATTCATGAAGCTCCAGCTCCTCTCAGACCTCCATATCGAAGTCCATCCGAAGCTGGAGATCGCTCCCGCGCCGGGTGCCGACCTGCTGGTGCTTGCGGGCGACATCGGGTCCTACCAGCCGGGTTCGAGGCTGCTGGAATCGGATTTCGGCCTGAAACGGTTCTCGCCGCGTCATGGATGGCCGGTGCCGGTGCTGTACGTGCCGGGCAATCACGAATACGACGCTGCGGACTTCGACGAAGTCCACAGCCGGCTGCGAGAACTCTGCGAAGCGCTGGACATCGGCTGGCTCGAACGCGAGGCCCGCGTGATCGACGGCGTGCGCTTCATCGGCACCACGCTCTGGGCCGATTTCGATGCACTCGTCGAGCCTGCAGACCCGATGACCGAAGCACTCAAGAAGCGCGGCAAGGCGATGCGCGCCGCCAACTTCTACCTGGAGAAAGCGGCCACGGTGCGCCATGGCGAAGTCTTTCTCGCCGAACCGTTGAGAGCGCAGTCGCTGGCCTGCCAGGCTTGGCTGCGCGACGCGGTCGCACAGGACTTCGACGGCACGACCATCGCGATCACCCATTTCGCGCCGACGCTCGCGAGTGCCGATCCGCGCTACGGCCTGACGCCGGGCACCGCGGGCTTCTGCAACAACCTCGATGAGTTGCTTCCCCGCGCGGACCTCTGGCTGCATGGGCATCTGCACTGCCAGTTCGACTATGTGAAGGACGGCTGCCGCGTGGTGGCGAATCCGCTCGGCTACATGGCCAAGGGCGAGCAGGAGAACTTCCGCCCGGACCTCGTCATCGAGGTGCCGCCCCCGCGCGCCAAGGGCTGAGCTTTCTTCAGCGGCCCTTGTCCGTCGGCACGCCCAGCCGCCTGGCGAGGCGCGCGAGATTGCCGCGGTCCAGGCCCAGCGAGCGCGCCGCGGCCGCGAGGTTGTGGTCGTGGCGCACCAGCGCTGCCGCGATGAGGTTGCGCTTGAATGCGTCTACCGCCTCGCTCATGGGGCCATTCGCTGGTGGCTCGGCGGGCCGGTCCTCGCCGGTCTCGACGGCTTCGACGCGGCCCTGGACGTGCGGCAGGTCGAGATCCTCCGCCACCAGACTCAGGATGCGTGGACGACGCGGCTGACGGCCAAGCGCCTTCAGCACGCTGCGGCCCAGCAGGTGTTCCAGCTCGCGCACATTGCCTGGCCAGTCGTAGCCCAGCAAGGCGGCCTGCGCACTGGTTTCGAGCCGCAAGCCGCCGAGTCCCAGGCGCGACCGGTTCTCCTCGAGGAAGAAGCCGGCCAGCAACAACACGTCCCGCGCCCGCTCGCGCAGCGGCGGCACCTGGAGCGGATAGGCGCTCAAACGGTGATAGAAGTCCGCGCGCAGCCGCCCTGCACGCACCTCTTCGGCGAGGTTCCGGTTCGTCGCCGCGATCAGCCGGACGTCCACGCGATGTTCGCGATCCGAGCCCAGCCGCTGCAATTGCCCGCTCTGCAATACGCGTAGCAGCTTCGCCTGCACCGCCGACGCGAGTTCGCCCACCTCGTCGAGGAACAGCGTGCCGCCATCCGCCAGCTCGAACTTGCCAGGCCGCTCGCCCACCGCGCCCGTGAACGCGCCACGCACGTGGCCAAAGAGTTCGCTCTCGACCAGGGTGTCGGGAAGCGCCGCGCAATTGAGGCTCACCATGGGCCGCCCGGCCCGCGTCGACGCCGCGTGCAGCGCTTCGGCGACCAGCTCCTTGCCGACGCCGGTTTCGCCCTGGATCAGGACCGTGAGGTCGCTGCCGGCAACCAGCTCGATTTCCTTCTGCAGCTGCCGCATCGGCGGGCTGCGGCCGATCAGCGTCCGCGAACGCGGCGCGGCCGCGAGGCGATAGCCCTCCGCGCGCAGGCTTTCCTGCACGACGCGGGATTCGAGCCGCTCGATGTGTCCCGCGACGCTCACCGTCGCCGCCGCGAGACTGGCGAAGGACTGCAGCGAGTCCAGGTCCAGGCGCGAGAAGCGCTCCGGCGTGAGCGCATCCAGCGTCAGCAGCCCCCAGGGCTTTTCGTCGAGGCGGATCACGCAGCCCATGCAGTCGTGCACCGGCAGATGGCCTTCATGACCTTCCACCAGGCCGTCGTAGGGATCGGCCAGCGGACTGTCGGCCGGAAAGCGCAACGGCCCCTGCGCCTCGAGCAGCGAGGCAAAACGCGGGTGCTCGTCCACGCGGAAGCGGCGGCCGAGCGTGTCGGCGCTCAATCCGTCGACCGCGAGCGGCACCAGCCAGCCCTCGTCGAGGCGCAGCAGCGCGGCGGCATCGCAGGGCATCAGGATGCGCACCGCCTCCAGCAGCCGGCGATAGCGCTCGGCGCCCGGAAGCTCGCGCGCGATGTCGGCGACCAGCGGGATGATGGCCTGAAGGAGGGGCTGGGAATTCATGTCATTAAGACACGCATGACGTCAAAAGGACAGCATTTTAGCGATATCAAAAAGACATCATCCCAGCGCAAGTCATTGATTCGCAAGGCGCGTCCACCTGGAACGCCACTTGCGATTAGACGAGCATCCGCATCTCACTCCAAGGATCTGCTTCCCATGCTCACGACGCAACAGAAAGCCATCATCACCGCCACCGTGCCCCTGCTCGAGACCGGCGGCGAAGCCCTCACGACCCATTTCTACAAGATCATGCTGGGCGAATACCCGGAGGTGCGCCCGCTCTTCAACCAGGCGCACCAGACGAGCGGCGAGCAGCCGCGCGCGCTGGCCAACGGCGTGCTCATGTACGCACGCAACATCGACCGGCTCGAAGCGCTCGGCGACCTCGCGGGACAGATCGTCAACAAGCACGTCGCGCTGCAGGTGCAGCCGGAGCACTACCCGATCGTCGGCACCTGCCTGCTGCGCGCGATCCGCGAAGTGCTCGGCGCGGAGATCGCGACCGACGAAGTCATCGCCGCCTGGGCCGCGGCCTATCAGCAGTTGGCCGACATCCTTATCGGCGCCGAGAAGGCCGCCTATGACGCCAACGAAAAGGCGCCGGGCGGCTGGCGCGGCGCGCGCGACTTCAAGGTCGTCCGCCGCGAAGTCGAAAGCGACGAGATCACCTCGTTCTATCTGGCGCCGGTGGACGGCCAGCCGGTGGTGGACTTCCAGCCCGGCCAGTACATCGGGCTGCGCCTCGTGGTGAACGGCCAGGAAGTGCGCCGCAACTACTCGCTGTCGGCTGCGCCGAACGGCAAGACCTACCGCATCAGCGTGAAGCGCGAGAACGGCGGCGTCGCGTCGAGCCATCTGCACGACCACGTGCAGGAAGGCGCGACGGTCGAACTGTTCCCGCCGGCCGGCGCGTTCACGCTCACGCAGAGCGACCGTCCGCTGGTGCTGATCAGCGGCGGCGTGGGCATCACCCCGACGCTCGCGATGCTCGAGGCGGCGCTGAAGACCTCGCGCCCGGTGCACTTCATCCACTGCGCGCGCACGCGCGGCGTGCATGCCTTCCGCCGCACCATCGATGCGCTGGCGCACAAGCATCCGCAGTTGCAGCGCTTCTACTGCTACGAGGAAGCCCCGACCGACAAGGCCGATGCACCGCACGCCGTCGGCCGCATCGACGCGGAGAAGCTCGCGCAATGGCTGCCGGGCGACAAGCGCTCCGTCGAGGCCTACTTCCTCGGACCCAAGCCTTTCATGCAGCAGGTGAAGCGCGCGCTCAGCGCGATCGGCGTGCCGGACCAGCAGGCGCGCTACGAGTTCTTCGGGCCGGCTTCGGCGCTGGAATAAGCCCCGCGGTCAGGCGGCCTGCACGCCGGGCCGGCCCGCTTCCACGACGTAGCCCGCCTGCGTCGTGAAAGTGGCGCGCTCCTGCACCGGGTGCTGCGTCGCGCGGAATTCGCACTGCATGCGCCCGGGCGTGAGCTCGACGAGCGCATACCCGCGCTCGTCGCCGCGCGCATGCTTCACGTCGGAGTTGTCGTGACGCATGCGGTCCATCGACGCCCGGCTCGCGCCGCGCGAGGTGACCGAGCCGCCGACGAACTCGCTGGCGACGATCGGTGAGCTCCGATCGTTCGGCCGCACCCGCAGGTCCGCCGCGACATGGCGGTGCACGTCGCCGCCGAGCACCACGAGATCCCGCACCCCGGCGCTTTCCGCGCCTTGCAGAAGGCGGCGACGCGCTTCGGGGTAGCCGTCCCAGCCGTCGGTCCAGACCTTGCGGCCCTCGGGCGTGTCGAAACCGGTCGCGCTCATCTGCGTGGATTGGCCGACGAGCTTCCATTGCCGTGTCGAATCAGCAAGTCCCCGGGCGATCCAGCGCTCCTGATCCGCGCCGAGCATCGTGCGCTTCGGATCGCCAAGCTCCGCGCAGTCCACCAGCGTGCGGCCGTGGTCGCGCTCCGGGTCGGGACAGGCGTGATGGCTGCGGAACTGCCGGCAGTCGAGCGTCCACAGCTCGGCCAACCGGCCCCAGGCGAAGCGGTCGTTGATGCGCATCGCCGAGCCTTGCGGCGGCAGCGCGAGCGGCATGTGCTCGAAGTAGGCCTGGTAGGCCGCCGCGCGGCGTTGCAGGAAGCGCGCGGGGTCGGTGTACGCGGGATCGCGATCGTCCGCGTAGTCGTTGACGACCTCGTGGTCGTCCCAGGTCAGGATCCACGGATGCGCGGCATGCGCCGCCTGCAGGTCGGCATCGCCCTTGTAGAGCGCATGGCGGGCGCGGTATGCGTCGAGCGTGTGAGGCGTGCGCGTGCCGTGCTGGCGGATGGCGTTGTCCGGATTGCTGCCCTCGTAGATGTAGTCGCCGACGAACAGCACGACATCCAGGTCGCGCGCGGCGATCTCGCGGTGCGCGGCGAAGTAGCCCTGCTCGAAGTGCTGGCACGAGGCCAGCGCGAACCGCATGCGCCGGACGTCGGCATTCGCGGCCGGCGCGGTGCGCGTGTGGCCGACCGGGCTCGTCGCATTGCCGCAGGTGAAGCGGTACCAGTAGTCGCGCTGCGGCTCCAGGCCCTGCGCGATCACGTGGACGCTGTGCGCACGCGATGCGTCGGTCACGGTTTCGCCGCGGGCGACGGGGCGGCGCAGCGCCGCGTCGGCAAAGATCTCGTGCTGCACGGTGAGCGCGCCGCTGCCGAGCGCGTCATCGGCGTCCAAAGGCACGAGCCGCGTCCACAGCACGAGGCTGTCGGGCCGCGGCTGCCCGCTCGCCACGCCGAGCGCGAACGGATTGGCCTGCCACTGCGGCGCGCCCTGCGACCTGGCGCGCAGCGGCGCCGCCATGCTTCCGAGCGCCAGCCAGATCGCGGCGCGATGGAGCTCCCTGCGAGTGATGTTCATGGCCGCGATTGTCGGCCCCGCGCCCCTATGATCGGCGCGTGCTGAACGGCTTGTGGCTTGGTTTCTTCCTGACGGCGGCGGTGGCCGCGCTCGGCCGCTGGCTGGTCGGCGGCGATGCCACCGTCTTCGCGGCGCTGGTCGAAAGCCTCTTCGCCATGGCCCGGCTCTCGGTCGAGGTGATGGTGCTGCTCTTCGGCACGCTCACGCTGTGGCTCGGCTTCCTGCGCATCGCCGAAGCGGCCGGCATCGTGGACCTGCTCGCGCGGCTGCTCGGTCCGCTCTTCCGCCGGCTGATGCCGGAGGTGCCGGCCGGCCACCCAGCCCTCGGTCTCATCACGCTGAACTTCGCGGCCAACGCGCTCGGCCTCGACAACGCGGCGACGCCGATCGGCCTCAAGGCCATGCGCGAGCTGCAGACGCTCAACCCGAGCACGACCACCGCGAGCAACGCGCAGATCCTGTTCCTGGTGCTCAACGCCTCGTCGCTCACGCTGCTGCCGGTCACGATCTTCATGTACCGCGCGCAGCAGGGCGCAGCCGATCCGACGCTGGTGTTCCTGCCGATCCTGCTGGCGACGAGCGCGTCGACGCTGGCAGGCCTGCTCTCCGTCGCCTTCATGCAGCGGCTCAGGCTGTGGGACCCGGTGGTGCTCGCCTATCTGCTGCCGGGCGCGCTGCTGCTGGGCGGGTTCATGGCGGTGCTCGCCACGCTCTCGTCGGCCGCGCTCGCATCGCTCTCGTCGCTGCTCGGCAACCTCACGCTGTTCGGGTTGATCGTCATCTTCCTGCTGGCCGGTGCGGTGCGCCGCGTGAAGGTGTACGAGTGCTTCATCGAAGGCGCGAAAGAAGGCTTCGACGTGGCGAAGAACCTGCTGCCGTACCTCGTCGCGATGCTGTGCGCGATCGGCGCGCTGCGCGCATCGGGCGCACTCGACATGGCGCTCGAAGCCATCCGATGGGGGGTCGCGCGCACCGGCTGGGACACCCGCTTCGTCGACGCGCTGCCGACCGCGCTGGTCAAGCCCTTCTCCGGCAGCGCGGCGCGCGCGATGCTCATCGAGACGATGAAGAACCAAGGCGTGGACAGCTTCGCCGCGCGCGTCGCCGCGATCATCCAGGGCAGCACCGAGACAACGTTCTACGTGCTCGCGGTGTACTTTGGTGCGGTCGGCATCCAGCGCGCGCGGCATGCGGTGGGCTGCGCGTTGCTGGCCGAATTCGCGGGCGTCGTCGCCGCGATCGCCGTCGGCTACTGGTTCTTCGGCTGAGCGCGCCCGGCGCGAACGCTTCGGATCGGCCAGAATAGCCGTCTACTTTCCCGCCGCTCCGTGACCGCTCCCGCCCAGGCGAAACCGCCGACCTTCTCGACCGACGAATTCCGCGCATCGCTTGGCATGTTCGCCACCGGCGTGACCATCGTCACCGCGCGCTCCCCCAGCGGCGAGCTCATCGGGCTCACCGCCAATTCGTTCAACTCGGTGTCGCTCGATCCACCGCTCGTGCTGTGGAGCCTTGCGCGCGGCGCAGCCTCGATGGCCGCGTTCAGCGCGGGATCGCACTACGCAATCAATATCCTCTCATCCAGCCAGAAGAATCTCGCGGAGCGCTTCGCCGCGAAGAACGTCGATCGCTGGGCGCAGGTCGCCTACACCGAAGGCGTCGGCGGCGCACCGTTGCTCGAAGGCGCGGCCGCCTGCTTCGAATGCTTCAACCGCAGCCGCTACGACGAAGGCGACCACGTGATCTTCGTGGGCGAGGTCGAGCGCTGCACCCACACCCCCGGCGCTTCGCCATTGCTCTTCCACGGCGGGCGCTTCTACACCGAGCATCCGCTTTGAAGTCCCGCGCACGCGCCCGATGCCTGATCGCAGCGGCGGTCGCGGGCGCGAGCGTTCAGGGCGCGTCCGGTGCGGATGAAGCGCGAACCAACTTCTTCGACGACCCTTTCTTCCAGGTGTCGTCCGGCCTCGCGGGCTGCCCGGTGCCGCTCGGGCCGCTCTACACGCAGGCCGAGGTCCGGTCGCAGATGCATGCCCGCCTCGAACGCGGCACGAGCTGCTGGCTCGAAGGCCGCTGCAAGGACAGCAACGCCTATCGCTACGACAAGACCATCGCGCCGCAGGTGCGCAAGGCGCTCGACGGCGTGCCGGGCCAGCGGCGCGGCAGCGTATGGGTGATGGTGCAGCGCCGCTGGATCTACCTGCAGGGCTGCGTTCCCGACAAGCGAATGCGCGAGCGGCTCGAGAAGACCGCGCGCGCCGTTCCCGACGTGGAGAACGTGGTCAACGACCTCATGATCGGCACGCGCGACAAGCCGGACTATCCGCTCGCCGCACCCTGAGCCTCGCTGCCGACGACAACGAACAAGAAGAGACAAGCACCGAATGATCGACCGCAAGGACCACCTCGACGCCCGCGCCATCGCCCTCCTCCTCGCCTGCTGCGCCTTCTGGGGCCTGCAGCAGATCCTCATCAAGACCACCGTCGCCGAAGTGCCGCCGCTGTGGCAGGCCGCGATCCGGATGAGCGGCGCGGTCGTGGTGCTGTGGCTGTGGTGCCGCTGGCGAGGCGTCGCGCTGTTCGAGCGCGACGGCACCTTGATGGGCGGGCTGCTCGCCGGGGCCCTGTTCGCGGGCGAGTTCACCTGCATCTACCTCGGGCTGCAGCGCACCAGCGCATCGCGGCTGACGGTGTTCCTCTACACCTCGCCCTTCGTGGTCGCGCTGCTGCTGCCGCGCTTCGTGCAGTCGGAACGGCTGCGGGGCATTCAATGGATCGGCCTTGCGATCGCCTTCTTCGGCGTGGTGCTGGCCTTCAGCGAAAGCTTCGGCCACAGCACGTCGGGCCAGCTCCACGGCGATGCACTCGCGCTGATGGCCGGCATCCTGTGGGGACTGACGACGCTCGCGATCCGCACCACGAAGCTCGCGACCGCCAGCGCGGAGAAGGCGCTCTTCTATCAGATCGCGGTCACCGCGGCGATCCTGCCGGTGCTGTCGCTTGCGCTGGGCGAAGCCTGGGGTTTTGCGTATTCCGGCTATGCCTGGTTCTCGATCGCGCTGCAGACCGCGATCGGGGCCTTTGCAAGCTATCTCGCGTGGATGTGGATGTTGCGGCACTATCCGGCGACGCGCATTTCGTCGTTCACCTTTCTCACGCCGCTCTTCGCGCTTGTGTTCGGCGTGGTGCTGCTGTCGGAGCCGCTCACGCTGCAGTTGATGCTCGCGCTGGCCGGCGTGGCGCTGGGTATCGTGCTGGTGAACCGCCGGGTGTGAAACCATGAACTTCCAGACCGTCCTCGACGAGATCGACCGCGAGATCCGGCCTTTGCTGGGCGCGGAAGGCGCGGTCGCGTGCTACATCCCCGGGCTTGCGCGCGTGCCGGTGGCGCAGTTCGGCATCGCGCTGCACACGCGCGAAGGCGTGGAAGCCTGCGCGGGCGACGCGGCCACGCCGTTCTCGATCCAGAGCATTTCCAAGCTGTTCACGCTCACGCTCGCGATGCGCTACCTCGGCGATGCGCTCTGGGAGCGCATGGGACGCGAGCCTTCCGGCAACCCGTTCAATTCGCTGGTGCAGCTCGAAAGCGAGCAAGGCAAGCCGCGCAACCCGTTCATCAACGCGGGCGCCATCGCGGTCGCGGACCGCCTCGTGAGCCGGGGCCACGCCAAGGCCGACCTGCTGGCCTTCATGTCGGACCTCTGCGGCGAGCCAGTCCAGTTCGACGAGGAAGTCGCAGCGTCCGAAGCGGCGACGGGCTTCCGCAACATCGCGCTGGCCAACTTCATGAAGAGCTTCGGCAAGATCGACAACGCGGTCGGCGAGGTGCTGGCGCTGTACTTCCACCAGTGCGCGATCCAGATGAACTGCCGGCAGCTCGCGCGCGCCTCCGCCTTCCTGTGCCGCGACGGCGCGCACCCCTTCGACGGCCGGCCCGAGATCACGACCGAGCGCCACACGCACCGCATCAACGCGCTGATGCTCACCTGCGGCACCTACGACGCGGCCGGCGACGTGGCCTTCTCGATCGGCCTGCCCTGCAAGAGCGGCGTGGGCGGCGGCATCGTCGCGGTGGTGCCGGACCAGCTCACGCTGTGCGTGTGGTCGCCGGCGCTCGATGCCTCGGGCAATTCGCTGCTCGGGCTGAAGGCGCTCGAACTGTTCGTGGCGAAGACCGGGCTGTCGATCTTCTGAGCCATCCGCTCAGGGCTTGCGCGTCGATTCGCGCACGATGAGTTCGGGCCGCAGCACCACGGTCGAGGCCGACAGCGCCTTGCCGTCGATCTCGTCGAACAGCATCTCCGCCGCGCGCCAGCCCAGCTCGCGGTGCGGCAGACGAATGGTGGTGAGTGGCGGATTCACCATGTCGACCAGCGGCATGTCGTTGTGGCCGGTGATGGAGATGTCGCGCGGCACCTCGATGCGGCGCTCGCGCAGCACGTCGTAGGCGCCGAGCGCGACGAGGTCGTTGCAGCACACCACCGCATCGGGCCGCTGGTTCTCGTCCAGCAACTTGCGCATGGCGGCGGCGCCGGCTTCGCGGGTGTAGCCCTCGCATTCGGCGACGCAGGCCATTTCCAGCCCGCGATCGCGCAGTGCCTGCTCGACACCCTGGCGACGGGCCACGCCGGTCGGCACGCTTTGCGGGCCCGCCAGGTGGCCGATGCGCCGATGCCCGGTCGCGACGAGGTGGTCGACTGCGAGCTTCATCGCGAGCCGGTCGTCGCTGACCACCGCCGGCAGGCGGCCGCTCTCGTCCGCGCGGTTCACGAGCACGGCATGCATCCCGGCCTTCGCGATGAAGTCGACCAGCGGATCGTCGCGGGTCGCGATCGCCATCACGAGCCCGTCCACGCGTTGCGCGAGCATGCGCTCGACGATCGGCTGCGCCAGTACGTGGTCCGCCACGTTGGCGACGAACACGAAGTAGCCGCGTGCCGCGGCACTGGCCTCGATGCCTTGCAGGATCGGCGGGAACACCGGGTTGGTGATGTCGGGCAGCAGCACGCCGATGGTCTGCGTGCGCCCGGTGCGCAGCGCCGACGCCGCGCGGTTCGGGCGGTAACCGAGCCGCTGCGCCGCCTCCTCCACCGCCCGCAGCACCTCGGCGCTGATAAGGCCGCGCTTGTCCGGATTGAGCGCGCGCGACACCGTCGACACATGCACGCCCGCCGCTTGCGCGACATCGCGGATGGTGACGGCGGAGGACTGGTGCGGGTTCATGGATGCAAACGTTTGGTTTGACAGGTCCTGGGATCAAGACCCCATCTACCGAGGGGTTGAGGGAATTCCCGAATTTTACTCGGCCGTTGGAACAGCGAATAATGTGCAAACGTTTGCAATACCTTCAAGCCGACCATGAACATCGTCACCACCCCCGATTCCGTGCTCGAGATGGCGACCCACGCCATGGGCCGCACACCCGACCCGCGCCTTCGCACCGTCATGCAATCGCTCACGCGCCACCTGCATGCCTTCGTGCAGGAGGTGAAGCTGACCGAGGAGGAGTTCGAGCGCGCGCTCGGCTTCATCGTCGCCATCGGCCAGGCCAGCGGCGAGAAGAAGAACGAGGTCGTGCTCGCCGCGGACCTGCTCGGCGTGTCGACGCTGGTCGCGCTGCTCAACAACCAGGACCCGCAGGGCGAATCGCCCGCCGCGCTGCTCGGGCCGTTCTGGCGCGCGAACGCGCCGGTGTGCGATGCGGGCGAAAGCATCGCCCGCTCGGAAACCCCCGGCACGCCGCTGGAGGTGTCGGGCACGGTCCGCAATTCGGCGGGTCAGCCGGTCGCCGGCGCGACGGTCGATGTGTGGCAGGCGTCGCCGGTCGGGCTCTACGAGAACCAGGACGAATCGCAGGAAGACATGAACCTGCGCGGCCGCTTCAAGACCGACGCCGAAGGCCGCTTCCGGCTGTGGACCGTGCGGCCGGCCGGCTACCCGGTGCCCACCGACGGACCCTGCGGCGAGTTGCTGCGCGCGCAGCAGCGGCATCCCAACCGGCCGGCGCACCTGCACTTCATGGTGAGCAAGCCGGGGCACAAGGTGCTGATCACGCAGGTGTTCGCGGACGACGACGAGAACCTGGAAAGCGATCCGGTCTTCGGCGTCACCCGCCGCCTCATCGGCCGCTTCGAGCCGCAGGAAGGCACGGGCCACGCGACGCTTCAGCACGACTTCGTGCTGGAGGCGGGCGAAATGAAATTCCCCCACCCCCCCATTCCCTGAACCCCTTCAACCAGAACTTTCATGAGCTTCGAACCCACATCCCGACTCGACGGCAAGGTCGCGGTCATCACCGGCGGCCTCGGCGCCATCGGCTATGCGACGGCGCGCCGGCTCGCGGCGCTCGGCGCGACCTGCGTGCTGCTGCATCGCAAAGGCGATGACGGCGCCGCGCGCGCCGCTGCGCTGCCGGGCGGCACCGCGCAGCGCCACTCGGCGATCCGCGCCGACATCGTCGACACGCCGAGCCTGCGCAAGGCGGCGGCGGAAGTGCAGGCCACCTACGGCCGCTGCGACATCCTGGTGAACAGCGCCGGCCACACGCAGCCGGTGGCCGCAGCCGATCTCGAAGCACTGACCGACGAGCTCATCGACGACCTGATGCGCGCCAACTTCCGCGGCGTGTTCGCAACCATCCGCGTGTTCGCACCGCTGCTCAAGCAGAGCGGCGACGCGCTGGTGGTCAACGTCTCGTCCATCGCGGGCTTTACCGGCGTGGGCAGCAACCTCGCCTACGTTGCCGCCAAGGCGGGGCTCGACGTGGTGGGCGATGCGCTCGCCAAGGCGCTGGCGCCTGCGGTGCGCGTGGTGTCGGTGTCGCCGGGCGCGGTCGAGTCGTCCTTCGTGCCGGGGCGCGGCGAGGACTTCAAGGCCAAGATGGCCACCACCACGCCGCTCGGCCGCATCGGCTCGCCCGAAGACGTCGCGTCCGCGATCGAGGCGCTCGCGACCACGATGCGCTTCGTCACCGGCACGCGCATCGTCGTGGATGGAGGACGGCACCTGTGAACACGAAGACCCTCATCACCTGCGCGGTCACGGGCAACCTCGTTAAGCCCGAGCAGACCCCGCACCTGCCGGTCACGCCCACGCAGATCGCCGACGAATGCCTCGCCGCCGCCGAGGCCGGCGCGGGCCAGGTGCACATCCATGTGCGCGACCCGAAGACCGGCCGGCCTTCGATGGAAGTCGATCTCTACCGCGAGGTGGTCGACCGCATCCGCCGCAGCAACCGCGAGCTGATCATCAACCTCACGACCGGCCCGGGCGGCCGCTTCATCCCGAGCGAGGACGACCCGAAGGTCGCCGCGCCCGGCAGCACGCTGCTGCCGCCGGAAAAGCGCGTGGAGCACATCGCGCTGATCCGGCCCGATGTCTGCTCGCTCGACCTGAACACCATGAATTCGGGCCCCGACGTCGTCATCAACACGCCGAAGAACGTGCGCCGCATGGCCAAGGTGATGCGCGAAGCCGGGGTGAAGCCGGAGCTGGAGATCTTCGACTCGGGCGACATCCACATGGCGCTCGACCTCATCGCCGACGGCACGCTAGACGGCCCCGGCATGTGGACCTTCGTTCTCGGCGTGAAGTACGGCTTCATGCCCACGCCGCAGACCGTGCTGTACGCGCGCGACATGCTGCCGCGCGGCGCCTTCTGGAGCGCCTTCGGCATCGGCCGCATGGAGTTCCCGATCGTCGCGCAGGCGTGGCTGCTGGGCGGCCACGTGCGCGTGGGCATGGAAGACAACATCTATCTCGAAAAGGGCGTCCTCGCCGAGAGCAACGCCCAGCTCGTTGCCAAGGCGCGCGACATCATCCAGAGCCTGGGCGGCGAGATCGCCACGGCACGCGAGGCGCGCGCGATGCTGGGATTGGGGGAGGCACGCTCATGAGCGCAGTGATGGCGGAAAACACCATGGCACTCGCGCTGCGGGTGAATCAGAAGGCGGCCCATCTCGACGAGCTGCGGCTGGAAGCCGCGCCGCAGCCGCAGCCGGTGGCGAAGCCCGGCTTCGCGGTGGTCAAGGTATGCGCCGCGGCGGTGAACCCCAGCGACGTGAAAGCCACGCTGGGCATCATGCCGCAGGCCGTCTGGCCGCGGACGCCGGGCCGCGACTTCGCGGGCGTCGTGGTCGACGGGCCCGGGGACTGGGTGGGGCGCGAGGTCTACGGCTCGGGCGGCGACGTCGGCATCACGCGCGACGGCTCGCACGCACGCTTCCTCGTGCTGCCGGTGGAGGCATTGCGCGACAAGCCGCGCGGCATTTCGATGGACGAGGCCGGCGCGGTCGGCGTGCCTTTCGTGACGGCGTACGAGGGCTTCCGCCGCAGCGGCATGCCGCGCGCCGGGCAGACGGTGCTGGTGCTCGGCGCGAACGGCAAGGTCGGCCAGGCGGCGGTGCAACTCGCCGCACAGGGTGGCGCGCGCGTGATCGCGGTGCAGCGGCGCGCCGGACCGTTCGAGGGCTTCGCGTGCGCGCCGGTCGATGCGATCGACGCGCGGGAGGGCGACGTGGCGGCCCACGTGCGCGAACTCACGAACGGGCGTGGCGTGGACATTGCCTACAACACCGTGGGCAGCGCGTATTTCGACGCCGCGAACAAGTCGATGGCCAAGGGCGCGACGCAGATCTTCATCGCGACGCACGACCGCGCAGTGCCCTTCGACATCTTCGCGTTCTACCGCGGCATGCACACCTACGTGGGCATCGACTCGCTGGCGATGGACTGCATCGCCTCCACCGCGCAGCTCGACGCGATGCGCGAGGGCTTCGAGCGCGGCACGCTCAAGCCCTTCCCGGTGGCGCGGGCCTACACGCTCGATCAAGCGATCGATGCCTATCGACTGGTGCTCTCGGGCAGCACCGACCGCGTCGTGCTGCGCCCCTGAGCCGCACGGAGGAGACACGCCATGCATGTGACCCGCATCGATGAAGCGCCCACTTACGAGGCGCCCAACCACTTCGACATGCGCTGCCTGCGCCTGCAGGGCAAGGAGGCCGGCCCGAGCACGCAGATGTGGATGGGCATGAGCCAGCTCCTGCCCGGCGGCCACACCACGCTCGACGGTTCGCCGATCGAAAAGCTCTACCTCGTGCTCGAAGGCCGGCTGACCGTGGTCGGCGAGCTCGACGGGCAGCGCGACGAGCACGAACTCGGCCCGTACGACAGCTGCCGCTTCGCGCCCGGCGAGAAGCGCCAGCTCGTCAACCGCACGAACCGGCCCGCGCTGGTCGTGCTGGTGATGGCCAACGCGCCACCGGCCTGAGCCAGCCCCCCGCTTTCCGATTCGTCGCATTTCGAAACCACAACGATTCCAACGGAGACAAAGACATGACGACCTTCATCCCCCGCCGGCGCAGCCTGATCGCGGCCTCGCTCGCACTCTTCGCGCTCGGCGGTGTGCACGCACAGGGCGACTGGCCGCGCGGGCAGACGGTCAGGCTGATCGTGCCCTTCACCGCGGGCAGCGGCACCGACATCGTGGCCCGGCTCGTGGCCGAGAAGCTCGGACCCGCGCTCGGCACCAGCGTGATCGTCGACAACAAGCCCGGCGCAGGCGGCACGCTCGGCGCGACGCAAGTCGCAAAGGCGCCGGCGGACGGCTACACGCTGCTGATCCACTCCGCCGGGCATCTGGTCAACCCGGCGATCTATCCGAACCTGTCCTATGACACCCTGAAGGACTTCGCCGGCATCACGCCGCTCGCGAGCCTGCCCAACGTGCTGGTGACACCGCCCAACCGCTTCACCGACGTGAAGGACCTGGTCGCGCAGGTCAAGGCCAAGCCCGGCGGCTTCAACTACGCCTCGGCCGGCAACGGGTCGGCCACGCACATGAATGCGGAGGTGTTCCGGCTCGCCGCCGGCCTGCAGGCGCAGCATGTGCCCTTCCGCGGCACGCCCGAGGCGATGACCGAGGTGATGGGCGGGCGCGTGGACTGGTTCTTCGCGCCGATGGTCTCTGCGCTGCCGTTGATCAAGGACGGACGGCTCAAGGCGCTTGCGGTCGGCACCGGCAAGCGTTCCGCGGTGATGCCGCAGACCCCGACCACGGTCGAGGCCGGCGTGCCGGGTTCCGAATACCTGTTCTGGGTCGGTCTTTTCGCGCCCGCGAAGACGCCGCGGCCCATCGTCGACCGCGTGCAGGCGGAAGTGAGCAAGATCATGGAATCGCCGGATCTGAAGGAACGTCTCGACAAGCTCGGCGCCGAGGCGTTCACGATGCCTTCGGCGCAGTTCGACAAGTTCCTCGCCGAAGAGACGGCCAAGGCGCAGCAGGTGGTCAAGGCGGCAGGCATCAAGGTCGATTGACCGCGCGCGGAGCGGCGGTCTACGCTCGGCCATGCCCGCACCATACGCCGTCCTCCTCTTTCTCCATATCGTCGCCGCCGCCTTCTGGGTCGGTGGCATGGCGCTCATGCACTTCGCGGTGCGGCCGGCGGCGGTGGCGACGCTCGAGCCGCCGCAGCGGCTGCCGTTTCTCGCGGCGACGCTGGAGCGCTTCTTCGCCGGCGTATCGAGCGCGATCGTGCTGCTGCTCGCCACCGGCTTCGGCATGGTCTGGCTGGCCGGCGGCTTCGCGAACGTGCGTTGGAACGTGCACGCGATGCTGGCGATCGGGCTCGTGATGATGGCGATCTACCTGCACATCCGCTTCGCGCCCTTTCCGCGCTTGAGGAACGCGGTCGCCGCACGCGCCTGGCCCGTCGCGGCGGCCAACCTCGACACCATCCGCAAGCTCGTCGGCCTGAACCTGATGCTCGGTGTGATCGTGTTCGCGCTCGCGGTGCTCGGTCGCGCGATCTGATGCGCGGCGCGACAATGCCGCGATGAACAAACGCGACTTCCTTGGCAAGACAGCACTGGCCGGCCTGCTCCCCGCCGTCACCTCCGCTTCCGCACTCGCTGCGCCCTCGGCGTTGAAAGGCCCCGGCCTGCTCACCCTCAGCGGTGCGGTCGGCAAGTCCAATCGCGGCGCGGTCGATCCTGCGCTCGACCAGATGTTCGTCAAGCACGGCATCCAGTTCGACAAGGCCTATGTGTTCGACGCCGAGGCGCTGCGCCGCCTGCCGACGGTTCAGATCCGGCCGACGCTCGAATACGACGCGAAGAAGCACGTGCTCGCCGGCCCGCTGATGACCACGGTGCTCGAGGAAGCCGGCGTGACGGGTGGCAAGGAGGTTCAGCTCTTCCTGCGCGCAGTCGATGGCTACGTGGTGCCGCTGAACCTCGCCGATGCGCGCAGCTGGCGCATGATCGTCGCCACCGAGATCGACGGCGCGCCGCTCTCGATCGGTGGACTCGGCCCGCAATGGGCCGTGTACGAAGCCGACACGCTCGCGGCGTTCAAGGACAAGCCGCTCAAGGAGCGCTTCGCGCTCTGCCCCTGGGGGCTGTACAGCATCGACGTGCGCAAGAGTTAGGTTCGCGCATCAGCGCTGCGCGAAGGCAGAAAGGACTTTCAGCACCGTCGCGGTCGCGCCGTCGAGCGCCGGCTTCGGCCGGTGTGCGATGCCGAGATGGCGCGTGAGCTTCGGGCTCAGTGGCAGCACCTGCAGCCGCTCGTTGATCTCCGCGCCCACCGGCTGGTGCACCGGCAGCACCGCCGCGCCGTAGCCCGCCGCGACCAGGCTGCGCATCGCCGCATCGAAATTGAGTTCGATGCGAGGTCGCGGCGATTCGCCGGCCGCCGCGAACCATTCCATGGTCAGCCGGTACATGTGCGTGGTCGCATCGTTGAAGATCAGCGGCCGCTCGGCCAGCCAGCGCGGCGTGATGCGCTTCGGCGCATCCCACTTCTTCGGGACGAAGGCCATCATCGGCTGGCTGCGCCAACGCGTGACGACGAGGTCACGCATCGGCGGCTGCGGGATCGCGACGAGGCCCACGTCCAGCGTACCCATGGCGAGGCGCGACATGGTCTCGGACGAACCGAGGATGCTCACTTCGACGTCGATGCCCGGATGGTCCTGCTCCAGCGCTTCGAGCACCTGCGGCAGCAACTCGACCACCACGCCGGTCGAGGTGCCCAGCCGAACACGTCCCACGCGCCCTTCGGCCTGGCGGCGCACCACGTCGATCGCGTCGTCGGCGTCGCGCAGGAGCCTGCGTGCGCGTTCGACCAGCGCCGCGCCGGCAGCGGTCGGCATGATGCGGCGAGCACCGCGCACCAGCAGTTGCGCGTCGAGGCGCGATTCAAGTTCGCTGATGTGCAGGCTCACCGTGGGCTGCGCGAGATGCAGCGCCTTGGCGGCTGCGGAAAAAGTGCCGAGATCGACGATGGACACCAGCGAACGAAGCTGGTCGAGGTTGAGATGGCGCATCAGGAAAGCTGATCGGTCTTCACAGAATTCTCAACTTCCACAATAGCACGCCGGCTTGCAAGATCGTGCTCCATCCAAGGAGCCTCACATGCAAACGCCAAAGCCCGCACTCGTCGCCGCCGTGCTGGACCTGATCCGCAAGGCGCGGCGCGCGCGGCAGGACCATCGCCAGCTGCGTGCGATGAGCGAGCGCGAGCTGCGCGACCTCGGCGTGGGCCGCAGCGAGATCCCGGCGCTGCTCAGCGATGCTGCGGCGCCGTCGAATGCGCCGTACAGCCGTGCGCGGTGTGCTGCGGATGCTCGGCGAGCAATGCCGCGGTGACGCCGTTGGTCCAGCCGAAGCCGTCCTGCAGCGGATATTCGCCGCCGTGGCCGCCCCGCGTGCCGTCGGACTCGATGCAGCGCAGGGCGTACTTTTCGACCAGCTTGCCTTCGCGCTCATAGAGCGCAGCCACTGTCGCAAGCCAGCGATGCGAGATCGTCCGCGCAAGGTCGTGGCACCCATGGTCGGCGAATCCGCGCACCGCCATCCATTGCAGCGCGGCCCAACCGTTGGGCCGGTCCCATTGCTGGTCGCTCCCGCACTCGGTGGTCGAGAGTCCGCCGGGCGCAAGCAGCCGGTTCGCGACAGTTGACGCGAGCGCCTGCGCATGTGCCGGCTCCGCCGCGCCGACGAACAGCGGCGTCACACAGGCCGCCGTGAGGCAATCGCGCCGATGGCCGAAGCGCCAGTCGTAGTCGAAATAGGCGTCGTGCGCCTCATCCCAGAAGAGCGCCGTCATGGCGGCCTTGCGCGCCTCGGCCTTTTGGGCGAAGGCAGCGGCGGCTGCCGTGTCGCCCGACTGCTTCGCCAGCGTAGCGATCTTCGTTTCGAGCTTGTAGACAAAGGCGTTGAGGTCCACCGGCAGGATGTCCGTGGTGCAGATGCTCGCCAGCGATGGTGCGGTGCCGGCCCGCACGTGCTCCCGGCTGCGCCGCTCGGTGTGCGCCTGTGGCGCGCGCAGCCACCGGGTGCTGAAATCCCAGCCCGATTCGCAAGCGGCGCGGATGTCGCGGTAGACCTCGGCGGGATCGCGCCCGCACGACTGCACGGTCGTGACGTCCTCGATCCACGATTCCTCGCGCGGCGTGTCGCGCTCGTCCCAGTAGCGGTTGAGCAGCACCCCGCCCGGCAGCCGCACCACGCGGCGGCTCGCCTGCCCGTCGGCAAGACCTTCGGCGCCGGCCATCCAGAACGCGTGCTCCTTGCGCAGCTGGGGCAGCCAGTCGATCTCGTCGAGCACGCCGCGCCGCTGCGCCAGCTCGACCATGAGCGCGAAGACCGGCGGCTGCGAGCGGCTCAGGTAGTAGCTGCGATTGCCGTTCGGCACATGGCCGTAGGTGTCGATGAGGTAGGCGAAGTTTTCCACCATGTCGCGGATGAGCGGCGCCTGATGCTCAGCGCCGAGACCGAGCATGGTGAAGTACGAATCCCAGTAGTAGACCTCGCGAAAGCGCCCACCCGGCACGAGGTAGGCGTGCGGCAGTTGCAGCAGCGACGAGCGCGGCGGGTGCGTGGCCGGATGCCGCGTGAGCACGTCCCAGAGATCGTCGATGTGCGCCGCGATCGGCTGGCCGGGCACCGACACATAGTCGGAATGCGGCTGTTCGATCACATCGAAATGCGTGTTCACGAAGGCCGCGAGATCGAAGCCCGGCAGCGCCGACTGAGCGCGGTAGGCCGCGAGGATGTCCGCGGGCTCGATGCGCGGCACGCAGTCGACGAAGGTCTTGCTGTCGGCGAACACGCGGCCCGACTGCACCGCGGCGAAGAGTTCCTCGTAGCGGTCGGCAGGCGTGAGCGAGTCGGGCGCGGGACAGGCTGCCGCGCGCGCGGAGCGCTGCGAGCTGGCCTGACCTGCGTGGTTCACACCACGCCCGCGTCGCGCAGCGCGGCGCGCCGTTGTTCGTCGATGCCGAGCTCGGCCAGCACCTCGTCGGTGTGCTGCCCCAGCGCCGGCGGCGCATTGCGCAGCACTGGCGGCGTGGACTGGAGCCGCAGCGGGCTCGCGACGCCGGAGATGCTCTCGATGCCGTCGCCCGCATTGCGCGGCAGGGTCACGGCGAGCCCGCGCGCCTTGACCTGCTCGTCCTGGAAAGCCTGCCCGATGTCGTTGATCGGGCCGCAGGGCACCGCCTTGTCCTCGAGCAGCGCGATCCACTCGGCGGTGGTGCGGGTGCGCGTGACCTCTTCCATCTGCGGGATCAGCACTTCGCGGTGCCGCACGCGCAGCGTGTTGGTCGCAAAGCGCGGATCGGCCGCCCACTCGGCATGGCCTGCCGCCTCGCAGAAGCGCGCGAACTGGCCGTTGTTGCCGATGGCCAGCAGCATCGAGCCGTCCTTGGTGTGGAAGTCCTGGTACGGCGCCAGGCTCGGGTGCGTGTTGCCCTGCCGCTGCGGCGCGATGCCGGTGTTGAGGAAGGCGCTCGCCTGGTTCGCGAGGATCGCCATGCCGACGTCGAGCAGCGCCATGTCGATGTGCTGGCCTTCGCCCGTGCGGTGACGCACTTCGAGTGCGGCGAGGATCGCGGTGCTCGCGTACACGCCGGTGAAGAGATCGGTCAGCGCCACGCCCACGCGCAGAGGCCCGCCGCCGGGCACGTCGTCGGGGCGGCCGGTGATGCTCATCATGCCGCTGGTGGCCTGGATCATCAGGTCATAGCCGGCACGGTTCGCGTGCGGGCCGTCATGGCCGAAGCCGGTCACGCTGCAATAGATGAGGCGCGGGTTGAGCGCGCGCAGGCTCTCGTGGTCCAGCCCGTACTGCTTGAGGCCGCCGGTCTTGAAGTTCTCGACCACGATGTCGCTCTGCGCCGCCATCTGCCTGAGCAGCGCCTGGCCGTCCGGCGTGGCCATGTCGATGGTGACCGAGCGCTTGTTGCGGTTGCAGGCGGTGAAGTAGGTCGCCTGGTTGGTGTCGTTGCCCTGCGCATCCTTGAGGAACGGCGGGCCCCAGGTGCGCGTGTCGTCGCCCACGCCGGGCCGCTCGATCTTGATCACATCGGCACCCAGGTCCGCGAGGATCTGGGTGCACCACGGCCCCGCGAGCACGCGGGACAGGTCGAGAACCTTGATGCCCGCGAGGGCGCCCTGCGTTGCGGTCGGCGAGGTCATCAGTTCGAGAAGGCGGCGATGCCCGTTTGTGCGCGGCCGAGGATGAGCGCGTGAATGTCGTGGGTGCCTTCGTAGGTGTTCACCACTTCGAGGTTGACGAGGTGACGCGCGACGCCGAATTCATCGCTGATGCCGTTGCCGCCCATCATGTCGCGGGCCAGGCGCGCGATGTCGAGCGCCTTGCCGCAGGAGTTGCGCTTGAGCAGCGAAGTGACTTCGACGGAGGCAGTGCCTTCGTCCTTCATGCGACCGAGGCGGAGGCACCCTTGCAGGCCCAGCGTGATCTCGGTCTGCATGTCGGCCAGCTTCTTCTGGATGAGCTGGTTGGCCGCGAGGGGACGGCCGAACTGCTTGCGCTCCAGCACGTAGGTGCGGGCACGGTGCCAGCAGTCTTCCGCTGCGCCGAGCGCGCCCCACGAGATGCCATAGCGCGCGCTGTTGAGGCAGGTGAACGGACCCTTCAGGCCCTGCACTTCGGGGAAGGCGTTCTCTTCGGGGCAGAACACGTTGTCCATCACGATTTCGCCGGTGATCGAGGCGCGCAGGCCGACCTTGCCGTGGATCGCCGGAGCGCTCAGGCCCTTCATGCCCTTCTCCAGCACGAAGCCGCGGATCGGGCCGACGGTGCCGGACTCGGAGACTTCCTTGGCCCAGACCACGAACACGTCGGCGATCGGGCTGTTGCTGATCCACATCTTGTTGCCGGTGAGCGCGTAGCCGCCCGGCACCTTCTTGGCGCGGGTGACCATGCTGCCGGGGTCGGAACCGTGGTCGGGCTCGGTCAGGCCGAAGCAGCCGATGAATTCGCCCGTGGCGAGCTTGGGCAGGTACTTCTGCTTCTGCGCTTCGGTGCCGAATTCGTTGATCGGCACCATCACGAGCGAGCTCTGCACGCTGGCCATCGAGCGGAAGCCCGAGTCGACGCGCTCGACTTCGCGAGCGATCAGGCCGTAGCAGACGTAGTTGAGGCCGGGGCCGCCGTATTGTTCGGGGATCGTCGGGCCCAGCAGGCCGAGGGCGCCCATCTCGCGGAAGACCGCCGGGTCGGTTTCACCCTTGCGGAAACCTTCGAGGACGCGGGGTGCGAGGCGTTCCTGGCAGTAGGCGTTGGCCGCATCGCGCACCATGCGTTCGTCATCGGTGAGCTGTTGATCGAGCAGGAGGGCGTCGTCCCATTGGAAGCGGGCGTTCTTGATGGCCATGTGAGGTCTCCGGGGGAAAGGTGCGGGAAGCGAAAGTGCTTGGGTCGGCCGTCATCGTAAGCGCGCCGCAGGGGGAGCGCAAACGATGATTGGGCACCCAGTTATGCGCTTTTCGCACGTCATAGGACAATGCGCCTACGCCGCTTCATTGCAAGAACGCGGCATTCAACTATGTAGGCTTCGCATACCATGCGCCGCAAGATCCCTTCCACCCAGTCGCTCATCTGCTTCGAGGCCGCCGCGCGGCATGAGAGCTACACCCGTGCCGCACAGGAACTCGCCCTCACGCAGAGCGCGGTGTCGCGCCAGATCACCGCGCTGGAGGACTTCCTCGGCATCGCCCTCTTCCGCCGAACCCGGCACGGCGTCGCGCTGACGCCGGCCGGCGCCGACTACGCGCGCCAGATCGCGCGCCAGCTCGACACCATGGAGCGCGACACGCTCGACGCAATGGCGCGGCAGGGCCAGGGCGGCTCGCTGCAGCTCGCCGCAGTACCGACCTTCGCGACGCGCTGGCTCATTCCGCGCCTGCCGGACTTCGCGGAGAAGCATCCGGACATCACGGTGCACATCGAAACGCGCACGCGGCCCTTTCTCTTCAACGACACGCCGTTCGATGCGGCGATCTACGCGGGCACCGCGGCGCAGACCGCCAACTGGGCCGGCACGAAATCCACCGTGCTGATCGAGGAAGACGTGATTCCGGTGTGCAGTCCCGCACTGCTCGCGGGCCGCAAGCCGCTCTCGCCCGCCGCGATCGCGCGCATGCCGCTGCTGCAGCAAAGCACGCGGCCCGACGGCTGGCGGCAATGGTTCGACGCACAGAACGTGGATGCGCCGCGTGCGCACAGCGGTCCGCGCTACGAGCTGTTCTCGATGATCGCCATCGCCGCGGCGCACGGGCTCGGCGTGGCGCTGATGCCGACGCTGGCGATCCAGAAGGAGCTCGCACGCGGCGAACTCGTCATCGCCTGCGACCGCCCCCTGCGCGGCGAGCGCAGCTACTACCTGGTGACGCCCGCCGTCGACGACGAACGCCCGGCGCTCACGCTCTTTCGCGCCTGGCTGGTCGCGCAGGCGCGCGCGACGGATTCGCAGCCGGCTTCTGCGCGCTCGCCATCGCGGCCAGCCCCGCCATCACGTAGCACATGAGTTCCTCGGCGAGGGCGTCGGTCTCCTTGAGTGCCGGCAGCAGCTTCGCCGGAATTTCCTTCGGGATGACCATGATCGCGAGGCACGGCAGCAGCGCGAAGACCACGCCGCGCTGAGCGGTCGGGTGCTCCGGCGGCAGGCCCATCACGGCGCTCACCAGCCCGCGCATGAACTGCGCCTTGGGCCGCACCGCCTTCTCGATCAACGCGGGCATCGCGGCCGAAGGCGCCATGATTTCGCGCAGCACCACGCGAAAGCCCCACGGCGCATTCGCGTTGGTGGCGAAGCGCACGAAGTGCGTGAGCACGGTGCGCAACCTGGTTTCCGGATCGTCGATGTCCTGGACCAGGCCGATCAGCTCCTCGAGCCCGATCAGCTGCTGGTGCGCTGCGATCAGCACCGCTTCGTAGAGACCGTCGCGGCTGCCGAAGTGATAGTTGACCGATGCGAGCGGCACACCCGCCCGCTCGCAGATTTCCTTGCTCGTGGCCTCGGCAAGGCCGCGCTCCGCGAACACCTTGCCGGCGGTCTCGATGAGATGCAGGCGCGTCGCATCGCCGTCCGGCCGTTGCGCACGCCGGCCGGGCGTGGGAGATTTCTTTCTTGCTGTGAGGGCCATCGCGGCAATCCCTGGAAACAAAGTCGTAGTTTGAATTTGAATTCAAATTCGATATTATCCAGTCTACTTCATCGACAACGCAGCGTCATCCTTGCGCAGAGAGAGACCATGAACAAGAAGCCGATCATCCTCGGGGCCGTCGTTCTCGCAGCCGCAGCCGCTCTGGCGGCGTGGTACTTCAACCGCCAGCCTGTCAACGCGCACGAACTGGTGCTCTACGGCAATGTCGATCTGCGACAGGTCTCGCTCGCCTTCAACGGCGCGGAGCGCATCGGCAGGCTCAACGTGCAGGAAGGCGACCGCGTCACCGCCGGGCAGGTGCTCGGCGAGCTCGACACGCGCACGCTGGAATTGCAGATCGCGCAGTCCGAGGCGCAGATCGCGGTGCAGCAGCAAGTCCTGCAGAAGCTCAAGACCGGCAGCCGCCCCGAAGAAATCGCGCAGGCTCGCGCACAGGTCTCGGCGGCCCAGGCCGATGCCGAGCTCGCACATCAGCAGCTCGAACGGCTTCAGTCGATCCGGCAGACGACCTCCGGCCGCGCGGTGAGCCAGCAGGACCTCGATGCCGCGCAGGCCCGCCAGAAGACCGCGCTCGCCCAGCTCGAGAACGTACGCAAGGCGCAGCAGCTCGTCGTCACCGGCCCGCGCAAGGAAGACATCGCGCAGGCACAGGCGCAGCTCGACGTGGCGGTCGCATCGCTCGCCGTGCTCAAGCACCAGCTGGATCAGGCGCAACTCCGGGCACCCATCAACGCGGTGGTGCGCGCACGGCTCATGGAGCCCGGCGACATGGCCTCGCCGCAGCGGCCGGTGTTCACGCTCGCGATCACCGATCCGAAGTGGGTGCGCGCCTATGTGACCGAAGCCGACCTCGGCCGCGTGAAGCCCGGCATGGCGGCCACGCTGCACACCGACAGTCACCCGGGGCAGCCGCTCACGGGCAAGGTGGGCTACATCTCGTCCGTCGCGGAATTCACGCCGAAGACGGTGCAGACGGAGGAACTGCGCAGCAGCCTCGTCTACGAAATCCGCGTGCTCGCCGACGACCCCGAAGACCGCCTTCGGCTCGGGATGCCGGTGACGGTGCGCCTTGCGCTCGACGCCGGCAACGCCAACGCGAACAGCAACGCGGCGAACGCCGGGAGCAAGCCCTGATGGCCACCGCCGCGCCAGCGCTCGCAGGCCGCGGCCTGCACAAGCGCTTCCGGATCAAGGGCGTCGCCGAGCCCACCCGTGCGCTCGACGATGTGACGCTCGACGTGCCCGCCGGCAAGCTCACCGCGCTGGTCGGACCCGACGGCGCCGGCAAGACCACGCTGCTGCGCCTCGCCGCCGGCCTGATGAGCGCGGATGAAGGCTCGCTCAGCGTGCTCGGCATCGACGTCGCGAAAGACCCGCAATCGGTGCAGGACCGCATCAGCTACATGCCGCAACGCTTCGGCCTCTATGAAGACCTGAGCGTGCAGGAGAACCTCGACCTCTATGCCGACCTGCACGGCGTGAGCAAGTCGGTGCGCCGCGACCGCTACGCGCGGCTGATGGAGATGACCGACCTCGGCCGCTTCACCGATCGCCCGGCGGGCAAGCTCTCCGGCGGCATGAAGCAGAAGCTCGGCCTGGCGTGCACGCTGGTGCGTTCGCCGGCGCTGCTGCTGCTCGACGAGCCCACGGTGGGCGTCGACCCGCTCTCGCGCCGCGAGCTGTGGGAGATCGTGCAGCAGCTCGTCGATGACGAGCAGCTTTCCGTCATCGTCAGCACCGCCTACCTCGACGAGGCCGAGCGCTGCGCGCAGGTGTTCGTGCTGCACGGCGGCAAACTCATTGCGCAGGGTGCGCCGGGCGAGATCCGCAACAACGCGAAGGACCTGTGCTTCATCGCGACGCCGCCGAAGGGCACGGCGCCGCGCACCTTGCAGGCGAAGCTGCTCGACGCGCCGGCATCGATCATCGATGCGGTGCCGCAGGGCGGCGAGGTGCGGTTCATCCGCCGTCCCGATGCGGATGCCGCTTCGGTCGATACGCTGCTCGATGGCGCTCCCGTCGAGCCGGTGCCCGCGCGGCTCGAAGACGGCTTCATGGTGCTGCTGCGCGCGCAGCAGGCAAAGGCAAAGGCAAGAGCCGCACCGGCGCACCCTGCAACGACTTCGCCCAACGGCGAATCGAAGGATGACGTGGTCATCCAGGTGAAGGACCTCGTGCGCAAGTTCGGCGACTTCACCGCCGTGGCCAGCACCAGCTTCGACGTGCGGCGCGGAGAAATCTTCGGCCTGCTCGGCCCCAATGGAGCGGGCAAGACCACCACCTTCCGCATGCTCTGCGGACTGCTGCCCGCGAGCAGCGGCTTCCTGCAGGTGGCCGGCGTGAACCTGCGCACCGCGCGCGCCCACGCGCGCAGCAAGATCGGCTACGTCTCGCAGAAGTTCGCGCTGTACGGCAACCTCACCGTGACCGAGAACCTGCAGTTCTTCGGCGGCGCCTACGGCCTGCGCCGCAAGCGGCTGCACGACCGCATGCAGACCGTGCTGCAGCAGTTCGACCTCGTCGGACAGGAACAGGCCACCAGCGGCCAGCTCCCGGGCGGCTTCAAGCAGCGGCTCGCGATGGCGACCGGCCTGCTGCACGAGCCGGAGATCCTCTTCCTCGACGAACCCACCAGCGGCACCGACCCGCTCGCGCGGCGCGAGTTCTGGCGGCGCATCACCGCGCTGGCCGAAGCGGGCGTGACGATCATCATCACCACGCACTTCATGGAAGAGGCGGAGTACTGCGACCGCATCGTGATCCAGGATGCAGGCAAGCTCCTCGCCATCGGCACGCCGCAACAAGTGCGCGTGCAGGCGGGCAGCGCCGAGGACAGTCGCCTGAGCATGGAAGAGGCCTTCATCGACATCGTGAAGCAGGCGCGAGAGGCCAAGCGCGCACCGGCGCAGGGAGCACCGGCATGAGCGCGCCCGCACCTTCGGACAGCGGCACGCAGAGCCGCTTCGCCCGCCGCCTGATCGCGCTCACGCGCAAGGAAACACGCCAGCTCATCCGCGACCCGAGCAGCATCGCGATCGGCATCCTCCTGCCGATCATCCTGATCCTGATCTTCGGCTACGGCCTGTCGCTCGACGTGAAGAATGCGCCGATGGCGGTGGTGCTCGAAGACACGTCGCCCACCGCGGTGCAGGCGGTCTCGGGCCTGCAGCTCACGCCGTACATCTCGCCGGTGATGCTGACCTCGATGCGCGATGCCGAAGCGCTGATGCACCAGCGCAAGGTCGATGGCATCGTCCGCGTACCCAGCGACTTCTCGCGCCGACTGGCGGCGGGTGATGCAAGCATTCAGGTGATCGTGCACGGCGCGGACGCGAACAAGGCCAACATCGTGCTGCGCTATGCGACCGGCGCTCTGATGCAGAACGCGCAGCGCATCGTCGACCGAGCGGGCGGCGCACCGCAGGGCGCTGGCATCGGTGCGATCACCATCGAGCAGCGGCTGTGGTTCAACACCGCCAACACCAGCACCTGGTATCTGGTGCCGGGGTTGATCGTGCTCATCATGACGCTGGTCGGCGCCTTTCTCACCGCGCTCGTGATGGCGCGCGAATGGGAGCGCGGCACGCTCGAATCGCTCTTCGTGACGCCGGTGCGCCCGGTGGAAATCCTGCTGGCGAAGATCATTCCCTATTTCGGCATCGGCATGGTCGGCCTGATGCTGTGTCTCGTCGCGGCGCGCTTTCTGTTCGATGTGCCGATGTACGGATCGCTCGCCGCGATCGTGGTGAGCGCGATGCTCTACCTGCTGGTCGCGGTCGGCGTGGGCCTGGTCATCTCGTCGGTCACACGCAACCAGTTCCTTGCGAGCCAGGTGGCGCTCATTTCGAGCTTCCTGCCCTCGCTCATGCTGTCGGGCTTTCTCTTCGACCTGCGCAACGTGCCGACCGTGATCCGCATCGTCGGGCAGGCGCTGCCGGCCACCTACTTCATGGAGCTGATCCGCACGCTGTTCCTGGCGGGCAACGTGTGGTCGCTCATCGTGCGCAACTGCCTGATCCTGCTGGTGTATGCCGTGGTGCTGCTCGGCATCGCGCGCTTCGTGACCCGCAAGAAGCTGGACTGAAGGACAAGCATGAACGGCTCATTCCTCGACTTCCTGCGGCGCGTGGCCCACCTGTGCCGCAAGGAACTGCTCGCGATCCTCAAGGATCCGTCGAGCCGCGTGATCCTCATCGTGCCGGCGCTGATGCAGAGCCTGCTCTTCGGCTACGCGGCCACCTATGACCTGACGCACGTCGACTATGCGCTGCTCGACCAGAGCCGCAGCGGCGCCTCCACCGAATTCATCGCCAAGCTCGACGGCACCGGTGTGTTCAAGCGCGCCGCCACGCTCACGTCGCCAGATCAGATCGCACCGATGGTCAATCGGCAGGATGCGCTCGTCGTCATCCAGATCGGGCCCGACTTCGAGCGCCAGCTCAACGCGGGCGAAGACGCGCCCATCCAGGTGATCATCGATGCGCGCAACTCCAACACCGCCGGCTCGGCCTCGGGCTTTGTCGCCTCGGTGGTCAACGCCTTCAACGACGAATGGCGGCAGCGGCACGGCGGCATCCAGGCGCCGGTGCGCATCGAATCGCGCGCCTGGTTCAACCCCAACCTGGAGACGCGCTGGAACTTCATGCCCGGCATGATCGCCGCGCTCAGCATGATCCAGACCCTGCTGCTCACCGCACTCTCGGTGGCCAGGGAGCGCGAGCAAGGCACCTTCGACCAGTTGCTGGTCACGCCCCTTTCCCCGACGGAAATCATGATCGGCAAGGCGCTGCCGCCGGTCTTCATCGGGCTGGTGCAGTCCACCATCGTGCTGCTGATCACGCTGCTGTGGTTCAGGGTGCCGATGGCCGGGTCGCTCATCACGCTCTACATCGGGCTGTCGGCCTTCACCATCGCGAGCGTGGGTGTCGGCCTGTCGATCTCGGCGGTGTCGACCAACATGCAGCAGGCGATGCTCTACACCTTCGTTCTCATCATGCCGATGATGCTGCTGTCGGGCCTCACCACGCCGGTGAGCAACATGCCCCAAGCGCTGCAAATCGCCACGCTCGCCAATCCGCTGCGCTTTGCGATCGACCTCGTGCAGCGCGTGTACCTCGAAGGCGTGGGCCTGCTCGCCGTCTGGCACAACCTCATCCCGCTTTTCATCATCGCGGCCATCACGCTGCCGCTCGCCGCGTGGCTCTTTAGACATCGGCTCGTCTGAACCCGCACACCGAAGGGAATGACATGAAGACCTCCGCACGTTCCCACACCACCGCCATCGCCGGTGTTGCCGCGCTGATCGCGGTCGCGGTGCTCGCCGGCTGCGCCGTCGGCCCCGACTTCAAGCCTCAGACGACCGAAGCCCCGGCCGACTTCGCCGCCTGGCACGGCGGATCGTCCGAACTCGCCAATGCCGAGCGCACCGCGCCCACCGCGAGTGCCGCGCCGCAAGACTGGGGCATGTTCAACGACCCGGTGCTCGACGCGCTGCAAGCACGCGCGCTCGAAGCCAACCCCGACCTGCAGACCGCCGCGCTGCGCTTCGCGCAAAGCCGCGCGCAACGCAGCATCGTCGAATCGCAGAAAGGCATCCAGGTCAACGCCAGTGCGGGCGTTTCGCGGCTGCGGCTGAGCGAGAGTGGCGAGACCTCGCGACTGATCGGCGCCATCAATCCTGCCAACAGCGCCCAGTTGCTCCAGATCCTGAGCGAGCCGCACAACTTCTACCAGGCCGGTTTCGACGCCTCGTGGGAACTCGACCTGTGGGGCCGCGTGAGGCGCTCCATCGAATCCGCCGATGCCGGCATGGCCGCGTCGCAAGCCATGCTCGCGCAGGCGCAGCTCAGCGTGCAGGCGGAAGTCGCGCGCCACTACTTCGAGCTGCGCGCGGTGCAACGCCAGATCCGGCTCGCGCGCGAGGACATCGCGGCGTCCGAGGAAACGCTGCAGCTGGTCAAGGCCCGCGCCGACGGCGGACTCACCACCGACCTCGACGTCGCGCGCCAGAACGCGCAAGCCGCCGACCTGCGCGCGCGCCTGCCCCAGTTGCTCACGCAGGAAGCGCAGGCCACCAACCAGATCACCCTGCTGCTCGGCGAACGGCCCGGCGCACTGCAATCGCAACTGGCGCCGCTGCGCGACAGCGCGGCGACAGCGGCTCTGCCCGACCTTTCGCTCGGCGTACCGTCGGACATGGCGCTGCGCCGGCCCGACATCCAGATGGCGCAGGCCCAACTGCATGCCGCCACCGCCAACATCGGCGTCGCCGTGGCCGACCTGTACCCGCGCGTCACCATCGGCGCGAAGTTCGGCTTCGAATCCGTCGACGGCGACAGCTTTACCGACTGGGGCAGCCGCACGTGGTCCATCGGGCCGAGCTTGCAACTGCCCATCTTCGACAACGGCCGCCGCCGCGCCACCGTGGAACTGCGCGAACTGCAGCAACAGGAAGCTGCAGTGGCCTACCAGCAGACCGTGCTGAAGGCATGGCACGAAATCGACGACGCGCTGAGTGCCTACACAGCCGAACGCAGCCGCAACGCGCAACTCGCCGTGAAGGAACGCAGCAGCCGCGACGCGCTGCAGCTCGCGCGCGTGCGGTATGAGCACGGGCTGACGGACTTTCTGGTGCAGCTCGATGCGGAGCGGACCTGGCTGCAGGCCCAGAGGGACTACACGGAGAGTTCGAGTCGGTTGGCGTTGGGGTTGGTGGCGGTTTCGAAGGCGTTGGGTGGGGCCGGGGACATGGGCGGGTCGTCGCGACTGGCTGGGAAGACGGGTTGAATTGAAGAATCCCCTGACTAGACTGAAAGATTCCCCGTCAGCATGGAGGACGCCCAATGAGCACCCCATCGGAAATCGTCCAGCAGGCCTACGCCGCTTTCGGACGCCGCGACATCCCGGGAATTCTTGCCTTGCTCACCGATGACGTGGACTGGCGGTTCCACGCCAGCCCGGGCACCGGCATTCCGTATGGAGGCAAGTTCACCGGCAAGAAGGAGGTGGAGGCCTGGTTCGTCACGCTGGCGCAGAACGACGACATCCAGCAATTCGAGCCGCGTGAATTCCTGGCGGGGCCGGACCATGTGACGGTGCTCGGCTGGGAGCGGGTGAAGCCGCTGCCGAACGGAACGCCGTTCGACAGCGAGTGGGTTCATGTGTTCACGCTCAAGGGCGGCAAGATCAACCGCTGGATCGGCACTGCGGATACGGCGGCCCGCCAGGCTGCTGCCAAGTAGGCGTTGCGTCGCCAAGCCACCCCGGCCGTCACACCCACGAGCCGGTCGCTGACCGGCTCGCCAACTTCCAATCAGGCTTACCCCTAGCCTCGGTCCGCGCGCAAGGCGCAGAGTGTCTCCCGGCACATCCCGTGCCGAAGTCCGCCGCTCCTCTTCGGCGGGAGGAGTTCCCAGATGATTGCCTTCATCCGCACCGCCGGTATCGCGCCGGGCAAGAACGCCAGCATGCTGGCGTTTTCGAAAGAGATCGTGGGCTACATCAAGGAGGCCTACAAGCTCGACGTGGAGGTGCTGCTGCCGGTGGGCGGCAATCCCCAGCGCATCGGCTGGACGACCCGGCACAAGGATCTCGCGGCGTATGACGAGATCAACCTCAAGTTCATCGGCGACCAGAAGTACTGGGAGATCGTCAACAAGTACGTCGACTGCTTCATGCCCGGAACGGTCCACGACGAGATCTGGCGCACGCTCTGAGCTCGACCGCACCCGCCATGCGGCAGAGTGACAGCCGCCATTCGCCGCATGAGAATCCTTCGTCGTGTATCAGCATCACGAGGAAGGGTCCCTCATGGCGGACGAAGAGAAGGTCAAGTCCTGGTGGCAGACCCTGCCGGGGATCATCGCCAGCGTGACGGCGGCCACGACGGCCTTCGCAGGGCTGCTGGTCGCGCTCAAGCAGGTGGGCTGGATCGGGTCGCCGCAGCCGCCCGCGGCGCCGGCGCCTCAGCAGCAACAGTCGTCTCAGGGCGCGGGGAGTTCTGGGCCTCCGCCGGCTTCGGCCGCGCCGGCTTCGACGCTGGCGGCGGCGAGCCATCCGGTATCGTTGCCCGAGCTGCGCGAATACAAGCTCGACACCGCGACGTTCACGCTGCTGTCGGCAACGCTGTCGCCGCAGACCGCCGAGAAGGATGCGCTGCGGATCCAGATCCGCATGATGAACAACAACAGCTACGACGCGAATTTCTGGGACCGGTCGTTTCGCCTGATGCTCGACGGGGTGCCGACGGCGCCGGAGAGCAATCTCAACGAGCTGGTGCCGGCGCGTTCCGCCAAGGACGGCGCGGTGCTGTTCGCGCTTCCGCGCGGCACGGCGAGCGCGAAGCTGGAGATCAGCTACGGCAACGAGCAGACGCTCATTCCGTTGGTGCTCGCTGGGCCGAGATAGTCAGCAACTGTGCGCTACAGGCGGCGCCACTCGTCGAGGCAGTGCGCGGCCAGCGCCGTCACCCAGAACGGCTCTTTCGGGTCGAAGGCGATGCCGAAGCGGGGCGAGACGAGAAAGCCGGCTTTTTCGAAGCAGCCTTCGTCCTCGGCGTGGATGAAGAACGAGAGCGCGTCGAAGCCGACCGAGCGAGCGCCGATGATGACGACGGCCGCCTGCAGGGTGACCTCTTCGAGCCGGCCGCAGTCCTGGAAGCGGTAGATGACCGATCCGTAGTCGAGCTCGTTCAGGCCGACGCTGTTGCGGCCGGTCTTCAGGGGCGCGCCATGCAGGCGCTGCACGTCTTCCTTCGAGGCGTTGAACGGCAGCTCGTTGACGCGGATGAAGGGGTCGAGGTTCATGGCGGGCGTCCGGACATTCTGGCGCAGGCATCGCGGTCCTGCGCCGCTCGGCGACTGGTGGTTTTTGCGGACAACTGAGCCGTGGGTTTGCTTCCAGAATGGCGGTCGAAGCGAACGGAGAGCCTCCATGAACGAATCTCCCGGCAGTGCGGCCGATGCGCCGCAAAACGAGCGTCGCGATCTGCTGCAGCGCATGTGCGCGCTGGCGGCGGTCGGGGCGGCGTCCGGCGGCAGCACGATCGCAGGCTGCGGCGGCGGCAGCAGCGGTGGCGGGGTTGCATTTGTCGCGACCTCGGGGACTGCGACGACGTCACCGCCGCCTTCGCCCTCTCCATCGGCTTCTCCGCCTCCACCCCCGACGTCGTCGTCCGCACTGGCGGCGCCCGCGCTGGGCGCCCATGGCCTGAACTTCCACGGGCTGAATACGTCGGCCCCGGCGCTGTCGGTTTCGGGGATGTCCACGCGCGCGAGCGGAAGCACCCTGCTGGTCAGCGTCGGGCGGGGCGATCAGGCGGCCAGCGCAACGCCGACGGACAACGCGGGGAATGCGTTCGTCCAGCTCGACACGACGCACGCCTACACGCTCTATCCCGGCTCGGGCACGGTGCTGTTCGCCTGCGAGAAGGCGCGCGGGATGACCGGTCACACGGTCTCCGTCGCCAAGCCGAACCCGATCGACGAAGTGACGCTGTCGGTGGTCGAGATCACCGGCGGCGGCCTGGTGCGCGACGTGAAGTGGCGCGAGGTGCTGTCGGGCCAGCCGCTGACCAGCGCCAGCGTCACGACGACCGGCCCGGCGCTGCTGGTGGCATGGTGGTGGGGTGATGCGGGCGTCGATGGCATCAAGACGGCCACGCCCGACGGCGGATTCGCGGTGATCGATTCAGTGCTGGCGGCTGGCGCGCTGGTGCAGTGCGCGGTGGCGGTCAAGCAGGTTTCGTCGGCCGGCAGCTACAACGTGACATGGACGTCGACGCCGCAGCAGGGCGCGCAACTCTGGCTGGCGGCGGTGCAGGCGCGGTGACCCCGCGCGGGCTCCGACTTGGGGTAGCTTCGCCGCATGACCCTGGACTATCTGGATTTCGACTACAGCGAAGACACCGAAGGCGTCGGCGTGTTTGACGCCATGGCCACCGTTCGCCCGGAGCAGATCGCCGCGGTGCACGCGGAGGTCGAAAAGGTGCTCGGCTGGGCCAACGGCGTCTTCGCCGGGCGGCGCGGCCCGGTGGAAGACGGCGGGGACTGGGACTACGACCTGCAGGAACTGCAGGAAGACGCGCCCGGCGATCCGCGGCACACGGTGACGTTGTCGGTCAGCGGTACCGAGGCGTTCTGCGCGGCGTTCAGGGAAGCGTTCGAGCTGCCCGGCTGAGGCGGCTTCGCGCCTTCAGGCGCGGCGTGGCCGCAGCACCGTCATCCGCCGCCCCGCGCCCCAGCCGCTCCAGGCCATCCCGATGCCGATGACGACCATCAGCGCGGCGGAGCTCTCGAAGCCGCCGGTCCAGCCGCGCAGCAGTCCGGCGATCAGCGGGCCGGCAGAGGCCAGCACGTAGCCGCAGCCCTGCGCCATGGCCGACAGTTGCGCAGTGACGTTGGCATCGGGCGAACGCATGACGATCAGGGCGAGCGCGAGCGCGAAGGATCCGCCCTGCCCCAGCCCGAGCAACACGGTCCACAGCCAGACGCTGTCGAGCGGCGCGAAGAGGAATGCCAGCAGCGAGACGAGGATGATCGTCGTGAGTCCGAGCGCCAGCCCGCGCTGGTCGCGGCAGCGTGCGGCCAGGGAGGGCGTGACGAGGCAGGTGCCGAGCTGCACGAGGATGGAGACGGCCAGCACGTAGCCGGCGGTCTGGCTGTCGAGGCCGCGCTCGCGCAGGATCGGCGAGAGCCATCCCATGACGATGTAGGCGAGCGAGGACTGCAGGCCCATGAAGCCGGTGACCTGCCACGCGAGCGGGTCGCGCCACAGGCTGCCGACATGGGCGCCCGGCCCCGTCGGCCGCGGGCGCGCGGCGAGCGCCTGGGGCGCCCAGAGCAGCACGACCAGGCCGGCGGGCAGCGCCCAGAAGGCGAGCGCCGCGGTCCAGGAGCCGCCGAAAAGGTGCTCGAGCGGCACGGTGAAGGCGGCGGCGCTCGACGCGCCGGCGCACACGGCAAGGGTATAGAAGCCGGTCATCATCGCCGCGTGGCTGGCGAAGTCGCGCTTGACGAGTCCGGGCAGCAGCACGTTGCCGACCGCAATGCCCGCGCCGGCCAGCGCCGACGAGATGAACAGCATCGCGAGGTCGCCCGTGCCGCGCAGCAGCGTGCCGATGCAGATCAGGACCAGCGCACCCAGCAACGTGCGTTCGGGACCGAATCGCCGCGCCAGCGCCGGTGCAGGCGCCGCGAAGATGCCGAGGCACAGCAGCGGCAGCGTGGTGAGCAGGCTCGCACCGGAGGCGCCGAGGCCGGTGTCCTTCATGACTTCGGGCAGCAGCACCGAGAGGCTGCCGAACACCGGGCGCAGGTTGAAGGCGATGAGGATCAGGCTCAGGCCCAGCAGCACCTGGCGGGCGCGCGTCTGCGCGTGAGCGGCCTGGACGGGAGATGCAGGGACGGAAGCAGAAGCGGCGGTGCCGGGGCGGACGTCCGCGCGAGGACCGGACGTCCGGGCTGTGGATGGCATTGTCTGGATTGTTGTTGGATGGATGCGAAGCGCAGGGGACTGTAGCCGGACGGTCCCCGCGCCGCGCCTGCGGGCTTCAGTAGCCGCGCGCACAGCCGGGAAAACACCGCTCTGTTCAGCTGATTGATATGTGTGCACTCGCCGCAGAATGGCCGCTCATGGCAACAATAACTATGAGGCCGTGCCAACGATGAACTTCGATGCGCTGTGTTTCTCGGGACGGGACGGCGCGCCATGCGTGCCGGGGGAGCCGATCTGCGTCCATTTCGGCGAGATCCTTGCGGGCGTGGTGGACCCGGTGCCGCTGAGCCTCGGCGGCACGCGCATTCTCCTCGCGCACTACAACCCGTCGACGGACGAGGCCTCGCGACGGCTTCACAGGCTGAACTTCGGCCGCGTGTCGCTGCTCGGGGTGACGGTGCATATCGCCGAGCACTTCTCGAACGTGACCACGATCAGCTTCCTGCTGAACCGCGAAATCGACGGCTATGGCGGCGGCGTGCGGCTGGCGGGTTCGCGCTCGGCGCTGCTGCAGAGCATCGGCGCGGAAAACATCGTGATCACGCCGCGACCGGAGCCCGAGCATTCGGGTCAGTTCGTGGTGGCCGCGACGTGGCAGTACAACCAGCAGAACCTGGCCTCGCTCAATGCCGCACTGGCGGCGGAATGGAAGATCTTCAGCGACCGCATGGCGCATGCCGACGCCACCAGCGGTCGCACGCCGCGCGCCAATGCGTGGCTGCGGCGCTTCCTGCAGCGGCGCGGACGGATGGGCGGCGGGCGCAGGGCCGAATGAGCGGCGGGCGGCCGCCGGCTCAGGCCGCCTCCAGTTCCCGGAAGCATGCGAGCACGGCAGTGGTGCCCGATGCCTCGGCGGCGCTGTAGCGCCAGTCGGACGCCTCGTAGTCCATGTGGGCGCAGATGTCGTCCCATGACTGGGCGAGCGCTGCCCATTCGGCCACGCCGGGTTCGTGAACACGCTCGGCCAGTACTGCGAGCGCCTGCCGCAGCGACGGCACCTGTTCGATCAGCAGACGGCAGCGCCGGAAGGCGCCGGCATCGCGAGGAAAGTCGCGCAGCGTGCCGCGGTAGTGCATGGGACGCACACCGGTCAGCAGCAGGAAGAGCGCGAGACAGGCCGGGCCGTGCTCCCCCGTAGCCAGCCAGCGCAGCGCGTCGGGGTCGAGCCGCAGGGCTGCGCGGCCGAGCCGGGCCCGCACCCGCTCGATCGCCGCCGGGGTTTCGCGCCGGCGCAGGCGTGCGAGCGCGGCCGGCAGGCCGATGACGGCGGTCGCATCCAGCATGCGGGCGGTGCCGGCGTGGAGCACCTCGTGATCGCTCGCCTGCCGCACCAGCGCGAGAAACTCCGGCAGCGGCATGTGGCCGTACACGATCCTGCACCCTTCGCGCATGAGGATCCGGTAGCTGGCATCGCTGGCGGCAGTCGTGGTCACTCCGCTCTATCGGCAGGAATGAAGCCGGAAAACAGGGGGCTGCGCGGCGTTTTTCGCAGGCCGATCACGGTTTTCGGTGATGGCGCGACACGGCCAGTGTTTGTATCTTCGCGGGTTGCCCTGACGGTCCCCAAAGAAGAAGCTACTGGAAAGTGACATGCAGCCTGAAGTCGAGATCACCAAATGCGGAGAAAAGAACTTCACCGCCTACGTCGGGATCGGCGACGGAACGCGGCGCTATGCGCGCGAGGGGCTGCAGTCGATCGCACATTGCCTGCGCGATGCCGCGGCGGCACTGGGCACCGAGTTCCGCTTCGCCATCGTGAGCTACGAACGAATCCGGCTCGGCAGCTACCCGGTCGCCGTCATGGCCCACCGCGCGCATGATGTGGCGGAGGAGCTGCAGTTGAAGCTGGCGAACCTGCGCGTTCCGGCCTGAACGGGGTTCTAGTCCAGCACCTTCTGCGACGCGGCATAGATCGCCGCGACGATCGCGATCACCGCCATTACCTGGAAGCCGTCGAGCGAGGCCATGAAGGTGGCTTGTTGCTCGAGCATGCGCGAAAGCGAGGCCAGCGCCATCGTGTGCGCCTCGCTCGCCGCGTGACCGGCCGCCTGGAAGCCGCGCGTGAGCATGTCGAGCGACTGGACGAAGGTGGCATTGCCGAGGTTGGCCGATTCGCTGAGCCGCGTCTCGTGCAGCGCGACGCGGTGCTGCTGGAGCGCAATGACGCTCGCGGTCGCGAATGAGATCGCGAGCTGTCGCAGCAGGTTCTTGAGCCGGTAGCTGTGCGCGAAGTCCTCGCCCTTGAAGGAGCGGAAGGTGACGCCGGCCACCGGCAGCATGACGAAGAGCATCATCAGCCCCCGCAGCAGCAGCGGCACCACGAGCTGCGCACGCCCGGCCTGCGGCGACATGCGGGCAAGCCAGAAGCCCGCGATGGCCGCAATGACGAAGCCCGGCACCACCAGCCAGCGCTTGCGGGTGACGCGGGACGAGAACTTCATGTAGACGAACATCATCAGCCCGCCCACGAGCGACATCGCGCCGGTGAAGGTGCCGGTGTCACCGACCGTGAAGCCGAGGCCGCCTTCCATCATGCGCGGCAGCAGGTAGCTGAAGCCGGTGGACAGGTAGTAGTAGACGACGTAGAGCGCGAGCCCCACCTGGAAGCTCGCCTCCCGGAGCCCCTGCAGCCGCACCAGCGGCGCGGGATGCTTCCACTGGTGATACCCGAACCAGCCGAGGCCTCCGATGCCGGCCAGCGCGAGGCCGATGAGCGTGGGCGAGCCGGAGAAGAGCTCGAAATGGGCGCGGGTCAGCACGAGCTGCAGCGCGGCCTGGGCGAGCGCGAAGACGACGTAGGCGACGTAGTGCGGCTCGGTGCGCTGATGCGGCGCGACGTCGCCGATGTCGGGCAGCGTCCACAGCGCCAGCGCGCCGGTGAGCACCGCGATCGGCGCAGTGCAGAAGAAAAGCGAGCGCCATTCGAAATGCGTGACCAGCCACGCGCCGATGATGGGCGCGAGCGCACCGCTGAAGATGATCATGGCCATGAACACGCGCAGCGACTTCGCTCGCCGCTGCAGCGGGATGCCGATCTGGATCAGGATGCGACACGCGCCGAGCATCGGCCCGACGAAGTAGCCCTGGAAGCCGCGCGCAAGCATGAGCTGCACCGAGTTGTCGCTGAGCGCCGCGAAGACGCCGCCGGCGGCGAAGGCGAACATCGAGATCGCGAGATAGCGGCGATAGCCGATCCGTTCCACCCACGCATGCTGCTGCAGGATGCCGAGCACCGCGCCAAGTGCATAGGCGCTGGAGGCCCAGACCAGCTCGTCGGCGGACGCGCTCACGCCGCCCGCGATGTAGCTCGCGAAGAAGGCGAACAGCGCGTTGTCGAAGTAGTCGATGCCCGTGATGACGCCGATGACCCACGGCGCGAGTGCGACGGCGGCGAGTCCGCGCTGCGGCAGGGCTGACAGTGAACTGCTCATGACGGCATCGATTTCCGCAGCGCCGCCTTGCGCTCGGGTGCTTCACGCCTGCGCTCATCGAGGATCGCTTCGAGCGATTCGCCGTTGAGCCGGCGCTCGACGTAGTCGATGTCGCGGCGCAGTTGCGCCTGCATCGCGGCAGCCTCCTTGAGCTCGCGGCGCACCTGCTCGACGCGGTTGTCCAGCGTTTCGAGCTGGGCGGCGAGCGTGGCCTTCAGCGTCTTGAGCGAGGCGTTCGACAGGCGCGGACGACCGCCATCCGCAGGCGCCTCGAAGGGCTGCTGGAGCATGGTGGTGATGGCCGTGAGCGAAAAGCCGAGGGAGCGCAAACGGAGCACGCGCGCGAGCTTGTCGATGTCGCCGGGCTCATAGAGGCGATAGCGACCCTCGCTGCGCGCGGGAACAACCAGGCCGAGCTCCTCGTAGTACTTGAGGGTGCGCGGCGTCACGCCGAGCCGCTCGGCGGCTTCGCGGACGGTGATGGAACCCTTGGTGTCGGTCATGCCGCCATTCTACCAAAACGTGTACGTTCACGTACATGTTTGGACGAAGTGCCCGGCGTCGGGCGGATGCGCCGATATGATCGGCCGGTCATTCCCAACGAAGAGAAAGACCGACATGTCCGACTACCTCCCCTCGTTCCTCATCACCTGGGCGATCACCGCCCTGTCGCTGTGGGTGGCGAGCTATCTGTTCAAGGGAATCAAGTTCGAGGGCGCGGGCTCGATCATCATCGCGGCGCTGCTGCTGGGTTTCGCGAACGCGATCGTGCGGCCGCTCCTGATCATCCTCACGCTGCCGCTCACGCTGCTGACCTTCGGGCTCTTCCTGCTGGTGATCAACGCGCTGATGATCCTGCTGGTCTCGGCGCTGGTGCGGGGCTTCAAGGTGTCGGGCTTCTGGACCGCCCTGTTCGCGAGCATCTTCATCTCGATCCTGAGCTTTTTCATCAGCGCCACGATCGACGGCGGCTCGCCGGAGACGCGCATCCAGATGCCCTCCGAGGGCAAGTGGCTCTAGGCCGATGCGGCCGGACGGTGCGCGAACCGTCCGCGAAGCTCACTGCTTCGGAATGCCCGCCTGCCGGATCACGTCCGACCAGCGCTTGATCTCGTCCTTGAGCACCTTCGCCTGCTGCTCCGGCGTGCTGCCGGCCGCTTCGACGCCGAGAGTGCGCAGGCGCTCCTTGACGTCCGGCGAGCCGAGCGCCTTGTTCGCTTCCTTGTTGAGCCGCGCGACTACTTCCGGCGGCGTCTTGGCAGGCACAGCGAGCGCGTTCCACGACGCGACATTGAACCCCGGCACGCCGCTTTCAGCGACGGTCGGCGTGTCAGGCAGCGCGAAGGAGCGCTTGGCGCCCATGGTCGCGATCGCGCGCAACGCCTTGCCATCGAGCTGGCCGAGGATGGGCGCGAGGATCTCGACCCCCGCATCGACCTGACCGCCGCGCAGCGCGGTGATCAACGCGGGCGAGCCGTTGAAGGGAATCACCTGCACGTCGATGCCGGTGCTGCGCTTGAGCAGCTCGGCCGCCAGATGCTGCGTGCTGCCCGTGTTGATGGTGCCGATGTTGACCTTGCCGGGATTGGCCTTCGCGTAGGCGAGCAGGTCCTGCATGGTCTTGAACTTCGAGTTCGCCGCAGTGACCACCGCCATGTCGAAATAGCCAAGCATCGAGACCGGCGCGAAGTCCTTCACCGTGTCGAACGGCAACTTGTTGAAGAGGCCCACGCTGACCGCGTTCCCGTTCGACATCAGCAGCATGGTGAGTCCGTCGGCCGGCGCCTTGGCGACCGTGTCGCTCGCGACCACGCCGCCCGCGCCGGGCTTGTTGTCGATGACGATGGGCTGGCCCATGGACTCCGACATCTTCTGCGCCACGGTGCGCGCGGTGAGGTCGGCGACGCCGCCGGGACCGAAGGGCACCACGAGGCGGATGGGCTTGGACGAGGGCTGGGCCTGCGCGCCCGCGCCGATGGCGAGTACCGCGAAGGCAACGATCGAGCGGCGGGTGAGTTTGCGGAGGTTGTTCATGGGATCAGGGGTCGGCGAGGATGGATGCACTGGCGCTCCCGATCGTAGCCGGTGCGCCCGACGATCTCAGCGGTCCACGCGCGTGAGCATCAGGCTCGCGGTGTTGCCTTCGCGGTAGGTGAGCACCGGGTACGCCCGGTCGGTGATGAAGAGCAGTTTCCCGTCCTGGAGGATGCGCGCCGAGACGTTGTAGCGCATGCGCGGATCGATGCGCGCCGGGTCGACGCTGAGCTCGAAGCCGATGGGCACCTGCCTGCCGTCGGCGCGGATGCGCTGTTCGGCGAGCACGGCGGCCGGCGCGTCCATGCGGGAGGCGTCGAGAAGCTGCACCACGATCTCGGCGGACGGATCGAGCGCGATGCGCTCGCGGTACGCGACGGTGCCGGTCACGCGCACGAATTCGGGCTTCGGCGGCACCGATGGATCGGTCCCGCAGGCCGCGAGCAACGGCAGCGCGGCGGCGGCAAGAAGGGTATGGAGTGCGGCGCGCTTGTTCATGCGCCCCGATTCTGCGCCTGCGCATGCGCCGACGCGAAGGCGACGTACCAGTCGAGGCAGCCAGGATTCGCCATCGCCTCGCGGTTGACCACCTTCTCGATCGGCTGGCCGAGCAGCAGCTTCTTGATCGGCAGTTCCTGCTTCTTGCCCGAGAGCGTGCGCGGGATCTCCGCGACCTGGAAGATCTCGTTGGGCACGAAGCGCGGCGAAAGCGAGGTCTTGATGGCGTTGTTGATCTTCGCCCGCATCGCGTCGTCGAGTGTCACGCCCTGGCGCAGCACGACGAAGAGCGGCATGTAGCTTTCGCGGCCGAGGTATTCGAGATCGACCACCATCGAGTCGAGCACTTCAGGCAAGCCTTCGACCGCGCTGTAGATCTCGCTGGTGCCCATGCGCAGGCCCTGGCGATTGATGGTCGCGTCGCTGCGGCCGTAGATGATGCAGCCGCCGTCCTCGCCGATCCGGATCCAGTCGCCGTGGCGCCAGACGCCGGGGTAGGTGTCGAAGTAGCTCGACAGCAAGCGTGCATTGCCTTCGTCGCCCCAGAAGTACAGCGGCATCGAAGGGATGGGTTTCGTGCAGACGAGCTCGCCGACTTCGCCGATGACCGGCTCGCCGTTCTCGTTCCACGCCTCGACAGCCGCGCCAAGGAATCGGCATTGCATCTGCCCCGGCACTTCGGGCAGTTCGCGGTTGCCGCCGACGAAGGCGCCGCAGAAATCGGTACCCCCCGAAATGTTGTACCACCAGACTTCCGGCGAGCCGGCCCCGAGCACCTGCGCGGAGCCCCAGCGCTGCACGTCTTCCGACAGCGGCGAGCCGGTGCTGCCGAGCGCGCGCACGCGCGAGAGATCGCCACAGTCCCTGGCGACCAGTCCCGCCTTCATGCAGTTGGCGAAGTACGCCGCACCTGCGCCGAAGAAAGTCACCTTGTGCCGCGCGACGAAGCGCCACAGCACACCCCAGTCGGGTTTCTCGCGGCTGCCTGCCGGGTTGCCGTCGTAGATGCAGATGGTCGCGCCGAAAGCCAGCCCGGAGAGCTGCGAGTTCCACATGACCCAGCCCGTCGAGCTGTACCAGTGATAACGCTCGCCGAAATTGTTGGCGCTGTAGCTCGGGCCGAGGTCATGGTGCAGGCCGCAGGCGTACATGTTGACGAGGATGCCGCCCTGCCCGTGGACGATCGGCTTGGGCAGGCCGGTGGTGCCGCTCGAATAGACGATCCAGATCGGATGGTCGAAGGGCAGCCATTCGGGCTCGAAGGCGGCGGTCGCGGCGTCGCCCCGCGAGGCGGCGTCCTTCCACTCGGCTTCGGCTTCGATGCGCGCGGAAGCGAAGTGCGTGCGCACCAGCAGCAGCTTTTGCACGCTCGGCAATGCGGCGCGCAGTTCCTGCACCACGGCGCCGCGATCGAGCAGCTTGCCGCCGTAGTGGATGCCATCGACCGCGATCAGCACCTTGGGTTCGATCTGGCGGAAGCGGTCGACCACCGCCGCGGTGCCCATGTCGGGCGCGCAGACGCTCCACACCGCGCCGATGCTCGAGCAGGCGAGAAACGCGACGAGGGTCTCGGGCACGTTGGGCATGTAGGCCGCGACACGGTCGCCGCGCTGCACGCCGAGTTCCTTCAGCTTCAACGCGACGGAGGCCACCTGGCGGCGCAGTTCGGGCCAGGAGATCTCGCGCACGTCGCCGAGTTCGTTCTCGGCGACGACGGCCAGCATGCCGGCTGCGTGCGCTGCATCGGCATGACGGAAGACCTCGCGCGCGTAGTTGACCTGCGCCCCCGGAAACCACCGGGTCCCCGGCATGTGCGTGTCGTCGACGACAACGCTGTGCGGCGTGGGCGACTGCATGCCGAAGAAGTCCCAGATGCTCTGCCAGAACGCGGGCAGGTCGGTGGTCGACCAGCGCCACAGCGCGTCGTACGAATCGAAGGACAGGCCGCGCTTGTCGCGCAGCCAATCCTGATAGAGGCGGATCCGGGGGATGAAGGGGGCGGGTGTCTGGGCGGTCTTGTTCACTTTGCGAGCCTAGCGCGCGAGTGGCCGGTCCTTCAATGCGGGAAAGCACATGGCCCATGGGCGACGACGGGGGTTCGATGCCTTGCCTGCGTCATCGGAACGTGGTGTACTTTTGGGTTCCTTGCTCACCCCGTTCGCGGGGTCGCGGGTCCGGAATTCATCACCAACTTGAAGGAGCGAACATGTCACTGCGCATCAACGATGTTGCACCCGATTTCACGGCCAACACCACCCAGGGCCCCATCAAGTTCCACGACTGGATCGGCGACAAGTGGGCGATCCTGTTCTCGCATCCCAAGGACTTCACGCCGGTGTGCACCACCGAACTGGGCTACATGGCGAAGATCGAGCCCGAGTTCACCAAGCGCAACGCGAAGCTCATCGGCCTGAGCATCGATCCGGTGGACGCGCACGACAAGTGGGCCAAGGACATCGAGGAAACGCAGGGCCATCTGCCCAAGTACCCGATGATCGGCGACACCGACTTGAATGTCGCCAAGCTCTACAACATGCTGCCGGCCGAGGAGCCGGGCTCGTCCGACGGCCGCACCGCCGCGACCAACGCCACCGTGCGCTCGGTGTTCATCATCGGCCCGGACAAGAAGATCAAGCTGATGCTCACCTACCCGATGACCACCGGCCGCAACTTCGACGAGATCCTGCGCGTGCTCGACTCGATGCAGCTCACCGCCGCGCACAAGGTTGCGACGCCGGTCAACTGGAAACAGGGCGAGGACGTGATCATCGCGGGCTCGGTCTCGGACGACGACGCGAAGAAGCTCTTCCCCGACGGCTGGAAGGCGCCGAAGCCCTATCTGCGGGTGGTGAAGCAGCCGGGCTGATCGGGCTCATGGTCTTCGAGCAGATCGCCACCGGCGGCTGCCAGTCGTACCTGATCGGGTGCGACCAGGCCTGCGTGGCCGCGCTGATCGATCCGGAGCTGAGCCAGATCGACCACTACCTCGCACTCGCGTCGCGCGAGGGCGTGCGGCTGCGCTACCTGATCGACACGCACACGCACGCCGACCACTTCTCGGCCACGCGCGAACTCGCGCGCCGGCTCGACCTGCCCGTGGTGATGCACCGCGCGAGCCCCGCACCCTTCGTCGACATGCGCATCGGCGACGGCGAGATGGTGGTGCTCGGCAAACTGCGCCTGCAAGCGATCCACACGCCGGGCCACACGGCCGATTCGATGTGCCTGCTGGTGGGCGACAGGATCTTCACCGGCGACACGCTGCTCATCGGCGCGACCGGCCGCACTGACCTGCCGAGTGGCGATCCGGAGCAGCTCTACGACAGCCTCTTCAACAAGGTGCTGAAGCTCGACCCCTCGCTCAAGGTCTACCCGGCGCACGACTACAAGGGGCGCAGCCACTCGACCATCGGCGACGAGATCGCGACCAACCCGCGGCTGCAGAAGCGCGACCGCGCCGAGTTCGTGGAGATGATGCGCAACCTCAACCTCACGATGCCCACGCACATCACCGAGGCGCTGCGCACGAACATGAGCGGCGGCAAGACAGTGGCGAGCCTGCTGGCCGAGGCGACAGCGGCGGTGCCCTTCATGTCGCTGGCCGAACTCAAGTCGCGCGTGGAAGCCGGCGAGGACGACCTGATCGTGCTCGACGTGCGCGAGCGCGATGCCTATGAAGCGGGCCACATCCCCGGCGCGCGCCTGTTGCCACGCGGGCAGCTCGAACTGCGCGTGAACCAGGACCTGCCGGACCCGACCCGCCGCATCCTCGCGTGCTGCGAGCTGGGCTACATCTCCACCCTCGCTGCCGCGACACTGCGCTCCATGGGCTTCGTGCGCGCGGTGGCGCTCGACGGTGGCATGAAGGCGTGGCGCGAGGCGGGCTACCCGCTGAAGTCCGGCAAGGAGGCCTGAGCCGGGCCAGCGGACCACTATTTCGCCCGCTTGAGCTTCGCTTTCGCGGTGGTGTTGAGCGCGATCGCCGCACGGATGAGCGCCTTGAACGCGCTGGCATCTACTTTTTCGCCTTCGTGGATATCGATCGCGCGGCGGACGTTGCCGTCCAGGCTCGAATTGAAGAGCTTCGCCGGATCGTCCAGCGACGCGCCCTTGGCAAAGGTCAGCTTCACGACCGACTTGTAGGACTCGCCGGTGCAGAGGATCCCGTCGTGTTCCCAGACGGGCGTGCCCATCCACTTCCAGGTTTCCACGACCTCCGGGTCCGCCTCCCTGATGAGCTTGCGCATGCGGGCCAGGGTCTCGCCGCGCCAGTCGCCGAGTGCAGCGATCTTCTCGTCGATCAGCTGGGATGGTGGCGGGCCCTGGATCGATTCCGACTTCTTCATGCGCGACTCCTGTCGATGCAAAGCCGGCTACTTTATCCGGAGGAGCCGCGCGATTGACACTCCCGGCAGGCCCGCGCACCATCGTGCGATCGACCCACTCGCCATGGAGGAAGCGCATGAGCGATGCCTTCCGCGATTTCGAGCACGCCGGCTGGGCGGACCCGACGGTGTGCGCAGGCTACGACGACCTTCTCTCCGGGTTGACGACGCAATCGATCGCGCCGCTGCTCGATGCCGCACACGTGACCAAAGGCAGCGTGGTGCTCGACGCGGCATGCGGCGCGGGTTACGCAGCGGGGGCAGCGCTGGCGCGAGGGGCCGAAGTCGTCGGGATCGATTTCTCGGCCGAGCAGGTGCGGCTCGCCGCGCGACGCTATCCCGCGGCGAGCTTCGTCGAAGCCGATGCCGGCAACCTGCCGTTCGAAGCCGGGCACTTCGATGCGATCGTGTCGAACTACGGCGTGCTGCACTTTCCCGATCCCGGGCAGTTCTTCCGCGAAGCCTTCCGCGTGCTCAAGCCCGGCGGCCGACTCGCGTTCACGGTCTGGGACATGCCGCAGCAGGCGAAGCTCTACGGCGCCGTGCTCGGGGCGGTCGCTTCGATCGGCTCGCAGGAGACCGGCCTCCCGGCCGGCCCGCCGATGTTCCAGTTCGCGGATGCAGCGACCAGCGAGAAGGCTTTAGCCGAGGCGGGCTTCGCGGATGTGGCGGTGACACGGCTGCCGCAGAGCTGGCGCGCGGCCTCGGGCGAGCAGATCCTGCTGACGGTGAAGACCGGCACGGTGCGAATGCGCGGCACGTTGCAGCGGCAACGCACCGAGGTGCTCGATGCGATCGACGATGCGATCCTGGATGCGCTGGAGCCCTACAGAACCGAAGGCGGCTACGAAGTGCCGATGCCCGCGGTGCTGGCAGTGGCGCGCAAGCCCTGACACAAGCGCCGCGGGCGCGGCGTCGTATGTCGATTCGGCCAGCGCACGGTTGAGCGAGGCCGAACGCGAACAGCTCACTGCGCTCCTGCGCAAGCTGCTGGGCTTCGAGGGTTGAGCGCTCGAAACACGGCGCGGCCTGTCACCGGCCGGAAGACTCGGGAAGCCTGAACAGACTCGTCGCTTCCAGGTCGAGCACAGGCAACTCGCGCTGGTTGAAAAGCTGCCAGCGCCAGCGCAGGATGCCCAGGGTCGCGCGCTTTTCAGAGCGGCGCGCTTCGATCACCTCGGCGACGAGCCGAAGGCTGTCGCCGGGCCGCACCGGGTTGGGCCACTTGAGGTATTGCAGCCCCGGCGACGCAAAGGACTCGGAGCCCGCGAGTGCCGCGTCAGCGACGAGCCGCATCGCGATCGCCGCCGTGTGCCAGCCGCTCGCAATGAGGCCGCCGAACGCACCTTCGGCCGAAAGCGCCGCGTCGGTGTGGAACCACTGGGGGTCGTAGGCCTTCGCGAACTGAAGAAGCTCCGCCTCGGTCACGAGATAGGGCCCGGCCTCGATGACCTGCCCCGCGTGGAACTCGGCGAACTTCATCCGTCAGTACGTCTCTAGGTGCAGGCGGCCTTCGCGCTTGAGCGAGGCGCCGACGGTGTCCCAGTCGAGGCCGGCTTCGGTCGCGACATCGCGCAGTGCGAGCACCACGCCCTCCTCCATGCTCTTGAGGCCACACACGTAGAAGTGGCTCTGGCCGTCCTTGAGCAGCTCGACGAGATCCGCCTTGCGCTCGCGCATCGCGTCCTGCACGTAGCGCTTGGGCTGGCCGGTCGTGCGCGAGAACGCGAAGTTGATGTCGATGAAGTCCTTGGGCAGCGTCTGCAGCGGGCCGAAGTACGGCAGTTCCTGCTGCGTGCGCGCGCCGAAGAACAGCATCAGCTTGCCACCTTCGAACTTGCCGCTCTTGCGCAGGCGACGGCGCCACTCGGTCATCGCGCGCATCGGTGCGCTGCCGGTGCCGGTGCAGATCATCACGATGTGCGACTTCGGATGGTTCGGCATCAGGAAGGAGTTGCCGAAGGGCCCGATGACCTGCACCTTGTCGCCGACCTTGAGGTCGCAGACGTAGTTGCTGCACACGCCGCGCACCGGCTTGCCCTGGTGGTCCTCCAGCACGCGCTTCACGGTCAGCGAGACGTTGTTGTAGCCGGGCCGCTCGCCGTTGCGCGGGCTCGCGATCGAGTACTGCCGCGCGAAGTGCGGCTTGCCGTTGGCATCGACGCCCGGCGGGATGATCGCGATCGACTGTCCTTCGAGCACCGGGAACGGCATCGCTCCGAAGTCGAGCACGATGTGGTGCGTCTGGTTCTCGTAGCCGGCTTCGGTGCAGTTGAAGTTGCCGACGACCGTCGCGGTGGTCGGGCTCTTGGGCGGATAGAGGTTGGTGTACGCATGCGCAGCGGACCACGGCGGCGTGGTGGCGCCGTACTGCGCGGAATTGAAGGCGACTTCGCCTGGTGCGGACTGCGGCTGCGGCACGGCAGTTGCCGCAGCCTGAAGCTGCACTTCGTCCGTGGCACCCAGGCCTTCGGCCTCGAGTTGCTCGGGCGAGAGTTCGGCGGGCAGCTCGTCCCACGTCAACTGCTCTTCGATCGAGTAAGCCCGCGCGGCCGGCATGGTGCGCCAGTTGTCGATCGAGCCGGTCGGGCACGGCGAGATGCAGGCCATGCAGCTGTTGCACACATCCGCGCGCACGACGTAGTTGCGATCGTCGTGGGTGATGGCATTGACCGGGCAGGTCGCTTCGCAGGTGTTGCAGCGGATGCAGATTTCAGGATCGATCAGGTGCTGCCTGATCACTTTCACGTCAACGGCCATGTCCATCGTAGGTCTCCTTATTTCTTCCCTGCCGTCCGCAGCCTATTCCAGGAACACCGCGGAACCGGCTTTGCCGGGCCGCTGGTGTTGCCCCCTGAAAGGGGGTTGGCGAAGCGACACGCAGTGCGCGCAGCCTGGGGGTTAGCCAAATCTGACGTATTCGAAATCAACCGGCTGGCGGTTGATGCCCATCACCGGAGGGGCGATCCAGCCGGCGAACTTGCCCGGATCGACCACGCGGCCCATCAACGATGCCACGAAAGCAAAGTCTTCGGGCGTGGGCAGCCATTCGCTCTTCTTCGCGGCCCATTCGGCCTCACTCACCACGCGGCCATCGGGCGACATCTTGATGCCGGCGAGTGCGCCGATCTGGCGGTTGAAGGCCTTGTGCGGCACGGTGAGTCGGGTCGGGATGCCGGCCTTTTCGAGCACCTTGTTCCAACGCGCAACGCCGGCCATCGAGTCCTTGATGAAGTCGTCGCGCAGCACTTCGTTGAGCGCGTTGAGCATCGGCACTTCCTTTTCGAGGAGCTGGCCGTTCACCACTTCGAGCACCTTGTAGGTCTGGCCCTTGAGCACGTGGTCGTCGGTGCGCTTGCCTTCTTCGTAGCGGCCCTTGAGGCCCGAGCTGTAGAAGATGGCGGCGTTGCTCGACTGGTCCGCGCCGAAGAGGTCGATGGTGACGCTGTAGTGGAAGTTCAGGTAGCGCTGGATGGTGCCGAGGTCGATCGCGCCGGCTTCGCGCACCTTCTTCGGATCGTCGGTCTTGAGCTCGTTCATCACCTGCGCGGTGCGCTGCAGCACGCGCGAGACGCCGCTTTCGCCGACGAACATGTGGTGCGCTTCTTCCGTCAGCATGAACTTGGTCGTGCGCGACAGCGGGTCGAACGCGCTTTCGGCCAGCGCGGAGAGCTGGAACTTGCCGTCGCGGTCGGTGAAGTAGGTGAACATGAAGAACGCGAGCCAGTCGGGCGTCTTCTCGTTGAAGGCGCCGAGGATGCGCGGGTTGTCCTGATCGCCGGACTGGCGCTGCAGCAGCGCCTCGGCTTCCTCGCGGCCATCGCGGCCGAAGTACTTGTGCAGCAGGTAGACCATCGCCCAGAGGTGACGGCCTTCCTCGACGTTGACCTGGAACAGGTTGCGCAGGTCGTACTGGCTCGGGCAGGTCAGGCCCAGGTGGCGCTGCTGCTCGACCGACGCCGGCTCGGTGTCGCCCTGCGTGACGATGATGCGCCGCAGGTTGGCGCGGTGCTCGCCGGGCACGTCCTGCCAGGCCTTCTCGCCCTTGTGGTCGCCGAAGTGGATCTCGCGGCTCGCATCGCCCGGATTCAGGAAGATGCCCCAGCGGTAGTCGCGCATCTTCACGTGGCCGAACTGGGCCCAGCCGTTCGGATCGACGCTCACTGCCGTGCGCAGGTACACGTCGAAGTTGGTCGAGCCCTCGGGCCCGACGTCGTCCCACCAGTTGATGAAGTTCGGCTGCCAGCTTTCGAGCGCCCGCTGCAGGGTGCGGTCTTCGCTCAGGTTGACGTTGTTCGGAATCTTCTCGCTGTAGTTGATCGTGCTCATGACTTGTTTCCTTGAGTGTTCGTGGGACGAATGATCAGACGCGGTTCATATCGAAGCCGGCCTTCTGGCCGGTGCCATACACCTTGAGAGCGCCCTTCTCGCCGACGGCGTTCGGGCGGTTGAAGATCCAGTTCTGCCAGGCGGTCAGCCGGCCGAAGATGCGGGTGGCCATGTTTTCCTTGCTTGCGAAGCGCAGGTTGGCTTCGAGGCCGGTCAAAGCATCGGGCGACATCGCGACGCGCTCTTCGATCGCGATGCGGATCTCGTCGTCCCAGTCGATGTCGTCCGGGGCCATCGTCACGAGGCCGAGCTTGAGCGCCTCGTCCGCGTCAAGCGCCTTGCCGGCGGCGCCGCGGGCGGCTTCGAGCGGCGCGGACTCTTCATAGAAACGGCGTTGCAGGCGCGTCTGGTCGTTCACCAGCGGGAAGAAGCCGAAGTTGAATTCATTGAGCGTGAGCTTCGGTGCCTTCTCGGCGTCGTCGGGCAGCGCGAGCATGTAGGCGCGGTCGGCCGCAAAGGCCAGCTCGGCCAGCGTGCCGGCGAAGCAGGAGCCCGATTCGATCAGCGCGAAGAGGCTGCGCGACGACACGTCGAGGCGCGCCAGCGTGCGGCGCAGCAGGCCGATGGTTTCGCGCACCAGCCAGTGGTCCTTGTTGGCGAGGACGGTCGCGTCGCTGGCCAGCACGGCCTGCGCATCGCCTTCGGTCTTCAGCAGCCAGGTGCCGACGTCGAGTTCGTTGGTGCGCATGCACAGGATGGCATCGTCGAGCTGGCGGGCCATCGCGAGCGGCCACCAGGCGGTGCCTGCGGCTTCGATGCCGGCGATGTCGGTCGGCTGCGCGGTCTTCGGTGCCTTCACGGTGAAGGTCGCGGTGCGGCGGGCGCGGTCGATCTCGACGGTCACGTATTCATAGCGCAGGCTGTCGGGCCCGTCCTCTCGCTCGACGCGGGTGAGTTGCACGCCCTTGCCGTTGGCCGGACGGTGGCTGCCTTCGCCGAGCTTGGCCGCGCGTTCCTGCACGGCCGCGCCGAATTGCGCGGGCTTGGCGATCGCATCGACCAGGCGCCATTCAACGGCGCGCTGGCCGCGTACGCCTTCGACGCTGGTGCAGAAGATGTCGGCGAGGTCATGGCGCACATGGCGCTTGTCGGTGACACGGGTCAGGCCGCCGGTGCCGGGCAGCACGCCAAGCAGCGGGACTTCCGGCAGCGAGACGGACGAAGAGCGGTCGTCGACCAGGATGATCTCGTCGCAGGCCAGCGCGAGTTCGTAGCCGCCGCCGGCGCAGGCGCCGTTGACCGCGGCGACGAACTTCAGGCCCGAGTGCTTCGACGAATCCTCGATGCCGTTGCGGGTCTCGTTGGTGAACTTGCAGAAGTTCACCTTCCAGGCGTGGCTCGACACGCCGAGCATGAAGATGTTGGCGCCGGAGCAGAAGATGCGGTCCTTGGCGCTGGTGACGATGACCGAACGCACTTCAGGGTGCTCGAAGCGCACGCGGTTGAGCGCGTCGTGCAGTTCGATGTCCACGCCGAGGTCGTAGCTGTTGAGCTTGAGCTTGTAGCCGGGGCGGATGCCGCCGTCTTCCGCGATGTCGAGCGACAGGCGGGCGACCGAGCCTTCGACGCTCAGGTTCCAGTGGCGGTACTGCGTGGGATCGGTGCGGTAGTCCACGCGGGCGGGGTGAGCAGCGGTTTCGGCCATGTCGGTCTCCTAGGGGTTCGGGGGGGCATCAAGGAACAATAGTGCATTTGCCTATCGCATGGACATGCATCATGCTGCATGTTTTGAGGCGCGTCAACCCTGGAATGAATTTTTTACAGGCAGTGGATGAGCCGGAGGCGGGTCAGCCTTCGTGGTGGATGGTTTCGCGCACGGCGTTGCGCAGGAGCTGGAAGCTCTCCGCGAGACCATGCCCGCTGGTGTCGACGGCCAGGTCGGCCTTCGAATAGAAGGCCGCGCGGCCGGCGAGGATGCGGCGCAGGTCGTCCATGGCCTCCTTGCTGGCGGCCATGGGCCGGGTGTCGCCCTGCGCAGCGACGCGGCCCATGTGCTCCTCGGGTGCGGCCTGCAGCCAGACGGTGGTGCAGTGCGCGAGCAACTGGTTGAAGGTGGCCGGGTCGGAGACGATGCCGCCCGGCGTGGCGATCACCACCTCGCTGTAGATCTGGATGGTCTCCTCGAGCGCGCGGCGCTCGTAGCGGCGGTAGGCGTTGGTGCCGTAGAGGTCGTGGATCTCGCGCACGCTGCAGCCGGCGAACTTCTCGATCTCGCGGCTGAGCTCGATGAAGGGCACGTCGAGGTCGTCCGCCAGCATCTGCCCCAGCGTGGACTTGCCCGCGCCGCGCAATCCGACCAGCGCAATGCGGCGTCGACGTGCCGGGTCGCCAGCCGCGGTGCCGAGCAGTTCGCCGAGCGCGACGCGGGCGCGTCGCAAGTCGGCTTCGCTGCGGTGCTCCAGCAATTCGCGGATCAGCAGCCACTCGGGCGAGCTGGTGGTGATGTCGCCGACGAGTTCGGCCAGCGAGCACTGCAGCGCGCCCGACACCTGCTGCAGCACCAGGATCGAGGCATTGCCAATGCCGTACTCGAGATTGGCGAGGTGGCGCTCCGACACGTTGGCCGCCTGCGCGACCGCCTTGCGGGTGAGCCCCCTTCGCGCGCGCAGGTTGCGGACACGGTCGCCCAGCGCCACCAGCAGCGGGTTCTTGGCCTCTTCGGCCGGCTGTGATGCCTCGGTGTCGGCGGTCAGCACCGCGTCATCGGCTCGCTCATTCATGAGGTTCTTTCACTGTCTTCCGATGGGTGAATCTCAGGGTTATCACCCATTCATGCACTATATTGCTTGACACCCGAATGGTGGGTGCTTATGGTTCGCACACAGGCAAGATACTGCACGCCGGCAATTGCCGCAAGCAAGTGCAGTCAAGTTTGTTCCCACGAACCACGAGGCGCCCATGTCCAAGCAAGCCTTTCATCAACTCGTCGCCGATGTGGCGACCCGGATTGCCGGTCGGCCACTCGACGCCGACCTCGACCACTGGCTCAACACTCACCATGGCGCCGGCAGCCCCACTTATGAAGCGCTGAAACAGGCCTGCATCGGCGGCGTGGCCGAAGGCTGGCTGTGCGAGCGCGAAGGCGGCGGGATCCGCTACGGGCGGGCCTTCAAGGCCGAGGACGCGCTCGGCCGCTTCTCGGTCGACGTAGTCGACATGCGCGACATCGCCGGGCCACATCACACGCACCCCGGCGGGGAGATCGATTTGATCATGCCGCTCGAAGGCGACGCGACCTTCGACGGCCGGCCGGCCGGCTGGTGCGTCTATCCGCCGGGCAGCGCGCATTTCCCGACGGTGGCGCAAGGTCGCGCCCTCGTTCTCTATCTATTGCCGGAAGGCCAAATCCAGTTCACCAAATGACCGAACTTCTTTCCAACTACGTTGCCGGCCGCTGGCAGGCCGGCACCGGCGCCGGAACGCCGCTGTTCGATCCGGTGCTCGGCACCGAACTGGTCAGGGTCGATGCGACCGGGCTGGATCTGCCCGGGGCCTTCCGCTTTGCGCGTGAGACCGGCGGCGCAGCCCTGCGCGCTTTGACTTATCGCCAGCGCGCCGGCCTGCTCGCCGCCATCGTGAAAGTGCTGCAGGCGAATCGCGACAGCTATTACGAGATCGCCACCGCGAACTCCGGCACGGTGAAGAACGACTCGGCGGTCGACATCGACGGCGCGATCTTCACCATCGGTCAGTACGCGAAATGGGGCGATGCGCTCGGCGACGTGCGCGCGCTGCGCGACGGCGACGCGGTGAAGCTCGGCAAGGAGCCGGTCTTCCAGTCGCAGCACCTGCAGGTGCCGACGCACGGGGTGGCCTTGCTCATCAATGCCTTCAATTTCCCATCGTGGGGGCTGTGGGAGAAGGCCGCGCCCGCCCTGCTCTCCGGCGTGCCGGTGATCGTCAAGCCCGCGACCGCGACGGCCTGGCTCACGCAGCGCATGGTGCGCGACGTGGTCGAGGCCGGCGTGCTGCCCCCGGGGGCGCTGTCGGTGATCTGCGGCAGCTCCGCCGGGCTGATGGACCAGCTCGAGAGCTTCGACGTGGTGTCGTTCACCGGTTCGGCCGACACCGGCGCGGTGATCCGCTCGCATCCGGCCGTGGCGCAACGCTCGGTGCGCGTGAACATCGAGGCCGACAGCCTGAACTCCGCGCTGCTGCTGCCCGACGCCGCCCCCGGCTCCGAGGCCTTCAACCTGCTCGTGCGCGAAGTGGTGCGCGAGATGACAGTCAAGTCGGGCCAGAAGTGCACCGCGATCCGCCGCATCCTCGTGCCCGCCGCCTCGTATGACGCGGCCGCGGAAGCGATCGGCGCGAAGCTCGCCGGCATCACGGTCGGCAACCCGCGCAACGAAACGGTGCGCATGGGCTCGCTGGTGAGCCGCGCGCAGCTGAATGCGGTGCGCGAGGGGCTCGATGCGCTCAAGACGCAGGCGAGCGTTCTGCATGATGGCAGCACGAAGGCGCTGGTCGATGCCGACCCCGCCGTCGCCGCCTGCATCGGACCCGTGCTGCTCGGCGCGCGCGACGCGGATGCGGCGCAGCGCGTGCATGACATCGAAGTGTTCGGCCCGGTCGCGACGCTGCTGCCCTATCGCGATTTCGACCATGCGATCGCGCTCGCGCATCGCGGCCAGGGCTCACTCGTGACCTCGCTCTACGGCGCGGATGAAGCGGCGCTCGGCCAAGCCGCCGTGCAGGTCGCCGCGAGCCACGGCCGCGTGCACGTCATCACGCCCGATGTCGCACAGGCCCACACCGGCCACGGCAATGTGATGCCGATGTCGCTGCATGGCGGCCCCGGCCGCGCGGGCGGAGGCGCGGAGCTGGGCGGCTTGCGCGCGCTGGACTTCTATCACCGCCGCAGCGCGGTGCAGGCCAGCCCCGCGGTGCTCGCGCAGCTCGGCCTGCCACAGACATAGCGCCCTTCGCGCGGAACGAATCAAGGAGACACACGATGAGCCTGCCTGACACCTTCAACTTCGCCGAGCACCTGTTCGCGCTCAATCGCGGCCGCGCGCAGAAGACGGCCTATGTCGACGACCGCGGCGCACTCGGCTACGGCCAGCTCGAAGACCGCGCCCGCCGCTTCGCCGCCGCCCTGCTCGCCGACGGCGTGCAACGCGAAGACCGCGTGCTGCTGCTGATGCTCGACAGCAGCGACTGGCCGGTGTGCTTTCTCGGCAGCCTCTATGCGGGCGCCGTGCCGGTCGCGGTGAACACGCTGCTCACGGCGGATGACTACGCCTACATGCTCGAACACAGCGGCGCGACCGCGGCGATGGTGTCGGGTGCGCTGCTTCCGGTGTTGCAGGAAGCGATGGCCAAGGGCACGAACCAGGTGCACAGACTGTTCGTCTCCCAGCCGACAGCGGCACTGCCGGAGAACGCGCGCAATCTCGATTCGGCGATCGCCGCGCAGCAGCCGCTCGCCGCGCCCGCGGCCACTTCGCCGAAGGACCATGCGTTCTGGCTCTATTCGTCGGGCTCCACCGGCAAGCCCAAGGGCACGGTGCACACGCACGCGAATCCATGGTGGACCGCGGAGCTGTACGGCAAGCCGGTGCTGGGCCTGACGGAGAACGACGTGTGCTTCTCCGCGGCCAAGATGTACTTCGCCTACGGACTTGGGAATGCGCTGACCTTCCCGCTGTCGGTGGGTGCGACGGTATTGCTGATGGCCGAGCGGCCCACGCCCGACGCCACCTTCAGGCGCTGGACCGGCGCGCACAAGCCCACGGTGTTCTTCGGCGCACCAACCGGCTTCGCGGGCATGCTCGCATCACCCCATCTGCCGGCGCGCGAGGCAGTGGCATTGCGCATGTGCTCCTCGGCCGGCGAAGCGTTGCCGGGCGAGATCGCCCAGCGCTTCAAGCAGCACTTCGGCTGCGAGATCGTCGACGGCATCGGCTCGACCGAGATGCTGCACATCTTCATCTCCAACCGCCCCGGCGACATCCGCTACGGCACCACAGGCCGGCCCGTGGAAGGCTACGAGATCGAGCTGCGCGGCGAAGACGGCAAGCCGGTTCCCGTGGGCGAAGTCGGCGACCTCTATATCAAGGGGCCAAGCACCGCCGTCATGTACTGGGGCAATCCGGAGAAGACGGCCGACACCTTCCGCGAAGGCTGGACCAAGAGCGGCGACAAGTACTCGCGCGATGCCGACGGCTACTACACCTATGCGGGCCGCAGCGACGACATGCTGAAGGTCAGCGGCATCTACGTCTCGCCCTTCGAGGTCGAGGCCACGCTGATGCAGCATCCGGCGGTGCTTGAAGCCGCGGTGATCGGCAAGCAGGACGCCGATGGCCTCACGAAGACCAAGGCTTTCGTGGTGCGCAAGGAAGGCCAATCGGTGAGCGAAGACGAGCTGAAGGCCTTCGTCAAGGAACGCCTCGCGCCCTACAAGTACCCGCGCTTCATGGAGTTCGTCGACGAACTGCCGAAGACCGCGACGGGCAAGATCCAGCGTTTCCGCCTGCGCGAACGAGAAACCCAGTAATGAGCGAAAGCCAATTCGCCGCCATCCAATGGCGGGGCCGGGATGTGCGCGTCGAATACGTGCACATCGCACCGGAACGGACCGATGCACCGCTGGTCGTCTTCCTGCACGAAGGGCTCGGCTCGATCGCGATGTGGAAGGACTTCCCCGAGAAGCTGTGCGAAGCCGGCGGCTTTCGCGGGCTGGTGTTCTCGCGGCCCGCGTATGGACGCTCGACGCCGCGCGGCCCGGATGAAGTGTGGGACGTCGACTTCATGCACCGCCAGGCGCACGAGGTGCTCCCCGCCTTCTTCGAGGCGATCGGCATCGACGAGAAGCCCTGGCTCTTCGGTCACAGCGACGGCGGCTCGATCTCGCTGCTCTACGCATCGCGCTTTCCCGATCGCGTGGCGGGCCTCGTGGTGCTGGCCCCGCACATCTTCGTGGAGGACGTGACGGTCGCGAACATCGAGCTCGCGCGCCGCGCCTACCTCGAGACCGACATGCCCAAGAAGCTGGGCCGCTATCACGACGATGTGGACTCGGCCTTCTGGGGCTGGAACCGCATCTGGCTGCATCCGCCCTTCAAGCAATGGAACATCGAGAACGAGCTCGGCACGATCCGTTGCCCGGTTCTTGCTATGCAAGGCATCGATGACGAATACGGGACCTTGCGCCAGATCCGCGACATTGCCTTGCACGTGCCGCAGACGCAGTTGCTGGAGATTCCTGACTGCGGGCATTCCCCGCATCGCGATCAGCCCGAAACGGCGATAGTGGCGACCGTTTCATTCGTGGGGCGCCATTCGGAAAAGATCTCAGGGAAAACTCTCAATTGAGAGCTAAATAGTTTACCTGTAAAGTATTGACGCCTGCATCAATCTGCGCGGGTGTCCCTGGATTTCGGAAATGGCCCCGGTCGCCAACTTTTATCAACGAAGGAGTTTTCCATGAGCACCCGCATCGCACGCACCACGCTGACGGCCCTGACGCTGGCCTGCATCGCCACGTTGGGCCACGCCCAGACGGGCAAGCTGAAGGTGGGCCTGATGCTTCCGTTCAGCGGCACGTACGCAGCGCTCGGCGTCGCGATCGAAAACGGCTTCAAGCTGCAGGTCGAGGAAAAGGGCGGCAAGCTCGCCGGCCGCGAGATCGAGTACGTCAAGGTCGATGATGAATCCGATCCGGCCAAGGCCACGGACAACGTCAACAAGCTGATCAAGCGCGACAACGTCGACGTGATCATCGGCACCGTGCACTCCGGCGTCGCGATGGCGATGGCCAAGGCTGCCAAGGAAAGCGGCACCATGCTGATCGTTCCCAATGCCGGCGCCGACGCGGTGACCGGACCGATGTGCGCACAGAACATCTTCCGCAGCTCGTTCTCGAACTGGCAGCCCGCCTACGCGATGGGCGAGGTCGCCGGCAAGCAGGGCAAGAAGAAGGCGATGACGATCACCTGGAAGTACGCGGCCGGCGACGAGTCGGTGGCGGGCTTCAAGGAAGGCTTCGAGAAGGCCGGCGGCAAGGTCGACAAGCAGCTCACGGTGCCGTTCCCGAACGTGGAGTTCCAGGCGCTCTTGACCGAGATCGCGGCGGCCAAGCCCGACGTGGTCTACGCCTTCTTCGCGGGCGGCGGCGCGGTCAAGTTCGTCAAGGACTATGCGGCTGCGGGCCTGAACAAGACCATTCCGCTCGTCGGCCCCGGCTTCCTGACTGACGGCACGCTCGAGGCCCAAGGCGATTCCGCGCAAGGCATGCAGACCACGCTGCACTACGCCGACGGCCTGAACACGCCGCGCGACACGGCGTTCCGCACCGCCTACGCCAAGAGCTTCAAGCTGCAGCCTGATGTGTACGCCGTGCAGGGCTACGACGCGGCGCAGATCCTTGGCATCGGCCTCGCGGCCGTGAAGGGCGACATCTCGAAGAAGGCCGAGTTCGCGGCGGCGGTGGAGAAGGCCAAGATCGACAGCCCGCGCGGTACGTTCACGATGAACAAGGCGCACAACCCCGTGCAGGACATCTACCTGCGCAAGGTCGAAGGCAACGAGAACAAGCTGGTGAACATCGCGGTCAAGAACCTGGCCGATCCGGCCCGCGGCTGCAAGCTCTGACCCACCCCCAGGCTTCGCGCACTTCGTGTCGCTACGCCAACCCCCTTGCAGGGGGCAACGCCAGCGGCCCGGCCAAGCCGGTTCCGCGGCGTTTCCCGAACGGGACGTCTCTTTCAACCTTCCAATAAGAAGCGCACACCGTGGACATCGGTACCTTTCTGGTTCAGTGCCTGAACTCCGTGCAGTACGGCCTGCTGCTGTTCCTGGTGGCATCGGGGCTGACACTGATCTTCGGGATCATGGGCGTGATCAATCTCGCCCACGGCAGCTTCTACATGATCGGCGCCTACATGGCGTTCTCGCTGTCGCCGCTGTTCGGTGACCAGTTCATCGTGATGCTGGTCGCGGGCGTGGTGCTCGCGGCGATCTTCGGCTACGTGCTGGAGTGGGCCTTCTTCAGCTATCTCTACCAGCGCGACCATCTGCAGCAGGTGCTGATGACCTACGGGCTGATCCTCGTCTTCGAGGAGTTGCGCTCGCTGCTGGTGGGCAACGACGTGCATGGCGTGAAGGTGCCCGCATGGCTCGACGGCAGCTTCGCGCTCGGCGATCTCATGAGCTATCCGTGGTATCGCCTGTTCGCCTCGGCGGCGTGCGTGGTGCTGGCGGTGGCGCTCTACTACGTGGTGAATCGCACACGACTCGGGATGATGATCCGCGCCGGCGCGAGCAATCGCGACATGGTGCGCGGGCTGGGCATCGACATCCGCCGGCTCTATCGCATCGTGTTCGCTGCGGGCGTCGCGCTCGCGGCGCTGGCCGGGATGATCGCGGCGCCGATGTCTTCGGTCTATCCGGGCATGGGCGCGAGCGTGCTGATCATCTGCTTCGTGGTGGTGGTGATCGGCGGCATCGGTTCCATCACCGGTGCGCTGGTCGCCTCATTGCTGGTGGGTTTCGTCGACACCTTCGGCAAGGTGTTCTTCGCGGAACTCAGCGGCATGGGCGTGTACGTGCTGATGGCGATCGTGCTCATCTGGCGCCCCGAAGGACTCATGGGGAAAAGGCTCTGAGCATGCAACGCGCTTCGTTCTTCATTCCGGTGGCCTGCGCATTGCTGCTGGCCCTGCTCGGCCCGACGCTGAGCCCCTATCTCAGCGACCTCGTGGTGAAGGTGATGATCCTGTCGATCTTCGCGCTGAGCCTCGAACTGCTGGTAGGCATGACCGGGCTCGTGAGCCTTGGCCATGCCGCGTTCTACGGCATCGGCGCGTATGCGACCGTGCTCGGCTCGGGCAAGGAAGGCGGCTCGATCGCGCTCTTGCTGCCGCTCGCGATGGGCTGCGCGGCAGCTTACGCGCTGGTCGTCGGCGCATTGAGCCTGCGCACGCGCGGCGTGTACTTCATCATGGTCACGCTCGCGTTTGCGCAGATGGCCTTCTTCGTGTTCCACGACACCGCGCTCGGCGGCGGCAGCGACGGCATCTACATGTACATCCGCCCTGCCCTCGGCGCGCTCGATCTAGAGAATGCCCGCGTGCAGTTCTACTTCGTGCTTGCATCTCTCGTGTTCACCTATGCGCTGCTGGCCCTGATCCGCCGCTCGCGCTTCGGCGCGGCGCTCGCGGGCATCCGCGTGAATGAACAGCGCATGCGGGCGGCGGGCTTTCCGGTGTATGGCTACAAGCTCGCGGCGTTCGTGATCGCGGGCGCTCTGGCCGGTCTCGCAGGTTTTCTGCTGGCTTCGCGCGACGGCGTGGTCAACCCCGAGTTGCTGGCCTGGCACAACTCCGGCGAGGTGCTGCTGATGATCATCCTCGGCGGCCTCGGCCATCTGCGCGGCGCAGTGATCGGCGCGGTGGCCTTCACGCTGCTGAAGGAGCTGCTCTCGACACATGCGATCGTCGGGCCGCTCGCGGACCACTGGCAGCTCACGCTGGGCCTGGCCATCATCGCGTTCGTCGCGTTGCTGCCGAAGGGCATCATCGGCATGGCCGCTCGTATCTCACCGCGGGGTGCCGCATGACGACCTTGCTCGCAGTCGAATCGCTCACCCGTCGTTTTGGCGGACTCGTCGCCGTCAATGCGGTCACGCTCGATCTCCGGCGCGGCGAAGTGCACGCGGTGATCGGCACCAACGGCGCTGGCAAGTCCACGCTGATCAACATGCTCTCGGGCGAAATCGGCGCCTCCGAAGGGCGCATCTCGCTGGACGGCGAGGACATCACCCACCGCGCGCAGTTCCGCCGCGCGCTCGCGGGCGTGGGACGCAGCTACCAGCGCACCACGATCTTTCCGGAATTCACGGTGCTCGAGAACTGCCGCCTCGCCGCGCAGGCCGCGACGCCGAAGCCGTGGGCGATCTGGCAATCATCGAAGCGCTGCGAGGAGAGCAACGCCGCCGCGCGCGAAGCGCTCGCCGCCGCCGGCCTCGACGGCGTGGCCGATCGCATCGCCGGCACGCTGAGCCATGGCGCCAAGCGCCAGCTCGAAGTCGCGATGTGCCTGGCGACCAAGCCGCGCGTGCTGCTGCTCGACGAGCCGCTCGCCGGCATGGGCGCGGAAGAAACCGAACGCATGCTCGCGCTGCTCGACCGCCTCAAGCAATCGCACGCGATCCTGCTCGTGGAGCACGACATGGATGCGGTCTTCCGCATCGCCGACCGCATCACGGTGATGGTGAACGGCACGGTGATCGCCACCGGCGATCCGGCCTCGATCCGCCAGAACCCGGAAGTGCGGATCGCATACCTGGGCGAGGAGCATTGACATGCTGAAAGTCCAGGGCCTCAACACCTACTACGGCGACAGCCACATCCTGCGCGGCGCCGATGTCGATATTCCTACGGCCACCTCGGTCGGCCTGCTCGGCCGCAATGGCATGGGCAAGACCACGCTGATCCGCTCGGTGATGGGCTATGTGCGTCCCGCGTCCGGGCAGGTGCTGCTCGACGGCCAGAACGTCACCGGCTGGACGCCCGAGAAGATGGCACGCCGTGGCATCGGCTATGTGCCGGAAGGGCGCGGCATCTTCCCGAACCTGTCGGTGCGCGAAAACCTCGTGATGAGCGCGCGCGCCGGCATCGACGGCCGCCGCGACTGGACCTTCGACCGCGTGATGGCGACCTTCCCGCGCCTGACCGAGCGGCTCTCGCACGGCGGCCAGCAGTTGTCGGGCGGCGAGCAGCAGATGCTTTCCATCGGCCGCGCGCTGATGACCAATCCGCGCCTGATGATCCTCGACGAAGCCACCGAAGGCCTCGCGCCGCTGATCGTGGCCGAGATCTGGCGCGTGATCAGCGACATCCGCGCCACCGGCATCGCCACGCTGATCGTCGACCGCGACTGGCGCAAGGTGCTCGCGCACACCGATCAGGCGGTGGTGATGGAGAAAGGCCGCATCGTGCGGCAAGGGGCTTCGGCCGATCTGCTGGCCTCGCCCGAGGTGCTCGAGGAAGTCCTCGGCGTCTGACGCGTCAACGCGACGCGCCGGGTTTCATCAGGTCCGGCGCGCCCTGGCGGTCGCCCGGAAGGGTGTCCAGCACGCGGGGGCGGGGCAGGTCCATCCTCAGGTGCGCGAGCATGGCGTCCAGCTCGGCATCGGAATGACCATCGCCCCGGCCTTCCAGGTCCCACTCCCAGATGGCTTGGAGGTCAGGGACGAACATGTTGTCGAAGACTTCTGCGGCAACCCACGCCAGGTTGGTTCGCTGGAGGTCGAAGCGTTGCGCGAGACGCCGAAGGGCCGCCGCCGGCGGCCCTTTCATCAGCTCTTCCCTGGCAACGCGGCGCACCTCGTCGCTGACTTCAAACATGGCGCTTTCGCTTATTCCTGCGGTTCCAGCGCGTGGGTCGATTCCGGAAGGACGCCCTTGCCCTTCTTGCGGGCTTGCAGAACGAACACGGTGACCTGCCAGACGACGAAAACGGCGATCAATGCCATCAGCGTGCCGCTGATCGGACGCTGGACGAAGACGTTGAAGCTGCCGCGGCTCAGGAGCATGGCGCGGCGGAAGTTCTCTTCGAGCATCGGGCCGAGGATGAAGCCCAGCATCAGCGGTGCGGCATCGAGCTCGAGCCGCATGAAGAGGTAGCCCATCAGGCCGAAGGCGGCGGTGATGAACACGTCTTCCAGGTTGTTGTTCACGCTGTAGGTGCCGATGACGCAGAAGAACAGGATGCAGGGGAACAGCACGTTGTACGGGATCTTGAACACCGACAGCCAGTAGCGCACCAGCGGCACGTTCAGCACCAGCAGGAAGACGTTGCCGACCCACATGCTCGCCACCAGGCCCCAGAAGAGTTCGGGGTGGGTCGCGATCATGTTCGGGCCCGGCTGGATGCCCTTGATGATGAAGGCGGCCAGCATCAGCGCCATCACGGCGTTTTCAGGGATGCCGATGCTCATCAGCGGGATGAAGCTGGTGCGCGCTGCGGCTTCGTCGGCCGCGGCCTGACCGGCCACGCCTTCGATGCAGCCGGTGCCGATCTCGTGCTTGTACTTGCTGACCTTCTTGTCGATCGCATACGCCGCGAACTGCGCGATGGTCGGGCCGCCGCCGGGCAGGATGCCCAGGAAGGAGCCGATGGCGCTGCCGCGCAGGGCGCTCGGCCAGATCCGCTTGAACTCATCCCAGGTCGGAATGAGATTGATCTTGCCGTTGAAGGGCGAACGCTCCTCACGCGCGTCGAGGTTCTTGGTGATTTCGGCAATACCGAAGCAGCCGAGCGCGATGCTCACGACGCCCACGCCGTCCACGAGGAAGGGAAGGTCCATGGTGAAGCGCTGCGCGCCGCTGTTCACGTCGGTGCCGATGCAGCCGAGCAGCACGCCGATCATGCACATCGCCAGGCCATTGAGCAGGCTGCCGGTGGTCACGAAGCTCACGCAGACAAAGCCGACGAGCATCATCGCGACGTAGTCGGCCGGGCCGAAGAGGAAGGCCACTTCACCGAGCACCGGCGCCAGGAAGGTCAGCACGATGATCGCCACCGTGCCGCCGATGAAGCTCGAGAAGCCCGCGGTGAACAGCGCCACCCCGGTCTTCCCCTTGAGCGTCATCTGGTAGCCGTCTATGCAGGCCACGATACTGCTCGCGTGCGGGATCTTCATCGTGATCGCGCTGACGCTGTCGCCGTACTGCGCGCCGTAGTAGATACCGGCAAGCATGATCAGCGCGCCGGTGGTCGGGATCGAGTACGTCAGCGGCAGCAGCAGGCTGATGGTCGCCAGCGGGCCGAGGCCCGGCAGCAGGCCGACGAGCGTGCCGACGGTGCACCCGATGGCGCAGTACATCAGGTTGTGAAGAGTGAGGGCGTGCGAGAAGCCGAACGCCAGGTTGTTGAGTGCTTCCATGATCAGAACAGCGGCAGGTTCAGGCCGAGCAGGTATTGAAGGGCCAGAGCCATCGCGATCAGGCCGGCGGAAATCTTGACGTTGCGCCACCAGGAGTAGGAGGTACCGGCCAAGGTCGACACGAACACCAGGAAGACGATGCCCACGATCATGTTCACGAACATCGACACCAACGCGAAGCCGCAAAGGCTCCCGAGAACGATCAGGATGTTGCGAAAGAAGAGGGGCAGGTGCACCTTCTCGACGAAGAACGAACGCACCACCGTCGCCACGGCAATGATCATCAGCAAGCCGCTGACCAACGCGGGGAAGAAGCCGGGCCCCGCATGACTGAGTTGTCCGATGGGGTAGCGAAGCGCGGTCAGCCCGAAGGCCAGTGCGATCGCCATGAGGAACAAGCCTCTGACAAGATTTCTATTCATGTAAGCACGATCAGGTTGGGGTCATCGAATCCCGCGGTTGCGGCGGCGGCCGGTGCGGAACTTGTCTCCATCCGGCGGGAATTTCCGGATGCTTCGATGTTCTTGCCGCATAACTGAGCGGAATCTGACGGCGACTGTTCGTGAAACTACGTATCAGGCGATTGCGGCGACCCTTGGCGAGTGCCAAAATTTGCGACCCTGATCCGAAGCAAGCATTGCCGATCACCCCGGCGCATTGCGTTGCAAGCGGCGCAACGGCGGGCGAATCGGCCCTCGATCCGAGGAGGAATGTCATGCCGTTGCATCGATCTCCGACCCCGCGCGGCAGCGCCATTGCGGCGTGCGCCTGGATCTTCGCAGCGACCGGCTTGCTGCTACCTGACGAAGTCGGCGCCGGCAAGGCAGCAGGCGGCTTCGATCCGCTGCTCTCGCCATCGGGCAATGTCTGCGGACCCGGCGCGACCGGGCAGCCTGCCTTGCTGAAGGCCCTGGTGCGCGTCGCGGCAACGCAAACCGCAAAGGCGCCGCCGAATCCGACGGTATCGGCCGATGTGCCGCTCTACAAGGACCTCGGCTCGCTCGGGTTCCGCATCAGCACGAAGAACCCGAGGGCGCAGGCCTATTTCAATCAGGGACTGCGGCTGGCCTTCGGCTTCAACCATGCGGAGGCGCAGCGCGCCTTCCAGGCTGCGCAGAAGCTCGATCCGCAATGCGCGATGTGCTTCTGGGGCGAGGCGCTCGTGCTGGGCACCAACATCAACGTGCCGATGATGCCGGACGCCAATGCACCAGCGATGGCCGCGCTGACCAGGGCGGTTGCGCTCAAGGGCAACGCGAGCGCGAAGGAGCAGGCGCTGATCGGGGCGCTCGAGAAACGCTATGCCGACAACCCGCCGCCGAACCGCGCTCCGCTCGATGCGGCCTATGCCGATGCGATGAAGGCGGTGGCGGAATCCTTTCCCGCCGACGACACCATCCAGACCCTCTACGCCGAGGCTGCGATGGACACGCAACCCTGGGACTACTGGGACGCCGGTGGCGCGACGCCGAAGGGCCGGGGCGCGGACATCGTCAGGACGCTCGAGACCGTGCTCAAGCGCGATCCGACGCATCCCGGCGCCATCCACCTCTACATCCATGCGATGGAGGCATCGACACAGCCGGATAAGGCGCTCCCCTATGCCAATCGCCTCGCGGCACTGATGCCCGGGGCGGGCCACATCGTGCACATGCCGGCGCACATCTACTATCGCGTGGGCCTGTACCGCGAGTCGATGACGCTCAACCAGAAGGCGGCGAAGGTGGACGAGGGCTACTTCAAGACCTCTGCATCCGATCCGATCTACAAGACCGCCTACTACCCGCACAACGTGCACTTCGTGCTGGTGTCGGCGCAGATGGGCGGCGACGGCAAGACTGCCGTCGAATCGGCCTCGAAGCTCGACGCCGCGGTGCCGATGGAGCTGGTGAAGATGTTCCCGATCCTGCAGCCGATCAAGTCCGCGCCCTATGCGGCGCATGCGCGATTCAGCGATCCGGACACCATCCTCCAGCTGCCGGCGCCGTCGGACGATGCGGCGGTCGTGCAGACGATGTACCACTACGCGCGCGCCATTGCCTACGCGCACAAGAAGGACAAGGCCAACGCGCAGAAGGAAATCGACGCCATCGAGAAAATCGAAAGCACCGCCGACTACAAGGCCTTCGAGGCGTGGCAGTTGCCCGCGCGCGAGATCATCCGCACCGCAGGCCTCGTCGCCGCCGGTCGGCTTGCCGATGCGAATGGCGATCTCGATGCGGCGGCGAAGTTCTATTCCGACGCGATCGCGATCGAGGACACCATCCCCTACACCGAGCCGCCCTACTGGTACTACCCGGTACGGCAGTCGCTCGGTGCGGTGAAGCTGCGGCAAGGCAAGCTCGACGAGGCGCAGCAGGCGTTCAGGGATTCGCTCGTCAGGGTGCGCAACAACGGCTGGGCGCTCGCGGGCCTTGTCGAGGTGGAGCGCAAGAAGGGTGATGCGAATGCCGAGAAGGCGGCGCGCAAAGCGTATGAGCGCGCATGGTTCGGGCCGCGCGGCGGGCCGGATCTGGCGGCGCTTTGATCGACCCGGCCCGGAAGCACCTCATGGCACGGGAATGAATGCCGTTATCAATACCAGCGAACTCAGCACCACCCACACGGCCGCGAGGTCCCAGGCCAGGGTGCGGTTGCCGGTTCGCTCGCGCCGTTGCCTGAGTACCAACGGCGCGCGAGCATTGGCAGAGGCGTAGTACGCCGGGAGCTTGTGTTCGCAGCCCTTGCAGTAGCAGGCGCCCGCGCGGTTGAGCGTCTTGCATTCCTGGCAGATTTCGCCGCAGTCTTCGGCGGCTGTCGATCGAACGAGATCGATGAGTCCGGCAAATGCGACCGGACACGACGGCCCGGAATCGGGCAACTCCGTGGCCCATGCGGCTTGCGATGCACCCGCGGGACCGAATTCAACGAAAGCGTGGTGCGCGATGAGGAACGGGCGCCCAAGCGTACGACCAGGGATGACAGCAGGGATTGAAGGCATAGGGCTTTCCTCGCTTTCTTTGATGTGAAAAAATCACATTTCGAGAGTGTGTTCTCCAATGAGCGTCGAAGCAATCCTGTCGGACGGGAACTGAACTTCGTGTACGTGTCGCCAGTGCGGGGCGAACAACGTGCCGCAACATGGTGGGCTAAATGACGAAGGAAGCCGTGAGAGCGATCGGCGCCTCCCGCAGGGGCCGTGCAAGAGCTCTGCCTTCCGCGAAGCTCGCGCAGCTGGCGGAGGGTCAGCTCGACTGGGTTCTTGCGGCCTGCGCGCGCGTGATGCGTCCGCTGGTTCGCCTTGCCGTGCGCATGGGTGTCAAGCATGCACAGCTCGACCATCTCCTGCGCAGCCTGCTGGTCGAGGAAGCGCAACGCACCTGGCGTGACAACGGCAACGAGCCGAACCTCAGCCAGATCTCGCTGACCACCGGTCTCAATCGCAAGGTCGTGACCTCGATCGTCCGCGACACGGTCGAGCACCTCCCCTATTCCGAGATGTCCGCGCCCGCGAAGACCATGACGCTGTGGCTGCGCATGTGCACGGACGATCCTTCGCGGCGCACGCTGCCCATCAACGCGGTCGCGCGGGGCCCCTCGTTCGAAGCGGTCGCGCACAAGGCAACCCGCGGGAACGTGCACCATCGCGCGGTGCTCGACGAGCTGGTGCGGCTCGGCATGGTGACCGAGCGCAGCGACGGCTTCGCCGAACTCGATGCCGACGGCTTCGTGCCCGCGCGGGACATGCGCAGCATGCTGGCCTTTCTCGGCGACAACACGCGCGACCACCTGCTCGCGGCGGTGTCGAACACGCTGGGCGGGCAGCGTGCGTTCCTGGAGCGCTCGGTGTTCGCGAGGGGGATCGCCCCGCAGGAATGCGAACGAATTCACCAGATCGCGCGCGTGCGCTGGAATGCGCTGCATCACGAGCTCACGCATGAGCTGACCGATGCTTTCACCGCAGCGCCGAAGTCTGCATCGGCGCGGATGCGCATCGGCATCTACGCCTACTATGAAGAGGGTCCCGCGCCGGCTTCCGACGCTGTCGCGGATGCATCTGCTCCGCCCAAGGAAGGACGACCATGACGAAGACCTTTGCGCGCGATGTCTGTCTGGCGGTGGCAATGGCGGTGCTCGCTTCGTGCGGCGGCGGGGGTAGCAGCGGTGGCATCGCCATCGTCGCCGGAAGCAACACAGGCGCTACGGGCGCAACAGGCATGGCGCCCGGCAGCGCAACCGCGCAGCAGTCGCTGCTGGACAGGACGACCTC
>NZ_FNRO01000009.1 GCF_900107745.1 Variovorax sp. YR216 | reverse complement strand
CTGAACGCACGCCAGCGCGAGACGGTGCCCGCCAGCGAACTGGTGGTGGGCGTGCAGTGCGGCGGCAGCGATGCGTTCTCGGGGGTCACGGCCAATCCGGCGGTGGGCTTTTGCACCGACCTGCTGGTGCGCGCGGGGGCCACCGTGATGTTCTCCGAGGTCACGGAGGTGCGCGACGGCATCGACCAGCTCACCGCGCGCGCGACCACGCCGGAGGTGGCCGAGGCGATGATCCGCGAGATGGCCTGGTACGACGCGTACCTGGACAAGGGCCGCGTGGACCGCAGCGCCAACACCACGCCGGGCAACAAGAAGGGCGGGCTGTCCAACATCGTGGAGAAGGCCATGGGCTCGATCGTCAAGTCGGGCAGCGCGCCGATCTCCGGGGTGATCTCGCCGGGCGAGAAGGTCCGGCAGAAGGGCCTGATCTACGCGGCGACGCCGGCGAGCGACTTCATCTGCGGCACGCTGCAGGTGGCCGCGGGCATCAACCTGCATGTGTTCACCACCGGGCGGGGCACGCCCTATGGCCTGGCCGAGGTGCCGGTGATCAAGGTGGCCACGCGCAGCGACCTGGCGCGGCGCTGGCATGACCTGATGGATGTGAACGCCGGGCGCATCGCCGATGGCGAAGTGACCATCGAGGAGGTGGGCTGGGAGCTGTTTCGCCTCATGCTGGACGTGGCCAGCGGCACGAAGAAGACATGGGCCGAGCAGTGGAAGCTGCACAACGCGCTCGTGCTGTTCAATCCGGCGCCGGTGACCTGAGCACGCCTGCGCTTGTCGCGCCGCGCAATCGCGTGTAGCTTGCCCACTCCTCCAGGAGACGACATGAACGAAACGCTGAAGAACGAGCTTGAAATCCGCCAGATGATCGAGCGCTGGGCCGTCTGGCGCGACGCCGGCGACTGGGAGCGTTTCGCGACCGTCTGGCATCCGGACGGGGTGATGATGGCGACCTGGTTCCAGGGCCCCTTCGCGGACTTCATCCGGGTCACCCGGGAAGGCTGGGCCAAGGGCGTGAGCATTCTTCACTTCCTCGGCGGCTCGGCGATCGACATCGCAGGTGACCGCGCCATCGCGCAAACCAAGATGACGATCTCGCAGCGCGGCCAGGTCGATGGCGTGCTGTGCGACGTGGTGTGCACCGGGCGCTTCTATGACTTCGTCGTGCGCCACGGAGGCGAATGGAAGCTGCTGCACCGCCAGCCGATCTACGAGAAGGACCGCATCGACCCGGTGGATCCGTCCGCGACCGTGGCGCTCGACCAGGCCGCGCTGGCCACGATGCCCGAAGGCTATCGTCACCTCGCATTGATCCAGACGCGCATCGGCTACACGGTCAAGATGGACATGCCCATGCTGAAGGGCGACGCGGTGCAGGACCTGTACCGCCGCGGCGCCGCGTGGCTCGCCGGCGGTGCGCTGGAACGCTGAATCCGCATCCCATCGGACCGGCCCGGCGCATCGAAATCCGCGAACTGCTGCAGCGCGCCTTCGAAGGCGCTCGGCCGGATCAGGGTGGGCCACCAGGACACGTCACGCCCGCACCTTCGATCCGCCCGTCGGCGCCGTGGCGGACGTGCAGGCATCGCGCGCTGCGCCACTCGCCCAGTTGTGCGACGGGCACGCCGGCGCTCTCGAACTGCGCCTCGGGCGACAGCGGCGGGACATCGTGGTCAGCACTCGGCGCACGCCGGAGGTAGCCTCGCCGCCGCACGCCGTTCACGATCAGCAGCAGCACGAGCCCCGTCGCCAGCCAAAGATAGGGCGTGGTGTCCACGCTGTAGTCGATCGGGATCACTTCCTCCAGGCGCGCGCCCAGCGAGGGGCTCACCCATGCGATGAAGCCCACGATGGGCTTGCGCAGGATCACGACGTAGGCCAGCCACGCCAGAAGGGTCAGCAGCATGTCCCGCGCGCGAGCGGGCCACGGCACCTGCATTGGGAAAATCAAAGGCGGCCACGCGAACGAAGTCACGAGTTCGGGCGGTGCATCCGCGCGCGCGCCCGAGTCGGTAGCAGCTGGCATCGTTGGTTGCATCGACGTCTCGCTCCTCATCAGTGCAGGCCCCGGTCGGGGCTGACCCAGGTGCCGCGCATCTGGCCGATATGGCGAATCGCGCGCCAGAAGCCGACGATGGAACTCAGCGCCTGCAAGGCCCAGAACGCCAGCGGATACCAGACCAGCCAGAACAGCGAGCGGGAGATGCCCGGCTCGAAGCGCTCGTCGATCAGCGCACTGACAACGGCCTGCGCCAGGTACGTCAGTGCCAGAACCTCGCCCCAGCCCTGCGGCAGCACGCCGAAAGCGGGCCACAACGCCGCGAAGTCGACGCCCCATGGCGCCAGAAACGCCGTCGTGCCCCAGACGATCACGCCAAGTGCAATGGCGTAGGACCAGATGACCGCCGCGAAATGATTGAGCCACACCGGCAGCATGCGCGGACGCTTGCGCAACTGCGGCGCGACCTTGAGCATCACCGTGGCGCCGCCTTCCGCCCAGCGCAGGCGCTGCCGCCACAGGCCGCGCAGGGTTTCGGGCATCAGGATCCAGCACAAGGCCTTGGGCTCGAAGGCGATGCGCCAGCCGGCGATCTGGACCCGCCAGCTGATGTCGACATCGTCCGTCAACGCGTCGCGCGACCACCAGCCGGCGTCCTGCAGTGCGCGCTTTCGGAACGCGCAGATGACGCCCGAGACCGTGAAGGTCGACCCGTAGACGGTCTGTGCGCGCTTGATGAGCCCCACGATCGAGGAGAACTCGCCGACCTGGATGCGCCCCAGCAGCGTCGCCCGGTTGCGGATGCGCGGATTGCCGGTGAGCCCGCCGATGCGCGCATCGGTCTGGAAGCGGCGCACCATCCACGTCACCGCATGCGGGTCGAGCAACGCATCGCCGTCGATGCACAGAAGCAGTTCGTGCCTTGCCGCGAGGGCCCCGGCGTTGAGCGCAGTGGACTTGCCTTGATTGCTGTCCAGATGCACCACGCGCAGTTCGGGCATCTTCGCGGCGATCGCGTCGAGCCAGGGACCCGTGCGGTCGGTCGAGCCGTCGTTGATCGCAATCACCTCGTAGTCGGGGTAGACGATGCGGGTCAGGGCGCCGAAGGTCTCCGCCAGCAGGTCTTCCTCGTTGTGACACGGCACGAGGATCGACACCCCCGGGTAGGCATCCAGCTTCGGCGGCGTTTCGGGCCGGGGCTCGTGGCGTCCACGCAGCCAGTGGTAGAGCACGGCGCCGCTCATCCAGTAGAAGGCCATCACGAACGGATAGCCGAAGCAGAAGGCGGCGATGAAGTCCTGGAAGCTCATGATGTGGTTCCGCAAGCGTTGGCCGCGATCAGCGCCGCAGCGGGAACACGGCGGCCGACACGCCCGGCGCCACGATGGCCGCGCGCGGGAGGTCGCCGACGGGGTCGTCGGGACACCAGCCCATCGAGACGGCGCCCCGGCTCTGATAGGCGAGCGCCGTGCGCTTGAGCGCTCGCGCGTCGGGCGGCGCGGCGCCGGTGAACCAGTACGTCATCCGGGGGTCGACGCTTGCGAGCCGCTCTTCGGCCAGCGCATCTCCGAATGCCACGGGGGCGAGGCTGATGTCGGCCAGCGGATGCGGCGTGTTCGTTCCCGCCGGTGCGAGCCACAACAACTCCAGCCCCGGCCGGGCCGAATCCAGCAGTGCGAATGCCTTCCAGCCCAGCGCGTCCCCGCTTTCGGCCCCTGCCAGCGCGGTTGGCATGGCCTGCCGGCGCGTGCGCAGCACCCAGGCGGACCAGCTCGCCGACATGCCGGGCCGGTGTTCATACAACGGCGGCGGATCGGCGAAGCGCATCGGGGATGCCGGTGTATCGGCGTCTTCCAGCAACCAGCCATCCAGCGGCACCATGCCGCCCAGGTCGGCATAAAGGCGCTGCACGCGCGCCTCGTCGCCAAGCGCCGCCAGCGCGGCCCGGTGCGGCAGGCGGACATAGACCCTGACCCCCGCCCGGGTCCGCATCTGCCAGGCGATGCGCGAGAGCCAGTCGCCCGCGAGGGGCAGCTCCTGCGTCGGGAACCACGCCGCGACGATGCGCCCCTGGCTGTCGCGGCGCACAGCGTCGACCACGAGCGCGGTGACACCCAGCGCCCGTGCACGTTCGATCGCGCCCCCCAGGGCCTCGTTGCTGGCGTCCGCATCGCTGCGCCACAAGACGCCCGGATCGAGGCAGACGAGCCGGTCGATTCGCCGGTTGTTCGGATCGGGCTGCAGGTTGCGCGTCAGGTCCGCGAGCGACGGGTTGTAGGTCGGCAGGTAGCGGGCGATGAACAGCGGATCGCGCAGCTGCGTCGCGCCGACGTCGAGGGTGAGCACGAACTCGAAGCCGAGATCACGCGCCACCTGCGTGCCGGCCGCGTTGTAGCGGCCGTAGGGCCACACCAGCGCGCGCGGCACGCGGCCCAGTTCGCGCTGCAGGAGCGCACGGCCGGTCTGCAGGTCGGCGCGAAGCGCCTGCACGAATGCCGCTTCGCTCTGGTAGCCGTCGCCTTGCGAATAGCGCCGCGTCACGGCCGCGGGCATGGTGTTGCCCTGCGGATTGCCGAGGACCTCCCGATGCAGCGACTGCGTATGCAGTGCGAACTCCACCAGCCCCGAGCGCTGCATCTCGCGCGCCTGCTCCCAGTCGATGAAGTGCTCGCGCGGCACCTCGCGGTCGCCGTAGCGAACCATGGCACCTGGCGGCGTGTTCAGCCAGTCGCCCACCAGCGCCGCAACGATCGGATAGCCATAGGCCAGCGCCAGCGGATAGACGCGCGTATAGAGGCTGCGGTAGCCGTCGTCGAACGTGAGCAGCACGGCCCTGGCCGGCAGCGGCTTCTCGCCGCGCCGCGCACGCGCGATGTCGTCGAGCGAGACGGGGGTCCATCCGTTGCCGCGCAGCCAGTCGAAGAAACCGACCAGCCGATCGGCAGTCACGCCGTCGTCGTCCAGATCCTTCGCCGCGTCCACGATGTCGTGAAAGGCGAACGCGACGAAGGTCGGTGCCGATTCGCGCTGCTGCGGCGCGGGCTGCTCGGCGAACGCGGACGATGCGGCGACGCACAGACACGCCAGCAGCAGTACACGCGCCAGGACGCGAAACGCGATAGTCGGGGAGCTGCGGGCGATCATCTTCCGAACCTGTGCTCGAACTTGACGTAGCCGCGCAGCGCCTGCTCGCGGTTGCCGTCATACACCATGCTCGTCCACGCCAGGCCCCAGGTCACCTCGGTCCAGGGATCGTGGCGCCAGCTTTGCTCGTAGGCCACGCCGCCGACCGCTTTGCTGCCGAAGAAGGTCTGCTCGAAGACGCCCAGCGTCAGGCCGAGGCGCTGCACGAACGTGCGTTCGTAGACGCGCCACATCACATGCTCCACCTGCGCCTCGACCGAGCCGAGCCACGATTCCTTGGGGCTGAAATATGGCGTGAACGCCAGGCTGTTGCTTTGCCACTCGATGCGCGGCTTGAGCGTGATGTCGAGGTGCGGGCGATCGAGCAGCTTGAGCACGCCGTCGACGGTCGCCTGCTGGCGATTGTTGCCATCGCTGAAGTCCATGTGCTGCAACTGAAGGCCCGCGCCGAAGGATTCGTTCCAGGCATAGCGCGCCCCGCCGCGCACCGAGTCGGCAGTGATGCCGTGCAGATCGGCCCGCAAGGACGCGTCCGGCGAATGCTTCGCGGCATCCGCCTCGAGGGTCCATTGATCGGTGGGCTCCCACTGCGCGGCCAGCGAGCCGCCGCTGGTGCTGAGCGAGCCGTCCTGCGACCATGCCAGCGCCACCAGCTTCCAGTCGGGCCAGCGCGCCTGCGCGCCGCCGCCGAGGCGCCGCCGCGTGGCGCGGCCCTCTTCCACCGAATCGGTGCTGTTGTCGGCCAGGCCGATCAGCCGCCAGACGCCCGCGATGGTGGCCGACTGGACTTCGAGGCTCGCGTCCGAGCCGTTGCCGGGACCGCGCACGGCCTCGCCCGAGGTGTCCCTGCCCCCCAGTTCGAAGCGCACGCTGGGGCCCATCGCAGCATCGAGCTCGCGCTTGACCTCCTGCACGCGCGGCATGTCGGCGCCCTGCTCCAGCACCGGCCCCATGCGCTCGTCGGCGCGCAGCAGGCGATGGCGCCGGATGTCCGAGTCCACCTGCGCGACGCGGATGCCGAAGTCCTCGGGCGCCATGGCCGCGGCGATGTCGATGTTCTGCTCGGCCCGGCGAAGCCAGCCGCGCTGCGCCTCGATATCGACGGACTGCGCTCGCAGCCATGGCAGGGCCGGCGCGCCCAGCGCGAGCGGCTCGATGCGCGCCCAGGCAGCCGCCGGCATGTCTGCATAGCTGTGCAACGCGGCGTCGAATGCCTGCGCTTCGAGCCACTTGTCGTTGGCGCGCGGCGTCTGCAACTCGCCATCGCCCCGCCACGGAGGTCCTGCCCGCGCCACCAGCGCATCGACGGTGGCGAAGGCGGCGTCGAAGTCCTCGCTTTCCACCTCGGCATAGGCGCGCCCCGTCATGAGCGACCACCACGGGCCTTCCTCGTCGTCGCGCTCGGCGGGTGACAGGCGCTGCAAGGCTTCTTCATAGGCGCGTCGCGCGTCCTGGGGGCGGCGCAAGGCAAGCAGCGCGTCGGCCTCGGCCTCGAGCACGAAGACCGGCGGCACATCGCCCGCCGCGCGCAGTTGCGCGACCTGGTCGACCGTGTCCTGCCAGCGTTCGCGGCGGCGCAACGCCACCGCGCGGTCGCGCTGCAGACGCACGAGGAGGCCGGCATCCGGCGGATCGGCGGCACGCGCTTCGGCCAGCAATGCGTCGAGTCGGCCCAGCGCGGGGTCGACGTCGTCGAAGCGCCGGCGCGGATCGGGTGGAAGGGGTTCGATCAGCGTGGCCCAGCGCACGTACTGCCCGGCGACGCGGCTTCGCACGCCCAGGTCGGCGCGCGCGCCCAGCGCGTCGGCCGCGGCGGTGGGTGCGCCCAGCTCCATCAGCACATCGGCGAGGGCCTGCGCGATCTCGGCGTTGTCAGGCTCCAGGCGGTGGGCCTGCGCGATGGCGGCGAGCGCGGCGTAGCGATCCCCGGCGCGCAGTGCATCGCGGCCGCGCCGGAGCAGCGCCGCTGCAGCTTCGGCCTCGCGCTGCGACGTGGGTGCTACGGAAATGCGCGGAGAAGGCTGCGAGGGATGCTGGGCCGACGCGCAGGTACAGCTCGATATCGCGACCGCGGCCGCGAGCATGCGCCGCCGCCAATATCCATCAGCCACTTCGGAACTGCCGCTGGGCGCCATGAGGTCTCTGTGCCGATCCAGTCACGGGCGAGCACGATGCCTCAACTCACCATGGCGCGCAACCTCGACGATTCATCCGCCGTCGAACCCGAAGACACGCCGCGGCGTGTCGTACAGGATCGATGCGCGCGCCGCCTCGTCCGGCACGAGCTTCATGAAGAGCGCGAGCAGGGGCCCGTAGTCCAGCCGGCGCACAGCCCGCAGATGCGGCCAGTCCGACGCCCACAGGCAGTGCGCCGGCCCGAAGTGCGCCAGAAGCGCCTGGCTGAATGGCAGCACGTCGTCGAAGGGGAAGCGCTCGAGTGAGAACTTGTCGTACCCCGAGAGCTTCACGTAGGCACGCGAGGTCTCCGCGAGCGCGAGCAGCGCCTGGAATCCCGCGCCGCCCACGCCGGCCCGGACGTCGGGACGGCCATGGTGGTCGACCAGGATGCGTGCGCCGCAACCGCGCAGCCGCGCGCCGAGACCCACCATCTGGTCGCCCTGCACCTGCACCTGCACGAACATGCCTTGCTGCGCGAGCCGATCCCACAGCGCGTCGTACGCGTCGTAGTACGCCTCGCCCAGCATCGCGAAGTTGTGCGCGACGCCGACGATGCCTTGCGCCTGGAGGTCCTGCAGCTGCACGACCGACGCATCGGACGGCACGATCGCGACGCCCTTGAAGCGGCCCTGGCCCTGCCGGATCGCGTCGAGCATGCAGGCGTTGTCGGCGTTGTAGCCCGAGTTGGGCTGCACGAGCAGCGCGTGCCGGACGCCATGCACGGCCAGCACCTCCTCGAAGTACGGCGCGGTGCCCGTCTCCCCGCCTGAGGGGTGGTAGGCCGCATCGGCCGAATAGGGAAAGCGGTCCGGATCGAAGACGTGGCAGTGACAGTCGATCTTGGGCTGGCCGAAGATGTCTGCTTGGATGTTCATCGGCCCGACGATACAGGCTTCGGGGATGGACGACGCGCGGCACGGCCGAGCTTGCGACGTTCCTGCGCGCCGATCGCGCGCACCATCTGGCGAACGAAGTCTTGCACCTGAGGCGGCAGGGTGCGGCCTTCCAGCGACAGCGCCTGCAGGCGCCGCTGCTGCAGCATCGGCTCGGCAAAAGGGCGGGCCACCACCGCGCCTGCCTCGATCAGGTGCGACACGGTGAGCTGGCCGGACAGCATGATGTCGTGCTCGCGCAGCAGCGGCAGCATCACGGAGGAGAAGTTGCTGACAAAAAGCGGCCGGTACTGCAGCCCCTGCGCGCTGCACGCCAGGTCGAGCAACTGGCGCGCCGTCACGCCCGGGCTGCCCACCAGCAGCGGAAAGCGCACCGCGCGGGCCAGTTCCACCTGGCGGCCGCGCGCCAGCGGATGCGCGGGCAGCATCACGGCCAGCACCGGCGCGGGCGCGGTGTGTTCCACGCGGAGCCCGGCTTCCGGCGCCACCACGTACTTCAGGCCGATGTCCGATTCGCCGCGCAAGAGCCGCTGGCTCACCTCCTCGGGCGCACCCACGTGCAGCTCGATGCCCGCTGCCGGGTGCGCCGACTGGAAGTCGCGCATCAATGCCTGCATGAAGCCGCTCGCGAAGCCTTCGGTGCAGCACACCCGGACGCGGCCCGCGGCCTGGCCGCCGAGGCTGCGCACCTCCTCGAGGACCTGGTCCGCATCGAGCAGCGTGTTGCGAAGGTGCCCGGCCAACCGCTGCCCGGCGGCGGTGAGCACCATGCCCTGGCGGTTGCGCTCGAAGAGCGGCGTGCCGAGGCCGTCTTCCAGCTTCGCGATCTGCCGGCTGACGGCCGAGGCGGCCACGAACAGCCGCGCGGCCGCCTGGTTGACGGAGCCGGCCTGCGCCACTTCCATGAAGTAGCGCATCGGAATGCTGAGCAGCGAAGGATGCATCGCGGTGATGTGTGTTGCCTTGAAGGCAACACCAGTATGCCAAAACGATAGTGTCGGCAATACCGATCCGGCCTTCTACTTGCGTGACTCACCGCGATGGAAACCCTTCCCATGGACCGACACGATGCCCTTGCCCTGGCCGACGCCTATTTCGACGGCGGCCGCTTCTTCGACGACCTCTCGCGCCGCGTGGCGCTGCGCACCGAGAGCGACACCGGCAGCGTCCCGCCGGCGCTCGCGCACTACCTGGAGGACGAGTTGGTGCCGCGCCTCGTGCCGCTCGGGTTCAAGTGCGAGATCGTCGCCAACCCGGTGCCCGGCGGCGGCCCCTTCCTGATCGCGCGCCGCGTGGAAGGCCCGCGCCTGCCCACCGTGCTGAGCTACGGCCACGGCGACGTGGTGAGCGGCCAGGACGCGCTCTGGCGCGACGGCCTGTCGCCATGGCAGCTGGTGGCGCAGGGCGAGCGCTGGTATGGCCGCGGCACCGCGGACAACAAGGGCCAGCACACCGTCGCGCTCGGCGCGCTCGAGGCCGCGCTGAAGGCCCGCGAGGGGCGCCTCGGCTACAACATCACCTGGCTGATCGAGATGGGGGAGGAAGCGGCTTCGCCCGGGCTCGAAGCGGTGTGCGCGCTGCGCCGTCACGATCTCGCGGCCGACCTCTTCATCGCAAGCGACGGGCCGCGCGTGCGCGCCTCGCATCCCACGCTCTTTCTCGGCTCGCGCGGCGCGGTGAACTTCACGTTGCGCCTCAAGGCGCGCGAGCGCGGCTACCACTCCGGCAACTGGGGCGGCGTGCTCAGCAATCCGGCGACGGTGCTGGCACATGCGGTCGCCACGCTGGTGGACGCGCGCGGGCGCATCCTCGTCGATGCGCTGCGCCCGCCACCGATGAGCGAGCCCCTGCGCCGCGCGGTCGCGACGCTCCCGATCGGCGGCGGTGCCGACGATCCCGAGTTGAGCGCGGACTGGGGCGAGCCGGGCCTCACGCCGGCCGAACGCCTCGTGGGATGGAACACGCTCGAAGTGTTGGCGCTGGGCGCCGGCGCGCCGCAACGTCCGGTCAACGCGATCCCGGCCGCAGCGGTGGCGCATTGCCAGTTGCGCTTCGTGGTGGGAACGCCCTGGGAGGACCTCGAGCGCATCGTGCGCGCGCACCTGGCTGCGCACGGCTTCGGCCAGGTGGAAGTGGAGGTCACGCTCAGCGGCGCGGCCACGCGGCTCGATCTGGACAACCCATGGGTCGGCTGGGCGCTGCGCTCCATCGAGGCCAGCAGCGGACAGTCGCCCGACCTGCTGCCCAACCTCGCCGGCTCGCTGCCCAACGACATCTTCGCGCGCGTGCTGGGCCTGCCGACGCTCTGGGTGCCGCATTCGTACCCCGCCTGCGCGCAGCATGCGCCGCACGAGCACCTGCTCGCGCCGCTGGCCCGCGAAGGGCTCCGGGTGATGGCCGGCCTCTACTGGGACCTCGGCGAGCCGGCGGCCCCCTGGCGCGACGGCGCGCTGGCCGCCTGCGCCTGAGGCCGCATCCCCACCCTCACTCACAGCAACAGAAACCGGAGTCTTCCCCGATGATGAACAAGCGGCACTTCCTCCAGACGCTCGCGCTCGCCGCCACCGTGCTCGGCCCCGCCATCACCCAGGCGCAGGTCCAGACCCAGGAGGCCTGGCCGGCGAAGCCGATCCGCCTCGTCGTGCCTTTCCCGCCGGGCGGTGGCACCGACCTCGTGGCGCGCGCGCTGGGGCAGAAGCTGGGCGAGCGGCTCAAGCAGCCGGTCGTGATCGACAACCGCCCCGGCGCCTCGACCATCATCGGCACCGACGCGGTGGCCAAGGCGCCGCCGGACGGCTACACCCTGCTGCTGTCGGGCTCCACGAGCTTCACCGTCAACCCCGCGCTGCGCGCGAAGCTGCCCTACGAGCCGGTGCGCGACCTCGCGCCGATCGCCATCGTGGCACGCACGCCGCTGGTGCTGGTGGTGGCGCAGAACGCGCCGTGGAAGACGGTGGACCAGCTCGTCGCCGCCGCCAGGGCCAAGCCGCAGGGCATCCGCTACGCGACCTTCGGCACCGGTTCGGGACCGCACCTCGCGGGCGAGCTGTTCGCGCTCGCGGCCGGCATCAAGCTCCAGGACATCCCCTACAAGGGCAGCGCGCAGAGCACGCTCGCGGCGATCAGCGGCGAGATCGACATCGACATCGATACCGTGGCCACCGTGGCGCCCCACATCAAGGCCGGCAAGCTGCGCGCGCTGGGCATCGTGGGCGCTAGCCGCTCCAGCCTGCTGCCCGACGTGAAGACGCTGGCCGAGCAGAAGCTGCCCGATGCGACCTTCGATGCCTGGTACGGCTTCGCCGCCCCCGCGAAGACGCCCGCCCCGGTGGTGGAACGCCTGTCGCGCGAACTCACCGCGGTGATGGCCGACCCTGCCCTGCAGGAACAGTTGAAAGCGCAGGGCATGGAGCCCGTCGCCATCGGCGCTACCGCGTTCCGCACCCAGATGGAGAGCGAGATCGCGCGCTACCGTGCGCTCGCGCACCGCGCCGGCATCGCGATGGAATAGTCGGGGCAGTCGTCAGGCAGGCTTCGGCGAAGCGGTGCCCACGGCACCGGGCTTGCGCAGCATCTTGTCGACGTCGGCCGCATGCAGTTCCTCGGCATGGATCATCTGCCGGGCGAATTCCTCCAGCGCGACCGACTTCCCTTCCACCAGCGACAGCAGCTCGCGATAGAGCGCCAGCGCGCGAAGCTCGGTCTCGAGCGATTCGCGCAGCATGGCGGCAATGTCGGTCTGGTGCGAGTCGAGCAGCGGGCCGATCGCGAGCGAGGGGTAGTCGCCCAGCGTGGTGATCCACTCGCCCACCTGCTGCGCGTGCAGCAGCGATTCGGTGGCCTGTTCACGCAGCCACGAAACAATGGGGATGCGGCCGAAGCCGAACACCAGGAACGAGTAGTGCGTGTAGCGCACCACGCCGGCCAGCTCGGCCTCGAGCAGGCGATTGAGCACGGAGACGACCTTCGCTTGATCGAGCTGTTCCATGTCGGCGCTCCCGAAAAGGGGGAGCGAATTATGCGCCGCAAGGGTGCGGCGTTGCCAGTCGCGGCGGCGAGGGCCATCACAATCGCGGGGCCCGTTTCGACTTTTCTTCTTTCAGCGATCCATGTTCACCCTCACCCGCCTGACGATCCAGCGCGCCAGGAAAGAGCGCCTGCCCCAGGTCGCCGGGAGCCTGACCTTCACGACCTTGCTCTCCATCGTGCCGCTGCTCGCGGCGTGCCTCGCGCTGCTCACGCACTTTCCCGTCTTCAGGCAGCTCAAGGAAGCGCTTCAGCAACTGCTGCTGGTCAAGCTGCTGCCGGCCGACATCGCGCGCACCGTGCTCAAGTACCTCAACCATTTCGCCGCCAACGCGAGTGGGCTGACCTGGATCGGTTCGATCTTCCTGCTCGTCACCGCGGTGGCGATGCTGCTGACGGTCGAGAACGCGCTCAACCAGATGTGGCAGGTGCGCAAGAACCGGCCGTTCTTGAGGCGGGTCGGCCTGTACCTGCTGATGATTGCGGTGGGGCCGCCCGTCGTCGCGTTGAGCCTGTGGGCGACGTCATGCCTGCTGGGTGCGTCGACGGGGCTGATCGCCACGCTGCCGCGCGCGCTCGCCTTCGTGCTCGATCTCGGCCCTTTCCTGCTCGGGGTCGTTGCGCTGACGAGCCTGTTCTATCTGGTTCCGAACACCCAGGTGCGCCTGCGTGACGCCGTCGCGGGCGCGCTGCTCGCGAGCGCGGCATTCGAGCTCGGCAAGCGCGGCTTCACCGCCTATCTCGTCAAGGTCCCGACCTACAAGGCGCTCTATGGGGCCTTCGCCGCCCTTCCGCTCCTGCTTCTCTGGGTCTATTTCTCGTGGCTGGTCACGCTGGTCGCGGCCATGATGACCGCCAACCTCGCGCTCTCGCGGCGGCGGCCCGCGGCCACCCCGAAACGCAACACAGGACGCATAAGCTAAGCCGGTTTCCGAGTTTCGCGAAACCGCGCTTGCAGCCAGACTCGAAGCCCGTCTTCATCGCTTCGTCTGCCTGTCTCCCGGATGCCCAGCAATCCCACTCCCGCGCGCCAGCTTCATTTCGGCATCTTCCTGTTCTCGATCGGCTATCACCCGGGCGCCTGGCGTCTTCCGGGTGTGAGCCCGCAGGCCTCGCACGATCCGGCGTTCATCGCATCGATCGCGCGCAAGGCCGAGGACGCCAAGTTCGACTTCTTCTTCCTCGGCGATGCGCTCGCGACCAGCGCCGAGCAGCAGTACGTGTTCCCGTCGCAGACGGTGCGGCTCGAGCCTTTCACGATGATCGGCTACGTGGCCGCGCAGACGCAGCGCATCGGGCTCATCGCGACCGCGAACACCACCTATGCGGATCCGTACCACATCGCGCGCCAGACCGCCTCGCTCGACCACCTGAGCCGCGGGCGGCTCGCGTGGAACGTGGTAACCGGCGCCGACGAACGCGCCGCGAAGAACTTCGGCCGCGACCACCACTGGGAAAACAGCCGCCGCTACGACTACGCCGAAGAACTGGTCGACGTGGTCTCGAAGCTCTGGGACTCCTGGGAGGACGGCGCGCTGATCGGTGACCAGGCCGCCGGATTGCTCGTCGATCCGCGCAAGCTGCACCCGATCGAGCACGAGGGCCGCTTCTTCCAGGTGAAGGGTCCGCTCAACGTCGCGCGGCCGCCGCAGGGACAGATCCCGCTCGTGAATGCCGGCACCTCCGCGCGCTCACGCGCTTTCGGCGCCGCGCGCTCCACCGTGGTGTTCGCGGGCGTGCCGACCTTCGAGGCGGCACGGTCCTTCTATGCCGAGATCAAGGCCGGCGCGATCGCCAACGGACGCCGCGCGGAGGATGTGTCGATCCTGCCCGGCCTCGTGCCATACGTCGGCCGCACCAGCGAAGAGGCCTATGCGCTCTACCAGCGGTTGAGTGCGCTGATCGCCGCGAAGCTCGACGTCGCGGCGCTCGAGCGGGACCTGCATATCCCGCTCACCGGCCTGACCAGCGACGACCCCTTCCCCGCCTTCGACGAGACCGATCCCTCGCTCGCGCTCGCGCGGCTCTTCATCACGCAGGCGCGCAAGCTCAATCGAACGGACAGGCCGACGGTGCGCCACGTCTTCGAGTATTCGATCGCACGCGGCCGCGGCCACTTCCTGGCGATCGGCAGCGCCGAGGAGGTCGCGGACACCATCCAGCACTGGTTCGAGAACGGCGCCGCCGACGGCTTCAACGTCTGCCCGCCACACCTGCCGGGTGGTCTCGACGACTTCATCGACCTCGTGCTGCCGATCCTGCGCGCGCGCGGGCTGTTCCGCGAGGACTACCACGGCGACACCTTCGGCGCGCATTTCGGGCTCGTCCAGCGGCCCGCGAACCGCTTCGAGGGCACGGCGGCGGGCGCGCCGGTCGAGCCCGGCCGCATCACCGAGACGCACCATCGTGTCGTCTGAGGCGGCGCCGCTGCGGCGCCTCCATGCACGCCGCCCGGGCATCGTGCTGGCGCAAGCACTGACCGTGCTCGCACTGCTGCTGGCGTGGGAGTCGGCCGTGCGCTTCGGCGCCGTCAACGCGCTCTACCTGCCCGCGCCGACGGCGGTCCTCGAGAGCTTCGGGCCGCTGCTCACGCAGGGCCGCCTGCTGCATCACACGGCCGTCACGCTGGCCGAGTTCGCGGTCGGCTACGCGGCGGCGGTCGTCGGCGGCGTCGGCCTTGGCGTGCTGCTCGTGCTCGTGCCGTCGGCCGAGCGCTTCGCCCATCCCTTCATCGCGGCGCTGATGTCGGTGCCCAAGGTCGCGATCGTGCCGCTGCTCGCGCTGTGGCTGGGCATCGGCTTCACGCACAAGGTCGCGATCGTCTTCCTCTTCGCGGTGTTCCAGGTCGTCTACAGCACGGTCGCGGGCATCAAGCAGACGCGGCGCGAACATCTCAAGGTCGCGCGCGCCTTTCGTGCGAGCACGCTGCAGACCGTGTTCAAGGTGATCCTGCCCTCGGCGATGCCGACGATCTTCGCGGCACTGCGCGTGTCGGCTTCGGTCGGGCTGCTCGGTGCACTGTTCGCCGAGATGCTGTCGTCCAAGGAAGGGCTCGGCAACCTGATCACGCGCTCGACCGCCGCGCTCGACACCGCCGAGACCTTCGCGCTGATCGCGCTGGTCACGCTGCTCGCAGTCGCGATGATCGCCGCGCTCGATCTGCTCGAGCGGCTGGTTTTCCTGCGCTGGCGATCCGCCTGAATCGCCGCGCGCCCTTCACGTTCTCCCTTCGGATCGATCCATGACCCACTCCGCTTCGCCCGCCTCCGTTCCACGCACACAGCGGCTGCACCGCATCGGCCTCGCCACGCTCGCCGTCGGGATGGCGCTCCTCGCGGCCTGCTCGCGCCAGGCGCCCGAACCACAGGCCGCCGCGGCGCCGGCTCCGGCGGCCGAGGCCGCTGCGCAGAAGGTTCGCTATGCGGGCTATCCGGGCGTCACCGGCCTCGGCGTCCAGCTCGGCATCGAGAAAGGCTTCTTCAAGGACGAAGGTCTCGCACTCGAATTCATCACCACGCAGGACGCGGTCGCGGGTCTCGCGAGCGGCGACATCGACGTGGCCGACTGGAACACCACCGGTGCGATCGTCGCGGCGGGCAAGGGTGCGCCGCTGACGATCGTCGCGTCGATGTTCCGCCACGTCGGGCCGTTCTATCTCGTCGGTGCGCCCGATGTGCCCTCGGTCGCGGCGCTCAAGGGCAAGACGGTCGGCTCCGCCGCGTTCGGCACCGGCCTCGACGTCTATGCGCGCACGATCCTCTCGAAGGAAGGCGTGCCGCTGGACACCGTCTCGTTCGTCGCGAACGGGGTCAACGCGGCAGCGCTGGCGACGGTGGAGAACGGATCGGTCAGCGCCACCATCATCCACGAGCCCTTTGCCTCGCTCGCCGAGCAGACCGGCAAGGGCAAGGTGCTGGCGGCCGGCTACGACTACCTGCCGCGCTTCCACACCGGCGTGATCGTGGCGAACAACCCCTTCATCGCGAACTCGCCGCAAGTCGTCCAGAAATTCCTGCGCGCCTACTTCCGCTCGAACGAATACGCGAAGGCCCACCTGGACGAATACAAGGCCTTCTATGCGAAGCGCCTCGGCGTCGACCCGAAGGTGGCCGACGCCGCGGTGCAGCGCGAACTGCCGATCTGGGCGAACGACCCCACGGTCTCGCTCGACGAGATCCGCGAGACGCAGCAGATCCAGCAGGCGCTGGGTCTCCAGAAGGAGATCTACGACGCCGCGAAGTTCGTGGACCTGTCGTTCATCCCGCAGCCCGCGAAGCCCTGAGCGCACCGTTCGATCGATGTCCGATTTCGTTCTCGAGTCGCTCGGCAAGGTCTTCGACGGACCGGCGCCCGTCACCGCGCTCCAGGGCGTCGACCTGCGGGTGCGCGCTGGCGAGTTCGTCTGCCTGCTCGGTGCGAGCGGCTGCGGCAAGAGCACGCTGCTGGACATCCTCGCGGGGCTCGAACGGCCGAGCAGCGGCACCGCGCTCTTCGATGGCCGGCCGATCGAAGGCACCGATCCGCGCCGTGGCCTCGTGTTCCAGGACCCGGCGCTGATGCCCTGGCGCACGATCGCGGACAACGTGGCCTTCGGGCCCGAGTTGCGCGGGCACGGACGCCGCGAGCGCCGCGCACGCGCCTTCGAAAGCCTCGCCCGCGTCGGACTGGCCGGCTTCGAGGATGCCTATCCGCACCAGCTCTCGGGCGGCATGCGGCAGCGCGCGGGCATTGCGCGTGCGCTTGCCAACGAGCCCGAGGTGCTGCTGATGGACGAACCGTTCGGCGCGGTCGACCACCTGACGCGCGTCGCGCTGCAGGAGGATCTCCTGCGCCTGTGGGAACGCGAGCGGCGCACCATCGTGTTCGTGACGCACGACGTCGGCGAGGCGGTGTTCCTGGCCGACCGCGTGGTCCTCCTGTCACCGCGGCCGGGCCGCATCCACCGGATCTTCGAGGTCACGGTCGGGCGGCCGCGCGAGCGCGGCCAGAAGGCGCTGATCGAGATCGAGGCCGAGATCTACCGCGCGCTCCACGACATCGAGCGCTGAGCGCGCTCACGCGTCACCCAGTTGAACAGCGGCGTGGCCATCAGGGTGCTGAGGATCGCCATCAGCACCAGGATGGCGAACAGTCCCGGCTCGATCACGCCGGCCTGCAGTCCGATGTTGATGATGATCAGCTCCATCAATCCGCGCGCGTTCATGAGCGCGCCGATCGCCATCGCGTCGCGGTTGCTCTCGCCCGTCAGGCGGGCCGCGCCCCAGCAGGCGATGCCCTTGCCGGCAAACGATGCAAACAGGATGGCGATGGCGGCCAGCATCAGCGCGGGCTGCATCACCATGTCGAGCCGCGTGTTCAGCCCCGAATAGGTGAAGAACATGGGCAGGAAGAACAGCACGACGACCGGCTGCAGCTGCTCGCGCAGCTTCTGCGTGAGCACGCCCTTGGGCAGCGCGGCGCCGAGCAGGAAGCCGCCGAAGACGGCATGGATTCCGATCGCGTCCATCGCCCAGGCGCCCAGGCAGAACAGGATGAGCACGACACCCAGCACGGGGGTCGGAAGCGGCTGGTCCGCAGACAGGTTGCGCCCCAGCCGACGCAGCCAGCGCGAGCCGATGAACACCATGAACAGCGCATAGCCGGCGCCGCCCGCAATGGCGATCCACGCGCCGCCCCAGGCGCCGCTGAAGCTGGCCAGCACGACGGCCAGGATGCACCACGCGGCCGCATCGTCGAAGGCGCCGGCCGTCAGCGCAAGGGTGCCCAGTGAAGTGCCGGAGAGTCCGCGCTCGTGGATGATGCGCGCGAGCATCGGAAAGGCGGTGATGGCAATGGCCGCGCCCAGGAAGAGCGTGGCCTCGAAAAGCCGCGCCTTCTCGGCGAACAGTCCGGGCACCGTATGCAGCCACGGCGTGAGCGCGAAGGCGAGCCCGAACGGCACGAGGATGCCGGCCATGGACACCGAAACCGCGCTGCGCGCACGGTCCCGGAAGTGGTCGGCCCGGAATTCGGTTCCGACCAGGAACATGTACATCCCGACGCCGAGTTGCCCGGCCACGTAGAGCATGCCCAGCGTGGGCTTCGGGAACAGCGCCTGCTGCAGTTGCGGAAAGAGCAGGCCGAAGAGCGAAGGGCCGAGCATCACGCCGGCGATCATTTCTCCCACAACCTGGGGCTGCCCCAGCTTCTGGGCCAGTCGGCCGACGACGCGGCAGGCGAGCAGGATGAACGCGGCCTGCAGGAAGAAGTAGACGGAGAGCTGCGCGGTGGGCATCGGGATGGATTCGGAATGGAGCCCGACATTATGTCCATGCGATGCGCACTCAGTCTCAGTCGGCCAGCGTGGGCAGCTCTGCCGTCGCCAGGCGATTCGCCTCCCTGCGACTGACGCCCAGCGCAATCAATACGAGTTCCGCGGTTTCCGAGCCGGCATCGCGCCACGTGCGGTGCCCCTCCAGCACCGGGTACATCGCGGCCAGGACGGCGCCGGTCAACATGCCCAGCACGCTGGGCAACTGCTCGGTGCGGATCTTGTAGCGCCCGGTCTCGATGCCGTCCCGCAGGTTCTGGACCGGATCGGTGGCCCACAGCGCCTGCATGGAGGCATTGCTGAAGCCGAACCTGTTCATGAAGCGGCCCCAGTCGGGCTCGTCATGCGCGCGGCGGATGTACAGGCGAATGCCATGCGCCATGCGCTGCGCGGGATCCTTCTCGCTGCCGAAGCTGCGCTCGACACGCTCGGCCATCTCGCCCACCAACTGGGCGGCCACCTTCTCGAACAGCCCTTCGGTATCCCCCACGTTGTTGTAGATGGTGCCGCGTGCGACACCGGCCGCCGCGGCCAGCTCGCTGACGCTGACGCGGGTGACACCGAGATCCGCGAAGAGCTTGGTCGCAGCGGCGTGGATGCGTCTCTGCGCTGCATTCCGGGGTTCGTCCGGAACAGGCATGGGCCTGTGAACCACTATCAAACGTCCCTGGCCGCGTCGGTGGCGACCCATCCGCCGTCCACGCCGGGCGGCAGCATCTGGCCGACGTCCTCGCCGACCTCGGCATCGATGAGCCGGTTGAGCTTGGCGTTCATTCTCGTGAGGAGCTCGGCGTTCATCTGACGGTCCAGCGCCAGGTTGTGCAGCTCGTGCGGATCGCGCTGGAGGTCGTACAGCTCCACGTCGTTGAGTGCGAACAACGCATCCAGCGTCTCGGGGCGGTTGTGCTGCTTGGGCGAAAAGTAGCGGCTGAACTGGTAGCGGCCGTCGAAGACGGCGCGGATCGCTCCGCGCTTCTTCAGGTCGGCGGCGAGTGTTCCGTTCTTCACCTCGGCCTTGAGCTTGTCCTTGCCCTCGGGCTGGGTCATCAGGGCCACGGCCTTCTGCATGAAGTCGCCATCGATGTAGGCAAACATGTTGTAGCAATAGAGGGCGCCGTCGCGCACCGCGCCGTGAGATGCGTTCTCGGGCCGCGCCAGCAGCGGCGAGAAGTCCTTGCCGGGCAGCTTCCCGGTGATTTCCATCTTCTTGTCGGGGTTCGCGTTCGTGAGGTTCACGAGCGTCGGCGCGATGTCCAGATGCGAGGTGACCGCCTGGCAGCGCTTGCCGCCGGGGTGCGCGGGATGAACGACGATGAGCGGTACGTTGTTCTGCTCGCGATAGGCCGTCGCCCCCTTGCCATGCAGGCGGTGGGCACCATCGAGGTCGCCGTGGTCGGCGGTGAAGACCACCACCGTGTTGGAGGCCAGGCCCAGTGCGTCGAGCTCGTCGAGCAGCGCCACGATGTTGCGATCCACGTCGCGCAGGCAGTTGAGGTAGTAGTTGTGGCGCCGCCGCCAGCGCCAGTCTTCATTGGCGATATGGCCCACGAGGCCGTCGTGCGACTTCAGGTAGTCCGCATGCGCGGCCGGCCGGCCGGGGGCATCGAGCGCCTGACCGTAGCTCACCGGGAGGTCGAAGCGCCATTGCTTCTCGTACAGCGGATCCGAAGGTTCCGGCCGGATGTGGCCGATCATGTTCTTCGCCTGGACCTTCTCGCCCGGACGGTCGGTATCGAGGAACATGATGTCGTGCGGATTCACCAGGTTCACCGCGAGGAACCACGGCTTGTTCTGCGCCGCGAGCTCCCGGCCCTTGCCGCGAAGCCAGCTCACGCCCATCGCGGAAATGATGCCGTCGTGCAGGTAGCCGCCCCGATCGTGCGCAATGATGTCGCCCACGCCGAAGTAGTCGCCGAAGCCGTAGGCCTCCATCTCCTGGGTGAAGATCTTCGTCGGCGAGCCGAGCTCGTTGACCGACTCGAACTCCTTGGTCAGGTGCCACTTGCCCTTGTAGGCGGTGTAGTAGCCCGCATCGCGAAGCATGTGGCCGACGGTGCCGACGTCTGGAGAGAGGCTGCCGATCCAGGGGAAGTTGGTGTTGTCGAACATCTTCGTCTGCTGGATGTGGCGCCCGGTGTAGAGCACCGAGCGCGACGGCGTGCAGACGCAGGAATTGATGCGGTGGTTCTCGAAGAGCGTGCCCCTGCCGAGCAGGCGCTCATGGCCGGGCAGCCGATAGCCGCGGGGCAGTTCACCGGTGCGGAAGTGCCGCTCCTGGTCGGTCAGGATGAAGAGGATGTTGTAGGGCCCCGAGGTGCCGCTTGCGGCGCCCGGCCTTGCGTTCTGCGGCGAGGCGGCCTCGGCCGCACCCGCCCCGAGAAGCGACGAGGCAGCGGCGCCGAGGCCGGCGGACTTGAGCAGGTTGCGGCGGCTGATGTCGGCAGGCTCCATCTTGATGTCCTTTCGAGGCGCTTCGGCGCGTTCCGTTGCTCGACGTCGTACCGCTGACGGGCTTGTAGCGATATGACATCAATTGCGCTGATTTGAACATATCTGTTCAATTCAGGGAACTGGCTGCCGCCATGAGGTGCGGACTCCGCCTCGATTCAGCGCGCGGGTCTCGGAGCCGCCACTCTCGGCAGCAGCGTGGGATGACCGCAGTGCAGGAAGCGACCCGCGCCGGCACGGCCGGTGAAGCGGCTGCCGTCCCAGACCACTTCGCCACGCGCGAGCGTCATGCCCGGCCATGCGGTGAGATGCATGCCCTCGTAAGGCGTGTAGTCGACGTTGTGGTGCAGCTGGCTGTTGCGCAGCACGAATTCGCGCTCATCCCAGATCACCAGGTCGGCATCGGCGCCGACCGCGAGACTGCCCTTGCGCGGATGCAGGCCGTAGGCCTTCGCGGGATTGGTCGATGTCAGCTCGACGAACTTCTGCGGCGTGATGCGGCCGGCCATCACGCCTTCGGACCACAGCAGCGCCATGCGCGTCTCGATGCCGGGAATGCCGTTGGGGATGTGACGGAAAGGCTGCTCTTCGCCGCCGGCCTTCTTGCCGTCGTCGCCATCGAAGCGGTAGGGGGCATGGTCGGACGAGAACACGGTGAAGAGCCCGTCCGCGAGCCCCTGCCAGATCACGCGCTGGTTGGACTTGTCGCGCGGCGGCGGGCTGCACACGCATTTCGCGCCGTGGTAGCTGTCGTCGATGCCGAGGTCCTCGGCCGAGAGAAAGAGGTACTGCGGGCAGGTCTCGGCGAACACGTTCAGCCCATGCGCGCGCGCCCAGCGGATCTGCTCGACGGCTTCCTTGCCCGAGACATGCACGATGAGGATCGGCACGTCCACCAGCTCCGACAGCGCGATCGCACGGTGCGTGGCCTCGCGCTCCACCAGCATCGGCCGCGCGTGGGCGTGGTAGCGCGGCGCGGTGCGGCCGGCGGCTTCGAGGCGGCGCGTCAGCCATTCGATGCAGTCCGCGTTCTCGGCGTGGATCATCGCCATCGCGCCGTGCTCGCGCGCCACCGACAGCACATCCAGGATCTGGCCGTCATCCAGCTTCAGGCTGTCGTAGGTCATGTAGATCTTGAACGAGGTGTAGCCCTCGCGGATCAGCGCGGGCAGCTCCTCTTCGAGGACCTTGGGCGTGGGGTCGCTCACGATCAGGTGGAAGGTGTAGTCGACATGCGCCTTGCCTTCGGCGCGCTGGTGGTAGTCGGCCACCGCGTCGCGCAGCGACTGCCCCTTGTGCTGCAGCGCGAAGGGGATCACGGTAGTGGTGCCGCCGCAGGCCGCCGACCGCGTGCCGGTGTCGAAGTCGTCGGCCATGCGCACGGGCGGCGGCTCGGGCTGGTCGAGGTGGCAATGCGCATCGACGCCGCCGGGCGTGACGTGGCGGCCGGCGGCGTCTATTTCGCGCGTACCCCCAGGCAGGTCCTGCCCGAGCTGCACGATGCGGCCGTCCTTCACGGCGATGTCACAGTCGAAGATGTCGCTCGCCGTGACGGCGCGCGCGTTGCGGATGACGAGGTCGAAGGCTGGCATGGATGAAAGTCTTTGCAGGTGGGGAGTCAGGCGGCGGTCCATCCGCCGTCGACCATCAGCTCGGCGCCGGTGATGAAGCGCGCCTCGCTGCTGGAAAGAAACAGCACCGCCTCGGCCACGTCCTCGGGACGGCCCAGGCGGGGCCAGGGGGTGCGCCGGATCGCGCGGTCCATCACCACCGGATCGAGGGCACGGCCGCCCTGCCCGGTCTGGATCTTGCCGGGCGCGACTGCGTTGCACACGATCTGCTGCGGCGCGTAGTCGGCGGCGACCTGCCGCGTCATGTAGGCGATGGCGGCCTTGGTCACGCCGTAGCCCAGGTCGCCGGGCGCGGCGATGATCCCGTGCTGCGACGAGAGGTTGACGATGCGGCCACGCACCTCGTCGACGGGCGCCTGCCCGAGCATCTGGCGCACGGCGGCACGGCTGCAGCGGTAGGCGCCGCCGAGGTTCACGTCGATCAGGCGCTGCCAGTCGGCTTCATCGAGTTCCAGCAGCGGACGGGCATGACGGATGCACGCGTTGTTGACCAGCACGTCGAGCCGGCCGTGGCGCTCCACGGTCTGAGCGACCAGCGAGTCGACCTGCGCCTTGCTGCTCACGTCGGTGGGCACGAAGTCGGCTTCGCCGCCGTCCTGAAGGATCTGCTCGAGCGTCGGCGTGCCGCCCTCGATGGGTTGGCGAGCGATGTCGGCCAGCACCACGCGTGCGCCTTCCCGCGCGAGCCGGCGCGCGATCGCGCGGCCGATGCCGGAGGCCGCACCGGTAACGATGCAGACCTTGCCCGCCATGCGGGCCCTTGTCTCATGCATGGACGAGCCCTCCGTGTGCCGGCATGTCGAGCCATGCAACGAAGTCGGCCGCCGCGCGCGGCAGGTCGAAGCGCGCCGTGAAGCCGGTGTCGCGCCTCAGCGCGCCGATGTCCATCGATGCGCGGTCGTGATCGGCATAGGCGTTGATGTTGATCTCGCCCGCATCTTCGGCGACCCGCCAGTCGGCCTCTTCGAAGCCGGGCTGCGCGGCGAGCCATGCGCACCAGTCGGCCACCGACCATTCGAAGCCGGCGGCCAGGTTGTAGACCGGCTGCGTCGGTCGATCCAGGTCCAGCAGTGCGGCGATGGCCCCGGCGGCATCGCGCACGTAGAGCCAGTCGCGCCGCAGCGGACGCGGCAGCCGCACCGGCTCGCCGGCACGCAGACGGCGCAGCGCCTGCAGCGGCGCGCTGGGCGTGTCGCGCACGCCGGTATCGCGTTCCCACGGGCCGAAGCAGGTGCCGAGACGGCCGATGCGCAGGTCGATGCCATGCAACGACGCGAGGCGCAGCGCCGCGGCTTCCGCGGCTTGCTTGGAGATGCCGTAGAGCCCCTCGGGGCGAAGCGGCGTGCGCTGCTCGTGCAGCGGCGCCTGCTGGGGACCATCGCCGTAGACCGAGCCGGAGCTGACCAGCAGCACGCGTTCCACGCCATGCTCGGCAGCCAGGCGCAGCGCCTTCGTCACCGCGACGAGATTCACCTCGAAGATGTGCTCGGGCTCCGCGCGCTCGCGCTCGGCCCCGGCCGTCACGGCAGCCAGCAGGACCATGCACCGTGGCCGATGGGTCTTCAACACCGCGCCCAGCGTGACCGCGTCGCACACATCACCCTGGACCGGAACGAAGCACCCCGGAAGCTCCGAGAAGCGCGACAGCGCTTCCGGCGGCAGCGGCATGCGGTCCCAGCCGATCACGGTCTCGTCGCGCGAGAGCAGGTGCTCCACCAGCGCGAGCCCGACGAAACCGCATGCCCCGGTGATAAGGATCGTGCCCGCCTCAGGCATGGACGGCATCGGCCGGCTCGGGCCGCAGCAGCGACAGGATGTGACGCTTGTAGTCGTTGAAGCGCGGGCTGGTGGAGTCGCGCGGACGCGGCAGGTCCACCTCGATCAGCTCGCGGATGCGGCCGGGCCGGGCCGACATCACGGCGATGTGCGTGCCCAGCGCCAGCGACTCCTCGATGCCGTGCGTCACGAAGACGATGGTGCTCTGGCTCTCGCGCCAGATGCGCACCAGCTCGGCATGCATGTCCATCTTGGTCTGCTCGTCGAGCGCACCAAAGGGCTCGTCCATGAGGATGACCTCAGGGTTCATCAGCAGCGCCCGCGCGATGCCCACGCGCTGGTTCATGCCACCGGAGAGCTCGCTCGGGAAGTGGTTCTCGAAGCCGCGCAGGCCCACCATGTCGACATAGTGCTGCGCCTTCTTGCGCCGCTCGGCCTTGGATGCGCCGCGCATCGTGAGATGGAAGGCGACGTTCTCCCACACGGTGAGCCAGGGCATCAGCGTGGGCTGCTGGAAGACCACGCCGCGGTCCACGCCGGGCGCGGTCACCGGCCGGCCGCCGACCGTGACCGTGCCGCGGCTGGGCTTGTCGAAGCCCGCGATCATGTTCAGCAGCGTGGACTTGCCGCAGCCGCTCGGGCCCAGCAGGCAAAGGAATTCGTTGCGGTTGACGCTGAGGCTCACGTCGTCGAGCGCCTTGACCTGCGTGCCGCGCCGTGCGTCGTCGAAGAAGCGCGACGCGTTCTGGATGGTGATGAGGCTCATGGGTCAGCCCTCCTTCGATTGCAGGGTGGAGCCGCGCTGCCAGCGCAGCACGCGGCCCGCGAGCAGCTTGATGCCGAGGTCGCTGCAGTAGCCGAGCAGCCCGATGCTGGTCATCGCGGCGATCACGATGTCGTAGCGCAGGAAGTAGTAGGAGTCCCACAGGACGTACCCCACGCCGCTCTTCACCGCCACCATCTCGGCGGTCACGGTCAGCATCCAGGCGGAGCCGACCGCGATGCGCAGGCCCGAGAAGATGCTCGGCAGCGCGGCCGGGAACACGATGTGCCGCAGCAGCAGCGCAGGTGTTCCCCCGGCCATCGCGCCGGCGCGCAGCAGGTTGCGGTCGCAGGTCTTCACGCCGTGGATGGTCGACAGCAGCACCGGGAAGAAGGAGCCGAGGAACACCAGGAAGATCGCCGGCTTGTTGGCGATGCCGAACCAGATGATGGCCAGCGGGATCCACGACACCGGCGGCACGGGCCGCAGGATCTGCAATACCGGCTCGATGAGCTTCTCGACGGTGCGCGACCAGCCGATGGCCATGCCGAGCGCCACGCCGAGCAGGGCCGCGAGCCCGAATCCCGCGAACACGCGCACGGCGCTGGCCGCCACGTCGAAGATCCAGTGGCCGCTGTAGGTCTGCGTGTTGCCGTCGGTGCCGAAGACCCAGTCGGCCCAGGCGACCAGCACCTGAGACGGCGCGGGCAGCAGCGCCGGCGGCAGCACGCCGGAGCGGGAGAACAGCTCCCAGCCGATGAGCAGCAGGGCCGGCACGAGGGCACGCTCGACCCGCCGGTACAGCCGCTTCCAGATGGGAAGGGATGCCGCGGCCGCGGGCGCGGCCGGCAGCGTGGTGGTGGAGGCTTGTGCCATCGCGTCCAGCCTCTTCTCAATAGCCCAGCGCGCTCTTCGGCTTGCCGGTGGCGGCTTCGAGGAAGCGGTAGTCCATGTTCTTCTCGACCGCTGCGCTGACATCGTTGTTGATGTACTTGAGGTCGCGCATCATCTTCGCGATCGCGACGGCCGAGGCGCGATGCATCTCATAGTCGGGGTACAGGTTGGCGGCCGCGCCGGTGGCGATCGCCTTGTCGAGGCCGGTCACTTTCTGGATGGTGTCGATGAACTGCGCCTTGTCGCTCGCCATGAGGGCGTTGACCTTGACGATCGAGCGCACCGTCTCTTCGACCGCCTTGGGCTTGGCGGCGATCACGTCCGAGCGCGTGACGATGAGGTTGGTCAGCTTGCCCGCCGCCTGGTCATAGGGGAAGGCGAAGAACTTCGCGGCCTTCACCTCGCGGATCTGCGTCGCGAAGGGGTCGACCGAGCAGATCAGTTCCACCTCGCCCCGGCGCAGGGCCTGCACATGGTCCGAGGGATTGGGGATGTTGACGAACTGCACGTCCTTGTTGATGTCGATGCCCTGCTTGGCGAACGCGCCGCGCATATGGATGTCCTGCGCATTGCCGCGCGAGGCCGCGACGCGGAAGGGCTTGCCCTGCGCCTTGTAGTCGGCGATCAGCTTCTTGAGGCCCGCCCAGTCGTTCTCGCCCAGCGGCAGGTCGTTGCCCACGAGGATCTGTGAGCCGCCGTTGATCTGGCCCGAGATGGCCACCACGTCGAAGCCCTTGTCCAGCGCGGTCGCGTAGTGTAGGTAGGTGACCTGCGCCACATCGATGCTCTTGGACAGCAGCGCCGTGAGCACGTCGTTGCCGGTGTTGAAGGCGGTGGCTTCCAGCTTGACCGCCGCCGGATCGGCGTTCTGCGGCGTCAGTGCGAGCGGCGTGCAATGGGCGCACTTGGCATAGCCGAGCTTGATGGCGTCCTGCGCCTGGCTGACCAGCGGCATCAGGGCCGCCGCGGCGACGAGAAGAGGAGCGATGAACTTGCGCATGGCATTCCCGGTAGGTTGAAAACAAGGGACCCGGCATGGAAGCCGGACATGCAGGGTTTCAAGCAATGCGCGTGCCATGTTGTATCCAAACTGGTTTGAGCCTGTACACAGGAAAGAAGGCGCCGTTCAGGCGCCTTCTATTCTTCAGATTGGATACAAGTTACTTTGAAGGTGCATACATGCACCCGATCCATGCACGGCGCACACGCTAGCGCCAGTAGTGCCGGCCTTCCGCACCCCAGAGCTCGCGCGCTGCGGCTTCCGCCTCGGCGCAGACGGTCTCCATGTCGACGCGCGTGGGCAGGCCGTCTTCCACCAGCACTTCGCCCTCGACCACCACCATGCGCACATCGCGACCCTGCCCGGTGTGAACGAGCAGGCCGACCGGATTCACATGCGGCCGCAGATGCGGCCGGCGCGCATCGAACACCACCAGGTCCGCGGCCTTGCCGACCGCGAGGCTGCCGATGTCGTCCTGCTGCCCCAGCGCCCGCGCGCCGCCGAGCGTGGCCATGTGGAAGACATGCGCAGGCTGCCATTCGTCGCTGACGCCGCCCTCCTGCACGCGCGCGGTCGCGAGCGCCCAGCGCATGAGCTCCACCATGTCCGCGTGCTGCGTGTCGGTTGCGAGCGCCATGTTCACGCCCATGCGCTTGAGCATCGGCGTCGGCGCCATGCGGCCCGAAGCGGCATTGCACTTGGGAATGTGCACCGCATGCGCGCCGGCCTCGGCCATCTTGCGCGCGTCGCTCTCGCTCACGTAGATGCAATGGCCGCCCATCAGCCGTTCGTTGAGCAGGCCGGCATCCAGCAGGGCCTCGGTGGAGGTCTTGCCGGTGCGCTCGCGCACGCGATCCACCTCGACTTTGCTCTGGCCGAGATGGGTGCTCACGCGCAGGCCGTGTGCTTCAGCCGCTGCGGCCACTTCGCGCAGGAAGCCGTCCGAGCAGGTGTCGACCGCATGCGCGGCGAGATTCACGCGTACGCGCGGATGGTCCTTCCACCGTTCATGCAGCGCGAGGCCGGCGCCCAGCGTGGCGCTTCCGATGGCCGCGTCGTAGCACCAGTCGCCGTGCGCCACGCGGGCGAAGTCCACGTCGTGGATGCGCCAGCTCGGCGCCAGCCGCAGGCCGAGTTCGGCCATCGCCTCGGTGCCCACGTCCGCGTGCACGAAGTTGTCGCCGACGAGCGTGGAGCCCTGCAGCAGCGCCTCGAGCGCGCCCAGGCGCGCGAGCGCCCTCGCCTGCTGCGCGTTCACCTGCGTGCCCTTGGGAATGCCCGGCGTGTACGACGGCGCGAAGCCCAGGTCCGCCGCGACGCCGCGGACCATGCTGAGGATCGAATGGGTGTGGACGTTGACGAAGCCCGGCGTGACGAAATGATCGGGCAGGTGCAAGGTGCGCGTCGCCTGCCAGTGTTCGGGCGGCGCGCTGTCGAGCCACGCGATGCGGCCGCCCTGGATGCCGATGGCCGCATCGCGAATCTCGGGTCGCGAAGCTTCGGCAGTCAGCGCGGTGGCGCCGAGGATGAGCAGGTCGAATTGATGGGGAGTGCTGGATGACATGGTCGGTGCGAAAGGGTGAGTCCAAGGGACGACACCCAATCGCAAGCAACCGACATGCCATTTGTATCCAAAGTGCCATGCACCTTGAATACATTCATCGATTCAGCCGAGCAGCACGTCGGCGAGGTCGACCTGCTGCTCTTCCTCTTCCTGCAGGTTGAGCGAGCGCTCGATGTGATGCAGATGCTCGACCATGAGCGAAAGCGCCGTCTTGGCCTGACCGGCCTCGATGGCGTCGACCAGCAGGGTGTGCTCGTCGTTCGGGCAGGCCGCGCCGGTCGGCGCCTCGAAGGTGAGGATGGCCAGGCAGGTCAGCGGCGTCAGCTCGCGCATCATCCGCGTGAGGATGCTGCTGCCCGATAGCTCGGCCAGCAGCACATGGAATTCGCCCGACAGCCGCACCGCCGCGCGGCGGTCGCCGTTGGCATGGGCCTGCTGCTCGCGCTTGATGAGCGCGCGAAGCTGCTTGACCGCGCCCGGCGCCTTGCCTTGCCCGATGCGCTCCATGAGCCGCCGCACGATGGCGGGCTCCAGCGTGCGGCGCACTTCCAGAACGTCATGCGCCTCGTCCACGCTGGGCGTGGTGACAAAGGCGCCGCGGTTCGGGATGAGCGTGACCAGCTGTTCCACCGCCAGCCGCTGCAGCACGCCCCGCACCTGCGTGCGGCTGACCGCGAAGAGCTCGGCCACCCGCTCTTCCGACAGCTTGGTCCCCGGCATCAGGCGGTGCTCGACGATCGCCTCGTAGATGCGCTGGTAGATGTCCGCCTTGGAGGCGGTCTTGGGCGAAGCCTTGAGGGCGCGGCGGGAAGAGATGGTCGGCATGGGAGAGGAAGGTGGCTCGGCCGAGTGTATGCAATGCCGCGGATTTTCGGCGCGGCACATGGGGGGCGTCAGACGCGGATCTCGCGGTTGAAGCGGTCGATGTACTCGCCGCGGCGCGGATTGAGCTTGGCCCAGTCGACCCCGTTCATGGTCTCGATGTCGGCCGTGTTCTTCGCGTAGGCCTGCAGGCCGGGGCTGAACACCGCCTTGCTGCTGACCGGCGCGACGAAATAGGGCTCGGCGGCCATCTTCGTCTGCACCTCCGGGCTCAGCGCCGCGTTGATGTAGGCGGCGGCCAGGTCGGGGTTCTTCGTGTTCTTGACGATGTGCATCACGCTCTTGATGTGGATCCACCCGGTGTCCGGCTTTGCCAGCGCCACCGGCACGCCCTTGCCCTGCAGGTCGCCGACGTTGTTGTTGTAGTGGACTGAGATGTCGATCTGCCCCTGCTGGAACAGCGTGGCGAGCGCGCCCGGATTGCTGGCGACGGCGCTGACGTTGGGCAGCAGCTTCTTCACGAACTGGAAGGCGGGCTCCATGTTCTCCTCGCTGCCGCCGTTGAGCCGGGCCATCTCGACCATCCAGGCCGACATCAGCGTCGAGCCCATGCCCGCGAGGCCCACGCGGCCCTTGTATTCGGGCTTGAGCAGGTCGTTCCACGACTTGGGCGGGTTCTTGATCTTCTCGGTGTTGTAGGCGATGCCGATGATCTGGCCCGACACGAACACGCCCAGCCCGCGCGGGTCGACCAGCTTGGCCGGCACGTCCTTCAGGTAGGGCATCTTGTCGACGGGGATCTTCTCGAAGATGTCCTGCGACAGCGCGGCGAGGTAGGGCCCCTCGTCCAGGATGATCACGTCGTAGGGCGGGTTGGCCTTGGAGGCGACCACCTTCGAGACCGTGTCGACCGCCAGCGAAGGCACCAGGCTCACCGACGCACCGGTGGCCTTGGTGAAGGCCGGCAGCAGGATGCCGCGGTGCGCCGATTCCCACGCGCCCGGGTAGGTGGTGGCCGAGATGGACTTGCCTTGCGCGAGCGCCAGGCCGGAATGCGCGGCCAGTTGCAGGGCGCCGGCGCCGGCAGCGCCCTGGAGCAGACGACGGCGGGACAGGTGGAGGCTCATGGATCTTCCTTTGCTGGAGGAGTGGTTGGATGGCTGCCCCGGCGCAAGCTCCGTGCCAATGCAGCCTGCACAGCGAAAGGCGGCCGTATCCAAACCGGGCGCGCCTTCTTCGGGGGCGGCGCGCGCCAAGTTGGATTGCCGTGCACCATGTTGTGCACATTCGATCCAGAAATTTGTATCCAATTTGCCTTGTGTTTTGGAGACGCCTCGATGGCATGGATCTTGAGACAGGGAACGCACGGCACACCGCCGCGCCCCCCACCCACAGGAAATCCGCGAATGCCCACTTCCTTTCATGCCTCCGGCGTCGCCGTCGAGCTGGACCAGATCCACCACCGCTATGCGGGGGCGGTGGCGGTCGAGTCGGTCTCGCTGCACATCGGCGCCGGCGAGCTGGTCGCCCTGCTCGGCCCCAGCGGCTGCGGCAAGACCACGCTGCTGCGCATCGTCGCCGGGCTGATGCGCCAGAGCGGCGGCACGGTGCGCATCGGCGGCGAAGCGGTCGATGCCCTGCCCACCAACGAGCGGGGCGCGGGCATCGTCTTCCAGAGCTACGCGCTCTTCCCCCACATGACGGTGGAGGCCAATGTGGCCTACGGGCTGCGCGCGCGTGGCGTCTCCTCGCCCGAGGCGCGCGCCACCGCCGCCGAGATGCTGGCGATGGTGCAGATGTCGGCCTTCAGCAAGCGCTATCCGCGCGAGCTGTCGGGCGGCCAGCAGCAGCGGGTCGCGCTCGCGCGCACGCTGGCCGTGCGCCCGCGCGTGCTGTTGCTGGACGAGCCCTTCGCCGCGCTCGACAAGAACCTGCGGCTGGACATGCAGATCGAGATCCGCCGCATCCAGCGCGAGCTCGGCATCACGACCATCCTGGTCACGCACGACCAGGAAGAAGCCATGTCGATGGCCGACCGCATCGCGGTGATGCACGCCGGCCGCGTGGAGCAGTTCGACACGCCCGAGGCCATCTACGACCGGCCCGCGAGCCTCTTCGTCGCCACCTTCATCGGCACTGCCAACCTGCTGCCGGGCCGGCTCGCGCGGCATGACGGCGCGGGCTTCTCGGTGGACTTCGACGGCGGCGGCCGGCTCGCGCTCGCCGAGGCCTCGCCCTGCTCGCGCGCCGGCGCCGTGGTGTTGGCGACCCGGCCCGAGCACCTGGCGCTCGCTCCGGCCTCGGCCGACGCGGTGCCCGCCACCGTCGAGATGGTGTTGCCGCTGGGGCCTTCGCTGGTGTACGAACTGCGCCTTGCCAGCGGCGGCACCGCCAAGGTGACGCAGCCGCGCACCGCCGAGCTGCCACGCTTCTCCGCCGGCGATGCGGTGGGCCTTCGCCTGCGGCAGGGCTCGCCGGCCAGCGTGTTCGCGGGTTGATCCATGGCCGCATCCACCGCTCCCCGTCTTTCACCGCCGCTGGCGCTCGGGCTGCCGCTGGCCCTGTTCTTCGTCGTGTTCGTCTTCGCGCCGATGCTGCTGCTCGCCTACGTGAGCCTGCACGACACGCCGGACCTGACCGGATTCGGCCTGCGCCAGTACGTCAAGTTCCTCGGCGACGGATTCAACCTCGGCATCCTCGGCAACACGCTCTGGCTGGGCCTGCGCGTGACGCTGCTCGCGCTGCTGCTCGGGTTTCCGCTGGCCTATCTCTACACGCTGGCGCCGCCGCGCTGGCAGGGCGTGCTCCTGCTGCTGGTGCTGCTGCCGCTCCTGACCAGCTCGGTCGTGCGCACCTTCGCCTGGGTGGTCATCCTGGGCCGCCAGGGCATCGTCAACAGCGTGCTGATCGACCTGGGCCTCATCGCCGATCCGCTGAAGCTGCTCTACACGCCCGGCGCGGTGGTGGTCGCGCTGGCGCAGATCGAACTGCCGCTGATGGTGCTGCCGCTCATCACCGCGCTGTCGAACCTCGACGCCAACCTGCGGCAGGCCTCGCTGGCGCTGGGCGCGGGCCACTGGCGCACCTTCACGCAGGTGACGGTGCCGCTGTCGATGCCCGGCCTGCTGGCCGGCAGCCTGCTGGTCTTCGCTTCCAGCGTGAGCGCCTTCGTCACGCAGACACTGGTCGGCGGCGGGCAGCAGATGTTCATGCCTTTCTACATGTACCAGCAGGCCATCCAGGCCGGCAACTATCCGTTCGCGGCCGCCATCGCCATACTGCTGCTGGTATGCGTGCTGGGCGTGGTGGCCGCCATCAATGCGCTGGGCCGGCGCAGCAAGGGGTTCGTGCATGCCTGATCAGTTCGTCTCGGGCGCTCCGGTGCCGCTTTCGACGCCCGCGCATCCTGCGGCGCAGGCCCGGCTCGGCGGGCGCGCGGAGCGCCTGTCGTTCCAGCTCGTCTTCGGGCTGCTGGGCGTGCTCGCCGCGGTGCTGCTGCTCGCGCCCACGGTGATCGTCGTCATCACCTCCTTCACCAGCGGCTACTCGCTGAAGTTCCCGCCGCCGGGCTACTCGATGCGCTGGTACGAGGCGCTGTGGAACGATTCGCCCGAACTGATCGAGGCCTTCGTGCTCTCGCTCGAGCTCGCCGCCGCGGCCACCGCGATCTCCATCGTGCTCGCGGTCTCGGCTGCGCTGGCGCTGGCTCGGCGGCGCGAAGCCTGGGCGCGCGCGGCCGAGGCGGTGTTCCTCTCGCCGCTGATGCTGCCGGCGCTGGCCATCGGGCTGTCGCTGCTGATGCTGTTCAACCTCGCGGGGACGGGCCTCTCGTTCGCCACGCTGGTGCTGGGCCACGTCGCGATCACGGCGCCCTACATCCTGCGCACCACCACGGCCAGCCTCTCGCAAATGGATGGGGCGCTGCTGGAAAGCGCGCATTCGCTCGGCGCCTCGGCCTTCCATGCCTTCCGCACCGTCACGCTGCCGCTGATCGCGCCGGGCATCGCGGCCGGCGCCTTCATCGGCTTCATGTATTCCTTCGACAACGTGGCGGTGTCGCTCTTCCTCTCGGACGCGCGCAGCGAGGTGCTGCCGATCCGCATGTGGCACATCATCGAATCGAACCTCGATGTGCGCGCCGCGGCCGTCTCGGGCGTGCTGGTGGCGGCGACCGTGGTGCTGATGGTGGTGATGGAACGGGTGGCGGGCATCTCCCGCCACATGCGATGAGGCAGCGCGCGGCCGGCTCAGCGCGTCGGCGCGACCGGGTCGCGGCCCCAGCGCAGGCGCAGCGCGAGGTAGTCGGCTTCCAGCACGTTCTCGCGCAACTCCACGTCGTAGCCGGTCATCGCGCAGAAGGCTTCGAAGCTGTAGTGGCCGAGGTCGGTGCGCCGCAGCGTCGCGTGGCGCAGCGCCAGCACCAGCGTGCGCACGCCCGCGAGCTTGAGCGCGCCCGCGCACATGGGGCACGGCTCCATGGTGCAGTAGAGCGTCGCGCCCCTTGCCGCATCGGCGCCATGCACGGCGAAGGCGGTCTGCAGCACGTCGGTCTCCGCATGCGCGGTCGGATCGCTGCGCGTGTTCTGCCGGTTCTGGCCGCGCCCGATCAGTTGTCCGTCCTTGACCAGCACCGCGCCGGTCGGCCAGTCTCCGCGCTCGAAGGCTTCCACGGCCTCGTCGAGCGCGGCGCGCATCCAGCGGGTGTCCTCGGTCGGGTTCGTCACGTCTTTCCTTTCTTCGATCACGGAGTCTTCCCATGAGCAAGAAGCGCACCCTGCTGCGCCACGCCCGCGCCCTCCTGGGCGATGGCCATGTCTACGATCCGCGTCCGCTGGACGTGCTGGTGGAAGGCGATCGCATCGCGGCGATCGAGCCTGCGGGCACCCTCGCCGGCGCCGACGCGGTGATCGAGCTGCCCAATCGTCTGCTCGTGCCGGGGCTGGTCAACGGGCACCAGCATTCGCACGAACACTTCCAGCGCGGGCGCACCGAGAACCTGCCGCTGGAGCTGTGGATGCACCTGGTGCGCACGCGCATGCCGGTGCCGCTCACGCCGCGCCAGGCGTACCTGCGCACGATGATCGGCGCGATCGAGTCGCTGCGCACCGGCTGCACCACCGTCGTCGATGACATGGCGCTCGGCGGCGCGATCGACCGGGAGCGCATCGAGGCCAGCCTGCAGGCCTACGACGACGCGGGCATCCGCGCCCTGGTCGGCTTCGCGATGATGGACAAGCCCATCGTCGACAACTTTCCCTTCGTCGAATCGCTGGTTCCGCCCGAGCTTGCCGCCGAGCTTCGCAATGCGCCCCGGCCCGCGCCTACAGAATGCCTTGCGCTCGTGCGCGATCTGGCGCGAAGCCGCCATCCCGCGAGCCGCCGCGTGGGCGTGCTGGTCTCGGCCTCGGCGCCGCAGCGCTGCACCGAACCCTTCCTGCGCGAGGTGCGTACGCTGGCCGACGATCTCGCATTGCCCGTCATCACGCATGTGCAGGAGACACGCCTGCAGGTGGTGACCGGCCAGCTCTTCTACGGCTGCCCGATCGTGGAGTACCTCGACCGCATCGGCTTCCTCAAGCCCGCCACGAGCCTGGTCCACGCGGTGTGGCTCAATCCGCGCGAGATCGAGGCGCTGGCCCGCACCGGTGCGACCGCGCAGCACAACCCGTGGAGCAACCTGCTGCTGGGCTCGGGTGTGCAGCCGGTGCGCGAGCTGCTGGAGGCCGGGGTCAATGTCAGCCTGGGTTCCGATGGCTCCTGTTCGACGGTGACGGTCAACATGCTCAATGTGCTCGGCAGCGCCGCGGCGGTGTCGAAGATCCGCGGCGACGACCACTCGCGCTGGCTCAGCGCGCAGGAAGCGCTGCACGCGGGCACGCTCGCGGGCGGAAAGGCGCTGGGCTTCGGCGACCGGCTCGGAAGCCTGCGCGTGGGCGCCACCGCCGATCTCGTCGCCTACCGCACCGACAGCATCACCTTCACGCCGATGAACGACCCGGTGCGCCAGCTCGTCTATGCCGAGCGCGGCGCGGGGCTGGACTTCTCGATGGTCGATGGCGAAATTGCGATCCAGGGCGGCCGCCTCGCGCGCATCGACGAGGCCGCGCTGCTCGCCGAGATCGAGCACGAGTTCAGCGACCTGCTGCCGCGCTTCGCGCGCGCCGAAGCCGACATGGTGCCGGTGCTCGATGCGGTGGAACGCATCCACCGCCAGGGACTGGCCACGCCGATCGCACCCGACACCTACAACGCCCGACTGCCATGAACACATCCACCCACTACCTGCCGCGCGACCTCATCGGCTATGGCGAGACCGTCCCGGACGTTCGCTGGCCCGGCGGCGCCGGCCTCGCGGTCTCCTTCGTGCTCAACGTGGAGGAAGGCGCGGAGTTCGCGCTGAGCGCGGGCGACGAGCGCAACGAAGGGCGCCACGAAGTCAACCACGAAGTGCACGGGGCGCAGGACCTATGCATGGAGAGCCACTTCGAGTACGGCGCGCGCGTCGGCTACCGGCGCATCACGCGGGTGCTCGCGGATGCCGGCGTGCCGGTCACGCTCAACTGCTGCGCCCGCGCGCTGGAGGCCACGCCGTGGATTGCCGAGGACGCGCGGAATCGCGGCTTCGAGATCTGCTGCCACGGCTGGCGCTGGGAGGCGCATGCAGGGCTGCCGGAGGCCGAGGAGCGCGCGCGCATCGCGCGCAGCGTCGCCACCATCGAGCGCCTCTGCGGCAAGCCGCCCGTGGGCTGGCACACCAAGTCGTCGGCTTCCGTCAACACGCGCAGGCTGCTGGTGGAGCACGGCGGCTTTCTCTACGACAGCGACGCCTACAACGACGACCTGCCCTACTACCTGCAAGTGGGCGGGCGCCCGCACCTGGTGCTGCCCTATGCCTTCGACACCAACGACATGCGCTTCTTCGACAGCCACGCCTTCGTTCACGGCGAGGACTTCGCGCGCTACTGCGGCGATGCCTTCGAATGGCTGCTCGCCGAATCGCGCACAGCGCCGCGCATGATGTCCATCGGCCTGCACACCCGCATCATCGGCCGTGCCGGGCGCATCGGCGGACTGAAGGCGCTGGTGGACCGCATCGCGGGCCGCGAAGGCGTGTGGTTCGCGACCCGCGAGCAGATCGCGCGCCACTGGCTGGAACACGTGCCACCGCCAGCATCGATGAAGGGCGCGGCATGAAGTTGCTGCTGATCAATCCGAACCGGACGCAGGCGGTGACCGATGCAGTGCTGGCCGCCGCGCGCGCCGCGGCGCGGCCCGATACCGAGCTGCTCGCCGTCACCGGTCGGCGCGGCCCGGCCATCATCGCCTCGCGCGCCGAGAACGCGATCGCGCAGCAGGAGGTGCTGGAACTGGCCGCGCAGCACGCCGGCGACGTCGACGCGATCGTGCTGGGCGTGTCGCTGGACAGCGCGCTGTGGCCCTGCCGCGAGCTGCTCGACATGCCGGTCATCGGCATGACCGAGGCCGGGCTGCTGGTCGGCGCCACTCTGGCCAGCCGCATCGGCGTGCTGACCTACGGTGCGCGCATGGCGCCGCTGTACCGCGAACTGGTCGAGCAGCACGGCATGGCCGCGCGGCTGGCCGGCGTCGAAGCGCTCGATGTAACGCCCGAACAGACCTTCAGCGCGCCCGACGCGGTGCAAGCCCGTGTGCTCGAAGGCGTCGAACGGCTGGTGCAGCGCGACGGCGCCGAAGCCGTGCTGCTGGCCGGCGCCGCGATGGCTTCGATGGCCGCGCCGCTGCAGCCGCGCGCATCGGTGCCGCTGCTCGATGGCGTGGCTTGCGCCGTCGCCTTGGCGGAAGCGCGTTACCAACTGTCGCTGCCCGCCGCGCGGGCTGGCAGCCTCGCGCCGATCGTCGGCCGCGACGTGACCGACGTGTCGGCACCGCTGGCCGCGCTCTTCAACGGCAGGCGCGCGCCATGAGCCGCCCGGCCGCTCCGAAGGCGAATACCGAAGCGCTGCTGCGCGAAGGCACTCCAATGAGCGCGTTGCACACACTGTCCGCGCGAGCGCTTGCGGCGCAGGTCATCGACGGCGCAGCCAGCGCGGCCGAGGTGGCACGCCACTTCATCGCGCGCGTCGAGGCGCTGAATCCGGGCCTGCTCGCCATCGTGCAATTCGATCCCGAACGCGTGCTGCGGGAAGCCGCCGATGTCGATCGCCGACTGGCCGCGGGCGACGCGCTACCGCTGGCCGGCGTGCCAGTCACGGTGAAGGACAACCTCTGGGTCGAGGGCTATCGCATCACGCAGGGTTCGCTGCTCCTCGAGGACTTCATCGCGCCGCGCGATGCCTGGGCGGTGGCGCGGCTGCGTGCGCTGGGCGCGGTGGTGCTCGGCATCACCAATTGCTCCGAGTTCGCCTGCAAGGGCGTGACCAGCAACCTCGTCTACGGCGCGACGCGCCATCCGATGGACCCTGCGCTCACGCCCGGCGGTTCGTCCGGCGGTGCGGTGTCGGCGCTCGCAAGCGGGCTGGGCCTGCTGGCTCTGGCCACCGATGCGGGCGGCTCCACGCGGCGGCCCGCCGCACATTGCGGACTGGTCGGACTCAAGCCCAGCGCAGGAATGATCCCCCATCCGTGGGGCTTCGCCGAACCCAACTACGGCCTCTCGGTCATCGGGGTGCTGGCGCGCGACGTGACCGACTGTGCGTGGGTCTACGACCTGCTGGCCGCGTACGACGCAGGCGATCCGGCGGGCGTGCCCATCCCCAGCGGCCTCGAAGCCGGGACGCCGCTCGCCGTGCCGTCGCGCGACCTGCGCATCGCATGGAGCCCGCGACTCGGCTGCGACTTCGCGATCGACGAGGACGTGCTCGCGGCACTCCAGTCGCGCGTCGATGCACTGCGCGCGGCCGGCTGGCGCATCGACAACGGCGATCCACCGTGGCCCACCGAGGCGCGCGAGTACCCGCTGCTCGCGCTCCAGCAGGCGGGCCTGCACGCGCTGTACGGCAGCCGGCTGGCATCCGAGCGCGAACGCATCGATCCGAATCTCGTGATGCAGATCGAAGCCGGTGCGCGCTGCGCGCCGGCCGACATCGCCCGCGCGCTGCGCCTGCGCGAGCGCATCGGCCACGCACTGGGAAGCTTCTTCGCGGAGTACGACCTGCTGCTGTGCCCCACTGCACCGGTGACCGCCTGGCCGCTGGACCATCTCGGCCCGCCGGTGATCGGCGGCCGGCCGGCCGGCCCGCGCGGGCATGCAGCCTTCACGCCGCTGTTCAACTACTGCGGCGTTCCCGCGTGCTCCGTGCCCGCCGGGCGGGTGCGCGGGCTGCCCGTCGGCCTGCAGGTGGTGGCGCCGCGCTACGAGGATGCGACCGTGCTGCGCTTCGCGAAGGTCGTCGAGTCGACGGCCCTGCGAGACGCGTGACCCACGGGCTTATTCGCCCAGGATGCTTTCGAGGTCGGCCTCGTCGCTGCCGGCATCGAGCTTGAGGCTCTCCTGGATGTGATCCAGGTGATGCAGCATGAGCGCCTCGGCCTTGCGCGCGTCCTTGCGCTTGATGGCTTCGACGATCTCTTCATGCTCGTCGGCCCGGCAACTGGTGGCCGTGGGCGCGTCGTAGAGCGAGATGATCAGGCAGGTGAGCGTCGACAGCTCGCGCATGGTGCGCGCGAGCGCCGAGTTGCCCGCGAGCTCGGCCAGGAGCAGATGGAACTCGCCCGACAGGCGCACCACGGCGCGCGCATCGCCCCGCTGGCGCGCGTCGGCTTCGAGCTCGAGGTGCCGGCGCAGCCGCTGCATCTTGAAATCGTCGATCGTGCCGATGAGCCGGCGCAGCACGCCGGGCTCGATCAGGCGCCGTGCCTCGAAGACGTCACGCGCCTGCTCGATGGTCGGCTTGGCGACATGCGCGCCGCGCTGCGGCACCAGCTCGACGATCTGTTCGTGCGCGAGGCGCGCCAGCACCTCGCGGATCTTGGCGCGGTTGGTGTTGAAGATGCTCGCCAGCCGGTCTTCGCCAAGCTTGGTGCCCGGCGCCAGCCGATGTTCGAGGATGGCCGTGGAGATCTTCTCGGCGATGGCATCGGCACCCTGCTCGCGGGCCGTGCTGGTTGTCTCTGGGGTTGGACTTGGTTTCTTTGGCATTGCGGTTCGATCTTAGCGACGGCGCGCGCGGCACGCGAAGCCGTCGCCACAAGGCCTCATCGCGATGAGCGGTCCCGGGCGAGCAGGCGCGCGATGCCCTCGGGCAGGCCATGGTTGGGCTTGACCGGCGGCGGCGCGAAGCTGCCCTGCCGGGCGGGCAGCGTGCCCAGCGAGACGAGCGTCTGCGCATGGCAGACGGCGCTCGACACGCCATCCACCACCGGCACCGGGATGCGGTCGCTGATGGAGCGCGCCAGGCCCGCGAGCGGTGCGCCCGCGATGATGATCACGTCGGCGCCGTCGTCCTGTACGGCCGACAGGCACAGCGCCTCGAGGCGCGCGGTGTGGTCTTCCTGCACGCGCCCGATGTCCTTCAGCGGATTGTCGAGGTTGCGGATGCTCGCCAGCCTGTCCGAGAGGCCGTTGGCGGCCACGCATTCGCGGTACCACGCGGTGATGCGGTGCGAGATCGCCACGATCGAGAAGCGCTTGCCCAGCAGGCAGGCACTCATCAGTGCCGCCTCGGTGAGTCCGACCACGGGGATGTCCAGCACTTCGCGCAGGCCGTCGATGCCCGGGTCGCCGAAGGCAGCGACGACGATCGCGTCATGCCGGTCGCAGTGCTCGGCGGCGAGCGTGGCGGCGGCATAGGCGCCGATCAGCGACTCGAACCGCGTCTCGATGTAGGCCACGCCGAAAGGCGCGGTGACCACGCTGATCTGCGTGCCAGGCGCGGCAGCACGGCGGGCCTCCGCTTCGATGAGGTCGGAAACGCTGTGGGAGGTGTTCGGATTGATCAGCAGGATCTTCATGGCGTGCCTCGCGGTTGCGGCGCCGGAAGCAGCGAGGGCCGGCCGCGGCGCAGGAACTGCCCGCGCCCTGCGCGGGGGTGGAATGTCTTGCCGTCCCACACGACTTCGCCGCGCGCCAGCGTGAGCGCTGGCCAGGCCTTCACGTCGATGCCTTCGTAGGGCGTGTAGTCGACCGCATGGTGCAGGTCGGCATTGCGCACCTGCCGCGGCGTCGCGCTCCAGACCACCAAGTCGGCGTCGGCGCCGATCGCGATGGTCCCCTTGCGCGGATGCAGGCCGTAGGCCTTCGCGGGATTGGTCGAGGTGAGTTCGACGAAGCGGTTGATCGTGATGCGCCCGTCGAGCACGCCATGCGAGAACAAGAGCGGCAGGCGCGTCTCGATGCCCGGAATGCCGTTGGGAATGTGGCGGAACGCGACTTCCTCGCCGCCCGGCTTCTTGCCTTCGGGCGCGTCGTAGCGGAACGGCGCGTGGTCGGACGAGAAGATCGTGAACAGGCCATCGGCCAGGCCGTTCCAGATCACCTGCTGGTTGTCCTTGTTGCGCGGCGGCGGGCTGCAGACGCAGCGGGCACCGCCGTAGCTGTCGTCGATGCCGAGGTCCTCGGCGGTGAGGAAGAGGTATTGCGGACAGGTTTCCGCGAACACGTGCAGGCCGTGCGAACGCGCCCAGCGGATCTGCTCGACGGCTTCCTTGCCGGAGACGTGCACGATCATGATCGGCACGTCGACCAGTTCCGACAGCGCGATCGCACGGTGCGTGGCCTCGCGCTCGACCAGCATCGGCCGCGCGTGCGCATGGAAGCGCGGTGCGGTGCGCCCGCTCGCTTCGAGGCGGCGCGTCAGCCATTCGATGCAGTCGGCGTTCTCTGCATGGATCATCGCCATCGCGTCATGCTCGCGCGCGACCGAGAGCACGTCCAGGATCTGGCCGTCGTTGAGCTTGAGGTCGTCGTAGGTCATGTAGATCTTGAACGACGTGTAGCCCTCGGCGATCAACTGCGGCAGCTCGTTCTTGAGCACGTCCTCTGTCGGGTCGCTGACGATCAGGTGAAAGGCATGGTCGACATGCGCGCGGCCTTCGGCACGCTCGTGGTAGTCGCGCACTGCTGCGCGGAGCGACTGGCCCTTTTGCTGCGCGGCGAACGGGATCACCGTGGTCGTGCCGCCGCAAGCGGCCGCGCGCGTGCCGGTGTCGAAGTCGTCCGCCATGCGGACCGGCGCTTCCATCGGCTGGTCGAGGTGGCAGTGCGCGTCGACGCCGCCCGGCGTGACGAATGCGCCCGCGGCGTCGATCTCGCGGCGGCCTGCCGGCAAGCCCTGGCCGAGTTGCACGATGCGGCCTCCCGTGATGCCGATGTCGGCGTCGAAGGTATCGCTTGCGGTGGCGACGCGCGCATTGCGCACGACGAGGTCGAAGGTGGCGGTGCTCATTTGAAAAGCCCTCCCCAGCCCTTGACCAGCCGGGTGTCGACGCCGGTGATCTTCAGCGCCTTCCACACCACGGTGGCGACCGAGTCGTAGATCGGGATGCCGAGCTCGCGCTCCAGTTCATCGACCAGCGGCGCGCCGTGCAGGTTGGTGCACATCACGGTGATCGCGTCGGGCTTGTGCTGCGCGACCTCCCGGATCATCTTGCGCAGGGTGTCCGCATCGACTTCAGCGAAGGAGAAGTTCACCGTCAGGTCGAGATGGCGCTCCGCGACGCACTCGATGTCCTGCGCCGCATAGTTGGCGACGATGCGCCGCTGGACATCCTCCACGTAGGGCGACACCAGCCCCAGCGTGCGCGCACCCTGTGCGGCCAGCAGGTCGTTGAGGGCCAGCACCGAGGTGGTCGCCGGAATGCTGGTCGCCTCGGTGATGCGTTCGCACAGCGCGCGGTCGCGCTCGAAGCCCAGCCAGCTCGCGGAGGTGCCGCTCCAGCAGATCACATCGACATTCGCGTCGGCCAGCAGCTTTGCGGCTTCGAGGATGGTGCGCTCGTCGAACTGGCTCTGCGACTTGTCGCCCATCGAGATCTCGGTCACGCGGAACCGCGAAAAGTGCGCAGTGACGCCCGGCACGCCGGCGACCATCGCGCTGGTCAACGGCTCGAGCGCCGTGTTGGAGGAAGGCGTCAGCACGCCGATGCGTTTTTGCTGGGACATTTCGCGGATCTCGAAAAGTGGACTAGACGGGAAGCTTCTTGCTGTAGTCGATGAGCAGCGTAGAGCAGATGAAAAGACCTGCGCCCGCCGCGGCGAAGAGCATGAGCGCCAGGAAGTACGAGCCGGTCGCCTGCACGATCAGGCCGACCACGATCGGCACGCCAATGCCCGCGACATTGCCGCCGAGGTTCATGGTGCCGCCGAGGAAGCCGACGTGCACCCTGCGGCCGAGGATCGAAGGCACGCACCAGAACAGGCCGCACCAGCGCAGGAAGAACAGGGTGACCGAGAGCAGCACGACCACGGCGACCGGGCTGGTGATCTGCGACACCGTGTAGATCGAGATGGTGGCGATCACCGAGGCGATGCCGAAGAGCGTGCGCAGCACCTTCGAGGTCGAGGCGCCGGCGGCCTTCCACTTGTCGGCCAGCCAGCCGCCGAACATCTCGCCGACGAAGCCGGAGAAGAACATGATGAACACCGCGCCGCCCATCTGCTTGATGTCGAAGCCATGGACCTTGGAGAGGTAGTTGGGCATCCAGGTGAGCAGGCCGTAGAACAGCGCGTTGAAGCACATCCAGCCGAAGAACATGCCCCAGACCGAGCGGAAGCGCAGGAAGTCGAGCAGTCGGCCGCTGGCGCCCTGCGGCTCGCTCGCGGCGTCCGCCGCGTGGCTGGCCTCGATGTACTTCGCCTCGGCGTCGTTCACGCCGGGATGTTCGCGCGGATGGTTCCGGATGTAGCTCCACGCGAACAGGCCAGCGAGAACCGTGCCGACGCCCGCGATGACGAAGGAGAGGCGCCATGAGCCGAGCACGGCGATCAGGCCCGAGATCAGGATCGCGCCCAGCGCGGCGCCCAGCGGCGCGCCGCCGTCGAGCAGGGTGGCGCCGCGGCCGCGTTCGTTCTGCGTCATCCAGATGCCGTTGAGCTTGCCGCCCGCCGGGTAGATCGGCGCCTCGGCCGCGCCCAGGCCCAGGCGCGTCAGCAGCAGCGGGATCCAGCCGGTGCAGACCGCGGCGATGGCCTGGAAGAAGCCCCAGCCGAGGGTTGCGCCGGCAATCACCACGCGCGGGCCGAAGCGGTCGGCCAGCATGCCGCCCGGGATCTGCATGAGCGCATAGGTCCAGAAGAAGGAACTGAGCAGCAAGCCCTGCACGGCGGGGCCGATGTCGAATTCCTTCGCGATCAGTGGCATCGCCACGGACAGCGAGGCCCGGTCGATGTAGTTGATCGAGATGAGGAACAACATCATCAGGAAGATCTTCCAGCGGACCTTGGAGGGCTGGAGGGCGGTGTCGGGTGCTGCGGCGGTCGCTGTCGCGCCGGCCGTCATGGTGGGTTGCATCGGTTTGTCTCCTTGCGGGTGGTGAGGCGGAATTTAGGCGCTGTCGAAACGATCGTCAACATCATTGTTGACAATATCGTTGACAGTTAGTGAAAGCACCTACCCGGCGGGGGCGGTCTGGTTGCGCAACCTGCTTTCTTCGGACACCCCGGCGGCCGATTTCCCGCATACTGGCCGGGAGTGCTCGCTACAGCCCCATGCGTCGAATCCACCTCCTGACCCACCGCCACCGCACGCCATCGACCAACCGGACGATGGGCCTCATCCTCGCCTTCAATGCGGGTGCCATCAACGCCGGGGGCTTCCTGGTGCTGCACCAGTACACCTCGCACATGACCGGCTTCGCCTCCCAGTTCGCGGACGGGCTCGTGCTGGGCAACGCCAGGCTGGTCCTGAACGCGGCCGGTGCGATCCTGGCGTTCGTCGCCGGCGCGGCCGTCACCGCCGTCCTGGTCAATTGGGCGCGGCAGCACCGGCTGCGCACGGTCTACGCACCGCCCCTGCTGCTGGAGGCGCTGCTGCTGCTGCCGTTCGGGGTGCTCGGAAGCGCCAGCACCCTCAGCTGGATGACACCGTTCGCGCTGCCCATCACGGTGCTTCTGCTGTCATTCGTGATGGGCCTGCAGAACGCGGTGGTCTCCAAGACCTCGGGCGGAAGCATCCGCACCACGCACATGACCGGCAACATCACGGACTTCGGCATGGAGCTCGGGAAGCTGCTTTACTGGAACCGTCACCGGTCGGACCTCACCCAGCCCGTGCGTCACGACCGGTCGCGCCTGCGCAATGCGGGCGGCCTGATCGGCATGTTCGTGATCGGCGGCTCCGTCGGTGCGCTGGGGTTCAAGTACGTGGGCTACGTGTGCGTGGTGCCGTTCGCGGCCCTGCTGCTCGCGCTGGCTGTGCCGCCCTTGTATCGGGAACTTCGGGGACAGGCATGATGGATCGCATCGTTCTCAAGCTGATCGCATCGGGTCTGCTGCTCGCATGCTTCTCGACTCGGGTTCTCGCCGTGCAGTCCCAGGACGAACCGCTGACCGACAGGGCTGTTCAAGGGTCTGAGGTGCCGACCGCGGAGCGCTCCGAATATGCCTACGGACTCGATGCCTTGCAGAAGCTCGATTTCTGGCCTGCGGCAGGGGGTGCCAGGCCCGCGCCACTCGTTCTCTTCGTCCATGGGGGTGGATGGAATCTGGGCGACAAGCGTTCCGCCACGGGGATGCAGAAGGTCGAGCATTTCACCCGCGAGGGGTTTGCGTTCGCCTCGATGAACTATCGATTGGTGCCCGATGTCACGGTGGAGCAGCAGGCGGCCGATGTGGCCGCCGCCGTCGCCTGGCTTCGGGGCCACGCCGCCCGGCTGGGAATCGATGCCTCACGCATCGTCCTCATGGGCCACAGCGCGGGCGCGCATCTGGCGGCGCTGGTCGGGACCGACCCGCAGTACCTGGCAGCGGCCGGCCTGTCGCTGTCGGATCTTCGGGGCGTCGTCGCGCTGGACGGCGCGTGCTATGACATTCCGCGCCAGCTTGCCTCGGCCGGCCGCTTCATCCGCGGCACCTACGTGCAAGCGTTCGGAACCGAACCGGCACGCCAGCGCGCCCTCTCGCCTTCCCTGCAGATCCTGAAACCCGGCACGCCAGCGTTTCTGATCGCCCACGTCGATCGCGCCGACGGAAAGGCGCAATCCGAAGGCCTGGCCAAAGCGCTCCTGCAGGCCGGAATCCCGGCGGAAGTCATTGACGCCGAGGGCACCGGGTTGATCGGTCATCTGGAGATCAACCGCTTGCTGGGTCGCGGTGACTATCCGGCCACCGCGGTGATCGACGCCTGGCTGCGCAAGCTGCTCCGCTCGACGTAGGTTCAGGCCCCGAGCATGGGCCCGGTCACACCGCGCCCATGCCGGAGACCAGCGCGCCCGTGGGCTCGCCCTTCTTCAGCGCGGCGGTGAAGGCCAGCATGCGGTCGATGGGCACGCGGGCGCGCGCGCCCAGTTGCGGCTCCACCTGGATCTCGCCGGCGCCGGTCTCCAGCGCGTGGGCCACATTGACCAGGCCGTTCATCGCCATCCAGGGGCAATGCGCGCAGCTCTTGCAGGTGGCGCCGTTGCCTGCAGTCGGCGCCTCGATGAAGGTCTTGCCGGGGTTGAGCGTGCGCAGCTTGTGCAGCATGCCGTTGTCGGTGGCCACGATGAAGGTGCTCGCATCCATGCGCTGCGCTGCCTGCAGGATGGCGGAGGTGGAGCCCACCGCATCGGCGAGCGCGATCACGTCGGCAGCCGATTCCGGATGCACCAGCACCTTGGCATCCGGATGCTGCTCCTTCAGCAACTGGAGCTCCAGCGCCTTGAATTCGTCATGCACGATGCAGGCGCCCTGCCAGCTGACGATGTCGGCGCCGGTCTCGCGGCGGATGTAGTCGCCCAGGTGGCGGTCGGGTGCCCACAGGATCTTGTGGCCCTCGGCCTTGAGGGCGCTCACCACGTCCAGCGCGCAGCTGGAGGTGACCACCCAGTCGGCCCGCGCCTTCACGGCCGCACTGGTGTTGGCGTAGACCAGCACCGTGCGGTCGGGATGCGCGTCGCAGAAGGCGCTGAACTCGTCGATCGGGCAGCCCAGGTCGAGCGAGCAGTCCGCGCCCAGGTCGGGCATCAGCACGCGCTTGCCGGGCGAGAGGATCTTGGCGGTCTCGCCCATGAAGCGCACGCCGGACACCACGAGCGTGCGCGCGGGGTGGTCGCGGCCGAAGCGCGCCATCTCGAGCGAATCGCCCACGAGGCCGCCGGTCTCTTCGGCCAGGTCCTGCAGATCGGGGTGCACGTAGTAGTGCGAGACCATGACGGCATTGCGCTCCGCCAGCAGCCGGCGGATGCGGTCCTTGAGAACATCGCGCTCCGCCCGCGAAGGCTCGGCCGGCACGCGTGCCCAGGCGTGGCGCGTATTGCATGCCTCGCCGACGGGCTGCTCGAATTCGACCTCGAAGACCGCGCTCATGCTTCCTCCTGCGCGAAGCGCATCGAGAAGTCGATGGCCTTCACGTCCTTGGTCAGCGCGCCGATGGAAATGCGGTCCACGCCGGTCTCCGCCAGGGCACGCAGGCCATCGAGCGTGACGCCGCCGGAGATCTCGAGCACGGCGCGTGCATCGCCCGCGGCCTCGTTGCGGCGGACGGCTTCGCGCAGGGTGGGCAGGTCCATGTTGTCCAGCAGCACCATGCGGGCGCCGTGGTGCAGGGCCTCATCCAGCTGCGCCAGGGTCTCGACCTCGATCTGGATGAACTTCGCGCCGGGGGCGGCCTGTGCCGCCGCCTTCAGCGCCGCGGCCACTCCGCCGGCAGCGGCGATGTGGTTCTCCTTGATGAGGATCGCGTCGTACAGGCCGATGCGGTGATTGGTGCCGCCGCCCACACCCACCGCGTACTTTTGCGCCAGGCGAAGCCCCGGCAGCGTCTTGCGCGTATCGACGATCCGGGCGCGCGTGCCTTGCACCGCCTGCACGTATTGCGCGGTGCGTGTGGCCACCGCGCTGAGCAGCTGCAGGAAGTTGAGCGCCGTGCGCTCGGCCGTGAGCAATGCGCGCGCATCGCCATCGATGGTGAAAACGGTCTGGCCGGGCTCGCAGTGCTGGCCTTCTTCGCGCTGCCAGACGATGCGGGTCCGTGGATCGATCTGCCGGAAGACGGCCTCGACCCAGGGGGCGCCGCACAGCACGGCGTTTTCGCGGCTGATCACACGGGCCAAGGCACGTTTGCCATCGGGGACCAGGGTGGCGGTCAGGTCGCCGCTGCCAACATCTTCCAGGAGGGCTCGGCGCACGTCGGCGCTGGCCAGTTCGGCCACGCTGGCCGGTGAGAAATCAAAACTGATGGTCATTTTCGAGGTGAAGGGGGCCGCAGGCGGCTCAGTCGAGCTCCAGATTGTCGATGAGCCGCGTATTCCCGAGCCGCGCCGCCGCCAATACCACCAGCGAATCGCCTGCTCCCGGCGCTTGCAGATCGCCGCGGCGGCGCAGCGCCACGTAGTCCGGCGTCCAGCCACGGGCCGAGAGCGACGCCATGGCGCGCGCCTCGATGGCGGCGAAGTCGCGCTCGCCATCGCGCACGGCCTTCGCCACCGACTGCAGCGTCTGCGACAACTGCGTGGCCTCGACGCGCTCGTCCTTGCCGAGATAGCCGTTGCGCGACGAGAGCGCCAGGCCATCGTCAGCGCGATGCGTCTCGACGCCGACCACGTCGATCGGCAAGGCGAACTGGCGCACCATGTGGCGGATCACCATGAGCTGCTGGTAGTCCTTCTTGCCGAAGACCGCGAACTGCGGCTGCACGCAGGCAAAGAGCTTCATCACGACGGTGCAGACGCCGATGAAGAACCCGGGACGGAAGTGGCCTTCGAGGATGTCCGCCAGGGCCGGGTCCGGATGTACCTTGCAGGTCTGCGGCTCGGGGTAGAGAGCCTTCTCATCGGGTGCGAAGAGCACATCGCAGCCCGCGGCCCGCAGCTTCTCGCAGTCGCTCTCCCAGGTGCGGGGATAGGTGTCGAAGTCTTCGTGCGGCAGGAACTGCAGGCGGTTGACGAAGATGCTCGCGACGGTCATCTCGCCGAGCTTGCGGGCCGTCCTGACAAGCGAGAGATGGCCTTCGTGAAGGTTTCCCATGGTCGGCACGAACGCGGCGCGGCGCTTGCCGTTGAGGATTTCGCGCAGTTCGGGGATGGTTCTTGCGATTTGCATGAGGGTGTCCTTACCAGGCATGAAGGGTGTCGTCAGGGAAGGTGCCGCCCTTGACCGCTTGCACGTAGGCCCGCAGGGCCTGTTCGATGCCGTCCGAGCCGGCCATGAAGTTGCGCACGAATTTCGGCGGCTTGCCGAGGTTGACGCCGAGCATGTCGTGCATCACGAGCACTTGGCCTGCGGTGCCGCTGCCGGCACCGATGCCGATGGTCGCGCAGCGCGTGAGTTCACCGGTGATCCGTGCGGAGAGCGCAGCAGGGACCATCTCGAGCACGAGCATCGCCGCGCCGGCATCCTGCAATGCACGCGCGTCATCGAGCAGGCGTGCTGCGGAGGAATCATCCCTGCCCTGCACCTTGTAGCCGCCCAGCGCATGCACCGTCTGCGGCGTGAGGCCGAGGTGCGCGCATACCGGCACGCCGCGTTCGACGATGAAACGAACGGTATCGACGGTCCAGCCGCCGCCTTCGAGCTTCACCATCTGCGCGCCGGCCTGCATCAGCGTGATCGCGCTGCGCAGCGCCTGCTCGCGCGACGCCTGGTAGCTGCCGAAGGGCAGGTCGGCGATCAGCCACGCCGCACCCTGCACACGACGCAGGCCGCGCGCGACGCTCTCGGTGTGATGGCGCATCGCCTCCATCGACACGGCGACGGTGCTGTCCAGGCCCTGGCAGACCATCCCGAGCGAATCGCCGACCAGCAGGCAATCGACGCCCGCGGCATCGGCGACGGCCGCGAAGGTGGCGTCGTAGGCGGTGAGCATCGCGATCTTCTCGCCGCGCGCGCGCATGTCCGCGAGGCGAGACAGCGTGACGGCCTTGCGCGGCGCGGGCACAGCGCCGGATTGCGCACCGTAGGGCGCGGCGGCATCGGAGAGCGACATGGACGTCAGGCCGGCAACGCTTCGGTCTCGGCGGTCTGCACCGGGACCTGCGAATGCACTTCCTTGATCCGGTTCGCGGCGTCGACGAACACCAGCTTGGGCTTGTGCGCGGCCACGCGTTCCTCCGCCACGAGTCCGAACGCCGCGATGATGAGCAGGTCGCCCTGGCAGGCGCGCCGGGCGGCCGAACCGTTGACCGAGATGATCCCGGAGCCGCGCTGGGCGCGGATCGCGTAGGTGACGAAACGCTCGCCGTTGTTCACGTTCCAGATGTGGATCTGTTCGTTGTCGGCGAGTCCTGCGGCATCGAGAAGGTCTTCGTCGATGGCGCAGGAGCCTTCGTAGTGCAGTTCGCAGTCGGTCACCGTGGCGCGGTGGATCTTGGACTTGAGCAGGGTTCGGAACATGGGAGGTCGGGCCTTGAAGTCGAAAAACGGTGTCACGCGCTGGCCGGGGCGAGCAGGGTCGGCTCTGCGGTGGGTGCGAGCGCGGGATGGTCGATCCGGTAGTGAAGCCCCCGGCTCTCCTGGCGCACCTGCGCCGACTGCACGATCAGGTCTGCAACCTGCACGAGATTGCGCAGCTCGACCAGGTCGCTGGTGATCCTCGAACTGGCGTGGAGCGCGTCCACATCGCGTCGCAACTTCGCGATGCGATTCGAGGCGCGCTCCAGATGCGCGCCGGAGCGCACGATGCCGACGAAGTTCCACATCAGGCAGCGCAGGTCGCCGAGGCGATCCGCGATGGCATCGGCGTCGGCGGCGTTCGCCGACACGGACTTCCACGGCAGCGGATCGGCTGTCGCGCGATTGGGATGCTTCGCGATGCACTCGGCCGCGGCGCGCGCGAACACCATGCATTCGACCAGCGAGTTGCTCGCCAGCCGGTTGGCGCCATGAAGCCCCGTGCAGGCCGTCTCGCCGATGGCGTAGAGCCCGGCGATGTCGGTGCGGCCCTGTAGGTCGGTCACCACCCCGCCGCAGGTGTAGTGGGCCGCGGGCACCACCGGAATGGGTTCGCGCGTGATGTCGATGCCGTGCTGCGCACAGCGCGCGAGGATGTTCGGGAAATGGTGCTGCAGGAACTCCGGGCTCTGGTGCGAGATGTCGAGGTGCACACAATCCAGGCCGTGCTTCTTCATCTCGGCATCGATCGCGCGCGCCACCACGTCGCGCGGTGCGAGTTCTGCGCGCTGGTCATGCGCAGGCATGAATCGATCGCCACCGGCGGACGGCGGAAGCCGGAGAACGCCGCCCTCCCCGCGCACCGCTTCGCTGATGAGAAAGGAGTTCGCCTCGGGATGAAAGAGCGAGGTCGGATGGAACTGGATGAACTCCATGTTCGACACGCGGCAGCCCGCGCGCCATGCGGCCGCGATGCCGTCGCCGGTCGCGGTCTCGGGGTTCGTGGTGTGCAGGTAGACGCGGCCCGCGCCACCGGTGGCCAGCACGATCTCGGGTGCGCTGAAGGCCACCACTTCGCCGCTCGCCTCGTCGAGTGCATAGAGCCCCGCGCAGGCCGGCGCGCCATGGCCGACGCTTCGCGCGGGGATCAGATCGACCAGCGTGTGGTGCTCGAAGAAGGTGATGTTGGGCGTGCGCTGCGCGACCTCGATCAGCGTGCGCTGGACCGCGGCACCGGTCGCGTCCGCTGCATGCACGATGCGGCGATGGCTGTGTCCGCCTTCGCGCGTCAGGTGCAGGTCACCGTCTTCGAGCGTGAACGGCACGCCCAGTCCGCGAAGCCATGCGATGCAGCCCGGCGACTCCTCGACCACGAGGCGCGTCGCCGGCAGGTCGCACAGGCCCGCACCGGCCACCAGCGTGTCGTCGATGTGCCTGTCGATGCTGTCTTGCGCATCGAGCACCGCAGCGATGCCGCCTTGCGCCCGCTGGCTCGCACCGTCGGACACCGTCCGCTTGGTCAGCACCGCGACGCGATGCGTGGGCGCGAGATGGAGGGCGGCGGTCAGGCCGGCGAGACCGCTTCCGACGATCAGCACGTCGAATGCATTCGGAGGGTTGTGAGCCATCAGGGAACGAACGGAAAAGATGAATCTGGATGGATCGCCCCACCTTCATGCATGGCGGTGTCGCGAAGCAAAAGGCGCGATTCTGGCAACGCTGACTCCGTCGAAAAACGGCGGTGCGTCACTTTTACGCAAGGCGGGCGCCGGCGCGCGTGGGCCGTCAGTGGGCCGTCAGTGGGCCGTCCCACAGCAGGTCGGACGGAATTCAAGCACACTTCGCGCTCGCCGCGGCGGTCCGAGTGTGGCCGGCCCGGACCGAAATTTCCCTTCCTGCATGTCTTCCCCACCAGCACCCGCTTCTTCCGCCTCGACCCCGTTTTCTCTCCGGAAGATCGCCGTGCCGGCCTTCGGGCCCTCCCTGCTGTTCGGCGTGGGCGAAGGCGCGATCCTTCCCATCGTTCCGCTCACCGCGCGCGACCTGGGCGCGTCGGTGTCGATGGCCGCGCTGGTGGTCGGGCTGATCAGCATCGGCTCCCTGCTCAACAACATCCCGGCATCGCTGATCACGATGCGCTGGGGCGAGCGCTGGGCGATCGTCGTCGCGGGCATCTGGAGCGCCCTGGGGATGGCCTTGTGCCTGTGGACCTCGCACCTGGAACTGTTCGCGGCAGGCTGCCTCATGGTGGGCATGTCGCAGGCGGTCTACAACCTGGCCCGCCAGAGCTACATGTCGGAAGCCGTGCCCGTCATGTATCGCGCCCGGGCGTTGTCGACGCTCGGCGGCGTGATGCGCATCGGCATGTTCGCCGGGCCGTTTCTCGCGGCGGCAGCCGTGCATGCCTTCGGTCTCCCGGCGGCCTACGTCGTCGGGATCATCGGGGTCCTGGGCGCGGCGGCCGTGGGCGCGCGCATCCCCGATCTGGAAGCACCGCCGGTCCCCGCTGGGCACAGCGCCCCCGCTTCCGCGACGCTCGTCTCCACGCTGAAGGACCACCGGCGCGTGTTCCTCACCGTGGGCATCGGGGTGGTGCTGGTCAGCGCGGTGCGCGCCTCGCGGCAGGCCGTCATCCCGCTGTGGGCCGAGCATCTCGCGCTGGCGCCGGCGGTGGCCTCCCTGATCTACGGCCTGGCCGGCGGCATCGACATGCTGGTGTTCTATCCGGCGGGCAAGGTCATGGATCACAAGGGCCGGCGCTGGGTGGCGGTGCCCTCGATGGTGATCATGGGCGTGGCGATGCTGCTGATGCCGCTGACCACCGGCTTCGCCACGCTGCTGATCGCGGCATTGGCGATCGGATTTGGCAACGGCATCGGCTCGGGGATGATCATGACGCTCGGCGCCGACCACTCGCCGAGGCATGGGCGCGCGCACTTCCTGGGCGTGTGGCGGCTGATGTCGGATATCGGCGCATCGGGCGGTCCGGCGCTGCTGTCGTTCCTGGCGGCCACCCTGTCCCTGTCCGCGGGAATCGCCGTCACCGGGCTGATCGCATTGGCGGCGGCCGGGGCGCTGGCCTACTGGATTCCCGCGCGGCGCGCGGGCGTGGGCAGCGCAGTGCGTTGATTGTCCGGGTCGCCCTGCGAGATGCGCCAAGGTGTGCGCAAACGCACATTCCAGGCAACGACAGGAGGGCAAACTTCTCTGCTTCGACCGGAGCGCCAGTGCGGTGTGACCGGATCAAGCCCCCAACCCTGTCTTTCCCCCAAGGAGTTCACCTTTGACAAGTCTCGCAGACAGCCGGATTCCGGCCGCAACGACCACGGATCGCGCGTCGGGCCTCGCCCCGGACTGGGGCAATGACGTCGGCAAGCTGCTCTTGCGCGTCACCGTGGGGGGCCTGGTGCTCCTGCACGGATTGTTCAAGCTCGGCTCGGGCCCGGGCTTCATCGTCAAGATGCTCGCTGCCCACAACCTGCCCGGCGCGCTCGGCTATCTCGTCTACGTCGGCGAGATCCTCGCCCCTGTCCTGCTGATCGCGGGTCTCTGGACGCGCGCCGCAGCCGCCGTGGTGGTCGTCAACATGGTGATCGCCCTCCTGCTGGTGCACACCGGACAGTTCTTCCAGCTCACCAACCAGGGAGGCTGGGCGCTCGAACTGCAGGGCCTGTACCTGTTCGGCGCCTTGACCATCATGCTGCTGGGTGCCGGACGCTACGCGGTGGCGGGCGCCCAACGCGGCCTGAACTAGGTCGACGGTTCTCCGGCAGGCCTCGCCGCGCGCATCTTCCACCGTTGCGTCGGCCGAGGCGATGGCGATGGGCGCGGCGGCGACTTATGCTGGCGCGCGAATGACCTCCCTGCACGATCTCCCCGCGTTACGTCCGTCCCGTCGCAATCTGCGCTGGGCGAGTGGGTGGGTGCTCATGGCCTACGTGACGCTGCATCTTCTCAACCACGCGACGGGCCTGGTTTCGCTGGAGGCCGCCGAAGCGGCCCTGCAGCGGATCGCGGCGTTCTGGCATTCGTGGCCAGGCACGGTGCTGCTGTACAGCGCCGCGATCGTGCATATCGCCCTGGCCTTCTCGGGCCTGTGGGAGCGCCGGACGATACGCATGCCCTTTGCGCTGCTGCTGCGGATCGGGCTCGGCGTGGCCTTGCCATTGCTGCTGGCCTCCCACCTGGCTGCAACGCGCGGTCCGTACACGCTGGACGGCCTCGATGTCACGTACGCGCAGATTCTTCGAAAGCTCTGGAATCCCGATGGCTGGTGGCAGATCCTCGTCATGGTGGTGGCCTGGACGCACGGGTGCATGGGGCTGCACTTTGCCTTCCGGCAGCGGCCTTCGTGGCGTCACGCACAGCCCCTTTTGCTCACCGGTGCCGTCGTCCTGCCTCTGATGGCGGCACTCGGCGTTCTGTCCATGGGACGCGAAGCCGCCGCCCGCCCGGTCGCGATCAGCGCACCCGCGGCGAGTGAGTCCACATCCCTCAGATCGACGGTCGATCTCGGCCGGGCCGCCTACGCGTCCTTCCTGTCCGCCTTCCTTCTCGCTCTCGCGTGGAGAGCCCGATCGGAGCGCGTGGGAGGGCGAACGATCACCCTCACCTATCCGGACCGGACCGCCAGGGTTCCATTGGGATGGAGCGTTCTCGAAGCCAGCCGGAAGCACGGCATCGCACATCTGTCGGTCTGCGGCGGACGCGCCCGCTGCTCGACATGCCGCGTTCGCGTCTCCGGCCCCGCAGCGCACTGCCCTCCTCCAGGTCCCGACGAACAGCGCACCCTGGCCCGCGTGCGGGCGGGTGCGGACATCCGCTTGGCGTGCCAGCTGCGCCCGCTCGGCGACCTCCAGGTCACGCCGGTGATGACCGCCCGGTCGGCGAGCCTGAACAGACTCGACAGCGAACGGGAGGTGGCCGTGTTGTTCGTGGACCTTCGACGCTGGTCCGGTCTCTCCGAGAAACAGTGGCCCTTCGATCTGGTCTATGTTCTCGACCACTACTTCGCGCTGGTCGGCGATGCGGTCCACGAGGCGGGTGGCGTGGCCAACCAGTACATCGGCGACAGCGTCATGGCCATCTTCGGCCTGGAAGGAACGCTTCAGGATGCCTGCCGTCGCGCCGTCCATGCCGCGACGCTGATCGACGAGCGCATGCGCGCATGGAGCGCAGTGTTCGAAAAAGAGTTCGGGCAGCCTCTGGACTTCGGGATCGGCATTCATGCAGGAAGCGCGGCAGTGGCCGAAGTCGGACATCGCGATGTGCGTTCGTTCACCGCGGTGGGCGAGGTGGTCAATACCGCCAGCCGCCTGCAGGATCAGACCAAGCTGCACAACGCGATCCTCGTGATCTCGGAGTTTGCAGCGCACAGCGCGGGCATCGACGTTTCCAGGGACGATGTGCAGCAGATTCAGGTACGCGGAAGGCGGGCGCCATTGGGCGTTCTGGTGCTCGACTCGCTCGCCCTGGCACGGATCTCAGCCCTGCCTCGAGCCTGACCGGCATCGCGCTGGATCCGGCGGGCCGCTTCGCGTGGCTAGGCCTGCAACTCGTCGAGGTAGCAGGCCATCGAGTGATGGCGATAGGGGACCTCGCCGATTTCGTCGTATCGGCAACTGCCGCTCTCGAACGAGATCGGCGGCGCTTGTCGACTGTTGAGCCGTTCCAGCGTTTCCTGCGTGACCAGCAGGTACTCCGCCGCAGGCACCGTGTTCTTCAGGAGTCGATGCGCGACGATGACGCTCTTGCCGATGAATTTCGAATGGCCCTTGATGTCCATGGTGCTGGCCGGGCCGCTGTGCGCGATGAACTTCAAGGTCAGCTGGTGCATCCGGGCGCAGGCACCGCACTGGCACATGCGCCCCTTTTCCTTCTCCTTGAGATGCAAGTGAAAGTTCAGGAACATCTTCTTGGCCTGCCCCAGGAGTTCCTCCAGGGTCGGAGGCGTCGTGCAAAAGAAGAGCACCGCATCGCCCTCGAATTCGGACACCTCGAGGCCGATTTCGTTGGAATCCACCAGTAGCTCCAGCAACTCGCGAATGATGTGCTGGCTATGGGTGATCTCGGTCTCGCTGATGAATTTCGTGAATCCGCCGATGTCGGGGATGAAGAAGAGGACGTCGGGAAAGTTCGAGGAATCCGCCATGGCTCGCTCCACACTGCGGCAGGGATGGCCGCGGGCAAAGCGTAGCGCAGAACACCACAGGGTGCGCTCCCTGGACAGTCAGCACTCAGGACGTCAGGGCATTCAGCTTCACGTTGCAGCAGATCGGTCTCGGCATCACCGTGCTCTGCCGAGGCGCTGAATGCCGGCCGTCGAGCCTGCCTAGGGTCATCCTTATATTGACATCTCCATAAATGTCATCACACAATTAAGATATGACAATCAAAAAGTTGTTCGACGTCACCGGGCGTGTCGTCGCAATCACCGGCGCGGCAAGCGGTATCGGCTTCGCCTATGCCGAAGCGATGGCCGCCAATGGCGCCAGAGTGCATCTCATCGACCTGGACGCGCAGGCGCTGGATCACGCGGTCGATGCCCTTCGCCGTGACGGCGGCGAGGTCCATGGCGAGGTGGCGGACGTCACGCGTCCCGAATCCCTTCGCCGAGCTTTCGACAGCGCGATCGCGCGTCATGGCCGGATGGACGTGGTGTTCGTCAATGCGGGCATCAGCGGCGGCCCGGGCTTCCTGACAGGTAGCGGCGAGCGCAATCCGGCAGGTGCGGTCGAAAACCTGTCGCTGGATGTCTGGGAGCGGGTGATGGCCACTAACGCCACCTCGGTCTTCAACACACTGCAGATCGTGGTGCCTCAGCTCAAGATGCAGGGCGGCGGCCGGATCATCGTGACCAGTTCGATCTCAGCCTCCAAGACCGAGACGCTGGTCAGCTCGATCTACGCCACCTCGAAGGCCGCAGTGGGCTACATGGTGCGTCAGTACGCCCATGAGCTGGCGAAATTCGGCATCCTGGTCAACGCCATCGCACCCGGCCCGGTGATCACGAACATCGGCGGCGGTCGCCTGCGCGACGATGCGGCGCGCGCACCGTTCGAGCGTGCTGCCCCGATGCATCGAGTGTGCAATCCGTCGGACTTGCACGGCGCGGCGCTGTTCCTGGCGTCGGACGCCTCCAGCCTGGTGACGGGCCAGCAGATCATCGTCGACGGCGGCGCCACGCTCGGGCCTGCGGACTGAAGGGGAGCCACGGATGGGATCCTTCATCGACATCCACAGCAGCGATGCCCACAGCCTCCAGTGCTGGCGCGTGCTTGCGAGTGGCGCTCCGCGCGGTGCGGTCGTGGTGCTGCAGGAGATATTCGGCGTCAACCATCACATCCAGTCACTGTGCAAGCGGCTTGCTGCGGCTGGTTACGACGCCTACGCACCCGCGCTCTTCGACCGGCTGGAGCGCGGCTTCGCCTGCGGGTACGGCCCCGAGGAAGTCGCCAACGCATTGCGCTTCCTGCCTCGCCTGGACTGGGACGGCATGGTGACCGACACGCTCGCCACCGTGGCCGAGGCGCGGCGGCGCAACGTGCCGGTGGCCGTGATGGGCTTCTGCCTCGGTGCGTCGGTCGGCTACATGGCAGCGCAGCGCGCAACCGGCATCGCCGCCGTGGTCGGCTACTACGGCGGCCAGATCGCCCAGCATCTGGAGACACCGCCGCACAGTCCGACGCTGCTGCACTACGGCGCGAATGACCACACGATACCCATGGAGAGCGTCGAGCGCATCCGCGCACAGCGCCCCGAATGCGAGTTGCACGTGTACGCCGCCGGGCATGGCTTCAACTGCGACGAACGCGCCGCCTTCGAGCCGGCATCCGCCGGGTTGGCCTGGGAGCGCTCCATGGATTGGCTTCTGACCCACATGGGCTGAGTACCACCCGCCGGGAGAACGCAGCACCGACGCGCCGGATGGGCCGGCGCGCTGGCGACGCTCACCCGGGCGACTTCGAAAGACAAGGAAATCCTCACGTGACCGCCATCTACGACAACCCGCTGAAGTTCAAGCGCATCGAAGTGCGCCCGCTGAACAGCACCATCGGCGCCGAGATCCACGGCGTGGACCTGACGCGACGGCTGGACGACGATACCTGGCGCGAAATCCTCCAGGCTTTCCATGACTACCTGGTCATCTACTTCCCCGACCAGCCGATTTCGCACGACCAGCATCTGGCCTTCAGCGAACGCTTCGGCAGCCTGATGGACATCCCTCAGCTGCACAAGGCCGAGGGCTACGACATGATTCATCTGATCAAGCGCGATGCCGACGACACCGGCCGCGTGATCGGCGAAAGCTGGCATGCCGACAGCACCTACTTCGAACAACCGCCCGCGGCCGTGGTCATGCGCGCGGTCACGGTGCCGGAGTTCGGCGGCGACACCGGCTTCCTCAACATGTACGCGGCCTACGAGACGCTGTCGCCCGCCCTGCGCACCGTACTCGACACCCTCAAGGCGGTGCATAGCGCCACCCGCATCTACGGCAGCGCCTACCACGCGCAGAAGCGCAAGTTCAGCGCCAACAACGCACGCGTCGACCTCGACATCGAGGCGGGCGACCGCGAAACCGTCCACCCCTTGGTGTGCACGCACCCTGGCTCGGGCCGCCGCCACCTTTACGTGAACCCGGTGTACGTGCAACGTTTCGAGGGCATGACCGAGGCCGAGAGCCAGCCCCTGCTGCGGTTTCTCTACGACCATTGCGCGCGCTTCGAGCACACCTGCCGCGTCCGCTGGCGCAAGGACCAGGTGCTGATCTGGGACAACCGCTGCGCGATGCACAAGGCGATTCCCGACTACATCGGTCGCGCGCGCTACATGACCCGCACCACGATCGCCGGACCGCGTCCGGCCTGACCCCGTATTCCCCACCAACCAAGGAGACACACTTGAAGCCCAACTTCTTTCGCCGGACCTTCAGCGGCGCCTTCGCCGCGGCGGTCGTCGCCGCCGGACTGCTTGGAGGCGCCACCGCGTTCGCCCAGCCTGAATCCACCCTCGTCACCGTCAACGCCGGCTTCGTCCCGGTGACCGACGTGGCGGCGCTCTACCTCGGCGAGGAAGCCGGCATCTTCAGGAAGCACGGTCTGAAGCTCAAGACCAATGTCGCCTCCACGGGCGGCGTTCCTGCCGTCATGAGCGGCGAATACCACTTCGCCTTCACGGCGCTGGTGAACATCCTGCAGGCGCGCGACAAGGGCCTGCCGCTGAAGATCATCGCAGCCGGCTCGAGCTCCACCGGCGTCAGCGGCGCCGACGTGACCATGATCCACGCCGGCCCGAAGAGCGGCATCAAGTCGGCCAGGGACCTGGAGGGAAAGACGGTCAGCGTCAACGCGTTGAACGGCCTGCTGCAGATGCTCGGCAAGGCAGCCGTCAAGGCCGATGGCGGCGACCCGTCGAAGGTGCGCTTCATCGAACTGGGCTTCGCCGAGGCGCTGGCCGCGCTGCAGTCCGGCAAGACCGACGCCATGGTCGGTGCCGAGCCCTTCGGCACGGCTGCCATCGCCGCCGGCTTCCCGCCGATCAGCTCGCCCTACCAGTCGATGTCGAGCAAGAGCATGCTGACCTCGGCCTATTTCACCAGCGAGCAGCAGCTCAAGGCCAACCCGGAGCTTTTCCTCAAGTTGCGCGCGGCGATCAACGAGTCGCTGGAGTACGCGCAGAAGAACCCCGACGAGGTGCGCAAGCAATTGCCCAAGTTCACGAAGCTGGGGCCGGACGTGGCGGCCAAGCTGATCCTTCCGACGTACCTGACCGCGATCCCGCGCGATGCGGTGGAGATGTTCTCCAAGACCGGTCGCGAGTTCGGCATGCTCGCCAAGCCCGCCTTGTACGACGAGGTGGTCTGGACGCCGGAGAAGTAAGCCATGACGGCCAGCAATGGATACGCGGGCCGCGCGCCGGCAACCGCCTTGCGGCTGGACGGCGCCGTAGTCCGGCGAACGCTGGTCAGCCTGTCCGGGCTGCTTGCATTGGCCGTGCTGTGGGAGGCCGCGCCGCGCGCGGGGCTTGTCCAGGCGAACTTCTTTCCACCGCTGTCGGTGGTGGTGGCCAAGCTGGGCGAACTGATGGCAACGCCCGAGTTCTGGGGATACGCCGTGAGCACCGTACGGACCTGGGCGCTCGGCCTGGCGCTCGCCACCGTGGCCGGCGTGGTGGCCGGGCTCGCCATCGGGTTGACACCGGGCGCGCGCAGATACACCCATTCGACCATCGAATTCCTGCGGCCGATTCCATCGGTGGCGCTCATTCCGGGCGTGATCCTGGTGTTCGGCTCGCGCTACCAGTCGGGCGTGGTGCTGATCACCTACGCGGCCTTCTGGCAGGTGTTGCTGCAGATGCTCTACGGCCTGAATGACATGGATGCGGTGGCTCGCGACACGGCGCGCACTTTCCGCTTCAGCCGCCTGGGTTTCCTGCGGCACGTCGCCTGGCCGACACTGCTGCCTTTTCTTTTCACCGGCGTGCGACTCGCAGCGGCAATGGCGCTCGTGCTGGCCGTGACCGCCGAGATGGTCATCGGCAGCCACGGCATCGGCCGGGGCATCGTCGTGGCACAGAGTTCGAACGCGACGCCGGAAGCCTACGCGCTGGTGCTCGTGGCCGGGCTGATGGGCGTGGCGATCAATCTGGCCGCGCGGCTGCTGGAGCGGCGGCTGCTGCGCTGGCACCCCAGCGTGCGCAATGCCGGAGGCGAACGATGACGCACACCGCGCTCAAGAAGTTGTGGGTCGAACTGGCGCTGCCTGTCCTGCTGTTCGCGCTGCTGTACGTGTTCAGCGCCAACTCGACGAATTTCTACTTCCCTTCGCTGTCAGCGGTGCTGCATCAGTTCGGTGCGCTCTGGCTCGGTCCCCGATTCGTCGCCGATGTGATTCCCAGCTTTCAGCGACTGATGGCGGGCTACCTGCTGGCCTGCCTGCTAGGGATCGCGCTGGGCATCCCGGTCGGCATCTACCGGCCGCTGCGCCGCGCCGTCGAGCCGGTGCTCGAGTTCTTTCGCGCGGTGCCGCCGGTCGCGATGATCCCGCTGCTGATCGTGAGCATGGGGTTTGGCGATGGAATGAAGATCACGGTCATCGTGGCCGGCGCGATCTGGCCCATCCTGTTGAACACGGTCGAAGGCGTGAAGTCGATCGACCCGGTGCTGGACGAAACCTGCCGTACCTACCAGATCCGGGGGTTGGCGCGGCTGCGGCATTTCATCCTGCCCAGCGCGTCGCCCCAGATCATCGTGGGCATGCGGCTCGGGCTGTCCATCGGCATCGTGCTGATGGTGATCAGCGAAATGTTCGCGGCCCTCGACGGACTGGGCTCCGCGATCATCTATTTCCAGCGCAGCTACGAGATCCCGCAGATGTGGAGCGGCGTGCTGATGCTGGGACTGTTCGGCTTCGCGCTGTCGGTCGTCTTCCGGCTGTTCGAGCGCTGGGCACTCAAGTGGTATGTGGGCATGCGTGACCTTGAAAGGCGGAATTGAACGTGACGACACAAACGATGGCGGTGGTATCCGTCGAACACCTGAACAAGGTCTATGAGTCGAGGGAGCGCCGGGTCGAAGCGATCGGCGACCTCAACTTCGAAGTGCGCCCCGGCGACTTCACCTGCATCGTCGGCCCGTCGGGCGCGGGCAAGACGACGCTGCTCAAGTGCCTGGCCGGCTTGCTGGCGCCAACGCGCGGGACGGTGCGCATCAATGGCCGTCCGGTGACCACACCGCCGGAAGAGATGGCGATCGTTTTTCAGGAATACGGGCGTAGCCTCTTTCCGTGGAAGACGGTGCGCGAGAACGTGGAGTTGCCCCTGCGCGAGCGCGGCGTGCCGAAGGACGAACGCCGGCGCATGGTCGATACGGCACTGGAAGCCGTGGCGCTTTCGCACGCTGCGGATTCGTACCCCTGGCAGCTTTCCGGCGGCATGCAGCAGCGCGTCGCGATCGCACGCGCCGTGGCCTACCAGCCGAAGGTGATGGTGCTCGACGAGCCCTTTGCTGCCGTGGACGCACAGACACGCGCAGACCTCGAAGACCTGATGCTTCGCCTGTGGACCGAGCTGGACCTGACGGTGATCTTCGTCACGCACGACATCGACGAGGCGGTGTATCTCGGCCAGCGGGTGCTGGTGCTGTCGTCGTCGCCAACGCGCGTGATGGACGACGTACCGGTCGACATTCCCTCCCCCCGGACGCAAGCACAGACCCGCGTCGAACCGGAGTTCGCCGCGCTGCGCACCCGCGTGTACAGCGGCATCCAGGCGGCGAAGGGGCGCGCTACGAATGCGTGAGGCTGCGTAGCGGCCTCACGGTCCGCTCACTCACTCCGCATTCATGGATGGCACCTGCTGCTCGACACGGCGCAGCAGGGCCCACAGGGTCTCCACCTCCTGCGGCGTAAACTCGGCGACCAGGCGGTCCTGACGCTCCTGCGCCGAATCCCGCAGCTTCACGTAGGTTTTGGCGCCCGCCGGCGTCAGGCGCACGATGGCGGCGCGGCCACGACTGCGGGTCTGCTCCACGCTCACGAAGCCGCGCTCTTCCAGCACCCGCACGCTCTTGCTCGCGGCGGCGTAGTCCAGGTCGGCCATCTCGGCGACCTCGCGCACGATCAGCTCGTCGCGGCCGCCCACGGCCATCATCGCGCGCCACTCGGACATGCCGAGGTTGAAGTGCTGTCGATAGTAGTTCGACGCGCCGTTGGCCAGCCGGTTGGCGACACCCATGATGTACGCGGCCAGATAGCGGTTTACCGACGCCTGTTGGCCCGCCACGTCGGCCGGGCGCGCGGCCGCGCGTGGCGGCGGCGCGGGTTCGGTCGCCTTCGGCGTGGAGCCGGCAGAGGTCTTGCGCACGCGGGGTGGGGGCGGCGCCTCGGGCACGGCCCGTGTCTTCGTCTTCGTTCTCGCGGTGCGTGCGTTGGTTGCCATCGAAACCCTCCTCAATTTGCTGGTCGTCATCCCGAGCATGCCATAACTTCGTATTGACATTTCATTTATGGATATGTCAATATAAATGAATTCGCTCACTAAAGACAGGATCCCACAGATGACCCGCAAGCTGCGCAGCAACTTTCCCCGAGGCTCCTACCTCTGGGCCGTGCGCAACGCCCAATGGCAGGCGCTCGGCATTCCCGAGGACGACTGCGAAAAGCCCAAGATCGCCATCGTCAACAGTTCGTCTTCGCTCGCCGCCTGCTTCGCCCACCTCGACGGTGTGGCCGCGGTGGTGAAGGAAGCGATCCGCGCAGCAGGCGCAGTGCCTTTCGAGATCCGCACCGCTGCGCCGAGCGACTTCGTCATCGGCGCGGGCGGTCGCGGCGGCTACATCCTTTCCACGCGCGATCTGGTGACCAACGACATCGAGGTGGCGGTCGAGGGCGCGCAGCTCGACGGCATGATCTGCCTCACCTCTTGCGACAAGACGGTGCCGGGCCAGATGATGGCCGCAGGCCGCCTCAACGTCCCGACCCTGATGCTGGCCTGCGGCTACCAGCCCAGCGGCGAGTACGAGGGCGAGCATGTGGACATCGAGGACGTGTTCGTCGGCGCCATGCACGCGCAGATGGGCCACATGCCGATGGACAGGCTCATCGGCATGAGCCGCAACGCGATCCGCGGCCCAGGCGTGTGCTCGGGCATGGGCACCGCGAACTCGATGCACATCTGCTGCGAGGCACTGGGCATGGCCTTGCCCGGCACCACGCCGGTGGCTGCCAACAGCGAAGCGATGTTCGACGCTGCCCGCCGCGCCGGGCAGCGCATCGTGGAAATGGTCTGGGAAGACCTCAAGCCGCGCGACATCCTGAAGCCCGCCGCCTTCGCCAACGCGGTGAAGACCATCCTGAGCGTTGGCGGCTCGGTGAACTCCATCAAGCACCTGCAGGCGGTCGCGACCGAGGCAGGCTGCGGCGCCGACGTCTACGGGATGTTCGAGCGCTTCTCGCACGAGGTGCCCGTGCTGGCGGCGGTGCGCCCGGTGGGCCACCACGTCATCGAGACCTTCGAGGCCGCGGGAGGCGCGCGCGCGTTGATGAAGCAGCTGGAGCCGCTGCTGGACACCGGGGCGCTCACCGTCACCGGCCGCACGCTCGGCGAGAACCTGGCCGGCGCGCGGGTGGACGACCCGGAGGTGATCCGTCCGATCGACGACCCGATCGCGCGCAAGCCGGCGATCATGATGCTGCGCGGCAGCCTCGCGCCCGAATACGGCATCGTCAAGACCGGCATCGTCGAGCGCAAGACGCGGCGCTTCAGCGGCCCCGCGATCTGCTTTGCCACCTCCGACGCCGCCATCGCCGCGCTGCAGTCGGGCGACATCCGCCCGGGCCACGTGGTCGTGATGCGTGGCGCTGGCGTGTGCGGCGGGCCGGGCATGGGCGGCGGCTCGTCCAAGGTGGTCTTTGCCATCGACGGCGCGGGACTCGGCGACCAGGTCGCCCTGATCACCGACGGACACCTGTCCGGGCTGGTCTGCAAGGGCCTCGTCGTGGCCGAGGTCTCGCCCGAAGGCGCGGTGTGCGGCCCGCTCGCGCTGGTGCAGGACGGCGACACGATCGTGATCGACCTGGACACCCAGCGCTGCGACCTCGAAGTGGACGAAGCCGAAACGGCCCGCCGGCGCGCGGCCTGGACGCCCGCGCCCAAGCTCTGCGACACCGGCTGGCTACAGCTGTACCGCCGCAATGTCGGCCCTCTGACCCAAGGCGCGGTCCTGGTCGAACCGCGCTGACTTCCCAGCAACGACGAACGACAACCGGAGACATCCCAGATGCAAGGTCCCCAATCCACCAGCGGCATGCTCACGACCCAGCGCGGCGACGAGCGCTTCCTTTCGTCCGACCTGTTCGCGCGCAAGGACGAACGCGCGCCGCGGCCTGACCTCGGGCACGTGAGCGAGCCGGGCCGGAAGATTCCCGTGTACCACCAGTGCGACGTGCTGGTCGTCGGGGGCGGTCCATCCGGTACCGCCGCCGCGGCCGCCGCCGCGCGCGCGGGCGCCAGCGTCGCGCTGCTGGAGCGCTACAACCACCTCGGCGGCCTGTCCACCGGCGGACTGGTGATCTGGATCGACCGCATGAGCGACTGGAACGGCGAGCTGGTCATCCGCGGCTTCGCGCAGGAGCTGTTCGACCGTCTGCCCGCCGACGCGGTGGCCGGGCCGGACCGGTCCGACTGGGGTTCGCAGGATGTCGCCAAGGCAGCCCACTGGTCGCAGCGCACCGCTGCGTACCACGGCATCGTCACCTGGTCGCCGACGATCGACCCGGAACGACTCAAGCTGCTGAGCCAGGAGATCGTGCTGGAGCGCCGGGTCAAGCTCATCTATCACTCCTGGGCGGCCGAACCGCTCATGGAGAACGGCGCGGTGGCCGGCGTGACCTTCGAGAGCAAGGAAGGCCGCATGGCAGTGCGCGCCAAAGTGGTGGTCGACGCCACCGGCGACGGCGACCTGTTCGCCCGGGCGGGCGCTGCCTACGAGAACGATATCGAAGCCGCCGACGTGCACCACTGCATGAACACGGCCTGGCTTTTCGGCGGCGTGGACATGAACCGGTGGATCGAATTCAAGGCCGGCCAGCCGGAACGCTTCGCCGAATTCATGGCGCGCGGGCGCGAGGAATGCGGGTTGTTCGAGCGGCCCTTCGTATCCTGGCGCAACGACATCGCGCTCTTCATGGGTCCGCGCCAGACCGGCTATTCGGCGCTGGACGTGGACGACCTCACCGCCGTGGAAGTGCGCTCGCACCGCGCCATGGCACAGCACCTGGCCTACTACAGCCGCCACGCGCCCGGCTTCGAGAAGGCCTACATGATGCTCAGCGCACCGCAGATCGGCGTGCGCCACTCGCGCCGCCTGAAGGGCATGGATGCGGTGTTGCGCAAACGCTGGCCCGACGGCGTGGCACTGCCCGACGAGATCGGCGTATCGCCGCCCGTGTCGCCCAAGTTCGCGAACATCTCGATCCCCTACGGGGCGCTGGTGCCCGAGAAGCTCGACGGCCTGATCGCCTGCGGCCGCCACGTCTCCTGCGACCGCAACTCGCACGGCTTCATGCGCGAGATCCCGCAGTGCTGGATCACCGGCCAGGCCGCCGGCGTGGCCGCCGCGCTGGCGGTCCATCAGGGGGTGCAGCCGCGCGCCGTGGACGTGGCGGCGCTGCAATCGGAGCTGCGATCGCAGGGCGCCTATGTCCGCACCGCGCAGACCCATGCGGCGGTGGCGGCCTGAGCGAAGGGAATCGCCATGCACCTGACTTCTGATGAGAGCGCCATGCTCGACGGCCGGGACGGCCCGGCCGTGCAGCGCGCCATGGACCTGCTGATGCGCTATGGCCGCGCGCTGGGCGCCGAGCGGCTGGTGCAAACCAACAACGTGGTCGCCTCGATCAGCGCAACCACGCCCTTCATGCGCGACTACGCCATGCGGCGCGGCGGCATGGACGGCGTGTTCTCCGAGTTCAGCCTGGACAGCGACGACACGGTCGAGATCCCGCGCGTAAAAACCTTCACCACGCATGTGCAGCTGGGATTCGATCCTCACAACGCGGCGCTCATGGGCGTGGACGAACAGACCGTCCAGTTCTACCGCAAGGGCGAGGCCTACATCACGGGCCTGGGCGTACAAGCCGCCAACACTTGCACGCCCTATCAAGTGGGCAACATCCCGACGCGCGGTGAGCACTGCGCCTGGATGGAGTCGTCGGCCGTCATCTACTGCAACGCGGTGATCGGCGCGCGCACGAACACCGAAGGCCGCGAAAGCGTCGGCGCCGCGATGCTCACCGGCCGCATCCCCTATTGGGGCTACCACGTCGACGAGAACCGTCTGGGTACGCACGCTGTGCGAGTGGAGACGACGGTGGAAAGCACCGCGGACTGGGGCATGCTCGGCTACTGGATCGGCGACATGGTGCAGGACAAGGTCCCGGTGGTCGAAGGGCTGGGCCCGCTGCCGAATCTGGCGCGGCTGAAGCACTTCGGCGCGGCCGCATCGTCGTCGGGCGGCGTCGAGATGTACCACCTGGTCGGCGTCACGCCCGAAGCCAATACGCGCGAACAGGCCTTCGGCCGCAACACCCCGGCGCAGACCCTGCGCTACGGAGAAGCCGAACGGCGTCAGACCTGGGAGAAGCTCAACGCGACCGGCCGCAGCACCGCGGTGGACTATGTGATGCTGGGCTGCCCGCACTACACGATCGAACAGATCTGGGAAGCGGCCCGCCTGCTGGAGGGCCGCCGCGTCAGCGAGAACACGGCGCTGTGGATCTTCACGCCGCGCGCCATCAAGTCGCTGGCCGACCGCAACGGCTACACCCGCATCATCGAGGCCGCAGGCGGCCATCTTCTGACCGACAGCTGCTCGGCCATGAGCCGTGCGGCGCCGAAAGGCACCCGCGTGGTGGCGCTCGATTCGGCCAAGCAGGCGCACTACCTGCCAGCCATCCTGGGGGTCGAGGCCTGGTTCGGCTCCACCGCCGACTGCATCGACGCAGCCTGCACCGGCCAGTGGAGAGGAGGTCCACGATGAACCGCATCGACCCGGATGCAGAAACCATCGTGTTGCGCGGCCGCTGTGTCGTCGAAGGGACGGCCGAGGGCGAGGCGCTGGTGACGCGGCAGGCCATCTCCGGCTGGGGCGGCATCGATTCGCGCACCGGCACCATCGTCGAGGTCCGGCATGAGCTTCGCGGCGTGAGCTTCGCGGGCAAGGTGCTGGTGTTTCCCGGCGCGAAGGGCTCGTCCGGCTGGTCGAACGCCTTTCACCTCACGCGGTCGCTGGGTGTAGCGCCGGCAGCCATGCTGTTCAACGACATGAGCGCAAAAATCGCGCTAGGCGCGGTGGTGACGCGCGCCCCGGCGCTCACCGATTTCGACCGCGACCCGCTCTCTGTGATCGAGACCGGCGATTGGGTACGCGTGGACGCCGACCAGGGCATCGTCGAGGTGCGAAAGAAGAAGGCAACGACATGAATCTCCCGCGCAGGCGCTTCCTCGCCGCCTCGGCCGCCGCACTCACGCCCATGATCGGGCCCGCCGCTCGGGCGCAGCCCGCTCCTACGCCCGGCTTTCCTGTCCGGCCGGTGCGGCTCATCGTCCCCTTCCCTCCTGGCGGCGCCACCGACGCGCTGGCGCGTCAGATCGCCGAAAACCTTGCGCGCCAATGGCAGCATCCGGTCGTGGTCGACAACCGGCCGGGCGCCAACACCATGCTGGGCACCGAGGTGGTGGCCCGTTCGGCGCCCGACGGCCACACGCTCGGCATCGTCACGGGTTCGCATGTGATCAATCCCATGCTGTCCGCTCGCATGCCATACGACACGCTGAGGGACTTGACCGGGGTGATGCTGCTCACGCGCTTTCATATGGCGCTGTACGCCCACCCCTCGCTGCCGGCCAGCACGCCAGCCGAGCTGGTGCAGCTCGCGCGGCGTGACCCGGGCCGCGTGGCCTACGCCTATGCCACCACGCAGACTCTGCTCGCCATGGAGCTGCTGAACACGATGGCCGGTACGCGCATGCAGAGCGTGCCCTACAAGGGCAGCGCGCAGGCCATGACCGACCTGCTGGGCGGGCACGTGCAGCTGCTGGCCGATCCGCTCACCCAGGGCGCGATGGAACATGTGCGCAACGGCCGGCTGAAGTTGATCGGCACCATGGGCGAACGGCCCGCCGCGCTCGCGCCGCAGGCCAGCCTGATGTCGCAGGCCGTGCCCGGCTACGAGTTCTCCGGCGCTTTCGGTCTGGTGGCGCGCGGCGGCACGCCGCCGGCGCTGGTGAGCCGCATTCGCGACGACTTTGCCGCCGTGCTGGGGCAGTCAGAGGTACTGGCACGGATCCGCGACATCGGGCAGGAACCCATCGGTTCCACGTCCGGCCAATACAACGCCTACATCCTGGCCGAGATGGCCAAATGGGAACCGGTGATCAAGTCGACCGGTGCCCGGCTGGATTAGCAATCTTTTTCCCCAACCTGGAATTTTCTCGTCAATACCTACGGAGACATCTCAATGCAACGCCGTCAGTTCTTGCCCCTGGCATCCCTGCTGTTGCTCGGCCCGACGCTGGCCCGCGCGCAGGACTTCCCGAAGCCGGGCAAGCCCATTCGCATCATCGTCGGCTTCGCCGCCGGCGGCCCTACCGACACGCAGGCTCGCGCGCTCGCCCAGGAATTGGGGCCCATCCTCGGGGTGCCTGTCATCGTCGAGAACCGGCCTGGGGCAAGCGGTGGCATCGGCGCGATGGAAGTGGCACGAGCCGAGCCGGACGGCCACACGCTGATGTACATCTCGGACGGCGTGGTCACGCAGAACCCGCACACCCTGCGCTCGGTGCAGTACGACGCGCTGCGCGACTTCACGCCGGTGGCCCGGCTCACTTCCGGGGGTGTCGTTCTGGTCATGCACCCGTCGCTGCCCGCCGGCAACCTTCAGCAGTTCATCGCCTACGGCAAGGCCAATCCTGGCAAGCTCGCCTACGCCTCGTTCGGCGCGGGCACCGTTTCGCACATCTATGGTGAAGTGCTGCGCCTGGCTACCGGCATCGACATCGTGCACGTGCCCTACAAAGGCAGCGCCGACGCACTGAAGGATCTTCTGGCTGGGCGAGTGCAGATCATGTTCGACTCGCCCTCTACGGCGGTCCAGTACGTCAAAGATGGCCGGCTGCGCATCCTCGGCAGCGCCGGCACGCAGCGCCGCTCGCTGATGCCGGACACCCCCACCCTGCTCGAGTTGGGCCTGCCGGGCTTCGAGATCCGGGGTTGGAACGGCCTGTTCGGGCCCGCCAACATGCCCGCCCCGGTCCTGCAGAAGCTCTACGCAGGCGTCGCGGCTGCAGCGAAGGCCAAAACCTTTCGCGACATGCTGGCGACCATGGCCTTCGACCCGGTGGACAACGAGCCACCGGCCGAGTTCGCCAAGCGCGTGCGCAGCGACTACGACCAGTGGGGGATATACATTCGGCGCGCCAACATCAGGCTGGACTGAACGCCGCGCCGTCGTCCTCCGCCGCGGCGGACTCGCGAGTCACTTCTCCAACGTTCCAGGTCGGTGGTGCCGAAACAGATCGGCGAGGACGTATACCTCTCTATCGACCCAACTGCTCCCGGATGTCCTGCAGCGCTGGACGCTGGCCGTGCACCGCTGGCCGCCCAAGGCAAGCTGTTCGAAGCCGGAATGCCGCAGCGCGGCCCGCGCGCGGCCGTGGTGCCGACCCTGGTGCGACTCTGGGCGCGCGCGCACGAACGCTTTGGGCGGGTTCCGCTGCAACAACTGCTCGCGCCCGCGATTCGGTTGGCGGAGCAAGGCGTCGCCGCACCCGAAGAGCTCGTGCGCAACTTGGCGCTTGCCGGCGCACGGGTGAAGTCGCAGCCAGGTTTTGCCGAGTTCATGCTTCCGAACGGCCGCGCACTTACCGCAGGCGAACGGCTGCTGCAGCCTCGCCTTGCGGACGTGCTGCGTGCCATCGCATGCGAAGGCGAGCAAGGCTTCTATGCCGGGCCTGCCGCGCAAGACCTGGTGCGCTTCTCGCGCGACAACGGCGGCCTGTTCGCGCACCGAGCGGCCAAGAATGGTTTCAAGAGGCAGCCTGCCGGCGGGGGCGCCGGCCGCCAGCAGCCGCTCCCGCTGGCCGCATGGCGAGTGCGACGCCCCCTTTGGAGCACTGCCATTCCTCCCGGATCCAGTCAGACAACGTGCCTGGGGAAACAAAAGGCTAAATTTTTGTCGGTCGGTGTCGGACCTCTTGATCTTCGAAGCGGTAGACGCTATTTCTCGCTCGCTTTGGTCATTGTTGAAAAGGAGGTTGTCAAATGGCCATGGACCTGCTCAGACAGCTTGCCGCCAGCTCGTTGCCGGCAACTTTCCGAACCCCTGTCGAGATCGACAAGATCAGGCTTCTGCGCGCTGCGGGTCTGGTGATCGCGCTCACCCCCGCCTCTCCCGGCGCGCTGACGCCTTCGGGCGCGGGCCATGCTGCCCACGTGCTGGCCATCACCGAAAAGGGTCGTGAAGAACTGGCGAGATTCAGCCTTCCAGGAGATGCGCCGCCCATGCGACCGGTCCGCACGCCCTGGTGGAAAGCCAGAAACACGACGGGTCATTTCCGTCGTGCACCCTGATGGAGGCGGCTATGCGAGAAGCATGTTCAGATCCGATCATCTATCGCGACGTCTCCATCGCAATCAATGTCAAGAGAGCCGGTGACCGCGTCTTCGGTCATGCCGACCTGTTCGCCGCGAACGAGTTCAAGGGCCGAATCTCTCTCGGGAGCGCGCGAACACGACCTCGGGAAGTGCGTGAAAGGCTGCGCTGTCTGGCCAAGGCCAAGGTGGACGTCTGGACCACGGTTGAGGCAGCGTCCCGTCATTGAGAACCGATTACAGCGGGCATCCCGAGCGCGTGCGGAATGTGGCCCGTTCATCGGCCCGACAGAGCGGGGCCATGAACGGACCGACGGGCTGCGGGGTCGGATCTCCTCTGCTCGAACGGCGCCGGATCGTGATGGATCAAGACGGCAAGAGCACCTTGTCTATCAAGTGAACCACCCCGTTGGTGTTGAAGATGTCGGTCGCGGAGATGCCCGAAGTCCGTCCCCGCTGATCGATGATCTGCAGGCTGCTGTTGATGGTGATGCTCTGGCCTTGAACCGTCGGGATCGGTGAGTTGAGCGGGATTTCGGCCTTGAGGACGCGCTTTGGAAGCACGTGGTAGGTGAGCACCTTGGTCAGCAGCGCCTTGTCGGCCAGGAGTGCGTCCTTGGTGATACCGAGTTCGGACAGAAGCGCGACAAAGGCATCGTTCGAGGGCGCGAATACGGTGAACGGCCCGGGCCCCTGGAGGGTCGCCACGAGGTCTGCGGCGACCACGGCCTCGACGAGGATGCTCAGGCTGGGCACGCCCTGCGCTGTTTGCACGATGTTCTTGTTGGCAGGTAGCAGGACTCGATCGATGACATGAACGACCCCGTTCTGCGCCGTGATGTCTGTCGCGATGATGTTCGTGACGCGGTTGCGGCCATCGGTGATGCGCGCGCTGGAGCCTTGTGTCTCGATCTTGAAGAACCCGCCACCGACCGGCTCGATCGCCTTGCCGGAAGGAATGTCCGCCTGGCGAACGGCTGCGTTGAGCACGTGATACTTCAGGACTGCGGCCAGAAGCGCCTTGTCCGCAAATAGCGCGTCCTTCGTCGTCCCCAGTTCTCCGAGCAGCGCCGCAAATGCGTCATTGTTCGGAGCAAACAGCGTGTACGGCCCGCCCGCTGAAAGTGTGCTCGTGAGGTCCGCCTTGCTGATGGCTTCGGACAGAACACTGAGGTCTGAACGGGAAGCCACGACCTGCGCGATGTTCGGCTGCGCAAACGCGCCCAGCCATTGGTTGCCTCCACCTCCGCCGCAACCCGCCAAGGCAACACTGCCTCCCAAGGAACCAATGAGGATTGCGCGACGCGTGAGAGAGATCTTCATGAGCTACTCCTGTGCAGATGGATGAGAACAACTGGAGGCCGCGCGCTCGGCGGCTTCCGTTGGGTTCTACGAATCGGCGGGCCGCACGGACTTTTGGTGAAAACCCTATCGCGCTTCTTTCGCGGCATGACGCACGACGTAGAGTCCCACGTCCACTCGACCCCACCCGACCCGATTGAAAGCCTGCCTCGCAATGGTGGCGGGCAAGTACCTAGTCACGTCAGGGCGGAACCCTTGCGGCTCGCGGGCATGATCACGATCTGCGAGCAATCCCGCGATTTCACCCGGAGTCCTTGACCCACTGATCGCTCCGGAAGCCCAACTGCTTCAAACGGCGCTCGACTTGCATCCATTCGTCGTCGCTGATCGTGCTTGTACGTGACAACACCCACAGGTAGCGGCGGGAAGGCTCCGTGACGATGGCGACGCGTGTGTCCGTGGAAAGATAGACGACGTCGTAGTTGGCCCACGCCAGCGGCGCCCATCGAATCCAGCTGGGAGCGAATGCCACCTCCAGAGTTGCAGGCCGCAACTGACCCGATTGGAGCGTGGCCCCAGCACGGGGCCGCGCGACGCCAACGACCGAATCGAGACCCGACTTCGTCTGGCATTCGTTCCGCACCTCGACCTCCCCCGATCTCAGAAGGCGGTAGGTCGCTTTCGCGCCCGACACGCATGACGCCTGAAACCAGTTCGGAATGTGTGCTATCTGATGCCATTCGCCCATGTAGTTGGGCAGATCGACAGCGGGCAGAGCGGCCTGCGCGTGCTCCCTCTGCTCGACTGCGCAACCGCAGATCAGTGTCGCCCATGCCAATGCGAAGGCCAGTTTTATTGGGATAGATCGCTTCGAAGAGCCAACAAGCATCGCTATGTCCTGGAAAGCAGGTCTGAAGTTTCAGGCTGCAGAGCGCGGCGCGGGGGTCAGCCGCACACCCTAGTTTGCACCGAATGTCGTGTCGCCATAGGCGGCTGCGCCCCGGGACGTGATGGCACGAGCACCGGCGCGCACCTCGGCACGGTCAGCTCTGTCAACGCGCGCGGCGACCGCACTTCCCCCGTTGCTGATCTGCATGGGCTTCATGGCTTGTTCGCGCACTTCGGTGCGCGTTTGCGTCGACTGGAAGGGCAACGGTGGCAGCGGGTTCTGCTCACCCTGGAAGGCCTGGGTGCCGCACGCTGACAGAACGCACAGTGCCGCGACCGCGATGTCTCTGGATCTCATAGCTTTTCCTCTTGAAGTGGATGAGCGTCGAACGGCGGGATTCATTTGGGGAGCAGCACCTTGTCGACGACGTGAATCACGCCGTTGGACTGCATGACGTCCGGGATGGTCACGGTGGCTGCGTTCCCATTCGCGTCAACGATCATGACGTTGCCGCTCATGGCCTTCGCGGTGAGCGCACCGCCCGCCACGGTGTTCAGGGTCGCGATCCCGCCGCCCTCCTTGATCTTCTTTGTCAGAGTCGCGGCGTCGACCTTGCCGAGAACCACGTGGTAGGTCAGAACACCGTTCAGCATGGCCTTGTTCTCGGGTTTCAGGAGCGTGTCGACTGTCCCGGGCGGCAAGGCCGCAAACGCCTCGTTCGTCGGTGCGAAGACCGTGAAGGGGCCGGGGCCTTTGAGGGTTTCGACAAGCCCGGCGGCCTTCACTGCGGCCACCAGCGTGGTGTGGTCTTTCGAACTCACCGCGTTGTCGACAATGTCCTTGGTTGGCAACATCGGCGCGCCGCCGACGATGACCTCGGCCATCGTTGATGCCGCACCGACCATCACGGAAATCGCGAGAGCAATGGTTGCCGCGGGCTTGAATCTGGTCTGCATGGATGTGCTCCTGGTTGGGCGAGCCGCCACGAAATGCGCAACGGTTGCAACTCATACGGTGCAGCCGGGCTGAATGGATCAGCTCTTCGTGTTGCGAATTGCCAGGCGTCGCGTCAGACGTTGCACCCACCCTTCGAGCCTCTACCTACGAAGACGCTGACGAAGACCAGGCGCGGATTGAGCAGCTCGGTCTGCGAGCCACCGATGGAGATCGTGTTGCTGATGCTCTACATGCATCAATACGATCAAACATTGCAATTCTCTTAACGAAGCACGGGTCGCAAACTTCCTCTCCAGAACGACTGCCGCTTGGCGCAGTCAACGAAGGAGACGACATTGAACGCACCGCAAGATCAGTTGCAATCGTGGATCGGACGCAGCGAAACAGTCGAAGACACTGTCAATCCCACCCCGGTAGTCGCACTGACCGCGACCCTGGACCATCCGGTGACGCCGGTCATTGCAGGCACCGCGCTTCCCCCGCTTTGGCATTGGCTCTACTTCCTGCCGATGCACCGGCAGAGCGAAATTGGAGCCGACGGCCACGCCAAGCGCGGAGGCTTCCTTCCGCCAGTTCCGCTACCTCGGCGCATGTGGGCCGGCAGCCAGTTCGAATTTCGCGCTCCGATCCGTGTCGGCGACCGTGTCACGCGAACCTCGACGATTGACGACGTCACGACCAAGGAGGGCCGCACCGGCAAGCTTGTGTTCGTGAAGGTGCGCCATGAGGTGCGATGCAATGAGGCCAGCGAGCCGGCGCTCGTCGAGTTCCATGACATCGTGTACCGCGAAGCCCAAGGGCCGAACGATGTAGTGCCACCGCCGCAAGCCGCACCGGCCGACGCCGCCTGGCGTCGCCAGATCGTGCCCGACGATGTGCTGCTATTCCGCTACTCGGCGCTGACCTTCAATGGCCACCGCATCCACTACGACCGCCAGTACGTGACGACGGTCGAGGGTTATCCGGGGCTGATCGTGCACGGTCCGCTGATCGCGACCCTGCTGATGGACCTCCTGCGCCGACAGATGCCCGAGGCCGACGTGGCGAGCTTCCGCTTCAAGGCCGTCCGGCCGACGTTCGACCTGAACGCATTCCACGTCAGCGGCCAACCGCAGGCGGACGGCAAGACCATCCACCTCTGGGCCTCCGACCACGAGGGCTGGCTGACCATGGATGCCACCGCAGTGCTGCGCTGACCCTACACCACATCGTCAAGAAAGAATCTCATGCAGCCACTCAAGGGCATCACCGTCGTTACGCTGGAGCACGCGATCGCCGCGCCCTTCGCCACTCGCCAGTTGGCCGACCTCGGCGCCCGCGTCATCAAGATCGAGCGCCCAGGTTCGGGCGACTTCGCCCGCGGCTACGACGAGCGCGTTCGCGGCCTGGCGTCGCACTTCGTCTGGACCAACCGTTCCAAGGAAAGCCTCACGCTCGACGTGAAGCACCCCGAGGCCGCCACGATTCTCGAGCGCCTGGTCATGGAGAAAGCCGATGTCGTCGTGCAGAACCTGGCGCCGGGCGCCGCGACACGCCTCGGCCTGGGCTACGACAAGCTCTCAGCCGTTAAGCCACCCTTGATCGTTTGCGACATTTCCGGCTATGGCGACGATCCGCACCATCCCGGCCCGTACCGCGACAAGAAAGCCTACGACCTGTTGATCCAAAGCGAAGCTGGCTTCGTCTCCGTGACTGGCACGCCCGAAGAGCCCTGCAAGGCGGGCCCCTCGATCGCGGACATCGCCGCCGGCATGTACGCCTACAGCAACATCCTGGCGGCGCTGCTGCAGCGCGGCCAGACCGGCAAGGGCCAACGCATCGACATCTCCATGCTGGAGTCGCTCGCTGAATGGACCAGCTACCCGCTCTACTACGCATTCGAAGGCGCCGCGCCTCCGCCGCGCACCGGCGCCAGCCATGCGACGATCTATCCCTACGGTCCGTTCCCGGCAGGCGACGGCACCACCGTGATGCTGGGCCTGCAGAACGAACGCGAATGGGTGAGCTTCTGTGACAAGGTACTGGAGCAACCCGATCTCGCAAAGGATCCCCGCTTCACCGCCAACTTCAAGCGTGTGGCCGAGCGGACGGCACTGCGCCAGATCATCGTGGACGCCTTCAAGCCGCTGACCGGTACGCAGGTGGTCGAGCGACTCGAACTCGCGCAGATCGCCAATGCGCAGGTCAACACTATGAAGGATGTCTGGGCGCATCCGCAGCTCGAGGCACGGCATCGCTGGACCCAGGTGGGCACGGCCGAGGGTCCGGTACCGGCCATGCTGCCGCCTGGCACTTGGGACACCGGTCCTCGCATGGACCCGGTGCCCGCTCTTGGCGAGCACACCGACGCGATCCTGGCCGAACTCGGCTACAGCCCCAGCGAGATTGCCGGGCTGCACGCATCCAAAGCTGTCTGAGGTCACCGCCATGTCCGCCGAAACGATGCCTCCCGCCCGGACTTACCTCTTCGTGCCAGGAACGCGTCAGGAGCGCTTTGGCAAGGCACTGGTCAGCGGTGCCGACAAAGTCGTTCTCGACCTCGAAGATGCCGTTGCCAGCGACGACAAGGCCACGGCACGCAGCGCTGTCGCCGCGTGGTTGGGGAGTGCGGCGCCGAAAGAGCGGTCGCGCGTCGTGGTGCGCATCAATGACGCCAGCTCATCCTGGTTCGCCGCCGACCTTGCGGCTTTGGCCGACGCGTACGGAATCAGCGTGCTGTTGCCCAAGGCCGAGTCCGCCGCGCAGATTGCCCAAACCCGGGCTGCACTGCCTGGTGCCGGCATCCTCGCGCTGATCGAGAGCGCACGCGGCGCGTCGGAAGTGAACCGCATCGCAACCGCGGGCGTGCAGCGCCTGGTCTTCGGCACGCTGGATTTCGCGCTCGACCTCGACATGGACATCTCGACGGAGAGTTCGGGCCTTGCCTATGCCGCCAGCCGCATCGCGATCGCCTCGCGCCTGGCGGACCTTCCGCCGCCGGTCGCAGGCGTCACGCCGCAGATCGACGACGAGGCACGCCTGCTGTCGGATCTTGCGGAGGCTCGACGGTTTGGCTTTGGCGCCAAGCTCTGCATCCACCCCCGCCAGGTCCAGCCGATCCACGCGGCGCTGTGCCCGAGCGCGGAGGCGCTGGATTGGGCTCGGCGCGTCCTGATTGCCGATGCCGCATCGCCCGGCGCCGCCCGGCTCGACGGACGCATGGTCGACCGGCCCGTCGTCCTGCAGGCACAACGCACGCTGGCCCTGGCCCGCAACTGAACTGATTCACCCACTTCCACCGCAGAAAGAGACAAGCACCATGGCCTCCACCATCATCGACTCGCGCATCTTCGGCGACATGTTCACGGACGCACGCATGCGCGACGTCTGGTCGGACGAGAACCGCACCGCCAAGTACCTCGACATCGAGCGCGCCCTCGCCAAGGTGCAGGGCGAACTCGGCATCATCCCGAAGGAAGCGGCGGACGAGATCGTCCGCAACTGCAACCTGTCGCAGATCGACTGGGCCAAGCTCAAGGCCAAGACCGAGCAGATCGGCTATCCCATCATTGCCGTGGTCAACCAGATCAATGCGAACTGCCGGGACAAGCTCGGCGAGTATTGCCACTGGGGCGCCACCACGCAGGACATCACCGACACGGCCGCCGTTCTGCAGATGCGCGAAGGCCTTGCATTGGTGGAGCAGGATCTCGACGAGATCGGCGATGCACTCGCTTCATTGGCAAAGAAGTACCGCGACACACCCATCATCGGACGTTCCAACCTGCAGCAGGCAACGCCGATCACCTTCGGCTACAAGATGGCGAGCATCCTGGCCGGCATCGATCGTCACCGCGAACGCCTGCAGCAACTCAAGCCCCGCGTGCTGATGGGCGAGTTCGGCGGTGCGTCGGGCACTTTGTCTTCGCTCGAAAAGGGCGCCATGGAGACCCAAGCTGGTCTGATGAAGGAGCTGGGACTCGCGCAGCCGCTCATCTCCTGGCACACGGTCCGGGACACCATCGCGGAGGTCGGCGCCTTTCTCGGGCTGGTCGGGGGCTCGCTCGGCAAGATCGCGATGGACGTCAAGCTGATGATGCAGACCGAGGTGGCCGAAGTGTTCGAACCTTTCGCGCCGGGTCGAGGCTCGTCGTCGACCATGCCCCAGAAGCGCAACCCCATCTCCTGCCTCTACATCCACGCCAACATCTCGGTTGCGCGTCAGCACGCGGCCGCGCTGATGGACGCGATGGTGGCGGACCATGAGCGCTCGACCGGGCCGTGGGAGATCGAGTGGGTGTCGCTTCCGGAAATCTTCTGCCTGATGTCGGGTGCGTTGAAGCAAACCAAGTTCATCCTCAAGGGCCTGGAAGTCGACGCCAAGCGTATGCGCGCCAACATCGACATCACCAACGGTCTCGTGATGTCCGAGGCGGTGATGATGGGCCTGGGTCCGTACATCGGCCGCGAGTATGCCCACGACCTCGTCTATGACCTGTGCCGCCAGGCACTCGCCGACAACCAGCCGTTGATCGAGATCCTGGTCGCCCACCCGGAGGTCAACAAGCATGTCTCGCGAGCCCAGCTCGAAGCCATGTGCGACCCGGCCAACAACCTCGGCCAGGCCGGTGTGATGGTCGACCGCGTCCTCTCGGCGCGCCGCTAAGCCGACCTCGACCTTCCACTATCGGATCGAACCGGCGAAGACCGGTGTGCATCCCGCACCCTCATTCTGGAGACAACGTCGTGAACATCCGAAAGCTGTTGAAGCTGCTCTACGTCCAGGTCCTGATCGGCCTGATCCTCGGCATCACCGTGGGCCACTACTGGCCCGAGTTCGGCGCCGCACTCAAGCCACTCGGCGACGGCTTCGTCAAGCTGGTCAAGATGATGATCGCGCCGGTGGTGTTCTGCACCATCGTCAGTGGCATCACTTCGCTGGGCGATTCCAAGGAGATCGGCAAGACCCTGCTCAAGGCGATGGGCCTCTTCTACGCCCTGACGATACTGGCGCTCATCACGGGGCTGGTCACCGTCCTTTTGCTCCAGCCGGGCGCCGGCATGCACATCGACCCGAAGAACCTCGACGCTTCCGTGGCGACACGCTTCGCCAATCAGGTGCATATCCACGGCTTCACCGACTTCGTCATGCACATCATTCCAAACGCGTTCTTCGGCGCCTTCGCCGAGGGCGAGGTGTTGCCGGTGCTGCTGCTCGCGGTGATCTGTGGATTCGGCCTGACGAAGATTGGCACCAACGCCAAACCGGTGCTCGAGGGCATCGACGGCTTCTCGCACATGCTTTTCGCGGCCTTCGGCATCATCATGCGGCTCGCGCCGATCGGTGCTTTCGGCGCGATGGCGTTCACCGTCGGGCGCTACGGCATCAAGTCGATCGGATCGCTCGGGGCGCTGATCGGAACCTTCTATGTGGCTTGCATCTTCTTCGTCGCAGTGGTGCTGGGCGTGCTCTCGCGTCTTCACGGCTTCAAGCTGTGGCAGCTGATGCGCTACATCAAGGAAGAGTTGCTCGTGGTGCTCGGCACCTCGTCGAGCGAACCAGTGCTCCCCCGGCTCTTGCTCAAGCTGGAACGACTGGGCTGCAAGAAGGGTGTGGTCGGGCTGGTGCTTCCGACAGGCTACTCGTTCAATCTCGACGGCACGGCCATCTACCTCACACTGGCGTCGATGTTCATTGCCCAGGCCTGCGACATCCATCTGTCATGGCTCCAGATCGGCTCGATGCTGGGCATCATGCTGCTGACATCCAAGGGCGCAGCGGGCGTGACAGGCAGCGGCTTCGTCGCCTTGGTTGCCACGCTCACCGTCATGCCTGATCTGCCGGTGGCCGGCGTGGCGCTGATCGTCGGGATCGATCGTTTCATGTCCGAGGCGCGGGCGCTGACCAGCACCATCAGCAATGCAGTGGCCTGCATCGTGGTCTCCATCTGGGAAAACGCCTGCGACCGAGACGTACTGAAGCGCGAACTGGCGGCGAACTACGCCAACACCGAGCACGAACTCGAAGAGGGGGCCGGAGACCTGCAATTGCCTCTCGGCCACACCGGCACAGCACACTGAAATCGAGAGCGGGCTTCGGGTGCGCCCGCTTCAAGCTCTTCAACTTGCCGCGCGGCGCCCTTCGGGCTTGCCGCGCTTTGCCTTCATCTCGGAGAAGAATGCGTAGAGCTGCTGCGCGGCCGGGGACAGGGTGCGGCCCTTGCGCCGGATGAGGCCGATCTTGCGGGTGATCACCGGGTCGTAGAGCGGAACACTCACGAGCAGCGGATGATCGGCGTCCGGCATGGCGATCGAAGGCACCGCAGCCACGCCCAGGCCCGCCTCCACCAGGCCGAGCATCGTCGTGACGTGCTGGGTCTCGTAGATGCTCTGCGGACGCCCGGCCAGCCCCGAAAGCGCCTGATCCAGCAGCAGCCGGTTGCCCGACGCCTTGCTGACCGAGATGTAGTCGTACTGCCCCAGGTCGGTCCAACTCACCCGGCGCTTCTTCGCGAGCGGGTGGTCGCGCCTGCAAGCCGCGACGAAGCGTTCCTCCAGCAAAGGCTTGAATTCGATGTCTGGCTCCTTGCCGCCCACGAAGTTGAGCCCGAAGTCAGCTTCGCCCCGCGAAACGGCCGAGAGCACCTCGTTGGCGCTGGCGTCGAAAACCTTCACCCGGATCTTCGGGTAGCGTTCGTGGTAGCGCGCGATCACCTGCGAGAGGAAGTAGTAGACGGTCGAAGGCACGCACGCGATCGTCACCTCGCCCATGCGCGTCGCCGCCACGCCACGGATGCCCAACAGCGTGTGGTCGAGGTCGTCCAGAAGTTGCTGCACCTTGCGATCGAAGTCGCGCCCTACCGAGGTCAGGCTCACACGCCGGGTGGTGCGGTCGAGCAGTCGCACGCCGAGCGCTTCCTCGAGCTTCTCGATGCGGCGGCTGAAGGCGGGCTGCGAGACATGCAACGCCTCGGCCGCCTTGCGGAAGTTCTTCAGTTCGGCAACTGCCCGGAAGGCCTGCAGATCGTTGAGATTGAAGTTGATGGCCATGGCGCATGGGCTCCCGATGCATTGCACTGATCCACAGTGTGCATCAATCGATCCTAAACATGCAATTCACAGAGGTCTCCCAAGAGCGGAACATTCGACCAAGGCCAGGCAAGAGCCCAGGTATCCAGTCCTCGACATTCCACCGGAGTAGACAAATTGAAGATCCAGAAGATTCACCTCGTTGCGGCCATTGCGCTGGCGGCGTCCTTGGCTTGTGGCAGCGCAGCCGCCGCCTTTCCTGAAAAGCCGATCATCCTCGTGGTCCCGACAGCCGCAGGGGGTGCCAACGACGCCATGGCTCGCGTCATCGGACAGGCGATGTCGGCCACCCTCAAGCAGCCCGTCATCGTTGACAACAAAGCCGGCGCCAACGGCGCCATCGCCAGCGAGTATGTGATGCGCGCAGCACCCGACGGCTACACGCTCATGCTGGGCTACATCGCAACGCATGCGATGAACCCCGCCCTGCAGAAGCTTCGCTACGACCCGGTCAAGGACTTCGAGCCCGTCGGCATGGTTGGATCGTCGGCGACGCTGATGGTGCTCAATCCGGCCGTCAAGGCCAGCACTGCAAAGGAAGTCGTGGCGATGCTCAAGGCCGCCCCGGACAAGACCAGCTACGCCTCGGCGGGCAACGGCACGGCGCCCCACTTCGCCGCGGAGTTGTTCAAGCTTTCAACGGGCACCAGCATGCTGCATGTGCCCTACAAGGGCTCTGCACCTGCCATCACGGACACCATCGCTGGCCAGACGCAGGTGATGTTTCCCAGTCTGTTCACCGCCATGCCGTACGTCAAAGGCGGCAAGCTGAAGGCCGTAGGTGTTGCGGGCTCCAAGCGCTCGGCGCTCATGCCGGACGTACCGACGCTTCAGGAGCAGGGAATCGCCGACGTCGACGTCTCGCAGTGGTACGGCATCTTCGCACCGGCGAAGACACCCAAGCCCGTGATCGAGCAGCTCAACAAGGTGCTCAATGAGGTGTTGGCCGACAAGACCGTCATCAAGCGCCTCGAAGACCATGGCGCGGAGGTATCGCCCATGACGACCGACCAGATGCGCACCTATGTTGCGCAAGAGCAGGTCAAGTGGAAGAAGGTCGTCCAGGCGGCCAAGATCACTGCCGAATGATATGAACAAGTCCATCCCCTGCGTGCTGATGCGCGCGGGTACTTCACGGGGACCATTTTTTCTGCGTGAGTGGTTGCCCGAAGGTGACGAGGCACGCGACCAGGCTCTGATCGGGGCGATTGGTGCATCCGACCCGCTGCAGCTCGACGGTGTCGGCGGCGGCAGCACGCTGAACAGCAAGGTAGCCATCGTGTCGCGCTCGTCGCAACCTGGCTGCGACATCGACTACCTCTTTGCGCAGGTGGGCGTCGGCCACCAGTCGGTCGACACGCGGCCGAATTGCGGGAACATGCTCTCCGGCGTTGCGCCTTTTGCGATCGAGCAGGGGCTGGTGTCGGCGACGGAAGGCACAACCAACGTTCGCGTCTACAACGTCAACACCGGGTCTCGCATTGATGTCACCGTGCGCACGCCCGGTGGCCGGGTGACCTATGAAGGCGAGGCGCGCATCGATGGCGTGGCCGGCACCGCCGCACCCATCCTGCTCAACTTCCTCGATGCGTGGGGTGCGGTCACCGGGCAGGTCTTTCCGACAGGCAAGCGGATCGACACGATCGACGGCATCGAGGTGACCTGCATCGACGCGGCCATGCCCCTGATGATCGTGCGCGCGGCTGACCTCGGTGTCACGGGGCGCGAGAAGCCCGCTGCGCTCGACGCGAACACTTCGCTCCTCGAACGGCTGGAAAGCCTTCGCCTGGAGGCCGGCCGCAGGATGGGCCTTGGCGACGTATCCAACAGTGTGATTCCAAAGCCCGTGTTGGTGAGCATGGGTGAGTCGAATGACAGCATCACCTCACGTTACTTCACGCCGCGCAAATGCCATGCGTCACATGCCGTGACGGGAGCTATCGGCGTCGCCAGCGCGTTCGCTTTGCCGGGAACGGTCGCAAGTGGGATCGGCCGCGAGCCGGGAAGCCACAGTCTGGTCGTGTTGCACCCGGCCGGTCAGATCGATGTTGAAGTCGAGTTGAAGGGCAACTCAGACGCCGCGACGGTCGAGCGTGCCGCCCTCGTTCGAACTGCGCGAAAAATCATGCAGGGCGAACTGCATCTGCCTGAATACGTGTTCTCGCGGCCCGAGGCGACGAGCGGCAAGCCCTCAACCTTTCCGCATAAGGCCTTGACCATCATCGTGCCGACTCGCGCTGGTGGCGGCAACGACACGATGGCTCGAATCATCGCTGGAAAGCTGGGCCTCTTGTTAGGCCAGGAAGTATTGGTCGATAACCGCGCAGGGGCGAACGGCGCCATCGCCAGCGAGTACGTGGCGGGCTCCGCGCCAGACGGCCACACCTTGATGTTCGGCTACGTCGGTACGCACGCGATGAATCCGGCACTGCAAAAGCTGGGATACGACCCGGTCGAGGACTTCGCTCCGGTCGGGCTTGTGGGGTCGTCGTCAACCTTGATGGTCTCGCATCCGGACAAGGGCGCACCCGACCTGCACACGCTCATCGCTCGGCTGAAGGGTGCGCCTCGCTGCTTCAGCTATGCATCAGCCGGCGATGGGACGCCTCCGCACTTCGCGGCCGAGCTGTTCCAGCTCAGCAGCGGGACGTCGATGTCGAGCTCGACTTTTGAAGGGGCCGCACCCGCTATTGCCGACACCGTCACTGGCCGGTCGCAGGTAATGTTTCCAAGCCTCTTTACGGCATACCCTTTCATTCGCGCTGGCCAACTGCGCGCGTTGGCGGTGGCAGGACCCAAGCGCCTTGAGACCCTTCCTGGGGTGCCGACGCTCGCAGAACTAGGGGTTGCGGGCGTGGAGGTCGTGCAATGGTATGGGCTGTTTGCGCCCGCCGGTACGCACATCTCAGCCATTGATCGCCTCAATCGGGCGCTCAACGCGGTACTGAGCGACCCGGAGGTCATCGAACGCTTTGAGAGCCATGGTGCGCGGGCCGAACCTGGAAACGCCGATGCGCTCAGGCAAAGGATGCTGAGTGATCTGGCCCGTTGGCGCCAAGTCGTGGCTCAAGCGGCGATCGCGCCGAGAGAGTCGCGCCAATTCGCGCTTGATTGACGGTCCCAGGAAGCAAAACTCAGCGTCCGCCGCTAAAGGATCGAGCCTTCGCTTTGGATGGGTGGTCGTTGGTCGAGCTAACGGGAAGACCGTGCTGGCTCCCAGTTCGACAGTTTCGGCTCTGGACGGTCCGTTGGACCCTGAGCGGACCTGGCGGTCCGTTGCCAACACTCGTTCGGCTCGGTCGTTCAACATAAACGAGCGCCTTCGCTGACTTTCTCGGAAGAAGGCTCGACACGGCGCTCAAACGTTGGCAGCTTCAGCGTGACCGTAGTGCCAACGCCGACGACCGAGGACATGTCCATGTGTCCGCCCGACTGCGCCGCAAATCCCGCGACGGCCGGCAGTCCCATGCCTGACAGCGCAGAGCGCTCCTTTGTCGTGAAGAACGGCAAAGCGGCCACGAGCAGGATGGCAGCGCTCATCCCGGTACCCGTATCGACAACTTCGAGTGACGTGCCCTCAGTGCAACTGTGCCGCTCGACCGAGGCGCGAAAAAGCAATCGTCCTCCGTCCGGCATCGCGGTATTTGCGTTCATCACCAGTTGAAGCAAGGCCTCCTCCAGCGCCTTCCTGTCAACGCGCCACGGGAGGCAATCCCGGTCGACCTGGACCATGACATCGATGTCGACGTCAAGAGCGTGCCGCAGAAGGTCGGCGAAGGAACGAAGAAATGGCAGCACTTCTACGCGCGTAGGGTTCAGCTCCTGGCGCCCGGCGAATGAGAGCAACTCGGCGACCAACAGGTCACCCTTGCGAAGGGCGGAGGGCTCCAGTCTCTCCAACTTCCCCCGCAAGTTGGCCAGAACCTCGGTCAATGCAGCAGCGGCTCCGACAGCCATGCCGCCGTCCAGACCAGGCGGAATCGGTTGCATCGACATGAAGCGCCTCTCCGCGGCGGCCTCAGAACGGCCAATTGAGCATCATGCTCCCTTTTTCTACGCCGACCCAAAGACCCTGCCAGCCAAGTCCAATCCATGATGCAGGTCAAGGCGCGATGCCGCATGCGGCGCCTAATGGCTCATGACTCAAGCAATCCTCAAGCGCATCCTCAATGGCCAGTTGCCGATGCACTTCGTGCGTGAGGACGTGTGCCAACTCAAACAGCTGAGGGACGCAGGCTACCTGAAGCTCAGCTTGAAAGCGCTCGCGAACGACAGTCGGACAGCCGCCACGGTGGCGGAGCTCACACCGCTAGGCCATGCGGCGATTCGGTACTTCGGCTTCGAGTTCGGGACGCAGCATCGGTGGACTCGCCAATGACAAACCGAGCGCTCTGCGTTGTCGTTCAAGAACTCGGGCCCACCGAGTTCACGTGGACGCTGCTGAGGAGGCAAAGCAGTGGCGGCCTTACTCAATTTGTCGCCGCATCATCGAGCCGCTTTCCGGACTATGACGGAGCGCTTGATGCGGGCTTCGTGGCACTTCAGGGATTCTGCCCAATACCGCTCACCTTGCGGGCCCCGTTGTCCATGGAGGCACCGCTTTCGGCGTTCAATTGGACAGGCGCGCGCTAGGTCCGCTTCTGGTCATCGCCTACGATGGGCGCGGGCGTTTCGTTTCAATAGCGAGATTTTCCCCGGGGCAACATCGCCATGAGCACCCCATCCTTGAGCGCCACATGATGGACGATGGCGGCAACGGCGTGCAGGCCGGCGAGCCACATGATGGAATCGCCCAGGAATTGGTGCACGTCGCCCCAGTCAGCCAGGCCAGCGACCCGGGATTCTGCGATGAAGGGCATGCGGTCGATGCGTATGCCTCCCAGTAGCGTAAGGGGATGGCCTTCGCTTCCCAGGGCCAGGAACGCGGTGACGGGCAACGCAAGAAGAAGCACCCACAGCGCAATCCTCACCAGCTTGGCTGCCAGATGCATCCACCTGGCCATCTGAAACTGCGGTGCGGCCGGGCGTAGGGCCATCCATGCCAGACGCAGCAAGGTCAGCACCAATACAAGAATCCCCAAGGACTCGTGCCATACGATGTCGCTTCGAGTGGCCGGGTCGACCCCTTGGCGCATCAGGCGACCGAAACCACCTGGTCCGAGGATGAATGCGACGGTTACGGTGATGGCCGTGACCCAGTGGAGGACTTGGCTGAAGCTGTCATAGCGGGAAGCGGGCTGCTGGTTCATATTCGCTACCGTTGCGGCATTCGGTCGTGCATGTGGTGGTGGCCGGCCATCGCATCGGGCCCATGGTCCGACAACTGAGCGTCAAACCAGTCCTGCAGCGACGAGACGAGCTTCGGGTCGACGGTTCTATAGGTTAGCTCGGCGCCGCCAGCCACCTCCCTGTAGTCGATGGCGATCTGGCCCGGCGCAGCGGTCTGGAGCTGCGAGAGACCGGGCATCTGGTCGCCATGGATATGGGACGGCCCCGAAAAGTCACCCTTTCGGAACTGGCCTTGAATCTCGTGAAGATGTGCGCGTATCAACTCGACCTGCCGCTTGTCGGCAGCGTTCTTGGCCACGACCCGCTGCACTCCTCCGTCTGCGGTCTTGGTAAAGATGTGCGTCGTCGCCTTGAGGTCGAACGGCATGACATCCGCTCCGCGCCCGGCAACCTCGGCCTGACGTGCGGGGTCAGCGGCGTGCGAACTCAAGGGCAGAAGAATAAAGGCCGCGACAGCGGCGCCCAACAAGTGCTTGGTCATAGGAGGCACCTCAAGTCGCGCGCTTAGCTGGCGAGCGTACCAACGGCGGCCGAGGACACGTCCTTGGCATCAGGGTGCGAGTGAGCGGGAAGCGCGTTCAATGGAATCCGCAGGTAAGCAACGCCATTGTCGTCGGGCGGAGGGAGCCGCCCGGCCCGCACGTTCACCTGAATCGACGGGAGTATGAGCGTCGGAACGTCCAGGGTCGCGTCGCGGGCGGTTCGCATCGCGACGAACTCGTCCTCGCTGATGCCATCGCGCACATGGATGTTGCGAGCGCGCTGCTCTGCGACGCTGGTCTGCCATTGGGGTTGCCGCGATGCAGGCGGGTAGTCATGGCAGACATACATCGTCGTATCGCCAGGTAGTTCCAACAGACGCCGCATCGAGGCATAGAGCTGGCGCGCATCACCGCCGGGGAAATCCGCTCGCGCGCTTCCCACGTCGGGCATGAAGAGCGTGTCGCCCACGAAGACCGCGCCGTCGACCAAATAGGCCATGTCTGCAGGGGTGTGACCCGGGACCAGCAGTGCCGTTGCTTCGGTCTCGCCAATCTTGAAGACCTCGCCGTCCCTGAAAAGATGGTCGAACTGGCTCCCGTCCGGCAGAAAGCTGCGCTCAAGGTTGAAGAGCTTCTTGAAGGTCGACTGCACAACGCGAATGTTTTCGCCGATAGCGATGCGGCCTCCGACCTCGTCCTGAACATGGCGTGCGCCTGACAGATGGTCGGCGTGGGCGTGGGTTTCCAGAATCCAGTCGACCTTCAGGCCCTTGTCCCGGACATAGGCCAACAGCCGGTCGGCCGAGGCAGTGCTCGTGCGGCCTGACTTGAAGTCGTAGTCCAGCACCGGGTCGATGACTGCAGCGCGCATGGTTGCGTGGTCCCACACGACGTAGGAGATCGTCCACGTCAAGGGGTCGAAGAAGCCTTTGATGGTCGTTCGGTTTGTCATGAGTGCCTCTGTCGTGTCAAGTTGAAATCTATTGACTGATATTATATTTTTCTACATAATATGTCAATCGCAACAGTAAGCCCGACCATGAAGCGCTCACCAGTCATCGACCCCCAAGCCCTGCGCGGCGCCGCGGGCAGCGCAGTCGCCGCACTCAAGGTGCTCGCCAATGAAGACCGTCTGCTCCTGCTCTGCCAGCTCTCGCAGGGCGAGATGTGCGTGAGTGACCTCGAAGAGGCGCTGGACATTCACCAACCGACGCTTTCGCAACAGTTGGGTGTATTGCGCAACGAGGGGGTCGTCAGCACGCGCCGCGAAGGCAAGAACATCTACTACAGCGTCGCCGACCCTTCGATGCTCGAAATCCTCGCGGTTCTCTACCGTCTCTATTGCCCAAAGGAAGAATGATGTCCATCGACTGGAACCACTTCACGCCGCTCGCCGCCTCGGCTGGCGGTGTGCTCATCGGAATTGCCGCCGCAATGTTCGCGCTGCTCAATGGGCGCATCGCCGGCATCAGCGGGGTGCTCGGAGGCCTGCTCAGGCCGACCGAGGGCGATATGGCCTGGCGTATCGCCTTTGTCCTCGGACTGGTCGGCGCGCCACTGGTTTACGTGCTGTTCGCGGTGTTGCCCAAGCCCCAGATTGACGCGAGCTACGGCGCGCTGATTCTGGCCGGCCTGCTCGTGGGCATCGGCACCCGGTATGGCTCCGGTTGCACCAGCGGCCACGGTGTGTGCGGGCTGTCTCGACTATCGCCGCGCTCGCTCGTCGCCACGCTCGCCTTCATGGGCGCCGGCTTCGTCACGGTCTTCGTGACGCGTCACCTGCTGGGTATCTGAGGAGTTCACCATGATTGTTCTCGCTTCGCTGCTCGCTGGCCTCGTCTTCGGCCTGGGCCTCATCGTCTCGGGCATGGCCAATCCGGCCAAGGTGCTCGGCTTTCTGGACGTGACCGGCCACTGGGACCCGTCCCTGGCTTTCGTCATGGGGGGCGCCATCGCCGTCGGCGTGGTGGCCTTCGCGGTGGCCGGCCGGCGCACCACATCCCTGCTCGGCGTCGAAATGCGCCTGCCCTCGGCGCGCCACATCGACCGCCGCCTGGTCGCGGGAAGTGTGCTCTTCGGCATCGGCTGGGGCATCGCGGGCTTCTGCCCCGGGCCGGGCCTCGTTTCGCTCGGGATGGGCGAAGTCAAGGCGCTGGTATTCGTGGCCGCGATGCTGGTGGGCATGGGCGTGTTCGAACTTTTCGAGCGCCATAGGCGGCAGCCGACACCGCGCACTGCCTGAGGTCGGCTCATGTCGAACATGGCCGCCTGGCTCGCGGCATTGGCCACGGTGGCCATCCTCATGGCCTATGAAGTGGCACTGACCTTTGGGCATCGGCGCAGGCCGGGACGCCTGGCTCGAACTGCGCATGCGGTGCTGCGCGAAGAATGGTTCGACGCGGTCTCGGCGCAGAAAGGCTCGGAAATCCTGGCGGTGCAGACGCTGCGCAATTCGCTGATGTCGGCCACCATGACTGCATCCACAGCCGTCTTGGGCCTGATGGGCACGGTCACCCTGGTCGCCCCCTCGCTACGTGCGAACTTCGGCGATGCGCCAGGGGCGCCGGGCTTCACCTCCCGTCTCGCGCTGGAACTTGCGCTCATGGCGCTGCTGTTCGCTTCCCTCGCGTCGTCGGTGATGGCGGTGCGCTACTACAACCACGCCGGGTTCATCGCCGCGATGCCGGTCGACTCCGAGGCACGCCATGGATGGAGCAATGCCGGCAGGGTCTACGTGCGCCGCGCCGGAATCCTCTATAGCTGGGGCCTCAGGCACCTCATGCTCGTTGCACCCATCCTTGCTTCCGTGGTGCACCCGGCCGCTGGGCCGGTTGCGGCACTCGGTGTTGTCGCGGTGCTGCTCAGCTTTGACCGCTTCCAGAACAATGAAGGACGCGATGCTGGCGCCCTCGGGCAGGAAACCACGGAAGGTGAAGGGACAGTTCCAAAGACCCCTTCCAGGCGAATCAGAACGTGATGTCCAAAGTCGAGTTGTGGCCGCATCCAGGCCTCCAGATTTCGCATGAAAGGCGTTTCGGCAACCCGGCCACCGCAAGCGGAAAGACCGAGGGCTGGAACCTCAGCGCGTACGGCACCTGGTACCAGAACTACTCGAACTCCCGTCTTTGTCCGGGAGAAGCCCAGCTCCGCTGCGCTTGGCACAGCTGAACCGTTTGGCCTGGAAGTAGAAGCTGGCCACATCAGCTTCCCCGGTCGGGTCGTTGTGGCCGTGCGGGGCACTCGGGACCAGCTCGAACAATCGATGGTCTTGTTGGACCTGGTTGCGGAAGTTCGCTCAACCTCTGCGTCCGCAGCCTTCTTCCTCGCCGATCTAAGACCCTTCGAACAGGTTGACTGGGTTCGCAACCTTGTGGCACGCACCACCGTGCTCCCGGCAGCGGCGCCCCCTCGTAGCGGCGGAACGGGTTGGGCTGGTTGACCCAATCCAGGGTGCCGGCGGAGCGCGCATAGCGGTGGAACTGATGCTTGGAGCGCTCGTGATAGCGCAGGACCGCTTCGAGCTTGTCGGCAGCGTCCATCAGGGTCTCCGATTGATGTCACCAGAGCGGTTTGCTCAACGGCTGCGTGAACGAATAGAGCATCAGGTTGAAGCTGACGTTCATTCGTTATTCAGTTCTAGCTCGGTGCGACGTGGGGTGACGAATCTCCGGCATCGATCGAGCAGTCATGCTACTTCCCGCTTCCGGCCGGTCAGCGAAATCTGCGAGGGGTGGCCGAAAACCCATTGGTTGTGACGGCGCAGCCGCAAGTGGGCCAATGAGTTGACAACAGTTTCCTTGGAAACTAGACTTCTCCAAGTTTCCATGGAAACCTAATGAAGTCCAAGCAAGCCCCACCGCACCCCGCTCCGCTGGAAGCCCATCTGGGTTTCTGGCTGCGCTTCGTCTCCAACCACGTGTCGCTCCGCTTTCAGCAACTGTTGGAGGACAGGGGCGTGAGTGTCACCGAATGGGTGGTGTTGCGCACCCTTTGGGCGCGGCACGAGACCAGCCATGCCGAACTGATTCAAGCCATGGGCATGACCAAGAGCGCCGCGTCGAAGGTGGTCTCTCGCCTCGAGCAGAAGGGATTGGCGAAACGCCAACTGGCCGACGGACGTTCGCGAGAGCAATCCCTGGTCTTGACCGCGTCGGGCATGGCCTTGGTTCCGCAACTGGCGGCCCTGGCCGATGCCAATGACGGACATTTTTTCGGCCATCTCCGTGCGCAAGAGCGCCAAGCCCTGATGAACGCCATGCAGGCTTTGGTGAAACACCACCAGCTCCAAGTCATTCCCACCGCCTGATGGATCAGGCCATTCGCTCCAGAACAGGAACAACCATGAACGAGAGCACCCGCATCGTCATTCAGTCCACCTTCGAGGCATCGAACAAGGGCAGCATCCACTTCGGCGAAGTGATCGCAAAACTCGCGAGTGTCCAGGTCGAGTCCTATTACGTCGACTACCGCACAGGTCGCACCACCTACTACCTGCCCGACGGCGCCACCCTGGACCTCGATTTCGAGCGGCCGCAGGAAGGCATCGCCGAAGCCTTCGACGGTGATGCCTTGCGTTCGGCCATCCTGGGTGCCCAGCAAGGTCGGGTGATGTACCCCGAGTTCAAGCATCTTTCGCAGCGCGCGGGCTGCAGCGGCTACACGGTCTGGATCGCGGGTCGCCATGTCGCCTACGCAGGCCGCAAGGGTGAGACGCACATCGAGCGATTCCCGAATTGAGCCCCGAAAATCGTTGACCACGTCGGCTTGCGGGCGCCCGGTTGGGGCGAAGCAAGAAATGAATCTTCGGTCACCATGTGAACGCCGTGTGGCCTCTCATATTGCGCCGCGTCGCGTGTAGACATACGGGACATTCGCGGGACGGACAGAACACGACAAGGCCGCCGGGGCGTCCCAGCATTCTGGACGAACGCGTACTCGACTAAATCGACCATCAGCCATGCCCTTGTTTCACCACCACCTGCACGACGAGTTCGGCACTTGGCCTCTGGCCTACATCCCCGCTGGTGGCGCCGAGTACGGCGAGATCGAAGCCGTAGCCCGCGCTGTGGGCGAAGGCGACGACGGCGCCTTCCATGCCGCTTGGTCGCAAGCCGCCGAGCGCCTGGCGGCGCAGGGCGAAGAGGCGCTGAAGCGAGGACACACGGCCGGTGCGCGCAGCCTCTTCCTGCGCGCCAGTTGCTACCAAGCGGCGGCCTACCACCCACTGTACGGCGAGCCGGTCGACCCAAGGCTGCTGCAGTCCTTCCGCCGCCAGAGCGAGTTGCTCGGCCGGGCGCTGGCACTGGGCGACACGCCAGCCACACCGCTGCGTATCCCCTTCGAGGGCACGACGCTACCCGGTTACCTACTTTCGGCCGAAGGTAGGACCGCCGCCGAGCGCGGGCCGCTGCTGATTCTTACCAATGGGTACGACGGCACGATGACGGACATGTATTTCGCCAGCGCGGTGGCCGCCACGCGCCGCGGCTACCACTGCTTGATGTTTGACGGCCCTGGCCAGGGCGGCGCGCTGTACGAGCAGGGCCTGCGCTTGCGGCCCGACTGGGAAACTGTCGTGCGCGCGGTGGTCGACCACGCACTCACCTTCGATCTGGTCGATCCGGCGCGAATTGCGCTCTCTGGCTGGAGTCTGGGCGGTTATCTGGCGCCGCGAGCGGCCTCGGGCGACACGAGGCTTAGCGCCTGCATCGCCGACCCAGGGTTGTGGAACGTGGCATCCGGCTTCCGTGCCGCTGCAGTGCAAATGGGCGTGCCGCGCGAGGCGGCGGCCCACTTGGGCGAGCTGCCGCAGCCTTGGCTGGACAAGATGGAAGCGCTCATCGCCGGCAGCCCGCGCCTTCATTGGAGCGTGATGCAACGCAACTTCTGGGTGCACGGTGTGCGTACCCTGCGCGAGTACCTCGCCGAGGCCGAGCGCTACACGCTGGACGGTTGTCTTGAGGCCATCCGTTGCCCGACGCTGGTCACGCATGCCGAGGGAGACACACTGGCGGCATCGGCCACGGCACTGTTCGAGGCGCTGAAATGCCCCAAGCACATGCTGTATTTCAGCGCTGCCGAAGGCGCCGGCGGACACTGCGAGATGAAGAACCGCTCGCTACTGAACCAGCGGGTGTTGGACTGGCTGGACGCGCAGTTTGGCCGCACCTGAAGGAACCCATGTCCTCAACTTGTTGCGCGCTTTGCGCGCGTGTCTGCTGACTGTCGCTACCGCGTGCAGCGGCGCCCTGGTGATGCCCGGGTTGGCGCAGTCCACTGGCTTGGACAGTCGTCCACACGACCGGCGCTATGGCGAGTTCGTGCGCATCGCGCCCAACACGCTGTTGGTGGTGAGCCGCTCGCGCGACATGCGCACCAACCAGTCGGACGTCGCCAACGTGCTGATGCACAAAGTGGCTCGCGCCGTGGTGGCGCGGTTCGGACCGCAGGACCTGCAGACCCGGTCGCTGGTGTTGCTCGAATCGCTGCCTGCCGGGCCGATGCGCATCGGCAGCACCGAGTGGAACGGCTGCCAGTTGCTGGACGAATGGACCTCCACGCCTAATATTTGCGGCTGATGCCACCATGTCGCGGTGGCAACAGCCCGCAACCCGTCATAGGAGGTCCCTTCGTATTCATGGGTCTCAAGATCGTGCAGACGTAGCTCGTCAATCGACCTCTTCTGGTCAGCGCAGTGCGCCTTCAATGCGCTGGCGGACAAAGCTGACCTCGAAGCGCTGTTTCGCCACCGCTTGAAAATAGACCCCGACCAGGCGATCGCTGGTGGCGTCGTAGCGCAGCTCGTACGTCGAGCCGTTGTAGCCGCCGGCCTGCAGTTCGAAGGCAGCGCGCAGCGTGCCCGCCTCCCGGGAGGTTTGAGCCTTGGCAAAGGGCAGCGGACTTGGATTGAAGTACATCGCCGTGATCTCGCCGGCTGTGCCGACGTCGCGTACCAGGATGATGTAGTTGCCATCTGTCCGTTTCCATGCGCCTCTCAGCACCGCGGGATCGGCCGCCCCGGCCACGGTGCCGGCCACGGAACCTTGCGCAATTGCGAGTTGAACCGCCGCCAGCGTCAACGCCATCAACCAGAGGCGAGCGGCCGCCGCAAGGCCAGGCCGATGGAGGCCGACGCGACGGCGAGGAGCCTGCCGAATCGTCTGCGGGACGTCGTTCACTTGGTACGCTCCTGGCGCACGATGCATCGGAAGCCCAAGTGCGAGGTCGAGGTATCGACGGGCTGCGGCATGCGCGCGGCCGGCCGATAGCGCCTGCAATAGTTCGGCGCGCACAAGTGCGAACCGCCCTTCATCACCTTGCGAGGGATCGGGATGTCCGGCATGCCGGGATCGAAGCTTCGCTCCTTCGGTGCGCCGCGCGGGTTCACGGGAATGCAGCAGGCCTTGAGCTTCTCGTCCGGGTGTCGCGGCGAGTACCAGGTTTCGGTCCACTCCCAGACGTTGCCGATCATGTCGTAGAGGCCGTAGGCATTGGCCGGAAAGCTGTGCACCGGCGAAGTGCCCGTAAAGCCGTCCTCGGCCAGGTTCTGCCAGGGGAACTCGCCCTGAAAGGTGTTGGCCTGGTGGACGCCGCCCGGCACGAGTTCGCTGCCCCAGGCGTACTCGGCGCCCTCGAGCCCGCCGCGCGCGGCGAACTCCCATTCGGCCTCGGTCGCGATGGCCTTGCCGGCCCACTTTGCATAGGCCTCGACATCGCTCCAGGCCAGGTGCACCGCGGGATGATCTTCCTTGCTCGCGATGCTGCTGCCGGCACCTTGCGGCTGGCGCCAGTTGGCGCCGGCAACGAACTGCCACCACTGGAAGTGGTCGTGCAGGCTGACGCGACCGGGTGGCGCGACGAAGACCGAAGAAGCGGCCTTGAGCATCTCGGGCAGCGCCCCGGGGTAGTCCTTGGGATCTGGCGGTATCTCGCAGAACGTGACGTGACCGGTCGCCTCGACGAAGGTCCTGAACTGCGCGTTGGTCACCGGCGTCGCATCCATCCAGAAGCCGTCGACTGTCACGCGGTGCGCCGGCTTCTCTTCCGGGTAGTGGTGGTCGGAGCCCATGCGGAAGGTGCCGCCGGGGATCCACAGCATGCCGGGATGCGGCGCCGCGACAGCATCCGTCGATGAAGAGGTTTCAGTCGTCATGTGGTGATCAGAACTTGAAGCCGGCGCCAAAGTAAAGACCGCCCATCGCCACCTTGTTGAGCAGTGCATCGTCGCGCTTGTAGCTCAGGTAGCGATAGCCGAACTTCAGTGAAGTGACGGGGGAGTACTGGTAGCTGGCGCCAGCGATGGCTTGCCAACTCGAGGTCGAGCTGCCTTCGCCCACATCGAGGTAGCCCATCAACGACCACTTGTCGTTGACCGGCATGACTGCGCGCGCGCCGACGATTGCGTTCCACACCCCGCCCGATTCTTCGATCTGGCCACCGAGTCCACGCAGGCTGGGCGAGATGTCGAGGTCGGTCTTGGCGTAGACGTACCGAGCGCCGCCCAGTACGTCGACCGCCACGGGTCCATTGAGCACGCGATAGAAGCCGGCCAGCGTCGCGATGCTCTGCTCGAACTTGACGTTGTAGCCGCCCAGGAGCCCACCGGCCACCTGATTGGAGACGCCGAGCTTCACGTATTGCACGTCGAGCAGGCCGCCCCAGTTGCCCTTGCGCGCTTCGAGCGTGCCCATGGCGCCGAAATCCAGTGCACTGAGGACACTGCTGGAACTCACGGAAACGGTGTTCCCGGGCAACGGCCCGAGCTTCAGGTCGGAGCGGACGCCGGCCAGCCAGAGGTAGGGAATGAGCTCGAACTGCCACTGGTCGGAGGCAGCGATTGCGCTTTGTGCATAGGACGGCAGGCCCGCGAAAGCCGCGGCCATGCCGAAGATCGCACGGTGGAGAATGTTCGCAGTCATTGCGGCGACTGGGCCCGCAGCTCCGCAAGGCGCTGAGCAAAGGCGGACGACCATTTGTTGAAAGCGTCCTGAGCGTAGCTCCAACTGGTGAAGGAGCTGGCGTATCCGTTCATCCAGGCTTCTGCGGCCTGAGTGGCGTTCTTGTTGAGATCGGCCGCGTACTTGAGTCCGATCTGCGTGTCGGCGCATTCGCCCAGCACGGCGCCGGTGGCGCCGTCACGGAACTGGGCCTCGATACCGGTCTTTCCCAGGTAAGGCGTCGACCCGACCGGGCGCCCAGTGGCCGCGCCCGAGCCCATCTCCGCGACGAAGCCGTAGGGCACTGCGGTGCCCGCCACGCTGGCCAGCGAATTGGTCGGAACCAGCGAGGTCAGCGCCAGCCTGACGCGCAGCACGCCGGGACCCGCAACGTCGACCACCTTCACCTCGGGCGAGAGGTTCTTGACCAGCGCGCTATGGAAGTAGTCGATCAGCGTCTTGAGGTCGGTCGGGTCGATCGGGCTCTGCCCATCGGCCGGCGTGACGTAGACCTGGATGCGCTCGATCATGACCTTGTCGTAGCTTCTCCAGTGGATGCCTTGCTGCCGCCAGCAGAGAAAGCCGCCGTTGGCGGCCTGGACCTTCAGCCTGCCGGGCTCTGACAGAAAGCCGACGTTGGAGACATTGGCCAGGCTGTTGTCAGACGCCGTGACGCCCGCGTTGCCCGAGCCGGGCGCGGCGCAGCCGCTGGCAAAAAGCGCAAGTGCCGCGGCCAGGCCGCCGGCGAGCGAGGTCTGGGAGAAGCGGGATGTCAGCGCGCTCATGGTGCACCCACGACGGTGTAATAGACGCCGTTGGCGCCGTAGTAGGGCCGGAACCAGGTCGCTCCGACCTGGTAGTACTCGACGCCGTAGCGATTGACCATGACAGCGCCTGCGGGCACCGTCGCATAGCTGACGCCCATGGGATACACAGCCACCGGCCGATTGGCGCTGGCAACCGCTGCACCGGCTGCCGCCCCGACCACTGCGCCAGCGGCCACCGCGCCCGCGCAGTCGGAGCAGCCTGCGTGGTAGTAGGGCACCGCCACGGGCGCGTGATAGGGCGCGTAGCCCGCGGCGCCGTAGGCCGGGGGGTGATAGGCGCTGGCGCCGCCCGGCGTCGTGTGCACGGCGCCGTAGCCGGCCGCGCCGGTGGTGGTGCCGCCGGCCACGTTGGTGTGGCTGGTGGCGCCGTCCCAGCTGTGCGTGGTGGTTCCGCCATAGCGGTTGGTGTGCTCGGCACCGCCGAAGCCGCCTTCGGAGTGGCCGCCCATGCGGTTCGCACTGGCCCAGGCGGCGGCCGGCGCGTGGAACCCCGTGGTCATCAGCAGGCCCGCCAGCAGGGGAAGTGTCTTGAGTGTCTTGAGGGTGATCATCGTCCCGCTCCTTACTGCGCCTTGGCGGAGGCCTTGGCCGCCTTCTTCGCGGCCGACGGTGCCTTCGGCGCAGCGAAGTCGATCTTCTTCGCGTTGGCCGCATTGGCCGCCGCGAAGGCCTCGGCCGCGATCACCGGGTCCAGCTTCCAGTTCGACAGCTCGACCTGGTGACGCAACTGCAGCGGGTCGCCACGGAACATCGCGCGCATCTTGCGCGGCAGCTTGTCGTCGGCGCCGATCCATATCTGCATGAACATCTCGTTGCTGGCGATGGCGACCATCTCGGTCGTGGTGCCGCCGACCACCTTCGACTGGCCGATGTAGAAGGCCTTGGTGAGGCCCTCGGTGATCGTCTTGAACGGATCGCTGCCGACGACATCGGCAAAGGGGAAGTAGATCGCGGCGTTGTCGAAGGCCTGTTTGAGCATGGCGTCGATGGTGGACGGGGCCGGCGCGACGGCCACCAGGTTCTCGGCCGGCGCGAAGGCCGTGATCGTCTTGCCGTCGTAGTAGTACTCCGCAGGCGGTCCGTCACCCAAGGTAACGACGCGCAGTCTGTCGGGGCGTTGCAGCAGCACCTCGGACGAGGTCGCATAGGCCAGGGACGGACCCACGCTGCTCGGGCTCTCGTAGGTAGTGACGGCGGTGAAGGCCATCGACTGCGAGGCCGTCAGGCTGGCGCTCATGGCGCGCAACAAGTCCATGGCCTTGGGCTCGAGCTGGGGCGACGCCTTGACAGTAGATTTGGCCGAGGGGGTCGCAGCCCTTGCGGGCGCGGCCGTCTGGGCAGCCGCCCCAGGGCCGAGCGCAAGGGCCGCGGCGAGCAATGCCGTGCCTGCGAGCAATCTGGTCTTGGTCATTTGAGCCCTTTCAAGTTGAAGATGCGACGGCGATGCAAGATGTCACCGATCACTTCGGAAACATGAACTGCGCCTGCACCCGGATCTGCCAGTTGGCAGCGTTATCCGGCCTGACCACGTTGTAGTAGGCAGAGAGCTGCGTGTTCACCGGCAGCTTGCCAAGGTGGAAGATCTTGCCGATGCCGCCACCGAGCGGCACGGTCCATCGCTGGCTACCCTCGGCCTTCCAGTCTGCGGTGATGATCGGGGCGGTGGTGAGATAGAAGCCCCCCGGGAAGTTGTAGTTGATGAAGGGCTGGAGCAGGAAGTTGTTGTACGAGCCCCCCTGCCCGCTGCTGCTCACCGACCAGATGTTGTTGAACAGAGCGCCGTAGACCCACGGGTCGCCGTGGTCGAGGTGCAGCACGACGGCGGATGGGCCCAGGCCCCAGTTCTTGTTGCCCAGTTCAGAATTGCTGTTGGTCGGGATCTGCACCACTGGTCCGGCACCCCAGATCCATTTGCCCGGGTTCGCCGGCGACAGGAACGCGGTCAGTACCGTGTCGCCGATGCCGCTGGTGCCGCTGGTGCCCGGGCCGAGTGCCGGCATGGAGATGACCGGCAAGATCGTGCGGGTGATGATGTTCCAGTCCTTGTCGATCGAGATGGGGATCACCGGCTGGATGTTGAGGATGTTCTGCGTTCGTTTCTCCGGACCGAAATTGAGATTGGTGTTGTTCTGGAACGGCACGCTGATGAGATTGCCGACCGGGTTCTGAGCGAGCTTGGCGAGTTCCTCGGCGCTCAATTCGGCGCGTGCCGGCGTTGCCGCGAGGAACGCAACGCCCGCGGCGACACCCAGTGCCAAGGCGAACCTGTTCGGTTTCACTGCGTTCTCTGTTCTTGCGGGACGAGCAACAGGATGGCGTTCGAGGACTGACGGGCCGCTAGCGCCTGCGAACCGCTGCGCCGCCGTTAGGCCCGACGCAACCCTCGCGGTAGACGCCCTTGGCACATGTGACCTGCGCAGGCGGTGGTGGCGGCTTCTTGACCACTGCCGCACCGTTCGGGCCGGCGCAGCCTTCGCGGTACACGCCCTTCGCACAGGTGACCGCCCAGGATGACAAGGGGGCGAGACTCAAGATGCCGAACGCAGCCATTGCGGCAAATATGAAGCGCTTCATGACAATCCCTCAGGTCAATGGATGGGAGCTCAATGACCGCCACTGCCGATGCAGCAACGGCGGCCGGCATTCGCGCAGGGCGCATGTGCTACCGCGTCGGCATATCCCGCGCCGCAGCGACCGCCCGCTGCATGACCTCATGGTCCGCCTGGGAGAGTTGCTCGGGGCTGAGCTTGTAGGTCAGCTTGTTGATCGTGCCGGTGAACTTGAACGGCAGCTTGTAGCTCTCGTCGACCGGCGTGCGGGTGTCCATGCCGATGTCGAACGTTTCGTCGAGCGACATCAGGAACGGGATCGTATGGTCCATCTTCTGCTTCGAGAGCACCTTGCCATCGACAGTCAACACCCCCATGCCGCTCTTGCCCAATCCAGGACCGTCGTACTTGAAGTCGAACACGACCGTGTGCTTCCCTGGCGCGAGCGACTTTCCGAGCCAGTCCTCGGCGCCGACGCCGCCCTCGAAGCGGTAGCGCTTGAGGTTGAGCAGGTTGTAGACGAATACCGGCTTGCCCTTTTGCAGGTAGAGGCCATAGCCGCCGAAGCGCCCGCCCAGCGTCGCGATCATTCCCTCGGCGCCCGCCTTCGGCACCGTGATCTCAGCGGTGATCGTGTAGTCCTTGTTGAGGAGGCTCGGCGCGTTGCCGACCGGAATGCCGACGTTCTCGCCCGTGTAGGTGAAGACGGTGCGACCAGCGGTTGCGCTCGGGCGCGGCGTGATGATGCGCGGCAAGACCGAATTGTCCAGTGGAAGGACCTGGTATTTCTCCGCTTCTGCGAGGAACAGGGCTTGCAGTTCCTTCAGCTTGTCGGGATTCTTCGCCGCGAGGTCGTTCGCCTGCGAGTAGTCCTCGGCGATGTTGTAGAGCTCCCACTTGTACTCGTTGACCGGGGGCAGCGCCTTGGTTCCGAGAAGCCACGGCGGCGCAGGGGGCGTGGTGCAGGCGTACCAGCCGTCGTGATAGATGCCCCGGTTGGCGAACATCTCGAAGTACTGCGTGTCGCGCTTCGATTTCGCGTTCGCGTTCGCCTTGTCGAAGGTGTAGGCGATGCTCACGCCTTCGATCGGCTTCTGCTTGACCCCGTTCACCATGTCCGGTGCCTGGATGCCGGCCGCCTCGAGGATCGTCGGCACGATGTCGATCACGTGGTGGAACTGCGAGCGGACACCGCCAACATCGTTGATGTGGCCGGGCCAGGAGATCACCATGCCCTGACGCGTCCCGCCGAAGTGCGAGGCGATTTGCTTCACCCATTTGAACGGCGTGTCGAAGGCCCAGGCCCACGGCACCGCCATGTGCGGGTACGTCTGGTCGGAGCCCCAGGACTCGTAGTAGCGGAGGTACTCGACCTCCGGCAACTCGAGCACGCCGTTGGCGGCGAGCATCCAGTTCGGGGTGCCCATCAGCGTGCCTTCGGCGCTGGTTCCAGCGCCTTGCGGATGGTTGACCCAGAACCCACCGGTCCCGGTCGGCGATGGCGCATCCGGGAAGGACGTCACGTCCTTGGAGGTCCAGAAGCTGATTGCTGTGGGCGAAAGGAAGCCCGTGGTGCCCACCGAGCTCAAAGCCGAATTGGCCGTCTGGTTGGGTTGGTACGGCGGCCTCGAGGCATCGGCAAGAAAGGTCTTGATAGATACAGGGTTGGAGGTATCCGCGCCGATCTGGTACTGCTTCAGGTTGCCCACCCAACGGGGCGCGCCCCCGGGGTCGGGGCGGAAGGTGCCCATGAACACCTGGTTGGCATAGGACCCGCCGCCGCTCGTCGTGACAGGCAGACTCGCCGACGCGAACACGCTGTTGACGGCTTGCACCTCGTTGAAGATCTGGAGCAAAGCCTGGACCATCGAGTTGTAGTCGCCGGCCACGAAGGCCTTGCCGCCGCCCTGCTTCGCGGTGCTGTTCAGAATCTGGTTGTAGTCGAGCGAGGTGCCGCCGGCAGCGATCGTGTAAGTCGTGGCGTTCTGCGGGTCATTCGGATCGTTGGTGTTGAAGTTTCCTTGATAGAAGAACCGCGCCCACTCATCGATCCAGGCATTGTCGTTGGTCGTGTAGGGGCCGATGTTGGCCGTGCTGATCGGCACTTGCTGCGCAGCGGTGGCACCTGCGGCAGCAAGATCGCTGGCGCTCGTGAAGCCGGACCCGTTGTCCGGACGGCCTTGTTTCGATGCCGCGCCGATCAGGATGATGACGGTCTTCTGGCAGGACAGCGTCCCGATGTGAGGCGCGTAGGACGTCCCCGATCGCGGTCCGACGTTGCCCGTGAGCCATGCCCACGCCTCTTGCATATCGCCATCGAGCTTGGCATTGCCGGTCGCCTTGGGAATGCCCGCAGCGATCACGCTCTGAAAAGCCTGGATGCCGCCTGCATCCATCAGCGGCAGGTTGTATGGCGCCGCGCTGGGGTAGTACATCGAGCCACCCTTGTTGGAGCCCGAACCGCCGCTCATGAGCCCGATATTCAGCTTGCCAAGCAAGGCGGGCTGCGTCCTGATCGCATCGATCGCACCGTAAACCGAGCAATACACCATATCCAACAGCGTGGAGTTGGGTAGTTTTGGGGCCGACGCAGAAAAGGGGCAACTCGACGTGTAGGCCGCGTCGTTGCTCGAGGTGTTGTCGACGATGATGAGGATGTTCGGCGTCGGCCCGTTGGCCGTTCCACCATAGATGTCGATGTCATCCGCTCGGGCCGTGAAGGCGGTCAACGCGACCATGCAGGCCAGCAGCAATTTGACGAAGTGGGACGATTTCATGGCAGATGCTTCCTCGGCATTTGGCAATTTGGCAATTTGGCAATTTGGAAACTGGGGTGGACGGCTCATGTCAGTTGCATGCGCTACCGACCGCGACTCGCGTCGCCACGCCCTGGCGCACCGTGACGGCAGGCGTGGCGGAAACGGCGGCATTGGGCGGCGTCGTGCTGGCAGTGATCTCCCAGTTCGAGTTCGCGCACATCGAATCACCATTGCCCGCGCCGCCGGAGATGCCGGAGTTCTGCACGGAGCCGCTGGCGTAGCAGGGCACATCGGCCGGGTTGCCGGCGTCAAGGTCGACGGATTTGATCGGGCTCACACTGACGCACGTGGGGAGAGGATTCAGATCGACCGAATAGGTCGACCCAGCCGCCCCGCTGTTGTTGATATCGACTGTGACGGGGCTAGGCGTCGCGAGTGTCGTGAAGTCGGTGCTGATGACCTTCTCGATGGTCTCCTGGGCGGCGGCTTCCGCCTCCCTTTGAGCTTGCATGTTGCCCGCGACTTTGGAATTGACATTGCTCACCTTGATCGCGGAGACGACGATGAGCGTGAGCACCACGAGGAAGATCATCGAGACCAGCAACGTGGCCCCCGATTGCGCGCGTTTCACCGCTCCAGGCCCGATGCAAATCATGGAATTTCCCTCTGGCCAGCGGCATTGTTCAAGCGCACAACGGTGCTGTAGACGTGACGCTTGATCTGGTCCTTGAAGGGGCCGAGCGTTGGAAAAGCCAGCCCCATGTTGTAGGTTCTGGTGTCCTTCCATCCGGGAGAGCTTTCGGTGTTGCGCGCGAGCACGTGAACTCGCACCGACATCACGTTGCCCCAGTTGGTCGAGGGCACAGACCAGTCGTAGACCGGAGTCGCTGCGGTCGTCGAACAGACGGCAGCCGCGACTTCAGCGACCGGCTGCTTTGTCGCCTCATCGATGGGCGGATTGGCTGGATTGCTGGTGTAGCAATCGGGTGAACCATTGCCATCCAGGTCGACGCCGTAGTCGAGCTGAAGGTTCTCGATGCCTTCGACCAGCGGCGTGACGGTGATCGCGCCATTGACGTATTCGGCCATCTTGAGCGTCGGCGTGGTGTCGGTGCCGCACACATTGCAGGTGCTGACGAAATACAGGTGCTGGACGACCTTGCGAACGGGGGCGAGTTTGCTCGACACGCAATCCTTGGTCATGAGATTGAAACTCGACGCGCTGGCGCCGCTGGCAATCACGAAAGGCTGTGTGTCCGTGGCACAGGTAGACACCTGCAGATAGGTCTCGGCGGCCGCGACGTTGGCTGGAGTGACTGCCGTCGTGCTCACGCGGGTGACGATCAGCATGGCCGTATTCGCCATGACGTTGCTGATGCACGTGGGCGTCGTGCTCACGTTGTAAAGCTGCAGTGGAATGGTTGATATGCCGGGGCGCGCGACGGCCGTATAGCCGAGGTTGGCCATCGTCAAGGGACACGTGACCGGCAGGGCGAAGTTGTACGAGCTGCCGGCGGTCTGGCCGATGAAGCCGGCGAGCTCGATGTCGTTGGTCAGAAGCTCGATCGCGTAGCGTCCGTTCTCGATTTTGCGAGACGCCTTGTCGAGCTCCGAGCGTGAGGTGACCGTCGTGACGATGAGGCTGATGAGCCCGATCATCAGGAACAGGCCCAGCGTCATGGCCACCATCAGTTCGACCAGCGTGAAGCCTCCGCTGTAGCGTGGCGGCCGTGACCGCTTGTGCATTCTCATGACAAGGTTCCAATCCGAACCTTGGTGGTCACGACGCGATGACGCTTTTCACTCCCGTAGGCGCCGCTCCCGCATGGGAACGCGGCTCCATTGCTCAGAGGCGCAGAGGTGTCCACGAGACCCTGCCAGGAAACCGCGATCAGGTAAACGTTGTTCGTCGGGTCGTCGAGCGTGACACAACCGACCGCACCGATCATGGTTCCGATCTGGACGTTGTTACCTGACGAATCCTTAACCGTCTCGGACTGGCCCTGGATCATGTTGCGCCAAGCGGTGAGATCGGCTACGGCCTGGGTCTGCTGCTGGGCAGTGCCTGCGGTGCAGGCCGGGACCGTCGAAATCGAAGAACTCAGTTGAATCCCGGCCGTGCCGTTCGAATAGCAGCTCGCAACCTTGCGGTTCGCGTTCAATCGCCCGGCCATGTCCTGCACGAGCTGGACCGCCTGGGTGCGCTGGTAGGACTCCAGCTCCGACAGATTGGCGCGGCTGCTGATGCCCGCCAGGCCGAGCAGGCCAAACAGGAGAATGACGAGCGAGACCAGAATCTCGATCAGCGCCGCCCCGCGCTGAAGTCCATGTCGGCGCGGACGTTGTTCTGCGATTTTTGACTTCATCAAGGGCAAGCTCCCACACTGCTGCTCGGCACGCCACTCAGGCCGATGGAGATGAAACGGCAACTCACACCGCTGATCGCCACGGAAGGGGCAACGGTGAATTTCGTATTCGCGGTGACCGCGCGGCCGTCCTTGCCGTATGAGACGGCACCCAGGGAGGCCGAGTCGGTGATCGACAGTCCGCTGTAGGCTTCCTGGTTCTGGATCACCGGCGCCGTGCCGTCGGTCACCGTCCACCCCTTGTCCCAGGACGTACTGCCTTTCGTGAACGACACGGTTCTGGCACGGGTGATCGCTTCGCTACGCGCCAGGGTCAACGAGGCCATCATGTCGAAGGACGCGTTGCGTAAACGCTGGTTGATCACAAATGAACGAAACGACGGAAGCGCGACGCCCACCAGAACCGCCAGCACCACCACGGTGGTAATCAGTTCGATCAGTGTGAAGCCGGTGACGTGGCGCCGCGCCGAACTGCGGCTTACCAGCATCCTTGAACCCCCGTCTGATTTCCAAGCGCCTTCTTCAGTCCCGTGTCATCGATGCTCAACGTCCCGCACTGGGTGTCTCTGGCGAGTTGACTGTTGATCGGAGTCGCCGTCACCGTGAATCCCGGCGGCGTGGCACCGGTCGGGTTGGTATCGATCTGGTAGTTGGCAGAAACGTTGGAAGGCAGGGTCAGATTCAGCTGCGCCCAAGTCGCGTACTGCCGCGCATCCAACATGTAGCGCTGCTGACGATTGGTGACTTCCAGCATGTATCCCATCGCAGCCGCGCGATTGGAGCGCACGATGTACCTGGTGTACGAGGGATAGGCGATCGCTGCCAGGATGGCAACGATGGCGACCGTCACCATCAGCTCTATCAATGTGAAGCCTCGTAGCGAACCTGGTCCAGCAGCACGTCGACCCAAGCGCGCTATCAACCAGGGCGCATTTGGCGACGTCTTCATCGTCTGATGTCTGGGGGCATCCCGCTTCACCACGGCCTGCGGCGACCGCCGATACACGAGCTCCACCCGGTCATCATCGTAATACCGTGCATCCCGGCCACGATGGTCGACAGCGTCACTGACGGCAACAAGAACCGGGTGACGATCCACAACTTTCGTCGGCGACGGCCCGCACGGCAGGAAACCTGCAAATCCACACATCCAACTACTCCTGCTTGAAGGTCGGCAGGCGTTTCGGAAGCGACGCAGATGCGGGGGGCTGCGATCTGTGGGCCGCCCTGCAAGGCGGACGACGAGTGAACCCCGTGTCTGGCTCCGTCGTGCGCCTGCACGAGGGTCAGCCACGGGTTTTGGGCAGCTGTGCGCGCATTATCACCACAGCACTTGCCACACGACTCGCTCGCAGCGACGGGCGCCGGTAGTTTTTAACGCAAAGCCCTTTTGGATTCCTAGCGCGAGCGACTGGTGATCTCTGAAGCGACCTCTACCAGGCGACGACTCTCGCTGCGAGCCATGACACGCAGCGCAGAGAACGCCTGATCGATTGTCCGTTGGTGGCGTTCAGCGAGCATGCCAACCGCCGCGCTGATTTCGCGGCCGTCGGTGAGTGCCAGCACGAGCTTGTCCTCTCTGGCTTGCCCCACCTCTGCCGCGTACAGAGCAGTGCGCACGAGCGGAATGAGTTGATCGCCACTGATGGGCTTGACGAGGTAGGCGTAGGGGTGTGATGGATCGCTCTGGCGACGAACTCAGGTCTACCATGTGCCGTCAGAAAAACGATCGGCGCGTCTATCTTTTGCTGGCGAAGAACGCCGGCGCATTCGATGCCGTCCATGCCGGGCAGTCCGACATCCATGAGAACGAGCGCCGTAGTGCGCTTGGTCGCCGCATCGACGGCTCCATCGGCGTTCGGCACGGCGATCACGTCATGGTCATCGGCCCGCTGGAGCGTGAGGAAGACATGTCTGACGAGCGGGTCGTCTTCGACGATGAGAATGTGGGCCATGGTCAACTTGATCCGCCCGGGCCCATCGGGCGCAAGAATATCGTCATGATCATCTCCTGTTGGGTACTCCTCTGCGTCACCTCGGCGATGCCCTCCGACAAGGTCGACAAGAGGCTCAAACCGATGCCTAGCCCCTGGCCGCTTTTCCAGTCCATGGTGGCCGCTGATGAGACGCGATTTGTGACGGCAACGTAGCCGCAATGCTGAGCGCCCATCCCGATGGCCACACGGACGGGCGCGGCCACACCGTGCTTGATTGCGTTGATGATCATCTTGGTCGTCATCAAGGCGACAGGAAGGGCCTGATCCGGAGGCAATACCGCCTCCGGCAACTTGTAGTCTTCTGTCAGCGCCAACTGGGGCCCGCGGAAACCCTGCACGCACCAACTTCAGCTGTGTGCGCACCAACTCGCCGAGCGCGATGCCGATGCTGCCATGCTGCGCCTGCAATCCATGGATGCCGACCAGAGCCAGAACGTGACCGTGTAGCGTCTCAAGGGCCCCGGACATGACTGGATCCTTGTCCGCAGCACGGCGATGGGTCTCGAAGAGACCGTGGTTCTTGATGCGATGGTGAACTTCGCCGATCGGCGCGGCCTTCTGTGACTGCAGCGAGGCGATGCGAGTCTCTCTCTGCGTCACCTGACGCCGCAATTCGGCCCGCCATGCGAGGGCGATCGCCAGCAGCCTCAGTGCCGCGGCGGCACCGCAGACGGCCAGCAGAAGCCGCGTGGCGGCTGCACGGGCTGCCACATCGTCAACCAGCGCAGCGATGCGCGAAGATTGGTAGGTCTTCCGTGAGGGACAGCGTGCAAAAAGTGCGGGAAGAAATGTTTGGGCACAAAGTGCGCATCGTGCGGCAGGAAGGCGCCGGAGTTCTTTGGCTAAGCAGCCTCCATCTCCCACTCGCTGTCGACGTAGCACCGTTCGTTTTCAGTATTGCCAGGCCATGGCGTTGGCCTCTCTCGAGGCCGCAGCGTCTCGTTGAGAACTGCGGCACGAACCTGGACAGGGAGATGAGCGCCTTGGTTTTCGACACTCTTCAGTGGCACAAACCGCATGCTCGGGCGGCCCACGGCCTCACAGATTGCCTGCGCATCGGCCGCATCGATCTTATTGGACTTCACGTAGGGTTTGACGAACTGCGGGGCCATCAATTTGACTGTGTGGCCCAGGGTCTGCAACTTGCGCGCCCAATGGTGTGCGCTGCCGCACGCTTCCATTCCGATCAGGCACGGTGGCAAGTTGGCAAAGAACTCAACCACCTGTTGCCGCTTGAGCTGCTTGTTCATGACAGCTCTACCGTGCTCATCCACCCCATGGACCTGGAACACGTTCTTCGCCAGGTCGATGCCAATCGTCGTGATCTTCATGGTGGCTGCCTCTGCTCGTGTGGTTGAACATGCCCCCCAATGTCGCATGTTGCGATTCAGGTGAGGCGGGGGCGTCCATTCCATTACTTCACGACACCTGAAGCGTTGCCGCGACACGCTCGTGCCGCTGTTGGCCGAGCTTCCGGGCGTGCAAGTGGCGTCAGCTAAAGTCGGCAGGTATGCCTTCTTCCGGCTCGAAGGCTTCAACGATTCGCTCGAGGTCGCAAGGCGGCTGGTGGCCGAGGCTGGCCTGGGGTTGGCGCCAGGCAATGCCTTCGCGCCCGAGGCGCGGGACTGGCTGCGCTGGTGCTTCGCATCAAAGGATCCGCAGCGACTCGCGAAGGACGCGGAACGGCGGCGAGACTGGCTCACGGCGAAAAAAAATGTTCCGCGGCCGGTTGGCTAAAGATCCGGTTGGATGACTGAACCGCCCCCGCGGCGGTGGCGCTATGCACTCGCGAGGCGGCTGCTCACTGAGGCCGCGTGGAGCCGCCGGCAGCTGAGTCGGCGACTTGCGCGACCGAAGAGAGCTGGCGGGATTCGTATGGGTTATTCGCCGATCCCGAATCGCTGGAAGAGTGCCGATTTCAGTCGCTTGATTTCCACCATCGCGTCTGTTTTGGGGGCTTGCTGCCCCGACAAGACCGCGGCGGCCTCGGCCGCAGCGTCCCTGGCAACACGAGCATTCAGCGAGCATCGAATCAATTCGCGCTTCCGATCCTCTGGATTGATGGTAGCGAAGTTTTTCATGAGCGTTTCTGCAACTTCAAGTGCTGCGACCGCCGCAGACAGCGTCATGTGGATGCCAGCGCGCACCCGATTGCCGTAATCGGTCTCTTCCTCCACAGTCAACTCTTTCCGTTTCTCGTCGGGAGAAAGCACGCCGATGTTGGTTGGGGCGAAGTACGGCACAGCTTGGACGCCGTGCTGTCGCGCCAAGATCACTTCCTGGAGCGCGACTCTGACCGTCTCAACTGTCTCTAGGTCTGGGGTTTGCATAGCTGATCTCATTCACCTCAGGAAGCGGGATCTGAAAGTACGAGTGCCGCGCGATATGCGGCGCGACCTGCGGTCTTGGCGTCGGACGCCAGCCTCTTCCACTGGCGTTCGGGCTCGAGGAGCGTTTGGTCGGGCGGTTGCTCTATCAGTGAATGGCAGACCGCAAGCATTGCCATGGATGACATCAGGCAAGAGTGAATCGCCGCCAACTCCGGGCGTTTTCGATCGCTCGCCGTCTCTTCCTCCCGCACGCGCGCCTCCTCGGCCGGAGAAAGCGAAAGCAGATCAGTCTGGGTCGCGAAGCTGAAGCCTGGCTCGCTTTCCAAGACGTGATGCATCGCCAACTCGACTGCATCAACCGCGCGTTCCAATGATTGCAATGAGTCTAAAGTTCTATGCGTCGCGCTCCCGATTCTGTTCTGCAGCTGCAAGTAATAGAGCTGCGAAGTCTGAGTGTTACATATTCCCATTTTTGCCAGTGTCTCGCATCCACCAGACGCGCGATGTAGGCCCACTTCCCGACACGGCGCAGGTTGGCGACGCGACAGAAATTCAGAAATTCGAACGCGGGCGACAACACCCTGGATCTGGTGCTGGCGGTGCTCCATTAGCAAACCGTCAGTTATTGCAGCGGAATCAAATGGGCCCCCGGTCGATGCTCTCGCGCCAGGGGACACGGCAATGTTGACGGTCGCACAGACTGCGCCCGCCGCCTTGCTGCCTGTCACCGTGTAATCGGCGACGGCGCTTGGGCCTTCGGGCGCCGCCGCACGCACCCAAGCGCAGCCGGACCAGGATGCTCAAACCCCACGCGGGAAAGCGCATGGCGAAACTTGCCAAGCGAACTCCCTGATGGAAATCACCGATCAATGTGATGCGACTCCGGCAAGGCGCATGCTTGCGTGAACTCCTTGCGTAAGACTGCAGCCTGCAGGCGTCAAATCGACTGGCGAAGCCTCCAAAATCTGGACCCAACTCGGCGCGAAGACCCTCGATGGCCGCGGTGTTCGCACCGCCCGCCCTTTTCGATGTTGATCTTCTCCAGCACGCCGTAACTCGATGCCACAGGGATTGCCTGCCGAAACACAGCACTGGCAGGATTTTGATCGATCACCGACAAACGGTAGCGTAATCGACGAACATGTCACGCTCGGTCATCATCTGTCTGCACCTTCCGGGCCCCGTTCAAGTTCGCCGCGTCAAAGCACAAAGTCGAGCCCTCGGCCATCCAATTGGAGCAACTGGACGTGGCAACGTTGATAGCGGCAACTCAGCCCAGAAGCGCACCGTCCGCCTGGCGGCCATTCGAACATTCTTTCGCTTCCTCCAACATCGCAAACCGGCAGCGCTCGAACAGATAGGCCGGGTCCTTGTGATGACGTTCATGCGGACCGTTACGCGGCCGGTCACACACGATGCCGCCTTTAGCCGTATGCGCCAGGCCTGCGGGTATGGGAGTACGGACCTGCGTAGGTCACGACCTTCTTAATCAAGGCTCGATTGAGCCCATCAGTTTGTGACATGCTATCTGGAGTATCCACGCATCGATGTGGCTCAGGGCGTCTTCGCCGATGCCGAACTCGCCTACATTTAGTCCAAGCAGCAGCCTCATCGCATAGCACGAGTCCACGAGCTTCGAAGCGCGCCACTCGGATTTCCGGCAACTGTCCGCCTGCTTCCGAATCAACTCGACGAGCGAGTTGCAGTCTTCGAGCAGCTTCAACGCTCGATCGGAGACATGGCCCGTCGCCGCAAGCCGTGCGGACAGGTTCTGACGCATTCGCAACGCGAGATCTAATGCCAGTGATTCAATTCTTTCGATCAGAGCGACCGGGTTGTTGAAGGTCACATTTCGGCCCTCCGAAGGTTGGAGACGGGCTCAAACTCTTGGGGCATTTCCTTTGAGGTCTGGCTATTGCCCGCACGCTGCAGGACATCGCATTGCCGAGGGGGTGGACGACCGTATCGGCCATAGCCGCTTGCGCGCCTGTCGGAAAGAGGCGGCGGCTTTCGAGTAGGTCGCAGAGGCAGTCGATGCTGAATGTGCGAGCATGAGGAGACGCACAGCGTCTCAGCAAGAGGCGCCGAAGAAAAGACTACCTGACTCTGGCGTATTCCGAACAAGAATCTCCAGCTCGGCCGAATATGCAACACTTCTACTTTGCCGGGGGATATGAAATTTGAACTTGGCGTTGACACAAGAAACCGCCACAGATTAAGAATACAGCGATTCAGGGGCGAGCTGTACATGAGCTTCGAGCTTGGCGGCAACTGGAAGGCGACGGCGAGCGATTCGCGTCGGCGGCTGTCTGAACAGAGTGCCTTGGAGCACCGCTCACCCTGAAGCGGCGCGCCATCATGCAGCAATCGAAGCAATGCGATGCTGCGGCTTCAGATGCTGGCAGACACTCACCCCTTCATGCCGCATCGCTAGGCGGATTCGGACACCATCCTCAGTTTGAGCATCGACGTAACCCGGAAATACACGGCGATTCGACCACCTCTCCCAAGTCACGAATCGGCTGCGCCTCATTTTCGACGCAGCAGGAAGGTCAGCTTTTCTCTTGTGTGAGGGGGCTCGAGCTCATGCGGCTCTGTCGGCGCGAAATAACTATCGCCGTCGCTTCCGCCGCGGGCTTCGAAGTTCCATGACTCCACCCGATAGCCGCCCTCATGGACCGGCCAAGTAGTCACACATCGTTCGGCGCGAAGTTCCTGTCGCACATGCTCTATAGCGTCCTCTAGGGTAGGGAACGCTTGGATTGACTTCCGGATGCTCAAATTCATTTTGTCTTTTTTCATGGTGGTGATCAATTCCGTAATGCGGCAAAGGATGACTCACTTCGATGCTTCCAGGACAGAAAGAACGAGGGCGCAGATGCTGTCGATGAGAAAAGGTCTCCAGTTTACGCCCGTGGTTTCAGCGGCCCTTGTAGGCGGTTTGCCCATGACAAGTCATCGTACTGATCGGGTACGAGGCCAGTCGAGAAGTACTTCGCGCGTCGCCGTTCGTCCACGAGTTGCACGAAAGACCCGGAATTGAAGAAGATGGCAGTCCTCGAAGCACTCGTCAGGGAAGTGCTCAGGCGGTGAAGCTTGGCGTGAGCAGGCAGACGTTGTACAGACGTCATCAGCAAGCTGACCGGCGTCAGCGGCTTGGCGCCGGCGACGTCGCGTTCACAGCGACGAATTCAAGGCAAACGCCGTGGCCAGTTGCATGCAGCCGGGCATGTCGATGGCGGCGGTGGCGATGGCCCAAGGCGTTAACGCGAATCTGCTGCGCCGATGGGTTCGCGATTCAGAGATGAAGTCGGGAACCACCGTCGTCAGCGCGACCACCGCCGAGGCCCCCAAGGCGCAAGAAGCCCAGACATTGTTCGTCCCGGTCAGCTTGCCGCCACCAGTCCAGCCGGCTCATGTCCCGGACGTTCGCATTGAGCTGCGACGTGGGCCGATGGCGGTCACCGTGACATGGCCGGCGAGCGCCGTCAGCGAGTGCGCGGCGTGGATGCGCGAGTTGCTTCGATGATCCGCATCGACGCGATGTGGCTGGCCGCCGATCCCATCGACATGCGCGCCGGCGCCGACCGCCTGTTGGCGCGCGTCGTGCAAGTCTTCGGTGCAGCGCAGGCGCACCATGGCTACCTGTTCGCGAATGTTCGCGGCACGCGTGTCAAGCTGCTGGTGCACGACGGCTTCGGCGTGTGGTGCGCGGCGCGCCGGCTCAACGCGGGGCGCTTCGTCTGGCCGGGCACGACCAACGCGACGCCCTTGCCGTCACTCACTCCTGCGCAGTTCGACGCCTTGGTCCTGGGTCTGCCGTGGCAACGCCTTAGATCGATTCATGACCGAGCCATAGCGCGATCACCGAGCAGTCCACGCCCGCCTGCAGGAGTTCCATTGCCGCGCTGTGCCTCATGACGTGAGGCGACTCCCGCTTGGACGCCAACGTTGGGCATCGCTTGCTGGCGACTTGCACATGCTTGGCCAGAAGAGCTTGAACGCTATCGCGCTGAGCCGGCCCCCGTGAAGATTGGGGAACAAGGCGCTGGAGCCGCGCCGCGCCGGCTCGTTGAGCCACGCCTGAAGGGCGATTCGGGCGTTCCTTGTCAGTGGAGTGCATCGTTCCTTCCTGCCTTTACCTACGCACCGGACGTGCGCGCCTGCGTCGAGATGGATGGCGTCTCTGTCTAAGCCAATCAGTTCGGAAAGGCGTAAGCCGGTCTGGACTGCGAGCAGCAGCAAGGTATGGTCGCGGCGACCCAGCCAGGTCATCCGATCGGGCGCGGCAAGGATTGCTTCGATTTCGAGGTGTGTCAGGAAATGCACTTCACGCTTGTCGTGTCGCTTGCTCGGTATCGCGAGCACGCGCTGGATAAGGGCGCTGTGAGCCGGCTCCTCGAACGACACAAACCGGAAGAAGGAGCGGATGGCGGTCAAACGCAGGTTGCGTGCCAGTTCGCGCTCGAGCACTTTGGGGTTGTCACGCCAGCGCTCAAGCCATTCCTGAGCTACGTCGCCCGGATACACGTCTTCGATCCCCTCTTTGAGCGCCTTGACGAGCGACGACGCCAGCGCTGCCGGCGCCAACTTCGGGGGCGGCAGGTTCTGATTCCATTCGTCGTCGACTGGTCCCGGAAATGCGTTGATCACTCGGATGCCAGCAGGCCTCATCTCGGCCCGCAGGCACTGTGCCAACGAAAGTGCAGCAGCCTTGGATGCAGAAAATGTTCCGTGCGGCGGGAAGTTGCTCAACGCATAGACCGAGAGCACATTCACCCATGCTGCCGCATGCGTCTCCCCATCTGCGGAACGTGCACGCAACGCCGGACCGAACTCCTGCGCGAGCCGCAGCAGGCCGAAGTAGTTGACGTCCATTTCCAACTTAGCGACGTCTGTGCCGCGGCGCGCAGAGATCCCGTAGGTTCGATGAGCCTCCGCGGTATTGACGATGATGTCCACCTTTCCCCCGACTATTTCTGTCGGCTTTCGCAATGCCAACCACCATGTCGGGCTATGTCCGGCGCGTGCTTGGTCGTCGGTATTTCGCCCCGCTGTAGTCGTTGGTAGATCTTCGGTAGATCGATCTACCAATTTGCTGCACTCCGCGGAGTCGGGCAACGCAGTCGGACGACTTGTCCGATGCAACGGCTTGCTCAGGTATGTCTCAAGACGATCTCTGACGCTACGAGTTCAAGGTGTCGTTCAATTGACTGCGGCGGTTCGTCCCCTCAGGCCCGCTGCGCCAACCTTCGGGGCCGCGTCGCAAATCCTGGACGGCCGGTGAGGCTGCCACTGGAGGCTAGCGGGGGCGCTCCTACGTCCAGGTCGCTTAGCGTCTCCTCCTTGCGCTTCGAAGATCTATCTCTCGACTTTCATGCCTCTCTTGCGAGCGCCAACTTCAAGGGAACGGGTCGGCGAGCTGTAGCGTCAACGCCTCGGGCCGACAGGCGTGCCTCACGGGCGAGGCCCGTGCGGAACTGGCACGCAATGAGCCCGCGGGGAGCCGGCGGCATCGCTCGCCTCAGCGTTGCAACCACCGAGCTTGCGCGGCAGCTGGGGCCAACCAGTCTCACGCTGTGGAAAATCGACAGGAAATGGTGTCGCACTCGACAAGTAGTACTGACGCACGACAGGCAGGACAGAAGGCGCGCTTTTCCGGGTCCGCCGCCCCTCCGCAACGCACTGTTTCACGACATTTTGATACGCTGGATTTTTTCTTTCTATGACAACGAGTTAGATCGTTTTTCGGCTGTTTTGATCGAGATGTTCCACGGAAATCCAGGTCCACAAAGGCTTTTCTTGCCTGCGAGTAGATGAGCGGGTCATAATTAGGTTATTAAGTAACCAAAATGTGCCTGCATATGAGCGATTCGGACATCCTCCTGCCGCCCTCGGCCAGCCTCGACGCAGTCCCCTCCTCCACGCCGGCAACCTCATCGACATCCCCGCCGTGGCCGTCGACTTGTACGCTCGCGGAACTCGGCCGCATCCTGACGATGATGCACGGGCCACAGGCACCTTCTGAATCCTCGCTCAAGAAATGGAACGCCACGGGCGTCTTCGAAGGCTGCACGTCGGACGGCACCGAAGGGATGGTCGAAGTCGACCCGTCATTCACTCGGGAGAGTCTGCGCCGCCCCCGCCGCGCAGGACGTCCTGGGCTGCGTCTGCACACCGACCTTGCGATCCAGCGGGTTCAGGATCAATGGCCTCACCTCATGCATACCGACACGCAGGCTATCGTCGAGTTGGCGGTCGCCCGCACCGCGGATCGCTTGCAGTCCGCAGTCGAGCGACTGAGACCATCGGACGCAATCGCAGAAGTCCCGTCCGCTCCCACGTATCGCCCCGACGCCACTCTGGAAAAGATCGAGGTGCAGCTCGCCGCGCTCCATGAGGAAATGGTTGCAGTGAAGCGCGAGTTGGCGCAGTTCTCCGCCTTGCGCAACAACCTGATCACCAAGCTTGACGAGGCAGTCGCTCGCGCCCAGGACGCTTTGTCGGGGCGTACGCCGGGCGCCGGGCCGGACCCGCTCGTCGAGGCACGACGGGATCGTGACATGGGTGTGTTGAAGTCGATGATGGGCGACATGCTGGAAGCGCTCGAGCGGATCGAGAACCGGAGCGGGGCCGGCTCCTGAGGGTGGTGAACGGTTCACCACCCTCCCCTCGCTCATGAAAAAAGGGGGTGGTGAACCGTTCACCACCCCCTTTTCATTCGCTCCGATTTCCTCAGCTCAGGACGGAGCGCAGTGCCTTTTCGACTTCCGCCTGAACGACCGCGCTGACCGGTCGATCGAACTTCAGCAACAGCCGTCCCTTCTTGTCCTTCGACACCGAAACCTTGCCGGCGCGTCCTACGATCTCGGAAGTCGAAGAAGCCGACGCCGCTTCCGACGCTTCGCCAATCAGCGCCGCATAGATCGTCCCCGCAGTGACGGTCGCACCGCTGTGCCGCACACGCCGGGCACGCTCCATCAATCCGTCCGGGTCGCGCTGCAACGCTTCGCTCAACGGCTTGGCCCAGCGGTACTGGATCTCGACTGGTGAATCGAAAGCCTGCACCACCACGTCCGGCAACTGCGCCACGCCCACCGCCTTGCTGACCAGCCCGTGGTCGACACCCACCGCCTCGGCCAGCTTTCGCATCGATTCGAACAGGCCGGATTCCAGGGCGTTCAAGTACATCACGCCCTGCTCGTAGGCCGAGAGATCTTCGCGCTTGCGGTTCTCACGGTCCATTTCACCGAACAGCTCGCGGTCGCTCATCTCCTTGATCACCGCGCTCACCGGCAGCCCCAACTCCAGGCAGGCGGCATGGCGGCGGTGCCCGAACACCACTTCATACTGAAGCGGCGGTTCAGCGCCCTTCTCCGCTTCACTCAAATCTTCGCTGCGCACCGGCCGAACCTTGATCGCCTGCACATTCCCACCGGCGCTCCGGATGTCTTCCTTCAGCTCGGCAAACTCGCGCATCGCGAAAGCGGTCTGGTGGCGATTCGCCCAGCGCGAACGGCGGATGGTCCGCGGGTCCAGTTGCCTGACTGGATCCGCGCCCACGAAAGGCGCATGGTCTCTCTCGAGTTGTTCAAGCCGCTTGTTCGCCACCGACTCGGCCTGCATGAATGCCGCCATGCCGCCGATCGCGGTGCGCGGCGGCCGAGCCGCAATGCCAGGCGCCACTGCACCCGGCACCGGCGAATTGGCAGCCGGTGCATGCGCTTCCGGCAAGCTCGCCACGTCGGACGGCAAAGTGATCGCGTTGCCCTTCTCGAGAAATCGACGACTCGCCATCTCAGACTCCTTCCATCATTTCGGGACGTACCGCAGCTTCCGACACGTGACTCAGGTTCTTGAGCCACACCGCGCGGACGACGCCCTCCATGTAGGCCACCAGGTTGTCATAGGCCTCGCGGGCCCGTTTGTAGGTCCGTGCATTCCAGTCGTAGCGTGAAATGTCGTAGACCGTGTTGAACTCCGCGCTGGCCGCCGACGTGACCACGGTGCGCGGGATCTCCGCCGGCAGCACCTTGTCGCCATAGGTCTGGATGATCCACTTGCGGACCATGGTGCTGGCGTCGTCGCTGTCGACCCGCGACAGCAGCACATTGATGAAATCGAAGGTCTTGGTGCTGCCGCCCGCGCCAATCAGGTTCTCGGTCAGGTCGGTGAAGAGGGTCCAGAACTGGGCACCCGATGCAAAGTCCAAGGCGTTCGGTGGCAGAGGCATGATGATCCCGTTGCTGGCCATCAGTGCGTTGACGGTGCCGTACGAGAGCGCCGGCGCGGTGTCGATGATGATCACGTCGTAGTCTTCGCGCACATCGTCGATGCCGAGATTCAGCACATTCCAGAACTCGAAGCCGTTGGCCATTTCCTTGACCTGCCGCGCCGGCAGGTTGAACTCGATGCCGAAGAGCAGGGGAGCCGCAGCCACGATGTCGAGCCCGTCCCAGTAGGTCGGCCGAATCGCGTAGCGGATGGAGTCCTCCTCCCCGAGCGCGAGCAGCATGAAGGTGTCTTCCTCTTGGACGTCGAGGTCCGGCACGAGGCCGGTCAGCGTCGACAGCGACCCCTGGGGATCCGCATCGATCATCAGGACCCGGTGCCCCAGCAGCGTCAGCCCCTGGGCCAGCGTCATCGCGGTGGTCGATTTGCCGACGCCGCCTTTGAAGTTGGCGATGCTGATCACCACCGCTTCGGCGCCCGCAGGCCGCAGCCGGTTGCGGCGGAACTCCTTGACCCAGGTCCGCGTCTCCGCGAGACTGAATTCTCTGCGTCGGCTCTTGGGGTCCAAGTTGCCTTGGGGCAGGGGAGGCAGGTCGGTATTCTTCATCCGGTAGCTGAACTGGCCCGGCTCCAGCCCGCAGCGCTCGGCGACTTCCTTCTGGATGAAGACCGGGCTGTTCTTCTGCGCCGAAGGCGCCAGCATCTTGGCCCGCACTGCGCCGACCATCTCGCTCGCCCGCTGGGCCTGCAGCTTGATGTCCGCCATGGTCGAAGTCTTCAAAAAGATCTCGGTCGGACTTGTTTGAGTTAGTTCGTTCATCCACACTCCTTCGCTTAGATGCATTTCACACATTCCATTTTGTGTGATTTGGACAAATTGTCCCCGATCACCCAAAATCCTCCAACACAAATCCCGAAATCACTCATGTGAAGGGAAAGGAGTGGGTGTTACTCGCTTGAAAAGCCCCGGGGACGGGTTGAAGAGATAGAAATTCCTTCAAAGCCTCTAATACCTTTAGGCTGACAAATATTCAATAAAATCAATAGGTTACGTTGATTTCACGAGAATCAACAGGAGACTTTCGAGCTTTGGCAGGATCCGGACAGGGTGGGTTCGGGGGCAGATCCGAGGCCCCGCGGGAGCCTGGCTGTGTGAGTTCAGGGGCGCCGAACCGTCGCGAAAAGGACGCAAAACGTCGCCTCCGGCCCCGATTGAGGTGTTTGACCTGAGCTCGAACGGGAGCAGATGGCCATCGGACGCCGCAAATTGGTGCGAAGCAACATGAGCTTTCACGGGATTTGCATGCCGCCGCCCGTGCGCCCCGAATGAGGCCCCCGGTTCAGATCGATGGATGAGCGCACTTGGCATACATGAAAATGCGCTTTCACCTGACGCCGAAGGCGGTTACAGTCCCCCCGCCCCTCTCCCCGACATGCCCCTTTCCTCCTATTCATCCGCCGACAACGAACTGCGCCACGAAGTGGCGGCCGTGGGCGTCGACGATTACCAGCCGCTCAAGAAGCCGGTCAACGCGCTGGCGGTCGTCGCCCAGAGCGAGCGCATCACCGTGCTTGCACGCAAGACCTACAACGTCCTGCTGAGCCTGGCCCAGGACGAATTGCGCAAGGGCGCCGAGGTGGAGGTCCATCGCGCGCCGCTGGAAGAAGTGGTTCACCTGCTGCGCTACGACTCGAACGACATCGCGGTCGTCAAGAAGCACCTGCGTTCGATGGTCAAGACCACCGTCGAGTGGCAGTCGCCGACGACGGGGGAGGGCAGCCGCTGGACGGTCTGCGGCCTGCTGTCGCAGTGCGAACTGGAGAAGGTCCGCAACCAGGTCTGGGTGTCGTGGGCCTTCGCGCCGGCGCTGCGCCACGAGCTGCTGAATCCGCGCGTCTTCGCGCGCATGAACCTCGCCATGGTCTCGCAGCTCACGACGCATGCCGCGGTCTTTCTCTACGAGCTGGCCTGCCGCTACCAGAACGTCGCCCGGAGCCCGCGCCAGGCCTGGCGCTGGTGGCACGACCCCATGACCGGGCGGGTGCCCGACCCGGAGCGCCTCGAGAAGCTGGATTACTCCTTCTTCAAGCGCGACGTGCTCAAGCCCGCGATCGCGCAGGTCAATGCCAACACCGATTTCACGATCGAGCTGATCGAGCACAAGAGCGGCCGCTTCATCAACGAGATCCAGTTCAATATCAAGGTGAAGGACCAGCGCCTGCCCGGGCTGCAGCAGGCGCCCGAAAAGGCCGATCTCGAATCGATGCGCCAGGCGCGGGAGATGGGCATCACCGACGCCCGCGTCGAGAAGATCGTCGACACCTACGGCTCGGAAGCGCTCGCGAGTGCGCTGCCGGAGCTGCGCCGGCGCGTCGAGAGCACATTCCCGGCGCCGGTGCGCGACCCTGAACGCTATCTGATGTCGCTCATGCCGGGCCATGCGCAGCGCGCAGCGGCCAATGCGGTGGCGAGGGAAGCCCGCAAGGACCCGGACAGCCCCGAGTCGCTCGAAATCCAGGGCCGCCGCCGCCAGGCCTACGAAACCGCGTGGAAGGAGCGCCGGCTCGCCAACATCGAGGCGGACTTCCGCGCGCGCCAACCCGACAGCCAGCAGCAGACCATCCGCGATCTGCTCGCGGCCATGGAAGCGCAGGACCTGCATCCTCAGATCATCAAGCGCTTCAAGAAGGACGGCTGGTCCCATCCGCTCGTCAAAGGGCGCTTTCTTGCGATGTACGCCGAGGCCACCATCGGCGCGGGATGGAACGTCCCCACCGACGAGGACCTGCTCGCGGTCGCCGCGCACCTGGGCGACGCCGGCGTGGTCTGACCGCCTCAGCCGGGATGCTTCCCGGTGTGATGCCTCGCCAGGTGGACACGGTCGTCCAGCGTCGAGAACACCAGCGCGAAGGCGATGCCGACGAGCGCGCCGAGCGCGGTGTCGAGTACCCGCGCCATCGGCATCGCAGCCGCGGCCGCGGGCAATGCGAGCGAAGTCATCAGCAAGGCCATCGGCGTCACGAAGATCAGCCCGAAGGCGTAGTTGAAGCCGATCACCACTTCGGTGACGAACTGCAGCACGACCACCGCGAAGAGCACGAACCAGAACGAAGGATGGTTCGCCAGGATCAGTCCCGCGATGCCGGCGCCGACCACCGTGCCGAGCATCCGCTGCACTGCCCGGTGCATCGTGACGTGCAGATGGCCGCCCTGCAGCACCGCTGTCGCGCCGATGGCTGCCCAGGCGGGAAAGGGCAGGGCGGCGGCGTGCGCCAGCACCGATGCGATGCCTGCGCAGAAGGCGACGCGGCCCGCCGCGACGAGCCAGTGACCCGCGGGCCGCACGCTGCCCGGAGCCGGGACGGGCGGCGCGGTCTCCGAACGCAAGCCGTCAGTGAGGTGGCACACGACCCAGGCGACCACCGCGCCGGCCGCAGTGAGCGCAAGACGCGCGACCACTGTGTGCCATGAATCCACCGGACCCAGCGCAGCGGAGGACGCGAAGACGAAGATGACCGCGCCCGGCCCACCGATCCGCCACTGCGTCACCGCCACGGTCAATGCGCCGGCCAGCAGTGCAAGGCACAGCAGCATCGATTCGGTCGATGCGCCCGCGTGCGCGACGAGCGTCGGCAGGCCGACCGAGACCAGCAGCACCGCGCCCGCCATGGCGACGATGCGCATGCGCCGCCCGGCGGGCGCGAACCGGCCGAACAGCGCCGCCAGGGCGCCCAGCGCGGGAAAGCCCTCGAGATGCGCCCACGGCGAGAAGTGCGCGAGTGCCACCGCCATCAGCACCGCTGCCGACACCTGCATGCCCGCGACGGCCGCATTGCGCAGCGGCGGGGAGGTCGCAACCGAGAGGCTTTCGCGGATGCGTGCCGGTGCCAGGAGGAGGCGTGCGGATTCGCCCCGTCCGACTTGGCGCGGCTCCTGGAAATCAGGCCGTGGGGTGGTCATGGTGCGTGCGCGTAGGTTCAGTTCGATGCCGCGATGCGCGATTCGATCTTCTCGAATGCACGCAGCAGAACGCGGGCCTCTTCCTCGTCGATGTCGGCGAGCAGTTCGTCCTCGATCGCCGCCAGTCGCTTGCGGATCGAGGTGACCGCGCGGCGTCCGGCCTGCGTGAGATGGAGCAGCTTCACCCGGCGGTCGGAGGTGTGCGGCCGGCGCTCGACGAGTTCCTGGCCGACCAGGATGTCGAGCAGCCGGACCAGGCTGGACCCGTCGAGCCCGGCAGCGGCGGCGAGCTGGCTCTGCGAGACGCCGTCGCCCATTTCGTGCAGGTGGACCAGCGCCGACCAGGTGGCATCGCTCAGGCCCGCCGAGGACAGCCGCGCATCGAGCGCCTGCCGCCAGCGGCGGGCGAGCCCGACGAGGCGGATGCCGATGCGCCGATGGTGTTCCGGGGATGGGGTGGCCATGAGTGTGATTATATCCAAATCATTTGAATTCAAATGATTTGAAACCAATGCACCCAGGGCGAAATGCAGGAAGGGGCCCGGAACCGTGCGCCGACGGTGCCCGTCGGGACAATCCTCGCTTGCCGAGTTCGCCCGCCTTGCCTACGCTTACGCCTTACCATTCGTTTCAGACAGCTTGCAATGGCCCTCAAGCGGTTCGTGGTCATCTTTGTTTCGCGTCGCAACACCTTGCGCAGCATCCTCGCCCAGGCCTGCCTTTCCCATCTCGGAAGCGACCGCTTTGCGGCGTACTCGTGCGGCCATCCCGCGCATCTCGGCGACAGCATCGACCCCGCAGCCATCAGCGCCCTCGCGAGCGCACGCATGCCGGTGCCAACCCAGCTGCCCCGCGCCTGGAGCGAGTTGACGCGCGGCGGCGCGCCCCAGGCCAGTTTCGTCATCACGCTCGACGCCGGGATGCTGTCGCTGCAGCCGAGCTGGCCCGGGCAGCCCGATGCTGCGCTCTGGGATTTTCCGGACGTCGCCGCCATGAGCAGTCCCGATGAGTCCGCCCGCGCGGCGCTCCTGATGCTCTACGCGTTGCGCCGGCGGCTGGAGCTGATGATCAGCCTGCCGCTGCACGGCTCGGACCGAGATGCGATCCGGTCGGATGTGCGTGATCTCGCGTACATGCAGTAACAGCAAAGCGCGCCGGCGGCGCTTCCGGCAGCTTCCCGGCGCGCTGTCAAGCGCTGCCCGAGGGTTGCCGCTCTAATCGCGCGCTTGACGCACCTCGGGCCGGGCTGGCAATGTTGCAATGCAACATGAACGATGAAAGCGTCACCGGCCAGCTCCGCGACCGCCTCGAAGACCTCGCGGCGGAAATCGGGCACGCGCGCAAGCGCATGGACCTGGGCCACCTTGCCGCACTGTGCTTCTGCGAGGTTCGCCCATGGGCCCGCCGCAGCGGCGAGAGCACGCTGGCGGATCTCTCGTGGCGCCTTTCCATCCAGCCGCTGCCGCTGGACAGAACCACATTCCTTGCACAGATCGACCGGCTGATCGAGGAGCTCGAGCAGGCCTGTTCGCGCGCAGGCGTCGACAGCGCCGCCATCACGCTGCGACAGGCCCGCGCCGACTAGGCTTATCCGGAAAGGTGCTAAGCCTGTACCTTTTTATTCGTTCACCCGCCGGCCCCGCTTTCGAAGAATGGACGTCTTTCGCACTTCCAGGGCAAGACTTCCATGCTTCATCGACAGAGCTTTCTCCGCCTCGCGGCCTCGCTGCTGCTGGCACCCATGCTCGCCATCGCGGCGCCTGCCACCGGCGAGCCTGTCTTCTTCGGCGTCAGCGGGCCGCTGACCGGGCAGAACGCCCAGTACGGCGCGCAATGGAAGGCTGGCTTCGACCTTGCGCTCGACCAGATCAATGCCGAGGGCGGCATCCATGGCCGGCCGCTCGCGTATGTGTTCGAAGACAGCCAGAGCGACCCGCGGCAGGCCGTGGGCCTGGCGCAGAAGTTCGTCAACGACAAGCGCATCCGCATCGAGCTCGGTGACTTCTCTAGCCCGGCCTCGATGGCGGCATCGCCGATCTACCAGCGCGCCGGGCTCGTGCAACTCGGCTTCACCAACTCGCATCCCGATTTCACCAAGGGCGGCGACTACGTGTGGAGCCCGTCGATCAGCCAGTCCGATTCGCAGCCGCTGCTGGCGGACCTCGCGGTCAAGACGCTGGGCTTCAAGCGCGTGGCGGTGCTCTACCTCAACACCGACTGGGGCCGCACCAGCCGCGACGTCTTCGTCAAGGCGGCGCAGGAGCGCGGCGCGCAGGTGGTGGTCGCCGAGGGCTATCAGCCCGATGAGAAGGACTTCCGCTCGACGCTGGTGCGGGTGCGCGATGCGAATCCAGACGGCCTCGTCCTCATCTCGTACTACCCCGATGGCGCGCTGATCGCCGGCCAGGTGCGCAGCGTCGGCCTCAAGCAGCCGATCGCGGCCAGCGGCTCGGTGTATTCGCCGAAGTTCATCGAGCTCGGCGGCGCGTCGGTCAACGGCATCTTCACCAACACCGCCTTCTTCCCCGAAGAGCCCCGCGCCGAGGTGCAGGATTTCGTCAAGCGCTTCCAGGCCAAGTACGGCAAGGAGCCCGATGCCTTCAACGCCTACGCCTACGACGCAGTCGTCATCGCGGCCGCGGCGCTGCGGCAGGCCGGTCCCGACGCCGACCGGAAGGCGGTGCGCGATGCGTTCTACAAGATCAAGGACGTGCCCAGCGTGGTCTTCGGCAAGGCGAACTTCGACCCCGAGAGCCGCCGCATCATCGGCGTGAAGAGCGTCGATCTCGTGGTGAAGGACGGCAAGTGGGCGCTGGGCGACGCGAAGGCGCGCGCCTCGGTCGCCTCCGCGAAGTAGTCGCGCACCCGTCGCCGCATGAGCTTCACTTCCTTCTTCGACTACACGGTCAACGGCCTGATCATCGGCAACATCTATGCGTTGCTGGCGGTCGGGCTGGCGCTGATCTTCGGCGTCTCGCACCTGATCAACTTCGCGCACGGGTCGGTCTACACCGTGGGCGCCTACATCGGCTGGGCGGCCATCACCTGGCTGCGCACGCCGCTGCCGGTGACCATCCTCCTGGTCGTCATCGGCGCCGGCCTGCTGGGCATGCTGATCGAGCGCGTGGGCCTCCGGCCGCTGCAGGGCGCGGCGCGCATCGCGCCGCTGCTCGCGACCATCGGCATCAGCTTCGTGCTCGACATCCTGGTGCAGCTGGCCTTCAGTCCCGATCCGCGCGCGCTGCCGACGCAGCTTCCGGACTGGCGCCTGCAGATCGGCAGCGGCACCATCGGCGCGCTCGACCTGCTGATCGCGGGCATCGGCATTGCCAGTGCCGCGCTGCTGTTCGGCTTCCTGCGTTTCACGCGGCTCGGCTGGGCGGTGCGCGCCACCGCGCAGGACCGGGACGCCGCGCTGCAGATGGGCGTCGACGTGAACCGCGTGAACCAGACGGTGTTCGCGATCGCCTCGGCGCTCGGCGGGCTGGCCGGCCTGCTGGTGGGCATGTACTACAACAACATCAGCCCGGCCATGAGTTTCCAGGCCACGCTCAAGGGCGTGGTCGCGACCGTGGTGGGCGGCGTGGGCAATGTGCCCGGCGCGATCGTCGGCAGCATGCTGCTCGGGCTCATCGAGAGCTACGGCGTGGCGCTCTTCGGCACGCCGTATCGCAACCTCTTCGCTTTCGCGCTGCTGCTGGCGATCCTGCTGTGGAAGCCGAACGGCCTGCTGGGCCGCAGGAAGGCATTGCCGCCCGAGCCGCTCACCGGCACCTTCATCGCCCCGAGCAAGCCGTGGCGCGTGCCGCCGCGGTTGATCGCCGCGCTCTTCGTCGCCGCTGCGGTGCTGCCGCTGTTCGATCCGTCGCCCTACATCCTGCAGACGCTCACCAACTCGTGGCTCTATGCCGCGCTGGCGTTGAGCCTGACGCTCGTCGCGGGAACGATCGGCCAGATCTCGCTCGGCCACGCAGGCCTGCTGGCGATTGGCGCGTACGCGTCCTCGCTGCTGGTGCTGGACCTTCACCTGCCGGTGGGCACCTCGATCATCGTGGCGGGCCTCGTCACCTCACTGATCGGCACCGCGCTGATCTTCCCGGCGTTCCGGCTGCGCGGCCACTACGTGTCGATCGCGACCCTGGGCATCGGCGAGATCGTCGCCCTGACGATCCTCAACTGGGAGAGCCTCACGCACGGGCCCATCGGCATCTCGGGCATCCCGCCGCTTGCGATCTTCGGTCGCGATGCGTCGTCGAACAGCGCGTTCTACTGGGCTTCGCTGGGTGCGATGACGCTGCTGGCGCTCCTGCAGTGGCGCCTCTTGCGATCGCACCTGGGCCGCACCTTCCGCGCGGTGCGCGAAGACGAAGTCGCCGCGCGCGCCTACGGCGTCAGTCCCGACCGCTACAAGGCCATGGCCTTCGGCTTCGGCGGCTTTGCGGCCGGCGTGAGCGGCGCCTTCACCGCGCACCTGTATTCGTACATCAACCACGAGAGCTTCACCTCGCAGATCTCGATCCTCGCGCTGACCATGGTCATCCTCGGCGGGCTCGGGAACATCAGCGGCGCGCTGCTCGGCGCAGTGGCGCTGGTCAGTCTGCCGGAGCTGTTCCGCGTGACCGCCGAGTACCGCATGCTGGTCTACGGGATCGCGCTGCTGCTGCTCATCCGCTTCCGCCCGCAGGGTCTGCTGGGCACCGTCTGAAACCTGCATCCACACCATCGACACCATGAGCCATCTCAACGACTACCTCGCCGAGAAGCGCGCCGCGGTTCTCGCGCGCAACGCCGCGATCGGCGCAGGCACTGCGCAACCCGCGCACCTCAAGGCGCACGTGCGCGCCGAAGGCCGCAGCGGCGTGCGCCGGCTGCGCATCCGCGAGCACCAGGTCATCAGCGACAGCCCGCCGGACTTCGCCGGCTACAACCTGGGCCCGAGTTCGCCGGAGCTCCAGCTCGGCGTGCTGGGCACCTGCGTCACCCACATCTTTCTCATCCAGGCGGCCGAGCGGAAGGTGCCGCTCGAAAGCCTGGAAGTCGAGGTGACCGGCATCATCGATCCGCGTGCCGGCAAGCCCGGCCACGAAGAGACGCCGATCTGGCCGCACCAGATCGGCTACACGGTGCACATCGATTCGACCGCATCGCGCGAAGAGATCGACGCGCTGTTCGAGGCGGTCGAGCGCAACTGCCCGATCCTCAACCTGCTGCGCAACCCCCAGACCATCCGGGCCGAGGTGAAGCTGATCGACTCGAAGGCCGGGAAGAATTCCGGCCGGAAGGAACCCGATGTCCTTGCTGCTTGAAGTCACCGGCCTCACGCGGCGCTTCGGCGGGCTGAAGGCGGTCGACGGCGTCGACCTGACGCTGAACGAGGGCGAGCTGGTCAGCGTGATCGGCCCCAACGGCGCCGGCAAAACCACGCTCTTCAACCTCGTGACCGGGCTGGACCAGCCCGACGACGGCAAGGTGCGGTTCGAAGGCGCGGACATCACCGGCTGGCCGGCGCAGAAGCTCGCGGCACGCGGCCTCGCGCGAACCTTCCAGCACGGCCGGGTGTTTGCCAATCTCAGCGTGCTCGACAACGTGCTGCTCGGCGCGCACACGCGGCTGCAGGCTGCCAAGCCCCGTCTCGGCGGCGTGCCGGGCGTCGGCGCGCTGGCGGAACTGGCGCTGGCGCTGCTGCAGCCGCCGGCCGTCGCGCGCGAGGCGCAGCGCCTGCGCGACGAGGCGCTGGAGATCATCGCGCTCTTCGGCCAGCGGCTTGCGCCCCGCATCGACCATCCGGCCTACAGCCTCTCGTATGCCAACCGCCGCCGCGTCGAGATCGCGCGTGCGCTGGCGCTCAAGCCGCGCCTGCTGCTCCTGGACGAGCCGACCGCCGGCATGAACGAAAGCGAGACCGCCGAGATGCTGGAGATCATCCGCGGGCTCAAGTCGCGCGGCCAGTCGATCCTGCTGATCGAGCACAAGCTCGACCTGGTGATGCGGCTTTCGGACCGCGTCGTCGTGCTCGACGACGGCCGCAAGATCGCCGAAGGCAGGCCCGAGGCGGTGCGCAACGATCCAGCTGTCATCGAGGCCTACCTCGGCCATCGGCATGTGGGCGACCGGACGGCGGTGGCGGCATGACCACGCTCGCCACCACCGTCGCCCGCACCGGCCTTCTGCCCTCGGCGCTCTGGCGGGACGACGAAGACGACGGGCTGCCGGCGCGCAGCGACACGATCTCCGGCCCGTCGGCTCAGAGTCCGCTGCTCGAACTGCGGAAGATCAACAGCTTCTACGGCCCGGTGCAGGCGCACTTCGACCTCGACCTCGAAGTCGGGCACGGCCAGATCGTGAGCCTGCTCGGCGGCAATGCGAGCGGCAAGTCCACCACCATGAAGGTGGTGCTCGGCCTGCTCAAGCCGCGCTCGGGCGAACTCCGATTCGAAGGCCGCCCGATCGGTGGCCTGAGCACGCCGCAGGTGGTGCGGCGGGGCATCGCCTCTGTGCCCGAGGCGCGCCGGCTCTTCCCCGCGATGACGGTGCGCGAGAACCTGCTGATGGGCGCCTATGCGCGCACCGATCGCAAGGCCGTCGCGGAGGATCTGGCGCGCATGCTCGACCTGTTCCCCCGCGTCGCCGAGCGCATCGACTTCCAGGCGGGAACGCTGTCGGGCGGCGAGCAGCAGATGGTCGCGATGGCGCGCGCACTCATGGGCCGGCCCAAGCTCATCTGCATGGACGAGCCGACGATGGGCCTGTCGCCGCTCTACGTGGACAAGGTGCTCGAGCTGATCGCGCAGATCAACCGCCAGGGCGTCTCGGTCTTCATGGTCGAGCAGAACGCGAGCCTGGCGCTGCAGATCGCGCATTACGGCTATGTGCTGCAGACCGGTCGCATCGTGTTGCAGGGGCCCGCCCATGAACTGCTGGCCGATTCGCGCATCCGCGACGCCTATCTCGGGGGCGGCGATGCCGCCCGAACCGCTTCCTGAAATCTATCGGACATGACTCTCCAACTCGATCACATCGTCATCGCCGTCAACGACCTCGAAACGGCCATCGCGGACTACACCGCACTGGGATTCAACGTGCTGCGCGGCGGGGACCACCCCGGGCGCACCACGCACAACGCGCTGGTGGTCTTTGCCGACGGCAGCTACTTCGAACTCATTGCCTGGAAGGCGCCGGCGCCGGAGGAGCGCTGGTGGCAACTCCTGCAGCGCCACGGAGAAGGCGTCGTGGACTTCGCGCTGTTGCCGCAAAGCACTTCCGAAACTGTCGCCGCAGCCGCGCAGCGCGGGCTCGTCCTCGACGGCCCGCTCGATGGCGGACGCCTGCGGCCGGATGGGGAACGCCTGCGCTGGCAGACGGCGCGCGCGCCGTCGCCGGACCTGCCGTTCCTGTGCGGCGACCTCACGCCGCGGGCGCTGCGCGTTCCTGAGGGAAGCGCGCGCGTGCATCCCAACGGCGCGACCGGCGTCGCGAGCCTCGCGATCGCGGTGCACGACCTGGATGCGACCCTGGCGCGCTATCGCGCGCTCATCGGTCCAGCGCGCGACGCGGTGGACACGCACGTCGGGCGCCCCGCGAGCCTGCCGGGCGGACAAGGCCGGGTGGCGCTGGTCGAGCTCGGCCCGAGCACGCTCGCGCTGACTTCGCCAGAGTCGAGGCTCGCCGCCCGGGGTGAAGGGCCCTTTGCCGTGGTGCTGCGCACATCCGGCAAGCCCGGCACGCTCGGCCTCGCGCTGACGCACGGCGCCAGCATCGAGCTGGACCCATCCACCGTGCCGGCCGCTGCCAAGGCACCGCGCGCCGAAACCGCGACGGCCTGACGACATGGCAGACACCTTCACGTCCACCGGCAAGCGCCTCGGATTCTTCACCCGCGTCCTGGACGACGCACCCGCCGCCGATCGCTATCGGCTCGCCATCGAGCAGATCGTGCATGCCGAGGCCTTCGGTTTCGATTCCGCCTGGGTGGCCCAGCACCACTTCAATGAAAGTGAGGGCGGCCTGCCGTCGCCGTTCGTGCTGCTGTCGCACGCGGCGGCGCGCACGCAGCGGATTCGCCTGGGCACCGGCGTCGTGACGCTGCCGCTCGAGAACGCGGTGCGCGTCGCCGAGGATGCGGTGGTGCTCGACCTGCTGTCCGGCGGCCGCCTCGAATTCGGGGTCGGCACCGGCGGAACACCCTCGGCCTTCCATGCGTTCGGCCTCGTCAGCGAAGCGCGCGCCGAGGTGTTCGCGCGTCATCTGGCGCTGGTACGCGAGGCGTGGGCCGGCCGCGCGCTGGAAGGCGGCGCCCGCATCTACCCGTCGTCGCCGCAACTGCTGGGTCGCATCTGGCAGGCCAGCTTCACCGTGAACGGCGGCAGCCGTGCGGGCGCCGCGGGCGACGGGCTGATGCTGTCCAGGACCCAGCCCCGGCCCGATGGCGCGCAGCATGCCTCGCTGGCCGACCTCCAGGACCCGATCATCGATGCCTACCTCGCGCACCTGCCGGCTGGGCGTGTGCCGCGCATCATGGGCTCGCGCTCGGTGTTCGTCGCCGACGATCGCCAGGAGGCGCTTCGCCTGGCCGAGCTGGGCCTGCGCCGCAGCGTGGCGCGCCTGTCCGATCCTGGCCGCCCCGGCGCCGATGCCACGCTGCAGGAACTCATCGCGGGCTACGACGTTCACGTCGGCACGCCCGGGGACGTCATCGCTTCCCTGCGGGCCGACCGCACGCTGGACCGCGTGACCGACATGGTGTTCCAGGTGCATTCGGTCGATCCGCCGCACCCGCTGATCCTGCGCTCCATCGAGCTGATCGCCACCGAAGTCGCACCCGCGCTCGGCTGGTCGCGACAGGACCGCGCGCCCGCTTTCAACGAACCCTCCCAACCCCTCGCCGCATGACCTCATCCACTGCTTCCGATGTGATCGACCAGCTCGCCGGCATCCCGCCGGGAAATGCCATCGACGCGATCCGCGCCCGCCGCGCGCAGGCGCGCCTCCATGGGCAGAACAGCTATCTCGCGCTCTTCGAGCCGCCGCTTCCGCTCGTGGGCGAATTCACGCTGCCGGAGCGGTTCGCCGTCGCGACCTTCGTGGCTGCACTACACCGCCAGGCGCAGGCCACCGCCTTCTATGCGGACGGTCTCGCGCGAGATGGCAGCGATCGCGGCCTCGTCGATGCGCTGGTGACCGAAGCGGCCGCTGTCGATTCGTCGGGGCCGTACGGCCGTTATCCGGCCGGCCGCCTGACGCTCGAAGACGTGCCCGGCCCGGCCTGGCGCGTGAGTGACGCGCTTGCCTGCCTGCTGGGGCCGCGCCTGTCCGCCGCGCTGGTGCATGCGCATCTGCTGGTGTTCCATCCTCGCGATGCGCAGGCGCAGGACCTGCAGGCGTTGCTCGATGCCGGGTGGTCGACCACCGACATCGTCACCTTGTCGCAACTCGTCGCGTTCCTCGCGTACCAGGTGCGCGTCGCAGCGGGGTTGCAAGTCCTGCGAGACACGCCCGTCGCCACCCAGGCAGAAGCCTCTGCAAGCGAGGCCGTTCAATCATGACCACATCGACGCTTTCCCATCCCTCCAACGTACCGCCCAGCGCCTTCACGCAAGACGAGCTCGAATGGCTTCCGTGGCTGGAGCCGCTCCAGGAAAGCGAACTGACGCAGAGGCACTTCGACGGCCTGGTGGACGCATCGCGTGCCAAGTCGCCGTACTTCATGCTGCTCGCGCGCGACCCGGACATCCTCGGCGCGCGCACGCGGACCGACAAGGACATCTTCTACAACCCCGAGGCGGGCCTGCCGCGCGCGGAGCGCGAGCTGTCGGCCGCGGCCACGTCGCGCTACAACGGCTGCATCTACTGCGCGTCGGTGCACGCGCGATTCGCCGCGCACTTCTCGCGCCGCAGCGACGAGGTTCAGCGGCTGCTCGACGAAGGCGTGGGCACGCGCATCGACGAGCGGTGGGATGCCATCGTCGCCGCATCGGTGGACCTGTCGGCGACACCGCCGGCCTTCGGCCCCGAGCATGTCGAGCGCCTGCGAGCGGCCGGCCTGGACGACCTCGCGATCTCCGACGTGATCCATGGCGCGGCGTTCTTCAACTGGGCGAACCGGCTGATGCTTTCGCTCGGCGAGCCGGCCTCGAAGGCGTGAAGCGGCGAGATTCGCGCTGTGGCTTACCTGGCAAGAGCGGCCCATCGTTTCCTGGCGCTCTCCAGCAGCCCTTCGCGTTCGATGGCCGGCTGTGCCTTGGTATCCCCTTCGGCGATGATTTCAATCGCGCAGGGCCTGGCCAGCTTCGATCCGAGCTCATCGTTCCGAGCGAGTGCGGCGTGCCTGGTGCTCGAAATCACGTGGACCCGGAGGTGCCGGCCGATGGACACGGAGAGCTTCTGGCATGCCGCGGACATGTCTTTTTCGTCCGGCACCTTCTGGCCATGCACGACCAGCAGTTCGACCGTGCCGTCGAGGTCCTCGCCGAGCACGAAGGCGCGCAGGACCGAGTCCTTGAATTTTGAGCGGAGCATCGCTCGAACCGGCTCCGCTGCTGCAAAGGACTTGAGGGCGATGCCTCTCAACTCGCTGTAGAAGACAAAAGACGTGTTCGCGCACACCGTGTCTGGCGCGTCGCTCGTCGACTTGCATTTGATCAGGATGCCGCTCTTGACGAGGTGCTCTTGGGTGCGCTCGACGTCTTCGATGCTGAGCTTGGACGCCTTCGCGAGCGCATTCACGGTGAACTTGCTGGTGGGGTTCGCATACACGACCTTCAACAGCTTCTGGACTTCTGGGGAGAGGAGGAAATCTGCGGCACTCATTCTGGCTGGCGTCACTTGGCGCTTTGCATTATGGCCATCGCCTCGACGCCGCCCTATTGTGCGTCGACCCCGTCTCGTATTTCGGCAGTGCCATCAAGGACACGGATATGGACCATCCACCGTCAGGGCTTTCGCGTCGCGGCTTCATGGGAGGCGTTGGTGCCGGAGGTTTGGCCCTTGGGGCCAGCCTGATGGGTCACCCTGGAAGGGCAGTTGCCGCATCCGTGATCGACGTGAGCAGGGTCACCACGCCCGTCTCTAACGTGCAGGCCCTGCCGAACGCCTACTACCTGACCAACGTCCGACGGCTGGGCCGCGCTCAGCCCAGACATGCGCCGTCGCGCCGCAGCGCTTCGCGAAGGCTCTTCGCGCTGATGCCACGAACACTGGCGCCGGATGCTCCTTCCGCAGCCATCGCCGCGGCAGTGCCTGCCGCCTGGCCGACCGCCATGGAGATGGTCATCACCCGGATGGCAGCCAGCGCCTGGTGCGTCGCCGAGATGCCGCGGCCTGCAACCAGTGCGTTGTCCAGTCCCACGGGGCACAGGCTGCGATACGGGATCTGGTAGGCATGGTCGTCGCCCAGCGCCGAGTACACCAGCTCGCCACCGGCCGCCGGATGAATGTCGATCGGATAGGCGCCTGCCGCGACTGCGTCATCGAAGTCGACCGGCGCCAGCAGTTCCTCGGCGGTGAGCACATGGTCGCCGAGCACCCGCCGCGTTTCGCGCACGCCGACCTGGGTGCCGAACGCGAGCAGCCGGCCCGACGCGCAGCCCGGCACATGGGCGCGCAGGTACTGCGCGGCGCTCCAGGCCTGCCTGCGCCCTTCGATCTCCGCCTGCCCGAGGGCCATGGCGTCCGTCGCGTCGATCGCAAGGCGGCTGATGTTGAACCAGCCGTCCGCCGAATAGGGGTCGCGCGCCACATGCAGGGCGGCGCGCGCCAGCGCCTTCTCTTCATAGCCACGTCGCGCCAGGGCCGCCAGTTCCGCCGGGGACAGCGCATCGAAGCGCGCGAAGTCGATCGGGCCGAAGCGGAACATCATGGTCGCGGGCTGAAGGGCTTCGCCGTCGTCGAGCGGCAGGAATTGCGCACCGGCCTGCCGCATGGCATCCATGTCGCCCGACGTGTCCACCAGCACACGGAGCCCGATGCGCACGACGCCGCCCTTGGTCAGCACGCGGACGGAATCGATCCGCGAGCCCTGGCGCGAGACATCCAGCAGGTTGGCATGCAGCAGCGGCTGCACGCCGGCATCGCGCACCATGTCGTCGAGCACGAGCTTGAGCACTTCGGGTGCGTATTCGACGCGGTCCATCCGATGGCCGGTCGACATCACGAAGACCTGGTGCGCGGCAGCCGCGCCGTATTCGCGCAGGCGGTCGACGACCTCCTGCGCGAGACCCGACACCACACGCCGGCCGTTCGCCGTCTGCCAGCTGTTGAACTGGGCGACCGCACCTGCAGTCGCGTTGCCGCCGAGAAAGCCGTAGCGTTCCAGCAGGATCACGCGTGCGCCGCGACGCGCAGCGGACACCGCGGCGATCGTGCCCGCCACACCGCCGCCGCAGACGAGCACATCGGTGTCCAGCGGCGCGGCTTCCGGGCGTGCCGAAGAGAGGGGCTGATCGATCACGCGCGTCACCCCGCCTTGATGCCGCGGGCCTTGATCACGCTGGCGTACCGGGTGGTTTCCGCCTGCAGGAACTGGGCGGTTGCCTGGCGGTCCATCGCCATCGGCGTGACGTTCAGCGAGGCGAAGCGCGCGTTCACCGTGTCGGAAGCCAGCGCTTGCGCGAGCAGGCCTTCGAGCTTCGCCAGGCCCTCCGGCGGAATGGTTCCCTTGGGCGCGAGCAGTGCGGCCCAGCCCTGGACTTCCAGTGCAGGAAGCTTCAGCGAGCGCAGCGTAGGAACACCCGGAAGCTCCGGAACCGGCTGCGGCGAGGAAACCGCCAGCGCCCGGATGCGGCCCGACTTGATGTGCGGCGCGACGCTGGGCAGGTTCAGGAAGCCGAACGCCACCAGGCCGCTGATCAGTTCCGGCAGCAGGGCGCTTTCGCCCTTGTAGGCCACGGGGGTGATCTGCACGCCGGCTTCGCTCGCGAAGATCTCCGAGGCGATGTGCGCGAGCGTTCCGTTGCCGCTGTTGCCGGCTGCCAGCTCACCGGGGTGCGCCTTGGCGTGGGCAATCAGATCCTGCAGGGACTTGATGTTGGAGCTCGCCGGCACCACCAGGACGAGGGGCTGCGCCGACACCATCCCGACCGCATCGAAGTCGCGCACCGGGTCATAGCCGATCTGGGGATTGAGCGACGGGTTGATGACCATGCTGTTGCTGGCCATCAGGAGCGTGTGGCCGTCCTTACTCTGGGCCGCGGCGAGGACGCCGATCGCGCTGCCCGCGCCCGGCTTGTTCTCGACGATCACGCTTTGGCCGAGCTTCGGCGCGAACAGGTCGGCAAGAACGCGGGCGGACGAATCGGCACCGCCGCCCGGCGCGAAGGGAACGATGATCCGGACCGGCTTGGTTGGCCAGGCTTGCGCCGCCAGTGCGCGAACGCTCACGCCGGCGGCGAGCAGCGCCAGCATCGAGCGGCGATTGATCTTGAACGTCATCAGCTTGTCTCCAGGTTGCACTCGCATTGATGATGGGCCGCGGTCGGGTATATCGGCAAATACCAAGATTCAAGACACTCATAACATCGTGTTATTCAACTTCCTACGACCATGAACCTGCGCCAGATCGAGGTTTTTCGCGCCGTGATGCTTGCCGGATCGGTGACCGATGCCGCACGGCTCCTGCATGTGTCGCAGCCCGGCATCAGCCGCATGCTCGCCCACATCGAGCTGCAACTGGGGCTGAAGCTCTTCGAACGCGGCCGAAGCAAGCTCAGGCCCACGCCCGAAGCGCAGGCGCTCTATGCCGAAGTCGAAAGCGTCTATCGGGGCGTGCGGCGCATCGAGGAGCGTGCGCGGGACCTGCAGGCAGGCGGCGGGCTGCCGCTTCGCATCCTCGCGAGCCCGAGCACCGCGCTCGAGATCGTGCCGCGCGCGGTGTCGACCCTGGCGGCGAGATTCCCGACCGCGCGCATCTACATGGAGGCGCAGCTCGTGCGCGAGATGGTCGGCCAGCTGGCGCGCAACGAGGCGGACATCGCGGTGTCCACCCTGCCGATCGACCATGCGCTGCTGGTCAGCGAAGAGGTCGGAAGCTGGTCGATGGCGTGCGTCTTCCGAAGCGACCATCCGTTTGCGAAGAAGAAGAGCGTGAGCCTGCGGGACGTGATGGGCGAGCCGCTGATCGCCTTCAGCCCGGACACGCCGCAAGGCCGTCTGCTCGAAGCGCAGGAGGCCGGCAACAAGCGCGAGTCATCGGCCCGGATCGAGGTGCGCTCCGGGCAGGTCGCATGCGCGCTGGCGGCCTGCGGCGCAGGCGTCGCGGTGGTCGACGAGTTGACCGCGCGCGCGTGGAATCGCAAGGCGCTTTGCTTCCGGCCGCTGCGCGGCGGCCCGGTGCATCCGGTGTATGTGGTGCGGCATGCCAACCTGCCGCAATCGGCCATGGCGCAGGCGTTCGTCGCTTGCGTGAAGACGGCGTTCAGGGCGGCCCGAACACAAGGCGGGTGAGTTCGCCGTTCGTGGCCGCCCGCAAAGCACTTCTTGCGCAGCATGGTGGCCGTCGCTACGATCACCCGGCCCGCTCTCGGTCATACCAACGAACAGGAGCGCCACGATGAAGTCTCGGGTCACCCGCCGTTCGGCAGCCTGGCGAACGATCGGGGTTGCAATGGCGGTCGCAGGGGGTAGCGCCAGCCTTCCCGCGTTCGCGCAGTCGGGAGCGACGCCGTCGTTCAAGGAAGTCGATTCCATGGAGGCCCGCGTCCAGGGCTGCGTGACCTGCCACGGCCAGAGCGGCCAGGGCACCGAGAACGGCTACTTCCCCCGCATCGCCGGCAAGCCCGCGGGCTATCTGTACAACCAGCTCGTGGCCTTTCGCGACGGCACGCGGCACTACGCGCCGATGAACTACCTCGTCGCCTATCTGCCGGATGCCTACCTGAAGGAGATCGCCCAGTATTTCGCGAGCCGGCGGCCTCCGTTCGCGCCGGGCGAAGCGATGAAGGCCGACCCGGAAACCTTGCGCAGAGGCGCGGCCCTCGTGGCGGCCGGGGATTCCGGCAAGGGCATCCCTGCGTGCGTCGCCTGCCATGGCGTCGGGCTGACGGGGATGGAGCCGGGGATTCCCGGCCTCGTCGGACTGCGGTCGACCTATGTGGTCGCGCAGCTCACGCGCTGGCGGGTCGGCGAGCGCCATGCGGCCGAACCCGACTGCATGAAGCGCGTGGCGACGCGCCTCACCGACTCGGACATGAACGCCGTGGCGGCCTGGCTGTCGCAGCAGGGTGCACCCAAGGACCCATCGCCGGAACCGGCCAACCTCGTTCGCATGCCGCTCGCATGCGGCAGCCAGAAGTGACGTGATGAAACTGGCATTCAGGATCCTCCTCGCGCTCGTGGTGCTGGCGCTGGCAGGCGCCGCGGTCCTCTGGTGGCTGCGGCCCGCCGCGTTGCCCGAGCCCGGCCGGGCCAGCACCGCCCCGAAGGACGCGACCAGCGAGATCATCGCCCGTGGCGAGTACCTCGCGCGCGCCGGCGACTGCGTGGCCTGCCACACCGAGGCCACAGGCAAGCCGTTCGCGGGCGGCCGGGCCATGCCCACGCCCTTCGGCGCACTCTTCGTGCCCAACATCACGCCCGACGACGAGACCGGCATCGGCCGATGGACCCCTGAAGACTTCTACCGGATGATGCACACGGGGGTCTCCAAGGACGGCGCGCTGCTCTATCCTGCGATGCCGTTCGCCTCCTACACCAAGGTCACCCGCGCGGACAGCGACGCCATTTTTGCCTACCTGATGTCGGTCACGCCGGTGCGCCAGCAGAACCGGCCGCACGAGCTCAAGTTCCCGTTCAACAACCGCGACCTGCTGATCGGCTGGCGAACGCTCTACTTCAAGGAAGGCGAGTTCGTCCCGGACCCGAAGCAGAGTGCCGAATGGAACCGCGGTGCGTACCTGGTGCAAGGGCTCGGCCACTGCGCGATGTGCCACACCGCGATCAATGCGCTCGGCGGATCGAGCGAATCGAAGGCCTTCGAAGGCGGCATGATCCCCAACCAGAACTGGTACGCGCCATCGCTCACGTCCAACCGCGAAGCGGGGCTGGGCAACTGGGAGATCCAGGAGATCGCGGACCTGTTGCAGGTCGGCGTCTCGCACCGCGGCACCACCTACGGCCCGATGGCGGAGGTGGTCTACAACAGCCTGCAGTACCTCAGCGACGAGGACGTGCGTGCCATGGCCGTCTATCTCAAGGCCCTGCCGCAGCGCGACTCCGAGCCGCCGCCGACCAGCCAGGCCCGGCTCGTGAGCCCGGGCGTGATGGAGACCGGGCGCAAGATCTACGGCACGCAATGCGCGATGTGCCATGGGGACGAAGGCAAGGGGCATCCGCCGTCCTTCCCGCCGTTGGCGGGCAACCAGTCGATCACGATGGCCTCGCCGGTCAATTCGATCCGCATGGTGCTCAACGGCGGCTACGCGCCGGGAACGCGCAAGAACCCGCGCCCGCACGGCATGCCGCCCTTCAGCCACATCCTCGACGACGAGGAAGCGGCTGCCGTGGTGACCTACATCCGCGTGGCTTGGGAGAACAGCGGCACGCCGGTCGACGCATCCCAGATCAGCGAACTTCGCAAGTTGCTGCCCCAGTGAGGAAACCATCCATGTCCAGCATCGACGAGCAAGAGGAAGACCGCCGCGTCGACGACATCGTGCGCCGCGGGCCGATGGGTGCGTTTGCGGTCGCGGGCATCGCCACCGCCATCGTGGTGGCGATCTACTTCATCTTCTATTTCGCGGTGTACCTGCCGCGCGGTGCGGTGCAATGAGCGCAGCCATGCCTTCGCATGACGAGTCCGAGCTGGTTGCCGTCGCGGCCGAGCGGCGATGGACCTGGATCGTCGGCGCCATCATCGCGGTACTGATGTTGATGATGGTCGTCACCGGCCTGCACTGGGCCTCGATGCCGCCGTCGCGCGTGGAGACGGTGGATGTGAAGACGCTCCATCTGCGCGGGGAGTTCGTCGAACGCAATCTCGGCACCGCGGTCGAGGCGGACGGCCGGGTGGTGGTCCGCCTCATCGCGCAGCAGTATTCGTTCGAGCCTCAATGCATCGTGGTCCCGGCCGACACGCCCGTGACCTTTCGCGCGACGGCGACGGACGCGATTCACGGCTTCATCATCGGCCGCACCAACGCCAACACGATGGTCGTGCCTGGCTTCGTGGCGACCTTCACGACATCGTTCAGCCGGACCGGCGAACAGCTGATGCCGTGCCACGAATACTGCGGCACCGGGCACGAGGCCATGTGGGCCCGCGTGCAGGTGCTGCCGCAGGGCGAATTCACGGCCAAGGCGCGGCCGGGTGAAAGGCTCAGTTGTGTTGCACGCTAGAAAACTCGTTCTGGCCCACTTCTGGGTGGCCTTCGTCGCCTTTCTCGGCGCGCTGGTTCTGGGGGCGTGGCAGATGTACGTCCGCAGCCCGCTGTCGACCTGGATCAACAACCCCGAGCACTACTACCGCTCGGTCACCGGCCACGGCACCGTCATGGCCTACGTGCTGCCGACCCTGGTCGCGATGGGCTTCGGTTACGCGATCTCCGAGCTTGCGCTGAAGAAGCCGCTCATCGGCCTGCGATGGGCGTGGGCCGGATTCTGGCTCGTCGTGGTCGGCACGGCGGTGGCGGCGGTGACGATGGCAGTGGGCAAGGCGTCGGTGCTCTACACCTTTTATCCGCCAATGCTGGCGAGCCCGTTCTACTACCTGGGCGTCGTGCTGGTGGTCGTGGGCTCGTGGATCTGGGTCGCGCTCATGTCCATCAACCTGCGCGCATGGAAGAAGGAGAACCCCGGCGAGCCCGTCCCTCTGGCGATGTTCGGCAACGTGGCCGGCGCGTACCTGTGGGCGTGGACATCGCTCGGCGCGGCGATCGAGGTCCTCGTGCTGATCCTGCCGGCGTCGCTCGGGCTCACCGACACGATCAACGCCGGGCTCGCGCGCGTCTTCTTCTCGTGGACGCTGCATGCCATCGTGTACTTCTGGCTGATGCCCTCGTACATCGCGTTCTACACGATCGTGCCGCGCGCCATCGGCGGCCGGCTGTACAGCGACACCATGGGCCGCGTGGCCTTCGTGCTCTTCCTCGTGTTCTCGATGCCGATCGGCATCCACCACCTCTTCGCGGACCCGCAGGTGGGCGCGGGCTTCAAGTTCGTGCATGCGGTGATGACCGCGATGGTGTCGGTGCCCACGCTGCTCACGGTGTTCACCATCGTGGCCTCGGTCGAGATCGCGGGGCGGCTGCGCGGCGGCCAGGGAACCTTCGGCTGGCTCAGGACGCTGCCGTGGGACAACCCGATGATGCTGGCGGTGACGTTCTCCTTCATCATGCTCGGCTTCGGCGGTGCCGGCGGCATCATCAACATGAGCTACCAGCTCAACGAGACGGTGCACAACACGCAGTGGGTGACGGGGCACTTCCACCTGATCTTCGCCGGCGCGATCGTGCTGATGTATTTCATGATCGCCTACGAGTTGTGGCCGCAGCTCACCGGATGCGCGCCGCTGTCGGCCGGGCTGGTCAAGACCCAGATCTGGCTGTGGTTCGTCGGCATGATGGTGCTGTCGATGCCCTGGCACCTCGTCGGCCTGCTGGGCATGCCGCGGCGCATGGCCTACTACGACTACACGCATCCCGAGTTGCAGCCGCAGGCCTGGACCGTCACCGTGTCGGCGATCGGCGGGTTCATCCTGCTCGCGTCCGGGATCCTGCTCGTGTATACGCTCGCCACCGCGCGCAAGAAGGAAGGCGCGGCCGTGGCGCCCTTCACGTTCAGCCGCACGGCACATCCGGCGGCGCATACGCCGGTCGCGCTGAATGGCTTCGGCCTCTGGGTCGCGATGATGATCGGGCTCACGATCGTCAATTACGGCTACCCCATCGTGCAGCTGGCTTCGCTGAAGGAAGCCTCCGTGCCCGTCATACCGATCGGGAGCCGGTGATGAAAGTACACGGCATGCCCGGCTGGAGCAATCCATGGTTCCGCAAGAGCGTCATCTGGTTGATCGTCCTGACGGTGGGCGCGTTCCTGGTGGGCTTCGTGCTGCTGCCTTCGGTGCACGGCGACTTCAGCGCGAAGGGGCTGTGGGCGAGCATCTGCCGGGCGGCGGGGGTGCCCAGCGACTGGTCGTTCGGCACCACGCCGCGCGAGGCGCCCACCGCCACCGACGTGGTCCTGGACCGTGCGATGGGCAAGGAAGGCTCGCGGCAGGCGATCGGCCGCGGTGCCACGCTGGCGCTGAACTGCACCATGTGCCATGGCGCGCAGGGGATGAGCACCTCCGATGCGCCCAACCTGGCCGGCCAGTACCCGGAGGTGATCATCAAGCAGCTGATGGACTACCGAAGCGGCAAGCGCGCCAGTCCGATCATGGTGGCGCTCGCCACGAACCTGTCGGACGCGGACATCGCCGACCTCGCGGCCTACTACGCCTCCCTGCCGAAGGCGCGAACCGCGCCGACGACCTATGACGAGGCGCTGCCCGCGCTGGTTCGGGTCGGCGCGCCGCTGCGCAACGTCGCGCCCTGCGTCTCGTGCCATGGCGGCATCGACCAGAAGTTCGGCGCCCCGTGGCTGGAAGGCATGCCCAAGGGCTATCTCGCGCTGCAGCTCAAGGCCTTCCGGTCGGGCGAGCGCGGCAATGATTCCGAGGCGCAGATGCGCAACGTGGCCCGCTCGATGACCAACCAGGAAATCGAGGAAGTGTCGGTGTTCTACGCACGGAAGGCCGGCACGCCCTCGGAGTGACCGAACGGCAGCCGCACGCGACTTCGAAGGAATTCAGCATGGCACTCGAACACGCTGCCCCGGGCGAGGCCCGCGATGTCCGGCCCTTTGGCGCGGCGCTGGCCGAGCAAAAGACGTCGGCCATCTTCAAGTCGCGGCAACTCGAAGTCATGCGCCTGGTGCTGCAGGCCGGCAGGAAGCTGCCGCCGCACAAGGTTCCGGGCGAGATCACCATCCACTGCATCGAGGGGACGATGGTGGTCGGCCTGGGGAGCGGTCCGCGAAGACTCGAAGCGGGGCAGATCCTCTTTCTCGAGGGCGATGCAATGCACGATGTCTGCGCGGAAACGGATGCTTCGGCGCTCGTAACGATCGTGCTGCGCGATGGCTGATCTGCTGAAGATCCAGGAGCCGGATGCCGTCCCGACACTGCCGCCGCAATGGTCGGCCTTTCTCGAACTGGGATTCCGTCCCTTGTACATCGCCGGATGCTTCTGGGCCGCGGTCTCGGTGGCGCTCTGGGTGTTCGTGCCGGAGTTGCTGAAGGGCCGGATGCCTGGCGTGTTCTGGATCAGCCCTCACCGGCGCGCGGGCGTCCGGTGATGAAGATGTCCACGAAGCCGTCTACCGGGTCGTCTGCATCCAAGTGATGGCTGCATGAGCGAGCGGGTTGGTTCGGCTATTTGCCGCTACCTCCGCCGCCACCTCCACCTCCTCCTCCTCCTCCACCACCGCCACCGCCACCGCCACCGCCACCGCCACCACCACCACCGCCACCACCACTCCCGCTTCCGCTTCCGCTTCCGCTTCCGCTTCCGCTTCCGCTTCCGCTTCCGCTTCCGCTTCCGCTTCCGCTTCCGCTTCCGGAACCGGAGCCGCTTCCTCCACCGCCGCTCGACCCGCTCGACCCGCTCGACCCGCTCGACCCGCTCGACCCACTCGACCCACTCGACCCACTCGACCCGCTCGACCCACTCGACCCGCTCGACCCGCTCGATCCATGCCCGGAAGACGAACCGGAAGAACTCGAACTGCCTCCCGACCCCCCGCCAGGGCCTCCCGGCTCGATCAACACTTCATCGACGACGATGCGCCGCTGCGCATCCATGCGCCCCTTCACGCGTACGAACTGGTTCACCACCAGATCCGCCGAGCTGCCGCCCTTCACGAGCGCCTGCGGATCGAGTTGCAGGCTGGCGCCCTGGTCGAGGCTGAGGGATCCCTTGGCGACATCCTGTACGTAGCCTTCGATGAGGACGTCCCGCACCCGGCCCAGCTGATCCGTCATCGGAGCCGGCGCCACCTGTTGCGCCATCAGCATCTCGCCGTTCCAGCGACCGGCGACGAGCACTTCGGCGCCACGGTCGACATGGCGCGGTGTCGCGCCGCCAGACAGTTGCACGCGCGTCCCGCTGACTTGCATTGCGTCGTCCGTGACGACCTCCACGCGCCCGATGATCTGCGCCAGCCGCACCCCGGAGGTCGGCGCAAGCTCTTCGATTCGCGACGCGACGAGCACACCGTCGGACTGACGATGTCCGCTGAGGCGCACCCAGTCGCCGATTCGCTTGCCATTCAATGCGCCGGCCGGCCGCACCCTTGCCGTCTGGCCGAGCACGCGCACGGTGCCCGCGGTGGCGTCGATGGCTTCCATCGGCCCCACGAGCGCGTGGATCATCGCGATGGCTTGCGCCTGCATGTCATGGCCTGCACCCGTGGCGCGCACCGCCACCATCTGGCCCACGGCCAGCTCGCCGGCAGATGCCGGTCGGCCGTTGTCCGAGATCGGCGTGCGCGCGTCGAAGCGCACTTCGACGCCGTTGACGCAGATGCTGGCGAAGCCGGTCACCACGCCGACGATGCCCGTGCCGCCGATCCCACCCGTCGGATCGGTCGCTCGCGCCGTGACGCCAGTGCCTCCGATGCCGCCCGTGGCGCCTTCACCGCCGGCGCGCGCGCTAAGGCCTGTACCGCCAATTCCCCCGGTGCCACCGCTGCCGTTGCCCTCACCCGCCGCACGCGCGCTGCGCCCGAGCGGGTTCACCGGTGATGCGCCGGTCTCGCAGACGTCGGGGCTCTGCGCCCCTGCCGCTGTGGCCGAGAGCAGCAGGGCGCAAGCGAGTGCACGAAGGAGGCGACGGTTCATTTTTTCGACCCCTTTGCTTTCTTCCTGGCTGGCGGCGCGGGCGGTGCGTCGGCCGCGGCCGAATCCTCCGCATAGAAGTAGACGCCGAACGTCATCCGCTGCCGCTGGGAGTCGTCACCGATGCCGCGCTTGGCCGATGCAAGCGCGGTCTTGTTGACCGCGACCAGCGCCTGCATCCCCAGCGTGCCGGCCTGCTGCGCCAGCTTGGCAACCGTGTCGGCGCCCAGCCCGTCGTAGTGCACGCTGCGCTCGAGAAAAGGCGGCTGGCCGCCCGAAAGGTTGTGCGCTGCGGCCGCCGCATGGTCGTGGAGGTTGTGGCCGAGGTAGAAGCTCATTTCATCGAAGCCCTTGGTCGGCACGAAGGCGCCGGCATTCAGGCACACGCGTCCTTCATCGTCGATGTGCACGACGCCCAGTCGCAACCATTCGTCCAGCACCACGCGCGGACGGATGTCCCGGTTCACTCGGGCAACCAGGGCCTCGAACGACAACTCGCCGCCTTCGCTTGCAAAGCGGTTCAGCGGCAGGGGCGCGCCGGACCTGTCGATGTACGGCCGTGTGCCCATCCACTGCGCGACCACCTGTGCGCCGAGTGAAACCACTTCGGGCACCGTCTCTTCGCCGGATGCCATCGCCTGCCGCAGCCGGCTCACTTCCTTGCGGTGCACGCCGGACACGAGGCTCACACGGCTGTCGGTAGGCGGCATGTCGTCGATCCGGAAGTCGCGGTCGGCGATCTCGACGAAGAGGGACTTCAACAGCTCGCTGGCATACGTGAACGTCACGCCGCGCGACAGCATGAGCTTCACCAGGGGGCGCAGCGCATGAATCAGCGCCTGGACGAAAGCGCGCGGTGGACCGGCATCGGAGGGAGCGGCGTCGTTGGACATGGCACAAGGGGCAAGAGGAAGGCGGGAGTGGTTTGTGGGAAATTGTCACACAAACATTTGACGTGGGTAAATTTCCCGCATATTCTGCGTTTCAGGCGTGGGTAAATTTCCCACGTCTTCAACTTTTCACAGGAGACCGACATGGACAACTTCAGAAGGACGGCCACGGCGAGCATCTTCGCGTTGGCGTTGGGCGTGATCGCGGGTCCCGCGATGGCACACGGCGGAGGGGGCGGGAGCGGGGGCGGGGGCGGCGGCGGAGGAGGCGGCGGAGGAGGTGGCGGAGGAGGTGGAGGTGGAGGTGGAGGCGGGGGTGGAGGCGGGGGTGGAGGCGGGGGGGGAGGTAGGGGGGGAGGAGGGAGCTCAGGCGGATCGAGTGGTGGTTCAGGTGGTTCCAGTGGTTCCAGTGGTTCGAGCGGTTCCAGTGGTTCGGGTGGTTCGATTGGTTCTAGCGGTTCTAGCGGTTCGAGTGGTTCTAGCGGTTCTAGCGGTTCGAGCGGTCCCGGGTCCAGTGGATCAGGTGGTTCCGGTTCTCCCGGCTCGGCGACCGCAAGCAGTGGCGGAAGCGGCCACGGCGCTGGCGAGAGCGCTGGCCATGGCATCGGGCATGGTGCAGACGACGCGCCGGGCCACGCCGATGCCGTGGGTCCGCATGGCGTGGGTCACGGCGCCGACGATGCACCTGGCCATCACTGAGCGCCTCGGCCAACATACTTGTAAATGACTGCGTCCGTTGTCCGCCGCCTCGTCTGCTCGCGCGTTCAGGAGCAAAGAGGCGGCTGTTGCCTCTTAGACCATGAGAGTCAACGTGAACCTTCCTCTTCTCAAGTTTGCTGCCGCTGGTGTTGTTTCGTCCTGTCTTGCATTGATGGCGACCACCGCCAATGCGGAAGTGAACTGGTCCGTCAACGTGGGCGTCCCGGGTGTCGTCGTCACCGAGCCTGCACCGGTCTATGTGGCGCCGGCGCCCGTGTATGCGCCGCCGCCCCCGGTCTACTACAGGTCGGCGCCCGCGGCCTACTACCGCGCTCCGCCGGCGTACTACGCGCCTGCGCCCGTCTACGAAGGACCGGCCTACTACGACGCGCCTCCCGCGCCTGTCTACTATCGCCGCGGCGAATGGCGTCATCGCCATCACGAGCGCGGTGACGACGATCGGGACTGACCTCCGCACACGCGTGCGCCTGTTGCTCAATGCGCTCCGGCGGCATGCGCTCGCAGCGCCTCGTACAGCCGCGCGGCGGCCGCACCCAGCCCGCTCGCCGGCCGTAACGCCCCGATGGGCGCCAGCGGATGCGCGTCGCCCCCGCGCAGATGCACGAGCCGTCCGGCATCGAGCAAGGGCCTGACGAGGTTCAGCGGCAGCAGCGCGAGCAGATCCTGCTGCTGTAGAAGCTGCCATAGCATCGGTGCCGACCGGGTCACGATCGGGTAGGTGGCCGGCATGGCGGGGAAGCGCTCCGCGAGTTCGTCGAAGCGCCTGCGCGCCGACAGCGACGCGGGCAGCAGGAGCCAGCGATGCGAGGACAGCGCTTTCACGCTGGGCGCGCGTGCGCCTGCCAGCGGATGGCCGGGCCTGCACACGACCACGAAGCGGTCGCCGCGCAGGGGATCGAACATCCATCCTTCGGGCACGACCGCGGGCTCGCGGCAAATGGCCAGGTCGACCTCGCCGCGCGCGATGGCCAGCAGCTGGTCTTCGCCTTCCGCCTCTTCGAGGCGCACCTGGATGTTCGGATGACATTCGCTGAATCGCGGCAGCGCATCGAGCAGCAGTCCGTGAACCGCCGAGGCCGATGCGATCAACCGGACATAGCCCTCGCCCTGGTTCTGGCGCGCGGCCAGCGCCGCCGCGCCGTCGGCGAGGCCGAGCAGCAACTGGCGCGCGACAGGGAGCAGGTCCGCGCAGGCGGCCGTGGGGCGAACGCCCCGGGCATGCCGGTCGAACAGGCGGATGTCGAGCAGGGACTCCAGGTAGGCCAGCGTCTGGGTCACCGAGGACTGCGTCATGCCGATCGCCTGCGCAGTGCGCTGCACGCTGCCCAGTTCGGCCAGGAACAGCAGCACCTGGATGTGCCGGAACTTGCCGCGCGCGAGGAGGCGGTTGAGCAGGGCGGAGGGCGTTTGCATGAGGATTCGGAAAGTCTAATGGCTCGGGGCAAATATTAATTTGTCACCGATACCTCGCTCTGGCGAAGATGCGTGCTGCGGGCCACGTACCTGCACCCGCCCCGGCGGCGTTCAACAGTTGGAGACACCATGAAGCCCCTCATCCGCGCCGTTCGCGCCGTGGCCGCCACGGCGATCGTCTTTCAGGCCCTTGCCTGCGGTGCGGCCTCCGCGCAGCCTGCGGACTGGCCGTCGCGCCCCATCAGGATCGTGGTGCCCGCACCGGCCGGCGGTCCCTACGACCGCACGATGCGTCCGGTCGCGCAGCGGATGGCGCAGACGCTCAAGCAGCCGGTGGTGATCGACAACCGGCCGAGTGCCGGCAACGTGGTGGGCACGCAGGTCGGCGCCAGTGCGCCGCCCGACGGCTACACGCTCACGATGACGGGGATGCTCAACACCATCGCGCAGAGCATGTATGACAACCTGTCCTTCGATATCGTCAAGGACTTCGAGCACATCGGGGTCATCGGCGAAGGTGCGCAATGGCTGGTGGTGCGCAGCGATGCGGGCATCGCGAGCCTTCAGGACCTGGTGCAACAGGCGCGCCGCGAGCCGGGCAAGATCAACTATGCGAGCTCGGGCGCGGGCAGCACGGGCCACCTCGTCATGGAACAGCTCCAGCGCGCCGCGCAGATCCAGCTCACCCACGTGCCTTACAAGGGCGCTGCACCGGCGCTGCAGGATGTCCTGGCCGGCGTGGTCTCGGTGATCGTGGTGCCGCCGACGTCGGTGACGCCGATGGTCCAGAGCGGCAAGCTGAAAGTGCTCGCCACTTCCAGTGCCGCACGTGCGACCGGCTCGCCCGACGTGCCGACCTTCGCGGAGCTTGGCTACAAGCAGCTCACGGTGACCTCGTGGGTCGGCCTGTCTGCGCCGAAGGGCACGCCCAAGCCCATCGTCGACAAGGTGCACGACGCGCTCGAATCGGCCCTCAAGGACCCGGCGGTGCTCAAGCAGCTCGAAGCCGAAGGGTTGGCCACGCTCAGCGGCACGCCCGCGCAGTACGCACAAATGGTGCGCGCCGACACCGAGCGCTGGGGCAACCTGGTGCGCAGCCTCAACCTCAAAGCCAACTGATCCGACACGCCATGCCATTTGCCGATTCGCGGGGACGCCGCATCTACTACGAACGCCACGGCCAGGGACCGGCCGTGCTCTTCCTGCACGGGGCCGGCTCGAACGCCGCCACATGGTGGCAGCAGTTGCCGTTGTTCAGTCCGGACCACACCTGCCTGACGATGGACATCCGTTGCTTCGGTCGCTCGGTGGCGCCGCTGGATGAGTTTTCGCTCGACAACTTCGTGGCCGATGTGATGGCCGTCCTCGACCGGGAGCACGTCGATCAGGTGAGCATCGTGGGCCAGTCGCTGGGCGGCATGATCGGCCTGAAGACGGCACTGGTGCATCCGCAGCGCGTGGCCGCGTTCGTGGCCTGCGACAGTTCGCTCGCCATCGATCACCCGGTGCTGCTCGGCATCCTGGAAAAGCGCCAGATCAGCCAGCGCGCGACCTCCATCGAGCAACGCTCGCTGGGCCGTTGGTTTCTCGAGACGCATCCTGACAAGGCGGCGCTCTACGCGCAGATCAATCACTTCAACCCCAGCACGCATTCGGTCGCCGCGGCGGATTGGGGCGCCACGCTCGCTTCCTTGATGCAGCCCGGCCGGGTGATTCCGATGGCGGCTTTGCGCGATGTGCATTGCCCGACGCTGCTGCTCGTGGGCAGCGAAGACCCCATCGTTCCGGTGGCCGTCGTGAACGAGCTGACCGGCTGGATCCCCGGCAGCGAAGTCGTGGTGGTCGCCGATGCGGGGCACTCGACCTATTTCGAGAAGCCGGCGGAGTTCAACCGGCACGTGCTCGATTTCCTGCGCCGTCGTGTCAAATAGCCATTGCCTCGCCAAGCAATCACAAGAAGGAGACAAGGCAATGTTCAAAGGGAAGACCCTCGCGCGTGCGCTGTGCCTCGCGGCAATGAGCCTCGCTGCGCATGCGCAGAACGTCGGCAGCTTTCGGGACGCCGGCAAGTCGGCGGTGAACTACACCAACCCGGTCGCGTCGTCGACGGGTGACTGCGCGAAGCTCGGGCAACAGGTGGTGTCGGTCGAAGGAACGCGGATGACGGTGCTTGCGTCGGAAGTCGTCCCGGCGGCACAGGGCGTTCCAGACTTCTGCCGCATTGTCGCGATGCTCGACCCCGAAGTGCTGATCGAGGTCGCGCTGCCCATGCGATGGAACGGCCGCCTGTACATGCGCGGCAACGGTGGCTATGCCGGCGAGCGGATCGACGCGCCCAATCGCGTGGCCTTGCGCGACGAAGCGCTCAAGCGGGGTTTCGTCGCCGCGCAGACCAACACCGGCCATGATGCCGTTGCCCAGCCGCTCGGCACCTTCGCGCAGAACAACCTCGCCAGGCTCGTCGACTACAGCCACCGCGCGGTTCACCTGACTGCCCAGGCATCCAAGGACCTGGCGGCCGCGTTCTACGGACGAAAGCCCGCCAGGTCGTACTTCGATGGCTGCTCGACCGGCGGACGGCAGGGACTGATGTCCGCGCAGCGCTACCCGGCCGATTTCGACGGCATTGCCGCGGGGGCGCCGGTGCTCAACTTCACCGGGACCATGTACGACTACGTCTCGTACGCACCGCTGGTGAGCAAGGCGGGCTTCACCTCGGCGCAACTCTCGGAGATCGGCCGTGCCATCGTCGCGAAGTGCGATGCGGCGGACGGCTTGCAGGACGGGGTGATCAGCGATCCGCGCCAGTGCAGGTTCAACCCGAGGACCGACCTGCAGGGTCTCAGCGAAGCGCAGATCACGGCGCTGGAGACGGTGCATGCCGACATGCAGCACAAGGGGAAGAGCGTCTTCCCCGCGTGGCCCTGGGGCTCGGAGGCGCCCGACACCAACGGGATCAGCGGGTGGGCCGAGTGGTTCGTGTCCATTCCGCCGCCGCCTCCGCCGCCGGGCGCCCGCCTTGCATCGGTCGGGCAGGCCTTGCCGCCCGGCGAAACACGCCAGAGCGCCTACGCGCAGACCTTCCTGCGCTACTTCGCCGACCAGCCCGCGAGCCGTCCGGATGCCGACTGGCGCACGTTCAACCTGGACGAGGGCTATCGGGCCACGAGCTTCATGAGCCAGTTGCTGGATGCGCGCAATCCCGACCTCGGCGCGTTCAAGGCGCGTGGCGGCAAGATGATCACCTACCACGGCTGGGCCGACCCGGCCCTCAATCCGATGATGACCATCGGCTACTACGAGGAGGCCGGTCGCGCCACCGCCAAGCTCGACGACAGCTACCGCGTGTTCATGGCGCCCGGCATGCAGCACTGCGGAAACGGGAACGCACCGAACGTGTTCGACGCCGTGACCGCCGTCATCGACTGGGTCGAGGCGGGCCGTGCGCCGGCTTCGCTCGTGGCCGTGCAGCAGCGGCCCGACGGGTCGGAGCGAAGCCGGCCGCTGTGTCCCTATCCGCAGGCCGCGCAGTATGTGGGGGGAGATGCGGACAAGGCGGCGAGCTTCGCATGCCGATGACGGAATCCGGGCCGGACGGCGCAATGCCTGGCGCGTCGTGTTGACACATGTCGGCCGGCGCCCCTATGTTCGGCGCTGAACACGGTCGACGTCATGTCAACTTCATCCCCACCTTGCACCGCTGCCGAAGCGGTGGCCCGCCTTCAGGAAGGCAATGAGCGTTTCATCCAGGGCCGCGCGCGTTTTCCCACGGTCCAGAAGGAGGTCCTGGCCGAACTCGCCAAGGGCCAGCAGCCGTTCGTGACGATCCTCGGATGCAGCGACAGCCGGGTGCCGCCCGAACTGGTGTTCGATGCCTCCTTCGGCGAGCTGTTCGTCATCCGGGTGGCGGGCAACGTCCTCGGGCCGAGCATCCTCGGCACGCTGCAGTACGCCGGCTCGCATCTGAAGACGCCGCTGTTCGTCGTGCTGGGGCACGAGGGATGCGGGGCCGTCGAGGCCGCGATCGGTTCGCGGTTCCACGGTGCCCGACAGAAAAGCAGGATCGAGATCCTGCTCGAGAACATCGAGCCGGCCCTCGAGGGGCTCGATGGCACGCTGCCCCGCGCGACATTGCTTCAGCACGCCGTGGAGGCGAACGTGCGGCACACCGTACGTACCTTGCGTGCCACACCGGAGGCCCAGGCGCGCGAGCGCGAAGGCGTGATGACACTCATTGGCGCCGTCTACGAACTGCAGACCGGCCGCGTGCGCTTCCTGGCGCCGGACGAATAGCATTGCATTGCATTGCATTGCATTGCGACGAGACGTCGCAATTCGTTCCCGGGAACGTATCGACGTGCTGAGACCCACCATTCAAACGATCAGGCTCTGGATCTGGGCGGCTGCCGCCGGCGCACTGGGCGCCGCTTCGACCATCGGCTTTCGCTGGCTGACGCAGCAGGTCGAGTGGCTGGCGACCGGGCACACCGGCGGACTGGTCGAGACGGCCATGTCGCTGTCGGCCTGGCACCGCGCGGCGGTTTGCGCCGTCGGCGGGCTGCTGGCGGGGCTCGTGCTGCATTGGGGCGGCCGATGGGCCGCGAAGGGCCCGCGCGGCGATCGCAATCTCGATTACATCGAGGCGGCACGCGCCGGCCGCGTGGACCTGAACGACCGCACGACCTTCACCCGCACGCTGTCGGCGTTGTTCTCGATCGGCACGGGCGCGGCAATCGGGCGCGAGGGACCGATGGTGCAGCTCGCGGCGTGGGTGAGTTCATGGTTGGCGCGCTCGGTGGCCCTGTCGCCCGAGCAGCGCAACACCATCATGGTCTGCGGCATCGCCTCGGGCATCGGCTCCGCCTACCACGCACCGATTGCCGGTGTGGTGTTCGTGCTCGAACTGGCGCTGGGGTTCTTCGCGCGCAGCACGGTCGCGCCGGTGCTGATCGCGTCCGCGACCGCCAGCGCGCTGATCTACTGGCTGATCGAGCCCACGCCCCTGTACGTCATGTCGGGCAAGCCGGTGCTGCCGACGGGATTGGGCGTCGCGCTGTTGTCCGGCATCGTGTTCGGCGGCATCGGATGGGTGTGGCTCGCGTTGCTCGACAAGACGCGCGATCTTTTCTCCCGGGTAAAGTCGATGCCGATCCGGCTCGGCGTCGGCGGGGTGCTGGTGGGGCTGATCTCGGCGGCGATTCCCCAGGTCTGGGGCAACGGCTACAGCGTCGTCTCGCAGGTGCTCCAGGGCGAGCACCTGTGGCAGTGGCTGGCGGTGATCCTGGTGGCCAAGGTGGCGGCGACCGCGCTGAGTTCAGGCAGCGGCGCCATCGGCGGCGTGTTCACGCCTTCGCTGTTCGTCGGTGCAACCGCGGGCAGCGTGCTGGCGCAGATCGCGGCGACCTGGATGCCGGTGGCATGGGTCGGCGATCCGCGCGCGTTCGCGGTGGTGGGGATGGCGGCTGTGCTGGCCGCGGTGACGCATGCCCCCTTGATGTCCATCGTCATGGTGCTGGAGATGACGGACCAGTTCCAGCTCACTGTGCCGGTCATGCTCGCGTGCGGGGTGGCGCATGCGATCAGCACGCAGTTCGGTGCCAAGCCGATCTACGGCAATCCCATCGAAGCCAGGAGCGGATAGCCTGATCGGCTGCCTTTCGAAGCATCGGAGATGCGGTAGGTCTTGCGGAGGTTGTCGACGAGGGCGCGGACACTCACGAAGTCCGCGCCGTGCCGCCTGCCGGCCCTGAGACTAGGTGCTGACGCGCACCGCCGCAAAGACCAGCGAACCCAACACCACGGCAGCCGCAGTGACGATGGCCAGGCGATTGGCGAAAAGGCGACGCATCACGACCTCCTGATTTCAGCTGGGTTTCGAGTGTCCTACCGGTACGCGATGGTGGCAAGCCGAGTGAATCGGACGCGGAAACGCTGCAGGACAATACGACGTTTGAATGGAGTCCCCCCAACGATGAAGCACGTCTGGATCGACACCGACATGGGCTTCGACGATCTCGCCGCCGTGCTCACGGTCATGCAGACCCCGCCCTGGCACGTGGACGGCATGTCGCTCGTCGCCGGCAACGCCCCGCTCGAGGTGGTGATCGACAACGCGCTGCGTGCCACCGCTTACTTCGAATGGGGCTTTCCGGTCCATGCAGGCAGCGCGAAGCCGATCGCCAGCGAACTGGTCACGGCGCAGAACATCCTCGGCGCGGACGCCATGGTCTCGGCGGGGCGCAGCCTGCCGAAGACACGGGCGGCGCTGGCGTCCGGCGATGCGGTGGTCGCGCTTGGCGACTACCTTGCCTCCACCCCCGAGCCGGCAACGGTCCTCGCGCTGGGCCCGCTCACCAACATCGCGCTCATGCTTCGCGAGCGCCCAGAACTTGCTGCGCGGATCGGCCGGCTCATGTGGATGGGCGGCAGTGCCGGGCCGGGCAATCACACCGCGGCGGCGGAATTCAATGCCGCGGTGGATCCGGAGGCGATCAATGTCGTGCTCGAGGCCGGCGTGTCGCTGCACATGGTCGGGCTCGATGCATGCCGGCAGGTGCGCGTGCACGCGAGCGATGCCGAAGCACTGCGGGCGCTCGGCTCCGACAAGGCCGAAGTGCTGGCCGACCTGCTGCTCGGCTACGTGCGCATCGCCAGCCCGGCGGGCGCGCTGCCGATGTCGCTCTATGACCCGACGGCCGCGGCTGCGCTGGTGGCGCCCGAGGGGATGAGCTTCCGGCCGGCGCATGTGGTGGCCGAATGCAAGGGCGAGCACACGCGCGGGATGACGGTGGTCGAGTGGCGGGTGCCCAGGCGCGCCCAGCCCAATGCGCAGGTGGCCAGCGTGGCCGACGAGCCGCTGCTGCGTCGCGTGGTGCTGGACGCGCTCGCGCGCGCCGCCAGCTGATCAGTCCCGCAGCACCCAGCCGTCGGGCACGGCCTTCAGCAGGGGACTCTCGAACACGCCGACCACCCGCGCGGCGCGTTCGGCGCCGAGCCGCTCGACCCAGCGGCGGCCTTGCAGCATCGCGACCCCGCAGGCGATCACGTTGCCGCCCAGCGACTCGATCAGGTTCCACGCCGCGAGCAAGGTGGTGCCGGTGCTGACGGCGTCGTCGACCAGCACGAGTCGCTTGCCGTCGATCAGCGGTCGCAGATGGGGGTCGAGGTAGACGCGCTTGCCCGGTGTGGGGGAAGTGATCGAATGCACGGCGGCGGACAGCGCTTCGTCGTACCAGAACTTGCGCGAATAGCCCATCGGCACATAGCGCGCGTGCCCCAGTGCGCGCGCCACCACAGGCGCGAGCGCGAGGCCGAGCGTGGGCAATCCGATCACCAGTTCCGGCATCTGCGCCGACAGGCGTTCGGCAAGCATCGTGCCCAACGTGTCGACAACATCCAGCGATGCGTGGTTGACCAGCAATGAAGCGACGGCATGCGAGGGCTCGTTGGCGAGCCGCCGGATCGGCAGCACGAGCACCCGCCCATCCGGCAGGCGCGCCGGGTAGCCGAATTGCCAGGGCGCCTCCGGCCGCTCGACCACATCGGCCGGGACGATGCGCTGCCAGTAGTCGGTGGTGGGCTCGGTGAAGTGACGGGTCATGGCGAGGTCAGAGTGCTTCGAGCTGGCGCGACGGATCGGGGATCGGCGTGGCGGCCAGCAGTCGCTGGGTGTAGGGATCGCGTGGCGCGTTCAGCACCACGTCTGCATCGCCGCTTTCCACCACGCGGCCCTGGTGCATCACCATCACGCGGTCGGCCATGGCCCGCACCACGCCCAGGTCGTGCGTGATGAAGAGGTACGAGAGATTCCGCTCGCGCTGCAGATCGAACATCAGCCTGAGGATCTGCGCGCGCACCGAGACATCGAGCGCGGACACCGGCTCGTCGGCAACGATCAGCGCGGGGTTGGGTGCCAGCGCACGCGCGATGCCCACGCGCTGGCGCTGGCCGCCGGAGAGTTCGTGCGGAAGCCGGTCGCGGAAGTGCGCGGCCGGCAGCCCGACCTGGTCGAGCAGCGCATCGACTTCGGCCGCCGCGGCGCGCCGGTCGAGTCCGCGGTGATAGGTCAGCGGCAGCGCGACGCTCTGGCCGATGGTGCGACGCGGGTTCAACGATCCGCCGGTGTCCTGGAACACCACCTGGACCTCGCGGCGAAAACTGCGCGCCGCCTCGCCGGACCGCGTCGCGACGTCCATGCCCTTGTAGAGAATGGTTCCCTCGCTCGGTGCGGTGAGGCCCAGCAGCATGCGGCCGAGCGTGGTCTTTCCGCTGCCGCTTTCGCCGACCAGGGCCAGCACTTCGCCGGCCCGGATCGTCAGGGACACGCGATCCACCGCGCGCTGCATCTGCCGCGCGCGGAACAGCCCGCCGCTCGCGCGCACGGGAAAGAGCCGGCTCAGGTCGCGGGCTTCGAGAAGCGGTGCGGTCGTGCTTGCGTTCATGCTGACGCGACCTCGTTGCGCCGCCACGCGTCGGCGGCGATCGGTTCGTCGCTCAGGTGGCAGCGGTCGGCGCCGGCGCCGTGCGATCGCAGCGCCGGCACGGCGCTGTCGCAGAGACCGGCGCGGGCGATGGGGCATCGCGGATGAAAACGACACCCTTCCGGCCAGTGGCCGGCGATGGGCACGCTGCCCGGAATCGAGAACAGCGAATGCGCGCGGGACCGCGGGCTCAGGATGCTGCCCAGCAGGCCTTGCGTGTAGGGATGGCGCGGCGCCGCGAAGAGCGGCGCGACCGCGTTCGACTCGACCACCTGGCCGGCGTACATCACGTTGACGCGCTGGCATGTCTCGGCCACCACCGCGAGGTCGTGCGTGATCAGCAGGATGCCGAGGTCGAGTACCTTGCGCAGGCGCATCAGCAGCTTCAGGATGCCTGCCTGCACGGTCACGTCGAGCGCCGTGGTCGGCTCGTCGGCGATCAGCAAGGCGGGCCGCATCGCCAGTGCGGTGGCGATCAGGATGCGCTGGCGCATGCCGCCGGAGAGCTCGTGCGGGTACTGGCGGGCAACGCGCGCGGCGTTGGGCAGTTCCATCATGTCGAGCAGTTCGAGCACCCGCGCCTCGAGCCCCTCGGTATGCCCGTGCGCGCGCAGCGGCTCGGCGATCTGGCGTCCGACCGGCATCAGCGGGTCGAGGTAGCTCGTCGGGTCCTGGAACACCATGCCCACGCGCGCGCCGCGCACTGCACGCAGTTCGGCGGGGCTCAACTGCGCGAGGTCCCGGCCTTCGAGCAGGACCTGCCCCGAGGCCACCCGCGCCAGAGGCGACGGGAAGAGGTTCATGATCGCGAAGGCGGTCATCGACTTGCCCGAGCCCGATTCGCCGACGAGGCCCACCGCCTCGCCACGCCGCACGGTCAGCGACAGGTCGTTGACCACCCGCAGCGCAGTCGCGCCGCGGCCGATGTCGACCGACAGGCCGCGCAGGTCGAGCAGCAGATCGGCATTGCTCATTTCGGCCCCCGTGGGTTCAAGGCATCGTTCAAGGCGTCGCCAAGGACGTTGAACGACAGCACCGTGAGCGCGATGGCGAGCCCCGGAAACGCCGACATCCACCACGCGCTGCGCAGGTACTCCTGCGCGTCGTTGAGCATCGCGCCCCATGACACATGGTTGGGATCGCCGAGGCCGAAGAAGCTCAGGCTCGCCTCGATCAGGATCGCCATCGCGATGTCGAGCGAGCCGAGCACGATGATCGGCGCTGCCACGTTGGGCAGGATCTCGCGCACGATGATCGCGCCGTGACCCATGCCCGCCACCCGTGCCGCGTCGACGAACTGCGACTGTGCGAGCGCGGCCACCGAGGCGCGCACCACGCGCGCGAGCTGCGGCCAGGAGAGCGCGGCGATGACCACAATCATCTTGAAGACGCTGGTTCCGAACAGCGCGATCACGATCAGCGCCACCACGAAGCGCGGCAGCGTCTGGAAGAACTCGGCGATGCGCATCAGGAGCGCATCGAGCCAGCCGCCGAAGTAGCCCGCCAGCGCGCCGACGATCACGCCGACGACGACCGCGGCCAGCGCGCTCATGACGCCGACGGTGAGCGAGATGCGCGTGCCGAAGACCACACGTGCCCAGATGTCGCGGCCCAGGTCGTCCGTGCCGAGCCAGTGGCCGGGCGAGAGCGGTTCGAGCAGCGAGCTGTCGCCGCCGCCGAGCGGGTCGTAGGCGGTGACCAGTGGCGCGAAGATCGCGAGCGTGAAGAGCAGCGTGAGGAAGGCCAGTGCAAGCAGCGTCGTCGGCCGTTTCATGCGCGTTCGATCCTCGGATCGATCAGTCGGTGAATGATGTCAGTGACGAGATTTGCGATGACCACGGTGACGGACACCATCAGCAGGATCGCCAGCATCACCGGATAGTCGCGCTTGGAGATCGATTCATACAGCAGCCGCCCGATGCCGGGCCATGCGAACACGGCCTCGATCAAGGCCGAGCCCGCGAGCACGAAGCCGACGTTGTAGCCAATGACCGTCAGCACCGGTGCCGCGGCATTGCGCAGCGCGTGCACCACGACGACTGTCCACTCCGACGCGCCGCGCGAACGCGAAGCGAGGATGAAGTCGGCGTTCATCACCTCCAGCATCGCGGCACGGGTGATGCGCGTGATGAGCGTGAGGTAGCGCAGCGACAGGGCGAAGGCCGGCAGCACCAGGTACGACAGGTGCTGCATGAAGCCGCCGAAGCCCGGCGCCGCGCCGCGAACGGGGTTGTTGCCTTGAGACGGCAGCCATCCGAGCCAGATGGCGAACACGAGGATCAGCAACTGGCCGAGCCAGAAATCCGGAATCGAATAGCCCGCCGACGAAACGCCCTGGATCGCCGAGTCGACCAGCCCGCGGCCGGTGCGTGTGGCCGAACGCGCGGCGACGACGCCGAAGACGATGCCCAGCACGCTCGCGAACGCGAGCGCGGTCATGGTGAGTTCCAGCGTGGCGCCCAGCCGTTCGAGGATGAGCGCCGCCACCGGCTGCTGGTTGGCAAACGAAAAGCCGAAGTCGCCCTGGACGACCTTGCCCAGGTAGCGCAGCAGCTGGATCCACACCGGCTGGTCGAGCCCGAACTCGCGGCGCATCTGCTCGAGGTATTCGGGCGGCGCGGGAAAGTCGCCCACCAGCAGCGTGATCGGATCGCCCGGCGTGAAGGCGATCAGCAGGAAGTTGAGCACCACCACCGCGAGCAGCAGCGGAATCGCGTGCAGCAGGCGCCGCAGGATGAAGGAAGACATCGACCAGGACTAATCCAGGCGTCTTACGCCGGCCCATTGGTCGCGCGCATCCAGCGCGGGGAACACGCCGGTGAGCTTCTTGCTCGCGGTGTCGACCGTCTCTTCATCGAACAGCACCAGCGTCGGCAGGTCCTCGTTGAGGATCACCTGCAGCTCCTTGTAGAGCTTGGCACGAACCTCGCGATCGGTGGCCGTCGCGGCGCGGCTCAGGAGGTCGTCGACCTTCGGATTCGAGTAGCCGCTCGCGTTGGTGTTGGGCGCGGTGCCGGTGTAGGTGTTGTACAGACGGGTATAGCCGATGGCCGGGTCGCCGGCCGAGAAGTACGAGCCCAGCATCATGTCGTAGTCGCGCTTGGCGAACACGCGGTCGTAGTACACCGAGCGTTCGAGCGGCTCCAGCTTCACTTCGAGGCCGATCTGGCGCAGGTTGTCCTGGATGATCTGGGCCTGCGCGCGCATCTGCGCACGGCTGGCGTCGAAGGGCATCCGCACCGTCGTGCTGCCGGCCTTGGCGCCGGCCTTCTCGAACAGGACCTTGGCGCGCGCGGGATCGAGCGGGTACTTCTTGGCGTAGCTCACGTCGTCGTTGAAGAGCCATTTGAAGCCGTCGCCGAAGGCACCTGCGCCCGGGCGGGCGATGCCGTTCATGGCCTGCTTGACGAGCCGCTGCCGGTCGATCGCCAGGGCCGCGGCATGGCGCGCCTCGATCTTCGAGAACAGCGGCGACTGCGTGTTGAACATCAGGAAGTACACCGCCGGGATGTTCACGCCGCGGCGCGGCACCAGGTTCTTGTCCGCCAGGATGCGCGGAACCTCGGGCTTGGGCGTGTAGAAGTCGAGCAGTTCGTCGATCTCGCCGGTCTGCAGCGCGGGCACGCGGTTGGCCGCCTGCGGGATCACCTGGAAGATGATCGATTCGAGAAAGGGCTTGTCGCCGTCCCAGTACTGGTCGTTGCGCACGAGCTTGATGCTGGCCCCGCGCTTCCATTCGCCGAACTTGAAAGGACCGGTGCCCACCGGCTTCTGGTTGGCCGGGTTCGTGCCGATGTTGCTGCCGTCGTACAGATGGCGCGGGAGGATCGGCGCATCGAACACCGTCATCTGCGACAGCAGGGGCGCGTAAGGTTTCTGCAACCGGACCACCACGGTCAGCGCGTCAGGCGTGTCGACCTCCACGCCGAGGTTCTTGAACACCGGGGCCGCGCGCGGATGCAGCTTGCCGATGACTTCCATCAAGGTGAACTTGACGTCGGCGCTCGTGAAGTCCTTGCCGTCGTGCCACTTCACGCCCGGGCGCAACGTGAAGCGGTAGGTCTTGCCGTCGGGCGACACCGTCCATGCGGTGGCGAGCGAGGGCTTCGGGTTGTATTGCGGATCGAGCCACACCAGGCCTTCGAGGATCTTGGCCGAGACATCGCCGGCCGCGAAGTCGGTGGTCGTGCCGAGGTTCAGCGTCGGCGGATCCGCATCGATGGCGAGCACCGCGGTGCCCTTGCCGGTGGCCGCGCGCCCGTAGCGCGTGGTGGCGAGGCCGCCGGCCGCAGCGAGCGCGCCGAGGGTCAACTGGCGGCGGGTGAGACGAGGGAGCGTGGAGTTCTTCAAGTGGTCAGTCATCGTCGGGGGCATTCCTGCGGAGCCGCTTCCCGAAGCAATATCGAGGCCATCGGGGCAGCCCGCATTATTGGCGTGGAAAATGCGATCCCAGTGCTTTGAAGGCGGCTCTCCGATGATCTCAGTTCCCATCCATCCTGGCATCCGGGCCTCGACCGAGGAGATGGTCGGCCTGCGCCGTCAGATCCATGCGAATCCCGAACTCGGCTACGAGGAGTTCCAGACCAGCGAACTGGTGGCCGAGCGCCTTGCGCGTTGGGGCTACACGGTCCATCGCGGCATCGGCGGCACCGGCGTGGTCGGCACGCTCAAGGTCGGCGACGGCGCCCGGCGGCTGGGGCTGCGCGCCGACATGGATGCCCTGCCGATGACCGAAACCACCGGCCTCGCGTGGGCCAGCCGCAAGCCGGGCGCGATGCATGCCTGCGGCCACGACGGGCACACCGCTACCTTGCTCGCCGCGGCGCAACTGCTGGCGGTCACCAAGGGCTTCAACGGCACGCTCAACCTCATCTTCCAGCCGGCCGAGGAAGGCTTGATGGGCGCGAAGAGGATGGTCGAGGAGGGCCTCTTCGAGCGCTTCCCGTGCGACGCGGTGTACGCGTATCACAACGAGCCCGGTTTCCCGGCCGGGCAGTTCGGCTTCCTGCCGGGCGTTATCTACAGCTCGTCGGACACCGCCGTCATCACCATCGAGGGCAAGGGCGGCCACGGCGCGATGCCGCACACGACGGTCGATCCGATCATGGTCGCGGCGCACCTGATCCTCGCGCTGCAGACGCTGGTGTCGCGCGAGGTCGATCCCAACGACATGGCGGTCGTCACGGTGGGCGCGATGAGCGCCGGCAAGGCGCCCAACGTGATCCCCACCAGCGCGGAGCTCAAGCTGTCGATCCGGGCGCGAAAGCCCGAGGTGCGCGCCTTCCTGCGCGACCGGATCATCGCGATGGCGCAGGGACAGGCCGCGGTGCACGGCGCCAGCGCCACCGTCGACTACCAGTGGAAGATGCCGCCCTGCGTGAACGACGAGGCCGCGACCGCATTCGCACAGCAGGTGGCACGCGCGTCGATGGGAGAAAAGGCACTGATCCCCGACATGGCGCCGCTGCAGGCCAGCGACGATTTCGCGTTCATGCTGAACGCGGTGCCCGGCAGCTACTTCATCGTCGGCAACGGCGATGGCAAGCCCGGCAGCGGACCGGGCTGCATGGTGCACAACACGGGGTACGACTTCAACGACGAGATCCTGCCCAGCACGGCGAGCTATTGGGTCGCGCTCGCCCAGGCCTACCTGCGCTGATCCAGGATGGCCCGGGTCGGCGTCCCGCCTAGGCGGCTCTCACGTCGATGCGCCGCGGCTGTGCGCGCTCGGACTTCGGAATCCGAAGCGTCAGCACACCATTGCTGAGTTGCGCGGAGACCTTTTCGGCGTCCAGTTCCTTGCTCAGCGTGAAGACCCTCCGGAAGCGCGCCAAGCCCACTTCCGAATGGCTCGACTGCAGACCCTCGGGCACCGTCAGCGCCGTTTCGGCTTCGATGGTGAGCGTGTCCGACTCGATCTGGAGATCGAGCTTTTCGCGTGAGACACCCGGCAGATCGGCGAAAACGGTGATGCCGGTCGCATCCTCGATCACGTCCACGGGCGGCGTGAGTGCGGCGTCGCTGTAGCTCGACTGCTGCTTGCGCGCCGGTTGTCGATTGGCATCGGAGTTGGTGGTCCTGATGTCATTCATGATCCTTCTCCTTCATTGAACGGTGATGCGGCGCGGCTGGGCCGAAGCGCGACGTTGAACCGTGATGTGCACCACGCCATCGGTGTATTTCGCATCCACGGCGTCCGGGTCCGCATCCTCCGCAAGCGTGATCACACGGCGGAATGTCCCCGCGAAACGTTCGTCGATGTGCACGGTGCCGGCAGCCTGTTCAGGCAGCGAGCTCGGGCGCTCACCGGCGATCGTCAGCAGCCCTCGATCGAGATGGATTTCGAGCTTGGACGGCTCGATGCCCGGTGCAAAGGCGTAGATGTGGATGGCTTCCGGCGTGCTGCCCACGTTGAGGGCCGGAAAGCCTCCCCGGCCGAAGCCGCGGATGCTGGGAGACAGATCGAAGGCCTGCTGCATCTCGCGCTGCAGGCGATCCATCTCGGCGAACATGTCGCGCGCGAAGAGAGATCGGTACATAGCGAAACCTCCATTTGGGTCAAATGAAGCACCGGAGACCGCCCCCGGCCCTTCCGGGGAAGGAATTAGGAATGCGCCTGCAGATTTCAAGAGGCTTCGCGACGCATCTGACGGCTTGCCGGTGATCCGGTCGCGCACTCGCCACGTATTGATCGCAAATGACCAGAAACACCGCCATGGCGATCGGCTGGGTCGAGCGCGGCATCGTGCCCGACGGGGTGACTCGCGCGGGCATCCGAAGGCTCCTGAGGTCGCGCCTCGCAGACCTGCGCAGCGGACGCGCGGCCGACGACGCGGAGCGCACGCACCGTTTCATCGAGGGCATGCGCACCGCGGCGATTGCCATGTCTCCCGAAAGGGCCAACGAGCAACACTACGAACTGCCGCCCGAGTTCTTCGGCGCCGTGCTGGGACCCCACCGCAAGTACAGTTGCGGCTACTGGCCCGACGGCGTGACGGAGCTGGCGGACGCCGAAGCGGCAGCGCTGCGGCTCACCTGCGAGCGCGCCGGCCTGCAGGACGGCCAGTCGGTGCTGGAGCTGGGCTGTGGCTGGGGCTCGCTCACGCTGTGGATGGCGAAGTGCTATCCGCGCAGCCGCATCACTGCACTGTCGAACTCGCACTCGCAGCGCCTGTACATCGAGGCAGAGGCGAAGCGGCGGGGCTTGACCAATGTGCGCGTGGTCACATGCGACATGAACAACTTCGACACCGGTGATCGATTCGACCGCATCGTGTCGGTCGAGATGTTCGAGCACCTGCGCAACTGGCCGCGTGCCTTCGCGAACGTGGCGCGCTGGCTCCGGCCGGAAGGGATGTTCTTCATGCATGTGTTCGTGCACCGCACGGTGCCGTATGACTTCGTCGATGCCGACGCGAGCGACTGGATGAGCCGGCACTTCTTCGCCGGCGGCATGATGCCGAGCGACGATCTGGCGCTGCATTGCCAGGACGATCTGCAGCTTCAGCGGCGTTGGCGATGGGACGGCACGCACTACCAGCGCACGGCGCAGGCATGGCTGCACCGCATGGATGCCAGCCGGCACGCGCTCGAGCCGCTCTTTGTTGACGTCTATGGGGCGGATGCGCAGGTGTGGTGGGCGCGGTGGCGCGTCTTCTTCATGTCGGTGGCCGAATTGTTCGGCTACGACGATGGGCAGCGGTGGTGGGTCGGCCACTACCTTTTCGGAAAGCGCGTGTGAGGCTGCCCAGCCTGAAGTTGCGCGTGGCGGCCGGCAGTGACGGCCGAACGCCCACGCGCGCGGCAGCGCTCGCGAACTTCGCAGTATTTCAGGCCACCTGGTTTGCCGCCGTCTTCGGTGCGGCGTACTGCATTCCGCTCTGGAGCGTCTTTTGCGTTGCATGCGCGGTGCTATGGCATCTGGGGCTGGCCGACAGACCGGCGCGCGAGGCACGGCTGGTGGCGGCGGTCACCCTCGTCGGCTTCCTCGTGGAGACGGCGAACGGTGCGTTCGGCTACGTGACGTTCCCTTCATGCGAGGGTGCTGCCAGCTGGTGGCCGCCGTACTGGCTCGTCGCCATGTGGGCGCTGTTCTCGATCTGCCTGAACGTTTCACTGCGATGGCTGCGGGGCCGCTGGCTTCTGGCCGCGGCATTCGGCGCGTTCGGCGGGCCGGTGTCCTTTGCGGCGGGCGCACGGCTCGGTGCGGCCCGGTTCGTCGAGACTGTTCCGGCCCTGCTCCTGATCGCAATGACATGGGTCTGGGCGATGCCGGTGCTGGTTTGGCTGTCGATGCGTTTCGACGGCGTGAGCCGGCAGGAGGGCGGCGCATGAACGGCGCCTTGCTGTGGCCGATGACGTGGGGCCTGGTGCTGTGTCTGGCGCTGGGGCTCATGACGTGGGTTGTCAGTCTTGCCCGCGAGGACGCCAGCCTTGCGGACCGCATCTGGCCCCTCGCCATTTGCGGGGCGGGGTTGGTGCAGATGGCGCTCTTACCGGCCGCCGGGGGGACGCGGGTGCCCGTGATGGCATTGCTCGGCATCGTGTGGGCGGCGCGCCTTGGCATCTTCCTCACCATTCGCAACTGGGGCCACGGCGAGGATCGGCGCTATCGTGCGCTGCGCGAACGCAACATGCCGGGGTTCGGCTGGAAGAGTCTCTATCTCGTGTTCGGGCTTCAGGCCGTTCTTGCGTGGGTGGTATCCGCGCCGTTCCTGGTCGGGGCGATCGGCGAAGCGCCTTGGGGCTGGATCGATTGGGCGGGTGCCGCGCTCACAGTCTTCGGCGTCGTTTTCGAATCCATCGGCGACACGCAACTCGCGCGCTTCAAGGCGGATGCCGCGCATCGAGGAAAGGTGATGGATCGCGGCCTCTGGCGATTCACGCGGCATCCCAACTATTTCGGCGAGGCCTGTGTCTGGTGGGGGCTGTGGTTGATGGCGGTTTCGGGCGCGGGGTGGGCCGGCGCGTGGAGTGCCGTCTCGCCGATTCTCATGACCGTGTTGCTGTTGAAGGTTTCCGGCGTCGTCATGCTCGAGAAGGACATGGCCGAGCGCCGTCCCGCGTACCGCGACTACATCGCCCGAACGAACGCCTTCGTGCCGGGGCCGCCGCGCAGGGGGGCGATCTGATGGGCGTGCCGAAGAAAGCGCTCGTCCTCGCGTTCACTGCGGCCTGCGCGTTCGGCGGCGGCAGTGCCGAGGGCGCCGAATGGCGCTTCCGGGTCTTGCTCGACGGCGTGGCGATCGGCGAGCACCGCTTCAGCGTCACCCGCACGGAGGACGAGCGGCGGGTGGTGAGCGAAGCCGACTTCCTGGTCAAGTTCCTGGGGATTCCCGTGTACCGATATCGGCACCGGGCTTCGGAGTCGTGGCGGGGCGATTGCGTGACGCAACTCTCGGCATTCACTGACGACGACGGCAAGGTGTCGCAGGTGCGCGTACGGGCGGGCGGCGACGGCCGGCTCGACGTCACCGTCAATGGCGCTTCGCGCTCGCTCTCCGGCTGCACGATGACCTTCGCCTACTGGAATCCAGCCCTGCGGCAGCAAACGAGGTTGTTGAATCCACAGAGCGGCGTGGAGGAGCGGGTGCACATCCATCGGGTCGGCGAAGGTGCGCTGGACGTGCGCGGCGAGCCTGTCGTCGCGCAGCACTGGCGCATCGAGGGACCGGTCGCGCCGCTGGATGTGTGGTACTCGGCGCAAGGCGATTGGATCGGGCTCGACTCCACCGTCGCTGGCGGCCGGACATTGAGCTATCGGCTGCAATGAGAAGTCGGGCGACTTTGCTGTTGGGCACCTGCCTGTCGGCCAGGCAGTTCGTGGTGGCCTACGCGGCGAGTGGACTTGCCATGCTGGCGCTCGACGCCATGTGGCTCACGCTGATGGCCGACCGGCTCTACCGCGCCGCCATCGGCCACTTGATGGCGGAGCACTTCGACGTGCTGCCGGCGATGGCGTTCTATGCCGTCTACCTGACCGGCGTGGTGCTGTTCGCGGTCGCACCTGGCCTGGACCAGCGGCGCTGGCAGGTGGCGATGTTCAGGGGCGCGATGTTCGGCTTGGTCGCCTACGCAACCTACGACCTCACCAATCAGGCGACGCTCGCCCGCTGGGCGTGGCGGGTGACCTTCGTCGATCTCGCGTGGGGCACGTGCCTGACCGCAATCGCCGCCGCGGCGGGATGCGGTGCGGCGATGAAGTGGGGCCGCCCGCGCGCCGCTGGCCTATGAGAGGGCTCACATGCCCATGAGCGCGCCGAGCGTGCGTGCCAGCATGCCCTTGAACACCATCTCGCCGCCGACATAGGCCAGACAGATGCATTCGCCGGATGCCAGCACTTCGGGCTGGTGGTGCACGGTGCTGTCGGTCTCGTCGAAATCGCCCTCGCCGAAGAGATCGCGGCCATCGTGAAACCGGCCGTACAGCACCTGCGTGAGTTCCATGCCCGCATGGGTGTGCATCGCCAGCTTCCTGCCGGCGCCGATGCGGAGCAGGAACACCTTGGCGGCGGGATCGGACGGCACCGTCACGCGGCTCCAGCGCATGCCGGGACCGATCCAGCGCCAGGCGGTCGCGGTGCAGTCGCCCAGCGCCTGCGGCCACTTCATGCCTTCCGGGGGGGGCGGAAGCCGGGCCCCGGTGGTGGCTGCGGCAGAGGGCGGCAGCGGCGCATCGATGGCGGCCATCGTGCGCGCCAGCGCATCGGCGGAAAGCGTCGCCGGCGCCAGGTCTTCCAGAAGCAGGCCGCCGGCAATCTCGAGCGTCCGCAGGCGCTCGCGGCAGTAGGTGCAGGTTTCCACATGGCTGGCCGTGAGGACGCTGACGCCGCCTGTCAGGTCGCCCGCCGCCAGACCCAGGAGCAGATCATCGGCTGGATGGTGGTGGATCATGGTTCGATGTCGCCGAGCAGTCGGCGCAGATGGTTCACGGCCAGGCGCACGCGCGACTTGACCGTGCCGAGCGGAATCCCGAGTTCCGCCGCGATGCGGGCGTGCGCCCGTTCCTCGAAAAACGACAGGCGCAGGACCCGTGCCTGCTCTTCTGGCAGGCGGGCCATGGCCTGCCGGACTCTGGTTTCGCGTTCGCGAGCAAGAACCTGTTCTTCGGGGGGCGGAAGCAGATCCTCTTGCCTGTCGGTATCCTCGTCGTCGATGCCGTAGATCATCCGGGAGTCTTGCCGCCGGAAATGATCCACCCGCAAGTTGCGCGCGATGGTGAAGACCCAGGTGGTGACGTTGGCGCGCTCGGGATCGAAGGTCGCGGCCTTGCGCCACACGTTCACCATCGTCTCCTGCGCCAATTCTTCGGCGAGCGTGTCGCTGGTGCCGCCGAGCATCAGGTACGACTTGATGCGCGGCGAGAAATGCTTGAAAAGCGCGGCAAAGGCCTGCCTGTCGGCTTCGACCGCCACGGCACGTGCCAGCCCGTTCAATTCTTCACTCGTCGGCATGGCCCTCCGTGGGGAATCCGGTGTCACGACCGACAGCCACGGCGTCCGTTGACCATTTGCCGGAATGGCCGACGAGGGCTGGGGAGCGGTGTTCATGCCGCTTATACGGCAGCGGCGGGCCATTAGATCACACGGCCTGTGCACGAAATGCATGCGTCGTGAACGACAGACCAATCCATCCGCGCGCCGGCGTCGTATAAGCGGCCATGACCCTTCTTGCCGAGCCCCACGGGCTGCACTTCCGCTCTCCGCCACCGGGCCGCACGGGCGGGGATCGTCTCGACATCGCGGTGATCGGGAGCGGCATTTCCGGCCTCTCCGCCGCGTGGCTGCTGTCGCAACGCCACCGCGTGACGGTGTTCGAGGCGGACCTTCGGCCAGGCGGCCACAGCAACACGGTGGACGTGACGGGCACGGGTGGCGAGCCGGTGGCGGTGGACACCGGCTTCATCGTCTACAACGAGGCCGCGTACCCGAACCTCACGGCGCTGTTCGCGCATCTCGGCGTCGAAACCGATCCTTCCGACATGTCCTTCGCGGTGAGCCTCGACGGCGGGCGGCTGGAGTACTCGGGCTCCGACCTGCGCGGGCTCTTCGCGCAGCGCGGCAACCTGGTGAAGCTGCGCTTCTGGTCGATGCTGCGCGATCTGGTGCGCTTCTACCGGCAGGCGCCGATCGATGCCGGCCACATCGGCCTGATGTCGCTGGACGCGTATCTCGACCTTCGCGGCTACGGCCGCGCGTTCCGCGAGGACCACCTCTACCCGATGGCGGCAGCGATCTGGTCGACTTCGGCGGCGCGCATCGGCCAGTACCCGACCGAGGCTTTCGTGCGCTTCTGCGAGAACCATCAGTTGCTGATGCTCGGCGACAGGCCCGCATGGCGCACGGTGCGCGGCGGAAGCCGGTGCTACGTCGAGAAGCTCACGCGCGGGCTCGCCTCGCGCCTGAGGTTGGGCTGCCCCGCCGTGCAGGTGCGTCCGGTGGCGGGTGGCGTCGAAGTGCGAACCGGCGCCGGCGACGAGCCCCAGCGCTTCGATCAGGTCGTCATCGCTGCGCATGCGGACCAGGCCTTGCGCCTGCTGCCCGATGCCCGGCCGGACGAACGCCGTCTGCTGGGGGCCTTTCGCTACACCCGCAACCTTGCCGTCCTGCACAGCGACCCCGCCGCGATGCCGCGCAGGCGGCGCGTGTGGTCGAGCTGGAACTACATTGCCGACCGGCGCGGCGAAGACGCGCTCTGCGTCAGCTACTGGATGAACCGGCTGCAGCGGCTGCCGGGCGCGGCGCCGCTGTTCCTCACGCTGAATCCGTCGTGCGCGTTGCAGCCCGGCCGCGTGATCCGCACGGAGGTCTACGAGCATCCGCTGTTCGATGCGACGGCGATCCGCGCGCAACGCGAACTGTGGTCGCTGCAAGGTCGGCGCGGCATCTGGTTCTGCGGCGCCTACTTTGGTGCCGGCTTCCATGAGGACGGCCTGCAGGCCGGGCTGGCCGTTGCCGAGGCGATGGGTGGCGTGCGCCGGCCGTGGCAGGTGGCCGGAGAGTCCGGCCGCATCCACTTGAGGTCGCCGCTGGCGATGGCTTCGTGAGCGGCGGCTCTGCGCTCTACGCCGGCGGCGTGATGCATCGACGCCTGCGCCCGGTGCCGCATCTGCTGCGCTACCGGGTGTTCTGGCTGCTGGTCGATCTGGACGAACTGCCGCAGCTTTCTCGGCGCCTGCGGCTGTTCTCGCTCGACCGCTTCAACCTCTTCAGCCTCCATGCGCGCGACCACGGCGACGGGCAGGGCCTGCGCGCCTATGCGGAGCGGCACCTGCGCGCTGCCGGCCTGAGCGCCGGCGGACCCATTCACTTGTTGACCATGCCGCGCATCCTCGGCTACGCCTTCAATCCGCTGAGCGTGTATTTCTGCCATCGCCCCGATGGCGTCTTGCAGGCGATGCTCTATGAAGTCAACAACACCTTCGGCGAGCGGCACGGCTATCTCGTCGAGGTGAGGGATCGCGACGCGGCGGGGGGCCGCGTCGTCCAGCACTGCGGCAAGGGCTTCCACGTCTCGCCTTTTCTCGATATCGACATGCGTTACCGCTTCGACGTCGAGCCGCCGGCTTCCGACAGGCCGGGCCTGCGAATCGCCATCACCGCAAGCGACGGGGACGGACCGGTGCTCATCGCGAGGATGGAAGCGGCTCGCCGCCCGCTGACAAGCCGGACGCTTGTGCTGGCATTCCTTGCCTTCCCGCTCCTCACGCTCAAGGTCGTCGCCGCCATCCATTGGGAGGCGCTCCTGCTGTGGCTCAAAGGCGTTCAGGTGCGACCGCATCCCGGCGTCCCCGCCGCCGAAGTCACCATCGCGAGGAACGAGGAATCGTGACGACGACATCCACGCCGTCGAAGGCCATCTCCGCATCCCGGCCTTCGCGCAAGACTTTCTCCCGCGGCATTGCCGCCTGGGCAAAGCGGCCGCTTCGCCGGCTGGCGCTGCGGCTCCTGGCTGGGCTGCGCGAGGGCGCGATGACGATCGAGCTGCCGGACGGAGAACGCATCGAAGGTCGAGGTGCGATGGCTGGCGAGCATGTCACGGTCGTGCTGCACCGATGGCGGGCGCTACTGCGACTGGCGCTGCAGGGCGACCTGGGGTTTGCACGGTCCTATCGCGACGGTGACTGGTCGACGCTGGATCTTCCGGCGCTGCTCTCGCTGGTCTTGCGCAATGAGGAGCACTGGACCGGGGCGATCGAAGGATCGAAGGCCATGCAAGGCATCGAGCGCTTGCGCCATCTCATGCGCCGCAACACGCGCCGCGGGAGCCGCGAGAACATCTCTTTCCACTACGACTTGGGCAATGACTTCTATGCGCAATGGCTGGATCCGGACTTGATCTATTCCAGCGGTCTTTATCGCTCTCCCGATGAATCGCTCGAAGCGGCTCAGGCGAACAAGATCGCGCGCATCGTGGAACTGCTGGATGTGCCGCCAGACGCCCCGGTGCTGGAGATCGGCTGCGGCTGGGGGGCACTGGCGGTTGCGCTTGCGCGGGATTGTCGAGCGCACGTGACGGGCCTGACGCTTTCGACCGAGCAACTCGCGCATGCACGGCTCCGCGCCGGCAGGGAAGGCCTGCAATCGCAGATGGACTTGCGTCTTCAGGACTATCGCGACGTACGCGGGACTTATGACCGCATCGTCTCCGTCGAAATGGTGGAGGCCGTCGGCGAACGATTCTGGCCCGGCTACTTCGACACGCTGCGCCAGCGGCTCACGTCCGACGGGATCGCAGTGCTGCAGATCATCACCATCGACGATGCGCATTTCGGACGCTATCGCGCGAGCGCCGACTTCATCCAGCGTCTGATCTTTCCCGGAGGCATGTTGCCGTCATGGCGCGCGTTGCAGGCGCAGGCCCTGCGCGCGGGTCTGGAGATCCAGCGAGCGGAATCGTTCGGGGAGAGTTACGCGGCAACGCTCGTCCATTGGCGAGAGCGCTTCACCAGCGCCTGGCCAGCCATCGAGGCCCTGGGTTTCGATGAATCGTTCCGAAGGCTTTGGGTGTACTACCTGAGCTATTGCGAAGCCGGCTTCAGGGCGGGTCGCGTCGACGTCGGGCTCTATACCTTGCGGCACCGGGCTGCGCGCTGACGCGGGGGTGCGGACCTCAGAAGTCGTCGAGCGCCATCTCCACGACCGCCTCCGAGCCCGCCACGATGCTGTCGCGCAGGCCCGGCACGCGGGTGAGGATGTGATCGGCATAGAAGCGCGCTACGGTGATCTTGCTGCGCATGAACGCCGGATCGTCGCCCGCGGCGAGACGATCTTCGGCCGCGAGAAGCGCGCGCCCCAGTTGCCAGCCCACGGCCAGCTTGCCGGTGAGCAACAGATAGGGCACCGAGCCGGCGAACACGGCGTTCGGGTCGGACTTGAAGCGTGCGAGCACCCAGTCGACGACTTCGAGGAATGCCTCGCGGCCCGCCGCCAGGCGCTGGGCCATGGCCTGTGCGGCCTCGCTGTCGCGCTGTCGCAGCCTGGCCTCCACGTCAGCGATCTCCCCGGCGAACGCGCGTGCCACGGCGCCACCATCGCGCACCGTCTTGCGGCCCACCAGGTCGTTGGCCTGGATCGCGGTGGTGCCCTCGTAGATGGTCAGGATGCGCGCGTCGCGGTAGTGCTGCGCGGCGCCGGTCTCCTCGATGAAGCCCATGCCGCCGTGCACCTGCACGCCCAGGCTCGTCACCTCCAGGCTCATCTCGGTCGAGTAGCCCTTCACCAGCGGCACCAGGAACTCGTAGATCGCCTGCTCGCGGCGGCGCACGTCGGAATCGGGATGCGCATGCGCCGCGTCTGCGGCCGCGGCTGCGGCGATGGCCAGTGCACGGCAGCCCTCGGTCTGTGCGCGCATGGTGAGCAGCATGCGCTGCACGTCCGGGTGGTGAATGATCGGCGCGGCGCCGGGCAGCGACCCGTCCACCGGGCGCGACTGCACGCGCTCTCGTGCGTAGGCCGAGGCAAGCTGGCGCGCTCGCTCGGCCACCGCGATGCCCTGCAGGCCCACCGCATAGCGAGCCGCGTTCATCATCACGAACATGTACTCCAGTCCGCGGTTCTCCTCGCCCACCAGGTAGCCGATGGCGCCAGGAGCGGCGTGGTCCGCAATGCTCCCCGCCGTGCCATCGCCGAACTGAAGGACGGCCGTGGGGCTGGCCTTGATGCCGAGCTTGTGCTCGATGCTCACGCACTGCACGTCGTTGCGTTCGCCGAGCGTGCCGTCCGCGTTCACCAGGAACTTCGGCACCACGAACAGCGAGATGCCCTTGACGCCCTCGGGTGCGCCCGGCAGGCGCGCGAGCACGAGATGGACGATGTTCTGCGCCATGTCATGGTCGCCGTAGGTGATGAAGATCTTGGTGCCGAACACCTTGTAGGTGCCGTCGCCCTGGGGCTCGGCGCGAGTGCGCACCAATGCCAGATCACTGCCGGCCTGCGGCTCGGTCAGGTTCATGGTGCCGGTCCATTCGCCCGAGATCATGCGGGGCAGGTACAGGTCTTTCAGCGCCTGGGATCCGGCCGTCAGCAGCGCCTCGATGGCGCCGTCGGTCAGGATCGCGCACAGCGCGAAGCTCAGGTTGGCGCTGTTGAGCATTTCGGCGCAGGCGGCCGAAATGGTCTTCGGCAGCGCCTGCCCGCCGAACTCGGCGGGGTGCTGCAGGCCCTGCCAGCCGCCCTCGCCGAACTGCCGGTAGGCGTCGGCGAAGCCCGGTGTGGTGGTGACGCGGCCGTCCTGCCACCAGGAAGGCTGCTTGTCGCCGGCGGCGTTGAGCGGCGCGACCACGCCTTCGGTGAAGCGCGCGCATTCCTCCAGCACGGCCCGCGCGGTATCGATGCCGGCGTCCTCGAAGCCGGGCAGGGCGGCGATGCGCTCGATGCCGGCCAGTTCGTTCATGCAGAACAGCATGTCTTTGACGGGCGCCTGATAGGTCATGGGGGTGTCCTTGAATGTGATGATTGGCAGGGCGCGCAGCGCTGCACCTGGCGATACGGAATTCTGGGTGGCGAACCGGTCTGGCGCCCCCTCCGTGGCGGAGGGGCCCGCCCTCGCGGCCGGGCGATAGATTCGTTGCACTGGGCCGATCGGCTTGCCCTGAATACGCAGGGTCGGCGCGGCGGCCGGAATGATGGGAACCAGTTTCATGGATTTGTCCGATTCGGTGGTGGAACCGGCAGGCGCGCAGGCCGCGGTGGCCACACGCTCGCTGACGGTCGAGGTGTTCTTCGATTTCGTCTGCCCGTGGTGCCTGATCGGCAAGCGCCAGTTCGACGCCGCTGCGCGCAGGCTTGCCGAACTGCGGCCCGATGTGCATTTGCAGGTCGTCTGGCGTTCGCATGCCCTGCTTCCGAACACCCCAGCCGGTGGCGTGCCGTACCAGGCCTTCTATGTGGCGCGCCTTGGTAGTCCCGAAGCCGTCGCAAGGCGCCGCGCCCAGGTGCAGCAGGCCGGGACCGCCGCGGGGGTCCGATTCGCCTTCGATCGGATCGAGGTCCTACCGAACACCGCCAGGGCGCACGCGTGGGTCGCGCGCACCGGCAAGGCTTTGCAGGCGAAGCTCATCGATCGCATCTTCACGGCCTATTTGCTTGAAGGCGAAGACATCGGCGATGGGGCCGTGCTCGAGCGACTCGCGCTGGAATGTGGGGTGCAGGCCGATGTCTGCAGCACCGATGAAGAGCGTCCCGAGGGGGCGGGGTATCCGGTCTCCGGGGTGCCCTTCTTCGTGTTCGACGGGTCGCTGGCGCTGCCGGGCGCGGCGACGTCCGACATGGTGCTGGACGTCATGTTGCGGGCGCTTGGCGCGTAGTTCAAGGTCGTCGTCGGGAACAGCGGCCTGAGCATGTTCATGCAACGGGCTGTCGGTGCCGCGCGACAGTCAACGGAAGCTCACGCGGTCCGTGCGAAATTTATCGGGCGCAGTTGGGTTGACCATCGCAGAATTTCGTCATGTCATCGCCCCGCAAAGAGCCGCTGTGGTACCGCTACGCTTGGTGGGTGCCTGGCATCGCAACGGCGATCGCGCTGGTACTCGCTGTGGCAGCCCTGTGGCCGCGCGAGCATGACGTTCTCCTCATCGCCGCGATCCTTTGCGCGCTGCCCTGGTCGCTTGCAATGCTTGTGCTCGATCTCAGCGAAGGGTTTGCCGACCGCGCGGCGCTCGTCGTCTGCATCGGCTTGTGCGCCAACATCGTGCTGCTGTGGGGCGCCACGGCGTTGCTTCGATCGCGGTACAGCGATCGAGTGAGCCGCTCGTCGGTGGGAAGGACTGACGTGGTCGCTGATCACTGATCGCACACCCGTACGGTGCAAACCTGGGGCGGGGACTTCAAGCAGGTCGGCGAAACCCGCTACCACTACTTCAAGTAGCCGCACAGCCCGCCGGGCAGGCGCACCGCAAGGGTCGCCGTCCGTGCTCGGGCGGACCCTGTGGCACCATGCAGAAGTCCGCCTGCCCGGAGAAATCCTGATGATCCTGAGCTTCAAGCGCGAGGAAGTGGAGTCCGCGCGCGCGATCGTGAGTGCAACGGTGCCACCCACGCCGCAGTACGCCTGGCCACTGTTGCGAGAACGCCTTGGCTTCACAGTGTGGGTGAAGCACGAGAACCACACGCCCGCCGGCGCCTTCAAGGTGCGCGGTGGCCTGACCTACTTCGACGCGCTCGCGCGCAGTGGGCCGAGGCCCGCCGGCGTGATTTCCGCCACGCGTGGAAACCACGGGCAATCGGTGGGTTGGGCGGCTCGCCGCTACGGGATTCCGGCAACCATCGTCGTTCCCCACGGCAATTCGTTGGAGAAGAATGCCGCCATGCGCGCGCTCGGCGTCACGCTGCTGGAGCACGGCGATGAATTCCAGTCTGCGCGTGAACACGCGATCGCATTGGCCGCAGAGCAGGGCCTGCACATGGTTCCCTCTTTCCATCGAGAGCTGGTGCGCGGCGTGATGACGTATTGGCTCGAGTTCTTCGAAAGCTTTGCGCCGGGCGAAGCGCCGGACGTCGTCTACGTCCCCATCGGACTCGGATCCGGCTTCTGCGCCGCTGTGGCAGCGCGCGCATTCACCGGCGTCCGCAGCCGGCTCGTCGGCGTCGTCTCGGCGCATGCGACAACGTTTCTCGATTCGTTTCGCTCCGGCCGAGTCGTCGAGTCCCCTGTCACCACCCGGCTGGCGGACGGGATGGCCTGTCGCATCGCCGAGGACGAGGCGCTGCAGGTCGTCCTGCGAGAGGCCGAGGACGTGGTCGCCGTCACCGACGACGAGGTCGGGGAGGCCATGCGCGTGCTCTTCGTCGATACGCACAACGTCGCGGAAGGCGCCGGGGCGGCTGCGTTGGCCGCTGCCATGCAGCAGCGCGAAGCGCTGCGCGGCCGCTCGGTGGGTGTTGCACTGACGGGAGCCAACGTGGACAGTGATGTCTTTGCCCGAGTGTTGGCTTGAAGCGCATCTCATCGGCTGAGGCGACCGGTGCGCCTCGGAGCGATCCCGGCAGGTGGCAATTACCGCTTCGTCAGCGTGAAGCTTTCCGTATCGGTTCACTCCTGGATTCTCAAAGAGATTGAATGCACCGAATTGCGGGGTGTAGGCCATTCCCGAGCCGGGGCGGTGTTCAGAGCTTTGTTGATCCTTTTTGAAATGGAACCCCGCCTATTCCATTCGTGGCGAGTTGGTTCCGGCGCGCAATGCGACGCCTATCGGACTTCATATTTGTGCGCAGTCCGGGCCAATATCAGTCAGGCTGCATGCAGCTTCTAATGTCTGGAGCCATTAAGCTTGGAGTCTCATTCAACTGAAAGGGCCAGTCCCATGGCGAATAGTTACGCAGAGATTCAGAAGAAGATTGCCGCGCTGCAGAAAGAAGCGGACGCGGTGTTGGCGAGGGAAGTGGCCGGAGTCGTTGAACGCATTCGAGTGGCGATTGCTCATTACGGCCTGACGCCCGATCAGCTCTTCGGAAGAATCGCGACAAAGCCCAACAAGAATCGTGTCGCCAAGGTCTCCGTGCAGAAGAAGCAAGGCCGCATCGCCTACGGCGACGGGCAAGGCAACACCTGGGGTGGCTGGGGAAAGCGGCCGACTTGGCTGCGCGAGGCTTTGGCCGCCGGAAAGAACCTGGAGGACTTTCAAGTGAGCGCTCAGGCCACAAAGCCTTCCACCAGGAAGAACATGAAAAAGCGGCGGCCTTCGGGTGTTCTCTACAGCGACGGCGCGGGTCATTCGTGGACTGGTCGGGGCCCGCAACCGCGCTGGCTCAAAGAAGCCATCGCGGGAGGAAAGACCCTGGAGGAAATGAGAAGCCAAAGGTCGTGAGACAGCCGGCTGCAAGCCACTGGCGTGCGGCGCTCCACCCGTTTCGATGAGCGGCGCTCGTCGGCAACTGCCTGGATCTCGATGTCGCAACTTGTTTTTGTTTTCGGAACGCTGAAAGAAGGTTTCCCCAACTTTGCGACCAACAAGGGTGCGCGAATCGCGGGAGACTTCATGACCGTCGAACGTTATCCGCTGTATCTGGTGGGCGAGCGCTTTTCGCCGTGGCTGATAGATGCTGCGGGAGAAGGCGAGCGAGTTATCGGTCAGGTGTTCGAAGTTGACGACGCGACGTTGGCCGCGATGGATGAACTGGAGCGCATTGCGGAGCGGGACGGCTATCGACGCGTGATGCTCGACGTTGAGGCACTCGATCATGTCCGACGCGAGACGTTCTGCGCGCATGCGTACATCAAGCCTCGAGAGCAGTTCGCCCTGGCCGATGCCCGGCTTGGTCCTTTGAAGGAGTACGCGCGCGAACATGCGGCGCTGTACCGTAGCCGGGATCCCGCCGCAGCAGAATCCGGCCTGCGATCAAAGCAGCTTCTCGCGCAGAACGTCGAGTTCGGCAACGCCGGCAGTCTGGACACCCACGGAACCGGCTGGTTCGTCGGGTTCAGCGACTGGACAAGGAACCCGCCGGCCCACCTGCGACATGTGCCGGCCGACGAGCTCGCTGCCGGTCTGTGCGTCAAATGGTTCTCCCATCCAGCAGGAAATCCGAACGGCGAATCCAAGCCGTTGAGCGAGGGGCGAACGATGTCGATCCTGGCGAGCCCTGCCAGCGAGTTCAGGATCGAGTTTTCGACGAGCGCGGACTTCCCGCCGCAAGACACCCTGTCGCACACCTTGCGCCGCCATGGTGACTTCGTCATATGGGGCGCGGGCGTGTTTCATCGTGCCTTTGGCGTCCAACCGGCATGCATACTCACGGTCCGTTGGTCCAGCGTTGAAGCTCCCGGACCATCCTGAAGGATGCAACGCGCGGGGCACGGCCCAATCGGGACGAGGACCATCGAAGGGGCATTGGTCAACGTGGCCACCACCAGCCCGTCGGGCGTGACGACCGGTCGGCCCGTCTTCAACTGACCGACGCCGAACTTGAAGCGGCCCTGACCGACCCTTCAGGCACGCGGCGGAATCCGCGCAAGGATCAGACACTCACGATATGACTTCGCCAGGAGCGCGCCCGGCGACGCCCGCGTGCTCAGTTCCTGCAGTCCCCACCGACCGATACCGAGCCGTCCTTGCATTCCGTCAGGATGCCGTCGTTGCTGCGCCGGAGGTTCGGAGATGAGGCGGTGGCCTCCGCTTCATAGACGATCTTCCTGGTACCACGTTCGCAGGTGCCAACGACCTTGCCGCTGACCATGGCATCGGCCGTCACCGTGGTGAGCGTGAAGCGCATGACGCCTGCGCTGCGAATCTTCGCGTCGATCTGGGCCACGATGTCGTCGCAGTTGCCTGCGGCGCTTGCGGACCCGGCCAAGGCCAACAGGACTGTGGAGAGCAGGGATGGCTTCAGCATCGGAGCTTGCCTCGGAGCGCGCGCTTGGCTGGGAGAGGCAGTGTAGCTCTACCCCTCGAAAAGTCTGCGCTCATCGCGGCCTGGCTTGGAAGCGAGATTCCGAACGACCGCAGCGACTGCGAGCTGTCCATGGAAGTTGGGCGGACGAGCACAAGAAAAACCCGCCGGAGCGGGTTAACAGCAGCCCTTGAGGGAGGGAGGAGGAGAAGAGCGGGCTGCCGAGGAGCAGTCTGTGCCGCGCGACTTAGGGGAAACTTAAAGAGGGTCGGGACCCGTTGCGACTTCTGGAGAGGTTCGCGTCACCACCCGACTGACAATGTCATCGGGCGGTGGAGGCGACGGCAGTCCGGGTGCCCGCCAGCAAGTCGAGCGTTCCGGCGCCCGTGCTGATAGACGTGGCCGCTTCGGCCAGGCGCAACTCGCCCTTTGCGGCCTCGCCGTCGATGACTCCCGCTGCGCAGGCCAAGGTCACCGCGCCGGCCAAGATGAAGTTCCATGTCGTGTTCATTGCTGCCTCCGTGTGACGAGAGTTTGAGGCAAACCAGCCCGGCGAAAACGCCGCAGTTGGAACAGTAGTGTTCAACGTCCGGAAACAATGGCTCGCCGCTTCGCATCCGGCAGGCGAACTGTGTTCACCCTCGACGGGCGCGACGAGCCCGATCGTCGATGGCGCGGCTCGCGCGGCGGTAGGTCCAGATCATCGACGCCAATCCGCCTGCGGAGCCGATGGCCATCACGAGCGCGACGACGAACAGAGCAGCCGGCACGCCATCGTCCGCAGCCAGAATCGCCAGAACAACCGAGCAGAACCAGAGCACGCCCCACCGCAGGATGTACAGATCCATGTATGTCTTGAGCCAGACGTCGTTGCGGTGCCTGACCGCCTCGGCGTCGCCCGCAGTCGCGCCTTCCGGGACCGCCTCGAGCAGGCTCGTGGGTGACCAGAAGCGCTTCCAGATCGATGCGGTTGGGTGAGAGTGCGAGGTGGGGCTCATTGCGTCCGAGCTTACCCGCCAGCGATCGCGGGGGCTCGAGCGGATCTACAGCGGAACCGTCGGCGCGCAGGTGAGTTACCGCTCGCCTCCAACTGTGGAAAAGGCATGGCCCTCGATGTGGTCGGGGTCCCGTCACTGCACGGAATCCTGCGCCGAGATCGGAGCGTGGCCCAATGAGAAGTTCGCCCCGAAGTTGCGCCGAAACGGAAAAGTCAAGGGCACTTTTTCCCCGTGACCGGTGGACTACCTTGTGGATAACGTGATGAGCATCTCGCCGGAGCCGCACCCAGCTTGGCTTTCACTGCGGTGCTCAACCAAAGAGCAGCACGGAAGAATTTTTCGCCTCGGACCTGGAGCCGCCTTCGCTCATCGAACCTCCCCTCGATTGAAGCCCGGCTTCGTCAACCCGCGTGCGGGACTCGCAAGCACGGCGGCGAATGGCCGCGTTCTGGCAAAAAAACGACAGCTATCGCCCGATTGTTCTCGGCTAGCGCCGAAGAGCGCCATCTCCTCGCGATACTTGCCTCCCCACGACAACAAGGAAATCCATGTCCGCAGGCGGTTTTCACGTGCATGGCCCGCACGACCATGAACTCGAGCACGCTGGTGCCCACGGCGACTCCGAATCAGGTTCTGCAAGTTCCGGCCACAGAAGCATGACCAGTCAGATCGCCGTGTGGACGGCTGTCATCGCCACGGTGGGAGCGATCTTCGCGTACATGGGAGGGCTGACCCAGGCCAACGCAGGGCTCTACAAGAACAACGCGGGCATGAAGAAGACCGAGGCCTCGAATCAATGGAACTACTTCCAGTCGAAGAGCACGAAGCAATCCCTCGCCGAGTTCGCCAGGGACATGTCGCCCGATGAACGCAGGCAGGAATGGCAGACGAAGGTTTCGCGGTATGAGCAGGAGAAAGCCGAAATCATGCTCGTCGCGAAGAACCTCGAGGCCGAGGCAACCGATTGGGACCAGAAATCGGAAGCGCAGATGCATCAGCACCACCGGTGGGCGCAAGCGACCACCGCGCTGCAGGTCTCCATCGCCTTGGCTGCCATGGCGTTGCTGACGAGAAGACGGTGGTTGGAGTGGGGCATGCTTGCAGTTGCCGGCGTCGGCCTGGTCGTTGGCGCACTGGCTGCAATGCACATCTGACCTGGTGACCCGGGTTCACGACGGGCTGCCGCAGCCGGCCCTTAGTTGCCGCACGTGCCTGGCTGAGCCAGGCCGAGTCTGGCCACATCGGCCTTGCCTTGCTCTTCAGGGATCTGCTCCAGGTCGCGATGCCGGCCTCTTCCTACGCCTGGTCTTATCGGCACGGGAGGAAATACCTGAAGGGCCGGAGAGCGGGCCTCCGAAGTCGTCGCGGCCTGCTACAGGCCGAGGCCCGTACCGTCGACGACGCGTTTGCGATGCACGATGTTGTTGCGTGCGGCGTCCTCGGGATGCGCGAAGGTGACGGCACCGTTCCTCACGGTGCCGACCACCAGCATGTTCGGGGTCAGCGCGTCGCGGTCACCGCCGCTGAATGGCCGGTCGTAGGTGGTCCGACGCCGTAGTAAGCCCGCTTGGGGTTCTCGAGCGCCTGCTTGATGCCCGGGCCGTTGAGCTGCTCGGAGCGCAGGCTGAGCACCGCATGGGCCAGCAGATAGGTCGCGTCGTAGGCCTGCGCTGCCGCCATCGGCACCGGAATGCGCGGCCCGTCGAACTTGCGCGCATAGCTTGCGAGAAAACTCGCGCGGCGCTCGTTGGTGGGCTCGGCGACGAAGCTGAGCGCCATCAGCGAGCCCTCGGCGGCTTCCCTTGCGTCTCCGATGAAGAGCGGAAACGACAGCGCCCAGGCACCGACCTGCGGCACCTTCCAGCCCAGCGCGTGCCGCCCATTGGCGATGACCGCGTTCTGCGGCGCGATGGTGTAGATGAAGAGCACGTTGGCGCCAGCCTTGCGCGCTTCCTTGAGCTGTTCGGTCACGTCCTTGATGCCAAGGTCGAAGCGGCCGACGTAGACCGGTTCGAGCTTCTTCTTCGCGAGTGCCTTCTTCACATCCTGCAGTCCGGCTTCGCCATAGCCGGTGTTGTCAGCGAACACGGCCACCTTGTTCCAGCCGCGCGCGACGATCTCGTCGACCATGAAGGGCGCCTGGATCGCATCCGCCGGCGCGTTGCGGAAGATGTAGCTGTCGGCGCCGGCGAACTTCGTCGTGACCGGCGTGCCGGTGGTGCAGGGCACGAGCAGCGGCGTGCGGCTTGCCTGGAAGACGTCGATGGACTTCATCGCGACGCCGGTGTTGCAGAAGCCGATGGTCGCGATGACCTTCTGCGCAACCAGCTCCTCGGAGAGCTTGAGGCCGAGCTCGGGATTGGCCTGGTCGTCCTTGATCACGAGTTCGAGCGGCCGGCCCAGGTAGCCGCCGAAGGCGTTGATCTCGTCGATCGCGAGCTTCACGCCGTTGAGCATCGGCAGGCCGAAGTCGGACGAGGGGCCGCTGAGTGGGCCGATCACGCCGATCTTGAGGGCGGGGCCAGACGTCTGTGGCGGCGTCTGGGCGATGGCGCCCGTGAGAGCGCTCCATGCGAGAGCGAATGCCAGGAAGATTTTTTTCATGGTGGCGGTCCGGTTCTTGTCTGCGTTGAGGCCTGTGAAAGCCGGGCGCATCGTGACCGCCGCCCTCGAAAGCGGGCCTCGTATATATCCTGAGCACTACATCGTTCGCCGCGCGGTTTCGTGCGGTTTTACACACTGGATGCGGGCAGATTCGATACCCTGGCCATCCTGGAATTGGCCATTGACGAATCCCGCGTGCATGGGTACTCGCGCGCAGGCGCTGCGAGAGCGCCATCACGTAGCGATGTCTTCCCGCTCAGTCGGCCGGCGGGAATGTCCGCAGATAGGCGAACAGGTCGGCGAGCTTCTGTTCGCCATACAACCATCCATTGAAACGCATGCTCGTTCCGGGCACGACATCGTCGGGGCGACGGATGTACGCAGCCAGCGTTTTCTCCGACCAGATGATTTCCGATCTCCGCATCGCCGGCGAATACCTGAAGCCCGGTTCGGTGCCGGCGCGGCGGCTGAGGAGTCCGTTCAGTTGGGGACCAAATCCGTGGCGCGCGGCGGGGCCGACCTGATGACATGAAGCGCAGGCTGCAAACGCCGCTTTTCCCGCTGTGACGTCGCCCGCTCGAGGCGCAGCATGCACCACGCCCGTTGCGAGTGTGGCCAAGAGAAGGATGCAGACTTTCATTTCCCGATTGTTCCCCAACCTCGTTGGCCAGTACCCGTCCTTCCAGTTGGAGGCCGATTGCGGCATGATCCCGCGTCATCGTCGACGGAGGATTGAAATGACCGATTCCTCGCTCATCAAGGTGGGTCAACTGTCTATTCGCTATCTTGTCGACGGTTCGGCGACGGACAGCGTCGGCATGTTCGAACTCAAGGTTCCGCCGGGCTCCAACGTGCCGCCCCCGCACAGCCATACGAAGAACGACGAATGCGTCTACGTTCTGGAAGGAACCCTTCGGTATTCCGTCGACGCTGAAGTTCGAGACCTCGCCGCTGGAGAGAACATGTACAGCCCCAGGGGGAGCGTCCACCAGTTCTCGAACCCTTTCGACGCAGAGGTCCGAGCCCTCATCGTGCAGTCGCCGGATATTGGCGCCCAGTACTTTCGAGACGTGGGCGCAGTCGTGAACGCTGGAGGACCGCCGGACAAAGCGGCCTTGATTTCGGTCATGGCCCGCTATGGTCTCGTCCCCGCCTCGCCGGGCGGCGCGTAGTGTCACGCCCCCAGTGAGGCCGTTGCGCGCCGTGTCTCCTTCGCGGTGCGGCGTCACGAACTCGATGCGTGCGTGAGCCAACCCAGCGTCTTCTCGAGCGTCGAGGGGACACAGCGCCGACGGGCCCCGTGGGCCCTCCTAGAAGGGCCGGGGGGCCAGCACGGCCACCACCACCGCCAACATCAGCGGCGCGACGAGGACGAGGACGAGCCGGCGCATCATGGCCGCATCAGAACACGACCTTGTCGCCGAAGGCGATAGCCCGCAGCCATGCCTTCTTGTTCGTTGTGGTACCCGAGTCGCCGAGATTGATGGCGAGCGCCGGGGTCACGGCATCAGACTTGCCCGCGTTCGGGTTCGGGAAGTTCCACACGCAGGCGTCCGGGTAGGCCGCCATCAGCGCGTCCAGCGACAGCGCTCCGCCGCCCGTTCCGATCGCACCATTGAGCAGCACGGTGCCGGTCGTCGGGAACGGCTTGGTACCGGTGCGATACCACTTCACTTGCGCGGGCGTGGCCGTGTAGCGTGCCCAGCCGTCGGCGAGTGCCACGGGCGTCATGTCGCGCGTCATCGTGATGAGATTGAGCCAGTTCGCACCATCGCACGTGAGGCTCACAGTGGTGGTCACGTAGAGGTCGTCCTGGATGGTGGTGTCTCCCGTATTCAGCTTGGCCTCCAAGCTGATGCCGGGGTAATCCGCCAACTTCAACTTGTGCAGCAGAGACACGCCATAGACTGCCTTGTTGCCCTTGATGCCGTTGTTCGGGCTCGGGACAGCGGCCAGCGGCGCGGCCACAGTGGCAAGCTGGATGGCATCGCCCGCGCTATTGATAACGATGGTCGCGCTGGCGGAATTGTCCGAAAACTCGGTCGAGCAGGCGGGCAGTGCCGAGCCAGTGCGTGAGCAGTCGGTGTCCTTCCACGTCTTGGGCGCGGCCGGTGCTGGCGCCGGGGGCGCAACCTCGGCGGGGGCTGCGGGTGGTGCTGCGACGGGCGCGGGGGCCGCTGCAGCGGGCGCAGGTGCCGGCACGAAGCCTCCACCTCCACCGCCGCCACAGGCCGCGAGGGCCAGGGCGAGCGCGCTCGCAATCATTGGTTTTGTAGTTTGCATGGTTCTCTTCTGGTGTCCGGGGAAAAGCCCCCGGCCATAGCCGCGTGATGTCACGCGCGGCTAGAACCGGGAGCCTTTTTCAATCGAGTTCGATATCGGCAAGGTCCCCGTCATCGGTATCGAAGGCCTCGTCGAGCGCCGCCCCGGCCGGGGCGCTGCTGCGATGGTTCACGCGCTCGGCGACGCGTTCGGCCTGTTCGCGGCTGGCGAAGGCTTCAATCTTCGGCGCGGTGCCGAGGCGGTTGCCGAAGAATTCAGCGCGGTCAACGTGCGGAAAGCGCTTCAGGCAGAAGAAGCCGGGCATGCTGGGATGGGGGGCGCTTTGCCAGTCAGTGGGCGCAGGCATCAGTGCCCCTTACCGGCTGTTGCACAGCACAGCGTCCTCATAGCTGCAGCAAGACACATGGGGCAGGGGCGGTGGAGCATCCACTCAACAGGACCGCAGGCGCAGTCAAGCTGCAAGTCACATGAAAAATCATGTTTTTAGTGTCTGGCGCTTGACGGTCGGGCATCCCCTCCTTGAGGGAGGGGGCGGGCGGCCGCTGCGTGAACTATTGCCGCTTTCGTCGCTGGCCGTCTGCGCGGAGGCGTGGCCCGACAACTGCACCGCACGGTGAGACGGAGACCCCCATGTCATTCCCAAGCATCAGCCACGTAGTCCTCATCGGCGTCATCGCCACAGCGGTCATGGATATGTGGCTGCTCATCCTCTCCAGACTGGGAGTACCCACCACCGATTGGCGGCTGGTTGGCAGGTGGGTCGGGCAGATGGCACAGGGGCGGTTTGCGCATGCACCCATCGCCAAGGTGGCACCTGTACGAGGCGAACACCCGCTGGGCTGGCTCATCCACTATGGGGTCGGACCTGCCATGGGGTCTGGCTTTGCCGGCTCCAACACGACGGCTCCTGTCAGAGGCTGCGTGCGTACTCTTGCGAACCACGCGGTGTTTGGAGCCGGCCTGTACGTTGCTGCTGCAGGCATCGCATACCTTTGACGCTCGGCAGCGCTGCTGGGAACTCAGTTCAGCACTTGCATACCAGTGACAAGTACACGCCGTCCTTCCTCATTGAAGCGGATCGTGTCGCCTTCCTTCAGGCCGTCCAGGCGCTTGGGTCCGCGGCTGTGAACACCATTGTCGGGCCGGACAATATCTGGGTTCGAGCGAACTTGATCGCTCCCGATCGCTGGAAGACGCTGCCCGGCAAACGCACAACCGGCCTGCGCCCAAGCTGACAGGATTGTCATCTCGCTGTCAGCCTGGCGTTCCGGGCTGCCACCTAGAGTGGCCGCATGCGAATACTGTGTCTGGCCCTGGCCGCATCGCTGACGGCTTGCGCTGTCGGACCCGATTACCAGCGCCCCTCGTTGCCGGAGGGCGTCTCGGCGCCCGCGTTCAAGGAAGGCAGTGACTGGAAGCCGGCTGCGCCCGGCAGCGTCGATGCCGGGCAGCCGTGGTGGACGGCATTCGGCGACAGGCGCCTGAATGACCTGGTGGATGAGGCCAATCGCGCCAACCAGGACGTCCGCGTCGCCGAGGCGCAATACCGCGAAGCGCAGGCGCTGGTGCAGAACGCCCGCTCCGCGCTCTTCCCAACGCTGGGGGCCGACGCCTCGGTGAATCGGGGCCAAAGCCAGACCGTGCTCGGCCCGAAGCTCGGCAACTCGCATGCATGGTCGCTGCAGGCCGGCTGGGAGGCCGACATCTGGGGCCGCGCGCGGCGCGGCATCGAAGGCGCGAGCGACAACGCCCAGGCCAGCGAGGCCGATCTCGCTGCGGCGCGGCTCGCGATCCAGGCCGAAGTCGTCAGCGACTACATCCTGCTGCGCGTGGCCGACACCCAGCAGCAGCTCTACGCACGCACGGTCGAGGCCTACCAGAAGTCGCTTCAGATCACGCAGAGCCAGTACCGCGCCGGCGTTGCCACGCGCGCCGATGTCGAGCTCGCCAACACCACGCTGCAATCGACGCAGGCGCAGGCCATCGACATCGAGCTCGCGCGCCGGCAGGCCGAGCACGCGATCGCGGTGTTGCTGGGCCGCGCGCCGGCGGGTTTCTCGATTGCACCCGACAGCTTCGCGCTCACGCTGCCTCAGGTGCCCGCCGTGGTGCCATCGGAGCTGCTGGAGCGCCGGCCTGACATCGCCGCCGCCGAGCGTCGTGTCGCCTCGGCGAATGCGGGCATCGGGGTGGCGCAAGCCGCGCGCTATCCGACGCTTGCGCTCTCGGCCGCGGGCGGCTTCAGCGGTTCGGGCTTCGGGCCCTGGTTCTCGACGCCCGACCGCGTCTGGGCGCTCGGCGCCGCGCTGGCGGGCACGATCTTCGACGGCGGCTTGCGCGCCTCGCAGGTCGAGCAGTCGCGCGCGGTCTTCGATGCCTCTGCGGCGACGTACCGCAAGACGGTGCTCTCCGGCTTCCAGGAAGTCGAGGACAACCTGGCCGCGCTCAGCCTGCTCGCGCAGGAGCGCGGCGTGCAGGACGGCGCGGTGCGCTCGGCGCGCAATGCCGAACGCGTGACCCTGAGCCAGTTCCGCGCCGGCACCACGCCGTACCTCGCGGTCATCACCGCGCAGGCGCTCGCATTGAACAACGAGCGCACCGCGCTGCAGCTGCAAGGCCGCCAGTACGCGGCCAGCGTGGCACTCATCAAGGCCGTTGGCGGCGGCTGGGACGCGAGCCAGCTCCTGGCCGCCACGGGCGCCAGCCCGACGGCCCCATCCGCCGCGGCATCCGGCCCGGTGGCTTCGACGAACGAATGAACGACATGGATACCCCCACACCCCAAGCCCATCCGCGCCGGCGCTGGTGGACAGCCGCCACGATCGCGCTGCTGGCCGTGCTGATCATTGCCACCGGCGCGTGGCGCAAGCTCTTGTCGCCGCACGCCGCGCCGACGGCGGGCCCGCCGCCCGTGCCCGCGGGCACGGCCCGGGTCGCGAGCGAAACCGTGCCGATCGCGCGCACCGGCGTGGGCACGGTGATGACGGTCGCGTCAGTCACCGTGCGCACGCGCATCGACGGCCAGCTCGACAGCGTGGAGTTCAAGGAAGGGCAGGACGTGAAGGCCGGGCAGGTGCTCGCGCGCATCGATCCCCGCACGTATCAGGCGCAGCTCGAGCAGAGCCTCGCGCAGAAGTCCAAGGACGAGGCCCAGCTCGCCAATGCCCGCGCCGACCTGCAACGCTACGGCGACCTGATCAAGGAAGACGCGACCACCCAGCAGACGCTGGACACGCAGCGCGCGCTCGTCAACCAGCTGCAGGCGGCGGTGAAGAGCGACGATGCGCAGATCCATCTCGCGCAGGTGCAGCTCGGCTATACGACCATCACCGCGCCGCTCGGCGGCCGCGTGGGCGCGCGGCTGGTCGACCCGGGCAACATCGTGCATGCGGCCGATGCCAACGGGCTGCTGGTCATCAACCAGATCGACCCGATCGCGGTGCAGTTCACCTTGCCCGAGAGCAGCTTCCAGGCCGTGAACAAGGCGCTCAACACGCAGCGCGAACCATTGCGCGTGGACGCCATCGACCGCGACACGCACGAGGTGCTCGCAAGCGGCAAGCTGGTGCTGCTGAACAACCAGATCGACACCGCGACCGGCACCATCTCGATGAAGGCGCAGTTCGCGAACTCGGCGCTCACGCTGTGGCCGGGGCAGTCGGTCGATGCGCGGCTGGTGCTGGGCGAGCGCGCCGATGCGCTCACCATGCCTTCGGCCGCGGTGCAGCGCAGCCAGGACGGCTTCTTCGTCTACGTGGTCGGCGCCGATGAAAAGGTGCGCATGCAGTCGATCGAAGTGGCCGACACGGTCGGCGGCAAAGCGGTGGTCGCCAAGGGCCTCGCGGCGGGCGATCGCGTGGTGACGGACGGCCAGTACCGATTGACGCCCGGCGCACGCATCGTCGAGCGGCAGCAGGGCAGCGGCCTCAACGGCAAGGCCGAGGTCGCCGACGCCGGGGGAGAAAAGCGTTGAGCATTTCCGCCGCCTTCATCAAGCGCCCGATCGGCACATCGCTGCTCGCCGCGGCGCTCCTTCTGATCGGCCTCGTGGCATGGCCGCTGCTGCCGGTGGCGCCGCTGCCGCAGGTGGACTTCCCGACGATCCAGGTCACGGGTCGATTGCCGGGCGCGAGTCCGGAGACGATGGCCGCGAGCGTCGCGCAGCCGCTGGAGCGGCAGTTCTCGCTGATCCCGGGGCTCGCGCAGATGACCTCGAACAGCTCGCTCGGGCTGTCGCAGATCACCTTGCAGTTCGACCTCGATCGAAACATCGACGCCGCTGCGCTCGACGTGCAGAGCGCGATCAACGCGGCCGGCGGCCAGCTGCCGCAGAACCTGCCGAGCCCACCGAGCTTCCGCAAGATCAACCCGGCCGATTCGGCGGTGCTGATCCTTGGCGTGCAGTCCAAGGTGCTGCCGCTCACCCAGGTCAACGACTACGCGGACAACGTGCTGGCGCAGCAGATCTCGCGCATCCAGGGCGTCGGGCTGGTCAACATCTTCGGCGTGCAGAAGCCGGCGGTGCGCATCCAGATCGATCCGGCCAAGCTCAAGGCGGTCGGCCTGAGCCTGGAGGAAGTGCGCGGCGTGATCGCCAACACCACCGTAAGCCAGCCGACCGGCACGATCGACGGCGAGCGTCAGGCGTTCAACGTCTACACCAACGACCAGTTGCTGAAAGCCGCGCCGTGGAACGACATGGTGCTGGCCTGGCGCAACGGCGCACCGATCCGGGTGCGTGACGTGGGCGTGGCAGTGGACGGGCCCGAGAACGCCAAGGTCGCCGCCTGGGGCTACGCCGGCAAGGGCGCGAGCGAGGGCACCGACATCGACGACGGCCGAGCGATCATGCTGGCGATCACCAAGCAGCCCGGGGCCAACGTGATCGAGACGGTCGACCGCATCCAGGCCGCGCTGCCCAAGCTGAAGGCCTCGATCCCGCCGAGCGTGACCGTCAACACGCTGATCGACCGCACGCAGACCATCCGTGCCTCGGTGAAGGACGTGGAGTTCACGCTGCTGCTGTCGATCGCGTTGGTGGTGGCGGTGATCTTCGTCTTCTTGCGCAACCTCACGGTGACCATCATCCCGAGCGTGACCGTGCCGCTCGCGCTGCTGGGCACGGCGGCGGTGATGTACGTGGTGGGCTACAGCCTCGACAACCTCTCGCTGATGGCACTGACCATCGCGGTCGGCTTCGTGGTGGACGATGCGATCGTGATGCTGGAGAACATCTACCGCCATGTCGAAGAGGGCATGCCGCCGATGGAGGCGGCGCTCAAGGGCGCGGGCGAGATCGGCTTCACCATCGTGTCGATCTCGGTGTCGCTGGTGGCGGTGTTCATTCCGCTGCTACTGATGGGCGGCATCGTCGGGCGGCTGTTCCGCGAGTTCGCGGTGACGGTGACGCTGACCATCGTGGTGTCCGTGCTGATCTCGCTCACGCTCACGCCGATGCTGTGCGCGCGCTTCCTCAAGCCGCACACGGCCGGCGAGCGGCACGGCAAGCTCTACCAGTGGTTCGAGGATGGCTTCGACGCCATGCTGAACGGCTACAAGCGCGGCCTCGCCGTGGTGCTGCGGCACCCGTTCATCACGCTGATGAGTTTCATCGCCACGCTCGCGGCGACGGTGCTGCTCTTCATTGCGATCCCGAAGGGGTTCTTCCCGCAGCAGGACACCGGCTTCATCTTCGGCTCGGCCGATGCCGCGCAGGACTCGTCGTCGCAGGCGATGCACGACCGCATGCTCAAGCTCGCCGACATCATCCGTGACGATCCGGACATCACCAGCTTCGGCATGCAGGCCGGCGCGAGCACTTTCAACTCGGGCAACTTCTTCATCGGCCTCAGGCCCAAGGACGAAGGCCGCACCGCGAGCGCCGACGAGATCATCGCGCGGCTGCGGCCCAAGCTCGCGCCGGTGCAGGGCATCACGCTCTACATGCAGGCGGGGCAGGACATCAACGTGGGCGGCCGGCTCTCGCGCACGCAGTACCAGTACACGCTGACCGACTCGAACCTCGACGAACTCAACCAGTGGGCACCGAAGCTGCTGGCGCGGCTGCGGCAGCTGCCCGGGCTCACCGACGTGACCTCCGACCAGCAGAACGCGGCGCCGACTGCGATGGTGACCATCGACCGCCAGCGCGCTTCCAGCTACGGCATCACGCCGGCGATGGTCGACGCCACGATCTACGACGCGGTCGGCCAGCGCCAGGTGGCGCAGTACTTCACGCAGCTCAACAGCTACAACGTGGTGCTGGAAGTCACGCCCGAACTGCAGCGCGATCCGACGCTGTTCGACCACCTCTACCTGACCTCGCCGATCAACGGCCAGCAGGTGCCGCTGTCGACCTTCGTCAAGCTCGACACCAGCCACACCGGCTATCTCTCCATCAGCCACCAGGGCCAGTTCCCGGCGGTGACGCTCTCGTTCAACCTCCGGCCTGGTACGTCGCTGGGGCAGGCGGTGGACGCCATCAACGCCGCGCAGGCGCAGATGGGCGTACCGGCCACGCTCAGCGGCACCTTCCAGGGGACCGCGCAGGCCTTCGGCGATTCGCTGCGCACGCAGCCCTACCTGATCCTGGCGGCGCTGGTGTCGGTGTACATCGTGCTGGGGCTGCTGTATGAGAGCTACATCCATCCGCTGACGATTCTCTCGACGCTGCCGTCGGCGGGTGTGGGCGCGTTGCTGATCCTGATGGCCGGCGGGTACGATCTGAGCGTGATTGCGCTGATCGGAATCATCCTGCTGATCGGCATCGTGAAGAAGAACGGCATCATGATGGTCGACTTTGCCCTGCACGCCGAGCGCGACAGGGGCATGTCGCCGCAGGACGCCATCTTCGAGGCCTGCGTGCTGCGCTTCCGGCCGATCATGATGACCACCATGTGCGCGCTGCTCAGCGGCCTGCCGCTCATGCTCGGCCATGGCTCGGGTTCTGAGCTGCGCCGTCCGCTGGGCTACGCGATGGTGGGCGGGCTGATCCTGTCGCAGATGCTGACCTTGTTCACCACGCCGGTGATCTACCTGTACCTCGACCGCGCGCATCACTGGTACGTGCGCCGCAAGGAGGCCCGCCGGCAGCGCCGGTTGCCTGAAGCACCTGCAGGAGCCATCGCCGAATGAAAGTGCTGATCGTCGAAGACGAGCGCAAGACCGCCGACTACCTCTGCCAGGGGTTGACCGAGCAGGGCTGCGTCGTCGACCTCGCCTTCGACGGCATCGATGGCCAGCACATGGCGCTGCACTACGACTTCGACGTGATCGTGCTCGACGTGATGCTGCCGGGGCTGGACGGCTTCTCGATCCTGAAGTCGCTGCGCAGCGTGAAGAACACGCCGGTCATCATGCTCACCGCGCGCGACGGCGTCGCCGACCGGGTTCGCGGCCTGCAGGACGGCGCGGACGACTACCTCGTCAAGCCCTTCTCGTTCCTCGAACTGCTCGCGCGGCTGCAGGCGCTGACGCGGCGCGGGCGCAGCCATGAATCGACGCTGCTGCGCGTGGGCGACCTGCGCGTGGACCTGATCAGCCGCAAGGCCTGGCGGCAGGACCAGCGCATCGACCTCACGGCCAAGGAGTTCGCGCTGCTCGCGGTGCTTGCGCGGCGACAGGGCGAGATCCTCTCCAAGACCGTGATCGCCGAGCTGGTGTGGGACATGAATTTCGACAGCAACACCAACGTGGTCGAAGTCGCCATCAAGCGCCTGCGCACCAAGATCGATGCACCCTTCGGTCACAGCCTGCTGCACACCATCCGGGGCATGGGTTACGTCCTGGAGGACCGCGGCGGCACGGAGCCCGAATGAGGAATTCGATCGCCACCCGACTGGCGCTGATGTTCGCCGCCGCGGCGCTGGCGGTCTTCGCGCTGCTCGGCTTCGCGCTGCATCACGTGCTCGCTGGCGAGCTGGTGCGTCACCAGCAGGCGGAGATCGATGCGCGGCTGGAGGACATCTCGTACATGCTCCAGTACGGCCGCGCGCCGAACCTCGGCAAGCGCATCCAGGAGAAGCTCGACACACTTGGCAGCGCCGACTCGCGCACGCGCACCTGGATGTGGAGCGACGACCCGGCTTACCGCTTCGGCGATGAAGTGACAGACGTGATGGCGGCCATCGACGAGGGCAGGGACAGCGTGGACGTGCGCATGCCTGATTCGGCGAAGACGCGCCGCATGCGCGTGCGCAGCCGGACCATGCCCGCAACCGCGACGCGGCCAGCGGTGCGCTTCATGGCCGGCGTCGATGCGCAGCCGTTCCGCGACACGCTGCGCACCTTCGAGACCGCGCTGCTGCTGCTGACGCTGGCCGGCACCGGGCTGGCGGCCGCGCTCGGCTACTGGATCGCGCGCATCGGCCTCGGGCCGGTGGAGCGCCTTTCGGAAGAAGCGCAGCGGATCGGCCCCGACAATCGCGCGCTGCGCCTGCAACTTCCCGCGCTGCCGCGCGAACTGGCGCGGCTCGGCGTCTCCTTCAACGCCGCGCTCGACCGGCTCGACGCCGCGTACGCGCAGCTCGCGACCTTCAGCGACGACGTGGCCCACGAACTGCGCACGCCGCTCGCGAACCTGATCGGCCAGACGCAGGTGGCGCTCGGGCGCGAGCGCAATGCGCCCGAACTGCGCGAGGTGCTGCAATCGAACCTGGAGGAAGTGGAGCGCCTGCGCGCGATCGTCGCCGACATGCTGTTCCTCGCCCGCGCAGAGCAGGGCGTGCGTGCGCGCGGCCTGGTGGCGTCGTCGATCGCGCAGGAGGTCGGAAAGACCGTCGAGTTCCTCGACCTGCTGCTCGACGAAGCCGGCATGACGGTGCAGGTCGAAGGCGATGCGGTCGCGCCGATCGAGACATCGCTGTTCCGACGCGCGCTGACCAACCTGCTGCAGAACGCGATCCAGCACTCGCGTCCCGGCGCGCAGGTGCTGGTGCGCATCGGCAGCCATGGGCGCGCGGCCGAGGTGAGCTTCTCGAACCCGAGTGCACCGATCGCGCCCGAACAGCTCGCGCGGCTCTTCGACCGGTTCTACCGCATCGACACGTCGCGCCGCAACAGCGGAGAGAACCACGGGCTCGGCCTGTCGATCGTCAAGGCGGTGGCGGTGATGCACAACGGCACCGTGTTCGCGCGGTCCGTGGGGGGCGTCACCACCGTCGGCTTCAGCGTCGCGCTGCAATAGGGCGCTCAGCGTTCCTTCTCGGCGTCGCGGCGCTCGATCTCCCTGACCATGGCGCTGAACTGATCTGCCAGCACGGTGCGCATCACCGCCTTGCCGATGAGGGGCGGCACCGCGAAGTCGGGCACCAGGCGCGCCGAATAGCTCAGGCGCACGGTGCCGGCGGGCAGCTTCTCGAGGGTGTAGCGGCCCTCCATCTCGCGGAGGTTTCCGCCGACGGCATGTGCCATGACGCGCCGCGGAGGCGACTCGACGACGGCCAGTTGCGCCTGCACCCGCTGCTTGTAGAAAAGAAAGCTGAACATGCCCGTCTGCTCGATGACGACCCGGTCGGCGTCTCGCTGCACCACGCGGGAGCTGCGCATGTAGGGGATGAATTCGGCGAGATGGTCGTAGTCGGTGATGACGTCCCATGCGATGCGCGCATCCACCAGCATCTCGGCAGACGCGGTCACGGTGATGTCGTCGCCCTGGCCGTTGGTCTCGATCTCGACCTGCGGCACGTTCGCGGCCGCCGGAACGCACAGCGCCCCGGCAAGCAGGAGGGCCACGAAGCGCGCGCGCGTCGCAAGCATCACGGGCCCGTCTTCGACTGCTTGCTCCGGTACTTCGCGATCTCGCCCTTGAGGTCCGTGAACTCTTCGCACGGGAAGAAGCAGAGCGAACTGAGCACCTTCAGCTCCTGCTCGGCCCGGGGCAGATCGCCCATCTGCAGATAGGCCTCGCCGAGGTACTCGTGCGCGCCCTTGTGCTTCGGGTCGATCTTCAGCGCCTTGTCGTAGTCGCTCAGTGCCGCATCCATGTTGCCCAGGATCCGATGTGCGTGGCCGAGCTCGTTCCAGGCATCGGCGTCGCCGGGGCTGCGCGCCACGTAGACCGTCATGCGCGCTTCGACCTGCTTCCAGTCTCCCTTGCGGACGGCGGCCATGCCGGCCCTGAAGTCGGGGTCCGGATTCGCCATGAGGTCGCCGCTCCCCCCTCCACCCCCGCCTCCGCCGCCACCACCACCTCCTCCCCCACCGCCTCCGCCACCTGCCGCCAGAGCGGACAGGCTGAAGGCCAGCGACACGCCGGAAATGAACATCACGATGGCTTGTTTCATGGTGCGTTGCTCCTTGAGAAAAGTGACAGCGTCATCAGCGGACGTCGATGCGGCCATAGATGCCATGGGTTCCTCCGCCGGGGCCCGCGGCGAAGAACAGGGTGTTCGTCGGCTGGTTGTTGAGGCCGTTGCCGAAAGCGATGCCGCGCAGGCCGTCGATCACGATCGGACTTCCGCTCGACATGGAGAGCGTCCCCATGAACGCACCGCTGGTCGGGTTGAATGCGCCGATGGTCCCGGAGCCGCTGTTGGCGACCAGCAGGGCGTTGCTGAACGGGCCGAAGCTCGCCGGCGCCATCGCCATGCCCCACGGCTCGTCGACCGGGCCGCCAGGCGGCACGACCCTGCGGACAAGACGGCCCGAGGTGTCGAAGGCATCGACCGCGCCCAAGCCGGCTCCCGCGACCGCATTCAGGGCTTGCGCATCCTGCCTGGCATAGCTGACGTAGATCAGATCGCCGATCGCCTGGATGCCGAACGGCGCGTAGCCGGATGGAACGGCCGGATCGATGAAGGTGCCTGCAACGGTCACTTTCGTGAAGCTCGAGTCGAACATGTCGACCGTCGCATGACGGAAGTCCGCCGCGTACAGCATGTCCGACGCGCCCTGGCTTGCGATGGCGAGGCCGGTGTAGACCGCGCCGGCGCCGCTGCCGTCGAAGACCGTGATCGCATGGGTCATGTCGACGCCGGGCGACCAGCCCGATAACGTGCCGCCCTGGCCGACGAAGATGAAGGCGCTCGCGCCCGAGACACCGCTGCGCGTGACCCTGAAGTCCTGGTGGCCATTGAAGACGATGCCGGTCGGCCTGGCGCTGCCGGCGCCGCCCGGCGGGATCGACACGACCAGGGATTGCGGCGCGCCATTGCCGTCGTAGAGCGTCGAGGTCGACGAGCCGTTGTTCGCCAACCAGACGAACCCGCTCGGATTGAAGGCCACGCCCCACGGATTGATCAGGTTCGTGTCGGCCTTGCCGTTCCCGTAGGGGTTGTTCGCGATGGGGAGGTCGGACACCAGGGTGGTCGCGGCAAAGCTCGCGCCGGCGACCATGCCCATGCCCATGCCGGGTGGGGTGCCGAAGCCCGGCATGATGGTGCTGCGCCCCCCGTATCCACCACCGCCGCCGCAGGCAGCCAGGAACAAGGTACCCGCACAGGCGAGCCGGTAGAGCTTCAAGCGATGGGTGCTCATTGCATTTCCCTCGGTTCGGTCTCGGTGTATTCCGGCCCGAGCGCCAACGGTTCATGCGCGCGCGAATCAGAAGGACAGCGACGCGCTCAGCACCAGCGTGCTCTGCGAGGCGCGCCCATAGGCCGTCGGATAGACGGCGCTGCGCCCGCCCGCCACCCAGGCGATCTGCGCCTCCCATGCGTCGCGCGCCACGGCGAGTCCCAGGCTTCCGTCGAGGCTGACGCGCCCGCCTTCGATGGATGCGCCGCCGAGCCGCATCAGGGCCCCGGCATGGGCTGTCACGCGCATGATGGGCGAGATCGGCACGCCGACATTGAATTCGCCGTAGGCGGTGCGCGTGCCGCTCCCGAAATAGTCGGGCGAGTAGTGCAGCCGCGCGTTCCAGCGTTCGCCGCTCAGGCCGCCGAACACCTCCTGGTAGTCGTATTTCGAGTCCGCGCCGAAGTGAACGACGGTGGCGCCTGCTTCCCAGCCGAGTCGTTCCGACAGCCGGCCTGCATAGCCCGCGTAGCCGAGCACCTGCACCTGCCAGCGTGGCCGGTAGAGCATCACCTCGGTGAGCGATACGCCGCCGAACCAGCCGCTCGGATCGTCGTAGGCGGCGCCAAGGCGAAGCGTCGGCTTTTCCTGGCTGAGCGAGATGCCGCGGTAGCGGTCATCCGTGAGGAATGCGATGTTCCCGCCGACTTGCGCGAACGCAACGCCGCACGCGAAGAACAGCGAGGGACACAGCGCCGTACGCGGACCGGCGGTCGGCATGTCACTGACGGGCGTTGGAAGGTGCCATCGAGCGTGTCACGGTGCGCACGCAGGCGTCATCGCCTGCGACGTGTGCCAGTGTGGCACAGGCGTCGATTCCTCCACCGGGAAAAGAGACGACGCTGGCGACGGAAGGTGCCGCCATGCTGGCCGGCGCCCGTTCGCGCATCAATGCGAAAAGCCCCGCCACATGAGCCGCGGCATAGGACGAGCCCGACACGAGGTTCCAGCGGCCGCCCGGCAGGGTGGTCGGCACATCGCGGCCGGGCGCGAGCAGTGCGCTGCGCAGGGCCGGCTCGCCGGTGTCGTCGGCGACCGCCACGACGCCGGCATGCGAGGCGGGAAACCCGCCGTCCGGCAGTTTCCGGTCGACGGCGCCGATGATGCTGATGTTGCGCGACAGCGCCACGTCCAGCAGCCCGTCCAGCAGGCGATCGCGCGGCCCGCTCAGGCTGAGGTTGATGACGGCGGCGTCGTGCGTGATCGCGAAGTGCAGCGCCATCGCGAGGCTCAGGCTCGTGCACAGGGTGGCCTGCGCGCTTTCCTGCCAGCAGGCGCGCAGCGCAAGCAGCCGTGCGTTCGGCGCGACGCCGACGATGCCGACGCCGTTGTCGGCGCGCGCGGCGATGATGCCGGCGACCGCGGTGCCGTGGTCCTCGGGGACGTCGCGGTGGGTGTCGACGAAGTTCTCTTTCAGCGCGATCTGGCCGACGAGGTCCGGGTGCTGCAGGTCGACACCGCTGTCGACGACGGCGACGCGCACGTCGCGCCCGGTCGAGATCTCATGCAGATCCAGCAGGTGCCAGGCTTGCGCAGCCGGTTGCAGCGAGTACAGCGGATCGTCATGGCCGCGAGCCCGGAACAGGTTCATCGGCTGGGCCCAGGCAACGCGCGGGTCCTGGGACAGGGCCTGCGCCACGTTCTCGGGCAATTGATCGTCCGGCACCTGCATCACGAAGCAGTCCAGGCCCAGCAACGGCATCGCCCAGTCGGTGACGAGCGTCAGCCCGTGGTCGCGCGCCAGCGCGGCCGCCATGCGGCGACGTGCGCCATGCGCCGGGCCGTCGCCGTAGCCGCCCGAATAGGCGTTCTCGGGCCGGTAGTGCTCCGGCGGAAGGCGCAACAGCAGCAGCACCTGCTGACCGGGCGCGGGCGCCGACACGGCCGCGGCTGCCACTGCCGCGGATTGCTCATCCGGCGCGGCGAGCGCGAGCGGCTGGGCTGCGCCGAGGGCGAGGGCCCATGCGCCCAGAAGCAGGAGTTGCTTCATGGCGCTGCCCGGCCATCGAGCGATTCGACGAGCAGCACCGCGCGTTCGCTGCGCAGCCGTTTCACCGCCTCGGATTCGAAACCGGCGGGCACCGCCAGCAGGTAGGCGTCGGTGGCGGTCGGCCCGTAGATGAGCCGGGCCTCGCTGTCGCGCAGCACGCGCCGCATGTCCTGCTCGGTGGCATCGGGCCGGAATCTCACGATCAGATTGCCGCCGGCGCCCGAGCCGCTCGCCAGCCCGCCCAGGGCCCGGAAGCCGGGGTCGGGCGCCAGCGCGACGAGCAGCACGCTGCTCAATGCCGCGACCACGGCGCACTGGCCCGCCAGTGTCCAGCGCGTCCAGGCCGGGGTCTCGCGCCAGTGCGCCTTCAGCCGCGCCAGGAGGCCGTGGCCTTGTGGCGGGGATGCGTCGGCAGCGATGCGCTCGCGCAACAGCGCGAATCCCTGGGCGGCATCGCCGCCGGCGCTGGTCGTCGATTGCGCATACGCGGCCTGGACGTCCCGTTCCCAGGCCAGCTCGGCCTGGCAGCGCGGGCACTCGGCGATGTGCGCTTCGACGCGGGCGCGTTCCTCCTCGTCGAGGCTCGCGCTGACGTACCAAGGCAGCAGGGCCTGCACCTTCTGATGCAGATCCGTGCCGAGCTGGACCACCCTTCCGCTCATAGCCAATCCTCCAGCCGGCCCGCCAGCAGCGTCTTCAGCCTGCGTCGGGCATGGAACATGCGCGTCTTCACCGTGTCGACGGGGCAGCCCACGATGTCGCTGATTTCACGGCAGCCGATGCCGTGGAAATAGGCCAGGTGGACGATCGCGCGCTGCTCGAACGAGAGGTGGTCCAGGGCTTGCGCCAGCACCTCGCGAATCTGCGATCGGGCCGCGTGGTATTCGGGGCTGGACTCCGGTGGCGCGGGCTGATCGTCGTCGGGTTCGTCCGGCAATGGCTCGTCCAGACGACTCAGCGCCTTCATGGCCTTGCGATAGCCGATCGCAAAGATCCAGGTCGATACCTTGCTCTGGCCGTTGTAGCTCGCGGCCCGGTTCCAGACGACCAGCATCGTGTCGTTGAGCAGTTCCCCGACGAGTGCGGGCCGGCGCGTCAACCGGTCCAGGAAGCGCGTGAGTCGCGGGTGATAGGCGCGGTAGAGCTGCTCGAAAGCCTGCAGCTCGCCTTCCGCGGCCCGGGCAACCAGGCTCGCCTCGGCGCGATCGGCCAAGGCCACTCCCTCGTCGTGCGGCCGAACGGCATCGAGGGGCATGCTGGGCATGAAAGCCTCTTGGGAGGGAGCGTGCAGCGGACTGTACTCCTCGCGCCGAGGGCGTGTCTTCGGAGGTGTTCCTGGCGTCATTCGATGTCTCGCAGGGCGGGAACGGTTCATTCCCGGCAAAGGGGAAACGGTTCAATAGACTTGGTGCTCGACACTGGGGGTGTTCCGATGAGTCTTGTCTATCGATACATGATTCCCGCCATGTGGCTTGCCTGGGGCGCCTATTGGTGGGCGATGTCGCGCGACGTCAAGGCCACTGCGCGGCAGGAGCCGGTTCGCTCGCGGCTCCTGCATATCGTCCCCCTCGTGGTGGCCGTGGCCTTGCTTTGGCACCCGACTGCGCCCTGGCCGTTGTTCGGCACGCGCATCCTTCCCCGCGCTCCGTGGGTCTTCTGGACCGGGGCCGCGCTCACGCTGGCCGGTTTGCTGTTCAGCGTTTCGGCGCGTCTGTACCTGGGCAGGAACTGGAGCGGTATCGTGACGCTCAAGCTGGATCACGAGCTCATCACCACGGGGCCGTACAGCCTCGTGCGCCATCCGATCTACTCGGGCCTTCTGCTGGCCTTCATCGGCTCCGCCATCGCTCGCGGCGACCTCGGAGGCGTCGTCGCCGTGGCGCTGGTCGTCTGGGCCCTCTGGCGAAAGCTGCGCATGGAGGAGCGCTGGATGCGGGAGCAGTTCGGCGAGGCGTACATGGCCTACAGCCGCCGCGTGGCAGCGCTGGTTCCGTTTCTGCTGTGAATCGGAGACCCTAGTGCGAGAACATGCTCCGATGCAGCCGTCGCAGTGACCACCAGACGGATCCCGCCACCAGCGGAATCGCCAGGGCTGCCGTCGATTCCGCCGACACCGGCCAGCCCAGCTTCTGGCCGCCCTTGGCGAGGTAGCTCACCAGACCCACGATGTAGTAGGTGATCGCCGCGACCGAGAGACCTTCCACCGTGGCCTGCAGCTTCAACTGGAGATCCTGCCGCTGGTTGAGCGCCTCCAGCAAGGCCTGGCTGCTTTGCTGCTGCTCGATTTCCACGCGGGTGCGCAGCAGGCTGCTCACGCGGGAGATGCGCCTGGACAGGGCGTCCTGCCGTCTCGTCGCCCACTCGCAGGTCTTTCGCGCCGGAGACAGCCTGCGATCGATGAATTCGCCGATCGTCTGAAGTCCTTCGAGACGCGCTTCACCGACCTGCGCGATGCGTTGGTCGAGGAGTTCGAAATACGCGCTGCTCGCGGAGAACCGCGAATGGGTCGCGGCGTACTGGCTCTCCACTTGGGCGGCAAGGCGTGTGAGCCGGTCCAGGAGCTGGGCTTCTTCCTGCCGCTCGGCACTCTGGATGGCCAGGGCGAGCCCCGCGAGGTCGCTCTCCGCGCTCGCCAGGGCGACACCCGTTTTGCGCGCGGTGGGCAGCCCCAGCATCGCGGCCATGCGGTAGGTCTCGATCTCCAGCAGTCGCTGTACCAGCCGGCCGAGCCGGCGGCTGGGCAGTTCGCCGGCATAGAGCAGGAAGCGGGAGGACCCGTTCGGATGGATCGCGAAGTCCGTGAACACCTGCGCCTGCTCGCCGGCCACCGCCGAGCCCACCAGCAGGTCTTCGTGCAACAGGCGCTGCCGGAAGCGGTCGTCACCATTGCGGCGCACCCCGGGGAGCACCCAGAGGTCGAGGCTGCTGATGCACTGCCCCGGCAGACCGGCGAGCCATTCGCGAGGGGCGGCGTCCAGCGCGCTGGCGAGATCCGCCACGGCGAGTTGATCGTCCCGGATCCGCAGGGTGAATGTCCAGGTGACGAACTCGGTGTGCATTTCCCACCGCAGCCGAAGCGCACCCAGTTCGGTGCGCAGGTGCGTCACGTGTTCGTCGGGCGGCGGCACATGGTGGTCGCGCAGCAGCGAGGCGAGGTGCCGTCGGCTTTCTTCGCGCTGCGACGGGTCTGCCAGCATCACGAGATGCGCGATCGCCAGCGGCGGCGTCATCGCCTCGGGCGGCCGGGCGTGGACTTCGTTGTGAAGGGCGATGCGGTCCGGGTGTTGGGGCGTATGCATTCTGCGAGTGTCGGTTCAGCCCGGCCATTATTGCCAAGGCCCGTCACTCGAAGGTGACACTGCGCCTCGATCTTGATGAGATTCGTGCTTGCGCCATGTGCAGTGCTCGTGCAAGGATGTCGGACTTGAGGTTTGGAGGCATGCCCGTGAAGAAGTCACTCGCTTTCGTGGCGGCACTGGTCGCCGCCGGCTCGGCATGGGCCCAGTCGTCCATCACACTGTTCGGTGTCGTCGACGCGGCGGTGAGCTACTACCAGACCAACAGCAAGTACGTGAACACGCTCAACGTGTTCAATCCGTCCAATCCCGCGCCGCTGGTGCCGCGCCCGGATGTGCGTCAGAGCCAGTGGGTGCTGTCGAGCGGCAACTACACGGGCAGCCGGGTCGGGTTTCGCGGAACGGAGGATCTCGGCGGCGGCCTCGCCGCCAGTTTCTGGCTAGAAGCCGGCATTGCCAACGACACGGGCGCCAGCGTCACGCCGATTGGCGTCGCCTTCAACCGTCGTTCGACCGTCAGCCTGTCGGGTGCCTTCGGCGAGGTGAGGCTGGGCCGGGACTACACCCCGACTTTCTGGAATGACAATGTCTTCGACCCCTTCCAGACCGTCGGGGTGGGCGCCGTCGCCATCAGCATGCTGCTCGGCGGCGCCGGCAGCGCGGGCACGATCGGCAACCTGATCGTCAATCCGAACTACGTGCGTGCCAGCAACAGCGTCAGCTACTTCCTGCCTCCGGACCTGGGCGGCTTCTACGGCCAGGTGATGTACGCCCTTGGCGAGAACACAAAGTACGACCCCGGCACTTTGACCCCGGATCTTCCGAATACCGCGCGCACCGGACGCTACGCCGGCGCCCGCATGGGTTACGCGACCGGTTCGTTCGACGTGGCTGCGGCGTACGGTTCGAGTGTCATCGGCGACAACTATTTCGCCGGGCTCACGAGATACCTCAACACGGGGAACATCGGCGGTTCGTACGACTTCGGGCCGGTGAAGCTGTACGGCGAGTATTCGCACGTCGTACTGCAGAACGACCGATCGGTCCCGCTGGTGCTCACGCCGTCGGGCGACATCACGATCACCGGTTACCTGCTGGGCCTGACCGTGCCCGTCGGTCCCGGGCTGATTCGCGCTACGTATTCGCACCTTCAGGCGGACCTCAAGAACGTCGCCCCGGTCGGCGTGAGCGTGCCGGATCCCAAGACCGACAAGCTGGCGCTGGGCTACGTGCACAACCTCTCCAAGCGCACGCTGCTCTACGCCACCGTGGCCTACACGAAGAACAAGAACGGCGCGGCCATTCCACCGGCCCTGCCGCCCAACGGGAGCGTCGGCTATCTCAGCCCGAGCATCGCCGACCTGGTGAATCCGACCAGCGGCTATCGCGCCGACACCGCCTACGGCTACGACTTCGGGATTCGTCACGCGTTCTGATCACGGATCAGGAAAGCACCTGCTGCTGCGCGTGACGCTCGAAGTAGGCGGCGAGAAGCGCCAGCTCCTGTTCGAACACCGGCATGCCGGCGACCACGCCCTTCCACTGGCCCGTGCGACTGGCGCGCTCGATGTTCTCGCACGCGGATGCGAAAGCGAGCGCGCCGACCATCTTCCCGGCGCCCGCCATGCGATGGGCGAACTGGGTGACCTGGGCGACGTCGTCGGCCGTCACCGCCTGCCTGAGCGCGGTCGAGTCGTCCTCGCAGGTTCGCCGGAAGGCCGCGATGACCTCGGCCACCATCGACGCATCGCCGGCGCATTTCGCGCCGAGGAGCGCCTCGTCGATCGGGCTGGAAGAGGGGACATCGCCGTGGCTCGCGCCGACAGATGCGGGCGGGACCGGGGCGGTGCCTGCAAGCGGCAGCCATCGATCCAGCTTTTCGCTCAGTTGAGCCAGTTCCACCGGCTTGACGAGGAAGTCGTCCATGCCCGCGGCGAGGCACGACTCCGCCTCGCCCTGCAGTGCATTCGCGGTGCAGGCAACGATCGGCACGCGTTCGCGGCCCACCGCGGGCTCCAGCCTGCGGATGTTGCGCGTCAGGTCGTAGCCGTCCATGTGCGGCATGTGGCAGTCGGTGATGACGAGCCCGAAGCGGCCCGACTTCCACATCTCCAGGGCCTGCACGCCGTCGTCGGCGGTCTGGGCGGCATAGCCGAGCGCGCGCACCTGCCGCATGAGCAGCATGCGGTTGACGGGGTGGTCGTCCACGAGCAGCACCAGGGTCCCTTCCGTCTCGGCCTGCGCAGTGGTGGGCGCCATGCGGCGTGCGGCCGTGTCGACCGCGTGCGCGCCCGCGGTCCCGTCGCCGCTGCCGGGCGGCTGCTCGGCGATGGGCAGCGACAGTTCCAGGATGAGCGTCGTTCCCTGGCCGTGCTCGCTTTCAAGGCGGATCGAGCCGCCCATCAACTGCGCCAGCTGCCGGGAGATCACCAGCCCCAGCCCGGTGCCGCTCGGCCGCCGCCGCGCCGCGTCGCCTTCGGCCTGCGTGAACGGCTGGAACAGACGCTGCTGGTCCTCGGGCGAGATGCCGACGCCGGTGTCCTTGACCTCGAAGCGCAGGCGCTCCTGTCCGTCCGCGCGCCCCAGCCACTGCACGTTGATGTCGATCCAGCCCTCGGTGGTGAACTTGATCGCGTTGCTGACGAAGTTGTTGAGGATCTGGCGCAGCCGCACCGGATCGACCCGGAGCGCGGGACTGATGCGCGCGTCCACCATCCGCCGCACGATCAGTCCCTTGCTGCTGGCATTGCCGAGATAGATGCTGTGCACTTCCTCGATCAGGCGCTTGATCGAGACGACCTCGGGGCGCACCTCCAGCTTGCCGGCCTCGATCTTCGAGAAGTCGAGGATGTCGTCGATCACCCGCAGCAGCGACCGGCTCGATTCACGCACGAGGCCGAGCGTCTCGCGCTGCTCGGCGTCGAGCTCGGTCAGGCTCAGGAGCTCCAGCATGCCCAGCATGCCGTTCATGGGCGTGCGGATCTCGTGGCTCATGGTGGCCAGGAAGGTGCCCTTGGCGCGATTGGCGGCCTCCACCTCTTCGCTTCGCTGCGCCAGCGCCGCGTTGAGCCGCTCGATCTCGCGCTCCTTCCGCTTCTTTTCCGTCACGTCTTCCGACAGGGTCAGCACGTAGCGCGCGCGGCCGGACTCGTCGAGGATCGGGAGCTTCTTCGCATGGAGGACACGCACGCTGCCGTCGCGTGCATGCAGGGGCTCTTCGGGAATGTCCACTTCACGGCCAAGCGCGATGGCTTCCTTGTCCTTGGCGGCGAAGAAGTCGGCCTCTTCCTTCGAGATCACGAAGTCGTGGACCGTCTTGCCCAGAAGCTCCTCCTCGCGCAGTCCGTTCAATTGCTCGAAGCTGCGGTTGACGCGCACGATCGTCAGGTCGTCGGCGTTCTTGACGAGGATGTGATAGGGGATGTGATAGAGCACCGAGTTCAGGAACGCATTGGCGGTTTCGAGTTCGGCGGTGCGCTGGTGCACGCGCGCCTCCAGGTCGGTGTTCAGGGCACGCAGTTCCTCTTGCGCCTGTTGCAGGGCCCCGCGCTGGCGCTGTTCGGCGAACGCCCGCTGCATCGAGAAACCGAGCCGCCGCAGGCGATCCTTGAGCACGTAGTCCGTCGCACCGGCCTTCATGCAGTCCAGCGCCTCTTCCTCGGTCAGGAGGTGCGCGGTGATCATGATGAGCGGCATCTCTGCGTGCTGCTGGCGCACCCGATGCATGAGTTCGACCCCGCCCGCCTCGTTGTCGATCAGCGCCAGGTCGAAGGGCTGCTGCTGCAGGGCGGCAGCGAAGTCTTCGCGGGTGCGAACCCAGACGATCTCGAATGTCACGTCCTCGCTGCGCAATCCGTTGCGGATGCGTTCCGCATCGGCCGGGTCGTCCTCCAGGTGCAGTACGCGAACGGCGGTGGTCATCGGGGTCCTTCCTGTTCGCTGCGCAGTGATTCGACGACGTCCTTGAACTCCTCGCGATTGCGTTCGCTCAGCGCGGAGAGCGCCTCGTGCGCCCGCAGGATTCGCTTCTGCGTGGTGGACTGGTCGCTCGCGGTGCCCAAGGCATGGAGTTCGGGCGCGGCGGGCAGGTCCTCGCGGATCGCGGCAAGCACCTGCTGCATGCTCAGTTCCTCGAAGAGCCCGCGCACGGCCGGGGTCACGCCTGCGAGCGACACGCTGCCCCGGGCGACCAGTTCGTGCACCGTGCCGAGGCAGGTGCTGTCCATGTACTCGCAGCCGGAGAGGTCCAGTACCAGCGGGCGGCCCCCATCGAGCACGGTCAGCGCGGTTTCGTGGAAGGCATCGCAATGCATCCATGTGGCGCGGCCGCGCAGCGCCACGTAGGCCGCATGGTCCGCCTCGCCGCAGAAGACGACTTCATCCTCGGGCCGCAGGGTGCCATGCGCGTCGCCGGCAGGGCTCTCGGCGCCGTTGTCGAACCAGGAAGCGCCCGCGTGCGCGTCGATGAGCAGGATGGTCACGTCGTCCCGATCCGCGTCCGCTGGCGCCTGGCGGTGAAGATCCGCCATCACTTCCTGCGCACTGGCCAGCGGCCTGGCGAGCACCTGTTGCAGCAGGTCCAGTTCGCGCTCCGAGCCCGAGGGCAGGAGCCCGTCGGTGTAGAGGAGGATCCGGTCGCCCGCCAGGAGCTGCAGCCGCTCCTGGCCGAAGTGCGCGTCCTGCGCCAGCCCAAGGGCCGGGCCCGTGCGGCGGACGAGGCGCGTCTCGCGGCCCTCGCGCGCGTGCAGCACCGGCGGGTGGCCGGCCGATGCCAGCGTGAGGCTCGACTCGGACGTGTCCAGCAAGCCGAAGACCGCGGTCAGGAAGAGGCCCGGCGCGGCGTGCGCCTCGCAGATCGAGCGATTGACCGCGGCCAGGACTTCGGCCGGCGGCAGCGCGATGCCTGTCGCGGGGTCCACCAGCACCAGCCGCTGCTTGAACAGCACCGAGAGCATCGCCGAGGTCACGCCGTGTCCGGTGGCATCGGCCAGGTAGAACGCGAGATGCCGCTCGCCCAGGCGCACCACGTCGTAGAGGTCGCCGCCGACATGCTGCCCTGGCCGGTAGACCGCCTGGATGCAGTAGCCCTCCATCGGCGGCGGGCTGCGGGGCAGCAGGGCGCGCTGGATCACCTCCGCGCGCTCGAGGTCGCGGCGCAGCACCTCGGAGGTCTCCTCGAGCTGGCGGACCTTGCGTTGCAGCTCGCGATGCAGGCGCTCGCGTTCGGCCAGCAGGTGCCGCCGCTCCAGCGCGTTGCGCACCGCGACGGCCATCTCTTCCGAATGCGGCGACTTCGGCAGGAAGTCGAAGGCGCCCAGCCGGATCGCGGTCACTGCCGAGTCGAAGGTTTCAAGGCCTGAAAGCACGATCCACATGGCGTCCGGCACCGCTTCGCGTCCCCAGCGAAGCAGCTCCAGTCCGTCCATGCGCGGCATCATGATGTCCGTTAGCACCAGCGCGACCTCCGGGTGCTCGCGCAGGATCTTCTGCGCGGCGATGCCGTCGGGTGCATCGAGAACCGGCGCGCAGCCGAGTTTCTCCAGTGCCCGCTTCACCATCAGGCGGGTCACCGGCTCGTCATCGACGACCAGTGCGACGGGAGGGGCAGGGTCGGGGTTCATCGCGTCCGCCAGCCGCAAGGGCCGTGCTGGGAGAATTCTCCGAGCCGGCGGGCCCGATGGCAAGTCGCTGACGGCCGCGACGCGCTCAGCGCTGGGTCGCGTGCTCTTTCATCTTCGCGAGGGTGACGGCCAGCGCCGCGCCGCCGATCATCTTGATGAGCCCGGCGTGCTGCGCGTAGAACTGGCCCACCTCGTCGACGATGCCCGGATGTGCCTGCTCGGCGTGCGCCGCGATCTCGGTGACCTGCCCGGGTGTCAGCTGCGAGGCCTGGTCCGGCGTCAGCTGGGTCTGGCCGGGCGCGAGGACGCGGCCCAGGGCGCCGCCCGCCGCTCCCGACACCGCGGCCGGGCCCAGCGTGGCAAGGATCTGGTTCAGCATGCCCGCCTGCTGCGATGAAGAGGAGACGTTGAAGAGCTTTCCGACAATGTCGCTGAAGGGCGGCGTCTGGTCCGAGCGCATCGCGGCAGCGAGTCCCGCCCCGAGCTGGTCGGTCGATGCGTTCTGCACGACCTGGTCGAAGTGAGCTTCCGGATTTCCGCCAACTGCCTGCTGCAGCAAATCGAGCAATCCCATGATGGTTCTCCAGTGGACGATGAGTGACCGGGTTTGTGAATGATGGCGCGCGAAGGCCAATGAAGTTGGATCACGATGTTTCTGGCGGTCCGAGCTTCCAGGGGTTTGCTGACTTCCGACCGACTCGCTCGGTAGTATCGTGGCCCGCCAAGGCAAGGAGTCTTCCCGTGATCATCAAGACCCAACACGACGTGACGACCGCGGTGCTGGACGAACTGGCGCGCAGCGACAACCCGCGCTTCAAGGAAATCATGACCGCGGCGGTGGAGCACCTGCACGGTTTCGTGCGCGATGCCCGGTTGACCGAGGCCGAATTCCATCAGGCTTGCGGCCTCATCGCCCAACTCGGCCAGTTGACCACCGCGTCGCACAACGAGGTGGTGCTCGCCGCCGGATCGCTGGGTGTTTCGGCGCTGGTCTGCCTGCTCAACAACGGCGACCACGGCCAGACGGAGACCACGGCCAACCTCATGGGCCCGTTCTGGCGCATGCATTCGCCGGCGACGGCGAACGGGGAATCGATCGTCCGCTCGCCCACCCCGGGTGCGCCGATCTTCGTGAACGCCTGGGTGCGCGACAACGAAGGCCGGCCGGTGGAAGGCGCCGAAGTCGATGTGTGGCACACGTCGGCGGAAGGCTTCTACGAGAACCAGGACCCAGCGCAGGCCGACATGAACCTGCGCGGCAAATTCACCACCGATGCGCGCGGCCACATTGCGTTCAGGAGCGTGAAGCCTGCTGGCTACCCGATCCCCTTGAGCGGCCCGGTCGGGGCGCTGCTGCGCACGCAGGGCCGCCACAACATGCGCCCGGCCCACATCCATTTCATGATCTACAAGCCGGGCTTCAAGACGCAGTTCTCGCAGGTCTATTCGAGCGACGACCCCCGGCTCGAAACCGATGTGCAGTTCGGCGTGACGCAAGCGTTGATCGGCCAGTACGTGCTGCATGCCGATGAGCCGGCGCCGGCCGCAGATGTCAGCGGTCCGTGGTATTCGCTCGACCATCACTTCGTCATCGAACCGGGCGAGGCCCGGCTGCCGAACCCACCCATCACCGGCAAGGCCAGCGGCGAACGCCCCGCGCAGCAGGTGCTGGAGCGCAAGGCCTGAAGCGGTCGCCGCCGGCTTGAAACCGGATAGCCTTTGCGCATGAACGAGATCACCATCACCTTCGACCGTGTCTTCGACATCGTTCGCGGATCGCGGCGAAACCGCGTGCCGTGCACGGTGTTCGGCTTTCAGTCTGGCGACGTGGAGGAGCGCAGCGTCGCGGTGCCTGGATCCCCCCGGATCGAGGCCGGCATGACGGTCACCGCGGTGCTTGAACGCCCTGGCGATTGGCAGACCCTGCTCGGGTGGGTGAACCACGAGACGGGCGAGATCGCCTGCAGGCCTGCCGGGTCGAATTTCGGTGGCATCGGAGCGGTCGTGTTGGGCGGCCTCTGGGCCTACCACCTCGTGGGCACGAACCACCCGCTCGCCGCCGCGCTGGTGGTGGTCGTATCCCTTGCCGGCTTCCTGGGCAGCATCGTCGCGATGCGGAAGGCCGCCGGGGCCAGAAGGCTTCTGGAGGCGGCTCGCGCGACCCTCGCGCCTCGAGGCGCAGGTTAGCGAGTCCATGCAAGGCCTGACATCATTGGCCCCCGATTCATTGACCCAGGAAGCCCGGAGACCGCGAGATGAACCATGCGACGTCCTACACACCACCCAGCGTCTGGTCCTGGAACAAGGCGAGCGGGGGACGCTTCGCGAACATCAATCGTCCCATCGCCGGCTCGACCCATGACCGCGACCTGCCGGTGGGGCGTCACCCGCTGCAGCTCTACTCGCTGGCGACGCCCAACGGCGTGAAGGTCACGGTGATGCTCGAGGAACTGCTCGCACTCGGCCACAGCGGCGCCGAGTACGACGCCTGGCTGGTGCGCATCAACGAGGGCGAGCAGTTCGGCAGCGGTTTCGTCGCGGTCAATCCGAACTCCAAGATCCCGGCCCTGATGGACCGCAGCGGGCCAGAGCCCGTTCGGGTGTTCGAGTCCGGCGCGATCCTGCTGTACCTCGCGCAGAAGTTCGGCGATGCCTTCCTTCCGGCCGGTGCCGCGCAGCGCGCCGAATGCCTCTCGTGGCTGTTCTGGCAGATGGGCAGCGCGCCCTTCCTGGGCGGCGGCTTCGGGCATTTCTATGCCTACGCGCCGGAGAAGATCGAGTACGCCATCGACCGCTACGCGATGGAGGTCAAGCGCCAGCTCGATGTGCTGGACCGGCGCCTTGCGGAAAGCGCTTACCTGGCAGGCGACGACTACTCCATCGCCGACATGGCGGTCTGGCCCTGGTACGGCGCGCTCGTCAAGGGCCAGCTCTACGAAGCCGGCGAGTTCCTGCAGGTGCAGGCATACACCCATGTGCTGCGCTGGACGAACGAGATCGCCGCGCGGCCGGCGGCGCAGCGGGGCCGCATGGTCAATCGCACCTGGGGCCAGCCCGCCAGCCAGTTGCACGAGCGCCATGATGCGGCGGACTTCCAGACGCGCACGGAGGACAAGCGGTGATCACCCTCTATGACTGCGCCACCGCGCCGAGCCCTCGCCGCGCGCGCATTCTTCTGGCCGAGAAAGGCATTTCGCATGCGACGGTCGAGGTCGACCTGCGCAGCGGCGAGCAGCTTGGCGAGGCGTTCCGCCAGATCAACCCGGAATGCACCGTGCCCGTGCTCCAGACAGAGGAGGGGCTTCGTTTGACCGACAACGCGGCCATTGCGGCCTATCTGGAGGCCCGCTGCCCCGAGCCGCCGTTGCTGGGCACCACGCCCGGGGACAAGGCCGCGATCGCGAGCTGGAACTGGCGCGTCGAGTTCGAAGGTTTGCTCGCGATCGCCGAGACCTTGCGCAACAGTTCGCCGGGCCTGGTCAACCGCGCGTTGCCCGGCCCCGTGGACTACCCGCAGATCCCTGAGCTGGCCCAACGCGGGCTGGCGCGGGTCCGGCATTTCTTCGACACGCTCGATGCCCGGTTGGCCGAGCACGAATTCATCGCGGCCGATCGTTTCAGCATTGCCGACATCACCGCGGTCGTGGCGGTCGACTTCGCGCGGGCGGTGAAGGTCAAGCTCGGCGAGGCCCATCCGCACCTGCAGCGCTGGCGCCTGGCGATGGCGCAGCGGCCGTCGATGGCGCTTTGATTCGATCGCATGCGACATGCCTCGCAATTCGTTCGCAGCGGGAGCCTGAACGGCTACGTCGAGCTGGTGAAGTCGCTCGGCAGGGACCCTGACGCGTTCCTGCGGACCGTGGGACTGAAGGCGAAGTTTCTCTCGGACTCCGAGATGCTCATCCCGCGGGACGCGGTGCGCGAGCTGCTGGAAATCACGGCCCGCGCCACGCAGACCGAAGACCTGGCGCTCCGTCTTGCGGCGCAGCGCAGGCTCTCTGCCCTGGGGCCGATCAGCCTCGTGCTGCGGGAGGATCCGACGCCGAGGGCGGGCCTGGACACGCTGTGCCGCTACCTCAGGTTGGTCAACGCCTCGCTGACCATCCATGTCGAGGATGCGGGCGGCGCGGTCATCATCCGCGAGGACTTGCTGCCAACGCCCGGGGTGCCGATGCGACAGTCGGTGGAACTCGCCGTGGGCACCATGTTTCGCATGCTGGGCGAACTGATCGGATCGCATTGGCGACCGCTCGAAGTCTGTTTCACGCATCGCCCACCCAAGGACGCCTCTGCGCATCGGGCGTTCTTCGGGCGGAACGTCAAGTTCAATCAGGAATTCAACGGCCTGGTCTGCGCGGCGAGCGACCTGTCCCGGCCTCGCGAGTCCGGGGACCAGGTTGCCGCGGGCTTCGCGAGGAAGTACCTGGAAGCGGCCCTCACGGATCGCGGCGAGAGCGCGCAGGAGGCCTGTCGCCAGGTCATCCTGGCGCTCCTGCCGGGTGGCACCTGCACCGCGCAGGAGGTGGCACGTTTCCTTCACATCGATCGCCGCACGCTGCATCGCCGGCTCGATGCGGAGGGCCTCACCTTCAGCCGCCTGCTCGACCAGGTGCGCGTGGACCTGGCCAAGCGTCATTTGCGCGAGAGTGACCTGCCGCTCAGCGAAGTGGCCGAGCTCCTGGGCTTCGCGAGGCCCAGCAGCTTCAGCCACTGGTTCCACGGCCTCTTTGGCTGCAGTGCCTCCAAGTGGAGCAAACAGGCGGCCGAGATGGACGCGCCGAAACGCTAGGCTCAGGCGAGATTTCTCGCCCGCTCTGCGATCGAGCCGAGCAATGCGAGCGCCCGGTCCGCTGCGTCCGCACCTCCGCTCATGTCGCCGCGCACGAAGAGGGGACGAAGCTCCTCGATTTCCTCGAGCCGGGCGATCGGCTCGGGCTCGGCAAGCTTGTACTTGCGAAGCACGCTGACCATGCACATGGATGCATGCACCACGTCTTCCGGCATCTCGCTGGCGCCGACCCGATGCAGCACATGGTTGACCCAGTGCGTGCCCGCCAGCATGGCGGCCTCGATGCGGATCTCCCAGTCCGACCCGGTGAGCTTGGCGAGCGATCGCTCGATGCGTTCCGCCTTCTCGCGGTGATGCCCCGGCGTCATGGACGCATCTCCGGGCGCACCACTGCAAGGTAGACGGACAGCGCCTGCTGCATGGCGAGATTGCATTCCTCCACGATCGCCCGGGTGGGTGTGCGGTCCCCGCGCAAGCAAGGATCGCGGTGCGCCTCCAGCGCGTGCAGCGCGGCCTCCAGGCGCTGGATGGGCTCCGGCATCTCGCCTGGAATGGGCGGCCAGCCGACATGGCTCACATCGCCAGGACCGCGAAGCTCCCTTCGCCAGCCGCCGTCGCCTTGTGGCACCACGTGCACGCCGGGAATCGTGGAGAAGGCGCGTTCCTCGCTGGTGATTCCCGCCGCATGCAGCGAGGCGTTCCACATGTTGGTTCCCGCCGTGAGGCAGGTCCAGTACCAGAGCTCGAAGTCCTCGAGGGGGTCGAGTCGATCGCGCAGCGCCAGCAGGCGGCCTATCTTTTCGGCGTGAGAGGAAATCTTCACTGTCGTCCCTCTGTCCCTCTACTCCGGCTTGAGATTGCCGTCCACGACGACCTTCCTCCACGTGGCGAGGTCGCTGGTGATGGTTTGCACGAAGGCCTCGCGCGACACGGCTTCCGCAGGCGGGACATTGGACTGGAGCAGCGCTGCCCTGAACGCCGGCTGCACCTGCTCGCGATTGATGGCCGCGTGCAGGCGTTCCACGATTTCCGGTGGCGTGCCCTTGGGTGCGAAGACCCCTTGCCAGCCCGCCGCGGTGAAGGGGTAGCCTTGCTCGGAGAGCACCTTGACGTCCGGCAACCTGGGACTGCGGACCATGCCGGTCAAGGCAATGCCACGCAGCTTCCCTTGCGCGATGAATCCCAGTGGCGACACGACGTCGATCCAGCCGATCGGAACCACGCCGGAGACGATGTCCGTCAGCAATGCAGGTGATGTCTTGTATGGAACGTGATCGATGCCCAGCCCCGCCCGCTGCTTGATCCACTCCATCGTCAGGTGCCCGTTGGAGCCGAGCCCCCAGCTTCCATAGGATGGATATTTCTGCGGCTCGCGTCGCAGCAGATCGACCAGCTCGGGAAGCGTCCTGGCAGGCACCGAGGAATGCACGGCCAGCAGGACACCCCCCACCGAAGACAGCGCGACGGGTTCCAGGTCGCGCAAGGTCTTGATCGGTAGGGCGGGGTTCAGTGCTTCCGCCATCACCATGGATGAAGCGGTGCTGTGCAGGATCGTGTAGCCGTCGGGGGCAGCGTTCTTCACTGCCGTCGAGCCGATCAATCCATTGGCGCCGGGACGGTTCTCGACGACGAATGGCTGGCCCAGCGTTTCCTGCAGCCGGGTGTAGAGCTGGCGGGCCAGCGTGTCCAGCACACCCCCCGAGCCGCCTGGCACGATGACCTTGACGGGGCGCGCGGGCCAGTCCTTGCCGCCACTCTGCGCACCGGCCAGGCCGGTCGCCAGTGATGCCGCAGCGCCAAGAACCAGCTCTCTACGAGTCAGCAACGCGGTCATGCGGTCACTTCGCAAGCGCTGCGTCGGGCTTGCGCAGGAAGCCCTGGTTGCCGCCGTTGCGGTTGGGCGCGAAGCCATTGGCCGCCAGCGTCTCTTCGGCGGTGTCGTAGAAGACCCCG
>NZ_FNRO01000020.1 GCF_900107745.1 Variovorax sp. YR216 | reverse complement strand
CCTGCATCCAAGGCCGAATGTAAGACTGCAGCCAGTACCCGATTGCCTTCATCGCTACATCCACTTGCACAACGGCGGGTGTCCATGTAAGACAGAATGGCTTGAGCCGTTGAGGAGGCCCGTCTCCGGGACTATCGTGGGTTGCGCACCATGAGGTGTGCCGAGCCACAACGCTGTACCCCGAGAGACGGACAGCGCGCAACGTGCAAGGAGACGGGCCATGAGTCAATCTACCACCACTGCGGCCACCGTTTACGTTGGCCTGGACGTCCACAAGGACAGTATCGACATCGCCTTGGCCGAGGCCGGCCGTGACGGCGAAGTGCGCCATCTGGGCGCGGTCGCCGGCGGCGTCGTTGCCGTTAGCAAGACCCTGCGCAGGCTGGTCAGCCGGGGTCATTGTCTGCGCGTCGTCTACGAAGCAGGCCCCTGCGGCTTCGTGCTGCAGCGCCACCTTGCAGCGCTGGGCTACCACTGCGAGGTAGTGGCGCCCTCGTCCATCCCCAAGCGCTCGGGCGACCGGGTGAAGACCGATCGCCGCGATGCGTTGATGCTTGCGCGCCTGGCGCGTGCGGGCGAGCTCAGCGCTGTGCGCGTGCCAGACGCAGTGGACGAAGCGCTGCGCGATCTGGTGCGAGCTCGCGAAGATGCCGTGCGCGAGCAGCGCAATGCGCGCCACCGGCTCAAGGCGCTGCTGTTGCGCAGCGGCGTGGTGTACGCGGGCAAGAGCGCCTGGACGGCGGCGCACTTGCGCTGGCTGGCCGGCTTGGCGCTACCCCACGCCGCGCAGCAGATCGCCTTCCAGGAGTACCTGCATGCGGTGAGCGAGTCGGGGGCGCGCATCGCAAGGCTGGAGCAATCGCTGCGCGATGCCCTGCAGGGTTGGTCATTGGCACCGGTGGTGGCCGCGCTTCAAGCACTGCGCGGTGTGCAACTCATTGCGGCGGTCACGCTGGTGGCCGAGATCCAGGACTTCCATCGCTTCGACAATCCACGCCGGTTGATGGCCTACCTGGGCCTGGTGCCCAGCGAGGACTCCAGCGGCCAGCGCCGCCGACAGGGGGCCATCACGAAGGCAGGCAACTCGGCCGCACGACGCATGCTGGTGGAGGTGGCGCACCTGTATCGCTATCCGGCTCGCGTCAGCGCAGACATTGCCAAGCGTCAATCTGAACTGCCCAAGGCCGTGACCGACATCGCCTGGACGGCGCAATTGCGCCTGTGCGCGCGCTTCAATCGGCTGCGGGCGCGGCATACGCCGCACAACAAGGTCGTCGTGGCCATTGCGCGCGAACTCTCCGGGTTCGTGTGGGCCATTGCGCGCCAGGTGACGCCGCCACCAGCGGCGCCGACGTGAGCCGCCAATGACATGGCAACCATCATCAAGGAGGGGCCTATCGAACAACCTTATCGAGGCCGGATCGGGAACGCGGCGCAGCCACGGCCACAGGGGAATCCTCGGGACAGCTATTGCGCGGCCATGCAAGTGGCCAACCGCAGACCCTAGAAAGCAGGCAGCCCCGCGACGAACACATGAACTGTCGGTAGCCAATCCACGCATATCAGCATGATCAACCGTCGCTTAACGCACTCGGCTCCGTCGCGTTCCCAATCCGGCGTTCGCAAACGATTCTGCAATCCGGCACCCGGAGGAGTCGCCTCGCGCTCTTGACAGGTTCAAGCCATATCAGCTGTCGATCCCGTACTGCTGGATTTCGTCGAGCCCGAGTACCGCATGGCGCTTGGCGCCAAAGAGCAACAGTCACGGTCGAACGGCATGCCAACCTCCTTGCTGAGCCGTGCAGACCTCGGCACGGCGGCAGAGAATTTTGACGCTTGAGCAACCTTCTGCCTAGATTGCTACCGTAGCGCGGCCAACGCTGCCGAACGTCGCTGCGCTCAAGCGGGAGCTCGATCCTGGCGCTGGTCAACATGCGAGTTGCTCCAGCCGATCCAGAACGGCAGCGGCCCCCCGCGTTGCCGCGATCCGCGCGGCCAGCGCGCGCGCCTTTGCCGTATACGTCCGATCGGCCAGCACGTCGCCGACCGCACCGGCAATCTGCGCCGGTGTGGCCGTCTCGCCGTCCAGCCTGCGGCCGGCACCCAATGCCGTCACTTGGGCGGCGAGGGCGGGCTGATCAGCGGCGGGGTTCGGAAGGCAGACCAGTGGCACGCCATAGCGCAGCGAGGCCGCCAGCGTGCCGTGGCCGGCGTGCGTGACCGTCACTGCAACACTGGGCAGGACTCGCGTGTGGGGCAGTTCCGTCACGAGCTTCGCATTCGAGGGCAGTGCGACCGTGCGAACATCCGTGTCGCCAGACGTGACCAGCACTCGGCACGGCCGCTCGGCCAATGCGCACAAGGTTCGTTCGATGCGCGACCGCTGGTCCCAATAAGGGCCGGTCGAGAAGCTCACCAGGACAAGCGGTCGCTCGTCCTGAAACGGCCACGGCGAGTGCCATTCGCCTGGCGCCGCACGCTCGATGATCGGCCCGACAAAGTCGAACGATTGCGGCACCAGGGCAGCAAGTGGATCGAGTTCATGGATGCTGGTGCAAACGGTGGCGAAGGGAAGCCACCCGGCCCAAAGGTTGTCCAATGGCGCGCGCTGCGCCCGCGCGCGCACGCGGTTCACGGCGTCCAGCAACTGCGCCTCGAACGGCCCGCCCGGAGGCAGCAGCGCGCCCGGTGCGCTGTGCACGAGCACCATCGTCGGCACGCGCTCGGCCTCGGCGGCCGCCAGTGCGCCAAACATCAGGCAATCGACAAGAAGCACGTCAGGCTTTTCCTCGGCCAGCAGCGCTGCCACGTCCAGCAGATGTTCGGCGGCGGCCCACGCCGCGCGCAGCTTGACCGCGAACATGCTCGCCCCCGGACCATCCTGCCACGCCGCCGCAGCGCGCCGCAGCGGCACAAACCGCAAACCGCGGGTGCGGAAATAGTCTCGTTGGCCTGAGTAGCCGGCAAACACCGCGTCGTGTCCGCGCTCGATCAGTGCCTGCGCGATGCCGATGGCAGGAGGCTGGTTGCCTGCCCCGTTCCACGTGAGGATCGCGACGCGGGCCATCTCATGCTTCTCAAGTGGCGCGCAAGAGCGCTTCGACGATCTCGCGCATGGTGGCCTCGGCGTCCGGCCTGGAGCGGCGCATGTCGCGTCGCAGGAGCTTCCACGTGTACACGTCGCACCCGCAGACCAGGGCGTCCACCAGCGATCGACGCCGCGCCGGAATCATTTCGGCCAGATGGGGCCCGAACTGGCGCTGCACCCACTGCCGATGCCCTGTGCGTCCGGTTTGGATCAATTCCGGATCGGCCTGCTCCGCCAGATTGCGGATGATCAGGTCGCCGAACTGTTCGTAATGAACCATCAGGGCGGCCAAGCCCCCCGCTGTATCGCCCGGCTCGGCACGCAGGCGTTGCGCCCTCAGGTCGGCGAGCCAACGGGCAAGCGCCTGATCGAGCAGTGCAGCCCGGCTGCCGTACACATTGAGCACCGTCTGCACGCTGACATCAGCGCCGGCCGCCACATCGTCAAGCCGGATCTCGGAGCGGAATCTCGTCTTGAGCGAGGTCACTACGAAGTCCAGGATCCGCTCCCGCGTCGCCTCTGCGGAGGCGGCGCGTGCACGCATGGTATAGGGGCGGGCCTGTTCCATTTGAATTCAAATTAAACCCAAATTGACGCACTGTCAAGCCGAGCCAAACCTCTCTGCCGGCCGCGCGCCGGTGGCCAAGGCGCGGCGATGTAGTCAACGGGGCGGGGTGCTGAGCGTCCGCTTGGGGAATGCGCGGGGGCCGCCTCGAGTGGCAACTCGGGGCGCGCATGGGTCGCGTGCAGCACTTGCTCCGCACGCGGGTTGTGCGGGCGCGTACGATCTGTGTCGACCGTGGTTTTCGAGGTGGGCAATCAATGACGACGAACGCTGACTTCAAACAACGATTGGCGGCGATCCTGGCTGCGGACGCGGTGGAGTACTCGCGCCTCATGGCGGAGGACGAGCGGTCAACGGTCGCTGCACTGGATGCAGCGCGCGCGATCTTTCGCACTCAGATCGACTCCAATGACGGCCGTGTGGTCGACATGGCGGGTGATTCGGTGCTCGCGATGTTCGAGACGGTCACTGGGGCGGTCGCGGCTGCGTTGACCATACAGGAGGACATCGGCGGCTTGGCCGATGCAGCTCCCGAATATCGACGCATGCGCTTTCGCATCGGTGTGCATTTGGGTGACGTGATCGAGAAGTCCGATGGAACCGTGTACGGCGACGGGGTCAACATCGCAGCGCGGCTGCAAGGGCTGGCCGAACCCGGCGGCATCATCGTGTCGGACGCGGTCCGCGGTGCGGTGAAGGGAAAGGTGACAGCGGCCTTCGAGGACCAGGGCGAGCAGGCAGTCAAGAACATCGTTGATCCGGTGCATGCCTGGCGGGTGCGGCTTCGCGGCCAAGAGCTTGATGACAGGAGCGTTGCGACGGCGAACCGCGATCGTGGTCGACCATCGCTTGCTGTGATGCCATTCACCAACCTCGGTGGCGATCCTGAGCAAGCTTACTTCGTGGACGGTGTCGTCGATGACATCATCACGGCGCTGTCGAGGGTTCGCTGGTTTTTCGTGATTGCCCGCAGTTCGAGCTTTACCTATAGGGGCAGGGCGGTCGACGCAAAGCAGGTGGGCAAGGAACTGGGCGTGCGTTACTTGTTGCAAGGCACTGTGCGCAAAGCCCAAGGCCGATTGCGCATCGCCGTTCAGTTGGTTGAGGCCGAAACCGGCCGCCATGTATGGGGCGAGCGTTTCGACCGCGGCATGGCCGACATATTCGAATTGCAGGATGAAATCACCCACAGCGTCGTTGCGGCCATCGAACCTAATCTGCGGCTAGCCGAATACGAGCGCGCCCGTAAGCGTCCTACATCCAGTTTGCAAGCCTACGAACTTGTGTTGCGGGGCTGGCAGAACGTGGCGATGACATCCGGACGGCAGGGCAATGACGAGGCGCTCGCCGATCTTCGCCGGGCCATCGCCCTAGATCCCGACTACTCGGCAGCAAAGGCCTTGCTCGCCTGGGCCATGCAGTTGCGCAAGTCTGCGTTTGCCGCAGCGCCAGCTGAATCGGATGAAGGCGTGCGCATGGCGCGTGAGGCGCTCGCAGATCATCGCGATGATCCGATCACACTGGTTGCCGCCGGATGGGCACTCTGTTTTCTTGATGCACGGCACGAAGAGGCCGGAGACGCGGTGGATCGAGCCCTGACTCTGGCGCCGGATCTAGCGAGTGTGCTCAATCTTGCCGGATGGGTTCGTCTGCTTGGCGGCGATGCGCACGCGGCAACGGAAATCTTCGAGCGCGCGATGCGATTGAGTCCGCTCGATCCGCAAATGGCACATTTACGCACCGGCTTAGCCTTGGCGCATCTTGCTGCTGGCAAGTTTGAAGACGCGTTGGAGAACGCCCAGCGAGCCAGTCGCGACCGGCCCGACTATGCACAGGCCTTGCGTCCGATGCTCTACAGTCTCGTCGAGCTCGGGCGGCTCGACGAAGCGCGCGCGGTCGGCCAGCGACTACGCCAAGCCACCCCGGACTTCACAGTGTCCTGGTTCCAACGATCGGCCCCTTGGAAGGACCAGGATTTCAAGGCGCGGTGCGTGCGTGCGCTTCGCGCGGCGGGCATTCCCGAATGATCGACTTCGGCAAGGCTCCTGGTTGGACTGCCTCCTCTCGCAACCGTGACAAGTTCCTTATCGACCAGTCTGGCGTCATTTCGACACCTTCAGGCGACAAGGAGGAGGCACCTGTCGCTGCCGTGGCGAAAAAGGCTAGCCGTAAGACCCGCGCAGTTGCAGCACCGGTGAAGACGTCCCTTCGCGCCAAGAAGGTTGCGGCCGCGACGGAAGCTTCAGCTTCGAATGCTAAGGCTGAAAAGCCAGTCGCGAAGAAGGGTGCAGTGAAGAAGAGCGCTCCTTCAAAGAAGGCCGTGCCGGCAAAGAAGGCAGTGGCCGCCCCGGAGGCCACAAAGGCTCGAAAGGCCGCTTCGAAGGCCGCCGCCAAGACCCGCTCGCTCGCGCACAACAACGAAGGCTGCGACCCCCCTCGGCGACCGGGCTTGTGTCAGCCTTGGCCACCTCGTCGAACTTGCGCCTGGCATGTACGACGCAGCCCGCGGCCACGCGCCCGGGGTAGACGCGAGCATCCAGGTCCCACCTGCTCGCAGCGACATGAACGAAGCAACCGTCGCAGCTATTCTTCGCGCCGCGCGCGCCGAAGCTCGCCGGAGCGGCCGCTCTCAGGTCCACCCTGGCTATCGCCTGAGCGTGGTCATCGAACCCCAGCCGATGGGCAGCACTCCTCCCGTCGTCTATCGGGTTCGCGGCCGCGAGGTCACGTTCGGGGCGGCGGCCGCGGCAATGGTGGAAGCAATCAACGCCGCGAAGTGAACAGCGGTACGGCGAGTGTCCGGTTGAGTTTACCTAGCAGCAGATGGCTGGAGAAGAAGGAACTGCGTCACAAATCGCTCAGAAACCACGCCCCCCCTTTATGGGATTCACAAGCGACGTCGCGGCCCGCAAAGTATTGGCCATCTCGGCACCGGAGTGGCCCATGGAATCAACAATCTTCACCCTTGGCGCACTGGCCGTCCTGGTGGCGGCCGGCTGGATCATCGACCTGCTCGTGTACCGTGAGCCGCCCACGCGCATGCAGCGCCTGATGGCCTCGCAGATCAGGCGATCGACGGCGGTTATACGCGGCGGCCAGGAGGTAACGGGTTAATCGTCGGCGGGCTTTGATGTCTTGCTTCAAAATGCGGCGAGTTCGCGTTGCGATCGACCATGGCCTCGCCCTCGAACAAGATGCCCGGGCGCCTGTCTCGTCGAGGAGCAGCGCAAGGTGTACGCAGCCACCCTCGCACGTGGCCCTCGGTCATTCCTGCGCCTGCTGGTGCCGCTTGTATTCGGCATCGCGGCAGTGGGCGCCGCGTGGTTCGTGTCCGCCGCGAGAGCATTTGTGAATTTGGCCAAAGAATCTCGCTGATTCCGGCATTGGTTGTCGCCTCTGGAGTAGCGCTGGACGAGCCGATATTTCCGGCATCGCTTGTCGCCGGATTGCGAGTTTCCGGCAATTCTTGTCATAGTTCCCGAATGCCAGTGGGAAATCAGTCCGGGGTGATCAGCGGGTCAAATGTCGTTCGATGAGCTCGTCTGCAGGCCGTTGATCTTGCCTTTGGCCGAGTTCAAGGTGGTGCGCATGTCGACAGCTCTCAGATGCCGCGCCGATTGGCCTGGCTGGACGACCATAGCCCGAGAGAGTAGGGTGCATCCTGCGAAATCAAGGAGCCCTTCGTGCGAATCACGCAGCCAATGAGCATCACACTGCCGAACGACATGGCGGACGTTGTGGGAGGCAAGGTGCAACGCGTTCTTCGCGGAATCGTTGGCGCGTTTGTCATCTGGACGCTGGCGGCCTGCCACCATCCGACGCCAAGTGCGTCGATCGGTGTCGGCAATCCCTATCCAGTCAGCAGCTACGTCTGCGATGGCACACGCCTGGCTGTGCGCTTGATGGGAGAGAGCGCCTCGGTCTCCGTTGACGGAGCTGCCGCCATCGATCTTCCCGCGATCGGAAACTCAGGGACCACGTTTTCCAACGGACGCCAAACGCTGCTCACCGAGCAAGGCCGCACGTCGTGGGCCGTGGGGCGCGCCATGCCGGTTGCGTGCACCGGCGGCTAGCGCTGGAGAATTCTGGTGTGGACGCGCGCGAGCGAATAGCCGGTAAGAAGGGGTCGCTGCGGGCGCTTGCAACACCGAAGGTGAACCGCCGGGAACGTGCGAGGCTCGACATCACATTTTGGGAGCTATCGGGTTTGGCGCATCTATCGGGCCGCTCTCGGAAAAATAGGTACCGATAGGAGCCAAGCCCTGCAGTCAGACGAACGACCAAAGGGCGTGGCTGCCTGAGTACCTCGCCGCTACAGTGTGTAAGGCGTCACGACCGGCTGACGTGGCCACAGCTGCAGTCATTCGCATCTGCCTGACCGGAAGACCGCTTTCGCTGCGGAGCGCCTGTAGCCTCAAGCAAGAGGGAACTGCCGTCTGCCGGACGCCAGTTCTGCTGTCGAGTATTCCAAGGCCAAGGGTGCGCGGATTCTCGGAATGTCGAGAAAGGTGAGAAATACGAGGCGCACCGTTTCCTTCTTGCTAGAGCGTTGAACCGATCGCTCAAGCGCTCGCGGGCGCATGCAATGGGTCGTAGGCCGGCTCGCGCAAGATCTGATGCAGCTGGCGCCGGCGAACGCCCATGTTCCCGCCGTCGAAAAGCGGAAGTGCGATTGCGTCCTGCAACCAGCCGGCCAGGGGCAGTGCCTGGTCGTAGCTGTCGATGCCGACCACCCGCATCAAGTCGGTGATCACGCGGACCGCCGATTCGGAGCCGAAGATCTTGGACTGCAGCGCAAGCTCGAGCGCCCCCGGCAGTTGCTGGTCCATCGCTTGGCAGGCCTTCCAGCCCAGATACCTGGCCGCCTCGATCGTTGTCTTCGCGTCCGCCAAGGCATAGCCCACCGCCTGGTGCTCGATGATCGGGACGGGTCCGCCGCGATGTTCGGTCTTGGCGAACCGAAGAGCGAAATCGAAGGCGGCACGCATCAGCCCCACGCCCATGATGCCGACCAGCGCAGCGGTGCCGGCGAAGCTGCCTTCGATGATCTCCTTGCCTGCGCCCAGCCGGCCTACCAGATTGTCCTCGTCTACCGTGACATCGCTCAGTCGGAATCTCGGCACGAGGTGGCCGCGGTGGCCCATGGATTCGAGGTCGCGCACGGTGCTCAGACCTTGCACTCCCCGGGGCACGGCAATGACAGAGATGGATCGGTCCGGCGGCGCCTGGGGATCCGTCCTGCAGACCACGCACAGGAGGTCGGCGCCCGTGCCGTCCCACCCGGTGGCGCTGGAAACCCATTGCTTCTCGGCGTTGATACACCATCCGCCGTCGACCCGCTTGGCGGTGCTCCTGACGCCGGCGCCGGGCTCCGGCGAGGCGAAATTGGCGCTCCCGCCGGGTTCGCTATTCGCCAGTGCCGCCAGCGGCGCCCCTTCCCCACTCAGGAAGGGGGCGATGAACCGCCGCTGCTGCTCCGGGCTTCCGGCGATGAAGATCGGCGCAAGCCCCAGGATATTGGCGAATAGCGTCAACGACACATTGCAGTCCACCGCGTGGAATTCCTCGGCCACGATGGCCATGTCCAGCAGCCCGGTTCCCTCCCCGCCGAAGGGCAACGGGATCAGGCGCCGCAGAAATCCCTCCCGGATGACCTGCTCGTACATCGGACGCGTCGCGAGAAAACGCTCGCTGGGTGTCGCGAGGTGCCGGATCGCGCCCGGAACCTGCGAGAGCACCTCACGAGCCACGCTGCGCGCGTGGCGTTGCAGCTCGCGTTGATTCGGACTGAATGTGAAATCGATCGCCATGGCTTGCTCCGGTGATTGCTGATGGCCGGAGTCTGTTCCGCGGGTCTTGTGTTTTCGTGCACGGCGTCTTGTTGAAACGCGCCCGCTGACATACAACTCGTTGGTCATGAAGTCTTGGTCCACAGAAGCAGTTCCTGGCCCAGAGCAGTTCGATTACTGGCGGGAAGTCGTGTGCGAGGCATTTGCCGCCCTCGACCCGCGGCCCCTGGAGCCGGGCGTCAACTTCAGCAGCCGGGCGGACCTGAGCGAGATGGGGGCTGTCAACGTCGCTCGCATCCGCTCGGCCGCGCAGACCGTGGTGCGGGGGTTCGCGCAGATTAGGCACGATCCGCAGGACCGCCTGTTCGTCAACCTGCAACTGGCCGGCCATGGTTTCGTGCGCCAAGGACATCGGGAGGCCAAGGTCATGCCCGGCTCGTTCACGGTTGTCGATATTGCAAGACCGTACACGCTGCATTTCGAGGGGCGCTTCGAGCTCCTGTCTTTTCGGGTTCCACGCCGCCTGTTGCTGCCTCTAGTCAGCGATCCGAACGGCCTCATGGCGCGAACTCTGGGAGGGCTCAACGGCACAGGATTCGTCGCCGCTTCGTTCATGCGCTCGCTCGCTGATGCCGGCGCAGAAAGCTTCACCACGCAAGCGGCCGAGCGCATGTCCGTTCAATTGTGCGAGTTGATCTCGGAGGCGGCGCGCGGACCAGGTGCCAGCGGGGATTTCGGCGCCGAACCGTCGCAGGCCAACCGGCAGGCCCTGGTGCGTGTCGTCAAAGCCTACATCTTGGGCGCCCTCGGTTCGCACGATCTCGGCGCCGAAGCGCTTGCGAGACGCTTCAACGTGTCGCCCCGCTATCTGCACAAGGCCTTTGCACAGGAGCCATCCAGCCTGGCGGCCTGGATTCGCCTGCAGCGCTTCGAGCACTGCGCGTCGGATCTGGGCAATCCGCAAGACCGGCGCTCGGTCTCGGCAATCGCCAGCCGCTGGGGCTTCCAGGACATTCCCAACTTCACGAAGTCCTTCGGCATGCGCTATGGGTGCAGCCCCTCGGAATATCGTCGACGAGAACTGAGATTGCGGCGACTCTGATACACGGAAAATGCGGGCTCTGGCTCCTCAGGCAAGCAGTCGCTCAGTACTTGGCGGAGTTGTCTTTCGCGAAAATCGCGCGCCAGCTATTCACCGCGCCGCGCCGGCTTCGACAAGTATTCCTTCGATTGCGCTTCGCTCTTGGTAGGCGTCACCTTGTCGGGATCGATCCTCACCATGAGATAGTCGATATGGTCATCGATCTTTGTGAACCAATGGCCCGTGCCGGCCGGAATCACGACCACATCGCCCGCCTTGATGTTGTACACCACGCCACCGCGCACTTCCGACCCATTGTTGCCCGGACCGTTCTGAAGCACCACTGTCGGCATCGTGGCGGGCCGCCTTTCCCGGTTGAGGATGTCCGGACCAAGGACCAGTGTCGCCGAGCCCGAGATGACGTGGTAGACCTCGCTGACATGATCGTGCTCCGCCACGGAGTTGGGCGACGGCTTGTCCAGCTTGCCGCGATGGACGCGCCCGATCCCCACGTTGGCCTTGCCGATGTCGACAGCGCGCACCTGCTGATCAACCAGCCGCTCCTTGAGGGCCTTCTGCTCGTACAGCTCCATTTCGGAAAGCGGGATGTAGGTGCCCGGGCACATCGTGCAGGTCGGCTGGGGGTCGGTCGGGTTGATCCGACTCAGGGCGGTACCTTTTGAGGTCGCACAACCCGCGAGGAGGAAGTGCGAGGCGACAAGGCATGCCAGCGCGAGAGCTTTCTTCATGGATCCCTCTTCAAACGGTGGCGATGGCTTGCCGTTCCAACAGGCGCTGGGCCAGGCGCGGGTAGACGCGCAGCGCGTTGTCGCCCAGCACCTTGGCCCGGTGCTCGGGCGTGAGCCATTCCACCGCGTCGATGTAGCGCTTGGTGTCGTCGTAGTGGTAGCCCGTGCGCGGGTCGATGCCTTTGACTGCGCCGACGATCTCCGACGCAAACAGCACGTTGTCCGGTGGGACGACCTCCAGCAGCAACTCCACGCCCGGGCGGTGATACACGCAGGTGTCGAAGAAGACGTTGCGCATCATCTCCTCGAGCGGCGGTCGCTTGAGCTGGTCGGCCAGGCCGCGGTAGCGGCCCCAGTGATAGGGCACTGCGCCGCCGCCGTGCGGCAGCACGAAGCGCAGCGTCGGAAAGTCCTTGAAGATGTCCGACAGCAGGAACTGCATGAACGCCGTGGTGTCGCCGTTGAGGTAGTGCGCGCCGGTGTGGTGGAAGTTCGGGTTGCAGGAGCAACTGACATGCACCATGGCCGGCACGTCGAGCTCCACCATCTTCTCGAACAGGGGATACCAGTAGCGCTGCGTCATCGGCGGGTCGGTCCAGAACCCGTCCGTCGGGTCGGGGTTGACGTTGCAGCCCACAAAGCCGAGCTCCTCCACGCAGCGGGTCAGCTCGTCGACGCAGTTCGCCGGACTCACGCCGGGCGACTGCGGCAGCTGGCAAACTCCCACGAGCTCATCGGGGAACATCTCTACCGCACGGTAGATCAGGTCGTTGCATGCCTGCGTCCAGTGCTGGCTCGTCGTGGCGTTGCCGACGTGGTGCGCCATGGCGCCCGCGATGGGCGAGAAGATGGTCATGTCGACACCGCGTTCGCGCTGAATGCGCAACTGGTTCTGCTCGAGTGACTCGCGAATCTCGTCGTCGCCGATTCTGAAATCGGGCGCCAGCGGCCGGCCCGCTTCGAAGGCGGCAGTCTGCCGTTTCCGGTAGTCCTTGAGCGCGGCGGGCGCGGTGGTGTAGTGCCCGTGGCAATCAATGATCATGGCGTCTTGTCCTCGTGGATTGATGGTTGTCTGGATGGCTCAGGCTTCGAAGTAGCAGCCGAGCTTGGCGAGCTTGGCGCGGTACCCCGCGGCGTCGTTGTCGCCCTGGCCGATAGCCGAGAAGGTCTCGCTCTCGTGCTTGAATTTGGCCGCTGCTTTCGCATGCACGACCTCGACCGAGGTCTGCGGAATGCAGACAAGCCCGTCTTCGTCACCCACGATGAGGTCGCCTGGGCAGACCACCATCCCGCCGATCGAAATCGTCGTGTTGACCTCGCCGGGTCCATTCTTGTAGGGCCCCTGGTGGGTCACGCCGCAGGCATACACCGGAAAGCGCTGCTGACGGATCCAGCCCGAATCACGGACCGCGCCATGGATGACGATCCCCGAGAACTTCTTCGCAATGCAGTAGGCCAGCATGCGCTCGCCGATGATCGCGTTGGTGAGATCTCCCCCGGCGTCCACCACCAGCACGTCGCCCTCGACCGCAAGGTTCAGTGCCATGTGCGTCATCAGGTTGTCGCCGGGCGCACTCTTGACCGTGACGGCTGGCCCACAGAGCACGCCACCCGCATGCATGGGGCGCAGCCTAGCGCTGCCGGAGTTCAGGCGCGACATCGAATCGCTGATGTTCGCGACCGGGATCGACGCGAACTTGTCGACCCATTCCTTGCCGACGGCATGGCGGCGCTTGAGCACTTGAAAACCTGGTTGCATGGTGATTCCTTGTTCCTTGATCGGGGTCCGGCCGCTATTCGACGGTCAGGTTGAACTGACGCGCGACGTCGACATAGCTCTTCAGCTCTTCCTGGAAAAACGGCATGAAGGTCTGCGAAGGCATGGGCGCGGACTCGATGCCGAGCTTGTCCAGTGCGGCAATCACGTCGGGCTGCTTCATCACCACCTGGATCTCGTCGGAAAGACGCTGCACCACGGCCGCCGGCGTCTTGGCCGGGGCAAAGAGACCCCACCATCCAGTCCCTTCGAGATCCGCGACGCCGGCTTCCTTCATCGTGGGAACCGTTGGCAGGTGCCCAAAGCGGGTGCTGCCGGAAACGGCCAGAGCACGCAGCTTGCCGGTCGTGATGTGCGGAAGCACCTCGCTGGTCGTCTGGATCATGTAGGTCAGACGCCCGGCGATCAGGTCGGGCATTGCTGCTGCGCCACCCTTGTAGAGAACCTGGACAGGGGTGGTGCCGGTGTTCTTGGGGAAGATCAGGTTGGTCGGCGATCCGGCGCCCACGGCGCCGTAGGACGCCTTGTCCGGATTCGCCTTCATGTAGGCGACCAGTTCGGCCACCGTCTTGAACGGCGAGCTCGCGGGCACGACGAGCACGAAAGGCGCTTTGCCTGTGCGGGCGACCGGAACGAGATCGCGCGAGGCATCGTAGGGCGTCGACTTCATCGTCGCACGGTTGAAGGCGAGGAAGGTCGCCCCCATCAGGAGCGTGTAGCCGTCGGGCGAGGCCTTGGCGACGGCGTCGGCGCCGATGTTGGCGTTGGCGCCGGGCCGGTTGTCGATGATGACCGGCTGTTTGAGGCGGGCGCTCAGATGCGTGGCAACGACGCGGGCAATGTTGTCGACCCCACCGCCAGCGGCGTAGGGCACGATCATCTTCACTGGCTTGTCGGGGTAGGTGTCTGCCGCCGATGCGATGGATGGATGGATTCCGAGCGAACCCAAGACCAAGGTGGCGAGGGCTGCGAAGCTTGCGAGGCGCCGATTCATGTTGTCTCTCCGTTGGATGCTTGCTGCAAGCCTGTAGGTTAGGCCGGCATCCAACTCACTACAATTTCGGTTCACCAGATGAACCGACGGCATTCAACAAATGAGTGTTAACCCTGAGTCGACAGTGCAGGCGACGGTGCGCGCGCTGGCGATCCTCGATGTCTTCACCATCGAAGAACCGCACCTCGGCTTGAGCGAAATCGGCCGCCGCACGAGCCTGCCCAAGGCGACCGCGCTGCGCCTGTTGAAAACCTTGGCGGCGAGTGGCTACGTGGCCCAGAACGACAACGCCGAGTGGCGCCTTGGGCCCGCCACGGCGTCGCTCGGGGCGCGGTACCAGGTGTCCTTTGACATCCGCGCGAATGTCGAGCCCGCCCTGCGCAAACTGTCCGATGCAACAGGGCAGGACGCATCCTTCTTCGTTCAGGACGGCAATCGGCGGGTGCGTCTGGTCAAGGTCATGTGTCCGGAAGCCCAGCACAGCCCCGCGCGCGTGGGGGAATCGATGCCGCTCGATCAGGGCGCTGCTGGCAAGGTCATGCTGGCGGCGCTCGGGCAGCGGGGCGAGTTGTACGACCAGATCAGGGCCCGTGGCTACCACGTGACCGTGGGCGAGGCAAAGCGAACATCGGCCAGCATTGCGGTGCCCGTCTTCGGCAGCCGCTGGCGCGTCGTTGGGGCCTTATGCATCGGTGCGCCGGCAGGCGCGGACGCAGAGACAAAGCTGACCCGGTTCGCAGGACGATTGAAACGCGCGGCCGAGTCGCTTTCGGCTGCATTGAGTTACGACGATGACGTCGCAACGCGACGCCTGATAGTCGCACGGTCGACTTGGCATCCCTGATGCCGTCGGTGGCCTAACCAGGAAGTCGTGAGTTCGTTCGCTAGGGTCGGCGGTGGAAACCGTTCCATTGCATCGACCGCCTGAATCCGCAGCGAGCTTGCAGTCGAGCGCTTCTGCCTACTTAGAAGACGGCTTTCGCTGGAAGGCGGCAAAAATCGCCTTCCGATAGCGTCAACGACCTTGGGGTGGCATCAGCATTGGGCTGCGTCGCCGGCGAACGGCTTTCTCTAAGATTGGCCTGGTGGCGTTGCGGATGAGAAGTGGAAGCTGCCAAGGAAAAGATGGCAGTACGGCACGACAGGTCATCGGCCGTCGAGCTATCCAGCTCTCTTGTGGCGATTCACAAAGTGGCTAGCAACTGCGTCCGTCAGTGTCGCAGAACATCCCCCAGAAAGGCCCGCGCCCGCTCATGCTTCGGCGAGGCAAAGACGATCTCATTGCGACGCGCAGATCATGGGCGTCTCGCGTTTCACGGTGGCGATATTCCATCCCACACGGCCTGCGGCCGCCAACGCCATGTTCGAATCGCGATGGCTCGTGCGGCTTTTTGCGCGGGGCCAGGTTTGATGACTGAGCTGATCAGGTCTGCGGTCGTGGGCGCCGAACATGCACCAGCCGAAGAGCCCGGCGGCGAACCTGCCGCCGGGCTGGGTTTCCCGTTCGTGCTGCGTTTGCCTTTGAGAGGCTGCGATTGCCTACGTGAGAGGCGCACCGGAAGACTCGGTGCCGACTCTACGTCGCCATGGCGCGTTCCGGTGCCACGACTTGCATCAAGGTGAATCTGTGGCGAGGTACGACTTGACCTGCGCGGCGGCTCTACGCCTTGACGCGGACGATCTCCACGGGACCAATGCCCGAGTAGACCGTCTGCCCTGTATTCAGGGCGATGACCGTCCAGCGATCACCAGGGGTGATCTTGTAGTCGCCAGGCTCGAAGTCGAGCTCGATTTCCTCATGGAAATCCCGCCCGAGCCATGACGGCGTTCGAAGCACTGCTGGAGACCGGTCGCTGGCGAAAAGGTCGAGAGTCTCGCTCACGAACACCTCGGCGCACAGACGAGATGGTTCTTGCCGAGGAACCGTTTCGAGGTCATGTTCGATCGCGGTGCGAACTTGCCGCACTTGAAGCACGACATCATCGATTCGGCGCGGGGTGTGGTGATGATGGATCCCGGCGACTTTTTCACGTATCGCAGGCCGTCCTGGGAGAACTGGGTGTCGGACATAGGGGCGGAATTTTACCCGGCAAGAATTTTTCGCATCTTGCTGCGAAGTTGTTGAAGAAGCTCGACCTGCGCGGACGCACCGTCAGCCGGCGCGCGCAGTCGCCCTTTCATCGTTCGGCACGTCGGACGAACGACCAACGGCGAGCAAGAAAAAGGCGTATTTGAGCGTGAGGCCGCTTCAGGTTTGCGCACCGCAACATAGAATCGTCGGCCCCCCGGGAAAGGTTCTATGTCCAGGCGTTCCCTCAAGACCCTCAAGCGTTCCTCAACGCCTTTCGTGCGCGTCGGGGCGAGCGGCGTCCATGGGCTTGGTGCCTTTGCGACCTGCTCGCTCCCTACCGGTGCCGTACTCGGACTTTATGAGGGGCGGCGCTACAGCCCCGCCGAGGTGGCTGCCCTGGATTGGGACAACCAGCTCACCTATCTCTTTTCGCTCACGAACGACGAGATGATCGATGGCGCCAAGGGCGGCAATGCCACGCGCCATTTCAATCACGCGTGCGATCCGAACTGCGAGGCGATCGAGGAGTATGACGAGGCGGGCGAGCTCATCGTGAAGTTCGTGACCCTCGTCCCGATAGAGCCTGGCGAGGAGCTCTTCATCGACTACAACCTCACGGCCGACGACGACGCGCGGGCATCCGACTACCCCTGCCACTGCGGCTCGGACAGTTGTCGCGGCACCATGCTGGTGACCGAGGCAGAGGGCCGTCAGCACGAGACGATGGAAGGGTCAGCAGAGAAGGAAGCCAAAGAGGTGGTGGTCGCTTGAGGTTCAGGCGAGAGCGGAACGAGTTCTGAGAACGGGTATTTCAGCACCTGACTTTCTATCGGCGCGCAAATCTGGCCGCGCGATCAGGCGAGCCGGCGTATGAGGGTGAGCCAACTACTGAACTAAGGCGAGCGTGTCTCTCTCCGAGGTCGGTCCTCGGGCTCCGCGACTAACCTCACCCGAAGCGGCTGGGTCATGGGAGACAACAAGAAGTTCGTCTGGCTTTCGCCCCACCTTGCCGACTGCCTTCGTTGGCCATACGGCCAGTAGCATCCGTCCACCTCCAAAAACCGACAGGCACAACAGATAGCCGGTCACCTTGGCCAACGACGAGATGCCTACGAGGTAGAGCGTTGCCTGCGCAAAGCTTGGAAGCGACACGGCCTGGAGGGCCATGAATAGCAGGGTCGCGAGGTCCTCCAGCACATCGCCACCCACTGCCAACGCCGGCAGCCATCCCATGGTCAGTAACCAAGCCGGCCTGGACTGCCCGGGGCGTCTCCATCCTGCCGCCCATGTGAACACGCGCGAGGCCAACCGCGCGATCACGTATCCGGCACAGGCCACGAAGAGCAGGTCAAGAAACATCGCCCATCCCGGAGAGAACTTCGCGTATTCGGTCCAGACCTCCGGATTGCGCAGGCCACCAGGCGGAGCGGGCTTGCAGTCCGGACGAATGGCCGTGACATCGATGGTCCACGGCGAGATGGTGGCCAACTGCTGCATGGCAAAGCTGCAGCCAGCGGCGTTGCCTAGGGTGACCCGGCCGTCCGGGGGGCCGAGGTTCCACCCGGAAAGCATCGAGAACAGCACGGCGAACACCACAGCCATCACGAACGGCCAGAGCTTGCGGCGTTCATCCCACACGCTTGGCCCCGCGAGGTACTTCGGCTCGGGCGCTTTCACGTCGACCGCAATGCCATCCTTCGCGCCTGCCTTCGCTTGAGCGTTGGTGAGGATCTTTTCGTCTTGCATGCGGCGTACTGTCATGCCCGCCAGGGCCCACAGAGGCGTGTCGTGCAATGGATCGTGGCGCAACGGAAGCTGCCCGGGAAAGACGTATCGTGAAGGCGTGCCGAATTCGTCGGAGTCGGGACGTCCGGGATCTGACAAGGATTCGAGCTCGGGGATTTCGAGTTCCTTTGCCACTTCGTTCACCATCCACTGCAGCGACGCGTCGCACAGACCGGTCCGCTGGTTTGGATATGCGGCGCTGTCACTCTGGGCACCAGGGTAGCTGCCGCCGATGTCGCAGTGCACGCCTGGAAACCACAGTTGCTTGAGAGTACGGCCATCAGGTGTCGTCACTTCGCTCGGTGAGTCGTACAGGCGCGGAAGGAACGGCCACCGATGCTCGTCGAGTGCCAGCGCGTGACGCACGTTGCGAATGTTGGGCTTGTCGTGGAATGTGGCGGTCGATGGATTGTCGAGAGAACCGAGAATTGGCAGTCCCACCGATTCCACCGTGTCCCACACGCCGACCCAATAGATTTGTGCCTCTCGCGCGAAGTTGTTTTTGACCTGCAGCGCCAGATCCTTGCGCGTGACCTTCGAGGCAACTTCCTCGGAGCCGTGCACGGCATCCCCCTGCGCCTTGCCTGGCCTGGCCAAGCCGACATGCAGCCACGTCGCTGCTGCACGACGCCAGTTCTTGCGCCCGTGCACTTGTTCCGAGAAGGCCGGCTGCGAGAAATAGATGCGAACCAGCGTGGGGATCATCGCCTCGTGCTGGGGACGCAGCACACCGAAGAGATTCACCATGCCCACGACGGCACGGGCCGTGAACGCTCCCCGAGAGAAGCCGAAGCAGAGGATCCGCGCGCCCGGTACCCACTCGCGCATCAGAAAGGCATACGCCTCACCAATGTTCTCGTACACACCGCCGCCGGACGCCAGACCAGCAACCCGCTGCCAGCGGCGCTTGACTAGATCAACGAGCCCGGTGGGTGGGGCACTGTCAGGCGACCCAACGCCAGGGTCGTAGTAGAGCGTCGAGGTGTCAGGGTCCACGTGCTTGCGGAGATAGCCGTAGAGCCGCAGGACGTTGGTATCTTCGAAGCCGCCGGTCAAAGTGTTGTTGGTGCCGTCGCAGCACACCACGAGATTGCGCTCGCCTCGCGGGCTGCCGACGGTGGGATCGAGTTGCTCGTCCATCTTTACACCTCCCTCAGGGTTTGATCGATGTTGCGCTACACCGCATGAGCGTTAACCAGCGACGAAGAGTCGAAGCACGTTCGCCGCTGTACAAGAAGCGACCCGCGGCTTCACCACCGCCCCTGGCGCATCATCTCGGGATGAGCTGTGAGTCTTCATCAGCGCGGCGTCTCATTGCGCGGAGCACGTCGTCCGCACGTCCTTCCGCAACCAATCTCTCCGCAGTCTTGTACTCCAGCGGAATGATCGGCTCGGTCCGGTACCAGCGGATTGCTCGCGCAATGTCGCCCCCACTGGCATCGCGCGCGGCATTAAGGATCTGGTGACTGAGTGGAAGGTTCGTCATGGTCGTGATCTCTTTCGGCCAGTGTGCCTCGGACGGGCGCCGATTGGAAAATCAACACCTCATCAATTCGGAGGAAGAAGTCGAGCCGATCCCCCAACCAAAGGGTTGATCTACTGTTCCAGCAGCCCGGCTCGCTCCCGTGCACTTGCGCGGTGCCAGATCCAGGTTCGCCTTCAGCCTTGCATCTACGGCGGCAGGTTCAAGACCGCATGTCGATACTCGGCGTATGCAGTGGGTCGGAAATCGACGACCGGCACAGTTCGCTCTTCCTCGGAAAGGATGACCCGAACGTTGGCCTCCTCTCGCACCCAACAGCCACGAGCCACCTCTCCGTCCCACGTGGCCAAGAAGCAAACCCGACGCGGCGCGGGGCACTCGCCGAGAGCGTCGGTCAGTTGCAAAAGGCGAAGCGGGCTTCCATCCGCAACGAAGAGGACATTGGGCGTGAGGTCGCAGCCGGCAACGCAAGCACAGCAGATGAAAACCGCCAGTCCTGGCCACGACGAAACGCCGCAGGTCTGGAGGTATGCACGTGGGAGCAGGAGCAACCGCGTCAGGGAATTGAGATCGAACATGATTCAGGTCCAAAAATGCAAAAAGGCAACGAGTCGAACTCGTTGCCTTTGAGGGGGCGTCTGGCGAAGTGAGCGGGCTAAGTGCCCAACATAATTCGACCGCGCTGCTCAAATGCAACGAAGGTGCGAAAGCTCAGAATCGATAGGCGCTTGGACACGATGAATGCGTTCAATGTGTGACTGGTGCGGAGCAGTCTAGGCCGGCCGCGGGTGCTTGTCTACGTGAAAATTGCCAAACAGATGCAGCAAGGTCTGCGCTCAAGGCGGGATCAGCGTGCGCCACGGCCTGGGCGTAGTAGCCATAAGCTTCTCGTGGAACTGAGAGCCTTCGCCGATCGCTCCATCAATCTTCTGCGCGAGATCCGGGGCATCCTTTGGATAGATGTCGACCTCCATTGAGACAGTGAAGACCTCTTCGGGATTCGGAACCGGACCAAGAATCGACTGACTTCCGACGATGATGAACTCGAAATCCAGCAAGGGCAGGTCCGCACAACATGGTTTTCAGGAGCGCCAAGGGTCGTTGCTCGTGACTCGATCGAAATTTGACGTTCCGCTTGGGAGAAGTGACCGACTAGACGACCTCGACCGCAGCCGGGAGCACCCGCTCGTACCGTTTCATCTCGCCAGGTTCGACGCCCATCCACCGGGCGATCTGCTCCGCGCTTGTTCCTCGGCGCAACTGCCGGATGGCGAACGTGTGCCTCAACCTGAATGAGCCCCCTTCGCGCGAGGCCATACCAGCGTCCTCGAGGACCTGCAGAGCGTTCTTGTACTGCGAGTCCGCCTGCCAGGGCTTGCCCGTGCGCGTCGAAGGAAAGAGGAACGTCCCCGCAACACGCGCCTCTTGGCGTACCTGTAGCCAGTACTGCAGCAGTTCCGCTGCCCAGGGCGCGATCGGCGTCTCGCGTGGCTTGGACGTGCCGTTGCCCGGCACCTGCAGTTTCCAGGGCAGGCCACGGATCCTGCTGCCCTGTGTCACCGGTGACTCTAGCGTTAGCGCCCGCACGTCGCCCGGCGTGATCCCTGCGCCCAATTGCAGTGCCACGGACGCCCGATTGCGCACTTCCTGCCAGGTCATCGCCGCCAGCGCGTCCCGATTGCGACCCGGCCGAGGTCGGGCGGAGGAGAGGTGAACGATCAACTGCCGGGCTTCACCCACCGTCAGGTATTCCGGCAACGGATCCTCGCGCTCAGCTTCGGAAAACCGCACTTCCGGATTGGCTGCGATCCAGTCGGCCGCCGCAGTGTTGGGCAGGGCATCCGTCTGCGCCGCACGGTGTCGCAGCACCCGATCGATCAGGCGCATCAATCGCAGAACGTAGCGAGGGGAGAGCGACTGGTCCGAGGCCTTGCGCCCGAAGCGCGCAGCCTGATAGGCCTGCAGATCATGCAGGCCCAGGGTTTCAAGCGTCACACGCGGGGATTGCCCCAGGCACCAGCCGGAGAAGCTGTCCCACATGGCCTGGTAGACCTCTGCGGCGCTGGGCCGGCGCAGCGCACCCGTGCCGCGCTGGTCGGCGAGCCAGGCCGCAAACGCATCGCCAAAGCTCGTGGCAGCGCCTTCGGGCGAGGAAGCATCGTCGAACAGCGAAAGGCTAGCGCTGCCCATGGAGGTACGAGATCGCATAAATCGGTTAACGGCGAGCGAATTGACTTCTGATGAGCCTGAATTTTCCTTCAGGGTAGGGCGGTGTTTCCTGTATGGGTTCTTTATCGTGGCACTCCGTTAACCTATTTTCCTCTAACGCATTGGCCCTGACCAGGGATCGATCGATACAGCAAAGCATGTCGACCTCTGGCGCGACCCGAATCCCACTCCGCCTTGGGAGTGGAGCAAGGGTCACCGCAGGACCAGCGATCTTTCAATCGCTGCCTCGTTCAATCTCAGTGCGCTTTGATCTGCATTGCCAAGGCTCCAGGCCAGAATGTCATTGATCGCGTCCCACGCAAGTTCGTCAGCGGAATAGGTGCCGTCGGGTTCTGGCGGCTGCGTGAGCCGTCGAGGGACGAGGTGCTCGAACGCATGGAGGCTCGCGAGGACAAGCAGGTCAAACGGTGTCGAAGCCTTGAACGTTGTCTTCAGATGGCCGACCAACGCCAAACGCTGCCATACGCCAAATCGAAGATGGCAAGGACTCGACACAACTCCGCGATGGCAGACGGCCAGTTGGCCCAGCTCCGTGCGGCGGGGCGAAGTCTGACAAAGAACCAGCTCGGAATAGCGAACCGCACGACACACGATAGCGAGGAACGCCGTTGCAATGCGCGAAAGGAGTGTGGCGTTGGCGATGCGCTCCTGCGCAAAGTACCGCGCCAGAGACAACATCATCGCCTCCGATTCCCAGATTTCCGCCGGAAGCTCATTCCAGAGCGGATTCATCCAGACGTCAGCATCTCGTTCGCGAGAGGTGATCTTTTGTTTGCCACGCAGACGGGGTCTTCCGTCCAGATAGGCAGTGGCCGTCGCATCTGCCGCGTCTTTGGGGGAAGCGCCCGTGGCCACCTGTTGACGAAAATATTGCTCGTAGTAGTTGGTCACTGGAAGTCGAAGGAATCAAGGGCAGCACTTCGAAAGTGTCGATCGACGAGTGATCTCAAGAATGTAGTCGAGACTGCACGACGCGTGGCCGCGAGAATTTCAATGATCCGGGTATCTAATTTCGTGATGTCTCTTATTGGTTGTCGATCGGGCTAAATCCGAGTGCAGTAAGCTTGCGCTCTCAAAACACTGAATGAGGTTAGCCAATGGCCCGATCCCTTGAACAAATCCAGCAGCAGATTGCCAAGCTGCAACAACAAGCCGAAGCCCTCCGAAGCAAAGAAGTGACGGGCGTGATTTCGCGAATCAAGGTTGCCATCGATCACTATGGCCTGACTGCCGAGCAACTTGGCTTTGGATCTGTTCCTGGCGCCACGAAGCCAACGCAAAGCAAGGTCCAGAAAGAGAAGACTGCGACCCGCGTGAAACTCAGCGATGGAAGTGGCAACAGTTGGTCGGGTATGGGAAAGCGGCCGAACTGGTTGCGAGAGGCGCTGGCTGCTGGCAGGTCGATTGACGAGTTTCTCACCGACAAGGCAACGGTGAACGTGTCCACCGCTCAGCGCCCGACAAAGGCGCGCAAGAAGCGCCGCCCTTCGACTGTGGTGTATCGCGACGATGCCGGGCATTCCTGGACCGGCCGTGGTCCACAGCCGCGATGGCTGAAGGAATCGTTGGCCGCAGGAAAATCGCTCGAGGATTTCAAAGGCTGAGCGCCGGCCTGACGCCATTGCTCGCAATCGCGTGGGCTGCAGGCAACGTCAAGCGGCGCGGGCCAATCGGCCGCTTGGGATCAATGCTTGAAGCGTGACTCTCGCTGCGCCCGCAAGGCCAGGATGAAAACCGTTTCGGCCTCGGCCAAGTAGCGGTAGAGCGCGACGTAGCTTCTGCGGCCTTTGCCGATGACCAATTCCCGCTTGCCATTCTTGACGGGCCTGCCAATCAGAGGGCTGTGAGAGAGCACTTCCACAGCCTCGATGATCTCCTCAATGCGCACGGAAATGTCCTCGACCTCATGTCGCTCCATGTGATCGAGGAAACGGTCAAATGCATTGGGGCGACCGGCGCAATTCACCTTCGAAGAGGCGTCCCTGAATCCTTCACCAAGCGGGGCTTCACCGACTCGGAGAACTCGACGGAACGCCGACGACAATCGTTGCATCCTCTATCGCAGTCAAATCCCATGCTTCCGGCGCAGTACCTCCTCCTCACTCTCGCTGATCACCGTTCGTCATCTCTGGAGCTTGCACAGCACGGCCAGGACCCGGGAAGCTATGCCCGCTGCCTGAACATCGAAGGTCGATGGGCTGTGCAAGGTTCAACGCGTGCGCCTTTGCTCGTTTGGCCCTCTTCGCAGTTGGAGGCCGCCCGCGAAGCTGCCACGCGCGCGGCCGAGGCCCGCCGCCGACCCGTTGAAATCCTGACACGAGGCAATTCAGGCTGGGTCGAGGGGCGCGACATTGAGGTTTTCACCGGGGCCTTCGAATCTGCGCTCCTTGAACATACGCCGCACAGCGCAGCAAAGGCGAGACGGCTGCGAACCGAGGCGGACAAGCTCGAAGCCTTCTGCCTCATCGTGCGGCAGGCTTCCGCAGCAAAGGATCACGAGGAATTCGCCTCGGTCAGGCTCGCCGCGGGAAAGGCACTGCGTGCGAAGTTCGGGGGAGGCTCGATCACCTCCGCATTTGCCTGGTTGGCTGGCAAGGCTGGGAGCGACGCTCTTGCGAGCGTTCTTTCAGGGGAGGTGGAGTTGGAGGGGCCGCTCTCCATCCAGGAAATCGTGGCGGCTACAGAGCTCGCGCGGGAAGCCGAGTTATTGCAGATAGGTCAGGGCGCAAGCGCGACGAAACATTGACGGTCGCTTTGGCTCAAGAGCACTTAGGCGCACAGACGAGATGGTTCTTGCCGAGGAACAACGATCCTCTTGCGTGGGCGGCCGATCTCGTCGGCGATCAACTGCGCTGTTGTCAGCGCGCGCAGAGCTGGGCTCGAGACAAGCAGGTCGGGCCTCACCCCGCGCTTTCCGAGGCGCTTGCCCATCGTCGGGGCGTCCTGCCGGCCACGGTCATCCAACGGTCGCTCCGGGTCGGGCAATGACGGATCGTCGCGACTCGACTTGGCATGCCGCACAAGCAAAGGTTTTCACGATCAGCTTTCGGTCTCGTTCAGCTCTACACCCGCTTGCGAGACCCCGCTGGCACCGCTGAAGACCCGCGCCACGGTTTCGGCGAGATGCAGCCAATGGCGCCCGTCGTGGCCAGCACTGCTTGCTCATCACCCCTGAAGCAGGTCCAGCGCCACGCCAGGGGTGATGTTGCAGTCGCCGGGTTCGAGATGGAGTTCGATTTCCTCATGGACGACGTTGCACAGCACTGAGGGTTCGGAGGGGAGTGGTGAAGGGGCGCGGAGAACAGGTCGAGGGCTTTGGCCATGCTCCGACGGTTCCGGCGGCATACGTACGGGCAGCGGTGTCTTCGACCTCGAAAGCCAAGTCCGGTGTAAACATGCGCAGCCGCAAATGTGACCCACCGCCGTTTTTCGACAGCGTCGGCATTGTCAGAATCGCGCCTTTTGCTTCGCGACACCGCCGTCATGAAGGTGACGCGATCCATCCAGATTCATCTTTCCCATTCTGAACTCCCCATGTTCCGAATCCTGCTCAAGTCCAAGATCCATCGCGCCACCGTGACGGACTGCGGCCTCGTGGTCGATCTCCTCACAACTGGGCAGAGCCCGGCTGACAACGGTTACGCCAAGGACAACCCATGGGATATCTGAGGCGATGTCTGATGGAAGTTCGCGCGGCACAGGGTGAGCCGGGCGACTACGACCTTCATGTAGAACTTGCTCGACCGACAGAAGAGGGTGTCTTGCACGACCAGTTCTTTCGGCATCAAGGACATCAAGGAGCGACTCCTCACCAGCCACCGGCCCTGACCTATCGAGCGGGGGTCACATCCGATCGAACGTGAACCGCCAGCTGTCTGCACGCACATCCTGCCTTTTTCGGCATCCACCTCGAAATGGATTTGGCCGATCGCGATGGCAAGCGCGTCTTCATCAATCTCAACTGAGCCTGGAAGGGTCACGGATCGGCGTCGTTGGTGACCAACGGGGCAGGTCGCGGCGCGAACCTGACGCATTCTGAAATTCATCCCCACGACAAACATGAACAAAGCGCCTTCGGCCAATTCCTCCCGCACCCTCGCACACATCGCGCTCTTCGCGGCATTGATTGCAGCGATGGGGATGATCCCCAAGATCGATCTGCCCTTCGGGGTCCCGATCACCCTGCAGACGCTGGGCGTCATGATGGCCGGTTGCCTGCTTGGCGCAAGGCGCGCCTTTCTTGCGGTCGGCCTCTTCTTGCTCGCGGTCGCGTTGGGGATACCGCTGCTGGCCGGGGGACGTGGTGGCTTGGGCGTATTCGTGGCGCCGTCAGCCGGATTCCTGATTGGATGGCCTTTCGGTGCGGCGGTAAGTGGTTTTGTGATGCGCCGCCTGTCGCACCTCCACGGCCGCGCGCTGCTGGCCGGCGCCTTCGTTTCGGCCCTGGTGGGCGGTATCGGCGTGGTCTATGTCTTCGGCATCGCCGGCCTCGCGTTGATCGCCAAGCTCTCCGTCCAGCATGCCGCGCTCGCCAGCGCCGCGTTCATCCCAGGTGACTTGCTGAAATGCGCGATCTGCGCGGTGGTCGTGCAGACGGTCGTGCGCGGATTGCCCCATTGGCGCTTGGCCGAGTGAGGCCGACCGACGCCGCTTGGCTATGCTGGATCCAGATCATGCGAGCGAGCGCTCGTACGTAGCTGGCGCCGCGCGCATTGCGTCGCCGCCCGAGTTCGAAACCGTTCACGATCCGATCGCGTACTGGGCCGCCCGCACACCGAAGGCGACGGCCATCGACGATGGCTCGCTGCGCTTGAGTTTCGAGGCACTGGCCGAGCAGATTGAGTCCGCAGCGAAGTCGAGTGCCCGAGCGCTCGGCCCAGCGCCGGTGTGGGTCGACGAAGCAGGCACACCGGGCGAGCAACTCGTCAGCTTTCTGAGGATCCTCGCTGCAGGCGATTCAGCCGCGGTCGGTGATCCCGACTGGTCGCCCGAGCTGCGATGCAAGATCACCGAGTTGTTGGGCGCGTCATCGACCGGGACGCCGGCGCGCGACCTGACGCTTCCCCCGGGCTCGTTCTACGTGGGCTTCACGTCTGGCAGCACGGGTGTCCCCAAGGGCTTCGTGCGAAGCCACCGCTCCTGGACGAGCAGCTTCGAGGCCTGCCTCGAAGCATTCGGCCCGGCTGTGCGCACCCCGTTGCTGGCGCCAGGACGCCTTTCGCATTCGCTGTTCCTGTTCGGTGCGCTGATGGGCTTATGGAGCGGAGCCGGCGTGCGCCTGCAATCGCGCTTCTCGGCGGGCGCAGCGTTGCAGACGCTGGGGCAGGGCGATGCTCGAAGCCTCATCGCCGTGCCCAGCCAGCTCATCGTGATGCTCGAGCAGGCTCATCGTCACGGCCTGCGCGCCATCGAGAAGACGCAACTGGTGATGATCGGGGGCGCAGCATGGCCGCGGGCACGAACGCCGCAGTTGCAGAGCCTGTTTCCCAACGCGCGCATCGTCGAGTTCTATGGCGCATCCGAAACCAGCTTCATCGCCTGGACCGACAGCCGCAGCGACCTGCCAGCGACCGCCGTGGGGCGGCCGTTTGCGAGCGTGGATCTGCGCATCGACAGGGTGGGCGGGGCACGCGAAGACTCGGCTCTTGCTGCATCCCCGGGTTTGATCTACGTGCGAAGCCCCATGGTGTTCACCGACTATGTGACACCCTCTCTGGCCTGCGGTGCGACGATCTTGCGCGACGGCGAATGGCTGTCCGTGGGCGACATGGGTCATCTCGATGCCGACGGCGTGCTCCACCTGGTGGGCAGGAAGCAGCGCATGTTCGTCGTGCAAGGCAAGAACCTGTTTCCCGAGGAAGTGGAGCAGGTCCTGACCGACCATCCATCCATTGCGGCAGCTTCGGTCCAGGCCGTGCCCGACGGCGTGCGCGGCATGCATGCAGTGGCGGTGCTCGAGTTGGTTCAGCCCATCGATCGCGCGACCCTCGCGGACTGGTGCAGGGCTCGCCTGGAGCCCTACAAGACGCCGCGCCGGGTCTATGTTTGTGCCGACTGGCCACGCACGACGGGCGGCAAGACCGATCATGCCGCCCTGACGCAATGCCTGGCCGCAAATCCGGAGGGACCAACGGACTGGCAAGCACTGCCTTGGCGGCTTCCAGGCGCATGACATCGGATGCGTCGGTCTTGCTCGCTTGGGCCCGCAGCGCGGTGGTTCCGCGGGGCGGTGCGCTCGCCCATCTGGCAGCCCATGAGATTGCGGCACCGGTTGTCCGGGCGCTGCTGGTGCGTGGCGGTATCGATGCGTCGGCCGTCGATGCGGTGATCTGTGGCAACGCGCTCGGCGCAGGCGGCAATCCGGCGCGCATGACCGCGCTCGCTGCCGGCTTGCCCGATGGCACCGCGGCCTTCTCGATCGACACGCAGTGCTGCTCCGGCCTGGATGCCGTCGCAATGGGCGCCGGGTTGATCGCCGCCGGGCAGGCGCAAGTCGTCGTGGCGGGCGGTGTCGAAGCCTGGAGCCGCTCACCGATCCGGCAGCATCGTCCGCGCACGCAGAATGAGGCGCCGGTGTCCTACGAGCGGCCGGCGTTCGCACCCGACCCATCGCGCGACCCGGATCTGACGCTGGCTGCGGCCCGATATGCCGCGCAGGCGGGCATCACGCGTGCGGCGCAAGATGCATACGCAGTGAGCAGTCATGCCAAGGCTCTTGCATGGCGCGAGCACATGCCCTCGGAAATCGTTCCCGTCGGGGCGGCAGTACAGGACACCTATGCGCGCTCGATCACGGTCGATCGGGCGGCGCGCATACCCATCGAGGCTCTCTCGGATCAATGGGTCTCATCAGACGATCGACGGGTCACGGCGGTCAGTCGGCTCGCGATCGCGCCGCAGGCCGACGGCGCGGCTTTCGTCTTGATGGCCTCGCCGCGGGCATCGGCCGCCCTTGGCGCGCGGGCCTTGCTGCGTTGGCGGGCCGCGCTCGCAGTGGGCACCGCGCCTGAGATGCCCATGTTGGCTGCAGCGCGTGCTGCGAAGGACTTGCTTCATCGGCAAGGCATCGAGGCAACGGCTCTTTGGGGCACGGAGCTGCACGAGGCATTTGCCGTCCAGGCCATCGCGTTCGCAGAGGAGCTGGGCATCGAGCCCGAGCGGCTGAACCGCGGAGGAGGGGGGCTTGCACGTGGGCACCCCATCGGCGCGTCCGGTGCCGTTAGCCTGGTCCGCCTTCTCGCCGATATGGCGCGCGAAGCGCCGTCCGGCGCAATGGGACTCGCCAGCATCGCCGCTGCTGGCGGCCTCGGCTCGGCAGCGTTGGTCGAAAGACTCTAGCTTCCGCTATCGAATCACGCGCAGGTAGTCCGACACGTCGCGTCGCACAGTGCGCACCATGTTCTCTGGAGCCGATGGGTCGGCATAGCCGATCGAGAGACCACACACGATGGACTGGCCAGCGTCGAGCCCCAGCACCTCGCGCACGACACCGGGGTAGGAGGCGAGTGCGCCGATCGCGCAGCTGCCCAGACCCCGCGCGGCTGCCGCCAGCATGAAGCCGTACAGACACATGCCCAGATCCATGTAGCAACCGCTGCCCATGCGGGCATCGATGGTGACCACCAGCGCGACCGGTGCGTCGAAGAAACGGAAGTTGCGTTCGAACTGCTTGCGCCTTGCTTCCTGGTCGTCCCGCGCTGCGCCGAGCGCGCCATAGAGCGCTTGGGCGGCTGCCACCTGACGCCGGCGCAGCGTCATCGGCATGGGAATGGGGAAGTAGCTGTAGTCCTCGTTCCGGGGAGCACCGCTCCGGTACATCTCCACCAGCCGGTCCGAGAGCTTCTGGCGCGCCGCGCCGTCGATTCGTATGAACTCGCCCGGCTGCAGATTCGCCCCACTGGGCGCGCGTCGCGCCTCCTGCAACATGTATGCGATCCATTCGTCCGGTACCGGGCTGTCGGTGAAACGGCGTGTAGAAGTCCGACCATCGGCCAGTGCCGACCAGCCTCGCACGGCTGCATCGCGCTCGTCCTGCAGGCTGCCAATGTCATTCATTCCCATTGGGCCATTTTCATCGCAATCGTCCGATGGGCACACACGCAATGCAACCGCCCACATATGTGACAGACCGCCGTTTTTTCGTCCATGTTCAGCAGCCAGAATCGCGCCTTTTTGCCTGTGACCCATCCCACGCCCGTGCGGGTGCTGATCGACTTCATATCGCCCGATCCCGCCACGCCGGCCTTGCGCGGCGCGTTTGAACGTCCGTTGGAAGTACTTGCTGCCGAGTCGATCCATGAAGTTCGTGGTGTGCTCGATGCAGTGCAGAAACTTGCGAGCGCCGGCCGCTGGTGCGTGGGCTTCGTGGGCTACGAGGCTGCTGCCGCGTTTGATTCCGCACTGGTCACGCACCGGCCTCGTTCCGGACCCATTGCATGGTTCGGTGTCTTCGACGAGCTCAACCCGTGGTTAATCCAGGACGCGAATCCCGCATGGCTCGATTGGCACACGCCCATTCAGCAGACTGCGGCGCGTGTCGGTGTCGCAAATATCCACCGTCGCATCACCGCGGGCGAGGTGTACCAGGTCAACCTGACGGGGCGTATGCATGGCGCGCTGCGCGAGGGCTCACCGACCGATCTTTTCGCCGCATTGCAGCGCTTCCAGCCCGAGACCTATGCGGCGTTCATCGACACCGGATCCCAGCAGGTGCTCTCGGTCTCGCCCGAGCTCTTCTTCGATTGGCGTGCGGACGGCAGCATTCTTTCGCGCCCCATGAAAGGCACGGCAGCACGCGGTGCCAACGAGCAGGATGACGCTGCAAACCTGGCCGCGCTGCGCTCGAGCGCCAAGGAGCGTGCGGAGAACGTCATGATCGTGGATCTGATCCGCAACGATCTCTCGCGCATCGCCGAACTGCACAGCGTTGCCGTACCGCGGCTTCTTCATGCCGAAGCGCTTCCGACCGTGTGGTCGATGACCAGCGACGTCACGGCACGAACGCGGCCAGGCGTTACCTTGACGGACGTGTTTTCCGCGCTCTTTCCCTGCGGCTCTGTCACCGGGGCGCCCAAGCATGAGGCCATGCACGCCATCCACGCACTGGAGAACGAAGCCCGAGGCGTCTACTGCGGCGCGGTCGGCGTGGTTCGCCCGGGTGGTGCAGCTACTTTCAACGTGGCGATCCGAACGGTCGAGATCGACGAAGAACGCAGGGCGCGCTGCGGCATCGGAAGTGGCATCACGATCGATGCCGGGTTCGAGGGGGAATGGGCCGAATGGCGCCACAAGGCAGCCTTCGTCCAGCGGGCGAGCGTACCGTTCGCCGTGCTTGAAACACTGAGGATCGAGGACGGCATTGCGCGCAACGCCCATGCGCATCTGTCTCGGATGGCAGCGAGCGCGGCTCACTTTGGCTATTCCTGGGATCGCAAAGACGCTGACCGCGCCCTCGATCGCCTCTTGTCGGAGCATTCACGAGGCGTGCACCGCGCGCGTTTGCTACTCCACGCCGATGGTCGTCTTGAGGCACAAGCCGTTCCGATGACCGACTACACGGGACCCGCGCACGTACGCCTTGCATCATCACCCCTGCGTGAAGCCAATGGTGAGTTCGTGCGTCACAAGACCACCCGGCGGGCGCACTACGACAGCTTTGCACCCGGCGAAGGCGTGTTCGACACGCTGCTTTGGAACGAGGCCGGCGAGGTCACGGAGTTCACCCGTGGCAACGTCGCCGTCAAGCTGCAAGGCCGATGGATCACGCCTGCGCTCGCATGCGGCCTGCTCCCTGGCGTTGGTCGGGCGCAGGCGCTTGCTCTCGGACGGATGGCGGAGGGCATCGTGCGGGTGGAGGATCTGGCGTGCGCGGAGGCCATCGCCTTTGTCAACAGCCTGCGCGGATGGATCGACGTGCAGTTGGATTCAGAGGGCCCAAATCGGAACTGATGTTGCCAAAAAGTGCCATTGAAAAAGTGAAGGTAGCTGCGCACGATCTGGTCTTCCGACTGGAACAAAAGATAGCCATAGCCGGCCCATGACGAGCGAGCGAGTTGAGTTCGGAGGGATTGAGATATATGAATACTAAAGGCAGCAAAGATCCTGAGGCAGGCGACCTCTTCCTTGGTCTTGTCGCATTTCGAGGTTCGACGCAGTGACCGGCGCAGATCGAGGCAGTCGCAAGAGCCTGAGCGACAGGTGGGAGCGCGAAATAGAGACGGTGCCGCATGGCTTGGATAGTCGACCATCCCCAGCGGACGCCAGGACATTCCTGGGCGCTGTGGCGAGCTTCTTCCGCAGGAGCGCCGACGTGGACGCTCCGGAGTCGATGGACGCCGGAGTGCCGACGCACCAGCTACCGGAGGTAGCCCAGCTTCATCAACTGGCGGCGAAGTCGGCCCTCTACAAGCACTGGAACGCGATCAAGGCCGACGGCATCACTGCGTCGCAGTTCATTGCTTTCCTGCAGCCTCTCGCTGACCTGGACGGCATCACAGTGTCGTACAGCTACAGCGATGACGATGGTGTGGAGCACGTCTACAACCGCAGGCGCGGGGAACTCGGAGGTTCAGATCCACTGTCCCGCGCTATCCAGGAGAAGAAGCTATCCAGGGAGAAGGCGTTGAGCTTCGCCTTGAATGAGGAAGGCCGTGTGTGGATCGAAAGCAACTTCATCGACCTCAAGGATCTGAAGTAGAAGCCGGGGACCCGGGTCCGATGCGCCTGTTGGTCAACCGCACGCGAAGATGGCAAGTTGGGAGGTGAAATAAACGCTCAATCCTCGGGAGGAAGGCACGAAGCCAGAGATGCGACGGGGGAGGTGCTTCCTGGCGACATCGTCACTTCACAGGCGCCGTTGGATGCGGGGCACCAGCGGACGACCTACAGCACCCAGCGGAAACCACAGCCGGCGCACCCAATCCTGCGCATACCGGAGTGGCCCGATTGTTCTCGTGGCGGCGATTCTCCTCGCGTTCGGAGACGCGATTTTGATAGACAAAGTGGGCCGCGAGCTGCCCCGGCCATTGGCTCGGATCGGCGGTGCACATTCTTCAATCGTTCCCTCTTGGACAAGCCGGCCGTGAGCTACCCGTGGGCATGCATGCCGTCTCGCATGTCACGGCCCGGTCATTCGCTGATCGCAAAGTCGCGCGAAATCCAATTCCAACAACCGCGAGGACAACCTACCCATGAACCGTCACTTCATTTCATTGGCCATCGCCGCAGGTGTGCTGGTCGCGAGCCCGGCATTCGCCGACAGGGAGCGGTCCCTGGACATCAACGCCAACGAAGATGTCGTGCTGTCGTTCGCCACGGTGGGCGATTCGCGCCAGGACCCGACTACGCAGGACCCGTCGTCACCGCTGACCGCGCAGGATGCGATCTGGCTGCAGAGCACGCGCCCGTTCTCGCGCATCCTGCGCACAATCCAGGCGCAAAAGCCGAATATGCTGTTCTTCAATGGCGACATGATCATGGGCTACGGGAATGCGGATCAGCCGCAGGACCTCACACTCGACGGTATCCTGAAGTCCGATGTCATGAAGACGACCAAGCAGTACGCCTTCTGGCGCGGCATGGTCGCCAACCTGATGGAGACGGGCACCTACGTCGTGCCGGTGGCGGGGAACCACGAAGTGCAGTGCAGCGACAAGGTGAGCGCGGCGTGCCCGAAGAAGGGCAAGAACGCGGTGCCGGCGAATGAGAACGCCTGGCGCGCCAACATGGGCGATCTCATCATCGACGCCGGCCGGTTCCAGTCGATCGTCGGCACGCCGGCCTCGAACTTCAGCGTCACCAATGTGCCCGGTGCGGCAGACCACGTGAACACCGACCAGCGTCAGCTCAGCTTCAGCTTCGACGTCGGTGACTCGCACTTCACCGTCATCAACACCGACCCGGTCGGCTACGACAGCCACGCGCCGGTGAACTGGATCGCCACCGACCTCGCGGCGGCAAAGACGCGCGGTGCGCGGCACTTCTTCCTGTTCGGCCACAAGCCGGCGAGCACTTATGCGTACGGAAACCCGCCCGCAACCGGTGCATCGGGCTTTGACGCCGATCCGGCGAACCAGTCGGCCTTCATCGATCTGCTCAATGCGTACGGCGCGACGTACTTCTGTGGCCACGAGCACACGATGCGCGCGATGCATCCCGTGAAGGTGAGCGACGGCAGCGTCAGCCCGGCCTGGCAGATCCTCGTCGGCTCAGGAGGCTCACCGTTCGACCCGAAGCAGGGCACCCCGGGCCTCGTGCCAACCGATCGCTACTACGGCTGGGCCAACGTCAAGGTGCTGCGCAACGGCAAGGTACACATCGACATGTTCGGCTTCGACGGCAACACTGCCGACTACGGACAGACGCAGCTCGTGCAGAGGATCGTCCTCGCGCAGTGACCTGCTTCAAAAGCGCAGAGGGCGCGTATCGACGCCGCCCTCTGTCTACCAACACGGTTGATGAGAGCAGCTCACAATCAAGGCGAGGCCGATAGAAATTTCTCTTGGGGCCGTACAACTGAGCAAGCGCAGCACGCCTGGCGACCGCCCGTTCACGGTGTGAGGGCCCAAGCACCCAGCGCATGTGTGCCGCTCAATACCGGCAGGCCTACGACTCCAAGACTCTCAACAAGAGCAATCCGTCGGCCGTCTGAAAAGTATCGGCACCTGTTCGCACGACGCTGCGACCTGCCTCGAGACGGTACTCGATCACCTCTGTCGTCCGCTGTTGTTTCCCTGGGGGAGGGCTCGTCTCCACCTCCACGTATCGCAGGACGACATGTCGCTTCCCGACTTGGTCCGTCACGGGGATGCGTTCTTCCGGTGCCTTTCGTTTCATCGCGCAGTCCATGTTTGCTGCAATGCAGCAATTCTCCGATTCCCATGCGGCAGGCGCCAGCGACAACCCCACGAATGGATGCGGCTCCCTTGACAGCGACCCCGCGGACGCGAGCTGACACATTTTTGTCACAAGGCGGTCCTGCTGAAGGCTATCCTGCTCGGCCGAGCAAGCTGAACCCCTGCTGCTCGACCGTTCGATGCCCGCCCGTTCGTGAGGAGCGAAATCATGTCCCGATACATCTTTGAGTTAACGAGTCTGCTGGGTGACCTGACGGCTCGCTATGGAGATGATGACGATGCTGTGCGTCAGGTACGGCGCGAGCTCGAAATGGTCGAGGCGATTGAAGCCGGGCACCGGCGCTTCCTTACGCTTGGTCGCAGAGGCCTCTTACCGGCGAGCGACAGACACAGCTGGGAAGGCTACTCAACCCTCCTGCATCCAAGCCAGCGGCCCAAGCCCCTCGGGTCGGACCTGCGCGCGGGGTAAGCGTCGTGCGAGGCGAGAGCCGCGCCGACTCAGCTTCCCTCTTGCTTCGGTCGCCCAGTCTTCAGCGGCATCATCGAGCCGGCGCGCCGCGCAGTTGGGCGTCGGAGAGCTGTTGAGGCGCATGCACTAACCCACGCAGGAGTTCGCTCTGTTGACAGGTGCTTGACGACGTGCCCGATTCTCAAGGAAGTAATCAGTTCGAAGTCCTGCTCGGGCGCCCTGGAGCTGTCGCGCACGATCGGCCTGCTGGACGACTTCCACGGGGCTCCTGATTTCGCATCCTCCATGCGTTGCGGGCGCACCTTCATCATTTGTCCGAAGACTTCTCGCGCACCACCGCTTTCCAGCGCTCTGTCAGTTCCTGCAGCGGGTGCACCACGAGCCGATCAAGGACTCCCTTGCCTACAGCGTGCTCCTGCCTGGCGAGAAGGGTCGCGGACTCCAGGGCCACCATCAGATCGGGCAAGTTCCGACGCTGGATCTCGCGATAGCTGCGATTCGATTTGCGTACGAACGCCTCCTTCAGCAGATCCTCGGCGGCAGCACGCGCCGCCTTCATGACGCGCTTGGCAGATGGCTTGGAACGACGAGCGTCCAGCCCCTCCGCGTTCTTGAGGGTTTCATTGGTCTCGCTCACCGTAGTCTTGATGTGCAGCAGTAGGGCAATATCGTCCATGGCCGCCAAGGTCTCGTTGTCAAAATGGCCGCGATCCAGCATCCGATTCCTTCTGGTGATTGCTCTTCGTGTGCGCCCGGGCAGCCGCCGCTCGGTCGCCGGGGACGTTATGCGAACGGGTGGGTCACGCAATCCTCAAAGGTGAGGATCCAGCGAGAAAAGTTCCCGGGAAGGAAATACCGCTTCAAGTGTGACCTGTCGGCGTCCGCTGGAAATCGATGCCTCGACATCTGGCGCTGACGGTAGCCCTGAAGCCAGTAGACCCTCAAGTCTTGGCGGGCATGGCCGATAACCCGGTGGTGAGGGGAAGGCGACCGTAGTCGGCGCGTGGCGACGAGGGCTGGCGCTATCCCCCATCGACTGGCCCACCCTGAAGACCGCCTCATGAAACTCAGCACCAAGCTTCCACTGGCATTCGCCGCCGGCGTTGCGCTGCTTCTGGCAGCTGCCCTCTACGGGATGCTGTCGCTCAATCGCGCCATCGACACCTATCGCACAACCGTGCAGGCACGCACCGCGGACGAGCAGGCGGTCATGCAAGTGCTGGTGGACTTCAAGGTCCAGGTGCAGGAATGGAAGAACACGCTGCTGCGCGGCAAGGATCCGGCCAAGCTGTCGGCGTACTGGTCGGCCTTCGAGGAGCAGGAGAGCAAGGTCGCCAAGGCCACCCAAGCGCTGCAGGCGTCGCTGCCACTGGGCGAGAACCTCGAGTTGGTGAAGAGGTTCGCCGCCGCTCACGCGGCCATGGGACAGGGCTACCGCAAGGGACTCGAAGCCTTCAAGACCAGCGGCTTCGATCCGGCGGTGGGCGACAAGGCCGTGGCCGGCGTAGACCGCGAGCCAGCGCGGCTGCTCGACGAGGTGGCGGGCCGATTCCAATCCGACAGTGCCGCCGTCGCCGCGCAGGCTTCCGAGGACGCAAAGCAGGCAACATGGCTGAGCCTCTCGCTGATGCTGGGTGTCTGCATGGCGGGTGCGGTAGCCGGCATGTGGTTCAGCCGCACGATCACGAAGCCGATCCGGGAGGCTGTGCAGGTCGCCACAGTGGTCGCGGGCGGCGACCTCACGAGCCGGATCGAGGTACGCTCGAGGGACGAGATCGGGCAGCTGATGCAGGCCCTCAAGACGATGAACGAGAGCCTCTGCGACGTAGTCGGCAACGTCCGCCGAGGTACCGACATCATCGTCAGCGCCTCGTCGCAGGTGGCCGCGGGCTCGCAGGACCTTTCCTCACGCACCGAGGAACAGGCCAGCTCGCTGGAGGAAACCGCAGCGTCGATGGAGGAGCTCACCTCCACTGTGCGGCAAAACGCCGACAACGCGTTGCAGGCCAACCAGCTTGCCGTTCAGGCGTCGGAGGTGGCGCTCCGCGGCGGCGACGTGGTGAGCCAGGTGGTCCACACGATGGACTCCATCAGCACCTCCTCGAGGCGAATCGTCGACATCATCGGCGTGATCGATGGCATTGCCTTCCAGACCAACATCCTCGCGCTCAACGCCGCGGTCGAGGCCGCGCGTGCCGGAGAGCAAGGTCGGGGCTTCTCGGTCGTGGCATCGGAAGTACGCAGCCTCGCGCAGCGCTCTGCCACGGCTGCCAAGGAGATCAAGGCGCTGATCGAGGACTCCGTTGCGAGGATCGACGCCGGTAGCACGCTAGTCACAGCAGCCGGCCGAACCATGGAGGAAATCGTGGAAAGCGTGCGCCGCGTGACCGACATCATGGGAGAGATCAGCGCGGCGAGCCAGCAGCAAACCGCAGGCATCGACCAGATCAATCAGGCAGTGACGCAAATGGATGAAGTCACCCAGCAGAACGCCGCGCTGGTCGAGGAAGCTTCGGCGGCAGCGCAGTCTCTTCAGGCGCAGGCCGGGAACCTGGTGCAGGCGGTGAGCCTTTTCAGGTTGGCGCCAAGGCACGGTAGGCCGGCCGCGGCCTTTGCCTAGTGGCTTGGCGATCGTCCAACGCGGTTGCATGCCGATGGTACCCACGCAGATCAAGATCACAGGGCCGCACGGATTGCCGTTCAAGCTCGGTGGCCCCATGCAGGTTTTCGAAGGGAGAACGCTCCTCGGGACACTGGACCCGGTTGAAGTCCTGAAAGACGGCACCGAGGTTCACATCGAGGCGTTCATTCCGACGCAGGTCGTCCTGAACGAGCGTCGACACGTGGGCCGCCTCATCTTCTTCGAGATCTGTGCATACATCACCGAGCACTTTCCCCAAATCCAGGCGATCAGCTTCGCGTTCGGGCGCCCCATCGACGCGCTGGGCCGTCCCGCAGAGCAAGCCGCTTCGCGCGCTTCGGCAATGGAGCGCATCGGTGTGGTGAACATTACGGTCACGCCCTTGACACAGGGCGTACACGTCGTGTCGGGCGTCTGGCCTTACAGCGAGGCGAACCGGGTGGCTTTGCAGACAGCGCTCGAAAAACAGCGGGCGATATTCCGTGAGAAACCCATCGTCAGGCCATCCCGCGCCGGGCGAGTCTTCGCAAAACTGGCTGCCCTCTGCTCGCAACGCGCGCGTGGCTAAAGAATGACTGCCAGTGACCACGAAGGTTGACCCGCCCGCTGGCGGCTCGCTGGCGACTTGGGAGCTCCAGTTACGGGTCGCAACATTCTTCATGTGAGCGACGTGACATTCGATGGGCGCAGGGCGTTGTAGGTAGGCAAGGGCGGTGTTCGCCCGTACAGGAGCCCCACAGTGAGCCTCAATCGTTCCTCCTTTCTCAAACTGGCCGCAGTTGGTGCCGTGGCCGCCAGCGCACTCTTCGCAGCCTCGGCCAATGCGGGCGCGAACTGGTCAGTTGGCATCGACGTGCCGGGCGTCGCAATCGGCGTTGCCGAACCGGGCCCCGTGCGCTACTACCAACCCGCGCCGGTCTACTCGGCGCCCGCGCCCGTGTACTACGAGCCGGCACCGCGCGCGTACTACCCGCCGCCGCCGGCCTACTACCGACCGGCGCGCGTGTACGACGTGCAGCCAGGGCCGGGCTACTGGCGGGGTGAGGCGTGGCGCCATCACCATCGCGACTGGGATGATCGCGGCGAACGGGGCTATCGGTACTGAGGCGCTGAACGCGCGTCTTTCCAGGTCGCACTCATTCTGGGTGGGACGAAGCCGCAGGCGGCAATCGTGACCCTCTCCCTCGCCGCTGGCACGCTGTACCGCGTCCACAAACCTGCATGTTTTCCTCGTGGTCTGAAACGCCCTCGGATCTGCGAACCTTCTTCGGGTGAGCGTAGAGCTCACGCGGGAGCTTCCGGTACGGCCTCTCACGTAGTCTATGGCGGCCTCTCGCAGGCAAACGCAGCATGAACGGGGGTTCCAGCCCGGCGGCAGGTTCGCTGCCGGGCTCTTGACTTCTCCAGCGCACATCGAGCGCGGGGGACATCAGGGGCGGCGGGACCGGGAACCCATCCGCGGCTTGCTTCCTGAGGAAAGCACTTCACGCCCGTAAGCGGCTCTCAGCATGAGCGGAGCGCCGATCTCGTCAAGGGACTCTGGATGAACTCGCTTGTACGGACAGCCCCGGTCGCCGCCTACGTGACTCTGAGCGCGCCTTGCGCGTTGACGGCGCAGCGATGAACAGCTTCAGAGTCGAGCTCCCTAACGTTGGCCCGGCCAAGGACTGCCTGACACAGCGCAAGTGGCGCGCCTAGCGGCTGTAGATCCGGCGCCGCGTCGATCGGGCATTGTTCACGATCCAGCGCGTTCTGCCTTTGAGGCGGGGCCCGGAAGGACAAGTTCGGGGCCGTGGTGGCACGTGGCTTGCGAGCGAACCGCAAGCGAAGTGTCGCCCCACGGCCTACCAAACTAACGCGCGAGATCCTTTCCCCTCATCGCCCGGTTTGCTTAGCGCACGTTCGTCAAACCAAACATTCACAGAGGAGCACGATGAATCGCCGAAACGCAATCGGATGGCTCGGCAGCCTTTCGCTGCTGACCGTCAGCAACAACTTTGCGCAGGCCATCGATCTGAACGATGCGATCAACAAGGCGGGGCGTCAGCGCATGCTGTCGCAGCGCGTCGTCAAGGCCTATCTGGCAGCCGGTCAGGGTATCGTCACCCAGCGTGCGGACGAAATTCTGGCGGCTTCGATGACGCTGTTCGAACGCCAACTCGTTGAGCTCAAGGCGTTTGCCCCGACGCCCGACGTCAGGGCCACGTACAGCGAACTCGAGATGCATTGGAGCGACCTCAAGGCCATGCTTGTCGGTCAAGCGCCGGTACGCGAGAACGCAACGGCGCTAATCGAGCTCGATGGCAAGGTGCTGGCGCTGGCAAACAAAGGCACCTCGCAACTTGAACAGGTGTCCGGAAAGCCACTTGGCCGGCTCGTCAACATCGCGGGTCGTCAACGCATGTTGTCGCAGCGGGTGGCGAAGTTCTATCTTGCGATGGCCTGGAAGGTCCCTCTCCCCAGCGGCCAGGCCGAGTTGGACAAGGCGCGCGCGGAGTTTGTGTCTGCGCTTGAAGTGCTTGCGAACGCGCCCGAGGCGACGACGGCCATCAAGCAGGAGATCGAGCTGGCGCGCAACCAATGGGTGTTCTATTCAGCTGCGCTTGCGCTACGTGGATCAGACGCTCCGACTCCGGAACGGAGCGCGAACATCTTCGCGTCCAGCGAAAACATTCTGGTTGTGATGGACAAGGTGACTGGCATGTACAGCAGATTGGCCAGCTGACTTGCGAGGTCGACACGGGCACCTCGCCCCACGAGGCAGCCGGCAGCCGAACGCACACCCGAGTTGCGAGGGCATGGAGCTCACTTGGATGAGCTCGAGCCCCGGGGCTGGGTCGAGCGCAACACCGACGTCTCGTCCACCATCAAGGACCTGGTCGCCGGGTCCGGTATCACATTTCAAGACCGCGGAGCGCACCTGCTTCGTGGAATTCCGGGTGAGTGGCGACTGTTTTCGGTCAAGGTGGAATCGTTGCCATCGACGCAACAGCCTTGAAGCCTCGCTCCGGCAGCCGCTGTTGATTGCTAGGTTGCTCTATGCGTTTTTTGGGCTCAAGCACGCCATGGACATCGGTCTCTTGGCTCTTGTTGTGTATCTCGAAAGCATGGCCAAATTCCTGCCGTAGCCGTAAGCCTTGGCAACAGGCCCCGCCAACCCCCACAATGCGGTAACGCCCAACGGGGAAAAAGGTGGAGACACTCTCAACCTGGCTCGGCAAGCTCGGCCTCGATCGATATGTCCAATCGTTCGAGGTGCATGGCGTTGACATGCAGTCGCTGCCGCTGCTGGCAGAAAGTGACCTTGCCGCACTCGGCGTGCTTCTTGGTCACCGCAAGCTATTGCTTCGAGCGATTGCCGCCTTGGACACGGGGACCTCCACCGGTCGTTCACTTCGCGTGGACTCGTTGGCGTCCGAAGGTTCCTCGGTAGCCGAGCGGCGCCAGATCACCGTACTGTTCTGCGATCTCGTCGGATCGACAGAAATGGCCAACAACCTTGATCCCGAGGTGCTTCGCGACCTGATGCACGCGTATCAAAAGGTGTGCGGCGGTGTGATCGAGCAATACGCCGGCCATGTCGCCCAATATCTCGGCGACGGACTGATGGCCTATTTTGGCTGGCCTCAAGCCCACGAGGACGACGCTGAACGCGCAGTCCACGCGGCACGTGAAATTGTCAGCGCGGTCGGGAGTATCCCTGTATCCAAGCGGCTACAGGTGCGCATCGGGATCGCAACCGGCCCCGTCGTGATCGGTGGCACAGGAACCGGCGACGCCTCAGTGCCGAAGGCCGCCGTCGGCCCGACGCCGAACCTCGCTGCGAGGCTGCAAGGGTTGGCGGATGCCGACCAGATACTCGTCGCTCCTGACACTCGACATTTACTGGGGCAAACCTTCGAACTCGTGGATCTCGGTCCGCGCATGCTCAAGGGCATCGCCGCGCCTGTGCAGGTGAGCCGAGTGTTGGATGTTGGGAGAGCTGAGGGCCGATTCGAAGCGACACGCGCGAGCGGGCTGACACCTTTTGTCGGCCGAGATCGAGAGCTCGAGAAACTGCTGGTGCTCTGGAAACGTGCCCGAGCCGGCGAAGGGCAGGTTGTCCTGATCTCCGGGGAGCCTGGCATCGGAAAGAGCCGCATTGCTCACGTACTGCAACAACGGATCGAGTCACCCCAACCTACCCGTATCCGCCTGCAGTGCTCCTCGTATCACGTAGGATCGGCTCTCTACCCCTTCATTGCACATTTGGAACGCGCGGCTGGATTCGAACGCGGCGATCCACCCGAGATCAAACTCGACAAGCTAGAGTCGGTGCTCGTGCTCGAGGGTGAGCAGAAGGCAGCAGCGATCCCGCTGTTTGCCTCCCTGTTGTCGTTGCCGATAGAGCGCTACCCACCGCGAGTACTGTCGCCGCAACGGCAAAAAGAAGCCACGATGGCCGCGCTTGCAGATCAGGTCGTGCGCGCTACCGTCCGACAGCCTGTGCTGATGATTGTCGAAGACCTGCACTGGGCGGACCCCAGCACGATCGAGGCGCTGAATGTCGTGCTCGAGCGCATTCGTGACGCGGCAGTCATGATGATCATGACGTATCGACCGGAGTTCTCGGTGTCCTGGTCCCATATTGGTCATCTCACGACGCTCGCGCTAGATCGCCTGTCGCATGAAGAAGGCAAGTCGATCGTCGAACACCTGACCGCTGGCAAAGACTTGCCTTCGGGCGTGCTCGCGCAGATCATCTCCAGGGCCGACGGCGTGCCACTGTTCATCGAGGAGCTGGCCAAGACGGTTGTTGAGGCCAGCCTCCCGCACGGCGCACAAGACCAGCGTGTATTCGACGGTGTGCTGGTCCACTTGGATATTCCCGCGACATTACGGGACTCGCTCGCATCCAAGCTTGACCGATTGGGCCAAATCAAAGAGATCGCACAGATCGCCGCATGCATCGGGCGCGAGTTCGCAACTCCATTGCTTGCCGCGATCGTTCCAATGTCCGACGACCAACTGCAGCGTGCGCTGGTCCAGCTGGCAGAGGACCAAATGATCAAGTTCCAAAGTTGCTCGCCCGACGCAACCTACAGCTTCATCCATGCACTCGTCCAGGATGCGGCCTACGAAAGCCTCCTCAAAAGCCGGCGGCAGATCGTGCACGGCCAGATTGCGCGGGCGTTGGAGAGCCAGTTCCCTGATATTGGGCGATCGCAGCCGGAACTAGTCGCACTGCACTTCACCAAGGCTGGCCTGACCGATGAGGCCGTGCCTCGCTGGCTTTCTGCGGCACGGTTGGCCTCACTCGCATCGCGCCATCGTGAAGCAATCGGGCACGTCTATGCTGGCCTCGCGATAGTCAATCAATGTGGGCCCGATCAACGCGTCAACTTCGAGGTGGCCTTGCGCCTGATCGGTGGAGTTTGCCATTTCGCTCTGGCCGGCTTTGCATCGGAAGCTGCGATGAAGTTGTTCGAGCCCGTGGAGTCCATGCTCGATGAGGTGACGGACTTGCAGGTGCTCTGCAACGCCCTCTCAGCCATCGGGTTCAACGCAACCAATGAGCCTGACTATCGGAAGGCGGTAGCGGCCTACGAAAGGCTTGAAGCCGTGGCGCAACAATGCGGGGACGAGGATCTCTTGGTCTTTGCCCGGTCGTGTCTCGGCACATCTCTCTACCATGTGGCTCAACTCGATCGTGCTCGTCAACTGCTCCAGTTTGTAGTAAGCCACTATGAGGAGCGGCGGCACTTGCCGTTCATTTACCTCACCGGAGCTGACATCAAGACCTACGCAAGCGCGTGGCTGGGCATGATCTGCACGGCGGCCGGCGACTTTGCAATGGCGCTCACTTACGCTCGGATGGGTGTTGCACATGCAAAGGAGATCTCCCATCCCTTCAGTGTCTCCCTTGCTCTCGCGGTCGCCGTGCTCCCATTCGCAGAGACGGCACACGATCAGGAAGCCTCGCGTCTGGCTTCGGAATGCGTGGAACTCTGCCGTGCACAAAGCGCGCCGTTTTTTGTTGGATGGGCGACCGTATTCGAAGGCGTCGCCTGCTATCAACGAGGGGACCATGTCCGCGCGGCGGACCTGATCGAGCAGGGCATGGCATACCTGAGAGCAATGGGGGTGCGATCTAGCGAAGGCTACCTACGGGCCTGGCGCGCGATGGCTCTGGCCCAAATGTCGCGCTTCGATGAGGCGCGTCGAGAGGCGGGTGAGGGCCGCGCCGCGTGCCAACGCAGCGGCGAAGCAATCGAGCTTCCGCTCGCAACGTACGCGCGGGGGCTTGTTGATTTGCTTGATCCTGACGTCGAAGCTGAGGAAGCCGCAAGCTGGTTGCAAAACGCCGTCATGGAAGCGCGGGCTTGTGGTCACCGCCTGGTGGAACTTCGGGCATCCACACGGCTGGCCCAACTACTTATCTCCCGAGGCCGCATTGATGATGCGCGTGAAGTGCTCGCCCCAGTGTGCCAATTCTTCGCTGACAGTATGGAAACAGGCGATGTTCGTCAGGCAAGGGAGGTGTTGGCACCGTGATTTTCGGGCGCTGCGGAAGATAGAGAGGCTGGGCCTTCTGGGGCGCCCGCAGAGTGCCGGTATCCAGTCGTCCTCAGCTGTGCTGCAGTCGAAGGGCCGCTTTCGCACTGCACTCGCGCGGCTCAGTTTGGCCAGGAGCATCGGTGATCGGGCGGGCACGGTAGCCCGCGGGGTTGTCTCTCTAGACTCGTAGCCCTTCATGACGGAGAGATCGAATGATCTACTTGACCGGAATCGATGTGTCGCTGCGCTCTCTCTCGATTTGCATCGTCGACCAGCATGGCGAGGTGTGTCAGACGATCCCGGCACAACTTGCACACAGAGACAGCCTGCGGTTGACAAACGGGTCCGATCAGAGAAGCGGTCGTTCGCCGGCGCCAGGAGCAGTTACTCGACGGCACGCTCTACCCGAGGTGGACGATTCAGATGCCACCCCGCGTCGCGCGTCGACTACCATGCTACGGCTGGATATTTTGGTTCATGTGGAACAGGTTGCCCGAGTCGTACTTGCGCTTGATCGACGCCAGCTTGTCGTAGTGCGGTCCAAAGTTGTCCTTGACCCGGCCCTGGTCGTCCTCGGCCATGAAGTTGATGTAGCCGCCTGCCTGCGAGTGGGGCTCCAGGGCTTTGTAGTAGTCCTTTACCCACTTCGTGTTCCTGGCGTTGTCAGCGGGATCCGGCCACATCCCGGCGATCACGGTCGCGAAGCTCGCGTCGCGGTGGCCCCATGCGGTTGCATCAGGCTGCACCCGGTGGCAGGCTCCATTGATCGGGTAGATGTGCATCGTGGAGTTCACCACCGGCACCTGCGGCCCGAACCGGGCATGGACCTCGATCGCGCCATCCGTCAACTCGGTCGCGAATGAGGCCTTCCAGTAGTGCTGCAGGCCCGGAGGCAGCAGCGCATCGAAAAGGCCGTTGATCACGTAGTACGGCATCGGCGCGACCATCTCTGCAACGACCGGCGCCGCGCCGCGTATCTTCGCCATTTCGGCGTCGGCCTTGTCCATCGCCCCCGCCCAACACGAGACGATCGCAATGAACGTCTTGCCATGGTCCTCTGCTTTGATGAAGGGCAGTGGCGGGGCAATCTGGAACGCTGGGAACAGCCCCATTTCCTCCGGCGCTTTCGCCACATAATCGCGGTAGAACTGCAACACCTCGCGCACCTTCTCGATCGGATAGAAGAAGATGCCTGCCGTAATGTCCTTCACCGGATGCAGCTGGTACTCGAACGAGGTCACCACGCCGAAGTTCCCGCCTCCGCCGCGGATCGCCCAGAAGAGATCCTCGTTCTCCGCGGCACTCGCCACGCGGAACTGTCCGTCCGCCGTTACGAGATCCGCCGAGAGCAGGTTGTCGAGCGATAGCCCGAACCCGCGCGTGAGGTAGCCGATGCCGCCGCCAAGCGTCAGCCCGGCGATGCCGGTCGAGCCGATGATCCCACCGGTCGTCGCCAAGCCGAACGGGTACGTCGCGTGATTGAAGTCGGCCCACAGGGTCCCGCCGCCCGCCCGAGCCGTCTTACGATTCGGATCGATCCGTACGCCTTTCATCTGCGAGAGGTCGATCACGACGCCCCCTTCGCACGTCCCGAAGCCGGGGACGCTGTGCGACCCGCCGCGCACCGACAGATCGAGGCCGTTCTCGCGCGCATAGTCGATCCCGGCCATCACGTCGGCAACGTCGACCGCCCGGATCACGACCGAGGGCCGCCGATCGATCATTCCGTTGTAGACCTTGCGTGCCCCTTCGTAGCCGTCGTCGGTGGGAGTGATCACCTGCCCGCGGGCGCGCTCCCGAACACCTTCGATCGTGGGCTTGGCCATCGTTGTCATCGCCACACCTCCGTTTCTGTTGAAAATTCGGGCAAACAATATGCGCCCATTGAGAAGCCCGGTCAATGACACAGGCTCGGGCCGGCGTGGCACGTAATCTCTGCGAATGCCCGCTGCGGCAGCGCGCAAGCCAGGCACTACCCGGGCCAATCCCGGTGGGCGAGACATCGCGGCCGCCTGCCACTACCACCTGGCCGTTGGGCATCTATTGTGGTGGAGGTATGTGCCTTGCGAGGGCTCTGCATGGGTGGCAACTGTTGCAAGCTCCTGAAAACCGGATCGAACAACTCAGCCTGGTTTGTTGGAATGCCGGAAATGTCGTTGCCGCCAGACACGTCCACGTACCGATGACCATCACGGTCAGGTCAGGGTGGTTTGGGCTTGAGCCGCCGAGTTCGAGGCGGCCACTGCGTAGGCGGTCGCGTCCTGCGGAATCGTAGGCGCGCCACTGATAATGCCCGTCGTGGTAACGAGGGAGAGCCCGGCAGGAAGGACGGGGCTCGCCGCGAACAGCGTGGGCGGGCCGCCGGTCAGTGCAGGTACGTTCGGCACGATAGGCTGACCGCCCACGTAGCCAGCGTCCTCATAGGAGATCGTGGCCGGAGGCGCAAACGTGGGTGGAGGTCCGATGATCCCCGTCGCGTCCTGGACGGCAATGGAGATACGTGCCTGAACATCTCCAGCCGAATTGGCACCCGTTACGGTGTACTGCACCGCGGCCTGCGGGGCAGTGGGGGCACCACTGATCACGCCGGTCTACGGACCGAGCGTCGTGCGCAGCTTGCCCGCCAAGCATCGAACCGCCAAAGGATCCGAAAGACCTGCTCGGGCGCGGTGCCGCCTGAGAACCGGGCGCACCTGGCTGTAGCGCCTTTACCGAACCAGGACTGCCGGCAACTACACCCGCGCCCAAGAAGGATTCGATTTGAGGTATTCGAGCACCATCAGAGCCGTGCTCAAGAAGAGCGACGTCCAAAGCTTAAGACAGGGTCACAACCGGCCGGGCCGGCGACCGGGGTTGATTCGCCCGATGGCTGTGCTGAATCAATGCAGCCGCGATTTCTCGGGATCGACGCGCACGGCCTGCGCGCATCACCTGGTGAGGCCGACCCCCGAGGAACTCATCGCGAGAAGCACGTCGTTCGCACGTCCTTCCGCAACCAGTCTTTCAGCAGTCTTGTACTCCAGCGGAATGATCGGCTCGGTCCGATACCAACGCATAGCCCGCGCGATGTCGCCCCCACTCGCATCGCGCGCGGCGTTCAAGATCTGGTGACTGGGAGGAAGATGGTTCGGGTGGTTCATGATGATCGGGATCACTTTCACCCAGTGTGCCTCGGACACACGGCGGTTGGACATCCGATGCCTCATCAATTCGGAGGAGGAGCGCTCCGGATGACGGTGCGACGGCCAACCCTGTTCGCTAGGGAGGAGGCATCGCTTCGAAAGTGGCGGAGGGGTCGTTGAAGCCATCCAGAGTGTCCTTCTTGACCAACAGACCTTCGGCCACCATTTTTTCCATCGCTCGAGTTGCTTGCAAAGGACTCACCTTGGCCGCCTTGGCCACGACGAAGCCGTCAGCAGGACCCTTGGAGTTGCGAAGTGCGGACATGATCGCGTCTCGATTGCTGCCGCCCAGTGCTGCTTTAGATGCCACTTGTGTCTCCTCTTCCTCGTACGCGTCGTTCGCGTTGCTTTTCCCAACGAATCCTTCGAGGCCTAGCCAGATGCCTGTGAGTGCCTCTTGTGGTGGCTTGGCTGCCATGGGCGCTTCGATCCTTACGGGAGTGCGCTTGAAGTACCAGGAATGGGCAAGCCCACCAGAGGCGCCGGAGCGCTCGAATGCACTGGCCGCAAGCCACTCGCACAAAGCAGCGCCGCCCGGATGTTCAATGACGAGTACTTCGGCCTCGAGCGCGTGATGCGCGCTGGAGAACCAGTCGGCCAAGGCTTCAATGAAGCCTTGGCCGGCGACGGTGCTGAAGAAGCGAAGGTTGGAGATGCAAAGCGTTGGAGAGCCGGCGACAGCGGCTTCGAACCAGGAGTACTGAATGCGTGCTTCCAATTCGGAAGAGGTGTACCAGCGAGCGCCGCCATCGACGCCTCGCACCCTCATCTCGAACTGCCGGAGCCAAAAGAAGGATTGGCTCAACTCGTCCCGCACCTGCAACCCTGCACCCATGACTCAATCGTAAGAGGACTGTCCACGGAGGACGCGAGCGCGAGCGAAATCTGAGGCCATTCGGCTTCATCTGCTGCGTGGCTGCAACAACCTAGAGTTAAAAAGAATCGGACCCATAACTTATGTTTGGCCGTGATGGAGCGATCCGATTGGAAACGGGAGGCGAGCGTGCCGCCGCGCTGCTTCCTTGCGTGGAGACCCCATGTTCGTCACATCGGCGCCTCGTCTTGAGTGGCTCGGGCCCCGAGGTGTCCGCGCGAGTCGCGAGGCTTCAACCCCCCGCGGTGACACGCGCCGGCGTCGACCTGCTGGGTCGCGATACATAGGGTGTGTTCAATCTCGGCGACGTTCGATCTCGCAATAGGTCAGAGGTCGTGCGTTCGACACGTATGGCTGCAAGATGTCAGGCGACACGACAATGCGCATGGCGGGTCAGTTTGTCGTGTCGCCTGACCTGAACAGAGGGGGGATACATTCATCACAGAGGCTCGCGAGAGCGCTGAGGGTCAGAGCACCCCCTACGCGCCAAACCTCAATGCCGCCAACACGCCGAGCGCGACACCGGCTGGCAAAGCGACCCACGGGAACCATTTGCGTTCCGTCAGAGTCGGCGTGTTCCTCTCTTCAGCCTGCCTGAAAATGCGCATCTCCCGGTCGACCGCATGATTGATCGCCGGGCGCTGCGAGTCGTCCAAGGTTTGGCAGTCAGTGGCAGTCTTCATGAATCCGAAGATAGCTCCAATTGAAGAAAAAAGAGGTGCGGCTGACCGACTTGCTGCGAGCGACAACGGAATATCTCACGCTGAGCGAAGAGAAGCCGCAGACGTGCAAGGCTTGTGCCGACTGCGCTGCGCTCAGCCCGTGCTGCCCCTTGCGGTGCGCGGCGCAAGAGTCGCGTTCAGGCTGTGTTCAGCGGGATTTTCGATGGTGCGGGGGTATGTTCATTACCCATCCGCAGAACGAAACGCAGCATCTCAAGGATGCCTGGGAGAGGGCAAGAACCCAAAGAAAGCGCGTGCACGACAGTGTGGCTGCCGCCAATGCGCAAATTGCGGGGCGTATCGGCCCCGGGCCGAACGACAGCGAACTCACACGGTTGAGAATCCTCATGGCTATCGAGTGCGAAGCCGCCCACAAGTACATCACGCATCTGGAGCGGAGTTTGCGTGGCTAAGGAAGCGGCGACCAGGAAGTGAGACCACGCCGGCAGGCGTCGCGGCTTCTACTGCGCGGATGCTGATGCAGTTCGGTGTACCTACGGTCAAGAGTGATGTTCATCCCGCTCGTGGATTTTCATCGCAATCGCCAGTGGGCACATCCATATCGAACAGCCCCCATATGTGACAAGCCGCCGTTTTTCTACCGGCGCTGGGCCGCGAGAATCGCGCCTTTTTGCCCTTGACTCATCCCGCGCCCGTACCCAGTGCGCCAAGCCCATCGTGAGTTCGTGCGCCACAAGACCACACGGCGCGCCCACTATGAGGCCTTCGCTCCGGCTGAAGGTGTGTTCGACACACTCCTTTGGAAGGAGGCCAGAGAGGTGACGGAGTTCACGCCCGGCAATGTCGCTGTGTGGCTCCGTGACCGCTGGATCTCGCCGTCGCTCGCATGCGGCCTGCTCCTGGCGTCGGTCGGGCGCAGACGCTTGCAGACCGACGGGTGGCGGAGGGCATCGTGAGGGTCGAGGACCTGTCGCGCGCGGAGGCCATCGCGTTCGTGAACAGCTTGCGCGGATGAATAGAGGTTCAGTTCGCTCCGGGGGTTCAAATCCAAGTTGATGTTGCCAAGAAGTGGCATTGAAAAAGTGAAGGTAGCTAAGCACGATTCGATTCATCAACTGCGTCAAACAACATCCAGAACGGGCGCGCACCGTGCGAGTGATTCGAGCTCAGAAAGATTGAGAACTTATGAGTACCACCCATACGAAGATCCTGAAGCGGAGGACTTTTTTCTTTGGTCTCGTCGCACATCGAGGCTCGGCACTGTGACCGGCACAGATAGAAGCGGTCGCAAGGGCCAGACGGACAAACGCGAAGTCGAAATCGAGACGGTGCCACACAGTTTGGACAGTCAACCATCGGCCCAACCAGACGCCAAGACGTTCCTGGGCGCCGTGGTCAACTTCTTCCGCAGGAACGCTGACGTGGAGAGTCTCGGGTCGACAGTCGCCGCGGTTCCGGCACACCAGGGATCCGCGACGCCCCACTGCGAACAGATGGTGGTGAAGTCAGCCCTGTACAAGCACTGGAATGCGATCAAGGCCGATGGGATCACCGCCTCGCAGTTCATTGCGTTCCTGCAGCCTCTCGCTGACCTGGACGGCATCACAGTGTCGTACAGCTACAGCGACGGCGATGGCGTGGAGCACATCTACAACCGCAGGCGTGGCGAAGTAGGGCGTGCAGATCCACTGTCCCGAGCGATTCAGGAAAAGAAGCTTTCCAAGGAGAAGGCATTGAGTTTCGCCTTGAACGAAGAGGGCCGCGTGTGGATCGAGAGCAACTTCGTCGATCTCAATGATTTGAGATAACGGCCCGAGACCCGAATCGAAGCACCCAACAAGACTTTGCATGATTGTGTAGACGTGAGAGGGATTGCCGTCTCGATGGTTCTGCTGGCACTTGCCGAGCCCTGCGCTTCTGAGTCGAGCATCGGGACCAGAAGTGCCGCAGCCCACATCGCTTTCAGGGTGAACGTGCCACCTGTGCTCAAGGTTTTAGGAGTAACCCCTACGGTTGGCGGCCTCGAGTACCGGGTCTGGACGAACATGAAGTCGATCGTGATCGATGGCAAGGAGTATCGATTCACCCGGGTCGGCGAGGCGACCCTGTTAGTACCCTCCTCGGACGCGACCTTCATTGTTCATGGGTTATAGGGAAGGGATGATGTCGTGCAGGTTCGGTGACCGTCCGCAAACCGGTCGCGCGGAACGAGACCGTCGGACAGACTTGCTCACCGTATGAGTCCTAGTCGAGTTTCAGGCTGATGCGCTTTGCAAGCTGGCCCAGCTCTTGCCGGTGTCGCGCAGTTCCTTTTGCGTGGCGTCCGAGTCCAGATGCTCAGGGGTCACGGCGTTCGCCGCCATGGTTTCGATAACCTTCGGGATACGAAAAATCTCGTCGAAGGCCTTCGAGAACTTGACGCGAATGTCGTTCGGCACACCCGGGGCGTCTCGCGTCGCGGCAAGCCGGCAGTCATGAGGAGCCCCTGCGGATCGAAGTCGAAAGGCCCGAGCACCGGCCTGGTGTCAGTGGCCCAAAGGCGGCTGGCCGAATCGATACGAGATCAAGTGGGCCCGCCTCGGAATAGTACGAGAGCGCTTCGCCGCTTGAGGTACAGCTGCAGCCAGGCGTAGCGATGGATCCGTTGCGTCGGCTCCAGGTTCTCGCACAGACCAGCACCTCGTAGGGCGTCGCCAGCGCGTCCTTCCTCTCCATGGCGAGGAAGCTGCGGAACGGGCTGGCAATGCCCGACACACCGATGGTCACCACCGTCCCTCCGAGAGGCAGCCGTCGGCGCGATCAGAAGGCGCCCTCTGCCAACGACGGGGTGGATGTTGCAGTCGCGGCGATCAGGTGCGCCGCGAACGACACCGATGACGGCGCATTCGTCGGTCGGGCGATCGCGCTGTCGGTTCAGCGCGCGCGGCGTTCGACAGAAAATTGATGAGGGTCTTGGATGGGAAGGTCTCAGGGCGCAGTCGCCCAAAGTCACACCCGCTAGGGAAGGCCGCGCATTCGTTCGCGCTTTTCTTCCTCGTCAAAATGCGCCAAAGAGGGCTTGATGAGGTCGCTGCGGGACACAATTCTCACGAGCTCCAGCGACTGCGGATGACGTCGCTGGTCGACAGGGACCATCAATGGACGTTCGTAAAATTTGCGACCCGCCGGCGCAGATGGTCCGGTTGTGGCGCTGGGCTCGTGGGTCGATCGCAGCACGCGGATGGCCCTTTACAGTCTCACACGCGTCTACAGGGAACGTTGCTTTCGGTCAGTCTCTGAGAAGCTCAGATCAGGCTATCCTGCTCATCACTCTTTCAAAAGGACCTCAGTTTGAACAGGACCGAACTCATCGCCGCGATCGCCGCGGACACCAGCCTCAGCAAGGCCGATGCGGGCCGCATGCTCGATTCAGCACTTGAAAACCTGACGCGAGCTTTGGCACGTGGGGAAGTCGTGCAGCTGATCGGGTTTGGCAATTTCGCCGTGGCCAGCCGTGCTGAGCGCACCGGCCGCAATCCGTCGACCGGTGAGCCAATGACGATCAAAGCAAGCAAGGCGCCGAAATTCACGGCAGGCAAAGCATTGAAGGATGCTGTCAACGCCTCAGCGTAGGCGCTTCGGATCTGGGAATCGCGACATCTTCCTCTTACGGACGGTCCGGGGATCCGGTCGACGACTGGCCAACCGACAGAGCCAATGCCCGAGACGAAGGGCATCGCGGCATGCATCATGACGCCGAGCAGAAGCACCGGGGCGAACTGCATCAAGTAAATGCTCGCGCTCGATGAATCTTGTAGTGCGTAGATGGCACGCACGCTCCGGGTGGTTGCGTCTGGTTTCCCCGCGTCGTGCAATCCGTGCTGAGCCCGACAGTCTCTATTCGGCTAAGATTCGACGCACGCGACCCATATGGAGATGCCGGATGACGCTCAATGAATACACCGAAGCGGCAAATGCCATCTATATGGAGCAACAGAACATCACTCAAGAGCTTTCGAAGCTTGCTCTTTCGGCCCGGGCTTTGCCGACCGATCCGGAATTCTTGTCGTTGATGTCCAGGCAGTGGGAGTTGGTTCAGCGATTGGCCTCGCTGAACACACAGCTGATGCTCGGGATCATGGTGGTCCCCAAGGAATAGGGGTGACGATTGGCGATTGCGGGCGCGCCAAGGCAGCCTGACTGCCCAAGTCGACTTGCTCAGGCCGTATGTCCCCTCGATTGAGGAGGAAACATCGCAACAGCGTCACGCATGGGCCCCTCCGTTCGGCCGCACGGAATATTTGCATCCCCGCCTCAAGGCTTCTTTGAAAGCTCCCACGTGCCGACACCGCTGTCGGCGCTGCCGCGTCCCCATGTCCCCTTCAGCGCACCAGAGGTGCTGACGGTCCACACGCCCTTACCGCTGCCGCTGGGTTCGTGCCAGTCGAACCTGACCGTCGCGGTCACGGCTTTCGTGGCGGAATCGACGTCAAAGATCAGTTGCCCCTCGAGCGTGCCCTTGATCTTGTCGCCGGAGCTGCCGGTGTAGGTGTACGTTCCACCAACCGTGTGCGTCTCGTTGGTCTTCAGCCTGAAGCTCAGGAAGGAAATCGACTTGCCACCGGCATAGTCGTAGAAGCCCGTGAAGTCGCCAGTGACCCGCCCACGCCAGGCGGTGTCGTCCGATGGGCTGATGTAGGCCTCAAACACCGTGTTTGGATTGTCTGCATGGAACTTGCCGGCAGCGACCGTACCTCGTGGACTCGGTAGCGTCTTGCCGGCCTCGCGAACCGCGGCCTCCACGAACGTTGCGCAGTTGGCGGTCAACATGTTGTAGGCCGGCTGGGCAAAGCACCACTTCTGGGCGAAGGCGAGCGCCTTGCCGTACTCGGCCTGCGTGAGAACATACGGGATGCGCATGTCGATGCAGCTGGCGTGCGTCTGATCCGGATGCGCCATGCAGCCCGGGACTTCGGGCTTGAACTCGGTCGGCACCTGAAGCTTTTCCCGATAGTGGCCATAGGTATAGCGGTTCCCGTTCGATTCGGTGAACTCGACGAAAGCATGCCCCACGTCGGACGGTGTCAGGATCTCGGTGGCCTTCAGCACGTCCAGGTCCAAATTGGCGGTCAACGTCCAGCTCGTGGAAGGCGCGCTGTTCGGCGCCTTCATGTCGTCAGTGTTGTTGCAATCGCCGCGCGCCACGCAGGTCCACCCTCCACAGTGGTGGGGTTTCGCTGTGGGCCCCGAGCCGCCGCGCTGCAAGTGCTGCGGCCCGCGTGACCCCTGCGACTGCTGCACGACGTGCGTCAGTTCGTGCGCCAGCAGCCGACGTCCTTCGCTGGTCTGCGGCGCGAAGCGGCCGGCGCCGAACACGATGTCGTTTCCGAGTGTCCAGGCATGTGCTGCGAGATCCCGGGCCGACCGATCGGCCGCGGCGTCGGCATGCACTCGCACCTTCGAAAATTCGTGTCCGAAATGCCGTTCCATCTCGACGCGCAGCGATGGTTCGAGTGCGTGTCCGGTCCCTGAAAGTGCCTGGCCGACACTGGCCGGCATATGGCCGGCAGAACCCTTGGGCTGCTCCGAGAGGCGCTGGATGGCCCGCGGAGCGGGCGCAACCGACCCGGCGACCACGGCGTCGGCCACGCGGTCCGCCTCGCGCTCGTAGGCGTCATCAGCCGCACCCACCACGACGTGGCGCTGCAGGCCCGTCATGTGATCTCGTTCGCATGCATCGCAGGACCCACTCACTCCGGCCGTGCCGCCACAGGCGCACTTGCGCTGCACCAGTGCTGGCCGCGATAGAGCCCGCCCCGGCCAAGGCGCATTGGCGTACCCCGCCTTCGGGGCGTTGATCTTTGCGGCGTGCATGATCAGAAACGCGAGGTGGCCGTGATGGCCCTTTCACCATCAAATTCGGATTGTCGCGGTGCCTTGGGCGGTTGCGAAGCACCGGATTCAATTTCTTTCTGGTGACGGCAAATCTGTGATTGCGAGAGCAGGCATAAGGCAAACGGCTCGCGTGACCGGTATCTGTCTAGCACCATGGCGTACGAGATGCCGGAATTTAGCGCCCGAGGCTGCCAGCAACAGCGATGGTTTCCGCCGCGATCGGAAGAATCGAGATGCTGTTGGGCCCGTCCGGCGCCTCCATCCGCGGATCCAGCGACCCTGCCACACACGCATGGTGGTCTCCATGCTCCTCATGTCCGAGTAGGCAAGGCCAGAGTGGCCCCACGTCGTTGCAATGCGATGCACCCGCGTCTGCCTCGGCTCACGCGGCTTGTATTTCAGCACGGCCCGCCCCCGGCGGATGTACTCAGGATTCGATCACACCTTGAGGCTTTTGGATGCGCTGGTATAGCCGCCGCCTCCTCCGTCGACGAAGTGCACATGGAGACTGTCCGCCGGGGCCGTGACTAGGCAAGTCATGAGCGCTGTATCCGAGAGATGGATTCCGTAGCGAAGCCCTCGCGTCGACGCGGCATCGGCCAGGTACATCTTGATCGCGTCCACTGCGGCAAGCGGGCAATCAATCACGAAGCAGAGCGTCTCGTCGTGCATGCAGAAGTCGGTGTTAGTGACGATCTCGCTGCGATAGCGCTGGGGATCGAAGCCCCCGATGGGCTTTCCACACGCGAGGACAACGCGGGCCAACAGGGTTTCCGCGAGCACTCGCGCCGTCCATGCAAGCAGCGAACCGCCACGCCTGCGCGCCCGTGCTTCCAGCATGAAGCCCGTTGGCGGCCAGCGCGCGCGCAGCGTGTTCAAACTCACGGGGCGGATCTCGGCCTCTGGGCCGGCGAGTCTCAGGACTTCGCAGTAGATCTCGCGCAGGTCGGCGTTGCCGCGAACAATCATTGTCAACATCGTTCCCTGGCTCGAATGCAGCGTATCCCAGCGGCACGACAACCCCTCGAGGTCGACCGGCTCGCCGTCGTCCAATGCATCTGGGATGGCGGCGAGGCGCCCCAGCTCGGCATTTCCCCGACCCCGGACCGCATCTTCGAGGACCCGCACCCCTCCCCCGAGGAAGATGCCAAAGCTGTTTCCCGGGGTCGGCTCGAACCTGCCGACCAGAACGTCACAATCGAAGCGGCGAAGTGTTTCGACGGTGACCAGACCCACGCGCAACACGAGATCGAAGTCGCGCCTCGACTGCCCCCGGACACGCGCGAGTTCGGCGCGTGCCGCACCGACCTTCGATGGCGGCACCATCACGACCGCTCCGTCCCCGCCGAACAAAAACGGGATTCGCGTCGGCGCGCAAAGGTTGCGAAGACCCGCGATCCCCATGGCGGCCACGAAATTGACCGTCTTGTGACGTCCTCTCGCGACGGCGCCGGTCGAGTCGACGATGTCGGTGACCGCGAGTGCCCAGTCGTCCGGTGCTGGGCGAAAGCGGGTCACGTCGAAAGCGTCGCGCTCGCGCTCCAACAACGGCAGTGCGCCAAAGAACCCTTCAGAGGAGCTCAAGTGTTCAGCTGCACGCGAAGACATGGGCGTTGTACCGATCGCGGCCTCCGAGGCCGCCTGCAGCGCAAGTGTAGTAGTACGTTGCGAAGGCATCCCATCAGCTGGGCACGCGCTCATTCTCGCGCGTTGTTCCGATCTGGCTAAGCAACTGGTTGCAGGCCGTGGGCCATCTCAGTCGGGCGCCAACGCACGGTAGGCCGGCATGGGGTACTCGTTGAGTGGCGGAGTGGCGCTCGCGTCTGCCACGCGCATGCCGGAGCTGGTTGAAACGGTGGCGGTTTCCTACCCGCTGACCAACTTCATAAAAGATCCGGCCGAGTTTCTCGGCAAGATGAAGGTGCCGGTCCTGATGATGGCCGGCATAGCCGATACCTACAGGGACTGCTGTCTGATCGAAGAGACGCGCCAGCTCGAGCTGGCGTCCAAGGCCTCGTCACTTTCCTTGCTGACGCTGCATGAGTACGCGGGAGTTGGCCACGGTTTCAGCCTATCAAATGCACCGCCCAAGGACCAGGCAGCAGCCGCGGATGCCATGGTGCGGACGATCTCATGGCTGCGTCAGGGCCTACCGCCGACCACCCGGTGAGGAGTGCCGCGAGTGCCTGACCATTGCGGAAAATTTCAGGCCCGATGGCCTTGCCATCCGCCATCAGTGGACGTGCCGAACGTGTGCATGAATCAATGATGCGCATACGGATTTTGTCGGCGTGCTCGCGCCACACAGTTCGAGGGTCCCTTGTGGCTTCTTTGTAGTCATGCATCCGCCGCTGCGTGGCGACGGTGCCAGAACATCGATTTGGGCCAGCGGTGCTCATGAGCGTAGTAGACGCTACGCAGGGCCAGTGCGCGCCTGAAGTCGGCGCAGACCTCGGCGCCGTAGTACCGAAGCGCGGAGTCGTCACCGGCCAGGTTCGCACTGATGGCGTCAGCCGCGAGCCGCCCACTCGAAAGGGCCTTGAAGATACCCTGACCCGATAGCGGATCGTAGGAGGCGGCAGCATCGCCGACGGCCAACCACCCGGCGCCGCACATCGGCCACAAACAGGCGGTGTCGGCTGGTACGGAGTGCGGCGGGCTGTCGAGGACGTGTCCCTCGACAGCCTGCGCCACCTCCTCGGTCCGACCCAGTACGGACTCGAACTCGGACAGGCCGCGCGGGAGCAGGTCGCGGTCGGTCATGTAGCTGACGACGAGCCCGGCGTTGGGCAGACGTGCGCCGTACCACCAGCCGTCCTGCGCGGCTTCCAGCAGCATCACACCTGCCTCGGCGCGCTGGCGGGTCGGAAGCCGGTAGCGCGCGACGACCCCGATCAGGTGGTCGCGTGCCGTTCGCATCGCGCCTTGGCGGCGCGCGAACGAAGCGGCGCGGCCGCTGGCATCGACAACCAAGCGCGCGCGCAGTAGGTCACCGGCGATGCGCAGTGCCCAGATTCCGTGTCGGTCGAGTTCCGCCGATTGCAGTCGGGCCGGCTGAAGCAAAGTGGCGCCCGCCTTTGTCGCCTGCTCGAGCAGCATTGCGTCGAAGCGCGCGCGGTCGAGATGCCACCCGTTGCCGTAGGGGTCGAAGATGAACTCGCGCTCCTGGGGCTCCCTGCTGCCCCAGATCGAGCGGATCGCCACCGAAGGCAGCGGCCTCGACGCGACGAACGCGTCCCATACGCCCAGGGCGGCGAGCGGACGACAGGCGGCGGGTGGCAGGGTTTCGCCGACGCGCACTCGCGCGTTGCCGGCGCTTTCGATCAGCAGGCAACTGTGCCCGCGCTGGCGCAACGCCAGCGCGGTGGCGCAACCGGCCGGGCCGGCGCCGACCACGGCCACGTCGACGATCGGCGGCCGTCGCATCATTGATGGTCTTCGCGCTCGCGTTCCACGAAACGCGTGCCGTCCTTCACCACGAAGCCCAGCCGGTGCCAGGACTTGATCATGTCCTCCGGACCGCCGACGATGCCGCGGGTCCACTTCACCGGCGTGTCGCTATTGCCGACGAAGACATCGTCGGGCCGCTGCGCCGGCCACCACGCGAGCGGCTCCTCGAACTGGCAGTCGTTGAAGTCCGATTGCCACGGCACCGACATCTGCTGCGTCACATCGCCCGCCGACAGCGAGGCCTGCCAGAGCCTGAACGGCTCGGCGAAGGGAAATACATCACGCAAGGCCCAACCCGCCTCAATACCCGGGTAGAACGGCCCGCCGACACAGGTCTCAAGGGCCGCGCGGTCCAGCCCCTCTGGCGTGACCTCGGCCCCGGGCGCCGGCGGCCCATTCCAGTCATTGATGAAGTCGCCGTCCTTCCACTGTTCCAGTACGCGGTACTGGATGCGCGTGACAGGCTGATTCTGGGCCTCGTCCATGTCGGCCATCTCGCGCGGCGCAGCCCGCTCGTCGGCCTGCGAGCCATAGTGCTCCGACCATACCATCGGCATATCGCCGCCCGAGCCGTCGTTGGGGTTGCGCAAACGCTCGAATATTGCCGCGCGCACCGCGTCGGGCCCGGGGGGTGGAAGGACAGCGGCCAAGGTCCTGTGCGCCGAACCCGCCAGCGAACTGACCCACTTCATCTGCGTCACGCGAGCCAACACCGGGAAGATGTCGCGGGTGAAAGAGGGCTGCTCCGGCAGCGCAAAGCCGAGCTTGTCCACCGCGGTTTGCAGGAGAACGTCGTACAGCGTGCTGATGCTCTGGAAGGCAGGTGCGAACTTGGGGGGCCCGACGATGACCCATGCACCAACCGCATGCAGCGTCTGGTTGAGGCCATGCAGTTCCACCGTCGCGTTGACGGGGCCGTCGGACACATCGTCATGCCAACCGTCGTTATTGGCGAAGGTGGTGATCGGCGCATGCGAGGGTGACGCCGAATGGCCGAAGCCGCCAAGCACCAGCAGCCGGCCCTGTTCGTCGGTGCGGATCTCGCCGAGCGGCACCTTGGTGCCCAGGAAGCTTCCGCTGTCGAAGCTGGCCGATTGCGCGACCCCGCTGATCGAGCGGGGACCTGGGTCGATGACCAGCGTGTTGCGATCAGCAACGCTCTCGTTGCGCAACGACGTGTCCTGCTTGAGGCCCTCGAAGCGGGGCCCGGCCGCCTTCTTGTTGGCCAGGTGAGCGGTCCAGTGGATGGTGGCATCCTTCGCGTCCAGTTCCTGAACGAGTTTGCCGTGCTCGTCGTAGCCGAACAAGCGAAAGCGTGCGGCCTGGCGCTTCACGCGATGCTGCTTGTCCTTGTAACCGCCGGCCGGCGCCGTGCTGTCGCCGGGAACCTCCGGTCCGATAAAGAACTCGCTGGGGCTGTTGCCAACACGGGCGATGCCGATGGCCGGGTGGATCTTCACCGTGCGGATGGTCTCGAGCTTGGATTTCACGCGCAGCCAATGCGCGATCGACGGCACACCGGCCTGATTCACCGCGAACAGCATGTAGTAGCCCGGCGGCACCAGGTTCGGGTTGTCACTCAGGCGCGCGACGAGCTTGCACACGCCGCTGTGCTTGAACGCAATGTCAATCAGGCGCTGCTCGCTGTCGCACGAGTGCGTGGTGGCCATCGGCCGCACCAGGCTCAGCCACTTGATGTTCGCCGCGTCGGGAATGTGCAGGGTGAACGAATCGCCCAGCGTCAGATCGTCGGGCGCGCTCTCGATGCAGGGCCGCGGCCCTCGGAACAGGTATGGCGGGTGATAGACCTCGAGCCGCATCTCGTCGTTGCGCCGACTCGGGTTGGAGCCGGCTGTGAGCACGCGCGCGTCCGGCAGCAGTAGCGCGATCGAGTGGTACATGCGCGGCACGCGAGCGCGAGCGCCGGTGGTCCAGGTGTTGGCGACGGGGTCGTAGATCTCGGCTTCGGTCGAGGCGGTCAGCGCGTTCTCGGCGATGCCGCTGCCACCGGTCGCGACCACGGTGCGGTCGGGCAGGATGACCGCATTGACGTGGATGCGGTTGCGCAGCATCGATGGTGCGGCGACGTAGTGCGGACCGGGCGCATCGGTATCGATGACGTGGACCGCGTTGATGCTCGGACTGCCTCCGCCCATCACCATCACCTTCTGCGTCTGCGCCGGAGGCAGAAGCACGGTCGCGCCCTGGTCGCGCGCGCCGAAGTTGAAGCTGGCGGGAATGGCGGCCGCGGGCAGCGGCGTATAGGCACCGGTGGCCGGCGTCAGGAAACCGGGCAACACAGCCGAGCCGCCCAAGCGCATGCCCGAATGGAACACGCGGCCGTCGGCCAACAGGGTCAGGTGCGGGTACAGTGGCCAGCCGAATCCGGGCCCTGCCACCGACCAGCCGGTGGGGTTGCTATAGAGCTCATTCTCGGGGCTGCCGCCGCCCGAGGTGGCCATCACCCGACCGTCACCGAGCGTCATCAGCGCCGGGTACCAGCGGCCCCATTTCATGGGATGCACGAAGGTCCACTGCTCGGTGGCCGGGTCAAACAGCAAGGCAGTCTTCAGGCCGACGAATGGGTCGTAACGCTCGGTTCCGCCGGCCACCAGCAATCGCCCGTCGGGCAGGAACGACTGGCCGGCGCAGAACACATCGGCGGGTGTGGTCGGCATCGTCATGGTGCCGTTCTCGTAGTCGTAGACGGCGCTGCGGAAGCCCGTTGTGTAGAGCTCGTCGTTGCCGCTGCCGGCGAAGAACACGATCCTGCCGGTGTGCATCAACGCGGCGTGCACCGCGAGCACCGGAAGCTCGCAGGGAAGCAGCTCCCAGTAGCCTGTCTTTGCTACGGTCAGCGCATCCACCGGGCCTGTCGCAGGCACCACCACGGGTTCGAACGGGTGCTCGTGCACGAGCGCGTCCAGCGTGTGGGCATGCGGCTGCATCTGCACCACATGCTCGGGTACGCCCGCGGTGGCTGGCATGGCCATGACCATCGGATTGTCGCCGTGCGCCGAGGGTTGCTGCGGCGGCTTCGGGGGCAGAGGTTTGCGGCCCATGCAGCGCGTCAGGTCCACCGGTGTGCACTCGTTGTCGCAGCACCCCAGGGGCAGCACCAGTTGGGTCTGCTTGAGCACCGCGTCCGTGATCCAGATCTTCTGCTTCGCGCGAATCAAACCGACGAGGCCGGCCATCATGTGCTCTTCGACATGGCAGTGGAAGAGGAAGTCCGCGCACAGCTCCGTCAGGCACGCATCGGCGGGAGGGCAGCACTGCAGTTGCTCCAGCTCGCAGGGCAGGCGCAGGGCCGGCGGGACCTCGGTGTCGACAATGAAGGTCTCAACCGGGCTCAGCGCATGCACGTCGCTGGCGCCGCCAGGCGGCGACGGAATCTGCCAGCGCGACGCATGCGGGTGGAAGTTGTGCCACATGCTGCCGGTGTCGAGATTGAACAAGTACCAGCGGATCGTCTCACCCGAGTTGGCGCTGATGATCGGCGTGTTGCCGACGAAGGCGCGGCCGTTGAGGCAGAAGCTCGCCTTGCCGCCACCGCCCGAGAACACGATGTGCTGGTTGTCGCCGAAGTTGGTCCAGATCACCTCGGTGCCGGCGGTGATGGTGACGTCCGCCGGGGTGAACTTGTTGTCCTCGACCTTCACGTTCACCGCGGCAGTGGGCGCACCAGCCACCACGCGCACCCGCCCCGCCATGCTGGGCCCATGAATCCGGCAGATGTAGTCGGTGATCTGGTCGGCCACCAGGAACTTGAACTTGAACACGTCGCCGTGCGAGAGCATCGGGCTTTCGAACTGCACGCTACCGCTGGAGCCGGCCATCACGTGGAAGAACATCGGCACCTCGTGGTCAACACGCGCGGCGTGCGGGTCGCGCACGATGATTCCGCCCAGCAGCCCGCGGTTGATGTTCATTTGCACGTGCCGCACGTGGTCGTGGAAGGGCCACGCACCGATCATCTCGGCGCCGATGTCGAACACGTAGGTCCAGGTCTGGCCGGGCAGGATCTCGTCGCTGCGCCGCCCGTCCTTGGTCGCCACGCCACGCGGCCACGCGCCATCGGAGTCGATGCCGTAGCGCAGGCCGTGCACGTGCAGGCTGTGACAGTCGTGCGGGTCGGCATTGCGTACGTGGATACGCAGGCGCTCGCCGGGCTTGGCCCAGATCAGCGCGCTCGGGACGCGGCGGTCCCAAGGCGGCTCCGCGACGTCGGACGGCACCAGGGGCGCGGTGTTCGGCACGGTGTAGTCGGCGTCCAGGTACTCGCGATAGACCAGCGCGTCGACGCGCGCGTCGAGAATCTCCTCGGCGGGAATCCGGCCGAGCTCATGGCCATCGTTGAACTGGCAGTCGCGACCGTATCGCCGTGCGCACAGAAGTGGCGCAAGCGGACTGTAGTCAGGGAGGGGTTCGATTTGCAGGAAGATGTCGCGACTGACGCATGCGGACATGGCTCGCCCCCTGAAGGTAAAGATGCCTCATTTGAGACCCCCAGCGTGTGTGCAAACATCCTCAACATTGGGGGGGCGCATCCTCGCGAGCCTGGTACCCGGGCACAAAGGTCGCTACGGCCGCTTGGCGGGCTGCCTTTTGCCATGACGGTGCAATGCTGGAGAGCGCAGATGAACCGGATTGACGCGCGTCAAGTACGGCTGCGCCCGTCTCGCATAGATTGACGAAGGTGAAATTTGCAAGGAAACGCTGCCGTGAAGATAGACCCCGGGCATCCGCTCGCCGTCGATCGACGTAACGGCAAAGGAGGGCATCGTGACTGCGGGCGGCGTGGCGCGACGGAAGCCGTGCCAGGCGTGGTCAGAATCAGCAACGAGATCACCATCAAGACACCGGCCGTGACACCGTCCGACCTGCGGAGCCGCATCACCCAGGCGCCGAAGCGGCAGGTCGAGCACGAGGTGAACAGGACCGACATTCGGCTCGACGGCACCGAGGCCACTTTGCGCGGCCGGGTGAACGCTTGGCACGAGCGCGATGCAGTGCAAGGGGTCGCGTGGTCGGCGTCCGGCGCGATCGCGGTGACCAATGAGTTGACGATGGGCTAGCGACGAACGGGAGGCCAGGATGTACCAAAGACTCACCGCGGGCGAGATCTGCACCCGCATCGTGACTATCGCGTTCCGTGGCACGCGTCTGGCCGAGGCAGCCCGGCTGATGCGCGAGCAGGAGGTCGGCTGCCTGCTGGTGGTCGAGGAGGCCGATCCCGGCCGGGTGGTGGTCGGCGTCCTGACCGACCGTGACATCGTCACTTCTGTCGTTGCCAAGGACTTGGACGCCCGCGTGATGACAGTGGCCGAAGCGATGACCGCCGATCCGGCGGTGGCCCGCGAGCAGGACTCGGCGCTCGACGTGCTGGAGACGATGCGGCGCAAGGGCGTCCGGCGCATGCCCGTGACGACGCCAGAAGGCGTCCTGGTCGGCATTGTCACCCTCGATGACCTGTTTGAGGTGCTGGCTGAGGAGATGCAGGCACTGGCCGGAGTTGTCGCGAGCGGTCGCAGGCGGGTGCACACCGCAACGGCCTAGCGCGAGCGGGGGGGGCGTCTCGATGTACGTGATCGATATCGCCGCTGTGCTTCATGGGTGGGCCACACAATTTCGACGTGTCGCGGCCGCATCGACCCTGCGCATCGCCGCTTCGCTCGACTTCCTGCAGCCCTTCGATCTCGAGCGCATCAGCCGCAAGGCGGGAACGGCGGTGATCGTGTGCCCACTGGGGTACATCGACAACTACGCTTTCGCTTGCTTTCTGTCTCTTTCCCAAGGACTGCCCGAGCGCGTTCTGCTGGTGCGGCCGCGCGTCGAGGGCGTGCCGCATGTCGCAGCCGCCGAAGCGGCGGTGATCACACCGCTGGCGGCTGGGCTGCTGGTCGTGGATCTTCGCTTCGGCTTTTCGGATGACACGGATGTGCCGCGTGCGCTCGGTCGGGTCGATGGCCTCGCGCTGGACCCCGCGACCGAACGCTACTATGTGATCGACGATCGCGCCCTCCCCAAGGGCGCCTTGCGTGGCTGGCCTCGGTGGCGCCGCTGGCTCTTCGCTGCGCTGTCGGCGGCGTGCGAGCCCGCGGCCGAGTCCTTCCGTCTGCCAGCCGAACGCACGACGGAGATTGCGACGGGCACCGCCGGCATCGGGCCCGGAACGGCCGGCGCAGGCTGGACCCAACTACGGTGAGCGCGACCGGTCCTCTTGCGCGGCGCCAAGGGGGTGGACGAGGCGGCGGGTTCTGTCGGAACAAGAGCCGGCGCTGCTAACCTGGGCGAGACTGAAGATGGACGAAACATGATCGAGGCGCTGCGCACACCATCGATTTTCTACTGCGTTCCAAACGCATCGTGCGGCCGAAGCTCGGCTTTAGGGCATTCCGATCCGCGCGAGCGCTGATTGCCATCGTCGCCGCAGCAGTTGCTCCTCGGCGAAAGACTTTGGGACGCCCATGGTAAGTCCACTATCTGGACGAGCGGCCTGTATTGAGAAGGCGACAGAATCAACCCATCGAAACTGGGCGGTCGCGTATTTGAGCGTTGCGCTACGCACCTGACCCGATAGGGGAATTGACAGACAAAAGGCGCACGTAATGAAGATTCATCAGATGTCGGTGGCCGAAGCGCTTGCCAGCATGCATGTGGGCGTCGACGGTCTGACTTCTGCCGAAGCGCAGCGCCGCCTGGCAGAGCACGGCGCCAATGTCATGCCGCCGGCCCCGCAGGAACGATTTGTCGTGCGTCTGGCCAGGGAGTACCTGCACTTCTTCTCTCTGATCCTGTGGGTCGCAGCCGGCCTGGCATTCTTCGCCGAATGGCGCGATCAGGGACAGGGCATGAACCGGGTCGGTTACGCGATCGTCGCCGTCATCCTCATCAGCGGCACGTTCTCGTTCTGGCAAGAACGCCGCATCGAACGGGCGCTAGCGGCCCTTCATGATCTGCTGCCGCATCGGATTCAGGCCATGCGTGATCGCACGGTGGTTCTGCTGCCGGTCGATCAGCTGGTGCCAGGCGACATCTTCCTGGTCGAACCGGGGCAGAGCATTCCTGCGGACGCTCGCCTCATCGAGTCTCGCGACGTCCGGGTCAATACCGCAACGATCACCGGCGAGTCGGTGCCCCGGCGACGCGACGCACTGGCCTCGACCGATGAGCGGTGGATCGACAGCCGCAATATCCTGCTGGCCGGCACGTCGCTTGTCGCCGGACGCGGCACGGCGGTCGTCTTCGCGACCGGGGCGCACACCGAACTCGGCAGGATCGCGGTGCTGACCCAGACGGCCGGCGACGTCGTATCGCCGCTGCGCCTGGAGCTGGCCTACCTGAGCCGCCGCATCGCGCTGTTCGCCGTGCTCGTCGGCGCACTGTTCCTCGCCGCAGGCCATGCACTGGACATTCCGTTCTGGCGCGCGCTGATCTTCTCAATCGGCATCATCGTTGCGATGGTCCCCGAGGGTCTGCTGCCGACCCTCACGCTCGCCCTCGTGCTGGCTTCCCAGAGGATGGCCAAGCGCAACGTCCTGATTCGACACCTGCCCTCCGTCGAAACACTGGGTTCGGTGACGGTGATCTGTACGGACAAGACGGGAACCCTGACCGAAAACCGGATGCGGGTTCACACGCTCCTGCTCGGGCTGAGCCGGCAGTTGGCTGCTGGATTGGAGCTGGACTCGGCCCTGGTCGCGCAGCACCGCGCTCTGTTCGCGGCGGCCCAGGCATGCCACGCCCTGGTGGAGTCCACCAGCGACGGGCGCACGGTGCTGCTCGGGGACCCGATGGAACTCGCTTTGGTCGACATGGCACGCCAGTTCATGCCAGAGCATCAGAGCGGGCGTCGCGTTGACGAGTGCCCCTTCGACGCCGATCGGATGCGCCAGTCCGTCGTGATCGAAACGGATTCGGGGCGCACGATGTACTGTAAGGGTGCCCCGGAGTCGGTCCTTCCACTGTGCGAGCAGATCGCGGAAGCTGGCACGACGCGCCCGATGGACGATGCGGCCCGCGCGGACATCTGTCGTGCACAGGAGCAGATGGCCGACAAGGGATTGCGCGTAATCGCGTTCGCCTTCAGGCAGTTGGTAGAGGGCAAGGATGACCCGACGGCCGAGCACGATCTGGTCTTCTGCGGGTTGGTGGGCCTGGAGGACCCGCCGCGAGCCGAGGTGCCTGAAGCGATCCGGAAGTGCCGCGGCGCCGGCATCCGGGTGATCATGGTGACGGGAGACCATCCGCGCACCGCCGTGGCGATCGCGCGCGAGATAGGCATGGTTCAGTCGCCCGATCCAGTGGTACTCACGGGCGAGCAACTGCTGCGCTTGTCGTCCACGCAACTTCAACTCGCGCTGAGCGCGCCCGAAGTAATCTTCGCGCGTGCCGCGGCCGACCAGAAGATGCGCATCGTGGACGCGCTGCGCAGCAAGCAGCAGATCGTGGCGGTCACCGGCGACGGCGTGAACGATGCGCCAGCGCTGAAGGCCGCGCACATCGGCATCGCCATGGGCCTGTCAGGCACCGATGTGGCCAAGGAGGCAGCAGACATGGTCCTGCTCGACGACAACTTCACAAGCATCGTCAGTGCCGTTGAAGAAGGTCGTGCGACATTCCAGAATATCCGCAAGTTCCTGACCTATGTGCTCGCGCACAACGTTGCAGAACTGGTGCCTTACCTTGCGTTCGTGCTGCTTCCCGTGCCACTGGCGTTGACGCCAATCCAGGCCCTGGCGATCGACATGGGAACCGACTCGTTGACGGCACTCGGGCTGGGCGCCGAGAAGCCCGATGCGCAAACGATGCAGCGGCCACCCCGTGCTCGCACCGAACGGCTGCTCAACGTGCGGCTGGCGTTGAGAGGCGGCTTGTTCCTCGGCCCCATCGAGGCCACCGCGGCGATGGTGGCCTTCTTCTTCGTGCTGCGCGGTGGCGGGTGGACCTTTGGTCACATCCCGGCGACGAATGACCGAAACTACCTCATGGCAACGACGGCGGCGCTCAGCGCGATCATCGTGATGCAGGTCGTCAACGTATTTCTGTGTCGCAGTTCTGTGCGGTCGCTGCGCTCGACGGGTTTGTTCGGCAACCAATTGATCGTCTGGGGCGTTGCGCTGGAGGTCTCGCTGCTGCTGCTGATTGTCTACACGCCGTGGGGTAACGCGGTCTTCGGGACTGCTGCGCCGCCAGCGTCGGTGTGGCTGTGCATCATGCCTTTCGCGCTTGCGATGATCCTGCTGGAGGAAGCGCGCAAGTGGTATGCAAGGCGCAAGACGGTCAGAATTTCTGCTCCAAACTGATGACGGACACCCTGATCGAAGATGGCGGCGACATCACCGTCGGAAACATCGAATGCGCGGCGACTGCAGCTGACAGCCACAACACGCTGGCCATCCTCGTCCGGCGCGAGGGCGAACGATCAACGCTCTGCTCAAGCGCTTGGAACGGGCGATCGGCAGGTACTACGAGACCGACGAGCCCACCGACGAGATCAATCCGCCCTGAGGACCAACGATTGGTCGGTCAAGATGGTCGCGCTGGACGCTCACCCTCCAGGTGCAAGGCCCGGAAGTCGCGGATCGTGCGGTGTGCGGGGAAGTTGCCTGCCGCCAGCACCTGGAAGGCCACATCCTCATGCAACTTGCGGGCGATCTTGCGCGAGCTAGATACCCCCGTGGCGTAGCCGTAGATCAGCACCTTGACCATCATGGCCGGATGAAACGGCTGGTTGCGCGGGCCGTCCTTGTCGTAGCGCGCATGGAACGCGCCCAACTCCAGCGTATCGACCGTGTCGCTAATGAAATGCGCCAGATGCCCTTCGGGCAGCCAGTCCTGCATCGCTTCGGGCAGCAGCAGCATCTGCTGCGGGTCGTAGGGCAAGTAGTTCGCGGCCATCGCTCATGAACGCGCATCGCCCTTCGGGCCAGGACACGAAGCCGGCTTCTGCCGCCCAGGCTCCTAGTGGCCGATCCGAAGCGCGCTAGCACCGCCACGGCGCTGGCGTGCCCGGACATCACGGACGCCGTGAGATGAAAAAGCGCGTCCCAGTGCGACGCAATAAGCGAGCATGGGCGCGCTGCAATACGCGCTCAATTTCATGCGGACGCAACTCCCCGTCGTCCACGTCGAGGCGAGCCCTTGACGCGGGGCGCTCAACGGAATCAGTGAGGCAGCGAGCACGCGCGGACGTCGGGCCAGGCCACTTCCACACCGATCATCGCGCGTGCGTGGAAATAGTTGAGGCGTCCGCGCCCGGTGAGCGAATCGATGTCGGCATGACCCAGGCCGTCGTGTCTTGCCTGCTTGAACGGGCCGGCGCTCGCGCGTCAGCCCGCTCACCGCGCATTCACTCGATCGTGAGGTCGTTGAGCACGACGCTCACGCCGGGGGCGGACCACGCCGCACCGTTCACAGCGTCGAACTCGGCCCAGGAGTGGACCTTCCCCTTCAGACGAACCTCGTCGCCGTTCACGGTGACCTGGATGTGCCCGGCCTCGCGGTCGGCCTGTCGCGACAGGGCGTCGTGAAGCCGCTTCTCGATGTCGACCGCCTTCACCTTCGGGATGATCCGGATCTCGTTCGTGACACCGGTGACGCCCATCAGGGTGCGCACCGCGCGTTCGGCCGCCCTGCGCTCGTATTCCCACTCGACCTCGCCGTGCAGGGTGATCCAGCCGTTCTCGACCATCGGCTTGATCTTCCCAGCCGGCACAAGCGATGACCATTCGAGGCCACGTTCTGCCGCCATGGCGATATCGGCGTCGGCGCGGGTGTCGGAGGAGGGCAATTTAACGGTGATCTCGACCGCAAGTGCCTTGACGCCTTTGACGCGCCGGGCCGCGGCTTCGGCGGCGTATTTTTCCGCGTGACTGGCGACATGGCCCGTCAGCGTGACAACACCGTCCGCCGCGACCACGCCGATCTGGGTCGACTTGATCGCGGCATCCCAATCCAGTTCGGCCTGAACATCGCTCCTGAGTTGTGCATCGGATCGCATGGAAGTTCCTTTCGTTCAACAGTGGCAACGGGGCGATCGCTCGAATAGTGCAATGCGCTTCAACCGCACTCTAGGTAGCCTCAAACGGAATCGACTTGCGTTGCGTCAATGCAGCGTCAGCCTTGCCGCGTTTGTTCAGGATCAAGCGGCGGGTCTGACCCGTGCGCCATAGCACATGCGGGCCCGGAATATGGGCTTGGAACGTCGACAGGAGGTCATCAGCAATGTCTGCCAAGAAGCTGCTGTTTCGTGAAGAGGCCCGCGACAAGATTCGCCGCGGCGACTCGCCAATGGCATCTCGCCCGCGTCGCTCGCGCAGGCACAATCGGATTGGCTGGCCCATTTCCTGGTATCGCCCGCGAAACAGACGGAACTGGCGGCGAGTGCATTGCGCAAGTCGCTCACGTGGTGGCTGACTGTCGTCTCCCGCGCGGACGATGCAAAGGCTGACGCAGCCATGGCCGCCCAGGACAAGCGGTTCGCGCGAGAAGAGTGGAAGCAGCCCCCCTTCGACGCGATCGCCCGGGCCTTCATGTCCGGCCAGCAGTGGTGGGACGAGGCCACGCATGGGGTGCGCGGTGTCTCGAAGCACCACGAGGACCAGGTTGCCTTCGTTGCGCGCCAGTGGCTCGACATGGTGTCGCCATCCAACTTCATCGCCACCAATCCGCAGGTGTTGAGGCAGACATTGATGACCGGCGGCGCCAATCTCCTGAACGGATACCTCAACTGGGCGCGCGATGCGGTGGCGGTCGCGGGCGGTGGCAGGCCTCGTGGCGTCGAGGACTTTGCGCCGGGGCGCGGGGTGGCCCTGACGCACGCCGCCGGCTATTGCCTTGGGGGCACGCTGCTCGCCATCGCCGCAGCGCTGCCCGAATGTCCCGGCGTGGTCCGCACACTCACCCTGCTGGCCGCCCAGACCGATTTCTCCGAGCCCGGCGAACTGGGGCTTTTCATGGACGAGAGCCAGGTTGCCTTTCTCGAAGACCTGATGACGGAAACCGGATATCTCGATGGCAGGCGCATGGCGGGTGTCTTCCAGCTGATCAATTCAAAAGATCTGGTGTGGTCCAAGCTGGTTCATGAATACCTCATGGGCGCCACGACACCCATGACGGCACTGCGGGCGTGGAATGCCGATGCCACGCGGATGCCCGCGCGCATGCACGCGGAATATCTGCGCCACCTGTACCTGCGCAACGATCTGGCGGAAGGGCGCTACTGCTGCACATCCCGTGACCCGGTGAATCTTTCGCGGATCACTCTGCCGATGTTCGTGGTCGCGACGGAGAGGGATCATGTGTCGCCTTGGGCGTCGGTTTACAGGATTCACCAGCTTGTCGCCTCCGACATCGACTTCGTGCTGTCATCCGGCGGTCACAACGTGGGCATCGTGAACCCGCCCGAGGGGCCGGATGCGCATGCGGTCGGTTCGTATCGCCGGGCCGGCAACAAGAGCCGCAAGGTGCCCGCGGAGCCGGGTGACTGGTTCGCTGGCGCGCAGCGAAGCCGTGGCTCGTGGTGGCCTGCCTGGTCCCGGTGGCTGCGGGAGCATTCCAGCGGAACGGTGGCGGCGAGACGGGTTCCCGACGTCGGGATCGACGGGAGGATCGCTTCCGCACCAGGCGCCTATGTGAACGAGCCATAGGAAGCCAGTCCTCGCCCGCGGCTTGATCGACTTCGTACCGGGCATTGCGCTACATCAAACGAACGAGAGCGCTCCTGCGCCAAGCTGTGTCCTCTTCGAGGAGCGCGACATGACATTCTTGCCGCTTGCCACCTGTGTCCTGCTTGGGGCCGTCCTGTGCGCGGCCCCAGTCGCCGCACAGTCGCGCGGAGAACTCCTGTATACATCCAGCTGCGTGGCCTGTCACACGACGCAAATCCATTGGCGCGACCGCCGGATGGCGAAGGATTGGGATAGCCTCCAGGCGCAGGTCGCGCGCTGGCAGGCTGTCGGGTCCCTCGGCTGGAGCGACGAAGACATCACCGCGGTGACGCAGTACCTCAATGAGAGCTACTACGGGTTCAAGTCGCCGGGCGCACCTCCGGTTGTTCGCACACCCGCGAGCGGGAAAGGGCGTTGACGTCATCATGAAACGCCAGGCCCATCTGCTTCTAGTGGTATCGATGGCAGCGGCCATCCTGGCTTTGCTCACCTGGGACTACTGGGCGCAGCGCCGCAATATCGAGTGGGTGCCCTATAGCGTCTTCGAGGAGCAGTTGAGGGAGGGCCGGGTCGCCGAAGTCACTGTCGGGGACTCGGTCATCACCGGCCGGCTCGCGACGCCGCAGGGCAACGGCAAGGACACCCTGATGGCGACGATGATGGAACCGCAAGTCGCAGAGCGTCTGGGCAGGTTTGGCGTTCCGTACGAACGCGTGCGCGAATCCAGTTGGTGGCAGGTACTGCTGTCGTGGCTTCTTCCAGGCGTTCTGATCATCGGGATGTGGAGCCTGGCAGCCAGGCGCATGGGTCCTGGGCTGCTCGGGGCCGGCAAGAGCAGGGCGAAGATCTACATGCAGAAGAGCACGGGCGTGCGTTTCGACGATGTCGCGGGTGTCGACGAGGCCAAGGCCGAGCTCCAGGAGATCGTCGACTTCCTGAAAAACCCCAAGGAGCATGGTCGGCTCGGCGCTCGCATGCCGCGAGGGGTCTTGCTGATGGGGCCCACCGGTACGGGCAAGACGCTCCTTGCGCGCGCCGTGGCGGGCGAAGCCGGCGTCGCGTTCTTCTCCATCAGTGGATCCGAGTTCATCGAGATGTTCGTGGGCGTGGGCGCCGCGCGCGTGCGCGATCTCTTCGATCAGGCACGCGCGAGCGCGCCGGCGATCATCTTCATCGACGAACTCGATGCCCTCGGCCGTGCGAGGACCGCGTTCCCCACGTTGGGTGGCCAGGACGAACGGGAGCAGACGCTGAACCAGTTGCTGGTGGAGATCGATGGCTTCGATCCGAGCGTGGGTGTCGTGTTGCTCGCGGCGACGAATCGCCCCGAAACACTCGACCCCGCGTTGCTGCGTGCCGGGCGGTTCGATCGCCAGGTTCTGGTGGACCGCCCGGATCGGACCGGCCGCGTTGCGATCCTGAAGGTGCATGCTCGCAGGATTCGGATCGACCCGAATGTCGATCTCGATCAGGTGGCGGCGATCACAGTCGGCTTCGCAGGCGCGGACCTGGCAAACGTCGTCAACGAGGCCGCTCTGGTGGCCACGCGGCGCAAAGCCGAGTCAGTGACCTTGCCGGACTTCACCAGCGCCATTGAACGCGTGGTGGCGGGTATCGAGAAGAAGAGTCGCATCCTGGGCCCGCGCGAGCGCGAGTTGGCCGCCACCCACGAGCTGGGTCACGCGTTGGTCGCAATGGCGCTGCCAGGAGGCGACAAGGTACACAAAGTGTCGATCGTTCCGCACGGGGCGGGCGCCCTCGGCTACACGCTGCAACGGCCCTCCGAGGATCGCCACCTGCTTCGACATGGAGAGCTCCAGGACAAGCTCGCTGTGCTGCTCGGCGGCCGGTCCGCTGAGATCCTCGTCTTCGGCGAGCCCTCCACGGGCGCCGCCGACGATCTGGTCAAGGCGACCAATCTCGCGCGTGACATGGTGATGCGCTTCGGCATGGATGGGGTGATCGGTGCGGTGGTCTATGACGAGCGGCCGGTATCCGTCATTGGAGCGCCGCACGATGGTTCACCGGCTCCACTTGCAGCGAGCGAGCAGACGGCGCGTCGCATCGACGAGGCGGTGCATGATCTGCTCGAGAACGCCGCGAGAAGGGCGACGCATCTGCTGAGCGAGAGGCGCGAGATTCTTGACCGATGCATGCGCGAACTGATCAGGCGAGAAACGCTGGAGGAGGCGGAACTCGCAGCTTTGGCGGCGCAACCACCGATGCGGGAAATTGGACCGGTCGCTCACGAGGAAGAAGCGGCCGCTATCGCCGCATAGGGCCGGATCGAAGCCATGATGGCCCCACGCGGCCCCTCTCTCGGCCTGAAGGCACGGTCGTGGCGCCGCGGGAAGGGCTTCATTCGATGCGCTGTCAATTTCCAATGCCTTGCGCGTCGTCAACTCTGTTTTCGACGCGGCCTCGTATGGTTCACTTCGTGAGTTGAAAGGACTGCCATGAAGACCGTTTGGATCTATGTGCACGCCATCGTCGCCTCGATCGCGTGGCTCTTCATCTTGCTGGCGCTGAGCCTGGCGCTGCTGGATACAAATGCCGGCATACAGCAGGACCCGGTCTTTGCCGCGGTCGGAGTCCTCTTGGCGCTCGGGCACCTGAGCGCGGGAACCTACTTGTTGCATCGCATACGCGAAGAGGTTCGCGCAACGAGGCGTGTCAGGGCTGAACGCCCATCCGCTGATGTGCATGATGGAAACTGGCACGCTTGCCGACACTGAATCCGAAGGGCTGACCGAGGCCGAAGCCAAGTCACGGCTTCGCGCCGACAGGCCGAACGTGCTTCCATCGGCTGGACGCAGGGGCCTGCTACGCATTGCTTTTCGCGCGCTGACGCAGCCGATGTTCCTGTTGCTGCTGTGCACCGCCGGAGTCTTTGCACGGCTCGGAAGCGTGGTCGATGCCGCCGCGCTGTCGGCGTCGGTGGTGGCGGTCGGCGCATTGTTGATCTATCAGGAACAGCGCACCGAGCGCAACTCGAACGCCTCGGGAAACCGGCTCGCGGATGGATCACCATGAGCCAGCAGAGTCTGCCGCTTCAGCCTATCAGCGAGGATGTGCTGCTCGAGAAGCACGCCGGACCTGGTGAGCGCGGGATGGGCGACGAGCAACGGCATCGAGCCCGCGTTCTCCTGGCGCTATGACCGCCGCAAGCGCACCTTCTGCAGCACCACGCCCACCGGGACTTCTCCTTCGAGTGCGTACCGAAGCGCGGAGATCGAGGAATCCCGGCCGACGCTGATCGCAGTGAGCGCGTGCGGAAACAGTACGAAGTTCCGCATCGGAATCAGTGCCACGACGCCGGGTGGCAGACTGGACTCGGAGCCCGTCATGGTTCACCCCATGCCGGTGAGCTTCGGGGGCCTCAGGCAGCGCCGCCCGCACTGGAGTGACCTACCGCGCCGGCAAGTTGGAGGCGTTGCATGATCTCGGCCGCACTCAGCGAGGTGAGATCGTTGTTGAGCGCCGCGTCGATTCGCTCGTTGACGCTCTCGCCCAGGTAGTGCCTGAGTTCGCCGAGAAAGGGCTTCGCGGCGAGGAGGGTCACCGAGTCGAATTCATGGTCGCCAAGCCCTCTGTCCAATCGATCAGCCAGCGCGCGGGCGAAAAGCTGATGCTCCTAGCGACGAGGGCCGAAACGCGCTGCGAAGCGGTCGTCGTGGTGGTCTCGCACTCCGTGTTCAAGACCGGCGGTTTCTGCCAGGTCCTTGGCGTGCATGCGGCTCTGCGCGTGTGTCATGGCCTCGACTGGTTCCAGCCCACCATCTGCGCCATCGTGCCGAAAGATGCGGGCGAGCGAAGCGTTGGCCACCACGACCCATTGGTTCTTCATGGATGGCTCCTGTGGATGAATGGAGCGCCGCGCCGTGCTGCGGTCACCGGCGGGCGATCAAGATTCCGGCGATCAGACCCGCGAATGCCATCGCGGCCATGGCGGTGTAGGGGTGCTGATGCATGCCGTCGTCTGCGGTACGCATCGCATCTCGCGCTCTGGTCGCGACATTGGTACGTCGCAGATCGCCGAGTCGGTCGCCGAGATCACCAAGCACGTGGCTCCACCTGTTCTTGGCGCATGTCGCGCTTGCGTCGGCCTTCCGAATTGTTTCGTGGTTCATGGTCTCTATCCTTCAGAACATGGATCAATCCATGTTAGGAAGCGGCGTCGCGACCGGATTGACGACCGTCAAAGTATTCGCTCGCCGTGGCCGCGGTCAGCGTCGGCCGTCGGGCAGGAAGGTGCGCATGAAGTCGAGAGACGACAACAGGCTCGATCTTGCGGAACTGCCGGTGCGAGCGCATGGTCAGAATTCCTGCATGAAAAACGCCTGGAGTCCGAGATGCCGTGGACATTTGACCGCTTTCCACCAGCCATGACCCACTTGACTCCGAGCGTTCGGGCGAAAGCGATAGAGATCGCCAACGCGCTATTGCTCTCCGGCCATGAAGAAGGAATGGCCATTCGAGTCGCCATCGCCAAGGCGAAGGAGTGGGCGGCCAGCCATGGTGTCGCCGCGCGGCGAGAGTGACTTTGCTGTCAAGCTGCGGAGACGTTCGAGAACTCCACCGGCAGTGAGAAATCCCCCGTCGCGAGCAGCAATGGGCGATGCGGATCCCGACGATGGAGATGTACAGCCATCTGCTCGATCACATCGAAGTGCTCTTTGCAGGCCTGTACGAGACTGTCACCACCGCCGGCCGCGCCGAAGAGATTGCGCAGCGCGTCTTCGGAAATCTCTGCGATCACTCGGCGGCCACTGGGACCGTCAGGGTAGATCGGAAACAAGACGCTGGCTCGATCGAAACAATAGATTGCGTCGAATTCCATTTCGCGCCCCCAAAGCTCAATTGCCTACGGCTACATCGCACGTGCTTCACGAGCGGTTGGTGCCGAGGGCAATGTATGTAGATGATTTCGGGCCGGATGGTGCATGCCACCATACAGAGCGGCGCGCAGCAGGTCCATCTCCGAGTCGTCCGTGTGTGAGTCAGCGAATGCTAGATATGCGTGTGCAAGGCCTGTTGATCTGCATCAAGCCAGACGGATATAGCTTCTTCCCGCCGCCTGATCCGGTGCTTGCACGTTCTTGATGCGGCGCAAACCTATCGCGAGGATGCGGAGGTAAGTTGCGTCAATCGTCGTCGGGGCATCGCATGCAAGACTTGATCGCGGCGCAGCGTTTGTCGAGCGGCCCACAGGCCCTGCTGGATCTGACTGGCAGGATGCTTGGTGAACTGCGCGCTGGAGCGACGGTACCGGTTGAGCTTGACGACGACCTGGAACGCACGCTCGGCATCGACAGCTTGGCGCGCATGGAGCTCATGCTGCGGCTGGAGCAGGCATACGACGTGCACATGCCGGAAGAGGCGGTGCAGCAGGCCCGCACACCACGCGACCTGTGGCGCGCACTGTCGGCTGCCACGCCGCGCGAGGGCGCCACGCTGGCTGCACCACCTCCACGGGCAGTCTCCGCATGTCCAGGCGTGGCTCACTTCTCGACGCATGCGCAAACGCTGATCGAGGTGATCGAAGCAAATGCCCGCGGCGCCACCGAGCGGCCGCAAATCACGTTGATCGGCGGTGCCGTGCCAGTCGTACGCACGCACGCCGAGTTGCTACGGCGCGGTGGCACGGTTGCCGCCGCGCTGCAGGCCGAGGGCCTGCGTCCCGGGCAGAGCGTGGCGCTGATGCTGCCGACCAGCCTGGCGTTTTTCGAGACCTTCACCGGCATCCTGATCGCGGGCGGTGTGCCGGTGCCGATCTATCCGCCGTTTCGTGCCTCGGGCATCGAGGACCACCTGAAGCGCCAGGCCCGCATTCTGGACAACGCGCAAGCCGTGCTGCTCATCGGCGACGAGCGCACGCGGCTGGCTGCCAGCATGCTGCGTCTGGCGGCACCGGGGCTACGCCGCGTGCTGGCGGTGGAAAGCCTGACGGTCGAGGTCGGTACGCCGCAGCCTGTTCTGCGCGGGCCAAGGGACACCGCGCTCCTCCAGTACACGTCGGGCAGCACCGGCCAACCCAAGGGCGTGCTGCTTACCCATGCCAATTTGCTGGCCAACATCCGCGCGATGGGGGCGATGCTCGAAGTGGATGCGCAGGACGTGTTCGTGAGCTGGCTGCCGCTGTATCACGACATGGGCCTGATTGGGGCTTGGATGGGAAGTCTTTACCACAACATCCCGCTGGTCTTGATGGCGCCGCAGGACTTTCTTTCCCGGCCCTCGCGCTGGCTGCGGGCACTGCACGAGCACGGGGGTACGCTTTCGGCAGCGCCGAATTTCGCCTACGAGATCCTCGCCACCAAGGTGCCGGACGACGAGCTGGCGGGATTGGATCTGAGCCGCTGGCGTGTCGCGATCAACGGTGCCGAGCCGGTCCACGCGCAAACGCTGCAGCGCTTCGCCCGGCGCTTCGCAGCCTGCGGATTCGACGAGCGCGCGATGATGCCGGTTTACGGCCTGGCGGAGAGCGCTGTGGGCCTGGCGTTCCGTCCGCTTCGGGAAGCGCCCAGGATCGACTGCATCGATCGGCATCAACTGCACCGCGCTGGCCGCGCCGAGCCGGTGCCCGGTGATGCGCCGCAGGCGATGCGTGTGGTCGCCTGCGGGCTACCGCTGCCGGGTCACGAGATCCGCGTCGTTGACGAGGGTGGCGCAGAAGTGCCGGAGCGCGTCGAGGGGCGGATCCAGTTTCGCGGCCCGTCGGCCACCAGTGGCTATTTCCGCAACCCCGAGGCCACGCGGCTTCTGTTCGACGGGTCCTGGCTGGACACCGGCGATGTCGGCTATGTAGCCCAGGGTGAGATCCACCTCACCAGCCGAGCCAAGGACCTGATCATCCGCGGCGGCGACAACCTCCATCCCTACGAATTGGAGGAGGCCATCGGTGCGCTGCCGGGCGTGCGGCGCGGTTGCGTCGCGGTGTTCGCGGCGGCAGACCCGGTCAGTGCTTCCGAGCGCGTGGTCGTGCTGGCCGAGACGCGCGAGACCGAGTCCGCGCGCAAGGCGGTCCTGCGCGCGCGCATCGGCGAGCTGGCGATCGCGCTGTTGGGTGTGCCGGCCGACGACATCGTGCTGGCCGGTGCGCATGTGGTGCCCAAGACGTCCAGCGGCAAAATCAGACGAGCGGCGTGCCGCGAACTCTATGAAGGTGGCCTGCTGGATGCTTCAACGCGCCCAGTCGCCATCCAGCTTGCGCGGCTCTCATTGAGCGCGGCGGCGCGGCGACTGCACGCGCCGTTCAGCCGGTTTGCTCGGGCCCTGCTGGCCGCCTGGTGGTGGACGCTGTTCGGTCTGGGCACGCTATGCGGCGTGGCAACGGCTGCGCTGCCGTCGCTGTCCTGGCGCAAAGGGGCCGCGCGCGCCATCGCCCGCGGCATGCTGTGGGCCTCGGGCCTACCCCTGCGCGTCGAAGGCGCCTCGCGAGTGCCCGGCGGTCCAACGGTGGTGGTCGCCAATCATGCAAGCTATCTGGACTGGCTGGTGCTGACGGCGCTGCTGCCTGCTTCGGCGCGCTTCGTTGCCAAGGAGGAACTCTCCAGGCACGGGGCGATGCGCTGGCTGCTCGAGCGCGTCGGCACCCGCTTCGTGGCGCGTGGCGATCCGCGCCGCGGAGTGGAGGATACGCGGGTGCTGGTCCAGGCGGCCCAAGGTGGCGAATCGCTGGTTTTCTTTCCCGAGGGAACACTCAGGCGCGAGCCCGGGTTGATGCCCTTTCACATGGGCGCTTTCGTCGTAAGCGCGGAGAGCGGCCTGCCGGTGTTGCCGGTGAGCTTGCGCGGTACGCGCAACGTGCTGCGGGAAGGCTCCTGGCGGCCGCGCCGCGAGGCAATAAGCCTTGTCATCCACCCGGCGTTGAAGCCGCAGGGGCGGGACTGGCAGGCGGCCCTGCAACTGCGCGATGCTGCGCGCAACGCCATCGCGGCGGACTGCGCGGAGCCTGTGCTCAGGGTTGCCGATGGCGCGCTGGCAACCGCAGTGCCGTGAGCTGGCCAGCCCCGCAGCTCCCAGCTCACGTTCCATCCTGCGCGCCTTGCGGCGGTCGCCCGAGCTGCTGCTCGACGTTCAGAACTTCGCGGAGCACCTCCAGCAGCGTGTCGGGCATGACGCTGATCGAATCGATTCCCAGCTCGACCAGCGAACGGGCCAGCTCGGGATTGCGTGAAAGTGAGTTCACCGGGTCCGGGCTTCGTCCCGCAGCACGCGGCGCAGCACCTTGCCGACCGGAGACATTGGCAGCGCGTCGCGGAACTCGATGTAACGTGGCCGCATGTAGGCGGCCAGGTACTCGCAGCAATGCCGGCGAAGTGCCTCGGCGTCGAGGTTGGGGTCCCGCTTCACGACGAACAGGGCAACCGCTTCGCCGGATTTGGGGTCGGGCACGCCCACCGCGCCCACTTCCGTGACTCCGGGATGACGGCGAACCACTTCCTCGATCTCGGCCGGATAAGCCTTCAGGCCGGAGACCACGATGATGTCCTTTCTGCGGTCGACGAAGCTCAGTTCGCCGTGCTCGTCCATTCGCCCCAGGTCGCCAGTGCGCAGCCAGCCGTCGGCGGTGAACACGCCGGTCGATTCTTCGGGCGCGTGCCAGTAGCCGGACATGACCTGCGGGCCGCGCACGCAGATCTCGCCGACGATGCCAGGGGCCACGGCCCGCTGGGCGTCGTCCAGGATCGCCACCTCGGTCAGGGGCAGCGGCCAGCCAAGCGTGCCGCTGAACCCGGGGGTGTCCACCGGGTTGGCGCTGACGATGGGCGCAGCTTCGGTCAAGCCGTAGCCTTCGACGATCGGCACGCCGGTCGCGGCCTGCCAGCGCTCGGCCACGTCACGTTGCATGGCCATGCCGCCGGCCACGGCCAGCTTCAGCCTGCCCCGGTTGGCGGAACACACGGCGTCGAAGCCCGGCGCGTCCAGCATCGCCCGGAACAGCGTGTTGACGCCGGTGATCGCGGTAAAGCGGTGCCTGCGCAGTTGCGAGATGAGGCTGGCCATGTCGCGCGGGTCGATGATGAGCAAGTTGTTGCCTCCAAGCTTGAGGAAGGTCAGCAGGTTGGCCGTCAGTGCGAACAAATGATCTAGAGGCAGGGCGGTGACCACGGTCTCGTCGCCCTCCGTGAGCCGGCTGCCGATCCAGGCGACAGTCTGCAGAACGTTGGCCACCATGTTGGCGTGGGTCAGCATGGCCCCCTTGGGACGCCCGGTAGTGCCGCCGGTGTACTGGATGAACGCGAGATCCGGGCCTTGCGGCGCTGCGCTCGTCGGCGGATGCAGCGCCCCTTCCTCGAGCGCCTGCTCGAAGCGCCTAGCGCTGGGCAGATCCCATGCCGGCACCTTGCGCCCGAGGCGCCGCACGGCAAAGTTCACCAACTCCTTGCGCGGGTGTGGGAACAGGTCGCCGACCTGGGTCACGATCACGTTGCGCACCGGTGTTCGGGGGAGGGCCTGCAGCAGCGTGTGCATGAAGTTTTCCAGCACGACGATGGTCTCCGCGCCCGAATCGGCCAGCTGGAATTCCAGCTCAGAGGCGGTGTACAGCGGGCTGACGTTGACCACCGTCATGCCTGCCCGCAGCGCGCCCAGGATGGCCACCGGCGACTGCAGGATGTTGGGCAGCATCACCGCGACGCGATCGCCCTTGTTGAGCCGCAGCACGTTCTGCAGGTAGCCGGCGAAGTCCGCGGTCAGTTGTTCGAACCTGCCAAAACTGATGGTCACGCCCATGGACGTGAATGCCGGTTTGTCGCCGAAGCGTCGGCAACTGTCCTCCGCCAGCGCTGCCAGCGAGGGGTGCGCGTCCTTCAGAGACGAAATCCGCGCGTCCACAGGCCTGCTCGCTGGACAAGTCGGGCTACGTTGACAACCGTGCCATGCCGGCTCAGGTTGACCTTGTTTCGGACGCCGCGGACGCCGCTTATCCTGAGGACTATGTCTTCCGCGAGCGATCGATGTGAGTCCCGTTCGACTTCTCCTCTCAGGGTGATGAGGCCGTCTTCGACTTCGAGCAGCAGAGCGTCTTCCGGTATGGCGCCATTCAGCTTGAGCCTCCGCCCTGCGGCCAACGCGATCTCCCGATCTGACTCGCGGTGCGCCGTCCCAGCACGATCCTCAAGGGCGAGCACAAGCGCACGCACGCCCTTGACGTTGAGAACGGCGCGCTCAAGCGCCAGCCTTTCCGCCCAATCGTCCACCTGGCCCGTAAGCGTTGCGACGCGATTGCAGACATCCACCCTGAGATGTGTTTCCAGCGCGCCGCCTTCGCTACGCAGCGCAGCCAGTATGTTCTGACGCAATGTTTCATCGGAAGACTTGACGTTCGTTGCCATGACCACGCTCCCATCTCCAAGACAGCGCTGCACAGCGCCGGGAAACGAAGCTACTCCAGCGTGGCGCGCGGGACTTGATCTGACGCAAAACATTCCTCCAAAGCGCCCGTGAACGCTGGCCAGGGATGCCTGTCAGAACTCGACCAAGCGGGCGAGCGTGTCGCCGGCGGCAAACTTCTCCCCCGCGGGTATGACGATCTCCTCGACCATGCCTGCATGCGGTGCCGGAATGTCGATGCTTGCTCCGAGTAAACACACCTGCGCCAACGGTTGGCCCATCCGAACGTGGTCACCTTCGCTCACGTGCCAGGAAGTCAGGAGTGCCTGGTTTCCAGCTTCAATGGCCTCGCTGAGTAGGGCATCGAGAACAATGTCTGTCATGCAAATGATGGTGCGATCCCGACACGGGACGGGCATTGCGCTGCGTCAAGTTCGGGCCCCAGGAGAAGGTTGAAGACCGTCTGAAGGTCGCCAGGGCAGGCCAAGGGCAGCGGCCACCGGAGCGCAAGCCACATTGCCATCGCAGATGTTCAGCCCGTTGCGAAGGTGCGAATCGCGCGCGAGCGCATCTCGCCAGCCTAGGTCCGCGAGTACGCACACGAACGGGAGCGTGGCCTGTGTGAGAGCGAGCGTGGGCGTGCGCGCCACGGCGCCGGGCATGTTCGTGACGCAGTAGTGCAGGACACCGCTCTTGCGATAGACGGGCTCCGAGTGCGTCGTCGGCCTCGATGTATTTGTTGTTCTCCAAGATCGAACGCAATCTTCGTCAACAAAGGGCTCTCAACCTCGGTTGAACATTGCACGGCCGCTGCCGGCCCCTGACTTCGTGCCCCTGGCGACGCCGACTTCGGCGACGGTTGGTGCACGGTCTGCGCATTGAGGCCAGCATTCCGGCAAGCGTCGCGAACCATTTCTCGAGCATCACACAGACAGGCAGCACTTCGAGCTTGGCTCGCCAGCCTGCGAGCCTCGATGTTCGCGCCGTCAGGCAATCAGGAAGTCAACCACCCGAGTGTGCTGCGCCGGCGAGACCAGCGTCGGCGCATGGCCGACGCCCTCGAATTCGATCAGCCGCGCGCGGGCCCCGCGCTGCGTCATCGCATGCGCGGTCTCTGGTGTGAGCAGGTCGGACTGCGCGCCTCGCAGCAGCAACGTCCGAGCGGTGACCGCGTCGTACAGGTGCCACATGATCGCTTCGCCTTGAGCCCTCGCTTCGGACGTGACAGCACGGATCGGCACGCCGATGGCAGGGTCGTAGTGCAGGACCACCGGACCTTCAGCTTCCGCCGACACGACCTTGGTGCTGCCGTCCTCGCTGCGAGAAGCGGCCGGAACCACCATGTGACGAGACAGCTCGAGCCACTGCTCGCGCGTGTGAACGCCGAACCCGGCGGAGATCAGCAGGAGGGCGTCTGCAGCGGCCTCCAGACTGGCAAACTTCCCGCCCTTACCAATGTAGGCGCCTATGCGCTCGACCGAGGCCTGGGTAATCTCTGGACCGACGTCGTTGAGAACAAGTCTGCGAACTGGCGAAGGGATTGGCAGCTTCGGGCTGCCAGCCAATGCAATGCCGACCAGACCGCCCATGCTGGTGCCGACGTAGTCGAGCTCGGTGATGGCGCTCCCTGCATGCAGATTCGCGAGCAGCGCCAGCATGTCGGCCGCGTAGGTGGGCAATTGGTATCCATCTGGGTTGCGAAGCCAGTCGCTCCGGCCACGCCCGACCACGTCTGGACACACGACGCGGATGTTGCCATTGGCGCGCTCGACGAGAGCGCGCGCCAGCTCGTCAAAGTCGCGGCCTTGCCGGGCCAGCCCATGCACGCACAGTACGACGTGCGACGCATTCGCCTTGCCCCATTGCCAGTAGGCCATGCGGTGACCGCCATCGGGATCGGCACAGGCCACGAAGCCGAGAGTGGGTTCTGTCATTTGCGCCTCGCATCCATCACTCATGATCCAGCTTCATCCTAGTGCATCGGGACCTGCTGTGAGGCGCGACACCGCAGCCCGCGTGACGTCAGCCAGTCGCGCATCAGCTCGCACCGCACATCGCTCGCCTCCAACCCGCAACTGCCCAGCGACGAGGAGCGACGAAGGCGCCTTTGCGTCGAGTACTGAGAGCGCGTCGGCGCAATCAGCTCGCGCTCTTGACAGGTTCAAGCCATATCAGCCGATCAGCTTCAGGCCCGGCGGCAAGGCCTCACCGAACACGCCGCGTTCTCCGGCTTCGTCCAGGGGTACGACTTCGCAGACTCGGGCGATCCATGCCGATGGTGCCCGATGGGCCTCCAGCAGTGAGATGACACGTTGGCGCGCTTCAAGCGGCAGGTCGCGAGCGCGATCGCCGCTGAGACGGGAGAGGTTCGCGGCGGCGGCAGCGGCCCCTTCGACGCGCTTCCAGTCCAGTGCGAGCAGGGCGTCGAGCCAGGCGGTGGCGTGGTCGACTGGGACCACGCCATGCGCGCTGCCGTAAAGGGGCGCGCGCGCACCGATGCGGCCGATGGCCCACAGCGTCCAGGTGTCGCGTGCCTGCGGATCGCGTGCCGCGCCCGGTCGCTGAAGGCGCTCGACCAGCCAGTCGCCGATCTCGACCTTATGTTCGACCGGAATGCGTTCGAGCGAAGCACCCATGCGCACCATGTCATCCCAGCCTCCCTTGACGAGCCGCGGCGGTCGTTCGATGCCAGCCTCTTCACCCTGGAGGTTGATCGCGAAATCGTCGAGGAGCCGCAACTGGGCTGCCTCGTCCAAGCCGCCTGCGACGCGGCGCCACAGCGTCCACCATTCCGCGTCGACTTGGCGCTCATGGCCGTGCTGCACCCCCAGTTCGAAGAGCGGCCACAGCTGCTCGATGCGCCAGGCGTCGAGCGCGTCGCCGAAGCCTGGTCGCAGGCACCAGCCGGCCAGGCTCAGCCATAGGCGCTCGTGGTCTGCCGAGCGATGGCGACCACGCGCGCGCTGCCATAGCGCATCGAACAACGGGCGAAGAAGCGCGGTCGACCACCGCTCGCGGGTGCCGAGCAGCGCTTCGAGTTGCGCGCGCAACTGCTTGACGGCCTTAGGTCCCACATCACGGTCGCGCGCGCCGAAGACACGTTCGATGCACTCGATCGCCTCTCCAAAGCGCGGTGGCAACCCGGCCCCAGGCGATACTGGGGCGGTTGAATCGGCACGCAACTGGAACTCAAGCTTCCAGCGCTGCGCGGGGTCGTTGGCGGAAATGCAGTGCACTTCGAGCGTACCGACTTCGGTCAGCATCGCCGCCAACTGCACGGGGATGTTGCGTCGCGCGCTACCGCCGGCCCGTACCACGGTGGCCACCGGCGGCAGCACCTGGACCTCGCGTTCGTCCAGATCGACCAGTTCACCGGCCAGTGGCGCGGGCTTGGCTGCGATATCGCCCGTGGTCGACACGAGGTGGAAACGTACCGGTTCGCCAACGCGCAGCTCGAAGCTGCGGCCTTCGAGGCGAATCTCGCGGCCTTCTTCGCTACCGTTCGGGAGCACACAGACTGCGCGTCCCTTGCCGTCACCGAGCGGGAGGAAATAGCTGCGTGCCGAGCCGCCACCGATCTTGGGCGCCAAGCCGCGCCGTGCCAGCGCATAGGCCACCGCACCGCGCGCAACCGCAACGTCCGGATCGGCGTTGTGCAGTATCCGCAGCGGAGCGCCACGCCACGCACCGAGCGTCGCATGCAGGCGCGCGGCGATCGCCTCGGCGCGGAACACGCCGCCGTTAAGCAGCAGCGCATCGGGCCAGCCGGCCGCGGCGTGCTGCCGAAGAAAGCCGGCGATGTGGCGCGTCACCGCCGGGTCGCTGGCATACGGAAGGCCGAATGTGACCAGGCCGCTAGCGCGCTCGCGCCGGGGCAGGTCGCCGGCCGCCACTTGCGGGAAAAAGCCGTCGACCACGATGCGCTCGACCTCGTCGCGCTCCAGCACTACGGACCGTGCAGCGCCGATCAGGCGTGCGCCGGCACCGAGCAGCGTCACCGGCGCGCTGGCCGGCGCATCGGCGGCAAGAAGCCGTTCCTTGGCTGCGCGGCACCGTTCGACCAGTTGTGACAGCTGGCCTGTCGACAAGCGCGCCGCAGCGCCGGCGTCGACTGCGGCCGCGTTCAGCCTGGATTCGGCCAGGTGCGCGAGTGCCAGGTCCATGTTGTCGCCGCCGAGCATCAGGTGGCGCCCCACTGCAATGCGTTCGAGACGCGGCTCGGTGCCATGTTGGTCGACGCGCACCAGGCTCAAGTCAGTGGTGCCACCGCCGACGTCGCAGACCAGCACCAACTGCGTACCCGCCAACGCCTCGGCGAGCGAGTTGCGCTGGCGAAACAGCCAGTCGTACAGCGCAGCCTGGGGTTCTTCGAGCAAGCGCAGCACCGGCAGGCCGGCGTCGCGTGCGGCCTCGAGGGTCAGTGCACGCGCCGCGTCGTCGAAAGATGCCGGCACCGTCAGCACCAGCTCCTGGTGTTCGAGCAAGGCCTGCGGAAAGCGGTGGTTCCAGGCTGAGCGCAAGTGCGCGAGGTAGCTCGCGCTCGCAGCCACCGGAGAGACTTTCGGCACGTCGGCCGCCGCCCCCCAGGGCAGGATGGGCGCAAGCCGATCCACTGCGGCGTGCGACAGCCAGCTTTTCGCGCTCGACACCAGCCGCCCAGGCACCTGGGCGCCGAGTTGGCGCGCCAGGGTGCCGATCACCTCCGCGTCAAGAGTGCCGCCCGGCGCCCATGGCAGCGCCAGGTCACCCGGCGCCAGTTCGCCCGCCAAGGGGTGGTAGCGCATCGACGGCAGCAAGGGACGCGCCGCCACTTCGCCCGGGGCAACCAGTTGCTCGACGTTGAACAGCCGGATGTCGTCGTCCGCGATGGGCCCCTGCGCGGCCGCGTACGCGACAACGGTGTGCGTGGTGCCAAGGTCGATGCCAACCGTGTAGGCCGCAGTCATGCTGGTGCCAGAAGCCGGCTTAAACCCCTTCGACGTCCTGCTGTCGCTCGCCGCGCACGTCGAATTCGATCTTCCACCGCTCTCCGCCACTGCGTGGCACGGCTTCGAGTTCGAGCGTGCCGGCCTCGGTGACACGGGCGTGCAGGCGCACCGGCACCACCTCGCCAGCATTGCGTCCCTCGGGCGGCAGCGCTGCGGAGATCGGGTCGAGCTCCCGCAACTCGTCGGGCGCCCAGGCCTCGAGCAACGTGCCGACGACGTCCTGGCGTCGCACCGACGACGCGAAGAAACGGAACTGCACGGGCTCGCCGACCACCAGCCCGAGTTCGAGCGCCGGCAGTTCGGCTTCGGTGCCTTCTTCCATGCCGAACGGCGCGACGCACAGCGCCTGCACCGGCGGCTCGATGCCGGGCACGGCTGGCATCGACGATTCGACCCCGACGTAGTAGGCGAACGCGGTGCCGCCGCGGATGCGCACGCCGTGGCCGTGCCGCACATAGCCGTAATAGGCGGCGCCGCGGGCCACTGCGAGGTCGAGGTCGGCGCCACTCAGCAGCCTTGCCGGTGCGGCGCCTTCGGCGGCGAGCCAGCCATTGATCGTTGCCAGCGTGCGGTCGGCCAGCAGCGCCGACTTGAAGACGCCGCCGTTGAACAGCACCGCGGTCGGGTGCAGGAAGCTGGCGCCTTCCAAGCCGACATGGTCGCCGAAGAAGCCTCTCAGTTCGGCCACCGCGCCGAGCTGCCGGCCGAGGAAGGCAGCCAGGTGGCGGGTGACGGCCGCGTCCTGCGCATAGGGCAGGCCCAACTGCGACAAACCGGCGCGCACCCGGCTAACGGGTCGCGCCGAGGCTTCGACCTCCGGAAAGAAGCCGTTGACGATGGTCGCGGCGACCTCATCGCCCGTCAGCTCGGTGCGCAGCGAGCCGCCGATCAGCTTGCTGCCTCGGCTGGGCACGACGATGGGTTGTGCGGGCGCAGCAGCCTCGCCGAGCAGTCTTTCCTTGGCGCTGCGGCAGGCGTAAGTCAGCGCGCGAAGTTGCCATGCGTCCAGCGTGGTGCCGGCCGTGGCCAGCTTGCGCGCGACGACATGCGCGAGCGCCAAGTCCATGTTGTCGCCGCCGAGCAGGATATGGTCGCCGACCGCGACTCGGTGCAGTTCGAGGTTGCCGTCGCGCTCAAGGACCGCGATCAGCGAGAAGTCGCTGGTGCCGCCGCCGACGTCGACCACCAGGATGATGTCGCCGGGCTTGACCTGTTTGCGCCAGCCTGGACCGCTGGACTCGATCCAGCCGTACAGCGCCGCCTGCGGCTCCTCGAGCAGCGTCAGCGAACTGCAGCCGGCGGCCTTGGCGGCTTCGACCGTCAGCTCGCGCGCGGCAGGGTCGAACGATGCGGGCATCGTCACCGTCACATCCTGCTCGTCGAACGGCGCTTCGGGGTGCGCATGGTCCCAGGCGTTGCGAAGGTGTTCGAGGTAGCGAATCGACGCGTCGAGTGGAGAGATGCGCGCCACCTCGAGCGGCGCATCGGTCGGCAGGATCTTGGCACGTCGGTCAACGCCGGGGTGGCAAAGCCAGCTCTTTGCGCTGGATACCAGCCGAATCGGGGTCGACGCACCGCGGCTGCGCGCCAGTTCGCCGACGACATGGGGGACGTCGGCCAACCAGGGCAACGCCAGATCGCCGGCGGCCATTTCGTCTGCGTGCGGCAGGTACAGGAACGAGGGCAGCAGGGCAGATGCCTCGACCGCGCCCGGGGCGGTCAGCTGCGGAATCGGCAACAGGTGGTGAACGGTGGCTTCGCCGTCGCTGCCTGCGATGTCGACGTACGTCAGTGCACTGTGCGTGGTTCCGAGGTCGATGCCGATGGCAAAGCGTGGGCCGCTCATAGTTCAACCTCCGCCGGCGCCACAACGTGCGTGTCGTGACGTTCGGCCAACTTGGGCAGCCGCACTTCGGTGACGCGCCAGCCACGGTGCGTCAGGCTGCCAGAAAAGGGCGGCTGTCCCACCACGTTGCCGGTCAGGCGCACTGCGGCGGCGTCGAAGCCCGCCTGCAGCGTGACTCGTGCGCCTTCGGCCTCGTTGCGCACCGGCACGATGCTGAAGTGCTCGCGCAGCACCTTGGCACAGCCTTCGTGCACCACGCGTGCCGCCGCGCCGATCTGCGCGTCGGCATAGCCAGCGAGATCCTCGCCGACGAAATCGATGAGGCGCGCGTCACGCTGCAACAACGAGAGTAGTTGCAGCGCAGCGTCGGAACTTGCTTCCTTGAGCACCGGCGGAGCCGGCACGGGTGTGGCCGTTGTCTGAGTCGGAACTGACGCCGGTGCAGCGCCATTGCGCAGCGCCGCATACCGTGCAGCCAGATCGGCATCCGCCAACAATCCGAACAAGGCGCCGAACGCCAATGGAATGCGGCGCAGCAGCGAGGGTTTGACGTTGTCGTCGGAAGAGGGGGCTTGTGGGTGGTTCATTGATTGCTCCAAGGTCAGCCAGCCGCGGAGGCGCGCCCGGAGCCCAGCCGTCATCAAAAGGCTTCGACTTGCTGGCGAGGTCAGGGCTGGTCGCCGATGTCGTCATGGACGCTGTGCTGCGGTGCAGCATTGTAGGCCGCATAGGGAGGGTTGAGGCCCTCCTTGCCGGCCCACATGGAAGGTGCTACCACTGCACTCCCGCGACTCAGCCATGCTAGGCCATCATGCGACCGCGCTGCGTACGTGCGCCGGACGCCCCGCCGCTGGTCACAATTACTTTGCGTCCGAAGGTGAGCAGCCATCGAATGGGCTCGATCGCGGGCCCGAGTGGCGCGAAGCGTGAGCCGCGCCGCTATCGCCCTATGCCTTGACGCGGACGATTTCTACGGGGCCAATGCCTGAATAGACCTTCTCTCCAGTCTTCAGGGCTATGACAGTCCAGCGATCGCCCGGCGTGATCTTGTAGTCGCCCGGCTCGAACGCGAGATTTGCTCCTGGACCTCTCGGCCCAGCCATGACGGGTAAAGAAGAACCGCTGGATTCCGGTCGGTGTTGTGGCCAGCGAATAGGTCGAGGGTCTCGCTCACGAACACCTCGGCGCGCAGATGAGGTGGTTCTTGCCGAGGAACCGTTTCGAAGTCATGTTCGTCCGCAGTGCGAACTTGCCGCACTTGAAGCACGACATCATCGATTCGGCGCGAGGGGTGGAGATGATGGATCCCGGCGACTTCTTGACGTAGCGCAGGCCATCCTCGGAGAACTGGGTGGCGGACATAGGGGCATTTTACCCGGGGGCAATAGAGCCGAAGCAAAGCGGTTTCGATCTTGCCGCCGATACCAGCCCAACCGTAGCCGGCTAGTCGTCGGCCAGCATTCCATGCCGGTGGATCCTCAGGGCGCGGATCTCGCGCCGCTCCAGAGCGTAGAGATCGTCATAACCTCAGTTGCAGAAACTCGCTGCGTAACAGAGCGACAACGTCGGCGAGGTCCAGGGCCTCCAGCCGATTCTTTTTCAGGAAAGCAGCCCACTGCCTTTGTTTCGTCGGATCCTGTGCGAATGCTTCGCTCAACCCTGAAGGGATGGTGTCAGGCACCGCCAGTTGCCGCCGTGTGAACGTGGCCTCGACCGCGCGACGCAGGTTTGCAGATTCCAAGGCACCCTCGGTGAGCAACACCCAGAGATCGAAGTAGTCCTTCATGCGGGTGTTGGCCATGCCCAGCAGACACACCGCATGAAATTTCTCGGCCGCCACCGTGTATTTCGGATAGGTGCGCAGTTGCGGAGCGGGCAGGTCCTCGATCAGCACCGGATAGCTCACCAATTCCGGTGCCGGCGTCACGGCATCGCCAAAGCCGATGTCCACTTGCAGCGCAATGCGTGCACCGTCCAACTTCGCCTGCAGGTCGATCCGCACACCCCCATAGCCCGCCTCTTTGCGAATCACTGAGCCCTTGACCGAGGCTGGATCAAACGCGATGCCATCATCCACCACGACCTGACAGACCTCACGGAAAGCCGAAACCGCCGAGTCGACGTCGTCTGGTCCAAACCCAAGCAGGTCTGCATCGCGCGTCGGCCGATGCGGCTGGTCGTACCACAATGAAAATAGCAGCGCGCCCTTGAGCAGGTAATTGGCGGCATGTGGCGAGACTGACAGCCGATACAACAGCCGCTCCAGCCCATAGTGGGTGAGCGTCAGGTTGAAGTCCTGCTTCGTGGCATCGGCGTGCTGCTTCAAGCGGGTGCGGACTGAGGCCGCCAGGTTGCGGCTCATGCGGTGACGCTTTCCAAGTAAGGCCGCATCACATTGGCCACGCGATCCACCGTGGCGTAGTGCCAGAGCGCGTCCATCGTGAGCTTGCGCTGAGACCAGCCATCACGCAGCGCTTCCAGTGCAACGTCCAGGCCGATCTTGTTGCGGTACTTGAAGCAGTCGGCCACCGTCTTCGCCGCGTTGAACACCGGCACTTGCACGCCATCCGTCTCGACCAGCTCAATGCCTTCGGTCAGGGCCGCGCCCGACATGCGCACCACGCGCAGTGCTGGCTGGTCGAGGCGGGGCGTGGGCGAGTGATGGGGGATCGCCATCCAGACTTCAAACGGTGCCTGGGTGCCAATGCCGTGGACGCGCAGCGCCGACAGCAGGCAAACCACGCCACGCGGTACGCGCAGGGCTACCTCGGCCAGAGAGCGGTGTTCGCTGAGCGCTCGTCCCGGCAGGCTGTAGATACCGCGGGCGACGCGTTCGAGCTTGCCAGCCGAGACCAGTCGGCTGAGGACCACTGTCGGCAGGCCTTGCTCAGCCAGCTCGCGTGCGCGCAGCAGCGGCTGCCGCTTGGCGAGCTCCAGAGCGGCCTGTTCCAGCGTGGAGTCCGAGCGCAGCACCATGGCTGCAGTATGTTGCGATAATTAGTCATTTGTCAACAAATGACTGGATAATGCATCCGGCGCCGGCGGGTGGCAAATGGCGCACCGTGTTACCCGTGGCCCCGTCATTTCCGGGGGGTACACATCACGGACGGGACCCGGGCAACTACGCTCGCCACCTGAACATCGAAGGCCGGTGGGCAGTGCTTGGTTCAACGCATGCGCCGTTGCTCATTTGGCCGCAAACGTCCGGTGATCTCTCGTCGCAGTCGGACGCGGCCCGCGCGGCCAGCCAGTGCGCGCGCAATTAAAGCCCGCCGCCGCGTCGAGGTCCCGAGTCTGGGCAATCCCCGTTATGTCTATTCACTCTCGCCCCGCCCAGAAAGCCAGCAGGGCAGCGGAGAAGAGGGCGCCACCGCACCGCGACAAACTGACATGCCATTGCAGGGTCGGCGCCGCCGACCTTCGCGTACGTCGCACCTCGCTGGAGCCTGGCCATGCCATTCCTTGCGCCCACGTTTGCACGACTGCCGCCATTGGACCTTTTGTTGGCCGACCAACGAGAACCGCGCCAGAAGATCGCCCGCCACCTCGGCGTGAGCCTGCGCACCCTGCAGCGCTACCAGGCCCGCGGCAACGCACCCCGCGCGGTCTATCTGACCCTCTGGTTCGAGAGCCGCTGGGGCAGGGCCGCCCTGGACGCGCAGACTTTTAATGAAGCCCAGCACGCGCGCACCTGGGTGGCCTCGCTGGAGCGCGAGTGCGAGCGGCTGCGTGGCGTGATCCAGGCCCTTGAGGAAGCGCAGGAAGCACCGGCGGCGAACTCGGCGGTGTTCCACACCAGCATGCCTTTGGAGTGACCCCACGGGGCACCGCAGGAGTCTCCGCAGCCAGCAATATCCGGATCTTGATAGAACTGGTCGTTCCACACGACGTAGAAGAAGCCGCCGCGGTAGACCTCTCCGAAAGTCGCGCCCACGGGATCCGTGCCGGTATCGCCTACGCAGCCATCCCCCTGCTTGAGTTGTGAATTGTCACTGCTGGCATAGACGAATTGCTGGCTGAACTTTTGGGAAGTGGGTTCGCCACCGAAGGTACATGTCGGCCGGCTCGTGGCGCAGCAGGCATGCAAGCATGGCGACCGAAGCTGCAACAACTGTGCGACGCAGCGAGTTCATGATGATCAAACTGCTTGCAGTTGCGCGGTCCCGCTCCGGCATCGGCATCGCGTTGGGGCCTTGTCCTGCAACTCGGGCAGAAGTTCTGTTGAAATCGGCGGCCATCTTCGACCTCCTATCTTTCCTGGTGGATGCTCGCGGTCACGAGAGTCCCACGCGCGAGCGTATGGCCGTGGTTGCGAAGCGTTGTCCTCAAGGAGGGGGAGGTGCGCGGCATTTCGACCGCACCTAATACGAGGTTCGCGCCCTTCAGTACCCTTTCCCGATGAGCCAAGCGGCCGCAACGGTCCTTCGCACGCATCGGAAGCCCTAAAGCTCGCCCCTCGACTGAGTGAAGCCAGGCCGGCGAAGGCCTCGTGCTGCTGGTGACGACGCCGTCCTGGCCGGGATCGGGTAGCGCCAACTTTCCGCGGGGGCCGGGCGGGAACACCCTGGGGTGCATTACGCAGACGAACAACGTTCTCGTCAGCCAGCATTTCTTTGCCTTGCGGCTGACCCGGCAAGACGTCTCTCAGGTGCTCGACGCGCTGGCCAACGCAAGCGTGGTCACGAACCTCCAGGATCCTCGCTTGGTGCACAGCGGCGGCCCTTCCGAGATCGTCGCGACAGGAGCCCCACCCCTGAAGACAGCTGCACCCTGATCACTTTCGTCCCGCGCGATTTCTTGCCCAGTTGATTGACGCGATTGACCTGGCAAGCACGGCGGGACGATCATCCAGGCTAGGGCGAAGGGACCGATGAACACCGACGATCAAGATTCATCTTACACAGGTCTGGGGCGCGTTGCAGAAAATTCCGAGCACCATGGCAAATCGTGATGGCGCGGAATCAGCGCCTCTCGGGGTGTTTGTCTCCTACGCGTGGGCCGATGTCGCGCGCGTGCGGCCCGTTGCCGACGGGCTGGCAGCGGCCGGCCATCGGGTGTGGGTCGACACCGAGCAGATCCATCCCGCGTCACGCTTCATGGACGAGATCCAGCCCGCGATCGCTGATCTTGAGGCCTTTGTTTTCTTCTATAGCGGTGAATCTGCGGCATCCACATTCTGCCTGCTCGAGCTGGACACCGCCGTGGCGTCCGGTAGCACGATCGTCCCGATCTGGCTCGAAACCCCCAGGGCGCCACTGCCGGCAGCTATTGACGGTTTGGCCGGCGTGTCGGCCTTCGACCAAACGGCAAGCTCTGTTCTCGAGCGCCTGCTTGCCGCGCTACGGCTCGATGCCAAGCTCCAGCGTACGCTCAAGTCACTCAGCGCGGCGGAGCGCCAGTGGCGCCAAGCCGGTCGCCCTGACGACCTGCTGCTGACCCGGAGACGCCTGGAAGAACTGGCTGATACGGCCCGAAGTGAATGGCCAGAATCTCTAGCCAAATATGTTGATCGCAGCCGAGTGTTCGAGCAGCACAGCACCACCGAGACCCGCCGCTTGCGGCGCGGTGATGGGATCGGGCAAGTTCACCAACACTTGCAGCAAGGCGACCCAAAAGCCGCGTTAGCGACATTGCTCAGCTTGGCATCCCAAGGACTCGATTCGACTCTGCGCCCGATGCTGACCCAAGCGCTTACCCAGTGGCGCAGCCCGTCGGATAGGGTTCGGACCGGCGCTACCCGCACTGCAATTAAGCGCGACCGTTCGCTATGGGCTTGGCTCTCAGGCACGCACAGTGTCTCGTGCGTGCACTTTGACGGTCCGCTCGGGGCGCCCGGGAAAGCATCGGGCAGAGCGCCCATGGAACTGGTCGACCTTGCCATCGAACCGAATGGCGGTGCGATCTGCGTGGCTGCAAAGCATGAGAACGTTCTTGTGTTTCGTCCTATATGCCGACCTGCCCCCGACGACAGGTCCCGGCAAGAGATTCCGTTCTCCGAGCCCTTGACATTCGAACGATTCCTTCCATCGGACCGGCTGCGTCGCGACCTGGTGGAAATGCTGTGCGTGGGGCCGCTGAACTTGCTATTCGACGTCGCACCCCAGGGGATACTGAACCTGGACTTCTCGCCCGACGGCCGCTGGTTGGCGATGGCTCACGCCGACGGCATGGTGCGGGTCTACGACTTCGCAAACCGCCGCCCCGTTCGCTGGGGCCACGGCTTTCGAGCTGGAGTGCTGCCTCGCGTACAGCGGCTGCCGATCGCGTCGGGTGAGTTTATCCGCTTCTCCCATGGCGGACGTTACCTGCTAAGCGTCGGCTGTAGGCCACGATGGGGGCCGTGGCGCTGGCAGCGGCGCTCCGCGGGCGACATGCTTGTCTACGCGATCATTGATACCTCGACTTGGAAGCACGCCGACATTCGGTCGTCGTGGCGCGACGGCGACATCATAGGGGGCGTCACCTGCGCCCGCATTAGCGACGATGAGCGATGGCTGTTTGTGGCTGATGGGCAAGAATCAGCGTGGCTTTGGCCCCTTCAGGACGGTACCCGCATTGAAGTTCCGCATAAAGGTGTCACCCAAGCCGAGTTCACGCTCGACGGGCGAGGCCTGGTCACGATCGGGGTGGACAACGTGTTGCGCGGCTGGTTCTGGTCGCCGGATTCAGTAGGCCCCGATTCGGTTGCCGACGAGCGCATCGTCGTGCCGCAGGTGCGTCCGACGCGACGACTGTTGCGCGACCCGCAAGAACCGTGGATGTGGGTGGTCGATGACACAGGTCGCGACCTGCGCGGCGTCTATTGTGATGTCTTTGGCGACGACCCCCGGCTGTTGGAATTGGCCAGGGAGGCGGTTGCTTCGAATAGGCGGCCACGGCTTCCATGAATGTGGGTGCTCGCGCGACGCGGGTTTCCGCAGTGAGGACGCACTGCACGACTTGAACTTGGTTGATCGCCTGTGGACGCTACTGCTTTGAACGGCAGACTACATTGGGCTGCGGTCACAGTTTGCCGTCGAGAAAATTCCTGAGGCGCCGCTCGCGATCGGTGTTCGCCCAATCCGGTGGATCACCGCCTTCAGGGGCTCGTCCGAAAAAAGCCACCAACAAGCCGGAGCGCGTCCTAGGCTGGGCGGCGTTTCTCCGCCGCTGATGAAAAACGTCGAAAGCTCGCCTAGTGTCGTGAGTTAGAAGTTCGCAAACAAAACCTCTCGATGCTGGCGAGGATGTCCTCGGCGGTTTTGGACCAGACGAAGGGCTTCGGTTTCGCGTTGTGGACGTCAAGGTACTGCCTGATGGCCTGCTCGAGTTGTCGCGTCGAGCGATGCGTGCCGCGGCGGATGCAGCGCTGCGTCAGCGTGGCGAACCAGCGCTCCACCTGGTTCAGCCACGATGCCGAGGTGGGCGTGAAGTGCACATGAAAACGCGGATGCCTTGCAAGCCAGTTCTTGATGGAGGGCGTCTTGTGCGTGCCGTAGTTGTCCACTCAGCGCTGCGGTGGCGGCGATGCACCTCGCCGATGACAGCTCCGGTGGCGATGTCCAGCGCCGCGAACAGCGTCGTCGTGCCGTGGCGCTCGTAGTCGGGGTCTACTCGTTTTCAGTGCACTAAGTGACGGCAAGGGCGCAGCCAAGCACGCTGCTTCCAAGGCCTCGTCGCTCGCAAGTCCTTGTCGTGCATGGACTTTCTGTCCCCCTTCAATCGCGGTGCAGGCCGCACCGGCGCTCGGTCAGTTTTAGCCATTGGCGCTCATTTTCGCTGCAGTTTGTGACGGTAGGAGCTGAGCGGCATACCGTTCGATAGGGAAACGAAAGATGCCGCGCAGGTTGATGCCTTCCAGCCGCGTGGGCGCGATCCGTCCAATGAGTTCGGGCGGCACAACCTGACGTCGATGGGCCCAGCGATCGAGCACCGCCTGCATCTGCGCGGTGTTCTATGCCATCACGATGTTGGCGAGCAAGCTCAACGCGTCCGCCACGGCCTGCATCTCGTCCACGCGCCTGGCCTGCACCGGACTGACCCGCCCGGTGTAGATGGCGCGCTTCAAGGCGTTCACCGCCTCGCCGCGATTGAGCACCCGATGCAGTTCGCGGCGGAACGCCGCGTTGACGAAGTAGTCCGCCAAGAAAGCCGTGCGCATTAGCCTGCCAAGGTGCACGCCGGCCTCATAGATCGGGTCAGACCTGGCTGCCGATCCGAAGCGCGCCATCACGGCCACCGCGCGGGCGTGCCCGGACATCACGGCCGCCGTGAGGCGAACGAGAGCGTCCCAGTGCGACACAATGAGCGAAGCGTTGACGTTGGCTACGCACACGGATGCCACATCAGCGGGTATCGGCATGCCTCTGGGGACATAGAGCTGCCGCTGCTTCAGATCCTTGAGCCGCGGACATAGATCGAAACCCAACAGGCGAGACAACCCCATCGCGAAGTCGGTGTAACCGTGGGAATCGACGGCCAGTTGAGAAGTCTCGATCTGCTCCTGTCGCACGACGCCCTCGATCGCCACGCCGGCTTGCCGCTCGTTCAGCACAAAGGGTTGCGCGTGAAAGATGCCCCAGCGATCGCCCACATGGGAGTAGATGCCGATCGAGGGCGTGTTGCGCCGCGGATCCAAACGGGCCTGCCACACACGCTTGGTGGTCTCCATGCTCATCATGTCCGAGGAGGCCAGATCGGAACGTCCCCAAGTCGTTGCAATGGGATGGCCTTGCATGAACTCCAGCACTGCCTGGCAAGCCTTCCCGAGTCGGCGTTCGTCGCTGGCCCAGCGCATGGCCTGGCGGATGCTCGTGGCCGACAACTGGGGCATCATGCGCGCACAATCGGCCGCCGTGAGGCTGGTGCCATGGGCGAGAATGCTGGCGTAGGTCATCAGCAGTTCCTCGGCCGAGCGCAGCTCGCGCCCCAACATGATCCAGCTGAAACGAACCTGCGCATCAACGGCCAGGATCACCTCGGGCAATTGCACCTCGCCGATGCGCTGGTCGAGTCTGGCGCGCAGCTTGTCAACCTGAGGATCCCCATCGTCCGCCGGGAGCGCCGAGAGGTGCAATTCATCGTCAATGTGTAGCGCGCCGGAACGGGCGGCGACGGCCACCGCTTGGACGCCAGCATGCACGCGCATCAGGAGCGGAACAAGGAACTCCTCCGGGTTGGCCGGCAGCGCCAGCCGCGCGTAGTGCCGCTTGGCCTCGGCATGCGAGCGCTCGGCGGGTAGGAACAGTCGCTCGCGTCCACGAAACGTCAGGCTGTGTTCGATCCACACCGAGCCGTTGCGCACGGTTCGACGCAGGGCAAACAGCGTGGCCACCTCCAGCGCCCGAAAGGCGCGCTCCCGGTCGTAGCCCGAGATGGCGTCGCGCCAGACCGATCCGAGTTGGGGTGAAACGATGTCTGGCAGACTCCTTGCGCTTCTCGCATACAGATCGCGCAGCTTGGCCAGTGATTCGATGGCCGGATGGTTGCCGGTCGCCTGCCATGGCAGCTTGGCGATCGCTACCAGCATGGACCGCACCGGGCGAATGGCCTCGATCAGGCACTCCCGCACGAGTGATGCCCGCCCGGGCGGGCGACGCTGCTGGTGGCTGGCAACCACAGCCGCCAATCGCGCCCTCAATTCGGAGTCTGGCACGCCACCCTCGGCACTCAAGTTCGTGAGTTCGTCGACCAGAGATCGGTAAAGGTCCGCCCAGTTGACGGTGTCACCGACGCTACCGGCGGCCTAGCGCCACAGGTCAGCCACGCGACGCTGAACCATCAGAATAAGTTGGTCGGTGGCGGTCAGCAGACAGTAGCGCAGGAAGCAGGCGACCTCTACGGTGCGCGCTGGATCCTTGATCTTGGCGCCGGCCGAAAGAGGCCGGGATGCCAAGCGACGCGCGTAGCGCCGCGCGATGAGATCAGGCAGGGCGCCCAAGTACTTGTGCACGTCGAGTGTCTGAAGCCAATTGATCCGTTCGAGCACCTCGCTGATCTGGCGCGTCGAATGCCGAGTCGGCGCCGCCCACAGCCAGCTTTGATGGGTCACGCCGGTGGCATGTGGCTGGGCGATCTTCCGGCTCCATTGCTCCAGCGCGTCAGGTGGCACCTCGCTACGAATGGATGCCGCCGTCTCGGCTTCGAAACGGGCGAGGGCGGTGGCAATCAAGCCGCGGATGGCCCGGTCGTGGACGATCGACAGTCGATGCTCGTACAACCAGCGCCGCGCAAAGACCAGCAGTTGTTCTCGGTCCGCGCACCGCGCGACCTCGTCACTCATCAATCGCACCAGCGCGCGGCGCTGATGCTCGGTCATCCACCGAAATCCCAAGGCCTCACAGGCTACCCGCTGGTGGTCGAACAAAGTGCGGCCACGTCCGTATAGGGCGCGCAGCGACGCGATGTCGGGCGCATCGACACCCAGCTCATTGCCCAGGTGGCGCCACAGCGCTGGGGGAACGATCCGAAAGGCATCGAGCACGCGGCCGGTCATGCGCAGGAATCCGATGTGCAGCGCCAGGCCGAGCTTGTGAGATTCGCCGCGGCGCGTAGCGATCAGTTCGCGTTCCGCGCGGCTGAAACTGAAGAACACCTGCAGTTCGAAGCCGCTGATGTCGCGCGGGAGTTCGCGCATGCCCAGGTATGTTGTCTGCCAGCCTTGCATCGCGCGCCTCCGTCCGTGGGGCAGGGGACGATACGCCGCTGAGAAGTGAACAGCAACCTCAAGAAAATCAATGGCTTACGGCTCCACCCCCGCGCCATTGCTGGCCTTGCGAACCGTCACTCATTGCACTGAAAACGAGTGGACCCCCAAGTGGACGTTTGCCGGCTTTGAGTCGCAAACTGGCCAACCCAAAAGGTTCCCTCCCGATGCCCACACTACTGGCCCAAGCCCGCGCCGACGAACTCCAGCGTCACCTGGCTCGACTCACCGGACATGAGCAGGCGCGGGTGCGCCCCTACGGCAAGCACCTGCTGATCCAAATGCACCGCGGCGACGATGTCGACACGGTGGCTCGCCTGACGGAGCTCGCTCGCAATCGATACACCGCTGCGTTCCGTAGTCATACGGGGCGCTGGGAGCCCTTGCCTATCAACGGCGACCTCGCGCAAGCGGCCGATTCCGTCGCGACGCTGCTGGCACCGTTCCTGACTGCTGAATAGACAATCTATTTAGGGGATCTCGTACTAGCTGCGCAAGCGGTCCATCAGTTCGCTTGCACTTCGCCGAATCGCAGCGTCCGCGTCGTCGTGCACAATCTGGTCAAGAAGAGCGACGAGTCCTTCGCGGTGTGTGTACCGTAGGAGGGTCTCGAAGTCGCGGTCGACCAACATTTGCAAAATGCCGATGGCACCTCGACGAACGGCCACGCTCTCACTTCGCAGTCGTGAACGAAGGAAGAAGTCAATGCTCGCCAGATGCCAAGACGAGTTGAGCATCCTCTCGAGCGCTTCCTGCGCCGCCGCCCGTGCATCAGGGTCTGCCTCTTTCAACGACCGGTCATAGATAAAGAATAATGAGTCCTCGTCCATGAACGGCCACTGCAGCGTGAGAAGCCACAGCACGGCGGAGCGACATTCCGCTGACGGGTCGGCAATTGCGCGCTCCCTGACGAACTCCATAACTGCCGGATCATCGTGCCAAGTCACAGCTATTGCGCGTAATGCAGCAACGCGGAGGTCGACGATCGACGCAGTCGTCGCAACCTCTCGGAGCATTGGTAGCGTCTCGGGATAGTCACGCCATCCTGTGACCAGAGCAGAGAACGCCCCACGACGCGCAGTGTCGTTCTGCTCAGCAGTTGTCCGAGAGATAACGAAGGGCAAGGCGACGGTACTCCCTCGCCAGCCGCTGGCAATGGCCATTAGGGCGTCGGAACGCACCTGCTCATCTGCATCGTTGACCGCAACGTCTTGCAGGTACGAGAGGGCGTCGGCGCGTTCGTTCCAGCCAGCTGCGACGGACTTGGCAAGGGCGCTGCGTACCTGCACTTCTCGTGAACGTTTGGCTTGGCTGATAACGAACTCAAACGCCTCGGGGTCTCCTTTCCAACCGCTCGCGAGCGCGTCGCCTGCGGCAATGAGCGCCTCGGCGCTTGCCGAGTCGCGATCCCGCTCGCTCTCGCTTGCCATCTCAAGCAGCAATTCGCGGGCCCTCGGGTGAGCAGCCCACGTCGACGCTAGGAAACGGATGTATCGGACGACATGCCGTCGATTGCGATCCCGCCACGCACGGTCAGCCAAGACGTCAAGGATTGCAGGCTCCGCGCGCCAGGTTCGTTGAAGTGCGGCGAGCGACGCGTGCCGGACCTCCGCCTGACGATCGGAGCGCACGACGTCGACAAGGTGCTTGCCAATTTCACCTCTTCCAGGCCATTCGCGTTCCAAAGCGGCAATCGCGCCGCGCCGCACCGTGTCCGTCTTGTCGGTCAGGGCGTTGAGCGCATACGCGTACCTCTCCTTTCGCGAGCGCAGAGCGAATCCCATCTGCCACGCAACTACTCGCGCTGACAGGCTCTTGGTGGCGAGGCGCTCGATCGCCGCGTTGACCGCCACAGTCGGGCCAACTGCCGGCGCCAACGCCGCAAAGCCGAGCAAGCCGATGTTCGTAAACGTCTTCCTCGATGCCAGCACATGGTCGGCTATGGCGCTGGCCAAGTCGCCTAGAAGCTGCTGCGCGTACGCCGAGTCTTGAATGCTTCCCACCTCGCCAAGGCAGCGAGCCGCGAACGCAAGTCTGAACGGGACGGCCGAATTTCCTCGCCGAACTGAATCAATGATTTCATAAATGGGTGTGCCCTGATCCTGAAGCATCGCGATCAGGAGCAGAAGTACCTCCTCCCACTTGCTATCGCGCCAGTGCGCTCCGAAAACTTCCTTCGTGATCCATTTGAAGTCCGACTTACGGGCATTGAACTGTGATTGACAGTGGCATGCGGCGAAGTACTCCATAAACGTGCGGTGGACGAACCCGAAGACCCGCTCGCCGATTCCAGCGAGCACGTATGTGTGCTCCATCAGGTGTTTGAGAATCTCAACTGCGATGGCTTCGGCCTCACCCGGCGAGCGTTTGTACTTGTCCTCAAGATAGCTGGCAACCAGCTGAAGCAGCGACGTGTAGGCGATGGCGTTGATCTGTTTGTCAGGCTGTGCGTTCTTTAGCATGAACATTGACACGCGCTGGAGGATCTCCGATTTCTGTGCGGTCCGGATTAGCACGGTGAGCTTGAAATCCTCGATCGCAATTCCCTTGCCGAGCTCCCAATCCTCGAGCATCGTTTCAGCGCACCGTTGGTATAGCCGCCAGCGCTCGTGGGGTAAGTCGCGATCCTTGTAAACGACCGCCATCATGGTCAGCAACAGAGGGTTCCCCGCGAGGTCGAGCATTCGCGGGCTTTCGACGATGCGCTGAACGAGCCCCTGCGCGGTGCGATCAGTACCAGCCAGGGTGTAGTGTCGATACCAGTTGACTGCGAAGCGGCGGATCTGGGAGAGCGTCAGCGGCAGCAAGGTGTAGTGCTGGAAGCCGGCCGTCCCGAGTGCCGTCGGCTCATAGCCAGCAATGCGGGAGGTGACGACGATACGAGCCTGAGGATACCGTCGAGCGAACGTTTGGAATTGCGTGATCACTCGCTTGCGATCGATCGGGTCGAAAACCTCGTCGAGCCCATCGAAGAAGACCAGGCTGCGTTCCGGTTCCTCGAGGATCGCGCTCACCCCGTTGACGTCGACAGGTGTATCGTATGTGGTTGCGAGGTTGTGCGCGATGTATGTGAGAAAGTCCGATTGCTTTTGAAGCGTGAAGTTGCGCAGGTCGATCAGAAAGGGGATCTGGTTATCGCTCAGATGCATCGGAAGTCGGCTCGACTCCCCAGCCGCTTGGCAGACTCGCAGCATGACATAGTGCAGGATGCTACTCTTTCCACTGCCGGGGCCGCCGAGTATGACCTGCGCGGGCTCGCGGCCGACGATATCGACGATATATTCCGGGTTTGAGGCGAGCAGAACATTTTCCTCGCCCGAGACAGTGACATCATCAGTAGCTTCGATCGCTAGATCGGATGGAGCGTCGTTGGCCGATTCAGACCGGTCTCCATAGATTGCCTCTTGATACCTTCGCACATCATCAGGAACGTCGGTGCCGGATGCTCCGGCAGCCACCAATTGGGGTTCGAAGATGTCAATCAGCGGAATTCGTATCGGACCGCGGTCCTTGCTAATGCCGGCGATCACCTGCATGCGGACCCATTGGTGGACATCTGCAACAGTCCGGCGGTAGGTCTCCCAGTCGGCCTGCGACCGAAGGGAGCCACCGGCATCGCCTTTCTGCCACTTCACTAAGCCTTCATTCACCTTGCGCGTTAGTTCGTCCTCGGTGGTGAAGAAGTTGACGGTGTGGCGCCTCTGTAGCCGCTCGCGAAACGCCTCGATTGATTCGGCCGCCGAGCCTTTGTCCTGCTTGTTCCTCGGCCAGGGTGCCTCCTCAGACAGCAGGAAAATCAAGCAGGGTACGCCCACCTCGCATGCTTTGGAGTACTCGAGCTCCGTAATGGACAAACGTGAGTCGTTGTTCTCCTCGGGGATGAAGCCGTATCGAAATGCAAATATGCCCACGTAAACATCACAGCCGCCAACGTCCTGGAGGCAACGCTCCAGAGGGCGCGTGTCCTCGGCGACGTAGTACTCCATCGCCACATCCTCATGCCCCAGACGATGGATCGACTCACCGACTTCTCTTCGGTAGCTCTCGAGGTCAGCGAACGTTGATGAGATGTATACGCGCGACATAACCGAGTTCCTCACATGTATAGACTGCATTCCATGTTGCACGTGCCGCAGACTAGTGCAGTGCGCTCAAAATAGTGGAACTTAATAGATGCGGCACACTCCGACCTCGACGGAGGTCGTCATGCGCATTGCCCCAAGGATCGAACTGGATGCCGTTGCTCACCGTGAGTTGACAGCCTTGGCGCGGCGAGGCCGCGTCGAGGCCCGTGTGCAGCAAAGGGCCAAGATCGTGTTGCTGGCCGCTCAGGGCTGGCAGAACAAGGAGATCGCCGTGGAGGTCGATCTGGATCGGCGCCAGGTGGCCATGTGGCGCCAGCGCTTCATCGAAGGCGGGGTGCAGGCCCTGATGCATGATGCGCCCCGCCCCGGGCGTACCCCCAGCGTGACCACCGCCGAGTTTGAATCGAGCATCGTGGACAAGACGCTTCACGAAAAGCCCATCGCCGCCACGCACTGGAGCACGCGCACGCTGGCCGCGCAGCTCGGGGTCGGGCCGACAACCATTCGCCGCGTATGGAAGCGCAATGGCCTGAAGCCGCACCGGCAGACGACGTTCAAGCTCTCGCGCGACCCGCGCTTCGAGGACAAGCTGCTGGACGTCGTGGGGCTGTATTTGAACCCGCCCGAGCGCGCCCTGGTTCTGAGCTGTGACGAAAAGAGTCAGATCCAGGCGCTCAACCGCACCCAGCCGGGCCTGCCGATGAAGCAAGGCCGCGCCGGCACCGTCACCCACGACTACAAGCGCCACGGCACGACCACGCTGTTTGCCGCCTTGAACACCCTGGACGGCACCGTGATCTCGATGTGCCAGCCGCAACACCGCCACGCGGAGTGGCTGCAGTTCCTGCGCCTGATCCAGCGCAAGACGCCCAAGCACCTGCAGTTGCACCTGATCGTGGACAACTACGGCACCCACACGCACCCGGAGGTTCAAGCCTGGCTGGCCAAGCACCCGCGCTTCGTCATGCACTTCACGCCCACGAGCGCGTCCTGGCTGAACATGGTCGAGCGCTTCTTCCGCGACATCTCGGAGAACCGCATCCGGCGCGACAGCTTCACCAGCGTGCCCGAACTGGAGTTGGCGATCGATCTCTATGTCGAGCATCACAATGCCAATCCCGAACCCTTCATCTGGACCGCCCGCGCCAGCGACATCCTGGCCAAGGTCACGCGAGCAAAGGCAGCACTCGCACGGGCCAAACGATAAGTACATATCTGAGTGGCGCACTACACTAGATGGCTACGTTCGTGGGGACCATGGGTCTGCGCGCATGCGCAGAAAGCCATAGAGCTGGAAGTCACTTATGTTCTTCATGTCGGTAGTGACGTGCTGCTATTACCATCGGCATAGACCACGAGATTGCGCACTCTTATAATTGGCGACCCCGGTGAGTTCATATGCTCGCTCGCCGTCAGACCTCTTTGAATGGCGCGGCGGAATATTCAGTCATGACAGGATGCACGTCAAGCATTGATGCGGTGGGCATCGACCGGGCAATGAGGTTTTGAGCGCACCCCCCCGAGCGAGGATGCTTCGGATCGTCTCTATCTTCATCGGCGCCATCCGATCAGGGTCCGGCGAACCAACCCCCGGACGGGGGGCGAGCCAAAGGATGTTCGAGCGGCGCGCCGGTCAACTTCTGATCGTTGCAACAGCGGACCCTTGACGATCAATGCCAATCCGCCAGGGCATTTTGCTGCTTGCATGTCACTCCTCCCCTTGATGAGCCGCGGGATTTCGTCGATGGCCGACGGCATGGGCCGCGGCGCTCCTAAGCGACTCGAACGCCACTGGGGCCCGCGATGAAGCATCGACGCAGAAGAACTTGCGGCTCTTGAATGCAAAGCGCATCGACCAGTTGGATTTCATCACCACGCTCAAGATCTCGACGACCGAGGTATGTCTTGATCCAAAGCTGATGCTTGAAAAGTGTCCGGCTGCGTTTGTAGATCGAGCGCAGCGTCGCAATCGACGGCGCGGAGATGCCCAGCAACTCAGCGGTGTGCCGCAAGAGGTTGCGCGGCAAGACGTTGAGCCGTCGAGCGGTCTTCCGGGTCCGGCGCCGAAGTCGATCTTCGGCCACCTCGGCCGGGGCTTACCGGGCCGTCTCCATGTCGTCTATATCGCATCGATACCGTCAAGTCATCCTCGCGCTTGTGGATGTGCACCGTCCACGGGATCCGGACAGTTCACATAGTGAGGATGCATTGCAGACGAAAGGGCGAATTCGCTCGACCCGGAGTACACGGGACCAGGATATGACGGACTTTGTTCACTATCTGCATCGCAAAGTCCTTTTACCCGGGCGGGCAGATCTCGCGAGCGCACGCCTTCGCGATGAGACGCCGTCTCGGCAAAGTTTCTTCGTCCCGGACCGTCATGTCATCCCGAAGGATTCGGTTTCGGAAACAATCACGTCAGGTGACACGGTTTGGATGATCTCGCAGCTGTCCATGACCTCGACGGGCGGTACGCAGTGGTTGCCCGTTTCGGTGGATGCCAAGATCATCGTCGGTGCGCCGCCGCAGCCGGGAGCCGAAGGCCTTGTGATCGCACCGGGCCGTGGCTCCTGCTGGCTCCACCTGGCTGACTTCACGGTCGTTCTCTTTGAGCTCTTCAGCCGTCCGAAACGAGGGTGCCCAACGAAGCTGGCAGCTGAGCCCGGGGAGGCGATTGGGCGGCACTTCCAAGGGGTGCGCAAGCTTGTCGACGGCGGCCCTCTGCACGCGTGGGCCGGCCGAGTCGAGGCGAGCGGCGCAGACTTCGTGTCCTACCGGCAAGTTGATGGCACGCAACTGGCATTCGCATTCGTCTCGAAGCTGCTCGCTCAAGGCCGAGTCCTGTTCTGGGATCATTGGAGCCTGCCTCGGCGCCTAACTGAGCGCCGGGAGCAAGTGCCGGATGCGCCGCTCGATGACGCCCTGCTGGACGCGCTCCGTTCTGCCCGCTGCGTCTGGGGCATCCAGTCGCCGCGATACTTCGAACCGGGCAGCTATTCGGCCAAGGAAGCCGAGACCGCCCGATCGCTCGGGAACTATCGAAACGCCGCCGAAGACGGTCCAAGCTGATCTCTCAGCGACGCCTCGCGCCCGTCTATGGCGATCCAGCACCACGCGTTCATCTCCTACAGCCACGCAGCCGACGCGCGGCTGGCACCGGCATTCCAGCGCGGCATTGAGCGCCTCGCGAAGCCGCTGTTGCGCCTGCGCGCGCTCAACATCTTCCGCGACCAGACGAGCCTCACCGCCAGCCCGGCGCTGTGGCCGGGCATCGTCGCCCACCTATCGGTGTCCGAGTGGTTCTTGCTATTCGCCTGCCCCGAGTCCGCGGCGTCGCGCTGGTGCACGCGCGAGGTGCAATGGTGGCTCGATAACCGGACGACCGAACGCCTGCTGGTCGTGCTCACCGGCGGCGAGATCGTCTGGGACATCGAACGCGGCGACTTCGACTGGGCCCGCACGACCGCCCTCGCGCCCGCGCTCACGGGTTGCTTCGCCGACGAGCCGCTCTTCGTCGACTTGCGGTGGGCGCGACAGGCGGAGTCGCTCGGGCCCGAGCAGGCCGCCTTCCGCGACGCGCTCGTGGCCATCGCGGCGCCGCTGCGCGGAATGCGACGCGACGAGCTCGACGGGGCCGACCTGCGCCAGTTGCGGCGCAATCGCTTGTACGTGCGGTCCGGCGTCGCGTCGATCACGCTGGCGGCCGCGATTGCGGCGTGGCAGGCGTTCGTCGCGCGCGAGCAGCGGACCATCGCCGAGCACGAACGCGACGACGCACAGACGCAGCGCGTGCGGGCCGAAGAGGGCGAGCAGGCGGCGACCGTCGAGCGCGACCACGCGCTGCAAGCGCAGGCCGAGGCCGACGAGCAGCGGGGCATCGCGACGGAGAGGCAGCACGAGGCGGAAGTGCAGACCGGCATCGCGGTCAAACAGCGCCGGCGCGCCGAAGACGCGCTGGCAGCCACCGAGCGCGAGCTGCTGCGCGCCCAGGGTGCCGAGCTGAGAGCGATGGTGAAGCGAGTCGAGGACCTGATCGCGAAGGCCGGCGCGCGCGGCGCGAACGTCGGCGAGCTCGAGCGCGAGCACGAGCAGCTGCAGGCGCGCCTGGCGGACACGACGCGGCGCCTTCAAGCGCGGCTTGCCGAGAAGATGGGCTTTCGCGGCGACCTCGCGTGGATCGCGCGCTGGGAAGGGTCGACGGGAGGCGTCAAGTTGATCGGCGGCGACGTCACGATTGACCCGCAGACGAGCCTGATGACGACCGACGCGGCAACGCTGCGGCAGCGCTACGAGTTCCTGCTAACGCCGACCGAGATGGACGCGGTCGCCTCGTTGGCCGGCAAGCGCGGCGACGAGGCGCGCAGCGCGTTCGAGGCGCGGCGTGCCGTGCTCGACCGCATCCGCCTCGAGCCGGCCGAAGTCGCGCGTCTTGTGCCCGAAGCCACCGAGCCGTGGTGGCAAACCCTGCTGAAGCGCTACCCGACGCTGAACGAGCCCACGACGCCGGCTTCGGTGCACACGGCGGTGCTATCGCTGGCGTTCAACGTCGGCCCGGGAGGTTCGCGCTGGCAGCCGGTGGCCGAAGCCATCGCGGCGCGTGACTGGCGCCGCGTCGCGGACCGGATCGAGAACTTCCGCATCCCGAGCTTCAATGACGCCGTCATACAGCAAGCGATCAAGCGGCGCCGCAGCGCCGAAGCCGACCTGATTCGCAACGAACTCGGCGGCGCACCGGCGCCAACCCGGGCAATGATCGCGCCCGCCGTTGAACCCGCGCCGCCTGCCGGGGATCTCGGTGCCGAGCCACCATCACCGGCATCCACACCGGCCGCTCCGGTGCCCGCCCCGCCGCGTGAAGTCGTCGCCGCGGCGCCCGCGCCAGTCGAATTCGCCGTCGTCAACCCGACTGATCAGGGCCTCGACCTGATCGCGCACTACGAAGGCTTCACCCCGACCCTGCTCGAACTCGGCCCCTTTTCGATCATCGGCTACTCGCACAACGTGACGGACGCGGAGCGGAAGGCGGGCGAGATCCGGGTCGGCAATGCCGTGATCCAGCTCACACAGCCGATCGGTGAGGACCAGGCCCGCGTGCTGCTCACAGCCGACCTGCAGCGCGTCTATCGCTTCATCGCTTCGCGCATCAGCGTACCGCTCACGCCCAATCAGCGCGATGCCCTCGCGTCGTACCTGTTCAACGTGGGCAACCGCGGCCTGAGCCCGCAGATGGTGACCGAACTCAACGCCGGGAACTATGGGATCGTGCCCGAGCTTCTGCGGGGACGGGGCCTCGGGTCGACGCCTACGGCCGGCCTCTGGGGGTCGCGTCGTGCGGCCGAGGCCGAACTCTGGTCGCGGCAGGATTAGGGGTCGATTTGATTTCAGTGCAAGAAGTGACGCTTCGACCGACGAGCATTGGTTCGGGTTTCGAGCTGCTGGCGCTCGCAAGTGCTTGTCATTGCGAGAGTTTCTGCTACCCCTCGCTCGCCACTACCGAGTGGCGCCATTCTGAGGTCGATTTCAGCCACTGGCCCTTGTTTTGCCTGCACTTTGTGACGGTGGTAGCTGCGCGGCGTAGCGCTCGACGGGGAAGCTGAACACGCCTCTCAGATTGATGCCCTCAAGGCGCGTGGGCGCGATGCGCCCCATCAATTCCGGCGGCACAATCTGGCGCCGGTTGGCCCAGCGGTCTACCACCGCCTGCATCTGTGCCGTATTCCACGCCATCGCGATGTTGGCCAGCAGGCTCAACGCGTCCGCTACGGCCTGCATCTCGTCAGTGCGCCGGGCCTGCGCCGGCGTGACGCGGCCGACATAGATCGCGCGCTTGAGCGCGTTGACCGACTCGCCTCGGTTGAGCACCCGACGCAACTCGCGCCGGAAGGCGGCGTTGACAAAGTAGTCGGCCAGAAACACCGTCCTGAGCAGCTTGCCCAGTTGCACGCCGGCGTCATAGATCGGGTCTCCTCGCGCTGCCGAGCCGAATCTTGCCAACGCGGTCACTGCGCTGGCATGGCCCAGCATCACCGAGGCGGCCAAGTGAACCAGACTGTCCCAATGAGCTTCAATGAGCGTGGTGTCCACACTGGCCTGACACACGGCGGCAATCTCGCGCGGAACCTTCGTGCCCCGCGGGACGAAGAGATGCCGTTGCTTGAGTTCCCTGAGCCTTGGACACAGGTCGAAGCCCAGAAGTCGGGACAGAGCCATCGCGAAGTCGGTGAAGCCGTGCGTGTCGACAGCGAGCTGAGACGTCTCGATCCGTTCCTGTCGAATGACCCCTTCGATGGCGGCGCCCGCCTGCCGCTCATTGAGCACGATCGGCTGCGCGTGGAAGATTCCCCATCGGTCCTGCACGTGGCTGTACACGCCGATGGAAGCCACCTGGCGCCGCGGATCCTGGCGTGCCTGCCACACGCGCCGACTGGTCTCCAGGCTCATCATGTCCGAGGATGCCAGGTCGGTTCGGCCCCAGGTCGCCGCGATGGGGTGGCCCTGCATGAACTCCAGGACCGCCTGGCAGGCCCGTGCCAGTCGACGCTCGTCGCCGGCCCAGCGCATGGCCTGGCGGATGCTGGTGGCCGACAACTGCGGGATCATGCGCGCGCACTCGGCCGCCGTGAGGCTGGTGCCGTGCGCGAGGATGCCGGCATAGGTCATCAGCAGTTCCTGCCCCGTTCTCGGCTCGCGCCCGAGCATGATCCAGCTGAATCGCACCTGGGCGTCCACGGCCAGGATGACCTCGGGCAACTGCGCTTCACCGATGCGCTGGTCGAGCTGGCTGCGCAACCTCGTGACTTGGGGGTCATCTTCGTCCGCCGGCAACGACGCCAGATGCAGTTCGTCATCGACGCGCAGATCGCCAGAACGCGCGGCGGCCGCGACCGCGTCGATGCCAATGAGCATGCGAGCAAGGAGCGGTACGAGGAACTCGCTGGCTTTAGCCGGCAGCTGCAACCTGGCGTAGTGCCTCGGCGCTTCGACTTGCCAACGCTCCTCGGGCAGGAACAGCCGCTCGCGACCTCGGAAGCTCAGTGAGTGAGCTATCCACACCGAACCATTGCGCACCGCCCGGCGCAGAGCGAGCAGGGTGGCGACCTCCAGCGCCCTGAAGGCGCGTTCGCGGTCGGCGTCGGCGATGGCTGCACGCCAGGCGGCTCCCAGTCGTGGGGCCGTGACTTCGCTGGGAAGCCGCTTGATGCCAGCGGCGTACCCGGCTCGGAGCTTGTTCAGCGCATCGAGTGCCGGGTGCTCGCCGGTGGCCTGCCATGGCAGTCGGCTCACGCCGGCCAGCAGCGAACGCACTGGCGCGATGGCATCGATCAGGCGTTGTCGGATGACCGACGCCCGACTCGGCGGGCGCTGAGCGCACTTGGCAGCGACGATTTCGCGAAGGCGTGAGCGCAGTTCGGTATCTGGCACGGCGTCATGGCCTGCGAGCTCGGAGAGCTCCAGCAGCAGCTCCTGGTACTGCCGAGCCCAATCCACGGACGCGACACCGTCGGCACAGTGGCGCCACAGGTCGGCCACGCGACGCTGGAACATGAAGATGATCTGGTCGGTCGCCGTGAGCAGGCAGTAGCGCAGGAAGCAGCTGAGCTCCAGCGTGCGGGCCGGCTCCTTGATCCTGGCACTGACCGATGGGGGCCGCCCGGCCATGCGCCGGGCGTAGCGGCGCACCAGCACATCGTTGAGATCCCCCAGAGATGTCGATCGATGCCGAGGTCAGTCAGGAACGCGATCCTTTCCAGGACCTCGGTGATCTGGCGCGCCGAGTGCCTTGCCGGTGCGCTCCACAGCCAACTCTGGCAGTGCTCGCCGTCTGCACGCGGCGTGTTCAGTGCCGATATCCAGCGCCTGCGAGTCTCGGCAAGCACCGTTGTCATGATGGACTGGCCAGTCGATGCTTCGAGTTCAACCAGGGCGGCCGCCACCATGGCGCGGATGACTCGGTCGTGCACGATGAGCAGGCGATGCTCGCGGAGCCACTGCTTGGCAAGGACCAGGAGCCGCTCGCGGTCCGAGCAATGTGCGACTTCGTCCCGCAGGACCCGTACCAATGCTCGGCGCTGGTGCTCGGTCATCCACTTGAAGCCCAGGCATTCGCAGGCTTGGTGCTGGTGATCGAACAGGGTGCGTCCGCGGGCGTACAGCGCGCGCAGAGACACCAGATCCGGGGCGGCGATGTCCAGCTCCCGGCTAAGGTGGTGAAGAAGTGCAGGGGGCACGATCCGCACGCTGTTCAGCGGCCGACCGGTCATGCGGGCGAAGCCGATGTGCAGCGCCAAGCCCAGCTTGAGGCTGTCGCTGCGCCTTCGCCCGATCAAGTCGAGCTCTGTGCGGCTGAAGCTGAAGAACGTCTGCAGCTCGAACTCGCTGAGCTCGCCCGGCATGTCGCGCAGCCCCAGGTAGGACGTCTGCCAGCTTTGCATCGCCGCGCTCCTTCGCTGTTCAGGGGGCCGCAGACGATACGCCGCAAAGAAGTGAACAGCAATGCTCGCGAAATCAACGACTTAGCAAACCGACCCCGCGCCGTTGCTGGAGATGCGAACCGTCAGTTTTGACACCGAAATCAAATCGACCCCGTACCCTGATGAAAGACGCGCGCGGGGGCCTCATTCCATTTTCGAGGACGGTGGTCGCCGTCTCCGATGCTCTCTCAGGCACACCCGGCGCAGGTCCAACCTTGCTTCATCACTGCGAGCCGTCAAGCGGCGGAGTCGGGATTTTCGATAAGCCCATTGCGCTGCTCTAGACACCGCGTTGTTCGCCCAGGAGCAAGCTCAATCGCCGGCTGAAGCCTTCAAGGGCCCCGTCGACAGGCATCGAGGAGGCGACAGCACCAGCCTACGCAATTCGTCAAGGACGGATCGACGCGCAACGCGCGCGCTATGCAGCGGCCGAAATCAGCGTGCGCGCCAGAGTCCGACAGTTGCCGCACCGCCCCACAGGTCCCGCCAGCCGATTTGTCGTGCTTTGTCAATGTCGTCCATTTCCTCCTTCGACATCGGCGCCAGGCTGGTGACCCTGTCACTCCACTGCGCAGGGCCGCCCTCGCACAACGCGCAGCGTTCGAGGCGCACCGTGCCGTCGTCGCTGGCGCTCAGCAGTTGCTCACCGTCGGGGCTGAATTCCACGGAGTTGATGCCCTCCTGATGGCGTCGCATCGACACCCAGCGCTCGGCGCTGCGGCCTCGCGGATCGAATTTCCAGATGTCGATGCGACCATCGCCACGGCCGGTGGCGATGCGTTCGCCTCCCGGATCGAACGCGGCCGAGTACAGCGATGACGTGGACCCGGCCAGCACGATCGGATCCGACTCGGGCGCGGCCAGCGACCACACGCGCGCCGTTCGATCGGCGCCGGCGCTGACCACCCAGGTGCTGTCCCTGCTGAAAGCGATTGTGCGGATCGGACCCTTGTGGCCATTTGGCCCGGCCCAGACGTGGAGCGGCTTATTACCGGATTTCGCGCGCGACCACACCTCAAGCCTGTCGTTGTTGATGGCCACCACCCACCGCCCGTCCGGGCTGATCTGCGCAAACATGCGCTGGAGGTCGGGCGAACCAAAACGGGCCAGCGGCGTGGCGTCGTCGTCGCGCAGCGCGGCGCTGGGCCACAACGTGATCTCGCCGTGCTCATCTACCGCCAGCAACTCGTCGCAACCGGCGCAGAACGACGCGAATGTCATCGGCTTGAGCCATGCGGGCGCAACAGTCTTGCCGCTGCTCGCGTCCCAGATCACGGCCCGGATTGGAATCTCCGATCGCTGCGAAGAAAGGCGTCCGGCAATCCAGCGCCCATCGTGGCTCCAACTCGTGCTGTCACGGATGCAATCGTTCGACCCGCATTCGAGCGGCGCCAGTGGCAGGGCCTTGGACTCGGTAGTCGACGCCCGCGGCACCGGGATGAGCATCGCGCCCTTTTCCCCGACCACCACGACCTGCCTGCCGTCGGGCGAGAAGTTGGCCCCCAGTAGCCAATCGTCGCCTGCCATCAACAGCCGCGGCACGGCCACGCGCCAGATCGAGACCTGGCCGCCGCTGGTCAGTGTCAGCACGCGGCTGCCATCGGGCGAGAGGAACAGCGCGCGCGCCACGGCATCGCTCTGGCCGCTGAGCACCGCGAACGGCAGGCCCGTGCGCGTGACCCACAAGCGCGCCGTGCCATCCCTGCTGGCAGTGACAACCACCGGCGCGCCAACGGCGGCATCGGCGTCGGTGATGAAGTCCTCGTGGCCCTTCAGGATCCGAGGCGTCTCGCTTGTCCACAGCATCGCCTCCTTTCCGTCGTAGGTAAGCACATAGGGGCTGCCGCCAATCGGCGAAAGAATGCGCGCCGCCGACACACTGCGTCGCGCCGGCAGCAACCAGGTTTGAAGCGCCTGTTTGTCGTCCCTCTTGCCACCGGGCTTGGCGGCGCCGCGAGCAGCATTTTTTTCGAAACGATGCGGCGGATGGTCGGCTGGCTCGGTATCGAGCATCCACACCCTGGCTGTCCCGTCTTCGCTGGCGCTCACCAGCAACTTGCTGCTTTTGGGATGAAAATCGAGCGCAGTGATGCCGGCATGATGCTGCAGCGGAGAATCGTGCTTGCCGTTGCCGCTTTGTCCCAGCCAAGCGCGACCGCCAGGGTCAACCGCGGCCTCTAGCCGCCATAGGTTCACGAAGCCATCGGCGTCCCCACTGGCCAGAAAGCGGCCGTCCCAGGAAAACCGCAGCGCAGTGATGCTGACCGCGGATCCGCCGCGGTGGCTGAAGGCGTGGCTCTGATGGACGCCAGTGGAGTCGGCCTGGGAGACCAGCACCTCGCCCTTGTAGCACCCGAGCGCCCATTGGGCGCCGACTGGCGAGACACCCAGCTTGAAGACGGAGTTGCCCTCACCGGAGCAGGTCTGCACCTGCACCGCACCGCCGTCCACCGCCTGCGCCTGCACCTGGGAGTCGTCGGTCAAGGTCAGTAGCGTCCTGTTGTCTCCCGTCAAACGGGCCTCGAGGATTTGATGCGAACGCTCGAAGGGCTTGGCGAGCGGCGCGAGCGTCGTGCTGTCGACGACGCTGACCGACATTCCGGCAATCAGCAGCAGCCGGCTGCGGTCGGGGCTGAGCATGACATCGGTGATGCGTGTCGTATCGGGCAGCCCGCGCTCGATGTGCGCGATGTCGAGCCCCGCAAGCGTGTCGCGCAGCACCGAATGCGCGTTTTCGTTGTTGCCATCGAGCTGCCATGCAGCCAACGCCAGATGCGCGGCACGCACGGGGTAGTGCTCACGCTCGACCAGTGACTGGCTGGCCAGCTCCCGCGATCTCGCTCGTCGCGCCAGGTCGACGCCAGCCAGCCCGATCAGCAGCGACACCACCGTCACGCCCGCAGCCATCGCCATGCGCACCTGCACGCGCCGACGCCGCTGGATCTGGGCCGCCGCGAGCAGTTGCTTCTGGTGCTCGCGTTCGGCCAGGCTTTGACCCAGATAGTCCTGCACCGCCTGCCACGCGGCCTCGCCTTGCGCGGCGCCGACGTATAGGCCGGCCCAGGCCGCGGTCGGCTGCTGCGTCTCGCGCCATTCCAGCGCCTCATCCAGACTGCGCTCCTGCAGCAGCGCGCCGCCCTTGTCACGGTGCTCCACCGCCATGTCGAACAGGTGGTTGATGCGCTTGCCAGCGTCGGCTTCGGCGCCGAGCCAGCCTTGCAGGCAATCCCACAAGCGGATCAGGCTCTCGTGTGCGATGTCGATGGTCGGGTTGAGGGCCAGCGGCGCACCGGTCATCAGGAAGCTGGTGTCCCGCCGACGAAAACGTTCGACCACCTTTTCCACGTCCGCTACCGGCGCGCCCACGACCGCGCGAAGCCGTTCGAAAGGTAGCGGCCGGCGTTCGCTGCCACGCGAACTGCGCGTCGGGTCGCCGCTATCGACGATGCGCACGGTCAGCGCGCGAAAGACCTTTTCGATCACCGCTTCCAGCCCGGGGAGCTCGCGGCATGCTTCGGCGCCGTGGATCGACAACGCATTGGCGGCGGTACCCACGGCGGTGTAGTCGACGAGATCGATGGCCTCGGCACGGTCGGGCGTGGTCGCCCAATGATCCCAGCTGCGCGCCAGCACGTGTTGCAGCACGGGCAGTTCATCATACTGGTCCGACACATCATTGAGCAGGCGCTGCACCAGCCGGGCGGCGATCTTGCGCCCGCGCAGAGTTTCCACAGGCCCGACGATGGCCTCGGTGCGCTGGGCGCGGGTCATGCGCGGCACCAGATACTGACCGCGACTGATGGCCTCGGGCAGTCCGCGGTGGATGGGGCAAGAGCCCAGTGCGTCGGTGCGCATCGTGATCACCACGTTGACCGGTGACTCGCGATCCTGCGCGGCGTTGAGCAGCAGGCCGACGAAAGCGCTGGCCTCGTCAGGGTCGAGCTCGAAGCGAAAGACCTCCTCGAACTGGTCGATCACGACCAGCAGCCTTTGCCCCGGCATCAGCCTAGCCATTCGCACGGATTCGATCAGCCCGTGGCCACCCAGTTGCAGCCACCCCAGCATGCGCGCCTCGATGTCGCCCTCGACGGCCTCGGGGTACAGTGCAGCCTTCAGCGCGGTGGCTAGCGCAGCCAACGGCCGGTCCCCCGGCCGCAGGACAGCGCTCAACCAGCGCGGGTGGCCCGCCTCGTCTCGCATGCGGCTGAGGCGGTCGATCAGGCCCGCGCGCACCAGCGACGACTTGCCGCAGCCCGACTCGCCGGTGACGGCAAGCAGCGTGACCTCCGTCAAGCGGGCGGCCAACTCGTCGATCTGACGGCCGCGGCCGAAGAAGCGGTCGCCCTCGCCGATGTCGAAAGGGCGCAGCCCGGAGAAGGGGTTCGCGGCGCGCAGCCCGTCGTCACCATTCACGGCTTGCTTTCGCTGGCATGTCGGGCGAGGTCAGACGCCAGCCCGCATTCGGCCAGTAGCTCGTCGAGGTCTTCCTTGAACCTCTTGTAGCTGTCGCCCTGGATGAACTGTAGGCCGAGATTTGGCAGTTCATTGGTGACCCACGCAGTCAGACCGTCCGGGTCAGGCTGTCCCGGCGGAGCAGACGGGATCCACACCAGTGGCATCGGCCGCGCCTTGGTCTGCATCATGCTCACGGCCATCTCGAGTTGCCGCCGCACCTTGCGCTCGTCCTCGGCGTCCAGGCCCGGGGGCACGACGTGCACGCACAGCTCGGCGCGATCGAGGTCGGTGTTGATGTTCGCTTCCAGGCTGGGCAGATTCCAGCGGTAGGGCCTGGCCGGCAGCACGACCAAGTCATCACGCTGCAGCAGTTCGCGGCGCACGATCTGGCGCCGTTCGTGTTCGGGGAAGCCGGTTTCGGCCAGGAAGATCGCTGGCATTTGCGCGCTGATGGCGCCTGCCAGGTCGCGCAGCCTTTCGCGCAGGATCAGTGCCAGTTCGCCGACTGCGGCGTAGAACCCGCCGCGCGGGTCTTCAGCCAGGCTTTCGTGGTACTCGCGCCCCGTCACGGGGTCGCAGAAATTGACGGCCTGGAAGGGTTCGAAATCGTCAGGCGGCACGTCGAACCTGTGGCGCAGCACGGGGATGACGACTCCGCGCGTCGCCCCGGCGGCGGCACCCATGCGGCGACCGACATAAAGGTCGAACTCATGGGCGCATACCGGCGAATCAAAGTACGTTTCCGTGACCACGGCCAGGAAGATGGCCGCCGACGACAGCGCCTTTTCGATCTCTTCGCGCCATTCGTCGCCGGCGCGCAGGTCAAGCCTGTCACGCCAGATGTCCACGTTATTGAGGCGAGCGACCAGTTCCGTGCGCAGGCACTCGTGCAGCTTCTCGAGCCACTCGTCCGGCTTACGGATATGCCGGTAACTCAGAAAGATGTCGTGTTCGAATTTCGGCAGGAACGCCTTCGAACGCTGGCTTGGCTCCATCGATCGGTCCTCGGTCGGGGTCGCAGAGGTCTGATCATTGTCCGTTGCGTGTTTCGTCCGAACAAGTCGGCGGACCACTATCGCTCCATCGACTTGGGGATGCGAGCCGCTCGAGGAGGGCGCCACGATCGGTAGCGGACCAACACTCGCTTTCGGTCCACTCGCCAGGCAGCAAAGATCGGATGCCAATAGCGGATATGGAAGATCGTCAGGCCGTCGGCCTGAATGATTCGATGCGTCAGCGGCATGAATTGGACCAGCCAGTTCCGCGCCTGCTCTGCTCCCGTGGATAGTTGCCTCGGGCTCGATACCTCTGACATTGCTTTCCACGCTCTGGCGGGCGTCGCACTCGTCAGGCCTCGGTAGCGACCACTTCGCAACGATGCACGAGCAGAGAGTGGGCCAAAGTGGGGGCTACGCTGCCCTTCTGAACAGTTCTTCGTCCCATTGAGAGTTTCGACCAGGCTTCGGCGCGCGGAGCGGAATTGGCATTGCCCGCGGCTTGAGTTCGTCGTTGATTACGTGCACCCTGACCTGCGCCAGCAGGTGAGCGCCTTCGTCGGACCAGCGCATTTGCCGATGCTTGGCCATGCGACTGCTGACAACCTGATTGACCGCGGACTCTGCGGTTGCACTGCTGATCGGCAGTCCTTTGCGATAGCGTCGGCCGTAGTTCACGAGGTAGCTGTCGTTGGACCTGAGGTACCACCAGACCTTGCGCAAGTTCCACTGTAGTGTCGAGTAACGTTCCTCGGCCTCCACTCCGAATGCATCGTGAAGACTCCTGAGGAGCGTCACCGCCTTTGGCGCCTTTCCGTGCCAGACCAGCCACTTGGCTGACGTGATTTCCTTCATGATGGTCTCGCCATTCGGCGCCAGTAGACCCGGGTACTTCAGTGCTGTCTGCTCGATCGCACGAAACTTCATGGCGATATGGAACCAGTCCACGATGCGGCACAACGGCCGCCCCGTGCGCTGGACAGCTTTCTCGAATTCGCCAGCAGCATCGCAGAGGATGGTGACGCGTTCGTGCGCGCCAATGCCGCTCGAGGACAGGAAGCGGCCCAGGCGCGCTGCCGCCGAGGGAACCTGGTTATGCACGTAGGCGTAGACGCGGGATCGGCCATCTTCAAAGCACACCCGGCCCGCACGAGATTGACGTGGCGAGCTTGGCGGCGTGGCGGATCGCAGTGCTTGAGCCATGCCGAATCCACTGCGACCGACGTCGGCGCCGCGTAACCTCGCACAGCGAGCTAGCTCCCCGCGTCGACCATGGCTGATGGAGCCTGCCCGATATCCAATGCCGCGCCGACGGCGCGAACGCGGCGCTTCAGCCCACTGACGGAGATGACGTCGGCAATGGGCAAGACCTCACTCAGCAGCGCCACCGCCTGCGCATAGGGCAAGTGCGCGGCCCACTTGACTTGCAGACTTTGATCTGCATCGCGAGGGCATTCAAGAATTCGTTCTCAGCCACCGAGATGCCCCGCGGATCCGCAATCATGATTCTCATCCGAAGGTTTGTGACCGCACACCCCACCAGTTGAACCGCTCCCAGCCAAGTCTGCTCTATCTCGTGCCCCCTGCGCGCCCAACCTAAGGGCAGGGATCCTCTGGCGATGAAAATGCCTTGCAGGTTGCGTGGTACTTGGCATCGCGCAGGAATTGCCTCCGTTCGCCACAGGTCAGGTTGCGTCCAGCGACGCGACAAGCGTCCTCCAGCATTGTCTGCTGGTCCCAGCTCCGGATCGACACCGACGCGTCGAACTGCAGGATCGCGACTCGTCGACCTGTCGGGCTGATGTCCACGCTTTTCACCCGCCCGCCCAGATCGCTCAATCGGGCGAGCTGCCACCGTTTCCGCAGATCCCACACTTCGCGTCCACCCTTCGCCCTCCCGCTGACCAGCGCATCGCCGCCCTCGATGAACACCAACCGATCGACCTCCCGAGCGACCTCCCAAGGCTCCGAATCGGCTTCCCGATCGAGCTCACGATCTCGATCAACCTTTCGATCAACCTTTTGATCGACCTCCGGATCGACCCCCGCTTCCCGCGGTTCGAACGTGGCCGCGGCCCGTCCATCGGCGATGTCCTGCACGATAGTCAAACCGTCCTTACGGCCCAGCGCAATCTGCTTTCCGTCGGGGCTGAATGCCAAATGCCTGCAGACTGAACGCATTAGGCAGATCAGTGCTGTTCGCCCGCACCATCACTGTGGCTCCTCGAAACGAACGCAATGCGTGCCGGCCGCGCGATACGCTCAGTCGCGGCAAGCACGTTCCGTACCGCGCGCCCATCGTCCAAACGGATGAGTTGCAGGAGTGTCCGCACAGGAGCACGCTCTTTGTTCTCCGCAGGCGTCGCAATGAATCACGCCCCATTGCTCCGGTTAAAGAAGTCGCCTGCGGGCGGCGAGTACCTGCGCCTGCAACGCCAGTGCAAATGTGGCGCAAGCCAATCAACGTTGACTGGCACCTGCGAAGAATGCGCCGGCAAGCAGCTGCAGCCGAGTCTGACCGTTGGCCCAATCGACGATGCCTACGAGCGGGAGGCCGATCGTGTCGCCGATGCAGTGCTGCACGCACCTGCTGGCGGGCACGCGGTGGTAGGGCCGATCCGTCCGCTGGTGCAGCGTAGCGACGCCCACGCGGGAGATCGTGCGGGTGGGGTGCCGGCCAGTGTCCATTCAGTCTTGGCAGGTTCCGGCCAGCCTCTAGGTGCTGAGACACGGGCCTACTTCGAGCCGCGCTTCGGCCATGACTTTTCCCGTGTGCGTGTGCATCACGATTCGGCCGCCGCGGACTCGGCGCGCGCGGTGGATGCGCATGCCTACACGGTCGGCGAACACATCGTGTTCGGCACCGGCCGATATGCACCCGCCGATGCTGCCGGCCGCAAGCTGCTTGCGCACGAACTGACCCACGTTGTACAGCAGCAGGGCGCCGTGTTGCGGCGCGCATCGATCGACCCGCCGGTGACGGGCAGCCTGCGCGGCGAAGAGGAGCCGAAGCCGCCCGGGACGAGGCAGGCGCAGTCCGACGAGGACCAGCCGATGCTGCGGCTGCAACGTGTACCGGCAATCGTCGGGCTTGACGAAGCCGGACCCAAAGCCGACCTGAGCGGCAAGGACGAAGGGCTGAAGCTCGAGAAGATCGGCGAGTGTCTGAAGGGCAAGGGGCCGGATCCGAACGAATGTTCGCCGACCGCCCCGCTGACCTGGGCCGACTTCACCGCGACGCCCGTCGCGTCGAGCCCCTTCGGCGCGGTCACCTCCTCGACGATCAAGAAGAAGGACGTGCCGTCGCAGCAATGCATCGACGAGGTGCTTGGCCGCCCGACCGGCCCCAAGCGAATCTTTCAGGGAGTGTTTGACCCGGGCAAGAGCTGGGTCAAAGCGAAGCACAAGAACGCCACAGACCCGGCCAAGAACGGCAGCAACACATTGGCCCACCAGTGCCGCAACGATTTCGACGCCGCCGCTGCGAAAGGGCAGGTCGGGGTGACCTGGGCCCTCAGAACTGCAGTTGATCCGACCTGCCCGGCCAGCCCGCGGCCGGCAGGCACGCCGGCGACCAAGAAGGCCGAGTGCGATACGACGATTGTTGCCGACAACACCGCACAAGCAGTCGCCGAATCTGCGCGGTTGCTCAACCACGAGCAGTTCCATTTCAACCTCAGCTGCACGCTCGCAAAGAAGGCGAACGCGCTGCTGTGGCGTGGCGGCGACTTTGCCGCGATCGATGCGACGATCGTGACCACTCTGAACGCGGCCCAGGCGCTGTACGACGGCGAGTCCAACCATGGCTGCATTGGGGCCGTCCAGTCAAAATGGCAAACCGAGATCACCGCCGGTCTGCCGAGCATGAAGTTGCCCTGACGCGTGCCTTGCGGGGTTTCCCGCCGGCTCGGATGCCGGGTGCTGCCCATATTCAAAGGCGGCGCATTCTTCAAGATTCGCCAAGGTCTGATAGAGGAGCGAAACCGTGGCGATGTCGCAAATGGGTCGCGACTGCCGCGGCATTTAAGCGTTGTGCCGCTTCGACTTCGCCGTGCTTGACGAGTGCGTAAATTAGCTCGGAAAGCATGGACTCGCGCAAGTAGTCCGATCGCGAGTCGAATGGGCTACCCGGCGCAGGCCTAGGGAGATGCTGATCAATAGGTCGCCGCGGGCACGGCCCGTGCATGCGTGAAGACATCGCAAGTCACAGCACCACCGAGATGAACCAACGCAGCTTTGCCAGCGCCGAGTACGCGATGAAGAAGAAGCGCACGCGGCGCGAGAATTTCTTGGCTGACATGGAGCGCGTCGTGCCGTGGTCTCGTCTGATTGCCGTGATCGAGCCGCTGTACCCCACTCGCGGGCGCGTCGGCCGACAGCCGATCGGCGTTCCCCGGATGCTGCGCATGTACTGCCTCCAGCAGTGGTACGGCCTGGCCGACGAGGCGCTGGAGGACGCGCTGTACGACAGTCAGGCGCTGCGCGATTTCGTGGGCAGCGACCTGTCGCGGGAGTCGGTGCCCGACGCCACTACGCTGCTGAAGTTCAGGCGCCTGCTGCTGGCCAACGATCTCACCAAGGCCCTGTTCGAGGAGATCAACGCCCATCTTGCCGAGCAAGGGCTTCTGATGCGCGCGGGCACCATCGTGGACGCGACCATCATCGCGGCGCCCAGTTCGAC
>NZ_FNRO01000021.1 GCF_900107745.1 Variovorax sp. YR216 | reverse complement strand
CTATCTGAAGTGGATCAGAGCGCCTTGACGAGTTCCGGCACGGCCGTGAACAGATCGGCCACGAGGCCGTAGTCGGCCACCGAGAAGATCGGGGCCTCTTCGTCCTTGTTGATCGCGACGATGACCTTGGAGTCCTTCATGCCCGCCAGATGCTGGATCGCGCCGGAGATGCCGGCGGCGATGTACAGCTGCGGGGCGACGATCTTGCCGGTCTGGCCCACCTGCCAGTCGTTCGGGGCGTAGCCGGCGTCCACGGCGGCGCGGCTGGCACCCAGTGCAGCGCCGAGCTTGTCTGCCAGCGGTGCCATCACTTCGGTGAACTTCTCGGCGCTGCCAAGAGCCCGGCCACCGGAGACGATGATCTTGGCGGCCGTCAGTTCGGGACGCTCGCTCTTGGTGACTTCGCGCCCCACGAAGGCGCTCTTGCCGCTGTCGGCGACGCCTTCTGCGTTCTCGACGGCTGCGCTGCCGCCGGTGGCTGCTGCAGCATCAAAGCCGGTCGTACGCACGGTGATGACCTTGATCGCATCGCTGCTCTGCACGGTGGCAATGGCGTTACCCGCGTAGATCGGACGCTCGAAGGTGTCGGCGCTGTCGACCTTGGTGATGTCGCTGATCTGGGCCACGTCCAGCTTGGCAGCCACTCGGGGAGCGACGTTCTTGCCGTTGGCGGTGGCCGGGAACAGGATGTGGCTGTAGTTCTTCGCGATCGCGAGGACCTGCGCGGCGACGTTCTCGGCGAGGTTTTCGGCGAGGCTCGGGCTGTCGGCCACGATCACCTTGGCAACGCCAGCAACTTGGGCGGCCGCCTTGCCAGCTTCGGCGGCGTTCGCTCCGGCCACGAGGACGTGCACATCGCCGCTTTGGCAGGCGATCCCGGCGGTCACGGTGTTCAGGGTCGCCGGCTTGAGCGTGGCGTGGTCGTGTTCGGCAATAACAAGTACGGTCATGACAGTCTTCCTCAGATCACCTTGGCTTCGTTCTTCAGCTTGTCCACCAGCGTGGCGACGTCGGGCACCTTGATGCCGGCGCCGCGCTTGGGAGGCTCTGCGACCTTCAGCGTCTTCAGGCGCGGCTTCACGTCCACGCCGAGGTCTTCGGGCTTGACGGTGTCCAGTTGCTTCTTCTTGGCCTTCATGATGTTGGGCAGCGTCACGTAGCGCGGCTCGTTCAGGCGCAGGTCGCTGGTGATGACGGCGGGGAGCGAGAGGGAAATGGTCTCCAGGCCGCCGTCAACTTCGCGCGTCACGTTGACCTTGTCGCCGGCGACTTCGACCTTGGAGGCGAAGGTGGCTTGGGGCAGATCGGCCAAGGCGGCCAGCATCTGGCCGGTCTGGTTGTTGTCGTCGTCGATCGCCTGCTTGCCGAGGATGACGAGCGAAGGCTGTTCCTTGTCGACCAGGGCCTTGAGCAGCTTGGCAACGGCCAGCGGCTGGAGTTCTTCGGTGGTCTCGACGAGGATGCCGCGGTCGGCACCAATGGCCATGGCGGTGCGCAGCGTCTCCTGGCATTTCGCATCACCACACGACACGGCGATGATTTCGGTCGCCACGCCCTTTTCCTTCAGGCGCACCGCCTCTTCGACGGCAATCTCGTCGAAGGGGTTCATGCTCATCTTGACGTTGGCGAGTTCGATACCGGAGCCATCGGACTTCACCTGCGCCTTCACGTTCGCGTCGATCACGCGCTTGACTGCTACCAATACTTTCATCACTGTTCCTTTCATTCTTCAAAGTCGCTCGTGGCCATGCCTTCAAGGCTCACCGGGAAGCGACTCAATGTCATTTCACCCAGCGCAGTGGACTGCGTCTGCAACTTGCCTCGCGCCCGCTGCTGAGGGTGTTCGGCGAGGCGGGATGGCTCGACCACGTCGGACCAGGGCAGATCCGCTTGCATCAACCGTTCGCGCAGCTCTGTGGCTTCGAAGCCGGCGATCCGCTCGGCCACGCGCCCGTTGACCAGATCCGCCTTCGCCGTGCGTGCGGTGAAAGTTCCGGCATCCAGGTCGTCGATCTTCAGATCGAGCACTTGCACCAGCCGGTTCCAGAAATGGTCCTCCACGGCTGCAATTGCGAGATAGGCGCCATCCGCCGTCCGGAACACACCGTAGCCCGGGCGCAGCAAGGCCTCGTCCCGCTGGGCCCGAAGATCCGCCTGTCCCTTGGCAACGAACTGTCCGATCCGCGGATTCATCATGTGCGTGAGGCAGTCCGCGATGGAGACGTCGAGCCACTGCCCCCGACCGGTGCGATGCCTCTGCTCCAACGCCGCCAACGTGGCCGCGAGGCCGTAGAGCGAGCCGGACAGATCGGCCACCGGAATTCCGTAGCCATGCTCAGGCGCCTCGCCGGCACGGCCGGACAACGCCGTCACACCCGACGCGGCGAGGTAGTTGAGGTCGTGCCCCGCCAGCTTCGCGAGCGGCCCCGTCTGCCCATAACCGGTGATCGACACATAGATCACGCGCGGGTTGCGCGTTTGCACGGTGTCATAGTCCAGACCCAGCCGGGCCATTACGCCGGGGCGATAGCCTTCGAGCACGATGTCCGCCCTGGCAGCCAGCGCGAGCGCGTCTTTTCGTTGCGCCTCGTCCTTCAGATCCAGAAAGATGCTGCGCTTGCCACGGTTCATTGCCGCGAACACGCCCGGCACCAGGGTGCGTGCGTTGTCACCCTGCGGCGGCCTTTCGACCTTCAGCACCTCGGCCCCCATCTCGGCGAGGCACTGCGACAGGAACGGCCCCGGCAACAGCTCCGAGAAATCGACGACCTTCAGGCCCGCAAGCGGCGCGGCCGCACCGCTCATGGCAGCACGTTGCGCGGATCGTCGCGCAGCACGAGTTCCCACGCTTCGCGCGCCATGGGCGCCTGCTTCTCCTCGAGGATGTGCGCGAGCAGGCCGGCCGAACGCCCCACCAGTGCGAGACCGCGAGCGACCAGCGGATCGAGCCCCATGCCCGCGACGATCGAGGCGATCGCACCCACCGCATTGAGCGGCAGCTTCTTGCCCATCTCGTTCGTCAGCACGTCGCTGATCGCCTCCATCAGGCGCCAATGGATGCCGTAGTAGCCATTGGTGCGCGACAGCTCGCGCAAGGCCGGCACGCGCGGATCGCCATCCACATGAATCGGATGCCCGACGCCGTAGAGGGCGCGCCGCTCCTGCTTGTACTGGCGGATCACCGCGCGCGCGGTGTCGCGCACCGTCTCGTCGCTGGCGTCCGGGCCCAGTTCCCTGGCGGCATCGAGCAGCATTTGCGCGGCGTTCTGCATCGTGCCCAGGAACACGCTGCCCGCGCCCAGCAGGCCGGTGGCCACCGCGCCCTGCAGGGCCTCGGGTGCGCCGATGTAGGTCAGCCGCGCGGCGAGCGAGCTCGGCGTGATGCCGTGGTCCGCGGTGGTCACGAGCAAGGCGTTGACCATCACCTTCTCCTGCGGCGTCGGCAGCCGTGCAAGCGTGGTGTGGAAGATCATGTCGACGAAGTCGAACTTGCCGATGATCTCGGTGGACAGGTTGAGGCCGCGCACCATGATCGTGTCGGTGGTGGTGTAGCCAATCTCGGTCTTTACCATGGGAGAGTCTCCGTTCCTTGCTGGAGGGTGAGGACGGCGTCGAGCGCCGTCACGCCCTGGCCTTGCGGACGCACCGCCAGGGGATTGATTTCGAGTTCCTCGATGCGGTCCGCGTGGCGTGCCACGAGGTCGCTGAGCCTGACCAGCACCTCGACCAGCGCATCGACGTCGAAGGCGGCCTGACCGCGATGCCCGGCGAGCAGCTGGTAACAGCGCGTTTCCATCACCATCTCGCGCGCCGATTGCGGCGTGAGCGGAAGCAGGCGCCTGCTCACGTCCTTGAACAGCTCGATGCCGACGCCGCCCAAGCCGAACGTGCAGACATGCCCGAAGACCGGGTCGCGATGGATGCCCACGACGACTTCCGCGAAGGGCTTGGCAAGCATGGGCTCGACCAAGACGCCTTCGATCACCGACGGCTCGTGATGGGCCCCGACGCTCGCGCAGATGCCTTCGAACGCGGCCCGCGCCTCGGCCACCGAAGCGATGCCGAGGCGCACACCGCCGACATCCGTCTTGTGCGTGATGGCCGCGCTGACGACCTTCATCGCGACTTGTGCAGCGCCCAACGTCTCGAAGGCACGCGCAGCCTCGTGCGCCGACGATGCAACGATGCCTGCAGGCACAGGCACACCCGCACGCGCCACCACTGCCTTGCCTTCGGCCTCCGTCAGCGTGACGGTGGACGGCGCTTCCTTCTGCGTGGCCGACCCCAGCGGTTGCCAGTCCGCCCGCAACTTTGACAGCCACCGTCCATAGCCGATGTAGCGAGTCAGCGCCCGAGCCGCGCCGCGCAGCGAGCGCATCGGCATCAGGCCGCCTTCGATCAGGATGCGCTGCCCTGCCCCGCTGCGATCGCTCATCCATACCGGCACGATCGGCGTGGCCACTTCCCGTTGCACCTTCACCATCGACTGTGCGAGCAACTCGGTGGTGCGGCCGTACTCGACCGGGATGGGCACCACGACCAGATCGGTGTTCGGGTCCTCCGCCGTGGCCTTGAGCGTGACGTCGGTGAGTGCGGAGTCCACCAGCACCTCGGCGGTGACGTCCACCGGGTTGTCGAACGCGGCGTACGATGGCAACGCGGCGCCCAGCGCATCGAGCGTGTGCGGCGCGAACTTTGCCAGCTCGAGCTTCGCAATGCCCACATGGTCCGCAGCCAGCGCCAGCGTACCGCCCGAGAAGCTGTAGAGCGCGATCTTCTCGCGCCCCGTGGGTTTACCGCGCGCCAACATCGAAGCTGCGTCGATCATCTCGTCGATGTCGTCCACCTCGACGATGCCGAGCTCGCGGAACACCGCGCTGTTGATTTCAGCCGAGCCCGCGATGGCGGCGGTGTGCGATTGCGCGGCCTTCACGCCGTACTCCGACTTGCCGACCTTCAGCGCCACGATCGGCTTGCCGCGCCGGGCCGCATGCAATGCCGCCGCCATGAAGCGCGGGCCATTGCGCACACCTTCGAGCACGGTCACGATGACCTCGATGTCCGGCGCGTCGGCCATGTAGTGGATGTAGTCGCTGACCTCGAGATCCACCTCGTTGCCGCCGGAGCACCACAGGCCGGTGCCCACGCCGCGGTCCATGGCCTGCATGAAGGAGCGTCCGAGCCCCCCGCCCTGCGTGGCCACGCCGATGGGGCCGGGCTTTCGGTCGATGCGCCATGCGGGCGAGAAGCTCATCCCCAGGCCGCCGTTGATGTTGTTCAGCCCTGGGCAATTGGGGCCGTAGATGCGCATGCCCGTGCGCTGCACGATGTCGCGCATTTCCGCCTCGACGGCACGGCCGTCCGCGCCGGTTTCACCGAAGCCGGAGGTGAACACGATCGTGAAGCGCGTGCCGCGTTCGCCGCACTCACGCAGCGATTCGAGTACGCGGTCCGCGCGCACCGCGAGGATGGCCACATCAGGCGCAGCTTCCAGGTCGCGGATGGTCGGCACGCAGGCGCGCCCGCCGATCTCCTTGCGGCCCGGATTGACGAGGTCCAGTCGACCCTGGAACTGCGAGTACTTCGTCAGGTTCTCGAAGGTGCGAAACCCGATGCTGTCGGCCTTGTCCGATGCGCCGACCAGTGCGATCGACTGCGGATTGACCAGCCGCGCGAGGTCCGGAAAGACGATGGACGAGTTCATTGCGTGTCCGCCGGACTGCGGCGCTTGAGCAGGCAGGTCGCGCCAAGCTCGCAAGCCACTTCGCCACGCTGGTTGATCGCCTTGCGCACGAAGCGCACGATGCCGCGCCCGGGATTGCTAGTGGGGCGCTGCTCGACCACCTCGATGTCCACGCGGATCGTGTCGCCGATGTAGGTGGCCTTCGGGAACTTGACGGTGTTCTCCAGCACGCCAAAGAGCGCGCCTTCCATCAGCTGGTTCGGGATCGAACGCGAGGTGAGCCCCGCCATGAATGACGCGACGAGCATGCCGTGCGCGATGCGCTGGCCGTGCACCGATGCCTTCGCGTATTCGGCATCGACGTGCAGCCGGTTCATGTCGCCGGTCAGCGCCGCGAAGGCGACCACGTCGGCCTCGGTGATGGTGCGCGACGAGGTGCTGTAGCGGGTGCCAGTGGGAAGGTCTTCCCAGAAGATCGACAGTTGCGCGGCGGTGTCGACGACGGAGCTTGTCTCTGTGGTGGTGGTCATGGTGTCGTGCCTTGTGGGTCAGGTCAGCGCCGAGATGCCCAGGATCTCGCGGCCGATGATGAGGGTCTGGATTTCTGTGGTGCCTTCGGGGATGAGCCCGCCGCGGGTGTCGCGGAAGATGCGCTCGATAGGGCATTCGGTGGCATAGCCCATGCCGCCGTGCACCTGCAGCGCGAGGTTCGCGACCTCGTGCGCGGCTTCGGTGGCATAGAGCTTGGCGATCGAGCAGTCCAGCCGCGACGGCTGTCCGCTCTGCATCGCGCGGGCGGCGCGATAGCCAAGCGCGCGTGCAGCCTGTGTCTTCATCGCCATGTCGACGATGTGCTTCTGCACGAGCTGGAAGGAGCCGATCGGACGGCCGAACTGCTTGCGGTCCAGCGCGTAGCGCACCGACAGGTCCAGCGCAGACTGCGCCGCACCCACCGCACCCATTGCAACGTTCAGGCGTCCGAAGTTCAGGCCGATGAGGATCTGGCGCAGTCCCTGCCCTTCGGTGCCGATCAGATTGGCGGCCGGGATCTCGGCGTTCTCGAAGGTGAATGCTGCGGTGCCAGTGCTGCGCACGAACATGGTCTCGACCGGCCGCACGTCGAAGGGCGTGTGTTCCTTCTCCACCAGGAACAGCGACAGCTCGCCATTGCAGGTGTCGCTGAAGGTGCGCGCGACCACGATGCCGAAGTCGGCGAAGAGCCCACCGGTGATCCACAATTTGCTGCCGTTCAGCACATAGCGGTCGCCGCGCTTGTCGGCGCGCGTCTTGATCTCGGCCACGTTCGAGCCCACGTCGGGCTCGGAGATCGAGACGAAGGTGCGCCGCTCGTTCTGCAGCAGCGGGCGCATGAAGCGCTCTTTCTGCGCTTCGGTGCCGTAGGCGCCGATGATGCCGGCCACGATGTTGAGCGTGTTCACCATCACCCGGAGCGACAGCCAGCAGTAGCCGGTCTCTTCCATCATCACCGCCCAAGTCGGGAAGTCGATGCCGAGGCCGCCGTCCGCTTCGGGCAAGGTACCGCCCAGGTAGCCGAAGTCGCGCAGGCCGGTCAGCACTTCGTAAGGGAACTTCTTGTCCGCTTCGGCCTTGGCGATCAGCGGCGTGACCTTCTCCCTGAGGTAGCGGCGGATGTTGTCGCGCAGCAGGACCTGGTCCGCTGTCAGACCATCGATGTCCACGGAATCAACCATAGCGGCCTCCAGTGACGAAGAGCGTGGTGCCGGTGATGTAGCGGGCATGCTCGGACGCCATGAACGCCACCGCGCCGGCGATGTCACTGGTCTGGCCAGGGAACGTCACCTGGTTCTTGGCCATGACGTTGGCCTTGATGGTGTCGTAGTTGGGCAGGCTCTTGATGTACTCGGTCTCGATGTACCCGGGGGCAATGGCATTGACGGTGATGCCGTTTTTCGCCTGCTCGAAAGAGAGCGCACGCGTGAAGCCGACGAGGCCGGCCTTCGCACTCGAATAGTTCGCCTGCCCCGGGTTGCCGAACAGCGCGCGCGAGGTGATGTTGACGATGCGGCCCCACTTGCGCTCCTGCATGTGCGGAATCGCCGCGCGGCAGCAGTGGAAGGCACCCTTGAGCGTCACGTCGAGCACGAGGTCCCAGTCGGCTTCGTCCATCTTGAGCAGCGTCCGGTCCTTGACGAGGCCAGCGTTGTTCACCAGCACGTCGATGCGCCCGAACGCTTCGCGTCCGGCTTCGACCATGGCGCGCACCTGCGCTTCGCTGCGCACATCGCACGCCGTGGCGATCGCACGGCCGCCCTGGGCCACGATGCCCTGCACCGTCTCCTGCGCCGCGTCGCGGTCGAGGTCGGTGATGACCACGGCCATGCCTTCCTGCGCCAGCATGCGCGCGGTTTCCGCGCCGATGCCGCGCGCGGAGCCGGTGACGATCGCGACGCGATCCTTCAATCCAAGATCCATTTCAGTCTCTCCTGTTTCAAGTGGTGGTGGTTTCGTTGTCAGCCAGCAGGGCGCTACGCGCATCGCACAGCGCCCGCAGGTAGATCTCGTGGTTGCGGTCCATGCGCTCGCTGGGGCCCGCCAGTGAAAGTGCGACCGGCTGGTCGTTGAGCCAGCCGGACACGGCCAATGCGCGCACGCCTTCGATGCCCTCTCCGCGCGTTTCGTACCAGCCGGCTTCTCGGCCGCGAGCCAGTTGGTCGGCGAGCGTGTCGAGGCGGATCACGGTGTCGGACGTCACTGCGCGCAGGCGCAGTTGTTCGAGCTCCACCGTCAGCGCGTCGGACGGCAGCGCACCCAGCAGCGCCTTGCCGAGCGCCGAGGCATTGAGCGCCACGCGCTCGCCCACATCGAGGATGTAGCGCAGCGGCAGGCGGCTCGGCTGGGCCGCGGCGATCTTGGCGGCGTGGCGATCGAGGACGCCGAAGAACGCGCTTTCGTTGGTGCGTTCGGCGAGCAGGTCCACCGCCTCGCGCGCCAGCGTGATGAACGAATCGTTCTCCGTGATCTGGCGGGCCACTTCGTGCAGCCGTGCGCTCGGATAGAAGCGGCGCGACCTCGGCGTGCGCGTGAGGTAGCCCAGCGTGTGCATGGTGTGCAGCAGATCCGAGCAACTGCTTTCCGCCACAGAAAGAAGCCGTGCCAGTTCGGAGTTGGACAGCTCGCGCTGTTCGCGTGCAAACACCTCGAACACGGCCAGCGTGCGGCTGACGGCGGGGATCAGGCTGGGCATGGTGGACTCAAAAAAAAGTTCATCTGATACGACATTGCGTATTACTATACGCCATCTCGGATTCATGTCGAGCACTTTTTTTGGCGCACATGGGTCCTTTCGTCGCAAGCAACCGTCTGGAGACACCCATGAAATTGCGTTTTCCCCCTCTGAGAACTAGACGCACCCGGCGTCGGGCCCTGGCCTTCTGCGCCGGGCTCGCGCTCGCCGCACACCTTCCCGGCGCCTTGGCGCAAGCCGCCTATCCGACCAAGGCCATCACCCTGGTGGTGCCGGGGCCGGCAGGCGGCATCACCGACCAGCTCGGCCGGCTGGTCGCCGTCAAGATGGGTGACCGGCTGGGCCGACCCATCGTGGTGGAGAACCGTGCCGGCGCGGGCGGCAACCTCGCGGCCGAATCCGTGGCGCGCTCCACGCCCGACGGCTACACGCTGCTGATGGGCACCCAGGGCACGCAGGCCACCAACCAGTACCTCTACAAGTCGCTGAGCTTCGATCCGGACCGGGACTTCGTGCCGGTGCATGCGCTGATCTCGATCCCGAACATCCTCGTGGTCAACGCCAACCGCCCCTACCGCTCGGTGAAGGAGCTGGTGGACTACGCGCACGCGCATCCCGGCAAGCTCACGGTGGCTTCGGCCGGCAATGGAACGGGCACGCACCTCTCGGCGGAGCTGTTCCAGGCCGTGGCCGGCGTGAAGTTCGTGCACGTGCCCTACCGCGGCAGCGCGCCGGCCATCAATGACCTGCTCGGCGGACAGGTGGACATGAGCTTCGACTACCCCATCACCACGCTGGGCCACATCGAGGCCGGCAAGCTGCGTCCGCTGGCGGTGCTCGGCCCGACGCGGCTGCCTTCGCTGCCACAGATTCCGACGATCGCGGAGGCGGGCTACCCGACAGCCGAATCGACCTCGTGGATCGGCCTGTTCTTCCCGGCCAAGACACCGGCGGCGCCGATCGAGCGCTGGAAGAGCGAGCTGGATCAGGTGCTGCGCGATCCGGCCGTCGTCGAAGCGCTGGCCCGAATGGGCGGAACGCCGCTCATGCTCTCGGGCCCGAAGTTCGGCAGCTTCATCCAGGGCGAGCGAAGCAAGTGGAAGGACATCATCCAGCGCTCCGGCGCCACGGTAGATTGAGATGGACAAGCGCAACGACAGCCCCGGCGCACTGGCCGGACTGCGCGTGATCGACCTCACGCAGATGCTCGCGGGCCCGATCTGCACGCAGGTGCTGGCGGACCAGGGCGCGCAGGTGATCAAGGTCGAATCGCTCGCTGGCGACGGCATCCGCAGCTCCGGCCCCTTCCGGCCCGACGACGCGCTGCGCGCCTTCGGCGGCTACTTCCAGAGCGTGAACCGCAACAAGTCCTCCATCGCTCTCGATCTCAAGCAGCCGCAGGGGCGCGAACTGCTGATTCGGCTCGTCAAGGAAGCCGATGTGGTGGTGGAGAACTTCCGCGCCGGCGTGATGGAGCGGCTGGGCCTGGGCTACGAGCAACTGCGCGAGTCCAACCCGCGCCTGGTGTACGCCACCATCCGCGGCTTCGGCGATCCGCGCAGCGGCGAAAGCCCCTACGCCGACTGGCCGGCCTACGACGTGGTCGCCCAGGCCATGGGCGGGATCATGAGCATCACCGGCACCGCCGGCGGCGACCCGACCAAGATCGGCCCCGGCATCGGCGACATCGTGCCGGGCCTGATGCTCGGCATCGGCATCCTCGCGGCGGTGCACCATGCCCAACGCACCGGGCGTGGGCAGTTCGTGGATGTGTCGATGGTCGACAGCGTGCTCGCACTGTGCGAGCGCATCGTCTACCAGCAGTCGTATGAGGAACGCACGCCCGGGCCGGAAGGCAACCGGCATCCGCTCTTGTGCCCCTTCGGTCTCTTTCCAGCGCGCGACGGCTGGGTTTCCGTCGCCTGCCCGGACGAGAAACTGTGGGCCAAGCTGGCGCGCATCATCGGCCGGCCCGAGATGGCTGAAGACCCGCGCTATGCGACCAATCCGGCGCGCGTGCAGCACGCGGCCGACGTGATCGCCGCGGTCGAGGACTTCACGCGCCGCCACAGCAAGGCCGAGCTGGCGCAGCAACTGGGCGGCGTCACGCCCTTCGGCCCGGTCTACACGGCGCGCGACATCTTTGCCGACCCCCACTTCGCCAGGCGCGAGATGCTGGTCGAAGTGGAACACCCCGGCTGCAGCACGCCGGTGCGCATCGCGGGTGTCCCAATCAAGCTCAGCGAGACCCCGGGCGGCGTGCGCCGTCGCGCGCCGCTGCTGGGCGAGCACACCGACGACGTGCTCCAGGGCCTCGGCCTTGAACCCGAAGAAATCGCGCGGCTTCGCGCGCAACGCGTGGTCGCCTAGCGCGACAGCACGCTCCACATCACAGGAAACAAGGAAATGCAGGCACTGACCGAAGAGCGCAAGCTCATTCAGGAGGCCGCGCGCGAGTTCACCATGAAGCGCGTGCTGCCGCTGGCCAACAAGCTCGACCCGGAAAAGGGTTCGATCCCGCGCGAGTTGATCGACGAGATGGCCGAGCTGGGCTACTTCTCGATCCTCATTCCGGAGGAATACGGCGGCATGGGCCTCGGCGCCTTCGAGTACTGCCTCGTCGCCGAACAGTTGTCGCGCGGATGGATGAGCGTGGCGAGCCTCATCGCGCGCGGCAACGGGCTCATCGGTGCGCTGAAGTCGCTCACCCCCCAGCAGAAGGCGATCTACCTGCCCCGCATGGCGCGCGGCGAGTATCTGGGCGCGTTCTCGCTCTCGGAGCCCAACGCCGGCTCCGACGTCGCCAACATCACCTGCCGCGCAGTGCGCAATGGCGACCACTGGGAGATCACCGGCAGCAAGTACTGGTGCACCTTCGCCGACCAGGCGGACTTCATCCTCGTGTTCGCGCGCACCGATCCCAAGGTCGACCCGAAAGCACGGCATCGCGGCATCTCCGCCTTCATGGTGCAGAAGCCGCGCGGCGACCTGCCCGAGGGCTGCCAGGGCAGCGTGATCCCGAAGATCGGCTACCACGGCTGGACGACCTGGGAACTGGCCTTCGACAAGTGCCGTGTGCCCGCCGCCAACATGGTGGGCGAGGAAGGGCGCGGCTTCTACCTCGCCACCGCCGGCCTCGAAACCGCGCGTGCGCACACGGCTGCGCGCTCCATCGGCCTCGCGCAAGGTGCGCTCGAAGATGCGCTCGCCTACGCCAGGGACCGCAACCAGTTCGGCAAGGCCATCGGCGACTTCCAGGCGATCCGCTTCAAGCTGGCCGACATGGCCACGCAGATCGAGGCATCGCGCAGCCTGATGTACGCGGTGTGCCAGAAGATCGACGAAGGCGAGCGCTGCGACACCGAGGCGGCGATGGTCAAGCTCTTCGCCAGCGAGATGAGCGAGCACGTGACCAGCGAGGGACTGCAGATCCACGGGGGCGCCGGCTACACCACGCACTTCGCGGCCGAGCGTTACTGGCGCGACGCGCGACTGACCAAGATCTTCGAGGGCACCTCGGAGATCCAGAAGCGGATCATCTCCGACGCGCTGCTCGGGAAGGCCGCGGCATGAGCAAGCAGCGCAATGGCAACTTCTTCGAGGACTTCCGCCTCGGCCAGCGCTTCGTGCATGCCACGCCGCGCACACTTACTGCTGCGGACCAGAGCCTCTACATCGCGCTGACCGGCAGCCGCGCCTGCCTGCACAGCGCGGACACCACCGCGAAGGCCTTGGGCTTCGAGCGCCGTCCGCTCGAAGACCTGCTGGTCTTCAACACCGCCTTCGGCAAGACCGTGCCCGACATCTCGCTCAACGCGGTGGCGAACCTGGGCTATGCGCAACTGCGCTTCGTCGAGCCGGTGTTCGATGGCGATACGCTGAGCGTGGAAAGCGAAATCATCGGTCTGAAGGAGAACTCCAACCGGCGCACCGGCGTGGTCTACGTGCGTTCGACCGCACGCAACCAGCATGGCCGCGAAGTGCTGGGCTGGGTGCGCTGGGTGATGGTGCACAAACGCGATGCCTCGGCGGCCTGCGGCGAGGCGGTGCTGCCGGCATTGGCGTCGCAGGTCGGGCCCGACGAACTCGCGATCGGCGCGTTCGTCGATCGGGCGGCCGAGGTTCCCTTGTTCACCGGCTGCAACGACCTGTGGGAAGACTACGCGGTCGGCGAGCGCATCGACCACCCGGCCGCGATGACCATCAACGACAGCGACCACAGCCTGGCCACGCGCCTCTACCAGAACACCGCCAAGGCCCACTTCGACGCCGCGATGATGGCGCGTGGCCCCATGCAGCGGCGCCTGGTGTACGGCGGCCACATCATCTCCATCTGCAAGGCGCTGGCCTACGACGGCTTCGAGAACTTGCTGTCGATCCTTGCCATCAACGGCGGCAGCCATGTGTCGCCCACCTTTGCGGGCGACACCATCTCCTGCGCGACGCAGGTGATCGAGCGCTACGACTTCGGCAATGCACCCGTGGGCGGACTGCGCCTTCGCATGGTCGGCGCCAAGAACGTGGAATCGGCCGCGCAGATCCGCTTCACCGAACCCGGCGAGCCACACGATGCACACACCGTGCTCGACCTGGACTTCACCGTCGCCATTCCCAAGACCTCCAAGAAACACACCGCACGAGGACACGCATGACCCATCCTGTTCACCCCAGCCAGGCGCTCTTCTCCGGAGAGAAGGCCTTCCCCGTGCTCGCTGCCTGCGAGCACTTCGCAGGCAGCGAGAAGCTGATCCTCAAGGCACTGGCCTTGCAGGAAGAATTCGGCCCCATCTTCGACATCACCTGCGATTGCGAAGACGGCGCCCGCGCGGGCGAGGAAGAGGCCCATGCACGCATGGTCGCGCAGCGCATCAACGCACCCGAGAACCGCCACGGCCGGCTCGGCGTTCGCATCCACGACCCTTCGCATCCGGCATGGCGGCAGGATGTGGAGATCGTGGTCGGCATCGCAGCCGCGCGCCTGGCCTACGTCACCATTCCCAAGGCTACGACTGCATCGCAGGTAGCCGAGGTGATCGCCTTCGTTCAACGCATCGCGCGCAACGCGGGCCGCACGACGCCCGTTCCGATCCACGCGCTGATCGAGACCCACGGCGCGCTGCGTGAGGTGCATGCGATCGCCGCGCTGCCCCATCTCGAAGTGCTCGACTTCGGCCTGATGGACTTCGTGAGCGGCCACCATGGCGCGATCCCCGCATCGGCGATGCGCAGCCCTGGCCAGTTCGAGCACCGCCTGCTCGCGCGCGCCAAGGCCGAAGTCACTGCCGCGGCACTGGCCCATGGCGTGGTCCCGGCGCACAACGTCTGCCTGAACCTCAAGGACGCGGAGGTGATTGGCAGCGACGCGCGACGCGCCCGCGAGGAGTTCGGCTACCAGCGCATGTGGAGCATCTACCCCGCGCAGATCCAGCCGATCGTGGAGGCGATGCAGCCCGACTTCCGCGAGGTGGTCGACGGCGCGGCGATCCTTCTCGCGGCGCAGGCGGCAGATTGGGGTCCGATCCAGTACCAGGGCGAACTTCACGACCGCGCCACTTACCGCTACTTCTGGGGCGTGCTGCAGAAGGCCAGGGCGACCGGCATGGCGATTCCCGAAGCGGCGCGCCTCGCCTTCTTCGAGGGGCAGTGACGATGCGCGCCGGCCGGCCCTTCGCCGAAATTGAGACACTACGCGTTTCGTTCGGAGAATCCTGATGCCTTCCCTGGTCGCCGGCGCGACGCGCACCCTTGCCGTATTCGAGGTCTTCGCCCGCGAGAAGCGTCCCCTGTCCAACTCGGACATGGCGCGCCTGCTCGACCTGACCGCCAGCAGCAGCCTGGACCTGCTCCATACGCTGCATGCGGTCGGCTATCTCATGCGCACGCCGCGCACCTTGCGCTACTACCCGACCGCGCGGCTGTGGGAGACCGCCCAGCAGATCAGCGAGAACGATCCGTTGTCATCGGTCGCCCGCGAAGCGGTGGAACAGCTCGCGGAGAAGACCGGCGAAAGCGCCTTCTTCGGCGTGCTCGACAACGACGCGGCGAAGGTGGTAGCGGCGCAGGCCAGCCGGCAACCGCTGCGCTACGTGGTCGAGGTTGGCGACCGGGTGAGCCTGCACGCCTCGGCACTCGGCAAGGCACTTCTAGGCCTGCAGTCCGATGAGGAACTTGCCGCGACGATCGGGAAGATGACGTTCAAGCCGGTCACCGCGCGCACCATCACCGACCCGAAGCGCTTCCGCAACGCCGTGACCAAGGGCCGCGAGCAGGGATGGACCGATGCGCAAGGCGAAGGCACCGAGGGCGTCGACGGCCTCGCTGTCGCAGGCTGGATCGGCGAACTGCCCGTCGGCCTCGCGCTCGCGGGCCCGACCGAACGCATGGAACGCAGCCGGGACAACTATCTCAAGGCGCTGAAGGATGTGGCTGCAGCGCTTCTCGGCGGGTAGGTTCGCCCACCCTGTCCCAGTCGTAGGCCAGCGGCTGCTTGCGGATGAAGCGCTGCACCGCGTCGGTATGGTAGGGAAGCGACATCGCAACCGCCTGCTGGTGCGCCTCGATCTCGGCCATGGTGCGGTAGTCGTTCTCGAAGCTGCGGTTCAGCGAGTTCTTGATCATTCCCAACGCGTCGCGCGGGCCGCTCGCCAATCGCGCCGCCAGCCGGTGCGCCTCTTCGAGCAGTTGCTGCGGCTCGTGCACGGCATAGGCGATGCCGAGTGCTGCGGCCTCGTGTGCATCGACGCGACGTGCCGTCATCATGAGTTCCTTCGCCTTGGCCAGTCCGACAAGCCGGGGCAAGGTGTGGAACGCGCCGAAGTCGGGCACCATGCCCATCCGCGCGAACACCATGCAGAAGCTGGCGCGCGTGGAGGTCAGCACGAAGTCAGCCATGAGCGCGAGCGACGCACCGGCGCCGAAGGCGGGGCCGTCCACCGCGGCAATCACCGGGACATCGAGCGAACGCAGGCGGTCCAGCCAGCGATGCTGGTCCGCCGCAATGCGGCTGCGGGCCTGCGCGGCGAGCCCCGCATCCTCCGATCCGGACGCGTGCATGTGGGCCATGCCCTTCACGTCGCCGCCCGCGCAGAAGCTGCCGCCCGAGCCGGTGATGACGAGCGCCCGGATCGACCGGTCGTTCTCGACGCGCGCCAGCAGGTCCTGGTAGTCCTCCCGCATCGCCATGCTCAGCGCGTTGCGCGCCTCGGGCCGCTGGTGCGAGAACTCGGCCACGCCGTCACTGCCGATGCGAAGCCGTGCTTCGCGCAATTCGAGGGTAGTGTCGGTTGTCATGCGTCCCGTCTCCGTGATGCACCTTGGTGGGAGAGCCTGTACCAGCAGACACCGCGGACATCGGTGCGCAAGACCACCTCGCCGTTCCGGACGAGGTAGCCGAGGTATGCCAACGCCTCGCCCGTGGCGAGCCGCTGCACGAATACGTTGTCGAAGTCCTTGCGCCCGAACAGGGTCCCGAAGGCATCGACCGCGCGCATGTCCGTCTGCGAGAGCGCGTCGCGCAACTGGTCGAGGGCCCGGTGGCGCTTGCGGGCCAATTGCTCCAGCCGCGCATGCAGGCCGCGGAACGGATCGTTGTGCGCGGGAAGCACCAGCACATCGTCGGGAATGCAGCGCCCGATCTTCCCGATGGACGCCAGCCAGTCCTGCATGGGATTCGCATCGGGCCCCGAAGGCCACACCGAGACATTGGATGAGATGAGCGGCAGGACCTGGTCCCCCGAGATGAACAGGCCGCGCTCCGCGCAGTACAGGCAGGCGTGTTCCGGCGAATGCCCGTTGCCGACCAGCACCTGCCAGTCGTCGCGGCCGATGCGGATGCGCTCGCCGTCCCCGATGTGCCGGCAGCGCGCAGGCAGAGGCGACATGTTCATGCCCATGGGGCGCAGTGCACGAAGCGCCTCGTCGTCCCAGCCGGCGCGCGCATAGAAGGCCAGATCCGGCCCCGGCATCGGGCGGCCGCTCCTCTGCTGAAGCTGCCGGGCCTGGTGGTACTCGCTGCGGGTCATCCACAGTCCGCAATCGAACGCCTCGCACAGCCAGCCGGCCATGCCGACATGGTCGGCGTGCAGGTGGGTGCCGATCACGCGCGTCACCGGGCGGCCACCCAGCGGCCCATCGACGGCAAGGAGCTGGCGCCAGACTTCGATGGCGCGCTCGTTCCACATGCCGGTGTCGACCACCGTCCAGCCTTCGCCATCGCGCAGCGCCCACGCGTTGATGAACTGCCCGTTGGGCAGCGGCACGCGTTGCCACAGCACGCCCGGCGCCACCTCCCTCGCTTCGCCCGGCGCGGGTGCCTCGCCGCACGGGAAGCGAAGGGTGCCGGCGCGCGATACCGCGCGCTCCTGCATGCAAGCCTCGCTCATGTCGCTGCCCGATCCGGCCAGTAGGGTTCGCGCAGGTCGCGCTTGAGGATCTTGCCGGCGCTCGACAGCGGCAGCGCGTCGCGAAACTCCACGCTCTTGGGGCACTTGTAGCTGGCGATCAGTTCACGGCAGTGCGACCGCACAGCCTCCTCGTCGACTTCGGCGCCGGGCCTGCTCACCACAATCGCATGCACCGCCTCGCCCCACCTCTCGTGCGGAACGCCGATCACGGCGCACATCGCGACCGCCGGGTGCTGGGCGATGGCGTTCTCCACCTCGGCCGAATAGACGTTCTCGCCCCCGCTCACGATCATGTCCTTGATGCGGTCGACGATGTACAGGTTGCCGTCGGCATCCATGTAGCCGCCGTCGCCCGTGTAGAGCCAACCGTCGCGCAGCGCCTTCGCGGTCTCCTCGGGCTTGTTCCAGTAACCGAGCATGATGTTGGGCCCGCGCGCGGTGATCTCGCCCACCACGCCGCGCGGCACTTCGCGGCCCTGCGGGTCCACGATCCGCACCAGCACCGCGAAGGCGGGCTGGCCCACCGAACGCGACAAGCCGCTCTTGCGCGCGGCCTCGCCGTGGTTGGCCGGTCCGCTCGCGGAGATCACCGGGCACGCTTCCGTCAATCCGTAGGCATGCGAAAGCTCCACGTGCGGGAGCTTCCGCACCGCCTGCTCGACCATCACGCTGGCGCTCGGCGAAGCCCCGTAGCCCAGGCGCTTGAAGCTGCCGAGGTCGTATTCGTCGAACGCCGGGTGATTCAGCACCGCCTGGATCATCGTGGGCACCATCACGGTGTCGGTGATGCGCTCGCGCTCGATGATCCGGAGCACCTCCAGCGGATCGAAACCCGGCAGCACCGCCTGGCATTCACCCGCGAGGGATTGCATCACCACGCGCCCCAGCCCGGCGATGTGGAAGAGCGGCACCACATGCAAGGTGGTGCTGCCGCGCAGGATGGGCGTTTCCGCCAGGCGCTGGATCGCGGCCGACCACAGGTTGAGGTGCGACTGCATGACACCCTTGGGATGCCCCGTGGTGCCGCCCGTGTACATGATGCAGGCCAGGTCGTTGCCGCCGCGGCCGGCGTCCTCTGCGAATGCGGCCTTGTCGACCAGCGCCTCGTAGCAGAGCATGCCCTCGGGCGCCGGGCCATCGCCCGCGTAGATGAGCAGCGGCGCATGCCGAGCCCTCGCCCGGATCTTCGGCGCCATCGCGGCGAAGGCGTCATCGACGATCAGCACGCGCGTGTCGCAGTCGTCGAGCGAATAGACGATCTCGGGAACGCTCCAGCGGATGTTCACCGGATTGAGCACGCCGCCGGCCCACCACACGCCCATGATGCATTCGAGGAAGCGGTCCGAGTTCAGCGACAGGAGGCCGACGCGATCGTTCTCCTGCACGCCCAGTGCGCGCAGCGCGCCGGCCAGCCGGCCGACGCGCTCGCCGTATTCCCTGAAGCTGTGCCGGCGCTGGCCGCAGATGGTCGCGGTCTTCTCCGGCGTCAATTGCATCGAGCGCTGGAGGCTGAGCGTGAGGTACATGGTCCGGAGGTCTCCTGCTTCGTGGTCAAGCGCCGATGCACGCCAGCCGCGCAGCCTGCGCGTCGACGTCGCCGAAGAGCTGGTCCAGCACATGGATGCGGCGTAGGCAGTGGCCCACGGCGTACTCCTCCGTCATGCCGATGCCGCCGTGCGACTGGATGGCCGCATGGCCGAGCAGTCGGGCCTGCCGGCCGATCACCAGCTTGGCGCGCATCAGCTCGATCGAGGCCTCGAGCGTGCCGGCACGATCGGCGGCGACGGCCGCCGCCATCGCCATGCTGCGCGCGACTTCCAGGCTCACGCTCATCTCGGCGACACGATGGCGAAGCGCCTGGTATTCGCCGATCAGCCGGCCAAACTGCTTGCGCGTGTTCACGTAGCCGGTCGTGAGTTCGAGGGCGGACTCCATCGCCCCGACCATGCCCGCACATGCGGCCGCGGTGCCTGCATCCAGCGCCGCGCGGATCGCCGCGAGCTGAAGCGCGCCGTCGCCCACATCGCCCAACGGCTCGGCCGTTGCGCCTCGCAGCGTCAGTTCCGCGGCAGGCGTGTCGTCGATGAGGCGGAAGTGTCGCAACGTCACACCGGCGGCCTTCGGATCGACCAGGAAGAGCGCAAGGCCCTCTGCCGCATCGCCCTGCCCCGCGACGCGCGCGCTCACCACCAGCCGGCCTGCCGCGTTCGCGTGCAGCACCAGCGGCTTGCTGCCATCGAGCCGCCAGCCTTCGCCGTTGCGCGCGGCACGTGTTTCCACCCACATCGGGTTGTGGCGCTCGCCACTTTCCTCGTGGGCCCAGGCGAGCCGAAGCTCGCCGCTTGCCAGGGCAGGCAGCAACGCGTCCTTCTGTGCATTGCTGCCAGTTGCCAGCACGGCCGTGGCACCGAGCACGCACGACGCCATGAAGGGCTCCAGCGCCAGCGCACGGCCCAATGCCTGCAACACCGGCAGACGGTCGGCGACCGCGCCACCCAGGCCGCCGTACGACTCCGGAATGCCGAGCGCGAGCACGCCCAGTTCCGCGAGCTGCCGCCAGACTTCCGGGCTCCAGCCTTCCGCCGACGCGGCGATCTCGCGCCGCTGCTCGAAACCGTACCGGTCGCCGAGCAGCCGCGACAGGCTCTCCGACAGGAGTTGTTGTTCTTCGCTGAATTGAAAGTTCATGAGAGTCAGCCCAGGAGGGTCTTGGCCAGGATGTCCTTCTGCACTTCGCTCGATCCGCCATAGATCGAGGTCGCGCGATGGAAGAAGTAGCGCGACACGGTGGCCGCATCCGCGTGCTGCGCGGCCTCGCCGTCGCTGGCGCGTCGCTCCAGCCCCGAAGGGCCGGACACGCGCGCGAGCAGCGCGGTGATCTCCTGGATCAGCTCCGAGCCCTTGAGCTTGAGCACCGACGCGAATCCCGGCTGCGTGCGGTCGATGTCGGGATCGAGCAGGAAGCGCCATGCGGTGAGTTCGAGCGCCCGCACCTCCGCGCCGAGCACCGCGAGCTCGGCGGCGAACTTCGGTTCGTCGACGAGGCGCTGGCCGCCCGACTTCTGGCGACCGGCGAGTTCGCGCGCATAGTCCAGCCGCTCCCAGCACTGACCCACGCTGGCAACAGACACCCGCTCACTCACCAGCAGGTACTTGGCGCAGTCCCAGCCACGGCCCTCCTCGCCCACCAAGTTGCCGACCGGCACCTTCACATCGTCGAGGAAGACCTCGTTGAGATGGTGCTGCCCGTCGATGGACACGATGGGGCGCACCGTGATGCCCGGGCTCTTCATGTCGATCAGCAGGAAGGAGATGCCGTCCTGCTTGCGCGCCGCCTGCTCGGTGCGCACCAGCGCGAACATCCAGTCCGCGACATGCGCGTTGGTGGTCCAGATCTTCTGGCCGTTGACGAGGTAGTGATCGCCCTGGCGCTCGGCGCGCGTGCGCAGCGATGCAAGATCGGAGCCCGAGCCCGGCTCCGAGAAGCCCTGGCAGAACCAGAGGTCCAGGTTCGTGAGCTTCGGAAGGAAGAAGCGCTTCTGCTCTTCCGTGCCATAGCGCAGCAGCACCGTGCCCAGCATGTTGATGTTGAAGCCGATCGGCTGCGGCGCCGGCGCACGGTAGAGCTCGTCGATGAGGATCAGCCGCCGCGCGACATCCAGGCCGGCGCCGCCGTATTCCCTGGGCCAGTGCGGCGCGGCCCAGCCGCGGGTGTTGAGCAGCCGCTGCCAGGTCACCGAATCCTGCTTGCGCGGGGCGTGGCCGCGGCGCAGGCGCTCGCGGATCTCGTCCGGCAGGTTGTCGCGGATGAAGGCGCGCACCTCTTCACGGAAGGCCACCTGGATAGGGTCGAATTCGAGATTCATCGCCGCACGCCTTACATCGGGTCCCACGCGAACACGTCGCGCGACAGATCCAGCGGCGACATCGATGGCCTGAAGGCCGGGATCGCGCGCTCGATGCAGTCCTGCACCGTCCAGCCTTCGGCGTTGTGCATCGTGCGGATGGGACGCGGCTGCGAGAACAGGAAGATCTCGTTGTTGCGCACGCCGAAGATCTGGCCCGTCACTTCCTTCGCGGGATCGCTCAGCAGCGCAAGGGTGAAGGGCGCGATTTTGTCGGCCTCCATGGTCATCAGCGTCTTCATGCGTGCGGCCTTCTCAGGCGTGTCGGTGGGGATGCTGCCGACCATGCGCGTGAACGCGAAGGGCGCGATGCAGTTGGAACGCACGCCGAATTTCTGCATGTCCACCGCGATGGACTTCGACAGCCCCACGATGCCCATCTTGGCCGCCGCGTAGTTGGCTTGGCCCAGGTTGCCGACCAGCCCCGAGGTGGAGGTCATGTGCACGAAGGCGCCGCCCTGCTGTTCCTTGAAGTGGGGCGCCACCGCGCGCGCCACGTTCCAGCTGCCCTTGAGGTGCACGCGGATCACCGCATCGAACTCGTCTTCAGTCATCTTGTGGAAGAGCGCATCACGCAGGTTGCCCGCGTTGTTGACCACGCCGTCGACACGCCCGTAGAGTTCCAGCGCCTGCTGCACGATACGGTTGGCGCCGCTCCAGTCGGCCACGCTCTCGGTGTTGGCGCTGGCCACTCCGCCCTCGGCCTGGATCAGCTCGACGGTTTCCTGGGCGGGGCCGGCGCTGGCCTCGCTGCCGTCGACCTTCACGCCGAGGTCGTTCACCACGACCTTCGCGCCCTGGCGCGCCGCCTCGCGCGCGATGCCGCGCCCCACTCCGGCTCCCGCGCCGGTCACGATGATCACTTTTCCTTCAAGCAGCTTCATGTCTCTCTTCCTTCAAGTATTTGGTTCCTGGCACGCTCAATGCAGGCCCAGCAGGCTCACCGCGGCCACGCCCTGGTAGGGCACGCCGCCCAGGTTGTGCGTCAGGCCGAGGCTGGGGTTGGACAGCTGCCGCTCGCCGGCCCGCCCTTGCAGCTGGTTGTAGATTTCGTAGGCCATGCGCAGGCCCGAGGCGCCGATCGGGTGGCCGAAGCACTTGAGGCCGCCATCGACCTGGCAAGGCACTCCGCCGCCCTCGCGGTCGTAGAAGCCGTCCAGCACGTCATGCACCGCAGTGCCCGGCTCGGAGATGTAGAGGTCCTCCATCGTCACCAGCTCGGTGATCGAGAAGCAGTCGTGCACCTCCATCAGCGAGACCTGCTTGCGCGGGTTGCTCACGCCGGCTTCGGCGTACGCGCGGCTCGCGGCAGTGCGGGTGTTGCGCACATGGCTTCCGTCCCAGGTGTTGGTGCTCGACTCGATGCCCGAGCTCACGCTGAGCTGGATCGCCTTGATGGTCACCATGTCCTTGCGGCCCAATGCGCGCGCGATGTCGGGCGTGGTCACGATGGCGCAGGCCGCGCCGTCGCTGACGCCGCAGCAGTCGAACAGCCCGAGCGGGTCCGCGATCATCGGCGCGCCGAGGATCTGTTCCATGCTCACCGCCTTGCGAAGGTGCGCCTTCGGGCTGAGCACGCCGTTCTGGTGGCTCTTCCACGACACGCGTGCGATCGCGCGCTTGAGCTCCGCCTTGGAGATGCCGTAGCGAGTGCGATAGCCGTCGGCCAGCTGCGCGAAGCCGGCGGGCGCGGAGCCCAGCGGCATCCAGAGGTCGTTGAAGGTGCCCTTGTAGGTGGGCGGCAGGCCGCCGTAGCCGGTGTCCTTGAGCTTCTCCGCACCGATCGCGAGCGCGATGTCGGCCGCCCCCGAAGCAACCGCGTAGGCCGCGCCGCGCAGCGCCTCGGTGCCGGTGGCGCACATGTTCTCCAGCCGGCTCACCGGAATACCGTCCAGCCGCAGCGCGAGCGAGGCCGGGATGGCCGAGTTGCCGATGTTGATCTGGTCGAGGCAGGAGCCAAACCAGGCGGCGTCGATCTGCCTGCGCTCGATGCCGGCGTCCTGCAGCGCCTCGTTGAAGGCTTCCGCCATCAACTCGTGCGTGCCCACGTCGAAGCGCTCGCCGAAGCGCGAGCAGCCCATGCCGATGATCGCGACCTTGTCCTTGATGCCTGTTGCCATGTTTCGAGTCGCTCCTCAAGCCGCCACGGGCGTGGCTTTCCAGAAATAGCGGGCGTAGCCGCGCGCGGCGTCCACGTCCTTGATGCGATAGGTCATGCGAAGCGGCATGCCCACGTCGAGCCCGGCCTCGCCGACATCGACGATCTCCATGAGCACCCGCGCGCCGTTCTCGAACTGCACGAAGCCCACACGCAGCGGCGGCGACGGGTGGTAGGAGAGCCAGTCCGCGGTGCAGGTCAGCACCTTGGCCGGCACGTCGCTCAGGGGCACCGGTTCGCTCTCGGTGGCGGGCGCGCCGCAGCCTTGGCCCACGCAATAGGCCATGCGCGGGAACTGCACGGTGCCGCAACGGCTGCACTTGCAGCCGACCATCGCGCCGAGCTGGTCCGCCGAGCGGTACTGCTCGCTCAGCGCGGTCTTCACCGGCTTCTCGGAGCGCATGCCCCACTCCAGCTCGATGCCCTTGTCGTAGGAGAGCATGCGCAGGTAGTCGGCATGCTCCTGTGCGTCGGCCAGCGCCGCAGGCACGCCGCGCAAGGGCCGATGGTGTTCGATGGCCTCGGTGGCGCGCAGCACGAGCACGTCGCAGCCTTGGCCGAATCCAACCAGCACGATCACCTCGCCCGCCTTGCAGCGCTCGAGCGCGTCAGCCAGCATCAGGCACGGGTGCGCGGCGCCGGCATAGCCGCACTGCTCGTCGACCGCATTCCCGAGCGCCTCCGCCGCGATACCGCAACGCTTGGCGACCATGGCGCTGCTGCCCTTCAGCGGCGACGCGAAGATGAAGTGGCTGACGTTCGCCGCTTCGAGGTTCGCGGACTTCAGCGCCGCGCCCACCGCGTCCGGCACGATCTTGGCGTAGCCCTCGTCGCGGATCCAGCGCTCTTCCCAGTAGTAGTCGTGCTTAGAATCGTTCGAGCGGAAGTGGTCGACGAACATGTTCCACACGCTGTGCGCGCCGATCAGCTCGGCGATCACGCCTTCGCTTCCCAGGGTGAAGGCAGCGGCACCAGCGCCGTAGCCCAGTTCCTGCGCGCTGGCCGGCTTGGCGGACGGATGGTCGCTGGCGATGAAGAGTGCCTGGCTGTCGGCGGCGCGCAGCTGCGTCAGCAGGCCGCTCACGCCCGCGCGCTGCGACTGGCCGATGTCGGCGGTACGGAGGTCGGCGGGCAGCGCGAGCGCACCGGCCACGATGCTCGCGCCCTGCAGGTCGGCGAAAGCGGGCCGCGTGGTGGCGATCGTCAGCGACTGGATCGAGGCGCGGGACTGATTGGCCAGCGCACTGCGCGCGGCCTCCACCGCCATGGTGATGCTGTCTTCATCCCAGCTGCAGAAGGCGCGGTTTCCCTTCGCGCCGGCAGCCAGGCCGGGTGACATCCAGCGATGCGCGGCCGCGATCGCGTCGCGTCGCATGCGCAGCCGTGGCACGTAGGCGCCGTAGCCGGTGATTCCGTAGGTCGTTGTTTCTTTCACGATGGTCTTCGATGTGCGATGAATGCGGGATGGGAGCCGGGCTCAGGCCGGCTGCAGGTCGCGTGCGGCGCGTTTGCGATGCTCTTCCTGCAGCTGCCGCCAGAGCACCTTGCCAGCGCCGGTCTTGGGCAGCGAGTCGACGAACTCAACCACGCGCGGTACCTTGTAGGCGGCGAGGCGGCTGCGGACGAACTCGATCAGCGCCTGCGGCGTCGTGCCCTCGCCGGCGGACGCCTTGAGCACCACGAGGGCCTTGACCGTCTCCCCGCGCTTGTCGTCGGGCACGCCGATCACGCAGGCCTCCTGCACCGCCGGATGGCCGTACACGCAGGCTTCCACCTCGGCGGGCCACACCTTGAGGCCCGAGGCGTTGATCATTCGCTTGAGGCGGTCGGTGATGTAGAAGTAGCCGTCCTCGTCGTAGTGGCCGATGTCTCCGCTGCGCACGAAGCGCTTGCCGTCGATCTCGATGAAGGCCTCGCGCGTCGCGTCGGGCCGATTCCAGTAACCCTCGAACTGCATCGCGCAATGCATGACGATCTCGCCCGCCTCGTTGGGGCCGAGCTCGGCGCCGGTCTCGGGGTCGATGACGCGCGAATCGACGTTGATCTGCGGAATGCCGCCGCACTGCAGGCGCGGCGCCTGCGGCGGATTCATGTGCGAGCTGCCGCAAGTCTCGGTCATGCCGTAGCACTCGATGAAGGGCACGCCGAAGCGCTGTTCGACCTCGCGCGCCACGGACTCGGGCATGGCGGTCGCGCCACCATAGAGGCGCTTGAGCGATGAAATGTCATGCTGCGCAAGCTCCGGCCGGCCCATCAGTTCGACCAGCATCGGCGTGACCGCGGCCCAGCGGTCGATGCGGCGCAGTTCGATCAGCGCGGGAATCGCGGCCGCATCCCAGCGCGCGAGCAGCACGATGGTGCGGCCCTCGCAGACCGCCTGGTTCATCGCGCACATGCCGGCCACATGGTTCATCGGCAGCACGATCAGGTCGCTGCAGTCAGGCGAACCGGCGAACCAGAGGGATCGCTGGGCCACGCCGAGGGCAAAGGCACGGTGCTTGAGCATTGCGCCCTTGGGCTTGCCGGTGGTGCCGGAGGTGTAGGCGATCACGGCCAGGTCGTCGGGTCCGTTCTCCATTGGGCGCGGCTCGATACCCGCCGCCAGCGTGCCCGCGAAATCATGCTCCTGACGGCGCAGCGGCATGCCGCCCATCTGCCGCGCCTCGCGCACGAAGTCGGGCACCGCGAGGAACGGCAGGCCCTCGCTGTTGCCCGCCATGTCGATGCAGGCACCGACGATGCAGCCGGTGACGAGCCCCTTCGCCATCGCGGGCTCGACGCGCGCCTGCATGTCCTGCGTAGTGATGATCACCCGCGCGCCGGAATCCTCGGCGAAGTAGTCGATCTCATCGGGTGTGCTCATGGGGCTGAGCGACACCACCACCGCATCGCAGCGCTGGATCGCGTGGAAGCTGACGATGAACTGCGGACAGTTCTGCATCAGCAGCATCACGCGGTCCCCGCGCCTCACGCCGAGGTGCTGCTGCATGTATCCGGCGAGATTCAGTACTGATTGGTGAAGCTCACGGAAGCTGGTGGCACGGCCGTAGTAGTCGATCGCCGTCTTTTCCGGCGCCCGCCGGGCGGCTTCTTCGAGACGATCGAAGAGCGTGCTTTCGGGCGCTTCCAGCGTATGAGGTACACCCACCGGCCAGTGCGCGTGATGCCGTGTCGAGGTCATTGCGCGAGCGCTCCGAATTCCTCGATGAGCCGGCTCCAGTAGCTGAAGTCGTCCTGCACGATCCGTCGCGCCTCGGCGGGCGTGCCGCCCTTGGCGCCGAGACCGAAGCCGAGGAACTGCTGCGCCACGTCGTTCTGCTTGACGATCCGGTCGACGTCGCGCGCGATCTGGTTCACCACCGCATCCGGCGTGCCGGCCGGCGCGAAGAGCATGCCCCAGCTTTCGCGGTCGAAGCCCACGAAGCCCTGTTCCTTGAAGGTGGGCACGTCGGGCATGAGCGGCGAGCGTTCGGCGCTCGCGACGGCCAGGCCGCGCACCCTGCCGGAGTCCAGCGACTTCCTGGCGCCGGTCCCGCTCAGGAAGCCCATTTTGATATGCCCGCCGAGCAGGGCCGTGAGGATCGTCGCGTCGCCGGTGAAGGGCACGTGCGTCATCTCGACGCCGGAGACGCGCTCCAGTCGCCGTCCCATGTAGTGCCCGGTGGTGCCCGCGCCATGCGTGCCGTAGCTCAGGTCACCGGCCCGTCCCGTGGTCGCCAGCACCTGCTTGAGATCGCCTTGCGAACCCTGGTTGCTCGCCATCAGGAAGACGGCCGAAGAAAAGACGAGCGAGACGGGCTTGAAGTCCTTCAGCGTGCGGTAGCGCACCGTGGGCCGCGTCATCTCGGTGGCGAGCATGATCGGCGAATGGACCAGCAAGGTGTAGCCGTCCGCCGGGCTCTTCGCGACCAGCTCGGTGCCGATCGCGCCGTTGGCGCCCGGGCGGTTGTCGACGATCACCGGCTGCCCCCAGGTCGCGCTGAGCCGCTCCGCCACCGTGCGAGCGACCGCGTCGGTCGGCCCGCCCGCCGGGTAGGGCAACACCAGGTGCACGGGTTTGTCGGGAAAGGCCGACGCCAACCCGGCCGCCACGCCAAGCCACAGTGCTGCACACGCTTTCGCGATGCGATTCATCCTTGTCTCCATCTATGCGTTTTTCGATAGACGCATGATGGTCGGGCGTGCGCACGATGGCACTACCCCGGTGGAGTAGTTGGCAGCAGTTTGGCGCTAGGCGTCGCCGCCCGGAGCGTCGCGGCGGGCTTCGAGATCGCGCAGGCGGGCCACCGCCTCGTCGCGCGCGGAAACGCCCAGCTTTCCGTAGATGTTCTTCAGGTGGAACTTGACCGTGTCGAGCGTCACGTTGAGCGTGCGCGCGATCTTCTTGTTGGGCATGGCCTGGGCCAGCAGCGACAGGACTTCATATTCCCGTTCGCTCAACGCGGCGACCGGGGAGCCGGTATCGGCTCGTGGCGGCCGCGCCTGCGGCTCCGGCCTGGAAACCGCACGGTCTGCGGCCGCATGGAGGCGGCCGACGTGGAAAGCCAGCACGGGCTCGAGGCTCTCGCGCGGAAGTAGCGAGCGCAGCAGTCCGGGCACTTCGGTCGAGACGTCGAGCATCGAGCGAACGAGCCCCAGGCCATGGCCAATGCGCAAGCCCGCCAGAAGATGCTCCCGCGCTGCATTCGACTCGCCCATTCCCGCGCAGGCCATCGCCCACTGGAGCAAAAGTTCGGCGGAAGTCGCTTCCAGGGGCCAGTCATGAGATCGCTCGCGTTGCTCCACGAGTCGTATCGCCGCCGCGAAGTCGCCGCCGTGCAGCGCCACGTCGATCCGGGCGCGGAGCAGGCAATCGCCGACCCGCAGCGCCACCGATCCATCCTCCGGGTGCTGGCGCACGAGGTGCTCCATCCGGTCCAGGGCGTCGATCGCTTCTCCCATCTCGTTGCGCAGAAGATGCTCGCGAAGCCGCATCTGCAGCGCTTGCGCAAGGATTCGATCGAGCCTGTACCGTTGCGCGTAGGCCTCGAGGCGATCAAGATCCACCTGACACTGGTCCTCCCGTCCGCCAAGTCGATGGCACCCCACCAGTGTGGCAACGGCGCGCAAGACGAAATCAGGCAAGGTGAGCCGCTCGATGGCCGCGATGCGCGGCGCCAGCAGGTCCTGCGCCGCTTCCACCTCATCAGTCTCGTAGAGCACATCGGCAAGAACCGACGCAGCCATGCACGCTACGCCGCCGAAGGCTGCATCGGGCTGCTCTGCCGCACGCAACACCTCCCGTGCAAGCTGCCCCGCCTCGCTGAGCCTGCCCTCGCGGCGCAGGCTGACCGCGATCATGCAGCGGCCCAGCAGCATGCTGAGCTGCGCGCCGCTGCGGCGCTGCGCCTCTTCGACGGCGCGCCTGGCCTGTTCATACGCACCCTGGTGGATGTGTGCCCAGGCGAGCAGGTTCGCGCGACTGGTCCATGCAAGGTCCTTGGCGTCCGGCGGAATGTCGCGCAGCGCCTCCAGGCGGTCGATCACCTCGTCCATACGGTCCTGCTGCGCCGCAAGGCCGCAACGCAAGAGGAGCATGTCGTAGCGCTGGCGCGCGTCGAATGTCTCGCGCCGCGCTTCCATCAGTCGCAGGCTGGCATCGCATGCCTCGAAATCGCGGGCATACATCGCCAGGTAGGCCTGCGCCAAGTGCAGGTCGAAGTGGCGGACGATCGCTTCCGGCGACAAGTGGCGCAGCAACGCAGCCAGTTGCGACAGCTCGCCGCTCGACAACAGGTCGTGCGCGCTGGCCTCGACCATGGTCACCGCCTGCGCCATCTCGCCGGCCTGCACGGCGTGATACACCGACTGTTCCACGTCGTCGCGAGCATTGAACCAGCGGCAAGCGGCCGCATGAAGCGCTCGGCGCTCCTCGACGGGCCACTGCTCCAGTCGCGCCAGCAAGGTCTCGCGCAGCAAGGGATGCAGGCGATACCAGGGCTCGCGGTCGCCACCTCCCACCTGGATGATGAAGAAGTTGTCCTCTTCCAGCCTCGCGAGCCGGGCGCGCACGCGAGGCAGCGGCTGCGCCGGCGCCAGCAGCGATGCGCACAGCGACACGCAGAAGCGGCTGCAGACCGCCGCCCGCGTGAGCATGTCCAGATCTTCGGGCGCGAGGCGAACGAGCACCTCCCGCTCGAAGTAGCTCGCGAAGGCCTGGGCGTCGCGCACGCGCACCGGCGCATAGCGGGAACCGGCGCCGCCCTCCTTCGCGCGCAGGTCCAATGCGAAGAGCTGCAGACCCGCCACCCAGCCGTCGGTGAGTTCATGCAGAACCAGTGCATCGCTCCTGTCGATGCTGCCGAGCTGCTCGCGGAGGTAGCGCTCCGATTCCTCGGCGCTGAAGCGCAGGTCGCGCATGTCCAGTTCGGTCACCAGCGTCCGGGAGCGCATGCGCTCGAAGGACAGCGGCAGCGCGGTGCGCGAACTCAGCGCCAGGTGAAGGCACTCCGGCGCGTAGTCGAGCAGCCACTGCAGGGCACGGAAGATGCGGGCATCTCGCACGTGATGCAGGTCGTCGAGCATCACGACCAGCTCGCGCTGCCGCGGCGCGATGCCCTGGACCAGCGCGATGATCCAGTGCTCGATCTCGGCGTCGGAATCGACGCCTTCGGTCAGCAGCCCCGCCTGGCCGACGATCGCCGGGTCGACCTCGGCGATGCTGGCGAGCACGTCGCGCAGGAAGCTCTGCAGCGAGTTGTCTTCCGGCGCCAGCGACAGCCAAGCCACGTCGAAGTCCAGCGACATCAGCTCCCGGCGCCAGGCCAGCAGCGTGCTAGTCTTTCCGCTGCCCGCCTGCCCCAGCACCACGATGCAGCGCTGGCGCCTCGCCTCGACCAGGCGCGCCATCAGCGCCTCGCGCTTCATCAACCGGCGTGAAGCGCGCGGCGGTGTCGACTTGGCAACGCTTGCCATGAATGCCCCTGTCCCTCCGAAATGCGACGGCGGGACCGCCCGCCGCCGCAAGCGGGCCATGTTAGCGGCGATCCGCCTCAGGCGAGGCTGCGCGCAATGATGAGCTTCTGGATATGGCTGGTGCCTTCGTAGATCTTGGTCACGCGCACATCGCGGTAGTAGCGCTCGACCGGAAAATCGGTGAGATAACCGTAGCCCCCGTGGATCTGCACCGCGTCGGAGCACACCGCCTCGGCCATCTCGCTGGCGAAGAGCTTGGCCATCGAGGCCTCCTTGGCGCACGGCAGTCCGGCTTCGCACAGCCGGGCGGCGTGCAGCATGAACTGGTGCGCCACCTCGACCTTCGTCGCCATGTCGGCCAGATCGAAGCCCACGCCCTGGAGCTTGATGATCGGCGCGCCGTAGGCCTCGCGCTCCTTTGCGTATTTCACCGCAGCATCCAGCGCCGCGCGTGCCGCGCCGATCGCCACCGCCGCGATCGCCACGCGACCCTCCGACAGCGAAGCCATGATGCGCCTGTAGCCCGAGCCCTCTTCCCCGATGAGGTCTTCGACCGGCACGCGGCAGTCGTCGAGCTGGATCTGTGCGACATGCGCCGAGCGCTGGCCGAGCTTGTGCTCCACGCGCGCGACCTTGTAGCCCGGGTCCTTCGCATCGACGATGAGCAGGCTGCTGCCGTTCTTGCCTGCGGACTTGTCGGTCACCGCGAGCACCAGCCCCACTGAGGCTTCGCTGCCGTTGGAGATGAACTGTTTACTGCCGTTGACCACATAGTGCCCGCCCTCGCGGCGCGCCGTGGTGCGAAAGGCCGCGGTGTCTGAGCCGGCGTGGGGCTCACTCAGAAGAAACGCGCCGATGTGCTCGCCAGTGGCCAGCCGGGGCAGATACTTGCGCTTCTGCGCCTCGCTGCCGGCGCGGCCGATCATGAAGCCGACCGAGTTGTGCACATGCATCAGCGTCGCGAAGCCGGCATCGGCCGCCGCGAACGCCTCGATGGCGAGGCAGTACTCGACGAAGCTCGCGCCCGAACCGCCGTGGGCCTCGGGCGTCAGCATGCCCATGAAGCCGAGTTCGCCGACCGTCGCGAGTTCGCTGCGTGGCCATTGGCCGGTGCGGTCGCGCTCGGCGGCGGTAGGTGCCACGACCTCGGCCGCGACCTTGCGCGCCGAAGCGCGGATCATGATTTCCTGCTCGCTCAGGAAAGCTGCGGAGATGTCGCTCATTTCGTTCGATCTGGGTTGTGCATACAGGGCAGCTTAGGCGGCAACATCCTTCGCCGTGCCCCTTCCTTTTGGGGTGGGTGCGGGAAAAAACGAACATCCGACCCGCGACGGTTACTGCTTCACCAACGACGGCGGAAAGTAGGTGCGATCCGCCACCGCGCCCTGAGGCCGGTAGAACCGGAAGGTCAGGTTGTAGTCCGTCCCCTTGGGCGTCGGCAGCCAGTTGCTCTCGGGCGCATCCTGGGGCTTCTTGTCCGCGAAGTACAGCGTGAGCGAACCGTCGGCACCATACTTGAGCCCGGACTGGTTGTTCAACAGGTAGCGCTTGAGCGCATTCGGAAGCACCCGCTTGCCAGCCGCGTCGACGCCGATCACCGACCAGAAGTGCGTCGCATACTGCGCCGGCAGTTGCGCCTTCGTGAAGTGCAGCTTGTAGACATGGTCGCCCGACAGCGGCGCGCCGCTGCTGTCGACAAAGCCCTTGTAGTAGATGACCTCCTGCGGCGTGTTGGCCCAGATGCCGCCGTAGTTCACGAGCGTGCGGACCAGCCAGTCGTCCATGTAGGCACCCGACGTGGAGGGCAGCACCCAGCCGTTCTGCCGGGTGCCATGGCCCACGTTCGGCAAGGCCTTGTGGAAATCAGCGAAGGCCTGGGTCCGGATGACCTGGTCGATGCGCTGCCGCTGCGCGGGGTCCTTGACAGCCTGGGCGATCGCGCGCGTATCCGCCTGCAGCTTCTCCATCCCCGGGTTGAGGTCGGGCTCGCTGTCGAGAGCAAGCTCGGCGGACTCGAAGGCTTCGACGCCGGGCAGCTTCTCGGGATCGAACATCACGGTCCTTGGCACTGGCGGGAGTGCCGTCTTGCCGATGACGCCGAACCTGACCTGCCGCTGCAACGCGATGGCCTGCTTCCAGTCGGCGCCCAGTTCGACGCGCGACAGCACTCGCATATGCCGGACCGGCACATCAACCCGCTGTGTCCCGGCAGGCAGCTTGACCTGCGCACCCTTGAGGCAGACCGCGAAATTGCCGAAGGGATGCCCGGGATAGACGCGCTCGTTGATATTGGCGACAGTCTCGCCCCAGCCGTTGAGGAAATGCACCGTGTAGTAGCGACCGGTGATCTTCGGCACCGAAACCGTCAGACAGCTCTTCTCGTCGATCGCGACCCAGGCTTCGGAGTAGGCGACGTCGAGATTGGGATTCGGCCAGTCCACCTCTCCAGGCTTGCGGTGGACCAGTTGATTCCACTTGAAACCTTGCTTGAAGTCGAGCTGCTGCTGGCGCAGCACGAGAAGGCGGGACAGGAGATAGATGTAGGCATCGCTGACCTCCTGGTCACTCGGGCCCGCAGGTGGCGACTGGGCAGCGGCCGAGGTCGCCCACACGGAAGTCGCCAGCAGACCGGAAAGGATCCATCGACATTTCACGGCTTGACTCCTTGAAGTAATACGCCAACGATTCTTCGGAGGCTCGACACTCGCTGTCAAACCGCCCCGTCACGCGACGCGGCCCTAGTTTGCGCCGAGCGCCTCGGCCGCGCAGTCGCGCGACGGTGCGAGCGACCTGTCGCGTGCGTCGCGGATCTCCTTGCGGGCAGCTCCCAGCTCCGCGACGAATGCCGGCTCGGCATGCAGTCGCGCAACCACGCCGGCGGCAACCAGTCGACCTGCATCGACATCGCTCTGCCAGTGCACGCCGCAGATGACACGGCTCTGGCCGTAGGTCACGCCGCGCTGGAGGATGGCATCGGCGCGCTCGGGCACGATTTCGGCCAGCACCAGGGCCCATGCCCATCCCAGCGACGCATGCCCGGACGGATACGAGCCGTCCTTCGCCAGACCTGCTTCTTCAGCCGGAGTGCATGTCGCCTGGTTGTCGGTGGTGAAAGGACGCGCGCGCTTGTATCGATCCTTCGCCGCGTAGGTAGCCAGTCCCGCATCGGCCAGCGTGCGCCGCAGCAGCATGTACGCGTGCGGCGTGTCGTTCTCGGTGATCGGCACGCCCGCCGCGCACGAGAAGGTACCTGCGGCCTGCGGAAAGCGCAGCACGGCGTCTTCGCTTGCCTGCTTCCAGCGCCCACTGTCGCGCAGACCGCGCGTGCTTCGATAGGCCGCCTCGTCGGCGGCGAAGGCGGCGGTGCCCGCCGAAGGGGGCGGCGGCACCAGCGTCAGGCTGTCAGGCAACGCGTTGCGAGGCAGGTAACCGGCCGGGACGCCCGGCCGGAGCTGCGGAACCTCGCTCGCGGGCATGGGCTTCGGAGGCTGACTGCACGCACCCAGGGCAGCGAAAACTGCAAAGGCAGCAAGGCGTTGAAGCAACATCGGCACGCGGATCGGCTTCAGCGCTGCATGCCGGCCATGGCGGCTTGGATGAGCGCATGCACCTGCGCGTTCGAATCGTCGTAGGCGCGCGCGCTGTCCCAGTCGGCAATCTGCGTGAAGTGCTCCGCCACGCCTTCGACCGTGCACTCGTTCGGCCCAAGGTAGACCGCCGCCGTATCCTCGATGCGGCAGGCCGAGAAGGCACCGCCACCGGCCGACAGCGTCGTCTTGGAGGGCGCATCCTCGCTCACGAGGAAGAGCGCCGCGGGCGTCACCTGCTCCGGCTTGATCGCGTCGAGCATGGCGGGCGGCAGCACGTCTTCGGTCATGCGCGTGGCAGCCATCGGCGCGATGGTGTTCACTCGGATGTTGCTCTTCTTGCCTTCGATGGTGAGCATGTGCATCAGGCCCACCAGCGCCATCTTGGCGGCGCCGTAGTTGGACTGGCCGAAATTGCCGAAGAGCCCCGAAGCCGAGGTCGTCATCAGGATGCGGCCGTAGTTCTGCTCGCGCATGATTTCCCACACGGCCTTGGTGCAGTTGACCGAACCCATCAGGTGGACGTCGACCACCGCCTGGAAGTCGGCGATCTCCATCTTCGAGAAGGTCTTGTCGCGCAGGATGCCCGCGTTGTTGACCAGCACATCGATGCGGCCGAACTCGGCCTTGGCCTGCTCGATCATGCCGAGCACCTGCGCGAAGTCGCACACGTTGGCGCCATTGGCGATGGCGATGCCACCCGCCGCACGGATCTCGCCCACCACCTTCTGCGCCGCCTCGGAGGAGCCGCCCTTGCCGTCGCGGCTGCCGCCGAAGTCGTTGACCACCACCTTGGCGCCGCGGCGCGCCAGCTCCAGCGCATGCGCGCGGCCCAGGCCGTTGCCGGCGCCGGTCACGATGGCCACGCGGCCGTCGAATCGAATCGTCATGTCGTTACCTTTTCAAGAAGAATGGGAAGAAATCAGGGATAGCGCCGGGTGATCGACTCGGCCACGCACACTGGCTTGGATGCACCCTCGAGCTCGATCGACATCTCGACCAGCAACTGGGCACCGTTGCCTTCCAGAGGCTCCCAGCTCAGGAGCTTGAAATGCGCCCGCAGGCGGCTGTTCACGGGTACCGGCTTCATGAAGCGCACCTTGTTGAGCCCGTAGTTGACGCCCATCGTGCTCTTGCGGATCTGGAAGGCCGTCTGGGAGAAGATCGGCAACAGGCTCAACGTCAGAAAGCCATGCGCGATGGGCGTTCCGAAGGGGCCGCTCTTCGCGCGCTCCGCATCGACGTGGATCCACTGGTGGTCGCCCGTGGCATCGGCGAACTTGTTGATGCGCTGCTGGTCGATCGACAGCCAGTCGCTGGTGCCGATGTTCTGGCCCACCAGAGGCTTGAGGTCTTCGAGGGTTTCGTAGCTCTTCATGCAGACTATCCAGGTTGAATGTGCGATGCCGAAAAGGTTAAGCGGCCGCACCTGAAAAGGAGCCCCCCTTCTTTGGAGGGGCGCTGCATCCGATCAGCTATTCGATCAGGCCCTTGTTGCGCGCCCAGGTCAGCGCGTCGTAGCGGCTCGACATCCGCAGCTTCGCGAGCACGTTGCGGATGTTCCACTTCACGGTCTCGGGCGTGATGTTGAGCGTCTGCGCGATGCGCTTGCTCGACATCGCCTTGGCGACGAGGCCGAGGATCTCGATCTCGCGCGGCGTCAGCGCGATGGAGTCCGTATCAGCGGCCTTGGGCGAGGGCTTCCCCTTGTCCTGCGCCACTGGCGCCGGGCCTCCCCATCGGCGCAGCAGATCGTCGACGTAGGGTCCAAGGCGCTCATCCAGTCTCGCACCGGAGCCACGCAATCCGCCCAACAACTCGCCGACCCGCGGACCTTCGTCCAGGAAGGTGCGCACAAGTCCGGCCGCCGCGCCCGATTGCACCGCACGCGCCAGGCAATCCAGCGCCTGCTCGTCGCGCTTGAGATAGTCGTGCGTCAATGCGGCGAGGATCTCGGCCAGGACCAGCATGCGCACGCGCCCGTAGGCGCTGGCGAAACCGCGCACCGCGTCCAGCGCGACGAGCGCGTCATCCGGGCGGGCATCGATCAGCGCCAGCCGCGCACGTGCGATCGCAGCGAGTGCCGGGATCTCGGCACGGAATCCCTGGGCATCGCGATGCAGGTTGGCCAGGCCATCGAGCTTCGCAACCAGCTCTGCCGCGCGCGCGCGCTCGCCCGTCGCTAGCAGGACCTTCACCTGCTCGGCCAGCATGGCAGTGACCAGGCGGTCGAGTCCCAGGCTGTGATAGTGCGCCTGCTGCGCATCGAGGAAGGCCAACGCCGCATCGGGTCCGAGCTGGAGCATGTCCAGCCGCGCATTGCACAGCGCGGCATGGATCATCGTGCCGGGCGACGACGAGCGAAGAATGCCCGCGCGGTTGGCGAGAACCTCCCGCGCCTCGTCGATGCGATCGAGCTCGTAGAAGGCATTGCCCAGCGTGGCCGCGCACAGGTTGGCACTGACCGACCTGCGCCCGTAGGCGGTCTCAGCGCGGGCGAGCACCTCCGCGCCGACGCGGGCCGTTTCCTTTGCGTTGCCTTCGATGCCCAAAGTGGTGGCGCGCACGGACTGCACCACCAGCGCCATATCGTTCCCCCGGTCATCGGGCGGGATCGGGTTGTCGTCGAGCAGCCGGTGGGCATCCGCATAGCGCCCCGCCGCCGCATACGCCGTTGCCAATGCCGCCACATGCACATAGCGCAGGAATCGGTTTTCCGCCGGCGCCTTCCCCTGCGGCTCGAGCAGGTCGATCACCCGCTGCGTGTTGTCGCGCTGCAATGCCACGGCCGCATCGGCCAAAGCGAAGCGGGATGAAATGGCCGGCGTCTTGGCCGCATCGGTCTCGCGAATCTGCGCGATCCAACGCTCGGCCTGTGCCGGGCGAGCCGTCAGCGCATAGGTGAGGCACGCGAGGAAAAAGAGGCGAGGGTATTGGTGGAGTGCTTCCTGCGGAAGACGGTCGAGCAGGTTGAGCATGGGGCTGATGTAGCCCAGGCTCCAGGTGCTCGGTGCCGCGTTCTCGATCGAGCTCACCGCGAACTGAAGATCGTCGCCAAGGATCGCATGACGCACCGCCTCCACCAGCAGCTCCTGCTCCGCAAACCAGTGGCTCGCGCGGCGATGCAGTTCCTTCGCACGGGCCGGCCCCTGCTCCGCGAGCCGCGCCGAGAGAAATTCGCCGAAAAGCGGATGGAACCGATACCACGGCGTGCGGTCGTCGGAATCGACCCGGTAGATCAGCAGGTTCTCGTCCTCGGCGCGCTTGATCAACGCTCCAGCACTCGCGCTGCCCGTCACCGCGGCCGCGAGGCTGGCGTTGAAGCGCCGGCACACCGAGAGCATCTCCATGAAGCGGGTGAATTCGGCCGGCAGGTGCGCGATGACGTCCTCGGCCAGGTACGCCTGCAGGTCCCCGAGCTTCCAGCCGAGGTCCTGCAGCGTCGCCCGCGTCTGCGGCCGGCTGCGCAGCATCACGGTGATCAGCTGCAGGCTGGCGGGCCAGCCGCTCGTGATGTCGTGGATCAGCCGCAGCTCGTCGGCGCTCAGCTTCACCGTGCTGATGTTCTGCTCGAAGAAAACCCGTGTCTCCTCCAGGTCGAACGGCAGCTCCACAAGCCCGATCTCGGCCACCTTGTCCAGCACGCGCAGGCGCCCGATGCTCAGCGGGGGCGCCATGCGCGACGCGATCGCGATGTGCAGGTTGGGCGGGCAGTGGTCGAGCAGGCGCTGCATCAGCTTGTGCGCCCACGGATCCTCGACATGGTGGTAGTCGTCGATGATGAGATAGAGCTCCTTCGGAAGCCCTTGTGCACCATTGACGGCGGCGGCGACCACGGCCTCGATCGACTTGCTGCTGCCGCCTTCGAGCAGCATGTCGTCTTCGACCGGAATGCCCAGCCGCTGCAAGGCGGCGAGCAGGTAGGCGCAAAAGTTGGCGAGCTGCTTTTCTTCCTGGCCCAGTGACAGCCAGGCGACCTCAGCCCCCTCTTTCATCAACTCCTGCCTCCATTGCGCCAGCAGGATGGTCTTGCCGAAGCCGGCACTGCCGGTTACCAGCGTGAAGGTCGCGCCGCGCACGGCAGCGAGTTGCGCCAGGAGATGCTTGCGCAAGATGTAACGCGCCCCGATGCGCGGCGGCGCGAACTTTGTCGAGACGAGAAGGTTGTCGAAATTCATCGGAGAGCGAGTATGAGAGCTTCCCGGCCCGGGCGGGAGAGCAATATCGCGAAGCACTCCTCAGCCCACACGGCGGGATCGATCCTTCCAGTACTTCTCGCGCACCTGGCGGCGCAGCACCTTGCCCGCCACGCTCAGCGGCAGGCTCTCCACGAAGCTCACCGTCTTGGGGGCCTTGAAGCGGCCGATGCGGCCCTTGACGTGTTCGATCAGTTCATCGGCGCTCGTGCGGCTTCCGGCTCGGAGCACCACCTCGGCATGGACCGCTTCGCCCCACGCCTCGTGCGGAACGCCGACCACGGCGGACATCGCCACGGCGGGGTGCGCATCGAGCACCGACTCGACCTCGATGGCATACACGTTGAAGCCGCCGGTGATGATCATGTCCTTCTTGCGGTCGACGATGTAGAGATAGCCCTCCTCGTCGAGGTAGCCGAGATCGCCGGACTTCCAGAAGCCGTTGCCGAACTCCGCGGCGGTCGCCTCCGGATTGCCGTAGTAGCCCGAGATGGTCGCCCGCGAACGCAGCCACACCTCGCCCGTCTGCCCGCAGGGCAGAGGCTGCCCTTCCTCGTCCATCACCCTTACTTCGGCAGTGATCGCCACGCGCCCGGCCGATGCCAGCCGTTTCGCGTCGGCGTCGACGTGGTCGCGCTTGTAGAGCGTGGTCACGGGCTGCAGGCACTCGGTCGCGCCATAGACCTGCAGGAAGATGTTGCCAAAGCGCGACTGCAGCTGCCTGAGCTTGGCGGGACTCATCGGCGCCGCGCCGTACCACACCGTGCGGAGGCGGGAGAGATCGTGGCTGCTGGCCTCTGGCATGTCGAGCAGCCAGTACAACAGGGTCGGCACGAGCATCGCCATGGTGATCCGTTCCGCTTCCAGGTTGCGACACCAGGTCTTGAGATCGGGCACGTTCTGCGTCACGGTGCAGCCGCCGCGAAAGAGCGTCGGAAGAAGGCCCAGGCCGGAGCCATGGCTGATGGGTGCCATGTGCAGGAAGCGGGTGTCGGCCTCGTAGACCTGCTCGTCCTCGGCGTAGTACGAATCGCGGCAGGCGAGCCAGTTGTCCATCGTGTACTGCGCGCACTTGGACCGGCCCGTGGTGCCTCCGGTGAAACGGTAAACGAGGATGTCCTTCGTCGTCTCGCTCTCGATGCCGGGGTCGTCATCGGAGATGTCCTCGAGCAGATCCCAGAAGTGCAGCAGCCCGTCGCGCGGCGCATCGGGACGGTCCATGCACACCACCGTGATGCCGCGCTCGCGCAGCAGGCCATGGTAGCGCTCGATCAGCGTGTTCTCGATGAAGACGACCTTGGGGCGGATGAAGTCGACCTGCCACACGTGCTCGTCGAAGGCATCGCGGTAGTTGGTGAAGGCCGCGGCCGCCTCACCCTTGAGCGCGGTCCAGGTGTGCAGCAGCGAGAGGTTGTCGTTCTCCAGGATGCACAGGTAGACGTCGCCGCGGCGCAGCGCCAGCCGCTGGCGCATCATGTTCACGATGCGGTTGGTGAGCGAGTGCAGGTCGCGGAAGATGTAGCGGCGCTGTCGTTCGATGTTGACGAGCGCTTCACGGTTCGAATGGCGCAGCGCGAGCTGGCCCATCAATTGCGCGAAATTGATCCTCATCGGCGTTGCCCCTTCCTTCAGCCGCCTTCGACGATCACCCGCCTCCCGGCCGCCGCCCAGCCCTGTGCGCGCGCGAGATAGCGATCCTCGATGACGCTGCGACGAATCTTGAAGCTCGGTGTGAGAAAGCCATTGTCCACCGACCAGGCTTCATCGACCGCCACCACGTAGTCGAGCTTCTCATGGTCTTCGAGACCGTCGTTGACCATGTTGCGCAGCTCGTCGAGCTCGGCCAGCAGTGCCTCCCGCGCCGCTGAGTCCTTGAGTTGCCCACGTGCGTCGGCCGACAGCAGCAACAACGCAAAAGGCTGCGGATGCGCGGGCCCGGTCACGCACACCGCCTCCACCTTCGGGTGCGCGAAGCGGTTCTCGATGGGCGCAGGCGCGACGTACTTGCCCTTGCTGGTCTTGAAGATTTCCTTGACACGGCCGGTGATCTTCAGGCGCCGCAGTTCGTCCTCCTCGCCGCGATCGCCGGTCTTGAAGTAGCCGTCCGGCGTCATGCTCTGGGCCGTGAGTTCCGGCTGCCTGTAGTAGCCGAGCATCAGGGTGGCGCCCTTCATCAGGATCTCGCCGCCCTCGCCGATGCGCACGTCCACGCCGGGCGCAGGCTGGCCGCAATAGCCCAGGCGCACCCTGCCCGGCTGCGTCAGGTGCGAATGGCAGAAGTTCTCCGTCATGCCGTAGACGTCACGCAGCTCCAGCCCCAGGCGGCGATACCAGGCGATGATTTCCGCCGGCAGCGGCGCCGACCCGGTGAAGGCGATCCGCACCGCATCGAGCCCGAGCAGTTCGAGGATCTTCTTCTTCGCCCGGCCGGAGACGACTGGCAGCGCGAACAGCAGCTTCTGCTTGCGCAGCGGCAGCTTCGCGCAGACGCCTTGATAGAACTTGGTCCACAGCCGCGGCATGGAAATGAAGAGCGTGGGCCGCGCGCGCCGCAGGTCGGCAGCGAAGGTTTCGAGGCAGTCGTTGAAGTAGAGGTGCAGGCCCTGGCAGATGGCATGCGTCTCCACGAAAGCGCGCTCGGCAGCATGTGCCAGTGGCAGGTACGAGAGCATGCGGTCGCGCGGGCTGATCGAGCAATATTCGCCCGACAGCTTCGAATACATCCACATGGCGCCGAAACTGTGCATCACACCCTTGGGCACGCCGGTCGTCCCGGAGGTGTAGATGATGGTGGCCAGATCGCCCGGACCGGGAAGATGCACCTCCTGCAGAGGCTCACGGCTTTCCACCAACGTATCCCAATGCATCGGCAAGGGGCCGGGCGACATCGGCAGGCCCACCAGAGGCAACTCGGCCGGCACGATCCGGCGGATCTCGTTCCATGAATCGGTCTTGCCGTCGAGCTTGCCCACGAAGAGCAGCCGCATGTCGCAGTGTTCGAGGATGTAGCGGGCGTTCTCCGCATGGATGGTCACGTAGATCGGCACGGACACATGCCCCGCCATCCAGATCGCGAGGTCGGCCATGACCCAGTGGGCGCTGTTCTTGCCGACGATCCCGATGCTGCTGCCCGGCGGCAGCCCCAGCGACCGCAGGTGGGCTGCCATCCGCCGGGCCTGGTCGCCGACCTGCCGCCAGGTGAAGTCCACCACGCTGCCGTCCGGGCGCGGTTCAGTGAAGAAGACAGCCTCCGGCTGGGTCTTCTCCCAGTGGAGAAAGCGGTGAACGGGGGTGTTCGGGTCTTGTGGGTTCAAGGTATGTCTCCTGTTCTTGTCGTTTCAAGCCCCTTGTTTCAGCAACCGGGGCGTCGAGTCCAGATGAAAGCCATCGAAGGGGATGCTCCTGCGATGGGGCTGCAGCTTCCAGGAGCTGCGCGCATTGGGGCCGCCGCCGTCCACGCGGATGCAGCTGCCGGTGATGAAGGCCGCCGCCGGCGAGAGCAGGAACACGATGGCCGCCGACACTTCAGACACGGTGCCGTAACGCTGGGCCGGAATCCTGGTGGCGTGCTCGAGGATGCTGGCGACCGCATCCCCCGTGTAGTGGTCAAAGCCGCTGGAAGCGATCATTCCGGGCGCGACGCTGTTGACGCGAACCCCCGAGGCCGCCCATTCGCAGGCCGCGCTTTCGGTGAGCGAGTTCATCGCCGCGCGCGCCGCGCCCGAGTGCGCGATGCCGGGCAGGCCCATCCACATGTCCGCGCTCATGTTGACGATGGCGCCGCCGTGCTGCGCCATCCAGCGGCGGTAGATCTCGCGCATGAAGATGAAGCCACCGGTGAGGTTGTTGCGCACGACGGCGTCGAAGCCGTTGGTCGAGATCTCCGCGAGCGGTGCGAAAAACTGGCCGCCGGCGTTGTTGACCAGCCCGTCGATTCGGCCGTGGCGAGCCAGCACGGCCTCGACGGTCTGGATCACCGCCGCCTCATCGCGGATGTCGCACACATGCGTGGAGACGACCGCGCCCTCGGCCGCGAGCTCTTCGGCCACGCTCGCCAGCTTTTCCGCCTTGCGCCCGACGATGGCCACCTGCGCGCCCAGTGCGGCCAGTTCGTGCGCGGTGCAACGGCCGATGCCACTTCCGCCACCGGTCACCACCATCGCCTGGCCGTCGAAGAGGCCCCGCCGGAAGATGGAGTCATAGCGCATGGCAGTTCTCGCGCGGCATGAGAGGTGTGTCTCGCGAGTCAGGCGCTCGCGCCCCACTCCCGCAGCACGGCCTCGGTGTGTTCGCCGCGACGCGGCACGGCGGCAGGCGGCGACGCCGGCGTGCCGGAGAAGCGCGGCGCCGAGTTGGCCTGTAGCACGCCGTCGACATGGCTGTAGACCTCGCGGTGCGCCATGTGCGGATGGCGCGCCGCCTCGTCCGGGTCCAGCACGGCGGCGAAGCAGGCATCGCTGCCTTCCAGCAGTTCGCACCACGCATCGCGCGTTCGCGTGACGAAGATCTCCGTGAAGCGCGCATGCAGTTCCGGCCAGCGGCTAGGGTCGTGCGGCTTCGCAAAGGCCGGATCGTTCGCGAGGCCGAGGCGGTCGAGCAGGATGCGATAGAAGCGCGGCTCCAGCGAGCCGATGCTGACGAAACGCCCGTCGGCGCAGCGGTAGGTGCGATACCAGTGCGGGCCATCCAACAGGCTCGCGCCGCGCTCGCTGGTGAACTGGCCGCCCGCCTTGAGGGCCAGCAGCAGGTTCATCATGTGCGCGCTGCCGTCGACGATGGCCGCATCGACGACCTGACCGCGACCGGTGGCACGCGCGTTCATCACCCCGGCCAGCACGCCCACCGCGAGGTACATCGCACCACCGCCGATGTCGCCCACGAGGCTCGGCGGTGCCATCGGCGCCTCGCCGGGCTGCCCCGAATACCAGAGCGCGCCGGAGACGCCGATGTAGTTGATGTCGTGGCCGGCTGCATGCGCGAGCGGCCCGTCCTGGCCCCAGCCGGTCATGCGGCCGTACACCAGGCCGGGGTTGCGCGCGAGGCATACCTCCGGCCCCAGGCCCAGCCGCTCCATCACGCCGGGACGCATGCCCTCGATCAATGCGTCGCACTGCCCGACCAACCCGAGCACCTTCCGCACGCCGTCGGCCGTCTTCAGGTCGACCGCGATCGATCGCTTGCCGCGGTTGCTGATGGCCTGGGCGCCGAGATCGATGTCCTCGGCGCCGGCCTGCAGCCGGTCGACCAGCACCACGTCCGCGCCCAGGTCCGCGAGCAGCATGCCGCAGAAGGGCGCCGGACCGATGCCGGCAATCTCGAGGATGCGCAAGCCGGCCAGCGGCCCGCCCCTGCTCTTGTTCATCTGTCTGCTTTCCATCGTTCCCGGGATCAGGCCGCTGCGCCTGAGATCGCGGCGGCGCAGGCCGCCTCGTGGCGGTCGGCGCTGCCGAGCAGCAGGTCGGCCACCACGGCGCGCTTGAAGTAGTGACCGATGAGGTACTCCTCGGTCATGCCGATCCCGCCATGCAGTTGAATGGCCTGTCCGCAGACGGCCTTGGCGGCACGGCCGACGAAGGCCTTGGCCGCCGACAGCGTCCGCCGCCGCGCTGCGCCCTGCGGGTTCTGTACGGCAGACAGCGCCGCGAACAGCATCGAGCGCGCCAGCTCCATCTCGGCCGCCATGTCCGAGATGCGATGCTGCAGCGCCTGGAAGCCGCCGATCGGCACGCCGAACTGCTTGCGCGTCTTCAGGTACTCGGCGGTGGTCTCGATGGCCTTTTCCATCGCGCCCACCTGCTCGGCGCAGAGCGCCACGATGGCGTGGTCGAGGCCCGCCTGCAAAGCCGGCAGGCCGCCACCCGGCTCGCCGAGCACCGCATCGGCAGCGACTTCGACGCCGTCGAACACCAGTTCCGCCGCGTGGCTGCCGTCGTGCAAAGGGAGATCGCGGCATTGCAGGCCCGGCGCTCTCGCATCCACCAGCAGCAAGGTGACGCCGGTCGAGCCGGGCACCATCGCGGAGACGATGAATTCGTCCGCCTGGCTTGCACCCAGCACCAGTGACTTCCGGCCGTGCAACACATAGCCGCGCCCATGGCGCTCGGCGCGCAACGACACGGGCGCCGGCATGCCACGCGATTCGGCTTCGCTGTAGGCCAGAGCGATGCGCCGCGAGCCGTCGGCCAGCAGCGGCAGCAGGCGGTCCTTCTGCGCGGCGCTGCCGCCTGCCACGAGCGTCTGCGCGGCCAGCACGGCGCAACCCAGCCACGGTTCGATGGCGAGGCCTCGGCCGAACTCCTGGGAAATGATCACGGTGTCGATGAGCGATCCGCCCAGTCCGCCATAGGCCTCCGGCAGCGCCGCCGCGAGCCATCCGTTCTCGGCAAAGGTCTGCCAATGCGCCGCGCTGCCGCCCTGCCCCGCCTTCACCATCGCAGCCCGCGCTTCGAAGCCGTAGGCCTTCTCGACGAAGCGCTGCACGCTGTCTTTCAGGAGCTGCTGCTCCGGGTTCAGTCTGAAGTCCATCGTTCGTCGCTCAGAGTTGGAACAGCAGCTTGGCGATGATTCCGCGCTGCACTTCGCTCGTTCCACCGTAGATCGTGGAAGCACGGCGGAAGAACATGTCGTTGGCCAGGCCCCGGGCCGTGTCCTGCCCCGGCAGTTGCACCTCGGTGCCCTGCTCGGGATGCGGATAGGCCACCGCGCCAAGGTCGCCGAGCGCCTCGACGTGGAAGTCGGTGAGTTTCTGCTGCAGCTCGGTGCCCCGGATCTTCAGCATCGAGCCCAGCGGGAGCGCATCGGGGTGATGCTCCATCTCCAGGCCCGCCACGCGCTGCACCAGCATGTCGATCGCCATCAGCTCGGCTTCGAGCCGCGCGAGCTTCAGCGCGAACTCGGGCCGCTCGCGCAGCCGCTGGCCGTCCACGCGCTGCGTGTCCGCGAGCCGATGGATCACGCGCAGGTAGCGCTTGAGCGCGGGAAGCTCAGCCGTCGATGCGTGCTCGTTGTTGAGCAGGAACTTGGTGATGGCCCACCCCTGCCCCTCCTCGCCGACGCGATTGCCGACCGGCACGCGCACGTTGTCGAAGAAGGTTTCGTTGAGATGATGGAAGTCGTCGATGCTGCGGATCGGTCGCACCGTGATGCCGGGCGTCTTCATGTCCACCAGCAAGAAGCTGATGCCTTCCTGCTTCTTCACGTTGGCATCGGTGCGCACCAGCAGGAAGATCCAGTCGGACTCGTGCGCGTAGCTGGTCCAGATCTTCTGGCCGTTGACGACGTAGTGGTCGCCGTCGAGCTCCGCGCGGGTGCGCAGCGAGGCCAGGTCCGAGCCGGAGCCCGGTTCGGAGAAGCCTTGGCACCACAGCCGCTCGCCGCACAGGGCCGGCGGTAGGTGTTGCGCCTTCTGCTCGGGCGACGCGAACTCGTTCAGGAGCGGGCCCAGCAGCTTGTGCATGAAGCCATCCTGCGAGGGGGTACCGACGGCCGCGCACTCCTCGTCGAAGACCAGCATCTGCTGCACCGACCAGCCGGTGCCGCCATGGGCCTTGGCCCAATACGGCGCGGCCCATCCGCGCACGTGCAGCTTCTGTTGCCAGCGCTTCACATCGGCCGGCGTCGAGCGCGTGCTGCGCGGACGGTCGATGAGGTCCGGTGGCAGCCCCTTCAGGAACTCGCGCACCTCCAGGCGAAAGGCCTCCAGGCCGGGAACGGGATCGAAATCCATGCGCGTGTCCCTGTCTTCAGTTCCTGTACATCGTGACGACCGCCGCGCCGCCGATGCCGACGTTGTGCTGCAGCGCGATGCGCGCGCCCGACACCTGCCGTTCGCCCGCGTTGCCGCGCAGTTGCTGCACCAGCTCCGCGCACTGGGCGAGGCCGGTGGCGCCGATGGGGTGGCCTTTCGAGAGCAGACCGCCGGATGGGTTGACGACATACCTGCCGCCATAGGTGTTGTCGCCGTCGTCCACGAACTTCTGCGCGCCGCCCTCGGGGCACAGGTCCAGGGCCTCGTAGGTCATGAGCTCGTTGTGCGCGAAGCAGTCGTGCAGCTCGACCACGTCCACATCCTCCGCACCAATGCCGGCCGCTTCGTACACCTTGCGCGCCGCAGCACGCGACATCGAGAAGCCCGCGAGGTCGCGCATGTCGCCCGACTGGAAGGTCTCCCGACCATCGGTGGTGAGCGCCTGCGCGGCGATCCACACACGGGCATCGAGACCGTGCTTCTTCGCGTAATCCTCGCTGCACAGCACGACGGCCGCCGCGCCGCAGGTGGGCGGGCAGGCCATCAGCCGCGTCATCACGCCGGGCCACAGCACCTGGTCGGCCATGACCTCCTCGGTGGTCACCACCTTGCGGAACACCGACATCGGGTTGTTGGCCGCGTGGCGGCTGGCCTTCGCGCGGATCTTCGCGAAGGTTTCAAGCGGCGTGCCGAAGCGGCGCATGTGCTCCAGTCCCCCACCGCCAAAGATGCGCAGCGCAGGCGGGATGTCCTGCCCGCCCAGCAGCTCGTCGAACTGCTGCATGAAACGCTCGGTGGGGTTCGGGCGGTCGTTGAAGTTGGAGCCTAGCGCGCCCGGGTTCATCTGCTCGAAGCCGACGGCCAGCACGATGTCGACGTCGCCGGCCGCGATGGCCTGGCGTGCCAGGTAGATCGCACTGGAACCGCTGGAGCAGTTGTTGTGGACGTTGATGATCGGGATGCCCGTCATGCCCACGTCGTACAGCACGCGCTGGCCAGCGGTGGAATCGCCGTAGATGTAGCTCGCGAAGGCCTGCTGGATGGATTCGTAGCCCACGCCCGCATCGGCCAGTGCAATGCGCGCGGCCTGCGCGCCCATGACGGGATAGGTCTCGGCGGCGCCCGGCTTCTTGAACGGGATCATGCCGACGCCCGCCACGACGATCTTCTTGCTCATGTCTTTCTCCTTCTTGGGCGACCTCAGACGAAAGCGCTGATGCCGGTGAGCGCGCGCGAGATCATCAGTTTCTGGATCTCGGTGGTGCCGTCCGGAATCGGGATCACAATGGCCTCGCGTGCCAGCCGTTCCACGTCGAATTCCTTGGTGAGGCCGTTGCCGCCATGCAACTGCACCGCGTCGCGGCAGACCTTCACCGCCATCTCGGTGGCGAACCACTTGGACATGGAGGACTGCACGTCGCAGCGCACACCCGCATCCATCATCGAGAAGGCGCGCATGCACATGAGTCGCGCCGCATCGGTGAGCGTGGCCATCTCGGCGATCTTGGCGGCGATGAGCTGGTGCGCCGCAATGAACTTGCCGAACTGCTTGCGCTCCTTGGCGTAGGCGATCGACGCTTCGAGCGCCGCGCGCATCAGGCCGACCGACAGCATGCCGACGTTGGCGCGCGCCTTCTCGAACATCTTCATCGTGTTCTTCAGGCCCGCGCCGCGCTCCCAGACGATGCAGCTTGCGGGCACCCGGCAGTCGGTGAAGAAGACCTGCGCGGTCGACTGCCCGTTCATCGCGATCTTGTCGATGTTGCGCGACTCGAAGCCGTGCTCCTTGCGGTCGACCATGAAGTGCGTCAGCTCGTTCGGGCCGGTGCGCGCGGTGACGGTGAGGAAGTCCGCGTAGTGGCCGTTGGAGATCCAGGTCTTCTCGCCGTTGATGATGAAGTGGTCGCCGTCTTCCCTCGCGGAGGTCTTGAGGTCGGCCACGTTCGAGCCCACGTCGGGCTCGCTGATGCAGGCGCCGCCGAAGAGGCGGCCAGCCAGGATGCCTGGCAGGTACTTGTCGCGCAGGTGCTTCTGCGGCAGCTCGGCCAGGAAGTTGGCGGTGCCCTTGTTGATCATCACGCACAGCGCGACATCGCAGGACACGGCGCACAGCTCCTCGAAGAGCATCGCTTCCATGACGTAGCCCAGGCCCATTCCCCCGTGCTCCACCGGCACGCTCGCGCCCGGCAGGCCGAACTCGGCGATGCCCTGCGTGATCTCGCGCATCTTCTCCTTGGGAATGTGCTGGTCGCGGTACTGCTTGACGACGGGGCGCAGCTCGGTGTCGAGGAACCTGCGGAAGCTCTCCACGGCGAGCTTCTGCTCCTCGGTGATCATGTTCATGTGCATGTTGCTTGTCTCACTTGTTCAGGCACGGGCGAAGATGCCGATGTGCTCGGTGGCCTCTTCCACGCGCCACAGGCCGCCGCCGTTGCCCTGGATCGCCAGGCGCGCGCCTTCGACCTGGCGCGGGCCGCATTCGCCGCGCAACTGCGAGACGAGTTCGAAGATCTGGCCCAGGCCGGTAGCGCCGATCGGATGGCCCTTGGACTCCAGCCCGCCCGAGGGGTTGACCGGGATCGAGCCGCCGAGGGTGGTTTCGCCGCGCTCGGCGAGCTCACCGCTCGCGCCGGGCTCACGCAGGCCGAGCGCCTCGAACGAGAGCAGCTCGCCGATGGCGGTGGCGTCATGCACTTCGGCCACGTCGATCTCGCCCGGCGCGACGCCGGCCTGCTCGAAGGCCTGCAGCGCCGCCTGGCGCGTGCAGCCGGCGTCATGGTCCTCGGCATCGCGCGCCGAGGCGGAGCGCACGACACTGGCCAGCACCTTGACGGCGCGGTTGCGGTCGAAGCCGTATTTCTTCAAGGCCGACTCGGTGCAGACGATCGCCGCGGCCGCGCCGTCGGAGATGGGCGAGCACATCGGCAGCGTCAGCGGATACGTGATCGGTGCCGCGGCCAGGATCTCCTCGATGGCCATCGGCATGCGGTACTGCGAGCGCTCGTTGTGCATCGAGTGCCCGTGGTTCTTCGACGCCACCGCCGCAAGCTGGCGCTGCGTGATGCCGTAGCGCGCCATCAGGCCGCGGCCCAGCGAGGCATACACATCCATGAAGGGGCTGTAGGGCTTGTCGGACTGCGAACCGGCGGGCGGCACGATGGCCTTGCCCATCTCGACAAGGTAACCCTTGTTGGCCTCGAAGGTCTCGATGTCCCAGGCCGACTCGAAGCACGAGAACATCTTGGCCTTGTCGCTCGTGTACATCTTCTCGGCGCCGACTGCGAGGGCCACGTCGGCCGCGCCCGCGCGCAGTTGCGTGACGGCGAGGTTGAAGGCATGGCTCGACGATGCGCACGCGCCTTCGAGGTTGTAGATCGGGATGCCCTCGATGCCCAGCGGCAGTAGCGCCACCTGCCCCCGGATCATGTGCTGTCCGTCGAAGTGGCCCTGCGTGGTGTTGCCGAAGAAGGCGGCGCGGATGGCCTTGCGGTCGCAGCTGGCGTCCTTCAGGGCGTCTTCCACCGCCCAGGCGGTGAGCTGCTTGACGCTCTTGTCCATGTGGCGGCCGAAGGGCGTCATGCCGACGCCGACGATGTAGATGTTTTCCATGCTTGGGAACTCCGGTGTTCTATCATCAATAGCCGCGGAATTGCGGCTTGCGCTTCTCGGTGAAGGCGGCGAGCCCCTCCTGGATGTCCCAGGAACGCTGGTGGTTGCGCAGTTCGAGTTCTTCGTCGCGCAGCGCGTCGCGCGCCGACTTGTCGGCCGCTTCGTTGGCCACGCGCTTCATGCGCGAGAGCACGAGGGGGCTCTTGGTGGCGAGCTTCTCGCCGAGGGCCTGGGCGCGCACCGCAAGTTCCGCATCGGCGACGACCTCGTTGACGAGGCCGTAGCGCCGCATCTCTTCCGCCGGCAGCGAGTCGCCGGTGAAGAGCAGGTACTTGGCCACGTTGGCCGGCACCTTGCGCGGCAGGATCGCCGCGCCGCCGCCGCCGGGGAACACGCCGAAGTTGGAATGCGCGTCGCCGAAGCGCGCGCCCTGCCCGGCGATCACCAGGTCGCAGCACATCACCGTTTCCAGACCGCCGGCCAGTGCCAGGCCATTGACCGCCGCGATCACCGGCTTGGGAAAGGCGCGCAGCAGGTTGAAGAAGTCGACGATGACGTCCAGGTAGTCCTTCTCGCCCGCATCCACCGGGTCACCGGCCTGCTTGAGGTCGGCGCCCGCACAGAACGCCGCGCCTGCGCCGGTCAGCACCACGACGCGCACCGCCGGGTCCTGGCGCCACTGCAACAGCGTCGCCGTCATGGCTTCGACCATCTCGCGGGTCAGGGCGTTCATCGCCTTGGGTCGCTCCAGGGTGATCCAGCCCACTTGCGCCTTCATTTCGAACGAAACACTCACGACGTATCTCCTTGATGTCATCCGTCTTGGATTCAGTCTAGGAGGCGATCGCCCCGGATGCGCCTCCCCTTTCAAGGGGGGAGAGGGAGGGCGCGCGAAGGCGGGCGCCCCCCAGCAGGAAGTGCGAGAGCGCAGGGATCAGGACGAGCGCGCCGAGCATGTTCCACAGGAACATGAAGGTCAGCAGGATGCCCATGTCGGCCTGGAACTTGATCGGCGAGAAGGCCCAGGTCACCACGCCCGCCGCCAGCGTCACGCCGACCAGCGCCACCACCTTGCCCGTGAAGCGCAGCGCGTGGCGGTATGCGTCCTTCAGCGATGCGCCGGCGCGCTGCTGCCCGAGCTGGATGCTCAGCAGGTAGAGCGCATAGTCCACGCCGATGCCGACGCCCAGCGCGATCACCGGAAGCGTCGCGACCTTGACGCCCATGCCCAGCGCCACCATCAGCGCCTCGCACAGCACCGAGGTGATCGCGAGCGGCACGACGGCCACCACCACCGCGCGCCAGCTCCGGAAGGTGATGAAGCACAGGACGATCACCGCGGCATAGACGTACAGCAGCATCGTCGTGTTGGCCTGCTTCACCACGATGTTGGTCGCGGCCTCGATGCCGGCACTGCCGGCCGCCAGCAGGAACTGCCGCTCGGGCGTGCTGTGCGCACGGGCAAAGCCGTCGGCCGCGGCGACCACGCGTTCCAGCGTCTCGGCCTTGTGGTCGGACAGGTACGCGATCACCGGCATCACCGAGCATTCGGTGTTGAACAGGTCCGGGTTGCCCGTGACCGCGGTGCGCACCGCGTAGTTCAGGATCTCCTGGTTGGGCGACAGGGTCAGCCACTTGTTGCTGCCCTCGTACGAACCGGCGGTGACCTTGCGCACCGCGTCGGCCAGCGACACCGTCGTCTGCACGCCCGGCACCTGCTGCAAGGCCCAGCCGAGGCGATCGGTCTCGACCAGGGTCGGGTATTCGAGGCAGCCTTCGGGCCGCGTTCTGACGATCACCGCGAAGGGATCGCTCGACAGGGCATAGCGACTCGTGATGTAGGTGTTGTCGAGGTTGTAGCGCGAGCCCGGCCGCAACTCCGAAGCGCCGGCGTCGAGGTCGCCGATCTTGAGGTGCGTGCTCATCGCGAAGCCACCGAGTGCGAGCACTGCGGACACGGCCAGCGCCACCGAGGCCCAGCGCCGCTCGGTGAAGCGCTCCAGCGTGCGCCAGAGCGGTCCGGCCTCGCGCTGCTCGGCGCGCAGGCTGCGCGCGGCGGCCTCGGGACTCACGCCGGTGTACGACAGGAGCACCGGCAGCAGCACGAGGTTGGTCACCACCAGCAGCGCGACGCCGATGCTGGCCGTGACGGCCAACTCCTGGATGACCGGGATGTCGATCAGCATCAGCACCGCGAAGCCCACCGCATCGGCGGCCAGCGCCGTGAGCCCGGCGAGGAACAGGCGCCGGAAGGTGTAGCGCGCGGCCACGAGCCGATGCGTTCCGCGGCCCACGTCCTGCATGATGCCGTTCATCTTCTGCGCGCCGTGCGACACGCCGATCGCGAACACGAGGAAGGGCACAAGGATCGAGTACGGATCGAGGTCGTAGCCGAGCCAGGTCACCAGCCCCAGTTGCCACGCCACCGCGACCAGCGAGCACGCCAACACCAGCGCCGTGCTGCGCACGCACCGCGTCCAGCCGAAGATGATGAGCGCGGCGATCACCGCGGCCGCCGCAAAGAAGATCACCATCTGGTCGAGCCCGTCCAGCAGGTCGCCCACCACCTTAGCGAAGCCGACGATGTGGATCGAGACTTCGGCATCGCCGTGCGCGCCCGAATACTTCGCGCGGATCGCTTCGAGGCGATCGGACAGCGCGCGATAGTCCAGCGCCGCGCCGGTGCGCACGTCCTTGTCCAGCAGCGGCACGTAGATCATGCTCGAGCGGAAGTCGTTGCCGACCAGGCTGCCCAGGATCTGCGCGCGCGCGATGTTCTGCCGAAGCTGCTCGATGTCCTTGCGAGATCCGGCGTAGTTGTCCGGCATCACCGGCCCGCCGGTGAAGCCTTCTTCGGTGACCTCGTTCCACCGCACCACCGGCATCCACAGCGACTTGACGTTGGCCCGGTCCACGCCGGGCGTGAGGAACAGCTCGTCGTTGATCTGCTTGAGCACCTGGAGGTAGTTCGGGTCGAAGATCTCGCCGCGCTGGTTCTCCACGACCACGCGCACCGCATTGCCGAGGCCCCGCAGTTCGTCGCGGTTGTCGAGAAAATTGCGGATGTAAGGCTGGTGGTGCGGGACGGTTTTCTCGAACGCGGCGTTCAGGCGCAGATGCGTCGCCTGCCAGGCCAGCGCCAGCGTGGCCAGCGCGCACGCGATGAGCACCAGCAGCCGGTGGTTGAAGATGAGCCGTTCGAAGCGGTTGCCCGAGTTGCGGTCGAAATCCTTGAGCTCGGCAATGGCCGGCATCGTGTGGTTCACGTCGTTCGTATTCATGGCTTGCGGGCGTTGGCCCCGTCCTGTTTCACTGCATCGAGGCGCTCGATCCGAACGCCGCGGAATCCGGCGAGCGCCAGGCCGCCCTGGCCCGCTTCGGCGACGGCGAAGACCGGTGCCTGTTGGGTGGTATTGATGCGGGCGAAGCTTGCGCCGGCATCCGTGCTCAGCAGCACCTCGCCCGCCTGGCTGGCGAGCACCACGGAGCCGTCGGCGCGCACGACAGCGCTGGAGAGCCCGGCCGTGGTGCCGGTCTCGACGCGCGTCCAGTTCGCGCCGCCGTCCATGGAGCGGAAGGAATGGCCGCGCAGTCCGTGGACGAGCACCATGTCCTGCGTGCCGACCACGCCGAACAGGGTGCCCTCGTAGGGCAGTGCAACGCGCACGAAGCGCTGGCGCTCGCGGTCCAGCCGCAGCACGAGTCCCTGCTCGCCCACGATGAAGACCGATCCGCCGGCCGGCCGGATCGCATAGAGATGCAGGCCCTTGGGGTTGTCGACATGGTCGAGCCAGGGCGTCCAGTTCTTGCCGCCGTCCTCGGTGCGAAGGATCAGGTTGAAGGCACCGACCGCGAAGCCCTTCTTCTCGTCCTCGAACCAGACATCCAGCAGGGGCTTGTCGGCCGGCAAGGCGGCAAAGCCCGCCGCGCTCTTCTGCAGTTGCTGTGCGGCGGCATCGTCGGGGTTGGCGGGCGTGCCGTAGCGTTCGACCAGCAGCCGGGTGATCTTCTGCGCGTCGAGCTGCCGCTGCCAGGTCACGCCGCCATCGGAGGTGTGCAGCACGACGCCCTCGTGTCCGACCGCCCAGCCCTGCTGCGCCGTCGGAAAACTCAACGCCGTCAGGTCGGCGCTCAGGGGCACATCGGCCTGGGTCCAGGTACCTGCGGCGTCCGAATAGAGGATGTGGCCACGCTGCCCCGCGACGACATTGCGCTCACCCGCGCGCGCGAGCGCATTCATCGGCGTGCGCTGGGCCAATCCACTGCGCGCGGCGGGCACTTCGGAAGGCGGAAGGAAGGTTGTGGCAGCCGCGCTCGATGCGGCGAGGACAGCGGCAAGCACGGCGGCCGCAATCGGTTTGGCGGGGTGATGGGGCACGATGGGCCTTTCTTGCACGGGCATCGGAAGCGCGCAAACGCGCATGCGCGGGCGCCGGCCCGCCACTGCATCGGCAGCCGTGGTGGCCGCGCCCGCGGCGCATCGCGCGCACGGATGCGTGGGTGAGGTTTCAGGTCAGCGCACGCCCTGGCTCGCGAGGGCGTCGCCGGTCCAGGACGCGTCCGGCAGATGGGTGTCGGACAGCTTCACGCCGCCGGTGCCCGGCCAGATGTTCATGTAGTAGGTGCCGGCGATGAGGTCGTAGTGGCCGGCCGTCAGCGTGGTGGGCACCGGCATGTCGTACGACTGGGTCAGGTACGCGAAGCCCGCGCGCCACAACTGGTTGCGCCCGTCGTACTGGTCGCTGGCGAGCGCAGCCCAGCTGTCCTCGTCCAGGTAGAAGGTGCGGCGCGAATAGACATGGCGCTTGCCTTCCTTCAAGGTCGCATCGACGACCCACACGCGGTGCAGCTCCCAGCGCACGACCGAGGGGTTGATCGACTTGGCCTGGAACACCTCTTCGGGCTTGTCGTTGTAGGTGAAGCGGTAGGTGTTGTAGGGAACGTAGACCTCCTTCTTGCCCACCAGCTTGAAGTCGAAGCGGTCCATGCGCCCGTTGAACAGGTTCACGTCGTCATAGGTGGCCATGCCGGCGGTCGACGGGTTCGGGGTGTCGTAGGCGAGGTCGGGCGCCAGGCGCACGCGGCGCTGGCCCGGCAGGTACTGCCATGCGCGGCGTCCGCGCTCGCTGTCAATGGCGTCCACCACCATGATGGCCTCGCCGGCACGCCGGGCCGGGCCGGTGTAGTCGGTGCGCACGCGGTTGAGCAGGGTGAGCTCGGTCTTCGCTTCGTCGTAATAGACGCTTTCCTGCAGGTAGGCGCCCTGCGAAGCCAGCGTGACCTTGCCCGCGCTGTCGGAGTTGTAGGCGCTGAACTTCGGCACCAGGAAGGTCATGCCGTGATAGCGCGCGACGAAGTTCTGCATCGCCTCCACGCCGCTCTTGGGGATTGGGAACGGGATGCCGGCGCGGGCGCCTTCCAGGTCGCCCTTGGCATCGAGCTTAGCGCGCGTCGCGTTCTTCAACGTGTTGTCGAGCACGAACTTCGGATAGGCCGCGGTGCGGTGCGTCGGGTAGACATCGATGCGGTAGTCCGCATTGGCCTTCATCAGCGCCTTGGTGCCTTCGCTGAGCTTGTCGGCGTACTTGTCCATGTTCTTCGCATCGATCGAGTACAGGGGCTTCTCGCTCGCGAAGGGATCGATCCGCACGTTCTTCGACTTGTCGAAGCCTGCGGGCGGCGTGGTGAGGCCGCCGGTGTATTCGGGGATGGTCCCTTCCTTGTTGCCGGCCTTCTCGGCACCGACGGCGGTGAGCTCGGCGCCGAGCTTCTTCGCCTCGTCGGCCGACACCGCGGCCTGGATGGTTCCCGCATACGCGGCCAATGCGCCGGCGCAAAGCAGGGTTGCTGCTGTCTTGTTCATGATGGTCTTGTCTCCGCTCAAAGCGTGGTCTTGAAGGTCAGGAAAACTGCGCCGCGATCGCGCAGGTAGGTGAAGGTGCCGTTGGCGACCGCGATGGCGCCGTTGGCAGCGAGCGTGTAGTCGCCGAAGTAGCCGATGTACTTGAGGTCGAAGCGGTACTTGCTGTACAGGTCCAGCCCCAGGCCCACCGCGAAGCTGCCGGCGTTCTTGTTGCCGCCCGAGGCCACCGCGGAGTTGCCGCTCAGGCCGACCGAGTAGCTCAGCGGCATCGAGAGGTCGGCGCCCGGGAACACCTGGTACCAGGTCGGCGTGAAGTTCAGCGCGAGGCCAAAATAGTCCTTGCTGACCTTGTCGATCGCCGTGTAGCTGTCGCGGCCCTTGAAGTACTGGGCACCTTGCGTGACCGAGGTCCAGCGGTTCCAAGTCAATTCAGTCGACCACGAGGCGCTATTGAAAAGTGGCGTCGAGGGCACCGAACCGATCGCATTCAATACACCGTGCAGCGTGTTGCCCCGCGCGCCCAGCAGGTCGCCCGCCGCGGGCAGTTGCGACAGCGAGTTAATCTGCACCACGTCGCTGTTGAGCGGCATGTTCTTGCGGTAATTCAGGTCGGCGCCGATGCTCACGCCGGCGATCTGCTTGGCCAGGCTGAGGCCGTACATGTCGATTTCGTCGCCGTACGTCAGGAAGTACTGGCGCGGGGCGGCGGCCTTCACGACGAGCTGCGGCAGCTTGTCGGAGAAGTTGCGCACGTAGGCACCCACAGTGCCGTCCAGCCATTGCGGGCTCCAGCGCGACATCAGGCCCCAGTCGCCGCTGTTCTTCGGCGTCAGGTCCGAGCCGCGGAACGCTCGCACGCCCGGTGCCAGCAGCAGCGATTCGCCGCCGTTCTGCAGTGCATCGTTGAAGCCCAGGTAGCTGCCGGTTTCGGGGAAGCGGCTCGCATCCCACTGAAGGAAGTACTGCGCCGCGAACGACAGTTCGGGCGTCGCCTGCAGCGTGCTGCTGATCTGGTTCAGCGGTCGATAGAGTTCCTTGGCTTCGATGCCGGGGCTGGCAAAGGACTTGGCCAGGTCCAGCGGCGCCTGCCCGTAGGTAATGCCGTGGATGGCTCCACCGCCGAGCAAAGCCTCGCCCCAGTTCACCGTATGGCGGCCCACGCGCAGGCTCAAGGGCATGTTGCCAATGTCGAAACCGCCGAAGACAAAGGCATCGAGCACCTCGCCCGAGGGGCCCTTGTAGTAGCGATCGGTGTAATTGCTCAGCCCCAGCGCCGGCTGGCCGTTGACCACGTGGTTGGAAGTCGCAAGGCTCGTGTTGTCGAAGCTGCCCGAGTAGGCGTTGTCGTACCAGCCGGCGCCGCTCACGCGTGCACCGAATTTCCGCTGGTAGACCACGTCGAATTCGCTGAGCAGGTCAACCCGGTTGTTGACGGTGCTGTGGTTGCCGAAGTTGCGGTCGCCGTCGTCGGCGTTGAGGTTCTTCAGGATCACCGGATCCTGGCCCTGCACGCGATGCCCGAAGTTGTAGCGCACGGTGTTGTCCCACCGTACCTGCAGATCGTCGTTGCCGGTGTCGAACTCGAACGCGTGCGCGCTCATCCACGTGCCTGCGCACAAAGCCAGGGCCGCCGCACTGAGCGCCTGCCGGCGAATTCCCGGGTGTTTCGTCATGCTGATTCTTCTCCTGTGATGGTTTCTTGAGCCGCGCAAAGTTAAGGCGCAGTGCACCCGGCGCATCCCCCCCTTTCTTGAGAGGCGGGATAACCGCATCCGGCTTTTCCCTCACCCGTCCAAAGAGGGGGGGACGTGGTTCGCGATCGCGTCCCTACGCTCACATGGCGCGCAGCTCGAACGCGGCTGCGACGCGGCAATCCCTAACGGAAAGACAGGAGACACAGTGGAAGGACGACTCAGAAACATCGGCCTGCGTTGGGCGCGCCGATTGATTGAGGTGGCGGCGCTCGGCGCAGTCGCCATCGGCGCATGCGGCGTGGCTTCGGCAGCCCCGGCGAAGGACCTCACGCCTGCCGAGGCAAGGGCCATCGCGAAGGAGGCGTACGTCTACGGCTATTCGCTGGTCGACCATTACCGCATCCAGCACGCGTTCTTCGTCGACCGCGAGAACGCCGAATTCAAGGCGCCGTGGAACACGATCCGGAACGAAGCGAGAGTCTTCACGCCCGAGGACAAGGCGATCCAGACGCCCAACTCGGACACGCCCTACTCCTACGTCGGTGCCGACCTGCGCGCCGAGCCGCTGGTGCTGACCATGCCGGCTGTCGAGGGCAAGCGCTACTACGGCGCGCAGTTCATCGACGCCTACACCCACAACTTCGCCTATGTCGGCAGCCGCGCCACGGGCAATGAAGCCGGCAACTACCTGCTCGCAGGGCCGGGCTGGAACGGCACCAAGCCCGCTGGGATCAAGGACGTGATCCGGTCCGAGACCGAATTCGCTTTCGTGTTCTACCGCACGCAGCTCTCGGGCCCAGCCGACATCGAGAACGTCAGGAAAGTGCAGGCCGGCTACAAGGTGCAACCCCTGTCTGCGTACCTCGGGACGCCCGCGCCGGCAGCTGCCGCCAGGATCGATTTCATCAAGCCACTCACCATCGAGCAGGAGCGCAGCTCGCTCGAATTCTTCGACGTGCTGAATTTCGTTCTGCGCTTCTGCCCGACTCACCCTTCCGAACGCGAGCTGATGCAGCGCTTTGCCCGGCTCGGCATCGGCGCTGGGCTCGCCTTCGACGCCCAGGCGCTGTCGCCCGAACTGCGACAGGCTGTGCAGGACGGCGTTGCCGACGCGTGGGCCGAGCAGGCAAAGCTGGAGAAGCTGGCCGCCGCAGGACAACTCGGTAGCGGCGAGCTTCTCGGCAGCCGCGAGCAACTCGGGAACAACTATCTCCACCGGATGCGCGGCACCGTGGCCGGCATCTATGGCAACTCGAAGGAAGAGGCGGTCTACCAGGGCTACTACGCCGATGCCACCGGCCAGAGGCTCGATGGCGCGAACCGGTATGTGCTGCGCTTCAAGGCCGATCAACTTCCACCCGTGAATGCCTTCTGGTCGCTCACGATGTACCGACTTCCCGCGCGCCTGTTGGTCGCCAATCCGATCGACCGCTACCTCGTCAACTCGCCGATGCTGCCGCAGCTGCAGCGCGATGCCGATGGCGGGCTCACGCTCTACATCCAGCGCGAATCACCGGGCAAGGACAAGGAATCGAACTGGCTTCCCGCGCCGGAGGGGCCTTTCCTGATGGCCTTGCGGTTGTTCTGGCCGAAGCCGGAGATCACGAGCGGGCGATGGAAGAAGCCGGAGATCGAACGTGCCGAGCCAACGACCGCCGCGACCGTGCCGGTGACCGTCGAGAACTTCACGCGCGCAGAGTCGCACTGGTACTTCACCAACGTCGCGCGGAACGGGGGCTTCGGCCAGTTCCGCCATAACCGCGCGCTCGCATCCGTCGATCGCCAGCTCGTGGTGCGGATGAACCGCGACACGCTCTATTCCAACGCGGTCTTCGATCTCGACGCTGGCGCGGTCACCGTGACCTTGCCCGATGCGGGCAAGCGCTTCATGTCGATGCAGTCTTTCAACGAGGACCATTACACCCCCCGGGTGATCTACCAGGCGGGCACCTATACCTTCAGCCGCGAATCGGTCGGCACGCGCTATGTGCTGATCGGCATCCGCACGCTCGTTGACCCCTCCGACCCCGAGGACCTCAGGCAGGCCCACGCGCTGCAGGACGCCATCGTGTCACGCCAGGCGGCCAAGGGGAGTTTCGAGCTGCCCAACTGGGACCCGGTGAGCCAGAAGAAAGTCCGCGACGCGTTGCTCGCACTCGGCTCGACCGTGCCGGACCTGAAGCGCAGCTTCGGCCTGCGCAATCAGGTCGATCCCATTCGCCACCTGATCGCCTCGGCGACGGCCTGGGGCGGCAATCCGGAGAAGGACGCCACCTACCTAAGCGTCGCGCCGGCACGCAACGACGGCAGCACCGTCCACCGGCTGGTGGTCAAGGACGTGCCGGTCGATGCGTTCTGGTCGATCAGCGTCTACAACGCGCAGGGCTACTTCGAGCCGAACAGACTCGACGCCTACACGATCAACAGCATCACCGCGGCAAAGGGCGAGGACGGCTCCGTGGCGGTGCAGTTCGGCGGCTGCGATGGCGTGGTCGCAAACTGCCTGCCGCTCACGCCGCGATGGAACTACCTGGTGCGGCTGTACCGTCCGCGCGCGGAGATCCTCGACGGCCGGTGGACGTTCCCGCAGGCACGCGCAGTGAACTGAGCGCGCCTCGTCAGGAAGGGCTCAGGGCGTGACGATGTTGAAAGCCGGCTTGAAGGTGGACAGCATGCCGAGCAGTTCGGTCAGCTTGCCGGCATTGCCTTCGACGCGGATGTCGCCCTGCCTGAGCGCAGTAGCGAAGTCGAGCTGCCGCAGGCTGATGCGGTCGAGCACGGACTTGTTCATGCGCACCGAGACGTCGGACTTCGCGTGCTGCGTGCCCTCGCGTTGCGTGAGCACGCCATTGCGCAAGGTCAGCGCGAACGACTGGTGGACATCGTCGAAGCGCCAGTTGAGCGTCATGTCGTGTCCCTGTGCCTTCTCGGTGTCGAGCCGCACCGCCAGGAAGTCGAAGAACATCGCCGGCGTCGCGGCCTTGACGAGGTCTTCGGTCGCGCGTGTCGCCAGTTCCGGCACGCCTTGCCGCAGGTCGCTGGCGCCCGAGAGGTACATGTTGCGCCAGGTGGCCGCCTCGCTCTGGTAGGCGAGCTGCTCGAGCGCTTCGGCCTGCGCCTCGCGCGCTTCCTTGTTGTCAGGCTCGGCAAAGACGAGGTGATTGCCGATCTGCGCCGCCCAGCGGTAATCGCCCTTGGCGATGGCGTCGCGCACCAGCGCGAGCACCGATGCCGACCCGCCCATCGCGGCGACGTAGCGCCTGGCCGAATCGACGGGCGGCAACGGGTCCAGGTTGGCCGGGTTGGCGTCGTAGAAGCCCAGATAGCGCTGGTAGACCGCTCGCACATTGAAGCTGAGCACGCCGTAATAGCCGCGGGCGTACCACTTCTTGTCCAGCTCGCCCGGCAGCTTCTGGATCGCCTCGGCGATTTCGTTCGGCGTCAGCCCCTTGTTCATCAGGTGCAGCGTGCGGTCGTTGATGAACGCGTACATGTCGCGCTGATCGGCCAACAGCGTGCGGATGCCCTCCCCTCCCCAGGTGGGCCAGCCGTGCTGCGCGAACAGCACCTCGGCCTTGTCGCCATAGCGCACCAGACTGTCGTCGAGGTAGCGCGACCAGCCCTTGGCATCGCGCACCAGCGCGCCGCGCGGCGTGAGAACGTTGTGCATCGTCCGCGCTACGTTCTCGGCCATGCACAGGGCCCGCAGCGTGGGCAGGTAGAGGTTCATCTCCGAAGGCGCCTCGGTGTCCGGAGTGAGCTGGAACTCGATGCGCACGCCGTCGACGACATGCGTCTCGAAGTCCTTCGCGATGAGGTTCGTCGGCGGGATCAAGGTGATCGTCGCACTGCGCGGCGCACCCTTGCCAAGCCCCGCGTCGATCTGGCCAAGTGCGCCGCGCGGCAGAGTCGAGCCGCCCTGATACATGCCGCGGCGGAACATGGCGGTGCCGGCGAACAGGTTCTCGCTGATCGCATGCCCCAGGAAGCCTGCGGGCGCGTAGATCTTCACCTTGCCGGCCTTCACGTCGGCTTCGTCGACCACACCGCGCACGCCGCCGAAGTGATCGACGTGGCTGTGCGTGTAGATCACGGCGACCACTGGTGCGGCCGGACGGTACTTCCGGTACAACGCGAGCGCGGCGCGCGCCGTCTCGGTGCTCATCAGCGGATCGATGACGATCAACCCGCGGTCGCCCTCGATCACCGTCATGTTGGCGAGGTCCATGCCGCGGAGCTGGTAGACCCGGTCGGTCACCTTGAAAAGGCCGGCGTTCGAATTGAGCTGCGCGTGCCGCCAGAGGCTCGGATTCACGGTGGCCGGCGCGGTGTCATCGAGCAGGAAGTCGTAGGCGTGCGAGTCCCACACGACCTCGCCGTTGGCGTTCCTGATCTTTCCCTCGAATGGCGCAATCAGGCCGCGTCGCGCCGCTTCGAAATCGGCACGGTCGCCAAATGGCAACTGCTGGAGCACCGCGGCGTTGCGCGAGGCCGTCGCCGCACTCGCGGCCTTGGCGGACGACGCGGATGCGCCATCGACCGGCGCGGCGCGGATGGAATGGAAGGCCAGCGCGAATGCGATCGCGGCCGCCACGGGCGTGAGTTGCCTGTTCATCATTGCTGCCGCTTGAAGTTCTGCAGGAAGTCCTGCACGAGGTTCGACCGATCGAAAGACTTCGCGGTCTGCACCGGCGGATACTCGGCCAACGTCTTCAGGTGCGCACCGATCAGCTCGCCCATCGGCCCGGAGATCCATGAATTCTTCTGAACCAGATGGCCGTACGAGTCCTTGCTGGCGTAGCTCTCGAAAGGATCGCTGCGCAGGTTGAACATCAACGGTGCGAACAGCGGCTGCACGGGCGAGTAGTAGTCCTCCTTGGTCGAGAAGTGCAGCTTCCACGGGCCCATGCGCACCGCCGTCAGCTTGCTCTCGATGTAGTAGAGGAAGCTGTTGCGCGCACTCTCGGGCGACTTGCCGGTCCAGTAGTCGAGGTTGTTCACACCGTCGATGTACTGTTTCTTCTCCAGCTTGACCTGCTCGGCCACGTCGGGCACGCCTGCCGCGGCGGCGAAGGTCGTAAACATGTCCTGATGTGCCTGGATGCCGTTCTTGATCTGGCCAGGCTTGACCAGGACCGGCCAGCGCAGCATCGAGATCACGCGCACGCCGCCCTCGTAGGTCGTCATCTTCTCGCCGCGGAATGGCGTGGTCGCGCCGTCCGGCCACGACGAGTGCTCGGGCCCGTTGTCGGTGGAGTACCAGACGATGGTGTTCTTGTCGAGGCCACTCTTCTTGAGGTAGTCGAGCACCAGACCGATGTCGTGATCGTGCTGGAGCATGCCGCTGCCGTGCAGGTCGCCCTCGTGCGTGTACTTCGCGGCCGCATAGCGCCACTTCTCGTTGAGGTGGGTGTACATGTGCATGCGGGTCGTGTTGAGCCAGACGAAGAAAGGCTTGTCCGCCTTCTTCGATTGCTCCATGAAGTCGATCGACCGGGGGATCAGTTCCTCCGCATCGAAATCTTCCATGCGTTTCATCGTGAGCGGCCCGGTGTCCTCGATGGTCTGCCTGCCGACGCGGCCGAAGCGCGGGTCTACCGTTGCATCGTCCTGGGCGGTCGCGACCGTGTGCAGAACGCCGCGCGTCGCGAATTTTTGTGCGTAGGCCTTGGGGCCGCCGGGGTACTTGTTGGCGTATGCCTTGTAGTCCAGGTACTCGTGCTGCTCCTCGGTGTTCAGGTGGTAGAGGTTGCCGTAGAACTCGTCGAAGCCATGCACGGTCGGCAGATTGGCGTTGTTGTCGCCCAAGTGGTTCTTGCCGAACTGACCGGTGCGATAGCCAACCTTCTTCAAGACCTCGGCCAGGCTGGGCGAGGCGGCCTGGATGCCGAGCTTGTCGCCAGGCTGGCCGACCGTTGTCATGCCCGAGCGGATTGGGTACTGCCCGGTGATGAAGGCCGCGCGGCCGGCCGTGCATGAGGGCTGGCCATAGTGGTCGGTGAAGCGGATGCCCTCCATGCCGATGCTGTCGATGTTCGGCGTGGTGTAGCCCATGGTGCCCATGCCGTAGGCACTCACGTTCTGCCAGCCGACATCGTCGCCCCAGATGACGAGGATGTTGGGCTGCCTCGCGGGCTGCGCCGTCGCCAGCGCCGGCCCCATGAGCGCAACGACCACGCCGGCTGCGTGCAGTGCCCGCCTGATGCTGTTGACCATGAACTGTCTCCTTATCGTGGGCCGGGTGCCTCGTCCGGCCGGCTTCGTACGTCCTACAGAGTCGAGCAGAGATGCCCGCCATCGATCGGCACGCAGGCACCCGTCATCCACGCGCCTGCATCGGTCGCCATCAACAGCAGCAAGCCATTGAGCTCTTCGGGCTTGCCGAGGCGGCGCATCGGAATGCGCTGGATCAGCGCCTTGCCCTGTTCCGTCTCCCACATGCCATCGGTCATCTCGGTGCCGATGTAGCCCGGCTCGATCGCGTTGACGCGGATGCCGTGCTCCGCCCATTCGAGCGCCAGGCTCTTCGTCATGTGCACCACCGCCGCCTTGGAGATCGAATACGGCGTGACTCTGTGCTTGACGCGCTCGCCCTGGATCGAAGCAATGTTGACGATCGAACCGCCGCGGCCCGCTTCCTTCCACCGCCGCGCGGCTCGCAGGGCGACCAGAAAGGCGCCGCGCACATTGGTGGTCATCACCGCATCGAAGTCCTTCGTCGACACCGTGAGCGCCTCGCCCGCGGTGCCGATGCCGGCGTTGTTGACGACGACGTCGAGCAGGTCGCCCGACGCGTCGATCGCGGCGAAGGCATCCGCGATCGATGCTTCCGAAGCGACGTCCATCTCCACGACCGTCACCTGCGGCGAGCCGAGGCGGCCGAGTTCGTCGGCCAGCGCGTCGAGGCGCGCCTTGCGCCGCGCCGCGATCACCACCTTGGCCCCGCAGCCGGCGGCCAGCCGCGCGAAGTTCTCACCGAGCCCCGACGAGGCGCCGGTCACCAGCACCCGCTTGCCCGCGAGCATTGCGCCGAGATCCATGTCTGCTTCCTTCCTTACTGCTCGACAGGCACGGAAGCCGCTACCTTGCGGGCGGTTGCCTTCTTCACAGCGACAACCGGCCTCCTGGCGGCCGGCTTGATCGGCGCGGCCGCGACCTTCTTCGCCGGCAATTTCCTGGCCGGTGTCTTCTTCGCAGCGGTCTTCCTGCCATCGGCAGCCTTCAAGGCCGGCAGCGCCGTTGCCGCGACAGCGGCGGCGGCGGCCCTCGTCTCCTCGAACGACTCGCGTAGGCAGTTCGCGAGAAACTCCGGGTCCGGCACCACGTTGGGCGCACTCGTGAGCGAAATGAACACCTTGCCGCAGTAGCTGGTCGGATTCCAGATCAGCGACATGCCGTCCGTCACCGGTCCCACACCGCCCCAGTGGATGAGCTTGGCGCCCAGCATGTACAGGGGCGCGTTCGGTCCCGGCACGTTGGTCACCAGGCAGTTGTGAAGCACCAGTGGCCCCTTGCCGCCCGACCCGGTCGCCGCCGCGAGCCGGCCCGCCAGCCCGAGCGTCGCGGGCGGCGCGAACTTCTGGATGTCCGTGAGCTGCTTGGCGCCGATCGCCTTCTGCATTTCCTTCGATTCGACAGTCGCCGCGTGCACCGCCTCGAGGCGGGCGATGGGGTCCTCGATGTCTGTGCCCATCGGAAAGCGCAGCATCGCGATGGTGTTGCCGGCGGCGGTTTCCTTCGCGCCCTCCTCCCGCGTGTTCACCGGTGCCATCGTCCACATCGAACGTTCCGGCAACTCGCCCTTCGACGCCAGGTAGCGGCGCATCGCGCCGCCGATGATCCCGATCAGCGCATCGTTGACGGTGGCTCCCGGCACCACACTCTTGATCTTCTTGACCTCGGCGAGGTCGAAGGTCACCGAATCCCACACACGATTCGCCACCACGTCGGCGTTGAAGCGGGTCTGGGGCGCGGTCAGTTCAGTGCCCTTGCCGAGCTGCAGCAGTGTGCCCATGCGCGCCAAGGTCGCGCGCGACAGGACCTGCGCCAACGGGGCAGCCATACGGCTGAGCCCCAAGAGGTTGTCGACGAAGGCCCGGCTCAATGTGTCGACGACCTTCAAGCTGGCGGACTGCGACGGCACCGGATGGGCCGGATCGACCACGGGCTGCCGGCCACCCGCTGCGCGCTGGACTTCGTGAAGCGCCCAGGTTAGCTCCACGGCCGCCATGCCGTCCATCGCCGCGTGGTGGATCTTGCTCAACACCGCGAAGCTGCCTTTCGGGATGCCTTCGATGTTGTCGAGGCCCTCGATGACGTACATCTCCCACGGCGCCCGCGCAAGGTCGATCGAGCGCGCATGGATGCGCGACACCATGATGCAGAACTGCCGCCAGTCACCGGGCTTGGGCAGCGCGAAGTGCCGCACGTGGAAGTCGATGTCGAACAGCTCATCATCGACCCAGAAGGGATAGCCCAGGCCGTAGGGCACCTGGACGATCCTGCGGCGAAGCACGGGCGATGCATCGAGGCGGCTTTCGATGTGGCGGACGATCTCGCGAAAGCCGAGCGTCTTGCCGCCGAGGGGCGACTGGTCGTAGATGTAAAGCATCATGCCGTGCGAGGCGGCATGCGGCTGGTCGACGTGCAGGAACATGGCGTCCTGGCCGGAGAGCTTGTCGTTCATGGTTGCTTGGGTCTGGGGGTGTTCTTCGGCATGTAGCGTAGGTCTCGGGCGCCTTGCCTGTTCCACCCCCTTTTGGGTGGGTTTCCTGCGATCCGCGCGCATCCGCAACAACGGCTCCCCCCCAAAAAGGAAGGGAGGTGGCGGGGCCGCTTGCCCCTATGGTCGGTGCAACCTCACTCCCTTCACGACCGTTGCACAGATCAATGAGACCCACACAAGCAAGGAACGGCACACCAGGTTCTCCCTGGTGGGAGCAACTGCCGGACGACTTCCGCGGACATATCGGCGACACGGAACTCGACGCCAGCCATTGGCTGCAGGTGCAGAGCGTCGCCGCGCTCGAGCGGTTCGTTCGCGTCCCGTTGGCGACCGCGGTGGCCACGGCGATGACGACGTCGCTGTCAGAGCCGGGCCGCGTCGCCCGGGAGTTCGAGGCGTTGCGCTTCTACGAGCCGCTGGCGCGCGCGGGCGACGCCACGCGTGTGTTCGTTGCGCCACCGAAGGACGTTCCGATCGAGGCACGCCCCCTCTGCTCGACATGGTGGCGGGGCACAGAGATCAAGCGCCGCGAGCTGCGCTTCACGAGTCCTTTCGTTCCGTTGAACCCCGCTGCAGCGCCGGGCTTTGCGCGTCTGAAGCGCAATGCCGTCTCGCATGCGGAGCATTGGTGCCATGGCGACACGCCGCGGCCGACGTTGATCGTGCTTCATGGCTTCGCAGCCGACATGCCATGGGTGAACGCGAGCGCACTGGCGCTGCATTCGCTCTACCACGCCGGGCACGACATCCTGCTCTTCACCTTCCCGCACCACGGCCCTCGCGCAGAACCCTGCGCGCCGTTCCGGGGCTACGGCGTGTTCGGCAACGGGTTGCTGCACTTCAACGAAGTGACCTTGCAGGCGATTCACGACCTGCGCGTGTTCATCGACCTGTTTCGTTCGCGCGGGGTCGAGCGGATCGGCGCCGCCGGCATCTCGCTCGGCGGATATACGGCAGCACTGCTGGCGAGCGTCGACGACCGGCTGGATTACTGCATTCCCGTGGTGCCCGGGGTGAGCCCGATCGACGCGTTCCTCGATTGGCAGCCCACCGGCATGCTGCTGTCGAGCCTGATGCGAAGCCAGGGTGTGGGTGTGGCCGAGATGCGAGGGCTCGTCGCGGTCCACAACCCCCTCAGCTACGAATCACCGATGGCGGGTGAACGGGTCCTGATCATCGGCGGCGCGGGTGACATTGTCACGAGGCCTCGCCATGTCGAGCTGCTGCACCACCACTGGCCGCGCAGCACCATGCACTGGTTCGCAGGCAGCCACCTGCTGCACCTCGGACGCGACGACTACCTACGGCGTATGCGGGTGCATATCGATCGGTGGAGCCAGCAGTAGCCAGATCCCACTATCTCGGCATCTAGCACCTGACGCCAGCCGGTCTGCATCATTTCGTCTCACGCGTCGGGCAAGGAGTTCTTTCTGAAAGCACGGGGATCCGCCTGATGTCGAAATTGAAGTCGTCCGAGCAACTTCGCAGCGATCCTCCCTACGACGGGAATACTCGCGCAAGCGGCCGTTGGCATATGGCCGGTTGCTCCAGTTCGACAAGCTCACCCAGATGTCTGCAAGGGGCACGAAGGAGCAGTTCCGCACTGCCCTCCCGGTCGACTGCTGTCGCTGCACACCTGCAGAACGAGGGTCGCCCTCGGAGGGCAGAGTAGGACCCCCTGCCGTCTCTCGACTCTTCGACCTGAACTTCCGCTCCGCAGTGCGAAAGTAGCCCTTCACGCTCTCCCGTTCAAACTTCCGCAGGTGGGCTGCGAGCGGAACTCAGCATGTCTAGGTATGTCTCTCGAGAGTCGAGGTCGAGCCTCGACTGCCGTCAGGGCAGATGGATGAATCAGCCGGCCTGACACCATCTTCACCTGGCTCAAACCAGGCTGCGTCCGATGATGAGCTTCTGAATGTGGCTCGTGCCCTCATAAATCTTGGTGACGCGCACGTCCCGGTAATAGCGCTCCACCGGGAAGTCGTTGAGATAGCCATAGCCACCGTGGATCTGCAGGGCATCGGAGCAGACCTTCTCGGCCATCTCGCTGGCAAACAGCTTGGCCATCGCGGCCTCCTTCGCGCAAGGGATTCCTGCCTCGCACAGGCGCGCCGCGTGCAGCATGAACTGATGCGCCACCTCGACCTGGGTCGCCATGTCGGCGAGATCGAAGCTGACGCCCTGCAGCCTGATGATGGGCGCGCCGTAGGCCTCGCGCTCCTTGGCGTACTTCACCGCCGCATCGAGCGCGGCGCGCGCGGTGCCGATGGCCACGGCTGCGATGGCCACGCGCCCTTCAGAGAGCGAGGCCATGATGCGCCTGTAGCCCGAGCCCTCCTCGCCGACGATGTCCTCCACCGGCACGCGGCAGTCGTCGAGCTGAATCTGCGCCACGTGCGCGGAGCGCTGTCCGAGCTTGTGCTCCACGCGCGCAACCTTGTAGCCCGCGGCCTTGCCGTCGACGATCAGCAGGCTGCTGCCGTTTTTTCCCGAGGCCTTGTCGGTCACAGCCAGCGCCAGCCCTACGGCGGCCTCGCTGCCGTTGGAGATGAACTGCTTGCTGCCGTTGAGCACGTAGTGCGATCCCTCTCGCCGCGCGAAGGTGCGAAAGGCCGCCGTGTCGGAGCCGGCGTGCGGCTCGCTCAACAGGAAGGCGCCGATATGCTCACCGGTTGCGAGCCTGCCGAGATACTTGCGCTTCTGTGCCTCGGTCCCGGCCTTCGAGATCGTGAATCCAACCGAGTTGTGCACGTGCATCAGCGTCGCGAAGCCGGCATCGGCCGCGGCGAATTCCTCGATCGCCAGGCAGTACTCGACAAAGCTCGCACCCGAGCCGCCATAGACCTCGGGCGTAAGCATGCCCATGAAGCCGAGTTCGCCAACGGTCTTCAGTTCATCGCGCGGCCAGGCGCCGGTGCGGTCACGTTCGGCAGCGGTAAGCGCCACGACTTCCTGCGCCACCTTGCGGGCGCTGTCGCGGATCATGGTTTCCTGTTCGCTCAGGAAGGCGGAAGAGGTATCTGTCATGGGATGTCCAAAAAGGGGTTCTGCGTGTGCGGAGGGAGCCACCTGTCCTGTCTCAAGGCTGGACCACCGTAGCTGCGCACCCTTCGCCAGTAAGGGTCTCCGGATGACTTGGCGCACGACTTGCAGAGACATCCCGCAGCAGGAAGTGCGACAGCGCGGGAATGAGCACCAGTGCGCCCAGCATGTTCCAGAGGAACATGAACGTGAGCAGGATCCCCATGTCCGCCTGGAACTTGATCGGCGACCACGCCCAAGTGAACACGCCCGCCGCCAGGGTCACGCCCACCAATGCCACCACCTTGCCGGTGAAGCGCAAGGCGTCGCGGTAGGCCTCGGCCAGCGTGCAACCCGCGCGCTGCCGCGCCAGCTGGATGCTCAGCAGGTACAGCGCGTAGTCCACGCCGATGCCCACCCCCAGGGCGATCACAGGCAGCGTTGCGACTTTCACGCCCATGCCCAGCATCACCATCAGCGCCTCGCACAGGACGGACGTGAGAGCCAGCGGCAGCACCGCCACCACCACCGCACGCCAGGACCGGAAAGTGATGAAGCACAGCACGATCACGGCCGCATACACGTAAATGAGCATGCTCACGTTGGCCTGCTTGACCACGATGTTGGTCGCGGCCTCGATGCCGGCGCTGCCGGCTGCAAGAAGGAACTGGTGTTCCGGCGTACTGTGCGCCTCGGCGAAGGTCCCGGCCGCTTTCACCATGCGCTCCAGCGTGTCGGCCTTGTGGTCGGCCAGGTAGGCGATCACCGGCATTACCGAGCATTCGGTGTTGAACAGCTCGGGGTTGCTCGTGATGGCCGTGCGCGCGGCGTAGTTCAGCACATCCTGGTTGGGAGAGATGCTCATCCACTTTGGGTTGCCCTCGTAGGAGCCGGCGGTGATCTTGCGCACCGCGTCGGCGAGCGACACCGTGCTCCGTACGCCCGGCACCTGTTGCAGTGCCCAGCCGAGGCGGTCGGCTTCCATCAGCGTCTGGTAGGTCAGGCAGCCTTCGGGGGGTGTCTTGACGATCACCGCGAACTGATCGCTCGACAAGGAGTACTTGCCGTTGATGTAGGCGTTGTCGAGGTTGTAGCGCGAATGGGGGCGCAGCTCGGACGCGCCCGGGTCGAGGTCGCCCACGCGCAGGTGCGTGCTGACGGCAAACCCGGCCACGGCCAGCACGGCTGCCACAGCAAGCGCTGTCGAGGCCCAGCGCCGCTCTGCAAACCGCTCCAGCCATCGCCACATGCCGCCCGTTTCGCGCTGCTCGGCACGCAGGCTGCGCTCGGCCGCCTTCGGGCTGACGCCGGTGTAGGACAGCATCACGGGCAGCAGCACCAGGTTGGTGACCACCAGGAGCGCCACGCCGAGGCTGGCCGTGATCGCGAGCTCCTGGATCACCGGGATGTCGATCAGCATCAGTACCGCGAAGCCCACCGCATCGGCCACGAGTGCCGTGAGGCCCGCTAAGAACAGGCGCCGGAAGGTGTAGCGTGCCGCCACCAGGCGATGCGTGCCGCGTGCCACGTCCTGCATGATGCCGTTCATCTTCTGCGCGCCATGGCTCACGCCGATGGCAAACACGAGAAAGGGCACCAGGATCGAATACGGGTCGAGCTCGTAGCCCAGCACCGTGACCAACCCGAGCTGCCACAGCACTGCCACCAGCGAGCAACCCAGCACCAGCGCCGTGCTGCGCACGCAGCGCGTCCAGCCGTAGAGGATGGCGGCGGCAATCGCGGCCGCGACGGCAAAGTACCCCATCACCTGCGTGAGACCGTCAAGCAGATCACCCACGACCTTGGCGAAGCCGACGATCCGGATGTCTACGTCGGCGCCGCCCGCCTGCGCGAAGCGGCCGCGGATGTCCTCCAGCCGCTGCGAGAGCGCCTGGTAGTCCAGAGGCGCACCGGTGCGTAGGTCCTTGTCGAGCAGCGGCACGAAGATCATGCTGGAACGCCAGTCGGTCCCCACCAGGCTGCCCAGGATCTGCGCGCGGGCGATGTTCTGCCGCAGCTGTTCGGTGCTGGCGGGGGAGCCGTCGTAGCGGTCGGGCATCACCGGCGCACCGGTGAAGCCTTCCTCAGTCACCTCGTTCCAGCGCACCACCGGCATCCATAGCGACTTCACGTTGGCGCGGTCCACCCCCGGTGTAAGGAAGAGCTCGTCGTTGATCTGCTTGAGCGCCTGCAGGTAGGCCGGCTCGAAGATGTCGCCGCGCTTGTTCTCGACCACCACGCGGACGGCATTGCCCAGCCCCTTGAGCTCGGCGCGGTTGTCCAGGAAGTTGCGGATGTAGGGCTGGTGATGAGGAATGGTCTTCTCGAAGGCCGCGTTGAGCGTGAGCCGGGTCGCCTGCCAGCCCAGCAGCACCGTGGCCAGCACGCACAGCGCGACCACCATCAGGCGGTGATTGAAGATGAGCCGCTCGAAGAGGCTTCCGCTGCGCGAGTCGAAGTCTTTCAGGTCCCGGATCACCGGCATGGCCTGGATGTTGTTGTCACTGAGCACGACTTGCCTCCTTGTTTTTCAGCCATTCCATGCGCACGCCGTCCGGTCCTCCCAGGGCCACGGCCTGGGTGGTGGAAGCGGCGAGCGCAAACACGGGTGCGACGCGACCCAGCGCCACGCGATCGAAGCTGGCACCGTCGTCCGTGCTGCGCAGCAGTTGTCCGGCCTGGCTGGCCAGCAGGATCGAACCGTCACTGCGCGCCGTGCCGCCGGCGAGGCCCGCGTTCACGCCGGTGTTTGTTCGCGTCCAGCTCGCGCCGCCGTCGGTACTGCGCCAGGCGTTACCGCGGAGACCGAACACCATCACCATCTGCGGCGTGCCGAGAACGCCGAACAGGGTTCCCTTGTAGGGAAGCGGCACGCGGACGAACCGACCCCTCTCGCGGTCGAGCTTGAGCGTCAGGCCCTGCTCACCCACCATGAAGAGCGTGCCTGCGGCGGGCCGCATGGCATACAGGTGCAGGGCGTCGGGGTTGTCGACGCGATCCAGCCACGGCGTCCAGCGCTGGCCACCGTCTTCGGTGCGCAGGATCAGGTTGAAGGCGCCGATGGCGAAGCCCTCCCGCTCGTTCTCGAAATAGATGTCGAGGAAAGGCTTGTCCGCGCCTTGGGCGGCGAAAGTGGCTGCGTCGCGCGCGAGGCGTTCGGCCGAGGCATCGGCGGGCTGCGAAGGTTGCCCGTACTGGTGCACCACCAGTTGGGCGGCCCGCTGACCGTCGAGTTGCAGTTGCCAGGTCGCGCCGCCGTCGGCACTGTGAAGGATCACGCCCTCATGGCCGGCGGCCCAGCCCTGGCGGGCATCGACGAAGAAGATGGCGGTGAGGTCCGAACTGACAGGCACCGCCGCTTGCGTCCAGGTCTTGCCCTCGTCGTCGGAGAACAGGATGTGGCCGCGTTGGCCGGCGGATACCAGGCGCGTGCCGGCCATGGCCAGGGCATTGACGGGGGCGCGGCCGGCCAGGGCGCTGGGGGCCGAAGGCAGAGTCAAGGGCGACTGGAAGGCCGGCTGGCTCATGGCCGTGCCCGCGAGCACGGCCATGCCAGCGAGCGACCATCGAAGCAGTCTGAGGATGTGCAACGACATGGGTTGCTCCGAGAAGAGAAGACGGGGGCGACGGCGCAGGTGGTCCGGCCGTGCTCCCGGATGAAATCGGTAAGGGCACGGACGCACCGTGCCCCGCAAACTCAGCGGACCCCTTGGGACGCCAGGGCGTCGGAAGTCCACATCGAATCGGACTGCAGGGTGTTGAGCACCTTGATGCCGTTGGCACCCGGCCACTGGTTGATGTAGTAGGTACCGGCGATCAGGTCATAGTGGCCCGACACCGCATTGCTCGGCACCGCCGACTCGTAGTGCTGCGTGAGGTAGGCGAAGCCCGGGCGCCAGAGCTGGCCGCGCCCGTCGTACTGGTCGGAGGCCAGGATCATCCAGCTGTCCTCGTCCACATAGAAGGTGCGACGCGAATAAATGTGGCGCGCGCCCTCCTTCAGCGTAGCTTCCACCACCCACATGCGGTGCAGCTCCCAGCGCACGAAGTCCGGATTGATGAACTTGGCCTTGAACAAGTCCTCCGGCTTGTCGTGATAGACAAAGCGATAGTCGTTGTAGGGAACGTAGATCTCCTTCTTGCCCACGAGCTTGAAGTTGAAGCGATCCTGGCTGCCGTTGAAGAGGTAGATGTCATCGATGGTCGACATGCCTCCGGTGCTCGAGTTGGGCGTGTCGTAAGCGAGGTCGGGTGCCAGGCGAACGCGGCGCTGACCGGGCAGGTACTGGTAGGCGCGCCGACCCTTGCCTTCATCGACGAAGTCGTTGGTCATCACCGCCTCCCCCGCCCGGCGGGCGGGCCCTGTGTAGTTGGCCTTGGCGCGCGTGAAGAGGGTCGGATACGCAGCGTTGCTGTCGTCGTAGAAGGGAAGCTCCACCGTCCACACGCCCTGCGTGCTCAACACCAGCTTGCCTGCGGCATCGACGTTGTAGGCCGAGTATTTCGGCATGACAGTGGACACGCCTTGCCACCGGGCAATGTGATTGAACATCACCTCATTGCCGTTCTTCGGAATGGGAAAAGGAATGCCGCCGCGCGCGCCGGTCAGGCCCAGGCCGTTGTCCGAGAGCTTGCCGCGCGTGGCGTTCTTGACCGTGTTCTCCAGAACAGAAGCCGGATACGCGACCGTGCGGTGCGTCGGATACACGTCGACGCGGAAGTCGGCGTTGGCCTTCATCAGCGCCTTGGTCCCCTCGGTGAGCTTGTCGGCAAACTTGTCGACGTTCTTCGCGTCGATCTGCACCAGCGGCTTCTCGCTGGCAAACGGATCGGGGCGAACCCCCTTGTCCTTGTCGTAGCCTGCGGGCGGCGTGGTGAGCCCGCCCGTGTAGGCAGGAATGGTGCCGTCCTTGTTGCCGGCCTTCTCGGCGCCGACCTCGGTGAGTTCGGCGCCCAGCTTCTTGGCTTCGTCCGCGGACACCGCCGCGAGGGCCGCACCCAACGGCGCGGACAGCAACCCCGCGCAGACCCATGCTGTGGTCAGTTTCTTCATGCTCGATGTCTCCGTTCTAGAACGTGGTCTTGAAAGTGAAAAAGACGGCGCCCCGGTCCTTGAGCAAGGCCTGGGTGCCGTTGGCGGCCGAAACCACCGTGCCGGCTGGGTTGAGCGCGAGGTCGCCGAAGTAGCCGACATACTTCAGGTCGAACCGGTACTTGCTGTACACATCCAGTCCGAGGCCCACGCCGAAACTGCCGGCGTTCTTGCTGCCGCCCGTCGCCACGGCCGAGTTGCCCGACAGACCGAGGGAGTAGCTCAGCGGCATGAACAGATCCATGCCCGGGAAGACCTGGTACCAGGTGGGCGTGAAGTTCAGCGCAATTTGAGTGGCACTCTTGGAGACCCGGTCGATGCCCACATAGCCGTCGCGTCCCTTGAAGTACTGGGCCCCCTGCGTCACGGACAGCCATTCGCTCCACGTCAACTCTGTGGACCACGTGGCGCTGCCGAAGAGCGGCGTTGCGCCGATGGATCCGATCGCATTGAGCACGACGTGCGCCGTGTTGCCGCGCGCACCCAGCGTGTCGCCCTGGGCCGGCAACTGGCTCGCAGACCTGATCGAGACGATGTCGCTGACCAGCGGCATGTTGCGACGGTAGTTCGCGTCGAGGCCGAAGCTGATGCCGGCAATCTGCTTCGACAGGCTCACGCCGTACATGTCGATGTCAGACGCGTAGTTGAAGAAGTACTGGCTCCGTGCGCCAGGCAGCAAGATGACCTGCGGGATGGTGTCGGAGAAGTTGCGGGCGTAGAAGCCCATCGTGCCGTCGAGCCACTGCGGACTCCAGCGCGACATCACGCCCCAGTCGCCGGTCTCTTTCGGCGTGATGTCCGCGCCGCGAAAGGCCCGTCCACCGGGCAGGGCCGGGTTGATCAGCGATTGGCCACCGGACAGGTAGAAGTCGGCAAAGCCCAGGTAGGTCCCCGACTCGGGGACGCGGGTGTTTCGCCACTCCAGGAAGTACTGCGCACCGAAGCTCAGCTCCGGCGTGGCCTGCAGCGTCGCGGAGAGCTGTTCGCGCGGCATGTACAGCTCCTTGGCCTCGACGCCAGGAATGGACAGTGCCTTGCCTTGATCGAGCGGGGCCTGCCCGTACGAGACGCCGTGGATGGCGCCGAGGCCGAGCAGCGATTCGCCCCAGTTCACGGTCGTGCGGCCCAGGCGCGCGGTAAGCGGCATGCTGCCCAGCTGCGTGTTTCCGAAGATGAACGCATCCAGGATTTCGCCGGACGGGCCTTCGTAGTAGCGCTGCGCGTAGTCGCTGATGCCGAACGCAGGCTTGCCGTTGACGAGGTGGTTCTGGGTGGCCAGGCTGGTGTTGGAGAAGCCCCCAGAGTAGGCAGCGTCGTACCACGAGGCGGCGCTCAGGCGTGCACCAAAGGTCTTTTGATAGACAACGTCGAACTCGGTCAACAGGTCGACGCGGTTGTTGATCGTGTTGCCCTTGGCGAAATTGCGATTGCCGTCGTCATAGTTGGGGTTGTTGATGATGACGCGGCTTGGCTCTTGCACGCGCTGCCCGTAGTTGTAGCGGACGGTGTTGTCCAGCCGCATCTGGACATCGTCGTTTCCGGTGTCGATCTCGAACGCACCCGCGCTGCCGCATGCGGCCGCACAGACGGTCAGCGCGGCGATGCTCAATGCGTTGCGGCGCAAGCTCGGTCGGCTTGCCGGTTTGAAACGATCCATGTGCTTATCTCCTCGGTAGTTCTTTGATGAAGGGATCTGTCGTGTGGGGAATGCCATTGCTGCGCGAGTGCTGGGCTGCAGGGCGCCCGGCCCAGCGTTCATCAGGCCTTCAGGCCCTTCATGACGGCTTCCATGAGCGCCTGCACCTGCCCGTTGGAATGCTCGTAAGCGCGCTGCGTGTCCCAATCGGTGATGGCGGCGAAGTGCTCAGCGACGCCTTCGACCGAACACTCGTTGCCCGCGAGGTACACCGGTGCGGTGTCCACGATGCGTGCGGACGAGAAGGCGCCGCCGCCGGCGGACAGCGTGATCCTGGAAGGTGCGTCTTCGCTCACGAGGAATAGTGCGGCCGGGGTCACCTTCTCGGGCTGCACCGCAGCGAGCATCTCGGGAGGCATCACGTCCTCGGTCATGCGGGTCGCACCGATGGGCGCGATGGTGTTGACGCGGATGTTGTTCTTCGCGCCCTCGATATGCAGCATGTGCATCAGCCCGACCAGCGCCATCTTTGCGGCGCCATAGTTCGACTGGCCGAAGTTTCCGAACAGGCCCGAGGCCGAGGTCGTCATCAGGATGCGGCCGTAGTTCTGCTCGCGCATCGTCTCCCACACGGCCTTGGTGCAGTTCGCCGAGCCCATCAGATGCACATCGACGACAGCTTGGAAGTCGGCGATTTCCATCTTCGAGAAGGTCTTGTCTCGCAGGATGCCGGCGTTGTTGATGAGCACGTCCACGCGACCCCACTCGGCCTTGGTCTGCGCGACCATCGCCTGCACCTGCTCGAAATCGCAGACATTCGCGCCGTTGGAAATGGCCTCGCCGCCGGCGGCGCGGATTTCCTCCACGACCTTCTGCGCGGCTTCGGACGAACCACCCTTGCCATCGCGGCTGCCGCCGAAGTCGTTGATCACCACCTTGGCGCCGCGGCGCGCCAACTCCAGTGCATGAACGCGGCCCAGGCCATTGCCGGCGCCCGTCACGATGGCCACACGGCCGTCAAATCGAATCGTCATCTCGTTACCTCAAAAAACGTAAAAAAAGAGTCCCCTGCCGGCCGATCGATATGACCGCCGGACGGCTCGAGGAAGGCGCAAATGCGCCTAGTGAAAGGAAGTAGTCAGTAGCGTCGGGTGATGGACTCGGCCACGCACACAGGCTTGTCCGAACCTTCCATCTCCATCGACACCTCGATGGAGAGTTGCGCGCCGCCGTTGTCGATCGGCTCCCAGCCCACGAGCTTGAAGTGACCTCGCACGCGGCTGTTCACAGGCACCGGCTTGATGAAGCGGACTTTGTTGAGCCCGTAGTTCACGCCCATCTTGCTTGCGCGGATGTCGAATGCCGTCCCCATGAAGGCCGACATCAGGCTCAGCGTCAGGAAGCCATGTGCGATCGGCGTGCCGAACGGGCCGCTCTTCGCGCGCTCGGGATCGACGTGGATCCACTGCGTGTCGCCAGTGCACTCGGCGAACATGTTGATGCGCTGCTGGTCAACGAGGATCCAGTCGCTGGTGCCGATGACCTCGCCCACCAGGGGCTTGAGGTCGGCCAGGGTTTCATAGCTCGTCATTTGGTTCTTGCCTCAATAGCCTTTGAACTGCGGCTCGCGCTTCTCGACGAAGGCGCGCAGGCCTTCCTGGATGTCCCAGGAGCGCTGGTGGTCGCGCAGTTCGTGCAGCTCGTGGCGCAGCGCATCGGCCGTGGACTTGTCCGCCGCCTCGTTGGCGACCTTCTTCATGCGGGCCAGCACGAGCGGGCTCTTCTTGGCGAACTTCTCGCCCAGCGCTTGCGCACGGTCAGCCAACTCGGCATCGGCGACGACCTCGTTGACGAGGCCGAAGGCCTTCATCTCGTCGGCGGAGATCGCATCGCCGGTGAACAGCAGGTACTTGGCCACGTTGGCCGGCACCTTGCGGGGCAGGATCGCCGCGCCGCCGCCGCCGGGGAACACGCCGAAGTTGGAATGGCCGTCGCCCAGGCGCGCACTCCGGGCAGCCAGGACGATGTCGCAGGCCAGCACCGCTTCCAATCCACCGGCCAGGGTCAGGCCGTTGACGGCCGCGATCGTCGGCTTGGGAAAGGCGCGCAGCGTGTCGAAGAAAACGACGATGTGGTCGAGAAAGTCCTTCTCGCCGGGCGCCACGGGAGCGCTGGCCGTCTTCAGATCCGCGCCGGCGCAGAACGCGGGGCCGGTGCCGGTGATCACCACGGTGCGGACTTCAGGGTCGTCGATCCAGGCCCGCAGGGTCGCGGTCATGCCTTCGATCATCTCGCGGCTCAGGGCGTTCATCGCCTTGGGCCGCTCGAGCGTGATCCATCCGACCATGCTCCTCTTTGCTTGCGCAAAACTCATCCAGTACTCCAAGTCTCTTTCGATTGCCTGGAGCTGAGTTTGGGGGACCGGGTCTTGCAACACCCCCTTACTTTGGAGTGGGTGGGTGGTGAGGGGCTCGTAAACCCCGAGGGGCTGCTACTCGATCAAGCCCTGCTTGCGCGCCCACGTCATCGCGTCGTAGCGGCTCGACAGGTCGAGCTTCGTGAGGATGTTGCGCACGTTCCACTTCACGGTGTCCAGCGAAATATGGAGCGTGAGCGCGATGCGCTTGTTCGTCATCGCCTGCCCCACCAGGGCCAGGATCTCGAGTTCGCGGGGCGTGAGGTTGATGCCCTCGGGCACACTGGCGCCGCTGCGGCCCGGCACGGGCGCTCGCGGGCCGTCGGCCTTGCCGAAGCGCGTGAGCAGGTCCTCGAGGTGGGCAGCTTCCGCTTCGTCGAGCCGTGCGTCGCCCCTCACGCTTGCCAGCAGCGCACCGGCGCGCGCGCCTTCGTCCAGTAGGGTCCGCAGCAGGCCGAAGCGGGACGCAATCTGCACCGCCTCCACGAGGCGCGTAGCCATCTCGTCCACGCGCTTGAGGTCGTCCAGCGCGAACGCCGCCAGCAGGTTCTCCAACACCTGCATGCGCGCACGCTTGTACTGCTGCGCAAGATCACGCGCGACCGGCAGCGCCGACAGCGCCTCGTGGGGATCGTTGCTCGCAAGCGCGATGCGCGCACGCGTCAGCGCCGCCACGGCCGAAATCTCGGCGCGAACGCCATCTGCGTTGCGATGGAGCGCATCCAGCTCGTTCAGGCGCGCCGAGACGGTCGTCGCCCGCGCCTTCTGTCCCACGCCGAGCAGGATCCTCACCTGCTCCGCATGCATGTAGGCCACCAGCCGGTGCAAGCCCAGCCCCTGGTAGTGAACCGCCTGCGACTCGAGGAAGCCCAGCACGGCCTCGGGCGGCAGATGCCGCGAATCCAGCCGGGCCGTGACCAGCGCGGCGCTCAGCATCACCGGCGGCATGGAGGACTGCATCACCAGCCGCGCGCGGTTGGCGAACAGCTCGCGGGCTTCGTCGATGCGGTCGAGCTCGTAGTAGGAATCACCGAGCGTGGTGGCGGATACCGACGCACTGACCGAGCGCCTCCCATGCAGCGCTTCGGCCGCTGCGACCAATTCGGCGCCGATGCGCGCCGCCTCCCTGACCTTGCCCTCGGTCAGCAGCAGCAGCCCCCTCGAACCCTCGGCAACCAGCGCGATGTCGTTCTTGCGCTCGGCGGGGTCGATCGGGTTCGCGTCCAGCAGCCTGTGCGCATCGGCATAGCGCCCGACCGAGGCGTAGGCGTACCCGAGCAGGCAGAGGTGGAAGTGCAGCAGGTACGGGCTCTCGGACACGATGCCGTGCAAGGGCTCCAGCAGGTCGATGACGCGCCGTGTGTCGTCGCGCTGCAGCGCCACTGCCGCGTCCGCGAGCGGCAGCTTCGACGAGATCGCAGGGTTCTGCGCCGCGCCGCTCTCGCGAACCTGCGCGAGCCAGCGTTCGGCCTTGGCATGGCGCGCCGTCACCGACAAGGTCAGGCAACCAAGGAAGAAGAGGCGCGGATGCGCGAACAGCGTCTCCTGCGGCAGGCGATCCAGCAAGTTGAGCATCAGACTGATGAAGCTCAGGCTCCAGGTGTCCTTGGCCGCCTGATCGATCGCATCGGCGGCGAATTCGAGCTCACCGCCCCATACAGCATGACGCACCGCCTCCACCAGCAGCCCATGCCCCGCGAACCACTGGCTGGCCCGCCTGTGCAGCTCGTTGACATCCGACACGCCACGCCGCGCCAGGCGCGTGGCCAGAAACTCGCCGAACAGCGGATGGAAGCGATACCAAGGCAGCCGGTCGTCCGACTCGACGCGGTACATGAGCAGGTTCTCGTCCTCCGCACGCCGAAGGAGCGCCGCTGCATCGGCACTGCCTGTGACCTTGGCGGCCAGCTCGACGTTGAAGCGCCGGCACACCGACACCTGCTCCATGAATTCGATCATTTCCGCCGGCAGATGGGCCACCACTTCTTCCGCCAGATAGGCCTGCAAGTCGGCCGAACTCCAACCCAGCTCCCGCAGGCGGGTGCGAGTTTCTGGCCGTGAGCGCAGCATGATCGCCATCAGTTCGAGACTCGCGGGCCAGCCGCCGGTCTTGTCGTGGATCAGGCGCACTTCCTCGGCATTGAGCTTGACCGTGCCGAGGTTCTGCGCGAGGAAGTTGCGCGTTTCCTCCGCATTGAAGGGCAGCTCGCCGAAGCCGATCTCGGTGACGCGGCCGAGCACGCGCAGGCGGCTGATGAGCAGCGGCGGCGCCGCCCGCGAGGCGATCGCGATGTGCAGGTTGCCGGGGCAGTGGTCGATCAGCTTCTGCACCAGCCGGTGCGCGCGCTGATCATCGACGTGGTGGTAGTCGTCGATGATGAGGTAGAGGTCCTTCGGAATACCGGCGGCTGCGTTGAGCGTGGCGGCCACCACGTTCTCCATGGCCTTGGCCATGTCGCCGTCCAGCCCGTCGAGCAGCATCTCGTCCTCGACAGGAATGCCCAGGCGACGCAAGGCGGCGGTGAGGTAGGTGGCAAAGCTCGCGAGCTGCTTGTCGTCATGGCTCAATGAAAGCCACGACACCTCGTCGCCCGCCTTCATCAGCTCCAGGCGCCACTGGGCCAGCAGGATGGTCTTGCCGAAGCCGGCGCCGCCGGTCACCAGCACAAAGCTGCAGCGCTGCCCATCACGCAGCTGGTCGAGCAGGTGCACACGCGGAATGAAGCGCGAACCGATGTGGGGCGGCGCGAACTTCGTGGAGACGAGCAGCTTGTCGAAGTCCATGTCGAGCAATGTGCAGCTTGGGCGGCGCGCAATGAGGACTGTGGATTATCGACTACGCCCCCGCCACGCCAAGGCGTGCGAGGGCATGCGGCATCGGTTGCCGTCGAAGAAAGAGAGCCCGGGTTTCAGACCGTGCACGCCGCCTCGTGCCGGTCGATGCTGCCCAGTTGCAGCTCGGCCACCACGGCGCGCTTGAAGTAGTGGCCGATGAGGTACTCCTCGGTCACACCGATGCCGCCGTGGAGCTGGATGCCCTGCCCGCACACGAACTTGGCCGCGCGTGCGATCAGCGCCTTGGCGCCCGACAGCGTGCGCTGCCGTGCTGCGTCGTCATCGATCTCCATAGAGGCCAACGCCGCATACAGCATGGAGCGCGCAGTCTCCATCTCGATCGCCATGTCGGCCATCCGATGCTGCAGTGCCTGAAAGCTGCCGATCGGAACGCCGAACTGCTGGCGTGTCTTGAGGTAGTCGGCATTCTGCTCGATCACCCTTTCCATGACGCCCACCAGCTCTGCGCCGAGCGCGATGATGCCGTGTGCGAGACCCCATCGCAGCGGCGACAGCCCCTTGCCCGGCTCGCCCAGCACGGCATCGGCGGCGACCTGCACGCCCTCCAGCACCAGTTCCTCGGCCCAGGTGCCATCGTGCAGCGGCAGCGCGTGGCGCCGCACGCCGGGCGCGCCGGCGTCGACGAGGAACAAGCTGATCTCGTCAAGCGGTGCGCCTTCGATGCGCGCGGAGACGATGTACTGCTGCGCGAGCAGCCCGCTCAGCACGAGCGACTTGCGCCCGCTGAGCAAGTAGCCGCCGTCGCGCGGCTGCGCCGAGGTCGCCACGGGCAACGGCATGCCGCGGGAGGCCGGCTCGCTGTAGGCGAGCGCGATGCGCAGCGACCCGTCGGCCAGCGCGGGCAACAGGCGCTCCTTCTGGGTCGTGGTGCCGGCGGCAACCAGTGTCTGCGCCCCAACCACCGCACAACCGAGATACGGCTCCAGCACCAGGCCACGGCCGAACTCATGGGCGATGAGCGCCGTCTCGACGAGGCTGCCGCCCAAGCCGCCACAGTCCTCGGGCAGTGCAGCGGCCAGCCAGCCGTTGTCGGCAAAGGCCCGCCATTGATCGGGGCTCGCGCCCCGGCGCGCTTTGAGCGTCTCGGCGCGGGTTTCGAATGCGTACGCCTTGTCGATGTAGCGGCGCACGCTGTCCTGCAGCAGTTGCTGCTCCGAATTCAGTCTGAAATCCATGTTCTCGTGCTCACAGTCCGAAGAGCAGCTTGGCAACGATGCTGCGTTGCACTTCGCTCGTGCCGCCGTAGATGGTCGAGGCGCGGCGGAAGAACATCTCGTTGGCCAGTCCGCGCGCCAGGCCCTGCAGCGGGAGTTCCTCACACGTCGCCGCGGCCGCCTCGGCCGGATGCGGATAGGCCACCGCGCCGTGGTCGCCGAGCGCCTCCACATGCGCCTCCGTGATGCGCTGCTGCAGTTCGGTCGCGCGAACCTTGAGCATCGAGCCCATCGGATGGGCCTGCGGGTCGTGCGCCATCTCCAGCGCCGCAACGCGCTGCACGAACATGCCGACCGCGTTGACCTCGGCCTCCAGACGCGCCAGCTTGAGCGCGAACTCCGGCCGTTCGCGCAGGCGACCGCCGCCCATGAGGGGCGTGTCCGCCAGTGCATGAAGCTGCCGCAGGTAGTGCTTGAGCATCGGCAGGTCGGCTGTGGTCGCGTGCTCGTTGTTGAGCAGGAACTTCGTGATCGCCCAGCCCGCGCCTTCCTCGCCGATACGGTTGGCCACCGGCACCCGCACGTTGTCGAAGAAGGTCTCGTTCAGGTGATGCGCGTCGTCGATGCTGCGGATCGGCCGCACCGTGATGCCGGGCGTCGTCATGTCGACCAGCAGGAAGCTGATGCCGGCCTGCTTTCTGGCGCTCGTGTCGGTGCGCACCAGCAGGAAGATCCAGTCGGATTCATGGCCGTGGCTGGTCCAGATCTTCTGCCCGTTGACGACGTAGTGGTCGCCCTTCTCGTCATGCTTCAGCTCGGCGCGGGTGCGCAGCGAGGCGAGGTCCGAACCCGAGCCGGGCTCCGAGAACCCCTGGCACCACAACCGCTCGCCCTTGAAGAAGGCTGGCAGGTGCTCTGCCTTCTGCTCGGGCGTCGCGAACGCGTTGAGTACCGGGCCGAGCAGCTTGTGCATCATGCCGTCGAGCGTCGGCGCGCCGGCGGCCACGCACTCCTCGTCGAACACGAGGATCTGCTGCATGGTCCAGCCCGTGCCGCCATGCTTCGCGGCCCAGTAGGGGGCGCCCCAGCCGCGGGCGTGAAGGATCTTCTGCCAGCGCGAGACTGCCTCGGGCTTCGAACGCGAGAACGTGGGTGTCACGCGGAGGTCCGCCGGCAGGCACTCCTTGAGGAAATGACGGACCTCCTGACGGAATGCGTCGAGTCCGGGATCGGGACGAAAGTCCATGTCAATCTTGCTTTTCAGTTTCTGTACATCGTGACCACGGCGGCGCCGCCGATGCCGACGTTGTGCTGCAGGGCGATGCGTGCACCCGCCACCTGGCGCTTGTCGGCGTGGCCGCGCAGCTGCTGCACGAGCTCGAAGCACTGCGCAAGGCCAGTGGCGCCGAACGCATGCCCTCTCGCGAGCAGGCCGCCGGAGGGGTTGACCACGTAGCGCCCGCCATAGGTGTTATCGCCCGCATCGACGAGCTTCCGCCCTTCGCCCTCGGCGCAAAGCCCCAGCGATTCGTAGCCCAGCAGTTCGTTGTGCGCGAGGCTGTCGTGCAGTTCGACCACATCGACATCCTCCGCGCCGATGCCGGCCTGCTCATAGACCTTGCGGGCGGCGGCGCGCGAGGTACCGTAGCCAGCGCTGTCGCCCGGGTCGGTGTCGCTCGTCATGGTCTGCCCGGCGATCCACACCCGCGCGTCGAGGTCGTGCTTCTTCGCGTAGTCCTCGCTGCACAGCACGGCGGCGGCGGCGCCGCAGGCCGGCGGGCAGATCATCGAGCGCGTCACCACGCCGGGCCATAGCGGCACGTCTGCGAGCACCTCTTCGGCGGTGACGATGTTGCGCGACACCGCCAGCGGGTTGTTCGCCGCATGGCGGCTGGCCTTGGCGCGTATGTTGGCGAAGGTCGCGAGCGGAGTGCCGAAGCGCTTCATGTGCTCGAGGCCGGTGGTCCCTACGATGCGAATGGCAGGCGTGATGTCGACGTCGTGGCTCACCTGCTCGAAGCCCAGGGCCAGCGCGATGTCGGCCTCGCCGCTCTCAATGGCCTGGCGCGCCAGGTAAAGGGCCGACGAGCCGCTCGCGCCGCCATTGCGGGTGTTGAAGATCGCGATACCCGTGAAGCCGAGGTCGTACAGCACGCGCTGGCCTGCGGTGGAGTCGCCGTGGACGTAGCCCACGAAGGCCTGCTGCATCGACTCGTAGCCGGCGCGCGCATCGGCCAGGGCCAGTCGCGCGGCCTGCGCGCCCATCACGGCGTAGCTGGCGCTCGCCCCGGGCTTGCAGAACGGGATCATCCCGACGCCGGCCACCACGATCTTCCTCGTCACGGTCTCCCCCCGGGGTCCGTCGATCAGGCGCGGGCAAAGATGCCGATGTGCTCGGTCGCTTCTTCCACGCGCCAGAGACCGCCACCATTGCCTTGCACGGCAAAGCGCGCACCCTCCACCTGCCGCTGTCCGCATTCCCCGCGCAGCTGGCTCACCAGTTCGAAGATCTGGCCGATGCCGGTGGCGCCGATCGGATGCCCCTTGGATTCGAGGCCGCCGGACGGGTTGACCGGAATGGACCCACCGATGGTCGTCTCGCCGCGCTCGGCCAGGATGCCGCTCATGCCGGACTCGCGAAGGCCGAGGCTTTCGAAGGTCAGCAACTCGCCGATGGCGGTGGCGTCATGCACCTCCACCACGTCGATTTCGCTCGGGGCGATGCCAGCCTGCTCGAAGGCGTCCTTCGCGGCCTGCCTGGTGCAGCCGTTGTCATGGTCGAGTGCATCCCGTGCCGAGGCCGAGCGCACCACGGTAGCCAGCACCTTGACTGCGCGATTGCGGTCGAAGCCGTACTTCTTCAGGGCCGACTCGGTACACACGATGACGGCAGACGCGCCATCGGAGATGGGCGAGCACATCGGCATCGTGAGCGGATAGGTGATCGCCGGAGCGGCCAGGATCTCCTCGATGCTCATCGGCTTGCGATATTGCGAGCGCTCGTTGTGCACCGAGTGGCCATGGTTCTTCGACGACACCGCGGCGAGTTGACGCTGGGTGATGCCGTAGCGCTCCATCAGGCCACGGCCGAGGGCGGCGTACACGTCCATGAAAGGGCTGTAGGGCTTCTCGGACTGCGAGCCGGGCGGCGGCACGATGGACTTGCCCATCGCGGAAAGGTAGCCCTTGTTCGCCTCGAAGGTCTCGATGTCCCAGGCCGACTCGAAGCACGAGAACATCTTGGCCTTGTCGTCGGAATACATCTTCTCGGCGCCCACCGCCAGGGCCACGTCCGCCGCGCCTGCGCGCAGATGCATGACGGCGAGGTTGAAGGCGTGGCTGGAGGATGCGCAGGCACCTTCGAGGTTGTAGATCGGGATGCCTTCGATGCCCAGCGGCAGCAGGGCCACCTGGCCGCGGATCATGTGCTGGCCATCGAAATGACCCTGCGTGGTGTTGCCGAAGAAGGCGGCACGGATGGCCTTGCGGTCGCAGTTGGCGTCCTTCAGGGCATCTTCCACTGCCCACGCGGTGAGCTGCTTGACGCTCTTGTCCATGTGGCGGCCGAAGGGCGTCATGCCGGCGCCGACGATGTAGATGTTTTCCATGTTGGTCTCGATGTCCTTGTAAACGGGTGATGAGGTCGAAGTTACGTGAGGCGATCCGGCGATTCCCCCCTACTTTGGGATGGGGGGCATCGGTCACTCACAAGCTGCGGCCGATGATCAGCTGCTGGATGTGGCTCGTGCCCTCGTAGATCTTGGTGACGCGTGCGTCGCGGTAGTAGCGCTCGACCGGGAAGTCGGTGAGGTAGCCGTACCCGCCGTGGATCTGCAGCGCGTCGGAGCAGACCTTCTCGGCCATCTCGCTCGCGAAGAGCTTGGCCATCGAGGCTTCCTTGGTGCAGGGGATGCCCGCTTGATGCAGGCGCGCGGCATGCATCACGAACTGATGCGCCACTTCGACTTGCGTGGCCATGTCGGCCAGATCGAAACTCACGCCCTGCAGCTTGATGATGGGGGCGCCGTAGGCCTCGCGCTCCTTGGCGTACTTCACGGCCGCATCGAGCGCGGCACGCGCCACGCCGACCGCGACGGCCCCGATGCCGATACGGCCTTCCGACATGCCGGAAAGCATCCGCGCATAGGCGCTGCCCTCTTCGCCGAGCAGGTTCTCGGCCGGTACGCGGTGGTCTTCGAGCACGATCTGCGCGACGTGCGCCGAGCGCTGGCCCAGCTTCTCCTCGACGCGGGCCACCTGATAGCCAGGGCCTTTGGGATCGACGATGAACAGGCTCGCGCCGCGCTTTCCCGCGTTCTTGTCAGTGATGGCCAGCGCGAAGGCGAAGCCGGCTTCACTGCCGTTGGAGATGAACTGCTTGGTGCCGTTGAGGACGTAGTCGCCGCCCTCGCGCCGCGCAGTGGTGCGGAAGTTGGCCGTGTCGGAGCCGGCCTGGGGCTCCGTCAGCAAGCCGCAGGCGATCGTCTCGCCGCTGGCGATACCGGGCAGGTACTTGCGCCGCTGCGCATCCGTGCCGTAGCGGTTGACCCAGTCGCCCATGCCGTTGTGCACGTGGATGATGGTCGCGAAGCCGGCGTCCGCGGCGGCGAATTCCTCGATCGCGAGGCAGTACTCGACGAAGCCGAGCTTGCTGCCGCCGTATTCCTCGGGGATGTGCATCCCGAGGAAGCCAAGTTCGGCCACGGCCTTGAGTTCGCTGCGCGGCCACGCGCCGGTGCGGTCGCGCTCGGCGGCCGTGGCCGCGACCACTTCCTGCGCCACCTTGCGCGCCGAGTCGCGAATCATGATTTCCTGTTCGCTCAGGAATGCGCCCGAGTTGTCTTGCATCGTCAGTCTCCTTGAAGCTTGTGTCTCGGGGAGCGACTATGGTGGAGCGCATCGTCCTCAAGCCCCTCCCTTTGGAGTGGGCAGGCAGCATCGAGGTGAAAACCCTTCCCCATCCCGTTGGAGTGGGGATACCGATGGCCGCCGCCGGAATAATTCGGCATCCTCAAAGAGCCGACACTGGAGACAGGAAGATGAAGACGAATTTCGCGCGCGTGATGGGCCATCTCGCCCTGCGCTTCGCCGACCAGGAAGCCGTGGTCAACATCGAGCGCAAGCGCCGCTACACCTACCGCGAGCTGCACCGCGTGACCAACCGCATCGTGAACATGATGCGCGAGCGCCTGCAACTCGGGCGCGGCGACGTCTACATGTGCATCCTCGAGAATGACAACCTCTCGCTGCTGCACGCCTGGACGGCCTTCAAGGGCGAGGCCGCCGTCGCCTATACGAACTATCGCGACTCGATCGATGAGCACCGCTGGCAGGTCGAGTTCATCAAGCCGAAGGTCGTGTTCATCGAGAACGCGCTGCTGGACAGCCACTTCGACATGCTGCGCGAGCGCGGCACGACCATCGTGTGCATGGACCGACCGGCCACGCCGCGCGATGGCCTGCTCGTCTTCGAGGACTTGCTGGAGGGCGTGTCCGACACCAATCCCGACGTCGAGTCCGACTCGATGAAGGACATCGTGATCTACCGCTTCACCGGCGGCACGACGGGCAAGAGCAAGTGCGCGCAATACACCATGGACAACTGGCTGGCACTGCGCGACTCGCTCTACACCGAAGGCGAGCAGATCTACGACCCCGATCAGCGCTACCTTCACATGGCGCCGCTGAGCCACGGCTCGGGGCTCGGCGTGCTCGCAACGCTTTTCCGTGGCGGCTGCACCGTCACGCAGAACGTGCCGGACCTGAAGACCTGGTGCCGCAACGTCGAGAACGAGCGCGCGACGACTACCCTGATGCTGCCCACGCTGGTGTATCGCCTGCTCGAACTGCCCGAGGCGAAGCAGCATGACCTCTCCAGCCTGCGCACCATCGTGTATGGCGGCGCCCCCATGAGCCCCGCGAAACTGCGCCAGGCACAGGAACGCTTCGGCAACATCTTCGTGCAGGTCTACGGCGCGACCGAGTGCCTGACGACGGCGGCGATGCTGACCAAGGCCGATCATCTATCGACGGGCGATGACAAGCACTTGTCATCCGCCGGCCGCGTCTCCACTGTGGTGGAACTCAAGATCGTCGATGACGAGGGCAAGGAAGTGAAGCACGGCGAGACTGGTGAGATCTGGCTGCGTTCGCGCGGCACGATCACCGGCTATCTGAACAACCCCGAGGGCACGGCAGCGGAATTCCAGGACGGTTTCTGGAAGTCTGGCGACCTCGGCTACCTCGACGACCACGGCTTCCTGTACCTGGTCGACCGCAAGAAGGACATGATCATCACGGGCGGCTTCAACGTCTACGCCGTCGAGGTGGAGGCAGCGCTGAACTCGCATGCCGCCGTGGCGATCGCGGCGGTGGTGGGCGTGCCGCACCCGGAATGGGGCGAGGCCGTGCACGCCGAGGTGGTGCTCAAGGAAGGCGCCCGGGTCAAAGCCGAGGAACTGATCGACCATGTGAAGAGCCAGCTCGGCCGGTTCAAGGCACCCAAGGCGGTGGTCTTCGTGGAGCAACTCCCCGTGAGCGTGGTTGGCAAGGTTCTGCGTCGCCACGTGCGCGACAAGTACTGGAAGGACCAGACGCGTCGGGTGTCGTAGGAAGCAATTGCCTGGCTGATGCCCGTTCCGAGGCGGACCTGGCGGGACGTCGCAGAGACAGCGACGCCCCTCTGCCTCATTGCTTGTCCAGCTTCGGCGGGAAGTAAGTGCGCTCGGCCACCGCGCCCTTGGGACGATAGAACCGGAAGGTCAGGCTGTAAGGCACCCCCTTCGGTGTCGGCAGCCAGTTTGCCTGCGGTGCTTCAGAGGGCTTTTTGTCGCCGAAGTACAGCGTCAGCGAACCGTCCGGCGCGTATTGCAGCTTCGATTCCTTGTTCAGAAGGTAGCGCTTCAGCGGATTGGGCAGCACGCGCCGCTCGACGGAGTCCACCGCGATGACCGACCAGAAATGGGTCGCGTACTGGGCCGGCAACTGCTCCTTCGTGAAGCGCAGCGAATAGGCGTGGTCGCCCGAAAGCGGTACGCCGTCCACGTCGGCAAAGGCCTTGTAGTAGATGACTTCCTCTGGCACGTTGGCCCAGATGCCACCGTAGTTGATCAAGGTGCGTACAAGCCAGTTGTCGCCGTAAACGCCCGAGGTCGAAGGCAAGACCCAGCCGTTCTCGACTTTGCTGCCGCCCACCGTCGGCAGCGCCTTCTTGATGTCGGCAAAGGCCTTGCCGCGCACGACCTGGTCGATACGCTGGCGCTCGGCGGGGTTCTTCACCGCCTTCGCAATCGCACGGGTGCTGGCTTGGAGCTTTTCCATCCCCGGGTTGATGTCCACCTCGCTATCCAGCGCTGCGTCGGCGGAGACGAAGGCCTCGGCGCCAGGCAGCTTGTTCATCTCGAACATCACCGTCTTGGGGATGCTTGGAAGAGCGGGCTTGCCCGTTGCGCGGATGGCGAATTTCTTCTGCAGCGCCACGGCCTGGTTCCAGTCAGCACCAAGCTCGACTCGCGAGAGCACACGCATGTACTTCACCGGCACGTCGATGCGCTGGACCGTCGCCGGCAGCTTCGCCTCTGCACCCTTCAGGCACATAGCGAACTGGCCATCGGGATGCGCGGGGAAAACCCGTTCGTTGATGTTGGCCACGGTTTCGCCCCAGCCATTGAGAAACTGCACGGTGTAGTACCGGCCAGTGATTTTCGGCACCGTCACCAGCGCGCAGCTCTTCTCGTCGACCGCTACCCAGGCTTCCGAATAGGCCACATCGAGGTTCGGATTCGGCCAGGCAACTTCGCCAGGCTTGCGGTGGACAAGCTGGTTCCACTTGAACCCCTCTTTGAAGTCCAGCTGTTGCTGACGCAAGACCAGCAAGCGGCCGAGCAGGTAGATGTAGCTGTCGCTGATTTCCTGATCGCTGGGCAAAGCCGAGGCAGGCGGCTGTTGCGCGAGACAACTTGCACTCGCGCTCGACAACATGGCCGTGAAAGTCAGTGCACGCAGGGTGCGCGTGCGTACGGATGGCATGCTCATGGAGGTCCTTTGCTAGTTTGTCTGTTCTGCTGCCGGCGGAATCCAACGCCCTTCGAGGATGTCCGCCTTCGGCCAGTAGGCGCGGATATACAGCGAGAACTCGTCGGGCGGTGTCGGCACCCAGTTGCTCTCCTTTTCCTGCCCCGGCGACTGGTGCTGGAAGTAGAGCGTGAGCGAGCCGTCCGCATTCTTCTTCATGTCCTTGCTCTTGGTGCCCAGCGAGAAGCGGTTGAGCGCATTGGGCTCGAACAGGTGCTCCTTGTTGTAGACCGTGAGCGACCAGAACCCGTTGACCGGCGGCGTCTGCCCCGGCGCGAAGGTCACGCTGTAGCGCTTGCTGCCGTGCAGCCGCTGGCCGGCCTTGTCGAGGTCGGTGTAGATGTACCGCGTTTCCTCCGGCGCGTTGTCGTACATGTTGGACCGCGCGGTCGCGGCGCGCGAGAGGTAGTCGTAGCCCCAGCGCGCGCCGTTGGGCGGAGAGTTCCAGCCGTTGCCGATGGGCCGCCCGTTGTTGCGGAACTCGAAGAGCGGCTTGATCAGCTCGTCCTCCGCCGCGACCGCGCTTTGCACCAGCGCGGCCTTCAGCTCGGGGTTCTTCGCGGCCGCGTCGAGCACCGATCGAATGGTCGAGTACAACGCTTCCTCGCCCGGCAGCGGCGGCACTTCCCTCATGACGATGGGCAGCTCGTCCCAGAACTTCTCGGGCACGACCCACTTGGTTTCACCCGCGCCCTGGCCCGGCGGCGCAGGAAAGGACGGCGTCTTGCTCCAGTCCTTCGTTTTCATCGTGCCGGTGTACTCCGACAGGGGGTAGACCATGACCCCACGCAGAACCGCCTGTATCGCCTGCTTGTCCTGCGGCGTATCGTCCTGAAAGACGCGCGGCAATATCGCCGCCAGGTCGGTGGGAGAGCGCAGCACAGCCTGAACGCCCTTGGGTGTCCGCCCCTTCCAGGCGGGCCCAACCACCAGGTAGAGTCCCGGCTTGGTTCCGTACTGCTTGCCCAGCTTGCCGAAGGCATTGGTGCGAGCGTCGGTGAGTTGGTACACCCAGAAGCGCTGCCCGAAGTCCGGAACCTGCACGATGACCGGCTGGCTGTTCAGTCGATGGAAGCCCGCGCCATACACCGTGTCCTGGTTGGGGCAGGTGACGAACCGCTCCCCCGCGTCGATGTAGTCCGTGAGCATGGAGACATAGCCCGGCGGTGAGACCGGAACGATTCCGCCGAGGCGGCCCGGCTCGGGCACATCCTTCATCGCAATGGAGCGATTCAGGTTGTTGACCAGCGGCCAGCCCCACACGTAGGCCATGCGGCCGACGGTCGCAACGTACTCCTTGCTCATCACCGTGTCGGCAGGCGTGCCCGCAATGCCTGGAGCCGGTGCCGTCGTATTCGACGGGCTCTGCGCATGGGCTGCGCATCCGATGGCCAAGGCGGTCAGCAGGCCCACATGGCGGCTCAAAAGCCTCTTACTGGATTTCATAAGGTTCTTGCCTCTCCGGTAGCGTTGAAGTCGGGGGGACACTGCCCGGTTTGTACGCCGGGCCGAGAAGCGCGAGAGCTTGAGCTTGCACTGCACGCCTCACGCTCCCTTCGGGATCAGGGCGCCAAGGAACTCGACGCTGCGATGGTCGCGGTCTCGGCGGCGCATGCTGGCGCAGGCGGGGAGCCGACAGCACGCGCCTTGGCGACTTCGTCACGTGCGGCGGCCATCTGCGCGTTGAACACCGGGTTCGCCTGCAGGCGCGCCACCGTCGCGGAACCGACCAGGCGGCCGGCCTCGATGTCGCTCTGCCAGTGAACGCCGCAAATGGCGCGACTTTGCGAGAACGCCCGGCCGCGTTGCAGCAGTGCGTCAGCGCGATCGGGCGCAAGTTCGGTCAACACCAGCGCCCAGCCCCAGCCGATGGCCGAGTGACCGGACGGGTAGGAGCCATCCTTGGCCAGCATGGCTTCTTCCTTCGGCGTGCAGCTTCCAGCCTTCAGCATGACAAACGGCCGGGTGCGCACGTACCTGTCCTTGGCCTTGTAGGTGGCCAGGGCGGTGTCTGTCAAGGTGCGCCGAAGCAGCATGTTCAGGTTGGGCGTGGCCTGCTCGGAAATCTGCACGCCCAAGGCGCACGAGAAGACCGTGGCGGCGTCCGGGAAGCGCAGATTCGCGTCCGACACCGCCATGACGCCGCGCGGCGTCCCTTGAAGCTTCGTGAGGTTCTGGAAAGTGGCAATGTCAGCCGCCAGCGCAGGCGAGCCTTCAGCCGGTGGCGGTGGCAACAGGGCGAGGCTGTCGGGCAGTTCGGCGGGTGCGAGGTAGCCCTTCAGGATGCCGGTGCCGGCCCGCAATTCGCCGACTTCGGTCGGCGAGACGGGGGCGACCACGCGCGGTGCCAAGGTGCACGCGCTGGCGACAAGCGAGAGAGTCAAGACTGCGATGCGTGACTTGCTTTCCATGGTTGCCTCGTTCTGCACTTGAGATGGCACTGTAGCGCCAGGGGATACGCGCCGCTCTTACAACGACGAGCAGAGGTGCCCGCCATCGACCGGTACGCAGGCACCCGTCATCCATGAGCCGGCATCGGTCGCCAGGAGCAGCAACAGGCCGTCGAGCTCTTCGGCTTGCCGAGCCGGCGCATCGGAATGCGCTGGATCATCGCCCTGCCCTGCTCGCTTTCCCACATCCCGTCCGTCATTTCGGTGCCGATGTAGCCAGGCTCGATCGCGTTCACGCGGATGCCGTAGCGAGCCCATTCGACGGCAAGACTCTTGGTCATGTGAACGACCGCGGCCTTGGAGATCGAGTATGGCGTGATGCCCGGCATCACGCGCTCGCCCTGGATCGAGGCGATGTTGATGATCGAGCCAACGTGACGCGCTTGCTTCCAGCGGCGTGCAGCTTGCACGGCGACCAGCCAGACGCCGCGCACATTGGTGGCCATCACTGCATCGAAGTCCTGTGTCGGCAACGTGAGCGCCGCGCCCTCGCCGGCGATGCCGGCGTTGTTGACGACCACGTCCAGGATGTCGCCCGAGGCATCGATTTCGGCAAAGGCGCCATCGATCGATGCCTCGGAAGCGACGTCCATCTCGACAACGGTGACCTGTGGCGATCCGAGCCTGCCGAGCTCTTCGGCGAGGGCTTCGAGCCTGGCCTTGCGCCGCGCCGCGATCATCACCTTGGCCCCGCAGCGGGCAGCCAATCGCGCGAAGTTCTCGCCGAGGCCCGACGAAGCCCCCGTCACCAGAACCCGTTTGCCCGCGAGCTTGGCGCCCAGGTCCATGACGGCTCCGGTCTTCATTGTTGAGCCCCCGCAGACAGTGCGGCCTTGGTCGACCGGATCTTCTTCGGCGCGGCGCCGGTTTTCCTTGCCGGCGCCTTGCTCGCCGCCGCAGCCTTAGGCGTGACCTTCTTCGCCGGAGCCTTCTTGGCGGGCCCCTTCTTCACTGCAGCCACCTTTCCCTCATGCGGTGACTTCTCGGCAATGGCCGTTGCAGCCGCCTTCATCTCGTCGAATGACTCCCTCACGCAATGCGCCAGGAACTCGGGATCGGGCACCACGTTGGGCGAACTCGTGAGCGAGATGAACACCTTTCCGCAATAGCTCGACGGATTCCAGATGAGCGACATGCCATCTGTCACCGGTCCGACGCCGCCCCAGTGCACGAGCTTCGCGCCAAGCATGTACAGGGGCGTCGCGGGCCCCGGAATGTTGGTCACCAGGCAGTTGTGGATCGGCATCATCCCCTTGCCGCCCGATCCGGTCAGCCCCGCGAGCTTGCCCGCGAGTCCCAGCGTGGCGGGCGGCGCGAACTTCTGCAGGTCGGTGAGGTGCTTCGCGCCGATGGCGTTCTGGATTCCCTTCGACTCCATGGTGGCGGCACGCACGGCCTCGAGGCGGGCGATGGGGTCCTCGATGTCGGTTCCCATCGCGAAGCGCAACATCGAGATGGTGTTGCCGCTGGCGGTCTCCTTTGCACCTTCCGGCCGCGTGTTCACCGGCGCGAGCGTCACCAGCGACTTCGCGGGCAACTCGTTCTTCGCCTGCAGGTAACGGCGCATCGCGCCGCCGATCAGCGCAATCAGTGCATCGTTGACCGTGGCACCGGGCACCACGCTCTTGATCTGCTTGACCTCCGCCAGATCGAGCGTTACCGAGTCCCAGACGCGGCTTGCCGTCACGTCGCCGTTGAAGCGCGTGCGCGGAGCGATCAGGTCAACGCCGCTTCGCGTTCGCTGCAGCAGGCGCAGGCCGGCCGTTGTCAGGCCCGGCAGGGCCTGCGCCAGCGGGAGCGCCATCCGGGCCGTCGCCAGCAGGTTTTCGGTGACGGCATTGGTGAGTGTGTCGAAAGACCGCAGGCTCAAGGTCTGCTGTGGCATCGGCCGCGACACATCGACCACCGGCTCGGCCTGGCCCGTCGCGCGCTGCACGTCATGCAGGGCCCAGGTCAGCTCGGTGGCTGCGGTACCGTCCATGGCTGCATGATGGATCTTGCTGAGGACGGCGAAGCTGCCCTTCGGAATGCCTTCGATGTTGTCCAGGCCCTCGATCACATACATTTCCCACGGCGCCCGCGCGAGATCGATCGTGCGGGCGTGGATGCGCGACACCATGATGCAGAACTGCCGCCAGTCGCCCGGTTTGGGCAGCGCGAAATGGCGCACGTGGAAGTCGATGTCGAACAGCTCGTCCTCGGCCCAGAAGGGATAGCCCAGGCCAAAGGGAACCTGCACGATCTTGCGCCGCAACACCGGCGAAGCATCGAGGCGGCTCTCCATGTGGCGAACGATCTCGCGAAAGCCCAGTGTCTTTCCGCCGAGGGGCGATTGGTCGTAGATGTAGATCATCGTGCCGTGCGAAGCGGCGTGCGGAAGATCTGCGTGCAGAAACATGGCGTCCTGGCCCGTGAGTCGATTGGTCATGGCTTTGAGAATGGATGGGAGGTCTCATTCGATCGTAGGAGAGAGTGGATCGTGCGGCCCCGCCCCTTTGGGATGGGCTAACTACCATCCGCGCCACACTCCCTGCACGAATTCACGCTGCCCCATTCCAAAAGGATGGGCACGGTCAGCGGCATTGCTCCTATGGTCGACGTATGCATAAGCAAACTCACGACACGTACGCACACCGATGAACCCTGAACGAGCACGGAACCGCACATCGGATACCGCCTGGTGGGAGAACCTGCCGGACGACTTTCGCCCCAGCGCAGTCGACACCGGCCTGGACGCACGCCATTGGCTGCAGGTGCAGGGCGTCTCTGCCCTCGAATGGTTCGCACGGGTGCCGCTCGCCGGCGCGGTCGCCATGGCGATGGCAACCTCGCTGGCCGAGCCTGGCAAGACGGCCCGGGAGTTCGCGGCGCTGCGCTTCTACGAGCCGCTGGCACGGGCCGGCGATGCCTCGCGCGTGTTCGCGGCGCCACCGAAGGACATCCGCATCGACGAACATCCCCTGGCTTCGATCGAATCGGATGGCGCGCCGGTCAAGCGCAGAAGGCTGCGCTTCACCAGCCCTTTCGCGCCGCTGAATCCGGCCGCCGCACCTGGCTTCGCTCGCATGAGGCGCGGTGCCGTCTCGCATGCCGAGCACTGGTGCCACGGCGACGGGGCGCGCCCGACGCTGATCGTCGTCCATGGGTTCGGAGCCGACATGCCGTGGCTCAACGCCCACGCGCTGGCGCTCCAGACGCTCTATCACGCCGGCCATGACATCCTCTTCTTCACATTCCCGCATCACGGGCCACGCGCCGAGTCGTGCCTGCCGTTCAACGGCTACGGCGTGTTCGGCAACGGAATGCTGCATTTCAACGAGGTGACGCTGCTCGCCATCCATGACCTGCGCGTGTTCATCGACCATCTGCGCGCGAGCGGGGTCGAGCGGATAGGCGTCGCGGGGATCTCGCTCGGCGGCTACACGGCGGCGCTGCTGGCGAGCGTCGATGATCGGATCGACTACTGCATCCCGGTGGTGCCCGCGGTGAGCCCGATCGACGCCTTCCTGGACTGGCAGCCCACCGGCCTGCTGCTGTCGAGCCTGATGCGAAGCCAGGGTGTCAGCACGACCGAGATGCGCGGACTGGTTGCAGTGCACAACCCGCTCAGCTATGTGTCACCGATGGCCGGGGAACGGGTGATGATCATCGGCGGGGCGGGCGACCGCGTCACCGAGCCACATCATGTCGAATTGCTTCATCGGCATTGGCCAGGCAGCACGATGCACTGGTTCGCGGGCAACCACCTGCTGCACTTCGGGCGCCGCGAATACCTGAGCCGCATGCGCGCGCACGCCGGGCGCTGGAGCGGGCTGTAGTTGCGTCCGAGGTCGACATTGCGTGCGCCACCTGCTCCGGTCGGCCGCACCGGACAGCAGGTGGGCTGTCATGGCGTCGTGATCGAGCCCGACTCCGCCGGCTGCAGCGCAGGCCTCTTCCATTCGCCGTTCAGCGCTTCGGGCTTGGGCCAGTACACACGCAGCGCCGCGAAAAACGTGCCCTCCGGCGCAGGCAGCCAGTTCGATTCCTTGTCCTTGCCGGGCGAGTCGTGCTGCACATAGAGCGTGATCCCACCGTCGGCGTCGCGCTTCAACTCGGGCAGCATCGGCGAGTTGATCAGATAGCGGCCGAGGGGGTTGCTGACCAGCGTGCGCGAGGGCAGCTCGTACATCGTCAACGACCAGAACGCGTTCGCCGGCGGCAGTTGACCCGGCGCGAAGCGCATCGTGTAGCGCCGGTCGGCGCCGTCGAGCTTGCGGCCGGTGGCGTCGACGTAGTAGATGGGATAGAGGGCCTCTTCCTGATCCATGCCATAGATGCCGCCCACTGCGGCGCGCATGCGGTAGAGGTAGTTGTTGTGCAGGTGCTCGCGCGAGCCGAACAGGTCGCGGCTGGTGATCTCACCGGAGGCCAACTGCCTGTCAAGGACGGCGAGTGCCTGCCAGGCGTCGGTCATGCCGGCTTCGATGGCTGCCTTCAATTCGGGCGACAGCGCCCGGATGTCGATGTGCCGCCCCGCCCCGACGTCGAGCCGGGCTAGCCGTTGCATCAGCGCCTGCTCGCTCGGATGCAGCGGGCAGAACTGCAGCACGAAGTTCAGCAGGTTGAAGAACTCGAGCGAGTTGCGCTGCTCGGCGACCGACAGCGGCCGGGGGAAATCGACGGCAGGCGCCTGCGCCGCGGTCCGACCCATGTAGGACGACAGGGTCTGCACGCGGTAGCCCGCCTGCACTTTCTTCACGTTGCCGATGTCCTGCGGGCCGAGGAGCTGGGTGCGAAACATGACGAAGGCGAACTCGGTCTCGGAGCGGATCACCGAGGTGACGCCCCCGGGCTTCTCGCCCGACCATTGCGGCCCCGCCAGCAGGAAGCGCCCGGAGCCGTTGCCCGTGGTGCGGCTGCCCAGGAAGGCGAAGTTGTGCGTATATGCATCGACGAACTGAAGCGAGTAGTAGCGGCCCGCCTCAACCGCCGGCACGGTGATCACCAGCGGCTCGGCGCGCAGGTCCGCGCCGATGAAGGAATACGGCGTGTCCGAGTTGGGCGACTGGATCGCGCGGTCGTCGGGCGTGTAGACCCGCGCGGTGTTGTGGACCTGGTTCCAGGGACCCTTGTACTCGGGGCCGCCGCGATCGACGAAGTACGAATGCTGGATGCGGTAATGGTCCACCATCGGATAGCCGTAGATGTACGCCTCTTTGGCGATGGCGCGGGCTTCGTCGGCGGAAAGCGCGATGGCTTGCGCGCCGCCGATGGCGGGAAACAGCATGGCGCCGAGCAGCATGAAGAAGGCTGCGATCCTGTGGAATTTCGACATGGTCTCGATCCGAATGATGGATGCGGCTTCAGCGTGCCACGGGCTGCGCCTGCGGGAAGGTCCAGCTTCCGTCCAGGATCTCGGCACGGGCGCGGTACAGCCGCACCATGTAGTTCCAGCCCGGCATCGTCGGCAGGCAGTTGGCGATCTTGCCGTCACAGCCACCGAACTGGATGTCGACCGAGCCGTCGGCACTCCGCCTGGCAGTGAGGTCATTGAGCGCATAGGCCTCGTAGGGGTTTGGCTTGAAGAAGCCGTTCTCGTCGTACACGCTCACCGACCAGAAGCCGTCCACCGGCACGTCCTTCACATGCATGCGGTAGATGGTGGCGCCGTCGTTGCGGCTCGGCGTCACGTTGAGATAGAGCGCGTCCTTCTCCTGGTTGCCGCCCCATGCGATGGCGGAGCCGATCAGGTGCCTCACCGGTTTGACCTGCTCGCGGGTGCCGAACATGCCCCGCGAATCAGGCACCGTCTTTCCCAGCTCGAACAGGGCTTCGCGCATGCGCTTCAGGCTCGCCGGGTCCCACGCCGGCACCTCGAAGCGGCCGTTGCCATCCTGGCGCGTGCTGATGGCGTCCTGCAGCGCATGGACCCGCTTGCGGTCGTCCGCATCGGTCGGGTCGAACAGCACGCGAATCCCGAACATCGCGTAGCGGGTGCCCAATTGATCCCGGGTGAAGGTGTAGCTGCCCGGCTTGTAGATCGCGGGCGATGCATAGTGGTCTTCGTTGTAGGCGACCAGCGAGATGTAGCGTTTGCCCGCATCGGGCAGCGTCACCGTTACCGGCCCTGCGTCGAGGTCGAACACGCCCACCGAGTAGAGCGTGTCGCGGTTGATACGCACGACGGCCACCTTATCTAGCGGCACGAAGTCGCGGTAGTGCCTGAGCTTGCCGAAGGCGTACGACGCGATGTTGCCGAAATAGCGGTCGGTCTCGGCGCGAATGAAGTTGTCGGGGGTGACGGCCACGGCCGGCTCTTTCGCCGAGTCCGGCTGGGCCGACGCCGTGGTCAGCGAGGCTGCGCAAGCCAGCACGGCCAATGCGCAGCGCGAATGTTTTTTCATCTTCATGTGTCTCCTGCTACTTTCCTTGTGGTTCTGCACTTCAGGCATTGAGCCAGTCCCGAAGCACTTCATGCTGGTGCTGGCCGCGCTGCGGCACCGCGCCGGCGGCGCCGGGCGTGCGTGAGAAGCGCGGCGCCGGGCTGGCCTGGAGCACGCCGTCGATGCGCGTGTAAACGGCACGCGCGGCCATGTGCGGATGCTCGGCCGCCTCGTCGGGATCGAGCACCGGCGCAAAGCACGCCTCCGTGCCTTCGAGCAACGCGCACCATTCATCGCGCGTGCGCGTGGCAAACAGCTCCGCGAACGCCTGATGCGATTGCGGCCTGCACCCCGGACTTCCTTGGCTCGCGAGGACGGGATCACCGGAGAGACCGAGCTTCTCTATCAGCACGCGATGGAACTTCGGTTCGAGCGCGCCCACCGTGATGAAGCCTCCGTCCTTGCAACGATAGCTGCGGTACCAATGCGGGCCATCGAGCAAGCTCCGACCACGCTCGTTGCTGAACTGGCCGGCGGACTTCAGACCCATCAGCAGGTTCATCAGATGGGCGCTGCCGTCGACGACGGCAGCATCGATGACCTGACCCTCGCCGGTCGCGCGGGCGTGCATCAACGCGGCCAGCAGGCCGACCGCGAGGTACATCGCCCCGCCGCCCATGTCGCCCACCAGGCTCGGCGGCGTCATCGGGGGCTCACCGGGCTGGCCCGAATACCACAGCGCGCCCGAGAGCGCGATGTAGTTGAGGTCGTGGCCCGCCGCCTGCGACAGGGGCCCCGACTGGCCCCAGCCGGTCATGCGGCCGTAGACGAGCTTCGGATTGCGCGCGAGGCACACATCGGGCCCCACGCCCAGGCGCTCCATCACGCCGGGGCGCATGCCCTCGATCAATGCGTCGGACTGCTCGACGAGTTGCAGCAGTGTCGACACACCCTCGGGCGTCTTCAGGTCGAGCGCGATCGAACGCTTGCCACGGTTCGTGACGGCGTGCCGACCGAGATCGCGCTCGTCCGGCCCTGGTGTCGAGCGGTCGACCAGCACCACATCGGCGCCGAGGTCCGCGAGCAGCATGCCGCAGAAAGGCGCCGGCCCGATGCCGTGGATCTCCAGGACCCTGAGGCCCGCCAGCGGACCGACCCGACTTGCACGCATGACGAGCTCAGATGCGGTACATCGTGACGACAGCGGCACCGCCGATGCCGACGTTGTGCTGCAGCGCCACGCGAGCGCCTTGCACCTGGCGCTTCTCGGCAGTGCCCCGCAGTTGCGACACCAGCTCGTAGCACTGGGCGAGACCTGTCGCGCCGATCGGGTGGCCCTTGGAGAGCAGGCCGCCCGAGGGGTTGACCACATAGCGGCCGCCATAGGTGTTGTCACCGTCGTCGATGAACTTCTGCGCGCCGCCTTCAGGGCACAGGCCCAGCGCTTCGTAGGTCAGCAGTTCGTTCTGCGCGAAGCAGTCATGCAGCTCGACCACGTCGACGTCCTCGGCGCCGATACCGGCCATCTCGTACACACGTCTTGCCGCGGCGCGCGACATGCCGAAACCAGCGAGGTGGCGCATGTCGCCGGAGTTGAAGGTCTCGGGGCCATCCGTTGCCAGTGCCTGGCCTGCAATCCACACGCGCGCGTCGAGACCGTGCTTCTTCGCATAGTCCTCGCTGCACAGCACCGCGGCGGCCGCGCCGCAGGTCGGCGGACAGGCCATCAGGCGCGTCATCACGCCGGGCCACATGACCTGGTCAGCCATCACCTCCTCGGTGCTGACGACCTTGCGGAACACCGCGAACGGGTTGTTCGCCGCGTGGCGGCTGGCCTTGGCGCGGATCTTGGCGAAGCTCTCCAGTGAGGTGCCGAAGCGCTGCATATGCTCCTGGCCCGCTGCGCCGAAAAGGCGCAGCGCAGGCGCCACGCCCTCGGGAACCACGCTGGCGCAGGCCTTCTGGAACAGCTCGAGAGGCGCGGGCCGGTCGGTGTACATGTCGCCGAGGGCGCCCGGATTCATCTGTTCGAAGCCGAAGGCCAGCACGACGTCGGCCTCGCCGCCGGCAATGGCCTGACGCGCCAGGTAGAGCGCGGACGAACCGCTCGCGCAGTTGTTGTGCACATTGATCACGGGGATGCCGGTCATGCCCACGTCATACAGCACGCGCTGGCCGGCGGTGGAATCACCGAAGATGTAGCTGGCATAGGCCTGCTGCACGGCGTCGTAGCCCACGCCGGCGTCCGCCAACGCGAGCCGCACGGCCTCGGCACCCATCACAGGATAGGTCTCGCTTTGGCCCGGCTTCTTGAACGGGATCATCCCGACGCCCGCCACCACTACTTTGCTTGTCATGTATTGCTCCTGTTGAATGCTTGAAATCTCACAGCCCCGAGGCCTCGAAGCGATGCGCTCCGCCATAGGCAGGTGTGCTGCGCGAGAGGAAGCGCTGGAGCGCCTCGGCGTGATAGTTGCTGCCGGCCAGGATCCCCTGCAGCGCGGCTTCCCATTGCGCCAGTCCATATCGATCCGTCTCGAAAGACCGGTTCAGGATGTTCTTGGCGAGGCCCAGCACGTGCGTGGGTGCTTCGTCGAAGCGGCGAGCAAATGCGAGCGCCGTGTCGAGCAGGCGCGTTGCCGGGACCACGGCCTGCACCAGACCCATTTGCAGCGCCTCGTCGGCAGGGATGTCGCGTGCGCTGAACGCGATCTCCTTCGCGCGGGCGAGGCCCACGAGCCGCGGCAACACATGCAGAAGCGACAGGTCCGGCACGAACCCCACGCGTGCAAAGCTGGCCGCGAACTTCGCACGGTCGGAGGCGACAACAAAGTCGGCCCCGAGCGCGAGCGAGAAGCCTGCGCCCACGGCGAAACCGTCGACTGCGGAGATCACCGGCTTTTCGAGATCGGCCAGTTCCGCGAACCAGCGATGGGCGTCGAGCAGCAGTTCCCGAACAGCGAAGGGCTTTTCGATCCCGTCCCCGCTGATGGATAGTTGCGCGCCAGAGCAGAAACTCCCGCCAGCGCCCGTCAGAACGACCGAGGCGACCGACGGGTCCTGGCGCGCGGCGCGAATGGCCGCAGGCATCGCCGCCCGCAGCGAATCATCGAGCGCGTTCTTGTACTTGGGCCGGTTCAACGTGATGACCGCTGTCTTGCCCACTTTCTCGTAGATCAGGACCTCTTCGCTCATCTCGTTCTTGTTCGGTTGCTGGATAGACATGCGCTCAGGTTAGAGATCGCAGTCGCGGAATTCCCCACCCTTTGGGGATGGGGAGGGCCCGTCGCACCACCGAAGGCGAGTCGCCGACGGCACTTTTGCCGCCCCTCACTTTTGGGTGGGGCGCGACATGGGGGTCCTGTGGTCTCCTTGCGGGCTGCCTCAAGTCGCGACCGCGAGTCGCCCCCGCCCGTATGACTCAAGAACTCATCCTCTCCCGCAACGACCTCGATTTCCTGCTCTTCGACTGGCTCAAGGTCGAGGCCCTCACCGATCGCCCCCGCTTTGCCGGACAGGACCGCTTCGACTACGCATCGGTGCTGGACACCTACGCCCGGATCGCCACCGACCTGTTCGCCACGCACAACAAGAAGAACGACAGCCAGGAACCTTCGTTCGATGGCGAGTCGGTGACCGTCATCGACGAAGTGGGCGTGGCCATGCGCGCGTTCTCGGAGGCAGGGCTCATGTCCGCGGCCTTTCCCGAGCGATGGGGCGGCATGGGCCTGCCCTCCGTGGTGGAGCGTGCCGGCATGGCCTACGTCATGGGCGCCAATGTGGCGACCGCGGGCTATGCCTATCTCACGATAGGAAACGCCAACCTGTTGATGGCGCATGGCGAGCCGGCGCAAGTGGCGAAGTACGTGCCTGCGATGGCACAGGGGCGCTTCTTCGGCACGATGTGCCTCTCGGAGCCGCAGGCCGGCTCCAGCCTCGCCGACATTCGCACCAGGGCAGTGCCTGTCTCCGACGGCCGCTATCGACTGTTCGGCAACAAGATGTGGATCTCCGGCGGCGACCATGAGGTGTCGGAGAACATCGTGCATCTCGTGCTCGCCAAGATCCCCGATGCCAACGGGCAGCTCCCGCCCGGCGTGCAGGGCATCTCGCTATTCACCGTGCCACGTCGGCTGGTCAACGAGGACGGCACCCTGGGCGAGCGCAACGACGTCGTGCCCGCAGGCGTGAACCACAAGATGGGCCAGCGCGGACTGGTCAACTGCCTGCTCAACTTCGGCGAAGGCAAGTTTCGGCCGGAAGGCGAGGCCGGCGCCATCGGCGAGATCGTCGGCGAGCCCGGCAAGGGCCTCGCGTACATGTTCCACATGATGAACGAGGCGCGCATCGGAGTGGGTCTGACGGCCTCCGCCCTCGCCTATACGGGCTATCTGCACGCACTCGACTATGCGAAGACGCGTACGCAGGGCCGCACGCGCGGCCAGCGCGATCCCGCGTCGCCCCCGGTGCCGATCATTCAACACACCGACGTGCGACGCATGTTGCTCGCGCAGAAGGCCTATGCGTCCGGCGCGCTGGCGCTGTGCCTGTACTCGGCGCGCCTCAACGACGACGTGCATTCGCTGGAGGATCAGGCCGCGCGCGACGACGCCCACCTGCTGCTCGAATTGCTGACACCGATCGCCAAGAGCTGGACTGCGCAATGGGGCCTGGTCGCCAACGAACTGGCGATCCAGGTGCACGGCGGTTACGGCTACACCCGTGAATACAACGTCGAACAGTTCTACCGCGACAACCGGCTCAACCCGATCCACGAAGGCACCTTCGGCATCCAGGCGATCGATCTGCTGGGACGCAAGACACGTGTCGAGCAGGGCCGCGCCATGCAACTGCTGTCGGCGCGCATCGCAACTAGCGTCAACGCCGCGGTGCGCGTGCAGACCCTCCGGGACCATGGCCGCGCGCTGGAAGCGGCCTGGGAGAAGCTGTGGACCATCACGCGTCAACTTCACGCGCTGGACGATGCCGAACTGCAACTCGCCAACGCCGGCCCCTATCTCGAAGCCTTTGGCCATGTCGTGGTCGGCTGGCTGTGGCTCGATCAGGCGCTCGCGGCAGCCGACTTGCTCAATGGCGCCAAGGCCAGCGACTTTCATCGCGGCAAGCTCGCCGCCTGTGACTACTTCTTCGGTTGGGAGATGCCCAAGGTCGCCGCTTGGCTGGCGGTGCTCGATCCCGTCGAGCGCACGCCGCTGAACACACCCGCACACTGGCTCTGAGCGGCGGGCAGGCCGGTGGCGCTGTCCGCGCCACCGGGCCCCGCATCGCACCAGAGGTCCTCCGGCGAGGTCCATTCGCGGCGCCTCACGCGGAGTTCCATCAGACATTGACGAAGTAGCGCCATCTTCGAATCTCCTTGGGCTGTGAGTGCGATTTGCGTTCAAGACGCGTCATAGGCAAAAGATAGCCGCCGCACCGACCGCACGTCCCCACCATTAAGGAGGGGGGCCTGCCTCGAAGACCTCCTCCTCCCCCCTCACAAATGGTGGGTGGAGGACAGAGATCGGCGGCTATCGTCACCTCGTGACATCGACAACGCTCCGGAATCGGAGCAATCCCATGGAAAGACGAAGCAACAAATGAAGGTCCTGGTAGCAGTCAAGCGCGTGATCGACGCGAACGTGAAGGCGCAGGTGAAGTCCGATGGCTCGGGCATCGAACTGGCCAACGTCAAGATGAGCATGAACCCCTTCGACGAGATTGCCGTCGAAGAGGCGGTTCGCCTGAAGGAGAAGGGCGTGGCGACGGAAATCATCGCCGTGTCCTGCGGCGATGCGAAGTGCCAGGAGACGCTGCGCACCGCGATGGCCATCGGTGCTGATCGCGGGATCCTCGTGGAGACCTCGGAAGAGCTCCAGCCGCTCGCGGTTGCCAAGCTCCTGAAGGCCCTGGTGGACAAGGAACAACCCTCGCTCGTGATCCTCGGCAAGCAGGCCATCGACGACGACAACAACCAGACCGGCCAGATGCTGGCGGCTCTCGCGGATCTGCCCCAGGCCACCTTCGCTTCGAAGGTCGAGGTCGCGGGCGACAAGGTGAGCGTCACCCGTGAAGTGGATGGTGGCCTGGAAACCCTCTCCCTCTCGCTCCCGGCCGTCCTCACCAGCGACCTGCGCCTGAACGAGCCGCGCTACGTGACGCTGCCCAACATCATGAAGGCCAAGAAGAAGCAGCTCGACACCGTCAAGCCCGAGGACCTCGGCGTCGATGTGAAGCCGCGCCTGAAAACCCTGAAGGTGGCCGAGCCTCCCAAGCGCGGTGCCGGCATCAAGGTGCCCGACGTCGCCACGCTGGTGGACAAGCTGAAGAACGAAGCCAAGGT
>NZ_FNRO01000049.1 GCF_900107745.1 Variovorax sp. YR216 | reverse complement strand
AAAATGGCAAAAGGAAAATTCACCCGCACGAAGCCGCACGTGAACGTGGGCACGATTGGTCACGTTGACCACGGCAAGACGACTCTGACGGCGGCGATCGCGACCGTGCTGTCGAGCAAGTTCGGCGGCGAAGCCAAGGCCTACGACCAGATCGACGCGGCGCCCGAAGAAAAGGCGCGCGGCATCACGATCAACACCGCGCACGTCGAGTACGAGACGGCCAACCGCCACTACGCGCACGTCGATTGCCCCGGCCACGCCGACTACGTGAAGAACATGATCACCGGTGCCGCCCAGATGGACGGCGCCATCCTGGTGTGCTCGGCCGCTGACGGCCCGATGCCCCAGACCCGTGAGCACATCCTGCTGGCGCGCCAGGTGGGCGTGGGCTACATCATCGTCTACCTGAACAAGTGCGACATGGTGGACGACAAGGAACTGCTCGAGCTCGTGGAAATGGAAGTCCGCGAACTGCTGGACAAGTACGACTTCCCTGGCGACGCCACCCCGATCATCCACGGCTCGGCCAAGCTGGCCCTGGAAGGCGACAAGGGCGAGCTCGGCGAAGGCTCGATCATGAAGCTGGCCGAGGCGCTGGACACCTACATCCCCACGCCTGAGCGCGCGGTGGACGGCACGTTCCTGATGCCTGTGGAAGACGTGTTCTCGATCTCGGGTCGCGGCACGGTGGTGACCGGCGCGGTCGAGCGCGGCATTGTCAAGGTCGGCGATGAAATCGAAATCGTCGGCATCCGCGCCACCCAGAAGACCACCTGCACGGGCGTGGAAATGTTCCGCAAGCTGCTGGACCAGGGCCAGGCTGGTGACAACGTGGGTGTGCTGCTGCGCGGCACGAAGCGCGAAGAAGTCGAGCGCGGCCAGGTGCTGTGCAAGCCCGGCTCGATCAAGCCGCACACGCACTTCACCGCCGAGGTGTATGTGCTGAGCAAGGACGAAGGTGGCCGTCACACGCCGTTCTTCAACAACTACCGCCCGCAGTTCTACTTCCGCACGACGGACGTGACCGGCTCGATCGAGCTGCCCAAGGACAAGGAAATGGTCATGCCCGGCGACAACGTGTCGATCACGGTCAAGCTGATCGCTCCGATCGCCATGGAAGAAGGTCTGCGCTTCGCGATCCG